>NZ_FCNY02000046.1 GCF_001544575.2 Caballeronia cordobensis
ATCATGGCGGATCGTCCGCCGCGTCCGCCGAAGAACATGCCGCCGCCGTCGGGCGATACGCCTTCGGGTGGCAGCAGTGGCACGGAGGCCAAGCCGGGCAACGCGCGGGAACAGCCCGTTCGACGGCCAGATGCGCCGACTGAGACTCGGTTGTAGCGGGAATTGAAATGCGCTGCCCACGCAGGTTTGACAACGGGCGGAGAATCCGAATATAGAAGAGCCAAATGAGTAACTCGAGGTCCGCAGCCGCGCGGAGGACTCGACTCCGTCACTCAACTCTCTAATGCAAGCGGTCGACGCCGTCAGCACATTCAATCAAGTCCATCAATGCCGACGCGATTGCCAGTTGTGCCGGAAACAAGTGTCGGGTTTCCAGAATGTGCACGACCCGGCTACGCCAGTAACTCAGCGGGAAGACAGGGCTTACATTGTGGACTTCGGAGTCGACGAGAATGCGCAAATGCGCGAGTTCCGCGTCGGTCTTCAGTAATTCGTAAGCGCTCGTGTTCGAGGGCGGCGTGCGTTTCATGCCTTCTTATCGGCATCAAAGCGTACTTCCTTAGGATTTGAGAATCGCAAACGGCCACGGCCTGAGCCACGGCCTGAGCCACAGCGGGTGGGCCTGACGAGGGTTCGTCACGTTCGTGGAGGATTTGCCGTAAACGAGAACACGTGCCAACTTGCGCACTCGGCCGATACGCTTCGCGGCCGATCTCACCCCGTGTCTCGTGACATCCATGGCATCTCGAATTCGCTCGCTCGCGGCGTCGGCCGCGGTGCTCACCCTGTTGCTCGCGATTGCAAGCCGGGAAGTGCCCAATTTCGAGCTCGCCACGGATGACGCAGGCGTTGCGCGCAACTGTCACCAAGTGGAGCTAGAACCATTCACTGATGGTGGCGGTGTTGCGCATGCGTAACAGTCCTATAATGGCCCGTTATCCGTTGGGCTCTGCGCCATGGACAGTCAAAACCCGGTGCCTGATGAGCATTTGCAGCTCATCGTCGAAGCGACCCCCACTCCGATGCTGATTTTGTGGCCCGATGACGCTTTTACGATAGCAGGCGTCACTGACGCATATCTCAAGGAGACGTTGACGGTCAGGAACGAAATCGTCGGGCGGGCTCTTTTCGACGTCTTCCCGGACAATCCGGCTGCGCCGGAGGCTGACGCCACCACGAATTTGCACGCATCGCTCAAGTACGTGGTAGCCACAAAAAAGCCGCACACAATGGCTATTCAGCGATACGACGTCCCTGACAGAGACAGGGGCGGATTCGCCTTCCGCTATTGGAGCCCGGTGAACGCCCCGGTTATCGCACGTGACGGACGGCTGCTCTATGTCCTCCATCGCGTTGAAAATGTCACTGAATTCATGTTGAGCCAAAAAGCAAACGAGGCGCTCAGAGAGCAGTCACGCGCGCTCACTGCCGAGCTCGGCAGAAGCGAAGCTGAAGCTTCTAGGCGAGGCGCCGCGCTGGACCTTACGACTAACGCGCTTCAGAGAATGACGGAAGACGCTCAGGCGTGGCGACTTGGCGAAGAGAAGTTTCGGATGGTGACCGATGCGCTACCTCAGATGGTCTGGACGGCGCGAGCAGACGGACAACTGGACTACCACAACCAACACTTTTACGATTTCTCAGGAGCAGCGCAGAGAGCGGCGGAAGGTCAAGATTGGAAGAATTTCGTTCATCCTGAAGACCTCGCAAGCGCGGAGCAGGCGTGGAGCCGCAGTGTGGCGGCAAAGGAGCCCTACGAAGCGATGTTTCGTGTCAGGCATCGTTCCGGGGAGTACCGCTGGACGCTGGCGCGTGCCGCCCTCGTTCGTGACACTCAAGCGGACATGCTTAAGTGGGTGGGCTCGAACACCGATATTCATGAAAAGGTTTTGGCCGAGCAGGAACTGCGAGAGGCTCATCAACGCAAGGACGAATTTCTTGCAATGCTCGCGCACGAACTGCGCAACCCGCTCGTTCCGATTCGCGCCGGAGCAGAGCTGCTTCCTGAGCTCAGCACTGACCCAGCGCAAGTGGATCGCGTCGGGACTATGATTCGTCGGCAGATTGTCCACGTCATGAGCCTTATCGATGACTTGCTCGAGGTATCACGTGTCACGCAAGGACTCATCGCGCTCGATAAACGCAACATTGATTTCAGGCAGGTCGTCGAAGACTCTGTTGAGCAAGTCCGCCCGCTCATCGATGTACGCAGGCATCGCTTGACCGTCGATATGCCAGACAAGGTCGTCTGTGTTTTGGGTGACCATAACCGACTCGTACAGGTTCTGAGCAACCTTTTGAACAACGCCGCGAAGTACACCCCGGACGGTGGCCGTATCGAGCTTAGCGTTCGGTGTTCGTCGGGGAGTGTCGTCACGACAGTCCGGGACAATGGCATCGGCATGGAGTCAGAGTTGTTGCGCACGGCCTTTGATTTGTTCCAGCAAGGCCAGCGGACTAGTGAACGCAAGGAAGGCGGTCTCGGGTTAGGGCTTGCCCTCGTCAAAAGCATGGTCGAGCAGCACGGCGGGAACGTCGTCGCGACAAGCGCGGGACGTGGAAGTGGCAGCACACTGGAGGTTAGGCTTCCTCTAATGCTAGGCGAGACGCAGGCTGCGCCAGCGAACCTCGCCTTTGAGCAACCGCCCATCAAGCACAAGCGACGGCGAGTATTGCTCGTGGACGACAACGTTGAAGTCGCTGAGGCCTTGGGGATGGTGCTGGACATCATGGGCAACGAAGTCGCGATCGAGCACGATGCACCAGGCGCTCTCGCTCGGGCCAAGAAAGAGACGTTCGACATATGCGTCCTTGACATAGGCCTTCCAAGTATGGGTGGATACGAGCTAGCACGCCATCTGCGGGCTTCGCCTGGCAGCCAAGGTGCTGTGTTTGTCGCTCACACTGGATATGGCCAAGAAGAGGACAGAATAAAGTCTGAGGCCGCCGGGTTTGCTCATCACCTGGTCAAGCCTGTTGGCATACATGATCTACAGAATATTCTCAACCATGGGGGCCACTAACGCGAACCCACTATCGCGATGTTATGAGCCAGCAACCGGTGCGCGACCAGTTCGCAAACATGGGGGTCCAGGGATCGATCCCATGCAAGCTGGTCGGCATGGCTGGCGCGATGGCCGGCTCGCGGCGTGTTAGCTTAGTCTCCCGACAGATCGTGGACGGTGATCGCGAAAGTCGCCGGGCTATCGCTTCGATCCGCCCCCGAAAGCGGTCGCTCGTCGTGCGCTCGCCCCGCATTGGTCTGCTCCAGTTCCGAAATCAGTCATGCACGGTCCGCTCACCCGCGATGACCCGCGACAACTCAGCGGCAAGGACGAGACGGAATTCGGGCCGACTCATCATCGTGTCGTGACCGCCGGGTATGGCAACGAGGCCGATATCGGACGCCAAGCTTTTCCATCCCCGATCAGGCGGAAGATACCCGATGTCCGCATCTTCGAGATAGCACGTGCTTCGTGCTTCGGATGCATGGAATTGGCAGATCTTGACCGGAAGCTCGCGGGGACGATAAGCGCACGCTGCTTCAGCGTAACGACTCGCGCGCTCCACCCTGCCGATCAGCTCATCGTCATCCTCGTGCGAGGACAACAGGCCCGCAGAACGGCATTGCATGACGACGTCTTTGAGCGAACATTCTTCGCTGCGCGTTTGCAAACCGGTGTCAGGCCGCGCGCCGGCATGATGGCTCGCGATCATGCTCGACAGCAAGCGCCGGGGATCGCGATACTTGCCCGGCAACGCAGAAGGCGCGACGGCATCGATCAGCCCGACGAATGAAACGCTTTGCCCTATGTCGAGCAGGCGCTGAGCGATTCCATACGCCAAAATCCCGCCCGACGAATACCCCACTATCCGATAGAGTCCGTCGGGCTGAACGGACTTGATCATCGAGACCATCCGCAAAGCCATGTCCTCGATGGACGTGCATGACGACGCGTCGATGCATTCCCAGGGCAGCGCGTAGACCGGCGCATCGATCTCGATGTCGCGGGCCAGTTCGAAGACGTACGAATAGTCGCCGAGCCCCGAAGGAACGAAAAAAATCGGCGCTTCGCTGCCCGCGCGACGAACCGGAATCGGCCCCTTGCACTCCGTTTCGCCGGCATTCGTTTCGATCCGCCGGGCCAGCGCGTCCAGCACCGGGTGCGCGAAAACGTCCTGCACGGCGAGCACGAGTCCGCGCTCCCTCGCCAGATGGACGACCTGGACGGCGAGCAGCGAGTGACCGCCGAGTTCGAAGAAATGATCATGCCGGCCGATTCGATCGACGCTGAGCACCGTCGCCCACACTTCGGCGAGCGCGGCTTCCGTCGCGTTGCGCGGAGCCTCGTAGGTCTCGCACGCGTAGGCGTCGAGGCCGGGCGACGGCAGCGCTCGAAGGTCGACCTTGCCGTTCGGTGTGAGCGGCAACGTTTCGAGCCGAATGAAGGCGGCAGGCACCATGTAGTCCGGCAGGCGCGCCCTCAGATGCGCGCGCAGGTCGCCCGCGCATGCGCACTTCGCGCCCGATGCCGTGACATAAGCAATCAGGCGTTGAGCGCCGCGGCCATCGTCGTGGGCGATGACGACCGCCTCGCGCACCAGCGGATGCGCGGCAAGACCCACCTCGATCTCGCCGCACTCGACGCGAAAGCCGCGAATCTTGACTTGCTGATCGTTGCGCCCGCGAAACTCGATGTTGCCGTCCGGAAGATGGCGCGCGAGATCGCCGGTGCGATACATGCGCGCGCCGGGCACGGCGCTGAACGGATCGTCGAGAAAACGCGACGCGGTCAGATCGGGCCGGTTCAGATAGCCGCGCGCGACGCCCGCGCCACCAATGTAGATTTCGCCCGTCGAGCCTTGCGGCACGGGTTGACCGTGCGCATCGAGCAGATAGATGCGCGCGTTCGCGATCGGCTTGCCGATGCACGCCAGCCGGTCTTTCCGAAGCGTGCCCGAGGCCGCGACCACCGTCGCCTCCGTCGGACCGTAGTTGTTGACAAGCGCAAGATCGTCGCGCACGGCATCGGGCCATTGCCGCAGACGGTCGCCACCGATAAGCAGCCGGCGCAGCGCCGGATCGGGCGCGCCGTCGGACATCGCGAGCTCGGCGAGCGGCGTGACGAGAAAGGTGACGTCGAGCGCTTGTTGCCGCCACCACGCGAGCAGCGTCGCCGGATCCTGGCAACGCGCGGGAGGCAGCAGCAGCGTGCCGCCCGCGCAAAGCGGCGCCCAGGTTTCCCACACGGACGCATCGAATGCGATGCCGGCGGTCACGGCGCTGCGGCTACCCGCGCGCACGTCGAAGGCGCATTGATGCCACGCGATCAGATTGCACAACTGCCTGTGCTCGACCATCACGCCTTTCGGCTGGCCCGTCGAGCCGGACGTGTGGATCACGTAGGCGAGATGCGCGGGACTGAGTCCGGGCACGCGCGGATCGCCGCGGCAAGGCTCGGCGTCGATGATCGCTTCCGCGTCGAGCGTCGGCAGGTCCCGCGGTGCCGCGTCGCCGAGCGCGTGGCGTCCGGTTTCATCGACGAGGAGCAGGACAGGATCGGTGTCGCGCAGGAGGTACGCGAGCCGCGCGGCCGGAGCGGCCGGATCGAGCGGCACGTACGCGCCGCCCGCCTTGAGAATGGCAAGCTGTGCGGTGACCATCGCGGGCGAGCGCGCCATGCAGAGCGCAACATGCGCATCGGGCCGGACGCCGGACGCGATCAGCCGATGAGCGAGCCGGTTCGCGCGGGCGTTCAGTTCATCGTAGGTCAGCGACTCGTCTTCGGACACGAGCGCGATGGCATCGGGCGTGCGTCGAACCTGCTGCTCGAACAGTTCGTGAGTGCATTGCTGCGTGTCGAGCGGCGCGGCGGTGTCGTTCCACGTGTCGATCAGCCGCGTGCGTTCGGCGGCGCTCAGCATGTCGATCGTTTCGACCGGCTGGCCCGCATCGGCGGCCATCGCACGCAGGACGGCCAGCAGATAATCGCGATGCCGCGCGGCGCTCTCGCGGTCGAAGAGCGCCGTCGCGTAAGCCAGCTTGCCGGCGATGACGCCATCGGTTTCGCCAAGCGACAGCTCCAGATCGAACTTGACGCGTTCCCATGCGTCCGGTTCGAGCGCGACGTCGAGGCCAGGGAATGAGAACTGGCTCACGTCATCGTTCTGCCAGGCGAAGATGACCTGGAAGAGCGGCGTGTGATCGAGCTGGCGCGGCGGCTGCACGAGCTCGACAACCCGCTCGAACGGCAAATCCTGATGATCCTGCGCGGCCAGCGCGGCGGCACGGACGCGTTCGAGCAGCGTCGCCACGCTCGGGTTGCGCATCAGATCGATGCGCAGCGCGAGCGTGTTGGCGAAAAAGCCGATCAGCGCTTCCGTCTGCGGATGACGACGGTTCGCAACGGGCGTGCCGATAACCAGATCCTGCTGGCCGGACAAGCGCGCAAGCACGATCGACCACGCGGCGATCAACGTCATGAAAAGCGTGCAGCCGTGACGATGACCCACACGTTTCAGCGACTGCGCGAGTTCCGCATCGAGCCGTATCGGCACGCTCGCGCCGTCGAACGATTGCAGCGCGGGACGCGCACGGTCGGTCGGCAGCGCAAGGAGGGCGGGCGCGTGGGCGAGTGTGTCGCGCCAGTAGGTCTCTTGTGTGGCGAGACGTTCGCCGTCGAGCCATGCGCGTTGCCACGCCGCGTAGTCGGGGTACTGGATGGCGAGCGGCTGAAGCGGATCGGGCCGATGAGCCGCATAAGCGCGGTACAGCGCGCTCAGCTCGCGGGCGAGCACGCCGCACGACCAGCCATCGGAAACGATGTGATGCTGGGTGAGCAGGAACACGTGTTCGTCGTCGGCGAGGCGGATCAATCCGGCGCGCAGCAGCGGGCCGCGTTCGAGATCGAAGGGCGCGTGAGCGTGGGCATGGCACAACTGCGCGAGCGCGGCCGGCTGACCGGCGACGCCGCGCAAGTCGTGTTCGGTGAGCGGCAACGCGGTTTCTGGCGGCAGCAATCGGACACGCGGCTCGCCGTCGATGGCGGCGAAGGTCGAGCGCAACGCATCGTGCCGGACGAATAGCGTGTCGAGGGCGTGCAGCAGCGCGCTTCGATCGAGCGAACCCCGCAGACGCAGCGCGACAGGCATGTGATAAGCCGCGCCGATGTCGTCGAGCTGTTCGAGAAACCACAGGCGCTGCTGGGCGAACGATAGCGGGAGGCTGGCGTCGCGCGCCAGCGGAGCGATGTCGGGAAGCGCGGCGGCCGGTTGCCGGCGACGCGTATCGATGACGACGCTCAGCCGCGCGATATCGGCCGTCTCGAAGAGGGCGCTCATCGGCAGGTCGATGTCGAACGCGTCGCGAATGCGATGTATCAGGCGCACGGCGAGCAGGGAATGTCCGCCGAGCGCGAAGAAATCGTCGTCGATGGAAACCGAGGCGTGTCCGAGCAACTCGCCGTAGAGCGTCGCGAGCGCGTGCTCGGTCGCGGTCGTCGGCGACCGGCCGGCGATCGATGCGGCGATCGGCGCGGGCAGCGCGCTTCGGTCGAGCTTGCCGTTGGGCGTGAGCGGCAGCGCATCGAGCACCATGATCGCCGACGGCACCATGTAGTCGGGTAGCGAGCCGGCGAGCGTCTGACGCAGCATCGCGGGAGAGACGTGCAGCGAGTCTCGTGCGCAGGCCTTCAGCGTGCGCGGCGTGCCAGTGGGCACGAAAAGATTAGTGATTCGCATGGGAGGACGCGTTCCAGAAAACGATGTCGAGCGTGCCTTGCAAGGCACCCCAGGTGATGCCGAGATCGCGGCCGGCTTCGGCCGCCAGCGCTTCGAGCTGGCCGATGCGCGGAATGTCGCCGGGCCATTGCCAGTTCGCGTGCGCGTCATGCACCGATGCCGGTTCGTCGCCGCCTTGCAGCGCCTGCCACGCGAGCAGATCGGGCAATAGCCGCGCATCCGGCATGCACGTGACGCGCAGCGCATCGGCCTTTTCGTCGCGCAATACGGCGCGCAGGCGTTGCATGTTTCCGATGTCGCGCCATTCGACCGCGCGCACTTCCCGCAGATCGCGCACGTCGGAAACAGGCGATTTGTGCAGGACCACGTCGTAGCGATACCGGCTCAGTTCGTTCGAATAATCGCCGCGCTTGACCTGAATATCGACCGCGCCGATGTCCGGAAGATGCTGCGGCAGCCGCGCGAAAAACTCGGGCGCGAGCAGCAGTTCCTTGTCGGCGGCGATGCTCGATTCGATGTGCCGGCGCAGTTCATCGCAGCCGAGACGAGGCGACTTGCACAGCTCCGTCACGCCGATGAAACAGCGCAACAAGTCGAGATTGCGGATATCGCCGATAAAAAGCGCACCGCCCGGAACGAGCAGCTTCAGCGCCTGTTCGACGACATCGAGCAGATAGGCCGTGGTCGGGAAATACTGGATCACCGAATTCAGGATCACCGTATCGAAGTATCCGGCGGGAAGCCCGCTGAAATCATGCGCGGGCTGCGCGCGCAATTGAACGCGTGCGGCCCATTCGGGCTGTGTTTGCAACTGACGACGCAGCTTGCGAACGGTTTCCGCGGACAGGTCGGTTGCGTGGTAAGTCTCGCAAAAGGGCGCCAGTTGCGACAGGATCAGCCCGCTGCCCACGCCGATTTCCAGCACGCGGCGCGGTGCGAGCGCGCGGATGCGGTCCACCGTCGCCTTGCGCCAGCTGCGCATGTCATCGAGCGCGATCGGCTGCTGTGTATAGCTGCTGGCCCAGCCGCGGAAGTCGTCGCCGAAGGCAGTGGCGTCATCGTCGCGGTAAAGGGCATCGTAGATGTGCTGCCATTCGTTCACGCACGTCGACTCGTTCGACACGTCGCGCGCCGGCTGGCCTTCGCTCGGCACGACATACGCGACGAGTTGCCGGTTGCCGGGCGTGTCCTCGCGCGCGATGACGGCGGCTTGCGCGACCTGCGGCAAGCGCTGGAGCGCCGCTTCGATCTCGCCGCACTCGATGCGAAAGCCGCGAATCTTCACTTGATGATCGTTGCGTCCCAGGAACTCGAGGTCGCCATCGGGCGTATAGCGCGCGAGGTCGCCGGTCCGATACATGCGCGCGCCGGGCTCGTTGCTGAAGCGGTCGTCGAGAAAGCGCGCGGCGGTCAGTTCCGGCCGGTTCAGATAACCGCGCGCCACGCCCGCGCCGCCGACGTAGAGTTCGCCGGACGCGCCGAGCGGCACGGGTTGCCCTTCGGCGTCGAGCAGATAGAGCTTCAGATCGGCAATCCGCTTGCCGATCGGACTGCCGGAGCGATCGCAGTCGGCGAGGCCGAGCATGCGACACGTCACGTGCACGGTCGTTTCCGTGATGCCGTACATATTGACGAGTTGCGGCGCGCGCTCGGCATGCCGCTCGTACCACGCGCGCAGCATCGAAGGCTCCAGCGCTTCGCCGCCGAAGATCACGTAGCGAAGCGAGGCGAGGTCATCGCGCTGACCGTGGGCGTCGGCGTCGATCAACGCCTTGAAAGCGCTCGGCGTCTGGTTGAGTACGGTAACGCCGTGTCGTCCGGCGAGGCGCATGAAATCCGGCGCCGAGCGTGCGATGTCGCGCGGCACGATCACCAGCTTGCCGCCGAAGCGCCACGCGCCCCAGATTTCCCAGACGGAAAAGTCGAACGCGAACGAGTGGAACAGGCACCAGACATCGCGATCGTCGAAGCCGAACGTATCGCGAGTCGAATCGAGCAGTCGCACCACTTGCCGATGTTCGACCATGACGCCTTTGGGCGTGCCGGTGGAACCCGATGTGTAGATGATGTAGGCGAGATGTTGCGATATGAGTCCGTCGATGAGCGGATCGTGCGCGGGTTCGTCGGACGTTGCGTACGGATCGATCACGGGGAGCGCGCCGGTATCGCCGAGCGCGGCGCGGCCCGCAGCATCGGTGATGAGCAAAGCCGGGGCGGCGTCATTCAGGATGAAGGCGAGCCTGTCGCCGGGATACGCCGGATCGAGCGGCACATAGGCGCCGCCGGCCTTGAGAATCGCCAGCAAGGCGATCATCAGTTCGATGCTGCGATCCATGCACAGGGCGACTCGCGTGTCGGGCGTTACGCCCAGGCGAATCAGTCGATGGGCGAGTCGATTCGCGCGCGCGTTCAGCGCAGCGTAGGTCAGCGATGTGTCGTCGAGCACGACGGCGGTCGCATCCGGATTGCGCGCGGCCTGCGCTTCAAAGAACTGGTGGATGCACCGATGGTCCGCGATCGATGCAGCCGTGTCGTTGAAGCGTTCCAGCAACAGGATGTGTTCGTCGCGCGGCAGGATGTCGAGCTTGCCGACGGGCGTGTCGGGCGCGCTTTCGAGCGCCTGGACGAGACTTTCGAGCGCTTGCTGCATGTAACCGCAGACGCGTTCCGGCGCGATGGGCGCAACGACCTGCGCGTTCAATGCCAACGAGTTGCCGTCGTCGTCGATCGACAACGTGAGCGGATAGTTCGTGCGTTCCTCGAAATCGAGGATCTGCACGCCTCGCCAGCTTTCGGGCCGTTGCTGCGGATCGGTGGCCAGCGCGGCGTTGTTGCGGCAGTTCAGCAGTGCGCTGAAGAGCGGTGTGGCTGCGGGAAGCGTGCTTGCGCGTTGAGCGAGCGTGAGCGGCGCGTGCTCGTGCGCGAGCAGCGCGCTCAGGCGCGCGTGCGTGTCGCGCACGCTGTCGCCTACGCTGCTTGCATCGATATTCAGGCAGACCGGCAAGGAGTTGACGAACAAGCCGAGCGCATGATCCGCGCCCGCGCCGGCGTGCATGCGGCCGAACAGCACCGTGCCGAACACGACCTGCTGCTGGCCGCTGGCGGCTGCCAGCACGCGCGCCCACGCAAGGTGGCACAAGCTGGCGAGACTCACGCCGCGTCTGCGGGCTTGTGTTCGCAGACGCGCCTGGAGGGCATCGGGCAAACGCGAATCGGCTTCGGCGGTGAGCCTGCCGTCGTGACGCACTTCGGTGAGGCCGAACGGCAGCGTCGGCTCGGTGACGCCCGCGAGCATGTCGCGGAAAAAGCGTTCGTGTTCTTCCTGGCTTATGCCCAGGCGCGCTTGCGCCACCAGATTGCGAAAGGGCATCGGCGCTGGCAGCGTGTGTCCGCGATCAGCCATGAACGCATGAATCTCCGCGAACAGCAGTCGCAGCGAGGTGGCGTCGTCGATCAGATGATGAAGCAGTTGCAATGCGAGCCAGCGTCCGGTGCCCGGTTCGCGCGCGACGACGAAGCGCAGCAAGGGCGCTCGCGTGAGATCGAGACGCTCGGTGCGCGCATCGAAATGACGGGCGAGTTGCTCGATCGCGGGTTCGTCGGTGACTGTGAGTTCGACTTCCTTCACCGAAAGCGGCGCGTCGCGCCACACGACTTGTGCGGGCGTCGAGAGTCCTTCCCAGATGAACGCGGTGCGCAGGATGTCATGACGCCGGATCGCCTGACGCACGGCGTCCAGATAGGCGTCGAGCACGCTGCGATCATCGAACGCCAGTCGCGCGATCATGAAGTACGGATCGCCCTGCGTGTCCAGCAGATAGTGGAACAGCATGCCTTCCTGTAGTGGCGAGAGCGCGTAAATGTCTTGAACGTTCGCCAGGCCGCCCGGCACGCGCTCGATGATCCGCGCGATGTCGTCATCGTTCAGGTCGATGAGCGGGAGCATCTGCGGCGTCAAGGTTCTTGTTTGTGCCGTGATGAGATTCTCAGGTACGACGACTTCGTTCGTATGCTCCTTTTTATCGAGCTTTGCGGCGAGATCGCTCAATACAGGCGTATCGAACAACGTGCGTACATCTGCGCACAAACCCGCTTGTTTCAGACGCGCGATGAGCGTGACGGCCATCAGCGAGTGGCCGCCGAGTTCGAAGAAATGATCGTGGCGACCGATGCGCCCGATGCCGAGCAGTTCGCTCCACAGCGCGGCGAGCGTAGTTTCCGTGTCGCCTTGTGGCGCAGCGTAGTCGCGCTGAACGAAGGCGTCGCCGGCGGGTGCGGGCAGTGCGTTTCGATCGAGCTTGCCGTTGGGCGTGAGCGGCAGAGAATCGATGATGACGAACGCAGCGGGCACCATGTAGTCGGGCAGGCGCGCGGCGAGATACATGCGCAAAGTTGCGGCGATCACGTCCACCTTCGTGGTCACGTAGGCCACCAGACGCTCTTCTCGGGCGATGACAACCGCCTCGCGAACCGCGTCATGCGATGCCAGCGCCGCTTCTATCTCGCCGCACTCGATGCGAAAGCCGCGAATCTTCACCTGATGATCGTTGCGCCCGAGAAATGCGATGTTGCCATCGGGGAGATAGCGCGCGAGATCGCCGGTGCGATACATGCGTGCGTCGGTTTCGTCGCTGTACGGATCGGCGAGGAAACGCTCGGCGGTAAGTTCAGGCCGATTCAGGTAGCCGCGCGCAACGCCCGCGCCACCAATGTAAATCTCGCCGGTCGCGCCCATTGGCACGGGCCGGCGCGCGGCATCGAGCAGATAGATGCTCGTATTGTCGATCGGCCTGCCGATGGGCACGACTGCATCGTTGAAAGACTGCGGGCAGTCCCAGGCGGTGACATCGATGGCCGCTTCCGTGGGCCCATACAAATTAGCGAGACACACATCGGGAAGCGTCTGCTGCAACTGTCCGATCAACGGCGCGCTTAACGCTTCGCCGCTCGTGATCAGGCGGCGCAGCGTCGTGCATTGCGCGGCTTCCGCCGTCTGAACGAAGCTCGCAAGCATCGACGGAACGAAGTGAGCAACGGTAATGCGATGCTTGCAGACCAACTCGGCGATACGAATGGGATCGCGCTGTGCGCCGGGCGGCGCCATGACGAGCGTCGCGCCGTTGAGCAGTGTCCAGAAGAATTCCCAGACCGAAACGTCGAAACCGAATGGCGTCTTCTGCAATACGGCATCGTCGCCTTTCAGCCGATAGGCACGCTGCATCCAGCTCAACCGATTGACGAGCGCGCGATGCTCGTTGAGCGCGCCCTTGGGTGCGCCGGTCGATCCCGACGTGTAGATGACATACGCCAGATTGCGCGACGTCAGTTCGGGAATGCGCGGATCGTCCGTGGATAGCGCGAGCGGCGTGCGCGGATCGAGCCTAGTATGCGAACTCGTGTCGCCGAGCGCGTTTCGACCGGCAGCGTCGGCGATCAGCAGAAGCGGCGCAGCGTCATGCAGGATGTTCGAGAGCCGCGCGCGCGGATAGTCCGGATCGAGCGGCACATACGCGCCGCCGGACTTCAGAATCGCAAGCAGGCTGATGACCATTTCCACGCTGCGCTCGACGCACAGCGCAACCGGTGTGTCAGGCGTGACGCCGAGCGAGATCAGCCGATGCGCGAGCCGATTGGCGCGTGCATTTAGAGCCGAATAGGTCAGCGACGTATCGGCGAAGACGAGCGCGACGGCATCGGGCGTGCGGCGCACCTGATCTTCGAACAACTGGTGAATGCATCGATGTTCGGAAAACGGACGCGTCGTATCGTTGAACGTTTCGATGAGCATCGCGCGTTCGTCGTGCGGCAGGATATCGAGCTGATCGACCGGCATGGCGGGCGCAGATTCGAGCGCTTCGACAAGGCTGTCGAGTGCCTGTTGCATGTATGCGCCGACGCGCTCCGCGCTCACAGGCGCGGCGACTTGCGCGCTCAATGTCAACGAAGCGCCGTTGTCGTCGATCGAGAGCGTAAGCGGATAGTGGGTGCGTTCTTCGAATCCGACGACTTCGAATCCTTCCCACGCATGTCCGCGCTGCATCGCGTTATGCCGATAATTCAACAGCGCACTGAACAGCGGCGTCGAGGCGGGCACGTTGCTGCATCGTTGCGCCAGCGCGAGCGGCGCGTGTTCGTGCGCGAGCAACGCGCTCAGGCGTGCATGCGTGTGTCGAACGCTGTCGATCACAGAGGTAGCATCGACGTTCAGGCAGACAGGTAATGAGTTGATGTACAAGCCAAGCGCGTGATCCGCATTCGCACCCGCGTGCATGCGGCCGAATAGCACCGTGCCGAACACGACTTGCCGCTGCGCGCTGAGCGCAGCCAGCACGCGCGCCCACGCGAGATGGCACAGACTCGCGAGACTCACGCCGAGTGTGCGCGCCTGCGTGCGCAATCGGTCGTTCAGCGCTACAGGCAACGCCAGACGTGTCTGCTCGATGTGACTGCCATCGCGATGCACTTCGGTCAGACCGAACGGCAAGGTGGGTTCGGCGACGTCGGCGAGCATGTCGCGAAAGAAACGCTCGTGTGCTTCCTGACTCGTGTTGAGTCGCGTGTGCGCGATCAGATTGCGGAACGGTGTCGGCGCGGG
>NZ_FCNY02000010.1 GCF_001544575.2 Caballeronia cordobensis
CGTTCACGCGAAATCGTCGGGATTTCCGATTCCAGCACTTGCATGCGCGCGCCGAGCTTGATCAGCGCGATGGCACGCATGACCTGAGCAGCGCCCTCAGCGAGGCTCTTCGAAGGGGTGGTCGTGGTCATCTTCAGGCCGCCAGAAGGACGTCGTTAGCGACGGTCGACGCCGTAGCTTCGTTGCTGCGAGCCACGAGGCCCGCGAGCATCGCATCCGTGCTCATGCGGAAGAAGCACAGCACTTGCGACGACGATGCAAGCTTCTGCGTCTGTTCCGGCGAGAGCTTCAGCAGCAAGTCCGCCATGTCCATCGAGAGACCCAGATGCGACTGTGCCGCTGCCCGATCGGATGCCAGAACGCGTCGGGCGAGCATGAGGTAAGACATGTTCAGTTCGCGGATAGCGTTGAGATCGGAGGTGGTGTTCATAGTCGCGGACCAGTGAGTAATTTCGACCTTGCTCGTCGCGCTAACAACGAAGGCGCGAACGAATTGTCTGATTACAAATGGCACTTTGCAACAATTAGTTACACAGGGTAAACGTTTGCGAGAGGCAGGCCGCCTTTTCGCAATCGTTAGCGGGGGTGAAATTCGTTTTGCCGAATGGGCGCTTTGCCACGATAAATTCTGGGCTACGGCCGCCATCCCGAATTTCGTTCCAACATTGGCAATTGGACGGGCTGCCATCACCTTCGTCGCGGCGGGAAAACCGATCGTCGGAACGAGTAATGCCTACCGATTCGGCAATTTAGACTGACGTTTTCCTGCGACAAGTCTACTAGCGATGAAAACTCTACTCGGCGCCTCCGGCTACCAAACGCATCTCCTTGCTGTAGACTACTGTATAAACATACAGTGCGGGGTTCGTCATGGGAGCGCTAGCCCTCGTAGATATTCATCCAAGTTTGTGGCGAGGCTCACAGCTCGCCTCTGCTCGCGTGAACGTCGTGCCGTGTGGATCTGAGACGCTCGCGGCAGAACTCCCAGGCGGCGGTTGGCCCAAGGGCGCACTGACCGACCTGCTGGTGCAGCAGCCGGGTGTAGGTGAGATGCGATTGCTGCTGCCGGCGCTGAAGGCTGTCGCCCAACGGCGCATTGCTTTCCTGCAGCCGCCTCATCGCTTTCAACCGGAAGCAGCGGCGTACTGGGGCCTGCCAGAGACGTCGATCAACGTCGTGCGCGCCCAGAAGACCGCCGATGCACTTTGGGCGGGCGAACAGATCCTTCGTGCGGGCACATTCGGCGCGCTGATTTTCTGGCAAACGCATGTGCGACCGGAAGCGCTACGCCGCCTGCACCTTGCCGCCCAAACGAGTGAATCGCTGTTCTTCATGGTCCGGCCGCTCGCTGCCGCGAGCGATACCTCGCCTGCCCCGCTTCGCATTGCTGTTCGCCCTGCGCGCGACAGCGTTTCATTGGAGTTCGTCAAGCGCCGCGGCCCGGCGCGTGACGAGCCGCTTGTCGTTGGACTGACCCATTCGCCTATCCTGTTGAATCGCCATGCAAGTGTGGATCGGCGTGTATCTGCCGCACCTCAGCCGAGAAGTCTTCCAGCCGAACTGGTCCTCCACGAGTGAGACCGGCTCCGGGTTGGTCGTGCTCGACCACGAACGTGTCACTGCACTCGATCAGGCGGCGCATGAGGCGGGCGTTCGCATCGGCATGCGCAAAGGCGGCGTTCTTACGCTCGCGCCGGATGCGCGCATTCACGACAAAGACGAATTGAAGGAACAGCAGGCCGTCGCGGACGTGGCGACCGCCCTCATGCAGTTCAGCCCGCAGGTCGCGATCGCCGAGGAGCAGACGGTGTTGGTCGATGTGTCGGCGAGCCTGCGCTTATTCGGTGGCGTTCGCGCGCTCAGAAGCGCAATCCGCGCCTCGCTCGCCGCTTTCGGCTTCACGGTCCGGATGAGCGTCGCGCCCACCGGCCAAAGTGCATGGCTCATGGCCCGTTATCGCGGCGGCCGCCGTCTCTCCATCCGTTCGCTGATGCGTCAATTGCCGCGCTTGCCCGCCTTGCTGGTGTTGGAAGCTCGACGCTATGCCGACTGGTTCGATGGTCTAGGATGTACGAGCGTCGCGGACCTGCGGCGCTTGCCGCGCGCCGGTCTGAAAAAGCGCTGCGGCACGGCACTACTGGATACGCTCGATCGCGCCGTCGGCGAAGCGCCCGAACTCTATGAATGGGTACAGACGCCGCCGTCATTCAACGCACGGATCGAGCTGCCGGATCGCGTCGAGCATGCGGAAGCCGTGCTCTTCGTAGCGCGACGGCTCATCGTGCAACTGACCGGCTGGCTCGCGAGCAAACAACTGGCACTCACGCGCTTTTCGATCGAACTCGAACATGAGCGCGGACGCGCAGCGTTGCCGCCAACGACGATTGAGGTCGCGCTCGCGGAACCCACGTGGCACGAGGAACACCTCACGCGCTTGCTGAAAGAGCGGCTTGGACGCGTTGAGCTGGCGGCCGCAGTCATCGCCGTGCGACTTGAAGTGAATGACGTCGAAGCCGCCGAGCCGCCGTCCGACACGCTGTTCCCCGAGCCAGGCGGCAGCGCCGCTGACCATAACCGGTTGATGGAGCTGCTCGTCGCGCGTCTTGGACATGAGAACGTCTTGCGCGCCGCACCCGTGGCCGACCATCGGCCCGAGATCGTCTCGAACTGGGTGCCGGTGACAAGCGACGTCAAAGACTGTCCGCTCCCCGGCGATCAGCCGCGTCCTTCGTGGCTGCTTGAGACGCCGATCCAACTGATGACGCGCCAGCACCGGCCTTTCTACGGCAGTCCCTTGCGCACGGTGTCGCCCGGCGAGCGCGTTGAAGCGGGATGGTGGGGCGGCGAGCTCGTCACCCGCGACTACTTCGTCGCCGAAGCCGACGACCACACCTGCTACTGGATCTACCGCGAGCGCGTTGGCAGTCGCGCCGAAGAAGATCCTCGGTGGTTCCTGCACGGCCTGTTCGGGTGAAGCGATGGACGTCTACACCTCCATGCTGCCCGGCTATGCCGAGTTGCAGTGCTTCTCCAACTTCACGTTCCTCCGCGGCGCCTCGCATTCGGAAGAACTGATTCTGCGTGCGGAGCAGCTCGGTTATCTTGCGATCGCGATCACCGACGAATGCTCGCTCGCAGGCATCGTGCGCGCGCATGTCGCCGCGAAGGAAGCGAATATCCGTCTGATTGTCGGCGCGCATTTCCAATTGGCCAATGCCGACGGCACACCTGCCCTCGCCTTCACGGCGCTGGCCATGAACCGCAATGGCTACGGGAATCTGTCGGAACTGATCACGCTTGCACGCACGCGCACGTCGAAGGGCACCTACCTGCTGACGCCGAACGATCTCGCGCGGCCGGAAGCGCCGTATGACCACCTCAAGGGTCTGCCGGACTGCCTCGTGATCCTCTCGCCCGAGTATCCGGCGAAGGAGGAACGACTGGATGCGCAAATGGAATGGCTAGCGCGCACGTTTGAGGGCCGCTGCTGGGCTGCGCTGACGCTCCACGCCCGCGCGATGGACGACATCCACCGCGGTATCGTCGAGTATGTCGCGGACCAACACGGCGTCCCGGTGGTCGCTACTGGCGGCGTCACCATGCACGTGCGTTCTCGCAAGCCGCTGCAGGATACGCTAAGCGCTGTGCGCCTGAACCGTTCGATTGCCGAGTGCGGGTTCCAGCTCGCGCAGAACGCCGAGCAGCACTTGCGCGCACGGCTACGGCTCGCGAATCTCTATCCCGAGCGGGCGCTGGCCGAGACCTTGACGATCGCCAATCGCTGCACCTTTTCGTTGGATGAACTGCGATACGAGTATCCGGACGAACTGATCCCAGAAGGTACGACCCCAACCGCCTATCTGCGACAGGAAACGTACATCGGCGCGCATCGACGCTTTCCACAGGGTATCCCGCACAAGGTGCAGACGCAGATCGAGCACGAACTCGCGCTCATCGCCGAGCTTCGGTACGAGCCGTATTTTCTGACGGTGTACGACCTTGTGCGCTTCGCGCGCAACGAAGGCATCCTGTGTCAGGGGCGCGGATCGGCGGCGAACTCCGCGGTCTGCTACTGCCTGGGCGTGACGGAGGTGGACCCCGCGCGCAGCTCCATGCTGTTCGAACGCTTCATCTCGAAGGAGCGCGGCGAGCCGCCGGATATCGACGTGGACTTCGAGCACCAGCGACGCGAAGAAGTCATCCAGTACATCTATTGTAAGTACACGCGTACTCGCGCGGCGCTCGCGGCCGCCGTCACGACCTACCGTCCCAAGTCTGCATTGCGGGATTCGGGCAAGGCTTTGGGCGTTGATCCGATCATCGTCGACAAGGTGGCCAAGTCGCATCACTGGTTCGATTCCAGCGCGGACCTGCTCAATCGCTTCGTCGAGTCCGGACTCGACACCTCGACGCCGATCATTCGGCAGTGGGCGAGCCTCGCGTCGCAATTGCTGAATTTCCCGCGCCACCTGTCGCAGCACACCGGCGGCTTCGTCATTGCGCGCGGCAAGCTTTCACGGCTCGTGCCGATCGAAAACGCCGCGATGGTCGATCGCAGCGTGATTCAGTGGGATAAAGATGACCTTGAGGCGCTTGGGCTTGCGAAGATCGATGTGCTCGCGCTCGGCATGTTGTCAGCGATCCGGCGCACGCTGGATCTGATTTCCAAGCAGCGTGGAGAGCCATTTGAATTGCAGGACATTCCGGCAGAAGACGCGAAGACGTACGAGATGATCTGCCGCGCCGATACCGTCGGCGTGTTCCAGATCGAATCGCGTGCGCAGATGAGCATGTTGCCGCGCCTGCAGCCGCGTCAGTTCTATGACCTAGTCATCGAAGTCGCGATCGTGCGGCCTGGCCCGGTCCAGGGCGGCATGGTGCATCCGTACCTGCGCCGGCGGCAAGGACTGGAAGCTGTGTCATTCCCCTCACCCGAGATGGAAACGGCGCTCGCTCGCACGCTCGGCGTGCCGATCTTTCAGGAGCAGGTGATGCAGGTCGCCATGCTCGCAGCAGGCTTCAGTGCCGGCGAGGCCGACCAGCTTCGCCGCGCAATGGCCGCGTGGAAGCGAAAAGGCGGACTGCAGCACTACTACGACCGCATCGTGACCGGCATGCTCGAGCGCGGCTACGACCGCGAGTTCGCCGAATCGATCTTCGCGCAGATTCAGGGCTTCGGCGAGTACGGCTTCCCGGAGAGCCACGCGGCGAGCTTCGCCCTCCTCGTCTATGCAAGCTGCTGGCTGAAGTGCCACGAACCGGCCGCATTCCTGTGCGCGATGCTCAACAGCCAGCCGATGGGCTTTTATTCGCCCTCGCAGCTCGTGCAGGACGCGAAGCGCCATAAGGTGCGCGTGCTACCGATCGACGTCACCATCAGCAACTGGGATTCGTTTCTTGAAGGCGACGGTTCAATGGCGCCGGTGCGCCTTGGCATGTCGCTGATTCGGGGCATGCGGGACGAGTCCGCCGCCCGCATCGAGGCCGCGCGAGCCGTGCGTCGTTTCGAGTCGGTCAACGATCTTGCCAACCGAGCGCGCCTCGATCGCCGCGACCTTCAACTGCTCGCCGACGCGAACGCCCTATCAGCTCTTTCCGGCAATCGGCGCGAAGCGCTTTGGCAGGCTGTGGCAGCGGTGCCCGACAAGGACTTGTTGCGCGCTACGACGCGCGAGGAAGAGCTGCCGATGCTCGCAGCGCCGAACGAGGCGCAGGAGATCGTCAGCGACTATCGTGCAACGGGCCTGACCTTGGACCGGCACCCGCTTGCGTTGCTGCGTGAATGGCTTAACGAGAAGAAGATCTTCGCTGCGTCGAAGCTCGCCACCTATCCGAACGGACGGCTTGCTAAGGCGTGCGGCATCGTCACCGTGCGCCAACGGCCCGGCACAGCGAACGGTGTTCTTTTCATCACGTTGGAGGACGAGACCGGCCAGATCAACGTGATCGTCTGGCCGTCGCTCGTCGAGAAGTTCAGGAAGGAAGCGCTCGGCGCATCTTTGCTTGGCGTGTATGGCGTATGGCAAACGGAAGGCGAGGTGAAACACCTTGTCGCGAATCGACTCGTCGACATGACGGGTCTTCTGGGTAAGTTATCTACCTCCAGCAGAAACTTTCACTGAAGGCGAGACTCCGCATATGTCGCGGCATCCTGTCAAAGTTCGCCCCTACAGCATGGTTTGCGCTCAAGAACCAGCTCAGTCGACGCGACGCCATGCGTCGTCGATAGCACCGAACACGGGAGGTACGAAGTCGTGCCCCTCAAACGACACCGGCCGGTCGTCTTTCGGGTAACCCAACGCCGGCGACGCACGCAGCATGTTCAGTAGGCGATAGCTGTACTTACCTGTTGCGGCTACCTCGGCTAGAACATCCGCTTCAATCTGGTGAAGTATCGCCCACGTCAGTACACCACCCGCGCGATATCGCCTCACGATTGTGGGCACCGCCTCGTTCATGGCGGCGTCAGCCGCAAATAATTGGTCCATCGCCTCTTTTCGCTCTCCGCGGTCAGTCGTTTTGCCAGTAATCCATAAGGGAAGGTGACTACATTCCGTCACGATCTACGAAGGAAGCCAAACCCTGCGGCTCAAGATTCCCCTAACTCGTGGCAAGACGTCCGCGTCGTCCTGTCGGCGCCAAGGCTGGCGCACCTCATTCAGGCTCTAGCGCATGCTCCACCGGACATGCGTCGCACGACCGCCGGTCGCACAAACGGCAAACTTGGTATGCCCCATCGGTGTCGTGTATCAAGCCACTCAACACTTTCTCTGCCAAGCGACCAAGCGTCTCGCGTTCACTACGACTTAGCAGCTTGAGCTTATCCGCGATGCTGGTCCGCCTCGCAGTCAATATCGCGGCGAAGCTAACCTTCCCATCGCGCGTGAGGTGTAGAGCTACCGCGCGCCGGTCCGCGACGCTCGTTCGGCGCTCAACTAAGCCGTCTGCAGTGAGTCGGTCTACTAGTCGAACTGTCCCCGGGTGTGAAAGTCGCAGAGCACGGCGCAATTGCTCAATAGCCAGTCCCGGCTCGTGACCAAGCAACGCGATAGCTGCAGCTGCTGGACCGGGTTCAGGTGCCTGCGCCTGCGTACCATCGTGTAGCGAGTCCGACAAGGCCAGCGCCAACGCGCCGACGACGTTTTCAATTTTGCAATCGTCCATAGCGAAATTTTATATGCTCCACGCATACAAATCAAGTCCGATTTGATATATGTTTGGCGCATACATTGATTGAGACGGTCGCGCCACTCGGTTCGGCGACGTCCATCAAATCCCGTCTTCACCGAGCGCTCTGAGGAAATGGCTATGACACACATCAAACCGATCGCAACTAGCGAGTACGACCCTGTGGTCCAGGCGGCACAGGCCTATGTCGATGGATACCGCGCGGGAGATATCGCAGGAATTGAGCGTGCCTTCCATCGCGACGCCGTGATGTGGGGCTTCAGCGGAGATCAACTTGTTCAAGGTCCTGCAATCCCGGCATTCAAAAGCTTCTTCAACTCCCTCGGCGCCTCACCGGACGCCGTCGCTCGGGTCGATGTCTTGGCCATCGCGCCTACCGCTGCAGTGGTCCGGGTGGACATGGAGAACGACGTCAATCGCGCAAGCTTTCATGATTATCTTTCGCTGCTCAAGATTGATGGTCAGTGGAAGATTATCTCCAAGGTGTTTCAACGATACGCATAAACGATCGGCTCAATGGAGTTGTGAACTGCACGTTGATGTATTGCGAGCAAACGCAACTCGCTAGTCCCATGCTAGTTGTCTCCAAGACATTGTCAACCGGAGACGACCGCCCCTCGCGGACCTGCCGTTCCAGCATGTCCGCGCTCTCGATAAAGGAACGCCTCGGATTGGATGCCGAGGCGTTCGTGAGCACCGACCAGCAGTCGTCACGCCTCGCGAGCTGACAAGGGGCCAACGACATGACTTAAGGGCTCATCTTCTTGTCAGGGTTGTATCAAATGGATTTATTGACCGGTGTTCTTTCCCTCGTCCCGATCACAGGGAGCCTCGATTCGCGCTGCCATTTCGGGGGAGCATGGAAAATCGAACGGCCCACCGCCGAACCCCGAGTGATCCACTACTACGTGATGCTGACCGGAAAGGCGTGGCTGGACATTCCGGCGGGCGACGCTCTGGAGTTATCGCCAGGGGACATTGTTTTCTTTCCAGGCGGAGATGCCCATCGTTTGCACGGTGGTAGCGGTCACCTTCTGGGCTCGTCAGCGACGCGCCGGAGCAGCCATCTCCTCGCTGCGGCCGACTTGCCACCGACAGATGTGCTTTGCGGGCGGATTTTCCTTCATGGACCATGTCCGCAACTGCTGCTTCGGCATCTACCCGGCCGGCTAGTAATCAACAGTAAGGATGCAAAAAGCAAAGATCCGCAGGCATCCGTGGTTGGCTCTCACCTGTATCAACTCGCTGAGTTATTACGCGATGAGGCAATCGCACAGGATCCTCGCTCTGCCACCACGTTAAGCCATATGGCGGTTGCGTTGTTTGGGATGACGTTGCGCCTGGGCTCCATGGTTGATGACGCACCGAAGGGACTGCTGGCGCTTTTGGGAAGCCGTCAATTGCGCCCTGCCCTAGCCGCGCTCTTCGATCAGCCACAGGCAAATTGGACGTTGCTCGGTCTGGCCAAGCTTTGCAGCTTGTCACGTGCGACCTTCGTCAGGCACTTCGATCGGGCCTGTGGTCGCTCCGCGATAGACTTGCTGACCGAAGTTCGCATGACGATTGCTGGTGTCAAGCTTGAATCCACGCGGCTGCCGGTATCAGACGTTGGCAAAGCTGTTGGATATCAGTCAACCGCCGCCTTCCAGCGTGCTTTCAAAAGTCACAGCGGAATAACGCCCGCGCGATGGCGGCTGCAGGCTCGAAACCCAGCCGCGGGCTGATCGGACCGGCTGATTTAATCCAACGTGGGCAGTCGCCGACTCGGCCTGCCCGTCTGGCGCGCTAGTGGCTGAAATACCACGAGCCAGCCGCGTAAATGACGTCGATCGCTATGCTCGGCGCGCGTTGATGCGGCCGACGCGAGCAGCCTTTCAACGGCATTGGATCATTTGTCGACATGAAGTCGCGCCGCGCATCAAACGTCCGGTTGTGGCCCAATGTCTGTCAGCACCCATTCATCATCGACAGCCCCCCGCGATTGGACATACAACTGGACGCGCGTGGCTGGCTAGCAGCAGATGCGGCGGCCCTGTCGCTTGTCGCAGTGGCCGCGTCCATCGGCGGGGCGGCCACCGCCTCGTAGGTTTTGAAAGTGAGCCCATTGAAAAGCGAGATGGCCAATACAAAAGCACCGAACAAGGCGAAAAAAACGCCTAGTGCAACGTCACGTAGTCGCAATTCGTAGCTTTCCCCCTTTTTTATTCCAAAATCGCCCTGCGTTTGCTTGTCGATCTGGAATAGTCGATAGCCGAAGTAAATGCTGAGGATGCCGCCGATGACGATAAGCACACGATAAAAGACGAGCGCTGCAAACTCTAGGTTCATCGCTTACCTCGCTGCGGTTACCGCGCAGACGGGATTCATGGTTCGTCCCGAGCTGCCCGGCGGTAGATCAACGCTGGAGGCCTTTCCACGCGTCGATCTTGGTGGATAACGTCGACATGTTGTCGGCTAACGCCTCACCTTCAATCCGCAAACGCTCCGTGAAGGCCAACATCGCCACGTGTATTTCCTCGCGTCGGTGTTGCATTCTGGGATGGGCCAGTATTGGCGCATCTCTGTCCACGGTAAGCTTATGCAAAATCGACATTGCGTGCATGATCTGCGCGGCGCGATCATAGGTCTTCACGATCAACACGCGCAATTCTGGATCGTCAATCTTGCCAACGCGCGATGCACTTGCCGGGTAGACCACAAACACCGATTCCCGGATGGGGTATGGCAGCGCTAATGGGGTCGGTTTGTCCAGCTTCTGAAGTGTCAGCAGCGGGTTCAACGCGTCCGCCCGGAATATCCGGTACATGACTTCGAGTTCCGCGTATACCGCATCGACGAATGCGCGGGTTTCAGCTGCATCGGCGACCTTGGCGCGACGTGCTTCCCCCTGTGCAGCCCAGGCAGCACCCGCTATCGCGGCCACTGTGCCGATGGCTTGTGCCCACGCAGCGGCGGTTTGACCGAACGTGCCACCGACAATCAGCGCCAATAGCAACGACGCAACCAGCACGTAGCAGCCACGCTTGATCCACGACCACCAATCAATCTCATCCACCGCCGCCCTCGCTATCGTGTTGTTGCGCGGGCCGATCATAGCAGTCAGCGAAAGGGGGTGCGCCTCAAGGACAAACTCATTCGCAAGGCGTCCTTCATTTGCGCAGAGCCGAGACGAATGACCGGGCTGTGGTCGCTCCCGTGACCACCAAGCATGCCCTTCGGCGGCTTGCCGTTTGAATGGCGGCTATGTCGACGGGGGAATGGCTCATGTGCCCGAACTCGGTCGAGGCGAAGACCCTTGGATTCCCTGTACGTCAGAAACCGTAGGACGCATCGCCCCAACGTCGTAGGACACGATAGTCGTGTTCGGGCAAGACGATTAACCCTGCTTCCGCTGCTTCTAGCACCCGCTCCATCTGCCCGCTTTTCACGAGATCGCCATGCAGCCCGTAGAAGTACCACGCGAAGGGCATTCCGATCCGTTCGTCGAACTGCGTGAGCTTCCCGTAAAGGCTGTACACGTCGAGGTTCCGCGTGTTCTTCAACTCGGCGACCTTGCGGGTATGCGCCCACTGAGGGACGAAGCTCAGCTCTCTGTCGCCCTGCTGGTCAACATAGTCTTGGGTGTTAAACGTCCAGCGTTGGCAGACGCGCTCCCCGCGGCGGCCGGCGCTTGAGTCCGTCCAGTCATCGAAGAAACGCCGACCGGACCATTGCATCTGTTCGTAACCGGGCGTGAGTTCTCGTATGGTCAGACTGCGCTGCTCACCGGTACTGCAGTCCGTCTCGATCACACGTCGATCGCCGCGTACGCGATGGCGATCGAGGTAGAGCTTCTCAGCAAGCTCGGCAAACCGCTGCATGTCGATTACCTCATGCAGTCGGTAACGTGGCTCACCGAGCGAGCGTCGTTCGAATTGCTCGGCCCCCATGCTGCTCGACCCATGTCGCAGGTCGGTGAGGTCTGGCAACCCCCAACTGTCGGTGCGAGGGAGGAGCTCGCGCTCCACGAATTCTTGCTCTTCCCACACTGCGATCTGGACGAAGTTGTCCTGTTTGCCCCCACGGTCGTGAACGAAGTAATGAAGCAATAGCGCGTTCTCGGTGACCAGGTATCCCGCATCCTTGTGCGCCAGCCATACCGCGCGTGCTGAACCGCCATGTACCTCCAGTTCCGCCTCGATCCACGCTCGATAGTCAGGCGAAATTTCACGGCCCTCGGCATCAATGATTCGAGCCGGTGATGGGCCGTATGTATCGCGCGTCATGACGTAACGCAGAGACCGGTAGTCGGTGCGTGTCGCGAACGTCGTCAACAAATCGGCGTGCTTTTTGGTGACCGGCGTTGCGGCGACGATAGTGCCCAATACGTCCGTTGGTAGTTCGTACTCTTTGCTCATGCTGGGGTCCTATAGCCGAGGGACGCCTATCGTCACAGGCTCGCATTCATCCCGCCGGAGCCCCGGTCGAGTCGCCGACGCCGAGTGCGCCGACCACACTGGTCAGGTACATCCAGGTGGATTTTCGAGACGCCCTTGTCAGTTGATGCGATTCCATTCGGCGTAGATAGCGCCGAAGACCGTAGGGAAGACCACATCGTGGCCTTCGAACGAAACCGGCCGTTCGTCATTTGGATAGCCCATCGCGGGAGAGGCCCGCAACATGCCGAGCATCCGCGCGCTGCGTTCACCGGTGGATGCAACCTCGCTGAGAACCTCCGACTCGATTTTATGAATTAGCGCCCAAGTCAGCGTCCCGGCCTGCCGATGGCGTTGCACGGCTGCAGGCACGGCGTCTTTCAAGGCCGCATCGGCGGCATACAGTGCGTCCATTTTTTCTCCGTTTCCTAATTGGGCAGTGCGTGCTTTCGTAGCAGTGCCCTGATCGCATCGTCGACGGTCGACCGGAGCACAAAGTCAGGACCTCGCGGTAGCAGCGCGGCGAACGCTTCACTCAGCGAGTAAGCGACCTCAGCCACATCGCGCTCACGAACGATTATCCTCAATCCAGCGGTAAGCTCGGCTTCAAGTTCACGATCGTTGATCCGGAGTTCGATAGTAGCCATCGTCTCATCTCCTATGCGATGCGTCGTTTCCCTCACTCGTGGTCGCGAAGGTCCGACAAGGATTCTTCGAGCATGTCCGCCGCGTCCGAATGGAGCCGCACCACGGTATCGGTTAGCGGCTCGCCGTTGGGCATCTTGCGTGACTCAGCAGAATCGCGCAAAACGTTAATCGCTGCCCGCAGAGCAAGCGCTGGAGTCAAATTGGACATGGTTCGTTTTCCGTGTTCAATCGCTAAGCCAGTTCTCGAGCCTGACGCCCGGATAATTGACAAAGTCTTTTGTGTTGTTCGTGACGAGAGCAACATCGAGCGCAACCGCATGTGCAGCGATCAGCTTATCCAGCTGGTCCTTCTTACGCTCGCGCGTAGCCTCACGAATCGGGCCATATGCCACCGCCGCCGCAGCATCGAACGGAGCCACCGGAATGTCCTCAATCAACGCGGCGAGGGTGCGCCGTTCTTTGGCCGGATTTGCACAAACGGCGACCCCGTATTCCAACTCTGCATACGTGATAGCTGACATGACCACGTCACCAACAACGCATTCCGCGAAGCGTTTTGCCACCTGCTCGGGCTGATTCTTCATCAGGTAGATGCACATATTGGTATCGAGCATGAAGCGCGGCATTACAGGCCCTCACGTTCTGCTTGCTCCTGCTCGCCTCGTCCCTCGGCCATAAAATCGGGGCTGAATCTGGCGAATTTCTTCAACACACCGGCAAGCGGTCGACGCGCCGGTCGGATGCGGATTTCATCGCCCACGCGTTCGATCTCAAGCTCAAGGTCGCTGCGCTCATAGGCGAGGTCAGCAGGAATGCGGACGGCCTGGGAATTGCCGTTCCTGAAAACTCGCGTCGTTTGCATCTCGTTCCTCGTGACGTGTGTACAATGGATGTACTATAAGCGATCAACGAGCAAATGTAAATACGCGTGTGTACGCGGCTGGCCGGGCCGACGCAGTGAGCCGCAAGCAGGCGCTTAGCGACTATCGGTCGACGAGCCTCACGTTCGACCGGCATCCTCTTGCTGCGTGAAC
Source organism: Caballeronia cordobensis (assembly GCF_001544575.2). Taxonomy (GTDB): domain Bacteria; phylum Pseudomonadota; class Gammaproteobacteria; order Burkholderiales; family Burkholderiaceae; genus Caballeronia; species Caballeronia cordobensis. Next base: position 13,286 of record NZ_FCNY02000010.1, read on the forward strand.
GGCTCAACGAGAAGAAGATCTTCGCGGCGTTGAAGCTCGCCACCTATCCGAAGGGTCGGCTTGCCGAGGCATGCTGCGCTTCGTCGACCTCGGATCCCGGCGGCCAGAGCATCGTCACGATGAACCGCGCTAGGGTTCCGCGTAGCTTCGCCTCCGCTCGCGCGCAATCACTTTCCGCCTCCTGTGCGAGCTCGAGAACGACGAGGATCCCATCGGTCAAGGTCGTTAGCGTGTGCAGGGGGTTCGCCGCCGTCGCCGGTCCGAAGGAACTTGGCGTGTCGGCGAGACCGGGGACAACGGGCTCGAGGTCGCTCGGAGAAAGGCAGTCGCCCTCTTTCAGCGCGAACAGCGACTCGGGGAGGATCATCGGGTCAGCCGCCTGCACGGTGAACAGGACCGGACTGTCCACGATTTTCATGACGCGACGCTTGTGGCGCGCGTAGGCTTCCAATGCGCCAAGTCGGAGATACGTCGACCGTCGATGCGAGAAAACCATAGAGTCGGATGCGCGGACCTCGGCGCGAAAGGTAGAGGCGTCCAATTTTACCCACGCGAAGCTATGTCGATGGTTTCGGAACTCGTCGCAGAACTTTTAAGCCAACTTGGTTTTCTTAACTGCGTCGAGGCCGTCGGTAGCGTCGAACAGGGATCCGGAAAGCTCCGCAATCAGTCTCGCCTGGCACTGCGGCGTAAGGCGCTCGCGGCGGCCAAACTGTTCCACTGCCGCCCGCAGGCTTTCGGCCGCGGTCCCACCGTCTATGGGATCGATCTTTCCGGCGTGAAAAACGGTGGCGATGCCATGACTGCGCAGAATGCGCGCAAAGTCTCCCAACTGTGAAGGGAGGTGCGACGCTGACTGCCAGGTCGCAAGCTCTTTCTCAAGACGTTCGATCTTCTCGGCCATCGCTTTGATTGACGCGGATTCGGCTAGGGCGCTCAATTTCGTGTTGTTTGTGGGCATCAGCGGCGTCTATCTGGCAGCGGATCAAGTTGTTATTCGTTCAGGCTTTCCGGCTCTAATTGCTGCGGCGCTCACGTATCCGATGCGTCACTTGCCATGCCAGAAACGCGGCGGGTGCGGAGAAGAGAAGGATTTGCCCGATCAGAGAGCCGGGCCACATCATCCGAGCTATGACAGCCCCGCAAATAAGCAGCGCGACGAATGCCGTCGTAAAAACCTCCGTCTGCATTTTTCCTCCGGTTTCCCGTTGTTCGATCTTTTTCGGTCAGTTCAAGGCCGAGCCTTGTCCCGGCGCTCTCATCAGTACGCGAACCGCTCTTAACGATGAGGCCGACAGCAGCAACAAGGACAAACCAAACGCCAGCATCGACCATGAAAAGACGGACCGCGAGGTTGCCGCCGAGTCAAGCATGCCTTGCGCCTCCAGCTTCCGTTCCCGGACATTTTCTACAGACGCCTTCGCCTCAGCGCTATCACCATGCGTTACCTGATTAGTCGTTACTGCAATGAGCGTCGCCGCCAGCGTCGCATTCGAATTCGCAGAGAACGACGTTAAGGCCGTCGCTGCGCTAATACCGGTCGCGCCGACAGCCACCGTCAACGCGATTGCGACAACTTTGTTTCCAACCATTTTCATCTACCTCACCAGTTTTTGCTTTCACTCGCGGCCTGAATCGCGACCCTCGACGTGCCAACCCCCCGCCAACCCTTCTATCGGTCGCTTGACGCCGGCCTTTAGCGGTTCTGCTACGTTCAGCGCCCGCGCTCACCCCTGCGAACGATACATCGCCGGCCATCGTCAGTTACGGGCGAAAGGCGCTCGAAAAATCGTAGCTTTCGCCCGCTCAGGAACCGGCGTTCTGTTCACCATGCTCATGCTGGTCCGGGCTGGTATGCCGAATTCGCAATAGTCCGCAGCGCGACCCTGCGGTGGGCGGGACTCCACCGCCTTGACAAGCGGCTTTTCGGACAACACTGGTTTGTCAACGATCCGCGCGCTTTCGATCGGATCGGTGACGAGAAGAAATGATCAGAGCGCCGTGGAGGCGTCCACGAACTAACGAGGCTTGATTTTGAAAAGATTGTGTTTTGTATTGCCGTCCGTCCGCGTCACTGCGTTGACCGCGCTGACCATCGCCGTGCTCGCTGCGTGCGGCGGCGGCGGTTCCTCCGACTCGAACAGCACGAGCAACCATGCCGGCAGCGGTTCCACAAACGCGGGCGATCAGACTGGCTCTCCGGCCGCGTCGCAGAAGGTGACGCTGCTCCCGCCCGCATCAACGCCGCAGAGTGTCTCCCCCACGGGGGATCCCACCGCGGATAGCATCGCTTTTATGAGCGCGGTACGACACAACGTCGGTATTAATCAACTCACCGTTGACCAGACGCTGGTTACGTCGGCCCTGAACCACGCCAATTACCTGGTACTGAACCAGGCAACCGGGCATAACGAAACGCAAGGGCTTCCAGGCTACACGGGGCAGTCGCCGTTTACTCGCTCAGATGCCGTGTTCGGTGAAGTTACGATAGCCGGAGACATTCGGGCTTTTTCGACATCGTTGACCGGCGTCACATCGCTATTCGATGCACCATTCCACCGCTTTTTGATGCTTGAGGGCTACGCATCGCTAGGTGTTGGCGCATCGACGAGTGCAACGTGGGAAGCGGTCAACATTGACTTCGGCGGATTCGCCTCGGCCGTTGGCGATACACAGCTCGTCGCATATCCGTACTCCGGTCAAACGGGTGTGCCGGCTAGGTGGTTCGCGGCCGAAAACCCGAATCCGTTCGCCAGTCAGCCGCAGTACCAGAACACCTACGTAGGCTACCCCGTGACGATTCAGGCGAAGCTAACGGGGCGCCTGAGCTCGGTAAGCATCAAAATCACTGATAGCGGCGGCAATGACGTCCCTTGTTTCCAACCTACGCCGGACGGCAACACAGAGATAACGAACGGTGCCATGTGCATCCCGTACACCGCACTCAAGGGCAGCACAGCGTACTCGGTTCATGTGACCGGCGTGCTTAAAGCGCTGCATGGCGACACGCATCCTATCGACGTCACGTGGTCATTCACAACGGAAGCCGATGCGTCGGCCAAATTCATGGGCAACGAGAAGCAGTTCCACGTTGTGCCTGAATGACGCGAAAAAGCAGGCCGCAACAGCAACCAAACTGAGTTGATCCCAAAAAAGAGCGGAGGCACCACCTCCGCTTTTTCGTCTTTTCGTCTGGGCCAGGAGGAGTGCTCTCCCGCGGCTTCCCTGAGGATTGGGAAGTCACTTCCTTGACTTTGAGCGTGGCTCTCTAGCCTTGCTCATGACGCGACTGTTTCGCGTCGCTATCGTTACCTTAACGAGGTCTTGCATGGAACCAAAGAAGAAAGAGCCCGTCGACGCGATCAAGTCGCTCATCGACGTCATTCAAGCTGCATTCACCGCCGCATGGAAAGCGGTCCTCCTCCTCGGCGGTCTGATACTGGTCGCCTACTGCTACTTCGAGAGCATCGTGCCCGAGGGCCTGTCGCTCGGCGATGCATTCTTCCTCGCGTCCGCCGCGTTCTCATTCACCTGCATCGCGCTGGTCGGCGTCGGCTTCGGTGCCTTTTCGACGTTGTGGGCGCTCAAGCTTCTCGTTGTCGCCAACAACTTCCGCCTCAAGCGGCGCGGGGAGTCGCCGGCGGCTTCGCTGCATCGCGCAGTCGATAGCGGATCGATGGTTTTTATGTCGTTTCTCGTGGCACTCCCCCTAGCCTATCTGCTTGTTTTTGTAAGAGACCAGTCCCCCGACGCCCGCATGCACGCGACCCTTATGTTCTTTGCTGCTGTAGGCGCAATCACCGCGATCATCGTGCTGATCGTTCCGTCAAAAGTGCAGCAGCGCGATATTCGTCTAACGGTGGTCTTCTTGGCGGTGGCCATTTTTGGCGCGCTCGTCGCCACCCGCCCCGCTCTCCTGAATTTGTCGATGGTGAACCTCGGCGTGCGCTCAGCGCCCGGCCAAGTTGTGATCTTTTCCGATGCTGAGCATACGCAGTTGGCTGCGATCGCAACGGCGAGCGGTGTGAAGGTGCAGTTCTGCAAGCTTCCGACCACCGATAAGTGGGGTACGCGCGACGCCCGCGCCGTATGGCATGGGGTCGGCGGAAGCTCGTACATACGGCTCTTCGACGAAACAAACGGGTCGCGCGACGTTCTCGTGCGGGCTAACCGCGCGGATGTGGAAGTGATCCGCGGGGAGCGGACGGGCTTCGACTGCCCTCCGAAGGTCGCGGCGTCTCCGGCCGGCAAGTCGTCATGACTCGCATCTACGCGACCCTGAGAAAGCGATACACCACTGAGGCATTGAAAGGCATGGGGTTCGTCAAGGACGGCGGACTGATGGTGAAGCGCGGAGCGATGCGTCGCGTTCGTGCTCAAGCGTCGAGCCTTGACGGCGTGTGGTGGCGAGTGACCCCGCTCGAGCGCCGCTGGCGTTAGACACCGCAGAAACGGAAAGACGCGCAAAAACATGCGTCTTTCCGAATCCAAGACGCGCCCACGGCCGGTAGCCTTGTCTTCGCTCATGAAAGCGTCTGCGCGGTGACCGCGCAACCGCTGCTGGCTCAATCGGCCGTTGCGCCAAAAATCAAAAATTCACGACTACAACGAGGAACCATGAAGCTCACAATCATCGGCATCGCCGCCCTGTCCGTTTTCGCGCTGTCCGCTTGCTCTCAGATGCAGCCGGGCGCGCAATCCGCCAAGACGGCGGCGACCGGTTCCGCTGCCGGCGAAGCGTCGCAGAACGCCAATGCAGGACTGCAGCACTGCCCGGCGCCGCTCGGCACCGTGGCCATCGTCGAGGATACGGAAGCCCCGTGGTACGGCCTTCTAACTGGTCAATACCAGCTCGGATCGACGGTGCCTGTCCTGAAACTGCTCGTCCAGCAAAGCAACTGCTTCGTGATCGTCGATCGCGGCCGCGCGCTCGGCACGGCTATGGGCGAGCGCGCCCTGAACGCATCGGGCGAACTGCGCAAGACCTCCAAGATGCACAAAGGCCAGATGGTCGCGGCCGACTACACGATCAGCCCGAGCGTGACGTTCAGCAACCGCGACGCGGGCGGCGGCGCAGCGGGGCTCCTCGCATTCGTGCCCGTGGTAGGCGGTGTGCTCGCCGGTGCCGCTGGCACGATGAAGGCGCAGGAAGCGTCGACCATGCTGACGCTCGTCGACAACCGCTCCAGCGTGCAACTGGCGGCCGCTGAAGGTTCGGCGCGCAACGTCGACTTCGGCATGCTCTCCGGCGTGTTCGCCGGCGGCTTGGGCGGCGCAGGCGCTGCGGGCGGCGGTGCCTACGCACGGACCGCGCAGGGCAAGGTCGTCGTAGCCGCATTCACCGACTCGCTCAATAACCTCGTTGGCGCAGTTCGACAGTACCGCGCGCAGAACGTCAAGGGCGGCCTGGGGAACGGCGGCGCTCTTGTCGTCAACTGATCAAGTTGGGGCGGAAGGCAAGACGCACTCCCGCCCCGTTAAGGATTTGCTTAGTTGAGCCGTTATACCGGCGGTCTCATCGAACCATCAAGGAATTCAACATGCGCCTCTTTCTCGCAATCATCATCCCGTGGCTCCAGTTTTTCACGATCGGCCGTCCGATCGCCGGGATCATCTGTTTTCTGCTGCAGATCACGCTGATTGGCTGGATCCCCGCCGCTATTTGGTCCGTTTTCGCACTCGGCCAGTACAAGACCGATCGTAAGATCGAGCGCGCGCTCGGCAGCCGGGCCTGAGAACCGACATGGGGCCGATACCGCGGCAGGAGCTTCACGTCGGTCCCCATTCTGAGACGAGCGTGATCATCCGATATGCATTCAACGTCGGGCGACTTCTGTTACGTCGAAGGATTACGTGGCAGACATTCAAGTATTCGCTTCGCGCGCGCCCGATCGCAGTTGCTGGCCGCGGCGGCGGCTACATCGTTGACCCGGAATTCGACTAGCAAGCTGCGAATGGCCAGCGTCGGCTTGTGTGACCTCTACATGCGCAAGTGCGGGGAACAGAGCCGAGACCACATTCACGGGAAATAAATCGAAATGGACAAAGCGAAACTGCTTGCATCCACATGGGCGATTGTTGCAACGCTCGGAACCGCGCATGCCCAGCAGGTCATGGGCGAGAAATGCACCGCCGAGAACAATGGCGCGTTCGGCGATACTGCATCGCATCGATCAGTCACTTGTGCCAACGCCACGTGGCAGGATGCGATGACCGCGCCTCTGGCGACTGTCAATGTCGAAAAATACAGCGAGGCCAAAGCCCTCGAAGCGTCTTATGCCACCAAGAATTTGATCGGTCGCTGGAGAATCCAGCAGAGCAGCGACGGACACCGCCAATTCACGCTAGTGGCTAATGTCGTTGCGCTCAATTCCGACAATACGGCGCATGTCGTCGTTGATTTAGATGATTCGGGCTGGCAGCAGCACGTTGACACGACGGTCCCGCTCAACGCTGCGACGGCCATTGCGACCGACAGCCGCGGAGCAGAGTACCGGATCACCGTCAAACGCACGCCCGCCTAACTGCTTCACATGCAATCGAAGATGCGACGCCCCAGTCGCATCACTCACTCCAGTCGCCGATGACAATTTCCCCTTCCGCGTCATTGGCGGCGGCCACCTGACGGGCGACCACCAACAGTTGATCGTCGGTCAAGTGCAATGCTCGTGCGTCGTCAGCAACACGCCGACGCCGTTGGAACCGGGTTCCGGCGGAATATATGCCGCTCGATACGTAGTCATGGCGCCTCCCCGTCCTTCGTTCAAATTTAGTGTCCCTGGCCCTTGGATCAGCCGCCATCGTCCGCAAGCAGGGACGCTTGCGCCAGATCGAGGTTGGGCGTTGCCTTTGGTTTGGCGGTCCGCGGCGGCAGCGGAAACGGCTCAGCGTGCATCGCCTCCACCGGATAAAGCTGCAGGAACGACCGCGCCTCATCCGTGCTTTTGCAAGAAAGCCAGTCCTCATATTCGGTCGGCGGGATAATCACCACAGACCGCTTTTCCGCGCCGGGCCTATGAAACCGTTTCATTAGCGGGTGGTCGTCGGCGTTGACCGTCAACATGGTCATGGACAGGCTCGTTGAGCCGTCGGCGGGATCCTTCCACGCCCGCCACAACCCAGCGATCGCGAGGGGAGCGCCATCGGCCATGCCGATGCGCCAGCGCACTGCCTTGCCCGTCTCGTAGTCCGGCTCGTAGAACCGGCGACACGGGATCAGAGCAAGCTGCAGCTTGTTCCACGCAGAGCGAAAACTCGTCTTCTGCCCGACCGACTCCGACCGCGCGTTCATCGTGTCGAATGCTTTCACCCCTTGCGGGATGAATTTGCGCGGGACCATTCCGAACGTCGCTGCGTCAGTCAGATACTCACCGTCGAGGCGGCGGAAGATTGGCGCGGCATAGTCCTTGTAAATCTCGGGCTTGTAGTCGAAGTTTGGCACCGGGAACAGGCTGAAGACGTCGAAGCGGTCTTTCGGATTAGACTCATAGCTGGTGCACACTTTTCCCTCTCTTTTGCCGAAACGGGCGAGTTGCCGGAGCGCTATCTGACGCCGCCCAACGATCTATCGTGTTCTGGGCTTGCCTCGGGCCGTGGCACCTATTTTGCACGAATCGTGCCGTTGGCCTTGCCGCCTAGCCGTTGCGCCGCCCACACGCGGCGAGATGTGGCCGGCCAGATAACCTACGAGAGGTTCGTATGGCTGCCCGTTCGATCGCATCGATGACGCTCAGTTTTGGACTCGTTTCTGTTCCGGTGAAGGTCTACACGGCCACCGAGAGCAAATCGGGCGTGGGTTTCAACCTCATGCACAAAGAGTGCGGCACCCGGTTGAGACAGCAGTACGTCTGCCCGCACGACGGAAAAGTCGTCGAGCGCGCCGATATGGTCAAAGGCTACGAGTTCGAGAAAGAGAAGTACGTGATCTTTGAGAAGTCGGAACTGGAAGCGCTGGAAGCAAGCGCGAGCCACACGATCGACATTGTCTCGTTTGTGCCAACCGAGGCGATCGACCCGATTTACCTCGACAAGCCCTACTACCTCGCGCCCGATAAGCGCGGCGGGAAACCGTATCGCCTGCTGCAGGAAGCGATGAAGGACAGCGGCACGTGCGCGGTCGCCCGTTGGACGTGGAAGGGCAAGCAGCACATGGTGCAGGTGCGCGCCGGCAACGACGGCCTGATTCTACAAACGTTGCTCTACGCAGACGAAGTCCGCTCACAGGCCGATATCGGAATCGAGGAGACGGCCGTGCAGCCGACGGAGCTGCAGCTTGCCGAGCAACTGATCGAGCAGTACCGCGTCGACAGTTATGATGCCGCCGCGTACAAGGACGAGGAGAAAGAGCGCATCCTCGCCGAAATCGACAAGAAAATCGCTGGCAACAAGATCACCGCCGCACCCGCCATCGAACAGCCCGGCGCGCAAGTCATCGACCTCGTCGAAGCGTTGCGGGCCAGTCTGAAGAAAAAGCCCGCTGCAGCCGAACAAACGTCGGCGGCACCACGCGCCGCACGGAAGACAGCCCGAGCCGCCGCACCGACTCCGGAACCCGTGGAGGAAGCACCGGCTCCAAAACGCCGCTCGGTTCGCCGCGCGGCCACCGAAGATCAGCCTGCGCCGGCGCGCAAGACCGGCACAAAGAGGTGACATGCCCGAGCGCGGCTACAGCCTGCGGGAAGTCCAGCGCATGCTGGGCGTCTCCCGAACCGTCGTAGAAAAGCTCGTTGCGGCCGGTTTTGTCTCGCCGAGCGGCGAGCGGCGCGACTGGCGCTTCACGTTTCAGGACATCGTCATGCTCAGGACCGCACAGGCATTGCGCGTGGCGGGCGTCTCGCCCGTGAAAATCGTCCGCGCGCTCGACCATCTGCGCAAGAGTTGGGGCCACGAGGGGTCGCTCACCGGTGTGCGCATCGCGGCCGTCGGCGATCGCGTTGCGGTGCGCGATGAAGCGAGCCGCCAGTGGGATGCAGAAACCGGTCAATTGTTGCTGGACTTTGAGAACAAACCCGCCGCGTCCAACGTTGCATCGCTTCAGGCACCGCTTGAGCACAAGGCCCGCGAGAAGGCCGTGGATCTCTTCTACCGCGCCCGGTCGTTGGAGGACGAGGACATCGACGCTGCCGAATCGGCTTATCGAGAGGCCCTTGCCCGGGCGCCCGACTACACCGACGCATCGCTGAACCTTGGGGGCATCCTAATGGACACCGAGCGGTTCGACGACGCAATCGCCGTCTACCGCGACGCGCTGCACTACAAACCGAGCGAACCCGTGTTGCTGTTCAACCTTGGCGTGGCATTGGAGGACTCTGGGCGGTTTGGCGAAGCTTTGAGATCGTATGAGCTCTGCATCGCACACGCGCCGGACTTTGCGGATGCCCACTTCAACGCAGCGCGCATCCATGAAGAACTCGGCGACGCGACAAAGGCGATTCGCCACTTCAATGCGTACCGCAATTTGCAGAAGGGCACTTGACCGTTGAGGAATGGCTTTTGCTATCCGCCGATTGGAACAACAACGAGGAGGCAGAAATGGCAGACCAACACAGGCCCGGCGAGAAGGTGCAGACCTCGGGTATCTACAAGGTCGTGAAGGAAGGCGACGGTGGATCCGGGTTCGAGGTGACCTGCGTCGAAGGCGAACGCTTTCCGCCGACCCGAAGTGGCAAAGGCGCTCACTACGAGCTCGTTCACGCGGCCACGCATTCGCACAAGCACAGCGAGCTTGGCAGCGGCGACTAATGCAGGCGGCAATCGTGGGCCCGACACGGAGACACTTGGTGACGGCAATTGCGTCGGCATTTTTGCTCGCCGGTTGCGTAGCCGTCGGCGAGATGCCACCGCCCGGCAGGTACCTCACCGACCGCGAGTGCCACGACCTGACGGCGCTGAGGACAAATGCGAACCCCACAATGGCTGAGCACCAGTCGGAGTTAGCCGCGTTGCGAAAGGCAGGATACGATCCATCGCCGTTCGGGTACGACCCGTACTATCCCGAAGACCTGCAAGCCGCGCAGCGCCTCGTTGATTATTGGTACAGGAACGAATGCGCACCATTACGAACGCAGTGAACCGGTGACCGCAGTCCACTCAATCCCAACGACGACCGCGCAGGAACTGTCTATCGCTATCAGCAGGGCCCGCGTCATTCCTGGTACCGCCGCTTTCGCGGCGAGTTGCTCGAGACCAGCGTGTATCGTCGGCTGGCCTACCCCGAACTTGATTGCTCGATCATCGAGCCGAATGACGCCAGCCTCAACAAGGAAGGCAGCGTCGTCTTCGCCTCAGTCTGAAGCATCGCGTAGATCAGAGCTGCGTTGCCCGCTCTCCCGGGCTGGCCAGATTGCGGTGCTTGGGGACTCAGCCTCAACATCAGCGACCGGTCCAAGCCCCTCTCCGAACCATGGCACCTGCGCGCGCAGCAACGCTACGTACGAGTTCCATCCTGATTGGTTGCCTGCGAACAGATCATGCTGAACCGTGTATGCCAAGAGTTTGCGATTGAGCGTCGGCTCAAGCAACTCCTTGGTCCAGAGGAAGAAAGCGGTCGCTGCTCGCGCAGCGAAGTCGTGCGGCGTCAGTTGGGGCGTGACGAGGCCCAGTATCGGAAAGCCGGCGAGTGATTCCTCATCGGCGGCAGCCTCGCCGATAGTCCCATGACGCTCGGCGCACTTCAATACGCAGCCGATTGATTCCACCACGTCACCGAAGTGCAGCAGCAGCGCTCGCCGCTCGTTGGCGTCTCGCGGGCTGGCAGGCTGTGCTTCAATGTCATCTCGTTGTACTTCGCTCATCTCCCCTCCTTTCGCTCATGAGAACGTGGCCGACGGCCTCGGTTGCATTGAACTGGCCAAGACCAAGAGCAAATCACGCGCCGTGGGCGGGCGCCACCAAGGAAGAAGGACGCGCCGGAGTTCCAGCACAGCGAGGTCAAGCCCGCCGCTCAACCCGCACGAGCGGAAGGACGCGCATGCAAAAAAGACGAAGCCCCGACCGATGATCCGGGCCGGGGCTTCGCTTAATACGACTGCGTCAACTTCCTACAACGTCTCTCTACCGCTGGACAGCAACGACTTCCCCGTAACGACAAATCTCTTAAAGCGGAGCGATGAAACCTAAGACGCACGCGTGGCAACCGCTTGTCCGGATAGGCATGAGGTTGGGCCGGATGCTCGGTGACTGCCGTTGTGCGACTTGTGTTGCGTTTCATCGCCACGGAAAGAAGTGTACGGGTCCAGCGGGCCGTATTAAGCGCCGAAAAAAAGCTGAAAACGCGCTCTTCCCGGGCGATAGAAAACATGTTGCTCGCCGATTAAACGACAACCGCGCCAGCGCCTGATGCGATCCGCCGCTGTTCTAGTTGTCGGCTCTCGACATCGTGCCGAGCTTCGCGAGGCTTTTGATAGCTGACGCGCGCAAGTTAATGGAACTCGCCGCTTTTGACGCCTCAAGGGCCAACAGGCTTTCTTTAAGACAATACAGGACGGCGCGCGTCGCAGCCGGGTCTACGCCGGCGCGGACCTGGGCAGCCAGCCGGTCTGACTGCGCTTCGATCATGCGATGGCAATCTGCGATCCGATCGTCGATCTGCGAATATTGGTCGCGATTATGACCGTCCGTCGTCACTGGGCTCCCGGCGCGAAGGCGCGTTGGTTGTAGCTGAGGCCTCGGCGATTAGTGCCGGGATGATACACCCGCTGCAGTGTCGCCAACGGCGATTCGCGGCTGACTTATTCGTCCGTCGGCGCCGCCATTCGCGTGTCATTCCCGTCGTCTCTAATACCGGCACCGTTGTGCTCCGCCGGGCCTAGCGCTTGCGTAGGTGCCAATCGCGCGCCTTTTCGGCCGCCGTCGGCAGTCGAAGAGTAACTGAGGAAAATAAAGGGGACACGATGAATATTGCAACGAAATGCGTAGTGACGACCGCGCTCGCGTGGGGTGTGTGTACGGCAGCCGTCGCGCAGGGCAACGCGGGCGGAGTGCCGGGCGGCAACGGCGCGGGCCGTGGCGGAGTGGGCATCGCAACGACGCCCAACGGAAATGGCGAAACGGGCACGCCGGCCGGGCCGACGGGCAAACATTCTAAAGCGCACCTAAAACGGCACCACAAGGCCAAGAACCACAGCTAACGGTCGGCTTGAGCGGTCAGCGCATGCCGACCGCCCTTCGCATCGCCACAGTGATGCCTTGCCGCGTCCGGTGGTAGCCGTCCCATGGATCGGCCCGGAGCGAATGCATGCGCTGCGCGCCCGTTTTGATCGTCCACTGATCGGCGCGACCGATGTCGGCCAGTTCGTCCCACGCGATGGGCATCGACACGCCCATGCCTGAGCGCGCACGTGCGGAGAACACTGCTACCGTGCTTGCCCCTTTGCTGTTGCGCAGGTAGTCGATGAAGATTTTCTTGACGCGGTTCTTCGGGCCGAGCACAGCGGAGAATCGTTCGGGCATCAGTCGCGCCATGTAGCGAGCGACCGCGTGCGAGAAGTCTTTCACCTCGTCCCATTGCTGCCGCCGCGTGAGCGGCACAACAATGTGAAAGCCCTTGCCGCCGCTCGTCTTGATGAAGCTCTTGAGGCCAATTTCGTCGAGCAAGACCTTAGAGAGAGTCGCGGCGTCGACCATCATCTGCCAGGACAACTCGGGATCAGGGTCAAGGTCAAGGATGAAGCGATCCGGATGATCAAGGTCGGGTTGCACGGCGTTCCAGCTATGCAGTTCGACCACGTTCATTTGCGCAAGGCCGATCAGCGCTTCGTGATGGTCGACGACCAGCAGCGGCGGGTGGCCCGGGTGCATTTCAACCGGCAGCCGCGTGATGCCAGGGATCTTGGACCGCTCCTCGTGCTTCTGGAAAAACAGTTCGCCGTGAATGCCCTCCGGGGCGCGTACCAGTGACACGGGCCGATCCTTCAAGTACGGCAAGGCGTACTCCGCGATCTCATCGTAGTAGCGCACGAGATCGATTTTCTTCAGGTTCGTCACGTCATCAATGATGCGCTCGGCGTTGGACACCTTCACGCCTGCGACGACCAGCGTTCCCGCGCGGCCCGGTGACACCCGCGCGGTTCCCTTCGCTTGGGGCAGGCTCCCAGGCTCGTTAACGTCGATGACTGTTTCTTCTGTCACGGCCGTTGCGGGCTTGTCCTCACGCATGCCCTGAAAGACCGGGTGCCGAACCTCGCCCGCCGGCGTCCATTCGAGGAAAGACGCTTCAACGACCAGTTCGGGCGCTAGCCAAACGAAGTCGCGATCTTTCTCGCGCGGGGGCGGGTTGTAGAAAGGCGGATCGTTGCGAACCAACTTGACCGCCTTCCTTTCCAGCTCTGCAAGCGGGCGCGGCTTCAGTTCCGCTTTTACGGTTCCAGCGAACCGCAGGCTGCCGTCTCGTTCGTGCACGCCGAGCATCAGCGATCGCATCCCGCTTTTCGCGCCAGCGAGTCTGGTGTAGCCGCCGACGACAAACTCCTGGCGCTGGAGGCATTTGAGTTTGATCCAATCGGTCGAGCGGCCTGAACGGTATGGCGCATCCGCGCGTTTGCCAATGATTCCCTCAAGCCGCATACGGCACGCGGACGCGAGCAGCGATTGCGGGTCTTCGGTGAAGGACTCGCTGTAGCGAACGCGCTCGCTCGATGTCTTGGCGATCAGTTCGCCGAGCAGCTCCCGGCGTTGAGCCAGCGGTACTTCCCGCAAATCGCGTCCGTTAAGAAACGGGATGTCGAACGCAAAGAATGTCAGTTGCGTCGTGCTGCGACGGTCGAACGCGTTTTGCAGCGCGTTGAAGTCAGGAACGCCGCTATCGGTGAGCACGACCACCTCCCCATCGAGCCACGCGTTGTCGACCGGCATCTCCTCGATAGCGGTTGCTAGCGTGCGCATCTTCTCGGTCCAGTCGTGTCCGCCGCGCGTGATCAATTTCGCTCGCCGGCTCTGTATCCGACACATCAACCGGTAGCCGTCGAACTTGATTTCCCATAGCCAGTCGCCGCTCGCAGGCGGTCGGCTGGCGAGGGTGGCGAGTTGCGGAGAGATGGATTCCGGAAGCGGCTCATCGGGGGCGCGGCCCGTGGCGCCCCTAGAGCGCGTTTTCACGCTTCTTGCGGACTGTCCACGACTTGGATCTTCGCTGCCGGATACATATCCGCGGCGATCTTGAGCGCGCCCTCCCTGTCGGCAACTATCGTCACAAAGACTCCTTGCGGTCGGTCCTTGTCTGGGACCTCAACGCGCCACCCCGCGTGCTCGTCAGGCCGCACGACGACCTTATCCACCCGTTTATCACTGACCGTCATATCGGCACCCCGAAGGTTTAGTGGCGAGCGGACCGCAAACGCCTTGCCCGCCGCAGCCCGCCTGCATCAGAAGTTGTCCTCTATCCACGCCTTCGCCCATGAGACGGCACGTTCGTAAGCCGCCCGCTCCGTGTCGAAGTAGCCGATATCGAAGAAATGGAAAATTTGCCCATCGACCTCGTCGTCCGTTGGCCGGCGTTCAACCTCGCACCACGAATGCCAATGGTGGCCGATTTGTTGTGGCCGCGAGTCGATGGTCCAATCACCGTGCTCGACCTTCATCGTTTCTACGTCTTCGCGCATAAGGGGCATCACCGTTGTCTGTGTAGGATTTTCCAATAAGGCCGTCGTAGTCCCCGCTGGCAGTGCTCACGATTGCGCGCAGTATTTTGGTAAGCGCGTCGTCGGGAGGGTTGCTTTCCAGAATGACTCGGGCGGTGCGCAGGGAGATTGAGTGACGTCTCTGCGGGCTCGAGCCGTCCTCCGTCTGGAACCAGAACCTGCACACGTCCTCCTCGTGTCCGGGCGGTGGAGCGTGAACGGAAACAATCGTGACTTTCATGGCGTCGAACTTTTCTAATATTGCCTGCCATCTAGCCAATAGCAACGGCTAAGCCAACCCCGGCGCGCATTGTGCTGGCGGCGCTCTCAAGAAGCCCGCGCTTGCGCCGTAAAAGCGAAACCTTCCGAAGAATTGTTAAGGGCGACGGCGGCAACCGGCCGCATTGCACGCTCACCAAATGCAAACAACGCTGATTCACCTGCCATCCACCCTCCGGCATCGAGTTATGGCGGCGGTCGTGGCCTTGCTCGCAATGAGTGGCGCCGTCTCGGTCTGGCCATACGCGAAAAGTCCAGGGCCGGTTATTGCCCCGTTCCTGCCAGTGTTCGCGACATGGGTGACGCTGACCGAAGGCCTGACGGCATTGCTGTTGTGGACTCAGTTCGCCGTCTCGGGCAGGCTGCTTTTCGCTGCACTTAGCGGTGCATATGCGTTCACGAGCGTGATTGCCGCCATCCAGTTGCTCGTCTTTCCCGGCGTGTTTTCGCCTACCGGCCTGCTTCGCGCGGGGCCTCAAACGGCGGTGTGGATTTGGGTGTTCTGGCATGGCGGCTTTCCGGCGCTGATAACCGCTTCCCTTTTTACGCGAGCCGTTCCCTCCACTGCGAGCCGTCTCGCCCGGGGCAGAGCCGTCGCATTTGCCTGTGTCGCGCTAGCGCTGAGCCTCTGCGCGCTCGCCACCGCCGGGCAGGCGCACCTCCCGCCCTTTGTCGCAACCTCCGGTTCGTACGCGCAGTTGTCCAGCAGTCCGGCCGGGATCGTAGTGGAGGCGATTTGCCTCGCAGCGCTCGGATTGCATGTATCGACGACTCGACTGCGCTCGTTGATGGACTTGTGGCTCGCCGTCGCGCTCCTCGGCACGCTTATCGATGTGGCGCTCACGTTGTCTGCCGGGGCGCGTTACAGCGTGGGCTGGTACGCGGCGCGCGCAGCGTCGATGATTTCGTCGAGTGCGGTCCTCGGAATGTTGATCTACGAGACCACCGGCCTATACCGGCGACTGTCCGAGACGCATAAAAGACTGGTGGAGACGTCGGCGCGCGACGGCCTGACGGGGGTTTTCAACCGCGCCTACTTTGACGATCGTTTCCCGCGCGATTTTTCGTTCGCATCCGACAGCAACCAGCCGCTTTGCGTCTTACTCATCGACGTTGATCATTTCAAGCGATACAACGACACGTTCGGGCATCTTGCCGGCGACGACTGCTTGCGCCGGGTCGCGAGCACACTCTCGACCACATTGCGGCGGCAAAGCGACTACGTGGCGCGCTACGGCGGTGAAGAGTTCGTCGTGGTGCTCCCGGCCTGCGAGGCACCGGCAGGACTACGTGTCGCGCAGTCGCTCAGGTCCGCGATCGAAACGCTCGGCATCCCCTCAGCATCCTCAAACGGTGCCCCGGTGACAGTATCTCGATCGGTCTTGCCTGCTCGCTCCCCACCTCGCCGGAGTCGGCGCCGGCGCTGCTCAACCTCGCAGACGCCGCGCTATACCGGGCGAAGGAGCGCGGCCGCAACCGGGTGGTCGAGGCGGGAGAAGTGTGTGAGCCACGGACGGGAGCGTCGCAGGCGGGAAGCGACCCACCATCGTTTCGGTCAATCAGCTCTTAAGCGGTGCCCTGCAAGCGGTACGCGGATCCTGACCGGCCAATCCAAAATCGGCGGCTCCCGATGATCAACGTCCGCCATCCCATAAGCAAGCGCGTATTGGGTCGCCGATAACGCGCAGGGAAATTGACCCAGCATACCGCTCGCTCGCCTTTCTCCACCAGGCGCTCGCACAATCAGCATCGCAGTATAGAAATCGCCATCATCGACGGCGACCGGCGAAAGCGTAAAACCCTTGTAGAGGACCTCGTGTTCCGCTTCCATACCACCTCCCCGGTACCCACCTTGTTTCCCAAATATTAACCGGACTCAAAGGTAATTTATACTGGCTGACAGGTATTAAGCAATTTGTACAGTCTCGCGCCTCGCCTCGCGTTAGCGAGCGAAAGGCGCGTGCTCCCATCGCCGCTAGGAACTTCTGGGCTTTAACCTTGCGTTGTTCGCCTTCAGCCCCGATTACGGCGCATGGAAGACGATGAACGCGATGCACACGCCATCCGGGTCGCCCAGCTACATGTGGCATGCTAGTCGTCTGTGCACTGCGAACTCCGAGTCGAAAATGGGAAAAGCTAGCCGCAGTAAATCTTCGGCTCTTGACGACCGCACGCGCGAAGGCCTTGCTCTGGCCGGAGAGATGGTGCGACACCCTCAGGTGCTGCCTACGTTCGCATCGATCGCCCGATTTTCGGATATGTCGAAGAAAGCGGGCGAATTATCGATGTTCGGTCAGGTTGCGGACGCCATAGGGGAGGATGAGCTCGCCCAAGCCCTAAGAGAGGCCCCGCTCGGCGCCGCACGAATGGCCAAACAATTGAAAGCCGTGGCGCCGCAAGCCTGGGCAGAGGGCATGCAGCAAGCATTCCGAAACCAGAAATTCGTGGACTTCATCGATCAGATGATCCGTATTGCCCATACGAAGTTTTGGTCAAGCGATCCGTATCTGGCGCTTCAGTTCAACAAGAATCGGCCCGCGCATCCTGACGATCCCATCGTTCTTGCAATTACACGTGCGCATCGCAAGCTGACAGGCGATCTGCGGCAACCCGGGTGGATAGCGCTGGCCCTCTTCTGTCTCGGACGAGTGATCGCAGTTACATCGAGCAAAAGCTATGAAAGCGACGAGTGGACCGACGTCACCCTAATGTGGTTTGACCTCGAAAAATCTTTTCTCGAAGGCGATGGGCGCGACACCGCCAGGGCCGTACTTGAGCTCAAAAAGGAGCTATTGCCCGAACTCCCAGAGATAATCGGCTCAAGGATGATGCACGGGCTGGCAGAAGCCGCAATCAACGCGGGTGAAACGCGATTGTTTCAATGAAGGCCTGCCCCAAGCTCCAACGTCGTAGCGACTCGGTACATTGGGGCACCGGCCACTGATCAACATTTCGTTGGGCGCGCGGCACGGCCCATTGGGTCACCTAGCTATAGCACCAAGCCTCGGGGCCCGACTGCCGTCAGCGCGCTTGCTGAAACAGGGCCGGTTGAATTGCCCCGTCAGTGTTGCCACGGCTTGTCAGGAATTGATTGCGATCGAGCCCCGCGATCCACTGCGGCTCCCGCCCACGGCCGCTCCACGTCGCGCCGGTCACTGGATCGCGATACTTCGGCAGAGCCGCCGCCGGTTCGCCCAGCTTTCGACCCATCAGTTCATGCAGACTGATGTCGTATTCGCGCATCTTTTGCACCATCTCGATCAAAGCGAGCCTCGTTTCTTTTTCGCGCGCCTCGGCGATCGCGGTATCCAGTGCGGCTTGTTTTTGAAGGAGCTGCGATATTTCTGAGTTCGTATATGCCATTGCTAATTCGTTCGTTTCGCCTATTCGCTATTTGATGCGTCTAAACTCTTTCGGGTTATAGACCATTGTCCGCCAGTCGCCGCAGTTCGCTTCGCTTTTCGGCCGGTGCGAAAGAAAACCCGCTCCAAACCCGGCGATCGCACACACTATACCCACGAGGAGGATCGTCGCTACGCTCATACCAGACAGGAGCACGACGAACCCAAACACCGACGCGACGGGGAAAAGCCCTAAGAGGATTGTTCGAGCACGAAGCACGTGAGGCGTTCCTTCCCGCCCGGCACGGTGCCTGCTTCTTACGAGGAGAGCCGAGCCAGGGGCAGCTATGAATCCGATTTTCGATGAAAAGACGCGCGATGGAGAAATCGCCCGCGCACTCAACCTAGCGCTGCACGCTTTAAGCGTTCACTCTGGCGCGCAGGTCACTATGGAAGGCGAAACCTTCAGACTCAATTTTACCCGAGAGTCAGCCGCCATTATGCACGCTCTAAAGTTGTTGGGAGTTCAACCCACTGAAACGCTTCCCGCACCCGACCTTGATGCGTTCGATTTGCGAAAAAAAATCCCGGGGGTTTAGCCCGGGATTTTAGAAAGGTGTCGTGCGGCTAGGCCGCCTCAGCAAAGAGACTCAATTGTATGCGGTCATGGCCTAACAGCCTGTCATGTGCCACGTCACTTATGGCGTTGGAGACAAGGTGAGAGTCCAACTCAGAAGGGGTGAGATTCAAGCGCTGCGCGAGCCGCGTGAAGTACTGCCCGCGTTTCGCCATCTCCTGATATCGCTGGGCCATGCCGGTCGGCAGCTTCACGATGCCCTCGTTCAGCCAAAAATGCGCTGAGTCGATCGCGTCGCGATGCTGAGTGTCCAGCATGAAGACGGTGTCGTACGTGCAGGTGACGAACAAGCACGCCGCTTCCGCGTCCACCTCGAACTGCGAGGCTTCCTCGAAATAGACCGTCTGCTCACCGCCTGTGGTCCTCGCGTATCGGCCGGGCCGACCGGGATGCCGGTATGGATTCCACTGCTCGGCATCGAACGAACGCAACCCGACTGACGGCGCGTCTCGGTCGTACTGCCCAACTGGATACCAGCCGTGCAGCACGATGTCGGTCTTCGGCAAGCCGTCGAGCTTCGGAACCGGATACCGACGCCCAAGCACATTCACGTCGTGCCAAACCGCCAGTGCAGGAAACGCATGCGGCGCGTAATGATGCATCGAGAGAAAGAAGTCGATCGCCACCAACTGCTGTGGCGTGACGAATTCAAACTGCGGCTCACACAGCAGCCGGTTTTCTTCCGTATCGGGAATTAAGCCAATCGCCTGTGCCCCAGAGTGCGCTTCTGCGCGGTCGCGCTCAGCCGCGTCGATACTGCAGAGCATTTTCAGTAGGCCAACACGCGTTAGATAACTGTACGTGTCCGCCTGGATACGCGTGTAGCCCGCATCGCTCAGCGAACGCCCGACCAACTCGCGCCGCGCCATGTCCCACTGGATCGCGAGCAGATAGTTGCGGAAGTCGTTCAGCGGCCGAAGATGACCGTATTGCTCATCCTCGATCATAGCCTCGAGCGACTTGTCACGTTCACCAGCGACGAGACAGAAACTGCACCCAAAACGCGAACCGCACGCGGCCCGAGCACCCGAGTCGCCCACCACGACACCACACGTTCCACCGTTCCCTGCGCGATAAATCTCGGACAGGCGGTGTATCGTGCGTGGCATCAACGGCGATGGAAAGCGCAAACTTTCAGCATCCGCCAGCAGCGCGAGCATCGTCCACACATCATCGGACGTCCATTCGCTCAACGGGCTGAGGGTCAGCGCCCCGGTTCTGCTTCGGACCGCAACTTCGGCGCTGTCGCGTCGCTCGGTCATTGCTACCGCCCGCGAGGTGCTTTCGTCCCTGCGCAGCCCCAACACCGTTATAACTTCGCGTGCACCGTCACCTGTCGCCCGGCGTTCAAGCAGTGTTCGAAGCCTACCTCCCGGCCGTACCTTCCACTCGTCCGCGCACGCCCTTGTCCGTCTACCGTCACGCACGCCATTCTCAGGTGTGCGTACCAAAGTGCCACGCCCTATCGTCGAGACCACGAACTGGCTTGCCAACGAAGGCGTCGTCACGTGGACTTGCACCGGCAACGCCGACGCTTCGATATACAACTGCAGTTCGTCCAACACCGAGTGCAGGAAGTTTGCGATTGTGGGGTTCTCGATCGTGGTGTCGGCCGACTGAACGTGGTGCGTGATCGTCGTGCAGCCCACACGGCGAATCGCCTCCACCATCAACACCAAAGCGCACGTGCTGTCCTTGCCGCCCGAGTAGGCGCAGCGCTATGCCCAAGTTCAACGTAGCGCTGCATGACGCCGATCGCAGCTTCCATCTTCGAGAGAATTTCCTGTTCCATTGTTTTCGCTCCAAAGATAGGAGCGACCCTTTCGGGATGCGCTCCCGAAAGGGTTTATGGTCTAAATCAAAAGGTCAGCCGTCGCTCTTTGCGCCTCTTCGAGGCCATCGTGCGCAGCCGCAAACATGTCGCCCTGCCGCGTCGCGCGGTCCAGGCCCGGCAGCGTCTTCGCATACCGGCTCACACTGGTACCGTCGAAACTGTCCGCACCGGCGGCCGCGCAGATGCGAATGCGCCGCGCCGAGTTCACGCGACCGACGTGCAAGTAGCAGTGACGCCGTCGCGCGAGGAACCCCCACACGTGCGCAGTCTGCTCTTTCCACTCCGTTGAACCGCCGATGAAGATGCCGACAGCAGGCGACAGAAGCGAGGCGAGGTCTTCGACCTGCATACCGTTCTGAACGGCGATCAGCATCCGGCACGGCATACCGCGAAGTCGTTCCAGCCACTTCAGCGAGTAGTCGAGCGAGGCCATCCCGCCCATGACAATGTCCGGAAGGACAAGCCAGTCGGCCCGCTCGCCAAGCCGTTCGACAGCAACAGAAAACGCGTGCTCATCGAAGGGCAGGCCCTGCTGATACGCGGTCCAAGCGCCGTTATCCAACGCGTAGCGATCGAAGCCCTCGGTACGCAACTCGCCCTTGGCCGAGACCAACAAGCGCCAGTCGGCGCCCTTGAGCGCGGCCAGGTTGCGGCGGGTGCCCGTGCGACTGGCGTAACCCACGAGCGGCTGCCGATGCATGACGATCCGCTCTTCGATTTCGGGGTCATCGTCAGCAGATCCGTCGACTCCGTAGTACTCGGCATACGACATGAACGCTTGCGCATAGCCGGTCTTCTTGCCACTGGCGTATTGCTCCAGCCACGGCGGCGTCATTGGCGCACCCCGTTTTGGGGTTGCACTCTGCCGCCGATGATCAGGAAGACTTTCGTATCGACGTTCCGAACCCACGGGCGAACTTCACCCGCGTGCGTCGCGGTGCCGGCGATGTAGCCAATCGCCGCTTCGAGGTTGGGAAACTGCTGAGGGTATGCCCCCAGCTTGGCCGCTTCAAACATAGAACACTCCACACAAAGAATGCGGAGCGACCCCAGCGGGTCGCTTGCCCGCAAGGGTTGAGAAAAGAAATTGAACGGCTTTATTTGCCGCTTACTCGATCAAATTGACGCGTCGCCACCAGCGACCGCCCGAAGGCAGGTCTCTGACGAAAGCGAAGTTCTCCGCTTCATCGCGCGTGAGCTCGATCACCCCGCCCTTCAATATCGCCGTCTGGAGACAGACGACATTCGCGAGGGCGAGCGCGCCGTACTGTTCGGCGATGGCGGACAGTGTTTCGACGGCATCCAGCAGTTCCGCGTGGAACTGCTTCGCGGCAGCGGCGAGGCGCAGCGAGACGTCCGCGTCGCTGATCGCGCCCAACACCGCATCGCACTGAGCTTGCGGGTCATCGGGCCCGTACTGCTCGGGCTTGATCCAGCTTCGAATCACCATGTCATTGAGTACATCGTCGACGAAGTCGGTGCAGGAATAGGCCATGAAAGGCTCCAGTCAAAAGTGAAAGAGAATGAGCCGGTGTCAGATGCGACGCCGACGGCCGTTATCGAACGCGGACGCGCGACGCAGGTCCGGTGGCCGCGGCGGTTGAGATTGCGCGGTGGCCGGTGCGGCGTGCTGCGTTGGCGGCTGGTGACGCACCGCGTTCGAATGAGACGGACTGCCGGCTGCCGCGAGCAGCAGCATCAAAAGGTTTGCCATAGTGGAAGCGCCGAAGGGGCGCAAGAAAATGAAAGAGGAACGAGAAGCGCCCCTTGTGGGGGCGACTCCCCACAAGGGTTAATAGAAGATCAGGCGGCAAGCGCCTGTACGTCGATGACTGCGTCGGCCTCTGCCACAAGGTCGGGCGTCTGCGAGATGAAGAACTCGCGTTGATATCCGCCTTGGCGCAGCACTTCGCGCTTCATGCGCATGAACTGCACTTTGCGCTCGGGATCGAGCGGGCCGTCTGACTCGTCGCTGAACAAAGTCTGATACGGCTGACCGGTGTTCTGCGCGAGATAGAGCGCGATGCCCCGCGTGAGGCACTCGTTGATCCAGACCTTCTGACCGCCGGACATGACGGAGACCGACTTGCTGCTGTTGGACTCGGCGTCGTGAACGAGGATCTCGAAGCCCTCGCGCAGTTCGCCGCTTGCGAGCGTACGCTGCGTGCGGATCTCCACCGTGAAGCGCATGCCGTAGCACGCGAGCAATAGCTCGTTGACAGTGTGCGTCAGCGCTGGACCCGCGTCATCGATGGTCAACGCGATCACGCCGTCGTTGCCCAAGCCCTTAGCCAACAGCTTCCAATGAGCAATTTCGTCGGAGAGGCGGTCGGCACGAGACTGCGTGGCCGAGAACTTCTCCAACTCCAGCGCCAGGGCTTCCGCTTCGGCCTGCAACACACTCTGCGCGCGGATCGATTGCTCGATTCGTCCATCCAGTGCCGCGACGGTCTCCCGGTTCGCTGCGATGTCGCGGTCAAGCTTCGCAATCGCTGCCGTAGCGTCGACCGAAGCAAGTCGCCCCACCTCCTCGGTAATGCGCGCAAGCTCCGCTTCCATACGCGTCTTCTCAGACTGGTACTTGGCGGTACGTGCGGCACTTTCCTCGGCGATCGAACGCAACTCAGCCTGCGCCGCTTCAAGTCCCGACACGGCTGCATCGAGCAATGGCTTAGTGGCGGCAAGCTCTGCCGCCGCCTGCAAGGCGCGGCGCAACTGCGCGGTCGCATCGGTGATGGCGAGCATCTCAACACGCTTCGCCGCCAATTCAGCCGGCACCAGTGCCAAGCGTTCGGCCTGCGCTTTCTTCTCGCGATACTCCGCGCGAAGATTCGCCACCGAAACACGCTGCACCTCCGCTTGTTCTTTCGCTTGAAAGGCTTGCGCGAGCAGCGGACATTGGGCATGCATCGAATGACCGACGCACGGCACCTGCTCCGCCACCGCTGCCTGCTTGCTCAACGTGTCGAAGTGCGCGGCTTTCGTCGTGCCCTGGTTCATCAAGCTGGTAAGCGTTGCATCAAGCGTCGTCAACGTCGCGCGTTTGACCTCCAAATCGGCAATGTCGCGCTGCAGGGGAGCGAACCTCGCTTCCTCGCGCGCAATCGCCAACTCGGCCTCCTCGCGCTTCGCCGCCGCACCGAGGATCGCCTCGCGGCGAGCCAGCGTTGCTTGGTGCGTGGCCACGGTTCGACTCAGCACGGAAACGCGCTGCTGACACCGAACCGCCGCTGCCTGCTCGTCGTCGGCCGCGCTTTTCAGGGCACGCCCCAACTCGTCGCGGCGCACGCCCAGCTCTCGCAGGCGCGCCTCGGTCGTTGCCGATTCGCTCTGCTTGGCCGCAAGCGTCGCCCGCTCTTGAGTCAACTTGCTCGCGTGCTCAAGCGCGGCATCGCGTTGCTCGCGAGCGGCACGCAGGGTGTTGCCCTGCGCGACGATCGACTGCTCAGCGTCGGCTTTACGTTGCCGCTTTCCGGCTAGCGCGCCAAGCTCAGACTGGATGCCTTCGAGCGACTTGCCGAGCACCTTCGCGACATCAGCGGCTTTCGCCGACAAGGCTTTCAGGTGATCGATGCCAAGGAGTTCGGCCAACAGCGTCTTGATCTCGCCCGCACCATAGGACGCGAGCGGCCGCCGGTTCTGAGCCGAGAACACGCTCGTGAAGAACGTTTCCAACGAACCGTTGATCGCCTCGACGCAGCGGTTATACGACTCCGCCTTGCCGTCCGACACCGTTCCGTCAGGCAGCGACACCGGACGCCACGTACCGTCGACGCCACGATAGGCAAGGTAGTACTCCGCCTTGCCTGTCTTGCCGGGCTTGCGGAACGTGAAGGACGAGCGATAGCGGATGCCGTCGTGCTCCCATTCGAGTTCCTTCAATGCACTGGTGCCACAGATGTGATCCCAGTACGAGAAGGCGTCGACCGACAGCTTCGACGCACGCGACGGCATGATCGGATACGGGTGCAGGTTGTCCATAAGCGTGGTCTTGCCCGCCCCGTTATGGCCGGTCAAGGCGATCAGGCCATCCGGCAACGCCTCCAGATCGAGCGTCACGTTGTCGCGTTTCATGCCATCGCGCACGCCAACGAAGCCTTCCAGTGTCAGTTTCAGAGGCCGCATGACAGATCCTCCGGCGCGCTCATCGACGCCGACATAGCAGCCATCTGCGCATAGAAAGCGTCGTCGTCCTCGTTGGGAAACGGCTCGTTCATCACGACCGACTGCACGGACTGCACCGCTGCTTTGGGCGCTACAAGCGTTCCGTCTAGTGCGGCCGCCACGTTGTCGCAGACTCTGCCGAACTCGCGACGCGCGTTTGTCAGAAGCTCGGACCAACCGCTATGCCCGGTGAGGCTACGGATCTCAGCAGCAGACCACTGGCTTGCATACCCTTCCTGATACGACCACAGAAGGTGCTGCATTTCAACGGTCGGCGTAACGGCGATCTCGCAAGCGCCGGGGGTCGTAGCGACCAGCAACAGCGTATGACCGAACTGCGCCAGCACTGCGCCGCGGTACTGGCCGAACGGCTGATGCTGGATCGCAGCGGTAAAGCCGGCCAGATCGACCAACGACTTTTGAAGATCACGCGATGAGCAGTCGCCCAAAGCAAAGGTGCGAACCCAGTTCGGGCCAGCGGGATAAAGACCAAACATGATGCACTCCGTTATGGTGGGCGGAATGCGGCCCCGGAAGGGATCGCTCCCCGCCAGGGTAAGAAAAAAGATGAACTGCTAGAGAAAGGTCCTGCCACTACGAATCGATGCGTCAAAGACGCGGTGAAACCTCTGTTTCGATAGCGACGACCAAAATCGGCTATCGGAACACGGCTCGCGTGTCCAAGCGAAGGAGCCATACTGGCCTCCTCTGCATGAGCGGCTACTTCATTCGCTAATTAAGCCGCAAACAAATCATCGTTGAGCCACGAAAGCTGATCTGCCGAAGCCGACTCGACGATTTCCACCGTCGCGTCTGGCATGGGCAGTGCGTCGTCGCCAACATCGCGATCCGGAGCTACGTGGGCCGTCACCGGCGCAGGCTCGGATATGCTCGACAATGCGTCAGCGTCGCTCAGTCGCGCCAGCACGCCAGCGGCGATTGCCTCCGCATCCCCGGTTTCCAACAACTGCAGCCGGTCAAGCAAGGGCGCCGGATCAACATCAGCGTGCTCGCACCAACGCTCGAGCTTTCGGTCAATCGACGTTTCGAGGCTGATGCCTTGGGCGCGTGACCGGATGACGGGAAGAATGCGAGCTTCGACCTTCAGCTCGGCCGCGTTGCCGAACAGCGCCGCGATCGCGTCTCGGTCCACTGACTGCTTGTGCTCTTCGTCGACCTGCCAACGAATTCGCACGAACTTGTCGGTCGCATTGAGCGCGATTGCCGTGAGGCGTTGCATGTCGGGCGGTCCGTCGAAGTCGATGCAGATCGTCTGCCGAGACGGCGTCACGACAAGATCAGCTTGCGCGCTTCCCGCCTCGACATTCCACATGAGAAAGCCCTTGTCGCCTTCCTCACCGTAGTGGAAACGCCCGATGGAGCCCGGATAGGCCACGACTCGCCCCGCTCGCTCCCATTGCTGCGCTTTATGGATGTGCCCAAGCATGAATGCATCGCATTCGGCCTCGAACAGACTACCAAGCGAAAACTCATGATCGAACCCCGCCATCGTCACGCCGTGCTCAGTCGTACAACCGTTGACCGTGCCGTGTGAAACCCCAACAGTGCGGATGCCTGCGGCACGAAGCTGCTGGTTGACGCGTCCTGCTGCGGCGAGATAGTCGCCCAGCACGTCTTCGAGACCCGTCCCGGCTTCCTTGGCACCAACAGCGACCGCCAGCGCCCCCTTATTGACCGTGGGCAGACACGTGAACACGACATCAGCGCCGATTGCCAGAACCTCGCGCAGCTCCTCGTCCGAGAACACCGGACCGACCGAGGGGTAGAACCGCCCCTCGTGAAGGCTCACCTGCTGCACGCGTTCCGCAACGTAGATCTGATGCGTGGTCGCCATCAGCTCAAAGTTGCGCAGCGTCCCCGGAGGCTCATGTGAGAATGTGCCCTGCAGCATCAGGACCGGCATGCTGCCGCTCAGCCCGTTGATGCGCTTTGCAAGGCGGTTCAGCGACGGCGCGTGTGCGTCGAGACGATGGTCCGTCGCATCACCCGAGATGACTGCGACGTCGGCATGGGCGAGCACCGCATGGTCGATGCCGAAACCGAAGCATCGATCCGACTCCTCGATGTTGCCCGGCGCGTAGTGCAGGTCAGAAAAATGTGCGATCTTCAAATCGCCTCCTATAAATGAAAAAGACCACCCGAAGGCAGCCAGTAATTGCCGATGCGCCGTTCTGGCGCGCTAAGAAAGGGATGACGTTGACAGCGTGTCGCGGACTTTCATCAGTGCCTTGCCCAGGAGGTTCTGGCCACGCCACTTCGATTTGTCCGTGATGTCTGGATGATGCTCACCGAGCCCCACGCCCCATATCGTGTCGTAGGGACTCGCCTCGACAAGCTCGGTCGGCGCCGTCGCGAGCAACAGCGTCCGCAAGCCGGGATGCTGCGCGAACTTCTCGCGGCATCCGACATAGACGATCGACTCGCGTTTCGCCTTCCACATTTCCAGATCAAAGCCTTTGACCTTACGTCCGAGGGCTTTTTGTTCCTTCGGGAGATGTGTGGCGAGCACAGCCTGGGCGATGTCCTCGTCGCCGAACAGCTTGGCTTTCGAAAACATCATGAACTGCTCCACCGACCGGAAATCGACGTCATGGTAGGTAAAGCGGCACGGATGCCAGTTGCTAAAAGCGTCCTCCGCGCCGAAAAACAGCGTGAAGTTACCGACTCTACGCATCGGAGACTCCTTCGCGTGAACAAGTAGATGGGCCGCCGAAGCGGACGAATTCGATGCGCAGGTTTGAGCGCGGTCGAAAACATTTGAGCAAGCGGTTCTTGCTGAAATGCTCTCATGCGCGAGCGAAAAAAAGGCTGTGTGACACGAAGAAAGGATGCCAGCCCCCAAAGGGGGACTGGCCAAGGTTAGACGTAAGCAGCTTGTGCAATCGCGTCCTGAATTTCCACGTCAAGCGAGGCGGGATCATCGAGCGCGTTTTTCAGACGTGCATTCATCGCGTCGACATCAGCGATGCGTTCGATCCAGCCACGACCGTACGTCTGGTGCGCGTATTTGCGAAAGCCGTTCTGTCGCTCCGGCTGACTTAGGCCCAGACGATGCAGCAGGTCGGACATACGGTGACGTTTGTCTTCCAGCGTCTCCTCGGGGTCGGGTGAGTCGTCGTCATGACCAGCTACGCCGTCGATGCCCGATGGCTCTCTATCGTCTGCCCGTTTAGCCCCAGATTGCTCCTGCTCAGCCTGAAGGAACGGATCGCCAGTTGACTGTACCGTCCCGTCTGACTCCAACAGGGCCACCGCACGACTGGCAGCATCGAGCGCCGGTTGAGCCTCGTCCGCGCCGTCCAACAGCGCGCCCAGGTCGATATCGGCATCGAGCACCGTCAGCATCTGCTTCTGACGTACGGCCTGGCCGTTGTCGTCAA
The DNA here is from genome assembly GCF_001544575.2 of Caballeronia cordobensis. Lineage (GTDB taxonomy): Bacteria > Pseudomonadota > Gammaproteobacteria > Burkholderiales > Burkholderiaceae > Caballeronia > Caballeronia cordobensis. The sequence goes on from NZ_FCNY02000010.1 coordinate 41,557, forward strand.
TCCGCGTGATGTCAAACTCTTTCTTCGAGAGCCAAAAGCGCGTGCCGGTGAGCCTGCCACGCGCCAATGCCACGGTCTGCATCGCCGAATAAGCTTTCTGCAGCACGTAGATGGAGTTGGTCGGCAACTCGATCAGCCCAAGTCCCTTCACGTCCGGAACTGCAAACAAGAAGTTCGCGGTCAAGTTGCACTTGCGGTCCTGATACTGCGGACAGACGTGAGGATCACAGACGCCATCGGGAATGTCGTCGTCTTGCCGGTGAACGACCAGTCGCCCACCGAAGGATCGCCGCGCCCGCTGTGCGCGTGCGTTACGCTCGACCGGCGCGTATGTCTTGCAATAGCGCTTGCCGTCGCGGTCGTACTCCGAGAAGTACTGACGCCCGGTTGTGGTGTACGCGGCCATCTGATTCGGCACATTGCGCAGCCAGTCGTCGAACGCGAACATGATCGGGAAGCGGTATAGCCGCAACCCGTGACCGCGATCTTCGCCATAGAGCCGCAGGATCTCATCGGCCGTGTCCGGATTCGAGAAATCCGAGCGTCTGCAGACGAAGTAGTCGACGTTGCGTGGAATGAGCGCGTTGCGCAGCTTCAGCGACGTTTCGAGCACCTTGCCGATGGCTTCGAACGACTCGCCCGCGGCCACCATGTCGTTATAGAGCTTGACCGCTTTTTCGTTGGCTTGGTGCGCCCGCGTGAGCACTTTGATACCGGGTCGAATCTTGCCGATCGTGGGCGGGCGAATAGCTCGTTCTTCAACGAGGCTGCGCGGCGCGTGATCGAACATCTGAACGACTGCATTCATGACGGTTTCCTTGCGAGAAAGAAGATGGCGTTCGTCCGCAGTGATTCGGCCTGAGATTGCATCTCTCGGGCTGCCGCACTGCCGCGACGTTCGCTGACATGGGAAATGAAGACAGAGCGCTCTGCGTCGCTGAACATCGCGACCCGAGCTACTTCGCACCGCTCACGCCAAACCGGTGACGAGGTGTCCGCCTGCTCGCGCTCGGTATTGATTTGATGCGTGATGGCCTCGGCGATACGCTGATTGAGGCGGTCGGGTAACAGCATGGAACAGCACCTCCGTTGAGAAATGTCCGGCCGCAAGAAGCGACAGACGAAAAAAAAGCCCGCTCCGGTGAGGGAGCGAGCTTCGTGAAATCGATATAGAGACCTACGCGCCACGTCCCTTCCGGGGACGTGGCGTGCAGGGAGCGGCCGGCATACGCCGGTGTCGCTCGGTCAGAGAACGTAAAGTCGTTCTCGCGCAGCATGGTCACGCCGCGCAACAGCCCTTTTCGGAATTACTTCCGCCGCAGGAATCACGGATCAGCCAACTTCGATCGTTCTACCCAGATCAGGCTCTGGAGAGAGAACACCCGAAAAACCGGGTTCGAACGATGTACCGGCGCAAATGAATGCAGCACAAGGTACGAGTATCACGGCTGATATTGGGGAGTGTGTAGCGAACACACTCAGCACAAGGAAGATTTCCACACCGGTAGCTATCCGGTCGGCGCATGCCAACGCACGAGGCGGGCACGACTTGCAGAGAAAAGATGGACTCCGGGTGTGGAGTCGTGGTCGATGCGTCGGTGACGCGGGGAATGGAGTTGAGTATCCGGGTTAATGACGTACGCGTGCGCTCGAAAGCTAACGAAATTCATATAGCTTTCGCCCGTTCGACTCTTGCCTAATCAATGAAAATTATATGTGAGAGAGAACACAGACATCCCGAAAATCCCATGGCCGTTACTGACCTAGAAGCGCCTGACGAAGACCCTAAGCAAACCCCTGCGCTCGGCAACGAGAGCGGTGCGCAGACCGGTCTTCGTCCGCTGAACCGACTGACGAACGACAGTCGTCTCGCTCGCATCAACGGCGACACGCTGGCGAAAACGGAACTGCCGTACTACTCGTTGTTCGCGCGTGAATTCCTGCGCGCCGACTTCAACTTCGCCGCCGCAAAGATGACCGTTGCGCGCGGAGGGAAGCTCATCGCGATCGAGTCGGAGTTTCGAACTGCTGAGGCGTTCATGAAGAAGGCGCTCGCATGGGCAGGTAAGTTTCCAGGTCGACGTGCACCGACTCCGCCCGAGATGGTCACGCTTGAAATTAAGCACGCCATGTCCGGTCGTCTTGTGCGACTCCTCTCGATGTATGACCAGCTTTTCCTCAAGACGATGGAAGCGCTGATGGCGAGAAGCATGACGGCTCAAGTGCGCCAATCCGCACTGGAGGCTGCCGAGGCACGCATCAATCAAATCCCTTTCTTGTGCATGCCCGACAACGACCGCTTTGCGCCAGAAGGGGTGCTGCTTCCGGACTCGGATCGTACTCACTGACATCGTGTATGAACTGCCCTGCGTTTTGCGTTTGCCGCGCCGTGGGGCTGGACATGCTCGACCTAACAACGACGGGAGGACCCCGCATGGACTTACGCGAAATTCAACGACTGCATGCGCAGTTCGCACCTGACTCGATGACCATCGATCTGCCGCGGCAAATCGCTGCGCTCCCGGCGCCGGCCGACCTGACCGCAGACGCCAAGACACCCACGCTCAGGCTGCGGCTTCCGAAGGCGGCGCCTGTCGCTCGACGAGGCGTTGTCGCAGTTGCTATCGCCGCTGTCGTGGCTATGGCGGGGATGGGAGCCGCGTCGTTGTACAAGTCGGTGGGCGCGCCCTCCGCTCACGAAGTAAAGAAGACCGATGCGCAGCCGCAATCCAACGGAAGCGAAAGGCCGGCAACGGAAGAGCCCGCGACGCGCCCAATCGACGCCGAGCCGCCTCATCCGGTAGCGCTCGCTCCAATGCTGACAGGAAGAGACGTTGCTGCGGCTTCTCCAATCGGTCTCACGGCTGACCAGTTCAAGAATTCGTTGGGTACAACGAGCGGCCCACCAGCGAGCGCGGCCGCCAACAAATCCGTTCCTCCTCTCTCGAACGATGTGCAACGCGCGGCTGCCTCGCCTATTCATCAAACGCGTCGCGAGGCAGAGCTGGCTGGTCAGGCTCCCACTCAACCCGCGTCAGTGCCGGCCGCGCAAGCTGCGGCGCAGCCTGCCGCCGACGAACAAGCGTCGCAACAACACGCGGCACCGGCCCGTACGCACAGCTATCGTCATCGCTCGCATTCGCGGGACGAGCAGGTAAGCGATGGCGACACGGGTTCGGCTGCAAGCAAGAAGTCAGCGCCTGCGAACCGCGGCGGGGCGAACGAAGTGCAAATGTTTTAAGGAATCGACACCATGAAAACCGAACTCAATATCACGCTTATTGCGCGCGGCTGCGCGATCACCGGCGACATGGTCGTGGATCACGGCATTTCGTTCTTCGGCTTGCTGGACGGCGGCATCATCTCGACGCATGGTCTGCTGCACATCGGCGAAGGCGGACTCGTAAAGGGCTCCGCGCAGGGCGAGCACGTTCGCATTGACGGGCGCGTCGACGGCGATGTGCATGCTCGGGGCTCGCTGGAAATCAATGGCCAAGTCTCGGGCGACATCTTCTACTCCGGCACAATCCGCCTTGGGCCGCGTGCGTCGTTGAACGGCACGCTCAAGCGCGTTGCCAGAATGCTGACGATCGAGGCCGATTCCACGTCGGACGAAGGGCCTATCGCCGGTCCGCGTCTGGACGACGTGAAAGGCCACGAACGCGCGGAATCAAATGTGACAGAGCTCTCCCGCGCAATGGCCTGAGCCTCTACCAGCCCCATGATTTGCCGATAACGGGTCAAAGTCTCTAAGAACTCCGACCATGAAACCGATTGACCCGATCTTCGATTTCCTCACCGTGACGTGGGACGCGGCAGCGCAAGAAGCCGCGTTCGAAGGCCATTGCTTCTGCATGCTCGACACCGGGCGGCTTGTGAACGGTCAGGCAATGACGCTGGGCACTCCGCACTGGAACCGCCCGGCGTACAAGTCGGTCGTGACGTACAAACTGGCTATGCGTCAGAAAACTTAGGGTTTGACTGAATCCTCGTCTCCCGCACGCTCGACCGATATGGATTGCTGCCCGCTTTTGAGCGGGCTTTTTTTGGTGCGCCGAGCATGCACAACAGCTTGGGGGTGCGAGTCCCCTGTCCAACCTGATGGTGGTGAAGGACTAGCGAAACGCAAGGGCGTCGTCGTGAGGCGGGGTCTGAAGGAAGCGTGTAGCAAAGCCACGACCTGACGAACAGAAACCAGATGGGAGGCCTACCCGGACGGACGAGCGAGCCAATGATCGCGAAGTCCATAGCCATCAAGGTCCGGGGTGGTAGATCTGGCGGGTGTGTGGCGAAGGCGGTTGGGCTTACCTCGGGAGGCCTGCGCGGTGTCCTGGACTCAGGACTGAACGGCTCGCAAGGGTTGTTGACCACCGCGCAGGAGTCTGTCAACGTCGGACTTAGTTTCCCCAAAACTGTCGGAGTAAAATTCCCCACCCTGTATTTGCGTGGTGATCAGCCGTTCTCAGGATCGTGTGAGCTCCTCCGGGGGCGGCCTGGGCGCCGGCGCGGCGTTTCGGCGGACGCCGAGTGTAGAGATGATGGGCGGTTGCGTAGATGGTCAGGGAGTAAATCGGCGTGCTCGCGCAGACGGTAGGAAGATCCTTCAATCTGCACCACGATCGCGTGATGCAGCAACCTGTCGAGCAGTGCTGCTGCAACGACACTGTCGCCGAATACCTCGCCCCATTCACCGAAGCTGCGATTGGAAGTCAAGATGATCGCGCACCGCTCGTAGCAGGCGTTGATCAGTTGGAAGAACAGGTTGCCGCCGTTTGAGCCGATGGGAAGATATCCGATCTCGTCGACAATAAGCAGGCTGTTGCGCGCGAGGAAGCGCACGCGTTGCGGCAGATTGCCTTCGCGCTCGGCCTTCGCCATCGAGTTGACGATTTCAGCGAGCGAGCCGAAGTACACGCTCTTGCCGGCGCGAACCGCTTCGACACCCAACGCGATGGAAAGGTGTGATTTACCGGTTCCAGGCGGGCCGAGGAAATGAACCGCCTGTCGCCGCTCGATGAAATCCAGTTGCGCCAGCGTCATGATCCGGTCACGATCGAGGCTCGGCTGGAAACTGAAGTCATATCCGGCGAGCGTCTTGATTGTGCCCAGTCTTGCTGTCTGTAGTGCCATCCGAATACGCCGTGTCTCGCGCGTAGTGAATTCCTCGCCCAGCAGCGTCTCGAGCACTTCGAGCATTGAACTGTCGCCCTGCTCAAAGCGCTTCAGAGTGGCATCTAGAGCTTCGAGAGCGCGTGGCATGCGCAAGCCAACGAGGTAACGCTGTATCCGCTCGACAGTCGAGCTTGGAACGCTGTTCATGCGTGCCTCCCAACGTCAGCTAGGCGCCTTGCGACCTGATCATAGAACGATAGGGGCCGCCGCGCGACGCCTGCATTCGAAGACGGCAGCGCGGGGCTGGTTTGCGGCTTGCGCTTACCGGAGCGTCTATGGCCAGGCAGCAGTGACGTTCGTCGTCGGCCTTCCAGCACGGGATGCACTGCCAGCAGTTCGCCCTGCTCGTAGATCCGGATCTCGTGAGCCAGACTGTGAACTTCGAGAGTGCGTTTGCGAGTTCGGTCGGGCACGCTATAGTAGTTTCCGCCGACTGAGACGAGTCCTTCGTGACTCACACGCCGCTCGAGTCGGATCACGCCATTGAACAAACCGGCGGGAAGCGCTAGCAACGTCGGACGCTCCTCAAGGAAATGCTCCGCGACAACTCGGTGCGTCGTGCCATGCACACGAACATTGGCTACTGAGTCAAGCCACTCACGTAACTGGCGATTCATATCGGCAAGATTCTGAAATCGTCGAGCGAGGAAGAAGTCCTGACGGATGTATCGAAATGGGCGTTCGACCTTCCCCTTAGTCTTTGCGCGATATGCCTTGCATGCGCGTGGAGCAAAGCCATAGTGCTGCGCGAATGCGACTAGCTTTGCGTTGTAGACGATGTGCTTCTCGACTTCGCCCAGCACGGCCGCCTTCATGCGGTCGTAAAGCACCTCTCGAGGAACACCACCGATGTGCTCAAACGCTTCCATGTGACAGCGCAAAACCGTTTGAAGGTCTTGGTGCTCGACGAAGCGGCCCCACAAATAACGGCTGTGTCCAAGCACGAGCGAGAACAACCAGATCGAGCGCCGCTGTCCAGGGACGTCATCAAATTCGACATTGAAGTGAGCAAAGTCCACCTGAGCTTGAGCTCCAGCCGGCGTCTCGAAGCGCACCTCGAAGCCACGCTGCTTGGGTGGACGAACTTCCCGGATCAAATCACCCAATGCTGTGCGACCGCCGACGTAGCCCATCGCCTGAACCTCGCGAAAAACTCGTTCGATGCTCAGCTCGGGGTACTCACGCATACGCTCGGTCACGTAATGGACAAACGAATCGACGACACAAGGACGCGGCGCACGCGGACCATAACGAGGCGCCTGCACACCATTCTTAATGTATTTGCGAACGGTCTTGCGATCCATGTGTAGTCGAGCGGCGATAGCCGAGATGCTCAGCCCCTGCCGATGCAATTCCAGAATCGTCATAACCTCTCCCAGCTCGACCACCGATATCTCCCCGACGGATGCGAAGGCCTATATGGTCGGTGATCGACGGGGCGCCACCGCTTACGCGGCGGCGCCAAACAAAAAACTGGGGAAATTTACTTCGACGAAAATGAGGAGTATCTATCCGACGCTGACAGGAGTCAGCAGCGGGCATAGTAGGGCAGCGATGCCTGAAGGCCCAAACGGAGAGGAGCGGCCGAGTAAGCCGGAGAACTCGACATGGGAGCGCAGCAGAAAACGCATCGCGTCCTCGATAGCGGAGGCAGGGGTGAAGCCCCGAGGGCTGCTGATCGAGGGGCTGAACCTATGGCGGCGAACCCCGAGTCTGAAAGCCCGTCGGTGTGTGACCGACTGATGGAGGAAGTCTGCGAACGGGAGAACCTGAAGCAGGCGTTGAAACGTGTGAGAGCAAACAAAGGCGCACCGGGCGTGGACGGCATGACGGTTCAGGCACTACCGGCGTACCTGCGTGAGCATTGGCCGACGATACGGTCCATGCTGCTAAAAGGCACGTACAAGCCACAACCTGTCAGACGGGTCGAGATACCCAAGCCGGATGGAGGTGGCGTGCGCAAGCTCGGCATCCCGTGCGCGCTTGATCGATTCGTTCAGCAGGCGGTATTGCAGGTGCTGCAACAGCGGTGGGACCCGACGTTCTCGGATTCCAGTTATGGTTTCCGTCCGGGACGCTCGGCGCATCAGGCCGTGGCAAAGGCGCAAAGCTACATCCAGTCGGGGTATCGATGGGTTGTAGATTTGGACCTCGAGAAATTCTTCGATCGCGTAAGCCACGATATTCTGATGAACAGGGTGGCAAAGCGTGTCAGCGACAGGCGAGTGCTGAAGCTGATCCGCTCCTTTCTGACGGCGGGCGTGCTGGAAGACGGGCTGGTTGGCGCAACGGACGAAGGGACGCCCCAGGGCGGTCCGCTGTCACCGTTGTTATCCAATCTGATGCTCGACGACCTCGACCGGGAACTTGAGCGACGCGGACTGCGATTTGCGAGGTACGCCGACGACTGTAACGTCTATGTACGCAGCGAACGCGCGGGCCAACGGGTGATGGCGGGGCTGAAAGCCTTCCTCACCAGCAAGCTCAAGTTGACGCTCAACGAGACGAAGAGCGCAGTGGCCGAGCCTCACACGCGGAAGTTTCTGGGATTCACCTTCGGGACCCGGGATCACGTCAAACGGCGCATCGCGCCCAAGGCACTGAGCCGGTTCAAGGAGCGAATCCGGGAAATGACCCAGCGCTCGCACGGGGTCAGCGTTGACCAACTGATCGGCATGCTGAACCGTTACCTGACTGGATGGCGCGGCTACTTTGGATTCTGCGAAACGCCGAGCGTCCTTCAGCGTCTGGACGAATGGGTGCGCCGCCGGGTTCGCTGCTTCTTCTGGAAGCAGTGGCGACGCGGGAGCACCCGCTTCCGGGAACTGACGGCGCGAGGGGTGGACCGGTCCCTTGCTGCCCAGACAGCCGGGTCACCCCACAATGCATGGCGGCTGAGTAATAGCCCTGCACTGCAACGGGCGTTGACCAATCGCTTTCTGCGATCCCTCGGTCTTCCATCACTGCGTCCCTAGCCGATCAACCGATCCGAACCGCCGTGTACGGACCCGTACGCACGGTGGTGTGGGAGGGGTCGGGCCGCGAGGCTTGCCCCTATCCCGATCTAAGTGAATGCGGACGTCACTGGTCCATGTGACTGACCGACGGTCGCCGTGAACAGGCACGAGAGAGACCCCGCCAATGCAGACCTTCCGTCCGGACGCTGGCAAACCAGACGGATCTGACCTTCCATGCCGGCTCCGGGCGCGCTGCAACACAATCTGCCAAAGTTCCGTCGACGGCGTGGACGACCTCACCGCAACAATGGTGGAGGGACGCTATCCGGATAGCGTCCCACGGCGGTCGGGCATTTGGTTAGTGGCTTGAATAAAAAAAGAAAAAGGCGTGTTACAAACTTCGCCGGATATGCACACCCCCCTTAGCCGGCTAACTTTTTTGTATTGTGAAAGCGTGTCGAGGCTAGCTTTGCGCGCGTCAGGCTCTAAACCGCCCCGCTTCATCGCCAGAGATTCTACAGCTAGCGTTGCCGGGCAGATGTGGAGCTAAGCCGCGGTAGCACGCTGATCGAGCTGCGCCTCAACAACAAATCGCGACTCAAAGTTTTTCGATGTCCCCGAGATCATCAACGATTCGCGAGCACGCGTCATCGCGACATAGAACAGCCGCCGTTCTTCCGGCTCGGTCGATTTCGGGTCTGGGACGATCGTCTCCTCGCTGCGGACAATCCAGACGTGATCCCATTCCAGCCCTTTAGAGCTGTGCAATGTCGTGAGAATGAGAGCGCCCGGCGTCGGCTCGTTGTTGTCTTGGCGCAGGAAGAGCAGCCGTTCAGCGAAACTGCCGGACAAGCGTGACAGGACGTCGTTGGTCGCCTGGATTGCGCGGATTGCCGAATCCTTTTTCGCGTACTTCAGCATCCACTCCGCGACTCCCGAGAGCGTCAGCGAATAGAACTTGCGATCGCAGAGGCTTTGCCACTCAGCGAGCCGCTTCATAAACTCGCGATAGTTCGTCGCCACGTCCTCGGGCAGCCCAAGATCAACCAGTTCCGCCCGCCCCTTCTGCGTCAGTTCCGCACCCATATCCGCGTGGAGTGTGCGTAGCTGCTGGGCGGTAAGCCCTAGGTGCGCCAAGACCGCATCTAGGCCTGTGTGTTTGATTCGCTCCACGATTTCGAGCAGATTGCACATGAGCGCGCCCTCCGGGCGGCTCAGCACGGACGCGCCCGATGCCCGGTAGTACTTGATGCCATGCGAGCGGCAAACGGACTCAAGGGGGTCCAGTATGCGGTTGGTACGCGCCAGGATCGCGCACGACTGCCCTTCCGCGAGCAACGGCCGGAGCACGTCGACCGCCGCGGTTGCCTCCTCATACTCGTCTGGATGGCGGGACGTTTGCACAGTGCCGCCCGGGCCCTTTTCCGCACGCAGCACTTTTGCGATTCGGTCAGAGTTGTTCCTAATCACCCGGTCCGCTGCGCCCAGAATCTCTGCGCGGCACCGGTAGTTGCTGCCCAAGACGACGGGCTTTGCCGCGAACGACTGGATGAACGACTCCATGCCCCGATAGCCAAGCGCCTCGCGGAACGCGTAGATGCTCTGGTCGTCGTCGCCCACGACTGTCACTGTCGAGCCAGCCTGCGCGTGCAATTCAATCCAGCGGTACTGCAGCGGGTCCGTATCCTGAAACTCGTCAACGAGCAGATAGGTGAACGCGTATGGGGCGATGGAGCCTTGCTCCATCCCCTCAACGGCCAAACGCAGCATGTCCTGAAAATCAATCTTGCCGTTACGCGCAAGTGCGTCCTGATAGGCGTGATACAGCTCGCCGTCGGCAGTGCTCCGGTCGCACCGCCCAAAATTGGTTTTGATCTTCTCGATCGTTGGAATGACGTCTTCTGCCTTTCCGTCGCGGCCGAGTTCCTGCATCACGCGGATTAGCAGGCCAAGTCGGTCGCCATCGGAGGCGATATCGAGTGCGCGCGCACCGGGGCGTTTCAGTTGTTTGAAGGCAAGGGAATGGAAGGTGCCCGCGATAAGACGCTTTTTCACTGACTCGCCGGCGGCGGCCAAGATCCGCTCTCGCAATTCAAGCGCGGCATCCTTCGAGAAGGTGACGGCGCCGACCGTCGCGGCGCTGTCTTGTAGCAGCAGGGCTGCTTTCGTGGCGATCGTTTTCGTCTTGCCAGCACCCGGACAGGCGATCGCCACGCAATGCTGGCGCAACTGGGCGACTTCCCGTTGCTGGGGATTGAGTTCGTCCAGCATCGCGCCCTCCTTAGTTGCCGCGGACCGTCGTCATCAGCTTCAGGTGCGTCATGTACCCGCGAATGCCAAGCGGGTTGAAGCGTTTCAGAAAGTTGACGGCCTCGTCGTCCACGTCCGACTGGTCGCGAATGCCGTTCCACACCATGAAGTCGAAGTGATCCATCGCTCGGTCGAATTTCATGATGACGCCCAGCACGCGCATCGAAAAGCGCGAATACGCTTCGACTTCGATGTCCATCGCGGGCATCGGGATCGTCGGCTCGAACACGAATTCCTTGTTGGCCCGAAGCTCCGCTTCCTTTTGCTGGCGGAAGCCTTCGGCCACGCGCAGTTGCTCGTCAACGTAGCTCTCAATACCCCCGAGCAGCTTTTCGAGCGCGCTGTTGACGACTTCCTTGTCGTTCTCGCCGAACGTCGAGCGGCCGAAACGCTGCATGTTGATGCTCATGCGATTGATGTACGGCCACCATTGTTCGAACAGCGGCTTCAGGCGGGTATGGTTCAGACGCACGCGTGCGGTCACGACTGCCGCGCCCGAAAGCTGGCGGTCAAGCAATTGACGGCCGATCTCGCGGCGGCGCTTGATGATGGCGATACGCTCGGCGGCAGGCAGATCGCGGAACAGCTTTCGCGTCTTGGCAACTTCCGCCCGTTTCATGTCGGCGTCGTCGGTGGAGATCACGCCTTCTTTCTGGAGGCGGTCTGCGTCGGCCTCCATCTGCGTCAACTCACGCTCGAGCTCACCGTCGTCCGCGCCGTCGGTCGTCAGCGGCGCCTCGACCGTACCTTGTTCAAGGGCGCTCAGCGCGACTTTCTGTTCACTGCCAGGTTCGACAACCGTGCTCATTCGCCATTTCTCCTGTCTGGACCGCGTCGGTCCCGTTTCATCGTTGAGGATCAGGCAAGCGAAGCGCGTTGCCCATCTTCAACATTGTTGCGGCGGTGGCAACGTTAAGAAGCTCGAAACGGTGGCTATTTAAAGCGCCTTTCACCGAATTATCGGTGCGCATCTGGGCAAGAGGTCTTGAGAACCGTGGCGGAAAAAATAAAGGCAACGCTATCTATCCGATTAGCGTTGCCCGAGGGACCGAAGCAAATTCTGATGTGCTGCTAATGCAAGTCGCGATGTTTCCTCTTATCTGGACGACTGGAAGGACTCTGCAGCTTTCCACAGCAGGCCTCCAAGGAGGGCGGCAACGGCTACCCAATAGCCGACCAAGACAGGCAACGGAACCACCAGCACCGCGAACAGCGTGCCGGTCACGAGCAGCAGCCCGTGCCCCGCCAGATGGAAAGACAGGGGACTCACGAAGCCCGCAGCCGACGCTTTAATCTTGCGGCGCGCCGCGCCGTCGATGAACATGCCGATCGCAAAAAGCAGCGTCCCGATGATCCACATCTTCATCACCATCGCGCGGAACAACATCCGGTACACCAGCAGCCAGAAGTTCTCGGTCCAGGTATGGGCGAAAGACGAGAAGCCTCCATCGTCCAAGCCGCCTACCTTTCCGGAGGCATTCAGCGTGCGGTGCAGCAGCCCGCTATCGACGAATGCGCGGCGGAACTCTTCGTTGGCACTGCGCATCGCGCGGTCGACCCGGTCCTGCCCGACTGACTCAACGAGAGAATGCGTTTCCGCTTCCGGCACCTCGAATAGCTTACGCTCCGGGATCGCCGGCATGACCGCGATGGCTAGCACCGGCACGAGCAGAAACCACACCTTGATGTGCGAACCGAACCGGCTAGCCATGTAGCACCTTGACTAGCATGAGGGCGGGCACCGCGACGAGTGCCATCAGTCCGCCCCAAAACAGCGCCGGCCGGAATTCGGCGATTGTTGCCAACGCGTAGCATCGCGCCCCCGCGCCGTAAGTGAATTCCTCGGGCACGGCCGCGTTAACGTCGCCATCGAATGCCGCAGCCGTATCGCGCGCCCGCTGAGCCGTGCGCGGCTCAACTCCCGACAGCTTCGCTATGATCGTAACGGTGAGCGACATCGTATTCCTCGAAGTAACGGCGGAAGGCTTCTCCTTGAAGCACGCGTGCGGCGAGCTGGAACGCGGCGGTGCGCTCAGTGATCTCGTCCGGGCAACGCTCATCGACCATCTCGAACTGGTACTCGAAGTGGCGTGCTTCGAACGCGGGAATTGCCTCGACCATCGGGCACCACACCGACACCTTGTCGCCAAACCGCGCGACAAGCCGGCGAGCGTATAAAGCCTTCGATGGCTCGAATAGACCTTGCATGAACGCGATATGCTGGTCGCCCGTGCGCTTCGCGCGCCGGAAGCCATCGAGCGCCGATTCGATCATCTCCGCGGCCAGCGGCCCTTTGTCTCCCATAAACCGCTCCCCGATGAAGTCGGCCACACGCGAGCACGCAAGCTCCAGCTCCGGTGCGACATTGAAGACCGCAACCAGCCTGTGCGAGAGCTTGTGATCGCGAATGATGTTTTTATATGCAGCGGACATAACTTGTGTTTTAGCCTTCGATGATAGGAATTCGACCTTGATACACTGCACCGCCAGAGATGCGCATGAAGTACTGCAGATTCGGCAAACTGTGAAGCAGCTTCACGGGAATGAGCGGCACCTTCTCCAGCTGAATGGACCTGGACTGCGAGCCACTAAATTCGAGCGCATGCGCCTCGGTCGTGGTATTAGTGCTGTTAGACACGTTCACCACGCGGATCGCAGTCTCTCCGACCTTGTCCGAGAACCACTTTGCTGTATCCGAGTCCTCTAGTCTAAGCACCACTTGATTGTTGAGGTTACCCAAAACCTGCAGCATTTTCGCTGCGTTTCCCAGTTTCGCTTCGAGGTCGGCACGCGCCTGGAACGCAACGAACGCCTTGAACCCTGCTCCGCGGCCCTTGTTCAGGATTTGAATCACCTGCTCGTTGATCGCCTCTGCGATCTCATCGATGATGAGCACTACATCGGGCTTCTCGGCATAGAAGTTGTAGATCGCACCGCAGACGGCCGCCACGTCCGACAGCGCCATCGAAGCAATCGCTTTTTGCACGATGTTGTTCGAAAGTGAGTCGAGTCCCATGTACAAAACCGCCTTCTGCTTAATGATCTTGTCGATATCCCATATCTCGCGCTCGTCCTCGAAGTCGTCCGCTTTCGGCGCGAGCATGAGGCCCGTTTCCCCGGTCGCGAGCATCTGTAGCAGCGGCAACGCGGACGCGATGATCTTCATGTAGTGCTCGCGATCGTGGGTGTGCGTGGCGATCAGCCCGTCGATCGTCTCGTGCCCGCGGTCGTGAGCGGCAAAGCGGTCGAGATATAACTTCACCATCCCGTCAATCAGCGAAGCGTCGTTGCGGCGCTGTGCGTCTTTCACGGTCGCGGTGACGGTCAGTTCTTCCCAATCGGTTAGGCCGTTCTCGATGAAAAATCGTCGCAGCCCACGGTCCAGCAGATTGCCAATGCCTGACTGTGCGTATTTGAGAATCGAGCGCAAATTAGGCTTGTCGCCCACATATAGCTCACCTTTCACGGCGCGGTCGATGAAGAGAAACGCGAAGTCACGGAACTGGCCTTCTTCCATCAACTGCGCGATGCGCGACGGGATTTCCGACGGCTGCGACCAGTTTTCAAGCGGGTTCAGGCGGATCGACTCATGCGGCTTCGCCTGATTGAAGTACAGGAACTTGCGCCCGGTGCGCGCGCATTCCTTCTCCACGCGCTTTTTCCACTCGTCATCGTTCTTCGGGTCGACGATGATCAGGACATCCTTCGGGTTGTGGATCACTTGAGTGGAGATGACTTCGTAGGTGCGGGTCTTTCCCGCGCCAGTCGTGCCCGCCACCAGCGTGTGGCCGCCCATCGCCTTATAGTGAAACGGCACCTCGACCTTCTTCTGCTCCATCCCGTGGATCCAGGACGATCCCTGCGGCATGCGATCGCGAATGCTGTCGCGTGGACCGAATAGCCGCTCGATGCGCTCCTCCACCGACCGGCCTATCTCCGTTTTCGACAGCCACTTCGGCAACGACGGAATGTCGGTTACGGGCATCCGGAGGATTTCGTGGGCAATCTGCGTATGCTTCTGCGTCCACTCATATCCGATGCCCAGATACATCGAGTCCGCTCTTTTCCGCATCGCGTTTTGCGTGGCGAGAAGCTTTTCGATTTGAATTTTGCTCAGCCATTTCGTTGAGATGGCCATTCGAAAGCTCAGCGCCTTCCATATCTGCAGCGCGCGTATCGAGAGGAGCGCCACACCGGCCAGCGCGAACGCCCAGCCGTACGGCATTCCAGATATCAGAATGCCAACTATGACGATTGGCCAAACGAGAAACGGACGGAACTCGTAGATCGGACGGAAGTGATTGACGTAGTTCATGCCCCGGGTCGCTCCACGATGAGACGGCCGGCGCGCTCAACAATGCAGATGTCATTGCCGTGTGCGCGCATGAGCAAGCTGCGCTTCTTGAGTTGTTCGACGAGCGTATCGCTTGTGATGCCGTAGCCGCCGACGAGCCGCTTCTTGACGGCCAGCCCCTTCTCTTCCCACGTCACTTCCGCCCTCCCGGTCGCCACGTCGCCAGCAAGGGCTTTGAAAAACTCTTTCAGCATTGCAGCGCCGGGTCCCAGGAGTTCCGCTAATTCTTCGTCAGACGGCCCGACCCTATTTGCATTGCTCCTCGCTGGACGCGCTTCGGCGGGATCGACCGGCGCCGGACGCGACGCAGGCGCGCTCGTGCCGGTCGAAGGCTCAGACGCAGCCGCACCCCCGGCCTGTGCTTCGCTGCGCTCCAACGCATCGAGCAACGACTGAGAGAATTTCGGCGCAGAAGCGCTCGCCTGCTCGGAGTCTGCCGTTGCTCCAACAACGGCAGACGGCGGCTCTGACGTAGTCGCCGGCGGTACTGACGCCGTCGTGGCGGTCGACCGTGCTGGGTCCACCGACGGATCGACACTGGCCGGGGTGGGCGACGCGACGAACTGCGGCTCCAGGGCGAGCGCGACGTGCACGGCTGAGGGAACGTCATACTTCACCGGTGCGAACACGGCGCGCTGTGCCTTGCGCTCGAAGTCCCCTGCAACGTCCATCGCCTGGCGCACGACCTTGTGGACGAGGGGCTCGAAGCCTTGGGGGCTGCGCTCCGGATTGATCGCGTTGAAGAGGTCGTCCAGCACCGCTGTGTCGAACCCGGAGAGCAGTTCGGGTGAGATGACGGTCTGGGCGAACATGGCGGTGCGCATGCGCTCGTTCTTTAGTGGCGTCACACGCCGCTCAACCGCGAACTGACCGGCCCCGATCCACGTGCCAAACGCCCCGTGCGCCGCCGGATTCCATTTCGTGCGGTCGGAAAGCCGCACCATTTCAAAGTGACGAAACGGCTCGTCCAACAGCGAGCACGCAGCGGCCAAGAAGACAGCGTAGTTGTATTGAGGCTCCAACCGGCGACGCTTATCAGACGTGAGGTCAGCCGCGAACTTCTGCCCACCCGCAAGCCGCATTGCATAGAAGGTCGATTCGATCGTCGCTCGGAATGCACCGCCCGGCTCGCAATGCAACTCGGGCGTCAGCGGCATAGACGAAAACCAATTCGCGCAGCGACGTAACACTGCAAGCCACTTACGCGCGAATTCCGTTTCAGTACTCTCGTTAGCGCATTGACGAACAAGCTCAATGCGCTTGAGGTGCGTAGCGAACAGGTCCTCGGCAAGGATTGCTTGGTGAGCGGCGATCATGGAATGAAACCCTTCGCCAGCTTCAGCGCTGCAGTGCCGGTTGCGCTTGCGCCGCCGCCAAAGATCGCCGCAAGCTTCGGAATCTCGAGCGACAACAAAAGGATGAATATCGCCAAATTGAAGACATACATCGCGTTCACCGTTGTTGCCCCACCAACGTCAGACGCCTTCGACACCGCGTCGCCGATTGAGGACCCGACGAGTTTCATCAAAATCGCAACGACGACGACATACATTCCTGCGCTGATCATCCAGTCCAGCCACTTAACAAAGTAGTTGCGGGTGTAGGACGAGAATGCGAGAGCGATCGCAATCGGCCCCAGCACAATCCCGATAGCCGATTGGATCTGCCCTACTGCCGAGTAGTAAATGAAGACGATCGCCGCCAAGCACATGAAGAACGCGGCGAGCAACATGACCGCCGCATCAGACAGGACCGCTGGGATGTTCAAAATCCTAATTGACTTCAACTTCTCCTTTAGCCCGTCAAAGATGACGCCTGCCAAATGCGCCATCTGGCCACCCGTCGAGGAATCGGACGCGCCACTGATATGTGCTGCCAGATCCTTAAACCATGTCCAGAACCCGCTCGCACTCGACGTGTAGCCGAGGTATAGCGCGACGAAGATGCCGAGTACAGCGACCTCCTCGAATAGGTTGACCCAAGCAGAGATCGGATGATGCGTGCCGGCAAATCGAACGCCGACGAGCACCAGCGAGATGACGCCCAAACCCCAGGCGAACTTGTTCGCCTCGTCCATCACGCCAGAACTCGCAGTAATCGCGTTGGGTATCAAATTGCCTACTAGCGAATCTATCTGCGTGACTGCCGTCTGTGCGCCCTTGCCGAAGTCTCCATCCGGACTAGCAAGCGCCGCCGCCCCAGCGGCCGTCGCAGAACTTGGCGAAGCGTTAGCCGCTTGCGCGAACGCGCCAGTCTGAAAGATCACCATGGCGACGATCGTTGCCAGGAGCAGGACAACTGTCCTCAGCGTGACCATTAATGAATATGCCATCACTGCCCCAGTACTTTTGACGACCCAATTTGAGCGTCGAAGGCAGCGCGCTGCTGGTCCTGCTTAGCTTTGAGAGACGCTTGCGCCGCATTGCTAGCCTGCTGATCTACGACCGTCGCCGAATCCTTCACGGCATCGCTTCGCTGCTTCGCTGCCATCATCGTCAGAAGGTCGCTGTTCTGACTGGAGATGATGTCCAGCATGTGGGTGGTCAACTGTGCAGTGGCTTCCATCGTCGGCGACATGTTCAGTTGGTCCTGAATTTCTTGCCGGCGCTTTGCGAGCGCGCTGACGTGCGAGATGACGTCGTTGCCCTGCTGGAAAAGCTGCTTGGCCGTCTTGTCGTTGTTCTGCAGCAGGGTGTTCTGGTCCGTGAACCACTGTTCCGGCGTTTTGCCCGACTGCGTGATAAGCGCCTGAACCTTGCTTGCGTATTCCGCGTTGTTTTGCAGCCCGCCGTACAGGTCCTTCAGCGCATCCGTGTATTTCGACAGGCTGGTGATATCGCTGGTGATGCTCTTAAACTGAGCCAGCATGGCCGACGGATCCAGGTTGGTCGCCTGCTTCAACTGGTTGAGCATCATCTGATATTGGTACACGAGGTTTGAATCCTGATAGACCTCACCCTTCACGGCGGCCGCCGCCGTCATCGTGTTTTGAATGAAATTCGATGCGTCGAAGACCGGCATGTTCGCGTGCGCGTGTTGCACGAATCCCAGCGTCAAAACGCCGGTGGCTGCGACGCAGCGGAGCAGTTTTTTCATCATGGCGATACCTTTATCTAATGCGTTCAAGCGTTGACGAGCACGTCGCGCACGTAGTCCTCCCGCCAGTGCGGGCTGCCTGACTTCACGTGCTTGTCGAGGAGCGCCTGCGCGCGACCGTCCGAGCGCAGGTAGGCAAGTGCTTCCTTCGGGAACTGGGCCTGCAGCATCCGGCTCTGCTTGGCCGTCACCCACAGGTAGTCGCGGTTGGGCACTGCGTCGGAAATCATCTTGATCTGGTGCTGCGTCAGACCGAATACGTCGCTGTACAGCCCTTGGTTGTTGATTGCGTCGCTGTTCGGCAGGTAGATGATGTTCGGGATGTTCTCCTTGAGAATCTCGAAGTTCGGCACGCGAGCCACCTGGCCAAGCGACTGCGTGGCCATCAGCAGCGTTGCGTTGAGCTTTCGGATCGTCACCGCCCAGATTTCGAGGCGCGCGTAAAACTTCGGGTAGGTGAAGAAGAAGCCTGCCTCTTCGATCTCAATCACCGTATACCGCTTGCCGTCGAGGATTTGCGCGATCCGGTAGAACGCGTAGTCCATGAACAAGGCTGCGGCCACCGGAAAATTCTGAAACAGGTCGCCCATCTCGATCGACAAGTCGTCCGAGATAGCGAAGCCGTCTTCCGCGTGGTCGAAGAATTTGCCGTTCTTGTTGCCCTCGGTCCAGACCTGAAGGCGCTCGCGCAAATCGGCCGGCAGCAGCGTGATCAGCCCCGAAAGACGCCACTTCTCCGGCGGAAAGCCGAGCGCGAGCGTCCGGATGCGCTCGTAAATCTCGGTCTGCTGCTGCGGCGTGCAGGTGTAGTCCTCGCCCTCGATGGCGAGTTGCACCCAGTCTGCGACGTAGGACCAGTGCTTCTCTTCGGCGATCAGCGAAAGCGGATTGACCGAGGTCGCCGCTTCAAAACGTCCCGTAGCGTCGATGAACCGGCCACCAGCGAGCAACGTGGGAATGCGCGTCGAGCGGTCCTTGTCGAAGCGGATGCGGCGCGCCCCGTGGCGGCCCGTCTGCGTCATCAGGTAATTCAGAAACACCGACTTACCCGCGCCGATTGGACCAACGACGAGTGTGTGCGCCTTGCCGCCCGGATGGTGCAAGTCGAAATACTGCAGCGTGCGATGGCGGGTCGGCAGGCACGTGAGCGGGCCGGTTTTCGCACCGGACTGCTGCGTCAGCCATTCATTGACCTTCGAACCCTCGCCTACGCTGCACAGCGGCGCAATGTCGGAGACGGCAGGCGTCTCAACGAACTGCAGGCGCTTCTGCTGGTCCCAGCGGCCCGGCAGCGTCGCGCTCCACGAGGCGAACAGGTTCGTCTTTTCGAGGATCACACCAAAGCCCGCGTTGCCGATGACGCCGACCACCTGACGCGTCGCGTCCTCGCATTCTTCAGGCGTGCTGCCATAGACGACCACGGAGATATTGGCGAAGCCGTACTGCTGGCCCTCGGCGTCCAGCTTCGCGAGTGCGTCGCCGGCTTCTTTCGCGAGAATCTCACGACCTTCGTCGTTTTTCTGCTCTTCCTTCGTTGCCCACTGCTTCAGGATGGCGACTGGATTGAAGGCCGCGACCTTGTAGAAGCCGCGAATTTTCTTGATGTACGCGCTCGCGCGTGACGTGTCGAGGAAACGGAACATCACGCAGACGTCCAGTTCAGCATCGACCTGCGAGAGCACATCGAGCGCCGCCTCCTGAAACCCCATCCACTCCTTGATACCGATGACGCGGGCGTACACCTTGCCGTGCGCCGATTCGAACATCAGCTCGGTCGCGCCGATCGTAACTTCCGTCTCGGTCAGATGCGTGTCCAGCATCGTGACCGGATAGCGCACGCGGCGCTTGGGCGTCGACGGATTCGCTCGCTGATGCAGGAACGAAAGCACGTTCTGAAGCTGAAGCCGCTTCATCTTCAGACGTGTAACGCCGCCAACGAAGCCGTCGATCACCGATTCAAACCGCTTGATCTCGTTCTGGATCTTGGTCAGGTCGAACGCAAAGGCGCTGCGCGCGAGAATTGTGTCTTTCGCGGCTTCGAACATCGCCACAGCGAGGTTCTTGCCGCCGACCGTCATGTGGTAGGAGATCTTGTCGAAGATCCGCGAGATGCCGGTTTCAGGCGTGAAGGCCAACGCGAGCGAGTGCGAGTTTTTGAAGTACTTGCCACTGCCAATGATCGCTTGATTGATCGCGTCGACGCGCGCATCGGCTTCCGACGCAAACGTGCCGTCCATGCCACCCCGCACGCGCCGATGCGACATGCGCCACCACGCAGTTACCCGGTGGTCAAAGTTCCGGCACGCATGGTCCAGGTTGTCTCGCGCGGCTGTAATGTCGCCAGGATTCGGCGAATCTGCGTCGATGCCTTCGAACTCGAACACGGTCAGGAGCGACCCGTCCTTGTTGAGCACCAGTTCTGGTGTGACCATAGTTGCCCAGGGCGCGATTTCCTGCACCGCGCGCTTGGTGAACATCATCTTCAGCATGGTTCTTTGCCTACTAGCATGGTAGGTCCTGATCAAACCCATACGGGCGCTTGAAGCGCGCACTGAAACGGCTGCTCGGGCCCGGCTCATAGACATCCGGGTAGCGGTTGTACACCAGCATCACGATTCGCCACCACGGGTCAGTCGAGCTTTTCCAGCGCAAGAACACATGCACCACCACGCCGACAAGGAGAAATCCCGGTGTCCAGCTCGTGTAGGTGAGCAGCGCCGTCATCGTCCCGTTAAAAATGGCGAGCCCCCGGTCTGCCCCGCCCATCTGGCGCGGCAGCGAAAGGCCCCGACTAACCTTGTGTTGGCGCATATCAGCAGGCGTTGGCCATGTGGAAGTGGCTCTGCATAATCGGCACGGCGACCGACGCAATGCCGAGGCCGACGAGCACCACCGAGAACGTCTTGGCGATATTGCTTTCTGAGTTCGCCACCGCGACGCCGCCGAGCGTGATCAGCACGATGCCGATGCCGTAGAGATATGGGCCGCTGATCAGGTTGCTGATCGTGCAGATGATGTCCGTCAGGCCCGTCAGATTGGAAAAGTCGCCCGCTGCCATAGCGGCCACCGACACGACGCTCAAGAGCGCGCCGACCAGCATGGACTTGCCCGGACGCAGACGTTTTGCCACCGTTGCGGCTCTGTTAAGTACCTTCTTGCCCTTCATTTGATGCTCCCGTTAAAAAACGCGTTGTAGGTCGTAATCGTTGTTTTTGAATCCACGGATTTCGAGGATTTCGGAGACGTGCCGCATCTCGCCGGTGCGTTTGAAATGCACGACGTAGTTGAAGCAGTCAGCGATGTTTTTGCGCATGTCTTCCAGCTCCCACCGCGATCCGGTCGGGATACCGAGCATGGCAAGCGATTCAAGGCGGCTCAACGCCGTGCGCCCGTTGTTCGCGTGGATGGAGGCAAGGCCGCCATCGTGGCCAGTGTTGAGTGCCTGCAGCAGGTCGTAGGCTTCGCCGCCCCGGACTTCACCAACGATGATGCGGTCGGGGCGAAAGCGCAGGCACAGCGCCACGAGCAGCTGCGTCGTCACGTTCGTGTCGGCATTGGAAAGTAGCCGCACGCGGTTGGGCACGTGCAGCTTCAGTTCCATCGTGTCCTCGATCGAGATGACCCGCTGGTCTTGCGGGATTTGTTCGATCAGCGCGTTGAGAAACGTGGTCTTACCCGCCGACGTCCCGCCGGCGACGAGCACGTTCTTGCGCGACTGGACGAGCGCGACGAGCGCGCGCATGAGCGCTTCGTCCTCGATGCCGTCCTCGAAATGAATGGCTTCCGCGTATTCCGGTCGGGCGTTGGCTGCCGAAAACGCGCCCATGTTCACGTAGTCCGACAGCGTGAGTTTCGATTCACGGTGCTTCCGGATGCTCAGCGCGTGACCGTCGATCGACGTCGGGCTCATCACCGCTGCGATACGCAAGTTCTGATGACCCGCGTTGATGATCCCCTTGTCGCTGCCCGCCTTCGCCGACTTCTCAACGGACGAAGCGAGGGAGTGAATTGCTCCTTCGAGCTGCTCAGGGCGCAGGTCAATGTTCTCGCGTGTCATCACGCCGCGACGTTCCACCCACACATTGCGGTAATCGTTGATCATGATTTCCGCAAGGTCGGGCGAGTCCAGCAGCTCGCGCAGCGGCGAAAGCGCATGGAAGAACATGCGCACGGCTTCCGCTTCGAGGGGGCGCAACTTCAGGAGTTGGTTGTCGGCAGACTCGGACATGCGATGCTTTGTGGGCTATCTAACATGTCGGCTATTGTTGGTGTTGGCAAACGTGCGCAGGCAGCGAAAGAGGCGTCAAATTGAGCAGCTTTCCCGGCGACTGCGGAGATATCTTCGGGGCTGTTGCGGAACAGGCCCGCAGAAACTTTCGCTGAGGCGGGCGACCAACGCTATCCGGATAGCGTCCCACCGCGGACGAGCATTCGCTTAGTGCCTTGAATCTAAGGAAAAAAAGACGTGTTACAAAGTTCGCCGGATATGCACACCCCCCTTAGTCGGCTAACTTTTTAGGTTATGAAACGCCGCGTTCGAGTGGCGTTATCAACCTGCTTGCTATATTCAACTTTTCCGCCCGGAGTTCTCGGCGATGCGCGTCGGAAAACCACTCAAGCCTCTTCCCCACCCAAACTGTGACTACTGCGGCACGCCCGCGACGCTCGTGCACGCCGGTGACGACGCTTACCCTTACCGCGACGATCACGGTCCATTGTGGCTTTGCGCGGACTGCCAGGCATGGGTCGGCGTGTTTCCGCGCAGTACCCGCCACGTACCGCTCGGCCGTCTCGCCGACGCCCGCCTGCGCGACCTAAAGGCGAAGCTCCACGCGGCGCTCGAGCCGATGGTTGCGGCGAAGGTCCGGCGGGATGGCTGCAATGTTTTTGAGGCGCGCGCCAAAGCAATGAAGTGGCTAGGCGGCGAGATCGGGGCGGATGCGGAGAAGTGCTCGATCCATACGCTCGACGCGGATCAATGCGAGCGCGCGATCGCTGTTGTTGAGCAATTCCATCGCGCTCGTACCGCTAGCCCTTCAGAACCGGCGTGGGAAGCTCGTTAACACGGGCAGTCAATCAAACCTCTTCTATGTCTCGCACCCTTCCCTTCCAACGCTCCGCTCAAGCAGTTCGTGCGCGCCTCACCAAGGCGCAACTGCTCCCAATCCCGCGTGCCGTCGCCGATGACCTCGCGCTTCGTGCCCACCTCTCGTTGGAAGCCATCCGCGGCGCGTGCGACCATATCGGCCCCGCTCAGCACATCACCGAAATCGTGTTGCTCGGTAAGTTTCTCAGCGAGGCGGGCCACGGCGAGTTCGCACACGAATCGCTGCTGGCGGCCGACCGGGCAATGGCCGAGGTTTTTGAGGGCGGCCGGGAGAGCGGAACGTGGGGGGTGTCGTCGGAGTCAGCCTTTGCGCTGCTGGCTGCGATCGTCAGCATGTACGACCGGCAACTCCATAGCGCGACGCTCGGCGCGCTGACCACGGCGAGCGACCGCCTAGAACGGTTCAAGGGCGGCGAGGCATACCAGCCGCTGCAAAAACGCCGGGCCTGACCCTCCCGCGTAGTCGAAAAAAAAGCCCGGCATGCCGGGCTTTCGTTCTTCAGGGAATGCCCGGCCGATGCCGGGTTCTAACAAATCACCTCCATCGTCTCGCCAAACGGCGCCTTGCGAGCGCGCGTCAAAGGCGTGGTCGATTCCCACAGCACCGGGTAGTGCGGCGCGACCGTCGGGAAGCGCCCCACCATATCTGTCAGATAGACCAGAAAGGCCGGGTTCGTGCCGTATTCCGCGACCCGGTTGAACGGGTCGACGAACGCCGTCCCGCCACCACCACGCACAGGCTTGATCTCGGGCGAGTCGCCTCGCTCGAAGATCTGCACCTGCGTGACGCGCGTGTCGCAATCCATCACGATCAAGCGCGCGGGCTTCAACGAGTGGAAAACCGCAAGGATCTCCGCGTCGAACTGAGCCTGCGTCTCGTCGAACACCGAACCACTTGAGTCACGCACGAAGACGGCATCGCCGATCGCCGGTATATGCAACGACGGCAAATAGAAGCCGAGATGCAAATACCGCCGATTCGGCGTCGCGAAGCTGTAGTCCGACGGCGACGACTGCTGCGCGAAGCGATGCAGCACCGATCGCCAGTCCACGACGGGCCGCACCGCTTCGCCCGCCATCGCCTGCAGATCACCCGGGAGCTTGCCGCGCATCGCGGCCGCTTTCGCGGCTTGCGTGACGGCAACCTTCCACTCCGCCTCCTTCACCGGTTTGTCCGGACCTTTGTAGGGACGCACTTCGCCGAATGAGCCGGGTTTCGCTTGCTGATCGGCGGGCGCCTGCCCCGGCGCGGTGCCGTTCTGGCCACCAGGCTTCGGAGCCTGCCCGCCGTTCGGCTGCTGCTGGTCTTGCGAAACCGGCTGCGGCTGCTGCGGCTGCTGCTGGTTCTGAGGCTGCTGGTTCTGAGGCTGCTGGTTCTGCGGCTGCTGGTTCTGCTGCGGAGGCTGTTGCTGCTTTTCCTTCGCCTCCTGCGTCAGCAAACCGTAGATCTCCTCGGCCGACTTGCCCGTATAACGCGGATCGACGAGCGCCCCTTTCGGCAGAACCATGCCCGACGACAGCACGATCGGGTTGATCGCGTAGTCGCAGGCATCGTTCCATCGGTCGGGATCCCGTGCACCCTGACGCCAGCAGTGGCCATTGGCCACGTGCAGTACCTCGTGCGCGACGACGCCGCGCACTTCAAGGTCGCTGAGCGTTTCCATATACGTCGGGTTGTAGCCCAACGTCTCGCCGTCGACCCAGAACGTCTTGGCAGACGGATCCTCACGGACAGTCAACCGGAGCGCGAGCGCCCCGAAGAATGGCTGTGAGAGGACGAGCTCGGTCCGCTGCCGGGCAATGCGCGGATGGACCGCGCTACTGCCCAACACCACATCATTGCGGTCCATGACGCCCCCTTACGCGACGAGGCGCAGTTGGCTCGCGTGCGCCGATTCGACTTCCATCGGCTCCGGCTGCATGCCCATGAACGCGGCCATCAGGCCTTCGATCTCAAGCGCCTTGCTGGCCACCTGAGAACGAAGCACGCGCGAGTCCTTCAATTCCGCCCCCGTATGCACGGCCAGATGCGTCTTGGCTTGCTCGAGGATATGCGTGAGCTGCGGGTCGTTCGCGAAGTTGAGCTTCGGCAGCAACGCGCAGAGCTCCCGGACGTTATTGGCGACGTCCAGTCGCACGTTGCCCGTCGCATACAGCCGATTGGCCATCTGCGACACGGCTTCGTACAAACGCCGCACTAGGTCCTCGTTGGCGGTCGCGATCGAGGCCAAAACATGCTGGTCCAGCTCGCTCTTGAGCGTGGTCAGTACGTTCGCCGGCAACTCGACGCCAAACTGGCTTGCGTCGGGAAACGGCAGAACGGCCATCTTCACGCCGAACTTCGTGGTTAGCTCAGCGAGGGTCGGATAGTCCGCCTCGTTGAACAGTCCATTCAGTTCTTCGCGAGCCGCCTCCTTCAGGTTCAGATAGTCGGTCAGGAACACGGAGACCGCCAAGTCGAACTCGTCTTTCAACGAGCGCATCTTTTCGGCGAAATCCATGTAGACCATCGTCGGCAGCAGCCGCACGCCCAACTGGTCGTACTTCAGCGTGTGGTCGTAGAAGTACGAGCGGATGCGGCCGGCGAGCGTCACGACTTCAGCAAAGCTCGGCGCGTGCTCGGGCAACAGGCGTTTGTTGAATCTGCCGATGCCTTTCGCGTGGTGCTTGCTCTCGACTTCCTGCGTCACCTTGCCGTCGAAACGGCGGGCGACCCAGGTCGAAATCGTGACGGAGCAGAGCATGACCTTCGATTGGATGGAAGTGATGTCCATGAGAGAACCTCGTAGAAATGGAATGGATGAAGCAAAGAAAAAGGCCCTGTGCGTCCGAAGACGCGACAGGGCCAACATGGGTGATGCTGAGAAAGGGGTATTGCGTGGTTACTCGCCGCGGATGATCTTGCCGATCTCTCCGCCTTGCGCGCCAATGAAGGCATACGAGTTCTGGATCTGCGGCGTGCGCTGAACTGCATCGCGCACCAGCAGCGCCGCGAACTCACGGTGCCCCTCACCGATCAGACGCTCGGTGTAGCGCACGACGCGATCGAAGTTGTTTTCGTTCGCGCGTGCCGCAAGCGCTGCCGCGATCGCGTACAACGCCGAAGGCGTCGTCGGGATCATGGCCGTGTCGGGCGCGAGAAGAATTGCGTCCGGATTAGGCAGTTCGCGGAAAATCTGGAGGAACGCGACCAGTTCCGTCGCGGCGCCCTCTCCCACCGAACCGGCGTAGGAGATGTGCTCCAGGTGCTTGGGGACTACATCCATGGTTTTCGCCACGAACCCCCAGCTACGCGGACTCGGGGCGTTCTCGATATCGCGCGACGTCTTCTGCACGGACAGCAAGTCCGGGCGGAAGCGCAGGAACGCGATGAGCGCGGGCGGGATGTTTTCGCGCACGGCCCACTGCGTCCAGTCGTCGATGGTCGGTTCCAGCTCTACCACCGTGGCGAAACGCGAGATCACCGGATCGAGAATCCCGGAGACACCGGCGTTGTCGGTGCGGCGGTTCGTGGCCGCGAGAAAAGTGACCTGCGGCGGCAGGACGTGCTCGCCGACGCGCCGCGCGAGCAGCAGTTGCATCTTTGCGGCTTGCACGGCAGGCGAGGCCTGCCCGAGATCGTCCAGAAACCAGATCAGCGGGCGTCTGGCGGTCATCGCGCGTTCCAAATCCCCGAACGGCAGGAACTTGGCGGTCGTGCCATCGGGCGAGGGAAACGGCAACCCTTTCGAGTCGGTCGGATCCTCGACAACCGGGTGGCTGATGAGCAATTCGTGATCAGTCGCATGCGCGGTCTGTTCGACGATGTCGCTCTTGCCGATGCCGGGGCGGCCAGTGATGAGCACCGGCAGACGCTTCGGCACGTACAGCGAGAGGAGTTCGGTGAGTTGAGCGGGCGTGACTTTCATGATGGCTTCCAAAGAGAAGCCCCATAAAGACTACGCCCGTAGGGACGTGGTCCCTTAGGGCAAGATATGAAAAAGCCGGCTCGTAGCCGGCTGGGTCGATGCGTCAGTGACGCGGGTGATAGATGCAGTGTAGGGGTCGAGCGGTCAGGCAATTCGTGGAAAGGTCACTATTTCGCATCGTCTTAAGCTTTGGCGCTGGCGCAACCGACGAAAAAAAACCCGGCACGTAGCCGGGTTCGTCGAAGGTGAATTAGCTCGCGCGCTGTTCGAGCGCCACGCGCGCGTAGGCGAGCGTACCGTCGTTTGCACGAAGCGATACCTGCAACTGCCGCACAGGATCTGCGAGCGCGTAGCGCACGCTCGTCCCCTGCCGCACGCTGACGATCTGCGAGAAGCCGTCGGCGATCGTGCGATCTACCCACTCCGCACCGGTCAGCACCGCGCCGTCTTCCGCACGAACGCGCGACATCTCAGCCGCTTCGCGAGCGCGAGCGACCTCGCGGGCGACGCGCCTCGCCTCACGTTGAGAAACCGACAACGCCTCCCACTCTGCTTGCTGCGCGGCGTCCATACCTGCCAGTTGAAAAATGCCCCGGCGCCGAGCCGCGGCGCGAACGCCGATGAGCTTGATCCCGAACACCTCGCGCACCGCTTGCTTGCTCGCGCGGTTCGCATCGTCGGGCCGGTCCAGGATACTGAGGAGATAGGACATGTCGGCCGTCTGCACTGCCTTCGCAAACTCGTTGGCGAAAGTGTGGGTGTGCCTGCCGTGATCGAGAATGGCCAGTTGCGAGTCCAGCTGGAAGCGGCGGGCGCTCATGCTGCCCGACTTCCGCGCCTTCTCGAGTTCCGCTAGCCGGTTGTCACGCGCGGTGTCGGCGAGCGTGCGCCGAAGCACTTCCGCGAACTGACAGGTCGGTAGGCCAACATCGACGGGCTTCAGGTACGCCTCAGGCAAAGGATGCGCTTCGAGAATGCCCTTCGCGTACAGCAGGTCGTCGACTTCGACTGTCGTTGGCGAGTTCGGCACGAGACCCATCAGCATCGCGAGCAGCGCCGCATTGTCAGAGGTGATGGCCTGCCTCGAATGGCGCATCACCGTTGCGAGCGGCACGAGCTTCGCAAGCGGCAACGCACCACGCAACTCGGGCACCGCGAGAAGCGGCGTGGCCCATTGCAAGTCGGAATCGAACTTCGACAACGAAGCGTAGTCATCGATGACCGCTTGCGGAACGGGCTTGCCCGCCGCGAGCGCGTAGGCGACATGAACCTCGTGCCGACCATTGCTCTGCCGGTTGTCGAGGACCGGGCCCGCGTAGCGAAATCCGAACCGGCGTTGCGACTCATCTTGCAACAGCTCGAACAGGCCCAGCCCGCGACGGCCGCTCTTAGCTGCCTCTTCGTTGGCTTGCGCAATCTGATCCGAGGAGAACAAATACAGCGGCTCCCGTGCCAGATCAAAAGCCAGATAGAGCAGTTGCCAGTGCTCGCGCCGGATTTGCCACGCTTCGAGCGCGGCGAACGACGGTCTGAAGTAGGCCGCGTCGATCTCGTCGATCAGCGACAGGAAGAGGCTCGTCGCCGTCCCGGGCCGGCGAACGGTCAGTGAGCCGTTATAGCGAGTAACGGACACCGGGTGGCTGAAGAACGTGAGCGCGATCTCTGCCGCGTCGACTGCTCGGACGCTCGTATCGTCTCGCAGGAAGCGGAGCACTTCGAGCATCGTACGGAAGGAATGGGCGTAGCCCGAGAACGAAAGCTGGTACATGGTCGATTGCCTTTGAAAAATTGCGGGCAATCGCTCCCCGTCGGGTCGATGCCCGGCAAGGGTTAATGCGCCGAATGAGCGCTGGACGAAGTTGAAAAGCTATTAGGCCGCGTCGATTAGACGGGCGATAAGACGGGCGAGCGACCACGCATGGTCAGTCGAAAATACCTTCGCGCGGAGCAACGGCATGATCGCGTAGGTGCGATCGAGCGAGTCGCTAAGCTGCGGTCGGCTGACGAAGTCGACATGAATGAGCCAGCCCTCGCTGTTTCCGATGCACACGGAAACAGAGATTCGTTCGTATGACGACGGCTCGGGCCACGGTCTGCTGTGGCGCGCTCCGTACATGGCTTCGTTCGCGTCGTCCTGCAGGTTCGCGTGACAAAGCCACTCGGATTCGAGCTCCGTTCCGCGCACGAAGCGGCACAGATCTTGGAAGACCTGATCGACCGTTTTGCCGTCGATGTCGAGCCGCGCGACTGACTTGATATCGACTACGCCATCGGCGGCAACACCTGCGGGCCGCACATCCGTGTCTGCTAAAGACATAACCAACTCCTGAAAATGAAAAGCGCGCCCGAAGGCGCGCCAGAAAAGGGAAACGGTAAAAAAAAAACCGCACCTCGAAAGGTGCGGTTTCGTCTTTGGACTCAGCTTGCGCCGTGTCGAATCACTTGCCCCAATCGCGTTCGCGATCGGCTTTGCGGCCGTTGTTGGAGGTCCAGATGAAGAAAGCCGAAATGACAATCGACATCGCCAAAACGAAGATTCCTGTGGACATATTCATTCTCCTTCCATGCTCCAAATTCCTGCGTACCATAATAGCACTCCCGCGACAGCCAGAAATCCCGGCAGCACGAATGCGTCCCACCCCTGCCCAAGCGCGGCATGCCATGACGCGGCGGCGCCGCCAATCGACGCCGCCGAGAGCGTATGCAGATAGCGCCCGTT
This sequence comes from Caballeronia cordobensis, assembly GCF_001544575.2. Taxonomy (GTDB): domain Bacteria; phylum Pseudomonadota; class Gammaproteobacteria; order Burkholderiales; family Burkholderiaceae; genus Caballeronia; species Caballeronia cordobensis. The sequence goes on from NZ_FCNY02000010.1 coordinate 71,180, forward strand.
CTGCTGGCGCTGTTCTTTTGACGGCACGGCTATTGAGTGGAGGATTTTCCCGAACCCGGTGCCATGTTCTACGGGCATCGAGACGCTGTACTCCCCGCTAGCAGCAGCTACCGGCAACACATAGCCCTTGTACTGCAGACTAAACGATGGAGAACATTCCGACTGCTCCATCGTTTTCATGAGCCCCAGTACCCGGGGAGCCAAATAGACACGACCCGTGAGAGGGTCGAGGCTAGCGCGGTCCACGATGGTCGTACCGGAGCTGTACTCGCTTTTCACCTTCGCCAGCTTCATCGACGACCTCCGCACTTCAAGTCAATGCCGCCAGCCAAACGCAGGCCGTCCAGCATCGCTCGATAGCCCGCGGGCGTCTCGAGTTGCGTCAGGGCGACGTGGTTCTCGCCACCGCCCGTAAGGTCGGAGCGGCCGCGCCGGGTTCTGAAGCACAGCGCGACACCAGAACCACCTTGCCGCTCGAGCACGTCGACAAACAACGTCTCTGTGCGCAACGACACCCGTACCGCAGAACTGCCGCGACGCGTATCGGTGACGATCTCGTGCGCATGCGCCGGAAGACGCAAGTCCTGGGCGACGCGTCGCAGAACGCGCGCCGCATGACGTTGCAGAGCCGCTTTCGCGCCGGCATTGGCACTACTGCGGTCCGCATAGAACACTCGGGGAAATTTCATGATTGCCTCATTGCAGACGAGGCAGGTCCCTCGCGGGGAGCCTGCCCCGCAAGGGTTGGCGCGGTTTTCACCGCGCATTCAAAAGATGCGTACTGCGATGCCCGGTTAGAGGAATCGCGCCTTGTATGCGTCGAGTGCGGGCTTCAAGCGTCTGAAGCTCGCGTCGCCGAACCGTCGCTGATCCGCCCAACCTCGGCGAACATATGCGGCCGCGCGCCCAACGGGTTGAACGCCGGGTGAGACACAATCGCCGCGAATTCGTCAACGTCGCCTGCTTGCGCAGCGACTTCCACCGGAAGCATCCCGTAGAAGTTTTTGCCGTTCACGTCGTTGGAAGAAGCGTCCCAGCCGCTGGTCTGGCCGTGGGTGATCAGCTGATAGTGGTTCATTGATGGATCATCCAGTCGGTTCGAGGCGTGGCCGCCAGTTAGTGGGTGATCCGGTAGCCGGACCCATTTGAGACGAGAAACACCTGCTGACCAGCAGCGAACTGCTGATCGTCGACCTGTGTAACGACCACGGTCTGACCGTTGGCGCGACGAAGGAAAACTTCGACACCGCTGTGGCGAGACATAGCGGCGCTTACGCGCTGAGCCACCAATCCGGAGACGGAGCCAGAAAGCGCGCCGGCGATATAGCGGCCGCTACCGTTGCCGATGACTTGCGAGCCCAGGAAGGCACCTGCCGCTGCGCTGACGATCGATGCAATGCCCGACGAGCCAGAATTGCTCTCGATGGTGATCGGACGCACGCGCAGGATGGTTGCCTGCTCGAACTGGCCGATGCGTTGAACGTCGTAGCGCTGGTAGGTATCCGGCGAGCCGAAGTCCGCCGTGGCGCAGCCAGTCAGAACCGAAAGAAGCATCACGGAACAGAAAAACTTGATCATGGAACACCTCGATTGAATGTGAGGCAATCCATTCCCGAAGGGGCTGGTTTGCCCCAAAGGGAAGAGGAACGGGAAATACGCAGCGAAAAGCTACGTGACTCAGTGGGTGACCGAGGCGATTGCCGTCGAGACGTACACAACGACAACGAGAAACGACAGCATCTTCCAGGCTTCGGCGTCCTGCTTGGCGTACCAGGCGAGGCTGCTGAGAGCGTGTTTGAGCATGGGAAACATGGGCAACTCCTGAGAAAGGTAGGAGCCGCCCTTGATGGGAGGCTCCCATCAAGGAAAGATTTGGAACTGAAGAAACGGCGTCCAGCGAACTGCACTGGACGCGTCATTTACGAAGACCTACGAGGCGGTATGGCTCAGGTGATGCAGTCTGACACGACCGCTTTGCACCAGATGCCGTTCTGCTTGATGGTTGAGCGAATAGTCCCAGTCCACCATTGCCGTGCCGTCGCTCCACACCGAACGAATACGTCCGGTGTAAAGCTGCGGCGGGCTGGCCTCGACGTCCTGACCGACCACACGCTGATTCGCCATGAAACCGTTCTTGCTGGAGACTTTGACGACAGGTGCGAGATTGCGAGACATAGACAACTCCAAAAAGATAATGGGAGCTGTCTCCCGGAGGGATAGGCTCCCAACGGGACGAAAAAAGGCGACCAACGAGGGTCGCCAGAAGATTGCCGTCATAGACGGCTGGAGAGAAGATGGTCCTCCAGCACGCTGGAGGGGTAGGTCGATGCGCAAAAGCGCGGGGAATGCAGCACAGTCTACGGAGTCAATCGCGCAGTCGAAGTCGGAAAGCTCAATAAATCGCCATGCCTTTCGCTCAAATACGGAGCCGAACACATCGCGGTCGCGACGAATCGTCCGGAGCGGGGCCCGCAGCACGAGGCCGGGACGAAAAAAAAGCGCCTGCTCCATTTCTGAAGCGGCGCTTGAAAGTCCGTCGCAAATCCGAGGGCCGTCGACGAACCTGAGAGAGACACCATTCTAGCCAGCGATACCGTAGCGGATGCGTCAAAAGAACGCTAAAAACGTCGCTATTTGGAATAAACACCGTCCCAACGACGGGAAGCGAATTAAATGCGGGGCGCTCCGACCGAAGCGCAAGGTGCAAGGAGACGCTGGTGGCTGCGTAGTTCGAGGGCGAAAGAAAAGGCCATCCAGGGACGCGCCCTAGATGGCCTCAGTTTGTCGTTTTTGTATGGTCTGGTCTCTCAGCACCCTTAGTAGCGGGTATTGGCAATATAGACTGACAAATCTAAACAAACTGTTGGATACGTCACTTTCAGAAGCTGGCAGGTTGCTCAGTAAAGGCTTGCTCAATCGCAAAGCCAGTACAAGACGCCAGCCACCACGGGCACTGCAAGGCAGATCCAGTCGAAGGCTCTCAGTTTTCTCGGCCGCGTCTGCGCTCGGACTCTTGTTTCTTTCCTTCCATCTATTGTGTGCGTCCGTGTCAAGCGGACGCTGATTATATGGCGAAAAGAGTATGCACCATACCTCTTCTGGCTCGAGCAACTTTTGGCGTCGAGTATGCGCCGCGCAGTTTGGATGGGTCACAGTCCGGGACGAAATTGACCCGCGAGACGAAGCTTGACCTTGTGTGCGGCGCGCGTTTCCAGACCAGCCAATTAAGCCTACTGGCTGGCGCAGCTGTCCCCGGTTTTTCTCCGTGCGTTCGGGAAGGGAAGGTAACTGGGCGACCCTCGCGCTCGCTCTCAAAAAAAAACGCCACACTCCGGAAACCCGGAGTGTGGCGTCTGTTGCAAGAGACTAGGCAAGACACAGCGATAGCTGAAAGTCCGCCGCAAAAAATGCAGGATCCGGCTCAGCGCCTGCGCGCGTGACTGGCACCTCCCACTGGAGTTGCGCATCGCTGAAGGAATCCAAACCGTACAACAGCCGGTCGGTGTCTTCGCGATTGAGCAAGTCGCCGAACGCAAAGCTGAATACAGCCGGCGCGCATGCGTCCTCAGCCACGAGGCCGAGCGTTCGTGCAAGCTCGTCAGCGCGGCGGACCTTCCACTCCTCGGTGCCTTCGGGCGAACGCGTCACGGTGATGCGCGTCGCCGAAGGGACCTGCGGGGCGTTGCTCACCGCGTCACGGAATGCTGGAATCGCCTTCTTGGCGAAGCCCGGCGCTTCCATCTCCACCGGATAGGCAACCTCCGTGACGAACGAACCGACTGCGCTGTACTGCCAGCCAGCGTGACGCCACGGAGCTGCACCCATTGCGACCAGCACATTGTGTTGGTCGATGGAATGACACCGCACCTCGGGCATCCGCTCCATGGCCGTCTTCGTTGCCGATGGTACTGGCACCTCGATCTGGGCTGTCCCGCAGTCGTACTCCTTGAGCACTCGCCACACGCTGAGCGGCCCGCTGTTCCCGTAGATCGAGAGCAGCAGGTCGATGTCCGTGTGCAGGGAAACGCTCAAGCTGCCACCGACCAACTCATCGATACGTGATTCAAAGCCCGCCCGGATCAACGACAGCCGAACATCGTCCAACTGCGACTCCGGTACAGCCGAGTAGCACGACGAGCCGACCGACAGATCGATTGCCCGATCCCGAAGCAGCGCGGGCTTGGCGAGTTCACGTCTCCAGCTTTCGATGTAGTTTTCGGGCCGGATTGATCCATTGCGGCTTCGGAGCATCCCGCCTTCGCAACTGGTCGCACGCGAAAAGATGCGGCGCATCACCTGCGCGTAATTGCCCAGTGCCACAGGCGACCACTGGTCAGTGTGCGGATAGACGTTTGACTCATAGCCGCGCTCGAACAACGCGTAGATCCACTCGCCGTCCGCTTTCTGCAGTGCGCCTGCGCGCTTGCCCGTCAAAATTGAAGAACCCATGTCTTGCTCCATTGATGCGCGGAGCAGCCCCAACGGGCTGCGTACCCGCTGAGGTATGAAAAGAAAGGGCCGACCCCGTTTGTTGGGGCCGGCGGTGACTGAACAACGATTTCTCAAGCAGCGAGCTTCACCTTTCGGCTTTTGCTTGCCTTTTTTACAGGCGGGCTTGGGACTTCATATCCAAGGCGCGCCCAAGCGGCCGGGTCCAACGGAATCGGATTTGTGCGCCCCGTTGCGAGGTTCACAAACACGCCCGAGAACGGCACGGCGCCGGTCCGAAACATGGTCCACAGCAGATTGAAAGCCTGAACCGCGATGGCCTGATTGATCACTAGCGACTGCTTGCGCAGCGCTTCGGCCATCGAACAGGACGGGGTCTCGTCTTTCGCATCGAGCTTCGCGTCGATCAGTTCCGGAAACAACTCGCCCACATGCGGCAACCGTTCAGGATGCTTCAGCGCGTAGCTCTTGCCACAGACCTGACCTATGACGACTTGGCCGCGATCCGTGTCGTTGCCGCAGTCGAGGTAATACGCCCCGGTGTGCTGGGCGGCGCCGACTATTGCGGCGCGAGCGGCACGCGTATCGACACAGCCGATCACGAGATCGACGTTGTAGAGCGGCTCGCCCGGACCGAATAGCCGGGTTTCGGCCCGCCAGTTCGTACCCATCAGTGCGTTTAGCCGATTGACGATAAGCGAGGCTTTGTACTCGCCCACGTCGTTCGGATAGAAGCCCTGCCGGCCGACGTTGGTCGGGCTGACGGTGTCGTCATCGAACACGGTGCAGTCGATGCCGCCCGGGTGGCCGAGTTCGAGCATCGCGTGATGAAGGCGCGCGAGGCTCGGGAGCACCGCACTTCCGGTGCCGCCCGCGCCTACCACGACCACGTTCCAGCTTCGCTCAAGCATCCGCGAAGGAAGTTGATGTCGGATGGTCCCGTTCATGCAACCTCCTTCAACTTGGCCGCCGCGTACCAGCTGCTCGGCACGCGCTCGACGTCTTCGAAGATGCCCTTTGCGCACAGCCGCATCGCCATGCTGGGAACTGATGACGCGCAGTTTCCAACGACGAAGGCGAACTTCGTCTCATGCCGGTCATCCTCGTCGTCGGTCGACGAGAAAAAGGCCGGATGACCACCATGCGAATGGCAGTCGATCACGCGCAGTTCGCCCTCCAGCAGTGCCGGCCGCTCATACTTCAGCGAACCGGTGCCCTGCGACAGCACCTTCACAGGTGCCAGCCGGAACTGTTTCGTCTCCACGTTCCAGACGATCCAGGCACCGGTCTCTAGCGGATGCGCGGCGCGTGCCATTGCGACGAACTCGCCCATGAGTTCCGGCGGCACCGGGCCACAGCGCAAAACAGTCGATTCGACCACTCTCCCATAGGGGATCGCAGTCGGAACCGTGTAGTGTGCGACGCGGCGGACGACTGACAGCCACGGCAGATCGATTTCGATGAAGACACCGTTCTCGCCGATCAGCAGCCGCTCGCCCGCCGCCTGCATGGGCGTCACCGGCTCACGCCGGGGTACCATGACAGTAGGGAACGAGCGTTGGAGCGCCGCATCTCCCGCATTCAAAGAACCAGCATTCATTTCAAATTCCCTTTTTTGCTGGCGATTAGGTCAGCGAGAGTAATGTCCATGGAGACGAGCGCTTCTTTCGGGAACTGCTCGCCGTACTTGCCGTCGAGCATCTCCTTCCAGAACGCAAACTCCCCGTATGGATGCGAAACACGTTTGTTGCCGTGGTTCGGGTGCGTGAAGGCCGATTCGAAAAATCCGCTTTCCCATCGGGCGATCGATTCGACGTCGATGCGCTTGGGCACGTGCGCCGAGCCAATGCAGATCCGCCCCCAGTCCCAGGTGTTAAAGTAAGGCGGTTCGTGCAGCTTCGATTCAGGCGTTGGCCGGCTGTCTTCCTGCAGCGCGAACACGGAAAACCCGCTCGAAGCTGCACGGAACACCAACCCCGGATGGGGGACGACAGCACTACGTCGCCCGATCTCCTGACAATCGAAGAAGACTCTTCGCATCGCCGGTCTGCACCACCACATCACCGCGTCTTGCGACACCGCCAGCACCGTCTCAGGCAAAAACTCGGCCTTCGGCGCTGCGTTCTTAGCCAGCTCACGCAGGCAATCAACAAGCGCCATGCGGTCGATCGGCCGTCCGGCACCGATCGTCGCCCGGCCGCTTTTGCCCTGCGTCACCGGATGAACCGTGCCGTAGACGGCGCTGCGGTCCTGACGGCCGTACAACAAGATGGCACTGATGGCCGCGAGTTCCTCGACGCGGTCCGAGCCGATATCAAGCCCTTTCATACGAAACTCCTCGTTATGCCGCGAGACACGCGATGACGCGGTCCAGTTGGCCAAGAATGGATAAGCCCTGCGACCAGTCCGCGTACTGCTTGCGGATGGCGTCAGGCGTAGAGGCAAGCGGCGTAAAGCCGAGGTAAGTCGTGCCGTCGCCGGCGCTGGCGAGGTACTCGTAGTGCGAATCGAGTACTTCACCCACGCGGCCGTCGTTTTGCACGGTGAGCGTGGCGGCTGCATATGCGCAGCGGGGCCGATACTCGCAACCGAAGAGGTCGCGATTGCCCACCCGCTGCAGCATCAACGAAAGCCTTTCAAGCTCCGCGCAGATGCGACGCGTGCGCCCGGAGGTGAAACGCTGTAGCCGCCTAAGAGCCGCGACGCCAAGCGCCCGTTGAGGCAGATAGCGGCGGCTCTTTGCGTTCCAGCGGTAGACGTCCATGTCATCGGGACAAAGCTGCGGACGTACAACGGAAGGGAGGTAATGCTCGATCTCCGCTTCGTCGTCGCCGAACCGGTCCGTCAGCATCTCGCGCGCTTCCTCATCGGTTGCGTTCGAGTCGCCGTCCCAGAACCAGGAAGCGAATTCCCCAAGGAACTCGTCCGGCGTCCGAACCCACATCGTGCGTCCTGCTGCACGATTGATCAGCACCATCGCCGTCGACACCAACCGCGGATGAACATTGCGAAGCTCGGCGGCACGCCTGCCGATCTCGAAGATGCTCTCCTCCGTAATCTCGATGCCGAGATAAACGGACGAGCTCGGATTGAACTCGCTGCTGTCCTCCTGATACTGGACAACGTCCTGCACCGCCTGCACGTCGCACAGCACGAAGTCAAAGCCGAGGCAGTCCAGACGCGGCGTATGACGCTTGGCCCACGCAAAGAACCCGTGGGCAAGCGCGTCACCCGCGCCTTTGAACTCCGGTACGTCGCGCGGCCTCAACACGCCCGAGTTGAACTGGGCGGCGATGAGGCTGGCGACATCCTTTTCGGCGTTCCAACGCATCACTGCGCGCGTTTTGACGTCCAAGCCGATGGCCGGGAGGCTTAGAAAATCATTGGGAGGTCGACGTCTGGCAGGGGGAGTGCATCGCGGTTGCCAATGCTCTCCCGAGACAGCGACTTCTGCACCAGACGGGCGAGGATCGAAGAACATTGCTCGATCTCCTTGTCATGAAAAAAAACCGCCCTTCCGGGCGGTTGCTGATGAGAAAGAGCCAAGTCCGGGTCGGACAGGGCTTTGAGGAGGTCGCGCTTACGCATGGGCGCCGCAGGGCATGACTGCACCCTTCGCACCGGCCGCGCGCACGAACGTGAAGCGCATGACATCGCCCTCCGTCGTGGGTCCGTCGATCGCCGCGGTCGTCAGCTCCGGGTACTGCGCGGAATAGAGATCACGGACATCGTCGGGCGAGAAGGTCGGCCCGGGATCGGGGAACGTCACGCCGTTGTAGACAAACTCGCGCGTGAGCTTCGCAACTTGGATAGCCATGTCTGCTCCTTAGTCGAAAAGCGATGCGAGGTTGGTACCGGTGTTAGCCGGTTCCGCCGATGCTTCCGCTGCGGGCGATGCCGACGACGCGGTTGGGGCGGTGCTCTGCCCTTCAGCGTCGGCACTTCCGTCGTCATCATCGTTGTCCGCGTCGGCGTTTGATCTGCCGGGCGCCGGCGATGCCGGCTTGCTGCTGCCCTTCGCCAGCGTCTTGGTCGCTTTGGAGACTTGCGTCGTCTTGGCGGCCTCGAGGATGGCGGTGGTCGCAGCAACCTGCTCGGCGAGCGACGCGTGCGCACCGGTGTAGGCCACGAGCGCGTCGATGAAGCCCACGTCCAGCTCTGCGGCCGTCGCGGTGAGCGCGAGCGGCTGAAGCATGGCGGCGTCTTTTGCCGTGCCTTGCGGCATGACACAGACAACCATCTCGTCGCCCTTCATCTGCAAGGACAACGTGAGCTTCGTGCAGTGACGCAGAAGCGGTTCAATAGCTGCAAACATGGAAAACTCCTGAAAAAGAAAAAAGACCGCCATCGAAAGGATGGGCGGTCTATAAAGGATGGAAACTACGATCGATGCACGGGCGAGCCGTGCGTTTAGAACTTGAGCACCTTCGGGATCTTGCCCGTGTAGTCGAAGCCTTCGACGGCCAGAAGCGCGTCGATGACCTCGGACTTGGACTTGCCGAAGACTTTCTTGAAGTTGTCGCCGAGCGCGGCACGAATGCCCAGTTCGTCAGCAACCACCATCAATTCCGACTTCGTGATCAACTCCAGAAACTCCTTGCAGAGCTTCCAGTGCTTCGCGAGATCGAGGTGATGGTGCTTACACAGACGCGTAAGGTGCTGGACATCGAGGCCCTGGAGCGCAGCGACCGTCACACCGGTGACGGCATGCGCGAGCTTCGCGTCGTCTGCGGCAGCCGTTGAGGCTGCGGCTTTCGATACGTCACCGGAAGCGACCTGCTCCTCGGTGAGCTTTTCCCAGATGCCCGAGAGCGTCTTCTGATCGACGCAGCGCATCTGGTCGGACAGTGCGATCGCAACGAGGTAGCGCTGAGCGAGTGCGGGATCGGCTCCCACCTCGCGGCGCAGGGCTTTACGCCACAACGCCACGCGATACGCTTTGATCCGGTCCGACTCAGCCACCACCGTCGCCGGCGGATTACTTGTCGTCGATGCCGCGGACGAACCGGCCGCGCCCTTCGCTGCTGCAGGCGACGCTTTCGCGCCCGCCTTGGCTGTCTCGGGCTTCGGCTGCGTCGCGGCTTTCACCGCTTGCAGTTGCGCCGCCACCTTCTTCATGTTGCAGACGGTGTCAAAGCACTGGCCGCGATAGACCTTGCCGATCGAATCAGGCAAACCGCTTACCGCCGCGCCGTAGTTCTGGCACGCATGACACGCCTTCGCCTGCTCCTCGCCGACGCCTTTGGGGCCGTCGACAGCGAGTTGCACGCGCGTGTGGTTGTCGCCAGCACGCACGATGCGCACGACCGGATATTCGTCGCGCAGACCAGTGGCCGTCGCTTCGAGCATCTTTTCGGTCTTCTCGTTGTAGCAGGTTCGGTTGGTGCAGTTCCCCGTACCGATGGATTCGCCGAACATCTCGCCCTGCGTGGACGAGTTGTGCGGGCATCCGGCACAGTCAGCCTTGTCGAAGATCGCAGCAGCCAACGAACAGGCGACCTGTTCGATGGTTTTTTTGACCTCCGCCACCGCCTTACCCTCCTTGATGATCACCGGCAGCAGCTTGTCCTGCGTCTCCTTGGGGAGTGCAGCCAGCAGCTCGGCGTGACCGAGAAGGATCTGGCGCGTGCTGAGCGCATCGAGCACAGGCGTGCTGCAGTTCATCAGCGCGAGACGCTTATCCAACGTCGCACGCGACCAGCCGAAGATGCGCGCGACTTCGTCGCGATCGCCTTTGCACAGCCCGACTTGCTCGGCTGCCGCAATGGCTTCTTCGGCGGGCGACATGTCGGCTCGCTGGATGTTTTCGATGATGGCGAGCTGCTTCGCTTCGACTTCATCGATGTCGCGAACGACGACCGGGATTTCATAGTCCTCGCCGTGCGCGGCGAGCGCCGCCTTGTATCTGCGGCCGCCAGCGACGAGGCTGAAGCCGCCGTCAGCGAGCGTGCGCACGATGACAGGCTGAATGACGCCTTTTTCGCGCACAGACGCGGTCAGCTCTTCCATCTCCGCCGCATCGAAGTACTTGCGGGGATTGACGCTGACCTGAATTTGCTTGAGGGCGAGAGTAGGTTGCTGTTGCATGACAGGGCTCCAGAGAGGGAACCTGCCCCCTTTGGGAGTGGTTCCCAAAGGGTTGAACAACGTGGGCTGACGGAAGTCAGCGCGGGGTCGATGCGTCTATGACGCGGGTGATGAAGCAAAGATAGCCGCTTACTTTGCCGGCACAACGCCCAAAAGCTCACGATTTTGTGCCGTCTTTCACAGCCAGGCGGGTCGCGGCTCTTTTTCATCCGCATCCAACGGCTTGCCGCGTGTCCACGCGAGGCGATGGACCGAGACAAGGTCCGCCGCGAGCCGCTCTGAATCAGCAGCAGATAGCGCGAGGCCGACTGACCGAACGTCGTCTGCACCGACCGCGACCTTGACGAACAGTACGACGTCTCGATACCCGGGCGCGTCCAGGTTGTTTTCGTACTGACACGAATGCACCAGGTCGTCGTCCGGCAGCGGCGTGTGCGCCGATTCATCAGCCAGCCCCCATCGTCTGATCATCGCCAGCCAGCGCGCTTCCCCATTGGGAAAGTAGCGATGCACTTCCGCCGTGTGCCGACTGTCCAGCCGCAGCACCTGCATGCAGTGCTCCAGCAAATCCTCGTCGAGCCGTCGAAAGTCCGTGAGGCTAAATGGGAAGTCGTCGCCGTTGTAGAGGCCTGCCAGGAACTGGGCAGCGACGCGCGCTTGTCCGGAGCTACCTTCCGCTACGTCAAGGAGATGGGCAAGCGAATCCAAGCTCGCGTCGAGATTCTGAGCGCGTATCTCGGCCGCTCGCTGCGCGGGCGTCGTCCCGCCCGCCGCTTTAGCAAGGAAGTCGTCAACGGTCTCTTGGAGTGCTTCGGCTAAATGCGTTGGGACGGTAAAGGCAATGGATCGGGTGCTGGGCGTTGGCGAATCACTCATTGCATTGTCATAGCGTAACGGACGCTCCAAATTGCGCCTGTCCGCATGATGCCATGAGTGAAAAAGTGCGCCGGCAAAACGCCGGCGCCTAAGACAGTCGGCGCATAACCGGGGGGACGCCAAACCGCGAACGGAGCGTATGTGCATTGAGGGCCAAATGATGCGCGAAACGAACACTCGCGCTCGCAATGGCGCAAACACCCACGGAGCGTGGCCGAACAGTCATCAATTCTCGGGGGAAGGGCCGAAAAAAGGTTCTTCGCAGATTTCCGGGAGCCTGTTCGCGAAAGGCTTTTCCCGGCCCAGACCGTGTCAAAACGCACAGCCACTCGAATTGACGAAGCGCTGTCTCGGCGCAAGTTGCGTCTTTCGTTGCACATGCCGAATTCAAAGTCGCCCGACGAACTTTATCGCCGAGGATTAGAAGTCCTGCGAGCATCACGCTCGCATCGCTTTCATCACAACTTCTGAACCAAGTATCTTGGTCACTCGCTTGATGTTGTATGCAAGCACGTGCAAGCTCATTTCCGTGCTTACCCGCTCAATGGTTCGAGTTAGGAAATGAGTGGCTCCCATCCATGCCTTGATCGTGCCAAACGGGTGCTCGACTGTCTGTCGCCGGATCCGCATCATCTCAGGCGCATGATCGAGTCGCGCCTGCATATCCTCAAGAACAGCTTCGTGTTCCCAACGAGTCACGCGACGTTGAGGGCTGGGCGTGCAGCTCTCCTTCAACGGACATTGTTGGCAATTCGAACTCCAGTATTTACTGATCTTCAAGCCGCGCTCAATAGTCGAGAATCGCCAAATCAGTCTCTCCCCAGCGGGGCATTGATATTCGTTCGTCTTTGCGTTGTAAATGAAGTCATCCTTCCCGAAGCGGCCGTCAGCAGTGGCCATTGAGGTCACCGTCTTCGGGACAAACACCGTTATTCCAGCTTCGTGGCATGCGAGTATCTCTTCACTCTTGTAATAGCCACGATCTGCAATAGCAGTGATTTTGTCGACGCCCATTTCAGCACGAGCAAGCTTGGCCGTCGATGTCAACTGATCGCGATCAATACCATCGTTCGTGACGACGTGCGCGACGATTAGATGGTGCTTCGTGTCGACGGCCGTTTGTACGTTGTAGCCGACGACTCCCGTTCCTCGCGTCTTCATCGAACGCGCATCCGGATCGGTGAGCGATATTTGTCCGTCGGGTGCCGCCTTGAGTTGGACCTCGATCTCCTTGAGACGTTGCATCTGCTCCTTCAAGGCTGCAATCTTGTGCTGCAGTCGCTCCGTCTTGGCCTTCGCGATTGCAGGTTCCTGACGATCGGCCGTGTCCATTGCCTGAAGATACCTAGCAATACTTGATTCGATGTCGCGCATGCGCCGTTCGAGCTTGGCGCTCGTGAAGTTGCGATCGCGATGGTTTACCGCCTTGAACTTGCTGCCGTCGATAGCGACGATCGCATCAGCGAAAAGGTCCAGACGTTGGCATAGCATCACAAACTGCCGGCAGACGTTGCGGATAGCTTTGCCATTGTCTTTACGGAACCGAGCTATGGTTTTAAAGTCCGGTGCCAGCCGACCAGTGAGCCACATCAGTTAAACGTTTCGCTGCGCTTCGCGTTCAAGACGACGACTGGACTGGATGCGATTGAGATACCCGTAGATATAGATCTTAAGCATCACCTCAGGGTGATAAGCCGGTCTTCCAGTCAAGGCTGGCTGTACTCCCTCGAAGCCGAGATCATTAAGATCAAGTTCTTCTGCAAAGACATCGATCACGCGGACCGGATTTGTGTCCGTCACGTAATCATCAAGCGCTTCGGGAAGGAGAAAGCTCTGGTTACGATCGTCGCCTCGAACGAAACGCTTCATTTTGCGCATCCCCCACCATGGATAGCGAAATTTTAGCGCTCCAAAAATGCGTTTTGACACAGTCTGGGCCAATTTCTGCCGCTCGCCTGAGACATGTACTGCATTCGCGGCGCGGCTGCCGCTCGCTGCAGTTAATGGAACCGGTCACTCGAGGCGCGGATTTGTGAGGAAGCTGCTCCTACGGGCATGTGCGCAGGCGCGGCGCTGTCTGCGCAATTTTGAGGGCCTGATGCGGTCTTCATCCTCCTTTGATCCTGTGTCCGAAAAAGCCACGCTAGCCGCAGCGTTGGTCGAGGATTGGCTCGCGCGTCCAAGATGAGCCGGCGTGCAATTCGCGAAAATGCGATCATTGGTGAGGTCGAGGCGAGCAAATTTCGACCGCGTGTGCAGACCGAACCTCTCCTAACATCCCGGGTCAGTCATATGGATCGTGTATCGCCGCACATTCCCAATCAGGCGAAGTTCTGGCGGGAGCCTGCGTTCGGAAGTATCGAGATGCTACAGGCGACCTACCGTACCCACCGGTTTCCGCCCCACGCGCACGACGAGTTTGCGTTCGGCATCATCGAACGTGGTGCACAGGCCTACCTCGACGCGCGTGGACACCGTCTCGTGATGCCCGAACGCACGATTTGCGTCATCAACCCCGGGAATGTGCACGAAGGGCGGCCGGCACTTGAGGGAGGCTGGGACTATCGGATGATGTATGTGCCTACCGCCGACCTGACGAGCATGCTGAACCGTGAGCGCCGGCCATTGATAGGTACGCTTCATTTCTCAGAAACCGTCATTGACGACCCGCAGACGATGCGGTTGCTGTACGACGCCCATCGTTGTTCGGAATCGACCGACATTCATCCTTTGGAAAAGGCCTCGCGGCTCACCGCAGCGTTGTTTCAACTGGTTCAGCGGCACGCACAGACAGCTCCGCGAACCGACGTTTCAACGTTGCTGCCGGGCGCGGTTAAACGGGCACGCGAATATATCGATGCGCACTTCGTCGAGAACCCGACCCTCGACGCGATCGCTGCAGTCGCCGGAATGAGTTCCTATCAGCTAATTCGCGCGTTCAAACATGCCGTAGGTATGGCGCCGCACGCGTACCTGGTCCAGCGCCGGGTCGCAATGGCAAAGCAGCTTTTGCTCAGGGGGCAGCCGCTAAGGCAGGTCGCGATCGAAGTCGGATACTGCGACCAAGGGCATCTAACCCGCGAATTCCGACGCTTTTTCGGCGTCCCCCCAAGTCGCTCGCGCCGGCAATAAGCGCAACTTTATCCAAAAGTACGCACCTGCAGGAATACACAATCTGGGCACGACAATCATCCCAGAGAGCACGAAATGATAGACCTGCGCAGCGATACTTGTAGCCAGCCCACGGCGGCCATGCGAGCAGCCATGGCGTCCGCACCGGTAGGCGACGACGTCTATGGCGACGACCCGACGGTAAAGGAGCTGGAGCGCGAAGTAGCGGAAATGCTGGGCAAGGAGGATGCCGTATATATGGTGACCGGCACCATGACCAATCAGGTCGCCATCCGGGCCCACACGGAACCGGGCGACGCGGTGCTGTTTGATCAAAACGCACACGTCTATATTCTCGAGGGTGGCGCGCCAGCTGCTTTCTCAGGTGTGCTCCCACGGCTTTTGCCCGGCGTACGCGGCGTCTTTTCCCCGAAGGACCTGTCGGACGCACTGGGTGTGCCGCATAAATTCTTTCCGGCTACGATCCCCGCCCCGGTCAAGCTGCTGTGTCTGGAAAACACTCACAACATCGGCGGGGGGAAAGTCTGGCCGATTGAGCAGCTCGTCGGTGTTTGCGATGCAGCCCGATCGAAAGGCCTGGCGCTGCATCTCGATGGCGCGCGGTTGTGGCATGCAACGGCGGCTACAGGTATTTCCGAGCGCGACTACGCGAAACACTTCGACACGGTCAGCGTGTGTTTTTCAAAGGCCCTGGGCGCACCGGTCGGCTCTGCGCTGGCCGGCCCGCGCGACTTCATCGCTCGGGCGCGTCGCTTCAAGCAACAGATTGGAGGGGGCTTTCGGCAGGCGGGCATCATCGCGGCGGGGGCGCTCTATGCGCTGCGTAACCATCGTGCCCGCCTGGTGGAAGATCATGAGCACGCGCAAATGCTTGCCCGTGGAATTGCATCTTTGCCAGGGATCACACTGGACGTTGCGTCGGTGGAGACCAATATCGTACGTTTCGGCGTGACATCGCTGCCCGCTGGCGAATTCGTCGAGAAGCTCCACGCAAAAGGACTGTATTTTCTTCCGTCCGGCGCTGATGCGGTTCGCGCCATCCCGTATCTCAACATCTCCCGTCAGCAGATTCAGCAAGCTATTGAAGTTATCGCCTCCGTCCTCGAGCCTCACTCGGCTGCTGCGGGGACGCTTGGCTCGCAAGCGGGCCGCGGGGCATCCGCCGGATATTGAACGTTCCACTTCAAAATTTTCGCCGATAAATCGATCTACGGGAGACTGTCAATGCCAACCTACGTTGTCGCCGCTGCCGAAGGCCGCCTGGACGCTCAACTGAAGCGTGCAATCGCTTCCGGCATCACACAGGCGCACAGTGAAGCGACGGGCGCGCAGGCGTTCTTTGCCCAGGTGATCTTCCAAGATATCGCCGCCGGGAATCACTTTCTGGCGGGTCAGCCTATGGCGTCGGACCACATTTTCGTACACGGGGAGATTCGCGCGGGCCGAACGTCGGGGCAAAAACAACGATTGCTCGAACGTATCGTGACTATCGTGGTTGACGAGGCTCGCACGCCGAGCCGCCACGTTTGGGTCTACCTGTCCGAGTTGTCTCCGTCGCAGATGGTCGAATTCGGTAGAGTCCTTCCTGAACCCGGCCGCGAAGCGCAGTGGCTCGAGTCGATGTCCGCTGAAGATCTAAGATTTCTAGACGCGCTCGGCTGACTGCGCTCGATGGGTCCGAGCGACGTTGAGGCAACACGCCCGTAGGCTCGCGTGTGACCGCAAGCAGATTGCACTGCTTCCCGAATGTGTCGATGACTACATCGGGCAAGACAATCCGGTGAGAGTCATTGATGCATTCGTCGATGAGCTTGATCTTGCAGAACTCGGTTTCAACCGTACCACGCCCGCGATCACGGGCCGCCCGTCGTATCACCCGGGCGTGATGCTCGAGATTTACATCTACGGGTATCTGAACCGGATACCCTCAAGCCGGCGGCTGGAGCGTGAATGTCAGCGCAACGTCGAGTTGATGTGGTTGACGGGGCGTCTGGCGCCGGACTTCAAGACGATCGCCGACTTTCGCCGCGACAACGGGCCCGCCATCCGGAACGTATGCCGTCGTTTCGTCGAACTGTGTCGCGGACTGAAGCTGCTGTCCAGTGACATGGTGGCCATCGACGGCAGCAAGTTCAAGGCTGCGAACAGCCGCGACAGAAACTTCACGACGGGCAAAATCGACAAGCGACAGCAGCAGATTGAGGAAAGCGTTCAGCGATATCTCGACCTGATTGAGAGTGCAGACCGGACGAGTCCGACGGGGTTCGATGTGAAGACTGTGCGCCTGTACGAGAAGATTGCCAGCCTTCGCCAGCAGATGCGTGAACTCGACCAGGTCAGAAAGCAGTTGAAGAAGCAAGCGGACAAACAGCTGTCCATGACGGATCCCGACGCACGGTCCATGGCAACAAGTGGGAGAGGCTCCGGCATAGTGGGCTACAACGTTCAGACCGCCGTAGACACAAAGCATCATCTGATCGTCGCACACGAAGTGACAAACGTCGGAAACGATCACGGGCAACTCAGCCGGATGGCAACGTCTGCAAAAAATGCGATGGGCAAAGCGAGACTGAAGGTGTTGGCCGATCGTGGCTACTACAGCGGCCCGGAGATACGGGCGTGCGATCTGGACAACATCAGCGCGTACGTTCCCAAGCTACTCACCTCCGCATCAAGGAAGAAAGGTCTCTTCACGAAGGCCGACTTTGTCTACGAGTCAAAAAGCGACGTGTATCGATGCCCTGCCGGCGAGCGCGCCATTCATCGATTCAACACCGTTGAGCATGAAATGACCCTGCGGGTGTACTGGCCCAGTGCCTGCCCCCGTTGCCACCTCAAGGGCCGATGTTCGCCCAGCGACTATCGTCGCATCCGACGATGGGAGCACGAAAATATCTTGGAAGCCATGCAGCGCCGCCTTGACCGGAAGCCCGATGCAATGACCATCCGCCGAAGTACCGTCGAGCATGTCTTCGGTACCCTCAAGCACTGGATGGGTCCCGCACACTTCCTGACCCGGACGCTCGCGCGGGTGAGTACGGAGATGAGTCTTCAGGTATTGGCCTACAACCTGAAGCGGGTCATGAACATACTCGGTGTTGCGGGAACGATGAAGGCCATGAAGATGGCGGGAAGCTAAAGCCCCGAGGGGCTTTGCCGCACTCGCGAGACTCAATTGGCGTAAGCTGAATTTGCCGGACTTGACCCGGCGGAACCGAGCCTTGGCGTTTAGCGCCAAAAAATGAGTTCTCACACGGTCTCGGTCGCATCCAGCCCTTTCCCGAAAACCCACGAAGAACAAAAAAAACCCGGCTCGAAAGCCGGGTTGTGATTAAAGGGTATGACGAGCGGCATCAGAGGGTGCCGCTAGTTCTCATGCCGCCGCGCCAAACGCGGGCGGCAGCGATCGAGACAATAACGTCGTGACTGCCCCGGCCAACGTCCACTCGCCAAATTGCTGCTCATGGCTTTCATGGACGAGACGGTCAAGGCACAGCACCTCAACGCCATCGACTTGAACCTTGCCAAGGACGTTCGCCAGCACCGCGCGATTGGAGCCTTCACGTTTAACCGTGACGACTCCCTCCCCGACCACCACATACACATTCGAGTCTTTCGGCATTTACGCTGCCTCCTTCAAAAGTTTGCGCATGTCACCGGACGTTTCCGCCGACAGCAACGCGAGGTCATCGACAAAACGATCTAGCAGGGAGTCCATATGCAAGAACGTCTCGTCGTCCAGTTCTGGCGTCGCCCAGTCCAGCCCCGCCTGCGTCGCATCACGTTTGTGCGCGACCATTTGGTCCTGGTACTCGTCGATGCTTCCAGGCAGGTGGAAATAGACCACCTTCAACACGCCCTTCCGGTTCCATCGCAGCGCGCGCCGCATCGCCTGATACTCGATGCGCCACGTCCACGATCGGTCGTAGAAGAGGATGTAGTCGGCGTTGGGCAGGTTATAACCGGCGCGGCCCGATGCCTTCGTAGCCATCAACCCGGTTGCCAGTCCGCCCAAGAACCGCTTGTCCTTATCGGCCACGCGACGCTTGATCGGGATCTCGCCATGAAACGGGACAGTCTGCACACCATGCGCATCCAGCTCGCGCGCCAGAAGATCAAGCACGCCCGGGTTTTCGGCGAACACGATTGCTTGCTTGCCTTCCGCCGCAATCGCTCTCATACGGCCCACGATAGCGCGCTGCTTGCTCGTGAGCCCGCCGAGGTATTCCACGCCCTCCATCCCGAACTGCGGGTAGTTGGCAGAGAAGTGAACAGCACGGATTCGAGCGAGGATCGTCACCAGGTTGCACGCTTTCTTGTCATCGCGCGATGAGCGATACCAATCGGCGAACTCGTCGGCAGCGCGCAGATACGCGGCCAGATGCCCGCGATCCCAGTCCACCGTTTCCACCTCAAACTGAGGCGGCTCGATTTGGATGTAACGCGACACCTCGGGCTCGGCGACCAACCGCCGCTTGATATGCGGCGCGAGCATCGCCCGGTACAGGTGCAGGTTGCCGATCTTGGGCACCTCGCGCTTCGCCCCGTCCTGCAGGCTCTCCGCAAACTGCCACGTCACCCACTCCAGCACCACGAAGTCATCCCTGAATCGATCGACGCCGCGCATCGCGTACTCGACCGAATTGATCCAGTTCTGCTCGAGATAACCGACGCGGTAGCCGTAGGGCTGTGCTGCCGTTCCATCACCACCGGAGAACGCAATCAACCCGAACGCGTCTCTTGGGTAGTTCGGGATCGGACTTCCCGTCAAAACGAACCGTCGCCGCGCCGAAAGCTGCCAAAGCGCGCGGCTCTGATCGCTCGTGGGATTGGCGAGGCGCTCGCCCTCGTCGGCCACCAGCAGGCCGATGCGACGCCGCAGTCGATGCGCATACGTCCCGCGCGCAGATGCGGCTTTGTCGACCGGCATCCGCAGGCGCTCATACGAGATAAGGTTGATCTGTCGAAGGTCGCTGAGATCCGCCGCCGATTCGATTACCTGCACCTGATCGGCCGCGATAGGCAACTGCCCAATCTCCTTCAACATCTCCTCGATCAGCCTGGACTCAACGACGATGAGGCCGTGCTTCACACCGGAGACGAGGATCAGCGCGAGCGCGAGCCGGGACTTGCCGCAACCCTGCTCCCATGCAACGACGCAACCGGTAGGCTTCAACAGCGTTTCGACTAGATCATCGACCTGAAACTCCCAATCGAGCCACTGATCGACGCCGAGCGCCTTCACGCGTGAGCGCAGCGCCGCTGCTTGGTCGGGAAAGCGCGCGCACAGACCTTCGTGCACCACCTCCCATCCCTCGCTGACGTTGTCGACCGCGAACCGCGCATTGAGCTCGTCAACAGACAGGTGATACCAAACGCCGTGCAGCGCATATCGGTAACGCCCGTCGGCTTCACGATCAAACTGGACTTCATCGCCCGCCTTGATGAGCGGACTGGCCCAGCGGCTCGCGTCGACCTTGTGGGTCTCCTTCGCGATGCCCGACACCTGATCTCGCGACCCAGCGCCGGTCGTCCACGCGACGTGCCGCAGTGGTATCGCCTGGCGCACACTACGCCTCGTGCGTCTGGTGAAGTGCTCCATGAACCCGGGCGCAAGTTGCGGCTCGCCACCGACGCTGCGGATTCGATCGAGCAACTGACCAAAAGCCGCGACCGGATCGTCTTGCACCAGATACGTCTCCATATCCAGCAAGCCTTGCCCCGAGTAACGAAAGCCACGCGGCAGCCGGTGGCCGTCGCGCGAGTAAATGCGCTTTACGAGAACCGCGTTGAGCACCATCGCTTCGTTGAAGCCACACGCAAAAGACAAGCGAATGCGCCGGCCATCGTGCGACACCTTGACCGACTTGTCGCCCGTGACGGCACGCGTGATGAACGGCACGCTGTCATCGAGCTTCTGCAGCCGCAGCCGAGCTTCCCCGAAGGAACGATCCTCGAAGTCCAGCCCGAGATCCGGGCCGGGCTTGGCCAGATCGTCGACGACCGCCCGGACGAAGTCCGAGGGACGATCGCGATAGCGGTCGAACACGACCACCGCCGTGCGTACGTTCGCGCCTTCGAGCTTGAATGCGTCCGCCGGCAGTTCGAAAAGGCCTGCCGCGCGGCGCTTCATGCGATCGCCCTGCTCGCCCGCGATCATCGACTCCGCGGTCGTGATCGGCAGGAGCGCGACGACGATATTCGCCGCCTCAAGCGCCTGATGCACAGCGTAGTCGTGGCTCAATGCGCTGGTGTGCGCGCCGTACCGGCCCCACGTCGTGCATTCCAGCGTCTGCAGATGCGGCGACTCCAAATGGATCGAGAACGGAGGATTGATGATCGCGATATCGAAGCGCGCCGGATGGATATCCTCCATGCCAGCTTGCCGAAACTCGCAATCAAACCCCGCGTCCTCGAACACCTTCTGGCACTGCTGGATGACATCGGCGTGGACGTCGACGCCGTACACGGCATGGCGTTCCGGGTCTGCGTACTGAAAGAGGCGCCCGGAACCAACCGAGTTATCCAGGATCCGGATAAGCCGATTGACCTTCCAGCCGCTGACGAAGCTCCACATGAACGCCGCAATGGCGTCCGGGGTGAAGAATTGCCCGAGGTGCTGACGCCGTGCCGCTGCCAGCTCGCCCTGATGGGCGATCGACGGTGCCTGCGATCCCAAACTCCTGATCCCGCGCAACGGCTCATACCAGTCCCGCTCGTACGAAAACAGATCTCTCTGCATGAATTGCCTCTAGAAATGAAAAGACCCGCCGAAGCGGGTCGAAAGGATGGAACGGTGGACGCTTTAGTACCGGTCGCGCGAGGCGAGGTACGTGGCGCCGAACTCACTAATGAAGAGGGACAACGCGTCACCCACGTCGTGAGCGAACTTGAACTGCCATTTGTCGTTGAACAGCACGATCTCCAGCCCCGTAAACGACAGCTTCTCGCGAGTGGAGAACGTCAATCGGTGGACGCTGAAGTTGCGCAGTTGCATCGCCAGCGCGCCGAACTGATGCTTCTTCGCGAAAGTCGCCAGGCCATCGAAGGTCGTGACGACTGCCTGCTGCGAGGAGTAATAGACCTCGCGCTGACCTTTCGAATGGAAGCACGACTGGGAGGTGACGCGCTTTTCGAGAATCACCGCGCTGCTGGTGCGCTTGATCTCGGTATCGGGCTTCAGCCAGAAGCCGTCGATGATGGCCTTGGCTGCCTGCTCGAACGCGACTCGCTCGCCAGCTTCACCGCGGAACGTACGCTCGAGGTGTCGCCAGAAGCCGTCCAAGTCAGGGATGTTGTTCTTCCTCAGATCCTCCTCGATATCGAGACCGCATCGGTCGAGTTCGCGACACTGGTCGATCTCGATTCTGCCGCCGACGGGGGCGAACTTCCGGCTTGCCTCCATCACAAGCCGCGAGAGCAGCCTGCGACAGAACGTGTTGAGCTCGCGCTCGACCTTGTATTCGCTGCGCACTTCCATCGCTGAATATTCGGTCAGCCCGTCTGCGAAGACATCGCGCTCCGCCTGGACGACAGCTCGATATGCCACTGCTGCTGCCGTTTGTGCCGTCTTGAACTGCTCGATCAGTTGTGTGTACATGCGATTGCTCCATAGGATGAGCAGGCGCACGCCCGCGAAGGGGACATGCCCCTGCGGGTAGAAAAAGCAGAAGATTGATTGAGCGGTGAGCTTGCTAAGCGCCGCATCGTCGATGCGCTAGAAGCGCGGGTGGTAGTGCAACAGTACATGCACGAGGTTCCGCCGCTGACTCGAAAGGCGATCTTTTCATGGTGCCTTTCGTCCTCAGGCATGGAAACCTTATCCACAGTTTCTGTGGCTAACCTTGGGGATAACCTGAGCCGCCGCCCGATGTTTGCGATACATCCACGGTCGGCGAAAAACGCGCCCGTGCGCGTATCCTCCTCAAAAGACGCAACGATTTCGGTCCCTTTCGCCGGTCCGCCGCTGGCCTGCTGAGATCAGAATTTCGAGGTGCACGCGTGTGCGTGCGATCCCTTCGAGCACGTCCATGAAAGTAAGTCACATTGCGACCATCGCGTTCCTTAGTGCCTCAGCCATCGGCATGACCGGAGCGGTTAGCGTTGTCGCGCGCCAGTTCACGATCGAACGCTCAGCCGTTCAGGTCGTCGTTGATACCAGCATCGCCGCACGCCTCCAGGGCTTATCTGACGCGATGGAGCACGTCCCAACTGCTGAGCGTCCTTTGCTGCTGTCGAAATACGGCTTCCAGGACGAAACGGCGCTCGGTGCTGCTCTAACAGCGCAGCGGCGCGATCTGGACTCAGCAGAGAGACTGCGCGCTGCGGAACTCGCTGCCAACGAAAAACGCTTGGCCGCTTTGCTGGCGGCATGTGGCCTCAGTGCGATTGTCGCCATTATGGGAGCCGTTGCGCTCTACGACGCGCACGTGGCTCGCGGCCGAGGGACGCGCGAAGCCGACACCGTTGCCGCCTAGCGCCGTGCCGTCCAACCTCGCTTTGCCGACACAAGATGAATCTAATCGTTGTTAGCTTCGAAGACTTCACAAAGGACCCCGCCGGCGCGCGTGCTGACTCGGTACCGTCTAAGGGCTTCCCCGACAGCTGGATCGACGCGCTGGTCGGTACCGGCTCCGTCTTCTCGCGCGATGAAGCAGCGCCCGGAGCTGTAAAGACGATCGGCCTTCGCTTTCCTAGCGGCGAGCACGCCGAGCAGTTTTGCCTGAGCGTACGCAAAGTGGCCAATCTCCTCGGGACCCGGGCACACATACACAAGGTTCCCGCCCATCAGGTGGACCTGACACTGAGCGAGGCCTCAAGACATCGTGCAAGTGTCATTTGACGGACTCACAGTCGCACTCGAAGACGTTCAAGACAACCCGGCGCGGTACGCACGCCAGCTCGAACGCGCAAAGAAGTCACCGGGTTACGCCGTATGCCGCTGCCGGGAGCGCGTCGCGGGAACACTCTTGCGCCTCGTTGTGAGACGCTACGGCGCGCTTTTTCATCTCGCAAGATGGCCAGACGACGGGCCAAACCACGACGAGATCTCATGTCCGTTCTATGCCGCGGCGCCCATCAAAGATGGAAGACCGCCCGACGCCCTCAGTGCGATCCAGCAAACGCCCGCAGGGCTGAACGTCAAGCTCGACGCCTCGCTATCTGTTCGAACGCTCCAACGGTCGATACGCGCTGAAGGCGGCTCCTCGCTCACCACCACAACTCGCCGCGCCGCACCGCTCCTTGGGTTTCTGCAACGCGTTTGGCTCGAGGCCAATTTGCACGTCTGGCAAGGAGGTTCTACGCGCGGTTGGGGTCAGTGCAACGCACAGCTCGTGGCCGCTCTAGGCGATGGCAAGCTTAACGGTAAGCCCATCCATGAGGTCTTGCATGTCATGCGGCGACATGACGAGAGCCAAGCGCAATCCATTGTCGCCGAGTTCAATGCGTTCCTAGACGAGATCACGACCACACCCCACGCTTCTCAACGCCGATTGGTGCTCGGCGAGCTCCGCGGCGTGGTGGCCTCGAAGTACGGCTTCGTCGTCGCGCTACGCCAAACGAAGCGCACATTCTTCGCCTCCACACCCGTTATCGAATCGGCCGCCGCGTCGTTCAGGTCCGCCTGGGCGATGACAGGTAACGCTAGCGCGCGCGTCGTGATTCTCGCCTTGGTCGAGCGGACAAGGGACGGAAATCTTCGGATCATCGACCTTGCGCTGCAACTGTGCAGCAGCAGTTTTGTTCCCTGCGATTCGAGCTATGAGGTGGAGATGGCTAACCGGCTCGTCGCCGAGCGCCGACGTTTCATCAAGCCTATGAGGCTCGAGGCCGGCGACGTCATGCTGCCCGACTTTCAACTGACCGATACCCGACAGCCGACGGCGATCGAAATTTATGGGATGCAAGGCAATGAGCAGTATCTCGCCCGAAAGAAAGAGAAACAGGCGCTGTACGCGCGCGACGCAAAGCCGTGCGTTGAGTGGATACCGCCGGCCGACCTCGCGTCAGTACGGCTTCCTAGACCGTTGACTTGACGGTCGCTCCTTCTAGGATACTTTGAGCGCATCCGTAACTGCTGAGCAAATGATATGGCCGCGAACTCGTTCTTTCTGAATCGTGCAGTCGCGCGTAACGCCGACTGGCAAGTGAACTACCCCGCGCTCGCGATGGCAAGCACCATCGACGCGGTCGACGAACGACGCAAGCAGATCGTCGTTGCTGCTGCGGACGAAACTTCCCTGCGCGCGGTGTTCTTCAGTTCCCTCGGTGCAATACTCGACATCAACGCAACTTGGGACGAACTGGAGCGGTCAGGCAAGGGATGGCTCGCTTTCACCATACGCTGGAACCGGTGGTGGTTGCCCAACGCTGATCATGTTCAATGGCTAGCGCAGCACGCGTTCGCGCCAACTGATCTTCGCTTCGCGAATCGGTACCAGGGGTCCGCCGCCGGTGATACCGCCTCTTTTCGCGAATTCCTCGATGTCGTTGAACTCCACTATCGCCGCGACCCGGCCATCTCCAGCGTCCTGTTCGCGCCCAACGCCATTGCAGCCGTCGCGACTTCGCCAATCAATACGGCCATGCGTCATTCATAAGACCGTCAATGCGCAAGGTCATTCCCTTCGGCAGGCGAGCCGTCGCTCCTAACACGCCCCGCGATGTCGAGGCCAACTGTGCACACCGAAATCTTCGGCTCGTCGAACAGAGCGATATCGTCATGTGCGCCGTTTGTCACGCCACGCTCAGTCCTATTTGGGCGCTCTCGATGCTGTCCGAGCAGTATGCATTTGCGATGGCTCACATCGACCGGCTCAAATCTCGAATCGAGCTCGCCGACGCTCGGATCCTAGAGTTATCGCAGGAACTCGATGCAATGTTGCCGGGCGAAAAGAAGCCTGAATAAGTCGTCTACCGACACTTGACCAACCGTCGAACAGTGGTGCAATAGATCATCAACGACTCAGGAATGCACCATGAAACGAACCTTCGAATGCGGTCACAGCGGCAAGGGCAAATACTGCCACGCATGCGCGGCTGCCGAAAAGCATAAGGCCCAGCGTCGTCTCGACCTCGAGGAGACGCGCACTGCGAAGCGAGTCGCGACCACCGACGATCCGATCGATCTGTCCATGGTGCGACACCTCTCGGCCGTACAACGAGAGGCCAGAGATCTGCTCGCAAAGGTCAGTAGCGGCGTGCATCCATTTTCGCTCGACGGAAAGTTCATCAAGTCCTCGGCAGGCAAGCTGGTTTCCGTGCCGGTTGGCCGATCCTATCGCCTGCTCTTTGACGCACCATCGCTCGCACCGCTACGCCTCGTCAGTCACGAAGACTACAATGGGATTGCGGCGAATCGCGTAGCCGCATAACTTACCTCGACTGACGTGTTGCTTGGCACTATGGCCATCGACGGCTGAGCTATTGCTGAGGCACGCGCGCAGCTTGCCTTCAAACTCCCATACGGGTCACCGCCGAAGCGGCACCCCCGAAAGCCGCTCGCACACCTCGATCAGCCGATCCTGCATCGCCCGGTCTCGCGCAGCTGGATCACAAGCGCGCTCGCGCATGTGAAAGAAATAGCGGCCGGAGACGCGGGCGGCTTCGTCGTCGCTCGAGGCGAGCCACGCCTGCGTGCGGTGCGCCTTGTTCAGATCGTCCGGCGCGGAGGAGCCGCCCATCTTCGTCGGGACCCATCCCGGCTCGAGCGCGTTTGAACGCACATCTGGCCAATAGCGCGCCACCGCGAAGGCGAGTAGCACGTCCATAAACTTGCTCTCCGCATAGGCTTCGGCACCGTTCCAGGGCCGCGCAATCCACTGCACATCGTCGAGCCCGGCAGAGGCTCCACGATGCATTCCCGAGCTGAGATAGACGAGCCGTGCGGGCATGTCAATGGACGCTGTGAGGACATACGGCGCAAGCACGTTTACCGCGAATACGTGCGGCAAACCGTCCACCGTCTCAATGCGTCGCGGCTCGCGATATCCGACCGCCGCGTTGTGAATAACCGCATCGAAGCGGCCAAGCGCGTTCGTTTGCTCGGCGACGTCGCACATCGCATCTAAGCTCGCGAGGTCGCCGGTCACAACCGCTTCGGCTCGCGGGAGCACGGTACGCGCGTCGTCGGCGCGGGCTTCATTGCGTGCGTGCAGCACGACGCGATGCCCTTGTTCGATTAAAAGGCGCGCGGCCATCAGCCCCAGTCCGTCCGTCGATCCGGTAATGAAGATGCGAGACATGTCGAGTCCCCAGGGAAAGAAGCGCCCATTCTGCCCGCCGGCTGCCCGCCTCGCGATGCAATGAAAGGCATTTCACCGATGACAGGGGGACATGAATGGCACTCGTGCTCCGGGCCTGCAACAAGCGGCTTTCTTGATGGTGACGAAGTTGATGCGCTGAGCGCGCGCGAGCCGCGCCCGGTCACGCAGCGTGGACGCCCGCCTGCTCGTCGCCTGTCTTCGCCGATATTCCGCCGGCCGCACCCGCCCGGTGCTACGCGAGAATGAGTTCGGCAAGATCTCGCGCAGTAGCGTTGCGCGGGCTTCAGTCCAATGGCCGACGAGATTACCTAACCAGCCGATGTCGAAGCCGCCACGCGTAGCCTGCAGGTGAGCGGATGCCCTGCCTCCGACGCGGCGGCCAAATCGTCTGAGCGGCGCGGCGGGCAATTGAAGTGACGGGGGGCGCCAAGTTACAGCGTCTTCGTAACCATTAGCCAGAAAATCGCAAGGAACGCGACGAAAGCGAGCACGCCGAGCACAGTCCATATCGCCATGAGCATCCAGAAGCGGCGAGACAGCGGCGCCTGCGATGCCGCGCAATCTCGCGCTTCATCGGCGATCAGGTGTTGCAGCCAAACGACCGGCACCCAGCACGAAATCGCGAACACGTACAGCCCGATGGACCACGCAAGCCACGGCGTCTGCACCCGGAAGCCGACGAGCCGTATCATCAGATAGCCACTAAAAGGCTGGATGATGGCCGTGGGCGTCGTGAAAAGCCAGTCCGCGATGACGACCAAACGGCTTACGCGAGCGACCGTGCGAGCATCGCGGCCAAGACTCGCGCACAGCAGATAAAACGCCGAACCGATTCCGGTGCCAAAGAGAATCGTGGACGACAGCACATGCAACCACTTGATGACGAGGTAACTCACCTTCGGTTCTTTCTATCGAGTTGAATCAGCAGGACGAGCGCAGCGAGCATCGGCAGGTTTTTGGAAAGCGGACCATACGGATGCAGCCAGAACTCCGGCAAGCGCCAGCTAATGAGGGCCGTATAAACGATGATCAGGCAGATCTGGATTTTCCAAAGTCGATTACGAGGACCGAGACGCGCGGGCCAACACAGTGACAGCGCGCCGAGCAGCAAATCAAAAAGCGCGGCGGCGTAGAGCAGCAACGGGCGCATGGCGTCCGGCGCGCCGACTCTCGCGAGTAGATCCAGACTGGCCGCTCGCGGATATAGCCATGCGGAAACGATTGCGGTCCAGATCCACACCGCCGCAATGGACGCTATCAGCAACGGCAAAAGCCACGCGAGCTTCGCATGCAGGTCGAGACATTGCGGCATCGCACGTAGCTGCGAAAGCGCTTTCGGCGGCCGTCCGAGCCAGCGCGTGATGCCGTCCGCGGGCGCGGTGTTGCCACGTTCCAGCATGCCGATGGAATCGCTGCTGACGAAGCCCCCCGGTAAATGTTCGCCGATGCGCGCGCTCAGACGAACGAGCGAGATCGGCACCGCGACGAACCGCGGGGCGGATGCGCCGGCGAGGCCGGCGAGAACCGTGAGATAGCTTCGCATCGTCATCGGCTCGGGGCCGACCGCGGCCACCGTTTCCGTCACGCCATCGACGACAATCACGCCCTGGGTCACTAATGCGACGACGTCGTCAATGTGCACGGGTTGAATGGACTGGCCGCCGCGCCCCGGCAGCGGGACAACTGGCAGCGTCGACCATGCAGTGAAAAACTTCGTACTGGCGCCTTCCGGCGAAAAGACCAGCGACGGCTGCACGATCAGCGATGACACCGGTAGGGCGCGCAACGCATCGTCGCCGGCGCGCTTGGTCAGGTGGTATGCGCTAGCGGCGTGCTCGTCCGCGCCGAGCGCCGAAATCTGCACAATGCGCCGCACTCCGGCCCGCACCGCCGCATGAAAGAGCGCAATCGGCGCATCCGCGTGCAGACGCTGGAAGTCGTGGCCGGTGCGATCGATGAAGATGCCGACCGCGTTGATCAAGACATCGACGCCTTCGAGAAGCGGTACCAAAGTTGCTTGGTTGTCGATGCGCGCGAAGTCCAGTTCGACGAAGCGGCACTGCTTCGACAGACCCGCCTTCGCCAGTGGATGGCGCGCGGCGCAAATCAGCGAATGACCATCCGCGAGCAAGGCCGCCGCGATGCGTGAACCGAGGAGCCCGGTTGAACCCGAGAGGAATATGACCATGACGCTGGGCATCGACACGAGAAAAGACATTCTTTGGCCCGGCATTGCAGCCGGGCTGCTATCGACGGCGGCGCTCGCGGTGTGCGGCCGCCTCCACGGCAAGCGCGCGACGGCTCCGGTGAGCGCCGCGAGCCATTGGGTCTGGCCGCAAGAAGCGAACCAGACGGCGCATCCAAAGCCGCGGCATCTGCTAACCGGGCTTGCAATCCATCAACTGATGTCCATCGGTTGGGCGGCCGGCAACGCGCTGGCTGTCGCGGTGGCGCGCCGTTCCATGAATCATCGCGACACAGGGGCACGGCCGACGCATCGCGCTCGCTACTGCGACGACCTTGGCCGCTGCGGCGGGCGACTATATCGTCGTTCCGAAGCGCTTCACGCCGGGCTTCGAATATCACTTGCCGGTCGCCCATATCGCCGCGGTTTATCTTGCGTTTGGGGCGGGGCTCGTCCTGCCGTTTTTCACGAAGCGCTCGGCGCGCTGAGCCGATGACACAGCCGGCGCAAGCGCCGCCAGTTCTCCAGATACGACGCCTCGCGCCTGCGGACCAGTTCAACAATGCTGCACTAGGGCTCGTCGATCCGATAGTCTTACTGCGCCGCAGTTTGCCGAGCCATCCACCATGGAACGCCTTGTCCGACTGACGCACATGCGGCTGGACGACAGCGAACGCGAGACAGCGCGCGACTTCGGCCTCGCAGTCGGATTGACTCCAATTTACGTCCTTCCGTGACGGCAAATCGCGTAGGAGCCGGTCGCGTGGGGCCAGGTCGCTATAATCGTCACCGGCTTACAAAATTGAAACCGCCGGACCCCGCCGACAGGACAGCGCTATGACTGACGAACTTTTTCCCTGCGACCATTGCGGCGGAAAGTGGTCTTTCGGATTCTCCCAGCGATTAGTCGGCCGTCCGTCGGCTCCTGAGCGCGACTTCGCTCGCCTCGGCAACAGCCTGGCGCCGCCCACGCAAGACATGGAACCGCGCTCACCGTACGACGTTCCCTACGAGAAGGTCTGCTGCATTTTCTGTGAAGAATGTGGGATGCAGACGCCTTGGATCCCGATCGGCAACGACCGCTACGCTGCACTGGATAAGGCCGGCGAGATTTGGAATGCTCGGATGCGGCGGCCGAAAGCCACCGAGGGCGATCTGCTTCAGCTCGTAAGAAAAGAAGTTAGCGCAGTCGACGATGCTTACCTGATCGACCTCCTCTCGAGGAACGAAGACGACTGGGAGAAACGCGGTCCCATCTTCCAAATGCTCGCCAAGAAAATTGCCGACAGCAAAATTACAATGAGCGAGTTCTGGCCAGTCGACACAGTCCTCCGCGATGCGGCGCGATACCGAAAGCTGCAGCAGCTTGCGAAGCGCATATACATTGACGGAATCGCTTCGGTCCAGTTTCCCCGGATTCCCGCGACAGGCGGTGACGAAGGCAACTTTGAAAACAGCGTCAACGAGGCGGTCGATGACCTCCCCGACCGCAACCGCTGGTGACTTGACTTCATTCGGCGCCGGTCATACTGAAGGAACCTACAAACTAGACACGGCAAACAAGGACCGAATATGTCACCCATCCAGTACATCGTCGCCGCCTACCGGCTCCGCAATAAGCTCGCGCCGCAGCTTTTTACGCTGCTCGCCCTCGGCGTGATCCTGACGTATCACGCGATGACAAGTCCGCAGTTGGGCTGGCTTTTGGACTGAAAACCCCACAGGGACGCTATCCGGATAGCGTCCCTCTCAGCCAGCATCAAGTACCAAGTTGTTGAATTAACACCGAATAACCACTGTTACAAATTTAGCCGGATATGCACACCCCCCTTATCCGGCGAACTTTTCGCATTGTAAAACGCGGTACAGGGCTGTTCTGCTGATGCCCAGGGCGATTGCCGCTGCTTTCTTATTGCCATCGGTTGCTGCGAGTGCCTCGTGGACTTGTTCTAATGTCACCTTAGGCGCCTTTAGCCGCCTCTGGACAGAAAAGCTAGACAGGTAAGCGCCGGCCTTTTGCTCTTTGCTATGGCCCGCCGCCTCAACCACGGCTTGCATCGCTTCGCGGTGGAGCGCCGGGTCGGCCCTCTGGTCGCTGCCTTTGATCGGCGCAGGAACGCCGGTGTATTTTTCAAACATTTGCTGCAAGAACTGATGCCTCAGGCCGTGGCACGTAACGCCCAAGCCAGACTTCGTCACACCATGGCGCTTTAGAACCGTATAGAAATGGTCCTTCCACTGAGTCTTGGTATAGCCGTCGGGGATCGTCGAGCCAGTAGACCGGTTTGCGTGTTGAGCAGCCTCGAGTAGGAGGTCCATCTTCAACTCCATCGGCACCACACGCGCGCGACCGCCCTTTGTGCCGTGGACGACGCTGAGCTTTCCGTCTCTACGGACTGCATCTTTAGGCCGCAACAGAAGACTCTCTTCGACCCGTAGACCGAAGGCCGCCTGCAGCTTCATTTGCACCGCGACCACGGGCTCCGTCTTCGCGATTTCTTCGATAATGGAAACGGCATCGATCCCCTTGCCTTCCCATGACTTGTCCTCGGTCGCCACAGACGTGCGCCGAAAGTCGTGCGCGGCTGGATCAATGTACTCCGACATCTTTTTGACAAGGTTCCGCTTGTTGATCCAGTTCGAGAACGCTCGGAAGTACGTCAACTTGTTCTCGATGGTCCCGGGACTTTGGCCGTCCTTGTGCCATAGCGCCACCAGCCCTTCGATGTGCTTTTCCTTGAGCGCATACGGTGTTTGTATCGCGTAGCCGATCTGGCGTAGCTCAACAAACGAACGGCAAAGCTTTTGCAGTCGCGGTTCCTGTGTTCCGACCGATATCGGCTTATTGCTAACACGGGTACGGCTGTGAACACGATTGACGTTTGGAGTGAAAATCTTCTCAAGCGCATCCCGGAACGCGGGGGGAAGCTCGGGATAGCCCGCAACGATGCCTTTCACATAGACGGTTACTGTCATTCGGATGCTCCTTCCTCGTTTGTTGATTGCCGCGTGTCGGCCACCGAGTGCATTGCTCGGCCCCTCTCAAACGCCATCTCCAACTGGCATGACTGCCGAAACCCATTCGGGACTCCGCCACCCGCGCACGTGCCAGAAATCCATCCAGCTATCGCCGCATGCCGGAGTGCTCTTCGCCTGGACCGCGTATCGTCGAAACCATAGGCAATCGACAGCCGCCATAGAGACCACGCAACTTCGGCCTCGAAGGCGTGATCTACCAGCGTGAAAATCCGACGTCGTTCGCTTTGCTTCGGGGCAGTTGAGAAGCGCTGTGGCTGTGCTCCATTCGCATCGCCTTCGTCTTTGCAGCGCCTCAGTGCTACGGTGGCGAAGGTCGATACCTGTTCTGCCCCGGGCGCCCACGCACACAGCAATCGCGTCAGCGCATCAGCGCCTGACGTGTCGATCATCTCAGCGCACATCAGCGCTCACATTGGTGCGGGACCAGTCCAGCTCATACGACGCAATGGCCATGTAATCCGAGACTAGTGCTGCTCCTGAAGCGTCATTTTTTTGCGGCTCTAGCAAGCGCGTTCTCCTTATGTGCTGAGAGTCAGCAACCGTGCTCATCTATTGAACGGTGTACTTCCCTGCCACCGCGCTGCATACCTCAGGAGCCTATCCCCGGGCTATTGCCGCACAGCCGCTGCGTTGCCCCGCCGGGTCCTGCCTTCCTGTCCTTTAGCGATTCCATTCGATAGCCCCGCACGTGGAAGAAACGTGCATCGACCTCCGTACTGCTGCGTGCTGCCAGTCGCCACGCTTCGCGTGCTGACTGCCGCTGATTTGCTGCTGGAGTACTTCCAACGCGCGCCCGCTTCGCGGAATCTCTCGTCGTTGTGCATCTCCTGCTGCTCCAGCAGTCGAACCGCGTACAGCTAACTGTGCGATTCGGCTATGCCGCTGCCACGGCTACCGCGCCGGCCCTAGACGCGCTGTTGCGCGCCGGTGTGCCCCGTCTTTGCGGCGGCACGACCTCGGCCAAGTGCTCGGTAATCTTTTTGCGCTGCTTTATTCCGGGTGCGCCGCCCGTTCGTCTTCCGTACAGGGAGCAGCTTGCCGCGTCGGCCTAGCTGGTCCCCCATCCCAAAGCGCGTTCACTCGGTCGCGGTGTGTCGGACCTCATGCAACGTACCCAGCGTCGTGTGCTGTAAGGATGCGTCCATCCTCCATGAGGTCGAAATTGGGCAGCCACGGACATGTGTCCGCGCATTCCCAATCCGTCTCATCTCGGACACTCGTGCAAAACCGCCCGCAAACCCAATGGATATCGCGTGTCCAGCGTCCTCACTTTGGGTCGCTTTGAACTTGATTAGATTCAGAAAAAGGCCGCTTCATTTTGCGGCCGTGACAGAGGGGTTTTCGCTAGGCAAAGCGGCCCCCTCGATCGTCCTTTTCAGGAGAGTCGATGCGCGTGCGCGCGGTTGGTAAGTAGAAGGATATCGGCGCCGTGACCACACGCAACATTAAAAGCCGCCTAAATGTAGCGAGCTTTTGCTTCCTTGACATTGCGCGCCGATCTGTAGAGTTGGACAGGCGTAACGGGGACTTTTCCCACCGATTTTGTCTTGATGACTGACAGATTGAGGCGCTTCAGACCGTCGATTCGCCTTCTCACCGTTCACGGCGAGACAACTGACAGTTAACCGAACGTTTCGACAAAAGGAATCGGCGCGTACACCCATCTACCACTTTTCTGTCAGACAACTGGCGGATGGGTTGAACCTATCGAATTGCTCTGGAGAGAGAATGAACACCATGAAAGTACATGCACCCGTCCTTGCTGTTGACGTCGGATATGGCAACACTAAGATCGCCTTCCGCAACGGCTCCGACGTGTCGACCTTTATGTTTCCGTCGCTGACCCCGCCGTACAAGGCACACACGATCGCCAAAGAGAGCGCGGGTTTGATCACGACGCCCAAGACTGTCGCGGTGGACGTCGAGGGAAAGCGCTATCAAGTGGGTCCCGGCGTGCTGTTGAGCTCGCGTAACGGGGACGCGGGGGCGACACTTAACGACGACTATTGCACGACTGCCAGCTATGCCGCGCTGCTGGCCGGTGCGTTCCACTTCGCGAACATCGCATCAGTCGACCGCCTGGTTCTCGGCCTGCCGATGAGGAATTTCCACACCCACGTTGCTCATTTGCGCAGTGCGTTTGCTGGTAATAATTCATACGGCGACGTGGAGTTCGATGTCGGCAGCGTCATCGTGCTTCCACAGCCCCTCGGCGCATTGGTCAACTTCTCGCGGTACCACGAGTTCGACAAGGAAGACCCGCACCTCATCATCGATGTCGGCTACTTCACTACGGACTGGGTGGTAGCAACCGGGCTGACGATCGACGAAGAGCGCAGCGGCGGCCACCACAGCGGCGCGTCTCACTATTACGAAGCCATCGCCGCAGTCATCAAGGAAAAGCTGCATATCGACACGCAGGGGATTGAGCGGATCGACAAGGCGCTGCGCACGGGATCGACTCTCCTGCTCAACGGGAACGACTATGACTTGCAAGATTTTCTGCCGGCGGCGCAGACGGTTATCGACGCCGCGGTTAAAGCTATTCAAGCAGGCGTGAAGAACACAGTGGACATTCGCTCCATCGTTCTAACTGGTGGCGGTGCGGCTCTGTATAGGTCTGAGATTCAAGCGCGGTTTCCCCATTTGAGGATCGACCATATGGCAGAGCCATGCTTCACGAATGTAAGGGGGTTCCTCGCCGCTGGTGAGGCAACGCTGCTGCGCGACAAGAAGCGCAAGGAAGCGGTGCCCGCATGACAGGCGCTTTGGAGATCAAGGTAACAATCAGCGAGATCGCGACGCCAACGTTGTTTGATGCTCTAGTCGCGATCTCCAATCCGAGGCAACGCGCAGCGTTGC
The DNA here is from genome assembly GCF_001544575.2 of Caballeronia cordobensis. Lineage (GTDB taxonomy): Bacteria > Pseudomonadota > Gammaproteobacteria > Burkholderiales > Burkholderiaceae > Caballeronia > Caballeronia cordobensis. Next base: position 106,076 of record NZ_FCNY02000010.1, read on the forward strand.
TCAAGCGCTTAGCGGAAGATGCTTTGCGGGGCAGTGTCCAGGTTCCTCGTGCAGGAGTGACTAGCACGCCAACGTCAGCCAACGCATCCGCAACGACGAAAGCTGCAAGGGGTCCTGCGCCAAGCGAGGCAACTCCCGTCGCTGCTAAGCAAATCGCGCCAGTTCAGGATGATCAGCCTGATTTCGACTACGCGTTCCTGGCGGAAAACTTGAATCTAGGGTGAGCCTGAGCTAGATGGAGAAGGCACATGCCGCTTCGCAGATCGGCGTTTAGCGCCAACAGAAGCGCAGCGGCGTGGGCTTTCGTCGACGGCTTGACTTCGCCTAGTTGTTGGCAGAATAGGGACATGTATAGTGCAATTTGCAAAGGCAACGGAGGAATAATGAGCTTCATCGAAAACTTGGCACAGCTTGACTGGACTCGCGGCGTTCGCATGTGGATTCTCGTGGCCGCCGCGCTCGCTGCGTGCGAGGCAGGCTATCTGTTTCATCGCGCTGTGTTCCGCTCAGCCAAAGGAGCCGATGATGTACGGTAAGTTCTTGGCCTTGCCCTTGATTGCACGTCGGGCGCTGACTGCAGGAGCTCTTTTTTTCGTCGCGTGCGTCGCTGCCCGCTTGCCGGATACACCGTTGTGTAACTGGATTTTTGGGCTCTCGCTCGTCGGTTCCTTCTGGGCTAGCGGCGTGATGGTTCCTGGGATAAAGCTCGCGCTTTATGTGTTCAAAGTTGCCTTGAGAGTTAAGGCTAGTACATGGTGAGCACTGAAAGCTACAGACGAAAAAAAACCCGGCTCATTGGCCGGGTTTTGTTTTCATAGATGGACATCAATGCAGCAGGGTCACCCCTTGTGCGTTCGCCTGTCGACGAATGCAGTAAAACCAAGCAGTGTCCAGCGTGACGCCTTGTTTCTCCAGTCGGGCATGACCGCCTCGCTTCCGGTCGATGACGTCATAGGCTTCCGCCTCCGACTTTCCTACCCTGACCGAGCCGTTCTCGACACCGGAAGTCGCCACGATTTCATACCGGCCAACAATCATGCTGAAGCTCATTTCCTTTTCTCCATTGGACAAGCTCGGGCGGATTGCGGCCCCAGCGGGGACGAATCCCCACCGGGCAGAAAGTTACTGTTAGCAGCCAGACGGCCGCGGAATCAAAATCAAACGTGCAGTGCTTCGGGTTCGTCGCGGCGGACCACCATTGCCACTGCAGGGCGATGCGCTGCCTGAGACGCACACCACTCGTCGGCAAAATCCGTTTCCCGCTTTTTGGGCCGGTGAACCATAGCGGTGTAGCCTTCAGCTCGCAGCCGCTTCGCCAGCTTCAATGCAGCATCGACGCCCGGCGATTTGCCGGTGCGGGGATCGACCGCATCGAAGTCCGCGAAGATATGAACGACTCGAATTCCTAGGCCGTCCGGCACAACAAAATCGGCGAGAAGGATGCGATTCAGGCAGTACCAGACCGGCACACCGAAGAGCATGTGCGCGGCATACGCCGTCTCGAGACCTTCCGCGACGCCGATCTCGCCATCGACTGGATCCATCAGCCGGACTGCGCCGCCGTTGAGCTTATGAAGCGTCACGTCGTGCAACTTGGCCGGAAGGATCTCGCCATCGCTAGTGACGATCGACGCCTTCGCCGGTTCCGTGCGTTCAAGGAACGTGCGGTGCAGCGTCCCGAGTCGGCCGTCCGGCAATGTGAATCGAGCAAGGATGCCCGGCCACTGACCGATGACTTTCTTCTCGTGCCGGTAATCGAGCATCGCCATGCGCAGCGCTGCGGACGGCGCCACTGTCAAACCCGGCACCCGATTGCGCAGGTATCGCGCAACGAGGCCATCGGAACCGACCAGCGTCGCGCGATCCCACATCGAGTCGAGGCGCTTGCGCGCCCACTCGGGATCGACCTTTCTGCCGGGCGCCGGGGCCACCGGTTGCGCTCGGCTTTGCCGTGCGTCGGCCAGACTGCCGCCTTCGAGTTCAATCATGAGTTCGCGGAAGGTCATCCCGGCGGACTTGCAGATGAGCTCGAAGCCGTCGCCAGCTTTACGGTCGCCGTCGTTGCACTTGCGGCAGACCCAGTCGCCGCGGCCGCGGTTGTTGTCGTAGGTGAAGCGGTCGTTTCCGCCGCAGATGGGACAGGGTGCGCCCTTCCCGGTCAATGAGCTTGCGGGCACTCCATACTTCTGGAGCAACGCAATCCACTGTTCCGGGGACAGCTTGATGTCCTTGATATTCATTGGCACTCCAGTAGTGGTGTGGTTGAGGTCGATGCCTGAACAGGCGGTAAAACCGTGCTCAAAAAAGCCGCCCGACTCGCGCAAGGCGAGCACGGTCGGCGGCTTTTTTCAGCAGGGAAAGCGAAAGGCGGGTGTCGCGACAGCGAGGGCGCGTCGCACAGGAAGAGACGCTTCGCGGCTTCGCCGACCGTTTCCGGTTCGACGAAGCAACGAAGGTGAGAAGAAACAGGAAGCGAGGTGAGCCGTTACGGGATCAAATCGCAGCCCACTCGCGTCGCGTTAGGTAAGCGTTGAAGGGAATGTCATCCATGTCATCAAACCCACCGCCACCACCATGCGACGTCGATTGCGGTTCGCGATTCGCCGGCGCAGGGTTGCTCGATCGCGGCTGCTGCGAGCGTTCTTGACGTGCCGGGCGTTGGCTCTCGAAGCCGTCACTGGATGAACGATCGCCCGTAGAGCGGCCGCCGAGCATTTGCATCTGGTCTGCGACGATTTCCGTCGAGTACCGCTCCTGCCCGGCTTGGTCCGTGTACTTGCGCGTGCGGATTCTGCCTTCGATGTACACCGACGAGCCCTTCTTCAGATACTCATTGACGATCTCAGCCAGCCGACCGAAGAACGACACTCGATGCCATTCGGTCTGCTCCTTCATTTCGCCCGAGGCCTTGTCTTTATAGCGATCGGTCGTTGCGAGTCGGATATTGGCGACCGCATCGCCGCTCGGCAGGTAGCGCGTCTCAGGATCAGCCCCGAGGTTGCCGACGAGGATGACTTTGTTTACTGATGCCATAACTAACTCCCTTTAAGATTTTTTGGAAATAGACCAAAGCCACTTGTCCCACAGGACTTGCTCGCCGCTGGCGTCTAGCTTAGGTCGCCCACGTCCATCGACTGCTGGCACTTTGGTTTTGCCGATCCGCTTGACTTCAACGCGGTCGCCGATGCGACAGGCCGACTCTGCGATTGCGTCACGGAGGCCTTCGCCTTGGAGAACGTGCGTCTCGCCGCGATGCTCGAGCGTCACGCAAAACGATTCATACGTCTTGCCAGGGCGCTTGCCATCGGGGAATCGTTTCTCCCCCCACTCTCTCAAGACCCCGTACCTCGCGCGCTCGGTCCGCCGATGTGACGACTCAGCGGGTCGAGGGGGCGCTGTCACGACGGCGTCCGTAACTTCTGGCCGGGGTCGCGCGTCGCTGACATTGACTGGTCGAACGGGTTTGGCGTCGAGCGAAGGCGTGTCTTGCGCATGAGCGCCCCTGAGTGCAGCCGCAATGGCGTCGGTCAACGTGCCCCTGTACTCGTGCAGCACTTCCCAGTGCGGCGCGAGCGCCGGTATCAGCTTCATGCCGACAGCCGTTGGTCGCAGCTCGTAGTCGAACGCCGGACGAAACTGCACGACGACTCCACCTTCATCGCGGAACAACATCGGTTGTCCTGCGATGGCGATGTGCCGTTCGTTGGCACCGCCCTTACCGACCTCGATCGGGGATGAATGGCTTGTGGGATTGTCGCTGCGACGCTGCGGCTGCGGCGTCACTCCGAAAAGCGTCCCGATCAGCCGGCCGAATGTTGATGTGGTCATCGTCGGCCTCCTACACCAGCGTGCCGAAGCACTCGCGACGCACCTCTTCCATGTCGCGCTTGAGCAGCGGGTTGCTCAGGATGACGTCTTGCAAGAACTCGGGATCGACGCCGTTGATCTGGCAGACGAACCGATACGGCAGCGCCCCGCTCCAGAACTCCATGACCCAGCCGAGCGTGGCCCGGTAGTCTTCGAGTTCCATCTTTTTTCGGTTTTTGAGTCGCTCGCTGAACAACGCAGCGCAGTCCATTAACGACTCGGGCATGTTGTCGCCGCGTCTGCTGTCAGTCGCGAGACTGATCAACGCGTCGACCATCTTGTCTTTAACGGCCTCGCTCCACAGGTGCGGATCGGGCAGCGGATCGGGCTTGGCTTGGACGCGTGTGATCGGTGCATCGGGAGCGCCAAACATGTCCAGTTGCCATGCGGCTACTTCTGCTTGCATGGGAATCTCCGAATGAACGGGAACCCATGCCCGCAACGGGATGGTTTCCCGTTGGGGTGAGGGGTCAAGACCGCCCGTGCGGGCAGTCTTGACATTCAGGCGTAGCGACTAGTTGTCGGTGCCTGTCTTAAGTGGAACGACCACTGCGGACTTGGCGTACTGACGTTTGATGGGCGTGACGTTGGCGTCGGCGGGAGCCGGAGCGACAACGGCGTGCGCGGGCGCCTTCGAATCCTCAGCTTTCTCCTCTTTCAGCGCCGCCTTGATGGATCTCTTGATCCAGACAGCGACGGTGGCAGAGACAAACAGAAAGGCGAAGAACGAATGCGCCGCAAACCACAGGGCAAAGCAAACAGCGACCAACCAGCCGGGCGACTTCATCGCCTTCATAACCAACTGCTTCGGCATTTTTCTCTCCAGAAAAAGACGCACTAGGGGATGTCCAGCCAGTACAGCGCTGGATGATTTTCGATGCTCGGGTGAGCAGGGAAAAACGGGCGCGCGGAGAGACGCTTTCGTCACGACTCGATGAAGGCGTGGCGGAAGCAACTCACTGCGGATGGAAGAAGAGATCGCAAGCGCACGCACTCATGCTCAGTGGCGGCTTGGGTCGATGCGTCGGTGACGCGGGGATAACAGGCAATTTACGCGTGGGCCGCGAGCGCGTGCGCGCGAAAGCTCCCAATTTCACACCGCCTTTCGATTTTCGGCTTGGAACGTGACAGCGCCGCGGTGCTCCCTTGACTTCCATTTGCCCTTGGCATGCTAGTTACATGCTCAACAGGAGGCAGCGAATGTTCTTCGAAATGCTTGTCGCAGTCGGCGGCTATCACGTATTCAAAGCCATCAAGCGGCGGAGCCGATCCGGTCCGCGCAGCGCCCATCGCGCAAAACGCTCGTCGGACGATATCGGTGCGGCCGGCGAGGCTCTGGCTCAAGCAAAGCTTCGAACGACCCTCAGGTGGCTGTGCGGCGATAACTTCTACCTGCACGAAGGGACGTTGCTTATAGAACATGCTCCCGGGACTGCGTTCCCTACCGCAGAGATCGATCACCTCGCGATTACGCCGTTCGGCGTCTTCGTTTTCGAGACGAAGAATTGGTCCGGCCGCATCGCGCCGTCGAATCGTCCCGGGACCCTGACACGGACTGCGCCCAACGGTAAGGCGGAAGACCGACGCTCGCCGATCGAGCAGAACCGCAGCAAGATCCGCTTCCTCCGAGAGCAGCTTCCTGCAATGTGGCCGGTCGCTGGCGCGGGTCTCGTCGTGTCGCCAGGAGTCGTCCTGCATCCGGAACTACCGACAGATCTATTGGCACTAGACGACCTCCCCCACTGGTTGCGTTCCAAGCGTGCGGAGTGCACCGGCAGGTCGACGGTGGACGTCGCCAAGGCCCGCGAAGCGGTCCTCATGTATGCGGACACCTCGACCGAAGGTTTCATGGCGCACAAGGACCGCGCGACGCGCCGGATACCGGTAATTCGGGAACGTTTCAAGTTTTTCCGCTAGGTAATCACTTCCACATCAGAACTCAGAAACTGCTTAAGTGTTTCGTGAATGAACCGTTAATCGTTTGCGGGGGTGGACAAAAACGCTACCTTTCGCTCCAGGAAGGGGAAAGACGGGGTAAAAACGGCGTCTTTTGATGTCAGACGTGCTGGGGAGCGCCGTTACGATCGCTTACATCTGTGAGAAAGAACGTCCTCCGGCGGGAAACGTTGCACGAAATGAGAGGTGCCGCTCGCGAATGAATGTCGGCAGATGCGGCTCGTTGCGTACTGGCACCATTTTCTTATCCGCGAGCGAAGTCCTCGCGGGGGTTTGAACGCAGCGCGCGGGGGCGCTGCAACATCTGGAGAGAAGTTATGTCATCAAGTAGTGACGATTCTAATAAGAACCTGCAATTGCGAAAAACGGAACTCCACGATCCGTTGGACGACATCTTTGGCGGCGTTTCGGCAAGCGGCGCCGAACGCGCTAAGATCGAAAAGGTTGCTCGGCAGCTTTTCGGAGAAGGCGAGCAATTCGCTGATCTCATCGCCCAGCTCGTCGAGAACATGGTGACGATCGCTGAGGCTAGAGCGCGGATCTCGACCGACCTTAAAACGATCGGCGGCCTGCTTATCAACTCCATGCACCTGATCAAGAACGTGATGGTCGCAGAGTCCGGCAACAAGACACATACGCTGCGGCGGGCGGCGACGTTGGGATTTTCTTTCTTCGACTTGGCTCTCGGCGTGAAGAAGCCCGCAGCGCGCCAGTACATGCGCTGCTACGAGGCATTCCTCGACAACACTGAGGCTATCCGCGTATTCAACGTGGGCGAACTGGACATTCTCGCTGCCGACCACGTGACCGACGAGCAGGTTGCAGCGATTCTTGCGGCGAAAAAGGCCAACGAGCATATGACTCGCGAAGACATTCGCAAAATGTTGGCAACGCTGCAGAAGCAGGAAGAGGCCCTCGCGGATCGCCAAGTTCAGGTAGACAACTATAAGACCCTGCTCGAGGACAGCAAAACCGCTCAGCGAGTCGCCGAGGACGAAGCCAACCGCCTTCAGCAACAGCTTGACGCCACCGCAAAACTGATCGCCGAAAAAGAGGCCCAGCTTCAGCGCATGGACAGCTATTACACCGGTCGGCAGGCGGGCCTCGCCAACCTTGAAAAGGACCTCGCGGACAAGGACAAGGAGATTGCGAGGCTGAACGACGAAAGAAACGCTTTGCTTAACCGGAAGCCGGAAGTCCAGATCAAGGAAGTTGAGACGACTCCCGCTGGATATAAGAGCATTTCCGAATCACTGGAAAAGCGCAACGCTGAACTCAAACAGCTAGAAGAGCAGTTGGTCGAGAGGCGCGCCGAGTTGGCACGACTTGAAGCCGACAGGAAGAAAGAGGCCGGCGCCCTTGAAGCCGCTAACCGCGTTCAAGCAGCGATGCAAGAAGCGCTATCTGCATTCGAAGAATTCGCGGGCAAGCTCACGCTGGCTCAGGTGGCGGTTCAAGCTTCCGATGGGCTTGGGCAGCACGAACCGTTGGTCCAGACGCTGGCCGCAATGATGCGCAAGCATCTCAGCGAGATCGAGACAGGTTTGCGAAAGCTGTAAGACGTACCTGCCATAACGATAAGGCGGACGCGACGGGGTCGCATCCGCCAGCAAAAATACAAATAATATGTCGATCACCACGCTTGATGCCGTTGAGACCAACATTGCCCTTCGGCAGTATCTCGCTGAGAAGATACAAAGGACCAACTTTTCGCTGACCGCGGTTATCCATAAGGTACTCGCGCGGTACAGCAGCGCCGAAGCATTTTTTGGCGTCTCGTTTGACAACATGGAAACGTTCAAGGCGCACGCCGTACCGATGGCCAAGCTTATGAACATGCCGTTCCTGGCGCTGTCGCCGGCGCTGCAGGATCCTCGCGATTGGGCGACCTTTGTCGACGGGATTATGTTTTCGACAGCAGTGTCGAAGCTTTCTTCATCGATGCCTTTCGTCGACGACGTGACCGCGCGCGATATTTTCCATTACAACTGCGCCTACGTCTCGCTGCTCAAAGACGTGCTGCACCAGAGTGTGCTCGCAGCGCCGCTCCTAGGTATCTCGTTCGAGTTAGCGGAATACCTGATGGGCTTGCCGATCGGACGGCTGGAAGCAGCGATCGGCGGAATCCGTTTCCCGCTGTATAGATGGCGGTTCGACGACGAGCGCTTCTGGCGACAATACGGCGCAGACTCGCTTACCGAAGAGGCCGTCGCTCACTATGTCATGCGCACCTCGAACCTTAAGCCGAGCGGACTTCCTTTCAAGAATCTCTGGTCCGACCTGCGGCTCGACCGCGCTAGACGCGAGATCTACGCAAGATTGTTGATGACCCAGGGTTGTCGCGCTTCGACCGCCACGAACCTGTTTGGCGTGACTTCGGCGATCACTCGAAATACTTATCGAGAGATCCACGGCGTCAGCTCGCCATGCGGAAATAGTGCAAGCTCGTTGACGTGGTACGTCGAGCGTCCCACGCATCGACTCCAAGCAACCATTCTCGTATGGCTCTATCGATGTGCTCTCAAAAACGGAGCGAACATTCCGGAAGCGCTAATTGCCTCCAACGACGTTCTCGACAAGATGTTCGGTAGTCGGCTCGCCGTTTCTGCTGACCGCGCGAACCATCTCACCCGCTCCATGGCGATCGATTCGAGGTTGAATGTCGCACCGTGCAGAACTTGCGCGACGGAATACATCTTGGCGAACGACGAAGGGAAGATCGAATTGGCGAAGGACTTCGTTTGTCCCGGTTGCACTGGAGATCTGAAGCCGCGCTTGACCGAGCCGAAGAGCAAAGGTCGCAAGGCCAAAAAATAGTCACAGAAAAAGGAGTTGTTGATGCCGCATGAATTCAACGTCGAGGCCGGTCTAGTGGTCTTCTCCCGCGACGGCCGCCCTCAGTTCGGCTGGCTCGACTTAGTGACCGGCGAGTACCACGCCGAGTCCGACGGACGCTGCATCACCGATGCAATAGGTGCGATCGAGTTCCAATCAGACGTGATGCACTGACTCATGCAGGACTTCGCTTACCTCTTTCCAGACAGCGTCGCCGCGTGGCTCGAAGGCCGCGGCGACGCGCGATTCCAACGGTACGAGAGGCACTACCGCGCCGATCGGGCGACGGCACAACCAAACGAAGCGTTCGACCTTGAGCGAAGCAATGTTCGTTTCGCCCAGCAATTCGGTTCAGGCCGGCGGCAGTTGGCGGCTGTGTCGAAAAGCAAAGCTTTTGGCGCGCTCGCGACTTTTCTCATTCTCCTTTGGGGCGGCACCGCACTCCTCTCTTCAGTCGGCGCGACACAGCCCGTCGCCGTCGCTGCGGTGCTAGGCGTCGTTTTCGTCGCCTTGAGGGTGAAGAGCTTTCGCGCTCGCGGGCAGAAGCGATAGCAAACGGTTGCGATCAAACAACGGTGAGGAATTTCGAAGCCTTACCGGGTATTACAATGCCTGCGCCGCCGTTTGGCCAACGGCAATTTGCCAACGAGGAAAGCGGTTTCGCGGCGGACTTCCGAGTCGCCTTGACTTCGAACACCGCTCGATAAGATGAAAGTAAGCAGATCGCGGGGGCGACTGCAATAACTAGATCGGAAACAACAAATGACAATTCAGAAGAACTTCAAACTTTCGATGGCCGCGATCGCTGCATCGCTTTTGGTCGCTGCTTGCGGCGGTGGCGGTGGCGGTGGCGGCAGCAGCGATGCATCGCCCGCGGCCCCGGCAAGCGGTGCCAGCACGCCTGCAACTACAACTCCGGCGAATCTGACTACGCCTCAGTATCCGGCCGACAGCTTCCATCTGGCCGCGTTCAACTTGCTCAACCAGCAGCGCCAGCAGTGCGGTTTCCCGGCCCTTCAGGAAAACACCGCGCTTGATCAGGCGACGGCGGCACACGCGCAGTACCTTGCAACGAACAACGTGTTTACGGATACCGAAGTGGCGGGTAATCCCGGCTTCACAGGCGTAAATTTCACTGATCGCGCAGCCCATTTCGGATATACGGCCATCAACGGATCGATCGGGGTGTCAGGTGGCTTCTATACGCCCGCGACGTGGACGGAAACACAGTATGGTCAGCAAGCCGTATATGGCCTGATTTCGGGCGTATATCACATCATGATCGCGGCGTCGCCTACGAACACGGTCGGCATCGGCAAGGTCGCTACGACCTATAACGGTTTCCCGGAGGAATACTACGCGCTGAATCTGACGAACTATCAGCAGGTCACGACCAACGCGCCATTGACTTTCCCCTGCCAAGGAACGACAGGTGTTGCATACTCGGCTGGCGGAGAAACCCCGGTCCCGCCGGCAACGTCCGGCAATTGGGGTACGCCGGTTGCTGTCGCGGGCAACCCAACTGACATCATCATCATGCAAACGGGCACCATGACGGATTCGTCGTCGCACGTGATCGCTTTGCAGGTTCTCGATTCGGCCAAAGACCCGAACAAGGTTCTTCCGTCGTGGATGGGCGTTGCATACCCGACCACACCGTTGTCCCCGAACTCGCAATACACGGTCTCGCTCACGGGTACGATTAACGGTGTCGCGTTCTCGCGTACCTTCAGCTTCACGACCGGCAACATCGTAGGCTAACAAAGGCTGCTTCGCAGAAAAACCAATGCCGCCAGTCGATCTGGCGGCTTTTTTCTTGGTTCAACGTTGAAATACACGCCCTGAGGTAAAGCTCCGAAGCGTTCTGTTGGGGGCCGTTGCCTCAGCCGCCCGAGCCTGCGGTGTCCCCATAACCCTGGACATCGTAGCCATTTACTTCACCGGTACTATTGCTCGCCCTGCACATCGCATACTGGTAAGTGTTCGGAGATGTGTTGTAGGTGTTCGTAATATATTCAGTGTTGGTGCCGTCATTGAAGACTGAATTTTGTTGGCCCCACCCAGGCCAAAATCCGAGTTGCTGAGTTACATAGGTCCGGCAGGCTTGCTCGGGATTCCCTGTTTGCGGGTTAGCTGGTTGGCAATTCTGTCCGACCCACGCCGTCCCGTTCCACGATGGAGCAGCCGTCTGGTTAGTACCGCTCGGGCACGCTGGCGGTGGCGGTACATTGCAGGAGTAGCTCCAAGCTGTTCCTGTCCACACTGGTCCACTTGCAAAGCCGTATGCGCAATTAGGTTGTGGCGTGGCGCATTGATATCGCACACCGAGCTTCTGCCAGGAATACCCCGGATCGCAACCGGGAGCACGCGGAACGCCGATGGGATTCTGGACCCATTCCGCGTTGGAGGTGACTGGAGCCGTCAGCACACCGCTAAGCGTCCCCATCAGCGCAAACGAGATTGCCGTCCTAATTCGCTTCATGTTCTTATTGGTTTGAGTAGTTACAGCCAACGTCGATTTGCGCTTGCAGACCAAGCTGATCTTGCACAAGCGTATTTGCGCCGTCAGCGAGCACGTTATAGATTTGGAGCACCCACTGGGAGCCGTTCCAGCCCATCGCGTAGCGCGCGCCCGAGATCGGTGGATTGTGATTCGAATAATCGGTCGTCAGCGATTGCGGAGTGATGCGATACCACGCCGTGCCGCCGGGGCCGCATGAAGGAGGCGTTACGCCCCATCCGTTATACCAACCGCTGTACTGGGCATCCGCCGACTGATTGCTCACCAAGGTGCTCGCACCGACCCAGTTGCCCCACTTATTGCACACGTACATGAGGTTGTTGCGGATCGTCACTCCGTTCCAGCTGCACTTGCTGGCGGTGTAGTTGATGTTCGCAACATTGCCATTGATCGTGTTGCCAGAGACTGTCCCCGACGAACTGACGTCCCCGACGTTGAGCCCGGCCGGTCCCGTTCCCTGATAGTTCTGCACATAGAGGTTGCCCTTGGTACGCACGGCTGCATTCACGCTGTCACCGTAGTACATCGCGCCGTTGTCGATCTGCAGGCTGTTTCCCGCCTGCAACTTCAAGACCTTGTTCGCGCCGAGCGTGACATTGCCGACGTTCTGCATGTCCTGATTATTCGCGTTCATCGTGCCTGTCAGCGGGAGCGCGCCATCACGGCGGTAATACGGCGAATTGCCGTCCGCACCGAATCCATTGATCGCGAGGACCATCCCAGCCTTGCTGCCTACTGGATTAGGCAATGTCCACCCGCCGTGGATGCCGGTGACCGTCGCAGGCGCCCGGTTTGTCGAGTAGCCGAACTGCGCTCCCCCGGCCGCAGCCAGGATACCGGCGCCAGCGATGTCGGCCGTCTTGTCTGTCATGCTGATAAGCGGCAGGCTTGGATAGATTTGCGACGCGATATGGCAATTGCCCGCTGCGGTCGAACAGTCGTCGGGCACAACGGCCAACGCGATCTGGTAAGTGCCGCCCCAGAACGGCCCATTCTTGAACGCGACCTTGTTATTCGACTGCGCGCTCAGTTGCGCCAGCGTCGGCGCAGCGATGGGCGTGGAAGTCGTCTGCGAATACCCCACTGGAATAAGCGAGGCGTAGTTGTTGGTGATGTAGCTGCCAAGCGCCGAATTGATCGACGCGATGTTCTGCCCTTCGATCTGCAGCAGATTCTGGCGTTTGGCAGCGATGTCTTCCTTGATACCCTGTACCGTCAGCAAGGCCGCGCCGACGAGGACAATCAACATCTCAAGAATGCTTCCCATGTCGGCGATCCGCGCTCAGGTACGGGTGGTCCACAGTCCCATCGACGCCATAGCACCGTTCGAGGCGCAAGCGGTAGCTACTGTCTGCGGGTTGAATGTGACCGTCGGCGAGAAGATCGTTGTGCCGTTGACAGTTACCTGCGTGTAGACGGTGATCAGCGCAGCCGCACTCAGCGAACAAACCGTCGATGTGACCGGGTACGTGAGGATCAGCGAATCATTTGAGGTAACGAGCGTGCCGACGGCCGCCGTCACTGTGCCATTGAACATGCCTTTGACCGCCGACTTGTCCGATGCGACGCGCGAGCCCGCCGAATCGAACGCGTGATTCTGCGCGAGCACCGTGAGCGTTTCAGAGGAAAAGTCGGCATCGTTCTGCGTCGCGTTCAGGATCCCGGTGTGGAACATCTGTGCTTCGCTCTTGAACTGCGACGAATGAATCAGGTCGAGCACGTACTTACCGCCTGCATAGACGGCCAGCGCGAGCAGTGCGGCACCGGCCATCACCGCGCCTGCCTCAATCATGGACAACTCGCCCGACTGCTTCTTTGCGCGCGCAATCTTCAGGATGCGCGCTCGGCGTTCCTTAATCGGGTCGACTTGAACTGCTTGCGTGTTTTCGTTGGTCACTTTGCTTTTCCTTAATAGCTTGAAGCGGCGGGATTTCCCGATGTGAGGTTGACGGCACCCGTCACGACGTATGAGCCAATGCCGAGGGTTAGAAACAGTGCAGCGGCAAAACCGAGTAACAGGAAGTGCGTCATGCGGGCGTTGCGCTTGACTGCTTCAACCACGCGATCGAGCGACTCGCGGCCTAGACTCTTAATAGCCGCTTCGAATTGATCGCGACCCGCGGCGTCGGTGATCGTGTCGACGATCGTGACCGAGAAGATGCCGGTATCGAGCGCGCGCATCGGCTCATCAGATCGAGCCGTCAGGCGTCGATTCATGATCTTCAGATGCCAGCGCAGCCACGGATCGGCTGTCTTGAGAAGCCTGTCCAGCGCCGCACGGAGCGTGAGGTTTGAGTCGAACAGGCCCGCAAGCGAAACAATGAGCAGTGCCGCGCGAAGGTCGCGACGATTGCGCCAGAGCAGCGGCATGCGGTCGAACTTGTCCCGCAGAGGCCCGGTCCAGCGCTTCAGGCTTGAGAAGTAAGCGAGCACGAGGCCGATGACCGCCGTGAGCGTGAGCCACCAGTACTCGTAGCAGAATGTGTCAACGTGATACAGGAACCGCCCAAGATCGGGCCACTCCGCGAGCGGCCGGACGTCGAGCACTTGCGGGAAGATGACGCCACCGAACAACATGCAGTACGCGTACATATAGACCAACAGCAACGCCGGATAGGCCATCTGCACGGAGGTCGTCGACGACAGTACGCGCTTCGCCTTTGCCGCCATCTCCGCAAGTTCGAAGCCGCGAACGACGGCGTCTTCGCGCGAAGACTCATCCGCGATGTCCAGCAGCGCGTATTCGTCGCCCGGGATGAATGGCTTGATAGCTAGCGAGAAGCTTTCCCCGCGCTGCATGGTCTCGCGGATGCGCGCGAACACACGCCACTCGATCTTGCCTCGCGAGCGGCTACGCTTCTCGTACGTTTCAAGCCGGTCGAACAGCGTCTCGGTGTTGCGCAAACCCTTGGCTGCGATATCGAGACGCGTCTCGCGGTAGAAGTCCTCGCGGACTTTCTGAAACCGCCAGCGCGCGACGACCAACTGCTGCCGCACGGGCAGCATCTTTGCGAACGTGGTGATCATGGAGGACTAGGTTTAGACCATCAAGCCATCGACGCCGGGCATCACGCGGTACTGCGCGAACGATTGCATCGAGCGATTGATGAATTGTGGGTCAATCAAACCGCGCGAAGCCTTGAAAAGAGCATGTTCATATAGCGTCTTTCCAGTCATATCAGCGTTATCGAACCCGGTACGACGCTCGCCGCGCCAAACTGCGCGCGCGCCGGCCCAATCGCGCTCGGCAACACGCTCCAGAAATTCCGGCGTCGGGCGATACAACTCGGCCGCCAACGAGGGGCGCTTCGTGCCACCCGCCACCTTCCCGTTGCGCGTAAAAAGCCCCTTGAGTCGGCAGTGTTCGCAGCCGTCGTAGTTGCGGCACGCCATCGCCGAGGTATCGAGGCTGAACTTCGTGCGCAGCAGTTCGAGGTCAGCTTTGGGCATGACGTCTTCGGCCGGCAGCTTGCAGTGCTCGCAAAGCGTCGGAATCAGCTTCTGGTTGCCGACTGCGTTGATGAAACCTTCCGAGGCGAGCTCGTCGATCGGCAGTTGCAGTCGCCCTCCCGCCATACGCATCACGGCAGCGATGATGTCGCCCGCGTGCAGCGAGAAACGCACCGGATGGCCGGTCAAGGCGAGTTCGGCGACCAATCCCATCACGACGCGGTCACGAACTTCCCCGATCGTCAAATCGTCAGGGTCCTGCCGCATCAGCGTTCGAATCACCTCCGCATACTTGCGGTTGGCTTCATCATCGGTTTCGTCCGGGCGGCGGATGATCGAGTAGTCCGACAGCCACGGCATTGGATACTCGGACGGCTCGTTCACTGCGAACTGTTTCTTGAGTTCCCGATCCGGCAGCATGTACGAGAGAGCGCGCAGCGTCGTTGTCTTGCCCGAACCTGTCTCGCCAGTGAGCGCCGTAATGCCGCCGCTCACATAGTTGAGCGTTTCGATGAGATCAAGCTGGCTCTTTTCCAGGCCCATGTCTTTGGGCAGCAGCACCGAATAGTTCTTGAAGTTTCCGTCGAGCAGACGCAGCGTGACGTCATACCCGCCCACCAGCGGAGACGACTGCCACCGCAGATTCACCGTGTCTGTCTTGACCACCAACGGAATCATTGCGGACTGGGGCGCGGTCGGCTGGAAGCTGTTGCCCGAGTTAGTGTTGCGCTGAACGAGATCGCTGTACGCCGCGAACAGGGCACGACGCACGATCGCCTTGGGCATGCGGCTGAACGTGTACATGTCGCCGTTCACGCGAAAACGAACTTCGACCTCGTTGTGAAACTCGCGTGGCTCAAAGTGAATGTCACTCGCGCCGTATGCATGCGCGGCCTCAACGATGTCCCGGAAATTGCCGATCGCGCGGCTCGCTTCGCGCACTGTGGAGTTCGCGGACGCCGCGGCCTTACCCGAGTAGATCGCTGCGATTACGGCATCGGTTGCGACCATCTCCTCGCGCACGATAATGTCGTTTGCGCCAAGGTCCTTGATGAACGTTGCGTACTGAGCCTTCTCGGCGAACCGTGCAGTGGCCACCGTGATCGCCACGCCCGGTTGCAGTTCAACGGCAACGAACTCCTTGCGCGCGGCCGCCGGAATGCGCAGCGCCGCGTCGTCATCCGCTACCGTCAGAACGCGCTTGAAGTCGGGAAGCGAATCTGGCGATACAAGTTCCGGCCGCCCGGGAGACAACCCGCCGCCCTCGGTCTGTTCTTCGTCGTCGGACGGCTGATCGTCCGCTGCCACCGGCGGATGCACGATCCTTTGAGCGTTCGAGCCTGCCGGTCGTGGGGGCTCGACGTCCGGGTGCTTCGGGTCGAGCGGCAGCGGATCGGCGTTCTCGACCGACTCGGCGCGCGTCCGAAGATCAGCATCGTCCGTGGCTGTGCTCGCGCCGGCATCGGGTTGCGACGGCGCGGCCACCGGCTGCGGTTCGGGTTGCGTTTGAGCAGCAGCAGTCGCGGTTCCGACGGTCAGGGCTTCTTTATTCAACGGCTCGGCCTTCGTCGCTCCGACATTCGTCGGTTCGCCACGCTCCCTAGCAGCCATCGCCGCCGACATGCTCGCGTAGCTGGGTCGTTCGAAGCTGGGCGGCACGAAAGGCCGAAAGGCCACGTCGTCGGTGACCACTTCTACCGGCGCTTCTGACCTTGTAGGCACAGTCTGGGCGGGCGAGTGCCAGTCATCGGCAATCTCTGTGCTCTCGACGTCCTCGACGTCACCGCCCGATAGTGCGCGACCGAGAAACGTTACTTGGGGATTCACGGCGCGCGTGCCCCCGGGCGACGTATGCTCCGTCTCCATTTCTGACTGTCTTTCTCGCCGTTTCCGCTTTCCCGCAACCGGCTCAGCAGATGAGAATTTCGGCTCAGCGCCCGTCCCTGGCTCAACAAAGCTCGAGCGCGGTGTGCGAAAACGCTTGAGGAATCCCCCACGGGGCGAGTCTGGCGTGCCCTGCTCTTCTTGTGCAAAGAGACCCATGTCTTATTTCCCGAATGGAACGAAGGTAGAAGCAGTTGATGAAACGCCACCAGGTGGAAGCGGCGACGACAGATCCGTGATCGCCCTGACGGCCGGTCCGTCCGGGACGACGGCCGGAACATCAGCCGGTGCCGCGATAGTCTCTGTCCAGTGACGCTTGCCGTCGACAAGACCGACCGTAAAGCCGTCGATGGAGGCTACGGTCCAGCCGTTGAGCAAGCGGCTACCGCGTCGTGCGGTATAGGTCGTGCCTTGATAGTCGTAGAGCACGTATGAGCCAGACATGTCGGAATACGCGCCAACGAACGAGGCGGGAATAACGTGTTTGGACGGCGAGCTGGCCTTTCGTTCGGCCTTGGAAGCGGCCGGAGCTGGCGCGGGACCGGGCGTGGGACCGGGATTGCCAAACGCCGATGACAGTGCGACACCACCCGGCGCTGGCGCTGCGTTGCTTTCGCCACCCTGCCCCTTGCGCATCGAATCAACCAGCTTTTCGCGGGCGAGTTTGTCAATGTCATCCAGCGTGAGATGACTTTCCTGCGAAAGAGCTGCGCTTGCGACAAGCATGAGCGCGCCGAAGCATGCGGCACGAACCGGCCACTTAGTTGAGAACATAGTATTTACCCTTCGCAGTGAAATGCACCCCCGTACCGTCCTCTTTCAGCTCAACGTCGAGGGTTTCCAGTGCCATGTTGTCCGGCAGGCGCGCGAGTAAGGCGCTTTGCCATTTGTATCCGTCTATCTGCCACGTGCCGCGCTGTACGAGCGGCCCCTGCACTTCACCTGCCGTCGGTTGGCGCTGGATAAGGCGCTCGGCCGGCTTGATATCCACCACGTAACCGTGGCTATCGAGTGTGTCGAGCTTGGTCGAAAGCTTTTGCGGGTCGGTCTGCAGAGTCTTGATCAGCGCCTGTTGAGTCGGCCATGTCTTCTGTTCACCAAGCGCCACGCGTTCGGCGACCGCCACTTCGGGCCCACGCGCGCTCAAATGCCAACCGTCAGGATTGAAGACGACCGGATGCAGCGACTCTGGTGCACGCGCGTCGAACTCCTTGAACGTGCCGCCCTGTCGCTTGTACGTGACCACGCACGGCCCGGCGATCGAGCAAGACGCTTTCTGAAATTGCCACCCTGCGACGTTCGTTTCCTGCGCGCCGAAACTCGCGAGCAGCTTCGGGGCAAGCTGGCTTGCGAGTGGAGCGGGCGCGGCGAGTGTGCGCATCACAGCCGACTGGTACTCCTGCATGAACGTTGGCGGCGGCGCCGGCGGCGGAGGCGGCGGGTTGAGCACGTCAATCAACTGCTTGCCACCGAAGAACACGGCAGCAAGAATGACGAGCAACGGCACCGTCGTGGGCACCGCCACCGGGACCTTCTTGATTAGCCCGACCTTGCGCGCAACAAGCATCTCGCGAAGGTCAAACGACTCGTCGACCGCGTGGAGTTGCGCGCCGTAACCCAGGGTCGCCAGTTCGAGCCCTGCCTTGGCGCACCCGTCCTCGATCTCGTCTCGCTTGCCGGCAAGCGCGTTAAGTGCTATTTCCTGATCGAGCGAGACAGCGCCGCGCTGCACGAGCACCAAATGCACGCGCTCATCGTTCTGGATGAGAACGAGTACCGCCGGGCGCCGTCGGACGCGGTCAAGCGACGCAATACGAGCAGCGGCCGAGTACAGTTTGCCGCCCTTGCGAAGCGAAGGTTCCGGTTCGCAGAACCCGACGATGGTTTCGTCATTCGCCTTGTATTCAATGTAGTGCGTCGCACCGGACTCCTCGACGTAGTGTCGGCGTTCGGCGCGAGCGCCCTTGGCGGAATAAGCGCGCCAATCCAGCCCGAATACGAGCTTCGCGCCCTTTTCTCCCGGTATGGATTCGAAGTGCATACGGATGCTTACCTCGCGCTCACATCGACGGGACGACGGTTGCCGTCAGCATGATCACCTGGAACGTGCGGCCCTTGTTCCAAGCACCTGACAGACCACCAATGCCGTTGTTATTGCTTCCGTCATACCGATTGCTCACCGCGCCGTAGAGCACAACGGTCTGTCCATCCGAGAGTGCAATGGTCTGGTCATCCTTGTTGCCGAGAATGTCGGGCAACTGGATCTGCTGCAGCGTGTCGCCAGAACCGGTGCTGATGGTCGTGAACGGACCGTTCAGCTTCGAGCTATCGCTCCAGTACGAGAGAATGATTTGGTTGTGGTCGTTGACCGACGGCAGGATGTTCACGAAGTCACCGACCGTGACAGATCCCGGCTGCAGACCGGGCACGCCGGCGGTTCCGCCGGTGAGCGAGCCAATACTTGGCGTCGTTGCCGCAAGATAGCCCTTCGTCTCAAATGAGCCGATGGAAACCGGCAGACCGTTTAGCGTCAGCTTCGTCTGCGTGTTGTCCTGAACCGTCTTGCCGAAGGTGTTGAGGCCGCTGATGATTGCGTTGGTGCCTTCCATGGGCGAACCCGGCTTCAAAACGGAGAGGCCAACGGTGCCGCCAATCGCAGTTGCCAACGACGTGGGCGAGGCAACCGTGACCGAATAGCGCTTGAGCCCATCCGAGATACGGTTGAACACGATGTCAGCGCTAACGCCTGCCTGCGACGAATTGCTCAGATCGACTTGCAACGTACGGACCCGCAGGGCGACCTGACGCGTCGAGATCGCGTTCTCGCGGGCGAGCAATGCACCCATGCGATCGACGGCTTCTTTCGTGTCGCGAACCATCACCAAGCGGCTGTGCGGATTGACCACCACCTCACCAAGCGGCGACTTCAGCTTTTCCAGCTCGGACTGAATGATTGCAATCTGGTCGAAGGTGCCGTCGCGGCCCGTCGAGGTGACCGACGAGAAGGACCCCGTGTTGCCCGACGTGCCGCCTGTCGTTCCACCGGACGATTGGTTGCCCGTGGACGTATCCGTACCCTTCGACATCGTCGACTTGATCGAGACTTTGCCCGGAATCGCCGCGATCGTGAACGTCTTCGTTACAAACCGGCTGATGGAAATCGTGCTGCCATCGAACGTCCAGTCGAGGCCCAGGTTCTCGGTCACGCCGCGCAGATACTCACCGACCTTGCAGTTGCACGCCTGTGCATAGACCGGCTCGACATTCGACTTCGCGATCGCTTGCTGCTGCATCGGAGCGCTTTGCCCGCTTCCGCCGTTGGTCTTCGGAATCAGCGCGTCGCGGGGAATGAACACGTCCGGGCTCAGATGTACCGGATAACCGGTAGCGGTGGAGACAAGCGTGGCGATCTTCGACAGCGGGAGATTGCCGGGGAATACAACCGATTTCTCGCGGAAGATTGCGGGCAATGTCGCTTCATAAGCGACTGGCACCAACCGGTCGCCGAGGAACGCGGTCGGCACTTCCTCAACGAGCGACATCGACTCGGGGCCGTTGCCCATCGCGCGCGTGGCTTCCGCGTTGGTCGCGTCATAGGCGTGGTTCACGTCGGATTGCGAGACCGCGCAGCCGGTCAACGATGCAGCCACAAGAATGGCTATGGCAGATTTGATTTTCGTGAGGCGCATGGCGATTACTCTTGGCAGTTGGCTGCGCGTGCGACGACGCGGATTACGTTATTGGTGTGCTTGCAAACCCGCGTGGGCGTGCGCATGTGATTGGTCGCCTGCATCACTTGCGTGAGCACCGACTTGAAGTCGCCCGAGAACGTCGCGTTGAACTCGAGCGGCAAGTCGTCGTCGATCTTCCAGGCAAGCTGCCAGCCCTGCTGCTGCAGCCAGCGATCGAGCGCATTGCGCAGGTTGATGTCCTGCGGCGTGATGGAAAAGGTCAAAAGTCCACCGGGCGCCGTTGCACCGCCTTGCGACGGCACGACGACCGGGGCGACGTCCATCGAGCCAACCGGCGACGGCGCGCCAACACCGGGAAGCGCGACGGGCGCGGGACCACCGACAACGGCGTTGACCGCGGCCGGAGAGGCTGGCGCAGATGGAGCGACCGAAGCAGAACGAACGTCAGGAGCAACCGGCGACGCCATCGCAAGTTGAGCCACAGGGGCTTTCGCGGCGGGTGCCGAAAGGAGTTGCCAGCCGTCACCCGGCGGCGGTGCGAGGCGCGATTGATCAGGCTCGGCCGCCGCAAAGCCCGATACGGTCGTGAGTGCGAGACACGCGAACAAGTGAGCCACCATGCGCGCGGTGCGATGCGTTTGAAGAGAAAAGATAAGCGTCATGTTGGTCAGTTCGCGCGTTGCAGGCGGCGGTAAATGTTGTTGGCGTAGATGAGCTGCTTGTTCGAGGAAACCGCGTTGTAGGCACCGACCGCTTTCCATGTCGGACCGAACTGCTTGATGTTCGAAGCCAGGATCCATGTCCCCACGTATGCGTTCACGCAGGCGTCGAAAAGGTGTTGCCGAGTGATGCCGAAGCGACCCAGTTTAGGAAGCCAGGACGAGTTGATTTGCATCAAGCCAATGTCCTCGCTTCCATCGGTATTGCGATTCGTCACATATGGGCGCATTCCGGACTCCTGCTGTGCGATCGCACGGACCACTTGAACGCTGACGCGGTGGTAACGCGCGGCATCGTCAAGACAATCGGCACGCACATGCAGGGGGAGGATCGCGCAGAGAAGCGGCAACAAGAGGGATAGTCGGTTCATGACGCGGGCCGATCAAAGAACCGCACATCATGTTTGCGCAGCACGTTGACGACGTTGCCGTCCGCGTTGACGATGAACTGCTCGGCGGTGCCGTTGAACTTGTAGTAGCGGCCCTTCTGCTCGCCCGACCCCATGTGCCCCACGTCGGCGACCGTCACCTTGCCGACGGTGTCGGCAAACTTGAAGAACGTCGAGCCGTTTTCGTCGAACACGCTTTGAAGCGCAGCCTTGTTCGCGGCGTCGAACTCATAGACGGTTCCCGCGACTCGGGCAACTTCGACCTTGTCGGTGTCGTTGGAGATCGTGAAGCGCTCCGCGCGATTGAACGTCACCACGGCCGTCGCCTCATCCCACTTCGGCCGCAGCGATTTGCCGTCTTGACCCGTTACCTTCAGCTCCGCTGCGGGCTTCGCCAAGAACTTGATCTGAATGTGGCTGTCGTCGCGATCGCGGATCGCCAGTGCTCCGAACTTGGTAGCAAGCACGGACCCAGATGCTGCCGGCGCGTCAGCGGCGACCCTCTTCGCGATGTCTGCGATGGGGTCTGTCCCAGAAGCTGCGCTCGACGCGGCCGCCGGAGCAGCAGCGACCTGCGACACCGGCGCAACGTAGTTCACCGCCACTGACTGCGGAGCCGAGCGGCGAAGTGTTACATGGTGAGAGTTGAAGTCGACGTCGGCGTACAGGTCGGACGCGGCCACCAGCCGATCGAGCGACTGCATCCAGTTCTCGCCATCGCGCGTGCCGAAGCTCGTCGCGGCCGTCAGGTCAATGTCCTTCTGTGCCGATCCCGTCCAACCTTGCGGCACCAGCGCTTTGACCAGTTGCGCGAGCGGCAGCGTGGCGTTTAAAGACCGGGTACTTTCGAGGCTGCTGCGCGGTCCGATCAGCGCAAGGCGGCCGGAGAAGCCAGAGAAACCGGACGGCGTGTCGCTGCGTGCCTTGTCGCCAATGAAGCGGTTTGCCTTCTTCCAGTATGCGGTGGCGCTCGAGCCGCCCGCCGAGTAGCGGATCACCTCGGGCGTGCCCGGCACGACAATATACGGTCCCTGGTTGTGCCCACCGTCAACGCGCAGCGACTGACCGGCACGCGGCTGGAAATAGGTGTCGCTGCCATCGTTGAACACGAGCGCCGGTCGCTCGAGCACATTGCCCGCGATCTCATAGTCAAAGTCGAGCGGGTCTGTGCCAGCGGCCACCGCATTGAGCGTGACTGCCGCAAGCGCGAGAGTGAGAAGAGAGAGCGTGTGCTTCATAGACCGCGTTCGATTTGAGAGAGGTGCTTCACGAAGCGCGCGAGGTATTCGCGGCCCGGTGCGGGATTGGCGCTGTGGTAGTACGCAACGGCCTTTACGGCGGAGTGCGTGAGGCGGTAGTTCTCGTTGAGGATGTCTTCGGCGACGCGGATGTTGGTCGCCGGCGCAAGGGCATCCCAGGCACTCGCGAAACGCTTGCCGTGGTATCCCCAGTTCACTTGCATGATGCCGACGTCGAAGTTCGACCGGCCGTTGCTGATCAAATAGCGGACCGCGCGATACGCGTCTTCGCGGGTGCGAAAGAAGAACCCGCGACCCGCAACATTCAACGTCCACGGCCATGCACGACCGTTGTATGCGGACTCATTAAGTGCGATACCAGCGAGAATCTTCGGATCGACGGACGTGTGCATTGCGTCGAACGGCGCCTGAGCGGATGCGCACGACCAGCCGCCCCGCCGCTCCGTGATGCTCGCTTGAGCGTCGTCGGTAAGGGTCGCGGGGCGCAGCCAGCCCGCCTTCACGAACAGGCTTTCGACGCTGACAGGTGATCCGTCGATGCTCAGCGCAACACCGCTAGCCGTAGACTCAACCGATTGGCCTTCAAATCGGTTAGCCCACGCCAGAAACCGCTTCAGCCCACACGCATACACCGGCTCGCCGGGCAACTCGACGATCGCGCGCTTCACGCCGTCATCGATCACGATGCGCGTGGGGCTGATGATTGAATCGATGGTCGCCGCATTTGCGCCGAACGCGATCATCGAAAGGCACGCAGCCGCCAACGCCTTAGTCATGGTACGGCTCCATGACGATGTCCTGCGTGACCTGCACCAGGAACTTCTGGCCCGGCTCAACGGTGATGGTCGGCGGGATATTCTGGTTGCGCTGCATGACGGTCTGGGCCGTCGCCGCCGCGACCTGCCCCGCCGTGTCACCATAAGTGGTGACGCCGTTCGGCGTCGCGGTCGTCGCCGTCTGCGAGCTGCTGTCGAACGCCTTGAGCAAAATCGCCGTAATGAATCCCGCGCCGAAGATTTTCAGGAAGTGGTTGTTCACGTCGCCCGAGAATCCGGCGTAGCCGTTCTGGTCCGCACCCTGCATGCCGTTGAGCGGCACGCTCTTGCCGTTGGGCAGACGCAGACTCGTCGAAGCGACCAGCAGGCGCTCCTGGCCGACTGCGACGTCCGCGCTGTACATGCCATTGATGAACGCGCCCTTCGGAATCATCAAGCAGTCGCCGCGCAGGCTGTCATACACATCCTCGTCCACCATCAACGCCACGCGGCCCGGCTTGTCCGAGTTCAGCCCCTCCACCGTCTTGACGTGGATGACGTGGGGCGGCGTCAACGTGCAACCTGTCGACCGGCCATTGAAGGTTGTCCGTTCGATGCCGCCGCGCGAACCCGCATCGCGCAGGAAGGCTCGGTCGCGATCTTCCGGTGCCTGCCCCTGCTTCGCCAAGGCGATCGCCATCGCATCGGGAGTGTTGGCTCCCGCAGCGTTCCGAGCAGCTCGCACCTCGTCCAACGAAGGGACGCCAGCGGGGAGTACGCCGGTCGACGAGTTCGCCGAACGCGACGCGCCCGCCTGCTTGAAGATGGAAGACGTATAGATCGCGTCTTGCGCCGCTTGGCGGGAAAGCTCGCGCGTGTCCGTGCCCGAGCCTGCGACCTCTTCCTTGAAGTCCGCACCGGTCAGCATCGGTTTGATGGCGGGCTTCGGAGCCGCTGCTTCAGACGCTGCGCGAGCGGCTGCCTCCGACGCCGCTGCTTCGCGCTGCTGACGGATCAACTGGTCGATGTCGTTGTTGTTCGCGGCAGTGGGCGTCTCCGTACTCGACTTGAGTGCGGTCGCCCTCTTAATGCGCGCCTCTTCGTCTGCCTTATTTGTCGCCTGTAACTGATAGTAGAAGCCAAGGCCACCGATGACGACAGCAGCCAGAATGCCGATGCTCATGATCGCATTGCGCGGCGTCTTGCCTTTGACGAGTGCTTCTTGCTCCGCGCTGGGCGTAGCCGAGTCCGGTTTTTTCGCCACGATCAAAACACCCCGAACAGGCGACGGCGGCCGCGTGTCACTGTGACCTCATCCTTTCCGGAACGCAGGACAATCTCGTCGGCCAGACGCTGCAGGACGAGGAAATCTCCGCGGCGGATGAAGTTCGCGACGACACGGTCGCCGTGGTCGAGAATGAACGGAACCGGCCACTCCTGCGCTTTGGCAGGCATGCGCATCCACACCGCATGACCGTCGTCGAAGACGGTCTCCGGCGTGAACTCGGCGCGGCCATCGACGCTGTAGTCCCAGTTCAGCTTGTCCGGCGCAACACCGATGCTTCCTGAATCGCTACCACCGCGCCCGCCAGTCGCCGTCGCGTCATCGCGTGCGCTGACGCGGGCCATTGGCGCACGCGGATATTGGAAGCGCACCGTCTGATAGAACATGCCGCCGGCCGGCGACGCGATCAGCGTGAAGTCGTACTCGCGCAGATTCGTCGTCAGATGCAGCGTGTTGACTAGATCTGCCTTGTGCGGCTTGACGAACACGTGGTTCATCTTGTCGTCGTCGATCTCCCACTGGACGCTGTCGCCCATCGCCGGGTCTGCAATCAGCTTCTCGCCCTTTTCCAGTTCGATCGTCGTCAGCTTGAGCGGTGCGGTCAGCACGCGGTAGATCTGGTCGCGGCTGTACGGGAAGACGCCGATGCGCGCATCGCCCGGCATCGTCAAAGGATCAGCGCCGCCGTTAAATGGATTGATCGGGCTCATCGGGTCGCCTGCGACCATCGCGGCATTAAACGACGAATCGCTGGCGGCTTTTTTCGCCGCAGCCGGTTGAGCAAGGAACGCTGCGCACGCGGCGAGGACGCACATGCCGATGACCGGCCGTTTATGGAGAATGGTTGCGGTCATACTTATGCGGTCCGCTCAAGGCGGAAGAACGGAATGAAGATGCCGAAGGGGTTCGTCGTCAGCGCCTGCTCAGCAGTCGGTGCGACGATCTGATAGCGCAACGTGAGTGCGTATGACTTCACGTCCGGCTTGCCGGTCGCGCCAGCCTGCGAGGTGGTCGTCGTGAATTCGACGAGTACCGTCGAATCTTCGAGCAACGCGATGTTGCGCACGTCGACTTCGCGGATCAGTTTCGGGTTTGCCGTGATTTGCTGGAACGGTGTGTCGGCTTTCAACCAGTCGCGGAACTGACCGGCCGCTGCGCCGATCATTTGCGCCTTGACCGAGTTGATGTTGGCGGTCATGCGCGAAGTCTCGAGACGGTCCGACAGCACCGGCTCGATCGTGAACCAGCGAACGGCCATATCTTTGACGGTCGTGCGCACAGCTTGCGAGTCGGGCTTGTAGGCGACGAGTTCGGTCACGATCGGGTGACCGCCGGTATCGGCTGAGACGCCCACAACGCGCGTAACCGATGGCGGAGGTTGCCGCGTCCATACCGCGCCAACAGCAATCACGGCAAGACCGAACGAGATCAGCATCCACCGGTTAGCTTCGAGCTTTAGCCTCGTGCTTGTCTCGAAGATGACTTGGCTCGGATCTTCCTCCGCGTACATGCCAGGAGCTGTAGACAGCGCGGCCCGACGCTTGTTTTTGAAAAGACGCATGGCAACCCTTTATTAATGGTCACCATTGGAACAGCACGACCGTCCTCTGTTTTTTCGAAAGACGCCCAATTTCGCGCGCCTTTTCCATGGTGTGGCGCACACTCGACCTGAACAAAGCGAGGGGCCAATAGCCAAATAGCCTTTCGACGCGACGTTTCATAATACGAAAAGTCCGCCGACTAAGGGGGATGTGCATATCCGGCTAATTTTGTAACAAGCCTTTTGTTCTCTAGATTCAGAGCGCTAGCCAGATGCCCAGCCGCCGTGGGACGCTATCCGGATAGCGTCTCTAATCGCGCTCGGACCCATTTAAGCCCGTGTCTTAGTGAGCCAAGAACCTCGCGTGCCAAGGCGTGCGTCGAAGGCGGTTGAGTCGAAACACCAGCGCGGAGGCCAACGTCCCTGGCCTCGCCGGGCCTGGAGCTAGGCATCCGTTGTTCCAGTATTGCTGAAACCACCGCACGCACCTGACTAAACGGGCTGGAACTTCTTTGCCCGGCGGCGCCGGTACGTAGCACGCGTGCTCCTCAATCGTCCAGATGTAACCGTTCGGCTCTGCAAAAGGACTGCCCTGCCAAGGCTCGCACCCGTTCCGTTTCATCTTTCTTTTTTGAAGGTCACCCCTCTTCTGGGCCGGCGAAGGCGACATCAATATCTATCTGCGCAGCAAGGCATCGAGCAGTCACTTCCGTGACTGGTTGCTAACTCGCTTTGGAGTTGTTGTTGATCGGGGTGCGTCCGGCGGTTGCGTGCCGGTGAGACCCTCGAGAGTACCCATCGCATGTGGACCCGATCGCGCCGATCAACGCAACTTTGACCCATTGCGGGCGACCAAACCGTAACACTTGCTCAGGGATAAAGGCTCGCGGGGTCCAACGCCGACGCATACATGTCGTCAATCGATGCGGAGATCACAACTACGAACCAACGCCTAGCGTTGCTGAGGACTACACCTATAGGCGTAGTCTTTCACCGACATACGTAGCCCTAAGCCACCACAAAGGTAGTCTTGCGGCTCCCGACAAAAGTAGTCCTGACCCGCAAAGACTACAATTCTCGGGGTTATCCCCACTAAAAATGTAGTCCTATGAGCCTAAATCCGCTTAAGGATCAAGGGGTTAGGTGACGTTAACAGATGAGATTGGATTGATACTTAGAGATCAGATCGACCCGAGAAAGATCGGCACCAGCCCATTGAAGGCACAGGTCGAGGCTTCAAAACCTGCTGGCGCTCAAGCAAACCCACCTGGCCAATGCTTCCAGGACTACATGTCTCGGGGTGCTACCACTGCCTGTCCGCAAAATTCGCCCAAAAAGACTACATTTATCGGGCCTTTCCTCAGGAGACCCCTATAGAAGTAGTCTTGACTCGTGGTTAGCGCCCTTGCGCACGCATACGGGCTGTTCCGCCGAGTTGCAAGCCCCGATTTCGAAAGCGTAGTCACGTAATGCGCCAAATAAACGTAGTCTTCACGGTGGTCCCGATACGGCCTTGAGTGCCAAACAGGACCATGTTCCGTCTTGCTCACAATAAATGTGGGCATCAATGCCTTGCACTGTCAAGGAACCGAGGGTTCCCCCGCTCACTGGCGGTGTTTCTGCCTTGGCCGTCGCGCGTTGTGGTACCGCAACATCCTAAAGACTACTTTTATGGGCGCCTGCCCGGTCGTGGGGACCGTCGACCCCCGCACAACCTCGCCCTCAGGACTACATTTATTGGTGACTGGAGCAACAAGACTACATACCTTTTTTGACATGGGGCTTGTAGCCGGTCATAGTAGCGCCTACATCGTTGGAGGGAGTATGGGCGTCAGGAACAGAAAAATCGAAAACCAACTCTTGCTCCCGGTCGCTGCAGCGACGTTAGCCTCTTCCAGCCTTGCTACACGAGAGGAGTCGACAACGGCGTCAATCGCCGAGCTCGGCAGCGATGCCGTGGAGGTTCTCACTGAAGAAGACGAGGCTGCGCTTCTTGAGAGGCTATCTTCTACGGACATGGCGCGGCTTTATTTGAGCAACGAATCAGAGGGCAAGAGGAACTACCAGCAGAGTCTCGATCTTTTCAGGGAAGGGGTTCCGGTTACCCAAGTAAAAGAAGAACTCCTTCTGAAAAAAGTCAGCCAGCGAGTACGGTTTATAAACCCGCTAAAGCTTCTGCAGAGCAAGTTGCATAACGCTCTCATTTTCGTCGCGCGTCCGACAATGTCGACGCAGCAGGTCTTCTCGGTCTCGCTTGATTACCTATCGTGGTTAGTGGACCACAACGTGAACGACTACGCCTACTTGAAAGCGTCACTGTCAGAGATGCAGCAAGCGCTAATGCAGATTCCGGATGGGAATCGATGGTTCTCAACGCAGATGATTCAGGATGTTCTCATCGAAGGGACGACCCTACACTACAAGATTCCGGCGTTCCTATGCAGGCTCTACGCCGCGCCGGATCGGTACCATCACGTCTCGATGAGGATGAACGCGCGATTCAAAAGCAAATACACCCTGAACCTATATGAGTTGTTGCGAGAAAACCTGTGGCGAGGAGAGACGGGTTACATGACGCTCGACGAATTCAGAGAGCGAATGGGCGTTGGCCCAGAGGAATATACGGAGTTCAAACGTCTGAGTATGAGAGTGATACAACCGGCACTAGTGGAGCTTGAGTCGCTGGGCGACATTTTCGCCTCGGTGCGATATGGGCGGGAGAAGCGATTCGTCACTTCGCTCAACTTCGTGATAGTTCAAAATCCCAACAGCAAACTATTGTCTGAGAGTGCCTACCTTGACCCGGGCCGGTACAAAGAACTTCGGGAAGAATTCGGTCTCAATCAGAAGCAGATCAAAGAGATCGCAGAAGCTTTCCCTATAGAACGAATCGAAGCGATATCTGATGTCTTGTTGTATCGCTACGTTCTAAACAGACAGAAAAACCCCGTTAAAAATTGGTTCTCTTTGTTTAGAAGTGCCCTGCGAGACGAAGAGGACCGTTATCTACTAACGAATTCGGAGAAGGCCGAACTCTCACTGTTCCGAGAAAAGCGGCAGCAGGCGGCGCTGTTAGAAGATAATCAACGCCGTGAGCGGGAGCTGGAGCGGCGTCGGACCGCGGCCCGGAAGGATAAAAGCAATAGGATGGACGAGTATTGGGCCCAACTTCCGGAAGGCAGCCGCCAGGAACTGTGGGACGGCTTCCTGAGCTCTCCGGAAGGAAAGCATTTCCGACAAGCTCGAAAACTGTCGCCCGGAAGCAGGCCTGACGTCACCCACCCGCTTGCAAGGGCGAGCTTTGCCGATTATCTTAATCGGTTAGCGGTAATTTGAACGTTTCTCGCTAATACTATAATTTCTCAGACATTCCAAGCCCGGGATCCGTGTCTGTTTGCTCGGGACAAGCGGAGACGCGTCAAGCTCCGCACAACGTCTCTCTCACGATCACGGCTCCGCCGCTCAGCCAATATTCGTTCGTGACTTTCCCAAAGTTCTCGTGGCCGCACGTGTGTATCGACGAGAGCGGGACCGCTTCATTTCTTCGTCTGGGAGCGCCCTCGCCCCAAACCTCGCGGTAGCAACTTCTGAGATCCCTACAGTCTCGAAGCCTTTGCTGTTCATGGGGCAATGGCGGTGACGTAGCCACCAGCGACTGCGGCGCGAGCAGTCGCCATGGGAGTCTGCGTGCCTACCACGTGGTAGGCACGCGAACCGTCGCCCATGTAGTTCGCGTGGCTACCACGTGGTAGTGCGGCACGAACATCGTCGCCGTGGGCACCGGGTTGCTTACCTCCCGGCAGTGCGAAACCCGAACGCCGCGATTGGGCGACTGCGTGGCTACCACGTGGTAGTGCGGCACGAACATCGTCGCCGTAGGCGCCGGGTTGCTTTCCTTCCGGCAGTGCGAACCCGAACGCCGCGATTGGGCGACTGCGTGGCTACCACGTGGTAGTGCGGGCACGCGAACCGTCGCCCATTTAGTTCGCGTGGCTACCACGTGGTAGTGCGGCACGAGCACCGTCGCCGTGGGCGCCCGGTTGCTTACCTCCCGGCAGTGCGAACCCGAAGCGCCGCAGTTGGGCGACTGCGTGGCTACCACGTGGTAGTGCGGGCACGCGAACCGTCGCCCATTTAGTTCGCGTGGCTACCACGTGGTAGTGCGGCACGAACATCGTCGCCGTGGGCGCCGGGTTGCTTACCTCCCGGCAGTGCGAAACCCGAACGCCGCAGTTGGGCGACTGCGTGGCTAACCACGTGGTAGTGCGCGATGAGCGCTGCAACGCAGTGCGATTCCATATCTCGCACGCGTAGTCGGCGAGGACACCGTGTCGTAAGAATTCATACGATGAATACTGGATCAGTTTTGTGTCGACGGTGACACTGGCGCGCGCCACTTGGCAGACGGTAAGGCGACTAAGTGTCCACCGCCCTTGTCGCCGGCGGCGTAATGGATAGCTATGAACTAGCGATACGGCACCGGCATGTTGCGAATGATTCGGTTTGGTAGAGCTCTACCACGTGGTAGTGCCAATTCCGCACAAACCCACGAGACGGGTCTCGAACCTAAAGTAATTTCTAGATTCTGACCGCGCTTGCTTGTAGAATCGCAAGAAAATTTTCTAAACATATTCCGGAGCCGATGATGGGACTCGTAATCGCAGTCGCGAATCAGAAGGGCGGGGTAGGAAAAACGACAACAACGATGAACCTAGCTGGAGCGTTTTCCGCCTCGGGCTATCGGGTATTCGTTGCCGACGCGGATGGACAGCAGTCGTGCATGAGTTGGGCTGCAACTGCAGATCCTGAAAAGCCGCTCCCTTTCCGCGTGGGGGCGGTCCGCAAACTTGAAAAAAATATCGGCAACGAGATCGGGCGATTGGCGGACGACTACGACGTCGTTCTTGTCGACTGTCCCCCGAACATTGACGACTTAACAACCGGTCGCGTCCTAGCAGTTGCCGATGCAACCATAGTTCCGACCAATGCATCGCCTCTCGACCTTTGGAGCAGTGAAGGGATGATGGCACTGATTGAGCGGACACGGCTCCATAACAAAGCCGGTAAGTTTGCAATTTTGGTGAGTAAAACAAATGCGAAAACTGTTCTACATAAGCAGATGAGCGAGGTGTTACGGGAAAGCAATGTGTTGCTCCTACGAACCGCTGTACGGCAGCGAGAGGTCTATCCGCAGGCAGCGGCACTAGGACGAACGGTTTTTGATGTCCGCGGGATTCGCGGCGTGAAGCCGGCCAAAGAGGAAATCAACGCTCTCTTCGACGAACTGGTTGAGTTGTTGAATAGCGAGGAAGAGGCTGCAGAGGTGTCGCATGGCTAAGTTAAACCTAACTAGCCGGGTCAGAGCCGGCATGGCTTTGGAACGTCAATCTGCAGAGGCGCGCCTGCAGAAGAATGCAGTCGCCGAGACTGCGCTGAGGGAGGCAGCAACGGTTGTCGGTGTGCCGCCGTTTCACGGCGCTGACGTGGCGACAAGAGTCCCGAGGCAAAAAATCAAAATTGCAGATACGGTTTCGAACCCCTACAACCCTCGAACTTTTTATAGCGCCGAGACGATTGATGGCTTGGCTCGCAGCCTAGAAGTAGACGGACAACTTGAGCCCATTAAGGTAACTCGGCTTTCGGAGTATCCCGGAAAATGGGTGATCATCGACGGCGAACGGCGGGTACGCGCAGCAAAATCACGCGGCGCAGAATACATCGACGCGGAGTTGCACGAAGAGCGCCTGGAAAACAAGGCACTTTACCTTCGAGCATACAAGGCAAACAAAGAGCGCGACGCGCAAACGGTTTTCGACGACGCAATTGCGTGGAGCCGCCTTCTCGAACAAGGCATTTACCGAGATTACTCAGAGCTTGCCGCGGCCGTGAATGAAGCGCCGACACACGTGAACAAGGTGATACTTCTTAACAGCCTACCGTCCTCGTTCTTAAGCCGGATGGCTCAATCTTCGGAGACTGTCGGTCTTGCCCATGCGTACAACCTCAAGCTCATTCTCGAGCGAGGAGGGCAGGCCGTAGCCGAACATTGGCTTCAAGAGATTCTGGAAGGCCGAGCGAGCGTGAGACGGCTTGAACAAGCTGCTTCCGCAGAAGCACCGACGCGCCGGGCAGGTTCGAGGCGTGTTCATTACCAATCGCGAGTTCAGTTCAAGCGGCGTGATGGTGGTCCTCTTGGCGAATTGAAGTTGTTCGCCGACGGAAGGACAGAACTTAGTCTCCAAGGCGTCGATGGCGAATCTCAACAGATCCTAGCTGAGCGCATGAAACAGCTTATCGAAAGTTGGACCCGCGAACTTGACGGCGAGGCCTCGGTGTAATGATTTGAGGTGCGCAAAGGCGTGGAAGCCGCCCGACGATGAGGCGTCTTCTCCCTCACCGCCAGCAGAGGTAGACATCCAAACAGTCCGCTCGCCAACTAAACGCGGAGTGCGACGACGGGGGCGGCAGCAAAGCCGACGCGGCCGATGCGTGATTGAAGAAACGCAAGATTCTGGCCGGTAGGACGGACCCCGTTCGGTTTATACATAGGCCGAAAAGAACACCTTATTTGTCGCCTTTCGCCGCTTTGCGCAGCGCTGCTAGATCGGATAATCGCCGCGGGCAAAGGGACAAGGACACAAATGACCGCACTCGCTGGCACACCGATATCTCGCGATCCTCTCGCACTGGCTGAGCTCTACCATTCAGGCCTCGGCACTTCATGGACAACTCAACGGGGAGCGGTCGATGCATTCGCCCGGTTCACTCCTAAGGTGACTTACGACGCACTATGCCGCGCCATTACTGTCTCGAAGCTGCCGCCGGCGGTACTTGCATTGTTTGAAACGGCCGGAATATGGCATGAAACGGCTAGACAACTAACCGACCTGGTCCGAAAGCACGGCCCCGACGTCCTCTGTCAGCGTGCGTCCGAAATTGATCCGCTAGGACGGCACTGGACGGAAATCATCGATCTCCTTGACGGTAGGGATGCGCGGCCGCCGCAACGAATCGTGCGCGCCATCGCGCCGTTGAAATTGGCCGCCGAGTACAAGCGAGGAATCGAGGAGGGTCGGTGGACCTCGACGACCACCGCCGTCGCCGCGTCCCCGTCGTGGAATCGGACGGTTCTGCAAAAAGCGGTAGCGATCTCAGAGCTGCCAGCCGAGGTGTTAGAGCTCTTTGAGCTCAAACAGATCACATATGACCTCGGCGCTAGGCTCGTAAAAATCCGAAACGCTATCGGCGAGAGCGAGATGACTGAGCGTGCGAAAAAGATCTTGAGCGCGCCTCGCCGTAGAACGATTGATGAGATTGTGGCGAGCTTGCTGCAGGTTCGTTCGGAACAGGGAGTGGAACTAGCAGTACGCCGAGAAAAGGCGTCAATCGTCTTTGAGTTTAAAGTCGCGCTAGACGAGTCCGAAGAGTTGATGACCGGTACCAGCGAGATCGCAGCACTGGTCCAGGTGGCGCTGATGAACGTACGGTTCAAGCGCAACGCCGACGCTGATCATAATCGCACCAAGGCACGCTGGGCTGACAGCAAAGACAAGCGCGCAATAGCCAAGCGCATGGTCGCTGCTGGAAGGTCGCTCCGGGAAATCGCCGCTGACTTAGCGGTTTCAAAAACGACGGTTGCTCGTTGGACTTCTGAACAGACGCAATGAAGGTAACGCGGTGCCGCGATAAAAGTCGATATACTGAATTTTAGCAACCGCCTCATAATTGCCTGGCGACGCGTCCGAGAGCATTGAAGCAAGCCGCAAAAAGGCGGTAGAGTACTGTATATATATACAGTATCGCGATCCTCATGCCGCTTCCCAGTTTTTTGCCGGTCAGCTACCACGAACTCAGAGTGCTCTGGTCCAGAGACAGGGCGCGGGATCCCGACGGTATCGTGTCCACTAAAGCGAATAAGCGGACACGTGAACACTATCGAAGAAGAGGCGTTGCCGACCCGTCGCCGTCGTCGGCGCTACACCGAAGACTTTAAGGCACGCGTTGTTGCCGCTTGCCAGGGTACCGGCGTGTCGGTGGCGGCGGTCGCGCTGGAACATCGGCTCAACGCGAACCTACTGCGACGCTGGCTTGATCAGGCAGAAGGCAGACTTCCGAAGCGGTTGTCTGAACGCCCGGTAGAAGCTCAATCGACACCACTACCAGCGTTCGTTCCTGTTGCTATGGGGGCGAAGCAGGTAGCTTCGACGGAGATCAGGGTCGAAGTTCGCCGGGGCAATCAGTCGATAACGGTGAGCTGGCCGGTCTCCGAAGCCGCGCAATGCGCGACATGGCTGCGCGAGTGGCTGCGGTGATTCGTGTCGATGAGATCTGGCTAGCAGTTGATCCGCTGGACATGCGGGCCGGCTTCGACACGGCGTTGGGGCGCGTGGTGAAGGTCTTCGGCGCCGCGCATCCGCACCACGCGTACCTGTTCACCAACCGCCGCGCCAACCGACTCAAGGTCCTGGTCCACGATGGCATCGGTATCTGGTTGGCAGCGCGGCGGCAGAATCAGGGGCAGTTCGTCTGGCCCCACGCTGGCAGCGAACCCAAGCAGCAGGTGCTCACGCACGAACAATTGGCGGGCTTGGTGCTGGGGCTGCCGTGGCAACGCATCGGCCAGGATGGCGTGATCCGCATCATCTGACGCGTCGGCGGTGACGTATACAGTTCTCCTTCTCGCGCGTGCGGGGTTCTGGCAGACTGGTCTGCATGAACCCGCCGGCCGACCTCGACGACCTCAGTCCAGAGCAGTTGCGTGCCCTTGCCACGCAACTGCTCGCTGAGGTCCGCGCGAAGGACCAAGAGGTGACGGAGAAACGCAGAGAAGTCGATGCGTTGGAACGGGAGCTGCATTACCGGCAAACCCGCATCGACCAACTGACTCACGAGATCTCCGTGCTCAGGCGCCAGCAGTTTGGCCGTCGCAGCGAGCAGCTCAACAACGAGCAAATGAGCCTGCTTGACGAGGCGATTGATGGCGACCTGGCCGCCATCGAGATAGAGCTCGAAGAGCTCGAGCCTGCACGCAAGCGCCGACCCGAGCAGCCAAAACGCGCACCCTTGCCGCCGCAGTTGCCGCGTGTCGACGTCCGTCATGAACCGGACAACACGGTGTGCCAATGCGGATGCGAACGTGTTCGTATCGGCGAAGACATTAGCGAGAAGTTGGATTACGCACCGGGCGTGTTTACGGTGGAGCGGCACGTTCGCGGTAAATGGGTATGTCGTAACTGTGAGACGCTGATCCAGGCACCCGTACCCTCGCACGTCATCGATAAGGGCATCCCAACCACCGGACTTCTGGCATCGGTCCTAGTCAACAAATTCGCAGATCACCTGCCCCTATATCGCCAAGAGCAGATCTTTGCGCGTGCGGGCCTGGCGATACCGAGATCTACGCTAGGCGCGTGGGTGGGCACCTGCGGCGCGCAGTTGCAGCCATTGGTCGATGCCCTCCATCGAGAGATCTTGAAGGAAAGCGTGTTGCACGCGGACGAGACCCCGGTGCAAATGCTCAGCCCCGGTAAGGGGAAGACGCATCGGGCTTATCTGTGGGCGTATACGCCTACGCAGTTCAGCAACCTTCGCGCGGTGGTATACGACTTCGCCGGCAGCCGAGCCGGCGAGCATGCCCGCACCTTCTTGACCCGCTGGCACGGCAAGCTGGTATGTGACGACTACGGCGGTTACAAGGCCTCCTTCCTTCAGGGCGTCACCGAGATCGGCTGCGCAGCTCACGCGAGGCGCAAATTCTTCGAGCTGCACGCCAATCACAGCAGCCAGCTCGCTGGGCAAGCGCTACCATTCTTCACTGAGCTCTATGCCATCGAGCGGGATGCCGCGAATCTCGATGCCGATGCCCGCCACCGGCTTCGACAGAGCCGGGCCAAGCCAGTAAGCGACGCGCTTTACGAGTGGTTGGTTACGCAGCGCAAACTCGTTTCCGACGGCTCCGCCATTGCTAAGGCTTTGGATTACAGCCTGAAGCGCTGGCAAGCGCTGACGCGTTATCTCGAAGACGGGCATGTACCAATCGACAACAATTGGGTCGAAAATCAGATACGTCCATGGGCCATCGGCAGGTCCAACTGGTTGTTCGCAGGGTCGCTGCGCGCTGGCCAACGCGCCGCTGCGATCATGAGCCTCATCCGATCGGCGCAACTCAACGGGCACGAACCCCATACATATCTCAAGGACATCCTGACCCGCCTGCCGGCCCACAAAGCAAGCGACATCGCAACATTGCTGCCGCATAACTGGCAGCCTCTCGCGCCCGTCGAGTAATCCATCGTTCGTCAAGACGGGTTCGCTGGCCGCTTACGTTAAGGCGGAACTGGTGCAGCTTGAACGCGCTGGTTACAACCCGAGCATGGATCGCACGACGTATCCGGCGCAGATCCAAGCTGCCGAAGCCAAGGTCGCTGCACAGAACGGCCAGAACAGCTACGGCGGCGTCGCCGACACTGGATCGGCAGCGGGCGGCCCGGCTCACACCGGCAATAGCATCGCTCCGGTCTATTTCGGTCACTAATCGACCGAGCGAGCCGAGGAGCTCGCGCCAGGTACTAGAGAACTGGCCGCTGCCGGGATACCGCAGAGGCCAGTTTCCGTTTTAGCACCTCCGCCACCGGCGTAGCCGATGGCTTGCCCAGCACCAACGGTCCTGGGCTTTTTTGTGCTACGGAAAATAGTCGTGAACGCATGATGATCGTGCGTCGCTGGAAAACGCTCGCTTGAAAACGACAGTTCGCGCAGACGGACGAATGACGTCCCAACGTCTTAACAAGTTGGCCTGTCCCGTACGCCTTCAATGCGCACGATTGACTCACTGATCCGGCGGCTGTACACTTTGAAGGTGTACAGATACTTAAGGAGTCTGCCATGCCGCGCGCTGCGGTTGAAGATAATCAGCGAATGAATCTGCGGGTGCCTCCCGAGGTGAAGTCGCGCCTCGCACGAGCGGCGAGCCTTAATCATCTCGACCTGACGAGCTTCGTGACCCAAGCCGCGCTGCGCGAGGCGGATGCGGTGATCGCGGCGGCGGAAAAGATCAAGCTCTCCGAGGACAGCTATCTACGGGTCCTGTCTCTCTTGGAAAATCCGCCCGAACCAAATGAGAAGCTGCTTGCCGCTGCGAAGGCGATGCCGAAATCGGTATGACTTTTCAGACGTGGCATGAGGAAGCGATAGGGAAGCAACACGATCGTGGCGCTTTCGACTGCGCCGAAGAAGAGCTTAATGGCTACCTGAAAAAATACGCGCGACAGAACCATGAGAACGGCGGCGCAAAGACGTTTCTCGCCGTTGAGGACTCAACGGGCCGCATCCTTGGCTATTACACCCTGGCACCCTGTTCGGCACTGTACGAGGAAACTCCGGAATCGGCTCGAAAGGGCTTGCCTCGCCATCCAGTGCCTGGCTTCCGCTTGGCGCGTCTCGCCGTTGATAAAAGCGCTGGCGGGCGGGGCCTCGGTACGCAGTTGATACTAGCGGCCGGGCGTCGCTGCATCAGGGTCGCCGGCGAAGTCGGCGGTGTCGCACTGTTTATCGACGCAAAGAGCGAAAGTGTGGCCGAGTGGTACGCGGCCAGGGGCGCAATGCGTCTAGTGGGCGTACCGGACGGCCTACCGATACCGATGGTGATCTCGCTCAAGACAATCGCGGCCGCTTTGAGAGTTGCGGATCAGCTTTGATGGCTGAACGCATGGAATCTATCAGTCCATCAAGTCGCCGAAGCGGGCGGCAATAAGGGCGTGGATCTTCGCGCGCTCAGCTTCCGCAGCGATCCGATCGTCGTGATCGTCGCCAGTCAGCGCGTCGATCTCAGCAAGCCGCTGAGAGAGCACTCGAATGTCTTCACGAGCTACCTCCGGGTCCCAATGGGCCGCCAATCCGTTCTCGACGTGCTCTCCCTCGAGGAACGACCGCACGTTCGGAAGCTTCTCGAACTCGGCTTCCGCTTCGAGGATCTTTCGCAGCTTTTCGTTTGCTCTTGTTGGGATCACCGTTTCTCCTTGCGTGCTTGCCGCCGGCACGTCATTCATAAGTTTCCACCGAGCGGCAGACTTGATCGCCATTTTTATCCTTGTGGCACTTGGTCGTGATGACGCGCTGCTTCGGGCAGGCGAAGTGCGGAACAAGCGGATCGTTCGGTCGGTCCTTGTTGGGATCACACCAATGTTCGTCCGCTGACGCGTATGCGGTTGCGCTTATTGCCAGCGCGGCTAGAACGAAAATGCGCCTCGAGAATTCCTCTATGTGCGAAGACGTCGTTATGCGAAAAGGCGTTGCTTAAGCAGGCTGCTGCATCGATTGCCGATCGCTTTGAAAAACCACCATTGAGTAAGAACTGCCAGTAGAACAACGGTGCAACCAACGCCCTGAAATCCCCACTGCGAAAGAGGCGTGGTGCGCGCGATCTCCCAATACGACGGGCCGCATTCTTCAATGACCCAGCCGTAGAAGACCGCCTCGAGGTACGACGAGGCACCGAGCACGGCTATCGCCAGGTGCTAAGTTCTTCGAGCGTCTTCCTTGGTCTTGACGCGAACCACTTCCGAAAGCGTCGCATTCTTTCTCCAATATTTGATACGAATCTACAGAGGATTCACGTCCCCGGCAAGTACATGGGGTTTTGACAACGAATGCCGGCTGTCTTCCGACTTTTCCCACCGCGCTAACCCGTCCCTGGGGGCCAGTTTTCTGTGGCACGCCGCATTGCCAGAGTGCAATCTCATTACGAAGTGAACCAGCGAAATTGACCGCCGATTCGGAACGAATGACGCCTTTCGCGTCATTCTGTTGGGCTGTCCGGACGAGGACGCCGATAGAAAGAAGCGGCCTCTCGAAGCATCCGCTGTTTCTCGGCTTGAACATAGATCGACGTCGTCTGCAGCGACGCATGGCCGAGGATCTTCTGCACGCCATCGAGCGGCCTCTCCTCGGCTGCGGCGTGCGTGCCGAAGGCCTTGCCTGTGACCCCTAAATAAACCTATAACTTGGAAGGCCAGCCTGCTTACCGCTGAATCTTGATCGTGCGGGCGTCTGCCGGTCTGTCGGTAAAAAGCAAGAACGTGGCTGTGTGGGGCAGGGGACGGCCGTGTCTGACACATTCGAGTTTGATGTCTTCCTGAGTTACCACTGGCGCGATCATGCACAGGTCGAAGCGCTCGCGCGACGCCTGTATGAGGCCGGTGTTCGCCCTTTTCTCGACCGCTGGTATCTGGTGCCCGGTACTAACTGGCTCAGCGCGTTAGAAAACACCCTC
This sequence comes from Caballeronia cordobensis, assembly GCF_001544575.2. Lineage (GTDB taxonomy): Bacteria > Pseudomonadota > Gammaproteobacteria > Burkholderiales > Burkholderiaceae > Caballeronia > Caballeronia cordobensis. The sequence continues at coordinate 145,498 of NZ_FCNY02000010.1, forward strand.
GCACACTGCAAGTCGGTCGCTGTTTGCCTGGGCGCCGAGATGGGCCCGTGGCAGCAGCGCGAGCAGTACAGTGCACTGGAGCGCCAGGTCGCCGAAGAGCGCCGCGGTGCGTCCTTTCCCGTTATCCCCGTGCTGCTGCCCGGCGCCGACGCGCCCCTAGGCTTCCTCAAACAGAACACCTGGGTCGACTTTCGTCCCAGTGTGGACGATCCAGTACGCTTCAGGGCGCTCATCCACGCCATTCAGGACCTTCCGCCCGGACCGGAAGTCGAGTCGGTCGTACAGCAAGCGCTCTCGCAGGTGTGTCCATATCGCGGCCTGCTGTATTTCCGCGAACAGGATGCCGCTTTCTACTACGGCCGTGAGGCGGCGATTGATCAGTTGGCAGCGATGATCGCCCACCACCCGCTGGTGGCGGTGGTCGGCGCGTCGGGCAGCGGCAAGTCTTCGGTGGTGCGAGCGGGGCTGCTACCGCGCCTGCGCGCGGGCCGCTCGCCGGTCTGGGAGATCGCCACGCTCATGCCGACCGATCGGCCGTTGCATGCGCTGTCCACCGCGCTGCTGCCGTTGCTGGAGCCCGAGATGAGCGAAGTCACCCGCTTGGGCGAGATCACGCGGTTGGCCGACCGACTGGGAAATAAATCCATCGCGCTGCGCGACGTCATCAGTCGGATTCTCGAAAAGCAGCCCGGCACCGGGCGGCTGATGCTGGTGGTCGATCAGTGGGAGGAACTCTTTACCCTGACGACCGACGAGGGCGCGCGTCAGCGCTTCATTGACGAGGTATTGGAAGCGACACTGAGAGCTCAGCTCTCAGTGGTGCTCACCGTGCGCGGGGACTTCTTCGGCCGCGCTATCACCGGCCAACGCGCGCTCTCAGACCGCCTGCAGGGAGGCCAGGTCAATCTCGGGCCGATGATTCAGGACGAGTTGCGCCAGGCGATGGAAAAGCCTGCCGCGAAAGCTGGGCTTCGTTTTCAGCCCGGGCTGGTTCAGCGCGTTCTCGACGACGCCGGTGACGAGCCCGGCAATCTTCCGCTCATGGAATTTGTGCTGCAAGGGCTATGGGAAAGGCGCCAAGGCGGAATGTTGCTGCATGACGCTTATGACGCCATCGGCCAATTGCAGGGAGCGGTAGCACAGAAGGCGGACGAGATTGTGAGTTCGCTGTCGCTAGTCGAACAGCAGGCAGTGCGACGCATTTTCCTTCAATTGGCGCAACCGGGAGAAGGAGACGAGTACACGCGTCGCCGCGTGACGCTGGCGGCAATCGGATCGGCTTCGCTCCCGATTGCAAAGCGGCTGGCAGATGAGCGCCTGCTTGTGACGTCCCCGGGCAAAGAGCGCAGTGAGGCGACCGTTGAGGTTTCGCACGAAGCGCTGATCCACAGTTGGGGACAACTCAAGGACTGGCTCGATGAAGACCGCGAGTTCCTGCTCTGGCGCAAGCGCTTCAGCGAGATGCTTGCTGCGTGGCGCTCTGGTAAGCAGGAGGGAAGGTTGTTGCGTGACGCGTTCCTATCGGAAGCGCAACGCTGGTTGAGCGAACGCGCTGAGTCACTCAATGATGAAGAACGCGAATACATTGGCGAGAGCGTCGCCCTCAGGGACAGGGAATTCGAGGCCGAGCGGGCTCGGCAAAAACGAGAGTTGGAACAGGCCAAGGAGTTAGCCGAACAAGCAAAGAAGCTGGCAGAGGTTCAGCAAAAGCGTGCCGACGAGCAGGTAGCGGCGCGCGCGGAGCGCGAGAAGCAGTTAAAACAAATCGCCGAGGAACAAGCACGCGTCAGGAAAGAACAGGCACGGACCGGCCGCGCGCAACGTCGCGTTCAGGCAATGATGGGCGTGATCGCTGTCATTTTGGTCCTGACCGGGGGGTGGATTATCCGCCAGACCCGGGAGGTAGGGGGCCAATCGTCGCTGTTGTTGGCAGTTGCAGCTGAGGCTGCTGCAGATGGCAACGTATTCGACCAAGCTCTGCGGTTGGCTGTACTGGCAGCGCGATCATCCTGGCTTCACCCGTCCCATCCCGCCGCCGGCCCTTCTCTGTCGCGCGCGGCCGATACAAGCACGCTCCGTATTCTGATTAACCGTCACACCGACCGTGTGTATTCTGCCGGTTTCAACCCCGACGGCAAGCGCGTGGTCACGGCATCAGAGGACGGGACGGCGCGCATCTGGGACGCGGAAACGGGCAAGCCGCTCAGCACGCCCATGACGCATGGCAACGCAGTCCTCTCCGCCAGCTTCAGCCCCGACGGCAAGCGCGTGGTCACGGTATCGTACAGAACGACGCGCGTTTGGGACGCGGACACCGGCAAGCCGCTCGGCGCGCCCATGACGCATGGCTACGCAGTCCTCTCCGCCAGCTTCAGCCCCGACGGCAAGCGTGTGGTCACGGCATCGTTGGACATGACGGCGCGTGTGTGGGACGCGGACACCGGCGAGCCGCTCGGAGCGCCCATGACGCATGGCAGTGGGGTCATCTCCGCCAATTTCAGCCCCGACGGCACGCGCGTGGTCACCGCATCGACCGACAATACGGCGCGCGTCTGGGACGCGGACACCGGCAAGCCGCTCGGCGCGCCCATGACGCATGGCAACCGGGTCGTCTCTGCCAGTTTCAGCCCCGACGGCAGGCGTGTGGTCACCGCATCGTTGGACATGACAGCGGGCGTCTGGGACGCGGACACCGGCAAGCCGCTCAGGGCGCCCATGGCGCATGGCGATGGGGTCAGCTCCGCCAGTTTCAGCCCCGACGGCAAGCGCGTGGTCACCGCATCGTGGGACATGACAGCGCGCGTCTGGGACGCGGACACCGGCAAGCCGCTCGGCGCGCCCATGACGCACGACGCTCGGGTCAGCTTCGCTAGTTTCAGCCCCGACGGCAAGCGAGTGATCACAGCTTCGTGGGACATGACGGCGCGGGTTTGGGACGCGGACACCGGCAGGCCGCTCGGCGCGCCCATGACCCACGGCGCCGTGGTCTTATCCGCCAGTTTCAGCCCCGACGGTAAGCGCGTGGTCACGGCATCGGCGGACAAGACGGCGCGCGTCTGGGACGCGGACATCGGCGAGTCGCTCGGTGCGCCGATGACGCATGGCGGTGTGGTTACCTCCGCCAATTTCAGCCCCGACGGCAAGCGCGTGGTCACCGCATCGGACGACTTTACGGCGGTCGTCTGGGACACGGACGGCAAGCCGCTCGGCGCGCCGATGGCGCATGACGATAGGGTCATCTCCGCCAGTTTCAGCCCCGACGGCAAGCGCGTGGTCACGGCATCGGGGGACAAGACGGCGCGCGTCTGGGACGCGGACACCGGCAAGCCGGTCGGTGCGCCCATGACGCATGATGGTCCGGTTCGCTCCGCCAGTTTCAGCCCCGACGGCAAGCGCGTGGTTACGGCATCGTGGGACGAGACGGCGCGCGTCTGGGACGCGGACACCGGCAAGCCGCTCGGCGCGGCCATGACGCATGGCAATGGGGTCAGCTCTGCCAGATTCAGCCCCGACGGCAAGCGCGTGGTTACGGCATCAGCGGACAAGACGGCGCGCGTCTGGGACGCGGACACCGGCAAGCCGCTCGGCGCGCTCATGATGCACGGCGCTCGGATCATCTCCGCCAGTTTCAGCGACGACGGCAAGCGAGTGCTCACGGTATCCTGGGACAAGACGGCGCGCGTCTGGGACGCGGACACCGGCAGGCCGCTCGGCGCGCCCATGACCCACGGCGCTGTGGTCTTATCCGCCGGTTTCAGCCCCGACGGCAAGCGCGTGGTCACCGCATCAGAGGACAAGACGGCGCGCGTCTGGGACGTTGAAACCGGCAAGCCGATCGGCGAGCCCATGACGCATGGCGCTGCGGTCTACTCCGCGAGTTTCAGCCCCGACGGCAAGCGCGTGGTCACGGCATCGGAGGACAAGACGGCGCGCGTCTGGGACGCGGACACCGGCAAGCCGCTCGGCAAGCCCATGACGCATGGCGATGCTGTCACCTCCGCCAGTTTTAGCCCCGACGGCAAGCGCGTGGTCACCGCATCACATGACGAGACGGCGCGCGTTTGGGACGCCTACTGGCCGTCCATCTCTCGCGCGACAAACCTCATTGACGAGGTGTGTCAACGCAAGCTGCACGGGGAGGCGCGAAAACTCACCGAGGCGGACGTTCGCGCAGCCAGAATTCTGTCAGCCGACAGGATTGGGGAGGACGTGTGCGTTGACGCCTCGTAGAAGGGTAGAGCACGTTTGACTTTCAGTACCGATGCACGTGCCAATTGGTGCGTCCTAGTCAAATCGGCGAGAACGTGGAACCGCAGCCATGAACGACGAAGTCATTGCGAAAATTTGGCACCGACGGATCGAATGGTCAAGAGCCGCCGACAAGCTCAAGGCCCGGGTGGTGTACGGACGTCTGGCCGTGCTGATTCTGAATGTCATCGGTGCGATCGCCGCAACCTTGTCTGCGACCATGCCGTCGCACATGCCACAAGCGCGTGCAGGTTGCGCGGTACTGAGCGCCATCGCGCTCGCCGTCGGCACATATGTGAAAGCACACGTGATCTCCGTGGACGCGATCCGGGCCTGGACCCGAGCGCGTTCCGTGTCAGAAGGGCTTAAAACCGAGATCTACCTGTTCTGCGCGCGGGCGCGACCCTATGACGGTGAGGATGCTGTTTCGCTCCTCAATGAGCGAACTCGCGCGGTTGAGAAGTCAGCCGGCGATCTGACGCCGCATTTGGCCGCCGTTACTGGATCAGTGCGGAGCGCGCCAGCGATGATGGACGAGAACGAATATATCGAGAAGCGAGTAAAGCAACAGATCGACGGCTACTATCGGCCAAAGGCAAGGCTGTACGCAAAGCGGTTGGCTGCGTTCCGCCGCGTTGAATTAGCCCTCGGGCTGATCGGCACCGTGTTAAGCGCCGCTGCAGCATTCACGAGTCACCACGACCTGGCTCACAGTGCAACTCAATCGGGTCTTGCGGCATGGGTCGCGGTCGTAACGACGGTCAGCGCGGCATTGGCGGCCCATGTGGCCGCCGACCGCTACGACTTCGTGGTCATGAGCTATCACGCGACGGCAAGCAGGCTCGACGCACTGATCGATGAATGGCAATCGCCGCCAAAGAACAAACGCCGATCGTGGTCCAGTTTCGTCAAATCCTGCGAGGACGCAATCTCCGTCGAGAACGAAAGCTGGATCGCGAAGTGGATGAAAAAGCCCGGGAACTGAGTGTGTTGCGATGTCCAAGATCTTTATCAGCCACTCCAGCGCGAATAATGCGCTCGCGCTTGCGATCGGACGCTGGCTCACCGATAACGGCTGGGATGAATATTTTTTGGACGTTGAGCCACTCAAAGGACTCGCCCCGGGAGAGCGCTGGCAGGAAGAACTGAAGGCCGCCGCTGGTCGCTGCGAGGCCGTGCTATTTCTGATTTCGCCGGCGTGGCTAAGCTCAAGTTGGTGCCGTTCAGAATTCCAGCTTGCCAAGTTCTTGGGCAAGACAATCTTCGGGGTGCTCGTCGAGGCGGTATCGCGCGACGCTCTACCCAAAGAAATGACGGCGGAATGGCAGCTCTGTGATCTCGTCGCCGGGTCTCAATGCCAGAGCTTCCGTGTTTCCCATGACCCGCTCGTCCCTGAGACGGAAGTCTCTTTCGCCAAAGCAGGACTTTCCCAGCTCAGGCATGGACTACGACGAGCCGGGCTCGATCCTTCAAGCTTTCCCTGGCCACCTCCGGACAAACCTGAGCGGCCACCTTATCCAGGCCTACGAGCGCTTGAATCGGAAGACGCGGCTGTATTTTTTGGTCGTGAGGCTGCCATAGTGCGCAGCCTCGATAAGCTGCGCAGTGTGCGGGAGCAGGGGATCGAACGCATGTTCGTCATCCTCGGCGCCTCGGGTGCCGGAAAGTCGTCGTTCCTGCGGGCGGGTCTTTGGCCGCGCTTGAAGCGCGACGATCGAATGTTTTTGCCACTTCCAGTTATTCGGCCGGAACGGGCTGTCCTCAGCGGCGCCATCGGACTCGTCACCAGTCTTGAGCAGGCTTTCCGTGAATACGGGGCGGCCAAGACACGCGCCGAGATCCGTCAGACCGTTCGGACCTCTGGGGGATTCGAGGAATTGCTCGATCAACTGCAACGGCTGCATTGTTCCCGACTTGGGCCGAATTCGGTCGCACCCACCATTCTCATCGCCATCGACCAGGGCGAGGAACTGTTCAGCGCGGAGGGGCGGGAAGAAACCCTGGAGTTCACCGCCTTGCTTGCTGAGACGCTTGGTCCCCCGGCAAGAGAAGGAATCGAGGCGATTGATAAACGGCAACGCGCGTTGGCAGTTGTCGCGATTCGGACCGAGTCCTACGCGTACTTGCAAAACGAGACGACACTGAAGGGCCTACCGTCACTGCTTTTCAGTCTTCCCCCTATCGAGCGCGCCGAATTCAAAGCGGTGATCGAGGGACCTGCAGCGCGGGCGACCGCCGCTGGGAACAAGCTGGCCATCCAGCCAGCACTGACCGAACGGCTTTTGGAAGACGCTGAGGGAGCGGATGCGCTGCCGTTGCTTGCCTTCACGCTCGAGCGCTTATTTACCGACTATGGAGGTGCCGGAAACCTCCGCGTGGAAGACTATGAGGCGCTTGGGGGCGTGCGCGGTTCCATCGAGGCGGCGGTGGAATTGGCATTTGTTGATCCGAATCGCGAGCCCGTCGTTCCATCAGATAAGGCTGAGCGCGAGCGTTTGCTGCATGAGGGCTTCATCCCCTGGCTTGCACGCATCGACCCGCAGACCGACGAGCGCAAGCGACGCGTAGCCCGGTGGGATGAGCTTCCCGCTGCCTCCCATGCCGTCTTGGAACGCATCATTCGGCATCGGCTGCTGTTGCGAGACCGGCGCAAAGTCGAGAGTAGCAACGAGGAGGTCACTGTCGTTGAGGTGGCGCACGAGGCGTTGCTGCGACAGTGGCCGACCCTCACCGCCTGGCTTGATGCAGACGCCGACGCACTCAAAACAGTCGAGACGGTGCAACGAGCCGCTCACGAGTGGCAAAAGAATAATCACGGACAGGCATGGTTGACCCATACCGATGAACGATTGACGAGCGCGGAAGCGCTGCGTCAGCGTGCAGATTTCGAACGACGGCTGGGAACCGAGGGCCTTTCCTATCTACGGGCTTGTCGTGAGCGGGATAAGGCCGCTCGTGCTGAGCGCGAGGCGCAGTTGACACGAATTGCCGAGGAACAAGGCCGCGTCAGGGAAGAACAAGCGCGGACCGGACGCGCGCAACGCCGCGTGATGGCAATGATGGCCGTCACTGCCGTCATTCTGATCGCGACAGGGGGGTGGATCATCCACCAAACGCAGGAGGTAGCACGCCAGTCGTCGCTCGTATTGGCAGCTGCAGGCGAGGCTGCAGCAGATGGAAACCTATTCGACCAAGGCCTTCGGTTGGGTGTACTGGCGACGAGATCGTCTTGGCTTCACCCCGCGCATTCGACGGCCGGCCCCTCGCTGTCACGGGCAGCCGACGAAAGCGCTCTGCGAACGCTGATGGACCGTGACACAGATTTGGTAACTGTTTTTAGCCCGCACCCAGATTTGGTAGCTTCTGCGGTTTTTAGCCCGGACGGCAAGCGCGTGGTCACGGCATCAGCGGACCACACAGCGCGCGTCTGGGACGCGGACACCGGCAAGCCGGTCGGCGCGCCCATTATTCATGTCGCTACGGTCTACTCCGCCCGTTTCAGCCCGGACGGCAAGCGCGTGGTCACGGCGTCAGCCGACGGGGCGGCGCGCCTCTGGCACGCGGACACCGGGAATCTGGTCGGCGCGCCGATGACGCATGACGCTGACGTCTACTCCGCCAGTTTCAGCCCGGACGGCAAGCGCGTGGTCACGGCATCGGGGGACAAGACGGCGCGCGTCTGGGACGCGGACACCGGGAAGCCGATCGGCGCGCCGATGACGCATCGCGATACGGTCTACTCCGCCAGTTTCAGCCCGGACGGCAAGCGCGTGGTCACGGCATCGGACGACAAGACGGCGCGCGTCTGGGACGCGGACACCGGTAAGCCGGTCGGCGCGCCCATGACGCATCGCGACACGGTCTACTCCGCCAGTTTCAGCCCGGACGGCAAGCGCGTGGTCACGGCATCGAGGGACACGACGGCGCGCGTCTGGGACACGGACACCGGTAAGCCGGTCGGTGCGCCCATGAAGCATGGCGCTAAGGTCTACTCCGCCAGTTTCAGCCCGGACGGCAAGCGCGTGGTCACGGCATCGAGGGACACGACGGCGCGCGTCTGGGACGCGGACACCGGCGAGCCGGTCGGTGCGCCCATGACGCATGGCGCTGACGTCACCTCCGCCAGTTTCAGCTCGGACGGCAAGCGCGTGCTAACGGCATCGTATGACAACACGGCGCGCGTCTGGGATGCGGACACCCGGAAGCCGGTCGGCGCGCCGATGACGCATGGCGCTACAGTCTCCGCCAGTTTCAGCCCGGACGGCAAGCGCGTAGTCACGGCGTCAGCCGACGGGACGCGCGTCTGGGATGCGGACACCGGCAAGCCGGTCGGCGCACCCATGACGCATCGCGATACGGTCTACTCCGCCAGTTTCAGCGCCGACGGCAAGCGCGTGGTCACGGCATCGGGGGACGAGACGGCGCGCGTCTGGGACGCGGACACCGGGAAGCCGGTCGGTGCGCCCATGACGCATGATGCTAAGGTCTTCTCCGCCAGTTTTAGCCCGGACGGCAAGCGCGTGGTCACGGCATCGGAGGACACGACGGCGCGCGTCTGGGACGCGGACACCGGTGAGCCGGTCGGTGCGCCCATGACGCATGGCGCTGACGTCACCTCCGCCAGTTTCAGATCGGACGGCAAGCGCGTGATCACGGCATCGGACGACAAGACGGCGCGCGTCTGGGACGCGGACACCGGGAAGCTGGTCGGCGCGCCGATGACGCATGACGCTAAGGTCTACTCCGCCAGTTTCAGCCCGGACGGCAAGCGCGTGGTCACGGCATCGGGGGACAAGACGGCGCGCGTCTGGGACGCGGACACCGGGAAGCCGATCGGCGCGCCGATGACGCATCGCGATACGGTCTACTCCGCCAGTTTCAGCCCGGACGGCAAGCGCGTGGTCACGGCATCAGCGGACCACACAGCGCGCGTCTGGGACGCGGACACCGGTAAGTCGGTCGGCGCGCCGATGATGCATGACGCTACGGTCTACTCCGCCAGTTTCAGCCCGGACGGCAAGCGCCTGGTCACGGCATCGAGGGACACGACGGCGTGCGTCTGGGCCGCCGACACCGGGAAGCCGATCGGCGCGCCGATGACGCATCGCGATACGGTCTACTCCGCCAGTTTCAGCTCGGACGGCAAGCGCGTGGTCACGGCATCGGGGGACAAGACGGCGCGCGTCTGGGACGCGGACACCGGCAAGCCGGTCGGTGCGTCCATGAAGCATGATGGTTGGGTCCGCTCCGCCAGTTTCAGCCCGGACGGCAAGCGCGTGGTCACGGCATCGGGGGACAAGACGGCGCGCGTCTGGGATGCCTATTGGCCGTCAATCTCCCGTGATGGAAACTTGATTGATGAAGTCTGTCGGCGCAAGCTCCGCGGGGAAGCACGAAGACTCACAACGTCTGACGTTCGCGCAGCGAGAATCCTGCCAGCCCCGAGGATCGGAGAAGACGTCTGCGCCGAGGTCAAGTAGCGTTAGGGGGTTCTCACCCTGCCTGATCGTTAACCTTGGGTCGGCGATAAAATGCCGCCGCCTCGCGGAGCATGCGGAGCTTTTCAGCTTGCACATAGACCGATGTTGTTTGCAGGGATGCGTGTCCCAGGATTCTCTGGACAACATCAAGGGGAACCTCCTCCGCAGCGGCGTGCGTGCCGAACGTATGGCGAAAAGCGTGAGGCGATGTGCCCGCCAGCAGCTTGATTTCGTCCACCGACAAGTCCTTGCTCATGTCGGCAATCAGCCGCCTCATCGCCCACTCGATCATTTTATTGATGCCGTCGACGTGGTAGGCGAGGGCGGTGCCGTCGGCGTACTTCTTTTGGCCTCGGGTTGTTCGAGGAATGAATAGCGTCGATAACAGCGGGCCGTCTCTCGCCGTTTCGAACTCAAGTCCGCGATCGCGCCAATGCGCCGTTAGCGCCGCAATCGTCGCGGGGCTGACCGGAACTGTCCGTTGTTTGTTGCGCTTGCCCACGACGGACAGTTGCCAGACTGTTTCTTCGTCGTCGCCGTGATGCGTCGGGGACATCGCCTCGCGCCTCGCGTTGACCAGCTCTTCTCGACGCAGGCCCGAGTCGCCGCTCAGGAGCAGCGCAACCCGAATCGAGCGCCAATAAGCGCCGTCTTCCCGGCCGCACTGCGCGTCGATGTGCGCGCGGATGCGCTGCCAGAGCGTGGGAGGCAGGGCGCGCTCAACCTTGATCAGGTCCTCGCGCTGGACGACGATGGGGTCGGAGACGGCCGTCCACGGATTGCCGGCGAGGTACCGTACGTTGACGAGCCACGCGAAAGCCGCGCGCAACGCCCGCACTGCATACCGCTGGCTCTCCAAGCTCAGTTCCGTGGTCGCGAACGGCTTCCATCGGCCGCTCGCTCGCGACACACGAGGACCCACGAACTCAGGAGCGGGCGCGCGCAAAAAGTCTTTGTAGGCCTCGCAGTCGTCGGCCAGCAGCGAACTCAGCGGTTTGCGCCTGACGGTGACCGACCAGAGCAGGAAGCGCTCGATTTCCTTGGTATAGGCGCGGAGCGTCTTCGGTTGATCGCGGTAATGATGGAGGTACGCCCGCACGGCATCAAGATCGTGGCTCGCCCGGATGTACGGAAAGCTGCTGTGGCGGTTCACGCCGTTCGCGCCCGCGAGTTCGTGCGCCAAGCTCAGGCGTTCAAGGGGTACGAGGGTGCGCGAATCCGTATCGAGCGTGACAATCTCCGCCTCGGACGCGCGCAGGGGATCGTCCAGCACGACGTCCGGCTCGACATGCAGTCGGAGTTCGGCCTCATGCCGCCGCAGCCACGAAACGACCCGCTGCGCGCGGCCCGGTCCGATGCGCGGCACCGCCCGCCACCAACTGCCGCCCCGGCGGTTACAGAAGTCCACCAGTTCGGCCAGCGTGCCGATACCCGCTTCTTTCAGCCGCCGTGCCACCAGCGGCCGGAACCACATGCCGACGCCGTGCGTCGGTTCGGGCTTGGCAACGGCCAACAGCGCCGCCTGTTCGACCATCTTGAGCGTCACGGCCGTCAGCTTCGCGCTGCCGTGCGCTTTGGCCGACGACTTCAGGTGGTCGGCTAGCACCGACGAGCCATGCTCGAGCGCGAGTTCGACCAACTCGGCCTGCATGCGCCGCAGGAACGACTCGACCCAGCCGGGCGTCGCTTCATTGCCATCGTCGTCCTCGGAGAAATACAGCCGCGTGATCGTCGCGGCGGGCACGCGCTGCACGTATGCCCGCAGCGCGGCGAAGTGATTGCGCGTGTACGCCGCGCGGCTTTTGGTGACGGTCTGCGGTTTGTTGGCCATGGATGGCTCTTGGTTCGCTGGAAGGCCCGTCTGGACGGGACGTAGATGCCCTACCCCCTAATTTTACCCATTAAACGTAATCCTGATAATACGAGTTATCAGGATTAGAAGATTCGTGAAGCGTCGACGAAAGCGCCCGCTGCGCCTGGATGACGTGCGGCCACCACTCGTTTGACCGCAGGAGCGCCGAGGTTGTAGGCGACGCACGCACGTCCGCACGTCGTGGGCCCCCGGGCGACACACGAAGGTCGAGGCGTAGCCGCGGGGGCCCATTCGAGGGAGCGTCGCCCATGGTGGTTGAGGCATGAGTCGGACACGTCCGTCAAGCAGCCGGATCAGCGAAACGCAGGATCGGCCGCTGCCTTGACGACGGTTGCTCGCTTGAGTTGAGCGCCGCTTCCCCAATGGCCGGTACGCCGCCCCTTCTACCTATCTGTGAACGCAAGACCATAGCCGTGGCACCCTTTCGCGGGTAGCCCGCCGCGTCGCTCGGCGCGACAAGCATGTATCAATCGTTACAGGCGCGGAACCGCGCTCGCCGGCGTCCGGAAAGATGACGGTTCATTTCAAGAGAGGAAAGGCGTTCAAGGACGCCCAGTCAACGGCGCGTAAGGCAGACGGGCGAGGGGGCTCGCCTGCGCGTCAGAAAAGCTGGTTGTCCAACGGCAACAGATTCACGAGTTTTACCGCCGTGCGTCGCTCGGTTCCGTCCCCATGGACGGACCGGATCATGACGCGTTGCCCGCGGGCTTCGCCCAGCACCTCGACGATCCGGTCGCGGTAGCGAGCCAGTGTGCCGCGAGGCGGCTTACGCTTGATAAGGCGGTCAGTGGGGCGGGGCATAGGCGTCTCGCAGTACAAGCTTGACCGATTATCCAACGTCGCAGGATTCACTGCGGCAGATTTTGTCGCTACTAACACTGAATGCTGAATGCCCATGCGCCGCACCGCTGACCGTCCGTCGCCCGTTCATGGCCGAGGCTTGTTCGTGCTCACGCGCATCAGCTCTGGTGAGGTGCTGTCTGAGTGCGAAGGCGAGCTTCTCCCTTGGAAGGAAGCGCAGCGCCGGTACGAGCGCTTGGCCGCTCAGGCCGCCCTCAAGCGACTCTATGGATGTCACTGCGGAACACTTGTCTGTCCAAGGGGCGATGCTCGCGCCACGCGGTCGGTAACGGACACGTACATCCGCCGTACCATTGCGACGGCCGTGAGCGGGAGCGGGCCTCCGGGGCACCATGGGATTTGTGACCCGCCGTCCGCTCCATGGCAACTCTTAGCTTCGGACAGCCCGGGTTCACACCCTTGCCGACTTGGCTCCGAATTTTTCTCGCCTGCCTGAAGCACATGCACCGGGCGACAAAGCGGCTGAGGGGGGGCGAACTGGTTGCAATTAGGTTGGCGAGGAGCCGGCGAGTTTGAACGAGGGCGGATCGACGTTCATCGCCGAGGGTCGAGCCGCAGAGAGAACCGTCGTCCGACGCCGATACGCTGGGCAGCGATTGATTGCACGGCGCGAATTCAGGGGACTTGACGATCGCTGGTAAGGGACCGCATGAGGTTTGTTCGCTGCAGGCCTCTCTCGATGAGACATGGCCTGTCGGGTCTGCCCACGGAGATCCCTTGGAGTCGCCATGCACTTCGAGAGGGGAAGAGTTCGGCTCAATCGCTTTCCTAGGGTGTTGGTGCCCGTCGAACGGTGTCGGCAGCCGGCGAGACGACGATACAATATGTATACGTCAATCCTGCAGTCGCCAATCAAGAGATGAAAAGAGTTCGGCTGTTGCATCTTTCAGATATCCATTTCCACCCTCCGGGCGCCATCGGACACGATCCCGACTATGCGCTTCGGGAGGATCTACGTTTGGATCTCGCGGCAATGGTTGCGGCGCGAGGTCCTCTCGACGCGATTTTAGTAACTGGAGATATCGCGTTTTCGGGGGCTAAGGTTGAGTACGAAAATGCTTCCGAGTGGCTCGATGCGATGGCCGACACCGGCGGTTGTGGGCGCGAGATGGTGTACGTATGTCCTGGCAACCACGATATTGACAGAGAGTTCATCCGCAAGAACGGGCTGGTTGAAGACTTGCACGATAGCGTGCGCGGTCGACCGTCACACTTCGAGCGGGAACAGCACCTCATGAGGCGCCTGGAACAAGACGTTGCCCGCGAGTTGGTGTACTCACCCCTAACGGAGTACAACAAGTTTGCTGCCCGGTACGATTGTGCTTTTTTTGCTGATGAGCGTTACGCTTGGGACAGCGACGACTTTGTTCTCAACGACGGGTCTGCCTTGAGGATACGAGGGCTGAATTCAGCGCTCCTCTCGGGTCCCCGCGATGCACCCGGCTCCTTGTTTCTGGGCGCGAAAGCTTACACGATCACAAGGCGCGCCGGCGTTGAATACTTGACAATGTGCCACCATCCACCGTCATGGTTGATCGATGGTGCCGAGGCGCACCGATCTCTGGAAGACCGCGCACGTATTTTGTTATTTGGTCACGAACATGATCAGCGTATTGCGTTCGGTCGCGACAATGTCGTTTTGTACGCTGGCGCTACCAATCCAGCTCGGGACGAAAAGGGCTGGAAGCCGGGATACAACATCATAGAAATCTGGGTGGAACGCGCCGGAGATGTCCGCCAGCTCCATGTGGAGGTGGTAGCAAGAGAGTGGCAGGACCGTCCGGTGCAGTTCCGTAATCACGAGGATCGTAGGAACAGGCCAACTCACGTTCACCATTTTGAGCTTGAGCCTTGGATTGCACCGCACGCGTCGGAGGCTCCGGCAATGGTAACCCCAAGCGAGAATGGTGGTCCGACGGCCGAAGCGCCGGCCGTGAAGGAGGAATCTCCGCGTCCGCCTGCAATGCGATCGATTCTCCACGCATTCTTTCGGCTACCAATCTCTCGGAAAAGCGAAATTGTCGGGAAGCTTGGCCTGCTCGATGACAGCGAGACACGGCTACCGGAAGTCGAGCGCTTCAAGCGTGCAATCGAACGCGCGAAACAGCAGGGTAAGCTTGAGACGCTTTGGAAAATGACAATGGAACGGGGAAGTTAAACGATGTCGGAGACGACCGCACAGTATCTATCGCGCTTGCACCTCTCAACTGGTCTGGTATCGGATGCGGATGTAGTGGAGCGCAGGGCAAAGGCGATCGAGTCGGTAGCTGGAAAGTGCACAATCGAACAGGCCGTCATCGGTGCGTCGGTCGCGGCTGGCGTCGCGAGCGATTTTTCGAAGCTGCAGTGGTTGACCACGCCGATTTCCGCCGCTGACCCTACCTACGCACCTGTAGGAATTGACAAAGCCGCAGCTATCGCCGCGTCTGCGTTCACGAACGCGGTGCTCGCGGGTTCGGACAAGCGCAGCTCGGCTGCGGCGCTCGTTGTGTTGTCAGCGGGCCTGTCTGCCGCGCGAGTTACCATCGTCGACGATCGGCTTTCGGCCGCGGCCCAACGACGTTTGTGGGCAATCCAGCAGATCGGGGGGCCGCAGATTAAATATAGTCAACCATCGGCGTCGGTTGTGGCGGAGCAGATCGTGGCGCTAAGCACCCCGTTGACGCAAAACAATGCCCCAGCGGCGGTTGAGCCGTTGAAGGTGGTAGTTGATGGGCTCTTGAAGGCAGACGCTGCACAGGGCAAAGCAGCATCTGAGGCAGTTTCAGCGATTATCACCAGACAAAATCTGCTAGAAGCAGAAGTGCAAATGCTGTGGTGGGTAGTCGGTAAGGCGAGTCACGAGTTGCTGAAACCGTTTGCCGATCTTCCGGCCTATGAAGCTGCCGCTCGCGCCGCGAAGGAACTCGTTGGGATGTTTTCGCCGCATCGGCCGTCAGGGCCATTCGCAGCACCGTCGCTGTTAGAGCGCGTTCTGGAGTCGAGCCAAAAATCGAGGTCTGCCGCACAGACACTTGAGAAGGCAATGAGCGGACTCGCCAAGGAGGTGCGCGCAGCGTTGTTTGTTGCTAGGCCGTCTGCATCCGCTGCACCGGCCGCATTTCCGATCATGCTCGCAGCGGAATTTTCTCTTGAAAGCAACGACGAGCCGGACTGGAAGCCTCGGTTCACACGTACATCCCATGTTGACGCAACGCACGAGCTCACTCCGGTCGAGTTCGCCAAGCAACTTCTTCGTGAGTTCCTGCTATGGAAGATGCTGTCAACGTCGTAACGCCCAGAGGTAAGTGCCGCACTTCCGGATGCTTCGCCCCAGACGAGCGCTGTATTGAAGGTCTGACTTTAGAGGAATGCCCGAACTTCACGTTTGGGGAAATCGAGCCAGACGATTCTACTGAGCAGAGACCGGTTGAAGCCCGCGGGCATGGACACATCGAAGCTACCGCAGTGATCGGTCGGGGGGGCGCAGCATTTTCTGCAGCGGAGGCCGACTCATGCATCTTAAGCATGCCGCTACGCTCGACTGTCGGAGTTGTGTCGCTCGTAGGCGTGCCGGATTCCGGCAAGACGACGCTCCTCGCAAGCCTCTATGAGATAGTGCGTCGAGGCCTCGTTCATGGAGCACTTTTCGCAGGGAGCGAAACGATCCGCGGTTTTGAGGAACGGTGCCACTATTCGAGACTTGCTTCGTTGCGGTCGTCGCCGGACACACCGCGCACTGCCGCGGAGTTGAGACTGCTTCATCTTAGTGTGGCATTGGAGGATACCGGCAAACGGATCGAATTGTTTTTCGCTGACCGCCGCGGCGAACAGTTTCAGGATCTGCTCGATCGCCCAGCGCTGAATGACAGCTTCATTGAGGTACAACGCGGAAGTCACGTCGCATTTCTCGTTGATGGAGACCATCTGATCGATGGTGGTAAGCGGGAGGCCGCAATCGCGAAAGTCCAGCGGCTTGCGATTGCATTGAGAGACAAACTCTCGGATACATGTGCGATCCAGCTGGTTGTGACCAAGAACGACCGATTGGAAGGTCATACCGATGAAGCGTTTATCCGCAGCAGGATCGACTCGCTATTCAAGCGAATCAGCCAAACCCTCAAGTCTGACGTTCGCCTCTCGGTGCACTATATCGCCTCGAGAATGCTCGGGGAACCAGCAAGCGGTCTGAATGGATTGCTGGAGCAATGGCTCCAAATCTATCCTGCCGCGCAACGCGAAGCCGTACCTGTACCTTTGGGGTGCAACGCGTTCGAACGCCTGATGAACGTCCAGACGGGGAACGAATGAAACGGAAACTCGTCATCGCCGGCATGCCCGAGTCCGGCAAAAGTACTTTCATCGCAGCGCTGCGGCATTTACTCGTCCACCAAGATGTTCGGACGAAGCTGGTTGCGACTCGCCTATCTGATGCGGAAGGTCATCTCAATCGCCTTGAACAGGAATGGATCGCTTGCGAGATGGTCGAGCGGACAAAGCAGACCGTCGAGGAATGGGTGTCATTGTTCGTTAAACAAGTTGACGGCAGCCAAGAAGCAGTATTGATGGTTCCAGATTTCTCTGGAGAAGCGTTCCGACGCCCCGCTGCGACCGGACATTGTTCTGAGGCGGTCGCTTCAATGCTTCAAGAGATTGATGGGATGCTGCTGTTCACGAACGCCGACCGCGGCGCGGACGACATTCGACTAGAGCAATTCGGGGAGCTACTTGACGAGGCTATTGAAGCCTCGAAAGACCTTGTGGAAGGTGAGCCAGTCGGAGTGAAAGAGTCTGTCAATGAGGACGTCGTCCCGTTTGAGCCGCTGAATATGCCCGAAGAGCCGCTCCTCGTGGAGATACTCCAGATTCTAAACAGACCGCCCCGCGCGCCAAGAAAGAGGATGCTCGCGATCATTGTGTCAGCGTGGGATGAAGTGCAGGATAACCGCGCGGAACCGGAGGAGTGGCTCCGTCAGCACCGTCCAATGCTCTGGCAATACCTTCGCAGCAACACAACCTTATGGGAAAGTCGCGTTTACGGAGTTAGTGCCCAAGGAGGCCGGCTACCGCAGGATAAGGTCGCTCTGCAATGTACGATTCCTGGTCAACGCGTCCAGATCGTTGGCCACCAAGCGCAGCCGCACGATCTGACAGATCCGATCGATTGGCTGATGGCGAACACCGAGTAGTACGCAAAAATGAGTATGCCAAAGGAGTTGCTCGAGTTTGACCAAGCAGTGCACGGCTATAAGGACGGGCACCGCCAGCTCTATGGGTCCACCATGTTGGATCTGGAGAGTGCCGACACTATGACCCTAGCGAGTGATCTTTTGATCTCACGGAGCCTGAAGAACAACGAAAGCTATCTCACCGGATATCCGCTAAAGGGAGCACATAAATATGTGTTTGCGCGGACGTGGCCTGCGCCCGAAATGTCTCGGCCTGGATGTGTCTGGACTCATTCGCTCATCATTGACTATCTGACTGTTTCGAAAATCGACGACGCCCTAGCCATTTTGTCGATGTTCAAGCGACCGACTATCGCTACGTTGTCGGACTACGGTTCCCCCATAAATTTTTCGGAGAAGCAATCGACGCTTGAGCAAGCGATTTCAGAGGAGATAGCACTTGAGGTCGTACATTGCCTGTATGCAGCGGTGAGGCCGCAAAAATCGCGTGTGATTTTTGCGAATCGGTCGACAGTAGATAACACATCCATAGCACTTTCCATTTGGTCTCAAATGCCTCCGCGACTGCGCCGAGCGGCAGCTTTCTGCACAGGCGACTCAGCGAGCACGGTACCTTCTGATTCTGACATCGCTATCGGGTTTTCGTCTATGCCGACGGAACATGCGCCCTGCGACTTGCAATACTGTTCGGATGCTCGCTCCGGTGGTATGCGTCTACTCGCAAAGGATTTAACCCGTCGGTTGATGACACCTCTGCGTCAGTTTTTGCGCCGCTATTCTGTTGATGTGAAGGATCCCCTTGCAGCGATCCGACCGTTGGCAGAGTTCTTCGATTCACTTCGCCTCGCACGCTATCCCCAGGAGTTTCGTGCAATTGCCGCTGCAGTCGGAGAGGCTTTTCCAACACTTATCGACGCGCGGTCCTTCAAACAGGACCTACTGCTGGGACGATTCTTTGATCGGAGCGATGCACTGATGCTTCGAATGAATTGCGTTTTCGGAACACTGCAAGCGGTCGACAGGGCCGAGCTGCCTATGGTCGTTCCCGAAGGCAGCGAAGTTAGCGAACTATCTAATCTGTTAGCACGTACGCCACAAGCACTGCCGTCAGTTTTGAAGTTCTATCGTTCCGATGTAGTCGGCGATTTGGTAAGGCTTTCCTTGGCTGACGCGGCGTCTCAAGTTCCTGCCAGCACAGTGTCTTTTTTAGGATTCGAAGATGACGAAGCATTGGCGGTTGCGAGGTTATGGCCTAGTGTCCTACACGAGCGCAATTTTTGGTTAAGTCATCGCGATGTGCGAAGGCAACTTCTCGATGCATCTGGATTAGACTCACAAGCGGTATCTTGCTTCATCGACGCGTTCTGGGAGGAACTTAACGAAGAGGATTTCCGTCTGTGTCTGGTAAAGGACCACGAGGTAACCGTTAGCGCGATCGGTGAGCGGTGGCGTGCCGACGATCCCGCGACAGAAGTGTCTACGCGGGCGATCAGGAGCTTAGCGGCTTACGATGGACTCCTTTCTAGAGCAGTAAGAGTCGCTGGCTGGTTACCGCGTGTACTCTGGAAGCAAATTGGAATTCAATTAGCCAGTGCCATTTGCGGTCCAGAGGATGATGCGGTGTGGGCTATGATTTTAGCCAGGTCCAATGTTCAGAGATTGGGGCGCGACGAAAGTGCTCTTGCATGTGTCTTTTTTATTTGGTCTTTAAGCAGCGCGCCAGCTACCTCCACGCTGTTGATCAATGCCAGCTTCGATTTACTGTACAACGTCGCTTGGAATGGCCAACTTGTACCAATTGAGCAAGAGGTCCTCGAAAGGGGCTTGCCGCGAGACGGAGTTTCGACTTGGGATTACTGCAGGCGCCTTGCGCGGGCACTCGTTCGGCGCGTGATCACGGGCGAAGGTTGGGAGGTTGAGATGCTGTCGCTCGATTTAACCGCTCTTACTATCGGCGGTGTGATCAGGGAAATCGAGTCACGCAGCGACGCTCTCGATTTGTTGAGATGCCTCGAGGATTCTCTCGATCGCGTTTCGGGCGCGGAGCGGCGTTGGAGCAAAGCTCTTAAAGCTGCAATCAAGCAGCGAACGTCTCTTTGGTCGCTTTGGTGATGACCAAATTGCGACCGACATGCATCAAATATTTGAACTGCATAAACGGGCATCCGGGTCTCCGGGGCGGTTGCTGCGATATTGAAAAGCCCGATGCGCGAAAATGGCAGATCCTGCGACTCCTATTCTCGATCCGTGCAAAATGGGGTAAGTGTACTTTCCGTGCAAAAAATGGCGGTTCAAAGGCGCTGAGCCTCCTGCAGCAAGGCTTCGACACTCTCCGGATTTCGCGTAAGCGCTGTAGTCGCAAGTTATTGAACTTTCGCCATTTTTCAGAGCTTATCGCCATTTCCTGCACGAAAAGGACGACCGCCCCCTGTCAGGCAACGAGATCGATTACATCGGGAGCAGGGCGCTCGCTGTCGTGGTCGCGAAGTTGTTGGCGGAATTCGAGACGTTAAGAGGTTGAGAGTTATCTTTACAGCCGTATTTTCGGGTAGAAGTTTTCGATCGACGCCGATGCTCTGGTGGTCAAATTTGACCGCGTGCAACAACACGTGCATCAAGGACCCAGCGCGGCCATTTTCTGCCGGTCAGCCCTCTCGCAAAGCCGTCATTTGAACAGCTCGTTCACTCCTGATAACGGCCGCTTAACTGACTCCCTTCAATCGGGCCGGGGGAAACAACAGCTGTATCTAGCCGCTCTATTTTCGCGACCCACCGCGCTTTTCAAACAAGACATCCCCGTTTGGAACGTTAATCGCGCAAGCGTGTCAGCAGGCGGGCATCCATCTCAAGTCGACGATCCCCAACTGTTCAATCTCCGCCCTCATGTCCAAGGCCCTGCATCCGGCAGGATCGACGCGGAGCACGCCCCGCGGCGCTCGGCTGGTGCGGCTCGCAATCGGGCTGCCGTGCATGCCGGGGGAACGAGCATCGATGTTCTCCTTGCCGCGAGTTATGGCGGGCTGGACTCAACCAGGCGCGGTCCTTGCAGCGGCCTGAATGCTCGATCTTGAAGCGACGATAGACAGCACGGCGGAAACGGTCAGACTGCCGCCGACACACATCATTGCGACGACAAGTGCTCTGGCGAGGGTTTCCGGATCCGGTGAAGTCCCTGCGACACTGAAGAAGACGCCGCCGATGACCGCGACACCCAGTGCTGCGCTGATTTGCAACGCTGAATTCGTGATGCCCGCGATCATCCCGGAACCGGTCGCCGGTGCTCGATTGATAACCGAGCGCACCAGCGTCGGCAGCGCCCAGCCCTGACCGAATCCCAGGAGTGCTACCGCCCCGATCAGCGGAAACTGAGCCGGCATCTGTCCGGGCGCGCCGGCCACGAGGGCGGCGAGGAGTATGCAGCCGACGACCTCGAGCATCATGCCGATGGCGGGGACGCGGTCGCCGAAGAGGCGGATGGCGAGCGGCGTCGTCAGCGGCCCGATGAAGGCGCCGACTCCGAACGGCAGGAAAACCAGCCCTGTCTCGAATGGGCTCATGCCAAGGCCCGCCTGGAGGTAGACGGAGAACGTCAGGAAGAAAGCAGAGACGACGTAGAAGAAGAGGACTCCTGTAAGCCCGCTCATCAGACCAGGCCTCCGGATCAGCTCCACGCTGATCAGGGGTACGCCGCCTCTGCGAGCGTAGGCCATCTCATATCGGCAGAAGCCTACCCCAGCGGCGGGGCACGCGATCAGCATTGCAACGGCCCACCAGGGCCAATCCAGCTCCCGCCCTTCAACCAAGGGCACGATGAGCAAGCCCAGCGTGAGCGCGCAGAGCAGCACCCCGATCCGGTCTACAGATGCCGGACTGTCACCGCGAACGTCAGGTAGCAACGGCAGCCCGAAGATCAGCACGGCGGCGACCACGGGCAAGTTGATGAGAAAGACGACGCGCCACGCAAGGTGAAAGATGTCCGCAGAGATCAATGCGCCCCCGAGCGCCTGCGCGGCAACGGCGGCCAGTCCCACTGCGGCGCCATAGAGGCCCAAAGCGCGCGCGCGCTCCTTCTCTGGGAACAGGGCGTGAATGGAGGCCAGTCCTTGCGGCGCCATGGCGGCGGCGCTCAGACCCTGCAGCACACGCCCGAGGATCAGTATGGCGGGTGACGAGGCGAGGCCGCAGATCACCGATGTCAGTCCGAAGCCCGTGACGCCGATCAGGAAAATCCTCCGCCGGCCGAAGAGGTCGCCTAGCCGTCCTCCTGTGATAAGGAAGACCGCGTAAGCCGCGGCGTATCCGGAAATAACGAGTTGCAACTCTGCAGCGCTTGTGTGGAGGGTGCTTTGGATGGACGGCAGGGCGACGTTCACGATGAAGAAGTCCAGCGGAGGCAGAAATGCTCCCACCAGCAACACCGCGAACGCCGACCATCGACGCGTGGAAGAGGTTGTCGTATGCATAAGGTTCGGCGGTCGGGAGCCGCGTCAGGCCGGGAGGCCGAAGCGTTCTGTTCCAGTGATGGGGTGCCAGTTTTGGAGCGGCGTAGCGTAGTGCATGGTGAAGGTGCGCTCCAGGAATCCCCAGCGGCCTTCGCGTCGCTGATAGACGTCGCGGTATTGGCCGCTTACCTGGAGCGGGCCCTGATCGACGTCGTAGAAAAGACAGTCCGCCGCCACCAGGCCGTGGCCGTTGTCACCGTCCACCGTGATCAGGGCATTCGCCATCCAATGATGCATGTGGGGCATGCGCTTCATGTTGATGCGTGCCTGCGCCAGGATGGCCTCCAGGCCGTCGGAGTTGCCGTTTGCACCCAAAAGCAGTCGCGATTCGGGATGCCAGAGCGTGGCTAGCAGCTCGATGTTCATGGTGTCGAACGCCTCGGCGTAGTTGGCGATCAGCGCATCGATGGCGAAGCGGCTTTCGATGGCGTCAAGGCGTGCTTCAAGTTCTTTGGACATGGGTTATTTCAGTACCGAGCGGTACATAAATAGTGAAAAAAATGCGGCGTGCGTGTGATGACCCCGCGCTGCTCATGATTTACGTACCGAGTGGTATAAATATAAGGGAACCTGGAAGGCCGCGTCAACTGTCTGCCTGAACGGCCCGCTGCCATGCGCGGGAGGTTGTACGTCGCGACTTGTTCACAGATTGTGTATCGATTAGTATATATATTTTGACTGACGGAGATGTTCATGGTTCAGCGGGGTCGGCCACGTGCGTTCGACCGTGATGCGGCGATCATTTCGGCGATGCACCTGTTCTGGGAACATGGCTATGAGTCGACGTCTTTGTCGCAGTTAAAGGCGGCGATCGGCGGGGGCATCTCCGCGCCTAGCTTCTATGCGGCCTTTGAGTCCAAGGAGGCGCTGTACAAGGAGGCGTTGGAGCGATACATGGAGATTTACGGCAAGGTGACCCGTAGTCTCCATGACACGTCGCTTCCGCCACGGGAAGGTGTGTTCCTGGCGCTGCTCTGTTCGGCACGGATGCAGACTGAGAGCGGCCATCCTAAGGGCTGTATGGTCGCGCTGGGCGTTGTCGGGGCCAGTTCCATCGGCAGCGAAGCCGTCACCCAGTTGCTTCGAGAAGTTCGCACTCGGACGCGTGCCGGGTTTCGCGCCTGCGTAGCGCGGGGCATCGAGAGTGGGGAACTGCGTAGCAGCACGGATCCGGCATCGCTGTCCATCGCGTTCGACTGCTTTTTCCAGGGACTGTCTGTGCTCGCCCGCGATCGTGTCCGGCATGCCGTCATCGAGAAGGCCGTGACTGACGCGATGGGGATGTGGGATGCAGCAGTGGACCAGCCGATGCCTAAGAAGGTCGGCAAGACTTAGTCCGGAAGCAGATCAGCTTAGCATTGCCTGTCGACGAAAAAGACGGGCAAGCGCGAGTTCCCTCGACGAGATGAAGCGCTTGGTGCCGTGCTAGGCACTGGCGCAGATCGTCGAGCCGCACTGGCCCAACAGCAAGACCGGGCGGCCACCGGCCGGAGTGGCTCGATGTACGTCGAGTAACCTCGACGAAGTCGGAAGAGGCGTCCGTACCAATCCGCGGATTGATTGACTCTTCTCATCCGAGTCAACGTGCGGCGGCCGCGTGATCAATCCGCATCGCTTGAACGGCGCATTCTTCAACTCAGTGGGTACGCGATGGCGAAGGCTTTCGGTTGCTTGGAGGTTTGGCGACACGGCCGTCGCGACCCTTCAATAACGCTGCGAGATCCGTCTCGTTGCGCACCAGCGCACGAATGCCCGCAGCCGCGAAGCGAACGAGGTCCGCATAATGCGCTGTCGACTTTTTTTCGCGGTCCTGTGCGCCTAGTCGCATCGCCCGGCCATTGAGTGCATGGGCCTGCTGCCGCGCTCCGACAGAGAAAAGATACGCCCACACCGCCTGCTCGCGTGCGATGCCAGGCACGACCGTATGTAGGGCGTCGATGATTCGCTCCGCAATCGGGTCATAGTAGGTTTCACGAATGCGCCGGGAGCGCTCGTCGCTGCCTAGACTCACGGACGCCACCAGCTGCACGTAAAGCGCCAGATTAACGGCATCCTCCCCATGAAAAATCTCCGACAGCGGCGTGAAGGCGATCGTCAGCACGTCTTCGATGGTGGCCTTGCGTTCGCTCGCAAACAGGTCGTCGAGCAACTTGCCACGATGTTGATTGATCGCTGACGATCGCCGCTCGAATACGGCCTCGTAGAGCTTGTCCTTGGTCGCGTAGTGGTAGTGCACGAGCGCCTGCGCGACGCCCGCTTCGTCCGCGATGTTTCGCATGCTCGCTCCGGCGTAGCCATGCTCGCCGAACACGCGCTCAGCCGCATTCAGGATCGCGGATAAGCGAGTACCCGGCGCGCGGTCGGGTTCCTGAGCACCGTTGCCGGCGTGTGCGGACGCCTTCTTTTCGCGTTGTGATCTCATCTCCGCAAGCTCCATGGCCTTACTATTCGATCGATCAGTCAGTATATCGTGATCCTCGCGCGACGCGGGCCAGACGATCCGGGCCGCGTCGCCACCTGCAACGCGATGACCGGACCGCGCACGCCCTTATCCGAGAAACTCCGGCTCCGGCAGACCCTTGACGCCGGGCCGCACCGCGAGCACGTTGCCCGCGAGCGGCTGCTGCGCGAGTTCCTTGTCGCTCATCCGCCGGCGTGCCGTGGTAATGAAGAGGGTATCGAGGTCCGGACCGCCGAAGCACAAGCTGCTCACGCGTCGCACCGGCAGATTGACGACCATGTCGATTCTCCCGCGCGGGTCATAGCGCGTGACGCACCAGCCATCCATGTTCGCGCTCCAGAAGCAGCCGTCGGCATCGACGGTCGAGCCGTCGCAGATGCCGCGCCCGAGCGGCACTTCCGCGAATTTGCGGCGGTTGTAGATGGCGCCATCGACCGAATCGTAGTCGAACACGTCGATCTGGCAGCTGAACGAATCGGTCATGTACATGAGCCGGTTATCGGGACTGAAGCTGATGCCGTTGATGCAGGTGATGCCCTCCATGATCAGATGCGGCTTCAGATCGGGATCGAGACGGAACAGACGTCCGCGCGGCGTGTAGGCGGCTGCTTCCACGGTGCCGGACCAGTAACGGCCGTGACGATCGCATTTGCCGTCGTTGAAGCGGTTCTTCGGCCGCTGGGCGTCGGGCCGCGCGATCTCAGTCAGCTCGCCGGTTTCGGGCGAGAAAAAGTAGAAGCCCGAGCGCATCCCCACGATCAGGCCGCCCTTCGCGCGCAGACCGATGCTGCCAATTTCTTCCTGCATCGGCCAGCTTTTCTTGGCGCCGCTTGAAATGTCGAGGCGATGGATCGCCTGCCCGATGCCATCTACCCACCAGAGCAGTTGCGTTTTCTCATCCCAGATGATCGATTCGCCCAGCACATCGGGTGTGGAATCGATCACGTCGATGACCGAACCCACCATATCGATAGGTCTCGTGATGCTGGTGACAGTCATGTTGCCTCCTTGATCCTGACGTTGATATCCATATCGACGAATCCGACCCGTCCGCTCAGACGGCCAGCTCCTTCATGCGGGCGATGCCTTCGAGCGCGAGTCCGTAACCCAGGACGTCGTGCAGGCGGGCTTTCAGCTCCTGGTTCAGGCAGGTGCGCGTGTAGCGTCTCACGAGACGCGGCTGTTTGAGCATCAACTGCGCGAGTTCGCGGGCCCGCGGCAGAAGCCCGGCCTGCGGCAGCACTTCGTTCACGAGGCCCATCTCCAACGCCTCGCTGGCCGAAATGCTTTGGCCCGTCAGCAGGAAGTAGTGGCCGCGCGCGCGGCCCATCAGCAGTGGCATGATCAGATGCATGCCATCGCCCGGCACCATGCCGCCCTGGAAGTGCGCGGTGTCCTGGATCGTCGCAGTGTCCGATGCCAGCACGATGTCGCCCAGCAGTGGAATCTCCGCGTGCCGCACGGCCGGCCCGTTGATGATGCTGATCACCGGCGCTTCGATATTGAGCAGGTTGATGAGCAGATGCTTCGCTTCCCAGTAGATCGGATCGTAGATCGTGGGTGTCATCGAATTGCGGTTCTGGTGCATGCCCGGCGCGATGGACGGCCCGCTGAACGCATCGCCCGTGCCGGTCATGATTACGACGTCGTTTTCCCGGTCTCGGCCGACGTCGAGAAACGCCTGCTCGAACTCGCGGTGTGCCGTCAGATTCCACACGAGCGGCCCGCCGTGTGTGTGAAAGTGCATCTCCAGTACGCCGTCGGTGCGCGTCATGCGGATGGTCTCGAACTTGTCTGCGTATTCGTCGAAGTTGCTCACGGCTCTGTCCTCTGCTCAACGTTGGAAATCGCGCCGGCGCACGCCGCCGATGGCGTTGGCATGCATCCGCGCAAGGTAATCAAGCGCCGATACTAGTCCTGACTGATCGATCAGTCAACAAGGGAAATTCCGGTCCCGCTACCGGTTGACCGGGTGTTTGCCCATCCGTTACTGTGCTGACTGTTCGATCGATCAGTTTTTGATCCGAGCGATCCGCCGCCTTTGGGTACGCCCTGACAAAGAACAGATGCCGCCGGACCATCAGCATGTCCGAGGTTCAAGGAGACAGCTTCATGAGACGCTTTCCGTCGTTCGTATGCCGTTCCGTCCACCAACATTGAGAGGGTCATCATGTCGCGCAAAATCGCTCTCGATACCAACTCGTCCGCCCCGGCGACGCCCCAAATGGACACGCAACGTGCGCTGTATTTCAAGGTCGCGCTGCGCCTCGTGCCGCTGCTGATCGTGTGCTACGTGGTCGCGTATCTGGACCGCATCAACGTCGGCTTCGCCAAGCTTCAGATGCAGGACGCGCTCGGCTTCAGCGATGCGGTGTACGGTCTGGGCGCCGGCATTTTCTTCATCGGCTATTTTTTGTTCGAGGTGCCGAGCAATCTGCTCTTGCAACGCATCGGCGCACGCAAGACCATCACGCGCATCATGGTTCTGTGGGGCATCACCGGCTGCGCGATGGCGACGGTATCGAGCCCGACGGCCTTCTACGGGCTGCGTTTTCTGCTCGGCGTGTTCGAGGCCGGCTTCTTTCCGGGCGTCGTGTACTACTTGAGCCAGTGGTTTCCGCGTCATCGCCGCGGCCAGATTCTAGGACTCTTCATGACGGGCTTTCCGATCGCAGGGGCGATCGGCGGACCGGTGTCGGGCTGGGCGATGTCGCGGCTCGGTGGCGTCGCGGGTCTCGCGGGCTGGCAGTGGCTCTATATCGTTGAAGCTGCTCCTGCGGTGCTGCTCGGCATCGTGACGTGGTTCACGCTGTCCGACGACATCGGGCGTGCAAAATGGCTGACCGAATCGGAGCGCGACGCTTTGCGCCATGCATTGCGTGCCGAAGGCAGCGACGCGGAGCCGAAGCATACCGGACAGTTGCGGCAGGTGATAGCCGATCCCAAGGTGTACCTTATAAGCTTCGCGTATTTCACGTTCATCTGCGGCACGTATGCGCTGAGCTTCTGGTTGCCGACGGTGCTCAGGAGCGCGGGCGCGACGAGCGTGGAGCGTGTCGGCTGGCTGTCGGCGATTCCCTACGGTATCGCGGCCGTGGGCATGGTGCTGATCTGCCGCAACTCGGACCGGCTGCTCGAGCGTCGCTGGCATGGCGCGCTGGCAGCCTTCGCAGGGGCGATTGCGCTTTCGCTGCTGCCGCTTATGGCGCATGATCTGACTGCGACCATCGTGCTGCTGACGATCGCATCGACCACGGTGTTCGTCACACTTCCGCTGCTGTGGTCGCTCGCATCCGACTATTTCGCGGGCTCGTCGGTGGCTGCTGCCGCAATCGCTTTCGTCAACAGCCTCGGCCTGCTAGGCGGCTTCGCCAGTCCGTTCGCAATGGGCTGGCTCAAGACATTGAGCGGCACGCTGAGCAGTGGGCTTTATCTGATGACCACGCTGCTTGCACTGGGTGCATGCGCGATGCTGTGCATGCGTACCGGCCGTCAGTCGAATGCATAATCAACCAACGAACGTCGAGGCTGCGCAATCGGGCCCGCACGCGGCAAACATGGAACAGACCTTCAAGGATGCATCGCCGGGGAGCCTGCTCGGGGAAAGCGTGGCGCGACTGGATGGCGCGCGCTTCGTCTCGGGACGTGTCGACTACAGCGCTGACCTCATTCCTCGAGATGCCCTCCATCTCGCCATACTGCGCAGCGCGCACGCGTGCGCGAGGATCGTGTCGATCGACCTGTCCGAGGCGCTGGCGATGCCCGGCGTTGTCGCCGGCCTGACGGGCGAGGAAGCGGCCCTCTCCAGCGACGCGATGCCGCCGGCGATGGACCTGCCCGCGAAAGGCGCGCGCGGTCCCCTGCAGAGCCGCTGCCTTGCGCTCGAAGAGGCGACCTACTTCGGTCAACCCGTGGCGGCGCTCGTGGCGACTTCGGTTCACGATGCTCAGGCGGCGCTCGCGAAGATTCGCATCGAATACGAAGTGCGCGCGCCGACCGTAAGCGCGCGTGACGCATTGCGCGACGGTGCGTCGATCGTCCAGCCCGGCTGGGACACGAATCTGCTCGTGCACGACCGCATCCGCTCAGGTGACGCGGATGCCGCGTTCGAGCGGGCGGCACACGTCACGCGAGGCGAACTGACAATCGGCTCGTCGACGAGCGCGCCGATGGAAACGCTCTGCTATGTCGCCGAATGGGATGCGCGCGGCGAGCGTTACGCGCTCACTGGCACGTTCCAGAATCCCCATACGAGCCGCTGGCTGATCGCTGCCGCGCTGCGCGTGAAGGAGTCGCAGGTGCGCGTGATCGCGCCGCGTATCGGCGGCACGTTCGGGCTCAAGATGGCGGGGCATCCGGAAGAAGTGCTGGTCGCGCTCTTCAGCCGGCTCACGAAGCGCCCGGTGGCATGGATTGAGGAACGGCGAGAAACCCTGCTAGCGGGCGCGCGTTCGCAGCATCACAGCTTCGAGATTGCCGCGGATGAGGACGGCAGGCTGATCGGCTGGCGCGATCGCATCCTGGTCGATGTCGGGATCGTCGGAGCCGGTCATAGCTGGGCGATGGCGCTCGTTACACCGGCGGTGTTTCCGACCGTCTATACGATCGAGCATTGCGACGTCGAGTGCTCGCTGGCCATGACCAATCAGCCGCCGTGGCAGGCCATACGCGGTTACGGCAAGGAGATCGGCAATCTCGTGCTCGAACGCGCGATCGATCTGCTCGCGCAACAGACCGGCATGGATCCGGTCGAACTACGCCGTCGCAACCTCGTGGCGCGCGAAGCCTTGCCGCGCCTCCTGCCATCCGGCCTGAATGTGGACAGCGGTGACTATCCGGGCGGCCTCGACCAGTTGCTCACGATGTTCGACTACCCGCGATGGCAGGCGCAGGCGCGCGCCGCGCGCCATACGGAGTGCCGCATCGGGATCGGCGTTGCGTTCGAACTCACGCCGGAGGGCGGCGCGCGGCCAGGAAACTTCCCCAACGGCTACGAGACGTCCACGGTACGCATGATGCCTTCGGGCGACGTGCAGGTGCTGACAGGCGTGACGTCCCCCGGCAGCGGCAGCGACACCGGCATCGCACAGATGGTCGCGGGCGAACTCGGCTTGCGCGCCAACCAGGTGAGCATCATTGAAGGCGATACCGACGTGACGCCGCTCGGCACCGGCAACGCCAGCAGCCGTGCGCTCATGTATGGCGGCACGGCTGCGTACCTCGCCGCGCGGGAATTGCGTGACAGGCTTGCGCAGTGCGCCGCCAACCTGCTCGGCGGAACGGCCGACGACATCGTGCTGCGCGACAGCCATGCGCGCCGCCAGTCGAACGGCGCGCAGATCGCCGTGGCCGAACTCGCACTCGGCGCACACTTGCGTCCATTCACCGTGGCTGCGGGCGTGACCCTTCCGCTCGAAGTGACGCGAAGCTTCGCGCCGAAGAACGTCCGCGTGGAACCGGACGCGCAAGGCCGCATTGCCACCTACCCGACGTTCTCGTATTCCGTGCATGCCGTCGCGCTCGAACTCGACATGACGACCGGCAACAGCAAGCTCCTCGACTATGCCGTGGTGCACGACTGCGGCGCGATGATCAACCCCGCGCTCGTGGAAGCGCAACTCAGGGGGGCGATCGTGATGGGCATCGGCGTGGCGCTGTGGGAACTCATCAAGATGGACGAGCAGAATCGCATGATCACCGATCGCTTCAAGAGCTACCTGCTACCGCGTGCAAACGATCTGCCGCCGATTCGCGTGGGGCATCGCGTGACGCTCAATCCCTTTCATCCGCTCGGCATGAAGGGCGCGGGCGAATCGGGGCTCGGCGGCGCGCTTGCGGCCGTCAGCAATGCCGTGGCGAATGCGCTAGGTAACGACGCGTGTCTCGCGCACGTGCCAGCAACGCCCGCGCGCGTGATCGCTTCCCTGAAGGAGCGACGCGCGTGATAGGGCATCGCTTCGATTTTCACCAGCCAAGGGAACTCGACGAAGCGGCGGGCTTGCTGGCTCGGTTCGGCGAGGACGCGTCCGTGCTCGGCGGCGGCACGATGCTGGTGCCGTCGATGTCGGCGAATCTCGTGCGGCCCGCGCATCTCATCAGTCTGAGCGCGCTCGGTCTGGATTCGATCGTGCTGGACGGCACGCATATGCGTATCGGCGCGATGACGACCTACGCGCAGCTGCTTGCCTCGCCGATCGTCGCAAACCATGCGCCGCTTCTCGCCGCGATGGCCGCGCAAGTCACGGGCGGCGCATCGATCCTCAATCAGGGAACGCTCGGCGGCGCCGCGAGCTTTGCGAACCCATCGTCCGATGCGCCGGGCTGTCTTGCGGCGCTGGAGGCGGTGTTCGAGTTGCGCTCGTCGCAGGGCAAGCGTTGCGTCGAGGCCCGCGATTTTTTCGCCGACGCGTTTCGTACCGCGCGGCGCGCGGGCGAATTCCTCACGGGCATTCTCGTTCCGCGCGACGCGACGCTCATCGCCTGCCAGTACCAGAAGTACAAGGCGAGCGCGAGTTCATGGCCCATCGTTACTGTCGCGTGCTCGTTGCATCGTGGCGCGCAGACGAGCGTGCGGCTTGCGGTCGGAGCGGCAGGGCGCCGACCGGCGTATCACCGCTTCGTGGTCGACGAGAGATCGTTGTTCGCGCCCGATGCCATTATCGAGCAGGCGGCGGGCAGGGCGCTCGATCTGGTCGGCGAGGGCTGGTCCGATGAACTTGCGGACGGCCACTACCGTCGCGCCATCGTGCCGGGTGTCGTGAGGCGGCATTTGCGCGCGCTACTAGCGGGAGCGAAGACATGAAAGAAACGATTCAGGTGCGGCTCGCGCTCAATGGCGAGCCGCGTGTCGCGGATGTGGACTCGCGGCTGTTGCTCGTCGAACTGATCCGCGATGCGCTGGATGCAAAAGGGACCCGCGTCGGCTGTCTGACCGGCGATTGCGGGGCGTGCACGGTGCTGGTCGATGGCGAGGTAAAAAAGTCCTGCCTCGTCCTGGCGGCGTCGATTTCGGGCAACGATGTGCGAACGATCGAAGGCATCGAGGGAATCGAGACGCTGAAGGAGGCGTTTATCGCGGAGAACGGATTCCAGTGCGGCTTTTGCACGAGCGGCATGATCGTCGCGGCCGCGGATCTGTTGAAGCACAATCCGTTGCCGAGTCACGAAGAGATACGGCGCGCCATCAGCGGCAACCTGTGCCGATGCACCGGCTACGAAGCCATCGTCAATGCAGTCTATCGTGCGGCGCATGGCGGCTGCTTGTCTGGAGGACGCGATGACGAATGATTCCGCCGTCACGGTTTACGTGACGTATGAAGGCGAACCTGGCGTGCGTTTCGACAGGGCTTACTACGTCGAGCATCACCTCCCGCTCGTCATGCGTCACTGGTCGCGTTATGGCTCGACCGGCGTTGCCGCGTTTTTTCCGGCGGCGGAGCAGGCCGGCACGCTCGCGATTTGCGAATGCCGGTTTCGCGACGAGGCATCGGTCGATGCGGCGTTCGCGTCGCCGGAAGCCTCGGAGGTGATGGCCGATCTGCCGCGTTTCACCGAGATCGCGCCGCGCCGCGTGCGGGCGCTGCCGCTCTGAAAAGAGGCTCCGTATCGGCATCGATTCGAATCAAGGAGGCACATTCATGGAAAATCGGCATCATCGGTCTTGGTGCGATGGGACGCGCGATGGCGCGCAATCTGGCGCACGCGGGACATGACGTGAAGGCGTGGAACCGCTCGGGCGGAACGGTGGACGGTGTGACGACGGTCGCCTCGCCGGTCGAGGCGTTTCGGGGCGACGCCGTGCTCACCATGCTGTCCGACGACGATGCAATCCGCTCGACGCTCATCGACTCCGGCGTGCTCGCGCAGGCGAAGCCCGGGCTCGTTCATGTGGTCACGTCGACGATCTCGGTTGCGTTCGCGCGCGAGCTCGTTGCGGCCCACGAATCGGCACGCGTTGGTTACGTTTCCGCGCCGGTGCTCGGACGCCCCGACGTCGCGGCGAAGGGAGCACTCAACGTACTGGCGGGCGGTCCGCCCGATGCCGTGGCGAAGGTGCGGCCGCTGCTCGACGTGATCGGCGGTCGGGTCTGGGATATGGGCGTCCAGGCGCCGACCGCCAACGCCGCGAAAATCGCCTGCAACATGATGATTACGATGGCGATCGAGGCAATGGCCGAAGCCGTCGTTCTGACGGAGGCAAACGGTTTGCCGCGCGAGCGATTCTTCGACCTGATCCTGAACACGCTGTTTGGCAGTCGCTCGTATCAGGTTTATTCCGCGAACATCGCAAAGGGAGACTACGAGCCGGGCTTCAAGGCCACGCTTGGCATCAAGGATCTGCGGCTCGCGGCCCAAGCGGCCGAGGAGGCTGGCCGTGCGTTGCCGCTGCTGGCGGCGGTATATGCGCGCATGGCTGAAACGATTGATGCGGGCATGGGCGATCGGGACTGGTCCGCGATGGCGAAGTTCACGATCGAGTCCAGTGATTCATGAGTTGGCGATCAGAAACGGGCCGTTTGACGCGAGGTGTCAGCTGCTCGCATCATGTGTGGAGCGCAAGAGTTCGTCGCACGCATGGATGACCGCTGCGTGTGGGAAGCGGCCGTCGTCTCCGCGCAAACGCGGAAGTCGGCTCCGGGTCGGCATGAGGCATCGAAGCGCATCGTTGAAAGGCAACAGCTCAGAAATTTCAAAAGCAACGGCCGCTTGACACAGCCTTGCAGGACAAGCCGTTGAACGGCAACACACGGCGAGGTGTCTACTTGAACTTGATCTCGTAGGACCATTCCCCTTTGACGGGATGACGTTCGACCAGCGTCGCCAATTGAGGCTCGATGAGCGCTGGCATTTCGCCGGGCGTAGTGTCGGGCGCGCGTACGCGCGTCGCACGCGAACCGTTCCACCTTCCCATGTCGCTCGTCGCCCGCGTCCGGCGACACGCCCTCGCCATCGCGTTCATGGTCACCATCGCCGTCGCCCCGGTCGACCATTGGCGGATGAAGCGGTTGCTGCGTGTCGATGCCCGCCATCTGGAGCGCCGCGTAGATGCGCTGAAGCTCGGCCTTGAAACTCACTCGCCACCGCGCCGGTGGCTCGTCGTCGCCCAATAGGGTCATGCCGTTATGAATGACGAGCCCATAGCGCGCAACGAGAAGCGCATCGACGAGCTGCGCTTCCCGTTTGGCTTGCTCCAAGAATGCGGTCGCTTTCATGGTGGCATCTCCCATCAGAAGACGTGCAAGCCTCGCGCCCGGCGCCAAGTAAGACTGGGGCAGGCGAATCGTTGCCAATTCAACGTCGGGCTTGCAATTGAATGCTAAGGGTTTATACTGATCTCGTCTCCTCCATGTCCACCGATATGGATTCAGCCCGCTCAATTGAGCGGGCTTTTTCTCTTCACGGAAAACCAGCCGAGTCGGGCGACAGCGCCGCGCCGGCCCTATCAGCTGACAACAGCTCACCATTCGCGGCCGGCAACGCGGTAAGCCACCTCGATAAGCGTACATCACACGGTCGCATCGCTATTTAAGCTGTGCGCTTTGTACGAGGACATGGCGCTCGTCAAGATCGATCGGGACGTAGCATCGCGCTTTTGAGTGCGTCGAGCCTGGCTGCACCGGTCGCTACGAGGACTGAGCCGACGACTCGCCGCAGATGAGTCGTCTATCCAGGCAGCAAATGCCTATCACGCATCTTGCTGATGAAACATCGAATAAATCGTGTCGCGCAACCACGCAACGCCCGGATCGCTCGTGAATTGTGAATGCGAGTGCACCTGGATCTCGATGGGCGGCAGGGCGAAAGGCAAGGGCAGCATGCGAAAGGCTTTACCGCGATTCAAGCGCCGCGCAATGCTTTTTGGGAAGATGACGGCGAGGTCCGTGTTCGTTACGATCTCTGGCGCCACGACAAAATGCGGCAGTCGGACCACGACATCGCGCTTAAGATTAAGCTCGTCGAGCCATTGTTCGACCATGCGATGGCCCGTCGCGTTGGTGCTCGCGTAGACGTAGCGCAAGGCGGCCAAGTCTTCGCCGGTTGGCCGTGACTTACCTAACGGATGGTTTGCGCGCACCACGCAGACATGCTCGTCGACGAATAACGTCTGGCTCACGCAACCGGCATCGAGGCCCGGCACGTAGCCCAGAGCCAAATCAACTTCGCCGGAGCGCATGGCCGCGCTGACGGAATCCACCGGAACGTTGACCGCTTCGATGCGGATGCCGCGCGCCTCGCGGTCGAGCAGCGCGACCAGCGGCGGCAAAAAAAAGAACTCCGACATGTCCGACATCGAAATGCGGAACACGCGCCGGGCCGTCGCGGGATCGAACTTGGCGAGTTGCTGGACCGCCTCGTTGATGATCGACAACGCCTGCGCGAGCGGCGGATACAGCCGATGCGCGGCGTCGGTCGGGACCATGCCGGTGGGCGCGCGGACGAAAAGTGGATCATCGAAGATTGTGCGTAAGCGCCGTAGCGCATGACTGACCGCGGGCTGCGTCAATTCCAGGCGGTCGCCTGCAGCGGTCAGGCTGCGCAGATCCCAGATGGCGAGGAACACGCGCAGCAAATTCAGATCGGCGATACCGGAGTTGAGCTTCGTCATACACGGTTGACTCACGAACAAGCGCTGGTCGCGCCATGCGGCCATCAATGTGTGGCGAGATTACCGTACATGCTGCGCATTGCAAAATGCGGCGTGGCTCCCTGATACGGAGGCAAGGTATGGAAATCGCGCCGCATCGATTCGCGCACCGGCGAGGCGAGCGCGTCGGCGAGGGCGGACGCATCGTCGAAGACGACCTTGTTACGCTGCATCGCATCCGCGCGCGCGCATGGCAGGCCGCTGGTGCAATCGATGCGCGTGTAGATCTCCAGTTCCCGCAATGCCGGCAAGGTGGACATCAGCGGCGCGTGATGCTGCAGATAATGGGCGAGCCATGCGTCGAAATCTTCCGCTGGCCCTTCGTACGCGACGAGATAAGTGCAACGCTCCAAGCGCGCTTGGTTGGGTGGCGCATGCGGCGCCAGGGCGCGTACGGCCATAACTTGCTGGGTGAAGCGCCCGGCGATCAACGGCTCCCGAAGCGTGCGATGGATCGGGCCATTCAGCCTGGCGCCAGCTTCGAGCGCGGCAAGTTCATCGAAATACAGTTGAATCACGCACGATGGCGCATCGGCCGCCGGCGCAATGCGCGGATCGACGCGTTGTGCTATCGGCTCGTGCACGACCAGGCTACGCAAGCCGTCGATGCACTGTAACGGCGCGATTTCGGGCAGCAATTGCTGTCCGCTCGCACTGATCAAAAAGAGGCAGACTTGCATAGTCACGCCGCCTCACAGGAAGCGGCCGCGCGCGCGAGCCGATGAAACTGTCGGCCGAAGTACACGAGACCGTCGCCGTCTTCGCGCGAGCCAATGTGCTCGACTTGCACGAAAAGCACCGAATGCGAGCCGACTTGCTTGCTGTCGACGATGCGGCCTTCAAGGCTCGCGATTGCATCGTCGAGCACGGGAAGGCGCAGTGCGCCCGGCCGCGAGCTGCAGCGCGCAAAGCGTTCCTCCATCGAGCATCCATCCATGCCTGCAAACACACGTGCCAGTTCCTGCGCGTGCGCGCCCAGAACGTTGATGCACGCGTGGCCGTTACTGAGCAACACATCGTGAATATAGCTCGATTGATTGATGCAGACTAACATCGTCGGCGGCGTATCGGTCACGGAGCACACTGCGCTTGCCGTGATACCGCAGCGTCCGTGCGGGCCGTCCGTGGTAATGACGTTGACGGCCGCGCCGAGCGAGGCCATGGCGTTGCGAAACTGAGTACGCGCTTGATCGTGGGTCATGGCTGGTGTCCGCTGGTTGGCGACTTCAGGGATACGGCGTGATGGGCGGAATGCCGACGAAGAGCGCGCCCGATGCGTCGAAACTGCCTTCGCCGAGGAAGGCGTGTTGCGTGACGACGATCGAGTCGCGTACCAGACGCTGCATCCGGTTTTCGCGATAAATCGCGCCAATGCCCGCCATCTTGTACGCCTGCATCACGATATCGGCGCAGGCGTGCGCCGCGTGCGTCGCCGAAAGACGCAACAAATTAGCTTCTGCAGGCAGCACCGGGTCACCCGCGAGCACCGTGCGCCACGATGCTTCCGCGGACTCGAAGAAGAATGCCCGCGCGCTGCGCAGCTGTGCTTCCGCTTGCGCGAGTCCGGAACGATAGTAGGCACGATCGGCGAGCCGCGGCGCACCAGTCGTGGTCTGCGTCACGCCGGACATCCCAGCCAGCAGGTTGAGCGCAGCGCGCGCCAGCCCGATATTCACCGCCGCATGCACCTGTGCCTGATAGGCGATGGCGGGATACCGATACAACGGTTCATCGATCAGCGGCGTGCCTCCGCGCACGAAAGTCCACTGTTCCTCAACGTACTTGTCTTTCAGACGCAGATCGTGGCTGCCGGTACCCTGCATGCCGACCACGTTCCAGTTATCGACAATCTCGACTTCGCTTGCCCGGAAGACGGCAGTAAAAGGCTTGCCGGCGTTCTTGTCGTCGCTGCCAGCAGGCGCCCCGCCGATCCCTACGCCGATCCAGTCCGCACCTTTGCAGCCGCTGGCGAAGCGCCATTGTCCAGACACGCGGAAGCCGCCGGGCGCGCGACTGGCTTTTTGCAGCGGATATAAGCCGCCCGCGAAGACTTGATCCGGACCGGTCGCATAGATTTGCGCCTGTGTGTCGACCGGCAGTGAGGCAAGGTACGTGCTGGCGGAGCCAAACGCTGCGACCCAGGCAGCCGAGCCGTCCGCGATCGCAATGCGTTCGAGAATCTCGAGGAAGTGCGCAGGCGGCAGCGGGTGGCCGCCGAAACGTTTAGGCGTGCTTGAGCGGAAGATGCCCGCACGCTTCATCTTGCCGACCATATCTCGCGGCACATGAGACAGGGCATCGAACTCGTCGCGGCGGCGCTCGATCTCTTCGATCAGCGCATCAAGCGGCAACGGTCCGGCGTACTCAGGATAGTCGTCTTGTGCATCGACGATGGCTTCGCTTTGAAGGGCATGCATACGTTAACCTCTCGGTCAGTGTTTGTCGAGTTATTCGGGTTGCCGACGTCCATCGGCGCGCATTGCTTTGGGAAACGTCTCGCGTGCCAGCAACGTGGCGACGACGGTGGTCAGCCCCAATACGCCCAGATAGATGGCGACCGGCACCGCACTGTGATAGCGGGCGAGCAGGACGGTGGCGATCATCGGCGAAAGGCCGCCACCGAGTACGGAAGAGACTTCCCGGCCGATACCGAGTCCCGAGAAGCGCAGGTGCACCGGCAACATTTCACTGATAAACGCGGGCTGCGCGCCTTGCAGGATGCCAAGCGTGATGCTGTTCGTGAGGACGAGCGCCGCAACCACCTTCCAGTACTCGCCTGAGCCGAGCAGCGCGAAGTATGGCCATCCGACAAGCACGATGGCTAGCGCGCCGGCGAGGTAAACCGGCTTGCGCCCAACCTTGTCGGTCACCCAGCCGAAGAAGAGCGAAACGGGGATCATCAACAGCATCGAAACGCATAGTCCGCTTAGAATCCAGCTCGACTTGATGCCGAGGAACTGCCCGTAGGCGATTGAGAAAGCGAAGAAGAGGTAGGACGCCGCGCCCTCGCCGAAGCGTAGACCGAATACAGTGAGCACTTCGCGCGGACATTGGCGCAGAACTTCGATGACAGGCATCCGGCTTTCGTGGCGTGTCGCCTTAGCTTCGACGAATGCGGCGCTTTCGCCGACAGAGCGGCGCATCCACAAGCCGAGGAGAACGAGTGCAGCGCTAGCTAGAAACGGAAGGCGCCATCCCCACGTCTGAAAGTCGTCAGCCGGAAGGTTCTGCACCAGAAGGAACGCACCGGTGGACAAGACGAAGCCAAGCGCCGCACCACAGGGGCTCCATGCCGATAGCGCTCCGCGCTTCGATTGAGGTGCGTTCTCGTGAATCAACAAGATACTGCCGCTCCATTCACCGCCGGCCGCGAGTCCCTGAAGGGTGCGCAAAAGAACCAGCATTACGGGCGCCGCAATACCGACCTGCTGATACGTTGGCAAAACGCCCATTAGAAAAGTTGCGGTGCCCATTGTGAGCAATGTAAGCATCATCACGACCTTGCGGCCGTATCGGTCGCCGATATGCCCGCATAGCACTCCGCCGATGGGTCGCGCGATGAAGCCAACCGTGAAGCCACCGAATGCAGCGATGGTGCCCGTCAATGGGTCAGTGCCGACCGGAAAGAACAGCTTGCCAAAGACAAGTGCAGCGGCGGTGCCGTACAAGAAGAAGTCATACCACTCAAGGATTTGACCGAGCACCGCTGTGGTGACGGCCCGGCGCACGTTGCTTGCCGGACGGGCGGATCGGGTTTGTGCGAGCGTGCCTAGATCTGTATTTAGAGCTTCAGGGTTCATGGTGGAGGGAAACATGAGGTGATGGTTCCCGCTTCCCTGATGCTAAAGAAGCGGCGCGGGTCGTATCGATGCGATGGACCCACGATATGAGCCCCGACAGACGCGGTCAAATTCGAGCCAAAAATACACGACATGAATTCGGTGCATATGTCCCTGCGTGCGGTAAGTATTAACCCGTGCTTGGAATGACATACCATTGCGCTTATGTCCCATCATGCATTCGCTCTTTGCCGCGTGGAATTGGCAGACGCACAGCGCGTCGGCATTTTGTTCTGCACCGCCGTGACCCTTCATCGCGAGCATCGAATACGCACACATGGGCCTCGTCTGGCGAACTCTCACGGGCCGCTTGCGTTGCAGACACGGCGCACGACACGGCGGGATATCCTGCTCGACATCGTTACGATGGCTTCAAGTGACCTCGAATCCCGTGCTCATAAAACCTTCGAGCGGTATCATTAGGGGCCGATGGCGGCGGAGGGGAGGGAAGCGTTTGGTGGCAGATTGAGCTGTTCGCACCTGAGAACGGCTTTCCCTTGGATAACGACTTGCGCAAAAGAACAGCGGCGGAACCGAAGGCCCGACTGACGTCGGGTCCGAGCGCTTGCGCAGGCTTGCCGGCGCACCCCCCATTGCCCAGACTGGACTCTTCCTCAAGTACCAGTCACTTGTCCCCGGAGGTTAAGCGAGGTTAAGCGTGGACAGCGCCGCGCGCGCGTTGTGTTCCAGTCTGAAGCAAGCGTTCATTCTCGTTCGGCACCGCCGCTGCTTCAGCGTATTAAGGCAAGCGGCGAACAACACCCTCTGCTTATCCTTTTCGCATGTCCTTGGCTTCGGGGTGGTTGTTGCGGTTGCGCTCGGAAGCCGCTGCACATGGTGAGTGAGGACACGACGTCGAAATGCCGTGACATGTTCGGCGGCCGGCAACGCAACGCCCGAAAATACAAGAAAGAGAAAATTGGATGCGGGCTTTAGTCGCGATGCAGCGTATCGATGACCAGTTCGCGAAACCACCGGATCCCTTCGTCATTGTCAAAGTTGCGATGCCAATGGACGGTGGATTCGATGTCTGGGATTTCCGCCGGCATTGGATATATGGAGAACTGGCCCGTTTCATTGAACATGAGGGCTGCCCCTCTGTGAAGCGTCACCATCCAGTTCGTGCGCCGCAGAATCTGCGGAACAACCGTGAAATGCGGCACTCGCAATGCGATTCGGCGATGCAAGCCTTGAGTGCGCAAGACCTCATCGATGGCCAGGTGGCTGCTGTCGCTCGTCGTCACGGTTACATGAAGAAACTCCAAGAATTTCTGTCTTGATAACGTCCGAACCGGTAACCCAGGGCGCTTGCGCGTCATGCAGACGAACTGATCGCGAAAAAGCAGCGCGTGGTTCGTGACTGGCATCAGCGACGGAAGATTACCGATGGCGAGGTCAATTTGTCCGAGTCGCAGCTTTTCCTCGACTTCGCGCACCGGCACTTGCTCGGCCGATAAACGTACCCGAGGTGCGACGCGCTGCAGTCTTTCACAGATAGGCGGCAGAAACACATGCTCGCCAATATCGGACATGGACAACCGAAACTCGCGCGTGGTGGTTGCGGGATCGAACTGTTCGCTCTCACGCAGTGCTTCGCGGATTGAGGCAATCGCACTGCCCAGAGGCACTGCTAGTCTCTCCGCGGTCGGTGTCGGAAGCATGCCGTCTGGCGTCCGGACAAACAGCGGATCATCGAACAACGACCGCAGCCGTCCCAGCGAATAGCTGATCGTCGGCTGTGACAACTCGAGCCGTTGCCCAGCGCGCGTGAGGCTGCGCTCTTCAAGAATCGCCTGGAACACCCGCAGCAGGTTCAAATCGACCTGGTGGAAATTGACCATGTCTATGCGGCACCAAAAATTGATTGATTTGACCGATATGCTAGCCGATTCTAGACTGGCCTCCACATCGAAAGAGGTCACGAGCTCATGGAATTGATAGAACCGGTCGTTGAACAGCGCACAGCCAATCAGAAGTTCGTTCCGTCCCGCACATTGCCGGCCTTGCTGACAGCGCGCGCCGCACGGAATGGCAATGAACCTCTTTTCTCCGATGGATCGACCGTATGGAGTGGCGCTGATGCCGTCGAGATCGCATCCCGCCGCGCAGGCACACTGGCCGCTCATGGCGTCAAGCGTGGCGATCATGTCGCGCTGCTTTGCGGAAACCGGATCGAGTTTATGGAGATCGTCCTTGGCTGCGGATGGCTTGGAGCTGTTGTTGTGCCCATCAACACGGCCTCACGCGGCCCGCAGCTCGAACATATCCTTCGTAACAGCGGCGCGCGCCTGCTGGTAGCCGAAGCGCAACTTGTCGATGTCGTGCATGCCCTCTCAACGAAAGACCTCCCGCTGCAGCGCATCTGGATCATTGATGAACCGACGGCGGATTCTCTTTCCCCTGCTTACGACACGATTGCAATGCCACCGGCGGCGGATCCCATCGCAGCTGCCGAGATCGGGGACGGAGACCCGTTTGCGGTGCTTTATACGTCTGGCACTTCGGGTTTGTCCAAAGGGGTGATCTGCCCACACGCCCAGTTCTACTGGTGGGGACGTAACACCGGGGGTGGTCTTGGCGTTGTCACGGGGGACGTGCTGTACACCTGCTTGCCGCTGTTCCATACCAACGCGCTCAACAGCTTTTTCCAAGCATTGGTGAACGATGCGCAGTTGGTTGTTGGCCGACGTTTTTCGGCGAGTGGATTCTTCGACGCGCTGGTG
This sequence comes from Caballeronia cordobensis, assembly GCF_001544575.2. Classification (GTDB taxonomy): domain Bacteria; phylum Pseudomonadota; class Gammaproteobacteria; order Burkholderiales; family Burkholderiaceae; genus Caballeronia; species Caballeronia cordobensis. The sequence continues at coordinate 187,298 of NZ_FCNY02000010.1, forward strand.
GATTCGCAAGCGACCGTTACCTTCGTTCTCGGTGCAATGGTGCCCATTCTGCTAGGCCGGCCGGTAGCGGAGAACGAGCGACGCCACCGGGTGCGCGTCGCGCTTGCGCCGGGCGTGCCGGGGCATTTTCAGAAAGAATTTACGGACCGCTGCGGCATCGCATTGATCGACGGGTACGGCTCAACGGAAACCAACTCTGTGATGGGCGGCGACCTTAGCGCTCACCGCCCCGGATACATGGGTAAGCTGAATCAGGGCTTCGATGCGCGTGTCGTAGATGAACATGACCAACCGGTGCCAGATGGCGAACCTGGCGAACTGATCTTACGTGCCGATGAGCCGTTTTCCTTTGCAAGCGGGTACCTGGGCATGGCGGGTGAAACGGTCAAGGCCTGGCGCAATCTTTGGTTTCACTCGGGCGACCGTGTCATACGGGAAGCGGACGGCTATTACCGATTCGTCGATCGCCAGAAGGACGCCATTCGCCGCCGCGGCGAAAACATCTCCTCATATGAGGTCGAACAGGTCTTGCTGAGCCATCCTTCTGTCGAAACCGCAGCGGTATTCGCAGTGAAATCAACGCTTGCTGAAGATGAAGTGATGGCTGTAATCGGCCTGCGCGATGGCGAGGCGTTAGAGCCGCTCGATTTGGTTCGCTACTGCGAACCGCGACTGCCTTACTTCGCGGTGCCCCGTTATCTTGACTTTGAGCAAGAACTGCCCAAAACGGAAAACGGCAAAATCCAGAAGTTCAAATTGCGCGAGACCGGCGTCACCGCTACAACATGGGATCTCGAAACCTCCGGATATCGGCTCAAGCGTCGCTGAACTGACTGCGGACCTGTTCCCGGAGCCTTTGAGAAGCTCCGGAACAGGACGACCTGTGCAACGCATGCCAAACGAGAAAGCAACATAGAGTACATCCGACGGATGTACAGATGGAGACTCTGATGACCAGCACGCGAACACTTTCTGCAGCAATCACGCCGCGCCAAGAGGCAAGCGAGCCCCTGGCGGCCCTCGTTGATGAACGATCCCTGCGGCGAATCGTATTCGCGTCCGTCGCGGGCAACGCCCTCGAATGGTACGACTTCTTCCTGTACAGCACTGCGGCTGCACTCGTATTTGGCGATCTCTTCTTTCCAAAAGGCGGCGACCCGCTTATCGGCACGCTCGCGGCATTCGCGGGCTTTGCCGTCGGATTTGCCGCACGTCCATTCGGCGGCGCCATCTTTGGCCATATCGGAGATCGCTACGGTCGAAAGAGCGCTTTGGTATGGACGCTTTCGATGATGGGCGGTGCGACATTTCTTATTGGCTTCTTGCCGACTTACTCGCAAGTCGGACTGTGGGCGCCCGCGTTGCTGATGCTTCTGCGCATTGTGCAAGGCATCGCGGCCGGTGGCGAATGGGGCGGCGCCGTACTGATGATCAGTGAGTCGGCACCTCCGGAGAAGCGCGGCTTTTACGCATCAATGAGCCAAATCGGCGTCGGCGGCGGCTTCGTGCTGTCAGCGAGTGTGTTCTTTCTCGTCCAGATGCTCCCAAAAGACGCGTTCTTGACGTGGGGGTGGCGTATTCCTTTCCTGCTTTCGATCGCCATCTTCGGTGTAGGTGTCTACATTCGGTCAAGGCTGCCCGAAAGCGCGGAGTTCGCCAAGGCTGAAGCCGACGGAAGAAAAGCGCGCATGCCGGTGTTCGACGTGATTCGCAAATACCCCAAGGAAATCCTGATGGCGATGGGGCTGCGCGTTGCGGAGAACGGCACGTCATACATTGTCATCGCCTTTTCTCTGGTGTACGGGAAATTCATTGGCGTTCCCAATCAAATCATGCTCGCCGGTGTGATTGTGTCGATGGCCGTCGAACTGGTCACGCTGATGCTGTGGGGCCGCTTGTCCGACCGTATAGGTCGCAAGCCCGTGTACATGATTGGTGCGGTGGGCGTCGTCATATTCGCGCTTCCGTTTTTCTGGCTTCTCGGTACCAAGATCCCGGCACTTATCTGGGTTGCCTTTCTCCTCGGTAATGCTTTCTGCCACGGCGCCATGCTCGGCACGCAACCCGCCCTGATGGGCGAATTATTCAGCACGGAAGTCCGCTACTCGGGCATGGCGCTGGGCCACGAGGTATCGGCGGTCTTTGCGGGTGGCTTATCACCGATGCTGGCGACCGCGCTGCTCGCTCACTACCACGCTGCCTGGCCGGTGGCCTTGCTCATGGCGGCCCTCGGCATGATCACCGTGATCTCACTGTTCTTCACACACGAGACGGTTGCCCGTCGCGAGCGTTAATCGTCACGCTCAAGGAAATCGAACATGACACTCGATCAATGCGAACAAGCACTGCTGGCAGCCGGTGTGGAAGTGCCGTACCGGCGACAGGCGACGTCGGAGTCCACGGGCGATCTGCTTGCGCGAGCGTTCGCCGCCGCCCTCGACGAATCCGGGTTCACGGCGAAAGACATTGACGGGCTCGGCGTAGCGTCTTTCACGCTGGCTCCTGACCATGCCATCGATCTAGCTTGGCGGCTCGGGCTGAGTCCGCGCTGGTGCATGGACGATTGTCATGGTGGAGCAAGCGCCATCAATATGCTGCAGCACGCGATACGCGCCATTCAACATGGCGACGCGAACGTCATAGCGCTGGTGTCCGGCGACCGGTTTGAGCCGGCTGATTTCAAACGCCTGGTCGATCACTACAACGTGACGACGCGCAACTGGCTGCGGCCGCTGGACCTGGGCGGGCCGAACGGACTCTTCGCGATGCTCACGCAGCGTCATGCGAAGCATCACAACTTGACTCGCCGCGACTATGGAGCGCTTTGCGTCGCGCAACGCGCGTGGGCGGGACTGAACCCTAATGCAGTGTATAGAACGCCGCTGACGATCGACGAGTATCTCGAAGCGCCGATCATCGCTGATCCGTTGGGCCGATTCGATTGCGTGCCCGTGGTGAGCGGCGCAAACGCCGTGATCATCGCACGCGCCGATCTCGTGCGCCGCGCACGGAATGTTCGTGTGCGCGCGCTGCAATGCCGCTACAACGGCGATCACCAGACAGGGGATGGCACGCAGACTTCATTGGCCTCGATCGCCGGCGATTTGTGGCGGCAGGCGAGTGTTACACCGGACGATATCGACATGGTCTCGGTCTACGACGACTACCCCGTGATGGCGATTGCACAACTGGCCGATCTCGGCTTCGCACCCGACGGCGACCTGCACACGATGATAGCGCGCATCGAGTCGCGTGACCTGCCGGTGAACACCTCTGGTGGTCAGCTGTCCGCAGGGCAAGCAGGCGCCGCAGGCGGCATGCATGGTCTCGTGGAGGCGTTGACACAGTTGTGCGGACGTGCGGGGGAGCGGCAGGTGCCGGATGCCCGGCTAGCAGTCGTGAGTGGCTATGGAATGGTCGAGTATCGCTATGGCATGTGTGCGAATGCCGTGGTGCTCGAAGCGGTCGAGCGAGGTGTGCAATGACACTTAAAGTATTCCAGTGCAAAGAGTGCGGTTCGACCGTATTTCCTGCGCGCTATGTCTGCTTCGGATGCGGCGGCGCCGAGTGGCGTGAGCGAGTGGCCGAACGCGGCACTATCGACGAACTGACGACCGTGCGCCGTCGCATCGGTGCACAAGACGGCTCCGACGTGCTTCTTGCGAGCGTTACAACGGATGCTGGCCCGATCGTCATCGCGCGACTCGAGCGCGCCATGCGGGCTGGCGACGCCGTCCGCCTTGCAATCGACGAACAGAACCGCGTTCTTGCGCTGCCAATCGCGTGACCAAGGCGGCGACCGTTCGTTGAACGATGCCCACAGAGCGGAGATAAGCGTCAGGATCCATGCAGCTAAACGCGTGCACGGAAAGGCAAATTCAATCAAGCAGGAGAAGGGTGTGACATCTCAATTGGCTTCCACCTCGCGCGACCGGCAGCTGTTGCGCCATTACATCAACGGTGAGTTCGTGGCGAGCGGTACGACCTTTCCGAACGTGAGTCCGGTCGATGGTCGCAAGCTTGCCGATGTTTGCGAAGCGGACGCCGCGCTGGTCGATAGCGCCGTCCGTGCGGCTCACGCGGCGCAGAAGGCTGGCTGGCGGGACACCACGCCGGCGCAACGGGCGGAATGGCTACACAAGATCGCGGACGGCATCGAGGCTCGCTTCGATGAGTTCGTCGCCGCTGAAGTCGCCGATACCGGCCGACCAATTGCTCAGGCCCGCGCCCTCGACATCGCGCGCGGCATTGCAAATTTCCGCACTTTTGGCGACCTGATCCGTACAGCGCACAGTGATTTTTTCGAGACATATGCCGCGGACGGCAGCGAGTTGATCAACTATGTGACGCGCAAGCCGCTCGGCGTGATTGGCATCATCTCGCCGTGGAATTTGCCTCTCCTCTTGTTCACCTGGAAAGTGGCGCCGGCGCTGGCCATGGGCAACTGCGTGGTCGCTAAGCCTAGCGAGGAGACGCCGAGTTCTGCAACGTTGCTCGCCGAGGTCATGCACGATGTCGGCTTGCCGCCCGGCGTCTTCAATCTGATTCATGGGCACGGTCAAGACGCGGCTGGCGAATTTCTGACGCGTCATACGGATATCAGCGCAATCACCTTCACAGGCGAGTCGCGTACCGGCAGCACGATCATGAAGGCCGTTGCGGACGGCGTGAAGGAAGTGTCGTTCGAGCTGGGCGGCAAGAACGCGGCCGTCGTATTCGCGGACGCGGACTTCGATGCGGCGGTCGCGGGTGTTCTCAAATCCAGCTTCACGAATGCGGGCCAGGTTTGCCTCTGTAGCGAGCGGGTGTATGTGGAGCGGCCAATCTTCGAGCGCTTCGTCGCGGCGCTCAAGGAACAGGCGGAAGCACTGCGCGTCGGCGCGCCGGACGATCCTGCCACGACGATGGGACCGCTCATTTCGCGCGGCCATCGCGACAAGGTGCTGTCGTACTTCCGTCTCGCGGTCGACGAAGGCGCGACAGTCGTGACCGGTGGCGACGTACCGACGTTCGGTGACGCACGCGATGACGGCGCATTCGTCATGCCAACCATCTGGACCGGACTGCCCGACGGCGCAAGATGCGTGCGAGAAGAGATTTTCGGCCCGGTCTGCCACATCGCTCCGTTTGACAGCGAAGAGGAGGTGGTGGAGCGCGTCAACGACAGCGCATATGGTCTTGCCGCGAGCGTTTGGACGACGCACCTCGCGCGAGGTCATCGGGTCGCCAAGCAAATCGAAACCGGGATCGTGTGGATCAACGCCTGGTTCGTGCGCGATCTACGAACACCATTCGGCGGCACCAAGCTGTCAGGACTCGGACGCGAGGGCGGCCGTCATTCGCTCGACTTTTATTCGGAACTGACCAACATCTGCGTGAGGATCGCATGAACCTGATCAATGAAGGGCGCGTTGTGCCGGGTAAGGCCACGCCACGAGGCCGTTTTCCCCATATCACACGGGCCGGCAATTTCCTCTTCGTCTCAGGTACCAGTTCACGGCGGCCGGACAACACAATCGATGGCGCATCAGCTGACCAATTCGGTACTGCCTCACTGGATATTCGTCGCCAGACGCGCGCTGTCATCGAAAATATGCGAGACATACTTAAAAGCGAGGGTGCGGATCTCTCGAATCTTGTAGAAATCTCAGCGTTCCTCGTCAATATGAGCGACTTCGGCGGCTATAACGAAGTGTACGGCGAATATTTCGATGAGACGGGCCCGGCCCGAACGACTGTCGCCGTCCATCAGCTGCCGCATCCGCATTTGCTCGTGGAGATGAAGGCAGTTGCGTACATGCCGAGCGTCTGAGGAGGTTCGCGACCCGTATTCTCGACATACCGATTCTTTCAGAGAGACAAACATGCTTGCGTATGGAAAGCCGTTCAATTTCGAACGTTGGATCGACGAGCACGCGCACCTATTGAAGCCGCCGGTCGGCAACCAGCAGGTCTGGCAAGACAGCGACTTCATCGTGACCGTGGTGGGGGGACCGAACTATCGTACCGACTACCACGACGATCCCCTCGAGGAGTTTTTTTATCAGGTGCGCGGCAACGCATACCTCAACGTGTTGCTCGACGGCAAGCGCGAGCGCATCGAACTGAAAGAAGGCGATGTGTTCCTGTTGCCGCCGCACGTCCGTCACTCGCCGCAGCGACCGGAGGCGGGTAGCGCGTGCCTCGTGATCGAGCGTCAACGTCCGGAAGGCACCATGGACGGATTCGAGTGGTATTGCGATGCATGCGGAGAGCTTGTATATCGCGTTGAAGTACAGCTCAAGAGCATCGTCACCGACCTGCCGCCGCTCTTCGACGCATTCTACGCATCCGAAGAGAAGCGTCGCTGTCCACGCTGCGGCGTCGTTCATCCGGGCAAGCAAGGTCGAACCGAATAACCGAACCCGTTTAAAGCGAATCACCATGACAGTACGAATTGACATGCATTCCCACTTCTTTCCGCGAATTTCGCAGAACGAAGCAAGATCGCTCGATCCTGAGCATGCGCCGTGGCTCCAGGTTGAGGCAGACGGCGAGACCGGGATGATCATGACAGGCGAGCGTAAATTCCGACCCGTCTATCGCGCTTTGTGGGATGCCGCCACGCGGATTGCGGAGATGGACAGGTGCGGCGTGGACATCCAGCTGATGTGCGCGACACCCGTGATGTTCGGCTATCGGTACGACGCAACGGCGGCGCATGAATGGGCCATGCGCATGAACGATCGCGCGCTGGAATTCTGCTCGCACGCGCCTCAGCGCCTGATGCCGCTGGCTCAAGTGCCGCTGCAAGACGTCGAACTGGCGTGCCGGGAAGCCACGCGTGCACACCGTGCCGGTCATCGGGGGGTGCAGATCGGCAATCACCTGGGCCCGCGAGATCTCGACGACGATCACCTGGTGACGTTTCTCACCCATTGCGCGAACGACGAAATACCGGTGCTTGTGCATCCCTGGGACATGATGACGGACGGTCGCATGAAAAAGTGGATGTTGCCCTGGCTCGTCGCGATGCCGGCCGAAACACAGTTGAGCATCCTGTCGCTGATTCTCTCAGGGGCGTTCGAACGCATTCCCACGACACTGAAACTTTGCTTTGCCCACGGCGGCGGCAGCTTCGCGTTCTTGCTGGGGCGTGTGCAGAACGCGTGGGAGCAACGAGACATCGTTCGCGAAAATTGCCCCAATCCGCCCGCTTCTTATGTCGATCGCTTCCATGTCGATAGTGCCGTCTTCAGCGATGGCGCCTTGCGGTTGCTCGTGGAGACGATGGGCGAAGACCGTGTGCTGCTCGGCTCCGACTATCCGTTTCCACTCGGCGAGAAGGTGGTTGGCGACCTGGTCACCAATCACCCGCAACTGAGCGACGCAGCGAAGAAGAAAATCCTCGGTGTCAATTCACAACGTTTTTTCAACCTGGCGCCTCAGTCCAGTTCAGGAGGTCGTAATGCAAATTGAAGGCTGCGTGGCATTCGTGACGGGCGCCGACCGCGGGCTCGGTGCGGGTCTGCTCAACGCGTTGCTGGAGCGGGGCGCGGGCAAGGTCTATGCCGGCGTCAAAAAGATGGAAGGCGTCGCGGACGGTGATCCGCGCGTCGTACCGGTTGAAGTGGACATCACGAACATCGAACAGGTGGCGAGCGCGGCGTCGAACGCCAAAGATATCACGCTACTGATCAACAACGCAGGACTGAACCGAACGCAGCCGGTACTGGAGACCAATGACGCGGAAGCGGCGCGTGCCGAGATGGAGGTGAATTACTTCGGCACATTAAACATGATGCGCGCATTCTCGCCGGCGCTCAAATCGAACGGCGGCGCCATCATCAACATTCTTTCGATCCTCGCACGCGTCGCGTTACCGTCCATGGCGTCGCTAAGTGCATCGAAGGCTGCGGCGCTTCGAATGACGGAGGGCGCACGGGCCGAACTCGCGCCGCATGGCGTTCGGGTCATTTCTGTTCTTCCCGGACCGATCGACACGGAAATGAGCCGGAGCATTCCGCCCCCGAAGATCCCGGTCGGAGAAGCAGTCGACGCCGTGCTGTCAGCATTGGAAGGCGGATCGGACGAGGTCTATATGGGCGCGATGGCACAAGAGATCGCTCGTGGACTCGCCGCGGATCGTCAGGCTCTGCATGCGCGCCTCTTGACGCTTTGAACGCACCCGAACCCGCAATAACGTTGCATTGAGTAAAGGACGAAGATCATGAACGGTGAATACATTGACATTGACGCGGGCAACGCCCAAGCCTTTTCCGCGTACCTCGCGCGGCCCCGGCAAGGGTCCGGGCCGGGCTTGATCCTGTTGCAGGAAATCTTCGGCATCAACGCCTATATGAAGGACATGGCCGATCGATTCGCCGAGGAAGGTTATGTGGTGCTGGTGCCCGACCTGTTCTGGCGCATGAAGCGCGGCGTCAATCTGGGGTACACCGGCGAGGACTTTGCCACGGCGCTGCGATATAATGACGAGTTCGACGTTGATCTGGCTGTAACCGATATCGCGTCGACGATCAAGACTCTCCGCTCGCTCGACCAACACGTTGGGAAAGTCGGCGCGGTAGGCTATTGCCTGGGCGGCAAACTCGCGATGCTGGCCGCTGCTCGCACGGAAATCGACTGCGCCGTGAGTTACTACGGTGTGGGGCTCGACGCATACTTAAAAGATGTACCGTCGATCCGATGCCCGATGGTGTTTCATTTTGCTGGTGATGACGCTCTGTGCCCTGAGGCAACACGCGAGACGATCCAGTCAGCACTTTCTGCACTACCTGCGGTCGAGCAATACGTGTATCCAGGGTGTGACCACGCTTTCGCGACTCCGCAACGTGAGCACTTCGACAAGCCGGCAGCAATGATGGCTTATTCGCGAACCATCGCGCTGTTGCGTAAAGTGCTCGGACCGATCTATGACCTGAATTCGCTGTGGGAACTGCACTGCTACCACGAGTTCGACTCGCGCGATGTCGATTCGATCTTGCCGACCATGGTTTCGGCGCCCTACGTTAATCACGTGCCGACCATGACGGGCGGGGTCGGCTACAAGGATCTCAAACGGTTCTATAAGTATCACTTCGTTCACGCCAATCCAGTCGACACTCACTTTATTCCGGTCTCGCGCACCATCGGTGCGGACCGCATTGTCGACGAATTCATTTTCTGTGCAACCCACGATCGTGAGATTGACTGGATGCTTCCAGGGCTGGCGCCAACCGGCAAGTACATCGAGATTCCGATGCTCGCCGTGATCTGCTTCCGGGGCGACAAGTTGTATAACGAACATATCTACTGGGATCAAGCCTCGGTCCTGGTACAGATCGGTGTTCTGGATCCCACGGGACTCCCGATCGCCGGAATTCAGACTGCGAAGAAGATGATCGATGAGACCCTGCCAAGCAACGAGTTGATGAGGAACTGGGAGTCGAGCGCAGGAAAGCCGATCTGAACGCAAGTGCAGCGGGTGGTATCTCGGACGTCGCGCTTGGAACGGTAACGCTTTCTTCAACCGCGAAGTTCCTTTTCGTGTGCAGAGCATCAACCACATCAACCAACAGGCATCGCCATGAGGCTGAAATTAGGTGTACTTTGCGTTTCCTTGCTTGCATCTGCGACCGCGTTCGCTCAGAGTTCCGTAACCTTGTACGGGATTATTTCGAACGGCCTGGGTTACTTTAGCAATCAGGCGGGGCACAGCAATTGGGCGATGATCAGCGGCGCCAACCAGAACAATCGCCTAGGGTTCAAGATAGGAGAGGATCTCGGCGGTGGCCTTACCGCGGTGGCGACTCTGGAGAACGGCTTTGACAGCAATAGTGGCAAGCTTGGGCAAGGCGGGCGAATGTTTGGCCGCCAGGCATTCGTCGGCTTGTCGAGTTCGACCTACGGGACGCTCACGGTCGGTCGACAGTACGACATGCTGTGGGACTATCTGGACCGTATCGAACCCCAAGCCATGGGACCAGGCCTCGGCGTCAGCGTCGGCAGCAACGACAACATCGAAGGCAACTTTCGATACAGCAACTCCGTGAAGTACGCAAGCCCGGTATGGGGTGGATTCGGGTTTGAGTCGCTATATGCGTTCAGCAACAAAGCAGGGAGCTTTCAGCAAAACCGCGCCTTCAGCGCGGGGATCAATTATGCCCTCACGAATCAACGATACTCGCTCGTCTATCTCGATATTGACCATCCCGGGACTGCGAATCCCAACGGCGCGGTTACGGACGACTATGCGGGCGCGCCCTTCGTGTTATTTCATACCAGTCCTCTGAGCGCCTCGGTGGGCGTGCGCAATCAGCGCGTGATCGCCGGTGGGGCGGAGTATGACTTTGAAAAACTCAACTTGGGAGGCCTCGTTTCGGACGTCCGGTACAACTATCTCGACAACACAAGTTTGCATCTTGACAACCTCAGCTTGGTCGGTGTTTACAAGGTGGCCCCGGCCTTTTTCGTGTCGGCAGCCTATCTTTATACCCACGGCAGTTACGGGGGCATCTCATCGAACCCGCACTGGAATCAAGCGCAGGTAAGTTTGGAGTACTTCCTTTCAAAGAGAACGGATGTTTTCGCCTACGCCAACTATATTCGCGCGTCTGGTTCCAACGCGCAGGCCGTCCTGTTCTTGTCGGCTCCGTCGAGTACGAAACAACAAACGGCTGTAGTGGCAGGGATTCGCCACAAGTTTTAACGGGGGCGAAAGGGGCCTTGGCGCAGACTCGGCGCCGATCGGCGCCATTCAAACCGCACAGGTGTTGATGGCTGAACCAGTCAGGTTGATTACGAACCACCTCTACCTCTCCGCTTGGTTTAGCACCGTGCAGGATGTGGAATTGAAAGAAACAACGCTTTGGATGACGGTATGAGCACCATTCTGGAAAGGATTGTTCGACTCAAGACCCGAGAGGTCTGGCTGGCTGCGGAGCGCATGCCGTTGGCCGAACTGAAGAAAGTCGCGACGACGCAAGATGCCAGAGATTTCACTGCTGCGCTGCACGCAAAAAACAGCGATGGTCTGCCTGGGGTGATCGCAGAAGTGAAAAAGGCCAGCCCGGCGCAAGGCATTTTGCGGCCGGATTTCGATCCCGAGAGTATTGCACGCTCATACGAGCGAGCGGGAGCGGCATGCTTGTCGGTGCTCACGGATCGATCATTCTTCTGTGGAAGCGCATCAGATCTTCGCGCCGCGCGCTCGGTCACTCGCCTTCCAGTGCTCAGGAAGGACTTCATCGTGGACGCTTACCAGGTTTGGGAGGCGCGTGCGATGGGTGCGGACTGCATCCTGCTCATCGCGGCGATGCTCGATGTCCGGGCGATGAGGGAGTTCGAAGCTGTTGCGTCCGAACTTGGAATGGCGGTGATCGTGGAGGTCCACAACGCTGCGGAGTTAGAGAAGGGCCTTGTGCTGAAGAGACCTCTCATCGGTGTGAATAACCGCAACCTTGCAACATTCGAGACTTCGATTGCCACAACCACCGCGATTCGGCACTTGATTCCCGACGACCGAACTGTGATTTCTGAGTCGGGCATTCGGACTCGGAACGATGTGGAAAAGCTTCGTTCGATCGGAGTCGACAATTTTCTCGTCGGTGAAGCATTGATTCGAGCCGAGGATCCTGGTGCGGCGCTTGAACGCATGTTCTTCTAGCGGTGTACTGCGTCACCGATATCACATCCGTGGTCGACTATTAAAGAGATGAGAGAGCTTATGGACACTCAACAGGCTGCGGCCGCGCTGCGCGATGCAGCAGCGAGAGGTAGATATATCGCCCCATTGCGTGAGACATATGAGCAATTGGGCATCGAGGACGCTTACGCGATTCAGCGTATCAATACGGATCATCAACTTGCCGATGGTCGACGGCTCGTCGGGTGCAAGATTGGCTTGACTTCGTTGACTGTGCAAAAGCAGCTCGGGGTCGACCAGCCGGACTTTGGCATGTTGTTTGACCACATGGGTTATGGCGATGGGGAACCGATTCCCGCTGCGATTCTCCACCAACCGAGGATCGAGGCGGAGATCGCTTTCGTCATGGGTCACGATATTGCAATGCCGAATCCGGGCCACCACGAGGTTCTGAATGCAATCGAGTACGCCCTGCCCGCACTCGAAATCGTCGGTAGCCGCATCGCCGACTGGAACATCCGCATCACCGACACGATCGCTGACAACGCATCGTCTTGCGCGTACGTGCTGGGCAGCACTCCGCGCAAACTCTCAAGTTTCGATTTGCGTCTTTGCGGGATGTCGATGGAACGGCGGGGCAGTCTCGTTTCGGTAGGTGCAGGAGCCGCATGCCTGGGCAACCCTCTTAATGGGGTTGTTTGGCTTGCCCGAACGATGGCCGCGCTTGGCACGCCGCTAAAGGCGGGCGATCTGGTCCTGTCAGGCGCGCTGGGGCCCATGGTCGGCGTCACGCCCGGCGACGTCTTCGAGGCACGCATAAACGGCCTCGGCTCTGTGCGCGCAGTTTTCGATCATGACCTGAAGAAGGCACATCAATGAGCAATGCTATTGAATATGCGATGCTGCTCGATGAGGCGGCACTGAATGCGACAGAAGTCTCGCAGTTCGACCCGGGAGGACGTCTGTCGCTCGATATGGCGTATTCCATCCAGGCCGCCTCGATTCAACGGCGCGTCGAACGCGGCCATCGGCGCGTAGGTGTAAAGATGGGCTTCACCAGCCGTGCCAAAATGGTTCAGATGGGCTTGTCCGATGTAATCTGGGGGCGATTGACGGCTGATATGCAGATCGAAGAGGGCACGGAAATCGATCTCTCGCGGTTTGTGCATCCGCGCGTTGAGCCGGAAATCGCGTTTATTCTGAAGCAATCGCTTCCGGGCGATGTCACGGGCCCGCAAGCGTTGGCCGCAGTGGAGGCTATCGCTCCTGCGCTGGAGATCATCGACTCGCGATACAAAGACTTCAAGTTTTCGCTACCCGAAGTGATTGCGGACAACGCATCATCTAGCGGCTTCGTAATCGGTGCCTGGCGCGACCCACACATCGACTTTTCCAACCTTGGGCTCACCCTAAACATCGATGGACGCGTCGTACAAGTCGGATCAACCGCTGCTTTGCTGGGCCATCCCCTGCGCTCACTGGTAGCCGCGGCGCGTGTTTCCGCTCAAGCGGGCGAGCCGCTGCAGGCAGGATGGGTTGTGATGGCCGGCGGTGCGACTCCCGCGGAATGGATCAAACCCGGACAGCATGTATCGGTCGACATGGAACAGCTGGGCGGCGCAAGTTTCGAAACCAAGGAGTGAGGCGACGCCCCCATTCTGGTTATGCGAATTCTAGAACCCGCCGAGCGCCGACCAAAGCGCTAATTAGATCTGCGGCAGCCGAACCGGGACGCCTGATTCCGCAAGCGGGGGCGCAAGTGCTCGACAACTGAAGTTACTCGATGACCGGGCGGCGCAGCGGTAGCGTCTTCGAGGGCGGCACTGAGGATGGACGGTGATCGACGCTGTCCGGAAGTTACATTTGGAGTCACACATGAACGACAAGGTGAAAGTCGCCATCATTGGGCCGGGCAATATCGGAACGGACCTCATGATAAAGGTAATGCGCAACAGCAAACACTTGCAGATGGGTGCTATGGTCGGCGTCGATCCCAGGTCAGAAGGCCTGGCTCGTGCTGCACGAATGGAGGTGGCGACGACCGCAGAGGGCATCGAGGGTCTGCTGAGACTCGATGTGTTCAAGGAAATTGACATCGTATTTGATGCGACGTCAGCAAGCGCGCACAGGCACCACAATGACATCCTGCAGGATCATGGCATTCAGGTAATCGACCTGACTCCTGCCGCGATTGGCCCGTATGTGATTCCGGCGATCAATCTTGAGGACGAGAACGCGACGAATATGAATATGGTCACGTGCGGCGGCCAGGCCACCATTCCGATCGTCGCCGCGGTCTCTCGTGTTGCGAAGATCCACTACGCGGAGATCGTAGCTTCGATTTCCAGCCAATCTGCGGGGCCAGGCACACGCGCAAATATTGACGAATTTACCGAGACGACGCGCGCCGCAATCGAAAAGTTGGGCGGTGCCGCACGCGGTAAAGCGATCATCGTACTCAATCCGGCGGAGCCGCCATTGGTGATGCGCGACACCGTTTTTGTACTGTCGGAAAAGGCGGATCCGGAAGCTATTGAGGCAAGCATCACCGAGATGGTCCAAAAAGTACAGGAGTACGTTCCGGGATACCGCCTTAAGCAGTCGGTGCAGTTTGACGTGATCTCGCCTGACATGCCGCTCAACGTGCCGGGCCTTGGATTAAGGCACGGCCTGAGGACATCAGTGTTTCTCGAGGTGGAAGGCGCTGCTCACTATCTTCCTTCGTATGCAGGCAATCTCGACATCATGACGTCAGCGGCACTCGCCTGCGGTGACATGATGGCACAGCGCCGGATCGCCGCCGGCATCGCGCGGGCTTACAAGGAGACGACGCAATGACCTCAACTGACAAAAGACTCTACATTTCCGACGTTACGCTGCGCGATGGCAGTCATGCGATCCGTCACCAATACAGCGTTGCCCACGTAAAAGCGATCGCTGCGGCGCTCGATGCTGCTGGGGTCGACAGCATCGAGGTTGCCCACGGCGACGGTATGGAAGGATCAAGTTTCAACTATGGATTCGGCGCTCACAGCGACGTCGAATGGATCGCCGCCGCAGCCGAAAGCGTCAAGACCGCGAAAATTGCCACGCTGCTGATCCCAGGCATCGGCACTACGCACGATCTGCGCCATGCCTTCGATGCAGGTGCACGGGTGGTACGCGTGGCGACCCATTGCACGGAAGCCGATGTATCCCGCCAGCACCTCGAATTTGCGCGGAAGCTTGGGATGGACGCAGTCGGCTTTCTCATGATGAGCCATATGACTACGCCCGAGAAGCTTGCCGAACAGGCGAAGCTGATGGAAAGTTTCGGCGCGACGTGTGTGTACGTTGTTGATTCTGGCGGTGCGCTGGGCATGAACGATGTACGAGATCGGTTTCGCGCATTCAAGGACGCTCTGAGCGCAGATACTCAAACTGGCATGCATGCTCATCACAATCTGAGCCTCGGCGTGGCGAATTCGCTGGTTGCAGTGGAAGAGGGGTGCGACCGCGTCGATGCAAGCCTGGCAGGCATGGGTGCGGGTGCGGGCAATGCGCCGCTTGAAGTTTTCATTGCGGCGGCTCAGCGGCAAGGCTGGAATCATGGATGCGACTTGTACCGACTCATGGACGCTGCCGACGATCTCGTCCGTCCGCTGCAGGACCGGCCGGTACGTGTCGACCGCGAAACGCTTGCGCTCGGCTATGCTGGCGTTTACTCCAGCTTCTTGCGTCATGCGGAATTTGCGGCCAACAAATACGGTCTGAAGACCGTCGATATTTTAGTTGAGCTAGGCAGGCGAAAAATGGTGGGCGGTCAGGAAGACATGATTGTCGATGTCGCTTTGGATCTGCTTAAGAGCAGGTCCGAGCAAGCCGTGGGTCAAGCGTCGGCATAAGTAAAGCAGGGTGATCGTCGTGGCGGCGTCATTGCCGCCCACGGTCTTTATCGCACCGTCACACCGTGGCCTTGACCTACTTCAACACTTTTCCGCTGCGTGATCATGCAAAGACTACTGGCCTGCCATCAGCATCAGCCCCTCGCGTACCAATTGCAAATCGGCACTGTCAAGATCACTATAATCGCCGAGTCAGTGGGACCCCTGTTGCGATGGCAGGAACTCTATCCCGACGCCACAGAGCAATCGATGGCGTCATCCAATACGTCGGCTCATCGCAACCTATACGACGCCCACAGCGGTCGGCTTGTCATCGCCATACAGGCTTTCCTCATAGAAAGCGACGGTATAAGGCTACTGGTGGACACGTGTGTTGGCGACTGCAAGCAAAGAGCGCGACCCGAGTTCAATCACGCCGGATTCGGCTGGCTTGATAGACTTCACGCAGCTGGCGTCAGCGTCCACGATGTTGATTTCGTGCTGGCCACTCATCTGCACGTTGACCATGTCGGGTGCAATACGTACTTCGAAGACGGGAGGTGGCGGCCCACGTTTCCTGGGGCGCGCTACCTCTTCGTTAAAGAGGAGTTGGATTTCTGGACAAGTGATTCGGCAAAGTCCCCGCTGGAACGGACGGGAGACTACATCGGAGATAGCATTTTTCCGATCTTCGAGGCGGGACAGGCCGATATCATTGAACATGGACACGTCATCAATTCATCGATCCGCTTGATTCCCCTGCCAGGACACACTCCAGGTCACGTCGGAGTTTGCATTGAAAGCGAGGGCCGACGCGCGGTCATTTCTGGCGATCTATTCCACACCCTGCTTCAATGTGAGAACCCCGACTGGAGCACTAGGTTTTGCGTTGATCCTCAGCAGTCTCGTCAATCCAGACGAGCGTTCTTCGAAGAACACGCTGACACAGAGACTACGATAATACCTGCGCACTTTCCTTACCCCTGTGCGGGCTCAATCCACCGCAACGGCGGTAGCGGTTACGAGTTTCGATTTCTCAGCCCTGAAAAGGTATCCAATATTTTTTAGCTTTTGAATGGAACTCTCGTCACCAGTGTTCGTGAACAGTCCGGATTGAAATGTAAGAGCGTCAGCGCGACTGAGATGCGCGCCGCGGTGTCAGGCTGGTTGAGCGCAAACAAGCATGTATCGGCGACACGAGGCTTGACATAACGCCGTCAAGCAAAGTGCATTTTACATAAACCTAATTAGAGCATTCTAATTAGGATCACTAATTAAAGATCACCTGTGCGGCTGCAGACCGAGCAAGCGACGTTGCATCGATTCATCGCAGGCGTCGGCCTTTGCGCACAGTCGTCGGACCCATCCGTCTGGCACCTTTCCATTCTTGACTGAGAGGGCGAGCGCAGGACTGCGCCTCGTGCGCGACGCGGCGCGAAAGCAAAGACCGGCTGTTCGCGTTACATAAGCCTGAACCACAGCTCAGGCCTGAGAGCGACTTTACTAGTGCGGGCAGTAGCAATCCTGGCGGCGACGCCGTGAAGATTAGCAGTCCGCCAGGCTGCTGACGTGCAATGCGAGCAGATTCCAGGTCCGCCACACTCTTGAAAGTATCGCTCGGCTGGCGCGACAACCAAGCAGGAAAAAGCGAGTTGCAACACTTGCGTCACGCGGGCGCAACAAGCCTGGCGATCGGAAGCTTGTCGACCTGGTTAAAAATGCCGACGTTTGAGTACAGAAGCCTCATGGCGCCGCTAGCGACCGAAAGAGGTCGAAAAACGCATCGAGGAACGCGCTCAATAAACCGAAATTCCTAACGGCTCGGCGGTTAACCAGGAGTTAGCGCTTTCGTTTCTGCCATCGAATCGCTCTCAATCAGCGCTCTTCGACGAAGCACGCTCTTACGAGACAATTGGCACCGCTTCAATCAGCGCAACACCAATCAACGCGCCCAGCACTGCCCCCACCAGCCGCGGATGCCATCGTTCAAGGTGCAGCGTGGCGAATAGCGCCCCGATAAAGATGATTCCTAGCAGCGAGAACATGACGACGAGATATCCCATCTCGAACTGGTTGTTGATCAACATGACCCCTCCCCACTTCATGCTTTACCTAAAGATTCATCATAGTGTGATGTATGCGAAGGGTGAAAGAAGGAGCGGTTTTTGCTTGAACATGTTGATGCACAAGACGATCGATGGCGTGTAAAAGTGCAGGCCGGCAGCAAGCCGTCTTGGCGACGCGCGCGATGAAACTCCGGAGGACGCATGAGTACGATAGGGAAGAACCGTTGGGCGATCGCCGAAGGCTATCTACCGCCTTACAGCAACGGCGACGGACCTGACCTGCAGAGCCACGAGGCCGCGTGCATCCTTAACGCGGGCGAGGAAGACGCGCATATCGAGTTCACCGTGTTCTTCAAGGATCGTGCTCCAGCCGGCCCCTACCACATCACGGTGCCTGCCAAGCGGACGTTGCATATGCGCTTCAACGATCTTCAGGAACCGGAGAGAATACCGACTGGGACCGAATATGCGAGCTACTTCGAGTCGGATGTACCCGTGGTTATTCAGCATACGCGCCTCGATTCTCGGCAATCAGAGCTGGCGTTGTTGACCACGGTTGCATTCGGCAGTGACTGATCCTTTACTGTGCGTCCGATCCGATCGCCACGCATGGTAAAGGAACCTTCTGGGCGGTCGGCTCGCGGAGACTAGAGATGAAAACATCTTGGTTTCTTGCCTTCTCTAATTCGCTCGCTAGACTGGCCGGGCGCTCGTGGACGTTTGTGACGGCTGCAGGCCTCGTGGTCATCTGGGGCGCGTCGGGGCCTTTGTTTCACTTTAGTGATACCTGGCAACTGGTGATCAACACGTCCACGACGATCGTTACCTTCCTCATGGTATTCCTGATCCAGAATACCCAGAACCGGGACACGGCGGCCATGCAAATCAAGCTCGACGAGATCATCCGGGCGATCGACACTGCGCACAACGCGTTGCTCGACCTGGAGCAACTCGATCAGAAGGAACTCGCCCATTTTCGGAAGCATTACGAGAGGCTTGCGCAAGAAGCTCGGAGCGATTTACGTTCGTCGAACAGCGGTGCGAATCTTGTCGACCGCGTCGACCAATGAGTCGAGTGACGCACATAATCTTAAGAGCAACGTTGGAGCAAGGCTTCAAAACTCGTAACTGATCGACATATTGCATCCCCCCTCTATCTTGCTCTGTGTGATGGGACTGCTTGCAGCCGTGCCAAGCAGACGTTTGAACGTTCCGTCGGCGGTCATGAACCAGTGCCTGTTCAAGTACCAAACGAGAGTGATGCCGAAACCGGCAGATTTCAGTCCGGCGCTCGCTTCATACTTGCGATAGGCGGATGCCGCGGCTTGTGCCGCATTGACACCGAACCAACCGTTCATGTAGCTGAAGTCCGCGAGAGAGACGGAAGGGCCTGCAAACCAGAAGAAAGACTCGGTGCTGCCCGGCATCGCCATGTAGGCGCCGACATCCGCGATCCAGCGGTTAGCGCCACCGAAGCTTCTCGTGAAAGCGGCGCGAAAAACAAGCGGGAATTCCTTCGATACGACGTAATCGGCGGCAAGCTTCATCTCGGGAGCAGGGTTGATGTTGCCAAGCCCGTTTAACCGCGAAGGATCGTTCTGAGCGCGCCGGCCGAGAGCGTAGACAAGCGCCGCGCTTTTGCGCCAGTTCCGCCCTTGCAGAAGATTCGCTCCGATGCCCTCGCCGGTCGACGCAAAGAAAAGCACGCCGCTGGGAGTGCGCGCCCAGACCCCCTCGCCACTCGGCGAGTGGCAGTACTCAGCCGGCGTCCCGCTGGAAAAGCTACGTTCGCGCGTAGTGGCGGCGCGTTCCCGTCGAACTGCGCGGGCGTCGCATGGTCAGTGTCGTCGGCTCCGCTTACTGCTCATTCGTAGCGTCCGATATTCGAACCACGTCAGTGCGATGACGACGATATCCACTGCCGACAGGATCAGCAGCCAGATGGAGTGAGTGATCGTGAATCGATAGACCTGAAATGCGACGAACGAGGCAAAGAGAGCGAGAGCCACCGGGAAATACCAGAGCTTGCTCTGCAGCAAGCCGGCTATGAGCCACAGCTTGATGACGCCATGTCCGAGAAGGTAGGCCGCCGCAAAACTCTGTGTTCCGACTGACAGATGCTGCGCGCTGCGAAGGAGGAAGCCGGCGATGACATCGTGAGGATCGTCGGCGAATTCATCACAAGTCAACCAGACGACAAACGCCACGAGCGATTGTCGAGACATGAAAAGGGTGGCTGCGCCAGCGATCAGTTCGGGAAGCGCGAAAGCCGCCTTTGCGCACAAGGTCACGGCGAATGCCAGATGCAGATTCTTGCCGCTTGGGCGCGTGTGTCCTGATCGCATTGGAGAACGCTCTAGTTCTTGGCTCGTGGGCTATCGATCCGTTCAGGCCCTCGTATGCGGCATTCGTTCTGACCGCTAGCGTCGCGCGAGAGACGACACGATTTGGTCGGCCAGATCGCCCAACGCGCGACTCAGAGCGGCGGCTATGCCCGCGGCGTCATCGCCTGCATGGGACGCGTGCAGTGACGCGTGCCCGGTAGTTCCAACGACATCCGACGTACGCTGCGCCACGGCCCACGTCGCCTGCAGCGTCAGTTCTCCCTGCGCAGGGATGTCGACATCGATCACCGTGACGACGAGCGCACGCGTTCCTTTTGGCGCCGGCGTGTCAGGAAAGATCAGCGCGCCATCGGGAAGCCGCGTTTGCAAATCGCGCGCGAGCGTGGCCCGCATGAGTTGCGCGAGCGGCGCAGCCCAACGGCACCAGCGCGCGGATGCCGAGCCATCCCGTTACGCCGATAGCCGCGATCGGCACGGCCCAGATCCACCCCGGCCATGCGCTGCGGCGCACGGCCGCTCTGGTGCGCTGCAGCCGCGTGTTTCTCATGGAGCGCTCCCGGCCGCGTCCCACAGCAGACGCGGGTCGAAGGCCCGCGAGGCGAGCGTGAAACCCGCGCAGTTCGACATCGGCCCCGCTCTTTAGACTGCCGACCGCGGCCGTGAAGCGCACGACGTAGCTGACGGTCGGCGCATGCATATCCATGATTGGCCCCCTAAACCATGTGGCTCGCCATAAGGCAAGGTAGGTTACCCGCCGCCACGTTGCAATGTCGGTCCACTCAGGCCGAGCGCCGTGTTGACAATAGCGAGATGGCTGAGCGCCTGGGGGAAATTGCCGGCTAGTTCGCGTCGCTGCGCGTTGTACTGTTCGGAGAGCAGCCCAACGTCGTTGGCGGTGGCGAGCACGCGTTCAAACTGTTGCCGCGCCTCCTCGGTGCGCCCCTGCAGGTTCAGACAGTCGGCCATCCAGCAAGAACAGGCGAGGAACGTCCCCTCGCTAGGCCCACATGGGTTCTTCTTGCTGCGTCGAATGAGTCCGTTTTCGCTCAGTTCCCGGCGGATGCGCTCGATGGTCGATGCCATGCGCGGGTGGTCGGATGGGAGGAAGCCGACGAGCGGCATCAGCAGGAGGCTCGCATCGATTTCTTCGCCGCCGTAGTACTGCGTGAAACTGCCGAGCCCCTCGTTCCAGCCTTCGCGAAACACTTCCTCACGGATGCAATCGCGTAGCCAAGCCGTCCGTTCGACGACCGGCGAAAGGGCGCTTGGCGCGCCGTGATGCTTTAGGAATCGGTCCAGCGCCACCCAGACCATCACGCGCGAATAAGTGTAGTGCCGCGGCTCACCACGCGATTCCCAAATGCCCGCGCCCGGCAAACGCCACACTTTCTCGAGATGCTCGACGATGCGGGTTTCAATCAGGTCCTCCTGATCGGCGCGTGTCAGTCCGCCGCGCCGCGCGACGTCGAGGCAGTCGATCACTTCCCCTAGCACGTCGAGTTGATGCTGATGCGCCGCTGCATTGCCGACTCGCACGGGCTTCGCATACCGATGCCCCGGCAGCCAGTCGACGCTCCACTCGCGCAAGTGACGCCCGCCGTCCACCCGATACATGATCCGGCTGCGCTCCGGCGCGGACCCGATGGTGCGCAATAGCCAGTCGCGCCAGGCTCCCGCTTCTTCGTGATACCCGGCGTTGAGCAGCGCGACCATCGCAAAGCTGGTATCGCGCAGCCACGCATAGCGATAGTCCCAGTTGAGCCGCCCGCCCGGCGCTTCGGGCAGCGATGTCGTCGACGCGGCGACGATCGCGCCGGTGCGGCGATGGATGAGCGCCTTGAGCGTCAGCAGCGACCGGCGGACCGCCGCTGGCCACGCAGTGCGGCTGTCGTCGAATCTGGCGATCCAGTCCCGCCAGAAGCGTTGCGTCGAGCGCAGCGCGGCCAGGGCGTCGAATGCCTTCGGCTCCGGGTCATGCGTGTGGCCGTAGCTCATTGTGAACGCCACCGATTCGGCCGGCGCGACGTTGAACGCAGCGAGCATCGCTCCGTCGCATACCTTTATTTCGACGTTTGCTCGCAACACCACGCGATCCGGCCCGGTGCGCGCGTGCATCGCGCCATCGATGCGTTCGATCAGCGGCTCAATCTCGCCGTAGTTGAAGCGCAGTCGCAGCTCCGAGCGCATCTCGACAACGCCGCGCAAGCCCGTCACGATCCGCACGACCGCACTCGGGCCGTCGCCGATGGGCATGAAGTCGGTCACGCGTGCTGCGCCGCCATCGACTTCGAAGTCGGATTCGAGGACCAGGGTGTCATGCCGATAAGAACGCGTCTTGCGCACGATGCGCGCGGCCGGTGCGATCGTCCAGCAGCCGTTATCGGAAGTGCCGAGAAGCGCCGCGAAGCACGCGTCGCCGTCGAAGCGCGGCCAGCATAGCCAGTCGATGGAACCGTCGCGGCTGACGAGTGCAGCTGTATTGCCGTCGCCAATGAGCGCATAGTCCTCTATGGGGCGGCTCATTGCGCTCAGCTCCGCCGTTTGGCGGCAAGGCGCAGCAAGCCCACTGCGCCGATGCCCGCGAGTGCCCAAAAAATCGAGCGATGGCGGTCGGTGAACAGCTCCCAGCTATGCTCTCGCGCTTCGTCGTCGAACCGGCCGTGCGCGCCGAAGTCGCCGGGCACGGGATCGAACAGGTTGCCGGCGGCATTGCGTTCGAGCGGCTCGTCGGTGAGCTGGCCTGCATAGCCCGCATGCGCCAGATATCGGTCGATGAGCGCGGGCGCGATGCGATTCGCGAGAATCGCCTTCACGGTCGAGAAGCCGAGCCACACCTCGCGCCTGCGATGGGTCGCCGCGAAAAAGATCGCGCGGGCGGCGACTTCCGGCTGAAAAATCGGCGCGACGGGCCGGGCGCGCTTGCCCATCTTGTTCATCGCCCAGTCGAACTGCGGCGTGTTCATCGCGGGAAGCTCGACCATCGGGAGATGGACATTCAGCTTGTCGTGGATCAGTTCGGAGCGCAGCGAGTCCGTGAAGCCGCGAATGGCGAACTTCGCGCCGCAATACACGGATTGCAGCGGCACTGAGCGATACGCCAGCGCCGAGCCCACATTGACGATGGTCCCGCGATTGCGCGTACGCATGCGCGAGAGCGCCGACATCATGCCGTGGACCTGACCGAGATACGTGACGCGCGTGCCGCGCTCGATCTCCTCGGCGGTGAGCGCGGAGACGGGCGCGAACGCGGTGGCCATCGCGACGTTGACCCAGACATCGATGGGCCCAAGCGTGTCTTCCACTTGCGATGCCGCCGCGTCGATGGCGCGCGCATCGGCGACATCGGTCGGAATGGCGAGCGCGCGCACGGCGAAGCCCGACTCGATTTGGGCAGCGGCGCGCGTGAGCCGTTCAGCATCGCGCGACAACAGCGCGACGTCATAGCCGTGGCGCGCGAATTCATCGGCAGCCGCGCGCCCGACACCCGCGCCCGCGCCGGTGATGACCGCAATTTTTCGTGTCTCGCTCATCGGAGATCTCCGCGCGCGGCGAGCGCCTCGATGCGGTCGGCGGTGCGCAGCGCGATCGCCTGTATGGTCAGCGAAGGATTCACGCCGCCGACCGTTGGAAAGACGGAGCCGTCGCAAATCCACAAGTTGTCGATGTCCCAGCTTCGGCAATCGGCGTTGACGACGCTCGTCACGGGGTCGTCGCCCATGCGCGCGGTGCCGTTGAGGTGACACGTGTCGTCGGTTTCGCGCCAGACATCGCGCGCGCCGGCTGCTTCGAGCGCGAGGCTCATGAAGTCGAGCGAATGCGCGACGAGCCGCTTGTCGTTATCGCACAGCGAATAAGTCACGCGCGCGACGGGCAGACCGTACTGATCTTTCTCGTCGGCGAGCGTCACGCGGTTGCGCTCTTGCGGCATGGTCTCGCCCACGATCTTCAGCCCCGCCTGATGGTTGTACTTCCGCATCTCATCGAGTAGCTGCTGCCCCCACAGACCTCGCCCGTTTTGCGTCGATGCCCACGCCACCGGCAGCGGTCCCTGGCTCATGTAGCAATAGCCGCCGAAGAAGTCCTTGCCCTTGTCCTCGTAATTCCAGTGCTCGGTCAGCGCAAGCGACGGCGGCCCCTTGTACCAGCGCACTTCTTCGTCCATCGTGCCCCACGCGGCCTGATTGGTCTGCACCATCAGATTCTTGCCGACGAGACCGGAGCGATTGGCGAGGCCATCGGGAAAGCGGTCTGTCGCCGAGTTGAGCAACAGGCGCGGCGTTTCGATCGCATATCCCGCGACCACGACGTTGCGCGCGCGCTGGAACTGCCAGCGTCCTTCGCGGAAGTATTCGACGCCGGTCGTGCGCCCATCGTCGCCCATGACGATGCGGCCCACCATCGCGAGGTCGCGAATCTCCGCGCCGGCGCGAACCGCGCGCGGTATCCAGGTGACGAGCGCGCTTTGCTTCGCGTTGGTGGCACAGCCGGAGACGCAGAAGCCGCGATAGACGCACGGATGCGCCTCGCCGCGCGGCGCGGAGACGGTTGCGAGCGGCGTTGGAGACCAGTCGATGCCGAGCGCTTCGCAGCCTCGCGCCAGCACGAGCGCCGCCGCGTTCAGCTCATGCGCGCGATACGGATAGCGCGGCCGCTTTGGCCCCCACGGATAGTTGACCGGCCCGGCGATCTTGAGCGCTTCTTCGACTTCGCCGTAGTAGCGCCACATCTCGCGCCAGTCGATCGGCCAGTCCGCGCCGTAGCCGAGCAGCGTGCGCGACTTGAGCCATTCCGGCCGAAAGCGCAGCGAGACCATCGCGAAGTGCACGGTGCTCCCGCCGACTGCCTTGCCGCTGTTGTTGTTGCCGAGCTTGAGCGGATTGTCGCCGTCGCAAATGCGCTCGTCAGTCCAGAAGAGCTTGCCCTGATGCGTCTCGTCGGATGCGAACTCCTCGAGCGGACGCCACCACGCGCCGGCATCGAACGCGACGACCTTGAAGCCTTTTTCCGCGAGACGGCAGGCAAGCGTGCCGCCGCCCGCGCCCGTGCCGACAATCGCAAAGTCCACCGCTTCGTCTTGTGGATACTCGCGCATCGGAATCCATGCGCCGGGATGGATTACGTCGGGCGCGCGTCCGTTCTTGCCGCGCGGGACATGTTGGGCGTCGTTCGGCGAATCAGCGGACACGGCGATTCTCCTTCTGCGCGGCTTCCTCATGGCCGGGTTTCGCTTCGGCGGCTTCCCAAGGGTCGCGCCTGTTCGCAACCATGCGCACGTAGCCGCGCGGATTGGCCGGCCCGGCGAAGCCGATCTCGCTCCACACATGCGGATGCGCGTAGTACAACCCGCAGATGTCGTGCAGCACGCGCTCCGCGAAGAAGAGCGAAGGCGGCATGCCTTTCCATTCGGCGTGGTCGAGCTTGCCTTGCTGCATATCGAGGAGAAGCGCATGGCGCGCATCATCGTCTATGCTCCCGAACGGCAGTTCATGACGCGCACGGCTCTCCGCATCCATCGCGCGAAGGCCGATGCGCCACGCATCGCGCATGGGCGGCAGACGCGCATCGCGATAGCCGTCGCCGGTGTTCTTCTCGAGACGTGCGTCGACGAGGGCGGCGACGGGCACGGCGGGCCTTTGCTGATCCTGTGGCACGATGCACGCGCACAGTGCGCAGAGTGCTCGCCACTCGCCTGCATCGAAGAAGCGGGGATCCTTCGGCGTCGCAAGCCGTTCGTCGATGACATTTCGCGTGACCTCGTCCCATGACGGGGTGTCGCGCTTGGTCATCACGTCATAGCCGGGATAGCGGGGCAGGTGCTTCATTTCTTCTCGGTCTCCCGAAGACGCAGCGCCGCGAGTCCCGCGAGTGCGAGCGCTGAAAAACTCGGCGGTGCGGGCAGCGGCGGTCCGTTGAACAGATTCTGGCTCCAGTTGCGCCATCCGCCACGCGCGCGCGCCACGCCGCGTGCATGAAAGCCGACACCGATGAACCCGAGCGCCGTCGTCACGCGCAGCCAGAGCCGCGTGAACCCGTGTTCGCGCGGACGGGCGAGCGCGGCATCGACGAGCAGCGCCGATGCGACCGGCGGGATGACGATCGGCGCGTACATGGCCGGGTTCTGGAACGCGCCGCGGAAGTGCAGCAGCGCGACTTCGCCGAGCGTGCCGAGTAGTCCGGCGCTCGTGACGAGCGCGAGCGCCTGTCCCGCCGGCATGCCGAAAAGACGCGGCTCATGTGCGGGTTCGTCGCGCAGCCGTTCGGATACCGCGCCGAGCGCGCCGGAGAGCAGCAACGCCATCGGCGCGCCGATCGGCGCCGCATAGAAGAGGTTGTGCCAGCTCCATCCACCGGGGCGCTTCGTAATGTTGTACAGATGAAACCCCGTCCCGGCGATACCGGCGAGCGCCGCGCCGACATAGACCGCATTGCGCACCGGATGACGCGCCGGCTCACGATCGGAGCCACCGTGGAGGCCGGCGAAGAGCGATAGTGTGGAGACGATGAGCGGCGTGTACATCGCGGGATTGTCGAAGGAGCCGCGATAGTGCTCCATTGCGCTGTCCGTGAGCACGGAAAGCGCGAGTAGCGCCGAGCTGCGGTGGAACGTGCGCGCCGTACTGATGTGTGTCTGTACCGGCGAGCGCTGCGCCTTCTGTCCGCCAAGCCGCGCGAGCGCAAGTCCCGCCGCAGCGATCCCGCAGCCGATGGCGATATCGAATGTTCTGGTTTGCGTCATGTCTCGATTCGTTCGGTTCGATGTTTCCCTTATCTCACGCCGCATACCGATGTGCGTCCGCATGCTTGAAGTCAAGACCGCAACCGGGCCTTGACCAGTCCGGCGAGATGGCGCCGTCGCGCGCGCGCGGTGCACCATCAAAAAGTATCGATTCGATGCGCACGTGGTCGTGGAACCATTCCTGATGCCGAAGACGCGGCGCGGCGCAGGCCACGTGTAAATGCAACGCGGGCGCACAGTGCGCTGAGAGCGGCACATGGAACGCATCGCAAAGCGTCGCCGCCCGTAGAAAGCCGGTGATGCCACCGCATCGCGTGACATCGACCTGAAGCACATCCACGGCATTACTGGCAAGCAATCGGAGCGAGTCATCGAGCGTGTAGCTGTATTCGCCTGCGGCTAGCTCCATATGCACGGGCAGCGCGTCGCGCAATGATGCAAGCCCGCCAGTATCGTCCGATGACACCGGTTCTTCGAACCACTCGACGCCGTATTGCGCGAACCGCTCGGCATAGAAAAGCGCTTGCTTCCGATCCAGAGCCCCGTTTGCGTCGATGAAGAGCCCGGCGCCGTCCCCAATGGCTTCGCGCGCGACGGATACGCGGTGCGGATCACGCGATGGCTGCGTGCCAACCTTGATTTTGACCCAGCGGCAGCCGGCTTCGTGCACCCAGTCAGCGAGCTGATCGCGAATCTGGTCGTCGGTATAGGTCGTGAAGCCGCCGCTGCCGTAAAGTGGCACTTCGCTGCGAACGGCGCCTAACAGACGGGCGAGTGGCATGTCGAGCAGCCGGGCCTTCACGTCCCACAGTGCGCAGTCGAGCGCCGAAATCGCGCATGCCGCAATACCTGAGCGGCCGATGTTGCGCACGCGCTGCTGCATGCGTATCCAAAGGGCGTCGACGTTCCATGCGTCTTCGCCGACGAGCGTCGAGGCGAGCGTCGATTCGATGAAGGCGGCCGTGGTCGCGTCGTTATACGTGTAGCCGATGCCGATCTTGCCGGCCGCGGTGACTTCCACGACGACAAGCGTCGTGGATTGCCAGGCGAAAGTACCATCGGCTTCCGGCTGGTCTGTCGGGATGGTGTAGGCGCGGGCCCGAATCGCTTCGACCGGCGCCTCCCGTTTTGTGAGGTGCATGGCGAAGCCCCGGTTACTTGTCCTTATGCCCGGGAAGCACCGCACCCAGCACCTGTTTCGCGGTATCAACGATGATGTTGCCTTCGTCCGGATCCCCTTCGAAGAGCGTCGTGGCGAACGCTTTGGCCTGCTGCAGGGTAATGTGCGGTGGCAGCGGTGGAATGTTGGGATCCGATTTCACCTCGATCACAACGGGGCGGTCTGAACCCAACGCTTCATCCCACGCTGCGCCCATGCGCTCGGCGTTGTCGACATAGAGACCCCGCAGCCCGATCAATTCAGCAAAGCGGTGGTATGGCACCGACGGAATGTCTTGCGACGCCTCGAACTTCGGGTCGCCGTTCATCACGCGTTGTTCCCATGTAACCTGATTCAGGTCATCATTGTGAAGCACCATGCATATCCAGCGCGGATCGGACCATCGCTTCCAGTACTTCGCGACCGTGATGAGTTCCGCCATATTGTTCATTTGCATCGCGCCGTCACCGACCAGTGCGATGACCGGCCGCTCAGGGTGTGCGAATTTTGCCGAGATCGCATAGGGGACGGCCGCGCCCATGGACGCGAGCCCCCCGGAGAGCGAACACATCATGCCGCGCTTGACTTTGAGATCGCGTGCGTACCAGTTTGCGCATGATCCAGAGTCACTGGTTACGATGGCGTTGGGCGGCACGCGCGGCGATAGCTCCCAAACCGTGCGCTGCGGGTTGACGCCGGTCGTTCCCGACGCCAGCGCACGCTTCTTAAGTTTCTTCCACCACTCAGTCATCCATCCTTCGATACCCTCCCGCCATGCTCGGTCCGTCTTCTGTTCGAGCAACGGCAACAGCGCGCGCAACGTCTCCGCGCTATCGCCGACAAGATTGACCTCCATCGGATAGCGTATTGACAGCATGTCCGCCTTGATGTCGATCTGTACCCCGCGCGCCGCGCCTTCCTTCGGGAGGAACTCCGAGTAGGGAAAGCCCGAGCCAATCATCAGCAACGTGTCACATTCGGTCATCAGCTTATAGCTCGGCTCCGTCCCGAGCAGACCAATTGAGCCGGTCACGTAAGGCAGATCGTCGGGCAGCGCGGCTTTGCCCAGTAGCGCTTTTGCGACGCCTGCGCCAAGTTTCTCCGCGACCGCGATCACTTCATCGGTCGCCCGCAATGCGCCCGCGCCGACCAGGATTGCCACCTTCTTGCCAGCGTTGAGGACTTCTGCGGCGCGTTGCAGATCATCTGCGTAGGGGATCGTCTTGGGCGCGCGATAACCTACCCCCGAATGCAGGGTTCCGTGCTTTCGCGGCGGTGGCTCGTATTTGAGTTCCTGCAAATCATTCGGGAACACGAGTGCCGCGACTTTTCGCTCGCCTAGCGCAGTGCGGATAGCCCGATCAACAAGATGACGAACCTGCGCGGGCACACTTGCTTGTTGGATGAAAGCGCCCGCAACGTCCTTGAACATCGACTGAAGGTCGACTTCCTGTTGATAATGGCCACCGAGTGACGCCCGAGCTTGTTGACCGGCGATGGCAAGCACAGGCATATGATCCAGTCGCGCATCGTAAAGGCCTGCGAGGAGGTGGGCTGCACCCGGTCCTGATGTCGCCAGACACACGCCGAGCTCGCCAGTGAACTTCGCGTGCGCTGAAGCCATGAAGGCAGCCATTTCCTCATGCCGCGTCTGAATGAATTCGATCTTGCCTTCTGCGCGGTTCAACGCCCCGAGGATGCCGTTGATGCCATCTCCCGGATAGCCAAAGACGCGGCGCACGCCCCATGCGTGCAAGCGGTCGACCAAGAAATCGCCGACAGTGGTGGACATGGTTTGCTCCAAGGGTTGCAGCGAGGGGGGTGGTGACTATGGTTATAGTCGATATATCACAACGTGATGCAATGACCGTGCCGCGCTGTGGGACTGGCTAACGGTTCGTCTGCATGAGGTTTACGGTTAGGTCTCTGCGAATCCGCTCGAACTCGCTGACGTGGTCCAGATGTAGGGCGGCGAGCTTATACAGGCACCGCTCGCCCTTACGGGTGAGATGCACCTGCGCATGCCGGCGATCTTTGTTGCCGACCTTACGCACGACGGGTTGCGCGCGCTCGCAGCGAGAGACCCATGCACCGGTGCCATTAGAGGCGGCCCTGCAGACGCTCAGCGAGCTCCCGTCCGTCGCCCAGGAGCGTCCCGACATGCCGTGCACATGAACGAGCCGGGAGTATTGAAGCGGCGTGATCCGGACGAACTGCGTTATCCCTTCCGAGTAACGCAGCAGCGTTCAAAATAAATAGTGAAAGCGCGAGAGTCGCTCCACATCTTTTTTCATCGACATGACAGGCCGTGTACCTTCACGTCGATCGTTCATCACCGGCGTTCCATCGTGCTCGTTCAGGATCTGTCTGAACTGCCGCCAGTTCCAGTCCGACGATCAGCTCGAGCAGACCGTAGAAAACTTTTCAAACGTTTGAAAAAATATCACAATGTGATACATATCCTTGCAATGGCTTTCGTGGAGGCGCGCGGTGGTTTGCTGCGGCTGTCGAGGATAGGAATAAGCGTTGCTCTAGGCAGCGCACGCCGAAGCAACATCATTCAAGCCAACGTAGCGCAGCGAGAGTGCTCAAGCATTTCGGCTTTTTTGATCCGGGCGTTCTTGGGAGATAGCGTGGTGTCAGTGCGCCGTGTTCTCGCGTCGGTTGTGCAGGTTGGAGCCTTCCTCGCCACTGCGCTCTTTCATCTAGGTGCTCTAGCCGCCGGCGCGTCGCCGCGTGAGGCTGAATCGCTGACGGCTGCGTCCACGCCGCTCGCGTATTTTCTGCGCAGCAAGGGGCCCGCCGCACAACCAGTCGTTTATCTCGGTTGGACGCTTACGATCATATGCCTGCTCGTGTGCGTCATCATCGCCGGAATGCTTCTCATCGGCATGTTTCGACGCAGGAAGCCGCAGGACGCGCGAGCGCTCGTCTCGGAAGGAGGGCTGCGTTTGGTCTACGTTGGCTCGGTGCTCTCCACCATCGCGCTCTTTGGCATCGCTGTGTATATGCTTTCTGTGCTCGCGGCGGTCGCCGACCCTTCGAAGACGCCGGGTTTGACTGTGACGGTCACCGCGTACGACTGGTGGTGGAAAGTCGACTATGGGGACGGGGAGAGCCACTTCTCAACCGCCAACGAGTTGCACATCCCGTCAGGCGTGCCCGTGCTCGTGTTGCTGAAAAGCGCCGACGTGATTCACGCTTTCTGGGTGCCGGAACTGGCGGGTAAAACGCAGACGATTCCTGGAACGACGAACCGCCAGTGGATCCAGGCGGACCACCCGGGCATCTTCCGCGGCCAATGCACGCAGTACTGCGGCGTACAGCATGCGCATATGGCGTTCGAGGTGTACGCACAGACGCAGGCTGATTACGACCGGTGGTACGCCGCGCAGATGGCCGCAGCACCTGCACCGTCGACAGCCCAGGCGATCCGAGGAAGGAAGCTCTTCGAAGAACGCTGCGCGGGATGCCACACGGTACGCGGAAGCAAGGCGACCGGGGTTCAGGCGCCGGATCTCACCCACGTGTTGTCGCGTCGGCTGATAGCGGCAGGAAGCGTCGTCAATACACCAGAGAACCTGATCGATTGGATTCAGCACGCTCAGGAAATCAAGCCCGGCACGCTAATGCCCGACATGAAGCTCTCGCCCGTTGAAGCCGGCGATTTGTCGGCCTACGTCGCCACTCTCAAGTAAGGAATAGACGATGGCCGCCATCGGTGATCGAAGCGCTGCGCAGGCCCATCGGGTCGCGTTCCGACGTGAGCCTGAGTTTGGCAGCGTCCCACAGGGGTCGGAGGCCGAGAAGCGCCTGCGTGAAATCTGGGAAGGCGATTCGGGTTGGCGCGGTTTCATTACAACGGTCGATCATAAAAAGATCGGCTTGCGCTACATAGTGACAGCGTTCCTGTTTCTTTTGCTGGGCGGACTTGAAGCGCTTGTTATGCGTTTGCAGCTTGCGCAGCCGAACCAATCACTGGTGACGCCTGGCCAGTTCGCCGAGCTTTTCACGATGCACGGCGTCACGATGATTTTCCTCTATGCGCTTCCGGTGCTCAGCGGCTTCTCGAATTTCCTTTGGCCGCTCATGTTGGGCTCCCGCGACATGGCGTTTCCCCGTCTGAACGCGCTTTCGTATTGGGTCTTTCTCTTTGCCGGGATCTTCCTCTACGGCAGTTTTCCGTTCGGGGAGGCGCCCAACGCCGGCTGGTTCAACTATGTGCCACTTTCATCACTGGAGTACAGCCGTGGAATAAATATCGACGTCTATTCGCTCGGTATGGTGCTGCTCGGTATATCGACGACCGTTGGAGCAGTGAATTTCGTGGTCACCCTTTTCCGCATGCGCGCGGTCGGCATGTCGGTTGACCGGCTGCCGATTATCGTCTGGGGCACGCTGACTATTTCGTTCGCGAATCTTTTTGCAGTGCCGTCGGTGAGTCTCGCGTTCCTGCTGCTGTGGATGGACCGCAATATCGGTACACATTTCTTCGACGTGGCGAGCGACGGCCGGCCACTGCTCTGGCAGCACTTGTTCTGGATGTTCGCGCATCCGTGGGTCTACGTCGTCGTGCTGCCAGCTATGGGCATCGTCTCGGATGCCCTGCCGACGTTTTGCCGTCGTCCCCTCGTCGCTTATGCGGCGGTGGCAATGGCGACTGTCGGTACGATGATCGTTGGTTTCGAAGTGTGGATCCATCACATGTTCGCAACCGGGATCACGCCCCTGGCACTGGCCTTCTTTGGCGCAGCAAGCTTGCTCATTTCGATTCCGAGCGCGGTCGCCGTGTTTGCATGGGTCGCGACGATCTGGACTGGACGTCCTGTCTTCGCCGTACCGTTCCTCTATTTCGCGAGTTTTGTGCTGATGTTCGTCATCGGCGGCGTCTCCGGCGTGATGACGGCCGCAGTGCCGCTCGACTGGCAACTTACCGATACCTACTTTGTCGTCGCGCATCTGCATTATGTGCTGCTCGGTATCAACGTTTTTCCCGTCTTCGGCGGAATCACCTACTGGTTTCCAAAATTCACCGGACGGATGATGAATGAACGGTGGGGCAAGATCGCGTTCTGGATCATCCTCGTGGGGTTCAATCTTGGCTTTTTCCCGATGCACATCTCGGGTTTGCTCGGCATGCCTCGGCGCATCTACACCTATCCTGAAGGCATGGGGTGGGATACGTCGAACCTGATTACGACGATCGGTTCCTTTATTTTTGCGTTAGGCGTTCTTCTCTTTGTGGTGAACGCGCTCGTCTCGGCACGCCGCGGACGTGAAGCGCCCAAGAACCCGTGGGACGCGCCTGGGCTCGAATGGTCGACCGAGTCGCCTCCGGCGCCCTACAACTTTGCGGTATTGCCGGTGATCGAATCGCGGCATCCGATGTGGGAGGATCGCCTGCAGCCGAAGGGGCGGCACTCGAGTCTTTCATCAGGATACTTGCTTCACCGAGGGCGCGAGGCGCTTGGAGTACACCCTTTCAGCGGCAGCCCCGATGTCATTCTCAAGATGCCCGAGGATGCCTGGTCGCCATTCTTTCTCGGACTCTTTGGCGCGCTTGTTTTCGTCGGCGTGTTGCTGCGCTCGCCGTCTTTCACCGTGGTGGCTCTCGCGGCGGCAGGCGCAACGCTCATCGCGTGGATGTGGCCGCGGCGCGCGCTCGCGCAGCGCGAGCCTCCCGGACCAGCGCAGACCGTTCCCGCGAACACCGGCAGAAGCAAGGATGCCCTGCCGGTCGGAAGTGCAGGCGAGCACTCGGGTGGATGGTGGGGCGTGCTGGCACTCGTCGCAACGGAAGCGAGTCTTTTCGGTTACTTGATCTTCTGCTACTTCTACTCACAGTCACAGACGACTCTCCCATGGCCGCCGGAGGGCATGCCGAAAATCGGCACAGGCGCGCTGAGCACCGGCACACTCATCTTGAGCAGCGTGTTCGCGTGGCTGTCCGAGCGAACGCTCAAGCGAAGTAAGCGATGGCCGGCTTTCGGCTGGATGTTGGTCGCTATTGCGCTGGGCGTGACGTTCGCTGGCATGCAGTGGAAGGAGTGGCACGACCATCCGTACGGCATTACCGCTCATCTCTACGGCTCCCTCTACTTCACCATCACGGGCTTTCATATGGCCCACGTCGCAGTCGGACTGGTCATCCTTATTTTGCTCGCGGTCTGGATTGCGTTAGGGTATTTCGACGCAGAACGCAACGCACCGATGCGCATCGGCGGGCTCTATTGGCACTTCGTCGACGTCGTGTGGCTATTCATCTTCACGTCGTTGTATGTGACGCCGTTCTGGATGCGAGGCCACTGATGCAAACGCTCGTTCCCGAGGAGAAGTCTGCGCTCACCCAAAGCGAGAAGCGCCGGCTTGGCCTATGCGCGGGTGCGGGCTTTTTCTTCGCGCCCGGCGCATGGTTGCTTCAAGTGATGGTCTCCGAGACGATCTCCGCCCAAGCCTGCTCGGCTGGATCGATCCCGCGCGTCAAACCTGTCTATCCGAATCTCGATGGATGGTTGTATGGAACGTCGATCGCTGCCTTCGCCGTCGCGGCCATATGCGCGGCACTCGCCGTGTACGGCTTCGTATTCCTAACGCGCAAGCAAAAGCAGCTCAATGAGGAGCGTTCGAACATAGAGTCGTCCGAGAAGCCGTCGCGCGCTGATGAGGAGGTGAGTCGTAAGCGCTTCCTTGCACTGTGCAGCGCGCTGATCGGCTGCGGATTTGTCGTCGGGCTGGTTTTCACGGTTCTTGCCGAAATGTTTTTCCAATCTTGCAGCCAGTGGCATTGACATGAACGCGATCAGAACTCGAGATTGGCTTGTCAATGCGCTCATGATTGTGGCGTTGAGCGCATGCGGCGAACGGTCGACGGATCGCTTATCGGATGGCATCACCGGCCAGTCCCCGTTGACGAACGACCCGAAGCTGATTGCCCGGGGCGAGTATCTTGCAAAAGCCGGCGACTGTAGTGCATGCCACGACGCCGCGGATCACACGCCGCTGGGCGGTGGCATGCCGGTCAACTCGCCGTTTGGTCCGATCTATGCAAGCAACATCACGCCGGACCCGGTGTTCGGTATTGGCCGCTATAGCTTGCGAGATTTCGCCGACGCCTTGCGCGTGGGTAAGCGCCGCGACGGCAAGCGGCTTTATCCGGCAATGCCATATCCGTCGCTCGCGAACATGACGGACGATGACGTGACCGCGCTGTACGCTTATCTGATGCACGGCGTCGCTCCGGCCGCCAAGCGTGCGCCCGAAACGCACTTGCCGTTTCCGTTCAATCAACGTTGGGGCATGCTGTTCTGGAGTCTCGCGTTTGGCAATCACGACCGGTACCAAGAAAATTCCAAACAAACCGCGCAGTGGAACCGAGGCGCGTATCTCGTACAGGGACTTGGACACTGCGGTGCGTGTCACACCCCGCGAGGCCCCGCTTACAACGAACTCGGCTATAGCGAAGCGTCACCATGGTATCTGTCCGGTGGGGTCAACGATCACTGGCTCGCGCCTAACTTGACCGGCGACCCAGGCAGCGGGCTCGGGCGCTGGTCTGCCGACGACATTGTCAAATTCTTGCAAACCGGCCACGGCGCGGGTGCGATCGCGTTTGGCGCCATGGCCCCCGTGGTTGAGGAAAGCACGCAGCATCTGTCCGATGCGGATCTTCAGGCGATCGCCGTATATCTGAAATCACTTCCCGCACAACAGACTTACGGCAGTTTCGCGAACAACGCGCACGCCCGAGTGCAAACCGCACGAAGCATCCGGACCGGTGAAGTGGAGCGCCCTGGCGCCGGTGTCTATCTCTCCTTCTGCGCGCGGTGCCACCAGGCGGACGGACGAGGTCAGCCAGGAAAAGTCGCGGCACTAGCGGGCAATCCGCTGGTGCTGGCCGAAGACCCGACCTCGGTAATGCGCATCGTGATCGAAGGCAGCAAGAGCCCTAAAACGGACACGGGGCCCGCGCCTCAGAAGATGCCCGGCTTTCACGGCAAGCTGACGTCCGCTGAGATCGCCCAGGTCGTGAGCTTTGTTCGCGGCGCATGGGGCAATCATGCCTCGCCCGTTTCCGATCACGAAGTCGAGAGCCTGCGGTCTGCAATACACCAATAAGCAGCCATTGCTCGTTCGGCATTCTGCACACGTTATAGCGCCAACAAAAGGCTGAACGGGAGGCCGAATTGAGATGCGAAAGAGGGAAGCATGTCGATGGCATCTGCGCGAAGAGACGCTTCCCGAGAAACCCGAAAGCCTGTTTGCTCCATTCCTGCTCGGTGCCGCAGCGTATCCAGCGCTGCTGCTGAATGGTGTGTCATAGGCGCGCCTGGTCGATGGACGTCGGCGCGTCCGCCGCGTGAAACGCCGAATAAAAGCGCCTGGCGAGTCTGAGCAACGTCGCGGCGTTCTGATTCTTCAACGCGGAGATCTGCAGCCGGCCATTGCGAAGGCGGAGATGTCGGCAATCCCGGAATAGCGTTTGCTATATATCACGTTGTGACATTTTTCGGAGGCGTCGACCATGAGCAAGGACAGTAAGAGCCCTTCGTATCCCTTCGCCTCTGGCGGCTGGGGATCCTTGAAGTCCGTGGCCACAATCTTGATGCAGGAAAAAGTCCCGCTCAAGGACAGCGCGATCCTGCTGAAACAGAACAAGCCCGATGGTTTCATGTGCGTGAGCTGCTCATGGGCCAAGCCAGCGGATCCGCACACGTTTGAATTCTGCGAAAGCGGTGCCAAGGCTACGGCATGGGACACCACTTCGAAGCGGATGACGCCGGCGTTCTTCGAGCTCAACACGGTCAAATCACTCCTGAACTGGCACGATCATGATCTCGAGGAAGCTGGCAGAGTCACCGCGCCGATGCGATATGAACGAGCTTCCGACAAGTATGTGGAGGTCAGTTGGGAGGACGCGTTTGCGGAGATCGGTCGCGAGCTCAATGCGATGGACCCCCAGAACGTCGTCTTCTACACATCGGGGCGCGCATCACTCGAGACGGCATATATGTACCAGCTATTCGCCCGAATGTACGGCTGCAATAATTTGCCCGACAGTTCAAACATGTGCCACGAGAGTTCGAGCGTGGGACTGAAGGAAGCCATCGGCGTCGGCGTGGGCACAATCACGCTGGACGACTTCGAGAAGACCGATCTGATGTTCTTCTTCGGTCAGAACGTCGGGACAAACAGCCCACGCATGCTTCACCATCTCCAGGACGCGCGCAAACGCGGCATGCCCATCATCACGTTCAACCCGCTGCGCGAGCCGGGACTGGTTTCCTTCGCGAACCCGCAGTCGCCGGTACAGATGCTGACGCCTGCCGAGACGCAAATCAGCACGCAGTATCACCAAGTCAAGACCGGCGGCGATACGGCCGCCATCCTTGGGATCTGCAAGGCCGTCATCGAGGCGGACGATCATGCGAAGGCGCATGGCCTGCCGCGCGTAGTCGACGTGGCCTTCGTCGAAGAACATACAACCGGCTTTGACGAGTTCGCCGCATGTGCCCGCCAGACGCAGTGGAGCGAGATAGAGCGTGTCAGCGGGCTGGGTCGCGCCGCCCTGTGCGATGCCGCGGACGAATACATGCGCGCGAACGCTGTCATGGCCCACTACGGCATGGGGTTGACGCAGCATCGGCTGGGCGTGCAGAACGTTCGCATGCTTTGTAACTTGCTGCTGCTGCGAGGAAATGTCGGCAAACCTGGAGCGGGTCCCTCGCCAATACGTGGGCATTCCAACGTTCAGGGCCAGCGTACCGTGGGCATCACCGAGAAGCCGGAGCTCGCACCGCTCGACCAACTCGCAAAGCAGTTTTCATTCGAGCCACCACGAAAAAAGGGCTTTAATACCATCGAGGCATTCGAAGCCATCGTCAAGGGTGAGGTCAAAGCCGTGATCAATTTGGGCGGCAATCTCGTACGCTCGGTGCCGGACCGCCTTCAGACGGAGCCTGCATGGGCGC
The DNA here is from genome assembly GCF_001544575.2 of Caballeronia cordobensis. GTDB lineage: Bacteria > Pseudomonadota > Gammaproteobacteria > Burkholderiales > Burkholderiaceae > Caballeronia > Caballeronia cordobensis. The sequence goes on from NZ_FCNY02000010.1 coordinate 225,058, forward strand.
GGCTGCGGCTGACCGTCAACGTCGCAACAAAGTTGAATCGCAGTCACCTAGTACACGGAGAAGTGTCGTTCGTATTGCCTTGTCTCAGCCGCATCGAATTTCACCGCACAGCGATGGGCGAACAGGCCGTATCGATGGAAGACAGCACCGGCTGTATGCACGGCTCAAAGGGCGTTACGGAGCCTGCAAGCGACAAGGCACGCTCCGAGCAATTCATTGTGAGCGGCATCGCAGCCGCTACGCTTGGTGGACGATCCACCGTCGACTGGGATGCCTGGCGCAATGACTTCTCGCTGGTGCGCGACGAGATCGCCAAGACCTATCCTGACATATTTCACGACTTCAATGCCCGCATGTGGGAGCCTGGCGGCTTTCATCGGCCGCTTCCGGCACGGCATCGACAATGGAAGACGAAGTCGGGGAAGGCTGAGTTCATGGTCCCGTATTCACTCGGTGAAGATCCCGACATGCCGGGAACGACACCCGATGCGCTGCGCCTGATGACTCTGCGCAGCGACAGTCAGTTCAATACCACCATCTATAACATCGACGATCGGTTCCGGGGCGTCAAGGGAACGCGCATGGTCATCTTGATGAACAAGGCAGACATCGAGAAACGTCACCTTCGCGAGGGTCAGAAAGTAACGTTGCAGACGATCGCTGACGACGGCATCGACCGCCGCCTCGAAGGTCTTGAGATCAAGGCTTACGAAGTGCCCGAGGGTTGCATTGGCGGCTACTACCCCGAGTGCAACGTGCTTCTTCCGCTTTGGCACTACGCGAAGGAAAGCAAGGTCCCTGGGGCCAAGTCGATTCCGGTGCGGATTCTTTGATGGTCTGACGGCGACGAGGACGCACCGCGCGCCGCACGCTCGTACCTCCATAAAAACTTGACCATCACGAACGGGTAGTGCGGAAAATCGGACGGTAAGCGTTAGCTGCTCGGCCCGCTGGAGCGAGCTTCAAACGCGACCGCCTTGTAAGGTAAAGACGCAGCATAGCAATAGACAATTAACGAACCACGCGCCTTCAATCTGATTTCTTAACGCGGAGAAGCAAGCATGTTCTGGGAGAAGAAGCTGACGCAGTGGGTCGAGAAGGTGCGTGACCGGGCGAATCTGTCCGCGCGCCTGGTATTGTGGGATGGCCAGCAACACGACTTCGGCCACTTCGCCACGCCTCAGGTCACACTGCACGTGAAGAGCGCGACCGCGCTGCCCTATCTGCTCGAACCGACTCTCGACAATCTCGGCGAAGCATACGTCAAGGGCAAGATCGATATCGAAGGCAAGCTCGCCGACATCATCAACATCGGCAATTCGCTCGCGAAAAGCACAGTCACGAGCGCGAGCAAGCTCACCCGCGTGCGACACTACTTTAACCACTCGAAGGCGTCGGACAAGAAAGCCATCCAGTACCATTACGATGTGTCGAACGAGTTCTACCAGCTCTGGCTCGACAAGAACATGGTCTACTCGTGCGCGTACTTCGAAAACGGCGATGAAGACATCGACACCGCGCAGCTCAAGAAGATCGACCACATTCTCACGAAGATCCAGGTTCAGCCGGGGCACACGCTGCTCGATATCGGCTGCGGCTGGGGCGCGCTCGTGATTCGCGCCGCGCAGAAGTTCGGCGCGAAGTGCGTGGGCGTCACGCTCTCCGAGAACCAGTTCAAGCTCGCGACCGAGCGCGTGAAGGCCGCCGGCCTCGAAGACAGGATCGAGATTCGCCTGCAGGACTATCGCGACATTCCGGGGCAGTTCGACCGCATCACGAGCGTCGGCATGTTCGAGCATGTCGGGCGCACAAATCTGCCGCGCTACTTCGCGAAGATTCGCGACTTGCTTGTCGATGACGGCGTCGCGATGAATCACGGCATCACCTCATCGGACGCCGACAGCGGCGAGACCTCTTTCGGTGGTGGGGAATTTATCGACCGCTACGTGTTCCCCGACGGCGAGCTATCGCATATCAGCCTGGCCTTGCAGTGCATGCAGGAGGGCGGGCTGGAAGCGATCGATGTCGAAAGCCTGCGCCGTCACTACGCGCATACGCTCGATATCTGGGCTGACCGCTTCGAAGCGAACGCGGAGGAAGCGAAGAAGCTCGTCGACGACGAACACTTCCGCATCTGGCGCGTGTACCTGGCGGGCTGCGCGTACGCGTTCGAAAACGACGATGTGTCGATCTATCAGGTGATCTGCCGCAAGGCGGGCCGCAGTGCGCGAACGCTGCCGTGGTCGCGTCGCTATATGTATGAGAAGGCGCTGTAGATGCCTTCGGCGACATTTTCGATACGATGGCTGAAGGTTTCATGCTGTTGGACCGCAACTCGGTGCTCTCTCTCGCCCTCTCGACGGCAGCGCGAGACATAACCGTCTACGCGACGCGATCCACCAGGAATATCATCCTTCTCGCGAACACAAGATGGGAACAGCCTCAAGACCGGGCGCACACGGCAGATGCTGGACCCGACTTCCACTTCACGAAGCCTGTCGACGTTGCTGCACAAAGGCTATTTCGTCAAGGGGGAGACGCTGGCCCCTAGCGCGCAATTGCGAGATTCCTCCAGACGCGCTCGAGAAGACGGTCTCGGGCTACAATCGCGACGCCGGGCGCGGAGAAGATCCGGCGTTTTAGCGCGGCAGCACGTCGCTCAACCGCCATCTCGCCGATTCGGACCACAAGCCCAATCCTTCTGCGCCGATCATGACCGGCCCTTTTTATCCGGGGAAGGTCATGATGGTCGAGCCCGGCCCGTTCGACGGCCTCAGGACCAGCATCACCGGCGAGTTGCTGCGTGCCGACGGCAGGCAGATCGACGGCCTTTTGAGATTATGCTCAATCCCAAGCATCGGCCTATCAGCGGAGCCGGGTAGGCGATATGAGCGCCGTTGCGAAGGCAGGGAACTGAGCTGATTGGACCGGTTGTCCGCACAAAAGCCAAGCAGGCTTTCGTCTCTATTCGGCGAGACCGGCGATATTCGTCAAACGCGACATTAGTCGCTCCAGTCGCTTTTGCTGTAGCGGCACCAGTCCAGCTGTCGCCCTTGCCTTGACGACGCGAGCGCGCCAATAGGTTCGACCAAAGATCGAATCAGCCGCGTCTCCCGCGAGGACGCGCTCGAGGTGCTCGATTTCAACATCGAGGCTTCTTGGCGTTGAGTTTATAAGTTGGCCTATTGCCAGAGTCATATTTTTATTAGATCTCTCAGGTTCATCTTGCGACGGTGCCCCGAACAACATCCGGTCGTGCCGCCGGCCAAAACGCGGACACCGTATCCGCGCCGTCGTCCGACCCGCCAATAGCTCACTGCGGCTGAATATTTGCCGCCTGCTTGCCTTTGGGTCCTTGCTTGATGTTGTTGGTGTTCTTTGTTCTTGCTAATGATGTCCAGAGATACCGCTAATGGCCAACCTGCCCGAGACCCGCGCGAGGAAAGGCTGGGAGGGAGTTTGCAGAGTCCCTTTTCTGTGTTGCGTCAGCGCGACAGTCTAGCGAATTGATGCACGCTAATTTTGCTAATGCGCCTGCCACCGTGCCGCGTACTGAACGACGCCGACGCGTCCGTGCCCCGTTGGAAACGTGAATGGCTCGACCCCACTGCGGATCGTTGCCGCGTGCAACAGTCTGCGAGAGACCGTACCAGCAAGCATTTTTCCCAAGGCCGGCAACTTCGCCGACGCTCGTCGCGCGATTGGCCGTTATCGAAACCCGGACAAGCGTCGCCATCCCTCCCGGCTACGCTAGCAGAATTAATGGTCACATTAGCGCTTCTGTGAACACCTTTAGCAGGAAAAGCGAGTTGCAACAGATGCCGCGTGCACTCACATCATGCTGGATGCGCGGTAACCAGTTTTCTAACTCGTCGTGGCTGTAGCAAGTCGTGCTGGCGGGGTTAGGTAAAGCCCGATCACGTCGACTGCTTTAGCCTCGAAGTCCGGATCGTTAGAGACCATATGCCGCTCAAGCTGTGGCAGTTTGATGCCCTGTTTGCGGCAAACACGCTGTACGGCCGAGACCGACACGTCGCCGAATTTCGCCGCAAGTTTATGGCTGCACCAGTGTGTGAGCCGTCGGCGTGTTTTTTGCTCGAGAGTGCGGCTAAGCACCCGCGCCTCAAGTTTGACTGCCGGATGCTTGGTGCCCGACCGGGACGATCCGGACTCGTGCCAGCGGAATCTGCCTCGAAAGCGCGCTTGGATCCTTGGTTCTTCGGTAGGCGAACGATGTGCTTCCGACGCGCCCGGCGATTGCGGCGCGGTCCCATTAGAAACCGGAACTGGACGTCGGCAATGGTGACCACGTAATGACCCCACGGGTGATCCAAACTGCTGAAACGCAAGCGAGGGGCCGTCTCGGGAGCCTAAGATCAAGACCATTATCGAACGATGCGATAAGATCGCCGTCCCCAACTGGCACGGCGGGATACTCCACACCGCGCTCGCGTAGCGACAAAGTGGCTCTTATTCCGGCTTCGGCGCGAGCTCACCCGGTTGTTTGCGCATCCGACGAATCATCCAACGATGAACACTCCGGGTGCCTTTCGGTACCGGCCGCCCCTTCTTCCTATTGAGCGGGACCATGCAGAAGACTACGAGCCCTGGGATTAGTAGAAGCAGGGAGGTCAAGGCATTCCCGACGATGCTAAGCGGCTCAGCGCTCAGCCAGCCAAAGTGACCGCCGACGAGAACAACGCTCAATGCAACGGCAGATGCGCTGATTAACGCTTTGGCAGTTAGAAGCGCAACCCATTTCCAAGTAGTCCAGATGAAGTGTGGTCGTCGCGCGGCGCCACTTAACCCTGCCATCAAATACGCACACCATTGCGTTAGCGAGACGAAGGCTAGAAGGCCGAGGAGAAGAAAAACTTCCTGCTGCAAATCCAAGCTATATTCGATGGCGGCCAATATCCCGCGCGCAAGTGCGTTTCGCGGTTCGCCGTCGAAACCGAATATGCCGGACTCGCCGGCAGCGAAGAGAACAAACGAACTTCCAAACAATGCGCCGAAATATGCCGCCCACATTGGGTAGATCACTTCAGGCTCTGCTTTCGCCTTTTCGTTCACGACGTGGAGCATGAACGCGATCATACAGAGCGCCGCGAACACGACTGCCGTGTATGGATGCGCACGTACCAGAGCGCTGATCGTTGTTTGTTTGTCAAGTGGAATCGAGCCGCATCCGCTGGTCAGCGTGTAGTGACTTGTCTCGAGAGGCCGGAACACAAGATCTTGTGTTTCTAAACCATCGCCAAACTGGACTTTCGAAAATTCAGCGTTGGAATGGAAATGGGTGATCTTGAAGTCTCCGTCTCCACGCTCGCGCGACAGACTCACCTGTGTCTCTCCGCGATGACGGGTTACGTCTACGGTGATCTTTCCATGGTCTGCCACGTAGTGCCCTTCAAGCTGCGGCCAAAGCCACAGCCAAGCGAGGGCGCACCAAGCACTGATAGCCAAGATCGAAAGCAACGTGATTCGTATTCTTCGCCTATCGTTCTGAGGAGCAAAGGCGAACAATCTAATTGTTGATCTCAACTCGTTCACCCTCGGCCGGATAAGAACGTGGGGAAATGAGGGGTCACGGAGCACCGCTCAGTCTGCTCTGCGGTGAACCAGCATCCGTAATGCTTGTGTGAAATGCAGCACCTGAGGCCGCGGCCGAGCCAATTACCCGGAAGGAAATCGATTTTCATATCTGACGGTCCATTCGTGCAAATCCGGGTTATCGGCACGAGCGCGGCTATCTGAAGACTGATGCGATGAAAAATCCGGGAGGAGATTTTGATCCAGCGTTGCCGGTGCGGACATTCTTGGTTGTCACTCCGGGAACCGGTGACTCCTCAATTCCCACCAACGGCGTTGCGGGCCGCTTGTAGAAGACTTCCGGCAAATCTGCGGTCGCGCTGGCCAGAAAGCCGCAGGATATCTCTTCGCACATCTGCCATTCGAATCCTTTCCTGCGGACATCGCGATTAGGACCTTGCAGCAGGGTGCAAACTGGCCACTAGGGCCTTCGCGGCGTTACCGCGCCGCTCACCTGTTGGTTCAAGTGCATTCTGTACTGTCTTGATCACAACATAACGGCTGTATTCGCGCGCGAGGCCGATGTGGTGGCCTAAAGAGCTAAAGTCGGAAGTGGTGTACGGGGGAGTTGAGGCGGGAAATTGAAGGCGGTGGTGGTTTCAGCTGAGAATCTGATTGTCGAAGTCGGAAACCAGCGAACAACAAAACCATCCACCATGAGCAAGGATACGAAAAAAGCGGTCATTGGTCTATTGGAAGCCGGCCTCGGGCTGGACGACCTGATCCGTCAAGGGGCGCGGCAAGTAGTTCAGCAAGCGATTGAAGCGGAGCTGGCAGAGCTGCTTGAACGCTTCACGAACGTGAAGACACTGCAAGGGCAACGTGCGGTGGTGCGCAACGGCTACTTGCCCGAACGCGAGGTATTGACCGCGGCCGGGCCGGTCCCCGTGAGGGTGCCGAAGGTACGCGATCGATCAGGATCAGGGGTGAAGTTCAATTCATCGATCGTCCCGCCGTACGTCAGGAAATCGCCCCGTGTTAGCGCGGCGCTGCCGTGGCTGTATCTGAAGGGCATCTCGACGGGCGATATGGGCGAAGCGCTGCGTGTGCTGCTCGGCGAAGACGCGAAGGGCTTGTCGGCGAATGTCGTGAGTCGGTTGAAGGCGCAGTGGGCCGAAGAGCATGCCGCGTGGAGCCGGCGTGACCTGTCGAAGTCGTACTACGTCTATTGGTGGGTCGACGGCATACACACCGGGCTGCGCAGCGAGAACTCCGATGGCCAATGCCTGCTGGTGATCATCGGCGTGAAGCCGGATGGGAGCAAAGAGCGCGTGGCAATCGGTGACGGGTATCGGGAAACAAAGGCATCGTGGCTTGAGCTGCTGCTTGATCTGAAAGCGCGGGGCTTGCAAGCGGGTCCACGGCTGGCCGTCGGCGATGGTGCAATGGGCTTCTGGGCGGCTCTGCAAGAGGTGTTTCCAGCGACGCGCGGCCAGCGCTGCTGGTTTCACAAGATGGGCAATGTGCTCAATGCGCTACCCAAGTCGCAACAAGCACGCGCAAAGGCGGACATGCAGGCGATCTGGATGGCTGCCACACGAGCCGACGCGTACGCCGCTTTCGACCGTTTCGTGTCGATCCATTCGGCGAAATATCCGAAGGCAACCGAGACGCTGAAAAAGGATCGCGAGAGCCTGTTGGCGTTCTACGACTTCCCCGCTGAGCACTGGCAGCATTTGCGGACGACCAACGCGATCGAGTCGACGTTCGCGACGGTACGTCATCGAACGACACGTACGCGTAACTGCGTGTCGCGGCCTACCTTCCTCGGTCTGGCATTCAAGCTGATCGAGGAGGCGGAGAAAACCTGGCGCCGCATCAACGGACCGGAAAAGATCAAGCTGTTGCTCGAAGGCGTCCCCTTCAGGGACGGCGAACCGGTGCAAGACGATCGACCGGTTCAGCAGAAACTCGCCGCTTGAAATCGACCGTCACGATGCTGCTCATACACCACTCTTGACGTTAGCTCTGGCCTAAAACCATCCGGGTGCAAACGTTGATGATCACCAGCTGTTGGTGTTCTTTGTTCTTGCTAATGATGTCCAGAGATACCGCTAATGGCCAGCCTGCCCGAGACCCGGCGAGGAAAGGCTGGGAGGGAGTTTGCAGAGTCCCTTTTCTGTGTTGCATCAGCGCGACAGCCGAGCGAATTGATGCACGTTAATTTTGCTAATGCGCCTGCCACCGTGCCGCGTACTGAACGACGCCGACGTGTCCGCGCCCCGTTGGAAACGTGAATGGCTCCGCCCCAGTGCGGATCGTTGCCGCGAGCATCACAGTCTGCTAGAGACCGTACCAGCAAGCATTTTTCCCAAGGCCGGCAACTTCGCCGACGCTCGTCGCGCGATTGGCCGTTATCGAAATGGACAAGCGTCGCCATCCCTCCCGCGGCTACGCTAGCAGAATTAATGGTCACATTAGCGCTTCTGTGAACACGATTAGCAGGAAAAGCGAGTTGCAACAGCTGCTGAAGGAAGGCCACATGCCAGCCTCGGCCAACCGTTCGTTGTACTGAATGCTGCCCCTCGAAAAGCCGCGCCCTAACAGGCTGTTGAAATACCTTCTGCGCGGGTCATCCGCGCAGAAGGGAGAAACGTTGATTTAAGGAATCGAACGACACTGAGACCGAAACGATGCGCGGAGCGGACGGCTACACCGAATCGATGTTTACGATGTCCAAGCTGGACGACTTCGTTCCGGCCAATCATCCGCTGCGACCGATTCGCCTGTGGCTGAACGAGGCGCTCGCCCGCATGGATACGGTCTTTTCGCGCATGTACGAGAGCGATGCGAGGGGCGGTCGTCCGAGCATTGCGCCAGAGAAGCTGATTCGCGCCTTGCTGTTGCAAGTGCTGTATTCGATTCGAAGCGAACGCATGTTGATGGAGCAAATCTCCTACAACATGTTGTTTCGATGGTTCGTCGGACTGGCAATGGACGACGCGGTTTGGGACCACTCCACCTTCAGCAAGAACCGCGACCGGCTGATAGTCCATGATGTCATTGTCAGTCTGTTCAACGAGACTGTCGAGACGGCGCGCGTGCGCGGGCACTTGTCGGGCGAGCATTTCAGCGTCGACGGCACGCTCATTCAGGCTTGGGCGGGACACAAGAGCTTTGTGCCTAAGACGAAGCCGGATGACGACTCGCCGCCTGACGGCGGCGCCGGCTCTCAGGAAAACTGGCGCGGCGAGAAGCGCAGCAACGACACCCATGAATCCAGCACGGACAATCAGGCGCGACTGTTCCGCAAGAGTCGTGGCACCGGCGCGGTGCTTTGCTACATGGGTCACGTGCTGACCGATAACCGGCATGGCCTCGTAGTGAATGCACAGGTCACACAGGCCAACGGCACCGCCGAGCGGGATGCGGCCGCAGAGATGCTTGCAGATGCTGCGCGATTTGCTGGTGCGTCCATTACGGTCGGTGCTGACAAGAACTACGACACGGCCGGCTTCGTGGCCACGTGCCGCGCGAACAATGTGACACCGCATGTAGCGCAAAACGATGCACGCGCGGGCGGTTCCGCGATTGACGCTCGAACGACGCGATGGCCCGGCTACGCAATCAGTCAGTGCAAACGCAAACGCATCGAGCAGGTGTTTGGGTGGGGCAAGACCGTCGGCAGGATTCGGCAGGCGATGTATCGAGGTCTGAAGCGAATCGACCAGCTCTTTGTGCTGACTCAGGCAGCGTACAACTTGACCCGCATGCGAACTCTTGCCGCTCGGACAGCTTGAAAGAGTAAGCGAGAAGGAAAGCGGCATCGCAGCACCTGAATCAAGGAAAGTCGGCGTCAATTCATTTGGAACACTGCATCGCGCTAGCTCTTCCGAATAATCGAGCGCGCGTTCACAAAGGGATATTTCAACAGCCTGCTAAACGCAATTCCCAGTGCGGTTCATGCAGCCTCATCGAAAGGTTCAACGAGAGTCCGACTTGCTATCGCTTTCCACATCTCCTTGATTGAGCGGGCGAGCTAGTAATTCTCGAAGCTGCTCCCCGATCCAGGCGTTCGATAACAATTCCGCAATCGCTTCTTCGAGTGACTCCCGATCGTGACATCTAACCTCACGCTTGTCGACCAACAAACATGGGAAGCCTTCCTGTGGACGCTCCCACTTAGCGAGCTTGACCCACTCCGCGTCAGCCGCTTTCGGGTTACGTGCCGCAATCCAAGGCTCCTTCTCAGCTTGTGCCCCGTTGAGAAGATCTTGGATGTTCGAAAGGCCGAGGATGTCGGCAGTGGTTCTCTTTCTCTCCTTAGGAAAAGATCGCCGGCCTAACTCAACCTGCCCATCAGTCACGGAAAAGCGCAAATTCGGCGATCGTCGAGATTTCGGATAACGGGATAGGAATCGAGACGGAAAAGCTGGAGCGTATATTCGAGATGTTTTACCAAGGCGAACCCAAGACGGGCGGCGGAGTGAGCGGCCTCGGAATCGGTCTTGCAGTTGTGCGCGATTTCGTTAGCCGGCACGGTGGAGCAGTGAGCGCATACAGCGACGGTCCTGGGCGCGGTACCCGAATTACTATCGAGCTGCCGATTAATCCCGACGCGGCGATCGATGCGGACAAACAGCCGACGTCTTCAGTGGCGACACGCCGCGCATTGATTCTCGTTGCTGATGACAATATGGACGCCGCCGACGCTCTGAGCGAAGTGCTTCGCATCGAGGGTCACGAAGTCATAACAGCGTACGACGGTCAGTCAGCCAGAGAGATGGCGGGACGTGCTTGAATGATAGCGTACATCTCCACGTGCGCCATGTGCCAGGTGGCCGTTTCTCAGACGGGGTGCTGAAGGAGCTCGGGGTGGGAAGCAAGGTGCGAATAGAGCTGCCTTTCGGCGAGTTCTTTTTCCGCGACGAGTCTACAAAGCCGGTGATTCTCGTTGCCACGGGAACGGGCTTCGCGCCGGTGAAGTCCATCATCGAAGATGCGCTCAAGCGCAAGCTTGCCCGTCCACTGAAGCTTTATGGCGGCGCTCGCAGCGAGCGTGACCTATATTTCTTAGATCTGGCGCGTAAGTGGCAAGACGAAGGTCACGTCGAGTTCGTACCTGTGTTGTCAAATCCTGGCGCGACATGGGCTGGCCGCACAGGATTTGTTCACCGCGCGGTAGTCGCAGACCATTCCTCGCTTGCTGCGTATCAGGTCTACGCATGCGGCAATCCGGCAATGACGCGTGCTGCACGGGAGGAGCTCATGCGCGCTGGTTTGCCGGAAGAGGAGTTTTTCTGCGATGCTTTCGTCCAAACGGACATGCTCGAAACTGAAGCATCGTGAGGTTCGATTGGCCGTGGATACTTGTGGCTACGCCCAAGCGAGGAGAAGATCAATCGAATACCGCTGTGTTTCTTCGCACTATAGGTTCGGTGTGCGCGGCTCGATGCGACCTTGTTGCTCTGGAATCGTACCTTGCTAAACCCTTGGACTCGAAGCGGCTTAACTACGATCGACATGGCATTCGTCTCTGAAAATCGTTTAAATCAAAGACGTCTGCCATGCATTCTGATGTCATTTTATAATGCTGACTTCGACCCGAAGAAAGCGGGCCTCCCACGATTTTTCGAAAAGATCATTCATGAAAGCCGCGTTCTACGAAAGACAAGGTGATGCCGTCGATGTCCTCAGGATCGGCGACTTCCCTGACCCATTACCGGCGCGTGGCGAAGTACGGGTCAAGGTCGCGGTCTCCGGTCTGAATCCGTCCGACATCAAGGCCCGTACCGGCTTCACAGGTGCTCCGATGCGTTTCCCACGGGTGATTCCCCACCAGGATGGCAGTGGAACCATAGACGCGGTCGGCTCCGGTGTATCAGAGGAACGGATCGGAGAAAGGGTATGGGTGTTCAAGGCACAAACAGAACGGCCTTTCGGCACTGCGGCAGAATATGTAGTCCTCCCGTCCCGCCTGGCGGTCCCGCTCGGCAACGATGCATCGCTCGAGACGGGGGCGTCTATTGGGATTCCCGCGATTACCGCTCACCGCTGCCTGTTCGCCGATGGCGGTTTGCGTGGAGGGCGTGTGCTAGTGCATGGCGGCGGCGGCGGAGTAGGTACGGCCGCGATTCTCCTTGCGAAGTGGGCAGGCGCATGGGTCGCCGCGACGGTGAGTAACGAGACCCAGGCCGATGCGGCCAGAAACGCAGGTGCCGATGTCGTAATTTTTCGCCATTCAGAGGATGTTGCGCAGCGTGTCCTGACGGCCACAGGGGGTGTAGGCGTCGACCGTATCGTTGACGTCGACATAGTCGCGAATGTGCACATCGATCTTGCCTGTCTTGCAACGGACGGCGTCGTGACTGCTTATTCCAGTAGTCGTTCCGATGCGACGCTTGAAATACCCTTCCGTCCAGCGATGTTTGGCGGTCATGTTTTTCGATTCGTGTACCTTTATTCGATGTCCGAGAGGTCGATTCAAGACGCAGTGCGGGATATATCAGCGTGCATCAGCGCCAGGGCATACTCGCCGACCATAGGGCAGCAGTTCCCGCTCGAAAAAGTCGTGGATGCGCATCTCGCGCAGGAGAGCGGGACGGTGGTAGGGAAGATTCTTGTGAAAGTCGGGAGCTAGCCTTCATGGGATGGCTATGATCGGCCCGGGGGTTTAGGTTGCATCGAGGCGTGACGGTTTATCGAGCGATCCAACGTCAAAGTCCGATGGCCCGGTGCTGCCTTCGTCCGACAGGCTGAGCGAGCTTGGTGAAATGGTAAACTGAGCGTACTTACGGGGGGCGTCCGCGATGAATTCAGAGAAGTCGACAGAAGAAGTCGCGTATCGCAATCAAGCGGCGCAACGAGTCCTGTCGGTTCTGAGCTTTCTGATCGACGAAGAGGGCAGCACGAGTGTCTCGCGGTTGGAAGCCGAGCTGTCTCTCAGCCGCATTACCATTTCCAGGGCCTTGGATACGCTAGAGTCAGCGGGCTTCGTGATCTCTTCCGGTGACAAGAAAACGGTTTCGTTGGGTTACCGCGTTCTTGGACTGAGCAACGGCAAGGTCGACGACTTCGACATACGGGCACTTTGCCATCCGTATCTCATTGCCTTGCACGAACTTACCGGCGAGAGCGTCTTTCTCTCGATTATTGCCGGGGACAACCGAGTGCCGGTCGAGGTGATCGAAGCGAAGGGGCCGCGCGTCGCGCATAGTCAGCGAGGGCTTTCCGTGCCTTTGCATGTCGGCAAGACGTCCAGGACGCTGCTTGCATTTCTCGATGACCAAGACATTGAAGACTTCTTGCGCGCTGCTGCGCCAATCGATGAATATGTCGATTTCTCCACCGCGTCCAAGTACGAAACCGTGGATGACGTCTGGAAAGACATCCAAACCGTTCGAAGAGACGGATCAATCATGTGGCACGGCGCAGAACAGTTTGGGGCGCTTTACCTCGCATTCCCATTACTTGACCGGGCTAACCGTCCTCACGCGGCTATCACCATTGGCGGTCCGCGTGAAAGGTTCAGTCAAGCGCGGGCAGAAGAATTACTTCCGCAAATACGGACGATCCTGCGCCCGCTTCAAGAGCGAGCCCGATTGATACCGGCATCGCCGATCTTTGTGACACGTGAACACTCATGAGCAGTTCCGCGCTTCGAGCTCTGACGCTCCTTGAGATCATATGCACCGCTGAAGCACCCATCGGCGTCACGGCTCTCGCCAATCAGCTTGGCCTTTCTGTTGCGACAGTATTTCGCAGTCTAGATGCGCTTGAGCGCCTAGGTTATGTCGCTCGGTTCCAGTCTTCCACTGACTTCGTTGCCGGTGATACGACAAAACGATTGCGTCAGACGGGATTCGCGCGTTTTTTTCTTCGCGATGTCGCTCTGCCGTACATGAGACAGATTGCGTTTGCGACTGGAGAGTCGGTGACGCTGACTATGCCTGTCGGTTGGTATGGTGTCACGGTTGCGACCGTTGCAGGGACCAATCCAATTAGGACGGCCTCTGCGGTGGGTTCCATCGGCGAATTATCGCGCGACCTTCCATCGAAAGTGCTCTTGGCTTCGTTGGACGGACAAGAATATCAGCGCTTTGTCGCATGGGCTAGGAAGGAAGGAGTAACGCTCAAGAACGATCTGCCTCGCGAACTGGACGCCATACGCTCCAACGGATATGGATGCGAGGCATTCAAGTTTGCGGAAGGACGAGCGTCGATTGCGCTGCCAATCCGCTTGAGTAGCCGCACGCTAGGCGTCCTCGCCATCGAAGGCCCTGTGCTTGATTCTCAGAATCAGCGTGCCGACGATAAGAAGATCCGCGACTGGCGTCAGATCGTGACGTCGATTGAGACCAGAATCGCGGACCAGCCGGCATTGTTCGAGAATCCGTATGCTCACATCGATCCCGACACTATCAGCTTGCCGGTTACGCAAGTCCGGTAGCCAGTGCTGTAGTCGCGTGCCGATCGATCCAGATGACTGACCGGCATTCGCTTATCACCTTGAGTGGGTTGCGCCTCGAAAGGCGCAGGATTATTCATCGTCTGTGTCGATAGACTGCGATTACATTACCGCGGCCTCTGTACGCTTGCTCTCGCTGTAAATCCAACGCATCACGAACGTCACCGCGGCGCCGAGGAGCACTGGAGCCGCCGCGATTCGAAAGATCTCGTCGATTGACAGTTGGGCGCTGTATAGCACGCCAGCGAGCAAGGGCCCGAGAATTCCGCCCAGCCGCCCCATGCCAAGGGCCCAGCCTGTTCCGGTCGCTCTTAAGCCCGTGGGATAAAAGTGGATCGCAAGCGCGATTGTTCCCTTTTGTCCGCCGCTTACGCAAAAGCCAACTGCAAACGCTGCGCACATCAGTACCTTTGGTTCTGCCGAGATAGACGATGCCATCCATAACATTGACGCAGCGCCGCCGAGATAAAGCGCGGCGAGTGTCAGGTAGGGCCCAGTCCGATCCATCAACGGCCCGATGACAAACGCGGCGCAGAAGCCGCCTATCGTAGTCAAGGTCGTTACCCATACGATGGAATCTGTCGCGTACTTCAAAGAGTGAAGCATAGTCGGCAGCCAACTTTGAATGAAGTAGAACACGCCCAGATTCAGGAAAACGAGTATCCAGAGACAGATGGTGCCTCTGCGCTCGGCCGATCCAAGCAAGCCCAGCACGCCGATACGATCAGATTCGGTCGTCGAGTTGACGAAGCGCGCGCCTCGAATATTGGGCAGGGTGGGGTAGTGGCGGCGCAGAAGTTTCTCGACTGTGTCGGTTCGCCCTTTGCGCAGTGCAAAGTAGATCGATTCCGGCAGAAATTTCCAAAGAAGATACGTCAGGGCGAGCGGTGTTACTCCGCCAACGAGAAACACCGACCCCCAGTGGTATCGCGACAGCAAGGCGCCAGCAACGAATCCTGACGCGACAAAACCGAGCGAATAGCAGCAGTAAATCAACATCACCGCCGTAGCACGAAACCTTTTCGGACTGTATTCCGAAGTTAATGCGATCGCGCTCGGAATGGCACCACCGAGGCCGATGCCTGCCAGAAACCGGAACGCGATGACCTCCGACACGTTGGTGGCGAGGGCTGTCGCAAGCGTGAACAGCGAGAACACGACCCAAGAGCCGATCATCAGTCGCTTATGACCGATGCGCGGGGAAAGTGGCGATACGACGAGAAATCCCACCATCAGTCCGATCAGCGCGGCGGAAAATAACGGACCGAGTTCCGCGCGCTTGAGCTGCCATTGGGCGGCCATGTGAGGAACCGCATAACTGATGCACTGCGTGTCGAAACCATCGACGAAGAGGACAAGACCGCAGAGAAGAATGATGAGGTAATGCCGCTTTCCCATCTTCCCTTCATCGATTAAATCTTCGATACATAAGGTGCGTCCCGTCACAATCGTCTCCTTGTTTTCATATAGGAACCCTCATCGATCACCGCGCTTGAAGTGGCATGGGGGCGTGTCATGCCGCTGGCGGGTTCGCAGTGCGAGGTGAGATCTACGTTGCGAACAAACACTATGTGAAATGGCATTTCACATATATTCATCCTAGGGTGTGGTGGCGTCCGTTGTCAACTAATCTATTCCGCCTCATTGGACAGGGCCCTGGCGATGCCTGCGATTGAACTCTTGGTAACCAAAATCTAAGGATTTGGAGCATTGACGTCGATCCCAGGCAGCTCATATTCTGAATAAAGTGAAAGGCATTTCACATACTGTCAGGGAGAGATATGGCTAATAGCAGGCTTACCGTCAACAAACTTGATATCGATGTCCTTCGCGCCGGTCATGGCCGTGCGCTGCTCTTTCTGCATCCGCATCTCGGGCGCGCCAGTTCAGTGGACGTGCTGACTGCTCTAAGCGAGTCATTCGATGTAATCGCACCGTCCCATCCAGGCTTTGATCAGTCGTCCATCAATGACGATTTCGATTCGGTCGACGACCTCGCGTACTTCTATCTCGATCTGTTGGAGGAGCTCGATCTAAAAGATGTCGTTTTGGTCGGAAGCTCATTCGGAGGCTGGGTCGCGTTGGAGATGGCGGTGAAGTCCGTCGAGCGCATCGGTCAGGTCGTTCTGATCGACTCAGTAGGCGTCAAGTTCGGACACCCGACAGATAACGAGATCGCCGACGTTTTTTCAATGTCGGAAGCGGCCTTCGCCGAACATGCCTATTTCGATCGTCGCTTCGCGCCTCCGCCGAGGGATCGGCTCACTGACGAGGAGCTGTTGACCGTTGCCACGAACCGCGAGGCTTCCGCGCGATTCGCATGGCTACCGTGCCTTTACAGCCCTAAGCTCAGGCAGCGACTGGGTCGCGCGGACAGACCTACGTTGGTTATCCAAGGTGCGAATGATGCAATAACCGCGCCTTCATATGGTCGTGAGCTTGCTGCAGCGCTGCCGTGCGCCGAGTACCGCGAGATCGTCGACGCGGGCCACTTTCCACATATCGAACAGCCTGCCGTGGTTGCGCGGGAGATCGTCAGCTTCGTCCAGCGAGTCGCGTCGCAACAAGAAGCAGCCGTGTCGATCGAGCAGTGAAACGTCAAGGAGGTTAATAATGAATGTCTTCTATTTCACCGAGCAGCCTTACCCCGATGCTTGGAATCCCGAGGCAACGTCGCTGCGTGTGACGCTGCCGAATAGCGAGTGCGATCCTTCGGTGATGGCCGACTTATATGCTCGCTACTTCGACGAATGGATGCTCGCGGATGAACTCGGCTTCGACCTTATGGTCAACGAGCATCACGCCACGGCCACCTGCTTGTCATCCGTCGCTGGCGTCACGTTATCGATTCTAGCAAGACAAACGAAACGCGCCCGCCTGCTCACGCTCGGTTATCCGATCGCCAATCGGCTGGATCCGGTACGAATCGCGGAGGAACTCGCGATGATCGACGTGATCTCCCACGGCCGGCTGGAAATGGGCTTCGTCAGAGGTGTCCCTTACGAACTCGGCGTCACGCAGAAATCCGCTGTCGGCATGACCGACCGTTTCTGGGAAGCGCACGACTTGATCTTGAAGGCGCTGAGCACGCGGGACGGCCCCTTCAACTGGCAGGGAAAGCATTTCCAGGCGCGCAATGTCAACGTCTGGCCTCGACCTTACCAGGATCCGCACCCGCCGGTCTGGATCTCCGGACGAAGCCGAAGCAATATCCGCGATATTGCGTCGCGCGGACACGTCTTCGCGACGTTCCTGAGCGGAAAGCAGACGGCAGGCATGTTCGACTACTACCGCGAGGTTGCGGCCGAGCTCGGACATGCCACGCCTTCTGCGGATCGCTTCGCCTACCTCGGGATCGTCGCCGTCGCTGATACGCATGAGAAAGCCATGCAGCGCGCACGGATCCTCGTGAATTACCTGCGAACCTCGGCGCTGGTTGCCGAGCCATTCGACAATCCGCCCGGCTATATGTCAGCGGCCGACAGTGCGCGCATGATGCGGGCGAATGGAAAGCGCACCGCGAAGTCAGCATCCGGCAAAGCGGTCGATGTTCATAGCGGCTCGATCGAAGAACTCATCGATGCCGGTGCGATGTTCGTCGGCACACCGGATGAGGTGTATGAGCAGATCGCCGCTTTCGATGACGACGTAGGCGGCCTCGGCAACCTTCTCATGATGGGCCATGCCGCGTCGCTCTCGCATGCCGACACGGTGGACAACCTGACTCTGTTTGGCAAGGAAGTATTGCCTCGCCTCAAGCAGCGCTCGGCGTCGCGCATCACTGTCTCTCGTGAGCTCGAACAGGCAGGCACGTAAGCAGCAACGGTGTTGGTGGTGAACCTGTTGGGTCCGAGTGCCTGCTCAATGGTTCGCCGCCGCTCGTCTAGAGCTGTTCATGGTCGCTTCTTACCAATCTACGGATTTGCAATACATGTCTCCAATGCAAAGTGCCCAAAGCCGCTTCGAGACGGTCAATGGGCTCAAGACGCACTACCTCGAAGGGGGCAAGGGACCGGCCTTGGTTCTTCTTCATAGCGGGGAGTTCGGTGCCTGTGGCGCGTTGAGCTGGGAATGGAACTTCGACAGGCTGGCAGAACATTTCCGCGTGATCGCGCCCGATTGGCTCGGCTTTGGTCAAAGCGAAAAGGTATTTTTCTTCGAAGACATGTGGAACGCCAGGGTGAACCACATGAGCGCCTTTCTGCGGCAGATCGGGGTAGAGCGCGCTCATTTCATGGGCAATTCCATGGGCGGCACTGTCCTCGTCAATGTTGCCGCGAGCGATGACAAGCGTTGGCCGATCGATCGCATGATCCTGGTCAGCGGCGGAGGGCACGTCCCGGAGAACGACGATCGCAAAGTGCTGACCGACTATGACGGTTCGGAGGAAGCAATGCACCGCATGGTCGACGTGCTCATCAAGCGTCCTTCGCTGCGCAACGACCTCGGATATATCAAGCGGCGTCACGCCTTGTCAATCGAGAAGGGCGCCTGGGAGTGCGTGGCGGCCGCTCGATTCAAGGCGCCAGTGCGCGCGGCGCGGCCTCTGGTGGACAAGCATCCAGACTATTCTCGCATCGATATTCCGACGCTGATCGTGGCGGGACATCAGGACACGCTTCGTGAGCCCGGCTACGCGCGGCAGTTGCAGAAGCAAATCGGCGGTTCCGAGCTCCTGATGCTCGACGGCGGACATTGCCCGCAAATCGACGTGCCCGACGTGTTCAACGAAAGGGTGCTGACGTTCCTTCTATCGTGAATTCAAACAGCTGGGCATCGAAGGGTACTCAAGACAAGTCCCTTACGAGCGACTCGCTACAGAAAATATGGAGACAGTCGGTGAGGAAAGCCCTAACCCTGATAACGTGTTCCTTGTTGGCAAGCTCGGCACATGCGCAAAGCGCCGTAACTTTGTACGGTCTGGTCTTCGAGGGCTTTGTCTATACGAGTAATCAGAAGGGATCGTCGGTATTTCAAACCGCTACGGCGTTGACGAATCCCAGCCGATGGGGCTTGCGCGGTGAGGAAGAGCTCGGTGCAGGAATCAAGGCTGTCTTCACGCTGGAGAATGGATTTGACCCGAACAACGGGAAGCTCTCTCAAGGGGGGCGAATGTTCGGTCGTCAGGCTTATGTTGGCTTGACTGGGCCCTTTGGTGGATTGACGCTCGGCCGTCAGTATGAGCCGGTGTTCGAGTATATCGGGCTATCGAGTGCGACGGCGCAGTGGGGATTCTTTGGATCGCATCCCGGCGACTTCGACAACATGAACGCCACGGCCCGGATAAACAACGCAATAAAGTACGCAAGTCCCCGGTTGGGCGGCGTCGCGGTCGAAGGCGTGTTTGCTCCCGGCGGAACGCCAGGAAACTTTGGCAACAACCGCGTGTACAGCTTCGGAGTTGACTATCAAACAGGCCCGGTTAAAGCGGCGGTTGCCTTCGCCAATTTGAACAATCCGTCGGTCACCGCGTTCGACGGCAGCGTGTCTCCCGGCTCGCCTGGTTACAGCTCACCGGTAACGAGTCCGGTTTACCGAGGCTATGCGTCAGCTGCATCCTTGCAGATCTTCGGCGCTGCATTCACATACAAGATAGGTGACGGAAAGGTCGGACTTGTCTACACGAACACACGCTTCGTCGATATCCGTCCGATCGCCGGTATCCCGTATCGGGAACCGCAGGTACGGTTCGACAGCTACGAAATCAACTCGTTGTATCGACTGACTCCATCGCTGGCGTTGGCCGGATCGTACGATTTTACCGATGCGGACACGGCGCGATATCACCAGGTCGATCTCGGCGCGATCTATTCGCTGTCGAAGAGAACCGATCTCACTTTGGTCGGCGTGTGGCAACGCGCTGAAGGGATCGATTCGACGGGACAGAAAGCAGTGGCGAACATTACTGGTCTGACGGCTTCCAGCAACGCTACGCAGCTAGCCATCAGAGCGATGATCGCCCACAGATTCTGACGTGCTTTCCATACCCCTGATGGTCTCCGCGACGAACCTTTCAGAAGATCGAATCGTGCGCTAAAGAACCGCACAGAAGGGCAAACGAGCACAGGCATGTCTTGGAGTTTGACGGCTGTAATTGAAATCGAAACCTGTAGACAGTGAAAAAACGGAGTTCAAAATGGCACGTCCTTTTATTTTGGGTATTGGTGGAACCCTGCGTGACGGCTCGACCTCGGAGAGAGCCTTGCGAATCAGCGTCGACGAAGCCCGGTCCAGAGACTGTGAAGTCGAGGTGGTGTCAGGCGACGACCTCGTATTACCAATGTATGCGCCCGGCGTAACGGCCACACATCCCGGTGCGCGCCGCCTCGTCGAACTCATCCGTCGATGCGACGGAATCATCGTCTCGACACCGTCTTATCATGGCGGACTTTCTGGACTGGTGAAGAATGCGCTGGACTATCTCGAAGACTTGCGAGACGACAGCCGTCCCTATCTCGACGCGCGGCCAGTTGGATGCATCGTTTGCGCGGGCGGTTGGCAAGGAGTCGGATTGACTCTTACTTCTCTGCGATCGATCGTGCATGCGTTGCGCGGATGGCCGACGCCGCTCGGCGTAGGAATCAACACGATCATTCCGCCGGGCAGTGAAGTACGCGACCCCTTGACGGAGCAGGAAAAACTGCTTCGGGCGGTCGGGGAACAGGTCGCTGGCTTCGCCTGGAATCAGCGAGTGTCTTGCCGAGCCGAGAGCGATGCAGAAACGTGCTGAAGCTCCGGCACGACGATGGCAGGGTCGGCTGACTGCACTGGCGTTGCGCCGTCACTTGCATTCCGGTGCCTAACACCGACGTCTGCAAAGGAGGAACGACACCTGGCACGTACTTTTGATGTTGTCGATGTACCTGACGATCAAGGAACGAATGAAGCGTCCGCACCTTGATACTCGGATGCGAGCGGTGCTGAGATCGTCCCCCTCAAGGTGGCGACGTGCGAGGGGCTTGCGCATCGCGAGATCGAGCTTACGTCACTCCGCGACTTGAGATTCCGCACGGGGAGGGGTCTACCTCGACGCGCTCCGCTCACAAGCGCGGCGTAGTCCAGAGGGATTCTGAAATCCGACCCCTCGTTTAGCGTGCGTTCTTGAAAGACTATCGCTGATGGTTGGGCACAAAATTCATCAGACTCACGAGCCTAAATAATCCGCGTTTTTTCATCCGAAGAGCGGGGGGATGTGTTATCCCAATGTCGGTTTCGCGGTCACCGAGCGCGGGCGGGGTGCTCCTGCACAAAATGGATCGGCCGCCGGCGCCGTCGTTGACGTGCATGAATTCAAATGTTGTCGACTTCTCGATGCTCTGAGATCAAGCGATCGTGTTTATGTCATGGCGCGACGCGCGCCTACCGAAAGAAGCAAAAGACTGGCTTCTTTCACCCCAACGATTGAGGATCTGGACGCGAACAGGCGGCCGAAAAGCACATGGTGATTGAGCATAGCCTCCTTTCACCCAAGCGGTTTCCGATGCAAAAAGGGAAGAGAGAGTCGAGGCACTAAGTCAGAGCACTCGACGTGTCGCATCTGCGTACAGGTCCGCGTGTAAAGCGGTTCTATGCCTCGGCGGCTACCAAGCAACACCCCTTGGACCCGGGCGCTCCGTGCGACCGGCAAAGATTCACTCTGCCTATCACACGCGGGGCTTTTACTACGCGCGATACGGTGCTCACCTGCCCACTGCGGCCAACTCAAGGAAACGACCATGAAACTGTACGTTCATCCGCTGTCTGGTCATTCTCACCGTGCCCGACTGCTGATTTCGCTCCTTGCTATTACCCATGAACTCGTCGAAGTCGATCTTGCCGCCGGCGCACACAAGTCCCCGGACTTCCTGAAGTTGAACCGTTTCGGTCAAGTTCCGGTGCTCGTCGACGGAGACGTGGCGATCGCCGATTCGAACGCGATCCTGGTGTATCTCGCGCGCAAGTCCGGCAGGACTGATTTCCTTCCGCAGAATCCGGTCGAAGAAGCCGCCGTACAGCGCTGGCTGTCGGTAGCAGCGGGCGAAATCGCTTTTGGGCCGGCGGCCGCGCGGCTCATCACCGTGTTTGGTGCCAAATTCAATGCCGACGAGGTCATCGCGCGCGCGCATCGTATCCTCAAACTGATCGATGAAGAACTCAGCGGTCGTGACTTCCTCGTCACGTCCAAACCGACTATCGCTGACGTCGCGTTGTATGGGTACATCGCGCGTGCGCCCGAGGGCAACGTGGACCTGTCCAGCTATCCAAACGTCAATGCGTGGCTTCGACGCATCGAAGCACTGCCGGGCTTCGTCGAATTTGCCAAGACGCCGGTCGGACTTGCCGCCGCTGCATGACTGCTCCCGCCGCGGAGACGGGTTCTTGCAACATCGAACGCGCATTTTCGATCGAGGAGATAGATCGTGAGTTCTGTATCGAGCCGAATCGGCTCGCCCTGGCATCCGGGCGAACTACAACTACAAGAGAAGGTCGGTGTAATGCAGAAGATGGACAGCGTGGGCCGGCGTTTCGTCCGGGATCACATGCCCGAACAGCACCGAAGCTTCTTTTCCCAACTTCCCTTCATCGTCGTCGGCGCAGTAGCAAACGATGGTGACGTGTGGGCGTCCTACGGGTGCGGGCGACCGGGCTTCATGCGTTCGCCTACCGATCGGATCCTTTCTATCGATGCCGCGTTCGATCCTAATGATCCAGCCGCCGGTGGCATCGGTGACGGCGCGGCGCTCGGGCTGCTCGGTATCGAGCTGCACACTCGCCGACGCAATCGGCTGAATGGCGTGATCCGCCAGCGGGCCGCGCGCGCATTCGATCTTGAAGTCGTGCAAAGTTTCGGCAATTGTCCGCAATACATCCAGTTGCGCGACTTTGAGTTCGTGCGGGATCCGGATGTCTTCTCGGAGACGGCGCCGATAGAATACGATCGCATCGACGACCGCGCCCACGAGATGATATCAAGCGCCGACACGTTGTTTGTCGCCTCGTATCAAGGCGATGGCGACGCGCGCCAGGTCGATGTTTCGCATCGAGGCGGGAAGGCGGGGTTTGTGCGCATCGGCGATGACGGTGTGCTGACTATTCCCGACTTCGCTGGCAATCTGTTCTTCGCGACGCTTGGCAATTTTCTGGTCAATCCCCGCGCCGGCTTGCTATTCACCGACTTCGAAACCGGCGATGTCCTGCAAATGGCAGGTGACGCAGAGGTCGATCTCGAGTCGCCAGAGATCGCTGCTTTTCAGGGCGCCGAAAGGCTGTGGCGATTCAAGCCGCGCAGAGTGATTCACCGCCGCGGCGCGTTGCCGTTGCGCTGGAAGTTCCAGACGAGCGGTTGGTCGCCCAACTCGCTTATGACAGGGAGTTGGGATGATGCAGCGAGCCGACTAAGGGCCTCAGACCTCGCGCGTTCATGGCGCCCTTTCAGGGTTGCGAAGATCGTCGACGAAAGCGCAGTGATCCGGTCCTTTCATTTGGAACCGATCGACGGTGCTGGGCTGATTCCGCACCTAGCGGGTCAGCATCTGCCGATTCGTGTCAGTATCGTGAGCGATGGCACGCCGATTCCGCGCAATTACACATTGTCGAGTGCGCCGTCGGACGGCTTTTACCGAATAAGCGTGAAGCGAGAAGGAAGCGTCTCATCATATCTGCACGACACCTTGCGCAATGGCGACGTGATTGAGGCGCGTGCCCCGGCGGGCCAATTCACGGTCGATGCACTCGAACGCCGGCCCGCAGTGTTGCTTGCCGCCGGTGTTGGTGTAACGCCGATGCTCGCCATGTTACGTCACATCGTCTACGAAGGCCTACGCAAGCGCGGAATTCGCAAGACGTGGTTCATACACTCGGCGCGTTCAATCAAGGACCGTGCGTTCAGCGAGGAGATCAGCCGTCTAGTGGCTTCCGCCGATGGTGCAGTGAAGGTCGTACGCGCGCTGTCAGACCCGAGCGACGCGCGCGAGGGCGAAGACTTTGACGTTGCGGGACGTGTTGATATGAATTTGCTGCGTGCGACGCTTCCCTTTGACGACTACGACTTTTATCTGTGCGGGCCAGCGGGTTTCATGCGGTCGATTTATGACGGGCTGCGCGACCTCAACGTCGCAGACGCCCGCATCCACGTGGAAGCCTTCGGTCCGTCCGGCGTTAAACGGCGCACCGATGCGACGTTGAGCGTATCCTTGCGCGCGCCGGCAGATAAGCCGACGCCCGTCGCGTTCGTGAGGACCGGAAAGGAAGCGCGCTGGCAGCCGGACTCCGGATCTCTGCTTGAACTGGCCGAAGCACGTGGCTTGGCACCAGACTATGGTTGCCGGAGCGGCAGTTGCGGAAGCTGCCGGACGCGCATTGTTGAAGGCGCAGTGGCCTACACTGCAAGTCCAGAATTCAAGGTGCCGGAGGACGAGGCGTTGATCTGCTGCGCCGTGCCTGCACATCCCAGCTCGGGCGGTGGGGATCGTCTGCTGCTCGACGTTTGACAATACTGCTCGTCCCTTAGCGACTAGGCTCAAGTCCTCACCCTTAGAAAGGAATCGATCATGAAAGATGTCGACGCAGCGCGGCCGCCGTTTCCGCCCTTTTCGCTGGAAACCGCCATTGAGAAGGTGCGTCTTGCAGAGGACGGATGGAATTCGCGCAATCCTGAGAAGGTATCGCTTGCGTACAGCGCGGACAGCGTGTGGCGCAATCGAGCAGAGTTCGCTACGGGTCGCACTGCGATCGTGGCACTGCTTACGCGCAAATGGCAACGCGAGTTCGACTACCGTCTTATCAAGGAATTGTGGGCATATGAGGGCGCACGCATTGCCGTTCGCTTTGCATACGAGTGGCACGACGACGCGCAGAACTGGTATCGCTCTTACGGCAACGAAAACTGGGAATTCGGCGCCGACGGGCTTATGCATCACCGCTATGCCTGCATTAACGACCTGCCCATCAAGGAGAGTGAACGGAAGTTCTTCTGGCCGCTAGGGCGCAGACCCGACGACCACCCCGGACTGAGCGATCTGGGTCTGTAAGAGCCTGCCCCCGCCGCAACCATGCAGGAGTCTCATCGTCATGAACACTGCCTCCTATGTAGGATCTCCCGTCGAACGTGAAGCTTTGCTACGAAGGCTGGCCGGTGTCACGTTCGTGATCTTCTTCCAGGCTTACATGGTTGCCCCTATCGTGCCAGCGCTTTCGCACATCTTCGCGGCACCACAAACAGCTGTCGCTCACATCGTGCCGGCCTATCTTATTCCGTACGGTGTCGCGACGTTGATCTACGGATTGGTTGCGGATTGGGCCGGCATCCATCGCGTGTTGTACGGGTCGCTCGCCGCATTCGCAGGACTCACGCTCCTGAGCGCGAGCGCAACGAGTGTCGATCAGCTTGCGGCCTGGCGAATCGCGACGGGCCTCGGCGCAGGCGGCGTCGTGCCTCTTGCACTCGTCCTAGTCGGCCGCGCCTTTCCCTACGAACAGCGTGGGCGGCCGCTAGGCTGGCTTTTTGGCGCGATGGCAGGTGGCATGGCGTTCGGTTCCCCCTGCGGTGCCTTGCTCATGCCGCTCATTGGCTGGCGCGGACTGTTCGTCATGGTGGGACTTGTCGGTGCCATGCTTCTGCTTGTGCTGCTTCCTTATCGCAGATTCCTTGCAGCGGCGACACCACCACAAACCATAAAGCTTCCCGACGTTTTTTCTGGATACAGGCAGCTGCTCCGCAATGCTCGCGCTCGACGCACCTACGGCTATGTGCTGGTGAACTCGATGTTTCACTCCGGCGTCTTTACTTGGCTCGCGGTATATCTGGAACAGCGCTATCGGCTTGATGCCGTGCATGTCGGCCTCGCCTTGCTCGGATACGGGGTTCCCGGTTTCCTGCTGGGGCCGTTTATCGGACGGCTGGCGGACCGGTATGGCCGCGCGCGAATCGTTCCGCTCGGTCTGGCCCTGAGCGCGCTGGGAGCGGCTGCCCTTTGCATGAGCGTGCCAGTGCAGGCCATTCCGCTCGTCGCGATGATCCTTTCGCTCGGATATGACATGACGCAGCCGCTTTTCGGCGGCATTGTTACTTCTCTTGGCGGTCAACGCCCGGGACAAGCAATGGGGCTCAACGTCTTCACGTTGTTCGTCGGATTCGGCCTCGGTAGTCTGCTCTTCGGCGTGATCCTCGCCCATGGATTTGAGATGGCCTTGGGCCTCTTCGCCGCCTGTGAACTCGTCGCCGCAGCGGTCTCATTGAGCCTGTTCAACTCTGAAAGGCGAACAGACGCAAGCCGTGGAAAGGCTGCTACGGCGGAAAGGCCTCGATGAGTTATCGACTTCCGATTGCGCACCCAAATATCGGCGCCCGGATGGAAGCCCGTAACGACCCGCGACGATACAGTATTGATTCGACCGCGCTCACATCGACGCTCCGGCTCCTTCAGACCAAGAGTCGCAGGCGGTTATAGC
The DNA here is from genome assembly GCF_001544575.2 of Caballeronia cordobensis. Classification (GTDB taxonomy): domain Bacteria; phylum Pseudomonadota; class Gammaproteobacteria; order Burkholderiales; family Burkholderiaceae; genus Caballeronia; species Caballeronia cordobensis. The sequence continues at coordinate 251,486 of NZ_FCNY02000010.1, forward strand.
GCTCTACACACCAGACCTCAAAGAAAAGCGGGGTACAACATGAAGCGGCCAAATCGACTGTGGTCGGCTTGACCAGGAAATCCATATGGAATCCCTGTAAAACGAGCATGCTGTACCGGGCGAGGCGTCCGCGGATCCGGCGCTACGCGAATCTGGGATAGGTCAGAGATGGGAATGAGCGGCGCGGTGGGAAGACGCGCCAGGTGCCGTCATCGTGCCGAAAGAAGTACATTTCCGCAGCCCTGCCGCTTTCCGAGGTTATGACCTTCACGAAGCACTCGTTCGTGCGTCCACGATTCTTAAACCGCAGTATGCGCACGAGCGCAGCAGGGGACGGCGAAAGCCAATACTCAACCGTCTTTCGCAGGGAATGTTTCCAGTCGTTCATCGATCTCTCCATATCGCGGCAGCTGCCGCTCGTGATGCGAGGTTCGCCGCACGGATCGGATGTTCGATTTACGGCGCAGGCACGAAATGTCGGCCACATAAATGCGGAGGCGCCAGATTGACGCAGTCCGCGTAGTATTATCAGACGATTGTCGTCTCGAGTTCGCCGAGCGCCTCGATCCATACCTTCATGACGTCGCCGCGCTTGAGGAACGTCCCAGTTTCCATGCCAACGCCGGCCGGGGTGCCGGTCAACAGAATATCGCCGGGAAACAACGTCATCCGCTGGCTCAGGTAAGCAATCTGGTCGGCCACGGAGTAGAGATGATTTGATGTATTCGAGTCCTGCTTGATCGCATCGTTGAGCCAGAGCTTGATGCCGAGCTTTTCCGGCGATGCCACGAACTGGGCTGGCGTGAAGTAAGGTCCGAGAGGACATGCGCCGGTAAAGCACTTGTGGCCGATCCAGTCGAAACGGAACGGCGACGATTCGTCCACCTTGTCGCGCTTAAGGTTATCCCGCGCCGATAGATCGTTCGCGATGCTGTAGCCCGCCACGTAGTCTAGGGCGTTTTCGACCGCGACGTTGTCCGCGCGCTTGCCGATGATCACTGCGAGCTCCGCTTCCCAGTCCAGCAACTGCGTGTGGCCCGGATACCTGACTTTCTGGCGGTGACCCGCTAGCGTGCCGCGTCCGGCTTTGATGAAATGCCAGGGCGGAATGCCGTCCCCGCGTGGGTCGAGCGTGATGCGCATGTTGAATGCGCGCGCCATGGCCTCCACGTGGTCCCGATAGTTTGCGCCGCATGCGTAAATGACACCGGGGCGGGTGACCGGTGCGTCGAACGAGAGGGCGTCCGCCTGAAGCCGCGCGGGCGCACTGTCAAAGGCGGCGTTGTCCAACGCCTGGACCAGGGCCTCCAGTTGCGCGCGAGCGCCCGCCCAGTTTCCGATCAGTTCATCGATACCGGCGTCCGAGCGATCGAAAAGCGCAGGACCCGCCCATGCAGAGTTGAGGGCCCGGAGGCTGAAGTGTTGTCCGCGATGCAGGAGACCCGGACAGGTGGCGCCTGACGAGTCGATGTAGGTGAAAAGCTGATAAGTCATCACATGCTCTCAGTCGATGCTGGCTCTCTGGTTTGACAGGGTGATCGTGCAGTTGAGGCTTCCTTCCATCAAAAGCCACGGCCTCAACTCCGCTTCGAACACGCCTTCGGCGATGAAGGGATCTTGTGCAATAAGGCGCTGCGCTTCCTCGATCGAGGGCGCGCGCAGTATGCTCATGCCCCCTTGCGAACCGGGCGGGCCGTCGCCGGTGAACGGCCCCGAGAGGAAGACTTCGCCGGTACGCTCGGCCTCAAGCATCCACTCGATATGGCGCGGTAGCACATCGGCCACGCGCTTAAGATCGAGTGGCTTGCGCAACGCAACGTAGAACGTCTTGTTGAGCATGTTTCGCAGAACGGTCTGAAGGTCGCTCATGGTCGCTTCGAAGATTCAGGTGACAGTCGTGGGGGACGCAAGACAGCGCGATCAATCGGGTTCTTCAAAGTTCATGATGAATTCCTTGGGCGCCGGCATGCCCGACCAGACTGCTTCGAGTACGGCCCGTACTTCATTCTCCGTCGAACCCATCGGTGTCCAGTCCGCGCCTTCGGGAATCACGTCGATATCCCAAAAGTATTCGATCATGCTGTTCCACGGGTCGCGAATGTAGTGAAAGTAGTTCGATCCGGCGCCGTGCCGTCCGAGGCCATATCCGTCGCGGTATCCGGAGGCGAGCAAGTGCTGAGCGCCCATTTCGATCTCGTCGATGTCGCTCACCTCGAAGCTCATGTGATGTAAGCCGGTATGCGACGATTTGGCGATGCCGAGCATATGATGATCCCCACCGAATGGCGAGCGCATGAACGCGATGATGTCCAAAGCACGGTCGGAAATCAGCAGGCCGAGCACGTCGGTATAGAAACGTACGGCACGGTCGACGTCCGGCGAGAACTTGATGAGGTGCCCGAGACGGCGCGGACGCGTGCGCTTTTGCGACGACGTTGCATCACATGCCCGCACGCCGAGGCGACGGTAGCGCTGCGGTGAATTCACTTCTACCGGGGCGGGCAACGTCGAGGGCACATCGTCGGCCTCCTGCACGTTGATCCAGTCGCCGTCCGGATCCTTGAACCAGATGCCGTCGAAGGGCACGGCAAAAGGCGCATCGTGCAGTTGAACGTCAGCCGCTTCGAGCCGCGCGCGGAGTTCCGCAAGGCCACCCTTTGGCGTGCCGAACGATACATAAGCGAGGCGCTTCTTCGGACCTTGAATGAGACGGACTTGGTCCTGGTCGCGACCTTCGCAACGACAAACCAGATGGCCTTCGGACATGTGGGTCTCGAGGCCGGCGCATTCATAGAAAGCTCGACCGATTTCGAGCGAAGGGACGATCAGTCCTATGTGGTTCAGGCTGTGGATCATGTCGGCCTCAGCGGATAGGAGAGAAGGGCGCAGGCATCAGCAGTTCGCTGCGCTGTTCGATTACATATGACCCGGCTTTTGTGAGAAAAGCCCGCCACGCCTCGGACTGCGACAGCGCCCGGCGGCGTTGAAGGCGGTCCTCGAAGGTCTCGAAGCCCCACAGCTGTACGACACGGTTAAGCTCGCCGGTTTCTGTGACGAAATACCCGACCAAGTTGCCGAGCGCTTCGGCTTGCACGTCAAGTCCGTCGGACTGATAGAGCGCGAGGAACGGTTGCACGGTTCCGGGCTTAAGGGTGTAGGTTCGTTGCTCGATGATCATGAAATATCCTCACGCGTTTCTGGACTCTTGCTCGAGTAATGTGATGACCGCTGAGATGTCCTTCTGCCCGATGCCCTGGTCGACGGCACGGCGAAAGTACGGTGCAGCGGCTGAAAAGAGCGGCATGGCGCTGCCGGTCTCGCCCGCCATTTCAGAGGCAAGATGTAAATACTTCTCCAACGCCGTGAAGGGGCCTGGCGCGGGCTCAAAGCGCCGGTCCGCCATCATCGGAGCGCGGATGTTGAACATGGTCGAGGCGCCCGCGCTTTTGCCGATCGCCTCCACCAGCACATGCGGATCGATGCCCGCGCGCACGCCGAGATTCATCGCTTCAGCCGCCGCGAGGGTATGCACTGCGAGGAGCGCATTCGCGATCAGCTTCATGCTCAGCGCGGCGCCGATCGGTCCGAGGTGGAACTGGGTCGGCGCGATCAGATCGAGCACGTCCTTGCAGCGAGCGTAGAGATCCTTTGATCCGCCGACGAAGAGTGCCGCCTTCTTCTGCAGCACCATCGGCGGTGAGCCGCTCACTTCGCATTCGAGCAAATCAAGGCCGGCGTCCCGCAGGCGCTGTTCCATCTCGAGCTTGAATGCAAGGCCGTACGTGCCGAGTTCAACGACAATCTTGCCTCGCACGCCCGCTTGCAGGAGTCCGTGCTCGCCGTCGAGTACCTCGAGCTGTGCCTTCTCACCAGGCAGACAGAGCAGCACGATGTCTGCCTCGCGCAGAAGGGTCGCCGGATCGGCAATGGCAAAGCCGCCTATATTGCGGAATTCCTGCATGCTGCCCCGTGCAACGCCCAATACACGCGCTCCGGCCTGGACAAGATTGGACGCTACGGGGAGGCCGAGTTGCCCTAGGCCGATCATTCCCACTGTCTTCATGCCGTTGTCTCCTTCTTTATCGATCTGATGCGTTTGACGAAATTCTGATCGTGAGGTTGAACGCCGTCGAGGAAGCGGCGCTTATTCAATTGGATAAATGTGATTTATAGTCCGCCGAAGGCCGGTCTGAGCGGAAACTTCGGCGCAGACGTGTAAACCCCAGTGCATGCCTGCCGCCGGTCGTCTATAAACTGGATTAATAGCTGCAACGAGTCGAGCATTTCAAGTGAGAGACGGCTGGCAGAAATGAAAGACCTCAATTTGCTTTACGTTTTCGAGGCCATGTGGCGTGATCGGTCCGTCACGGCAGCGGCCGAGAATCTCGGGCTGACGCAGGCTGCCGTCAGTGCGTCGCTCAAACGGTTACGGGAAACGTACGGAGACAAGCTTTTTGTGCTTGTCGGAAGGCGGATGGAGCCGACCGCAGTGGCGCTGGAGCTAGCCGGGCCATTGATCGAATCGCTCAACCTTGTGCGCGGCACGACAGGCGTGCCACAGCCCTTTCGGCCCGAGAAATCAGAGCGAACGTTCACCATTAGGACACGTGACATCGGCGAGGTCGTCCTGTTGCCGATGCTCTATCGAGAGCTCCAACGCACAGCGCCCGACATCAAACTGCATACGATGTTCACGCGCATCGAAGACACGATTCCAGCGCTCGGTAACGGGCGGATTGATGTGGCGGTGGGTTATCTGCCAACGCTAGAGCAGGACATTCACCGTAAGCCGCTTTTCAAGCAACGTTATGTCTGCGTGATGCGAAAGGGTCATCCGCTCGCACACGGAACGCTGGACGCGCATGCATTCGGTCAGCTTGATCATTTGCTGGTCGAATACGGCGGCAGCGGGCATCTGTTGCTCGAACGGGCATTGTTTGAAGCAGGGGCCAAGAACCGCATAAAAGTGCGCATCCCGCAGTACCTTGCCGCGCCACATTGCCTACTGAGTTCGGATCTCATTTGGGTAGCGCCCGAAATCCTCGCCGCCACGTTGAGCCGTCATTTTCCATTGACGTACCGGCCCGAGCCTCTCGGACTCGAAGCGTTTGAGATCGCGCTGTACTGGCACGACCGTTACCATCACGACCCAGCAAATCGTTGGTTCCGGTCGTTGATTGTCGACCTCTTTCGCAAGGAAATCTCAAAACCGATGTCAGGTGGCCGAGAGATGTCAGGCGACCGCGACCTCGAAGTTCTTGCCAAGCCCTTCCAGCCGTCAGACATGGGTGACGAACCTCGCTACCAGGCCTAAGCCAATGGGTGCAGTGCACCCATGGCATGAATGTTCAACGAGCTAGAAGTGCTTAGCGATGCGTCTTGCTGCGGGTTATCGAATGACGTCAGGCGGAGAATGCCTGGCAGAGGAACTTTGTCTCCATGAACTCGTCGATGCCTTCACGCGCACCTTCCCGGCCAACCCCTGATTCCTTGTAACCGCCGAACGGTGCGACTTCGGTTGCGATCATGCCAGTATTGATGCCGACGATGCCCGCGTGCAATGCACGCGACACGCGGTAGATGCGCGAAGCGTCACGGCTGAACAGGTAGGATGCGAGGCCCATGCGCGTGGCGTTGGCGCGTGCGATCAATTCGCGCTCGTCGCTGAAAGTGGCGAGTGCCAGCACTGGCCCGAAGGTCTCCTCGCACGACATCGCCATGGACTCGGTGATGCCGCTCATCAGGGTGGGCTCGAAAAAGTTTCCCTTGCGCTGCGCACGCTTGCCGCCGGCAAGAAGAGATGCACCGAGTTCCAGCGCGTTTTCGACATGCCGCTCGATCTTGCGAAGCGCCTCCTCGCTGATGACCGGGCCGAGCGTAACGCCAGCCTCTGTGCCGTCGCCAAGTTTGAGCGATTCCATCGCCTTGAGCATGCGCGCGACGAACTCGTCGTGCACAGAAGCTTCGACCAGAAAGCGATTCGGCGCGATGCACGTCTGGCCAGCATTGCGGAACTTGGCGAACAGTGCGCTGGACACGGCGACGTCGAGGTCGGCATCGGCAAAAACGATGAACGGCGAATTGCCGCCGAGTTCGAGCGATACCCGTTTCATCGTCGCCGCGCATTGCGCGGAGAGGATCTTGCCAACTGAGGTCGATCCCGTGAAGCTCAATTTGCCAACTGCCTCGCTGGAGGTCAGCGTCCGTCCGATCGCCTCGGCCGCGCTGCGGTCAGCAGTGACGACGTTGAGCACGCCTGGCGGAATCCCCGCGCGTTCAGCGAGTGCGCACAGCGCGAGTGCGGACAGCGGCGTGTGCTCGGCGGGTTTGAGCACCATCGTGCAGCCAGCGGCGAGCGCGGGCGCGGCCTTGCGGGTAACCATCGCAGAGGGCAGGTTCCACGGCGTGATGCCCGCGGTCACGCCGATCGGCTCCTTCACCGTCGTAAAACTCATGTTGCGGCGCGCAGCAGGAATAGTGTCGCCGTAGGTCCGACGCGCTTCTTCCGCGAACCATTCGACGAAGGACGCTGCGAAAATCACCTCGTTCTTCGCATCCGACAACGGCTTGCCCTGTTCGCTCGTCAGGATCGCTGCGAGTTCGTCCGCATGGTCAACAATGAGACGCGCCCACTTTCTAAGCGGCCCGGCACGCTCTGTGGCCGTGCGCTCGCTCCACTCGTCGAATGCACGTTGCGCGCTCGTGATGGCGTGCTCGACATCCTCGGCCGACATGTGTGGCACGGTGCCGACGAGTTCGCCGGTGGCTGGGTTGCGGACCTCGAAGGTCTCGCCGCTCAGGGAGGCGACCCATTCGCCACCAACATAAGCGCGGTCGCGCAACAGGGTTTGATGGTTCGATTTCATTGTTTCCTTGATTACAAGTCCAGTGTCAGGTCGCCGCACCGTGCCCGGGACACGCACACGCACATTTGCTTGCGGCTGGTTTTGTCATCGGGAGAAAGCACGTAATCGCGATGGTCGACCTCGCCTTCGATGACCGTAGTCGCGCATAGGCCGCACTCGCCGCGCTTGCAGTCGTAAATCGGTTCGACCCCCTGGCGGATTAGCGCATCGAGAATCGACTCGTCGCTTGCTACCTCGACCGTCTGCCCGCTTTGCTGAAGGACGACTCGAAAGGCGGCGTCACCGTCGGCGGGGGCCGCTGCGCCGAAGAACTCGAAGTGGATTCGTTCGTCCGGCCAATGCGCACGCCGTGCCGCGCCGATTACGGCTTCGTTCAGTCCTCGGGGACCGCATACATAGACGTCCGCGCCCGCAGGCGCATTGCGCAGCAGGAGGTCAAGGTCCACGCCACGGGTGGGGTCACCGCCGTCGCAATGGAGTGTCAGCTTGTCGCCGGCAAGGGCCTTCAATTCGTCGACAAACGCCGCGTCATCTGCGCTGCGCACGCAATAGTGGATGCTGAACGTGCGCGCCTGAGCGGCAAGGACACGTACCATTGAAAGGATCGGCGTAATGCCTATGCCCCCTGCTACCAAAAGGTAATGGGGCGATTCCGGCACGAGCGGAAAGTGATTCTTCGGAAGGCTGCATGTCAACAGCTGCCCGGCCTGCACGCGTCCGTGCATTGCAGCGGACCCGCCCTTTCCCGCGTCCTCGCGTAAGACGCCAAGCAGATAGTGGCTGCAGTCCGCGGGCGAACTCGCGATGGAATACGATCGCACCGCCAGGTCGCCGGTCGCGAGGGGAATCGATACATCGAGATGCGCGCCTGCCTCGAAGGCGGGCAACGCATCGCCCTGCGGATGGCGCAGAACAAAGCGGCGGATGCGAGCCGTCGCCTGCAGCACTTCGGAGACGACTAGCTGTTGACTGTCTTTCATACGCTTTACTCCCGGGTATCACCTAACCGCCGCCTGACTGACGCGGCCCACTCACGACGCCAGCGCGGTCGATTGTTGCTTAACCAGCTTTTCGACGATCCGGCGTGCCGCAACCGAGCCGCCGTCCGCGCGCACGCCAACTTCGGCCTTCATCGAATCGTCGGTGTCGATCATGATCTGCTGAGCTTCCAGAACCTCGACGTCTTCCATGAACGTGGTGTAGATCGAGTCATGAATCGTCTTCGTGACCTCCGCGTCGTCCTGGGCGAAGCAGCGCGTAATGGTCCAGTAGTACTTGCTCGTGCGCGCGTCGACGGGCGTGATCGTGTTGACGGAGAACCAGCGCAAGCCGCGTTCGAGATCGTCGGTGCCTGCCGGATAGGCGCGCGCATCGATGGTCACGCTGGCCGGCGGCTGGAAGCGAATGACCTGCCAGCGGTCGATGTTGCCCTCGAGCTTGCGAACGCGCGAGAACAGGGGCGGCGGCGGGGCGTTCTTGATGATTCGTTGCACATGCACTTCGTTGCCCTCGACACGCTGTGTCATCGGCGTTTCGACGATCTCGTTGGTACCGATGGTTCGCGTATGCACATACGTCTCGTGGGTGAGGTCCAGCAGGTTGTCGGTGAGAAGCTGATAGTTCGCCTTCACGTCGATGCAACCGCCGGTTGAGACCCAGCCCGGCTCGCTGTTGTAGCGGAAATCAGGAATCAGCGATTCATCTGCGGCCTCGGGGTCGCCCATCCAGACCCAGATCCATTGCCACTTTTCGACCACCGGATAAGTGCGGACCTTCATGGAAGGAGGAATCTGCTGCTGGCCCGGAATGGCCACGCACGCGCCGCTGCAATCGAGCGTGACGCCGTGATAGCCGCATTGCACGGTATCGCCAATCAGATTGCCCTTGGAGAGCGCCGCGCGCCGGTGCGGACAGCGGTCCGTCAACGCGACAACCTTGCCTGCCTGAGTGCGATACAGCACAAGCGGCTCGCCGATAATCCAGCGTTGCGTCAGAGAGCGCTGGATCTCGTTGCTCCAGCCAGCCACATACCATGAATTCTTGAGGAACATTCTTTTCAACCTTGATTAGAGTGATTAGGCGACAGGAGCGAGCAAGCTCAGACGGGGTCGAGAATGCGGGAGGCGACCAAGCCCCCGTCGACCGGCAGATTCACGCCATTGATCCAGGCGCTTTGCGCCTGCAGCAGGAAGACAATTGCGGGCGCCATCGCTTCCGGCGTGCCGACCCCGCCTGCACGGCGAATCGCGTCGTCGACGTTCGCAGCACCGAGTGATGCACGGAAGTCCTTCAGGATCGGCGTGTCGGTCGGCCCCGGGCTGATGCAGTTCATGCGGATGCCAGTGGCACTGCGCAGGGTCGTGGCGCGCGCCATGGTCCAGACGATCAGCGCTTCCTTGAAGTACGCATAGGCACCCGCGTCCGGGACCGGATGCTGTTCGAGCCACTGCAGACCTTCGGTGAAGTCGCGGGTGGCCGCGAGCTCGACGTGAAGCGCGCGCCGCGCCTGCCAGTTTTGGCCGGCCGTAGAAGCCACATTGACGATGGAGCCGTCTGCGCGGAGCTTTGGCAATACGGCTTCAGTGAGCCGGCGCAGGCCGAGATAGTTCACACGGGCAACGATGTCGCCTCCCGCGTTGCCGGGAACGCCCGCGACATTACACAACCCGTCGAGCGTGCCGGGCAATTGAGCGGCGGCGGCGTCGATCGATAGAGGGTCGGCAAGATCGATCTGGATGAAACGGGTGACGTCGAAGTCGGGTGCGTGACGATCGAGTGCAATGACCTCGATATCCTGTGCGATAAGCAGGCGAGCGGTGTGCGCACCGATACCGGACGCGGCGCCGGTGATCGCAACCGTCTTCAGCTGCCCGGATTGGGACGCTGACATGTGTTTCTCCTGTTTCAGAAGCGAAGTGGCTGAGCTTTCTTTTCCAGCTTCGCTTTGATGATGTGTCTCTGATCTATTTCGTTCTATGTCCGTATCGGCCGGTCGCACTCGAAGTAGCAGTCTTGCGATGCGGCGATGTAATGATTGTCGAAGCGCTTGATTGACGAGTCCATATAACGAGGTTGATAGCGCACGTTCGATGCCATTTATACGAGCCGAAGATGCAAGCCGGGATGGTGCCGCGGAGCCGAATAACCACACAAGTCGCGAATAAATGAGATCGATAGCTGAATATTGGCCATGCCAATGGTTGTTCCAGCATGGCCCACCTAGAATCAAATCCAGTGCATGGAACGTGTCCATCGCTGCAGAACCATATTTCACTCAAAGGAGACAGTAATGATCAGCGTCAGCCGCAAGCTGGAAGTCAATCCTGCAGACGGTTCCGAAAAGGTTCGTCTCAATCGTCAGCAAGTGTGGGAAGGTCTGGTCCGCAAGGCGGAGAACGCCGTGCCGTACGTTGAAGCCATCGAGAAGTGCGACATCGTCGAACAGAAGCCGGACCGTTTAATTCGTGAAGTCGTGCTCCATGGGGAAACCCTGCGCGAGCTGATCCTGTTCTTCCCGCAGGAGCGCGTCGAGTTCGTGCGCCTCTCGGGACATGCGAAAGGACAGATCAAGAACATCATTGAGGAAGATGCTGACGGCACGCTATCGCTGCGCTTCACGTTCGATATTGTGCTCGAGGGCGAGGAGCCGGGTAGTAAGAAGGAAGCGGAATTCGCAGCAGGCATGGAGCAAGCCTACCTAGACGCCGTTCGCACCACGCTGCGACGCATTCGCGAGGATGCTACAACGCAGGTTTGAACGATCGCCCGACCGCGGCAAGCAATTACAAGAAAGGAGACAGATATGCGCTGCAATATCGAAGCAATGTTCACCGATATCGACGCGAAGAACGTGCAAGGCTTCCTCTCGAATCTCGCAGATGACGTGGTATTCCAGTTCGCCAATGCCACGCCGTTGAAGGGAAAGCGTGAGGTGGAGGAGGGTGTCAGCGGCTTCTACGCGAGCATTGCCGGACTGAACCACGAAATGACGGGCAAATGGGAAATCGAAGAAACGACCGTATTGCGCTTCAGAACGGTCTACACCCGGCACGATGGCGGTGCTATCGAAGTGCCGTGCTCCGTGATCTTGCATCATGCCGAGGACGGCCGCATCGACGATTACCGCATTTATACCGACCTCTCCCCTGTCTTTGCTCCTCAGATGCACTAGCCCGTTAACCCGGAGGATGAAATGCAACATCCATTGGATGGCAAGGCCATCATCGTCACGGGCGCCGCGCGTGGGATCGGGCGTGCGGCGGCGTACGCATTGGGCGAGGCGGGCGCTTCACTCGCGCTGGCCGATCTCGATGAAGAGGGCCTGCAGGAAACCGCGGAGTACCTGAAGCGCTCTGGCGTGCAGGTAATGGCCGTCAAGACGAACGTGGCGCGGGAAACCGACGTTGCGGCGCTGGTCGAGCGTGCCGTGACCAAGTTCGGACGCATTCACGGGGCGTTCAACAACGCGGGCGTCGAACAGCGCAATGCGGCGCTGCATGAGATGACCGAGGAGCAGTGGGACGTCGTGATGGACGTTAACCTGAAGGGCGTCTTCCTCTGCCTCAAGCATGAGATCGCGGCGATGCTGAAGTCCGGCGGCGGCGCAATTGTCAATACGTCGTCGGGTCTCGGCCGTGTGGCGATTCCGAACGCGGCGGAATACTGCGCATCTAAGGCTGCGGTTCTCGGCGTGACGAAAAGCGCGGCGGTCGAATACGGTGCTCGCGGGATTCGTGTGAATGCGGTCTTACCGGGAATTATCCGCACGCCGATGATTGAGTCGCTCATTAGTCAGCCGCAGTTCTCGGACCTGTTGCCGCAGCTCGAATCGCGACATCCGATCGGCCGTCTCGGGTCGCCCCACGAGGTCGGAGACGCCGTGGTTTGGTTGCTCTCCAATCAGTCTTCATTCGTTACTGGGGCGGAAATCGCCGTCGACGGCGGATATCTCGCGCTGTAGCCAATAGACATTCATCCGGTCACCATTCGACGCTTCCTGGCTCACGTTGCAACGTGAGTCCCGGAAGCGTTTTTTGGCCTTCGAAGGCTCGCGATATAGACCGGATTTGTATCGAACCTTAGAGCGTAGCGAATGGTTTATCAACGCGCGCACCCATAGAATCGAATCGCCGTCTGTCTCGCTGGACAGGTGGAGCAAGCCATCCATCCACTTCGGAAATCAACCAAGCCTGCCTTAATCAAGTGAAAAAGATAAGACCAATCTTGTAACGCATATACAGGAGGAGACGGTCGATGTTAAAGAGGAAATCGGCGGCGCACGTGGCGACCGCCTTAGGTGTTTGCGTGTGCAGTACGCATGCTGAAGCACAAAGCAATGTCACGCTGTATGGGATTGTGGATAGCGGATTTTTCTACTCTAGTAAATCGATTGATTCATCGGGGAATAGTACAGGAAAGAAATTTGCGTTGATTGATAGCGGTCTTTCCCCTTCGCAATTCGGCTTGAAGGGCACCGAGGATCTTGGCGGGGGATTAAAGCTCGATTTCGATCTGGAAAGCGGCATTAACATGACCAACGGGGGGTACAACAGCTCCAATGGCAATTTTTTCGGTCGGCAAGCCTGGATGCAGTTGCGCAGCGATATAGGCAACTTGAAGATGGGCCTGCAATTCTCCCCCTTCTTTCTGACTCTCTATGATCTTGATCCACGTGGCCTCGCACCGTTCGGCACCAGCGTCGTCCATTACATTGACAACGTGGTGGGGACAGGCTTGGCCAACGCCAACGCGATCTCTTACACCAGCCCAGTCATAGCTGGTCTGCAGGCGAGCGTCATGTATGCATTTGGTGGCTCGCCAGGCGATTTCCAAGCCGGCCAGCAGTACTCAGCCAGCGTGAAATACGACAACGGAAGCCTGCTGCTCGCCGCTTCGATTTACAACGGTAATGCAGGCGGCACTGCGGCCTCGACTCCGGTGCCTACGACCGTTGAATTCGCCGGCCGGATGATCGGCGCAGGCTATCGCTTCGGGAAACTTACGGTCAAAGCTTCCTACACAAGCTACAAGGTCGCTGGCGCAATGAGCAATAACGTCTGGGGCGGAGGCGCCGATTTTCTGGCTACTCCTGAAATCGATGTGAACGCTGGCGTCTGGTACGCTAGCGACCGCAATAACACGGCCAACCATTCATTGCTCGGATCCGCGGGGATTAACTACTACTTGTCAAAGGCCACCACCTTGTACGGTCAGGTAGCCGTCGTCAACAATCACGGCGCGATGACTACCGGGCTGTCCGTCAATGGCGCGCTGAAAGAGGGAGCCGGTACCTCGGTGGGCGGCGCAATCGGCGTACGGCACATGTTTTAATTTGGTCGGAGATAACGCATGAACAGAAAGCACATGAGCGCCGGCTTGGCTGTCCTGCTTTCGCTGGCGGGAACCGGGGGCGTGAGCGCTCAGGGTAATGAAGCGGTTGCGTCGGATGTTGCCCCGTCCAGCGCGGTCCCGTCGGCAAGAGAAGCAAGACTTGCCAATCGACGGCTCGCGAAAACCGTGCGAAGCCGACTTGCGAAGGTGAAGGGCATCGACGTGCTCAATATCGTTGTGGTCGCGAAAAACGGTACGATCACGCTTGGGGGTTCGGTACCGGAGGCCGGTCAGATAGAGCTCGTGGTCGCTGCCGCGCGTGATACACCCGGCGTGGAGGCGGTCAATAACGCACTGCGAGTAAAGGCAGCTGGGCAGTGAAGGCAGCGTCCCTCGCGTATAGCGAGGGACCTGTCGTGCTTTACCTTAGGCGCCGGACGAAGCCTCCAGTCCTTTCACTGTATAACCGGCAACTTGCTTGTAGCTCGCAGTAATGCTCTGAAGTTCGGCCTCGTCGATAATTCCTGCAAGCGACGTGAACGGCTGCCCATTCGTCCTTTCATGCACCACTTGCAGGATCTTGTCAGGCGGCGCCTTGCGATTGGTAAGCACCACCTCGCCCGTCGCCTTCACGCGTTCCCTGTCGTAAGCCATAAGTGCCTCCGGACCGACGCCGATGTCAACGAGATATGCGCTGAGCACGTCCGCATCGACGATCGCTTGACCCGCGCCGTTGGAACCACGCGGCACCATCGGATGAGCCGCGTCGCCAAGCAGCGTGAGACGACCGAACGTCCACCGCGGCAGCGGGTCTTGATCCACCATCGGGAACTGCAAAATGCCTTCCGTTGATTCGATCATGGCCGCCACGTCGAGCCAGTCGAAGTGCCAGTCGGCGAACGCTGGGAAGAAATCCTCGAGGCGGCCCGCACCATTCCAGTCGCGACGCGCAGGCTGTGGCGCATTGATCTCCGCCACCCAGTTCACGAGCTGACGGCCCTGTTCGTCGACATTGTCGCGAATCGGGTAAATGACCATCTTGCCGACGCCTGGCACCAGCGCGCCGGCGCGCACCATCGTAGCGCCACTGAGAAAGGGCTTCCAGTGAACCGCGCCGCGCCACATGTTCACGCCCGAGTAACGCGGTGCCCCTTCATCTGGATAGAACTGCTTGCGCAGCGCCGAATGCAGGCCGTCACATGCGACGGCAACCGAAGCTCTAATGGCGTAAGCGCGATCGTTCGAATCCACGAAGTTGACGATGGCTTCGTCATCCGAACTCGATGCACCAACGCACTTGCGATCGAGCACGACGGCATCGTCACCGAGGCGTTCGCGTACCGCTTCCAAGAGCGTGGTTTGCAGATCTCCGCGATGAATCGAGAACTGTGGTGTCGCATAGCCGGCAGCAACGCCCGACGGCTCACGATAAATCAGTTGGCCGTGTCTGTTAAAAAAGGCAGCTTCCTTCGTTGCCACTGCGACTTGAGCCAGCCGTTCGTTAAGGCCGAGACGCCCCAGCACCTTCGTGGCATGCGGCAACACGTTAATGCCTACGCCGAGCGGACGAAGCTCTGGCACCGCTTCATACACGCGGCAACTGATTCCCGCATCGTGCAGCGCAAGCGCGAGCGTCAATCCGCCAATGCCCGCACCGATCACCGCGACTTCACATTCCTTTGACATATCTCCTCCGTGCACAATCGTGCGATTCACGAACGACACCAGTTCTTGGCATCGGCGATAATTGACAGACGTCTGCCGAATATTAGTGAGAGCCGGGCGCCGTGTCAACAACGTTCGAAAGACTTGACGAGCTTGCTGCAAGCGCTAGGTTAAACTTGCTCCGCACAGAGCTTATAACCGTTACGCGGAATGACAAAGAGAACCGCCCAATCGCCCACCACTTCCGACCCGGCGCTCGATGAACTCTATCGGCGCCCGGGCTTTTTGATTCGCCGGGCGCACCAGATTGCGATGGACATGTTCATCGAGGCGTGCGCGCCGATCGATCTGACGCCAAGTCAGTATGGCGTGCTCTATATTCTCAACGTAGCTGGGCCGATGAGTCAGATCGGCGTCGCGCGCCTGATCGGTCTTGACCGGTCGACCACTGCGCTCGTCATCAAGCTGCTCACCGAACGCGGCTTAACGATGAAATCGCCCAGTCCGCTCGACGCGCGCAAGGTCGAAATACTGATCACGGCGGACGGCAAACACGCGTTGCGCCAGGCCGCAAAGTTTGCCGAACGGGAGCGTAAGTCGCTGCTTGCGCCGTTCAGCGCGGAGGAAGCGTCCACTTTTCTCCGATTACTCGCGAAGTTTGTAACGCACCATAACGAGAATACGCGCGTGAGTATCGTCGGATCCATCGACGCATAACTCACTCAGTCTAAAGCCCCGGCTCAATCGGTCTGCGACGATGCATGCAGTCATGCATCGTCGCATTCCCATATTGACAGACGTCTGCCGAAATGTGACTATCGGTTCGTGATTGCGAGAGAGCGTGCTGTCGAAGAGTCGATGCGGGCCGTCGCGACACCTCGTCAAAACAATGCTCGTGGCGGAGCAGGAGACTGTATGCAACATATCGATATCACCCGGCTCGTCGACGAAGGCCCATTCGGCAAGACACGCTTTCTCGTGGCACTGCTGTGCTGTCTAGCTGTGTTCTGCGATGGCTTCGACACCCAAGCCATCGCGTACATCGCGCCGGCGCTCGCCGCGGAATGGCATGTGAGCAAATCGGCCTTCGGCCCTGTGTTCGCCGCGAGCCTCGCCGGTCTGATGGTCGGCGCTCTATTGTTCGGTTCGCTGTCCGACAGGCGTGGTCGCAAAATCGGGCTAATCCTGAGCGTGGTCGTGTTCGGCGCGTTTTCACTTCTGACCGCAAGCGTCGATTCGGTCGGCGCGCTTCTCGTCATGCGATTCCTGACCGGCCTCGGTCTTGGCGGCGTGATGCCGAACGCGATCGCGCTGACGTCCGAATACGCCCCAGCACGAATTCGCAGCACGGTCGTGATGGTCATGTTCTGCGGGTTCTCGCTCGGCGCGGCGCTGGGTGGAGTGGTGGCGGCATCGCTGATCGGCCATTTCGGATGGCGCAGCGTGCTGATAGCCGGGGGAATCGCACCGTTGTTGCTTACACCTGTGCTAATGCGCTATCTGCCGGAATCGCTCGACTACATGGTGGCGAAGGGCATGGCGCGGGAGCGGATCGTAGCGGCGTTGGCGCGCATCGCGCCAACCGTCGACATCGATCCCGACGACCGGTTCATCCGCCATGCGCGTGATGCGGCCCGGTCATCGGTGGCCGAGTTGTTCTCGAAGGATCGTGCGCGCACGACAGTGCTGTTTTGGCTGATCTTCTTCATGAGTCTGCTCGAGGTGTATCTGTTTTCGAGTTGGCTGCCTATTTTGCTCAGCGAAAGCGGGCTGTCTGTCGATCGCGCGGTGACGACCAGCAGCCTATTCCAAGTTGGAGGCGTGGCGGGCACCTTGCTGCTCGGGCGCTTTATTGACCGTCGCTGGCCGTTCGCGCTGCTGTCGCTCGTCTATGCGGGGGCGTCGGCCGCCGTGCTGCTGCTCGGCTTAAATGTGCACGGCGCTTTTTCTGTGATGGTCTGCGCCATTCTCGCGGCGGGTTTCTGCATCGTCGGTGGTCAGATTGCTGCGAACGCGCTGGTGGCGCGCAGCTATCCGACTGCGATTCGCGCGACCGGCGTCGGCTGGGCGTTCGGCGTCGGGCGCATCGGCTCCATCATGGGACCGCTCATTGGCGGCGCTTTGCTCGAAATGCGATGGGATCCCGCGCATCTGTTCATGCTCGGCTGCGTTCCCGCGCTCGTGTCCGCTGGCGCCGCATGGGCACTTCACGCGCGCCGGGTCGAGGGCAACGCGGTCACGGCGCTGGAGCAGGGCGGTGCCTGATGCCGGCTAAACAACTGAAACTGTCGCTGATTCTTCGCGGAGCACGACGCAGAACAGGGCGTTCCTACGCGTCGCATTCGATCGACCAACGTCAGAAGGAGACATGCAATGTCCACGGAACAGATCCGCGCGTCGCGCGCGGCGTACTACACAAAGATTGCACAGCAACGCATGGCACCGTTGTGGGAATCACTGCACAACTTGGTGCCGAAGACGCCGCAGCCGAAGGCCGAGCCCGCCATCTGGAAGTATTCCGAAGTGCGCGAGCTGGTCATGCAGGCGGGCGACGTCATCAGCGCCGAGGAAGCCGTGCGGCGCGTGCTGGTGCTCGAAAACCCGGGGCTGCCGGGAAAGTCGAGCATGACGCCGAACCTATACGCCGGGCTGCAACTGATTTTACCCGGCGAGATTGCACCGAGTCATCGCCACACGCAGTCGGCGCTGCGATTCATCGTCGAGGGCAAGGGGGCGTGGACGGCGGTTGATGGTGAGCGCACCACGATGCATCCAGGCGACTTCATCATCACGCCGTCATGGACCTGGCACGACCACGGCAATCCCTCGGTCGACGAAGGCGGCGAGCCAGTCGTTTGGCTCGACGGTCTGGACATTCCCTTGCTCGCGCAGATTGACGCAGGCTTCGCCGAGAACTATCCGGAGAAGACGCAGCCTGTGTCACGCGCGGAAGGCGAGAGCTTTGCGCGCTTCGGGCACAACATGGCTCCGGTGCGGCATCGCGTAAGCGATCCGACCTCGCCGATCTTTAGTTACCCCTACGCACGCAGCCGCGAAGCGCTCGACACTCTGTATCGCAACGGAGCAGTCGACGAGTGGGATGGCGTGAAGCTGCGCTACGTCAACCCGACGACCGGCGGTTGGCCGATGCCGACGATCGCCACCTTTATGCAGTACCTGCCGGCGGGCTTCAACGGACGCACCTACCGCAGTACCGACGCTACGGTGTATTGCGTCGTCGAAGGTAACGGCGAGGTGGCCATCGGCGAGCGCGTGTTCAGCTTCGCACCGCATGATGTGTTCGTGGCACCGTCGTGGGCACCGGTTCGGCTGAATGCCTCCGCGGAGAGCGTGTTGTTCAGCTACTCGGATCGCCCGGTGCTGTCCGCACTCAATCTCCTTCGCGAAGAGC
Organism: Caballeronia cordobensis; assembly: GCF_001544575.2. Lineage (GTDB taxonomy): Bacteria > Pseudomonadota > Gammaproteobacteria > Burkholderiales > Burkholderiaceae > Caballeronia > Caballeronia cordobensis. The sequence goes on from NZ_FCNY02000010.1 coordinate 269,759, forward strand.
GTCACTGAACTTCATATCAACGAGCGTACTGCGCTTCCATTCTTTCCATTCGAGTCGATACCATCATGGCATTCGTTTTCCCTCCCGAAGCACCGGTCGCGGTTCCTGTCGCGGGCCGCGATGCCCAATTTGCCGTACGCCGCGTTTATTGCGTGGGCCGCAACTATGCCGCGCATGCGCGCGAAATGGGTTTCGATCCCGATCGCGAGCCGCCGTTCTTCTTCTGCAAGCCCGCCGACGCCATCGTGCCCGTTGGCTATGACGAGACCCTCGAACTTGCGTACCCGTCGGAAACCCGGAACTATCACTACGAAGCCGAACTGGTTGCAGTGATCGGCAAGGGCGGCTCAGACATCACGCTCGAGAACTCGTTGAGTCACGTATGGGGCTACGCGGTCGGTCTCGACATGACCCGCCGCGACCTACAAATGAAGATGCGCGAGATGGGCCGTCCCTGGGAAATTGGCAAGGCGTTTGACCGTTCTGCGCCGCTCGGCCCGATTCATCCGGTGAGCGACGTCGGCCACTTTGAACAAGCCGGGCTCTGGCTCGATGTCGACGGCGTCACAAAGCAGAAGAGCGATGTGTCGCATTTGATCTGGTCGGTCGCGGAGACGGTCGCATATCTGTCGAAATTCTTCCGACTGGAACCGGGCGACGTGATCTTCACTGGCACGCCGGAAGGTGTCGGCGCCGTCAAGCCGGGCAACACGATGAAAGTCGGCGTGGAACGCCTCGGCGAACTGACCGTACGCGTCGTGTAGCGCGACATCCGTCATCATCGACCATGGGATCCGCCGTGCAATTACATAGCTTCTTCAACAGCTCGACGTCATATCGCGTGCGCATCGCGCTGGCGCTCAAGGGTGTCGCTTTCGATACCCTGCCGGTCAACATACGCAAGGGCGAGCACCGCGCCGTCGACTACATCGCGAACGTAAATCCATCCGCCGCGGTGCCGGCTATTGTCGACGACGGCTTCACACTGGGTCAGTCCATCGCGATCATCGACTATCTCGACCAGGTTCATCCTGAGCCACGGTTGATTCCGTTACAAACGCACAGCCGCGCGCGCGTGCTCGAGTTCGCTTCGCTGATCGCCTGCGACATTCATCCGGTGAACAACCTCCGAGTGCTGCGGTACCTGGAGACGGAACTGGGCGTGACGGCGCAGCAAAAGAGCGACTGGTACCGTCACTGGATCGCGGAGGGCATGGAAAGTGTGGAGCGAATGCTCGCTCGCGAGAATTCCGGACCGTGGTGCTTCGGCAACCAGCCGACGCTCGCGGATGTGTGCCTCGTGCCGCAAATCTCGAACGCCTTGCGGATGGGCTGCGATCTCCGTCCCTACGCGCGGAGCCTAGCGGTGTATGAATTTGCCGCGGATCATCCGGCGTTCGTACGCGCGGCGCCGGCGCGCCAGCCGGATTTCGTGGCCTGACAGAAGCTCGTGGATGAATGGTTCAGGGCAGATCCATGACTGGATCTGCCTTTTTTCGTTGGTCGGTCAGCAGAGGGATTCTCCCTGATTGACGCGGTGGCCCCAACCTCGATTCATGAATCGGCAGGTCAGAACGTATGCACCATCCCGAGTTGCACGCCGCGTGCGGGGGCGCCCGGATAGGCGACGGGAATGCCCGCGGTCGTCGCGCCGTTCATGGCGAAGGTAGCGCGGTTGTGGTTCTCGATCCAAGATGCGGCAGCGTACACGTTGGTCCGCTTGGAAAGGAAATAGTTAAGCATCACGCCGACCTGATCAGCGTTACTGTCTAGGTTCGACTTGTCGTGCAAATGTGCCGCTCCGAAGGAGAAGAACGTCGCCGGATCGAACATGTAGCGCACCGATGCCGTGAACACGTCACGGTTTAGCGGCGTGTCCGATTGCCGGTTGTTGTTGTAGCCGAGATAGAAGGTGATATTGCCAAAATTGTACGAGGCGCCGGCATAAAGCGCTTTCAAGACTGTGCCGGCACTTGAACCTGGCCACACAACTCCCACCGGGTCTTCGACGCGCTGATAGCCGACTACCGCACCTACCGGCCCTTTCGCGTATTGGATGCCGATGTGATAACTCGCGATCCCGTTCTGCGACGAATTGCTCGCATCGCGAAGACTGATCATCAACTGCGCCTTGGTACCAGCTATCTCGGGCGACTGGTAGGAGATGGCATTGCTCACGCGGGGGACGATTGCAAGAAAACTGATTAGACCGGAACCGATTGTCAGGCCGTTGAACGCGTCGAGCGCGCCGGAGACCGGAATATATACAGGCGAGTTCTGTCTGCCGAAGCGAAACTCGCCATAGGGACTAGCGAGTCCGACCCAAGCTTGGCGGCCGAAGGCCGAGTTCGGAATACTTGCCGCCCCTGTTGTGGTGAGGATGCCTTGCTCCAAGACGAAATTAATGGAGTAGCCGCCGCCAATATCTTCCTTGCCAAGCATGCCGAATCGCGATCCTAGATACATGCCCGGATCCATGCGCGCAGTCGTCCCACCACCAGTGTTCGCTACTTCTATGCTGTTATCCAGCAAACCATAAAGCGTGACGCTCTGTGCATGGGCTTGCGAGGCGCAAGCGATCAGGGCGGCGCAAAACAAGTGCTTCGTCTCCATTCCGTATTCCTATTTTTTTATGCGCGCTTGGCAGGAAACGACGGCGCGATGGTTTCATGACGTCGAACGGGTTTTTATGTGACGGTCGCAACACTTCGCGAGGAGGTATGGCAGACGCAGCACCCGCACCGGTCGCCGATCGTCACCCGACGAGTTTGTGCATAAAAGAATTTTTGTGCAAGTAAGGCTAATCCCCGACCAGTGGCGGCGCTTCAATAAAACGCGCGGAGCGGCAATGTAGGCCGGGCGCACGAGCAGTTTGATACCCGGCTAGGGACAAACCCTTTGTTTGCAGAATGCATGAAAACATGCATACTTGGGGCGAGTCATCCGAGGAGACAACCGTGCCGTTCGTAAACGTCCAGCATCTGGCGGGTGCGTTCACCCGAGAGCAACAACTGGCAATCATGGAAGACATCGTTGCGGCCGTCGTGCGACAGGGCGGCGAGGGCATCCGCCCCGCAACGATCGTCACGATTACCGAAGTTGCGGACGGACTTTGGTCAGTAGGCGGTCAGAGTCTGACTATGAAGGAAGTCGAGCGGCGCCGGGCTGCCCGTGCCGCGTCGTCCGATAAATCTTGAGTCCCGCCATCTTCAATCGTTAAGGAGAATCAGCCGATGTACGCCATTTCTGCAGCTTTCCAAGTAAATCCGGCCAACGAGCCCGTTCAACTAACACGCGCCCAGATGTGGAAGGGCCTGGTTCAGAAGGCTGAATACGCGGTTCCGTTCGTGCCCGCGATGAAAGAGTGCGAGGTCATCGAGAGGTTCGAGGACGGGTTCATTCGCCAGATTTCGCTGCGCGGCAAGACGGTCCGCGAGCGCATCACGTTCACGCCCGAGGTGCAGGTGCACTTTCAGCGCATCGAATCGGCAGACAACGGCTGGATCACGAATGTGCTGAGCGATTCTGAGCGCGGTCTCACGCTGACGTTCACATTCGCGCTGGTGTTCGACGGCATCGCGGCCGGGTCGGAGGACGAAAAGCGCAAGGGTGAAGAAGTGCGCGAGAGTTATGTTGAAGCGATTTCGGCAACCATCGCGGAGACGCGCCGCCGCGTGCAGGCCGGTGAGATCTGATCACAAGACCCGACGATGAACAGAGATACTTTCGCAAACGTTCCTGCGTATCCGGTGCTCGTCTCGTATGAGTCGAGCCGTGGCGCGCGAACCGGTGTGCTGGTGAACGACCGGGTTCACGACCTTGCGGGCGTGTCCGGCAAAGAAGAATACGCCGAGATGAAGGCGGTGCTCGAGAGCTGGGCCGACGTTGAGCCGTGGCTTGCCAGCTTCGACGCCGCGCGGGCAGGCGAGTCGCTGGCCCAAAGTTCTGTCCGGTTGCTGCCGCCGATTGCAAACCCCGGCGGCATCTACGGCGCCGGTGCGAACTACACCGACCATGCCGAAGAGATGGCCAAAATCACGGGCTCGGCCACGCCGGCGGCCCGCGGCGATCGCTCGTGGCACTTTCTTAAGAGTTCGCATTCGATCGTCGGCCCGGAAGCGACCGTGAGACTGCCGGAGGGCGCAACATCAATCGATTGGGAAGTGGAGCTGGCGGCGGTAATCGGACGTCAAGGCAAGAACATCGCATTGGAAGATGCGCTGAATCACGTCGCCGCGTACACCGTCGCTATCGACTTTTCGGCGCGAGACTGGAGCCGCCGCACCGATCTGTCGGAGCGTTCCCCCTTCCGTATGGACTGGCTCTCGCACAAGAGTTTTGACGGCGCTTGTCCGATCGGGCCTTGGCTCGTTCCCGCCTTCCGCGTGCCAGATCCTCAGGACCTCGGGCTGCAGTTGTCGGTCAACGAGGTCGTAAAGCAGAACTCGAACACCGGCAAAATGATCTTCTCGCTTGCCGAACAGATCCGCGATTTGTCGACGCGCATCACGCTTTGGCCGGGCGACCTCGTACTGACCGGCACGCCGGCAGGCGTGGGCAGCAGCCGCGGGGAATTCTTGCGTAATGGCGATGTGGTGGATGCAGCGGTCTCCGGACTCGGCGTCCTGCGCGTGAAAATTTCTGCTTGACCCACGCGATTGCACCATGAAAAGCACCATGAAAGCCATCGTGATGCGCCGTTTCGGCGGTCCGGAAACGTTGGAACTGGCCGAGGTGCCGCGCCCCGTGCCGCAAGCGGACGAAGTCTTGATTCGGGTGCACGCGGTCACAGTGAATCGAACGCTCGATCTCGCTGTGAGAGCCGGGCGGTACGGCCGGCCAGTAACGCTCCCGCATGTGCTCGGCGCCGACCCGGTCGGCGAGATCGTCGAAATCGGCGATGACGTGGTCGATCGTAAGATCGGCGATCGTGTGGCGACCTTGCCGTTCGTCAAGGCCGCGACCGGATCCGCGCCTCCGGTGCTGCTCGGCGTTTCAGCATGGGGCGGCTATGCCGAATTCGTCGCGGTTCCGGCGCGCATCACGCATCTCGTTCCTGCGAAACTGGATTTTGCAGATGCAGCCGTCGTCGCGCGTCACGCTCCGCTTGCGCTGCATCTGCTGGAGACAAAAGCGAGAGTATGCCCTGGCGAGACGGTTTTAGTGATGGGTGCGAGCGGAGGACTGGGTTCTGTAGGCGTGCAGGTGGCGAAATCACTGGGGGCAACGGTCATCGCGGGGGCCGGTGCACCCGAGCGCGTCGCACGTGCGGTCGCCGCAGGTGCGGATTATGGCATCGACTACCGGCGCTCCGACCTTGTGCAGGAGGTCATGGTGCTGACGGGCGGACGCGGCGTGGATGTCGTGTTCGAGAACATCGGCGATCCGGATCTCTTTCCGCAAGCGGTGTCGAGTCTTGCGCGGGGCGGGCGTCTGGTCACCGCAGGGTCTCATGGCGGCGGAAAGGTCACGCTCAACGTGACGGAGTTGTATCAGAAGCAACTCACGCTGTATGGATCGACAGGACAGACGAGCGGCGACCTCGACCGGGCCCTCGCGCTGGCAGCGGATGGTCTTCTTCAAGCCGAGATCGCCGACACGTTTCCGCTGTCGAGCGCCGCCCGGGCGCATGAGGACTTGGAAGAAGGGCGAATCACTGGAAAAATCGTACTGCTGCCGCAGCATATAGAAGTTCCTCTATCGAGCTAGTGCGCCATAATATCGACATCATGAAACGCGACGAGCCCATCACCATTCAGTCAGCCTTGCCGCATGCTGGCGGCAAGAGCCGGCCGCTTTCAGAGCAGGCATTCAACACGCTGCGGCGCCGCATCCTGCGCGGCGAAATCGCGCCGGGTACCAAGTTGCGCATCGAGGTTTTGCAACAGGAGCATTCGCTGTCGAGCAGCCCGCTTCGCGAAGCCCTGAACCGGCTCGTAGCGGAAGGACTTGTGACGGCGGACGACAACAAGGGATTCCGCGCGGCCGCCGTGTCCGCCGAAGACCTCAAGGACATCACCAATTTCAGGCTGCTGGTTGAGCCAGCCGCGCTGGCGCAATCCATCGCCAACGGAGACGGCGAGTGGGAGGGGCGCATCGTCGCAGAGTTCCATCAGCTCGAGCGCCTGCGAAAGCGTGTGGCTTCAGGAGGCGACTGGCCCGACGAAGAATGGACCGAGCGTCACAAGCTCTTCCATATGGCCATGCTCTCAGCTGCGGAGTCGCCGCGCCTGCTCGCGCTGTGTTCGAGCCTATTCGATCAGTCGGAACGCTATCGGCGTTTTTCTGTTATGAACCGGAAAGAGCCGCGCAATACGGACGAAGAGCATCGCCGTATGATGGAAGCGGTTCTTGACCGGAAGTCGGAGCTTGCCTGCGCGATCCTTCGGGACCATATCGCGCAAACCGCCCGAAATGTCATGCTGATCAAAAGCGTCCAGGACGCGTAAGCGTCTAGGATGCACGCGTTTGACTCCCTGCGTTCATCACGAACGCCGCGGCATCACGGCCGCCCTCGCCATCGAGCCACTCGCGCTCCATCAATTCTATTCTTTCGCTTTTAGACCGAGCGCTCCCGCAAGCGGCTCGCTCTTCCCATTTTTGTGCACAAAGTTGTCGGTAGACTAGTCGACAACGCTGGCTCAGCTCTCTGCCTTCCGGTCTCCGTTTGTTATAGGGAACATCTCTACTTGCACAAAACAGCCTTTGTGCACAAAATAATTTCATAACGAACCGGAGGAAGACAGCATGGCAACGAGCGACAGCCCGCGGTGGGGGCAGCAAGTCAGGCCGATCAGCGGTCAGGACGCATCCAGGGAAGGTTTAGAAGCGGCGGCTTCGAACGAAGAGAACGGCATGGCACATCGCGCGGCGTCGACGGAATCGAAAGCCGCGGCATCGATGCCGCCGCTGTCCAGGGGTTACACCACGCTCGCGGTTCTCATCGTCGCGTACATCATTTCGCTGGTCGACCGCCAAGTCATGTCGTTGATGGTCGCGCCGATCAAGCAGACGCTTCATATCAACGATGTTGAGATCGGTCTTCTCCAGGGATTTTCGTTTGCGCTTTTTTACTGCATCCTGGGTCTGCCACTCGGGCGGATTGCAGATCGCAGCAGCCGGCGCATTCTGATCGCCGCAGGGATGGCGTTTTGGAGTGCCGCAACGATCGCTTGCGCCTTCGCCCACAGCTTCACGGAATTGTTCGTCGCGCGCATGTGCGTCGGCATCGGAGAAGCTGCGCTCGCGCCGGCCGCCTATTCCCTACTCGCCGATCTGTTCCCGCCGAAGCGGCTGATCCGCGCCAACGCGCTTTTCTCGATGGGCGCGATGCTGGGTGGCGGCCTTGCGCTCGTGGTCGGGGGTACGGCGCTCGACTACGCGGCGAAGTTCGCGGGAGTATTGTTCGGCGGGCAGTTCCAAGCATGGCAACTGGTGTTCATCGCGGTTGGTCTGCCCGGGATCCTGCTCACAGGCGTGTTGCTCGCGCTCGTGAAGGAGCCCAAGCGTCTGGACGACACGCCGGTTCCCTCCATCCGTGAAGCTTGCGGTCAACTGTGGGCCCTGCGCGGTCATCTGGTGCCGCTCTACACATGCGCGACCTTGTTGTCGATCGTCATGTTCGCGAATCTCGGCTGGCTGCCGACGCACTTCATCCGCGTCTTCCACATGACGGCCAGCCAGACCGGAATGGGCCTGGGGATCGCACTCATGGCCGGATGCGTGATCGGCGCATATTTCGGCCCGTCGCTTACTGGCATGCTGCTGCGCCGCGGTCATCAGGACGCACATATGCGCACGGTGCTCATCGCTTCGCTCGTCATCATCGTGCCTGTGATGGGGCCGCTTTTGGACAACCGTTATGCAGCCCTGTTCGCAGCCTTCTTGTACTACCTCGTGCAGAACTCGTACTTTGGCGCAATAACCGCGTCGGCCCAGTCCGTCACGCCGAACCGAATTCGCGCGATCAACTCGGGCATTCTGTTCCTCGTCATGAATCTGGTTGGCCTGGGTGGTGCCTCGGTCATCGTCGCCTGGGTTGCCGGTCACGTATTCGGGGGCGGCCCCAATGCGATCGGTCATTCAATTGCGCTCGTCAGTGCCGTTGCCGCGCTTGCTTCGTCCGTCATCGCCCTAAGGACGATGAAGCGCTATCGTCAGCCGGCGGGTATCGTCAACTTCACGGAGAACCGCTGATGTCATTGGAAAAGGAACACGGCCTCGCGAACCTCGAATTTCCTGCGCTCACCCCGGCCGACGGGTACAGGCTCGTTGTCGTGGGCAGTCACGGCGGCATCGGTTCGGCGCTGTGCCGAGCCGCCGAGGCAAACGGCATGCAGGTCGTGGGACTGGATACGGAACAGGCGATCCGCGACAAGCCGGCCGCGTTGGCTGGACCAGCCATCGCCGTGGACGTGCGCGACGAAGTGTCGATCGCGGCGGCCTTTAAACAGGTCGGCGAGTTGCATGGTCGGATCGATGGGCTTGCCTATGTCACCGGGATCGGCATTCCGCCTACGCCTGCGGTGGATCATCAGATCGGGCAGTGGGACAAGACGATGGAGGTGAACCTCCGCGGCGCATTTCTGACTGCGGTAAGCGCACGGCCATTGCTGAAGCCTGACGCTTCGGTTGTTTTCGTCTCGTCGGGTCTCGCGGTTCAGGCGGATCCCGGTTTCGCCGCCTACAGCGCGTCCAAGGCGGGCCTGCTTGCGCTTGCGAAAACGCTTGCAAAAGAGTGGGCGCCGGTACGTGTAAATTCCGTCGCTCCAGGCCTCGTCAGTACCGCCTTCCTGGGCGGTGGGAGCGGGCAAGGCAAGGCTGTCGATGGAACCGTCGAGGACTGGTTCGGACCCGAGCGGGCTCGCGCGATCTTGGAGACCATTCCGCTGAAGCGGATTGCCGTTCCGGACGACGTTGTCGCGCCGATGCTCTTTCTCCTGGGGACGGGTTCTCGGTTCGTCACTGGACAGACCCTGCACGTGAACGGTGGAAGGCTGTCGCTCTAACGGCATCATTTTTTCATGGATCCAATAGCATGAGTATCATCAAATGTAACGAGCTGCTCTACATCCGGCGCAGCGTGCCGGACGTCACGCAAGTCGAGACATTCCTCAATCGCTTCGGTCTAATCACCTGCGCAAAGCAGGGCGAATCCGTGTACTTGCGCGCCACCGATCCCGTTCACCACTGCTATATCCTAGAACAGGGTCCGGCCCGCCTGTTGGGATTCGCCTTCTTGGCCAAATGCGAGGCGGATCTAAGAACGCTGGCGGCGGGCACCGGCCGTGACGTGGAAGAGATCACCGAGCCGGGCGGCGGTCTGCGAGTGCGCCTGAAAGAGCCGAACGGCTATGACGTGGATATCGTCTACGGCATCGCCGTGCCCGAGCCGATCAACGTGGAGCGTCAGGCCGTCAACACCGGCCGCGAGCCGACGCTTCGTGCCGACGAACCGCTGCGCTTGCCTCGCGGCCAGGCAACGCCGGTCAAGCGGATCGCGCATGTGGTCCTGGGGACGCCGCTCGTCGAAGAAACTGCTGCATGGTTTCGCGAAACGCTCGGCATGCTGCCCTCGGACGAAGTCTTTCGCACGGCCGGCGGTGAACAGATTGCGTCGTTCCTGCGCGTCGATAAAGGCGCCGAGCATGTCGATCATCACGCGTTTCTGCCGATGCGTTCGGATACCGCCGGCTTCCAGCACGTTTCGTTCGAATCGCAGGATATCGATGCCGTGATGGCCGACCACCATTATCTGAAGTCGATGGGCTATGAGCACCTGTGGGGTATTGGTCGCCACTTGCTTGGCAGCCAACTCTTCGATTACTGGAACGACCCGCTAGGCTATGCACACGAGCATTGGGCCGACTCGGACCGTCTTTCGGCGACTGCAACCACCGGAGTATGGGAGGCCAAGGAAGGCATGGTCACGCAGTGGGGTGAGGGCGCAAGCGAGCAATTCCGCCATAACGTGAAGCCGTGACTCTAGTTCGTTCAAGAGTAACCGACTTACAAGGGTCGTGCGCAAGCCAATTGTACGTAGCGAGCCGGACGAAATAGTCGACCGTCGTAAGCCTCTCTCAGGGGCTCCGCTCGGAGCCTTTTTGCAGACGCTCTGGCGTCGGCTTTTTTTGTGTGGCTTGAATGGAATTTACGATTCGGACAGGAAGTCTATTGAGCCCGGGGCACCAAAGGTCAGCTCGACGCCTGTTCGCAAACTCCCATGCGGGGGCTGAGCAACTTTTCGTTTCGTCGCAGAAGTGCGGGACCCCGCCATACGCTAAATTGTGGCATCCAGTTATTCCCCGACGGAGGGAACGGTGGCCTGCGGCGCCGACGACACTGAGTCGTCGGCGCGTGCGAGGGAGTTGCCAACTGTAGCCTCAACTTCTCATCCAAGCGCGGCCCCAGCTATTTAGCGTGCGTTCGCCGTGAGGCCAAACACCGGGCTTGGCGCCGACCGCGACGCGTGCGAGTTCCGCCGAAAATTCGAGTCGATTTCCATCGGGGTCGGTGACCATGAAGAAGAGGTTGTTACCCGGTCCATGACGTCCCGGCCCGAAGAAGATCGGCACATCAATTGCCGCGAACCGGTCGCCCCAATCGCGGATGTCGTTCCATTTATCGGTTTCGTAGCAATGGTGATCCCATTCGTTTCGCGAGCCCTGGAAGAACGCGAGGCTGTGATGCTCGTCGTCCGAGCGGAGGAATACCACTGCGACACGGCCGTTATCATCCACTACTTCGTCGGAAATGGAGAAACCGACGATATCGGTGTAGAAGTTCACAACGCGTTCGAGTTCGGTCGTTTGAAAAACGGTGTGCTGCAGGCGGGCCGGAAGACCGTCGCGACTAGCGACCGATGCCGCGTCGGACATCTCAAGTCCGAAAGCCATCCGGCGACCTTGCGGATCGCCAATCACGAATGCGCCGGGTTGAAACAGCGAGGCGGTCAGAGCCTGGCAGGCTAGCCCATGATTCTGCAGTCGCTTACGCAGCGCGTTGAGTTCCTCCTGATTTCGCATCGCGTAGCCGAAATGCGGCCCGCGCCCGCTCGAACGCGCGGTGATCTCCACCGCGCGGTCCCGACCGACCAGGACAACCCGATCATGGTCTGTTCCACCCACAGAGGTCATCTGCATCTGCGATGTATAGAACTCGGCGAGCCGCCCGGGGTTGTCCGACACGACGTGGAGGTGATGCAGGCGCGCGGGCGTGCTTTGCTGAAGCGAAAAAGTCAAATGACCCTCCTGTTTATGTCCCTGAAGCGTTCCAAGCCGATCTGTCGGTCATAGCAGTTCGTCGACGACGATGTTTCTCAGCGTGCCGACGCGCGAGATCTCGACCTCCACAACATCGCCCGGCTTCATCCACAGCGGCGGATCGCGAAACGCTCCGACGCCGCCGGTCGTGCCTGTGATGATCACGTCGCCCGGCAAGAGCTCGGTGAATACGGAGCAGTACTCGATCAGCCGTGCGACGTCGAAAATTAGGTCATTCGTGAACGCTTCTTGGACGATCGCGCCGTTCAGGCGGGTGATGAGCTTGAGGGACGAAGGGTCGCCCACTTCGTCGGGCGTGACAAGGCAAGGCCCGAAGCCGCCCGTGGCGGGGAAGTTCTTGCCCGGCGTGAACTGGATCGTATGTTTCTGCCAGTCGCGCACGGTGCCGTCGTTGTAGCACGCATATCCTGCAACGTGTTGCAGGGCGTCGGCCTGCTTTACATGCCGCGCCCGCTTCCCGATGACGACGGCCAGCTCGCCTTCGAAGTCGAGCTTCTCCGAGACGTTAGGGCGCACGATGTGCCCCTCGTGACCGGTTTGGGAGTCGGCCCACCGCGTGAAGATCATAGGATGCTTTGGCACTTCGCGCCCTGTCTCCTGCACGTGCGACAGATAGTTGATCCCTACGCATAGGATCTTTTGCGGGTCCGGAATCACCGGCAGGAGGTTGACATTTGCAAGCTGAAGCGCAGCGTCGGCGGTTGCAGCCCAACCACCGAGGTCGGACAACGTGTCCTTCTGCAGCGCTTCTTTCAAAGTTGCGCCGAATCGCGATGCGAGCGGTCCGGCGTCGATGACGCGCGCGCCATCGAGCAAGCCCCAAGACGCCGTACCCTGGTGTTCAAAGCTAATCAATCTCATGTTTGTCTTCCTAGAATGACAGACGTATGCTAAATTTTTGATGGGGCTGCCGTCAACAGGATTATGGCGGTCCGAGATAGTTTCCGGAGGTTCGAAACCATGTCGGAAGGCGCATGCCCTTGAGCTTTTTCATTTCTTAGGACACCGTTCCTTGTGCTTGAAGAGTGATCGGTGCTGCGTTTTCAGTTCACGCGGCGGCACACGCCGTGTCATAGCAGATACACACGGAGGAGATTGAGATGGCGGGACGACTCGAAGGGAAGGTGGCTGTCATAACCGGAATTGGCAGCGGCATGGGACGCGCTGCGGCGATTCTATTCGCTGCAGAAGGGGCGAAAGTGGTGGGATGCGACATCGACGAGGAGAGCGGCAGTGCGACGATCGATTCGATTCGCGAAGCTGGAGGGATCGCTGTGGCGCTTGCTCCCTGCGACCCATCCGAAGCGGATCAGGCTCAGGCGCTGATTGACTCCGCCGTGGCAAGTTATGGTGCCATCGACATCGTCTACAACAACGCTGCAAAGGTGCACTTCGCGCCCATCGAAGAGATGACTATCGAGATGTGGCGTGGCACGATGAAGGGCGAACTCGATATAGTGTTCAACGTGTGCAAGGCCGCGTGGGGACACCTCAAGGAGCGGGGCGGGTCGATCATCAATTGTGGATCGGTATCCGGGAAAATGGCCTATGAGGTGCTTCCCGCCCTTGCACACTCCGCGGGCAAGGGCGGGGTCATTGCAATGACGCGTCACCTGGCCATGGAAGGCGGCAAACATGGCATTCGGGTAAACAGTATTTCACCTGGGCTCGTGAGAACCGCGGCTACCGCTGCACTCATGGAAAACCCTGCATGGTTCGAGCCCATGAAACGCAAGCTGATGTTGAATGGACGTGTCGGAACGCCGGAGGACGTCGCGTATTGCGCGCTGTACCTCGCCAGCGACGAAGCCGGCTGGGTCACGGGCGCCGACTTCGCTATCGACGGCGGTACTACTGCATGGTGATGTGCCGCCCGTCGCATCCTTCTTACGGTTGTCGCCCTGCGATCCGGTGTGCGGTCCGAAGCGGCGATCGCGATCGAAGATCGAAAATCGCCGCGGTGCTGACTCGCGGTATCACATCTTCTATCGGGACACGATTCGCGACGCCTTTAACGAACGGGACGTCGCCGCGTCCGCATTCAAGCGGCTGTAACGGAACGATCCGCTGAATGTGCCGGTCGCTTGAGAAGAGTCATGCGGCGGCGGCGCCGCGCTGATGAGCTGCTCTGGACGCGCAGCGAGCGGGCGTCTTGCTGGACGGCGCAGTCTCGTGTCATCTGTCGGCAATCCGCCCGCATTCGCTGCGGGCGGCCGTCGACTTCATCCAGCGGGCCGTGGCGGTGGTCTGATAGAAGCGCTTCTTGTTACCCGCCGTGATTGACACGCCGTCGAGCTTGCTGAGTTCGTCGACCGTGTGGCAGATCAAGCGGCCATCAAAGCCACCCACGGCATGAGTGGCACGGACCGTGTCACGTATGCGATCAACTATCCCTATAAGCGGATCATCTTGGTTCACATGCTGCCGCGCGCCGTCCCGCGCCTTTGTGCCTAACACGACAAGACGTCTTGAGCGCTTGCCTCGGCAGCACGATCGTCGACGTGCCCACCACTCGCCCCGATGCGGCAGGCGCGCTGGACGGTGAGCGAAGGCTTAACCAACGGAGGCACAATCGTCGGCAGTCTGAGTATGACCATCAGCACGACGCGCTCGATGGTGCCAGCCATCGACGTCATCGCCCAGATTGCCAACGTCAAGACTCATCCCTCCGTGCGGCTCGGGACAGAGCAAGGCGGCCTCGCGATCCATGGCTGGGTCTCGACGGGGGATCCCGTTTCGATGTCATAGTCGAGAGAGCCAACGCATTCCTAAAAGCCTCACGTTCTCGTGCCGCATTAGGTCGAACCCGATATCGCAAACGGCGTGCGGCTAGCTCGCGCTTCGTGGCCAAGTATTCGTGAGCTCGGAACGGCTTCGTAAGATATTTCCCGTCCAGTGTGATCACCGCCCGGTGGCCGCCTTCCGAATCGTCAACCTTCTTGATGTCGAGCTTGAAGTTGATCGCACTGATGATGCCGTCGCCGAATTCTTCATGTACCAGAGCCTTTAGCGTCGAGCCATAGACCTGCACCATTTCGTAGAAGCGGTAGATCGTCGGGTCGGTGGGTGCGCCGCCCGGAATGCTGCCACGCATCGGAATCGTCTGCAGGGCGCGCGCCGCGTCCGAGTCGAGACCGAGCCTGTCGGCCACGACTCTTGCCGCATCCGCCGGCAGGGGATGCTGTCCGAAAAGCGCGGCGGTCACGAAGGCAATGCTGAGTCCGGTGCCTTCCGTGAGTTGCCTGAAGGTTAGGTTCTTCGCGATCTTGGCGTCGATGATTGCGTCGGACAGCGTTGCACGCGCGTTCTGACGATACTGGGACTGACTCATGATGAATCTCCGGATGGGAAGTTAAGGTGCCGGTCAGGCGGCAAGCTCGCACGGGCCGGTTCTGCACACGCGTTCGGATGCTTCGAAAGTGAGACGAAACGGTTTTCGCGAATCATCGAGTCGATGCGGTCGCGTTCGCTTGAATGCTTGCGTGCTTCGTTCACCACACGCGCTGAATCCGCATACTTGAGCCAGCTCCGGACCGACGGAATGTGATCCATGCAGGCGCATGTCGCGATTACATTCATGGCGCCGCAGTCCGAATGGCCGCAAATGACGATGTCGGTCACGCCGAGTCCCGCGACGGCATATTCGACGGTCGCGGTCAAGCCGCCCGGTTCCGGACCAAGAAGGAACGATGTTGCCGGCATCACGGATGACGAACAGGTCGCCCGGTTCACGCTGCGTCACGAGTTCGGGCACGAGCCGGCTGTTTGAACACGAGATAAACAGCGCGCGGGGATTTTGGCTCGTTGCAAGCCTCCTAAAGAGGTTGGTGCGCTGCGAGAAGGCTTCCCGCTGAAATCTGAGAAATCCGTCGATGATGTTTCATCTTCACTCTGCGATTGTGAACGGTGGCTCGATGAGGCGAATGCTCGACGGTTTCGGCTGTAGTGTCCAAGACCGGCTTCTTATCCGATCTATTGGGAAGAAATACCGAAGGAGTCGCAACCATGCTGCTACGACATATCCGGTATCTGCTAGCCGTAGCGGAGCATCGCAATTTCACGCGCGCCGCGCAGGCCCTGCACGTATCTCAGCCCACGCTCTCGCAGCAGATCCGACAACTCGAAGAAGCCCTCGGCGCTCTCTTGCTGGATCGGACTGTGCGTCCTATTCGCCTGACCGACGCAGGGGAGGCCTATGTCAGCCATGCGCGGCGTGCGCTGCAGCAACTTGAGTTCGGCAAGCGCGCCATTTCCGATGTTCAGGACCTCAGCCGCGGCGTTCTGCGCATCGCGGCAACCCCAACCTTCACCGCTTACTTCGTCGGACCGTTGATTGAGGCATTCAACCGTCTGCATCCGAAAATCATGTTGAGCTTCACGGAGATGCCACAAGATCGGATGGAGGCCCTGCTTTCCGACGACCCGCTCGACGTCGGAATCGCATTCGACACGGTCTCGAATGAGGAAATCGAGCCGCAGGTACTTTTCGTCGAGGAACTTGCGCTGATGATCGGCAAGGCGCATCCCCGAGCAAGACGGCAGCTTCGCATGACGCTCAACGAACTCAAGGAGGAGCCGCTGATCTTGTTGAACGGAGAATTCGCGACGCGCCGATACATCGACCGTTATTTCCACGAGAACGGGGTGGCACCGCGGCTTGCAATGGAAGTCAATTCGATCAGCGCCGCGATTGAAGTCGTCAGCCGCAGTGCGCTTGCGACGCCGCGTCCAGCCGCAATCACGCGTGAGCATCGAGGGCTGTGCAGCGTCCAGCTTGAGCCGGCACTGCCGCAGCGGACGGCCGCGCAGCTGCTTCGCAAGAGTGGGTACAGGAGCGCGGCGACACGGGCTTTCGTGGCTTTATCGCTGCTGCAAAGCGATGCCGAGCGTGCCGCTGGGAAGCGGGTCAAGCGGAGCAAACGTCCTACCACCGAGTGAGGTCTTGCATCTTCTGGCGGTTGGTTCGACGTTTGGCGACAATGCGACGAAGGTGTCAGGCGGATTCGAACGCCGACGATTAACAAATGCTTTAAGCAAACTGCTTTTCGCATACAATCTTCCGAATGTATGTATTGAGAGCGATGATGATCAAGCGGTGGGTTCCGGATATCAAAGCGCGTAAGGGTCCAATCTATCAGCGCATTGCTGATGCGATGGCCGCCGACATCTCGCATGGAACGCTAAATCGGGGCGACCGGCTTCCACCTCAACGAGCTCTGGCCGCGGCGATCGGGGTCGACTTTTCGACCATCAGCCGCGCCTATGCAGAGGCGCAGCGGCGCGGCCTTATCGATGCGCGAGTCGGCAGGGGCACATTTGTCCGTCATTTGCGCGACCGAGCGCCCACGCCGTCGTCCAGTGCATCGACGGATTTCATGGTGAACTCGCCGCCCAATGTGTTCGAGGGCGAGGCGGGCAATACTCTCTGGAACGAGGTGTCAAGGGCAACGGTCGCACTCGATGCCAAGGCATTCATGCGGTATCAGCCACCGGCGGGAACGATCCACGACCGCGACGTGGGCGCGCAATGGCTGCGCCAGCGCCTGAGCGCGGTCTCGGCGGAGCAGGTACTCGTCTGTCCAGGAACGCAATCCGCATTGCTCGTGGTCATCATGATGCTTGCTGCAAAGGACGACGTCCTGTGCGTCGAAAACCTCACTTATCCTGGCATCATTCTCATCGCGCGCTATCTTGGGATCCGCCTGGTAGGTGTCGAAATGGACGATCAGGGCGCTATTCCGGAATCTGTGGACAAGGTGTGCAAGGAACATCGGGTGAAGGCGTTCTATTGTATGCCGACCTTGCACAATCCCACCACGCGGAGCATGTCGCTGAAACGCAGGATGGCGATTGCGAGCGTGCTGTCACGCCATCGCGTTTCGCTGATCGAGGATGACAACTATTGGCCGCTTCTCGCTGAGAGCGGCAACGAGTTGCCGCCGCTTTCGAGTTTCTTGCCCGACCAGTCTTTCTATCTTTCGGGGCTCTCCAAATGTCTCACGCCGGCGCTGCGAATTGCCTATCTGGCGACGCCGGAAAAGTCTTTCGCCGAGCGTGCTGCTGTCATTTTGCGCGCGACCGCGTCGATGGCGTCACCTCTGAGCGCTGCGTTAGCAACCCGATGGATCGAAGATGGCACCGCGTCAACCTTACTTGCCGCAATATGCCAAGAGGTCGCAGCGCGGCAGTCGTTGGCGCGGGACATTTTGCCCGAACAGACGAAACACACGGACTTGCGAGCATTCCACACCTGGTTGGTACTGCCGAAAATCTGGACCCGAGCGGCTTTCGCCGAGCGGCTTCGAGCTGACGGCATCAACATCGCCTTGAGCGATGCTTTTTGCGTCGGCGTAGCAGAGGAGGCCGTGCGCCTCTCATTGGGTGGGCCGCCCACCATCGGCGACCTGAAGTTCGGGCTCGAAAAGATCGCATCGCTGCTCCGCTCTGACCTATCTGAGCCCAGCGTGATCGTGTGAGCTCTGCGTGCTGCGAGTACGCCGGCCTCGCCGGCCTCGCCGGATGCGCCAGTCGTTACCGAAGCAGTTCGGCTGCAGTCGTCCTTTTGAGACGAAGATGCCGAGCGGTCGAAGCGAGACCGATACGCCTTTGTTCGACCGTTCGACCCGCTGCGATACGGCCGACACTGCCGCCGTATCGCCCCCCGATTCAGTTCCGACCCGTTGCATGCTGGCACGGCAATGGACGTCTTCTCACGTTAGTTTGAAGCCGACCGCCCTCAGTGTTTGTAACCACTGGCCCGCACCCTTTGAAGGATTGCTATCCCTCAGCGGATTGCACTCATCATGGGCGATGCGACCTAAGAATCTAAGACGCATATCCGGAGGAGCGCCCGGTACACCGATCCCTAGATTCTGCGAACACGTTTCTCATAGCGTTCGTTCCCAGCGTGGCTGCATACAATCGTTTCAATGTCTGCATCTCGCAATCTGCAAGAGACAGGCGTCCTCTTGTCCATATCGCCGGGTGTGCTTTCTAACTATTATGAAAATGGTTGCCTAGCCGAAGCTTTGCCAGCATCATCACGTCATGCCATTGTATGTATCTTTGTATGCGTACAAGTGCCAGTTAACCAAACAACCGACGCTGGATGGATGGGAGCGAGCAATGAGGGCTATAACGGGTTTTATTGGCGGTGCGTTGTCGCTGACGCTGGCGCTCGCGCCGATTGCGGGGCGGGCCGACGATGCGATCGTCAAGATCGGCTTTGCGGCGCCGCTTACCGGGCCGTCCGCGGCCGACGGCAAGGAAATGGAAAACGCCGCGCGGCTGGCGGTCGAAGATGCGAATTCACGCCATCCGACGCTCAAGGGAAAGGCGGTTCGATTCGAACTCGAACCGCAAGACGATCAAGGCGATCCTCGCATCGCTTCGCAGATTGCCCAGCGATTCGCCGACATCGGAGTGTCGGGCGTTGTAGGGCACTTCAATTCCACCTGTAGCATCGCCGCTGCGAGAACGTACTCGGCAGCCAACATTGCCCAGGTCAGTCCAAGTTCGACTAGCGCGTCTTATACGCAGCAGGGCTACAAGACGACCTTCAGGGTGGTGGGTCACGATGCCGTAGCCGGCGCGACGCTCGGCAACTATCTGGTCGATCAGCTGAAGGCCAAGCGAATCGCGATCATCGACGATCAGACTGACTTCGGGCGAGGCCTCGCCGACCGGGTCGAGGCGACCCTGCGCGAGCGCCACGCGAACGTTGTGGCGCATGAATATGTGACCGATAAGACCATCGACTTTAGCGCCGTGCTCACTAAGCTGCGCGCCAAGAACCCCGATGTCATTGTCTTCGGCGGCTTCGACGCGCAGGCGGCTCAGGTGGTAAGACGGATGCGCAGTTTGGGTCTGACGGCGACGCTCGTCGGCGAGGGGTTCAACAACGAGATCTTTCTTGACCTTGCCAAAGGCGAGGGAGAGGGTTCGCTGGCCGTTCAGCCCGGTATACCGTTTTCGCAGATGCCCGGACTGGACTTCGTCAATCGTTATCGCACGCGCTTCGGTACGAGTCTGAAAGGCTTCCAGGGGCCGTATGCCTACGACGCCGCGTCGGTGATCATCGAAGCGGTGCTTAAGGCTCAGTCGAAGGATCCGGCCAAAGTGCTGGCTGCTGTCGCCGACAGCAGCATCAAAGGCGCCACCGGACCTATCGCATTCGATGCACGCGGCGATCTGGCCAGCGCTCCATACACGCTCTACAAGCTAGAAGGAAAAGACTGGCGCGACATCGACGTGATCCGGGCGAAGCAATGACATGCAGGCTTAATGCGTTGGCAAGCGAAGTAAGGTCTCGCACGCGGGAGGGCTGAGACAGATGTCGGGCGAATCGAGGGTCGAGCAAAGCCGAGCGGTTTCGTTGGCATTCAGTGGGCTGGACAAAGTGTTCCTGCGCACGCGATTCGATGCCGCTGCAGCCGATGCCATCGCGACTGACCAGGCAGTCGCATCCGGCGCAAGCCTCCCGCTGAACGGACTGATTCTGGCCGTGAAGGCGTGCTTCGATGTCGCCGGATGGGTCACCGACGCGGCTTCGGCCGTTCTATCGGACCAGCCCGAAGCGACGCGCGATGCTCCGGTCGTTGCTGGGCTGCGCGCCGCCGGTGCAACACTGGTGGCGCACACTAACATGACCGAATTCGCCTTCGGCGCTCTTGGCATCAACAACACCACGGGCACGCCGGTTACTCCGCTCGATGCGCATGGAGAACGTGTTGCCGGCGGATCGACTTCCGGCGGCGCCGTTGCAGTTGCAAGAGGTTTTGCGGACATTGCGCTCGGTACCGACACGAGCGGTTCGATCAGGATTCCGGCGGCGTTTTGCGGGATCGTAGGCTTCAAGCCTTCGACGAATGTTATCTCAACGCAAGGGTGCATTCCGCTGTCGACCACCTTCGATGCGCCAGGCTTCATTGCCCGCGATGTAAGCACCATTGTCAGGGTGGTAGAGGCGTTGAAACTTTACAGGACACCCGTCGTGCGGGTTCGGCCGACGAGGCAGCTTGAAGGGATCCGGCTGGCTCTGCCCGTGGATTTCGCACTGACTGGTTGCGATCCGACTGTCGTCGCAGCGTTTGAAGCGTGTGTCAATCGCCTTGCCAGCCTTGGTGCTTCGATCGTCGAGACCGACTTCATGGACCTTAGAGCGCCGTCGCGTATTGCCGCCGAAAGCGGGATCATTGTGGCGGACGCCTTCGCATGGCACGAACCGTGGATTCGTACGCGACTGGCGCGTTACGACCCGCTCGTCGGGCCCAGGATATTGCGCGGTGAATCGATTCCGGCTTATCGATACCTGAAGGGCGCGGCAGCGCTCAAGCACGAAGCCAATGTGTTTGACGCAGAAATGGCGCGCTACGATGCTCTGTTGACCCCGACAGTGCCCATTGTTCCGCCTCGGATCGCAGACGTGACCGCGGACGAGATCGAGTATCTGCGTGTGAACGCGCTATCTTTCAGTCTCACCGAGCTGGCGAATCGCCTTGACGCGCCGAGCATCGCCATGCAGTTCGATCCGGCCAGGCCGCGACCGTTCGGGCTGATGCTCACTGGACGCCGCCATCGCGACATCGATCTGCTCTCCGTGGCGCGCCGAGTCGAGGCGGCGCTGTCGAAACCTTAATGCGAGATCCATCGAAGAGGAAACAGAAATGATCGTCAGAGACGTTGCATCGATCGTTGGAACGGCACGGCACGCCTCCGGAAAAGGGTGGGAGAGCAAGCGGCTCATCGTCGCGAGCGATGACGTGGGATTTTCGGTTCATGACACCACGGTCCTCGAAGGAACTGAGCTGGAACTGGAGTACAAGCATCACATCGAGGCTAACTACTGCTTCGCAGGAGAAGGAGAAGTCGTCAACCTCGCCACCGGCGACACGCACACCATTCAGGCCGGATCCATCTACGTCCTCGATAAGCACGACCGTCATAAAGTGCGCGCAGTCAAAGGCGATCTTCGTTTGGTCTGCGTTTTCAATCCGCCTCTCGTCGGTGATGAAACGCATCGAGATGACGGCAGTTACGCACCTTCGCGAAATCAGTAGCCCACCGCTGATCGACGCGGTTCATTAAGGCGGACGGGGCGCACTCATGTTCTTCGCAAACACCGATTACTTTTCTCCGACATATGCTGTCGCACGCGATAAGTTTCGCGCCGCGGCAAGCGGCGCGGGGGCGGATCTACACGTCTACGATTACGATCGCTCGCCCGGGATCGAGGAGGAGCGTCTGAGCATCGACGTCGCGTGTTTAGGAAGCGCAACGAGCCGGCACAAACTTGTGGTCATCAGCGGAACGCATGGAGCTGAAGGCTACGCCGGCTCCGCGCTCCAGACCGCGTGGCTTCGGCTCTGTGCCTCGAGGCGAGAGCTCGACCACATTGGCGTGATTCTCGTCCACGCACTTAATCCCTATGGCTTCTCGTATGGCGTTCGGACCAACGAAGACGGCATCGACCTCAATCGTAATTTCGTGGACTTCTCGAGGGGCAGGCCGGAAAACCGGATCTACGACGAAGTGCATCGCTTCCTGAACGCGGACATTGCCGACGCGGATCGGTGTTCCCACGCCGAAGCAGGGCTCAGCGCCGCGCGCAACCGTCTCGGAGAGGACGCGCTTTTTGACGCGATCGCACGCGGCCAGTACGCGCACCCGGACGGCGTGTTCTTCGGAGGCACGCGGCGGACATGGGAAAACCATACGCTGCAAAGAATTGTGCAGGCGCATCTTCTACCGGCGGAGAAGGTGGCGGTAATCGACTGGCACACCGGCATCGGCGATTACGGCGAGGCATTTTTCCTGCCGTTCGCTGACGCCGAATCCGATGCATACCGGCAAACCACGCAATGGTGGGAGAAGGATGGCTTGCCTGCTGCGCGTCCGCATGGACGCAGCTGCCCCCGCTACCAGGGTCTGGTTTTTGACGGCATCCGGAAGCTTCTGCCGCATGCGGAAGTGGCAGGCGGCGTCATCGAGTGGGGCACGCGCGGCCGCGAGTCGGGCGAGCTGGCCATCCGGCAGGACCTATGGCTACGCCGGTTCGGCGATCGCTATCCGCGAGAGGCGGTCGTACAAGTGCGCGCAGACCTTCTCGACTCATTTGTTCCCACGTCCTATGTCTGGCGTAATTCGGTGCTTTCGTCGGGTACGGGGATCGTCGATAAGACCGTGGACGGACTAATCCAATGGTGAGTTCTTTTGACCAGGGATCGTTAGGTAAATGAAGACGCCATTCCGGTTTGACCACCTCGTCGTGGCAGTGCATTCCTTAGAGGCGGCTGTGTTGGACTATCGGCGACTGGGCTTCAACGTTTCTGCCGGTGGACGGCACACCCATGCGCCGACGCGCAATGCGCTCATTTATTTTCACGACGGCGCTTATATCGAGTTGATCGAATGGGTCAACCCCGCGCACGGCGAGAAATGGTACGAGCGTCTGACGAGACGAGGCGAAGGCGTCATCGACTTCGCGCTCTGCCCTGCGGATTTCTCGATCGAAACGCAACGGTCGGACAGGCGCTACGACTTCTACAAGAACGCTTCTGCAGGCTCGCGCGTTCAGGCGGACGGCGCGGAGATGCACTGGCTACTTGGCTGGCCGACAGACGAGGCGCTTCCATTCCTCTGCGCCGATGTGACTGCGAGACACCTTCGCGTCCCTGAGGGAGACTGTCGTATTCATTCGAATGGCACGCTAGGAATTCGCAGCGTTTCGGTTCAGGTGCTCAATCTCGACAAGGCGGTGCAACGTTACGAACGCTTGCTTCTGTCGACCGCTGAGCGCATTGATCTTCCCTGGCTGGAGGATGCAGGTCTCGAGGCCGCGTCTTTGATGGTCTGCACGACGCGGATCTTCCTTGTATCGCCGAGAACCCACAGCAAGGTGGACATCGCGCAAGCGCTGGCACGCGATCTGTCGACCTATGGCTCGAGAGTGTATCGAGTTGCACTAGCGCATGACCGGCAGAATGCTCCGCCGACAATGCCGCTCGATCTGACGCACGGCGCGCACCTGACGACGCCCGAAGCGGACGATGATATCGAATCGCAACTGCTTCCTCATCGCGCCGCGCGCTGATTACCGCGGCAGACGTTCCGGCAAATCGCGGCGGCGTCGGGGCGACAGCCGAGCGTCATAAAAGAATTGATATCGAGGGGAACAGATGAAAGCCCTGGTCGTTTTCGCCCACCCGGAAGCACAATCGTTCAACGGGCAACTTAAGGAAACTATCGTCGCGGCGCTTCGCGAACAAGGAGCCGACGTTCATGTTTCCGATCTGTACGCGATGGGCTTCGATCCGGTCGAAGGACCCACACATTTCGAGCATCGCGCGCGGCCGGATGTCTTCGATGTGCAGACAGAACAGCGCCATGCCTTCGACGAGCAACTGATGAGTGAGGACATACGCGCGGAAATCGCCAAGCTGCTGGAAGCGGACCTCGTCGTCTTCCAGTTTCCGATCTGGTGGTTCTCGATGCCAGCGATGCTTAAGGGATGGCTGGATCGCGTATTCGTGTATGGGCTTTTCACGAGCAGGCGACGCTACGACGAGGGCTTCTTTGTCGGACGCCGCGCGCTGGTATCCGTGACCGCGGGCGGCCCGGAGTCGACCTTCAGCCACAACGGACGCAACGGCGACCTCGATCTTATTCTCTGGCCGCTGCACTTCACATTGCACTACATGGGGTACACAGTGCTGCCATATTTTGCGACCTTCGGGATCTCAGCGTCTATACGCTACGCGGGTATAACAGCCGATGCGCCGCGTCTCGAGCGCTACAAGGCGGATTTGCGGGCGCATATTGCGAAG
The DNA here is from genome assembly GCF_001544575.2 of Caballeronia cordobensis. Lineage (GTDB taxonomy): Bacteria > Pseudomonadota > Gammaproteobacteria > Burkholderiales > Burkholderiaceae > Caballeronia > Caballeronia cordobensis. The sequence continues at coordinate 293,865 of NZ_FCNY02000010.1, forward strand.
ATCGACCATATGACGCCGCTTCGGTTCAACGGCTGGCAAGACTGGGATGCGCTGGGTCAACTGAAGCCCGACGCGCCGAGCTTCAGTCCGTTCATGCGCCATGCTTTTTGATCTGTGTGCGTAGGCTCCTATTAACGATGAAGTGGCTTGGACTTTCTGGCCGTATCTTGTCAGAGCCCAAGTTCGCCGAGACTGGCGGTGGTTGTCCGGATGCGTCCGTACGGTCAGAAAAATTCCGATCGCTTCCTTGATCCGGAAGTCGTTAATCCGTCCTGTGAGCCGAACGTTCAGAACGGCGGACGGCCGACGAAAGGCGGATAGGGCAGGCTTCACTGTCACAGAGTCATTCGGCGCTAAAGCAAGTACAGCGATGCCATGTGGCCAAGTGCCAGCTCGGGGCAACAAGTGCGCAATCCATGCTGGTCTGTGCAGTCACCGACCGGCACGTGGTGCGGCGGCCCAATCGAAGACATTGTATGCGCCTGCTTCAACGTGGTCGGCGAGGGCGCTCGCCAAGATCATCGCGTCGGAGTTGACCGGGCCGCCAACGCCCCTCCGAGATGGGCGGAAGACATCCGCGCCGCGCGTGACGGACTTGCCCGACAGAGAGCATATTCCGGCGCGCCGCGCTTTGCCTCTGCGCCATTTCTGATCCTCGTAATGACAAGCGGTAGAGTCATGCCACGACAGGGTCGCCGTTCGGGCGCTGAGCTCGGCGATGCGGATTCGAACGCAGTCATTCCTCGCCTGACCCTCGGCCGTTGGCGCGACCGCCTCTTTCCACCGTCTTGTCGCTTGAGTGGTCCGTGACTTATAGCGCGGTGTCACCACGTTCAATCCCGCGCATTCGGGAAGCCGTCTTAACCGCTCGAGCGTGTCCTGCCAGACAAGAAAGTCGTTTTCTCGATCATTCATTCCTGACATCCCTCTGTGGCGACTGGTCAGCGTTTGGAAAGAGCCGCTCCTCGCATGTTTTCACACACAAAAGCTGTCGGTCTTTCAATCCCGCGCGCTGCGTGGGGCATGAATTTCAAAAAAAGAAGAACGGCCGCGGAGATCTACAAGCGTCGTTTCCACATCGTGGGCAAACCGAACATCAGTCGAGGGGACCGACCGGCTGGTCACGGAGCTTCGACTTGGGCAGTGGAAGCGGCGCTCAGTCGCCATCGTTGCGGCGTCATGCCCGTCACTTTCCGAAACACGGTCGTGAAGTGTGCTTGCGAATTGAAGCCGACAGATATCGCGATTTGAGCGATGGGCATACGATTTTCCGCCAGCAGGCCCTTGGCGGTTTCCAGTCGCATGACAGTGAGGTATGTGTGAGGGCTTAGTCCTGTCAAGCGCTTGAACTGCGACGCAAAATGCATTCGGCTGAGGCCGGCGAGGTCAGCGATGTCACTGAGCGTCACCCGCTCGCCTAATCGGCTCTCCATATACGCGATCGTCCGTTCGAGCCACCACGGAGGCAGCGCTTGCCTCGGCTTCTCGTCAAGCTGCGACCCATTCTCCATCGCGCGGGTGAGAATGGCCATCGCGAGACTGTTAGAAAAAGCGTGTGCGTACGGGTTCCTGAGAGCCTCGGTCTCAAGCAGCATGCACGCGAGCTTGCCCATCATCGTATCGGCCGCAAAACCCGGATCCACAAGCCGATAATCCGGCGCAGCTGCCTTTCCGTGCAACTGGAGATGCACCGAAGCAACCACCGACCGAGGCACAAACACGTGAATAGCTTCGGCACTCCGGGTGAAGCTTGCCTCTAGCTGATCCTCCGGCGCGGTTACTTGCGTGGCGCCAAAGGCAACGGGGCCATTACGCAGGTTTCTTCCGTTTTTGGAACACGTAATGGTGGTTGCCCGCAGCAGCACTTCAATGATGTAGTGCGAGCTCTGAGTCGGGGCGGAATACCGACGTTCGACGTGCGCCTCGTCTTTCCAGTAAGCAATGTTTATTCGATCGCCGCGGTTATCCATCGACGCTGCGATGGATCTCCACGAAACCTCCTTGATCAGGACGGGCAATTCGAAGTGGGGCGAAAGAAAATCATAAGCGGCAGCACGGTCAACCAACACAGGATCAGTCGTAGTCACCATCGAGCGCGTAGTAGCTGAAGCAATGTTTCAATCGGCACTTGCGGACTATTCCGGCGAGAGCCGGATTGATTCCCTGCGAACCACAACGTCAGTCGGCGACGATGGCCAGGACTGGAAGTGCCACCCGAAGTCCGAGGAGCCAAGCTTTCAGCGAATCAATGCCGCCTGGCTCGCTCGATGATTGCAGCGAACGCATCGTCCAGACAAGCCGCGGCCGAAGACCGGCGGCGATCAACGTCCGGTTGATACTTACATTACTTGCGTTCGCAGAATAATGCAAACAATTTGATTCTATGCTGCATTGAGTGCATACATTTCGACGCTGATCACATATTCGTCTGCGTCGCGCTAACAGGCCGGCCACCGCAGCCCGGCGAAATCGCACGGAGAAGTGGGTGGGCTTGAATCGCGGGCTTAACGGACGCCCAGCAGTGACTTCGGTTCGAGGAACGCTTCGATGCCGAACGTGCCGTATTCGCGGCCGATGCCCGATTGCTTGAATCCACCGAACGGCGCAGCAGGTTCATGCGCGAGCGTGTTGACGAGCACGCGCCCCGCGTCGATGCGCGACGCCACTGCGTTCGCGCGCGCGTCGTCCGATGAAGCGATGTACGCCTGCAAACCATAAGGCGTATCGTTGGCGATCGCGATGGCATCTTCGATATCTCCGTACGCGATGATCGACAGCACAGGCCCGAAGATTTCCTCTCGCGCAATGGTCATGTCGTTAGTCACGTCGCTGAAGAGCGTCGGACGCACGAACCAGCCCGCGCCGACGTGATCCGGACGCCCCTCGCCGCCCGCGATCAGTCGCGCGCCCTCATCGATGCCAATACGAATATAACGCTGCACGCGCTCCCATTGCTTGCGGCTCACCATCGGGCCGATGCTCGTATGCGGATCGCGCGGATCGCCCGAGCGAATCTTTTCGATGGCGCTCACGATTTTCTCTTCGAACTCCGCGAGCCGTGCACGCGGCACCAGAATGCGCGTGCCCGCGATGCATGCCTGACCGCTGTTCATGAAGCCCGCATCGAGTGCGAGCGGCACGGCTTCGTCGAAGTTCGCATCGTCGAGCACGATCGTCGGCGACTTGCCGCCGAGTTCGAGCGTCACGCGCTTGAGCGTATCGGCGGCTGTGCGCAGGATCGTCTTGCCGACGACCGTCGATCCCGTGAACGACAGCTTCGCGATATCGGGATGCGCGCTGATCTCCGCGCCCACAATATCGCCTCGGCCCGTGACGATGTTGAACACGCCTGCCGGAAGTCCCGCCTCATGCAGCGCTTCGGTGACGACGCGCGTTTGCATCGCGCTCATTTCGCTCGGTTTGATGACCGCCGTGCAACCAGACGCGAGCGCCGCCGCCAGCTTGCCGCAGATAAAGCCGGCGTCGCTATTCCACGGCGTGATCAGCCCGGCAACGCCGAGCGGTTGCATCACCACTTTTGCCGTACCCGCGTCACGCACGAACGCATAGTCTTCGAGCACCTTTGCCGCTTCCAGCAGCACGTTGCTCGCATGTCGCGCCATCCAGCGGCCGCGCGAAACCGGTGCGCCGTATTCTTCGACGATGGCCTCGAAAAGCTCATCCTCTTTCGCGATGACGGCGGCGTGCATGCGCTTCAGCATGTCGATACGTTCGCGCTTGTCCGTCCGCGAGAATGCGGGAAATGCGCGCTTCGCCGCCGCAATTGCACTGCGCGCATCCTCCTTGTCAGCGAGGCGCACGCGGCCGATAACTTTTTCCGTCGCGGGATTAAAGAGTTCGAAAAGCTCGTTGCCGTGCGGCGTGACAAACGCGCCGTCGATGTAAATCTGGTCGATGTCATGCATGATGAATTCGTTCGGTCGATGTATTGAGCACAAAGATAAGGCGTTTGCATTGATTCGACTAGCCGTACAATTCGGCATGACCTATTGAGCGATTTAGCATAATGAAAACATCGGGGCTTACCGAACTCGAAGCGGTTCTTTCCGTCGCGCGGCATCGCAGTTTTCGCGCGGCGGCGAATGAACTGAGCGTATCGACGTCCGCGCTGAGTCATGCGATCGCCGCGTTGGAGGCTCGCATCGGCGTGCGGCTCTTCAATCGCACGACCCGAAGCGTGTCGCTTTCCGAGGCCGGCGCGCAATTCGTGCAGAACATCGCGCCCGCGCTTTCGACGATTCGCGACGCGCTCGAACAGGCCGGCAGCTTTCGCGACACGCCATCGGGTACGTTGCGTATCAATACATCGGTGGGCGCGGCGCATCAGGCGATGCCGCTTTTCATCGCGTTCCTGAAGCGCTATCCGGACATGAAGCTCGATATCGTCACCGAAGGCCGGTTCATCGATATCGTCGTCGAAGGTCTCGATGCGGGCATTCGTCTGCTGGAAACCGTACCGCAAGACATGATCGCGGTGCCGTTCGGCGATCGCCAGCGCTTCGCCGTCGTCGGCAGTCCCGCGTACTTCGAACAGCACAAGCCGCCACGCACGCCTGCCGACCTCGCGACGCATCGCTGCATTCGCAGCCGCATGCCGAGCGGGTCGATCTATCAATGGGAATTCGAGCGGCATGGCGAATCCATACGCATCGATGGCGACGGCGCGCTGACGCTCGACGAACCGGGCGTGATGCTGACCGCCGCGCGCGCGGGGATCGGTCTCGCTTACCTGACCGAATGGAATGTCGCCGCGGATCTCGAAGCAGGCGCCCTCGTGCGCGTGCTCGAAGACTGGACGCCGCCGCTCGACGGACTATGCCTCTACTATCCGGGCCGTCGTCATGTGCCGGCGGGCTTGCGCGCATTGACGGACATGATCCGCGAATATGCCGACGCAAACCGAACGCGCCCGCCGCTGAAAAAGAGGCGTCGAAAGGTCAATTCAAAGCCTTAACGCCGCCATCAGTTTCAGAGTTTTAAGCGTGAGGCGTGCGATCGTCGCTTGAAAGCGTGGTCGTCGACGAGCTCGGTCGTGAAGGCACGTGTCGGGACGCCGTTGACGGCGCGACGAGCGCGCAAGGCTTATCGGAACATGTAGTCGCGTACTCGTGCCGACGCGTTGCTGTGGGCCGTTGTCCCGATGATCCCGGCAGCGCAGCAGGTCCCGATCGAACTACAGAACAGAAAGGACGACCTGTAGGTCGCAGGCACGGCGAGCAGTCGCTTCGCAACGTCTGGCGATATGCGTTCGGCACTATGTACCTCGCAAACGATGGAGCCGATGAGTGACCCCCGCCGAACTCGCCGTCAATCGCGGCACGACCGCGTGGAACGCACGCATCACGAGCATATGCTGTCCATTCCCACCGTTAATAGTCATCCGTGCGCGTCCTTCACCATCAAGATATCGCACTCCCAGCGCCGCATGTTGATCAGACATTCAAGATTGATCAACGCCGAGAAGCGCCATATAGTCGTCTCAACAGCACTATAAAAGACTGAGCCAGTGGAGACGAGAACGTGAGCGACAACCCTGAAATCGGACAGTCCATCCTCGCGCGAGGAATCCGGACGAATTATCATGACATTGGAAGCGGCAAACCGGTTCTACTGATCCATGGCTCCGGACCCGGCGTAACCGCGTGGGCCAACTGGCGAGGCACCATCCCGGCGCTCGCCCAGTATGGCCGGGTGCTTGCGCCTGACATGGCCGGCTTCGGCTACACCGATCGGTTCGATGACGGCATTTACGGACTCGATCGATGGATCGACCATGTATTCGGTTTCCTCGATGCACTCGACATAGTGTCGGTCAGCGTCATCGGCAATTCGTTCGGCGGCGCGCTGGCGCTCGCCATGGCCGCGCGCCGGCCAGATCAGGTCGAACGGCTCGTACTCATGGGAAGCGTTGGTGTCTCGTTTCCGATCACCGAAGGTCTCGACGCCGTCTGGGGCTACACGCCCTCGCTCGAAAATATGCAACGCATCATGCGGTATTTCGCGTTCGATCAGTCCCGCCTCACCCCGGCGCTCGCCAGCATGCGATACGAGGCGAGCATTCGCCCCGGCTGCAGCGAAGCCTTCGCCCAGATGTTCCCGGCCCCTCGCCAGCGCTGGGTCGAAGCGATGGCGACGCCCGTTGCGGACATCCAGGCGCTTCCACATGAAACGCTTATCGTGCATGGCCGCGACGATCAGGTCATCCCGCCCGCCACCTCCCTCGCGTTACACGAGCACATTGAAAACTCGCAACTGCACATGTTCGGCCGCTGCGGTCACTGGACCCAGATCGAGCAGGCGGAGCGCTTCAACCGGCTTGTCGTCGAGTTTCTCTTCAACGAATCGAAAGATTCGTGACCCCTTATAAATGACCGGCTCCGCGCCGCGATCGCGGCCGGGACATGAGCAAGCCGACGAAAGGAGACATCGTGATCGAATTGAAGGATGTGTCATACGTGCGTCTTGGCACGCGCGATCTTGAAGGCGCGACCCGTTACGCAACCGAGGTCTTGGGTCTTCAGATTGCACGGCGTGGAGAGAGGAACGTCTATCTGCGCTCGGATGACCGGGACCACACACTGGTGTTCTCGGAAGGGGATCCGGCTCGACAGGTCAGTGGCTTCGAGGTCCCAACACCTGAAGCGCTCGATCATGCGGCTAAAGTGCTCGACGACGCGCGTATCGCGTTCAAGCGCGGCAGCGCGGACGAGGCGGAGCAGCGTTGCGTGCGTGACTTCATCAGCTTTGCGGATCCCAGTGGCAACCATATTGATCTGGTGGTGTCGCCGCATCAACGTGGACAGCGCTACTACGGTACGCGCGACGCGGGTATCACCGGTTTCAGCCATATCGGCCTGTGCACCACGGACGCGAAGCGCGACGAGAAGTTCTGGACCGAGGTACTCGGCGCCCGCGTGAGCGATCGAATCGGCGATGCAGCCCTGCTGCGCATCGATCCTGTGCATCACAAGGTCGCGCTGTTGCCATCGCCGCACGCAGGCGTGCAGCACATTAATCACCAGGTGGAGAGCATCGACGACATCATGCGGGCCTGGTACATCCTGAAGGAGAAGAACATTCGAATTCGCTTCGGGCCGGGGCGACATCCGACCTCCGGCGCGATGTTCCTGTACTTCGAGGGACCCGACGGCATGGTCTACGAGTATTCGAGCGGCGTTCGCGTGTTCAGCGAGGAAGAGCATCTCACGCATCTTCCGCGACAGTTCCCGTTCGAGCCAAGTTCCTTCTGCATGTGGGGTTCGAAGCCCGAAGTGCTGGAGTTCGGCTCATGAGCGCGATCGAAGCGTCTCCTGCGCAGCAGGCGACCGTGCGAATGGCGGCACGCGCATTAGGGCGCGCGGGACTGGTCCATGCCTACGGGCACTGCAGTCTACGTCTGAATCACGACTATCTGCTGGTGTGCGCGCCGATGCCGCCGGGATTAATCCAACGCGAGGCCGGCGTGGTCGTGCCGATCCGCGGCGAATTGCCCGATGGCGTGCTGGGCGAAGTCCGGATCCATCAACAAATCTATGCGAGAAGGAATGACGTGGGCGCCGTCGCGCGCAGCATGCCTCCTTCAGTTATGAGTCTCTCGACCGCCGGCATCACGCCGGTTCCGCGTCATGGGCCGGGCACCTATTTCGCGCCGTCTGCGCCGCTTTGGGACGACGTGCAGCTGGTCCGCTCCACGCCGCAGGCCGAAGGCGTGGCCGAAACCCTTGGCCACGCGCGGGCAGTCGTTATGCGCGGCAACGGTGCAGTCGTCGTGGGCGCCACCCTGGAAGAGGCGGTTGCCTTTACTTGGTTCCTCGAAGATGCTGCGCGGGTCGAATGCGCTATTCGTGCAATGCGCCTTGAAAACGCGTCCGCGATGAGTGCGGAAGACGCGGCGCGACGTGCGACGACAGCGGGACGCGTCATCGAGCGAATGTGGGACTACCTCAGCGCCGGTGACCTCGAGCTCAACAGTTCGCATGCCTAACCGACAATCAAGATCAGGAGAAGACATGGAGTCGATGCAGATCGGCACGGTTGCGCACGCGCTGTTCGATGCCCTTGAGGGTTGTGAGCCGATCGCGCCGCTCACGATGACAGAGCCTGGCATGACCATAGCCGATGCCTACGAGATTCAACGCCGCATGATCGCCACGCGACTCGCGAAGCGAGGCGAGCGCATCGTCGGCAAGAAGATCGGAATCACGAGCGAAGCCGTAATGAACATGCTCGATGTACGGCAGCCGGATTTCGGGCAGCTCACCTCGGGGATGCAGTTCGCCAACGGCGCGACGATTCCGCTGTCGCAATTCATTGCGCCGCGCGCCGAAGGGGAAATTGCGTTTCTGCTGGCAAAGGATTTGAGTGGGCCGGGGCTCACCGCGCATGACGTGCTGGACGCAACCGAGTGGGTCATGCCTTGCTTCGAGATCGTCGACTCGCGCATCCGCGACTGGAAGATCCGCATTCAGGACACGGTCGCCGACAACGCCTCGTCGGGTGCCTTCGTGATCGGCGAGGGGCGGGCCGATCCGCGCGCTCTCGACCTCGCGGGAATCACGATGAGATTCTCGCGCAACGGCGAAACCGTCGGCACCGGCCAAGGTTCTGCCGCCTTGGGGCATCCGATCAATGCGGTCGTCTGGCTCGCCAATCAGCTCGGCGAGTTCGGGATGCCGTTGCGGGCGGGCGAGATCATCTTGTCCGGTGCGCTTTCGGCGATGGTGCCGGCGCGCGTGGGAGACCACATGCGTGTCGAGTTCGACGGTCTGGGTCACGCCGACGTCGCTTTCGCATGACGCGTGCTCTTCACGCGTTCGAATCAAACAGGACCAGAGGAAACGACAATGGATTCGAAAGAGGCAAATAGGCCACTCAAGGCGGCGATCATCGGTTCCGGGAACATCGGTACCGATCTGCTGGTGAAGATATTGCGTCATGGGCGCAATGTGGAAGCCGCGATCATGGTCGGAATCGATGCAGCTTCTGATGGCCTTGCGAGAGCACGGCGGCTTGGCCTGCAAACTTGCGACAGTGGCGTGGACGGCTTGTTGTCGATGCCGGAGTTTGCCCATATCGACATGGTGTTCGATGCCACGTCCGCGGCGGCGCACGTACGCAACGACGCGTTACTGCGCGCTGCAAAACCTAGCATTCGCTTGATCGATCTCACGCCCGCCGCCATTGGACCGTATTGTGTGCCCGTGGTGAACCTGGACATGCATCGCGACGTCCACAACCTCAACATGGTGACGTGCGGCGGTCAGGCGACCATTCCGGTCGTCGCAGCGGTGTCGAGCGTCGCGCATGTTCACTACGCCGAGATCGTCGCGTCGATTTCGAGCCGTTCGGCGGGACCTGGAACGCGCGCTAACATCGACGAGTTCACCGAAACCACGTCGCGTGCGCTGGAAACGGTGGGCGGCGCTGCACGCGGCAAGGCGATCATCGTGCTCAACCCAGCCGAGCCACCCTTGCTCATGCGCGATACGGTCTTCACGCTTTCCGAAGACGCTGACGAAAGCGCCGTCGAAACGGCGATCGTGGACATGGTCGAGTCCGTTCGTGCATACGTGCCCGGCTACAGGCTCAAGCAACGCGTGCAGTTCGAGCGGATTCCTTCTAGCCGTCCGGTCGAAGTGCCGGGGCTCGGTCTGCGCAGCGGGCTCAAGACCTCGGTATTTCTGGAGGTGGAAGGCGCGGCCCACTATCTCCCCGCCTACGCGGGCAATCTGGACATTATGACGTCGGCGGCGCTCGCGGCGGCCGAGGCCATCGCGGCGCGGCAGACCGCTTCGGGGCAAGGCGCGTTCGACGACACCTTCGCGGGGATCCAATGAAGCAGAAGCTCTATATCTCGGATGTCACATTGCGCGACGGCGCGCACGCGATTAGACATCGCTACAGCCTGGATCAGGTGCGGCGCATCGCGCGCGCGCTCGACGAAGCACGCGTCGATTCGATTGAGGTGGCTCACGGCGACGGCCTGCAAGGCTCCTCCTTCAACTATGGCTTCGGCGCGCACACCGATGCCGAATGGATCGCCGCTGTCGCCGAAGTCGTCCAACATGCGCGTGTGGCGACCCTGCTGCTTCCAGGGATCGGCACTGTGCATGATTTACGCGAGGCCTACGATGCGGGTGCGCGCGTGGTGCGCGTCGCCACGCATTGCACGGAGGCGGACGTGTCGAAACAGCATATCGAGGCGGCTCGCAACCTCGGCATGGATACGGTCGGTTTTCTGATGATGAGCCACATGGCGTCGCCGCAGGTACTCGCGGAGCAGGCGCGCCTGATGGAAGGCTACGGGGCAACCTGCGTCTACGTCGTGGATTCTGGCGGCGCACTGACGATGAACGACACGCGCGATCGCGTTCGCGCGCTCAAGGACGCGCTGCACGCCAATACCGAAACCGGCATCCACGCGCATCACAACCTGAGCCTCGGTGTCGCGAACTCGATCGTGGCCGTCGAGGAGGGATGCAACCGGGTCGATGCCAGTCTCGCGGGAATGGGTGCTGGCGCGGGCAACGCGCCGCTCGAAGTCTTCATCGCAGCGGCGAACCGGCTGGGCTGGCTGCATGACTGTGACCTGTATCGACTGATGGATGCCGCCGACGACATCGTGCGGCCCTTGCAGGAGCGGCCGGTGCGCGTGGATCGAGAAACCCTAGCGCTCGGTTACGCAGGCGTCTATTCGAGCTTCCTGCGGCACGCGGAACGCGCGGCGCAGCACTACGGCCTGAAGACGGTGGACATTCTCGTCGAGTTGGGCCGGCGCCGAATGGTCGGTGGTCAGGAGGACATGATCGTCGATGCAGCGCTCGATCTGCTGTCGAAGTCCGCCGTCGACGCGAGCACCCATTAACGCCGATTAAAGAATCAGCCGGAGGCAACATGGAACAAGGATGTACGCATTTCGAGGGCGGCAGTGCCGGAAGCCCCGTGCGTTTCGTGCGTAACGCGCAATCGGTCGTTGCCGCGACGCTGCGCCAACTGGTGCAGCCCGGTCGCGTTCACTCGGCCGTCTATACCTCGCCCGATATCTTCGAGGCGGAAATCGAGCGCATCTTTCATGGTTCGTGGCTCTACGTGGGTCACGCCAGCGAAGTGCCGCAGAAAGGCGACTATCGGGTACGCCGTCTCGGACGCCAGCCGGTCATCATGGTGCGCGGTCATGACGACGTCGTACGTGTGCTGATGAACCGCTGTCGGCATCGCGGCGCGGCAGTGTGTGAGCAGGAAGCGGGACGCGAAAAGTTTTTTCGCTGCTGGTTCCACGGCTGGACCTACGACAATACCGGCAAGCTCATCAATGTGACGGACCCGGCCGGCTACGGCGACGACTTCCGGATGGAAGAGTATTCGCTTACCAGCGCGCCGCGCGTCGAGATTTATCGGGACTTCGTGTTCGCGTCGCTGTCGCCTAAGGTCGGCTCGCTTGCGGAGTATCTCGGCCCTGCTGCGCAGATGATCGACCTGTTGGTCGACGCGTCGCCGACGCGCCGTATCAAGCTGTCGGCGGGCGTCCACAAGACTGTCTACAACGGCAACTGGAAGATGGTCGGCATGGACGGGTATCACCCGCATTACGTGCACGCGTCGGTCGTGTCGATGTGGCAGCGTCAGGCGGACAGCGGCATCGGCGCCACGCATCGTGCCGACCCGTTCGACGGAAAGGCGAAAACCTACACGCGCGATCTGGGGCACGGCCACGCCATGCTCGACATGCGCGAACACCGCGTCGAGCACTACGCCGACTATGAAACGTACCTCAAGGGCGTACAGGGCGGTGCGGAATATATCGAGGCGCTTGCAGCGCGCGACGGTGCCGAGCAATCGAAGCTGCTTGTTGCGATCGCCGGCGATCCGCATATCGGCGTGTTTCCGAACATGCAGATCATCAATAACCAGGTCCGCATCATGGTGCCGTTGGAACCGGGACGCACCGAGGTGCTGATGTTCCCCGTGCTGTTCGACGGCGTGGACGACGCCATCAACACAATGCGCCTGCGGCAGCACGAGTCCTTCTACGGCCCGGCGGGCGCAGGCTCGCCTGACGACGCTGAAATCTTCGAGCGGGCGCAGCGCGGGATGAACGCGCAGGTCAATCCGTGGATCGACATTTCCCGCGGCATGACTCGCGAGCAGGCCCATCCCGACGGAACCATCACCGGGCACATCTCAGATGAAGTACCGCAACGCGGCCAGATGCGCTACTGGCTGGAACTCATGACCGAGGGAGCCGAACTTGAATAACGCCGTTCATCCTCAATGGCTGTCATCGGAGGCGGGTGTTTCGCCGATCGAGCAGGCTTCGCAGTTCCTCTATCACGAGGCCGCCTTGATGGACGCGCACCGCTTTGATGAGTGGCTCGCACTGTGGCACGCGGACGGATTCTATTGGGTCCCGTGCAATACCGAAGACCTCGAACCGGACAAATCGATCTCGCTCATCTACGAAAGCCGACGGCAGCTCGACGATCGCGTCTATCGGCTCAAGGGCCGTCATGCTCACGCGCAGAGTCCGCGTTCGAGGTTGCTGCGCGTCGTGTCGAACGTGACCATCGAAAGCGCGAACAAGGAGGCGTTGATCGTGCATTCAAACTTCGTGCTTGGCGAGGTACGCAGCGATCGTCAGGAGACCCTGTTCGGACGCTGCCGCCATGTGTTGGCACTCGACGAAGGCGCGATGCTGATTCGCGAGAAAAAGGTCTTTCTGCTGAACAACGACACGCCGATGAGCAACCTCACGTTCCTGATTTGAAGCCGACATGGACGCACACGCGATGGAAAGTGGAACATCGACCGACGCAAGCGAATGGACGCCGCTCTGCCAGCTCGACGACGTGACAGATGGCGACGGTCTTCAAATAAAGATCGGCGAGAGGATGCTCGCGGTATGGCGTGTGGACGATCTCGCCTTCGTGACGGACGACACCTGCACGCACGGCGATGCATCACTCGTACTGACCGGCATGCTCGACGGTTTCTCGATCGTTTGCGGCCTGCATCAAGGCGAGTTCGATATTCGCACGGGCGAAGTCCGCGCGGCACCGTGCAGCAAACCGATACGCAGTTATGCGGCCACGGTGCGCGAGGGCGTTGTGCTCGCGCGACTCGCCGAATGACGATGACTGAAAGGGCGCAGAAATGAACGAGACGACAACGCCTGGGACTTCGCTGCCGATCATCGCGGTGATGGTCGGCGACCCGGCAGGTATCGGTCCGGAGGTGGCGGTCAAGGCAGCGGTGGACGCGTCGGTGCGCGCGGTGTGTCGGCCGATGCTGATCGGCGATATCGGGTCGATCACGGCTGCCGCGCGAGCGGTGCCTCTTGGCGACGAAACGGAAGTAATTCAGTCGTTCGAGGAGCGCGCCTTCGCGTCGGGGCGCATCGTCGTGCTGGATCCGCTCGATCTTGCGCCGCATGAGTATGCAACGGGCCAGCCTTCCGCCGCGGCGGGCCGAGCCGTCGTCCGCTGGATGACGCTCGCCGACCGGATCGCGCATAACGGACTCATCGGCGGATGGATCATGGGGCCAGTCGATTCGATGTCGCTCAAGCTCGCGGGCGAAGTTGCGAGCATCGACGATCTCCAGCCAGACCATACCTTCATGTTTCGCATGAGCGGCAAACTGCGCGTGGTGCCACTGACGGAGCACATCCCGCTGCGCGACGTGCCTGCCACGGTAACTTTCGATGCGGTATTGAACCTGGTCACGCTGGTGAATGAGCGTCTGAAGAACTGGGGAATCGAGATGCCGCGCATCGCGGTTGCGGGACTCAATCCGCACGCCATGTTTGAGGAGGAGGAGCGGATCATCGGCCCTGCGGTCGAGCAGGCCAGAGCGCAGGGCATCGATGTGCGGGGTCCTGTTTCGCCCGACTCCGTATTTCGCCACGGACTGGACGGGCGCTATGACGTGGTTGTCAGCATGTATCACGATCAAGGGCAGATCGCGCTCAAATCGGCGGCTTTCGAAGGGGCGTGCACGCTTTATCTGGGGGTTCCTTATGTGCGCGCGACCGTCCCTCATGGGACCGCCATGGATATCGCGGGAAAGAATCTGGCGCAGCATCGCAGCATGGCCGCGGCATTGAGGACCGCGGCGGCGCTTGCCGCTAAGCGTGGCTTCCTCAACGAACAATGACGAGTCGCCGATATGACGAACCACCAAACCGATCCGCTGTACTCGCGCGTGGTGATCGTCGGAGCGGGGCAAGCCGCTGCCGCGGTCGCTAGGACACTGCGTGCGGAAGGACATCAGGGCGGGATCATCATGCTAGGCGAGGAGCGCGTAGGGCCGTACGAGCGGCCACCCTTGTCAAAAGCATGGCTGAGCGCCGAGAACGCGCCGGAAGTTGCGGCTCTGCTTGATCGGTCGCAACCGGAGCAGTTTGACGTCGATTTACGCACCGGTACGCACGTGACCCGCATCGACCGTCCGTCGCGTACCGTGCACGTCGACGATGGAACGCAGATTCACTTCGATCGCCTCGTGATCGCAACCGGGGGCCGCGCGCGGCGGCTCGCGGTGCCTGGCGACGCGAGTGCCGATATCGCCTATCTGCGCACCATCGACGACGCTTTGCATATCCGCCGCGGGTTGATAGCAGGCAAGCGGCTGCTGGTGATCGGAGGTGGATGGATCGGACTCGAAACCGCATGTAGCGCCCGAAAGCTCGGCGTCGACGTGGTCCTGGTCGAAGCGGCCGAGCGGTTATGCGAACGGACCGTGCCGGCGATCGTGGGTCAGCATCTGCTCAAGATTCACCGCTCGCTTGGCGTCGACGTGCGCCTGGGTGCCGGCATCGAGCGACTGTCGAAGCTGCCCGGCGAACGTTATGCCGCTTCGCTATCGGGCGTTCGCGAGGAATTCGACCTCGTTGTCGCGGGCGTGGGCATGGTAGCGAACGACGAACTCGCGGCTGAAGCAGGCCTCCCTTGCGCGGGCGGCGTGCTGTGCGACGTCGAAGGCCGCACGGTCGATCCATATGTCTTCGCGTGCGGGGATGTGGCGTCGTTCGAGCATCCGTTCGGACCGGTCGGAATGCGGCGCCTGGAATCGTGGGACAACGCGGAGCAACAGGGCGCGGCATGTGCCAGGGCCATCCTCGGCAAGCAGGCGGTGGCGCATTCGCTGCCCTGGTTCTGGTCCGATCAGGGCGACGTGAATGTGCAGATCCTCGGGTTCCCGAATGCGACCGCCACACCGGTCGTAAGAGAAGGCGACGGCAAGGTGACGCTGGTCTGGCTGGAGGAGTGCGCAACCGACGAACCCGCGCGAATTGTCGCGGCGGTCTGCATCAACGCTGCGGCAGACATGCCGGTACTGCGCCGCATATGGCAGAAGGGCGTGCGTGTCGATCGAGAGACGCTCGCCGCGAAGGACGTAAGTCTCAAAAGCCTTCTGCAGCGGACGGTCGGCGGGGCAAAGAATGGAGGTGCGAATAATTAGAGGCGCCTCAGGCATCGGGCTTTTGCATTTACATCGACAGAGCACATCAGAGCGTGGTGGTACCGGGGTCCGGCTGACCGTCCATGCCGAAAAAGGAGACAGGCGTGAAAGCTTTTGAAAGCTCGCAGGAGTGGCACGACGCAGTCGCGAGCACGGGATCAGCTCCCGGCGCGAGCGCAACGGAATCGGGATCACGACGACTATTCTTTGCCAGCTTTCTCGGCACGATGGTCGAGTGGTACGACTTTTTTCTCTACGGCTTCATCGCGCCGCTCGTCTTCGAAGAGTTGTTCTTCCCAAAGTTGAACGCGCTCAGCGGCACTATCGCCGTGTACGCGACGTTCGCCGTCGGCTATGCAAGTCGGCCTCTCGGCGGACTTGTGTTCGGTCACTTCGGCGACAAGATCGGCCGCAAGTCGATGATGCTGGTAACCCTGCTGATGATGGGTATCGGTACGGCGGCCATCGGGCTCTTGCCAAGCGTCGCGCAAATCGGCATGACCGCGACCTGTCTGCTCGTCGCGCTGCGTTTCGTCCAGGGCTTTGCACTCGGGGGTGAGTCGGCGGCTGCCAGCCTGATGGTGCTGGAGAGCGCGCAACAGCGTCGCCGGGGCCTGCTTGGGGCAGCGCTTCAGGCGGCAGGACCGCTGGGCGTGCTGCTGGCCTCGCTCGCGGTATTCGTCGTATCGCGTCTGCCGCACGAAGCCTTGCTTGCCTGGGGCTGGCGGGTGCCGTTCCTGGTGAGCGCCGTACTGGTGGTAATCGGCCTGTATATTCGTCTGCGAGTCGAGGAAACAGTCGCGTTCCGCAAGCAGCAGAGTCAGCACGACCTCACCCGCATCCCGGCGTGGGAGACCTTGCGCAGCTACAAGTGGCCTGTTTTCGTCGTGCTCGTGGTCAGCATCATGGAGAGCACGTTCTACTATTTGACGGGTGTCTATTCTATCTCGTACGTAACGAAGACGCTCCATATGCCCGGCTCCGTCGCGATCGGCGCGATCGCCTGCGCGAACGCTTTCGCCTTGGTATCGGTGCCGCTCTACGGCGCGCTGTCGGACCGCCTCGGGCGCAAGGGCGTGTATTTGCTGGGCATCGTGGCGTCGGCGATCTACCTGAACTTCTTCTTTACGATGCTCGACGGCCGCTCGCCAATGGTCGTAGTGCTGGCGGTCGTGGCCGCCGTCGGCGTGATTCATGCACCGATGTACGCCATGTTCGGCAGCTTCTACGGCGAACTGTTTCCCACGCGAGTGCGCTTCACCGGCTTCTCGATGGGCAAGGCGTTCGGCACGGTGCTCGGCGGCGGAGTCGCGCCTATGATCGCGGCCTCGCTCGCGGCGCGCAATCACGGCGACCCCTCCGGTATCGGTCTCTACTATCTGTGCCTCGCCTTCGTCGCGCTGTGTGTGGTGCTGCGCGTGCGCGAAACGCGGCACGACGACATCACCGTCTAGCAACCCCTCAGTTCTCACGTATCCATTGGACGAGCGTCGTGCGCCTCGCTGGAGGCGCACCGGACGCTGCTTTCGTTCGTCTCCAACATCTCGAACAACACATCATGAAGAAGAACAGGCTTCTCCTCGGCATGCTCGCGCTCGGCGCCGGCGCCGCACACGCGGACAGCAGCGTGACGCTCTACGGCCTCATCGGTACAGGCCCCGCGTATGTGAACAACGTAAAGGGCAGTCATTTGTTCGAATCCGCAAGCGGCCTCATTCAGGGTAATCGTTTCGGTCTGAAGGGGCGCGAAGATCTCGGCGGAGGCATGTCGGCCATCTTCACCTTGGAGAATGGCTTCGACGGCAACACCGGCGCGCTGGGGCAAGGCGGGCGCATGTTCGGACGGCAGGCGTTCGTGGGTCTTGCGACCAGACGATACGGGACACTGACCCTGGGTCGCCAGTACGACACCAATTACGATTTCATGGCCGATACGGGCGCGGCCAAACTCTTCGGCGGCAATGGCGCGCATGTATCAGATAATGACAACCTGTTCGGCACCGTGCGCTTCCAGAACTCAGTCAAGTACACGAGCCCGAGCTGGGGCGGCTTTAGCTTCGCTGCCATGTACGCGATGAGCAACGCTGCCGGCGACTTCGCAAATAATCGCGCCTACAGCGCGACGGCGGCATACCGCAACGGCAGTCTGAAGCTCGCGGTCGGCTATCTGCAGATGAACCATCCGAATGCGGCTGACAATCCCAACGGCGCCGCCGGCAGCGATTATCCCGCACCGTTCAGTCTGTTCAAGACCAGCGCACTGGGCCCGCGAACCGCGCTGGTGGATGAGCAGCAGGTGATCGCCGCGACGGCGTCGTATGCCATCGGGCCGACGCAGGACAATCTCGTGTACTCGCACGCCAAATACCGCTATTTCGACGGTAGCCATCTACGGCTCGACAATGCTGAATTGAACGGTACCTGGCACATCACGCCGGATTTTTACACCGGCCTGGGCTACATGTTCACTTTCGGTCGCTATGAGGAATTGAATCAGTCACCGAAGTGGCATCAGGTCGATCTGGGCATCGACTATCTGCTATCGAAGCGCACTGACCTGTATGCCTTCGCGATCTATCAACGTGCGGTCGGTTCGGCCAGCAACGCTGCCATCTTCTTCATGCAGCCGTCGAGCACGAAGTCCCAGGTGGAAGTGTCGTTCGGTATTCGACACCTGTTCTGACCAAGACGTTCACGGCCGGCTCACTTGCCTTTGGAAGCAGATGAGCCGATGAACTGCGCACGCGGACGGAGAACGCTTCCATACATGCGCTGTTCCTGCACATGGGCGAGCCATCCGGCCACGCGCGCGAGCGCGGAAATCGCGCCGCTCGTGCGTCGCGGCAGACCTATGGCGCGCGTAAGCACCACGGTTCCGAGCTCCTGACGCGGAAGTAAGCCGTGCTCCTTCGCTATTTGATCGACGAACTGATAGATCGCGTTCATCTGGCGGCTGTTGTCGCTCCGTCGGCGGGCGAGATCGAGCATGTAGCGGGCTCGCGGATCGCCCCTCGGATAGATTGGATGCCCGAAACCGGGAACCGCGACGCCGCGTTCAAGCAGTGTATTGGCGCGGCGCATCAATGCCTGCATCGTGCTAGCGCTGTCAAAGAATTCCTCGACGCGGTCGTACAACTGGCCGGTCAGCGAACCCGTGCTCGCAGCGATACCGGATACGACACAACGATGCAGCGTGCAGCCCGTCGATGCCGACACGCGGGCGGCGACCGTCGCGGGCGAGAGTTCGTGATCGGCGAGCAGGATCAGCAAAGCTTCCATCGACTCGCGATTAATTTCGGTTGATTCGACGGCAAGCGAGGACAGGATGCCCTGTGCCACCGACTGACCAGTCTCCATCGACTTGAAGTGGCTGCGTGGCGACATCAGTCCGCAACATCCGACCAGCATCTGGATGATATCGATCCCGGCGGACGCCATGTCGAGGTCGGCCGGCTCGGCCGTCGCCGTCCTTCCACGGCGCTGTGACGGCTGCATGCCGAGGTGCAGCGTAACGATGGAGAAAACGTCGAGCAAATTGCCGGGCTGCATGCGCCACGATGCTTCAATGAGCGTGTTGAGTTCATGCCATGGTTTGCGCTTCGGCCATTCGAGTTCGACGTTAGTGTCGTTGAGCATTCCGGTCCATAGCAACTGCGCGACGGCCTCGAATGGAAGGCGTGCACGCGCAAGGTCGGTCGCGAGCCTGCCTCGATAGCGTGGTCCGTCAGGCGTGATCTCGGTCACCGAGGTTGGGATGATCGGCTCGCCAAAATTCATAGCGGATGCAGCGACCGCGCCGTGCCCATGCCGCGCGAGCGAACGCGATTCGAGACGCCTGAGGTCATCGCGCCAGTAGAGGCGGCCCTTGTGTCCCGCTTGTCCGATGCTGCGGATCAAACCGCGGCTCACGTAGGCATACAGCGTCTGTTGCCGGACGTTCAGGATCTTCATTGCTTCGGCAGCGGTCACGTAGTCCGTGTGGTCGGACTTCGCCGCCGCGTGTTCGTCTTTAGTTGCCCGCCGTGCGGGACCGTTCGTGATGACGTCGGACATGTTGATTGGCTGTCGATATTGATCAATAGAACTCTACGGCGAAGCCGTCGTCGTGTCCATCAGTTCGGTGGGATTGCGCATCGCGCGTTGATCTAACAATCAATCTTGATCAATGGAACTGAAAACCTTACCTTTGGCTCCGCATGGGGCCCGCGATCCATCCTTGGCGTCGGCCACAACAACAGAGACTGACCAGGAGGAGACACCATGACGGCTCGAAGAACCTTCCTCAAGGAAGCGATCGCCGCCGGAGCATCTACCGCGCTCTTGAAGCCGAATGCAGGCGTGGCGCAGCCTGTCAACAAGGCGCAGTCGGTCGCTAAGCCCGGCGCGCGTCTGATTGCCGCCGAGACGCAGGTGCCGTCGCTTCAGGAAGCGCCTTCAGCAGACGCGGCACACATCGGCAATCCGGGCTCCGACTTCATGGTGGATCTGCTGCGCATGGCAGGCATCGACTATGTCGCCGCCATGCCAGGCTCCACGTTTCGCGGCATCCATGAGTCGATCGTGAGTTATGCGGGAGACCAGCACCCGGCGCTCGTCGTCTGCACGCACGAAGAGGCGTCGGCGGCGATCGCGCATGGCTATGCGAAGGTCGCAGGCAAGCCGATGGCCTGTCTCGTCCACAGCACCGTGGGGCTTCAACACGCCTCGATGGCGATCTTCAACGCCTGGTGCGACCGCGTGCCGATGATCGTCATCGCGGGAAACATCGCGGATGCGACGAAGCGCCGTCCCGGCGTCGAGTGGTATCACACCGCGCTGGATCTTGGCGCGCTGGTGCGCGACTTCACCAAGTACGACGACGCGCCTGTTTCGCTTCAGCACTATGCGGAGTCGTTCGTCCGCGCTTACACGCTTTCTATTACGCCGCCGATGGAGCCGGTGCTTCTTGTCGCGGACGGCGAGCTGCAGGAGCGCCCGATCGAGAACCCGAGGGAGATTTCGGTGCCGCCGTTTCGTCCGGTCTCGCCGCCCGTTGCGGGCCGGGCTGCGCTGGAAGAGACCGCACGCATGCTTTGCGGCGCGACGAATCCGGTCATCGTCGCGGACCGCGCGATCCGTTCGCAGGCTGGCATGGATGCGTTGGTGGCGCTTGCGGAAGCGGTGAACGCGCCGGTCGTCGACCTGCTCGGACGGCTGAATTTCCCGACCGGGCATTTCCTAAATCAAACCTATCTCAAGACCGAATTGATATCGCGCGCCGATGTCATTCTTGCCCTCGAAGTATCGGATCTTTGGGGGTTGACGGGAACGGTAGCGGACGTCATCGGGCGACCGACCAAAAAGTTTACGAAACCCGATGTCGATCTCGTGAGTGTGTCGACGTCCTATCTCTATTCGAAGTCGAACATGCAGGACGCGGAGCGGTTCATCGCGCCCACGCTTGCAATCGGCGGAGATGCGCAGGCCTCGCTCGCGCCGTTGCTCGAAGCGGTGAACGCGGTGTGTACGGATCCCCAGCGCGAGACGATGAGAAAGCGTGCACCCGCACTACGTCAGGCTCATACGCTGATGCGCGAGACCGCGCGACACGACGCGACGCGCGCCTGGGATGCGAGTCCGATCAGCACGGCAAGACTCTCGCAAGAAGTCTGGAACGTGATCCGACATGAAAATTGGGCACTGGTGTCGTCGTCGTTGTTCATCAGCCAGTGGCCGCAGCGGTTGTGGGATTTCGACAAGACCTGGCAGTACATCGGCGGCGAAGGCGGCTACGGCGTCGGTTACGGCGCGCCGGCCGCCGTTGGCGCGGCGATCGCGCATCGGGATGCGGGACGCATTCCGGTCAATATCCAGACCGACGGCGATCTAATGGTGCTGCCCGGTGTGTTGTGGACCGCTGCGCATCACAAGATTCCCTTGCTCACCGTGATGCATAACAACCGCGCCTACCACCAGGAATCGATGCACATTCAGCGCATGGCCAACTGGCGCGACCGAAAACCTGAAAACGGCACGGCGGGCACGCTCATCAACGATCCGCCGATCGACTATGCCGGGCTCGCCAGAAGCATGGGCATGTGGGCCGAGGGACCGATCTCGAACCCGGCCGATCTCGGACCGGCTCTCGCGCGCGCGATGCAGCGAGTGAAGGCGGGCGAACCGGCCTTTCTCGACGTCCTCACGCAACCTCGCTAGGAGCGCACATGAAGCCGATACGCATGATCGCGCTGGCCGTGAGTGCGCTTGCCTGCTGGATCGATATGACCTCGCCGCCTGCGATGGCTGGACAGGCGGACGTTCAAGCCGGACAGGCGCTGTACATGAAAAAGGGCTGTTACGAATGCCATGGGCCCGTGGGGCAGGGCAGCATCATGTCCGGGCCCGCCCTCGCACCGTCCCCGTTGCCGGTAGAGGCGATGACGGACTACGTCCGCTCGCCGAAGGGGCAAATGCCTCTCTACAGCAGCAAAATCCTGCCTGATCGCGATCTGGCGCAGATTCAAGCGTATCTCGCGGCGGTTCCGGCGTCCCCGGACGCGGACAGTATTGCACTGCTCGGCGGAGCCTCTACGGCATCGTCGTCTAAAGACGACTCCGAACGCGGACAGCAGGTATATGTCGCACGATGCGCGTCCTGTCATGGCGCATCGGGAGGCGGTGCGGTCGGGCCGTCGCTCGTCGATGTCGCGAAACGTCGTGGTGTTCCGGGCATCGAGTCATTCGTGCGCAATCCGTCAGGTGCCATGCCAAAGCTTTTCCCGGAAGTTCTGAGCGAGTCGGATGTTCAGGCCGTCGCCCAATACGTAGCGGGGCTCAGGTAGGCCGCTGCGCGCGTCAGGCAGACGCTCCGGGCCGATACCGGAGCGCACGGCCGCAGTTCAACGTCTTGAAGCTGGGCCCTCGATTCTGTCTCATGAGAGACGCGTGTTCAGGTTCGCGCTGAACTCGCGGACCACGTGCAGTACGCGTGGCGACGACATCAGGGCGCGAAGGTTTCAAACATCGTCTGCCTGAGCCATTGATTGCCCGGATCACGATGGTTTCGCGCGTGCCATAGCACGGTGATGGTGATGTCGGGAATCTTGATCGGGCACGGGGCGCTGATGAGTCCGAAAGGCGCGAGCGTACTCATCGCATAGGCGTGCGGCACCACGGCGATCAGATCGGTCGTTTGCAGAATATGCCCAACTGCAACGAAATGCGGCACGCGCAAGCGGACGTTACGGCGTATGCCGGCCCGCTGAATGACGGTATCGACCATGCCGTGTCCGGTCCCCTCGGCCACGATCGACACATGCTCGGCGTCCGAGAACGTCTTGCTCGTCATGCCCGCGCCGGCCAGCGGATGATCGGCGCGAAACAGACAGACGTAACGCTGACGGAACAAGCGGCGCTGAAAAAATCCCCCCTTCAGATCTGGTAGAAAGCCGATGGCAAGGTCTACCTGGCCATGCTCCATGTCCGCGCGGAGTGTGTCGGACTGGTTGCGCACCGTGCTAATCGTCACACCCGGTGCGATCAACGCGAGCTTGCGCATCAGGACCGGCAGGAACGAGATCTCGCCGATGTCTGTCATCGCGACTGTGAATGCTCGCGTGCTCGATGCCGGATCGAAAACCGACATCTGATTCAACGTATGGTGAATCGCGCCCAGTGCATTGGCGATCGGCTCGGCCAGCGCCTCAGCGAACGGCGTCGGAACCATGCCTTTCGAGGTTCGCAGAAACAGTTCGTCGCCAAGCACCTTTCTCAGCCTCGCCAGCGCATTGCTGATGGCCGGCTGAGACGTGCCGAGCGCGGTGGCGACGGCCGAAACACGTCGCTGCTGCAATAGCTCCTGAAAGACGACAAGCAGGTTGAGATCGATATCGTGAAGTTCCATCGGCTGCCCCATTTGGCAAAAGCATTATCAATCTGAGTGATTTTGCGTATCAAGGAGATTCTATTTATCGATTTCTCGGCTCCGTGCATCATGCATCAAACGCAAGCATGGAGACACGGAAGTCATGAAGGTTTCTGTCCTGCCGCTAGAGCGCGATATCGAGGCGACGAGCGGCGCCAATCTGCTTGACGCACTGCGCGCTCATGCGATCCCGATTTCGTACAGCTGCATGGCAGGCCGTTGCGGCACATGTCGTTGCACCGTGGTCGCCGGCTCAGCCGTGACGCTCGGCACCGAAGCAGGCGGTTCGCGCGTCACGGGCGGCCAGTCCGTGCTCGCATGCTGCACGACGCTCATCGAGGATTGCGTGATCGAGATTCCTGAGGTCGACGAGATCGTGGTTCATCCGCCGAAGATACTCAAGGCGACGGTCATCGACATAGAAGACCTGACGCACGATATCAAACGGGTGCGGCTGGCATTGTCCAAACCATTCAACTTCTCTCCCGGTCAGTACGCGAACGTGCAGTTCACGCCGGAACACGTCCGTCCTTACTCGATGGCGGGCACGGCGAACGGCCAGGAAGTGGAGTTTCATATACGGCTGGTGCCCAATGGGCGCGTGACGTCCTTCGTTGCGGCCGATCTCAAGCCGGGCGACGCAGTTCGCATTAGCGGACCTCTGGGTACCGCCTACCTTCGCAGAAAGTCGGATGACCCGGTTCTGTGCATTGCCGGTGGTACCGGGCTTGCGCCGATCCTGTCAATTGTTCGCGGCATGGCCGAGTCGCAGACAAGCCGGCCGATCCATCTGTATTTCGGCGTGCGTTCCAAAGCGGACGTCTATGGCACCCACTGGCTCGACGCGTTGCGCGAATGCCTGCCCGGCCTGCGTGTCCATGTCGTGCTGGCTTCCGGCGAACAGCGCGTTCCGTATCGCACGGGCATGGTGACCGATGCTGTCGACGGCGACTGGGACACGCTCGACGGATGGCGCGCGTATGTGGCGGGCGCGCCGGCGATGGTCGACGCTTCGTCCGCGCTGCTGCGCAGGAAGGGCGTCGACCCCGGCCGGATTTACGCCGATGCTTTTCATGCAAGCGAGTCTCGATCAAGCAGTTCCCAGTTGCCGCACCAGAGGAGACGTCATCATGAATGAGAGCCCGATCGACTTTATCCGGCCTGTCTGGAAGGGGGACGATACCAGCCATATTCCGTTCTGGGCGTATAGCCAGGAAGCGATCTACCGGAAGGAGCTCGATCGTTTCTTCTATTCCGGTCACTGGTGCTACGTGGGTCTGGAAGCGGAGATTCCCAACGCCGGTGACTTCAAGCGCACGTCCATCGGCGAGCGCTCGGTGATCGTGACGCGCTCTCAGGATGGCGAAGTAGCTGTGGTGGAAAACGTGTGCGCGCATCGCGGCGTGCGCTTCTGCCGGGACAAGTTCGGCAATCGAAAAGACCTGACGTGTCCATATCACCAGTGGAACTATGACCTTAAGGGCAATCTGATCGGTGTGCCGTTCCGGCGAGGCGTGAAGGCGGACGGCAGGGTCAACGGCGGCATGCCTGCGGACTTTGATCCGAAACAGCATGGTCTGACGCAACTGAAAGTGGCGACCCGCAACGGTGTGATCTTCGCTTCCTTCGACCACGATGTCGAGCCGCTCGAAGCATTCCTCGGACCGTCGATCCTTGCGCTATTTGACCGCGTATTCGACGGACGGAAGCTGAAGATTCTAGGCTACAACCGGCAGCGAATTCCGGCAAATTGGAAGTTCATGCAGGAGAACATCAAGGATCCGTATCACGCGGGCTTGCTGCATACCTGGTTCCTCACGTTCGGACTGTGGCGCGCTGACAGCAAGGCAGCGCTAAAGATGGACGAGAAGTTTCGCCACGCTGCAATGATCGGCGTGCGCGGTGCACAGGGAAAGAGCGAAGTGACCAAGGGCGTGTCGAGCTTCAAGGAAGAAATGAAACTGAACGACGACCGCTTTCTCGACATCGTTCACGAACCGTGGTGGGGCGATCTGACCGTCGCCATGCTGACGATCTTCCCGAGCCTCATCATCCAGCAGCAGATCAATTCGGTGTCGACGCGCCAGATCGTGCCGAACGGCGTCGGATCGTTCGATTTCGTCTGGACGCACTTCGGCTTCGAGGACGACAGCGAGGAGATGACGCGCCGGCGTTTGCGCCAGGCGAATCTCTTCGGCCCGGCGGGATTCGTGTCGGCCGACGACGGTGAGGTCATCGAGTTCTCGCAGGAAGGCGTCGAACAAAAGCCGTTCTATCGGGCGCTCGCACAACTCGGCGGACGGGATATCGCCGATGCCGATCACAACGTCAGCGAGACCCTGATTCGGGGCATGTTCGAGTACTGGCGCAAGGTGATGGAGATTTGACATGCTCGATTTCGAGACCTATCAGGAACTTATCGGGCTTTACGCCGAGTATGCGGCCGTGCTGGACAGCGCCGACTGGGATCGCTGGCCTGAATTCTTTACCGACGAGTGCCTGTACCGCGTTCAGCCTCGCGAGAACTTCGATCGAGGCCTTCCGCTCGCAACGATGTCCTTCGAAAGCAAGGGCATGTTGAAAGACCGGGTGTATGGCATGACAGAAACGATCTTCCATGACCCGTACTACCAGAGGCATGTCGTCGGCGCACCCATCGTCCGGGAAGTCGACAGCCGTCATATCCGGTCGGAAGCGAACTACGCCGTGTTTCGTACGAAGCAGGACGAGTTGACCACCGTATTCAACGTCGGCCGCTATATCGATGTCATTCAGCGCACGCCGCAAGGCCTCAGGTTGAAAAGCCGAACCTGCGTGTTCGACAGCGAAATGGTCGCGAACTCGCTCATCTATCCGATTTGAGGTGCTCGATGACAAAGACCTGGGCGAAAGTGATCGAGCTTGCTGCGGTGCCCGCCGATGACGTGACCGCGGTTACCTCAGAGGGCCGGGAGATTGCACTCTATAGCGTCGACGGCTCGGTCTACGCGACCGACAATATCTGCACGCACGGCCACGCGCGGTTATGCGACGGCTTTCTCGATGGCCACGAGATCGAATGTCCGCTGCATCAGGGAAGGTTCGATGTGCGCAACGGTAAGGCCATGTGCGCGCCGCTCTCCGTGGATATCCGGACCTACCCCGTGCGGATAGAGGAGGGCCAGGTCTACATCGAACTGGAAGACGCCTGATCCTTGCTTGGGAAAAATGGAAGAACAGTGTGTCAGGACATTCCATTTATTTTTTCGGATGCCTATCCAATATATCGCGATAGATAGGGCACGGCGCTTCATCCATCGTCACAGTGAAAGCCCTTTCACCTATCGCCGCCCCACGTTACAGAGGGAGTTCGCCATGAGCGCGCACGCAGACAGCGCCGTAAGAGCGCAGGAATCAGACCGTTCGGTTTCATATCGGGAACGACTCGCAGCACTCAACGTCGCACCGCTGTGGGACGTCCTGAAAGGGCTTGTCCCCAATGAGCCGCGACCGAAGGCCAGGCCGCATGCGTGGAAGTGGGCCGTGATGCGCGACCGGCTAATCGAATCCGGCGCTGTGGTGAGCGCGGAAGAAGCGGAGCGGCGCGTTCTGATGCTGATGAATCCCGGGTTGGAAGGTTTGCCTAATGCGACCGATACGATCTATGCCGGCCTCCAACTGATTCTTCCGGGTGAGATAGCGCGGGCACATCGTCATAGCCAGTCTGCGTTGCGCTTCGTGCTCGAAGGCACGGGCGGCTATACGTCGGTTGACGGCGTTCGCACTGAAATGCTGCGCGGCGATTTCATCGTGACGCCCGCGTGGACGTGGCACGACCACGGCAACGACGGCGATGGACCTGTCGTCTGGCTGGACGGACTCGACGTTCCGCTCGTCAGTTTCCTGCGGGCCGGATTTCGCGAGGAATACGAGGAATCGAATCAGTTTCCCCGCACTGGCGAATCCGATCAGGTGCTGACACGTTACTCCGACGCATTGCTGCCGATCGATAGCAGCCACGCTGGGCCGACATCGCCGATCTTCAACTATCCCTATGCGCGCACGCGCGAGGTGCTCGACCGGCTCGCGCGCTACTCGGACGTCGATGCCTGTCACGGCGTCAACGTTCGCTACGCCAACCCGCTCACCGGCGGCTGGGCCATCCCGACCATTGCCGCGTCGATGCGCCTGATTCCGCGTGGCCTTACCACGGAGTTCTTCCGATCGGTGGAGGGTACGGTCATCGTCGGCGTCGAGGGTTCGCCTGCCGTCGAGATAGAAGGTGCCGGGCGCTTAGATATCGCCGAGAACGACGTCTTCATCGTGCCGGGATGGAGCCGCTGGCGCATGAGTGCCGGCGACATCAGCGACGCCGTGATGTTCACTTACTCCGATCGTCCCGTGTACGAGAAGCTCGGCCTTTACCGCGAAACGCGCGGTTGACTCACCCTGACGCAGGATAAGCCATGAAGATTTGCCGCTTCAACGATAACCGTATTGGCGTTGTCCGTGGGGACAGGATTCACGACATCACGCCGCTGTTCCACGCTCTGGGTGAGCCGGGCTGGCCATATCCGCCTTACGACTGGATCATCGGAAACTTTCCTCGTATCGAGGACCAGATCGAAACGTTTCTTCGCCACGCGGATACGGTGCGGCTGTCGGCGGCCAAGCTGCTCGCGCCGGTCGCCAATCCGGGCAAGATCATCGGGGCGCCGATCAATTACCGCGATCATATCGACGAGGCCAATGCGGATCAGCAGATCGCACACGGTAAGACCTTCACCACGCTCGAACAGTTTGGTTTGTTCATCAAGGCACCGACGTCGCTGAACGGACCCGAAGGTATCGTCGAGTTTCCGTTTCCGGACCGCCGCACCGATCACGAGGTGGAACTCGGCGTGGTCATCGGCAGGCGGGCCAAGAAAGTCTCGAGAGAGAAGGCGCTCGATTACGTGTTCGGTTACTGCGTGGCGCTGGACATGACGGTGCGCGGTCCCGAATTCGCGGGCTTCCGCAAGTCGGCGGATACGTTCGCGGTTATCGGTCCGTGGATCACGACCGTCGACGAGATCGAGGATCCCAACACGCTCGACCTGGAACTTACGGTCAATGACGCGCCGCGCCAGAAGTCCAATACGCAGTACCTGATCTACAACGTTCAGCGGCTCATCGAATACGCATCGGCGATGTACACGCTGCATCCGGGCGACGTCATCATGACCGGCACGCCGGCGGGCGTCGGCCCCGTGACGCCCGGCGACGTCGTCAAGGCGCGCGTCGAAGGCCTTGGCGACTTGACGATCCGGATGGCGCGGTCATGAGCCCGGAGACATCTCACAGGTGGGTGCCGGCGGCGGAACGATCCTGGTCGAGACGCTCCGGCGTCGTCACGTCGTGCGTGGACCGGATTACGGCTCCGGCGTTGCTGATGCGCGGCAAGGCGCCATTCATGTGACCGGTCCGGCGTAGGGCGCGACGCTGCCCAGCATGACCGTGGTGGCGGGCGCTCGAGCCCTGCATCTTCGACAGCAACTAGCGTGTACCGAACAACACCATTGAAGAGACCGACCCGGCTCAAAAACAGGCATCCCACAAGAGGACGACTGCTCCACGGAGTCCGTCGGGGCAGCAATACTGGAGGAAGACAAATGAAACACAAGCTGACGAAGGCCACGAACGAGGGCCGAATGAGCTCGTTCCAGAAGATGGTGCTCGTCGTATGCGTCGCGCTGAGCATGCTGGATGGCTTCGATGTGCTGGCCGTCGCGTTTTCGGCATCGCACTTGGCATCGGACTGGCATCTCAATGGTAGCCAGCTCGGCGCGTTGCTCAGCGCCGGCCTGTTCGGCATGGCGGCCGGAGGCTTCATCGTTGCACCGTGCGCCGATCGCATCGGGCGCCGGCCGCTCGTGCTGCTGTGCCTGCTTGCGATCGTCGCGGGCATGCTGGCTTCCGCATGTGCTCAGACGTTGGAACAACTTGTGGCATTGCGCGTCATGACGGGACTCGGCATCGGCGGCATGATGGTGAGCGTCGCGGTCATCGCCTCGGAGTACGCGTCCGACAAGTGGAGAAGCGCAGCGATCAGCATGCAGTCGGCCGGCTATACGCTCGGCGCGACGCTGGGCGGCGCTGTGAGCGCACTGCTGTTGGCACGCTATGGCTGGCGAAGCGCCTTCCTGTTTGGCGGCATCAGCACGGCGCTGGTGATTCCGCTTGCATGGTACGGCCTTCCCGAGTCCCTGGACCTGATTGCACGGCGACCACAACGTGCGCTGGACAAGGTGAACGCCATCTTGCGGCGCATGAAGCAGGACACGATCGATGAACTGCCGCGCATCGAGGACTCTCGGGAAGCAAGCGCTGGGTCGGACGAACTGACCATGGCGCCGTCGCTGATCGTGTTGCGGACGCTCCTGATCTGGCTTGCCTTCGCGCTTGTGATGGCCGGATTCTATTTCGTCATGAGCTGGACGCCGAGGCTTCTGGTCCAGGCGGGCATGTCCGCTTCGCAAGGCGTGACCGGCGGTGTCCTGCTGAATGCGGGCGGCATTATCGGGTGCACGTTGTTCAGCCTGGTCTCGGGCCGCGGGAAACTTAGAACGCTGCTGACCACGGCTCTGGTGGTCAGCGGCGTGCTGCTCTTGATGTTCGGTGCGAACGCTTCGCAACTCCAGTTCGCCATGCCGGCAGCGATCGCACTGGGCGCCGCGATTACCGCATGCGTCGGCGGCCTTTATTCGCTGACGCCGCTTCTCTATCCGCCGAAAACTCGCGCCACCGGCGTGGGTTGGGCAGTCGGCATGGGCAGACTCGGCGCGATCGCGGCACCGCTCCTCGTCGGCATGCTGATCGACCACGGCTGGCAGGTCCATAACCTTTACTACCTGTTCGCAGCGCCATTTCTGCTGGCAGTTATCCCTGTAGCGGCCATCTTCTTCTTCATGAAGCGACAGAAGCACTGGCGTCATTCCGATGCAGTCGAAGCCGTCTAATTCCCATACGAGAACGGCGCAATCCGCTTATCGATTCACCACTTTGTTTGGAAATCACATGAAAAGGACTTGCCTGGTTGCGGCGGGAGCCGTCTGCTTGCTTGCGGGAGCCGCACACGCGCAAAGCTCCGTCACGCTTTACGGCATCATCGACACAGGGCTCGAATATGTTTCCCATGCGAATGCGTCGGGCGACCGCGTTATTCGCATGCCCGCCATCACCGGCTCACTGCCTTCGCGATGGGGCCTTCGCGGCAGCGAGGATCTTGGCGGGGGATATCGCGCGCTATTTGTTCTCGAAAACGGCTTCAACGTGCGCGCGGGCGATGCGGGTCAAGGCGGCCGTCTTTTCGGACGGCAAGCCTGGGTAGGCCTCGGTTCGGAATACGGCACGCTGACGTTCGGCCGTCAGTACACGATGACGTTCTACGCGCTGCTCGAGAACGACGTGATGGGTCCGGCCATCTACAGTCTCGGATCGCTGGACAGCTACATTCCGAATGCCCGAAGCGACAACACCATCGCCTACAAGGGAACATTCGCGGGATTCACGCTCGGCGCAACCTATTCATTCGGGCGCGACGCGGCAGGAACCGGCAATTCGCCCGGACAGGGCACGTGCGCCGGATCGGTGCCAGGCGACTTCCAGCAATGTCACCAGTGGTCCGTGATGGCCAAGTACGACACGCGCAATTTTGGCGCGGTGGTCAGCTATGACCAGCAACGGGGTGGTACGAACGCAGCCGCCAACTTCTTTGATGGCGTGGCGACGACACCGATTCCCAGCAGCGGCGACAAGGACACACGGGCTCAGGCCAATGCGTACGTCAAATTCTTCGGCGCGACGATCTCGGGCGGATGGCTTGGACGCTGGGTCGATCCGGCGGCGCAAGCAGCCGCGAGCGTCAAGTCGAACATTTTCTATCTGGGCGCCAGCTACGTCATCACGCCTTCTCTCTATGTCGATGGAGCGGTCTACCGGATTCTCAATCACGATCACGACACTAGAGCGACGCTCAGTACGATTCGCGGCATCTATTCCCTATCGAAACGAACGGCCGTCTACGCGCAGGTTGGCTTTCTTGGCAATAGCGCGAGGGCGAGATATACGCTGAGCGCCGGTGGCCCGGGAACGACGCCGCCGCCGGGGGCGAATCAGACCGGCGTCATGATGGGGCTTCGACAGCTCTTTTGAAGATCAGGCGTCCGGCGCTCACGAGTCTGAGGGCAAGGGAGAGCCGGACTTCCGAGGACGGAGCTTTCAGACCGGACAAGCGCCATCGTTGAAATCCCCCCAGACTTGGAGATACATAATGAATGTCAGCTCTCAAACTGCGGCTTCACGGGCCTCGACGTTGAACGAACGTGCGGAGCGCTGGAACCGCTTTCGCTGGTCTTGGTCCCCCGCCACGTTTCAGTGGGACTGGATGGACCATCACGAAGTGCCGCTCGAATCGCATCGCTCGAACGATGGAACCGAACGACGCTGATTGCTTACTCGATGATTTGGGCGATCGTTACCTTGGCTACCGGTTCGCGCACCGCAGGCTCAGGTTGCAGCGCAATCAGAAGTTGCGTGCAGGGTGCGCTAGCCTCGCGATTGAGCAGCACTGACCGGCGCGCCGGTGACGGCCGAGTTGGATGGGGCGGCCGTCGCGCATACGTAGCGAAGCTTGAGTAAGGCGGTGCGAGCGCCGGGTTACACCCTCCCGCCGTGCCGAAGCGCTCGTGGCATGGCGAGCGATTTTCCCATTTCTAGCGACAAACTGTCTCGCAAATCGGTATTTACCCTCATGAGACTAGCTCATAGAATTCGGGGGCAGCACTTAGAAGATGAATTGCTGCCACTCGAATCACGGAGGTTTCATGAAGGCGCTCGCCCGAATCGTTATAGCTGTTTCTTTTTTCTCTTTCGCGCTCGGTGCTTCGGCTCAAGCTGCGGGGGAACGGACCCGCGCTGAAGTGCGCGCAGAGCTCGCTCAGTACGAAAAAGCTGGGTATAACCCAGCCGACTGGATGCATTTTTCAGAGAACCTTCAGAGTGCCCGCGCGAAGATTGAAGCAACCGGAAAAGGGGCGCAGACCCACAACGAGCAATTCAATGTGACAAGGGAGCCGATTCGGTGACCGGTTCAGCTGCTAATCGCATAGGGACGTTGAAGCTGCGTTGAACGCACCTCCTGGTCTGCGCCAAGTGGGTCCAGGCGAGCAGGTATCTCTTGCTCTTACCCAAGATCTATGCATCGCGGAATGCCGGTTCCTCGTTCACGAGCCCACGCCGGCACTCAGCGCAGACTTTTTGAGGACACAATGCCCAATTTCAGAGCGCTTCTCTTGTCAGCAGTAGTTCTCGCCTCTGCAGTAACCGGAAATGGTTGGGCGCAGCAGCCTCCGATCAACCCAGGACCTGCTGCGCGAGCATCGGACGTTCCGTCGACCGACGCTTACAGAACTGCCAACCAAGCCATGATTCAAGGCAAGACGAATTTGCCATACACCGGAGATGCCGACTACGATTTCGTGGCTCAAATGACGCCGCTTTACCAAGGAGCCGTAGATGTAGCAAAAGTGGAGCTCCAGTATGGAAAGGATCCTGAGCTACGCAAGCTGGCTCAGAGCATGGTGTATTCGCAGCAGGCGCAGCTCAATTTCATGCGTACGTGGCTCCAGACACACCAGCCAGCACCGACGTCAAAGCAATGAGCCTCTGCTCGCAGACGCAACGCACGGGGCATCTTCGTGTGGAACCGGCGCGCGCCACCCCGAAAAACACGACGCCACATATCAGTTTTAGAAGTAACCGGCGAATGAGGGGTCGTTCTCAACTAGTACAATCGCCGTTGAATTTCGTGGCATTCCTAGCGACGCTCGGGCATTACTCAAGACGCATCTCTTCGAGACAGCGACGAGCTGCGCCCCGGCTCGCCCTACCTTGGTGACTCCCCGATAAGCAACGGCGCTCTTCCGAACAGCGGAGTAAGGTTATTGAAGCGTAGCCGGAATATACATTTCCCCCCGCAATGCCGACGTGCAAGTCGTGAGGATGATAGCAGCAGCGCTCGTGTTAAAGAGATGTCGAACTCAGACGACAGCCAAAGCGTCACTTCTTAGTAGGCTCGGTCGATCTGAGCAAATCACTGTTGCGCGGTGAGCCGCTTAATCAGCCACGAACCGGCCGGCCCCGGCGGCGCATCCGTGCGGTACATGATCTGTAATGGATACATGCCGCCGGGAAGCTCGGGAATGTTGAGGCGAACCAAACGACCTGATGCAAGGTCGTCGCGCACCGAATGTTCGGGCATATAACCCCACCCCAGGCCGGCGTTCAACAATGCTCGCTTCGCTCCGAGATCGGAAAGCGACCACGTCTCCGGAGCGAACACAGCCATTGTCGTCTTGTCTTCAAAGGCGCTCCGCACGGTAAGTAGTATTTGCCGATGATGCTTCGATGCGCCCACAACACCTCGTTCGGGCCCGGCTAAAGGATGAGATGGAACGGCGACCGGCATCATCTCGACGGCGCCAATCGCCACGCGCTCAAGATCAGTTTCGTCGCTATGCAGCAGTCCTCCAATACCTAACCGCGCCACCCCTTGCTGAACTAGCCGCGACACCGCGCTTAGGGCTTCGACATTGAGCCTTATCGTGACGGTGGGGAATTCTTCTTCAAAGGCCCGGATGGCGTCAATCAGCCTTTCAACCGGGAGCATGACATCAACGACCAGCGTTAATTCGGGCTCTAAGCCTTCAAGAATGCCGGCGACGCGTGCTTTTAAGTCGTTGAGTCCCCCCGCAAGATTGCGCGCCTGTGCAAGCACGATTTTCCCATTATGGCTCAGAGTCAGTCGTCTTGAATTGCTTCGATCAAACAGTTCGATCCCAAGTTGCTCTTCAAGTGCCGCTACCGAGTAGCTAATTGCCGAGGTAGCGCGTCTCAGTCGCCGCCCCGCGGCAGCGAAACTACCCTCGTCCACCACGGTTATGAAGACGCGAAGCTGGTCAAACGTGGGCGTGCCTACGATCATCGTATTCAAAATTTTTGAACAACAAGAACGGCATTTTACGGCTATTTCGAAAACGCGATCAAGGTTAAATTTGAAGCGTGCCCAGGCGAGAAGCGCCTTGGCAAAAATCTCAAAAGATAGGAGTTAGCCATGCATAAGAAAGCCTTTACCCCGGAAAATGCCGCAATTCTGTTGATCGATCACCAAGTTGGGACTCTTGCCTGGACGCATTCGCACGACTTGAATCTGGTGCGGGAAAATACCTTCAAGCTGGCGCGGATCGCAAAAGCGGCCAAGATCCCTGTGGTGCTCACATCAAGCATGGAGGACCGTGCTCAGGGGCCTTTGCTCCCTGAGCTACAGGAGATACTCCCGGAAGCCTTCGCTGCCCGTATTAAGCGGCCGGGCATTGTGAACGCTATGCACCACGACGGGTTCAATGAAGCGGTTGCCGCTACTGGACGTACGAACCTAATTGTCGCAGGTGTCACGACGGACATCTGTGTCAACTTTCCGGTCCTTCAGATGCTCGATGAAGGCTATGAAGTCCAGGTGTCGGCGGACGCATCGGCATCGAACACCAAATTTGGTAATGAGATCGCGCTGCGCCGCATGGAAAGGGCCGGCGCTGTCATTACGACGGTCGACCAGATCATCGCTGAACTTGCTGTCGATTGGACTACTCCTGTCGGCCAGCAACTTGTCGCCATTCTGAACTACCACTAAACAACCGTCTTACCGGCACGCCTCACTGCATCGTCCGCGGACGCTTAAAGCAATCCTGGAGTACCCATCATGAATCAATTGTTTTGCCCGGTGCGCATCGGCCGGAATCAACTGTCGAATCGAATGGTCATGGCACCGATGACGCGCTCGCGAGCACTTGGCGATGGAACGCCCGGCCCGCTTGCAGCGCAATACTACGCACAGCGCGCGGGCGTCGGTCTGATCGTGGCGGAGGGCACTCAGCCGTCCGACGACGGTCAGGGCTATCTGGCGACACCCGGCATCTATACCGATCGGCATGTAGCAGGCTGGCGAACTGTCATCGAAGCTGTACATGCAAAAGGCAGCCGCATGTTCATTCAACTGATGCACGTCGGTCGCATGTCGCATCCTGATAATACGCCCCACCATCGTCAAGGCGTAGCCCCGTCCGCCATTGCTCCGGCAACCGGAATGTTCACCGCCACCGGTATGCAGGATATTCCGGTGCCGCGAGCGTTGCAGACGGATGAGATCGCCGGAGTGGTAGAGGAATTTCGTATCGCGGCCCGTCGCGCCATCGAGGCCGGTGCGGACGGCGTCGAAATCCACGGTGCGAATGCCTATCTCGTCCACCAATTTCTGGCGCAGAGCGCCAATACACGCACGGATCAGTATGGCGGGTCGATCCAGAACCGCAGCAGGTTCGCACTCGAAGTCGCTCGCGCGGTTGCCCAAGAGATTGGAGCTGACAGAACGGCTATGCGATTGTCGCCGGGCCTGTCGATCTGGGGTATCGACGAGGGTGACGAGGGACCGGATTTGTATCGCTATCTCGTCTCCGAACTCGATAAGATCGGGCTAGCGTATTTGCACATTACGATCAAGGACAACGACGCCTTGCTGGCGGAGCTTCGACAGCGGTGGTCGAACCTACTGATGCTGAACCGGCCCGGTCGCACAGCGGCCGAGGCAGGAAGCGATGTCGCATCGGGCCTGGCCGATCTCGAGTCCTTCGGGCAACTCGTGCTGGCGAACCCCGACTTTCCCGAGCGGCTCAAGCTCAATGTGCCGATGAACAAGCCGGACCCGGCCACGTACTACGGCGGAACGGATGTAGGGTACACGGACTACCCTTCGCATAACGAAACGTTGGTTGCGTAAGGAATATTATGTTCTCGCTTACACCACTGGAAGCGTTCACGCACGGCGATGACTTCCGAGCGCTCTCGGTGCGCGATTCGGAACGCATCCTAAATCCGTTTCTCGGTGTTGATCATGCGTGGATGGGTGGCCCGACGTTCCCGCCTCATCGTCACGCCGGGATGTGCGCGGTCTCCTATCTCTTTGCCGATTCCGAAACCGGTGTGCTTAACCGCGATTCGATCGGCACACGCAACCTAATCAGGCCCGGCGGGCTGCACTGGATGACTGCCGGTTCAGGGATCGTTCATGAGGAAGTGCCGGCCGAGTCGGGAAAGACCGTTCACTCACTGCAGATTTTCGTCGACCTGTCGGATGGGAAAAAGAGCCTCGATCCGTTCGCGTTGATCGTCGAGCCCGAGGACGTTCCGGTCGTCCAGCGAGGGGGAGCGATCATCAGGATTCCCGTCGGCAACTTCGACGGAGTTCGTTCGCCGATAAGTCCGCCAACGCCAGTGACGGTCCTCGACGTTTCGCTCGCGGCAGGGGCTGAGATCCGCATTCCACTTTTGACTACCGCAACCGGTCAGACGTTGTTCGTCTTGGTGATCAGCGGCGCAATCGCTTGTCTTGGTCGGCGCTTCGCCGCCGAAGGACCCGCGATTCCCGTAGTTCGTGGACCGCGGAAAGAGGAGGGCGTCACCGTCGCGGCGGCGGACGGGCCCGCACAGGCAGTCGTATTCATCGGTGCACAGCTGCATTCCTGAAGCATGAAAGCTCGAGTATCGCCTTTCCAGCCGTACTGAGGCCGTCAATCAGCAGGCCTTGGCGATTGTCTGATTACGCGTGTCGGTTGACTCGATTAAGTCCATCAATGCGCACGCGACGGCCAACTGTGCCGGTAAGAGGTGCCGCGCTTCGAGAATTCGCGTGACACGACGCCGCCAGTAAGTAAGTGGCAGAACCGGTCATGCGGCCGCGACTTCCAATGCGACGGCGCGGTGCAGATGCTCAAGATCCGCGTCGATCAGCAACAGTTCATAAGCGGCTGAGGGCGACAGATGGTGTTGTTCCATGCTTCATCTTATCGGCACTGGAGCGACTTTCCTAAGCCCCCGCCGATGAAATTCGATCGGATGCAGCGGAACGTTGAACCTTGTGCGAGATCCTTGGGCTCCAGTGACTGCGTCATGAACAGCAAGGCCGGTTAAGTCGCCGTCGATCTTCTCACGGCAGGCGATCTGGTGTCGGTCGAGGGCGCGAGTTTTGCGAAATTATCGACAGATAGTTCGACTCGCTGCGAGCAACTGCCGCTTAAGGCATCGGGCCTCTTATCCCGGGTTGGAATGCCACGAGCTAAATGCTCTGCCGGTTTGCATTGCCTGCATTGCTGGCTGTTGTGACAGGCGCTTTGCGCGGAATAACGAACTTTCGCTTCGCGACCGGACGCTGGTTTCCGACGGCAGGACGAGCCGAAATACTTACAGATCCAGCTAGAGGATCGGGCAGGCGGAAAGTCGAAACCAGCTCACGAAGCGTGCTTGACTGCAAGGCTATAGACTGCGACGCTGCGGACGCTTCTTCAACGAGCGCCGCATCTTGCTGCGTCACCTCATCCATCTGCATGACGGCCGGATTGACTAGTTCGATCCGGGTATGCTGCTCCAGGTCCGTACAGCGGCCTAGCTGCTCATCTACTTTCGACTCTCCGGGCCTGAAAGCCCGGCATTTTTTTCGATGCACCCAATACGTTTCCGTATGGGGAATGCTTAATGCGTAAGAACAGATCCTTCACAGAGGGAGAAGGCTCGATGATCGTCCGAATCGCACAATATTCTCTCAGGAAGCGACTCGTTTTCGGCGTTGGTTCAACAATCGCTATCTTGCTCGCGCAGCAATCGTTGACCATGTTTGCGCACGGAAGGCTGACGTTCCTCCTCATTAGTGCCTCGCTACCTTTCATCACCGTGTTATTCGGCGCATCCTCCGGAGCGCTGCTTTTGCTAACTGGGATCTTGTTTGGTGCGCTGTGGATGGACCCGATTGGCCAATTGGTTGTTCCGGGTCATGCCGACCAGATTGTGATGCTGGCGTACACGGTTGTGGGCACATTCCTCGTCGTTGCGGGTCAGCAACTCGCCAAGATGGCACAACGTGCCGGGCGAGCCGAAGCAGCGACCCGTGATGCGGCGGCGCGCGTGTTGCAGGTCGAGCGCGATTCGCGCCATCGGTTCGACGTTGCGTTGAACACTGCCGGGGTGCCGTTTTTCATCGTTACTCCCGTGCTGCGGGACGGCCACATCGCGGAGCTTCGGTGGGACTACCTCAACGAGGCTGCCGCACGGCTCTTCAACCCCGCCGCAGGGGTTATAGTCGGCAGTTCGACGTTGTATGTAAGTCCAGCTGGGTGGGATGCGGACCTGCTGCTTAGCCGCCTTGCGCCACTTGCGGAACGCGACGGGCGCGACGCCTTTGACGTGCGCGTGGATAAAGCAGAGGGTGATCAATGGTTCCACGTCGTTGCCGCGTCACTGAGCGGGTCGGTGGTCGCTTGGTTTGGTGACGTGACGGCCCGGGTACGGGCGGAATGGGCGCTCGAGGAAGCAGACCGGCGCAAGGACGAGTTCCTCGCCACGCTCGCCCACGAGCTGCGCAACCCCCTTGCGCCGATCAGACAGGTGGCGGAGATACTTGCGCAACCACGACTGACGGATGAGGGCAGGAAGTGGTGCGTCACAGTGCTGCGTCGCCAGTCTGCAGCGATGGCGCTCTTATTGGACGACTTGCTTGACGTGTCACGGATTACGCGCGGAGCGCTGACATTGCGCAAGGAGGTCGTGTCCCTCCGGGAAGTTGTCGACGAGGCAGTCGAGATCGCAAGGCCGATTCTCGGAGCTAAAGCGCACGAGCTCGTTGTGAAACCGCCCCCGCGGCCATTGCACGTCGAAGCAGACCGCCTCCGACTCGCTCAGGTGCTGGGCAACCTGCTGACGAACGCCGCGAAGTACACCCCACCGGGTGGGCACATCGAACTGGCAACGACGGCAGAAGACGCAGAGATCGTGCTGTCGGTCGCCGACAATGGGATCGGGATCGAGCCCGACAAGCTGTCGGCGATTTTCCGGATGTTTTCGCAGGTGAATCGCGATCACCATCGCGAAGGAGGCCTTGGGATCGGCCTTGCGCTTTCGAAGTCGCTGGTTGAGCTGCATGGGGGCCGTCTGACGGCGTCGAGCGCCGGGAAAGATCGAGGAAGTTGTTTCTCGATTCATCTCCCGGCCGAAATTCGGGTGGTGGCCTCGCCGGCACCAGCGCGTGACGCGCCAGCCGTTGTGTCGGCGCTTGTGAGGCGTCGCATACTGGTCGTTGACGACAATGTGGATGCAGCGGATGCGCTCACGGCGCTCCTTGAGCTTGAGAGACACGAGGTGCGCACGGTCTATTCGGGTGAGGAAGCAATCGATATTCTCCGTCACTACGACCCCGAAGTAGTTCTGCTCGACCTCGGTTTGCCGGGGATGAGCGGACTTGATGTCGCGCGTCGCATACGAACGATGCCTGCAACAAGGGAAGTGACGATGATTGCCATCACTGGATGGGGGCAGCCCGACGACCGTGCGCGGACCGCCGAAGCCGGATTTGACTTCCATTTTACGAAGCCAGTTGATGTCGCCCAGCTCAACGAAGCGATCGATAGCGCGGGCACAGCTGCCTGACGCGCACCCAAACACCGACGCGCGCAGACCACGCAGTGCACAGCGGCTTGTCGAACTCTTGGCGAACATTGCACTTAAGTTTAAGCCAATCATTACGCGGCCAGACCTGTCCGGCGCGTCAGCGCGCTTTCGCCGCGATCCCCTCTAGCCGCATCTCGCGAGTAGATGCGAGCAGCGCGTAGAATCATGCGCTAACTCGTCCGAGAGTCGCGATCGGTCCTTCAAGATTGGCGAGCAGGGCGTCTAGCCGGTGTGTGCACCCGCCGCGAGGCGCGGATTCCCTCTTCGAACGACTTTCGCCGCCTGCGCACGCGAGTCGAGCGGCTCGCGGTCCGCGGCGCCTTCCTGAAAATCGCATGTTGCATCATCTGCTTGCGGCATCTGCGTTAGGGCCTTTCGCGACTATGATCGAGACCATTTGACATAAGGAAAGTGATCGATGTTTATTTAGGAATTCTACCTTTATTTGATGATAGACTGGAAAATGGACGTCTGCGAGCTCGGGGCGGTCAACGGCTTCAAACTTTGGCCACCCCAATGCGATACTGACCTACGAAAGCGGGCCAGTCGACGTGCTGCGCCAGCGGGAGATCGTCGACCACCACGACTTTCGCTTGTGCCCGGTGGAAGAGAGCGATGCATGTCGCGGGAAAATTGTTCCGCGAGGGATAGAGCAGGCCGTCGAAGGCTGGGGTGCCGGTGTTGTCGAGCGCCTCGTGAATCTGCCGAGAGAGACGCTGCGTGTGGATGTAACGTCGGCTCGCGAGTTGGCCGAGATTGAGGCCGAACTCCCGCGCCATTACGCCTGGTGCGGTCATGTCGGCCAAGTTCAGTCGATCGACTACACCGACAGCACGCACAATGCGTCCACGTATCTCGCTTAGCGTAATGGTCCGCGAACGGCTTCGGTGCCACTGGTGCTGATGAAAAACCGACTCCATCAATGCTGTCGGAAGGTCGAAGCCCAGGTACAGAACCCCATAGCTACCCGTCGGATCGTCGTATCGATTTGTGGAGCGTGTACCAAAATAGAGCGGCGTGGCGGCGTATTCGACTCGGCTGATGTGTTGGAGCAGTTCTCCGGCCGCAACGACTCGGCTTGGAATCGACAAAGTCAAACCGCTTCCTCGCCGTGAACACCGACCGCGTTCAGCACAACTTCGACAAGTTGGTCGAAGTTGCCCGGCGTCACGGCTTCGATAGGTGAGTGACCACCGAGCGCGTCATTTCGAGACGACAGCGCACGATAGAGCGTCCATGAGTCAACTGACGCCGCTCGGGTGAGCGCCTCGCGCGTGAATTTAAGCTTCAGCGGATCAAGCTGCCAGTCGGGCAATCGCTGACCCCGACGACCCACGTCTAATGAGAGAAGGCGCCGAGGCTGTGCTGACAGATCTTTATAAATCTGTTGGCGCGACTTGTGTGCGAACCGGGCAAACTCCGTCAGCGGAATGTTCCCGGGTGCATCGTATGCGCGCAACAGCGCTGCGCGTCCGCGCTGCACATCGGTCGCCGACGGCTGCCAAGGGGACTCTGCACGAAGCGCGCGCGCTTTCGCTCTCAAGTCCGCGGTGGTCTGGAGCGGCGAGGGTGCAGCCTCAGCAAATTTCTCTCGAATCAACGCGTTCAGCTCGGCGATGAAGGCATCCTCGTCATCGATGCGTACGGCGCGTTCGAAACGATGAGCGTCTTCAGCGGTGATTTCAGGGAAATCCATGGCGGGCATTGGTTTGGACATGGTTCGGCCTCGTGCGAGACACAATACCAACACATTGAACGCATTTGTCGCGTTTGTCAACTTTGTCGCCTTTGGTTGGGCTTCCCGGTCACGCAGCGAACCGATTGCACATTGGGCTTGGCGACGGTGATAAAGGCGACTGGTAACATGGCACGCACGATGGGATTCGCACAGCTCGCTGCTCAAAGGGCAGCTGAACCGGGGCGAACGCAGCAAAACGGTTGCTTCATACTCGACGTCATCACAAGTTGGACGCAGAGTATCGGGACCAGTCAGGAAACGGCTTCGACCGCGGTAACGGCGCTAGCATTCGCACCGGTAAGGTCTACGCGCACATTGCCTTCAATGAGACAGGTCCAGTAGCGTTGGCCGCGGCACCAGAGCTTGATGCCATTACGAGCGTCTCGCTCGCTCAGTTCGAGCGACGCCGCTCGGGCAAGCACGTCCTTAAGAATCCCAAGCTTGAGAGGCACCTTCGGTGCGGGACTGCGCGGAAAGGCGCGCGGGAAGTCGTTGCAGCGCCGTCACTGCGCGCACCGCTGCGTTAGCGGACGTGCGCGGACGCTTCGGTGGCCGCTTGATTTCTCGGGTGACGATAGCGAGGAACCGTCACGGTCAACCGCGTTGAC
Organism: Caballeronia cordobensis; assembly: GCF_001544575.2. Classification (GTDB taxonomy): domain Bacteria; phylum Pseudomonadota; class Gammaproteobacteria; order Burkholderiales; family Burkholderiaceae; genus Caballeronia; species Caballeronia cordobensis. Next base: position 336,160 of record NZ_FCNY02000010.1, read on the forward strand.
CGGCGGAGCACTCTGCGATGGCACAACAATTTGACATAAATCTATTTATCATTTTTATGTAAGCGGCTAGCTAGCTTGTCGTTTCAACCGCTTATAACCCGGTTTCCCGTGAAACTATTAAGGGTCCGCCCCGATTTTACATTTTGCTCGACTTCCAGTCGTGCGCGCAGTCAAGCCACCGCTTCATCCTGAGAAATGTCCGAACCTTCTCTGTTCTATCGACAGGCGCGCCCTTCTCGTTGCCTGCAGCGGTTTGGCAATCATCTTATATCTACCACGTGGTAGCCGCCGCTACGGGCCACGGTTGAGGTCCGCCTTCGACAGTTGCCCGATGGTAATCCTGGCCGAGGACCAACTCTTTTTGCGCAACTAGAGGCGACGTTTGCCCAATTTCGTCGAATATTCTGCATCGCAATGGTTGCAATGGTGATAATACGAATTATCACCATTGAAAGATGCGGCGAGGGCGCCGACTTTCTCGGTGCAGCGCTAATGAACCGACAAGCGGTCGCGCTGCGGGCCGCGTGAGTCGCGACGCGCGCAGTTCAACTGGCCCGCATTTGGCTGTCGACCCACCCCGGTCCGAAAGAAAGCGCCGGGAGCCCCGGCGCTTTGTTCGGCATTTGTTGGTGGGTATGCAAGTCATCAGCCCGCGATTGCGACAGCAAATCGCCCGCGCCTTGAAAGGCGCTCGCGTTCGCGCCTCGTGCAGGGGCTCTCGTAACGGGCGACCGAAGCGGAGGCATCCATTTCTTGAAGGTGGCGCCGGTTCCAAAGTGAATTCGGCAAGTCATTTCGCGCAGTTCCGCGCATTCGCGTAGCTGCGAACCATAAAAGACGTACGAAGATCAAACAACGCTTACTCGGATCGCTGGCACATCAACGCGACGTACCAGTATGCGAGCTTCAAATACGGCAAGTCCGCACTCACGACTGGCAAGTACCAGGGCATGCAGGGCGAGTGGTACGAGCCGGCGTCGACGACGAAGCAGAATCTCGTGATGGTCGGCCCGAGCTACGTGTGGAGATAGCGACTGCTTCGTGACGTAGCTGAGGATGCCGGGTGGCCGGCACTATTTGCAAGCCGAAGCATCAAACGTCCACCGTTTGCGGCGGCTTCCGTCGGAAGGCGCGATAAAGCCATATAGCGGCACCGGTTGATGCGCAAAGCATCAGCAAAACTAGGCCGATGAAAAAGCTCAGGCCCACCCATGCAGGGAAAGCGTTTTTGCGAGGTGCTACTTTTAGCTGGTTGCGAGATACTGCAAAATCGTGTGTTAGCGCTGTTTCGGCACGATCTAGCAGCGCATAGTCCGCCACCGTTAGCTCCGTGGGATTGGAGGTTCGGGCTTGAAGTGTCGAGATCATCGAATTGTCTTTGGCGACTGCGGAGAAATCGATCTTCCTATCTTCGAAAATGACGGCGACTCGCTCATGCGCGTTCCATTCGGCTAAAGCCGTGACCCGGCGACTGAAGAAAATTTGGCGCAAATCCTTCCACTCTTTCGGGTCGCGCAATAAGGTGAGCACCACTGGGGAGTCAGGGCTTAAGCGAAGGAAATGAGCGGTCACGCTTTGACCGACGTAGTAGCCGCACGCGGACCCTACGATCGTCGCGACCGCTTTCAACGCGGCCGAGACCGGATTCTTGGCGGCGTAAGCAATTGCCAGGGCGCCTTCACTTTTTAACGCCGCCCACCCCGCGCCGACGTCGAAAACTGCGCTCACAACCTTCGTCACCAACCCGCCGCCTGTGAACGTCAGTGCCAGGGCGCTTTTCGTGGTCCAGAATTCACGGCTTTCTCGTGTTTCGTCCAGATGATGAAGAAGCTCGTCGGTCAAGGGGCTCACAGCCAGATCGCCTTTCTCAAGCCCGTAAGTAAAGCCTTTTGTCGCGTCGATCGGGTAATAAAGAACGCAGTGGTCGCCTTCTTTGCAAGAGACGTCCATGTGCTCCATCGCGTAGTTAAGTATCGCCCATCTCGATCGAGTTTTCTCCCATGTGTCGTATCCGCCGAAGGCAACTCCCATCAAAAATACCAGCGCGAGAATCGATACGAATCGCATCCGAAGTCTCCTTGCTGATGCCGGCCGCCGTTTGAGGACGCCTTGGCAGTCGCAACCTGTTTTCAAAGCATAGGAGATGAAAAATCAGAGCGTGAAAATATTGACGAATGCGCTTCGGGCCTTCGGTCACGCCATTTGTCTGAACGAAAGTTGGGGTGATCCGGGCGTTGCCACGGACTGCCCAGTGCACCTTTCCTCTCGCGTCCGCGATCCACCAAAAGAAAAACCCGTCAGCCTCGGACAAGCTGACGGGTCGGCTCGGGCACGTGGCGCGCGCGGCGCGGTGACGCAACGTCTCAGAGCATGAGGCCGTAGATGTAATGCAGACTGGTGATGGGCGCGATTTCGTTCGGCTGTATTCCGTCGATAGCCGGAAGCAGGTTGCTGTTCGCCTCGGTGGCGGGCTCGATGCTCGATCGCACGCCGTCCGCGCCGAAGACGCTGCCGAGCGCGTCGCTTACGATCAAACGCCGTAATTCGGATTACACAATATATTTGACAGGCGGTTAGTCTCACAGGTGTCCATGTCTTCATTACGGCATGGATTCGCGATCGCTGAAGCGCAACGGAAATCGATGGGGATCGCCGAATGCGCGGAACGCTGCCGCTGTCCAGACATTCACTTGCAAAGCGCGCGTAATTTCACTTCGTCGGACGTTCCGTTCGCAGTCTCCGGAACCTATCCGGATGAACTTGAACTGCCAGTCAACGCGTGGCCGTTCCGATGGGCAGAGATGAGGTTACGGCCGGCCCCGGCGCCATTTCCGCCAGACGCCCGCTAAACTGTTGAATGGCCTGTTCTTGCCGCGCCAACTGCGCCAGTTCCGCGTCAAGGATCAATTTCAAGGCGCGGGCGATTTGCTGTCGCAATCGCGGGCTGATGACTTGCATACCGTCCGAGTCCCAGTCCTTAAGGTCGTAGGCCGCTGCAGACTCGGTCGAGCCAACCATGACGAAGTAAAGCTCGGGAACGAGACGATTTCCAACGTGATGCATGCGGCCCCAGATGATGAGTTTCGCGTTCGTCTGCTTAAGGAACCGAATGGCCGCAAGCGTATTTGCCTTCTTCTCCTCATCGGTCATCGTGATCGGCACGTGGATAGCGCGACCAAGCGGCACGCTGCGAATGCCATGCTGCCTCAGCCACGAAATGTACGAGTCACGCACTTCCTTGTTCGGATCGCCATCAAGATCCGCCACAAGGACTGCTCGATCGTTAGCGTTCAGAACCGGCAACCTTGGCTCTCGGATCGTCGTTACAACCGTCGAAACGCCAGGCAACGTGATCACAAAATCGCGGTTATTAAAACCAAGCGAAGTTGCTGCGACGAGCAGCAGTGCTCCCAGCATCAAGCGTCGTGCAGCCTTCTGTCCAAGCGCGCGAACCAGCCAGCGATACAAGTCGTTCAGCAGGTCATCGAGTTTTGGCGCCGTCGCTTGAGTCCCCGTGGGTGGAAGGCTACTGCCCTGCCTCGAGACTTCTTCCGGCGAGTGGGCGAGACGTTCACCTGGCGAGCTAAAAACGGCCGGATCGGGTAGCAGAGTGTCGGGCTTCACGGCTGACTTCCTCCAGAAAACCAGCATTCGCCGGATGGGAGGGATTGTCGAGGGTAAACACTTAAAGCCCCCTTAAACGCCACTTATTGAGACCCAGGTCGGTTTGACACCGTTAGCAGCCACGAAGGCCTACGTTGCAGTGGTTCACTTGCGCGCGCTGCACCGACGAATGCTGTTGGTGTTCTTTGTTCTTGCTAATGATGTCCAGAGATACCGCTAATGGCCAACCTGCCCGAGACCCGCGCGAGGAAAGGCTGGGAGCGAGTTTGGAGAATCCCTTTCTGTGTTGCGTCAGCGCGGCAGTCGAGCGAATTGATGCACGCTAATTTTGCTAATGCGCCTGCCACCGTGCCGCGTACTGAACGGCGCCGACGTGTCCGCGCCCCGTTGGAAACGTGAATGGCTCGACCCCACTGCGGATCGTTGCCGCGTGCATCAAGTCTGCTGGAGACCGTACCAGTAAGCATTTTCCGCAAGGCCGGCAACTTCGCCGACGCTCGTCGCGCGATTGGCCGTTATCGAAACCCCGACAAGCGTCGCCAACCCTCCCAGGCTACGCTAGCAGAATTAATGGTCACATTAGCGCTTCTGTGAACACGATTAGCAGGAAAAGCGAGTTGCAACAGCATTCGCCTTTGCAGGCTCGCGTGCAGCGGTTACGGTTTCGACGCGTCGTCGGCCACATCCTTTCGGGTCCTTTGCGTCGCCCAGATCTTTACCCCCCGGACAATATAAGAAACCGCCTTGCGTGCCGTTAAACATCGATAGAGTTGGTGAGGGCTGCCTTTTATATGAAAGCCCACACCCGTCCCACAACGGCAACAAGAGAGGAAAACGAAAGCCGTGTTGAAGCGAAAAGTAGATGTTTTTATCGCTGGCGAAGCCTTATTGGCGGCCAAGAAGAAAGTGGTCGACCAGTGCGTTGAGAACGCTAAGTCTGAAGGCTCGAGCTTGACCGGGGCCGAGAAAAAGGGGGCGGGGCTGTTTTTTGCCTTCGCCAAAACGTGCTACGGGTTCTCTGAGGCCACCACAGCCCAATACCTGCGCGTCTACCAGCGCTTCGTCGACTCCCGGCATCGGTCCGAGATGGAGGCACTTTTCAATGCGGGGGAGCTCGCGGTTCTCGCTGCCTACTCGGACGACGAACTGACGGAGATCGTGTCGGCGAAGGCAGCAAACCTCAGTCTTACTCGGGACGGGATCAAACAGCTACTGAAGACCCGCCCAGCAGCTTGACGGGGCACTTCGGTACTGACGTCACGAAAAGCGATCTAACACACGCGCGTCCGCCCGGGCGCCAACTAACGATCTCGAAGTCTGCCCCAATTGCGAACGTACAAGCTGACGTCGGGGGGCGACGATCTACTGATTTCTTAATACAGAGGAACATATGTCGAAACTCGATGGGGCAATTGTTTACGTCGAACTGGAACGCGCCGGAACTGGCCGCGTTGAAATTTACTCGCGCGAAGCGACGAAGGAAGAGGCGCTGCGCATGTTCGAATCCGCGAGCAACGACAGGCGAGCAATTGAGGACGATCTTGCCTCGCGCGTCGCAGCGGAGGTCAAGGGCGACCTGCTCTGCGCAGGCTACTTCTTCGTCGAGGGCGGCAAAGACGCACACGAGGATGTGGCGTTCCCGATTTTGCACGCGGTCGCTGCTATCAGCGAGCATTTCGGCATCGACGCCGAAACGTTGGAGCGCGCGCTAGAACCCGCGAACGTGGCCGCGCTCAGTTCGGCGAGAGATGCGGAACTGGCTTCGTTCCTCAATGACCATCCGGAACTTCTAGCCGGTGCCGAAGCAATCCGCGAAAAGCATGGAAACGTGCAAGCTGCGTTGGCTGCGGAATTGGCCATCGAGTTGCAAGGCGAAGTAAGGCACTAGCACGGTGTCGTCCGCCCCTCTGCCAACGCCGTTGCCCTCACGCGGAACCGGGAAATGCGATGCGCTCGTCGAGGGCTGGGCGACAAGACCCGACGAAGAGGAATATCATCCGCGTTTGAGAGAGCAACGGCTGCTAGTGGGATGAACGAGTACACGATCACTGATATTGAGAACGCCATCAACTATTGGCGATCGCGGCAGGCGGCGACGGATGACTTCGCTGTCTGCCCAAGAGCAAGAGTACTGGCGGACGTGTATGGAACGATGATCTATCATCGACGAGAGCGCGTCGAAGCAAGACACCTGACGGCGGAACAGAATGAAGCGATAGGTCTTGCGCTTGCCCAGCAGGAACTCTTCTGATCCCAACGAGAGAGCGCGAGGATGTCGGTCGATGACAAAGCTTTGGTATGGGTCGATGCGATCGCCGGCGCCGGCCGCGTCGAGATCTATTCGCGAGAGGTATCGAAGGCGGACGCGCTGCGCATGTTTGCATCAGCCAGCAGCGACACGCGAGCGTTCGAAGAAGACCTCACCGACTGGGTGGCAACGGAGATCATCGGCGACGTTCTGTACGCCGGCTATTTCTGCCCTAAGAGCAAAGGCTTAGACGAGGAAAAGCAAGCGTCTTTCGCGCTCGTACATGCGTGCGAAGCGATCAGCAAGCATTTTGGCATTGATGCTGGAGTCCTCGAACACGCCTTGCGGCCAGAGAATCTGGCAGAGTTGGCCGCGGCACGGGATGCAGAGATCGCATCTCTGGTCCATGATGTTCCAGAACTTACGAAGGACGCCGAGGCCGTGCGAGAAAAGCATGCGTCGGTGCAAGCGGCTCTTGCCGATGAGCTTGCGAAGGCGATCGCTGCCGGCAAAATTACGTCCCACTGAGCATCCAAGACGCGCCAGGCGCTGCCTTGACAATCCTGTCGCGTCGGTACTCTAGATAGTGAGCCGAGTGTCCTGACTTGGCCGCTACCAATGGAGAAATTGGATGACTTTTCATATCGACCCCTCGTCCATAGCGTTCCTCGAAACCCGACGTGGCATCAACGCGACGGCGACGATCGTGTCCGAAGAAGGCGTCAAAATCGGGCGAGTCGACGATATCGCCGAGCGAATCGTTGCGGATGTCACGTTTGTATCTGCCGCAGCCCGCTCCGCCTTTATTGAGCAGGCGCGGCGCGTGAATCCCGTAGTCCTTGGTCGCGCTGACCACAACGACGATGTGTTCGCATCGGAGTTCGCACGAGCGCTGCTCGCCGATGCGGAAAAAATCCTGCTGTCTCGCCTCTGACGGTTACGCAGCTCGGTCACGTCTGCACCGGACTCCCCGCACATCCATCACGTTACCGCGTCTGGGTCACACGTCGGCCCCAAAAGACGCCGGCCCATTTCTCTACTCACGTGGCGCTTTGCGCAAGAGATCGCTCGCCATGCCGAGCATGCCGTCGGCGATGTTGCTCGAATCGATGCTGTAGCTACCGTCACGCAACGCGGCTTTGATCGAAGCGACCTTGTCGATATCGATATCAGTTGCGGTCGACGCGCGCAGCGCAGAGTTCGACGAAAGTGTCACCGCTGAGCTTTCCGGCGCAGCGGCTTGTGTTTGCGGGACAGTGCCCGCGGCGTAGTCGGCTCCAACGGCGGACGACCGGCGAACATTAATTTCACGCGACGTATCTGCGCTGGTTTTCGTCTGGATCTGCATGGTGTGGTTCCTCGCTGGCATGTGTCTTCTAACGGTGCTTCCGTTGAAACCTTTACCATCGCAGCAACCGAGAGGGCGCGCCACGAAGTTTGCAATCGGCGGAAATCCTTGGCTGGCGGGGCTTTCCGGGACACGCAACAAATTGAAACAAAGTGTGAGAATCGGTCGGCACTTGTCCTTTCTAATATGGCGCCGGACACGGATGCGCCCTAATCCTATCTGTCCGGCTCTGCCGCCAAAGGTCGATTCGCCTAGAACGTCGACCATTCGCCTTCAGCCACTTCCGCGACTGCTGACGGCTTCGGCACCGCCAAGGGCTTCAACGTACCGGTCGTCGGCCCGCTTCTCTTTGCCAGTTAATGATGACCGTGCTGCAGCCGCTGGCGTGTCGCGATTAGTGTTGAGCAGGCTCACTCACTTGACTCGACGAGGTTGTTGGTAAGCTCATACACGTCGCAACAGCCCTGCAGTCGAAGCAACGAACTGATGCCCAAAAGAAATCCGACGAAGTCGCAGCGCGCCGTGATGGAGTTGCTCGATCAGGGCTTACCGGTCGAACAGATCGCAAATAGTCTCGGCAAGAGCGCCCTGGCCGTGAAGAAGCAGCTCAACCGGATCAAGCGCCGAGTCCGCGAAGGAAGGATCGCGCCCTCTCCTTTGCCGATCGAGCGCGCCGCGAACGAGCCGCGCATCTACCTTGCTGGCTTCGATGTCTTCCGCCGCGACGCGAAGGAACACGGCGAGCACCTCAAGCAACTCTGCCGCGATCGCGGATTTATTGGTCTCTATCCACTTGACGGACAAGTGCCCTCCTCGCTTCAAACGCAAGACGCCGCGCGGTGGATCTACGCCGCGAACATCGAACTGATACGGTCGGCCGATATTGTGATGGCGAACCTCGATGATTTTCGCGGGTCCGGTGAACCAGACAGCGGGACTGCTTTTGAAGTTGGCTTTGCGGCAGCGCTCGGAAAGCCGGTATGGGCGTATCGATCCAACGAAGGGACGCTGGCTCAGCGCGTTGAGGCAGCGGCGACGGGAAGCAACGGCGCTTACTGTGCGGGCGGCTATCTCATTGAGGACTTCGGCCTGAGCGTCAACCTGATGCTCGCGTGTTCCGCGCAGCTCGTTGTGGGCGGACCGGCTGCTTGCCTTGACGCCATCCGGAGCAAGGTCGACGAGGGCACCCCCGTTTTTGGCGGCTTGGGGTTGGCGAAGCGGTAGCTTCGCTGTAGGGTTTGGGTTGAGCGAATTTCAGTATATCGACTTCTATGGCTGGCGATATTTGGCTTGTTACCCCAGAAGACGCCTATGCCGAATGGCAGCGTGAAGAAGCGACGGGCGCAGATCGCCGCGCATTTGCGGACCAGTCAATCGTCCAGCATCGCTCGATGTTCTCGCGGTTCAACGACTATTTGATCGCGCACCGCGCGACGGTGGCGAGTTTCGGGGCGGACCACATCGATGGATTCTTCGTCGATCTCGAGCAGGACTGCGCGCCGGGCACGACAACCCGCCTGCGCTATCTCAAACTTATCGACCGATTCACGCGTCACCTCGTGAACATCGAACTGCGCGCTGACAATCCGGCCGCGCAGATGTTAGTCAACGAGAACTGGCCACAAGACGAGCCAACACCGATCTATCTATCACCGGAAGACGATGCGCGGCTACAAGCGGTGTGCGTTGGAATCGAAGGCGCGGCATTCAAAGACCTGCGCAACACGGCGATCACGGCGCTGTTTCTCGCGTCAGGGGTTACGGCCGCCGAACTTAGGCAACTGCGCGTCGACGACCTCGATATGCATGGCGAGCGCCCTACTGTCTTCATCGACAAGCACGGGCCTCGGATCGCACGACGGGTTCCGATCGATGCCTTCGCGATCGACGTACTGCGCAGCTATCACGAAGCGCGCAGCCGGATTCAGTCGCCAACGCAATGGCTCTTCATCGCCACGGCGGGTGGAAAGCCGATGCAGCCAGATACGATGCTGAAATGCGTCCGCGTAGCTCTACGCCGCGCGGACTTGTCGGCGGCCGACGAGAGCCCGCGCTTACTCAGAAACACGTTCGGCCGCCGGCATATCGTCGCGGGCAAGACCAACGAGCAAGTGAGCAATCTCATGGGCTTGTCGAGCCATCGCACGGCTACTCGCCTTCGTCAAACACTTCTACCGGGCGAGGCGTCCGAAGCACAGGCTTAGTGGCTTGCGGCCGGCGTCGGCCGCGACCGGTTTTCGGAAGCCGTAACCCGCTTGGCCGTGTTACCTGGTCCGTGAAAGGACCAGTAAGTGATCGAATACCCTCGTCGCTCGTAGGCACTTATCGCTTGCCAGATGCTTTGTCCCGGTCTTGCTGCAACCGCAAACGATCGGTCGAATGCGCGCGTCGAGCCGGCGCACGCGTCACGCTAGAACCACCCATCAGCCACCTATCAACGGCTGTATAGCCGGCGTGTGAGAACTCGACCATTTTCGCGACCGCTTTCGCCGTCTGTATTTGTTGCGCGATTTCGAGAGGGATCTCACCACACGCGATTAACACGCCCTTTCCGCTAATCGCCGGCTCTACCGTCTTCCCACGAAATGAAAGACGTATACGAAACGACGGCTGCTCATCCGCTTCTGGCGAGTGCGCAACGTCAAGTGTTGAGTCCGCAAAATCGCTCCACAATTCGGCGAGTTCAGGGCACTCACTGCCAGTCAGCTCCGCCGCACGGTCGAAGCCATCATTCACCTTGGTCATGGACCGGCTGTCGGGGTCAATTAGGTAACACAGAAACATGTCGCCTCCGGCAGTTGCACGTCCATCTCCGAATCGCGGCTGTGAGCTCGCGACTTGAGTTGAATGGCTTGCTGCCCGACCGAGGGACGCGAGCCACGGTCTGCGGGAGCCAACAGCGCGCCGTGTTGCTGATCCCCGCTTTAAGAATAGGAGCAAAAAAGAGCCCTGACCGCGGCTTTCGCGTTCGCCAGACGCAAAAGGGATCGAGCCGAGGCGAAGACTCGTGGACGGAGCGCGGCAAAGGGGGCGAGCCGTACGGCACAGTTCGGCCACGATCCGCCGTTCATCAGCTCGGACATCGCGACGTTCAAACGACTGTTCCTGTCACACAGCGGACTTCTGTGGCGAGCGATCTTGGTATCAGCCGCTTCTTCGGACCGTTCGCATACCTTACGAGATGCTAACCCGCGGTCTACTATCCAATCGGCAGTTATGCGTCACCTTGACGCACTCCATCGCCACGAACGTTCGAAAGCTGCCAACGTTCAAGAGCTGTATAAGGACGAGTCGTACATCGGACGGTCGTGGCGTAACCCTGCAGGAAGTCAAACTCGCGACGATCGAATGAGTGCAGTGGAATAACCATCGGCGGCTGCCAGGTCCGCTCGGATGGGAGCCTGCAGCCGGAACTGGCTCTTTTATATAGCACAGGACAGCGAATGGTCCTTTCGGTCTCGGCTGGAGCTTGAGCGTCCCCGGCATTAGCCGCAAGACATCAAATGGCGCCCCGCTCTATGACGATTCAAAAGATGGTGCTTGCCGGCAGCGGTCAATGTTTGATCACGTACACGTGCAGGCGCAGACGAGCACAACGTCCTCCAGCGACCCCGGCGACAGCCGCGCGCGGGCGGCACCTCCCGGAGAGAGCCACGCCGCCATTGTCCAGTCGCCTGGAGAACTTCCTGCAGGAATGTCACCCCGCAACAGGCCATTCCACGATGCGAGCGCGATGGGCGCTGCGCCAGGTGTTGCGGTTTTGCCGGGCTCAAGCGTGATCTTCAGCGTTCCTTCGTTATGCGTCGCCGCGAGCTCTGGACGCACCTTGACGAACACGCTGATGGTCTCGATGCTGATCTTCCGCGCCTGGAACGCGAACGGGAATCGATCGTTCGCCAGCGACATCGTGAGCGATTGATCTCCCGGTCCTACCGCTGGATCATCGAGGAACCGGTACCAATCCGTCGCATATTCCTGCCGCAAGCTAAACAGTCGCATCACCGGTTCGCCATCGAGATCTTTGATCGCATCCTTCAGCGACTTGATCGCCGCGTGACTCAGCAGCGCACCGCCTTCGCGCGACGTGTACTTCAAGTGCAGCACCACGTCGGCAATGGTGTCGTAGTCGAACTGCCGAAATTCGTTCTGCAGCTCGATGCGCCAGGTCGAGATCGCGCCGCCGCCTTCGAACGGCAGGAAACGCTCGTCGCGGAAGTTGAGCTCAAAGGTTCCGGTGTCGCTCTGCGCCTGACTGGTCGCGATCGACTGCGTCGGCAGCACGTCGAGGGTGAAGCGCGAATCCTGGTCGTCGGTCCGCCGATAGCCGCTCGAGAGCAGCGGACTCTTGCGAATTTCGCTGCGCAACAGCGTCAAGGTGCAATTGACGCCGGTGTAAGGGCCGACGACGCACGGAATGGTCAGCGCCACGCTCTTCAACCGGCGCATGTAGTGGCCGGGGAAATCGAGGTCGAACAGCGTCTCCGGCAGGCTCACCTCGCATTGCCCCGTCTGCCGTAGGCGAATCAACGCCGCCGGATCGACCGTCGCCAGCGACACGTGACGCGTCACCTCGTATTCGCGCCGGTTCAGCTCCATGTAGCTGCGCTCCATCTGCTTCAATTGCAGATGGAGCCGCTCGCCGCTCAACAGTCCCTTGCGCAGGCTGTCCCACGAGCCGAACTGGATGAATGTGTTGTCGGTGCCGGTGGCGAAGCGATAGCAGCCCTGCGTCTGCTTTGCCCATTGATATGCGATCTGATAGCACTGCAGGTGCAGCGTCGCCAACTCGTTCTGCATCCAGAAGTACAACTCCTCCTGCGTGAACTTGCGTTCGGTCAGGAACTCGCGCATCTCCTCGTTCTGCTCGATCTGCTTGTCATGCGCATCGAGATCACGCTCGGCGATCGCGATGCGGATGTCGGCAGCCGCGATCTGCTTGTCGATCTGCTCGATGTCGCGCGCAGCGATGTTGCTCTCCAGCACCCAGGTCTGGTCGCGGCGGCGGAACGACGCCTCGACCGCGGCGTTGTTACCTTCGTACGTTGCCGTCGCCGCATTGTTGCCGACCGAATGGCCCATCGCGGTCAGCGCCGCGCCGATGTTCGACCCGCCGTAGGTCGTACTGCAGTTCGGGGTGCCGATCGAAAAATCGGGAATGGCATAATGCATTGCATTGGCCATGAAGTCCCACGTTGCTGCCTGCTCCTGCCATTCGTTCGCCGAGCGCATCCGTTCCTGTTGATGGACCTCTTCGGGCAGCCGGTTGTCACCGGCGCGGTCACTGACGATCGGCGCCGCCGAGCCCGGCGCGAAGTCCGCATCGGCCTTGTAACCCAACAACCCCTGGTAATGCATGAAACGCTGAGCGGCAACCGCGCGCGACTTGGTCAGCGCGTCGCGGTTTGCCTGTGCCTCGCTCACCTGCGCGGCTTTCACCTTGCGCACCATGTCGAGCATCGCGCGCTCGTGCGTCGTGCGCAGTTGCGCGAGAGTTTCGGCATCGCGCTTTTCCGTTACCGCGAGCAGCGCGGCGCCGAACGAGCGGACCTCCGAGCACATGTCGAGCGCCTTCTGCAGCATGTGCTCGAAGCGATAGCGCGGCAGCGGCGTGTAGAGGTCGTTGAGAACGCTGTTCAAGTCGATGCCCTTCGCCGCGGCCTCGACCAGCAGCGCGGGATCGATCGGCGGATCGAACAGTGGCAACTGCCGCACGACGCCCTCGATGTTCATGCAGTGGCGGATCTTAAACAGCCGATCTTCGATCCGATCCCAATAGCCAAGCAGCTGGTCGTTCGGTGGCAGGCAGAAGAACAGCGTCGTGGTCGTGAGGCCGGAAGGCGCACCGCCGGGCGGCGTCAGCGGCACGTCGCTGGTTGCAAACGGGAAAAGCGTTTCCGCTGCGACGTGCGCGTTCGAAAGCGCGTCGAGCGAGGGCCGGAGTTGCGCAAAGGTCTTCCGGGTCTCCTCGGTCTTCGCGGGGATTTTCTGCGGCCGCGGTCCCAGCAGCGATGACGCGATCACGTAGAGATGCGTTGCTTCGTTGATCGACTCCAGCGTGTCCTGACTGAACAGGTAGTCGCCCCATGAGATGAGGTTGTCGACATAACCCATCACCACGTTCTTCATATACGCGCCGTGGCGCAATCGCGCGATCCGGTGCGGATTGAACGGATCGTGTGCCCACTCGTCGACCTGGTTTTCGAGTTCGTGCTTGCGCTTCAGCTTCGCCGCGTCAGTGCCCTGGTAGTCGAGTAGTTCTAGCATCTCGATCAGGCGCTCTGGTTCCGTCGTCTTGAACGGCAGGAACTTCCAGAACTTGGCCGGCGGCGCTTCGACGCTATTGTCGAGCGGATTGAAGATGAAGTGATACCAGCGCTGCGCCTCGGCGAAGCGCTGGTTTTTGCTCAAGCGTTGCGCGATCAACAGTGGTGCATGGAAAAACAGCTCCCAGTTGTAGAGCGAATACGCGCCGTTCTGGAAATCCACATCCTCGAGCGGGTAAGGCCGCGCCACCGACGACGACGGCGCGTACTCGGTGCGAAAGCGCGTCAGGCCTGTCATCAGCGGGACGCTGTCATTTGTGAGCCTCTGCGTGTCAGTGCCGAGCAGGGTCGCGATGCCATCACGATTCAAGCGGCTGATGAATTCGCACACGTGTGGGTGCCAATGCGTGAGAAACTGATAGCGGAATTCGATGAAGCCGTAGTATGCGGGAATGATCGTCACGCCGGGAACCAGCGGCGCGGCGATCACACTGCCCCCCGGAAGCGTCCCCGACATCGTCGTCATCGTGCGGGGAACGTCGACGTGCGCCGTCGTGGTCGACATCTCCATCGCCACCCTGTCGAGCGCGACCGCTGACGTCACTACCCAGGGATTGATCTTCATCTGTGCTTGCGACGCTACCAATGCAAAAGGCCGCCCGAGATCGAGCTTCGGATTGAACGGTTTTTGCTGCGGTCGCAGTTCAGGCAGATCCGTGTTGAACGGCGTCAACATCCCCGGGTTGAAGTCATACGGCGGGGGTGCCGCCGACATTACCACCAGGTACACGCGCTGAGAATCCTGGTAAAAGAACGGCGAGTAGGCCCTGAAGTCCTGGTCTGGATCGGAATCGAGCACGCGGTACGCGCTCGGCAACCGGCCAAGGATCACCGGGGCCGAATCGAGCTCGAAGTGCTTTTGCGACGGATCGGCGAGCATCCAGTTGAAGAAATTGCTGGTACCTTTTGGACGCAACAGCGCGTAGTACGAATACGCGAGGTTGCCCGGCGAGGTGGTCACCTTGTTGCGGCATCCATCGACCGAGAAGCGTCCGATCCACCGATAGCAGGTAACGCTGCGCGATGTGCCTTCGATTTGCTCGTCGCGCTTCTGCCGCGCATCGCGTTTGCCGCCCTGGACGACGACGGTGTCGACGACGCGCTTGTTGCTCTTCTTGCCCGTCGCAGTGCCGGTGTAGCGCTGATACGCATCGACGTGGAGTTGATCCGAGCCCGGCGAGATGGAGAACAGATGCCCGGCCGGCGGCGGCAGCAACTGGTTCATCTCGAACGAGCTCTCGCTGATATCGACCTCGGCGTAGTCGCCCGCGGTCTCAAGGTGCACCCCATCGAGCTCACCGCCGGAAATCGTCTTCGGGATAATCGTCGGCAGCGTGTAGCTCTGGCTGCCGGTCTCGATACCCATGAAGTAGTCGGTGGTCGTGTAGGTGATCGTCCCCTCCGCCGGCGCGAAGTGATCATGGTACTGCGTGATGCTCGCACTCCATTCGTCATCGGGGATGCCGACCAGCGCCGCGTCGCTGTGCTGGCGCGGCAACCACTTGCCCTGGAAGAATTCGCTCCACGAAAGCCGGATGTCCCATTGCTCGATCGGGCCGAATCCCTGCGGAAGATTCGCGTTGCCGGCGGTGTCCGGCTTCTTGCGGAACGTCGGCCAGAACGCGTACAGCCGTCGGTTCCAGATGATCGGCAGCAGATGCACACCGCTCAGCTCGCCGTTGTCGCCGTCGTCGACACCTTCGATGTCGAGCGGAACCTTCTGCCATGCGCTCCACGTCCCGAGATCCCAGGTGTCGCCGCGCTTGCGCGTCAGCGTCCGGTGGAAGTACACGTGCGGCGTGTTGCGCGTCCGACCGAATACGTGCAGCGCATACGCCGAAGGCTCTTCACGTACGCCGCAGATCTCGAGCCGTGCGACATCGTCGAGCTTCTCCAGATAGCCCAGCAGCGCCTTCTCGGCGTACGGATCGGTGAGATCGCTCTGCAGCAGGTCCGACTCGAGCTCGCGGAAGAACGGCGTGCGATCGTCGCGCAGTTCAGGCTTCAGCCAGTTCTCCGGATAGCGGAACACCTTCTGGTTGGCTTCCCACAACACTTCGCGCTGCATCCAGCGCCAGCGCGGCTCGTCGATCTGTGCCGGGACCACCGTGTACGGTACCAGCGGACCCTGATCCTCGAGTCCCATCAGGCAGCGATGGATGAACAGCTGTACCGATGAGATCGCCTGCTTGATCCGCGATGTCTCGGTGCAGCTCGTGGTGTCGACGTCGACCAGGAAGAACTCGAACAGCCTTCCCGAGTCAGTGACGTTGCGCTCGATGATCGAAGGCATCGCGAGCACGTATCCGAGCAATGCTGCCTTGCGCTGGTCGCGCAATGCATCGCTGAGCGGCTTCGCGACCTCGATCCAGCTCTTGTCGTCGTGCTTGGCGCGCGCGATGTTGCGCATGTCCTGGGCGAGCTGGATCGCGCGCGGTGCGTCCTTGATGGTGAACGCCCAATAGATGACCGATGGCGCTACCGACGTGTCTTCGAGCCGGATTCGCGCCCATTCCCGCGCGCGGTTCGCGGTGATGCCCAGGCGTTGCATCAGCTTGAAGCAATCGGGCAGCCGGCGCAGCCGCTGCTCGTCGTTGAAGTCGGCGGGCTTGAAGCCGAATCCGGACTGGCCCGTGAGAGCATCGATCTCGCTCGCTCGCCAGCCGGTCGCTTCGGCGAGTCGTCGCCGCGATTCTTCTGGTGTCGGCGCTTCGAACACGTCGATGAGGTCGGTCTCGCCGTCAGGGACGACATTCCGCAAGGCTGCGTAGTTGACGAGCCGGACCCATTTCCAAAACTGCACCGGGTCGTAAGCTGTCGCGCCATTCAACGGCAGCTTGCCGAATTCAATCAGCTTCGCCGTGGCGAAATGAACGATCTCCTTGGCATCGAGCCGCAACATCGAGGCGATCAGCGCCGCCTTGGTCGACCGTGTCGCTGCCTGGCCGGAGAAAAGTGCATCGACCGGGGTTACCGAGGCTGCCACCGAAGCGCTGCTCCACGTCAGCTGCACCTTCGAGGGCACGGTCTTCTTGTAATACTCGAGCCGCAGTGAATTCAGCGCATCGGCCTCGAGCTTTAGCTTGCCGGTGCGTGTCGTGGATGGCTGGTCACTCCAGTCGTCGATCAAGAGATGTCCGCCGACCCAAAGCCGAGCGCCGTCGGCGCATTCGATGCTGAACGTGTATTCCTCGCTTCGCTCGGCGACGATCAATCCGCTCCAGCGGACGCTGTAGTCGCCGGCCGGGATCTTTGCGGGATCGGGCGTGGCCGCGGTCCAGTCGAAATCGACCGCCGTGTCGGTGCGCACGAACACAGCGTCGCCGTCGAGCGTCGCATTCGTGAAATACGCAGCGCTCAAGCCGTCGCCCGTAAGCTCGAGGAAGTCGGCGATCGCCGGCTCGCCCGGATCGCGAATCGACTGCATCACGGTCGGATTTCGCAACAGCGCCGCCGCGACCCGGGTCTCGATGCCGAACGCATCCGAGGCGCTCTGCATCACCATCGCGGTCTTCAGCCTCTCACGCGTTCGCGGCACAAGTGCGTCGAGCAGGAATGCGAACTTGCTGCCGATCTCGGTATCGACGACCACAGGGGCCGCCGGAAGATTTCCGGATGGATCGCGCGGCACGACGGTACCAGTACTGTCCAGCATCACCTGGCGGAGCGATGAATCGAGCGATGGACGATCGAGCAGCTTCGCCGTCGCTGTCGCTGGCGCAGCGAAGAAAGTCGCGAGATGATCGTTGAAGAACGTCCGTGGCAGATCGAACAAATCGCCGATGGCCTTGACGTAAGCTGGCTGCACCGCAGCGGGCAGGGGGACAGCGGCGCCGGCGAGTAAGGCCTTTTCCGCTGGCGTCATCACGCCCTGGAACGTCAGCGTGCCGGCACCAGCGTCGTATGTTGTCTTCTGTCGAACATCGACCGGGAACGCGAATGCCGCCGGCAGGCCCGCGAGCTTGAGCGCATAGCGAACGCTGCCATCGATCATTCGGATCGCCTCGTCGACGACGCGCGGATCGCTTTCGACGATCGACAGTTCGCTGCGCGATAGCTCACCGGCAGGATCGGGCTGCACGCGATGCTCGGCCTCGATCTTTGCGAGACCCATGCGCAACGCGTCGAGGAATTGCACCGTCGCCGCCGTCGGCTGCTCGGGCTGCGACGGCGGCGCGACGTGATGGCGGAAGATGAAATCGAGCAGCGCCGGGTTGTAGTTGCCGGCCTGCACCTTGCGCACCAGCTCGATGAAGTCGAACGTGTTGCGCGGTAGGTTTGGGCCGGGCGCAAAAGGATCGGTTCCCGACAGCGTCTTCAGCGTCAGCAGCGCGGGAATCGGAATCGACAACGACTTCGCGAGCAGCACGTATCGATTCAACAACGACAGGCTCGAGAGATTGAGCGTCTTCCCAACGTTAAGCGTCGAAAGCAGCAGGTCTAGATCGGAGCCGCGGATACGGAATGCCGACAGAATCGATGGCACGTGATCGGCGATTTTCGGTGGAGTCAACGGATTGTCGGTAACCGCCTTCAGCTCGCTGCGCGTCTCGTCGAGCACGAAGATCGGCTCGATCCGCAATGCCGCCTTGTTGCGGAACAGCCGGTCGTAGACCGACGGGTCGCCGCGGGTATCGATGTTGCCCCAGAAGCACAGCGACGCCTCGGGCTCTATCTCCAGCTCGCGCTGGACGCGGACGGCATCGGCGAGACGCACGATGAAATCGAACACATCGTCGTACAACACCGCATACGCGCGATCGAGCACTTGTAGTGGCCATTGCAGCCGGCGCCACAAGCGGATGAAAGCATTCAGTCGCAGTAGCTCAGCGCGCTTAAGCAGCGATCCGTCCAGATGCCGAAGAGTCGTCGCATCGAGGTTGCAATCTGCGCCGGCGGGCACGCCGATCACGACGACGTCGCGATGGCTTTCGGCCCAGCGCTTGAACCGATCCTCGGTCATCGACTCCACGGCGAGCTTCGCAGTCTGCGCCGCGCTCAATGCGGGAAACCCCGCCTTGATCCATGCCGACAATTCATCGAGCGAAAAGCCGATCCGCTTCAGCAGATCGACATCGAAGGCCGCGCCGTTAAGGAATCGCGTCTTGACCAGTTCGACCAGCTCCGCATATGTGAACCCGGTCCTCTCCAGGAAGATCGGGACGTATGACATCAGCGGCGAGAGCGGCGTGTCCGACGTCGTGTCGAACTTGAACCATACGCCACCGTCGGCCTCGCCCGTCGCAGCGCCGCCGGCTGCAACCTGGAAAGCACCGAGAGCGGCCTGCGTCTTTGCATCGAACGTGCCGTTGACTGTCAACGGGGGCGCTGCGCCGGCGAGATTGAGGTAGTGCTGCAACGCCTTGACCGCAAGCTTGCGCGGATCGTTGAGCCGCAGCCGCGGCGCCGCGGCGTGCGGCGGGAAGTCGGCGCCCAGGTCGTTCGCTTCGGAGAATCCGTAGGCAACTCCGAGCGTAGCGGCAATCGTCGACGACTGTCCCGAAAACTGCGAGACGGTGACAATCTCGAAATCCTGCGGCGAGAGACGGAGCGTCTCCGTCGAGGTCGCCATCAGCGTGTCAAGCTCTTCGTCGAGCGCGAACGTGCGCAGAATCTCTTCGCGATTGGTGCCGAGATGCTCCAGGTAGATGCGCGCGGTGACGAGCTCGGTGTTGAACGGAAGCGTCAGCGGGTAGACCGTCTTGCGCAATGCATCCGAGGCCTTGGCCGACGACTGATCGGAGTCCTGCGTGAGATACACCGGATTGGCGCCCAGTTCCTCGGCCGTCGGATGCGGTAGCTCGTCGTTCGGAGGATCGGGCGGGCGATTGAACGCGAACGGCTGGTTGTGCGCGATGTAGCTCTCCAGGATCTCGTCGACAAGGTCGATGTACGGGATGCGCGTATTGGTGTTATCGCAGGTCAGCTGGATATGCGCGAGGTCCGGGCGCCGGCCCGTCAGGCGCTTGACGTTGTTTCCGATCAGCACGTCGAGCGGATTGGCCTTCACGGAACCCTTCGGCGTGTCGAGGAACGCCAGAAGGTCCACCAGATACGCGGCCGGACTGTACATCGAGCGGCAGTGCTCGCATGCGCAGAGGTCGAGGCTGCCGAATAGATCGGTGTAGACCGGGTTGTCCTTGACCTTCTGCTCGATCTCGATCGATGCGTGCATGACTTTCGGCAGCGTGCCCTGCGAGAACTGCATCAGGTCGCCGAGCACAGCGGTGACGGTCGAATGAACCTTCAGCGCACGGGCATAGATCGCATCGGCAGTGTCGGTGCCGCCGAGCTTCTCTGCATACAGCTCACGGAACATTGCCTGGGACGTGCGGGTGACGACCTTGTATGCAGAATCGAGGTCGAGTTCGAGCAGCGATTGCATCTGCGGCAGTCCGGTGCTCAACTGGAACGTCCGTTGCAGCCGCTTCAACTGGCTCGACAGCTGATCCTGCTGCTGCAGCGACAGTCCTTCGTAGATTCGCTTGCCGTTCTCGCGCAGGTAGTGCGTTACCGGCGTCGTGCACAAGTCGAAGCTCCCCTGTTCGCGATCGAAGAAGCGGCGCAACAGGTCCGATGCCTCGCGCAATGGTGCGTCACCCGTCTGCGACGCGATCTGCGCGACGTAGCGATTCGGATATGCCGATTGCAGTGTGCGCAGGATTCCATCTGCGGCGTGCTTCTGTTGGTCTGCCGGATCGTCGCCGGGCGAATCCTCCGGAACGCCCGCGGCGCGCACCATGCGGAGCCAGCCATCGCTGTCGATGGCGGTCAGGTCTTCGAGCTGTGACGGCGCGTGCTCGCGCCTGATCCGCTCGACGAGCGGAAGATTGAACGACGTGATCTCGGCCAGTTGCAGCGCGGTCTGCACTTGCAGGACTTCCGATGGTTTCCATCCAAATGCCTCGGGGACGGCCTTCTGCCAGAACTCGTCGACGGACCCGTCGTGTGCGTGGTAGAGATCGAGAAACTTGCGCCGTGCGTCACCCGATTCTAGCGGCGCCACGCCGACCAGGAAGTCGCTCAAGCTCTCGCGGCCGGGACCCATCGGACGATCGGCCTGACTAACGCGCGCACGCCTAAGTTGCTCGATCGTGCCGTCGAAGTCGCGCAACAGGCGCGACGGAATGAAATTCAGCGCCAGCGATTCCTCGAGCTTGCGGCGCCAGGCTGCCTCGCCGGCTTCGAGCAGTGACGGAAGGTCATGTGACAGACCCGGCAGGCTCGCCGGCGGACCGTTGCGCAACAGTCCGTAAAGAACTTCGGGCCGGATGTCGGCATGCTCCGCGAGCTTCCACGCAGAGACATATTCTTCGATGCGCTCGCGCGGCAGGTCGATCTCGCGTGCGACGAACGTGAGATCGCGGAACTTGTCCTCGTCGAGCGCGGTTGGCGAACGATCGCGCAGCAGCGGCGTGATGGCATCGCGCAGGCGCTCGTACTCGCTCGGGGTTCCGTCGGACGCATTGCCGACGATGATCTTCAGTTCCTCGACCGGGCGTGCGGGGATGCCGAGTTGCAAGGCTTCGGCGGTGAGCGGCGTGTTCTGTAAAACGTCCCGAGCCGATGGCAACGGGTCTTTTGCGCTCAGCGGCAACAGGCGGCGCGGACGCTTGTCGCGCGGAGGCCAGGTGCCCGGTTGCAGCCGGTATACGCGGAAATTGGTGATGCGTTCGTCACTACGCTGCAGCGTCAGCATCACGTCGGCAGTGTCCTTGTCTCCGCGCGCGAACTGCTCTGCCGTGTAGAGGATTTCGAAGCGACCCGAGCGATCGGTGAGCTGGCCATCGCGATCACCGAGCGGCTCGCGCAGGTCGTTGACGTCGCGATCTTCGGCGCGCACGCGCACTTCCGGAAGCGGACCCTCGACGCCAATTACCCAGCCGCGCAGGATGAATCTCCCGGATCGCTCCGCGCGCTCGTCGAGCGTACTCAGGGTCTGCGCATCGGGCTGGCCGCTCGCCTCTCCCTCACGCGGTAGGCCAGCTTCCCGCTGAAATCTCGCGAGCGCTGCGCGCGTCGGCTCATCGACTTCGCCGTCCACATAGCCAGCGTCCAGAGCGCCGATGCGGCGCAGCGCGTCCTGCAGTTGTCTTATCGTCGCAATTGTCATAACGGACTCCTGGCTCTACTCTCAAGCCCATCTGGTCATTTGCTTCCCTGGCGAAAATGCTCCTGCACATCGTGAATCATTGCCGCAGCATCGCAGTCGCCCGCGTCAATTCTTGGTTTGCGGTCAAAATAGATAAAAGATGCGACGGATACCAAGCCAGCGGCACCAGCGGCGACCAGTGGTGTTCCCGCCCCGGCGGTTGCCAAGCCAATTGCTGCGGGGATGGCCATGAAGGCGAACTTCAAGCAGGTGTCGATACGGGCTTTCCTGGTGATTGCTTCGAGTTGCCTCACCAGTTCCTCCATCTCGGCCACGGCATCAGCCGATGTAATCTCCTGCTCGATGACGTCTTCCTGCCAGCGGTGAAACCTGGCGCGCTTTTCCTTGAAATCGCCACGCTTTGCCAGCGCGACCGCCTGCGCCAGCAATTCATCGTCCGACTTGCCCTCGCTTTCGGGCACGAGAAATCTGTGCCTCAGGACCATCGCCAGAATTTCCTGGCCTTCAGCATTTGTCGCCTCGGCGTGGTCCTTTTGATAGGCCATCAGTGAGGGATAAGCCCCGAATGCCCATACCTTGGTGACGCCTTCAGGAAGCTGGGGTCGACAGTCCTGTGCCAGGATCATGCGGGTCATGTGATACGCATCTACGCTGGCTTGCTCCGTGACGATATGTTGGCCGTCGAAGCTGACGTCTTTGGCGGCGTCAATGCGCAACTTGTAGCGCTCCTGGGCAAATTCGTTCCATGGCACTCTGATGACCATTTGCTCAGGCAGAAGGTCCAATTTGGCGTCGAGCAAATCCGGCCTCCATTGCCTTTCCCTTTCGGACCACCTCGCCCGCTCCTCCGCAGTGGGAGGGTAGGGGACGACAAGCCGGTCATAGAGCAAGACATCGGCGACGAACGCGTCGCGGCCGCAGATGATCTGCGACGGAGAATGTTCCCCAACGTTCACGGCTCATTTCTCCGATCTCCTAGCGCAGTACGTCGATGTGTTCCAACAGCAAGCACCGATTGCGGTCGAAGAAGTACGTCCCGCCCGCCACGTCTACGACGCCGCATCGTTCGTCATTCCTGTCGTTCATCGCGTCAAACCTCGTTCAAACCGATGTAGGATGGGGGAGCCTACGGTCCCCAACGTTCCCGCCACTCCCAGTGCCTCGTGTGTGGTGAGGTTCCTTCGTCACCCCAACTACGCTTGCTCAACGTTGAAACGCCTGCTGCAGGGGCTGTGGATTGCCTGAGCGTGTTAGGGCGAAAATGCCAAAACCAACGGCTAACAGCGCCGCCGCAGGAACAAGGACCTGTTCAGCGGTGTAGCGCGTCCGTCCTTTCGCCTCCCGCTTCTTCTGCTCCTGCTTTTCTTCTTCCTCTCGGTCTACTTCTTCCTCTTCAGCCTGCTCTTGTTCGGGTGTTGCTACCCGAACCTTCGGTGTCTTGCTGCCGGCCTCAGCATCGGTTGCAACCCGATATCTCACGTCAACCCGGTACTTGGGCGGATCACCACGATTGCCGCCGCTCCCTATAACAGAGAGCACGAAGATCAGGATCAACACCTCCTGGGGAGTGATCGATGGCGAGTCGCTCTTTCCGAGGGCGTTGATGTCCGCCTCAATCCTGGCTGCCGTGTCGCCCTGCAGGAGAATCTCGGCGGTGTTTTGCTTCTTTCCGGCCTCGAATACCTGCCCCATCTGATAGACGGCGGCTGCGGCGATCTTGTCGTCGGTAATCGCCTTCAAATCCGAGACATCACTTTGTCCCGCAGCCATGCGGGCGTGTATCGCTGCATCGCGGGCCTTGATCGTTCTATCGATTGCTGCCTCCACGCTCGTCTGGCGTAAGAGCATGGGACTGATGGAGTCGCGAGCTTTCGCGTCTTTCAATGCGTCGCGCAGTGCCATGTCCATACCTGTCTTTATCAGCGCCATGTCTCGCGGTATGGTCAAGGTTGAACTGACGCGATAGTCGCGCTTGTCGTAGGCAGAGGTGCGTGACTCCTCGTCGTAGGTCTGAAGCCAGAGGTTAATTCGGGCGAGGATGTGCTCGTGTTCCGACGTCCGCTTCCCACTCGCGTCTCTCAGCGCAATCCCTTGGCGGTCGTAATTCTTGATGTCTCCATATTTGCTAGGAGCCTTGGGGCCTACGTTCTGGGTGCCCGTAGGGTCCATGAACCGGACAGGGTTGGCGTGATAGGCCATATAAAGGTTGAGGCCATCCTTGGCAAACAATGGGTCACAGCTTGTCCACCTTCCCAGCCAAGACCCGTAATACCTCGCCCCGTGGTAATACAACCCACTCTCCTCATCCCGCTCCTTGCCTGTATACCTATATCGTTTAGCTACCTCTGTCTGGCTGCGCACCGCCTGATACGTCGAACTACCGTAGGGCGCGTATTCCTCGTAGGAAATGATCTGCGCCTGCTCATCCAACTCCAGGCTGCTTGATCCGAGGTGATTTCCGAACTGGTAGCGGATCAGTCGCCGCGGGACGTCCTGCTCATCGCCGAGCGTGCGCATTTCCGCCAGCGCGATGCGCTGCTTGTCGTCCATCAGGTGCAACGTCTCACGCTCCAGTTTCAGGGCACGCGCATGCGCGGCGCCCTGGTAGGAGCGAAACAATTCGAACCCGCCAAGGTAGATGCGTTCGTCCTTGATGCCGCCGTTGTTGGCCAGTTCCGTCACCTTGCGCACGCGTAGCCCCGACGCGTCATAGACGCACCAGGTGCGCTCACCGTGCCGCGCGACGCCGTCCGCGTCCTCCTCGTTGACCTTCTGCCTCTGCGTCATCTGCAATTGGTCCCGATAGTCCCACTGCATCGTGTGCAGCTGCGGCATCCCCAGCATGTTGCCGTGGGCGTCATGGCGGTAGGGTTCCGGCGGGGCGTTGCCGACGGTGGTGCTGCTCAGCCGGTTGCTCTGTTTGCCCGGCTCGATCAGGCTGGCTTCGCCGTAGGTGTAGACGCGAGTCCAGTCCGGCACGGCAGCGTTGTCTCGCGCGTGCTGCATCTGGAGGAAGTTGCCGACCGCGTCATAGACATAGCGTTCGGTGTAGCGGCCCATCGCATTGCGGTCATTGGGCGCGAAGCGGCCGGGTGGATTGGAGCTGAGGATGCCCACGCGCCCGGCATCGTTGTACGAATGCAGCATCGGCGCGCCGGCCTGGCCGAGGTGCTCGCGGCCCTCGGCCTGGATCAGGCGATAGAGCGCGTCGTAGACGTAGTCGTTGCTCGGCTCAACGATCTGGTTCGCGAAGTAGATGGTCTGCTGCGCGTCATCCCTGATGTGGGTGATGTTGCCGACGGGGTCGTAGGTGTAGTGCAGGTTCTGCAGGCCGCAACGCTTGCCGGCAACCGGCGTCTGGGGCGCGGCGATGGTGGCCGGCGGAGGCGGGTTGGGGTTGTCGCAGTCGTCGGTGAAGGCCACGCCTTGCGCCGTCGCGGGGTCCACGCCGCGGCGGGTGTACAGGTGCGTCAGGCGGAAAGTCTCGCGGTCGTAGGCATAGGTGGTGCGGATGACCGTTGCGTCCCGGGTCTTGTAGTCGATGAGGGTCCGCTGGCCTTTGGCGTTGTAGTCGATGTTGACGACGCCGATCAGCGATGGGGCCTCGTTGGCGGGATTCAGCACCGCGGCGGGTTCGGTTGCACGCTCCAGCCACACGTGCACCCGCTCTAGCAGATTGGCCTCGTTGAACACCGGCTGGATGACATTGAACTTGCCGCGCCCCAGGCTACTGCGCGGCGCGACGGACTGGATGGGGCGGTTGAGCGCGTCGTAGCGAGTGCGCCCTTCGAAGGTCTCGGTGTCGAGCTTCGGCCGGGGATCCCGCGACCAGTCCGGGATGGCAGCGTAGTCGCTGACCAGTTGCCGCGTGCTGCCTAGCTGGTTGCCTTTGAAGTCGTAGGCTTCTAGCGGATTGCCGGTGTCATCCAGTCGCGCCTTGGTGACAATGCCGGCGGAATCGCAGTGGCGGTGGATGCGGGTGCGCCGGTTGAGCCGCTGCGCTTCGGCTTCCTGGGCCGGCGTGGCGCCCGGTGGCGGTTCGCCGTATTCGATCCTGTCCACCAGCAGGCCGGCCGAATTGGGCGGGTTCAGCGTGCGCGGATCGGAATTCGGCTTCAGCGGATCAGGGTCGCTGAACGTGCCGCGTACGTATTGCTCGATCGGGCGGCGCAGAGCGTCGTAAGTGGTGGTGAAGTTGTGGCCGCGGCTGTCCCAGGCACGGATCGGCTTGCCGGCCACGTCGCTGAGCATCCAGCGCGCTCCAGCTTCCATGCTCTCCTGGTGGATGCGGTTGCCGAGCATGTCGTAGGCGTACTGAATGACGATACGCTGCTCCTGCGCGCCCAACGGCAGGTTGGCGGCGTCGGGCAGCTTGCGTTCATCAAATACCCTGCGCTGATTGCCTTCGATGTCCAGCTCGACGCGGGTGCGGAAGTCTTCGTCTGGTTTGTTGTGGAGCAAATGGCCATCGCATACCACCCGGTTGCGCACCACGGTCAGGAAGGGACGGCCCAAGGCGTCGAAATGGGCGGTGGTGGGCGTCCCGGTGTGGCAGGCGGCGCGCTCGGCCGCCTTCGTTTCGTTCTGGCGATCTTCGGCGACCGGATAGCGGTCTGCAAAGGCTGCGGCATAGGCAGGCAGGGTTCTCAGTTCATGCCAGGTGGGCAGGTAGTCGGCATCCGGTAAGCGGCCAAAGTGACCGGCGACAACAGCATCGCGCGGCGGATCGTCGGCACGCACTGGCAAGAGCACTGTGTCGTTTACGTCGAAGGTCGTTTGCTGCCAAGGATCAAAGTCCACCTTCTCCCAGGTGTGGTTGGGATGCAGCGTGGCGACGACCCGCTCGGCCGGGTCGTAGAACAGCACTGGGCTGACGCCAACCTGCACGCCGAACTCGAAGCGGTGATCGCTGTAGAAGCTACCGTCCGGCCGTTGCCGCTTGCTGAAGAACGGCTCGTACTGGCGGACCGGCTTGCCCTTGTTATTGAAGATGGTCCAGCCGCTGCCAACCCAGCGCGGGTTGACAGTGGGTGAAGCGGGGTCGTTGACATCGAGCGGGCCGGGTTCGGCCTGGATCTTCTTCTGGATTTCGCGTCCGAAGCCGTCGGAGAAACTGAAGCCGATCTGGAGCTTGCTCTTGGCCTCCCAATCCAGATCGCTGACGTGGGTTTCGCGTGCGATAGTCGCGGCGAACGGGGGCTCGCCTAGTCGCATGTAGCGGGTCAGGTCATAGACGATGCGCGTCGTCGCGTTGGCGAGCAGGTCGTGCGCGGCTTGGGTTGCTACGCTGGCATTCGGGTCAGGCGCCGCTTCACACGGCTTGTCAATGAAGGTATCGAACAGAGCCTGCGGCGGCTCGGGTGAGAACTGGTTGTCCAGCCGGTCGCCCTGCCGCGGGTTGTCTGTGGGCTTCCCCATCACGGCGGTGCCGACCACCATGCCCAGCGCGTCGAAGGCCACTTCGGTTTGGTTGCGATTCGGATCGCTGACCAGGCTCGGCTGCAGCACGCGGTAGTTGTTGGCCTCTACCGTGACGCGATTGCCCAGCGCGTCGCGGGTTTCGACCATCAGCAGGTCATGGGCGTCGAAGTCGACCACGGCGGTCTGGCCGAAGGGGTCGCGGTAGCGGCGCGGCAGGTAGCCGTGAGCGCGTGCCTCTGACAGTTCAACAGGGGCTGCCACATCGTTCGGGTGATAGAACGACCGGCCCGAAGGGGTCCACCAGTGGCCGTCTCCGTCCAGATCGACGTAACCGCCCCGGTCTCTGTCAGTACCGCCAAGGACGGCGCCAGGGTCAGGCAGCAACGGTTGGCCGTTGCGTTGGAAGACCTTGGCCACCAGCCCCGGCGTGAAAGCCAGCTTGTAGCTCTCCCCTGGCAGAGCCAGCGCTTGCAATTTCTCAGCCGGGAGCAACGCAAGCGGATCATTCTGGGCAACGCCACAGTCATCGGGACGATAGAGCATGCGCACGCGCTCGATCAGGCGGCGAAAGTACTTCGTGTTTTCCGCATCATTGTCAGCGGCCGCCTGCCGAGCTGTATTGAACTCGACATCCTCATATTCGACGTCATGGCCACCGTCACCCGCCTGATCAATGTAACCCAGCACGGGGTTAAAGCCATACAGTGCCAGCACGGCACCGCTTTGCTCCTGCTTCGGTTTGCGCAGCTCGTAGATGCGCGTCTCCGCTGGAAGCGGGGTCCGATAGTCGTCGTTCTTGTCCGTAATCGCGTTGGTGAAGCTGTTTTCGGTGCTCGTGATGTGGATGAGCCGTTGCTTCAAATGATCCGCTGGCGTAAAGGCCGGGTCGGTTGCCGGAGTCAATCGCCCATAGCCGATAGCCGCCTGCTTCAACACATTGCCGTATGCATCTACTTCCAGCGTCAGCGCGTGCTGGATTCGGGGATCCTTCGGATCGCGCTCGTAGTGGTAGGTGATGGCCTCGCGCGCGAAGGTGAAGAAGATGGCATGTCGATTCTGGCCACGCCCCTGCAAGGGCGAGACCGTGAAGTTCTGCTCCGCGACGGTGTAGGGATGTCCATATGGGTAATCGGCGTTCACGCCCAAGCCGTCCAGTGCATAGACCTCCTGGCGCAGCATCATACCCTTGAGGGACCGTGTAGCTTCACGCTCCTCTTCCGCGCTCAGACCCGGTGGAAGAATCGTGTCCGGCAGCAGGCGCTTTTTCGCCTCGTCGTCGTTGTCAAGCCAGGCTGGCTCGCGGTAATACTCGCCCCGGTCCGAGTGATTCAGTAATCCGGCGTAGTAGTTGGAGACGCGGTCCCGACGTCTGCAAATTCCGGTGTGGAACCATGTTCTGGTCAGCATCGGCGGCACGTGCGAGGCACCGTCGATGTTGGCCGCCGGCGTCTCCCCGTCTGCAAGGGCTGCGAACTGCTCCGTGTCCCACTGCTCCACCATGCCGAAGCCGCGGAACTCGCGCTCCTCGCCGTCGAAGTAACCATGGTGGTAGGCGTAGCGGCTGACGAAATGGTTACGGCTGATGTGGTCCCAGGTTTCAACACGCTCGACGACGTGCACCGGGAAGGGTAGGCGTGTGATCCAAGGCTTGCCGTCGCGTTTGTCCTGCAGGTAGAACTTAGTTGAGGGGGCATATTTAACGCGGGTTTCGGCGCCGAGGTTGTTGATGGTCTTGACTAGCAGGTGCGGCTTGTTGTCGCCCATCAGGTTGACGTAGCGCATTGGCCGCCGTGAATCACCGGGCAAGGGCGATGACCAGACCAGGCAGGCGGTGCCATTGCCAAGGAGGTCGGTAGGCACGATGCTCACGAGGTCATCGATGCGCGGGAACACCTTCAGCGTCTGCGGCTGACTCCAGCCGTTGCCTGACTGGTTGAAATACAGGCGTACGCCCTCGCAGTGCAGGTAGATGATGTCGGTGGTGCCGCTACCGTCGATGTCCGCGAGGCGGATACGCTTGTGATCGAACTGGTCGCTATGGTCGAATCTGGCAGTATGGCCGTTCTCGTCTTCGAAGGTCATTGTGACCTTGGCGCCGAAGCGGCAGTAACCGAGATTGGGCCAGTAGCAGATCTCGCTGTTGCGGATGCGCACCAGATCGGTCAGACCGTCGCCGCTCATGTCGGCCAGGTAAATCGATTGCGTGCCATCGGCGAAAACGATGCGCGGGCCCTTTTCCTCGTCGAGGTCCTGCGCGACACGGCGCGCCGCGCCGAAGCCCTCTTCGGCGAGCGAGGCGTGCCAGATCAAGGCGTCGTCTTCAGTGACAAGCACGTCGGCATGGCCGTCACCGTCCAGATCCACGAACTTGAGGTTGGGGTCGCCGAGGTTGCGATTCAGGCGCGACGTAAAGGGGCGGAAAGACTGCCAGCCTTCTGCTTCGTCGTGTTCGTACAGGCCGGGTATGGGACCTTCCATCACGACCACATCGGGCTGACCATCGCCGGCAAGGTCCATGAACTCGGTGCTGGCACTCAGGGCCGCGTTGGGCTTGAAGGCGACGGTTTCGAGTGGGGCGAAGCAGGCTTTGACGGCCTCGCTGCCGTCGGTCTGCGTCTGCGGAATTGGGCTCCAGTTGCGCTTGTAGTACCAGGTGCCGGCCTGCTCGGTGAGGATGCCGGGGATGCCTTCGCCGTGCAGATCGGTCCAGCGGTAGGCACTACCGTCCAGCCCCACGGGCAGGTTCTCGAGGCTCGCTGGGTCAACCTCTTCGACAACCTCCTGCACGTTGGGCTCAGTGTATGTGAATTCCACCGGCGGCAGGCTGCGGCGTGTGGTAGAGCCCCCTTCTTGCGCCCACCCAGTTTGCACCACCTGCTTCAGGAAGCTGTAGATGGGCCGGGTAGCGGCGGTGGGGGCGATCTCGTCGTCGTAGGTAAGTTCGGTACTGCGCGCCACGCCCCGGTAGCCGGGTTGCGCCATCCGGCCCGGACCCGCTGGCTGATCGGGGATGTGGTGAAGCATCAGCACCCGCTCACAGCGGCGGCAGGTGCGCACTTCGAAACCCGAGCGGTAGCTGGAGAAGGCATCGGGACGGTAGAGCCAGGACTCCTCCGGCTGGCCCGTCGGGTCACGTTCGTCCAGTTCTCCGTAATCGAAGCGCACCTCGAACAGCCAGTCGGCGTCGGTGTCCGACGGCGGATCAGGCACGTCGCTCAGATAGCGGGGGCGCCGGCCTTGGGCATCGAGCAAGGGCTTGACGTTTCCGTACAGCACCCGCTGCAGGTAGCGTTGCGCCGTGCGGCGGGAATCGGAGGCAAGGCCCCGGTTGCGCTGGTGGACCTGATTGAACGGATCGGCTTGACCTGGCCGCGGTTGGTAGGCGCCGTCCTCCCTCTTGTAAAGATAACGAATGCCGTTGCCCTTGTCATCGCGCGATTCGCAGATCAGCCAGGAAAAGATGCGGCTTGCATCGAGCGGGTCGGCAATACGCGAATTCTCGTCATAGCCATAGAGCGTGAGGATATTGCCCCTGGAGATCGAGCGCCAATGGACATCGGTTTGCGAGCCGATTTTGGACCAGCGCTCGATGCGTGCGAAGAGCCCTTCGATACGCGGCCTGTAGCGCCGCACGCGGTACCCGTCGAATTCGTCTTCGTGGACGACCAGGCGGCCAGATGCGTCAAGCACCCACCCGTCTGTTTCTCGATGGAAGCCCAGATCGGCGCGTTGCGCGGCGATCCACGCGCCGTCCGGATCTTGGCGAAAGACCGGCACCAGGTCCTCCGCGCCGGACACGACGAATACGTCCGACTCGGCAGCGTCTTGATACTTCGGTAGACCCTTGTCGGTCTTGCGTGAGATCGAAGGCAGCGAAAGACTCCAGCCAAATCCGAATGGACCATTGCCGGCGCCTGAGTCGTAAGACAGCGATAGCTGCGGCCCAAACCCCGAACGCCCGGGGCTGGTTGCGATGGGCACTGACATTGAGCCCGTGCCCGTGACGGGATTTGCAGCGAACTTTTCGCCGATGCCGCGGATGGCCCCGCCACCCTTGGGCAACTGAATCGTCCGCGGGGAGGCTTCAGATCTGGAGGGTGACGCCTGGTCCTGGTCATCAGACGTGCGCTGTGCGTCTTCGGTGCTCATCGGGCACCCCCTCTGATCAATGCGGCGCGCGAGCTACGCCGTGCCATTGCTACCAATTGGACTGGAGGTAGTCTGCAGCTCATGGGCTGGCGCGGTTATCCCGGCGAGCCTACCAAAGGCCCCCGACCGCCTGCGGATCACGTAATCGGTGCGACTTCCATATAGTCCTTCAGGTTTGTTTGCTACTGACTACATTATTTAGTGCATCGACTTCCTTTGGGCAAGCAACATTTCTCTGCGCTTCAAACCGGTGCGGAATCTTCCTGGATATCGTGTCGACGATGAGCGTCACTGTTTCGGTTCCCGATACAGAAGCGACCTGATCGCCACTTCGACGACATTCTTCGCAGGTGCTTTGAAAAGTACGGTAGAACATTTATCGCCTTGTTTGAAGGTCAGCGAATTCGTCT
This sequence comes from Caballeronia cordobensis, assembly GCF_001544575.2. Taxonomy (GTDB): domain Bacteria; phylum Pseudomonadota; class Gammaproteobacteria; order Burkholderiales; family Burkholderiaceae; genus Caballeronia; species Caballeronia cordobensis. The sequence continues at coordinate 367,796 of NZ_FCNY02000010.1, forward strand.
CGAGACGCCGGAAACGATCGTGTTCTACCCGCACTGATAACTAAACGAGCAATCCTGCAGAATTGAACCATGCGAGCGCGAGGCGCAGTCCAGGAACAAGATACGATGGAAGAGAATTCACAGACATCCTCCGAAAGTACAGGCGCTGGTTGACTGCATCTGCAAACTGGCGTGGCGCGACGAGAGTCGCCTGTGCCCACTTGAAACGGCCTTACAAGCGATGAGCCTGAGCGTCAGCAATGGCCGAAGCGCTTCCGCTGTCCACCTTGGCAAGTTTCGCTGTAAGTAAGCCATTGAATTGCGTTGGTTGGGAGCGCTCCGATGGCAACAATCGGTTCGATTGTGAACCTTGGTAGCGGCGTGGTTTCCTGTTGTCGCTCGCCCGTTCCGAGAAATCTGCACTCCGAATGACTGGAGCGCAGTGGAAGACCTGCTCGATAAACATCGAGTGCAGTTCGGCTATATGGAAAGATCTCCAAAAGGCCGATGAGGCGCCAGCGAGGACTGCGAGCGACTGACCGCTACCCGTCATCAAGAGTCGTCCGGGCTACCCGGTCTCGAACGGCCGTAGTGGGTCGACAACAGCCGTGCCGGTTCAACACCTCGGATTCTTGGGACTAGGTTGTAGAACGCAGATAGGCGTCCAGTATCCCCAAATTCAATTCGCAAATTTTTGCCCGATCAGACTGACGCGCATAGTCGCGGCCCGTGAACGCGCTGAGAGTGAAGCGATTGGAAGTGATGTAGTAGCCCATCCCAACCACCGTGACGTAGAAATCGAGCGGATCAATGCCGCTGCGAAACTGTCCCGCATCGGCTCCGCGGACAAGAATCGACCGGACGACTTCAACCACTGGCGATATCGTCTCGCTGAACTCCTGCGACGTCTTGAGGTACCGGCCCTGATGCAGATTCTCGTTGTTGATTAGGCCGATCCACTCGGGGTTATCCCATAGGTGCGCCCAGATGGACGTGGCGAGCGTTGCCATCGCCTCACGAGGCTCCAGCCCGGCCAGATCGAGCTCGCTTTCCTTCTTTGCGTAGTCGGCGTACATGGCCTCCAACACGGCGACGTAGAGCCGTTCTTTGCTGCCGAAGTAGTAGTAGAGCATTCGCTCATTTGAGCCAGCGACTTCCGCAATCGCGTCAACCCGCGCGCCGGCGAGTCCCAACTTAGCGAATTGGCTTTTTGCCGCTTCGAGAATGCGGCGACGAGTCCCCTCAGGATCACGCTTGACTACTGACTTAGGCGGTTTGCTGTCCATTTTTCTCGGTTGACGTTCGCAGAGGCATGTCCGTAACCGACATCATTATGAACCCCCATGGCGCCACGATTGGTTTTCGCTCGCTTGCCTTGACTTCACCGGTCGTTTCGTAGGCTCGGAGGTAGGTCGAGACGATAGTGTCTCGGCAGGCTAAGGGAGCGAACATGGCGTATCTAGGCCAATTCAGAGACATCGTCTACGCAAATGAGAAGCGAGAGCCTCGCGTTGCGACTTATCGCTTACTGCTACTTGAAGAACCGCCCACCGCGGCTGTAGTCATCCACCTGCATCGTGAGCACCGCGCAGGAAGTGTTCGGCTGACGCGTGAGCGAGAACTCGACATCGTCGTCGGACGCATTGTCGGCCAGCACCTTCGCGGTATTCGTGTGGACCGCACGCGCATTGTGGTCGAAACAGCGCGGAGATTCACCGAGTATTCGCTCGACTTCAACGCGGCGGACCTGCCGACCAGTCGACCATCTGGCGAACCGTGGAAACCACCCGTTGTCGACGTTGAGTCGCGCGATATCGTCGGCGGCAGTCTGCCCATTTACGTGGACCTAGCAAGTGCCCGCCCCGTTGATGCCTGGCTGCTGAAGGTTCTAAAGCGACGGTCGAGATGAGGACTTTTTCGGCAAACCCTTAAGAATTTGGCCGGTTCCGCCGCTATGACGTCGTCTACCACCGAAAAACAGTTTTAGGGACAAGGATCTGCTGTGCCGCCGAGATTTATAGAAGCAGGAAACGAGATAAGCCTCGCGCTTTTGGACATCGAATTTGACGTATTCGAGAAGTACAAGACGGACGAAGGCCGCATCCAGGCACGTCGCGACGTCCATGAGCGGGTGCGGCAGAAATACGGATTGGCGAGTACTCGGGAGGCAGTTCGCTGTCGCGAGATCAGCGCATTGGTCGCGAATCGGCCCTTGATGATGCATCTCTTCGACTACGACGAACTGAAAGCGATAGTCATGCTCAGGGCGAAGCCGACGCTCGTTGACCAGTTCATTGCGGCAAAGCGAAAGATGGCGTCATTCGGCTTACCCGATATCCTCGGATTGGCTCTACGTGCGAAAGAGCGCCACGATTGGGGCTGGGATTAGGAGCATCGATGCAACGATACGCGGTCGGAGAATGGGAATCGCTGTGGAGTAGCGCGCCCTACATGAAGCACCGGTTCGTGCTCGATCTGGAGTCGCACACCGTGATCGCCGGCGAAGACCGCGTTCGCGGCGCATGGTGGTCGATGCGCCTAGAGCAGGTCGCCTACATGCAGCAGATCGTCGACGAGACCTTCGACTCAATATGGGATGAGCCGGAAGAGTTCGGCTTCGTTCGTCGGGCCGAGATTCCGTCATGGGCGGCGAAAGCGTGGCCGTGGCCCCCGTTGCCTGAGGTTCAGGACGTGGAGAAGATGCTGGACAGCCCGGACCTGCCCGTGGAGCGCGACGAGCTCGGTCACATCATCTTTCCACCTCGCTTCACCGCCGACTCGCGCAAGTAACAGCCGCGCGCGCGGCGGCCGCAACGGCACCCGTCGGTCGAACTTGCGGCACACTGCTTCTTTTCGTTGGAAGAGCGATCGGTGGCCAAGGCGTACAAACCCACGGCGGAACAGGAAGCCGTTGTCGAAGCCGCAAAAGGCGGCGGCGATCTGAAGGTCAAAGCGTATGCGGGAGCAGGTAAAACTTCGACGCTTCGGCTCGTTGCGCAGCAGCTCACTGGCCAGCGCGGGAGCTATTTGGCGTTCAACAAAGAGATCGCAGACTCGGCGCGCCGAGGCTTTCCCGCCAACGTATCAGCGCGCACCGTCCATTCGCTCGCCTACGCTAGCACCCCCGCGTCGTTGACCGCGCGCATTAATCTGCCGTCCGAGCCGCCGCACGAACTCGCTGCCCGTTACGGCTTCGGCCCAATCGAAGTGCCGACCATCACAGGAAAGAATGCGGAGGTCGCGCCGTTCGAAATTGGCCGCATGATCGCCGACGGTCTCGGCCGCTTTTGTCGATCCGCCGACGATACGCCACAGCCCTTCCACATACCGGTCGATGAAAAGATCCGCGACGACGCGGCCGACTGGCTGCGCGAGCAGCTCGCGCCCAGCGTCCGGCGGCTATGGGCGGAAAGCATCAACCCGCGCGGCGTGAAGGCGATACAGCCGGACGTCTACTTAAAGGTGTGGGCGCGATCGAATCCGCGTATCAACGCCGACTTCATTTTGTTCGACGAGGCGCAGGACAGCGACGGCATCATGCTGTCCGTTCTCGCACGGCAACGGCACGCGCAGACGATCTACGTCGGCGACCCATATCAGCAAATTTATGAGTGGCGCGGCGCTGTCAACGCGATGGCGCAGATCGACGCCCCGGAGCGGCCGCTGACAGAATCGTTCCGCTTCGGGCCGACTTTTGCCGGACTCGCGAGTTGCGTGCTCGCCTTGCTTGGGGAATCCACTCCTATCCGAGGCCAGCCGACCATCGGCTCGATCATGGTCGAGGATCCGTCCGTGCAGCCGCCCGTCGACGCGGTGCTTTGCCGCAAGAACGCGACGGCCATCTGGCAGTTTGCGGCCGGCATTGAGATGGGGCATCGTCCGGCGCTTCGCATGAACCCGAGCGAGATCATTGCGTTTGCGGACGGCGCCGACCAGTTGCTCAACGGAAGGCGGGCGTTCCGGCCTACCGCTCTATCGTTGTTCGAAAACTGGCGAGAAGCGCGGGCCTTCGCGCGCAGCGCTGTCGGCCGCGATTTGCTGCCTGTCGTTGAGATCGTCGACGATCGGGGCACCGATTACTTGCGCGCGCTCGCTCAACGTCATAGGCCCGAAGGCCAAGCTGACTACGTCATCTCGACTATTCATCGGGCAAAGGGTCTGGAATGGAAGCGCGTGCGGATCGTCAACGACTTCCGCTTCAAGATGGTTGACGGTCGGCTGACGTTGGACGAGGACGAGATGCGGCTGCTGTATGTCGCGCTCACGCGCGCGCAGCATGTGCTCGACATCTCGGATGTGCGCGACGAACTGCTGCGGCTCTTCAACGTGCCGAAGACCGCCCGGGGATAGGCGCTCAGGCGGCCTGCGCTTGCAACGCGGCGTCGCGCTCGAGCGCGGCTTTCGCGGCCGCCTTCGTCTTGCCGGCTCGAGACGGCGGGTGGCAAATGCCGCAGACCATCGTGTGCGACGGCTCATGGGCGTGCGCGACGAACTTGCCGCGGCAACGCGTGCAGCCCGCGAGACGCAGGATGCCGGCGTCCTTGAAACGGATGAAGGTCCACGCGCGCGTCAGGTCCATCTGCAACGCCTCGCCGATCATGTCGAAGTGCTCTGCATAGAGCGAGTACGCGCGAGTCAGTAGATCCACGCGGTCCAAGCCCTTGCTGTTCGCTTCGAGAAAGGCGTAGACGTTCGCGAACATCGACGTATGGATGTTCGGCGCCCACGTCAGATACCAGTCCTCCGAGAACGGCAGCATGCCCTTGGGCGGCGATGCACCCTTCACTTCGCGATACAGGCGAATGAGACGTTCACGCGAAATCGTCGGGATTTCCGATTCCAGCACTTGCATGCGCGCGCCGAGCTTGATCAGCGCGATGGCACGCATGACCTGAGCAGCGCCCTCAGCGAGGCTCTTCGAAGGGGTGGTCGTGGTCATCTTCAGGCCGCCAGAAGGACGTCGTTAGCGACGG
>NZ_FCNY02000062.1 GCF_001544575.2 Caballeronia cordobensis
CTGCTGCCACCCGAAGGCGTATCGCCCGACGGCGGCGGCATGTTCTTCGGCGGACGCGGCGGACGATCCGCCATGATGTCGCTGATCTGGTCTGCATCGATGGTTTCCCATTCGAGCAGCGCCTTGGTCATGGCCTCGACCTTGTCGCGGCTGTCTTCCAGCAGCTTGCGGGCGAGCGCGTATTGCTCGTCGAGAATGCGGCGGATTTCCGCATCGACCTTCTGCTGCGTGGCTTCGGACACCGACTTCGCGCCCATCTTGCCGAACATGCCGTTCTCTTCGGTATCGACGTAGACCATCGTGCCGAGGACATCGGACATGCCGTAGCGCGTCACCATGTCCCGCGCCATCTTGGTAGCGCGCTCGAAGTCGTTCGAAGCGCCGGTCGACATCGAGTTCAGGAACACTTCTTCCGCTGCACGGCCGCCGAACAGGATGGCGATTTCCTCCAGCATCTTGTCGCGATAGAGGTTCACGCGATCATGCTCCGGCAATTGCCAGGTGACGCCCAACGCCCAGCCGCGCGGCATGATCGTGACCTTGTGCACCGGATCGGCATGCGGGAGCAGCTTCGCCACCACCGCGTGGCCCGACTCGTGGTAAGCCGTGTTGCGGCGTTCTTCCTCGCGCATGACAGCCGACTTGCGCTCCGGACCCATGAAGATCTTGTCCTTCGCGTCCTCGAAATCCTGCATTTCAACGATGCGCTTGCCGCGACGCGCCGCGAACAACGCCGCCTCGTTGACGAGGTTCGCGAGATCCGCACCGGAGAAACCCGGCGTGCCGCGCGCGATGACCGATGCATCCACGTCGTTCGCGATCGGCACCTTGCGCAGGTGCACCTTCATGATGTGCTCGCGGCCGCGGATATCCGGCAGACCGACGTACACCTGACGGTCGAAACGGCCGGGGCGCAGCAGCGCCTTGTCCAACACGTCCGAACGGTTCGTTGCGGCGATCACGATGACGCCCGAGTTCGCCTCGAAGCCGTCCATCTCGACGAGCATCTGGTTCAGCGTCTGCTCGCGCTCGTCGTTGCCGCCGCCCATGCCCGCGCCGCGATGACGGCCGACCGCGTCGATTTCGTCGATGAACACGATACACGGCGCGTGCTTCTTCGCCTGCTCGAACATGTCGCGAACACGCGCCGCGCCCACGCCGACGAACATTTCCACGAAGTCCGAACCCGAAATGCTGAAGAACGGCACTTTCGCTTCACCGGCGATGGCGCGCGCCAGCAGCGTCTTACCGGTACCCGGAGGGCCGACCAGCAGCACCCCGCGCGGAATTCGCCCGCCGAGCTTCTGGAACTTCTGCGGATCGCGCAGGAAGTCGACCAGTTCGGACACTTCTTCCTTGGCTTCGTCGCAGCCCGCGACGTCGGTGAAATTGATTGCGTTGTTGTTTTCGTCGATCAGGCGCGCGCGCGACTTCCCGAACGAGAACGCCCCGCCTTTGCCGCCCCCCTGCATCTGCCTCATCATGTAGAACCAGAAGCCAATGATCAGGATGGCCGGGCCGAGGTAGTACAGCGCGGAGACGAGTGCGTTCGGTTCATCGTCAGCCTTGCCGCTGACCTGAACGCCGTATTTCATCAGATCGCCGACCATCCAGATGTCGCCGGGCGACACGATCTGGTATTTCTGGCCGTCGTTCGGAGTGACCGTGAGATTGCGGCCCTGAACGGTGAC
>NZ_FCNY02000055.1 GCF_001544575.2 Caballeronia cordobensis
CGCTTGCCGTTGTGCGAATAGTGATACCAGTACAGCAGCATCGAGCCGAGCGAAGCCATCAGGCGATCGGCGATATCTTTCGCGCCCGGCACATTGTGGTCGTCCTTCTCGGGCAAGAGCGTGCCGAGCACGGAGACGCCGGTGCGCATCACGTCCATCGGATGCGCGGAGGCCGGAATCCACTCCAGTGCGGCCTTGAGATTCGCGGGCAGGCCGCGCAGCGCCTTCAGCTTGGTCTTGTATGCCTTCAGCTCAGCCGTATTCGGCAGCTTGCCGTGCACGAGCAGATAGGCGATCTCTTCGAACTCAGACGTCGTCGCGATATCGAGAATGTCATAGCCGCGATAGTGCAGATCGTTGCCGGTCCTGCCCACCGTACACAGCGCGGTATTGCCCGCCGTCACGCCCGACAGCGCGACGGATTTCTTCGGCTTGAATGCGCCGGATGCGGGTGCTTCGGTCGATGCGGTATCGGTCATGCTCTCAAGTCTCCTTTCGTGCGCGCGTAGTGCGGCGCTACTTGTTGTGCTTGAACTGCGATCCGGTGCTCATGCCTTCGGTTCCGTCGCGGGCGCGGCGAAAAGCGGCGCGCATTCGTCGGGCATCGTCTGTCCCGTGGCGTGCGCGCGGCGCAGCACCGACCAGTAATAGCGATAGCTCGCGCGGTCGTGCAGCGTGTCGCCGTGACGCGTCGGGCCCCACTGCGCGTTTTGCGCTTCGAGCAGGATCTCCGCGGCGAGCGCGATTTCATCGGCGCGCGGCGAGAAAGCCTCGACGATCGGCCGGATCTGATCCGGATGGATGCTCCACATGCGCGTGTAGCCGAATTCGCTGCGGGCGCGCGCGGCATCGTTCGCGACGACGCTCATGTCGCGCACTTCCGTCGACACATTGTGCGACGGCACTTTGCCGTGCGCGTGACACGCGGCCGCGATCTCGAGCTTCGCGCGACGCACGAGCGGATGATCGAACTGGCCGGGCGAGCGCATCGCGGTATCGGGAATCGCGCCGTTGTGCGCGGAGACGAAGTCCATCAGCCCGAAGCTCAGCGATTCGACGCCCGGCAACGCCGCGAGTTCGAACGCTTGCGCGAGCGCGCCATGCGTCTCGACGAGGAGATGACAGGGGATCGCTTGCTGAATGCCGAACTCGCCGCGCGTTGCTTCGATGAAGGCCACCATCTCGGCGGCATCGAGAACGCTGCGAATCTTCGGCAGCATGATGAACGCGGGCGCCTTTTTCGCGCTGCGCAGGATGATGCGCACGTCGTCGCGCCACGCGCGGTGATGAAAGTCGTGGATGCGCACGCCCACGCGCCCGAAGCGGTCTTCCTCGCCGCCGACGAACGATGCGACCAGTTCCGCGTGCTCGGCTTCACGGCCGACTTGCGCGCCGTCTTCGCAATCGAGCGTGATGTCGAACACCGGGCCCAGTTGCGCCTGCAACGCCAGCGATTTTCTCATCAGCTTCTCGCTGCCGGCGTAGTGATCGCAGGGCGGGAGAACCGCGGGTTGCGGTTCGCCGTCAAACAGCACTTCGGCGGGAGTGAGCGTGCGCATCGTCGGCGTCGGGTCCGATTGGGGAGAATTGAATTCGATCTTGCTCGATGATTCGAATGCGCTCGACGTTTTTTCAAGCGCGTTCGAATCACGCGCGAGCGCCAAGAGGCGATCGCGCCGAAGGGAAGCGCTCCACGAGCTTCCCTTCGTCACACCGTGCTTACTTGCCGAGCAGATGCGAGACGCCGTCGCGCTCTTCGAGCAGTTCGTTCAGCGTGCCGTCCATCTTCTCGCGCGAGAAGGCGTCGATTTCGAGGCCTTCCACACGCTTGTACTCGCCGTTTTCGCACGTGACGGGCACACCGTAGATGATGTCTTCCGGAATGCCGTACGAGCCGTCCGACGGAATGCCCATCGTGACCCACTTGCCGTTCGTGCCGAGCACCCAGTCACGCACGTGATCGATCGCCGCGTTAGCCGCCGAAGCCGCCGACGACAGGCCGCGCGCTTCGATGATCGCCGCGCCGCGCTTGCCGACGGTCGGGATGAACGTGTTGCGGTTCCATTCGTCGTCGTTGATGAGCTTCGTCAGGTCCTGGCCTTCGGCGGTCGCGAAGCGGAAGTCGGGGTACATCGTCGGCGAATGGTTGCCCCACACGGCGAGCTTTTCGATCGACGCGACCGGCTTGCCCGACTTGGCCGCCAGTTGCGACAGCGCGCGGTTGTGGTCCAGACGCAGCATGGCGGTGAAGTTCTTCTTCGGCAGATCCGGCGCCGACTTCATCGCGATGTACGCGTTCGTGTTTGCCGGGTTGCCGACCACGAGCACCTTCACGTCGCGGCTCGCGACATCGTTCAGCGCCTTGCCCTGAACCGTGAAGATCTCGGCGTTCGCCGACAGCAGGTCCTTACGCTCCATGCCCTTCGAACGGGGGCGCGCGCCCACGAGCAGCGCGACGTCGGCGTCCTTGAACGCAACCTTGGGATCGTCCGTGACGACCACGCCCGCGAGCAGCGGGAACGCGCAGTCTTCGAGTTCCATCACGACGCCCTTCACGGCGCCTTGCGCTTGCGGCAGATCGAGCAACTGAAGAATCACGGGCTGGTCTTTGCCGAGCAGATCGCCGTTGGCGATGCGGAACAGCAGCGAATAGCCGATTTGACCTGCGGCGCCGGTTACGGCAACGCGCTTTGCGGACTTAGCCATTGAGAACTCTCCTGGACTGTGCGTGGAACGCTAGGGAAAAACGCCATTTTATGCGCGATACGCCAAGCGTTGATGAAGACATGCCGGCCATGCCATGCGCGAATCGCTCGAAGCCGGCCGGGCGAGCCCGAACTCGTGCGGCGCATCGGCGTCACGGCGTGACTGCCATGCCATGAATCTTTCTCTTCGAGCGAGAGAGGTGCGGGAGGTACGTGGAGAACGCCGTGATTTCGCTTGGGTCCGACGGCAACGCGCCCATTCGAGACGGCGCTTGACGTTGCGAGGCGTGGGACAGGCAGCGGCGCGCGAATCGAGTGGCCGATCGGCGTGAGACGGAAGCGAAAGGGCGTGCCTGGCGGTATGCTGCGCGATGCGTGGACGCCGTGAAATTGCCGTATTCTCTGGGCGGGAACGCCTCGGAAAACACGCCGACCGGCGGTTCCTGCACTCTCGCAACGACCCGCAAACCCTTGCTCGACAAGGAGTGTAGGAGCGGTCCGAACTAATGTCAACACTATCTTATGTCTTATATAAGACATAGGATTCTGCGGGAAAAGTCTGGACGCACGGCGGGCCTTGTGTTGAAATGCGCGGCATGAATTCCAGTCCGGCGAACACGACGACCCCCAACGGCACTGCACCGGCGGCTGAGGCCGCGAGCACGCCGTCGCCGACGTTCAGCCCGCTGTATCAGCAAATCAAGGCGCTCATCACGCAAGGGCTCGAATCCGGCGAGTGGAAGCCCGGCGAGATCATCCCGAGCGAGGTCGAGCTGGCCGCGCGCTACAAGGTGAGCCAGGGCACGGTGCGCAAAGCCATCGACGAGCTCGCCGCCGACAATCTTCTCGTTCGCCGTCAGGGCAAAGGCACGTTCGTTGCGACGCACAACGAAGACCGCGTGCAGTTCCGCTTCCTGCGCCTGTTGCCCGACGATGGCGACGTTCATCCCCATGTCAGCCGTCTGCTCGAATGCAGGCGCCTGCGCGCGCCCGCCGAAATCGCGCGTCAGCTCGATTTGAAGCCCGCCGATCCCGTCGTTCTTATCAAGCGCTTGTTGCAGTTTGATGGCGTAACGACCGTATTCGACGAAATCTGGCTGCCGGGCGCCGTGTTTCGCGGCCTCACGGCGGAGCGCCTCGCGGAATACAAGGGGCCGCTCTACGCGATGTTCGAAACCGAGTTTGGCACGCGCATGATTCGCGCCTCGGAAAAGATCCGCGCCGTCGCCGCCGACGAAACCGTCGCACAGTTCCTCGATGTCGCGCAGGGATTCCCGTTGCTGTCGGTGGAGCGCGTGTCCTATACGTATGGCGATCGCCCGGTCGAAGTGCGGCGCGGATGGTATGTCACGACCGGTTATTACTATCAGAACGACTTGAGTTGATCGAACGAAAGACGGGGTTGCGGGCACTGGCTGAGTGCTGGCAAAACACGCGTGCCGGAAGGCTTTTTTCGCGCGCGAAGCAACGGTCTCCTGGGTTGCTCATCGCTGCAGCGCGAAATAAAAAGGCGCTAAAATCGCAGGTTAGTGTTTTAACAAGTTGGGGTCTAGCATGGCTGAAGCCGTAAAAAAACCAAGGCCTGAATACCGGAACATCGGGATCGGTCAAATCGCGAAGT
>NZ_FCNY02000017.1 GCF_001544575.2 Caballeronia cordobensis
CGGAGGAGAAAAATGGCCAAACTGCGTGTGACCGCGGGCGGTGACAAAGCTGCTTTCTTTGGTGACTTTCTTTGCAGCAGCAAAGAAAGTTACCCCCGCCCCGGGGAGGGGCAGTGCTAATAGACCAACGCGAATTCAGGACTCCACGAAACAAACGCAAGGGAACCCATAGCAAAGAAGCACTCCCCCACGGGATTCCACGAAACGAAAAAAATCAAAACGAATGATGAATCCCCGCCAACACAATAACCTGATTCGCGGTACTCGAAACCCCCGCAGTGAAGAACGCCGCCTTCGCCCCCCCACTAGCATGCTCATATAGCGCATTAACATAAAGCTGCGTCGACTTCGACAACATATAGATATCGCCGATTTCAAACTGCGTCCACCGCCCGCCCGCAAAAGTCGTCGTGGCCGCACCGCCAGCGATCCAATTCCACGCCACCGGCTTGAAAGTCAGCCCCGCGTCATACGTCTGGTAAGTATCCGACTGTCCATTCGATTGCAGCTTCACGCGCGTATAAAGACCGTGCGCGACGAACTTGCCGATCTCATACGATGCCCCCGCGCCCATCACTTCCTGTTTCTCCGCGACATAGCTCGCAGCAGGCTGCCCCTGAAAAGTCGAGAACCCCATCGTCGCGATCGCAGGGTTGCGGTTGTGCTCGTTCGAATACGTGGCCGCCGCCTTGAACGCACCGTTCGCATACGAAAGGCCAAAACCGTAATTACGCCCAGTCGAAAAGTTGGTCGTATTGCCGAGACCCATCATCGCGCCGAGCGAAAATCCGTAGAAACTCGCCGAGCGGAATTTCACCGAGTTGTCGTACGGCACGACGCCCGTGTCCGCGAGTTCGTCGAGGTTGCCCGGATGGAACGCATACCAGCTTGCCGCGAGATAGGCCGTCGAAAGCGGCCCGAGCATGTCGAAGCTGAATGGCGTCTGATGACCGAGCGTCAACGTGCCGACGTTCTGTTGCTCCAGCCCGAGATACGCCTGGCGATTCCATAGCGTGCCGGCCTTCGCGAAGTTGCCGGTGTTCGTATAGAAGCCGTTCTCCAGTTGCGCGACCGTCTTCAGCCCGCCGCCCAGATCCTCGACGATGCGAAAGCCCCAGCGGTCCGGCTGCATGTTGCCTTGCTCCTGCATCCATTTCGGATGCCCGCCGACATTGTTGATGTACGCGATGCCGGCATCGAGGCTGCCGTAGAGCGTCACTGTGCTTTGCGCCGCCGCGCCGGTCGCGACGCCCGCTCCAATAAGCCCCGCTGCAATGATGTGCTTCACCCTTCGTTCTCCTAACCGTGTGGTCCGAGGCCCGACCGCGCCCGCTTCTCCTGTTTCCGGCCGATGAGTTTTCGCATCGCCCGGAAGCACTATCGCCGATCCCGAGTTATGTTCCATATATGGATCAACGTACTGCCTATGGAAAGTATAGTGAGCTTTCCTGCTTCAAAACAATAAATTTCAGGGCACTTCGGGTAGACCCCGAGGAGGGGTGCGACGAGGCGATCTGGAACGAAAAGCGCTTAAGAATCAACGTCGAATGGTCGTGCAAACATCGGACGAAATCCGGGCTGGCGTCCGCGTTTCAGTGTTTTCACCTAGAGCGCCAGATTTTTGTTTTGTCCGGCTCGGACGACTCCTATAATGCCCATACACGAACTGATGTTCCTTTAGTGGAACACAGACGAACCAGAGGAAAGGGTGAAAGATGTCTGAACAATGGCGCTGCGCCGGGCATGCCGGCGATCTGTCGGAAGACGCACCGATCGAATTCAAGCTGGATGACGGCGCGGAAATCGGTATCTACAAAGTGGGCGACGCGCTCTACGCGCTCGAAAACGTCTGCCCGCATGCCTATGCGCTGCTGACGCAAGGTTTCGTCGACGGCGACACCGTCGAATGCCCGCTGCACGAAGCGGTGTTTCACATCCCCACGGGCAAATGCCTGAAAGAGCCCGGCGGCCGCGACCTGAAGACGTATTCGGTGCGCCTCGCCGGCGAGGAAATCCAGATCAAGGTGGCGTGACATGGAAAAAGTCGTGAACTTCAATCCGCATCTCAAGCCGTGGCTCGCGCCGCAGCCGAACAACGTCGCGGGCAAGGGCGTGATCGAGAAGCCGGGCGAAACAGAGAACTTCATCTGGCAGAACCGCAAGGCCGAGCCGACGCAATACGAAAACGACTTCGGCGACGCGCTCGAACGCGTCTTCGAAGCGGGCGCGCTCGAACTGGATCAAGTGGTCGCGGGCCTGAACAAGGACGGTTTCCGCACGCCGGAAGGCACGGCGTGGACCGCCGATCGCCTCGCCGCGGAACTGCGCACGCTCGCCGAATAAAGAAGGAGCTCTTTCTCATGACGTCCCCTCAGCACACCACTCCCGCAGCCGATCCGGTCCAGGCTTATCTCGATCGCGGCTTGCGCAATTACTGGTATCCCGTCGCGCCAAGCTGGCAGGTCGGGAACGCGCCCATCGGCCTCACGCGCCTCGGCGATCAGATCGTTCTCTGGCGCGACAACGAAGGCAACGTGCACGCGCTCGAAGACCGCTGCCCGCATCGCGGCGCGCGTCTGTCGCTCGGCTGGAATCTCGGCGGCAGCGTTGCGTGCTGGTATCACGGCATCGAAATCGATGGCAGCGGCACCGTGCAGAAAGTGCCCGCGGTGTCCGCATGCCCGCTCGAAGGCCAGAAATGCGTGAAGTCGTATCCGGTGGAAGAACACGCGGGCGCGATCTTCCTCTGGTTCGGCGACGACGCCAACGCCGAGCCCGCGCCGCTCGTGCTGCCGGAAGAACTCGTCGGCGATGAATACGCGAGCTTCCTGTGCATGTCGCACTGGAAGTGCAATTACCAGTACGCAATCGACAACGTGATGGACCCGATGCACGGCGCGTACTTGCACGCGACCTCGCACTCGATGGCCGAAGGCGACAAGCAGGCCGACATGCGCGTGCGCAAGACCGACACCGGCCTGATGTTCGAAAAGGTGAATCAGCGCGACGTGAATTTCGATTGGGTCGAACTCGGCGAAACCGGCTGCCTGTGGATGCGTCTCGCGATTCCGTACAAGAAGAAGTTCGGCCCGGGCGGCAACTTCGGGATCATCGGCTTCGCCACGCCCGTCGATAACGACAACTGTCAGGTCTATTTCTGGCGCACGCGCAAGGTATCCGGCTGGCAGCGCGATGCGTGGCGCTTCCTGTATCGCAATCGCCTGGAAGGGCTGCATTGGGCCGTGCTGGAACAAGACCGCTACGTGCTCGAAAGCCTCGCGCCGAACGCGCGCAATCACGAATTCCTCTATCAGCACGATGTCGGCATGACGCGCGTGCGCCGCATGCTCAAGCAACGCGCGCAGCAGCATCTCGCCGCGCTCGAGGCACTGCCGCAGCGCGCGGAGCACAACCATGCCTGACGCGCTCAAGGACCGCCGCGTGATCGTGACGGGCGGCGCCCGCGGACTCGGCGCGGCGTTCGTCAGGGCGCTCGTTGCGAGCGGCGCGCGCGTCGCGTTCGGCGATGTGCTCCATGAAGAAGGCGAAGCGCTTGCGCGCGATCTGCCGGATGCGCACTTCTTCCCGCTCGATCTGAACGATCCGCAGCGCATTGCCGGCTTCGTCGAGCAAAGCGCGCACGCGTTGGGCGGCATCGACGGCCTCATCAACAACGCCGCGATCACGAACTCCGGCGGCAAGTTCGCCGACGAGCTCACGCCGCAGACATGGGACGCGGTGATGAACGTCAACGTGCGCGGCACCTGGCTCGCAAGCACCGCGTGCCTGCCGCATCTGAAGGCGTCGGGGCGCGGGGCGATCGTGAACATCGCGTCGGATACGGCGATGTGGGGCGCGCCCAAGCTGCTCGCGTATGTCGCGAGCAAGGGCGCCGTGATCGCCATGACGCGCTCGCTCGCCCGCGAATTCGGCGCGAGCAACGTGACCGTCAACGCGATCGCGCCGGGCTTAACCGAAGTGGAAGCGACCGCCTACGTGCCGGCCGAGCGCCACGAGTACTACCTCAAAGGCCGCGCCCTGACGCGCCCGCAAGTTCCCGACGACGTGAACGGCCCCGTGCTGTTCCTGCTCTCGGACGCGGCGCGCTTCGTGACGGGCCAATTGCTGCCGGTGAACGGCGGCTTCGTGATGAATTGATTTTTCGTATCTGGAACCTGGAGAAAACAATGGCCGATGCAGACATCGAACGCAAATCGTGGGACCAGCCCGCCGACGCGAGCTTCGAGCAATGGATGGACACGCGCGTCGCGCGCCTCGAAACGCGCCGCTACGACTGGGACGCGCTCAAGTTTCAGGCCGACTACGACCCGAAATACCGCCGCGCGCAGATGCGTTATGTCGGCACGGGCGGCACGGGCGTCGCCAAGGACATGAACACGATCCCCGCCGGCAGCTTCACGTTTTCGACGATGGTCATTCCGGCCGGCAACATCGGGCCGAGCCACATTCATACCGACGTCGAAGAGATTTTCTTCGTGCTGCGCGGAAAGATGAAGGTGATCTGCGAGAAAGACGGCAAGACCTGGGAAGCCGTGCTCGGCGAGCGCGACCTCATTTCGGTGCCGCCGGGCGTGTATCGCACGGAGATCAACATCGGCGAGGAAGACGCGCTGATGTGCGTGATGCTCGGCGCATCGAAGCCGATCACGCCGACGTATCCGCCGGATTCGCCTTTGGCCAAGTTGAAGCGCTGAGATTCGACATGAACATCGAGACGCTCGCCCGCTTCCGCGACATGAAGATCGAGACCGCGCACGGCATCACGGGTTATCGCGAGGCGGGTGCATCGCATCCGCGCACCCTGCCCGTCGTGCTGCTGCATGGCATCGGCTCGGGCGCGGCTTCGTGGGTGCGGCAGCTCGACGCGCTGGGTCAAACGCGTCGCGTCTTCGCGTGGGATGCGCCGGGTTATGGCGCATCGACGCGCGTCGCCAGTGCGTCGCCGCTTGCGATCGATTATGCGAAGGCGTTGTCCGCATGGCTCGATGCGATCGGCGTCGATCGCTGCGTGCTCGTGGGTCACTCGCTTGGCGCGATCGTCGCCGGTTCGTTCGCTGCAAGCGCGCCGGAACGTGTCGCGGGTTTGTTGCTGATATCGCCCGCGGCGGGTTATGGCGCGGCATCGAAAGACGTGCGCGAATCGAAACGCGATGCGCGCCTGAAGATGCTGAACGAACTCGGCCCGCAAGGACTCGCACGCGAACGCAGCGCGAACATGCTGTCGCAATACGCCGATGACGAAGCGCGCGAATGGGTCCGCTGGAACATGGCGCGCATCGTGCCCGAAGGCTACGCGCAAGCGACGCATCTGCTCGCAAACGCGGATCTCGCGTCGGACCTCGCGCGCTTTCATGGACGCACGGCGGTCGCTGTCGGCGCGGAAGACGCGATCACGCCGCCCGAAGCCTGCGCGTTCATCGCGCAGGCCGCGAACGTGAGTCTGCAAGTCATGCCGCATGCGGGACACGCGGGCTACATCGAATCGCCCGCCGCCTATACGGCATTGATCGACGCGTTTTGCCAGAGCATCGAATGTCGAATGAAAGACGGAGCAACGCAATGACATCCCTCGCCGCAGAAGACACCGACAAGGGCGAACCGACCTACATCGTGCCGGGCCTCGAACGCGGCCTGAAGATTCTCACGGAGTTCTCGCCGCGCGAGCCGGTGCTCGGCGCGCCCGAACTGTCGCGCCGCCTCGGCATTCCGCGCACCACCGTTTTCCGCCTGCTGCAGACGCTCGAATCGCTCGGCTTTCTGGAGCGCGCGGACAAGGACCGCAACTATCGTCTGGGCGTGGCCGTGCTGCGTCTCGGCTTCGAATATCTGAGCTCGCTCGAACTGACCGATCTCGGCCTGCCGATCATCGAAGCCTTGCGCGATGCGACCGGCCTCACGAGCCACATCCTGATTCGCGATGGCCGCGATGTCGTGTTCGTCGCGAAGGCGCAGAGTCACGCGCCGATCTTCAGCTCGGTGAAGGTGAACGTCGGCACGCGCCTGCCCGCGCATGCCACGACGCACGGCCATGTGCTGATGGGCGATCTCTCGCTCGATGAATTGCGCGCGCTGTATCCCGAAGCGCATCTCGAACGCTTCACGAAATCGACGCCCGACACCGTCGAGGAGCTATACGAGCGCGTGAAGGAAGACGCCGAACGCGGCTTCGCAACGAGCCAGTCGTCGTTCGAGCGCGGCATTTCGGTCGTCACCGCGCCGGTTCGCAACGACACGGGGCGCATCGTCGCCGTCATCACGACGACGATTCCGCGTCCCGAGATCGATGCCGCGCTGCTCGGAAGCGGCCTCATCGACAAGGTGCGCGAAGCCGCCGATGCGCTCTCGATGCGTCTCAACTATCGTCCGGCCGCGCGTTCATCGACGTCGAGCCGATACATGAAGTCTCTGGGGTTGCAATGATTCAAATCGATCTTTCAGGGCACGTTGCGGTCGTGACCGGCGGCTCGTCGGGCATCGGCTTCGCGACGGCGCGCCTGTTTCTGCAGGCGGGCGCGTCGGTGGCCATTTGCGGCCGCGATGGCGCACGGCTCGAAGCCGCGCAAGCCGCGCTCGCCGAAGCGTTTCCGCAAGCGCCGTTGCTTGCCTCGCGTTGCGATGTGCTCGACGCGGAACAGGTGAACGCGTTCGCCGCACGCGTCAAACAACGCTTCGGCCGCGTCGACATGCTCGTGAACAACGCGGGACAAGGCCGCGTGTCCACCTTCGCCGACACCGCCGACGACGCCTGGCGCGACGAGCTGGAACTGAAGTACTTCAGCATCATTCGCCCGACACGCGCCTTTCTGCCGATGCTCAAAGACGCGCCCGCGATCGTCTGCGTGAATTCGCTGCTCGCGCTGCAGCCCGAGCCGCACATGGTCGCGACGTCTTCCGCGCGCGCCGGCGTGCTGAGCCTCGTGAAGTCGCTCGCGACGGAACTCGCGCCGCAGAACATTCGCGTGAATTCGATTCTCATCGGCATCGTCGAATCGGGGCAATGGAAGCGGCGTTACCAGAACTATCTAAAAGAAAACGCAGAACAACCGAGCTGGCAGCAATGGACCGCCGAGCTCGCGCGCAAGAAGAACATTCCGCTTGGCCGCTTCGGGCTGCCCGAAGAAGCCGCCCAGGCGCTCTTTTATCTCGCAACACCGCTGTCGTCGTACACGACCGGCAGTCATATCGATGTTTCCGGAGGCTTTGCACGTCATGTCTGAAAAAACCACGGTCGGCGAACTGATCGCCGCGTTTCTCGAACAATGCGGCGTGCGCACCGCGTTCGGCGTGATCTCGATTCACAACATGCCGATCCTCGATGCGATCGGCCGCCGCGGCAATATCCGCTATGTCGGCGCGCGCGGCGAAGCGGGCGCGCTCAACATGGCCGATGGCCTCGCCCGCGTCTCGGGCGAACTCGGCGTCGCGTTCACATCGACGGGCACGGCGGCCGGCAACGCCGCGGGCGCGATGGTCGAAGCGCTGACGGCGGGCACCGCGCTCCTGCACGTCACGGGACAGATCGAAACGGAGTATCTCGATCAGGATCTCGCGTATATCCACGAAGCGCCGGATCAATTGTCCATGCTGCAGTCGATCTCGAAGGCGGCGTTTCGCGTGCGCACCGTCGATACCGCGCTGCCGACGATTCGCGAAGCCGTGCGCGTCGCGCTGACCGCGCCCGCGGGTCCGGTGAGCGTCGAGATTCCGATCGACATTCAGGCCGCCGAAATCGAATGGCCCGCGGATCTCGCCGCGCCGCACGTCGGTGCCCTCACGCACGATCCGCTGCGCGTGAAGCAGCTCGCCGATGCGCTGACGCAAGCCAAACGCCCGTTGCTGTGGCTCGGCGGCGGCACGCGTCATGCGCGCGGCGCGGTCGAACGGCTGGTCAAGCTCGGCTTCGGCGTCGTGACGAGCGTGCAAGGGCGCGGCGTGCTGCCCGAAGATCATCCGGCGACGCTCGGCGCGTTCAACGTGCATCCGTCCGTGGAAGCGTTCTATAAGACGTGCGATGCGCTCGTCGTCGTCGGCTCGCGTCTGCGCGGCAATGAAACGCTGAAGTACAAACTCGCGCTGCCGCAACCGCTTTATCGCATCGACGCCGACGCGCTCGCCGACAACCGCGGCTATCGCAACGACCTCTTCGTGCATGGCGATGCCTCGCGCGTGCTCGACGAACTCGCGACGCTGCTCGAAGGCCGCATCCGCATCGACGCGTCGTTTGCAGGCGATCTCGCCGCCGCGCGCGAAACCGCGGTCGCGGACGTATCGAAGGGACTCGGGCCGTACAAGCGCCTCGTCGATTCGCTGCAGCGCGCGGTGGGCCGCGACTACAACTGGGTGCGCGACGTCACGATCTCGAACAGCACGTGGGGCAATCGCCTCCTGAAGATCTTCAATCCGCGCGCGGGCGTGCATGCGCTCGGCGGCGGCATCGGCCAGGGCATGCAGATGGCGATCGGCGCGGCGTTGTCCGGCGCGGCGAAGAAGACCGTCGCGCTCGTCGGCGATGGCGGCCTGATGGTCAACGTCGGCGAACTCGCCACGGCCGTTCAGGAGAAAGCCAACGTGATGATCGTGCTGATGAACGATCAGTGCTACGGCGTCATCCGCAACATTCAGGACGCCGCGTATGGCGGACGGCGCATGTTCGTCGATCTGCATCAGCCGGATTTCGCGCAGTTCTGCGCCAGCCTCGGCCTCGCGCATCGCCGCATCACGTCGCTCGATCAGGCCGATGACATCGTGCGCGAAGGGCTCGCCATCGACGGTCCGGTTCTGGTCGAAGTGGACATGCTCTCGGTTGGCTCGTTCGCGACCGCGTTCGCTGGCCCGCCGGTCAAGAAGGAAGAACCGAAGGAGCCGGAATATGCGTGATCCACGTCACGTCAATCACGCGATCGACGTCGCGATGATCGGCTTCGGCGCGATCGGCAGCGCGGTGTATCGCGCGCTCGACAACGATCCGCACGTGCGCATCTCGCATGTGATCGTGCCGGAGCGCGACCGCGATCAGGTGCGCGCCGCCTTGGGCGATCGGGTCGATGTCGTGTCGCGCGTCGATGCGCTCGCGAGTCATCCGGAATTCGCGCTCGAATGCGCGGGGCACGCGGCGCTCGTCGATCACGTCGTGCCGTTGCTCAGGTCGGGCACGGATTGCGCGGTGGCATCGATCGGCGCGCTGTCGGAAGCGGGCTTGCTCGATGCCCTGTCGAACGCCGCCGACGAAGGCGCGGCCACGCTCACGCTGTTGTCGGGCGCGATCGGCGGCGTCGATGCGATCGCATCGGCGAAAGAAGGCGGGCTCGACGAGGTTCAATACACGGGCCGCAAGCCGCCGCTCGGCTGGCTCGGCACGCCCGCCGAAACGCTGTGCGATCTGAAGTCGCTCACCGAAGAGAAGGTCATTTTCGAAGGCAGCGCGCGCGATGCGGCGCGGCTCTATCCGAAGAACGCGAACGTGGCGGCGACGATCGCGCTCGCGGGCCTCGGCCTCGACGGCACGCGCGTGCGCCTGATCGCCGATCCGGCTGTCGAGCGCAATGTGCATCGCATCGTCGTGCGCGGCGCGTTCGGCGAGATGTCGCTCGAAATGTGCGGCAAGCCGTTGCCCTCGAATCCCAAGACATCGGCGCTCACCGCGTTCAGCGCGATCCGTGCGTTGAAGAATCGCGCCGCGCGCTGCGTCATCTAAGGAGTTTTTGGAACGATGAATCATCCCGACACTTCGCTCGTCACGTCCGGCGATATTTTTCTCGGCGGCGAATGGCGCACTGGACGCGGCAATCAGTACGCGAGCATCTATCCCGCCGATCAGTCCGTGAACGCGGAAATCAGCACCGCCAATGCCGACGATGCGCGCGAAGCCGTCGAGATCGCGGATCGTGCCTGGCGCAAAGCGGATTGGGCCGGCCTCAAGGCGCATCAGCGCGCGGCGATCCTGCATCGCATTGCATCGTTGATCGAAGCGCGTCACGAAGCGCTCGCGCAACTTCAGCGCCGCGACAACGGCAAGCCGATCAGCGAAACGCGCGCTCTGGTCACGAGCGCGGCGAACACGTTCCGCTACTTCGCGTCGTGCCTCGAAACGCTCGAAGAAGCGTTGACGCCCTCGCGCGGCGACTATCTGACGATGAGCGTGCACGAGCCGCTCGGCGTCATCGCGGCGATCACGCCGTGGAATTCGCCGATCGCATCCGACGCGCAAAAGCTCGCGCCCGCGCTCGCCGCAGGCAATGCCGTCGTGTTGAAGCCCGCGGAAGTCACGCCGCTCGCATCGCTGGCATTGGCGCGCATCTGCGAGGAAGCGGGCGTGCCGAAAGGCGTCGTGAGCGTGCTGCCGGGCAAAGGCTCGGTGATCGGCGACGCGCTCGTGCGTCATCCGCTCGTGAAGAAAGTCGCGTTCACGGGCGGCACGGAAGTCGGGCGCGGCATCGCGCGGCTTGCCGCCGACAAGTTCATGCCGGTCTCGCTCGAACTCGGCGGCAAGTCGCCGACCATCGTCTACGCGGATGCCGATCTCGATCATGCGGTGAACGGCGTGCTGTACGGCATCTTCAGTTCGTCGGGCGAATCGTGCATCGCGGGTTCGCGCCTGTTCGTCGAGCGCAAGGTGTACGACGCATTCATGGCGCGTCTCGTCGATGGCGCGAGGAAGCTGCGTGTCGCCGATCCGACGCGCGAGAACACGCAGATGGGTCCGCTCATCACGGGGCAGCATCGCGAAAGCATCGAGCGCTATGTCGCGCTGGGTCTCGAAGAAGGCGGCACGCTCCTGTGCGGCGGCGAGCGCCCGACCGGCGACGGCCGCGAAAAAGGCTTCTTCTATCTGCCGACGATCATCGCCGGTTTGAGCAACGACGCCCGCATGTGCCAGGAAGAAATCTTCGGCCCCGTGCTCGCCGCGCTGCCCTTCGACGACGAAGCCGCCTTGCTCGAAGAAGCGAACGACAGCGTCTTCGGCCTCGCCGCGGGCATCTGGACGCGCGACTACAAGCGCGCCTGGAACACGGCGCGCGCGTTGAACACCGGCACGGTCTGGATCAACACCTACAAGCAATTTTCGATTACGACGCCTTTCGGCGGCTGGAAGGACAGCGGCATGGGACGCGAAAAGGGCCGCCTGGGCCTGCGCGAATACATGCAGCAAAAGAGCCTGTACTGGGGCTTGAACGACGCCCCGCTGCCGTGGGCGAACTGAAGGAGACGCCATGACGATTCTCGGCATCGAACGAATCACTTACGGCGTGACCGATCTCGACACCTGCCGGCGCTTTTTCGCCGACTGGGGTCTGAAGGAAGTCTCGCACGACGAAACGCGCGCGCGTTTCGAAACCCTGAACGGCTGCGAAGTGCTGCTGGCGCTCGCGAGCGATCCGTCGCTGCCGCCCGCGTTCGAAGGCGGGCCGACGCTGCGCGAAGTGACGTGGAGCGTCGCGACGCGCGCCGAACTGGACGCACTGCGCGGACGCTTCGCGGGCCAGCCGGGCCACGTCGAAACCGATGACGCCATCGGCTGCATCGATCCGAACGGCATGGCGATTCGCGTCGAAGTGACGAAGAAGCGCGACATCGGCGTGACGGGCTCCTTGTCGAACGTGTGGGGCAATGCGCAGCGGATCGACACGCCGAGCCCGGTCTACGAACGCGCCGAGCCGGTCGAAGTGGGTCATGTCGTGTTCTTCACGAACTGCGTCGCGGAGCAGGAAAAGTTCTATCACGAACTGCTCGGCTTCGAGACGTCGGACCGTTATCCCGGACGCGGCGCGTTCATGCGCTGCGCACCGCACGGCGGGCATCACGACCTGTTCCTGCTGCAACTGCCCGATGGCAAGCGCGGCCTGAACCACGTCGCGTTCACGGTGCGCGATATCCACGAAGTGTTCGGCGGCGGGCTGCACATCAGCCGGTGCGGCTGGACCACGCAGCTCGGGCCGGGACGTCATCCGGTGTCGTCGGCGTACTTCTGGTACTTCAAGAATCCGGCGGGCGGCCTCATCGAGTATTACGCCGACGAAGACGTGCTCACGCCCGACTGGCAGCCGCGCGATTTCGAGCCGGGTCCGACCGTGTTCGCCGAATGGGCCATCGATGGCGGTCTCGACGGCAACACGCGCCGCCAGAAAGACGCGAAGGCGCCCGAGGGCAAGTTCATGACGGAGCGGAAAAATGGCTGATGCTCAAACGATCGTGGTCATTGGCGGCGGGCAAGCGGCGGGCTGGATCGTCAAGACGCTGCGCAAGGAAGGCTTCGACGGCCGCCTCGTGATGATCGCCGACGAGATTCATCTTCCCTACGAACGCCCGCCTTTGTCGAAGGCGGTGCTCGCGGGCGAAGCGGATATCGACACCGTGAGCATCGTCGGCGACGATGCCTTCGCGGAGTTGAACGTCGAGGCGTGGCAGCCGGAATGCGCGGCGTCGATCGATCGCGAGGCGCGCATCGTGCGCACCGCGAGCGGCCGCGAAGTGCGCTACGACCGCCTCGTGATCGCCACGGGCGGCGCGGCGCGGCGTCTGCCGGACGCGCTCGTGAAGACGTCGCATCTCGCCTATCTGCGCACGCTCGACGATGCGGTTCTGATCGGCAAGCGCCTGCGCGAAAGTCATAGCAAGCGGCTGCTCGTGATCGGCGGCGGATGGATCGGCCTCGAAGTGGCGGCGACCGCGAGAAAGCTCGGCGTCGACGTGACGGTGATCGAAGGCGCGCCGCGTCTGTGCGGACGCTCGGTGCCGGAGAGCGTGTCGGAGTTTCTGCTGAAGCTGCATCGCGATAACGGTGTCGATGTGCGTCTGAACGCAGCGCTCGTATCGCTCGAAGACGCGGGCGACGGCGTGCGCGCGCAACTCGCCGACGGCACGACGCTCGATGCGGATTTCGCCGTCGCGGGCATCGGTTTGACGCCGCATACGGCGATCGCCGAAAGCGCGGGCATCGACGTGAACGACGGCATCGTCGTCGATGAATTCGGCGCGACGAACGACGCGCATGTGTTCGCATGCGGCGATGTCGCGAACCATCCGAACGCGTGGCTCAAGCGCCGCGTGCGCCTCGAATCGTGGGCGAACGCGCAAAACCAGGCAATCGCAACGGCGCGCGCGGTGCTCGGCGTGCGCGAGCCGTATGCGGAGATTCCGTGGTTCTGGTCGGATCAGTACGACGTGAACCTGCAGATTCTCGGCGACATTCCGGCGGGCGCCGCGCCCATCGTGCGCGGCGATCTCGCAGCGCGCCGCGCGTCGCTGTTCTTTTTCGATGGCGACGCCTTGCGCGGCGTCATCGCGATCAACGCGACGCGCGACCTGAAGGTCGCGAAGAAGTGGATGAGCCAGGGGCGCGCGGTCGATATCGCGGCGCTCACCGACACCGCGAAAGCGCTCGCATAAACACATAGACGGGAGCAGGCATGAGGAGCATGAGCAATACGGTCGTCGACCACGGCGGCACCGCCACACCGATCGCCGACGCGGCCACCGCCGCTCACGCGGTCACGAAGGGATCGATCATCGCGCGCATCGAAAGACTGCCCGCGAACGCGATGCAGGTGCGCGCGCGTATTCTGATCGGCACGGCGACATTCTTCGATGGCTTCGATGTCATCGTCATCGCGGCGACGCTGCCGCTCTTGATCCAGAAATGGGGGCTCACGCCCGGGCAGGTCGGCTTTCTGATCGCCTCGGGATCGATCGGGCAACTGATCGGCGCGTTCCTGTTTCCGTCGCTCGCGGAACGCTACGGGCGCGTGCGTTCGATTGCGTGGAGCTCGGGCATCATCGGCTTGACGAGCATCGCGTGCGGTTTCGCGCCTTCGTTCGCGGTGTTCGTCGCCTTGCGAATCGTGCAGGGGCTGGGGCTCGGCGGCGAGTTGCCCGTGGCCGCGACCTACATCAACGAGATCACGCGCGCACATGGACGCGGACGGTTCGTGCTGATGTACGAGATCGTGTTCCCGATCGGCCTGCTCGCATCGAATGCGCTCGGCGCGTGGATCGTGCCGCGCTTCGGCTGGGAAGCGATGTACTTCATCGGCGGCGTGCCGCTCGTGCTGTTCTTCCTGCTGAAGACGCTCGTGCCCGAATCGCCGCGCTGGCTCGGCGAGCGCGGACGCATGCGCGAAGCGGGCGAAGCGCTCACCAAGTTCGAAGCGACCGTGAAGCAACCGTTGCCGCCGCTTGGCAATCTCGCTGAATTCGAATCGATGGCGGCCCGTCATCCGCAGCGCCGCCGCCTCGATCTCATCGGGCCGGCGTATCTGAAGCGCACGATCGCCGTCGCGCTCCTGTGGATGACGTGCGGCGTGCTGCAATACGGCCTCTCGACGTGGCTGCCGACGATCTACAAGACTGTCTATCACGCGCCGTTGCAGCTCGCGCTGAATCTCGCGGTGGCGGCGTCCGTGCTCGGCGTGATCGGCTCGCTGACGTGCGCGCTGATCGTGGACAAGGTCGGGCGCAAGCCGGTCATCAACTGGTCGTTCGTGTTGTGCGCGGTGTCGCTGGTGTGCGCGGGCGTGTTCGTCACGCAGTCGGTGTACGTGGTCGCGACCTTCTGTGCGCTCGCGCTCGGCTTCATGGCGTGCGGCTTCATCACCGCTTATGTGTATACGCCGGAGCTTTATCCGACGAGCATCCGCGCGTTCGGTTGCGGGCTTGGCGGCGCGTGGCTCAAGATCGCGGCGATTTTCGCACCGGCGCTCGTGGGCAAGACGCTGATGGGCGGGAACATGAACATCGCGTTCTATGCGCTTGCTGCGGTGCCGCTGGTTGCGGCGGTCGCGGTGCATTACATGGGGATCGAGACGAAGGGGAAGGTGCTGGAGGCGCTGGAGGCTTAGCGCGGGTTTGTATCGCCAGCGTTTCTCGTCTTCATCATTTCGCCTGGTTGCTCCTGCCGCCGTCGCCGAGTGTAACTAGTCAAAGATGACTTTATGCATGCGAGGCGGGCGGCGGGGCGCGCCGTAAATCGGCAAGATCGCTTCGACCAACGGAACCGACAAGTCGCATACCCTGCATCAACCCTCGCGGATGTTTCATTGTTCTCGCCTACGCATCATCTCTGTATGAAATGCGGCGCCAGATGCCATCTACATGCATGCGGCGAGCGCCTAGCATGCTATCGAGCAACGCGAACGGTCTTGGCTTCCCCACCGCGAGCAGCGGCAGCTTTTCCTCCTTGCGAAAACTCTGTTCAGCGTTCGTTGCCATATAACCGGATGGTGTCGGCGCCCCGCTCTTCTCGTCAGGAAGTGGATCTCCGGGAAGTCCCGATACGCGCAGTCCGGTAGCCGGGTCCAGTCCTTTCTCCTTCGCCAAGCGATTCACCAGTTCGTCCGACGGCTTCTGCGGCGGCACCACCGCGTCCTGCCGCTTTTGCCATTCGAACGTGCCGTCCCACGGCGGCAGTTTTGCCGGCGGCAAGGGGACGATCTTGTCGATGTCGGGAAGCGTTGGATTCAGCGATTCGTTGTCTTCGAGAAAGTCGGCAATTTCTTATAGCGAGAAACCCGCTCCGAATCACGCTGGAGTCCTAAATACGTCAACTTCACTGTCGGCTCTGGTCCTTTGAAACCTTCGCGCAGTGAGAAAGCCGACATGGCGTTGCCAGCCCTTACCGCTTCCTGGTAAGCATCAGTTGCTTCAGAAAATCTTTCCCGTTCTGAAAAATCAATGCCCAAATCATATCCCGCCTCGCCGTTTCCTTTATTTACCGCGCATCTTCGCATCTGGCGAGATATTTCTGGTGCAGCCTCTAGTAACGCGCATACTTGAACAAGCTATCCGCCTCAGGAGCGAGTGGCGGCAGATGATCAGCCTCCTTAACACAAACGAAAGCAAGCTCCAAATCAGGTTAGGCATGATCTGGTGCTTGGAGGTTTAGATTCTGTTTGGACGCGACGTTTCGAGTCAGCTTTCTTCGCTGTAGGCAGTCAAACGCCACATGCCATCGGTGTGCGTGCGTCGGGCGCCTAGCATGTCGTCCAACAGTGCGATGGCGCGTGGCTTTTCAACGTCGATCAGCGGCAACTTCTCGCCCTTGCCGAAAGTACGTTCGGCGGGGGTCGCGACGAATCCCGATGGCGGACAGGCTTGCCACACGCCGGCCTGCGGGCATTCCTCAAGCACGCGCACCGTCGTTTCAAGTGGCACCTTCGGCGCGGTAGCGGATTTTTGCTGCTCCGATAGCGGCAGTCCAGTGGCTGGGTCGAGGTGCTTTTCCTTGGCCAAACGTTCGACCAGTTTCTCCGACGGCTTCTGGGGAGGAACCGCTGCATCCTGCTGCTTTTGCCATTCGAATGTTCCGTCCCACGGTGGCAGCTTGGCCGGAGGTAAGGGGACGATCTTGTCGATGTCTGGAATCTTAGGATTTCGGCTCTCACGAGACGTAATGAAACGCTCAATTTCGCGATAGCGTCGGGCACGCTCCGGATCATTCGGAAGAGATAAAAAGGCTGCCTTGTCGCTCGGCGAGGCGTCGTCGAATGCCATTGCAAGCATCGATGCTGACATGCCGTTCCCCAACTCGGCTCCCTTCTGATAAAAGTGAACTGACTCGGCGTATTGCTTATCGCCGAGTTGTAGCAGCATGGCAAGCGACACGGCAGCTTTACCATGGCCTTGGCCGGCGGCGCACGCATACATTTGCTTCGCAATTTGAGGAGCTTTATCGTGAGGCTCCAGCAAATCGGCAACATAGTATTGAGCGTCTGGACTCCCAAGATCCGCCGCTTTTCGGAAATATCTCAGCGACATCTCAGCATTTTGTTTCAGGCCATACCCGAGTTCGAGATAGTGACCTATATCGTAGTAGCCGCCGGGCACAACTTGCTTGATAAGTTGTTCTGCCAAGCTAATTACTTCGCTCACTCCGTCCGGGGAATCAGCAAGTCCCTGCGAAATAAGCAATTGCAGGCTGTGATTGGCTTTGTAGTGAGCGTGAGCCGCAGCGATTCGATAGTATCGTGCTATCTCATTGAAATTCTTTTCGCCATCTCGCTTGCTGAGATGGCGACCGTATGCAAATAGGCTGTCAGCTTCAACATCCAAAGGCGGAAGACGGTCCGCCTCACGCGTACATGTGAACGCTAAGTTCGCTCGAACGCCGCCAAGATCAGGCACAGATACCACCACGGGATTCTCCTTTTTGCAAGCACCCAACAGAACAACCGTCGCAACGGTTAAGCTCAAAAGACTTTGCCGTTTCATCAATCACTGTCCTGGCGATCTTCCGACATTCGCATAAACTTGACTACAGATGCAAAGGGAGAATCCTGCCCTACGCTTTCGATCTTTCGGTTGATGTCAAGAATTCTTCCCCACGCGAGAAACGCCTGCCCGGCGTCATCCTGCCACCCGTTTAATTCCGGCTTCACTGCTGATCCTAATTGTCGCGCCTTCGTATGCATCCTCCACAACCGCTTCCTCAGCGGCTTCGTAACGTCTGCATTCTCGTGACAGATATTCAATTCGCTGTCTCCCTCCATGCTGCGCGTATTGAGGTTCGCCGATCCCTGTGTGGTGAACACGTCGTCCACAAGCATCAGTTTGGCGTGGATATACACGTAGTCCCAAGCACGTGGCGGCGAATCCGGAGCGACCAGCGTGCAAATGTGCATCTTGAGACCCGGAATCGGCGTTGGAATGATCGGCCCAGGCTTTTGCTTCATCTGTTGCTTAAGCTCGGCCGCTTGCGCGCGAGCCGCCTTCGCTCGCTCTCGCGTAGGATTCACTACTGACTCCGGAAACCGCCCCCCGGCCTGTTGAACCGCCCATTCAAGCTGACTCGCCTCGAAGTCGGCCTGCGATGCTCGTTTCTTCAAATCCGCCTGTCTTGCATCCTCTCGCTCCAGCGTCGCAACACCCGGAATCTGATCGGCACACCCCAACGCTTCCAGTGTTCGATACGTGTTCACCGTTCCCGGTCCAATGCCCTCATCATTCGAGTTCGTAATCACGAATAGATAGATTGGATTATCTGGGCTGCGTCCCTGTTTGATTTGAGCCGCAACAGCCGACTTGATCTTCTCCGCGATCGGCACGAACCGGAAGTATTGGTTCTCGACATAAATGTAGTTGGAGACGTTGTTCGCCGCTTGCAGATACACCTTCTCGATATCGCGCTTACCCTTCTGTGACTGCGTCCGCAGAATTTGGGCGCGAACTGCCCTGTCGATCGCATCCTCTGACCTAGCCAATCCTTCGTGAAACTGAAAACCTTGGTTCGACAGGCATCGTGCGATTCAGAGCAGACTGGAGATGAGGTGGCATCCGCACATCGCGCGATAGCCGTGGCGGGCGACGGGCACGCCCTCGTCCAGCGTCTCTTCATCGCCGTCGATGATGAGGTTCGGCCTGATCTCAGGATGTTTCGGGCAGCTCACTTCATCGCCCTTGCGCGCCACGCCGCCGTCCTTCGTAGATCATCGTGGTCGATGCGGTGATGACGCGGCCACCGTGGTCGGTGGCGTCGCCGAGGAGAATCAGGTTAGGCATGGTCTGGTGCTTGGTGGTTTCGAGTTCTGTTCGGACGCGACGATGCGCAGGTCGGAGACCTGCGCATCGTGCAGTCGGTTCGAGTCAGCTTTCTTCGCTGTAGGCAATCAAACGCCACATGCCATCTGTGTGCGTGCGTCGGGCGCCTAGCATGTCGTCCAACAGTGCGATGGCGCGTGGCTTTTCAACGTCGATCAGCGGCAACTTCTCGCCTTTGCGGAAAGTTCGTTCGGCGGGAATCGCGACATAACCCGACGGCGGACAGGCTTGCCACACGCCGGCCTGCGGGCATTCCTCAAGCACACGCACCGTCGTTTCAAGTGGCACCTTCGGCGCGGCAGCGGATTTTTGCTGTTCCGATAGCGGCAGTCCGGTGGCAGGATCGAGGTGCTTTTCTTTCGCCAAGCGTTCGATCAGTTCGTCTGATGGCTTCGGCGGAATCTGTGCCCGCGCCCTCTCCCATTCGAACGTGCCGTCCCACGCAGGAAGCTTCGCCGGTGGCAGCGGCACAATCTTGTCGATGTCAGGAACTTTTGGATTGCTCTGCTCGTTGTCGTCGAGGAACTTCTCTATGGCGCTGTAGCGGCGTGATCGCTCTTGATCTTTCGATAGGTCGAGAAAGTAGCCTTCATCGCTTGCAAGCGGTGCCAAGAATGCATCATGAAGCACCATCGCTGAAACACTACTACCGGATGCAGCCGCTTTCTGATACATCTGAGCAGCTTCTAGAAATTTTTTCCTGTTCTTTAAATTAATCGCCGCCTCAAATCCAGCTTTTTGATGCCCCTGATCGGCAGCACACCGCAGCATTTGGTGCGATATCTCCGGCTCGCGGGCGTATCGAAACAACAAATCCGAGATGTAGTACTGAGCATCTGGGTTACCGAGATCGGCCGCCTTGCGGATGTACTTTAGCGCCATCTCTTGGTTTTGCTTCAAACCGTAGCCAGAATTGAGGTAATAGCCAATATCATAGTAACCCGTCGGGATTTCCTGATTAACCAATTGCGTTGCCCAATCAATCGCTTCCCGAGCAGCGTCTGGTGAATTCGCAAGTCCATGCGAGATCAACTGCTGCACGTTATGGTTCGCCATGTAATGACCATGTGCCGCGGCAACACGGAAGTAGCGCGCCACCTCGTCGAAGTTTTTTGGACCATCTCGCGTCTGTAAATATCGGCCGTATCGGAACAGGCTATCGGCAACCGGGTCAAGTGCAGGCAACCGATCGGCTTCGCGACTACAGGTGAATGCCAGATTGGTGCGCATCTGAGTAACGCTGGAAATATTAGGCAAGGAATTCTCCTTCGAACAAGCCACTAAGCTAACGATAGCTAGAAAAACAAGTACGACATTTTTCATTTTTAGTCTAAGTATGATCGACTTGGCTTATCTCGGTAGAACTCAACCAACGATGCATACGGCCGATCCTTGGTGCCATATTTCCTGCTTTTATTTTCACCAAAAATAACTTCCCATTTCTTAAACGCACTGCCCGCATTCAACCGCCCATTCTTATCTTTCTCTCCCACCCCCATGCCACCTGTATGAATCCGCCAAAGCTTCTCGCGTAGCGGTTGCGTTACCTTCATGGACTCGTGACATATATTCAACTCACTATCCACCTCCATGCTGCGCATGTTGACGTTCGCCGACCCATGCGTGACAAAGACATCATCGACAATCATGAGTTTAGTGTGGATATACACTTCGTCCCAGGCCATTCCCTTTGGCGTATCAGGAGGCGTAAGGGTGCAGATATGCACTTTGAGACCGGGTATATCGAGCTTCTGAGGGTCTTCCGTCTTCGCTCTCTCCATCTTCCCTTTAAGTTCCTCCACGCGCTGAGCCGCTTGCGCAGCATTTAGTTGTGCCGTCGCAAGATAGTTCGCTACGCCTTGCGCCGAACTTGAAAATGGGTCGACCTGCATGTGCATTGCACTTCCAAGTGCCTGATCAGTTTGCACTTTGGCGTCGAGCGCTTCTTTGTACTGCTTCTCAAAGTCGTCCGCACGTTCGAGCTTTGTCACTCCCGGCAGGACATCAGTTCTCCCCAATGCGTCGAGCATCTGATACGTACTGACCGTACCGAGGCCAATCCCGTCGTCGCTCGAATTAGTCACAACGAAGAGGTAAAGCGGCGTCTTGCGGCCATCCGTCTGGTATTTCTGCACAAGCTCTGTGAGTTTTTTTGCTAGCGGCGGAAAGCGAAAGTATTGGTTCTCGATGTAGATAAAATTGCTAGTGTTGTTCACGGCCTGAAGGTACAGCGCCTCAATATCCTTCACCCCATCTTTCTTCGCACCATATTGCGACTGAGTCCGAAGAATCTGCGCCATCACTGGCACGTCATCTTGGCTACAGTTCAACTCAGGTGGCGATGCAGAGGCGCGCTCCTTGGTCAACTGTTGCCCTGTCGCCTTATCCCACGCTTGACAGAAGTTCGCGTTCAGATCGATCAAAATCGGCCCCGTCACCTTGGCGGAGATATCCTGGCGAGGATGAAACCCGTTACGCCCCATCTGGGGGTGCATCCGCATATGGCCATGGCCGCTGACATCCCAATACTCATCAAGCGTGTTATGCCCCATGACGAATCCTGTTGCCAGTTCGGGATACGCGTAGTCGATCAGGACCATCTTCTGGTGATGCGAAGGTGCACCCGCCATCGCAACACCATTCATCGCCTTCGCTTTGGTACTACGCTCGGCGTAGGCACTATTGTGAAAGCTACGCCACGCAATCTCCGCGCGATCCCAGATTTCGAAATCGCGAGTCGCGAACTCAATGTTGTTGAAAGCTGGATCGCGCTTCGAGCGGAGCACGCTGTTCCCGACCTCATCTTTCATCCGACGCAGCTTGCTCAAAGAAACGGGCAGAAGATCCGAGCCGGTCATATCTGACTCGGGTCGATTCTTCTCGTCCAGGCTGACTTGACCGTACCACCAGGCGTCGAATTCCCGCTGAGGAGAATTTCGATTGTCAGGCGCCTTCGACATGCGGGCCCCGGGCATCATATCTTCGAGATGCTGAGCAGCATGGAGTTTATCGCCCCAAACGAGCAGACGGATTTTCCTGCCCAGCCTTGCCTTTTCTAGGAGCAGTTGCCCGATCGGCACCGAGCCTGCCCCTATACTTCCGCGCTTGAAATACATCGAAGGCTGAAAGCCCCAGCATATAATGTCGATCGAATGTTGTGCGGCGTCGATCGCGTCATACACTGCCCCAAACGCCTCCTCTCCGCACACCAAAGGGCGATGTGTGGCTGGCTTCGGTTTGTATTCGGCCTCTTGCAGGCAATGCGGCAAAGTCAACGTCGCAGAGTTTCCACATGATCGAGCGATCGGCGATGTGATGGCTGCTCGTCCACTCATGATTGCGATTCCGTAGCTGAAATGTCGGTGGCGGGATTCAAAAGACCGTAGTAAGTCTTGCGGTGGACGGCGCGATCTTGGCCATCCCCGTTTGATCCTTGCTCGAAGAAATGAAAGCCTTGATTCGCCAATTGACCGTTTTCGGCGTCACCGAGAAACTCTTCGCTTACGGGGATGTTGTAGGTCACACCGTTTGCCAACTCCAGCCGATAGGACTGTGTGCTTGGCTGGTGGTCAACGAGAATGCGTCCAGATGGGTCAGTCAATCCTTGTGCGACCAAAGCGCCCTGCGCATAGAGCCTGTAGGGAATATCCTGCGGAATGGATGTCATCGCCGAAGGTGACGATGCCAAGTTAAGGATGAGCCGCTCTGACGGCAGCGCATTTGGCAACGTACTGCTGATCTGCGCCGACGCCGCGCTTGGCTTGCTCCACACAGCGCACTTCTCCAGAATGTCACCCGGCGTCCCATTCTCGATGCGATTGCCGTTGATCTTGATATACGACCCTCCCGCGCCGATCCAGACCTCCTTCGCTGCCGAGAGAACGAGTCGACCGTCCACGCTGGAAATCGTGACGTCCTTAAGCGCCGACAGCGCCATCTCGTCGCCTTGCGACTGCACCTCGACTTTGCCCTGGGCGATCAGCTTCATCCCCAGCCGTTGCGCGAAGATCGACACAGCTTCGCCCGCCGCGACAGTGAAACGTCGCAACACGCCGATATCGGCATTGCCGCCCGCTGTGGCAAGGATGTTTTTGGCCGCACTCAATTGCAGATGGTCACCCGATGCAACACCCACACCCGCTGGAGCGCTGACGAGCACAGCCGCCTTCCTCAGTTCGCGCAGCGTGCCGTCGAGCAGCGCCTTCTGATTCTCGTAGTCTGCTGCAATAGCCTGTGCCGCCTTGGCCGCTTCCGCGAGGGACTGCGTCTGCAGCAGCGCCTGTTCGAGCAGGGCTTGAGCTGGTTGCATGTCAAGCTGTTTGCCGCCCGCCGCATTCTGCGTATCGGCCGAGATGAACACACCTTTACCCCCTCTCAGCGCTATGTGCTCGTCGCTCCTCAGCTCCGCGCCGCGCCCCCTCTCCTTGCGATCTCCATCGACCATGTGCCCCAGATTCAGTTCGCTGGTCTGGAACGGCGTGGTCAGGTGAATATGCTCAAACCCTCGCTTATCCTCCATGCGCATCTCATTGAGCGCCGCTGTGCGAAGGATATTTCGCGTATGGTTAAGGTTATTGACGAGATCGGGATTCAGGCTGTCATGAAGTGACCCGGCTATCACTGGCCTATTTGGATCTTGCGCAGTGAAGATCAGCGCAACTTCGGCCCCGTCGATCAGCGGGAAATGATGCCCGTAGTTCGCCCCCGCATACGGCCTCATCATGCGGATCGCACGGCTGCGCCCACCCGGACTCCACTCGTCCAGATCGAACGGCATCTTGACGACGTACAGGCCTTTCTCGGTCACATAGCTATAGGTGTATTTTCCCGGCGAATCGATTCGCGCGGGCAACACGCCTTCAATTTTCGGACGCTTGACCGATTCGATGCTGGTCCGCCACCGGCGATCCGCCGGAATCGCCCGGAACGCGCACCAGTACGACGCGGCCCGGCCGCCGCCGCATCGGATCGATGTCACAAAAAGACCGTGCGGCGCATCCTTCGGGTTCACGTCGAGGCCAACCACCTCGCCGATTTCGAGCGAAAACGGATTGCCACGCCCCCGATAACTAATCTGCGTAGCCAGATGCTCTTCGTGACGCCGGCGTGCGATCGCCTTGCCCTCTTCGAGCGTTTCGTAGTGCTCGCCCCAGTGGTTATCGACGCCGTCGGTGGTCTTGTTCGCCGGCGCGGCGTTCGCCTCCACCAGCAGGTTCACGTCGGCCTGACGATGGTTGTAGTCATTCAACTGGATCGCTTCGGGCGCGCGCTGCGTAATCGTCCTGAGCGAGCGGATCGACTCGTCACCCGCGCTTTCGAGGCCCGAGTGGCTGCGATAGGGAATGATCCGCTGCTTTCTGGCGTAGGCATCCAGATCATCGCCAAAGACGATGATCGTTCGATCGTGCTTTTGCTCGAACCGGAACCACAACCCCTCTTCAGCACAAAGTCTTTGTAAGAATCCGAAGGTCGATTCGTGGTACTGAGTGATATATTCGTGACGTTTGTACTTGCCGCGCAGCTTGAGGAAATCAAAGTCCACGCCTAGCCGATAGCCGTAGTGACGCAGGGTGTCGGTAATGATCTCGACAACGCTTTGCTTTTGGAATAGCCTGCTTTTTCGAACTCTTGACAAATCAGCTATTTTCGGAGCCAGCGTGACGCGATACCGCGTTTCATCGGCCGATGTTCCGAGTACCTCGAATTGCTGGATGATCCCATGCGTGTCATAGCGTTTGGGCATCTTGCTGAAGTCTTTCCAGCGCTCGCCGAACATTTGCTGCAAATGGCCTGCTGAAGGGTCCACGGGCTCGACGCTGAATGTCGCGGGCCGTCCCACGACTTCATCCATCGAAATGTCGGCAGCACTCGTAAACTCGATCTTGTACTCGTACAACTGGCTGATAGCCGCTTTACCTGACCAATTCAACACGACCAGCGGTGCGGGTTGTGGCTTGAGCAGTAATGTATAGGCTTGAGACGGTACCACCATCGACATCGGTTGATTCTCCCTGGGGGTTGTGTCGTCGGCCCGGCCCCCACGCCAGCGCACGCCCACGAAACTCCGAACTGGTTCCTCGATCGATCGAGATCAACGAATCGGGAAGCAACACGGCATTATTACCTATACGGACGTGCCGTGGGCCTTAGAACGATCGGTATCCTGATCAATTCACCGATATTCACCGTTAATTCCGGCACCTGAGGATTGCTCCCCGTTCGTTGATGAGGCCCGGGCACGCTGTGACACCGCCCTGAAACGTTCGCGCGGATTGACTCTACAGGCCGAACGCGAGCGCCATCGAGAACGCCTTGTTCGCGCACTACGTACGCCGGGACGCCCTTTCTAGCCGTCCCGGCGTTTTTCTATTCGACGCTAACCCAAAGAATCAGCTCTTCGCCTTCGGCATCTGCGACACCAGCGACAGGCCGATATCCATCCCTTCCACCTGGAAGTGCGGCACGATGAACAGCTTGATGCGGAAGAAGCCGGGGTTGTCCTCGATGTCTTCGACCATCACCTTCGCCTCGCGCAGCGGATGCGACGCCTGCAGTTCGTCGCCCGGGTCCTTCATCTCGGTGACGAGGCCCTTGATCCAGTTGTTCAGTTCGAGCTCCAGCAGACGACGATCCTTGGTCGTGCCGATGTTCTCGCGCTGAATCAGCTTCAGGTAATGCGCAATGCGCGACAGCAGGAAGATGTACGGCAGACGCGCGTTGATGCGGCTATTCGCCGTCGCTTCCTTGGTCTCGTAGAGCGCGGGCTTTTGCGACGAATTCGCCGAGAAGAAGCACGCGAAATCGTGGTTCTTGTAGAACGAGAGCGGAATGAAGCCGAGGTTGGCGAACTCGAACTCGCGCGTCTCGGGAATCAGCACTTCGGTCGGGATCTTCGGCTGCACGCCGGTACCGAGGTCGTACAGATGCACCGGCAGGTCTTCCACCTTGCCGCCCGCCTGCGGGCCGCGAATCTGCACGCACCAGCCGTTGTTCACGAAGCTGCGCGTCATGTTCGCCGCGAACGCAAACGACGCATTCACCCACAGATAGCGATCGTGGTCCGGGCCCTTCACCTGCTCCTCGTAGTTGAACGCGCGCACGGGCGTCGTATCTTTGCCGTAGGGCAGGCGGCCCAGCACGCGCGGCATCACGAGACCGACGTAACGCGAGTCGTCCGTGTCGCGGAAGCTCTTCCACTTGATGTATTCGGCGCGATCGAAATAGTTGCCGATATCCTGAATGGCCGCGACTTCCTCCATCGACTTCTTGCCGAAGAAGGCCGCGCCCACCGAGCCGATGAACGGCATATGCGCCGCCGCCGCGACCTTCGAGATGTTGCGCAGCAAGGCCACGTCCTGCGGCGAGTTCGCGAATTCGAAGTCGCTGATCATCGCGCTGATCGGCTGGCCGCCCGGCGTGTCGTATTCCTCGATGTACGTGAGCCGGTACAGCCCGCTCTGGATCAGTTCCGGCGCGTCTTCGAAGTCGCGCACGAGCGCGTCCTTCGAGACGTCGAGCACCTCGATACGCGCGTTCTTGCGGAAATCCGTGCGCGATACAAGCATCTTCAGGCCACGCCAGCGGCCTTCCAGCGCCTGAAATTCGGGGTTGTGCATGACCGAATCGAGCTGACGGCTGATCTGCCGGTCCAGTTGACCGATGAAGAAATCGAGCAGCGACTTGTCGAGGCGATCCACCGGCTTGCTCGTCTGCGCGACGAGATCGAGGAACGCGCCCATGCCGCGCGCCAGGCGCTCGTCGGCGGAGGCTTCGGACAGCATGTCGTTGTCACGGAATGCTTCGAGCGGGCGCGCCTGCGACACCGGGCTCAGATTGATCTTGTCGCAGAGGGCAGCGTAGACGCTGTCGCCATGTGACGCTTGCGGGGCGTCGAGCACGACGGTCTCGCCAGCGGCGCTCGCGCGGGCTTCTTTCTTGTTCATTTCGGGTCCTGTCTGGGATGCGGGTCGATGCGAGCCGGAAGGCTCAGGCGTGTCCTTCGGGCTGCGTCGCCGCCGTGGCGATCTGCGAGAGCTCGCCGCGCAGCTTGTCGGACAGTTCCTTGTTCTTCAGGATCTTTTCGAACTCGCGGCGGAACGTGCCGTTGTCGAGCAGATTCGACTTCAGGTCGCGCAGCAGATTGCGCACGGCGAGCAGCGCCTGCAACTCGGGAATCTGACGCGCCACCTGCTCCGGCTCGAAGTCCTTCATCGAACGGAAGGAGAGGTTGACCGGCAACTCGGAGCCATCGCTCGCGAGCGTGTTCTCGGCTGCGAACTTCAGGTCCGGCGCGTAGTCGGCGAGCACCGCATCGAAATTGTTCTTGTCGATGTTGACTTTCTTGCGCTCGGACAAAGGCGCCTGCTCACGCCCCGCGCTGAAATCGCCCGCGACGAGCAGCTTGAGCGGCAATTCGACCTTCTTTTGCGCGCCACCCGTATGCAGATCGAGCGTGATCGAAACTCGGCTTTTGGGAATCTCTCTCTGGAAGCTATCCATCAATAATCCTTAGTAAAAAGACCAAACTCATCTCGATATTGAGATGTGAAACTGATTTTTGCTGCACCCGGGAGGCATTGACCGCACTCGCGCTCAAGCGCTTGATTGGGGCCGTATTAGAACAGGTTTCACATCAACCTTAAAGCATCTATCAGTCTGCCTAAATAATTTGCAGATTGGCACTCCACAAATTAAATCACTTTCACTAACAATGACTTAGCACGCGTCCACGAATATCGCCTCGCCCGCACGGGCGCGCATGCCAACGCTGGCGCATACATTAATTGACGAATCTCAACTACATCACGCTCGTCCCGGAATAGCGTTTCCATGCGTTCATCCTGAGACAAGTACTTGTTATCAAACGGATCTCGCTCTTCGCACCGCTTCAGATCCCTCTATATGGCTAGGTATACGAATTGAATCTCCGGCTATAGAATCACGTCCCTAATTCATTCTAATAAGCATTACAAACGACATTCATGCGGATAGACAAACCGCTTTGGCACGAAGGCCTGATTCTCACGCAGCAGCATTTCCAGCAACAGGAAAGGTGGACGGAGTTCACTCTGCGCCAGTTCACGACGGCCGCGCTCGCGCAACCGTGGGGAACGCTCGGCGTCGAAGTCGACGAAGACGCGCTTGCCGCCGGCCGTTTCAAGCTCTCGAGGCTGAAGCTGCGGTTTCCCGACGGCACGCCCATCGACACCTCGGCCGCGCAACCGCTGCCGCCCGCGCGCGACCTGTCGCAAGGCGTGGGTTCGGAACGGCAAAGCGTCACGGTGCTTGCCGCGCTCGCCCTGCCCGATGCCAACGGCAACAACTGCCGCATGGACGAGTCGACACTCACGCGCCCGCGCCGCTCGTACCGCGAGTTCGTCAAGGTGGTCGATCTGAACGGCTCGGACGATGTCGAGATCGCCGCGGAGCGTCATGCCGTGCGCCTGCTCTTCGATTTCGAGCCGCATGCCGACGACACCGTCTGCGCCATCGCGCGTCTCACGCGATCGACGAGCGGACAGTTCCAGCTCGACCGCCGCTATGTGCCGCCTTGCCTGTCGCTCGGTGCGCATGCGCTGCATGTGGAGCGCATCACGCGCATGGCGGACATCCTGCTGGCCAAGAGCCTCGCGCTCGGCGCGCGGCGCAGCGAACGCATCGAACAGGTGGCCGAATACGGCGTCGCCGACGTCCAGTTGTTCTGGCTGCTGCACTGCATTCATGCGGCGTGGCCCAGGCTGCGCTTCCTCGCGTCGAATCCGAACCTGCCGCCCGAGCGGCTGTACGCGGTGCTATCCGAACTCGCGAGCGCCCTCTTGACCTTCTCCACGGGTTCGCAACTCACGGATATCCCGTCCTACGACCATGTTCGCGCGGACGAAGTGTTCGCCGAGCTCGAATCGATGATCCGGAATCTGCTCGACGCGATCATTCCGTCGCGGGTCGTGCCGATCGATCTCGCGCATGACAACGCGACGACCTGGAACGGCAAGATTCTCGATACGCGCATCGCGGAAGGCGCCGCCGACTGGTATCTGTCGGTCAACTCGACGCTGCCCGCCTTCGAGCTCGTCGAACGGATTCCGCGCCTGTGCAAGATCGGCGCGCCGGACGAAGTCGATCACATCGTCAATTCGGCGCTCGCGGGCATCGCGCTGAAAGCCGTCCAGCGCGTACCGGCCGCGATTCCCGTGCGTCTCGACAATCAATACTTCGCGCTCGATGCGGCGAGCCCGGCGCTCGCACGCATGCTGGCCGCGCGGGCTTGCCAGATCTATCTGCCGACATCCGTGCCGGATGTCTCGCTCGAACTCTACGCGGTGCTGCGCTCATGAACATGCTGACTTCGTCTCACGCGCAAGCGCCGCTCGTCGAACCGACGTCGGGGGCGGCCTCTGCATCCGCGAGCGGCATCCGCGATCTCCTGCGCGACACAGCGCTCTTCGTGGCGACGCTGTCGACAGGCGGCGCGGCCGGAGACTTCGAAGCCCTGCGCGCGCGCTGCACCTCGATGGTCGCCGATTTCAGCGCGGCGCTCGATCGCCGGGGCTATCCGGAAGACGTGCGCGACGACGCATTGAAAGCGCAATGCGCGCTGCTCGACGAAACCGCGCTCCAGCATCTTTCCGGGCAAGACCGGTCGAACTGGTCCGCTTATCCCCTGCAAGTGCAGCAGTTCAACCAGCACGATGCCGGCGAGCGCGTGTTCGAACGGCTGGAGTTGCGCATGCGCGAGCGATCGCCGCAGACCGACCTGCTCGAATGCTACGCGGCGATTCTCGGTCTCGGATTTCTCGGCCGCTACGCGCTCCACGGCGCGAACGAGCGGCAAACGCTCATGGCCGAACTGAACGCGCTGATCGAGCGGCTTCGCCCGCAGCGCGAGCGTTCGCTCGTCATCGACCAGCCGGGACGGCGTTTCGGCGACGCGTTCCGGCGCATGTCGCCGTGGGCGATCGCGGCATTCGGCTGCATCGTCGCGCTCGTCGCCTGGCTCGTCTGGCATGCCGTGCTCGATGCACAGCTCGCCGCGCTGCTCCCGCACACCGTCAAGCCGTGAACGCCATGCAAAGGTTGGGTTATCCGGCTCGCACGATCGTCGTCTTCGCGGCGCTGCTCGCGCTCGCCGTCAACGGGCTCGTGCAGCCGTTCGGCAAGGAATGGCTCTGGCTTTCCACGGTCGCGATTCTGATCGTCGCGGCGGCGCTCGTCGGCTGGCGCACGCGGCGCCTGTCTCACGCGCGCAGGCAGAGCGCGCCGATTCTGCAGGCGCTGGGCGCGGCAACGGTCGATATTCCGCTGAGCCTGCGCGCCCGCATGCCGCTCGTGCTCGTCACGGGCGACGCGCTCGCATCGCTCTTCGACCACGGCGCGGGCGCAACGCGTCTCGTGTATATCGGCGACGGCGCGATCTGGCTGCGTGTCGATCGCCCGCAGGATCTGCCTCAGGTCGCGCTCGCGATGCGCCAGTGGCGTGACGGCCAGCCGCCGGACGGCGTCGTGCTGAGCGTGGCGCCCGCGCTTCACGCCGATGCCGATGCGCTCGTGCAGCGCCTGCGCGTGACACGGCAGGCGCTCGCCGATGCCGCCCGTATCGTCGGTGCGCGCCTGCCGGGCTATGTCGCCGTGTATCAGCGGCTGACGCCGCTCGCGCCGCGCGATGCGGATCTCGCGCGGCAGTGGCACAGCGTCTCCGCCAGTGCGCCGCTCATCGACGCGCAACGCATCGAAGCCGTCATCCGGAACGCGGAGAACGATCCCCGCCCCGACCCGGACGCGCGCTATGCGGCCGTCCATGCCGCCGCGCTCGCATCGATCGTCGGATGGACGCAGCGCGTGATCTTCGGCGCGCTCACCGATCCGCGCCAGCCCGCCGCGCCCTGGGCGCTCCATGGCGCGGGCTGGATCGACTGCGGCCCCGCCAGCGACGCCGGAAAACCGTGGGAGCAGGACGTGCAGCGGCACACGCGCATCGCGCCGGCGCGCGTCGATGCGACGCCCGCGCCGTGGCCGCTGCCGCAGCCACTGATCGAAGCGATGCCGCGCCGCGTGGCGATCTCGCCGCGTCTCGCCGCGTTCGCGCACGCCATCGGCATCACGGCGCTGGCCGCGGGCGCCGCCTTTCTCGGCGCGGGCCGTCACAACGCCCAATTGCTCGACCGGGTGCATGCGGATCTGGGCCGTTACGCCTCCATCGCCGCGGATCACGACGACGCGCGACGCGACGCCTTGCGCGCGCTCGTCGCCGATCGCGACGAACTCGACCGCTACGCGCGCACCGGCGTGCCGCTGCGTCTGTCGTTCGGGCTGTATCACGGCGCGCAACTTCTGCCCGCGCTCAACACGGCCATCGCCAGCTATCAGCCGCCGCCTCCGCCGCCAACCGTCGTGACGCTCGACAACATGTCGCTCTTCGACAGCGGCAAGGCGAACCTGAAGCCCGGCTCCACGCGCACGCTCGTCGAAGCGGTCGAAATGATCAAGGCGCATCCCGGCAAGCGCATCCTGATCGCCGGTCATACCGACGATTCGGGTGATGCGAACAGCAATCTCAGGCTCTCGAACGCGCGCGCGGCGGCGTTGCGTACCTGGCTGATCGAAGCGACGGGCATTCCGGCGACCCAGTTCGCGGTGCAGGGTTACGGCGACACGCGGCCGATCGCGGACAACCGCACGCCCGAGGGCCGCGCGAGAAACCGTCGCGTGGAAATCACGCTGGTGCCGGAGACGGCAGCGCGCGCGCAGTGACATCCCTATTTGAATCCCCGGGGCTCGTCTCCGGGATCTTGTGGCTCAGGAACCATCCTGAGCATTGCTTGGCAGTACCAACGAGGAGCAGTAAATGGCAATTCCCGCATATTTGTGGCTGAAGGATGACGGCGGCGCCGACATCAAGGGTTCCGTCACGGTGCAAGGTCGCGAAGGCAGCGTCGAAATCGTCGAGTTCGATCACGGCGTGCACATTCCGACCGATGGCAACACGGGCAAGCTGACCGGCACGCGTGTCCACGCACCGATCACGCTGACGAAGGAAACCGACTCATCGACGCCGTACCTGTACAAGGCGGTGACGAGCGGCCAGACGTTGAAGTCGGTCGAGATCAAGTGGTACAA
This sequence comes from Caballeronia cordobensis, assembly GCF_001544575.2. Classification (GTDB taxonomy): domain Bacteria; phylum Pseudomonadota; class Gammaproteobacteria; order Burkholderiales; family Burkholderiaceae; genus Caballeronia; species Caballeronia cordobensis. The sequence continues at coordinate 31,663 of NZ_FCNY02000017.1, forward strand.
GATCGACGACGCGGGCAAGGAAAAGGAGTACTTCAACACCAAGCTCGACAACGTCAAGGTCGTCGCAGTGCGTCCGAAGATGCTCGACATCAAGAATCCGGCCTACGAGAAGCACAACCACCTGGAAGAAGTCGAACTGCGCTACGAACAGATCACCTGGTCGTACAAGGACGGCAACATCATCCACAAGGACACGTGGAACGAGCGCGCGTAAGCGCCTCATGACGACGTAAGTCGTCGGAGCCAGTCCGCTTGCAGCGGGCTGGCTTCACGTCTTCGATTTCCCTATCCCGCCTCCCTCTTTCATCCCTCGTCACCGGACTTTCCATGACTCTGCGCGATTCCACTCATCTGCTTCGCCGTCTCAACCCGCACTGCGCCCGCACGCTCGAAGCGGCCGCGAGCCTGTGCCAGACGCGCCTCGCCGACGAAATCACCGTCGAGCACTGGCTGCTGAAGCTGATCGAGGCGGACGACGGAGATATTCCGGCGATCCTGCGTCACTATGAGATCGATGTCGAAGCGATCTGGAATGCGCTGCTCGCCGCCATCGATCGCCTTCCGCGCACGCTGCGCGGCATGCCGTCGCTCTCCATTCAGCTCGCGAGCGTATTGCAGGACGCGTGGAATCTCGCGTCGCGTGACGATATCGACGGCACGATCCGCTCGGCGCATCTGCTGAGCGCGATCATCGCCGCGCCGCACGCGATGCGCACGCAGGATGCGTGGCCGCTCTTCTCCCTTTCCGGCGCGCAGATCGAGCGCGTGTTGGCGCGTCTCGGACGCGCATCGTGCGAGAACGCGTCAGCGCAGCAAGAAGACGACGACGCCGCGGCCGCACCCGCGCCGGCAACGCCCGCAACGCCGCCGCGCTCGACCGAAGGCGAAGCCCTCGCGCGCTTCGCGATCGATCTGACGGACAAGGCGCACCGCGGCGAGATCGATCCGGTGTTCGGCCGCGATCGCGAAATTCAGCAGATGATCGACGTGCTCGTGCGCCGCCGCAAGAACAACCCGATCCTCGTCGGCGAACCAGGCGTCGGCAAGACGGCGCTCGTCGAAGGCTTCGCGCTGCGCGTGGCGGAAGGCAGCGTGCCGTCGCCCCTGCGCGACGTGCGCATCCTCACGCTCGATCTCGGGCTGCTGCAGGCCGGCGCGGGCGTGAAAGGCGAATTCGAGCAGCGCCTGAAGAACGTGATCGACGAGGTGAAGGCTTCGGCGACGCCGATCGTGCTCTTCATCGACGAGGCGCACACGCTGATCGGCGCGGGCAATTCGGCCGGCGGCTCGGATGCGGCCAACCTGCTGAAGCCGGCGCTCGCGCGCGGCGAATTGCGCACCATCGCCGCGACCACATGGTCGGAATACAAGGAATACTTCGAGCGCGACGCGGCGCTCGAACGGCGCTTCCAGATGGTCAAGGTCGAGGAGCCGGACGACGAAGCGGCCTGTCTCATGCTGCGCGGCCTCGCGACGCGCTACGCGAAGCATCACGACGTGCACATCCGCGATGAAGCGCTTGTTGCGGCGGTCAAGCTCTCGCGCCGCTATATCCCCGCGCGTCAGTTGCCGGACAAGGCCGTCGATCTGATCGACACCGCCGCCGCGCGCGTGCGCATGGGTATCGACACGCCGCCCGCCGAATTGCAGCGCGCCCGTGCGGCCGTGGCGGCGCTGGAGCTCGAACGCTCGGCCATCGACGCGGACGAGCGCGCGGGCATCGACGACGCGGCCGCGCGCTGCGAAACGCTCGTCGCCGCGCTCGCGCAGGCGAATCACGAACTGGCCGACGTTCAGGCGCGCTACGAACGCGAGCGCTCGCTGGTTCAGGCGCTGCTGAAACAACGCGGCGACGGCCAGACCCGGCCGGACGCGCACGCGTTCGCGACGGCAAAGAACGCGCTCGCCGAAGCGCAAGGCAAGACCCCGCTGATCTTCGCCGATGTCGATGCGCAAGCCATCGCACGCGTGGTCGCGGAATGGACGGGCGTGCCGGTCGGCAATCTCGTCGAAGACGAACTGCTGAATCTGCTCACGCTGGAAGATCAGTTGCAAAAACGCGTGATCGCGCAGGACGACGCGCTCGGCATGCTCGCGCAAAGCCTGCGCACCGCGAAAGCGGGGCTCAAGAGCGAGCACGCGCCGCTCGGCGTATTTCTGCTGACGGGCACCTCGGGGGTCGGCAAGACCGAGACGGCGCTCGCGCTCGCCGATGTGCTGTTCGGCGGCGAGGCCGCGCTCACGACCATCAACATGTCGGAGTATCAGGAAGCGCACTCGGTTTCACAGTTGAAGGGCTCGCCGCCGGGCTACGTCGGATACGGACGCGGCGGCATTCTGACCGAAGCCGTGCGTCAGCGGCCTTATAGCGTGGTGTTGCTCGATGAAGTCGAGAAGGCGCACCGCGATGTGCTCGACATGTTCTATCAGGTGTTCGACCGCGGATCGATGCGCGACGGCGAAGGCCGCGAGATCGACTTCCGCAATTGCGTGATTCTGATGACCTCGAACCTCGGCAGCGAGCAGATTCACGACGCGGCCACGGACATGCCCGACATCGCGCACGCCGCGCTGCTCGACGCTATTCATGAACCGCTCGTCAGGCACTTCCAGCCGGCGCTGCTCGCGCGCTTCCAGACGCTCGTCTACCGGCCGCTGGATGTGAGCGCCCTCGGCAGCATCGTGCGGCTGAAGATCGCGAAGATCGCCGGTCGTCTGAAGCGGCAGCACGGCGTCACACTCGTCTGCGACGACTCGCTGATCGGATCGCTCGCTGATCTCAGCCTGTCGCGCGAATCGGGCGCGCGCAGCATCGACGCGTTTCTCGATCAGCGCATTCTGCCGACGGTATCGCGCGAACTGCTCACGCGAATGGCGAGCGGCGCCGCGCCTGCAGAGATTCGTCTCGCGCAATCGGAAGAAGGCAATCTGACGATCGAGTTCGTGGATTGCGATGAAGCCGGTTTCGCGGCCGGTTGAGGCGAGCGAACATGCCCGGCCCGTCCCTCTATGAAATGCTGCTTGGCCAGATCGACGGCGAGCCGCTCGCGGATTTCGACGACCGCACGCTCGAAATCCTGAGCGTGCAACAGAACGTGCGGCGCATTCTGAACACGCGGGCCGGTGCGCTCAAGCATCTGCCCGACTATGGCTTGCCTGATCTGACCAACATCTACAAGGCGCTGCCCGCGTCGTCGCAGGCGCTCAAGGAGCAGATGGAAACGACGGTCCTGAAGTACGAGCCGCGCATCCGGGCGATCGACATCCAGATGGTGGAGACGCCCGAGCCGGGACTGCAAGTCAGTTTCGAAATGATCTGTCATCTGAAGCGCGCGGGGCTCGTGCGCTTCGGGACGTATTTCACGCCGCCCGGCGTTTTCAGGCTGGAGCGGCGCGTGCGTGAGGGGAAGATTTAGACCTTCCCCCGAATCGCAACCGCCCCCTACTCCTGCCAATTCCCCGCCCCACCCGCAAGCGCCGGCACCCCCACCCCATCCCTCCTGCGCGCCTCACGCGCCTCATCGGCCTCCACCGTCTTGCTCGTATCGATGAAAAGCGCCGCGAACGCGCCGACCGCAAGCAGCGCGGCCGAGATCGTGAACGGCACGTTATAGCTGCCCGTCTCCTGAATGAGATAACCGAACACGACCGGCGACGTCATCCCCGCAATCCCGAAGCCGGTATTCATCATGCCGCCCGCCGTGCCCGCATACTTGCCCGCGATATCGAGCGGCAAGGTCCACAACACCGGATTCGTGATCTCAAGGAAGAAGAACGATCCCGTCAGGAACCACACAGCCGCGATCGGGCTGGGGGCATTGACCATCGGCACGAGAAAAGCGAGCGATCCGCCCATGCCGACCACCAGGATGCTGCAACGCGCGAGACGCAGCTTGCCCGTCATCTTGTAGATGCGGTCCGATATCACGCCGCCGAGCGTATCGCCGATCACGCCCGCGAGCAGCGGCAACGCGGTGAAGAGCGCGAGATGCTTGAGATCGAAGCCGCGCGCTTCCTTCAGATACGAAGGCAGCCACGTCAGATACACCCACAGCAGCCAGCCGTAGCAGAAATCGACGAACGTCACGAGCCACATGCGATGAATCAGCTTGCGCCACGGCGTCGGATTCTTTCTCGCGCGCGCGCAGTCCCCCGCGCGGTAGCCGATCTCCGCGGTCTCCTCGGGCGTGATGCGCCGATTCTCGTCGGGCGAATTGGTGAACACGAAGAAGTAGAGCACCGTCCACGCAAGGCTCGCAACGCCCAGCAGAATGAACGCCTCGCGCCAGCCCGCCGCGGCCACGACCGCGAGCACGAGCGGCGGCGTCACCGCGCCGCCGAGCCGCGCGAAGCTATGCGTGATCCCTTGCGCAAAGCCGCGTTCATGCACGGGCATCCAGAAGGTGAAGGCGCGCGTTGCGGTCGGAAATGCGCCGCCTTCGCCGATGCCGAGCGCGAGCCGCATCAGCACCAGCATGCCGATGCTGCCCGCGAAGCCCGTCGCGAGCGTCGCTGCGCCCCAGATCAGCGAGAGCACGGTCAATACGAGCTTCGGTCCGAATCGGTCCGCGAGCCATCCGCCGACGATCTGCATCACCGCATACGGATACGCGAACGCGGAGAACACGAGTCCGAGCTGCACGGACGTCAATCCCATCTCCTGACGGATCAACGGTCCCGCAACCGCGATGTTCACCCGGTCGATGTACGAGATGAAGTACATCAGACACATCACGCCGAGAATGATATGGCGCGTCTTCACGCGCTGACGATGATTGTTCATGCTGTCTCCTATCCTATGTCCATCTGATGTGGAATGGTTGAGCCTTCGCTTACGCGGGCTGCACGAGTTTCAGGCGCTGCACCTTGCCCGACGGCCCGCGCGGCAACGCGTCGGTGAAGTGGAATTCGCGCGGCGTCTTGTAGCGGCCGAGTTCGCGCAAGCAATGCGCGCGCAGTTCCGCGATATCGAGCGACTGCGCGCCGCCGCTCGGCACGATGAACGCGACGATGTCCTGTCCGTACGCCGGATCGGGCACGCCGACCGCCGCCGCTTCGAGCACGCCGGGATGACGCAGCAGCGCTTCATCGATCTCGCGCGGCGCGATGTTCTCGCCGCCCTTGATGATCAGTTCCTTCGCGCGGCCGTTGATGTAGAAGAAACCGGCCGCATCGCGATAGCCGAGATCACCGGTGCGCAGCCATCCGTCGTCGGTGAAGGCATGACGGGTTTCGTCGGGACGCTTGTAATAGCCGCTCATCAGTTGCTCGCCGCGCAGCACGAGCTCGCCGGTTTCATCGGGCGCGCACTCGCGTCCATCGAGAGCGACGATCTTCGCTTCGCCGCCCGACGGCAGGCCGATGCTGCCCAGCCGCCTCATCGCATGGTCATACGGATTACTAAATGCTGGCGCGGCGGTCTCCGTCATCCCCATCGTTTCTATGATGCCGATGCCAAAGCGCGCCTCGAACGCGCGATGATGATCGGCCGGCAATGCCGCCGACGCACTGCGGCAAAACTTGAGCGCGGAAAGATCGCAGTCTTGCGCGCCCTCGCCGTTCAGGAGATACGCGACGATCGTCGGCACGACGTTGATCCACGTGCAGCCGTATTGCGATGCCTCGTTCCAGAACGTGCGCGCGGAAAAGCGCGGCGTCATCACCGCGGAGCCGCCATGAAAGAGCGGTGTCAGAAGCGCGACGACAAGACCGTTGATGTGATAAAGCGGCAACGAGACGAGCACGCGATCATCGTCGGACAGGCGGTGCTCCGCGCTGATATTGCGCATGTTCGCGAGCAGGCTCCGATGACTCAGCAACACGCCCTTGGGCGCGCCCGTCGTGCCGGACGTGTACATCAGGAGCGCGGTCTCGCCCGCGACGATCCGCGTTCCCGGCGTTTCATCGCGCGCGGGCGGCATCGCGCGTTCGGGAAGCGCCGGGATGTCGGGCAGCGCGTTCGCATCGGGCGATGTGTGTATCACCGCGATATCGCGTTCCATGCCTTCGCGGCGCAGCGCATCGATCGCTTCGACGATCGTGTCGCGCGTATCGTCCGCAACGAAGATCGCGCGCGTATCCGAATGCTCGACGATATAACGCACCTGCGACGGCTGACATAGCAGATTCAGCGGATTGGCGACGAACCCGCCATACATCGCCGCCAGCAGAAGGCGCGCGGTCTGGATGCCGTTTCCCATGAAGACCGAGACGACATCGCCCGGGCGCAAGCCGGCTTCGTCAAAGCGCGTGGCGAGCGCGATGCAGTCGTCGCGCAATGCGCCGAAGGTCAGCGTGTCTTCGTGCGTCGCGGAGAGCAGGAACGGTTTCTCCGGCGCGTGTTCGGCGCGCGCATCGATCAACGCGCGCAGCGTCGGCGCATCGAGCGGAAGCGGTTCGGCCGATACGATTCGATCGGGCAGCGCGCTCATCGTCCGACCCTCCGGAAGTAATCGCCGAGCAGCGCATCGACATCAGGCACGTGTTCCTCGATCTGGTACGCGACGCGCGTCACGTTCAGGTATTGCCGATAGCCGAGATTCGACGAGAAGTTATTGCCGCCCCAGGTGCCGCAGCCCATCGAGAGCGAGAACGGCAGGCCGTTGTCGAAGTTGCCGCCGGTCGCGAGGCAATGCGCCTGATCGACGATCACGCGCGCCACCGGCAACTGCATGCCGAGCGTGACCGCGAGCGCGTCGTCGGCGCCATGCACGCCGACCGAATGTCCCGCGCCCATGTAGCCGTATATGCCGCGCACGATATCGATGGCGTGCGCAACGTCGCGCGCGCGATAAACCGTCAGCACGGGCGAGAGCTTTTCGCCGGAAAACGGATAGCCGGGTCCGTAGCCGGTTTCTTCGACCATCAGGAATGCCGGCTCGCGCGCGGCGATATCGTCGAGGCCGGCTTCGCGCGCGATGACCGCCGCGCTACGCGCCGTGCAGTGCGCCGAGAGTTTGCCGTCGTGCCACATCGCCGCCTGCAAGCGCGCCTTCTGCGACGCATCGAGCATGACGCCGCCCTGCTTCGTCAATGCATCGACCATGCGCGCATACATCGCGTCTTCGATCACGACGCTGTTTTCCGACGAGCAGCTCGTCGCGTTATCGAAGGTCTTCGAGAGCGCGATCTTTTGCGCCGCATCATCCGGATGAGCGCGCGCCGTGACGATCGACGCAACGTTGCCCGCACCCACGCCGAAGGCCGGTGTGCCGCTCGTGTACGCCATGCGCACGTTGGCTTGCGATCCGGTCGCGACGACGAGATCCGCGAGCTTCATCAGCGCGGCGGTGGCCGCCTTCCCGATCGGCTGCGGCAACATCTGCACGAGATCGCGATCGAGACCGGCCTTCGCGAACTCCGCATGGATGAAGTCGATAAGTAACGCGCACGACGAATAGCCCTTCGGCGAAGGCGCGACGATCACCGCGTTGCCGCACTTGAGCGCGTTGACGATCTTGTTCGCGGGTGTGGCGGCCGGATTCGTCGATGGCGTGATCGCCGCCACCACGCCCGCCGCGCGCGCGATCTCGACGATGCCGCGTTCTTCGTCGCGCGCGATCACGCCCGTCGTGGCGACGCCGTGAAGGTCGCGCAACAGGCCGAGCGTCTTGCGATGGTTCTTGCGGAACTTGTCGTCGGCGTTGCCGAGACCGGTATCGCGCACGGCAAGCTCGGCGAGCCGCCGGTTGCGTTGCGGCTCCATGATCGCCCACGCGGCGGCCGCGGCGGCGGTGTCGAGCGTCTCTTGTCCCGCTTGCTCGAAGCGGCGTTGCGCGGCGCGCGCCCGCTCGACGATGCGTTTTACATCGGCTTCGTTGGTATCGGGCGCGTCGTCGCGGGAACGCGCGAGTGTTGCGCCGCTTGCCATGTCATTCATGCGATAAACCTCGGCTGTTGGAAGATTGGAGGTGCTATCCAATCTAGTCAGCCGTGTCCGTCGCGCGGTCCCGTTTTCTGGACTAACGCATGCGGCAAAACCGTCAGCATCGAAAAATCAGCTTTTCGGGACTTTCCAGAGTCCCGAAAAGCGCTGTTTTCGACGCACAATGAAATACAAACGCAAAGTCAGCAGACGGAGACAAGCAACGTGACGTCGAATCAATCGAATGCCGCCGCCGTGCGCGCGTTCCGCGTGCTCGAAACGCTTGCCGAAGCGAACCGCCCGCTCTCGATGACCGAGCTCGTCGACGCGCTCGGCCTGCCGAAGCAGACGGTGCATCGCATTCTCGTGCAACTGATGGACGCATGGCTCGTCACGCGCGGCGCAAGCGACCGGCTCTACGAATGCTCCGCGCGCGTGCGCACGCTCGCCATCAACGTGCTGATGCATGCGGGGCCCGCCGCGGCGCGTCATGCGCTGCTCGAACAGCTCGTCGCGCGCGTCGGTGAAACCTGCAATCTCACGATGCTCGCGGGCAACGACGTCGTCTATGTGGATCGCGTGGAAACGGGCTGGCCGCTGCGCATGCATCTGCAGCCCGGCTCGCATGTGCCGCTGCATTGTTCGGCAAGCGGCAAGCTATTGCTGAGCTTTCTGCCGAAGGAACGGCGCGAGCGCATGATCGAGCGCCTGCCGTTGCGATCCTATTCCGAACGCACCATTACCGATCGCGATGCGTTGCGCCGCGAACTGGCGTTGACGCGCCGCCGCATGCTCGCCATCAACAATCAGGAGCATTTGCAGGGACTCGTCGCGATAGCCGTGCCGGTGATGCTGGACCGCAATCGCGCATGCGCGGCGATCGCCATTCAGGCGCCGGTGGGGCGCGTCGCGCTCGATCAACTGCTCGCCTTCGAGCCGGATCTGCGCCGCACGGCCGAGGAAACCGCCAAGACCTTCAGGGAATGACGCTTTAGAGAACTTCAGAGAACGACAAAGGCCGGTTTGCTGCATCGCAAACCGGCCTCTGATTTAACGCTTATCGTTCGACGGTTTGCAGATGCTGCGCCGAATGATCTTCCGATTCGATCTCGACCTCTTTGCGGCCGCGCTTGAACACGATATACGCGACGATCAGAATGCCGAGACTCGCGACGCCCAGCCACAGCGGTTTGCGCTGATCGGGAATGAAGGCCATCGCGACGAGAATCGCCGTCATCCCGAAGATCGCGAGCCACGTGAGATAGGGAAATCCCCACATGCGCACGCGCAGGTCGTTCGCTTCGAAGCTCGTCATGCGGGCACGCAGCCGCAGTTGCGAGAACGCGATCAGCAGGTACACGAAGATCGCCACGGTGCCGTAGGAATTGACGAGGAACGCGAACACCGTATCCGGCGAGATATACGACATCACCACCGAGACATAGCCGAACACCGTGCCGAGCAGAATCGCGCGCACCGGCACGCCGCGCTTGTTGACCTTCGCGAGGCCGAGCGGCGCGTCGCCGTGGCGCGTCAACGCGAACAGCATGCGCGATGCGGCGTACAGGCCCGAGTTCAGCGCGGACAGCACGGCGGTCAGCACGATCGCGTTCATCACGTTCGCGGCGGCAGGCATGCCCATCACTTCGAGCGCGCTTACATAAGGCGTCGCCATCTGATGCGAGTTCCACGGCACCAGCGCCACGACCAGCGCAACCGATCCGACATAGAACACGAGCACGCGCGTGATGACCGAATTGGTCGCCTTCGCGACGGCCTTCGCGGGCTCTTTCGCTTCCGCCGCCGCGATCGTGACGATCTCCGCGCCGAAGTAGAAGCCCGTCGCGGCGACCGCGCCTGTCATGACTGGTCCTATGCCGTTGGGCATGAAGCCGCCGTGGCCGAGGAAGGTCGAGGCGACATCGGTCGTGTGCATCGACGCGGGCCACAGGCCGCATACGTACAGGCCGCCGAGAAACAGGAACACGATGATCGCGCCGACCTTGATCGACGAGAACCAGAACTCGAACTCGCCGTAGCTGCCGACCGAGATGAGGTTCGTCAGCGTGAGCACGACGAGCAGCACGAGACTGATGATCCACGCTGGTACGTCGGGTATCCAGAATTGCACGAGCTTCGCGCCCGCGACCGCTTCGAGCGCGATCACGATGACCCAGAAGTACCAGTACATCCAGCCCGTCAGAAAGCCCGCGAGCTTGCCCGGCCCGCGTGGCGTCTTGAACGCGAGACGCGCGTATTCATAGAACGAGCCGACGGCGGGCATCGCGCAGGCCATCTCGCCGAGCATGCGCATCACGAGCACGACGAGGCCGCCCGTGATGAGAAAAGAAAGAATGGCGGCGGGCCCGGCCTGCTGAATCACCACGCCGCTGCCGACGAAAAGTCCGGCGCCTATGACGCCGCCTAACGCGATCATCGTCATGTGGCGCTGCTTGAGGCCACATTTCAGATCGCCTTGATCCGTGCTCGATTGCATGTCGTCTCCTTCCTGATGGGCTTGTGTCGATTTGACGATCGCCCGCCGATTCATTGCCAGCGGGTCGATGCGTTTCATTCCGTCATGCAGCGCTCTTGCGATACGCGTTCTTCACCGCGATCTTGCCGTTGCTGAACGTGAAGACGTCGACCATGCGCGCTTCGATGCGCGAGCCGTCCGCCTTCGTGCCGCGAAACGTCGATTCCGATACGCCGCGCTCGCCGCTCACGAAATGCTCGCCGTCCTGCCACGAGGCATCGGGGAACGTTTCCCATGCGAGCGTGAAGCCCTTGCGCACGTCATCGCGGCCCGTGAAGGTGCGGCCGAGCGTATCGGGTCCGGCTACGCCGTGAAAGACGCATTCGTCCGCCATGCAGTTCATCAGCGCATCGATGTCGTGGCGGTTCCACGCCTCGTTGAATGCTTGCAGAAGGCGGAGGTAATCCTGATTCGTTTGAGTGCTCATATGCCGATGTGGTGAGTACGTTGAAGAAAGAGATCAGCGCTTTTCGTCCTGCGCCAGATACTTGTGATAAAGAAACCGCTGGCCCACGCGACGGAACGGCGCGAAGCCTTTCCAGCGAACCATGCCCATCACGTTCGGATATTCGAGCGCGGATTCGTAGATCGGCAGCGCATCGCGCGCATGCTGCCATTTGCCCGCGATACGCTCGGCCATACGCCGTCCCGCATGCGCGGAGAACGACACGCCGTTGCCGCCATAACCGACCGCATAAAAAATGCTTTGCTGAGGATCGGGCTGCGCGACGCGCGGCATCATGTCGTGACTGACATCGACCCAGCCCCACCACGAATAGTCGATACGTATGCCCTTCAGCGAAGGAAACTTGCGATGCAGGCCTTCGATGAGCACGTCCATATGCCGCGGATTCGCGGCATCCGCGCCCGTGATCGCGCTGCGGCTGCCGATCTGCACGCGGTTATCCGGCAACAGGCGATAGTAGAAGCGCAGCGTGCGCGTATCGGTGATCACCAGACGCGAGCGGAAATTCGTCGATGCGAGTTCGTCCTGCGTGAGCGGGCGCGTCACGAGCGAGTTCGAGAGAATCGGCATGATCTTCGCCGAGAGCGCGCTGTGCATGTCGTTGCGCGTGTAGCCGCCCGTCGCGAACGCAACCGCTTTCGCGCGGATCACGCCGCGCGGCGTCTTCACGTGATGCACGCCGCGAATCGTTTCCACACCCTGCACCGGCGTGCCCGGATGCACCTTCACGCCGAGCGAGCGCGCCATGCGCAGATAGCCGAACGCGAGCTTGAGCGGATGCACGCCGATGCCATCGGGTTCGAGCAGCGCGCCGCAGCTTTCGCGATCATCGACGTACGATTGCGCGACTTCCTGCGCGCTCAGCATGCGCGTGTCGTAGCCGAAGACATCGCGCATGACCTTGCATTCGTTCGTGAGAAAGTCCATCTTGCGCGCGCGATGCGCGATGTAGAGATGCCCGCCCGGTTGCGGATCGCAATTGAATTCGCCGATCAGCCGCTTGAACGTGTCGAAGCCTTCGCGGATTTCAGCATCGAGTTCGAGGGCCGTCTTCTTGCCCCAGCGCTCGATCCATTGCGAGCGATAGAGACGCCCGCTCGCGTTCTGCCCTTGCCCGCCGTTGCGGCTCGTGCAGCCCCACGCCGTGCGATTGGCATCGACGACGGTCGCGCGAATGCCATGCTCGCGAGCAAGAAAGAGCGCGGTGGACAGGCCGGTGAATCCCGCGCCGACGATCAGCACATCGACATCGGCATCGCCGGGCAAGGGGCCGTCGTCTTCGGGCGGCTCGCCTGCGGACGCAACCCAGTAGGTGGGCGCGTAATCCATCGGTTGCGGGCCGATACGCGAGACGAGCGGATCGTAGAGCGGATCGTAGGGTGCGCACGCGCCATGCATGGCCGGCGCAACGTAGTCGAGAGTAGCCACCGATGTCTCCTTGGAATTTGATTCCATACTGCATCCAAACGAGGCGGCGGCTTAGTACCAGTCAGGAACTTTCGATGGCTCCAAGGGGGTGAGATGAGTTATCGCGGCGCTTAATTCGAGGCTCGAAAGCACCTCAAACGCCGCTCCTGCGCCGCGCCCCGAGCCACGCGGCCAGCTTCGCAAACAGCGTCATGTCGGGCGGCACGGATAGATCGACCGCGAAGTGATGCCGGTAATACGGGCTCAGATCCAGCCCCACGCCCAGCCCGAGCACTTCGACCCGGCGCGCCGCCTCGTGCCTGGCGGCCACTTCGCGCAGATGCTGATCGAGATAATTGGAATCGTTGGCCTGCGCGGTGGCGCTGTCCATCGGGCTGCCATCGGAGATCACGACGAGGATCCTTCTCGCCTCGTCACGCGCCATCAGGCGCGAGCAGGCCCAATCCACCGCTTCGCCGTCGATGCCCTCGCGAAACAGATCGGCCTTGAACAGCGCCGCGATATCGCCGCGCGCGGCGCGCCAGCTCGCATCGCCTTCCTTGAAAATCATGTGGCGCGCTTCGCTGAGCCGGCCCGGATGGCGCGGCCTGCCCTTCGCGAGCCAGTCGAGCTTCGCGCGGCCGCCGTTCCATGCGCCCGTCGTGAAGCCGAGCACTTCCGTCACGACGCCCGCCATGCCGAGCGCCCGCACGAGCACGTCGATCATCACCGTGACGGGCTCGATGCTCGCCTTCATCGACCCCGAGCAGTCGATGAGAAAGCTCACCGCGCAATCCGCATGCGGCCGCTCTCGCTCGCGCCTGAACACGCGCCGCTCATTCGGCGATGCAACCACTTGCGCGAGGCGCCTGCCGTCGATGCGCCCGTCTTCCTCGCCGAACGACCAGCCATCGCGGCGCGGAACCGTGATCGACGCCTGCAACAGGCGCGCGAGACGCGGCACGCTGATATGCCGCGCGGCGATCAAATCGTCCAGACGTTCGCGATACTCGCGCAGCAATGCGGCGCGGATCAGCGTGGCGGGGCGAACGGTGTCGTCGTAACGCGTCGTGAAGATGCGATAGTCCTCGCCGGAAGCATCGCGCGCGCTGCTGTCGCCGCTCGCCGCGAGCGCGAGCCGTTCGATATCGCCTTCTTCATCGTCGATATCGAACCATGTGCCGAGCAGGGTGCGCGCGGGTTCATTTTCGTCGTCATCGGACGATGCATTGCTTTCGACGAACGCATTGCGCGCGTTGCGCACCATCGAGCCGACGTGCTGCGCGATATCCAGCGCATGCGCCGCAAAGGCGCGCTGATCGCCGCAATGCCGCCGCATGCCCGCGAGCGCCTTGCCGAGCGGCGGCGCGAGCGCCATGCGCGTCGCTTCGATGAGCCCTTCCGTTTCTTCGAGCACCGCGCGGCCCGACAGGCGCGAGGCGGCCATTTGCGCAACCGTGTAGATCAGCAAGCCGATGTCGCTGTCGAGCAGGCCCGCCGCGTGGCACGCGCGCGACCATGCGTCGAAGCGATGCCGCACGTTGCGCTTCACGCCTTGCAGACCAGCGCTCACGCGCGTTTCGCAGCGCAACTGTTCGAGCATGTCGAAGACGACGCGTTCGACGGCGTCATCCGGCGCGAGCGCACGATGCAGCGCCGCATCCGAATACGCGATGCGCAGCGCGGACGCATCCGCCGCGCCGCGCGCCGACGCGAAGTCTTCTTCGTCGCGATGATCGCCGCGCAAGTGCGGCGCGTGCATCCGCACGGGCCGCAAGTGCCGGTACAGCGTGCCGCCGCGATAGTGCAAGGCTTCGTCGCCGGTCAACGCGCGCACGGTCGCGGCACACAGCGCATCGCGACGCGCAGGTTCGCGCGGGCCGCTCATTTCGCCGTCTCGTCGTGCCATTGCGAGGGCGTGTCCAGTTCCTCGCCGAACGCGCGCTGAAAATATTCCGCGACGATCGGCCGTTCCGCTTCGTCGCATTTGTTGAGGAAAGTGAGACGCAGCGCGAGCTCCGGATCGCGGAACACCTCGCAGTTTTCCGCCCAGCTGATCACGGTGCGCGGCGACATCAGCGTCGAGAGATCGCCCGCCTGAAAGCCGCGCCGCGTGAATCCGGCCATCGCGACCATCGAATCGACGAGCGCGCGCCCCGCTTCGTGATCGAGCTGCGGCACGCGCGCGAGCACGATGCGCGCCTCTTCCTCGCGCGACAAATAGTTGAGCGTTGCAACCACGTTCCAGCGGTCGATTTGCGCGTGATTCAGCATCTGCGTGCCGTGATACATGCCGTTCAGATTGCCGAGACCGATCGTGTTGGTCGTCGCGAACAGCCGAAAGAAACGATGCGGCCGGATCACGCGGTTCTGGTCGAGCAGCGTGAAGCTGCCGTCGCGCTCCAGAATGCGCTGGATCACGAACATCACGTCGGGCCGGCCGGCGTCGTATTCGTCGAAAACGAGCGCGACGGGCCGCTGCAGCGCCCACGGCACGATGCCTTCCTGAAACTCCGTGACCTGCACGTCGTCGCGCACGACGATCGCATCCTTGCCGACGAGATCGAGGCGGCTCACGTGGCCGTCGAGGTTCACGCGCATGCAGGGCCAGTTCAGGCGCGCCGCCACCTGTTCGATGTGCGTCGATTTTCCGGTGCCGTGCAGCCCCTGAACCATCACGCGCCGGTTGAACGCAAAGCCCGCGAGGATCGCGAGCGTGACCTCGGGATTGAAACGATACGCCTCGTCGATTTCCGGAACGTGCGCGTCGCGCGCGCCGAACGCGGGCACGTGCAGATCCGAATCTATACCGAAGAGCGTACGCACTGAAACCTGCCGGTCCGGCTCATCCAACCCTGTGTCGCGCATCATCGCCTGACTCCCTGTTGCGGTTTTCGTCGAGGCTCAAGCATAACCACTATCGTTTTTCGGAACAAATCATTTCGTTTATTTTTATCCATTCGACCTATATAACGGCGTTCGGCACCTCATTTAAAATAATGTCGAACGAAATCATATGGAAACATGCCGATGGACAAGCCCGACACGCCCACGCTGCGAGCCTTCGCGCTGCTCGAATATCTGGTCCAGGCGGGCAACCCCGTGTCGCTGACGGACATGGCGGATGACATGGGCATGCCGAAGCCGTCGCTGCACCGCATGCTGGCGTCGCTCGAAGCGGGCGGCCTCGTGATTCGCGAGCCCGGCGACAAGAACGCGTACGTAGTCGGCCCACGGCTCGCTCAGCTCGGCCTCAACGTGATGACGCACGCGGGCGCGCGGCGGCTGCGCCATGCGATTCTCACGCGGCTCGTCGCGGATCTCGGAGAGACCTGCAACCTCACGATGCTGCACGAGAACGAAGTGCTGTATCTCGACCGCGTCGAAGCGCCGTGGCCGCTGCGCCTCGATCTGAAGCCCGGTTCGCACGTGCCCGTGTGGTGCAGCGCGAGCGGCAAGCTGCTGCTCGCGCTCCGGCCGCGCGAGGAACGCAATGCGCTCGTGCGCGCGATGAAGCTGGAGCGCTACACCGCCAACACGATCACCGATACCGAAATGCTCGAAGCCGAGTTCGATCGCATCGCGAAGAAAGGCGTCGCGATCGACAACGAGGAATTCGTGCAGGGCATCGTGTGCGCGGCGGCGCCGATCGTCGATGCGAACGGCACCTGCATCGCCGCCATCGCCGTTCACGCGCCGGTATCGCGCACGCCGCTGTCCCGCGCGCTGGAAATGGTGCCGCGTCTGAAGGAAGCCGCCATCGAGCTTGGCAAGACGTTCTAGATAAAACTGCAACCGCTTGTTCCGAAAATTCTGGCGTCGGACGGCGGATTGCGCGTAAAGTAACCGTAATCTGAAACCATTTGTTCCGATTCCGGTTCATGCGCGACGCCCATCCATCCGATCCTGCCGAGCCCGCCGGCGACGAAGCGCGCACGCTTCGGCCGCTCGCGGTGCTCGAACAACTGGCCGCGGCCGGCCATGCCTACACGCTGTCGCAACTCGCGGCGCGGGTGCGCATCCCGAAGGCGACGCTGCTGCGCCTGATCGATTCCCTCGAAGCGCAGGGCTACGTCACGCACATGCCCGACTCGCGCGGCACCGACCGCGGCATCGCACTCGGTCCGCGCGCCGCCCAGCTTGCCCTCGCGACGCTTGCCAACAATTCGTTCACGCGCGCGTGCCGCTCGATCCTGCGTTCGCTCGTCGATGTGATCGGCGAAAGCTGCAACCTCACCGCGCTCGACGGCGATACGGTGCTCTATATCGAGCGCGTCGAGACGGCCGAGCCGCTGCGCCTGCACATGCAGGCCGGCATGCGCGTGCCGCTGCACTGCACCGCGAGCGGCAAGCTGTTCCTCTCGCAGATGCCGCTTGCCGAGCGCCGGCAGATACTCGGCCGCCTCGCGCTCACGAAGCGGACCAATCGCACGCTGACCGATCCCGCCTTGCTCGAAGGCGAACTGGACCGGCTCGCCGCGCGCGGCATCGGCATCGACAACGAAGAGTTCGTGCTCGGCATGGTCGCGGTCGCGGTGCCCATCGTCGATGCGGCGAGCGGGCGCGTGCTGGCGTGCCTTGCGGCGCACGCTCCGACTGCCCGCGCCAATCTCAACGATCTGCTTCAGGCGGTGCCGCAACTGCGTGAAACCGCCGTGAAGCTCGCGACGCTCATCGACGCGTCCGGCGGACTGACGCTCATGGCGCGCCAGCGTCCCGCCGCACGCTAGCTCCCTCCTCCTTCCGAAAAATCCCGCCGACGCCCGCCGCACGGGCCGCCGGCGGCGACGCACGCGCCAAAGCGCCCTGGCATTCCGATTTTTTTAGAGACGATTCATTCCATTTATTTGAAAAATAGATTGACGCCGAAATCGGCTCGTCCTACGATGTATTCACGATACAAATTTCGGAACCAAATGTTCCGCTTTATTTTCACCGGAGACACTCATGAGCGAGCACGACCAAGCACGTCCCTCCAAGACCACCCTCGCCGCCACCAGCGCGACGCCCAGCGGTCCGCAGGCGATGACCCCGTCAGAAGCCTTCGTCGAAACGCTCGCCGCCAATGGCGTGACCGAAATGTTCGGCATCATGGGTTCGGCGTTTATGGATGCGATGGACATCTTCGCCCCCGCCGGCATCCGCCTCATTCCGGTCGTGCACGAACAAGGCGCGGGCCACATGGCCGACGGTTACTCGCGCGTGTCGGGCCGTCATGGCGTGGTGATCGGTCAGAACGGCCCGGGCATCAGCAATGCGGTGACGGCAATAGCGGCGGCGTACTGGGCGCATAGCCCGGTCGTGATCGTGACGCCCGAAGCCGGCACGATGGGCATCGGGCTCGGCGGCTTCCAGGAAGCGAAGCAACTGCCGATGTTCCAGGAATTCACGAAGTATCAGGGCCACGTCACGCATCCGGCGCGCATGGCCGAATTCACCGCGCGCTGCTTCGACCGCGCGATGTCGGAAATGGGCCCGACGCAGCTCAACATTCCGCGCGATTACTTCTACGGTCAGGTGAAGGTCGAGATTCCGAAGCCGCAGCGGCTCGACCGCGGCCCCGGCGGCGATCAAAGCCTGAACGAAGCCGCCGATCTGCTCGCGCAAGCCAAATTCCCCGTCATCATCTCGGGCGGCGGCGTCGTGATGTCCGACGCCATCGAGGAATGCAAGGCGCTCGCCGAACGGCTCGGCGCGCCGGTCGTGAACAGCTATCTGCATAACGACTCGTTCCCGGCGAACCATCAATTGTGGTGCGGCCCGCTCGGCTATCAGGGCTCGAAAGCCGCGATGAAGCTGCTCAGCCAGGCCGATGTCGTGATCGCGCTCGGCTCGCGTCTCGGGCCGTTCGGCACGCTGCCGCAACACGGTCTCGACTACTGGCCGAAGGAAGCGAAGGTCATCCAGATCGACGCGGATCACAAGATGCTCGGCCTCGTGAAGAAGATTTCGGTCGGCATTTGCGGCGATGCGAAGGCGACCGCCATCGCGCTCACGCAGCGTCTCGCGAATCGCCAGCTCGATTGCGACGCGACGAAGGACGCCCGTGCGAAGACGATCGCCGATGAAAAGGCCGCGTGGGAGAAAGAGCTCGACGAATGGACGCACGAGCGCGACCCGTACAGCCTCGACATGATCGAAGAGCAGAAGAACGAGAAGCCGTTCAGCGGCGGCCAATATCTGCATCCGCGCCAGGTGTTGCGCGAGCTCGAAAAGGCGATGCCCGAAGACGTGATGGTCTCGACCGACATCGGCAACATCAACTCGGTGGCGAACAGCTATCTGCGCTTCAACAAGCCGCGCAGCTTCTTTGCGGCGATGAGCTGGGGCAATTGCGGCTACGCGTTCCCGACGATCATCGGCGCGAAGGTCGCGGCGCCGCACCGTCCGGCTGTCTCGTATGCGGGCGATGGCGCGTGGGGCATGAGCCTGATGGAAACCATGACGTGCGTGCGCCATAACATTCCGGTGACGGCGGTCGTGTTCCATAACCGTCAGTGGGGCGCGGAGAAGAAGAACCAGGTGGACTTCTACAACCGCCGCTTCGTCGCCGGCGAACTGGACAACCAGAGCTTCGCCGACATCGCGAAGGCGATGGGCGCGGAAGGCATCGTCGTCGACAAGCTGGAGGACGTGGGCCCGGCGCTGAAGAAGGCCATCGATCTGCAGATGAATCACGGCAAGACGACGATCATCGAGATCATGTGCACGCGTGAACTCGGCGATCCGTTCCGCCGCGATGCGCTCGCGAAGCCGGTTCGCATGCTCGACAAGTACAAGGACTACGTCTAAGTCCTGCGCGCCGCCCCGTCTTCCGGGGCGGCGATTTCTTCTCACCGGAACGAGTCCGCCATGAAAGCCATGCATCGCATCATCGATCAGGCTCGCGACCTGCCGATGCGCATCGTCCTCTCCGAAGCCGAAGACACGCGCGTGCTTCAGGCGGCGCAACGCGCGCACCAGGAAGGCATCGCGCGTATCGTGCTCGTCGGCGCGAAGGCGCGCGCGTACCAGATCGCGGATGGCGCGGGCATCGATCTCGAAGGTATCGAACTGGTCGATCCTTCGCATTCGCCGCTCTCCGCGCGCTTCGCGGAAGAACTTTTCGCGCTGCGCGAGAAAAAAGGCATGACACCCGAAGCGGCGCGCGCCGCCGTGCTCGATCCGCTGTGCTTCGCGAACCTGATGGTGCGCACGGGCGAGGCGGACGGCTCGGTTTCGGGCGCGGTCAACACGACCGCGGATGTGGTGCGCAACGCCATCCAGATCATCGGGGTGCGTGAGTCGTTCAAGCTCGTCTCCAGCTTCTTTTTGATGATGCTGTGCGAGCCCTTCCATACGATGAAAGGCGGTCTCATCTTCTCCGATTGCGCGCTCGTCGTGGAGCCGAATGCGGAGCAGCTCGCGGAAATCGCGATCGCCGCCGCCGACAGCGCGCGCAATCTGCTGATGGAAGATCCGCGCGTCGCGATGCTGTCGTTCTCGACGAGCGGCAGCGCGCATCATGCGGCCGTCGACAAGGTGGTCGATGCGACCCGGCGCGTGAAGGAAGCGCGTCCCGGCCTCGCGATCGACGGCGACGTGCAGCTCGATGCCGCGATCGTCGCCGAGATCGCGCAGCGCAAGGTGCAGCACTCGCAGATCGAAGGGCACGCGAACACGCTGATCTTCCCGAGCCTCGAAGCGGGCAACATCGGCTACAAGCTTGCGGAGCGCATTGGCGGCGCGAAGGCCATCGGGCCGCTTCTGCAAGGGCTCGCGAAGCCCGCCAACGACCTGTCGCGCGGCTGCAGCGCCGACGACATCTATCACGTCATCGCCGTGACGTGCGTGCAGGCGCAGGCGGCGCGGCATCGAACGCGCTGATACCGGATACGCATCATGGATACGCGAGCCGAAACCGAAGCGTTCATCGAGCCGGAATCGACGGACAACGCGCCGCTTGCCGATCAGTCGGCGCGCGCGGAAACGCCCACGCTGCGCGCGTTCAGCGTGCTCGAACATCTCGTGGCCGCGAAGGGCGCGCTCTCGCTCGCGGAACTCGCGAGCATCATCGGGCAGCCGAAGGCCTCGCTGCACCGCATGCTGCAATCGCTCGAAGCGGGCGGTTTCGTCGCGCGCGAGCCGGGCCAGAAGAACGCCTACGTGATCGGCCCGCGCCTCGAACGTCTCGGCATCGACGTGATGATGCATAGCGGCGCGCGGCGTCAGCGGCACGCGATTCTGGAGCGTCTCGTCGCCGATCTCGGCGAAACCTGCAATCTGAGCATGCTGCACGATACGCAAGTGCTCTATCTCGACCGTTGCGAGTCGCCGTGGGCGCTGCGGCTGGAACTCAAGCCCGGATCGCACGTGCCCGCGCATTGCAGCGCGAGCGGCAAGCTGCTTCTCGCGATGATGCCGCGCGACGAGCGTTCCGCGCTGATCCGCGCGATGCGGCTCGAACGCTTCACGCCCAACACCTTCGACGAACCGAATCTGCTCGAAGCGGAGCTGGATCGCATCGCGCACAAGGGCATTGCCGTCGACGATGAGGAATTCGTGCTCGGCATTGCGTGCGTCGCGGTGCCCGTGTTCGATTCGCGCGGCAAATGCATCGCGGCGATCGCCGTGCACGGGCCGGTGTCGCGCATGACGCTGTCGCGCGGGCTCACGTTCGTGCCGCGCTTGCAGGAAGCGGCAGCGGCGCTCGCGGATACATTCTGACGCGCCGCAACAAAATACTTCGGATACCCAATTAACGCGCGATTCTGAATCGAATTTTGCAGTTTCCGTTTCACTTTCGCGGGCTTCCGCGTTTTTCTCTTGGCTTCCTGGCCGCCATCTTCCACATTGAACGCAAGAAGAAGATTCCAGGAGACAAGCGTCATGCAGCACGAAGTCGATTACGTCATCGTCGGTGCGGGCTCGGCGGGCTGCGTCCTCGCGAACCGGCTTAGCGCCGATCCGCGCAACACGGTGCTGCTTCTCGAGGCGGGCGGACCCGATACGAACCCGTGGATTCACGTTCCCGTCGGCTACTTCAAGACGATGCACGATCCCGAGCTGGACTGGTGCTATCGCACGGAGCCGGATGAAGCGGTGGCCGGACGCCGCATCGACTGGCCGCGCGGCAAGGTGCTCGGCGGATGCAGTTCGCTCAACGGGCTGCTTTACGTGCGCGGCCAGCGCGAAGACTACGATCGCTGGGCCGAACTCGGCAACACGGGATGGCGCTTCAACGACGTGTTGCCGTACTTCATGAAGTCGGAGGATCAGGAGCGCGGCGCGAGCGCGTATCACGGCGTGGGCGGTCCGTTGAAGGTGTCGGACTTGCGCCTGCGCCGCCCTATCGCGGATCACTTCATCGCGGCGGCGCAGGAAATCGGCATTCCGTTCAACGATGACTACAACGGCGCAACGCAGGAAGGCGTCGGCTATTTTCAGCAGACCGCGCACAAGGGCTTTCGCTGGAGCACCGCGAAAGGCTTTCTCAAGCCCGTGCGCGACCGCCGCAATCTGATCGTGCGGACGCGCGCGCAAACGCGCAGTGTGCTCTTCAACGGAAAGGAAGCCGTCGGTATCGAGTACGTGCACGAAGGCGCGGTGAAGACGGTGCGTGCCCGCGTCGAAGTGATACTTGCGGCAGGCGCCATCGGCTCGCCGCAAATCCTGCAGAACTCGGGCGTCGGTCCGGCCGACGTGCTGAACAAGGCGGGCGTGCAGGTCAGGCATGAACTGGCGGGCGTCGGCCAGAACCTTCAGGATCATCTGCAGGTGCGGCTCGTCTTCAAGACGCGCGAACGCACGCTCAACGACGAAGTCAACAATCCGCTCAAGAAGGCGCTGGTCGGCCTGCAATATGCGATCTCGCGCACCGGCCCGCTCACGCTCGCGGCCAGTCAGGTCGCGATATTCACGCGCTCGTCGCCGGATGTCGCGCGGCCCGACATCCAGTTTCATATGCAGCCGCTTTCCGCCGACAAGCCCGGCCAGGGCGCGCATCCGTTTTCGGCGTTCACGTCTTCGGTGTGCCAGTTGCGCCCGCATAGCCGCGGAAGTGTGGAGATCCGCTCGAACGATCCGCTGCACTATCCCGCGATACACGCGAATTATCTTTCCGACGAACGCGATCACCCGGTCGTGATCGGCGGCATTAAAGTGGCGCGCCGCATTGCCGCCGCGCCGTCGCTCGCGCGGCATATCGTGTCGGAATTCATTCCCGGTGCGGCGTATGCAACCGATGCCGAACTGCTCGACGTCGCGCGCAAGTTCAGCCAGTCGATCTATCACCCGGCGGGCACTTGCAAGATGGGTAGCGATGCGCGCGCCGTCGTCGACGAACGGCTGAAGGTGCGCGGCATCGGACGCCTGCGCGTGGTCGATGCGTCGATCATGCCGGAGCTCGTATCGGGCAACACGAATGCGCCCGTCATCATGATCGCGGAGAAAGCCGCCGACATGATTCTCGAAGACCAGCGCTATCAGCACGTCACGCGCGTGGATGAAGCAAACGTAAGCATGATCGAAAAACGCATGGCCCATGAAGGGCACAAAGGCTGAACACAAGCCCAGTGAAACATCACGGAGACAAACCCATGAACGCACTGCCCCGAACCGATGGCAAGCAGATGAGACGCGTCGTCGTTGCAAGTCTGATCGGCGCGACGATCGAGTGGTACGACTTCTTCTTATACGGCGTGGTCGCCGGCATCGTCTTCAACAAGCTGTATTTCCCGAGCGGCGATCCGCTGATCTCGACGATGCTCGCCTACGGCACGTTCGCCGTCGGCTTTCTGAGCCGGCCGCTGGGCGGCGTGATTTTCGGCCATTTTGGCGATCGCCTCGGCAGAAAGAGCATGCTCGTGATGACGCTCACGATCATGGGCGTCGCAACGGTATTGATCGGCATGGTGCCCACCTATGCGCAGATCGGCATCTGGGCGCCATCGCTTCTGCTGTTCCTGCGCGTGCTGCAAGGCATCGGGCTCGGCGGCGAATGGGGCGGCGCGGTGCTGATGGCGTTCGAATACGCGCCCGAGAACAAGCGCGGCTTTTACGCGAGCATTCCGCAGATCGGCTTGGCGCTTGGGCTGTGTCTTTCATCGGGCGTGGTCGCGGGCTTGTCGCTCGCGCTGACCGATGCGCAGTTCCTCGCGTGGGGCTGGCGTCTCGCGTTTTTCCTGTCGTTCGCGCTCGTCGTCATCGGCATGTATATCCGCCTGAACGTGATGGAGACGCCGGAATTCGCGCGCATCCAGAAGACGGGCAGCGAGGCGCGCATGCCGATCGTCGATGTGCTCGCGAAGTATCCGGGCAACACGATCGCGGGGATGGGCGCGCGTTTCATCGACGGCGTGTTCTTCAACGTCTTCGGCGTGTTCTCGATTTCGTATCTCACCGGCACGCTGCATCTGCAACGCACGGATGCGCTGCTCGGCGTGATGGTCGCCGCGTTCGTGATGATCTTCACGATTCCCTTCTTCGGGCGGCTCTCGGATCGCATCGGGCGCGCGCGCATCTACTTCTGGGGATCGCTCGCGACGGGACTCTCGGCGTTCTTCGGCTTCTGGCTCATGAAGCACAGCGGCGGCAACACGATGCTCGCCTGGCTCGCGGTGGTGATCCCTTTGGGCGTCGTGTATGCATCGATCTACGGGCCGGAAGCCGCGCTCTTCTCCGAGCTTTTCGATGCGAAAGTGCGCTATTCGGGCATCTCCTTCGTGTATCAGTTCTCGGGCATCTTCGCGAGCGGCATCAGTCCGATTGTCGCGACGTGGCTGCTGCAGCGCAATGGCGGCGATCCGTGGATGATCGCGGGCTACTGCATGGCTGCCGGCGTCATCAGCGCGCTCTCGGCGGCGTGGGTCGGATTGCGGCAACGTCGCGAACTGGCGTTTTCGGTGAGTTGATCACCTAATATGCAAACATCGCGATACTTTTGAAGGAGACATGCATGCCCGCCCGGCCAACCGCCACGCTTTGGGCGCAGCTTTTCGAGCGCTCGCGGGTCTCGGGGATGAGCTTGCAGAACCAGATCCGCCAGATGATCGTCAACGCGATTCTGAGCGGTCATATCGCGCCCGATTCCGCCTTGCCTTCCAGCCGCGAGCTCGCGGACCAGCTCAACGTATCGCGCAATACCGTGGTGCTCGCGTATCAGCAACTGGTCGAGGAAGGCTATCTCGTGTCGCGCGAGCGCAGCGGCCATTTCGTGAATCCGGCAACCGATGAATTGCAGCGCGGCTTCACCGCGACGGGCCTGGCCGACACGCCCGCCGCGCCGACGCCGCAAGGTCATCCCGACTGGAGCGCGCGCATCCGGCATGCGCCGTCGCATCAGCGCAATATCGTCAAGCCTTCGAACTGGCAGAGCTACGAATATCCCTTTATTTACGGGCAATTCGATACCGAGCTCTTTCCCACGAACGACTGGCGCGAGAGCTGCATGCACGGCCTTTCGGTGATGGAAATCCGCAACTGGGCGCCCGATCTCATCGAACGCGACGACGAAACGCTCGTCGAGCAGATTCGCACGCGCGTGCTGCCGCGCCGCGGCGTGTTCGCGATGCCCGACGAGATCGTCGTCACGAACGGCTGCCAGCAGGCGCTTTATCTGATCGGCGATCTGCTGTGCACACCGCAGACGAAAGTCGGCATGGAGAACCCCGGTTATCCCGATGCGCGCAACATTTTCCAGCATCACAGCGCGCAGATCGTGCCGATTCAGGTGGACGATGAAGGCGCGGTCATCGACGACGAAAGCCTGCTTGCGCCGTGCGATTACGTGTATGTCACGCCGAGCCATCAATGCCCGACGACAGTGACGATGCCGATCGAGAGGCGGCGCAGATTGCTGGATTTATCGGTGAAGCACGACTTCATCGTCGTCGAAGATGACTACGAGAGCGAGAACTCGTTTTCCGGCACGCCGCATCCGGCGCTGAAAAGCCTCGATACGGCGGAGCGCGTCGTGTATATCGGCTCGCTGTCGAAGACGCTCGCGCCCGGCCTGCGGCTCGGCTATATCGTCGCGCCGCGCACGCTGATCCGCGAGTTGCGCGCGCTGCGCCGCTTGATGATCCGCCATCCCGCCGCGTACATTCAGCGCGCCTTCGCGACGTTTCTCGCGCTCGGCCATCACGATACGCTGCTGCGCAAGCTCGGGCGCGTCTACAAGGAGCGCGCCGAAGTGCTGATGGATGCGCTCGCCGCGCATCTGCCGGAGTTGCGCGCATCGAAGGTGACGGGCGGCGCGTCGTGCTGGGTCGAAGGTCCGCCCTGGCTCGACGCGACGCGCCTCGCCAAAGACGCGCAGGCGCTCGGCGTGCTGATCGAACCGGGCAACGTGTTCTTCGCCGATCCCGCCGATGGTCAGCGCTGCTTTCGCATGGGCTTCTCGGCGATACGCGCGGAGCTGATCGAGCCGGGCGTGCGGGCGCTGGCTCAGGTCGTGCAGCAGCGGCGCCCTTGAGTTTCGTCGTTCACTTCCACGGCGCCATCGCGTGAAAGACGCCGTCGCGCCGGATGAGCGCATGAAACAGCGCGGCCGCAAGATGCACGACGATCAACGCGAAGAAGCACAGCGCGAGGAAGCGATGCGCGTTCCATAGCAGCGTATGCAGCGAATTGCTATGCGGCAGCAGAGAAGGCACGCGCACGCCGAACACGACGACCGGATAATCCGCCGCCGACAACATGCCATAGCCGAGCAGCGGCAACGCGATCATCAGCGCATAGAAGGCGAGATGCGAGAGGATTGCGGCGAGCTTCATCGGCTCGGGCATGTCGGCGGGCAGCGGCGGCGCGCCGCGCGTGATGCGCACCGCGAGACGGATCAGCGCGAGCACGAGTATCGCGATGCCGAGCGGCTTGTGTATCGATACGAGCGTCAGATAGTCGGGCCGCACCGTCGATACCATGCCGACGCCGATGAACAGCATCGCGAGAATGCATATCGCCATGATCCAGTGCAGCGCGCGTTGCAGCGGCGAGAACCGTGTGTGAATCGCGTTCATGGCTTGGCTCCTTGCGCGGGCGTGTGCGGATAGTCCTTGTCCTCGGCGGTGCGTGCATTGAACGATACCGAGTAAGCGGCGGAACGCGCGGCGGGGAACGGATCGTCGGATACGCGCATGCCCGATGGCAGCACGGTCGGATCGAAGTTGAGGTCGCGGCACGGCCCGTCGGGCTCCGGCTCGATCGTCTTCACGACGAGCGTGCCCACCTCCACCGTGTGGCGGTCTTCCGGCCAGGCCTTGCTCGGGTCGGCGGTGGGGTCGCCGGGATTGGCGACCGTGACGACCATGGCCCAGCGCTGCGGCCCGCTCTTCACGCGCTCGGTGATGTCGGCATCGAGGAAATTGTCGCCCTTCTTCTTCAGTTCATCCGGCGTTACGTTCTCGGGTTTCGCGGCTGGAACGAACGACCAGCGCACCGTCTGATCCTGCCCTTCCGCGTTCGTGAAGACGAAGCTGTTGAGGCTGTTGTAGCGTTCGTCCGCGTACGAGGGCGTCCACGGCGCGCTGCCCGCCCATGCGCCGAACGCGCCGATCTCCGGATGCGCGGCCGCGAACTTCTGCATGGACTCGGGATCGCTCTTGTTGGCGAGCGCGCGTTGCAGATCGTAGAAGGCTTGCGGCGTGGCGACGGGGAAGAACGGCGCGTCGATCATCGCGGAGCGCCACTCGCTGTTGTCGGGCATCACGATGCGCAGGCTGAGGCCGCGCACCCGCGCCATGGCATCCGATGCCTTCGGATCGGGCGTGGCGAGATTGAAGCGCCCGGTGACGGGGTAAGTGCCCGAGGCGAACATTCTGGCTTTGGAGAGCGCCGCGCCGGAGCCGTTGGATTCGAAATCGCCGCTGAAGCAGATGCCTTTCGCGTGATTGCGCCTGAAGCCCGGCACCGCGCCGCCGGGCGGCGCAAGGCTGCCGACGATTTTCGCGGGCGTGAGGCGGTGTGGCGACAGCCAGCCCGCCGTGTAGGCAAATGCCGCGACCAGCGCGACGACGATAGCCGCGATGAGGATCAGCGCGGGCAGGGGCGAGCGTGAGGACGCGGGTTTGTCAGTCATCGTAGTCTCTCGGACAGCGATTCTGGTGGGGGGTAATCTAGCAGCGTGAGGGGAATCGTGCCAGCAATGGGGGAAACGTGCAGAGACCCTGCCGGGCGGGGTCGTTCGAAGTGAACCCCGGGATGTTCGGAGGATGGCCAGCTTTGGCGGCCGGTTGCGGCTGCATGCAGCGAATACGGCAGCTATGGCATGGGGCTACATAGCGGCGCAAGCGGTTCAATCACGAGAAGACCTGACGGCTGAAGGCAATCAGACATCACCCCGCCTTCAACACCCGCAACCCCACCCCACTCCCCGCCTCTTCCTCCCCCACCGCCTCCTTCACCTCGCGCATCGACAAATACCGCAAACAGCACACCCTCAGAAACGAAGCGAAATTCGTCGGCACCTCGCCGCGCAGCGCAACGAGTTCGTCGTAAAGCTTCACGGCGAATTGACTCGTCGTGAGATTCTCGCGTCCGGCGATTTCCTGCAGCACGTCCCAGAACAGATTTTCGAGCCGCACGGTGGTGATCACGCCATGAATGCGCAGCGAGCGCGTGCGCGATTCATAGAGGATCGGATCGGCGTTGATGTACACCCGGCACATGACGATAGCCCTCCAGCAAAGCGGGCCGTCATGCGCGCGCATGACGGCCAGTCAGACAAATTACGCCCCCGCACATTCACCCGCAATCGCGTCAAACCCTGCGTTGTTTCATCTGATTCGCGATGTAATCCGCCTGGCGAATGGCGAGCGTGACGATCGTGAGCGTCGGGTTTTCGGCGGCGCCCGTGGTGAACTGGCTGCCATCGGAGATGAACAGGTTCGCCACTTCATGCGTCTGGCCATGCGGATTGCACACGCCGTCCGCGGCTTTCGCGCTCATGCGCGCGGTGCCGAGATTGTGCGTCGACGGATACGGCGGCACGATATACGTCGCCTTCGCGCCCGCCGCCTCGTACACCGCGCTGCCCTGCTTGTACGCGTGCTCGCGCATGGCTTCGTCATTCGGATGATCGTCGAAGTGGACGTTCGGCACCGGCAAACCGTACTGATCCTTCACGTTCGTATTGAGCGTGATGCGGTTCGATTCGCGCGGCATGTCCTCGCCGACGATCCACATGCCCGCCGTGTACTGATACTGGTCGAGCGCCGCCGTGAAGTTCGGGCCCCACGCGCCGGGATCGAGAAACGCCGCATAGAACGGCAGCCCGAGCGAGATCGTCTCCATGTGATAGCCGCCCGCGAAGCCGCGCTTCGGCTCGAACACGGCTTCATCCTCGATGATGCCGGCCATCGTCGTGCCCTTGAACATCTCGACCTTGTCGTTGAACACGCCGTAGACCGAGCCGGTCGTGTGCCGCATGTAGTTGCGGCCGACCTGTCCGGAACCGTTCGCGAGGCCGTCGGGGAACTTGCTCGACTGCGAATTGAGCAAGAGGCGCGGCGTCTCGATCGCATTGCCCGCCACCGCGACGACGCGCGCCCGCTGACGTTGCAGCTTGCCGTTCGCATCGTAGTAGACGACGCCCGACACCTTGCCGCGCGCATCGTGCTCGATCTTTACGACATGCGCCTCGGTGCGCAGCTCCATGTGGCCGGTCGCCTGCCCGCGCGGCAGCTCCGTATAGAGCGTGGACCACTTCGCGCCCATGCGGCAGCCCTGAAAGCAGAAGCCGCGCTGGAAGCAGTGCGTGCGGTCGTCGCGCACCACGCTGTTGATCGCCATGTGGCCGGTGTTGCAGTCCTTGTAGCCGACCTTCGCCGCGCCCGCCGACATCACCTTGAAGTTGTTGTTGCCCGGCAGTCCCGGCAGGCCGTTGGTGCGCGTCACGCCCATCTTCTTCTCGGCGCGGTCGTAGTACGGGTCGAGCTCCGCGCGCGTGATGGGCCAGTCGAGCAGATTGGCGCCCTGCACGTCGCCATACGTGGTCTTCGCCTTGAACTCGTGCGGCTGGATGCGCAGGCTCGCGCCCGCCCAGTGCGTCGTCGTGCCGCCGACCGTCTTGCAGACCCACGCCGGCAAGTTCGGAAAATCCTTCGCCACGCGCCACGAGCCAGAAGTCGTGCGCGTGTCCAGCCATGAAAGCATCTTGAAGGCGTCCCACTCCGAGGTGGAGAAATCGCCTTGCGTATGCAGCTTGCCCGCTTCGAGCACGACGACGTCGATGCCCTTTTGAGCAAGCTCGTTGGCGAGCGTGCCGCCGCCCGCACCCGATCCGATGACGACGACGACATTGCCGTCGCTGTGCTTGAACTGCACCTTGTTACCCTGATCCATGTTCGGTCTCCGCTCGTGGTTGCTCAGCTATCGGTCGGGATGGGACCGCTCGCGCCCGCGGGCGGATCGGGCAGCCACGAAAGGCTGTTGAAGCCCTGATGCAGATACCCGCCGTCGCCCTTCGATGCGCCGTAGCCGAAGTGCGCATACGCCATCGGATTGCTGTACAGCGAGACCACGGCGGTGCTGCGCACGGTCGCGAAGAACGGCGTGCCCGCGAGCGCGGCGACGTCCTGCGCCTTGTCCTTCGCGCTGCGCTTCGTCCAGTCGGAGCCGGCTTTGGCGTCGAGCTGGGCGACGCCATCGGCGAGTTGCTGGCGCACGGCCGGATCGGCTTTCGCCTTGGCGTCGAGATCCTTGACGACGAGCGCATAGACGGCGTCGTCTAGCGTCGCGTGCGGATAGATCTGCCGCGTGACCTGCAGAAGCACTTCGCCCTGATGCGTGTCGAGCCCTTGCATTTCGAGCGCCCAGACGCGGCTCGGCGCGAGGGTCGCGAAGATCGAAGTCGCCGCGATCGTGCCGACGAGCACGCCGGTGCCGCGCAGGAATTCGCGCCGCGTCAGTGCGATCTTCGGGGGGGCGATTTCATCATGGTCGTGATGAGGTCCACCGTCGTGCGCGCGCCGCTCGCCGACGATCGGAATGATCGTGTCTCGCATGTCTCTCTCCTTGTGGGGCACTGCAACAGCTTATGTATGGGGTCCTGCCCGATACGTCTTGTTGTTATGTCCGGATGCGTCAGCGGTAATGTCCGTGTTTTTCGAGTACTTCGATCTTGTAGCCGTCCGGGTCTTCCAGGAAAAAGAATCGGGCGATGAGTTCGCCCTTGCCATCCTTGAATTCCTTCACGTCCTTGGGCTGTAGATTCAGTCCGGCGAGGCGCTCGTGTTCCGCGCGCACGTCATCGACCACGACGGCGAAGTGACCATAGCCGTCGCCATGCGTGTAAGGTATATCGCGCCCCTTGTTCCAGGTGAGTTCGATCTCGGCGTCGGTCTCGTCGTTGCGCAAATAGACGAGCGAGAAGTCGTCGAAATCCAGGCGATGGCTCGGCGTGAGGCCAAGCGCGGATCGATAGAAGTCCAGAGATCGGTCGAGTTCGCGAACGCGAATCATGGTATGAATCAGCTTTGCCATTGGCGCTCCTTTTGATGAGAACGTCCGCCGCTCGCGCGGGAGAAAGCATTCGCTGAATGCCCCGCCACGGCGTCATGAGCAATCTACCGAGAGTGGCGAGGCGCGAGGTAATACACGGTTAAATTTTAGGAGGCGCGAGCCTTTCACGTAGAAATTATTGCGGGCGGCTCGCCACGCCTTACGGCGCGGCTATCTGCATTCGGGCATGCGAATCGGTGTAAACCCTCTGGCGCCGGCGGGCATCAGGACGCTTCGAAATCGCGCATCGACACGACGCCCGGAAGCTCCGCAACGAGAAAGTCCAGCAACGCGCGCACCGACGGCAACTGGTTCTGTCCATACGGCACGAGCGCGGTGAGTTGCGCATCGCCGCAGGTCCATTCCGGAAGCACGCGCATCAGACGGCCATCGGCGAGTTCTTCCTTGCAGACGTAGCCCGGCAAGGCGACCATCCCGAGCCCCGCCACCGCCGCGTCTTTCAGCGTCAGCATGCAACTCGTCATGAGCACCGGCGAGAGGCGCACCGTGCTCACCGTCTCGTCGCGGCGCAGCGTCCATTCGTGCGGCACGCCGCCGCGCACCATGAAAAGCGAACGCCGCCCCGCGATGTCATCGGGCGTCGCGGGCGGCTTCGCGCCTTCGAAGAAATCCGGGCTGCTGAAGAGCATCCACGGCGTCGGCGCAAGCGGACGCTGGATCAGCGTCGAATCCTGCAAGGGCTGACTGTGCGCCCGGATCGCGATATCGAAGCCCTCGGCGACGATATCGACTTCGGCATCGGACAGGTGCTCCATTAGCCGCACTTTCGGAAAACGCTCGCAAAAACGCGGCAGCAGATTGCGCAGCGCGAACTGCGCGGTGGCCACCGCCGTCGAGATCCGCACGAGCCCGCTCGGCGAGAGGATGCGCTGCCGCACCACCGATTCCGCCGCGAGCGCTTCCTGAAGCATCGAACGCGCGCGCGCATAGAACTCCGCGCCGATCTCCGTCACCGCGAACTGGCGCGACGTGCGATTGATGAGCCGCACGCCGAGCTGCGCTTCGAGCTGGTTCACGCGGTAGCTGATCGTCGATTTGGGCAAGGCAAGCGCCCGCGCGGCGGCGGTGATGCTCTTGTGATCGACCACCTGCACGAAGTAGTACATGTCGTTGAGATCCAGCATGGGCGCGTTTTCCTGATTTCCCAATGGCCTGATTGGCATCGGGCATGTTACACGCGGCCTGTTTCGACGCGTCGGGGGTCATCATCTCCGGTCGTCCAATCCATTGCACGCAGCGTCCATCGCCGACGCCTTGTTTCGCTCAGCCAGACGTCTAAGCTGCGCAGTGTCCAACCCAAGGAGATAGCGATGAACGCCCAGGCCAGAACGCGCATGACCCGCGACAACACCGCCGTGCTGCTGATCGATCACCAGGTCGGTCTTTTCACCGGCGTGCGCGATATCGGTGTCGGCGAGTTGAAGCACAACGTGGTCGGGCTGGCGAAGGCCGCGATCGCGCTCGGTCTGCCGGTCATCGCCGTGACCACCGCGCGCGACAGCATGTGGGGGCCGACCATCCCCGAATTGCGGGCCGCGCTCGGCGACGCCGATATCCTCGATCGCTCCACCGTCAACGCATGGGACGAGCCGCGCTTCGTCGAGAAGGTGAAGGCGGCGCGGCGCGATCATCTGATCATCGCGGGCCTGAGCTTCGAAGTGTGCGCGTCGCTGCCCGCGATCTCCGCGCGCGACGAAGGCTATCAGCCGGTCGTGGCGCTCGACGCGTGCGGCACGTTCAGCGCTTACAAGCACGAGGCGGGACTCGCGCGGCTGACCGCGCTCGGTATCGAAGTATCCGACTACGCCACGCTGATGGTCGAGATCATGGCCGACAACGCCGACCCGAAAGCACTCGATGTCTACGCCGCGCTCGACATGCCCTTCGCCACGCTGATGGGTCAGGTTGCCGAGGGCTTCGCGCGATGAACGGCACGCGCGACTTCCACGACGTGATCATCGTCGGCGGCGGCTCGGCGGGCGCGGTGCTCGCCAATCGCCTCAGCAGCGATCCGGCGCGCCATGTGCTGCTGCTCGAAGCGGGCAACGCGTATCGGCCGAACCAGTTTCCCGGCGTGCTCTGGAACGCGGACCACGCGGGCGGCGACGCGGCGCACGACTGGGGCTATCGCGGCGAGGTGGCCGAAGGCGGCGCCACGATCGCCGCGCTGCGCGCGAAGGCGCTCGGCGGATGCTCCTCGGTGAACGCCGCCGTCGCGATGCGCGCGCGTCCCGCCGATTTCGCCAAGTGGACCGCGCGCGGCCTGAAAGGCTGGTCGTTCGACGACGTGCTCGACTGCTTCAAATCCATCGAAAATACGCCCGACGGCGACGATCGCCATCGCGGACGCCACGGCCCGCTTCCCGTGCGCCAGCGCCGCCGCGACGAACTCACGCCCGCCGTCAACGCCTTCGTGGACGGCGCGCTCGAATGCGGTTTCGCGTACGTGGAAGACTTCAACGGCGAGGAACAGGCGGGCGTGTCGCCGTATCCGCTCAATGTGGTTTCGGGGCGGCGCATCAACACGGGCATTGCGTTTCTCGACGACGGCGTGTGCGCGCGTCCCAATCTCACGATCATGGGCGGCGTGGAAATCGATCGCGTGTTGATCGACGGCGGTCGCGCCCGCGGCGTGCTCGATATCGAAGGCAGGGCATTTCATTCGGATACCGTCATATTATCGGCGGGTGCGTTCGGCAGCCCGGCCATTCTGATGCGCTCGGGCATCGGGCCGGCGGCGCATCTGCGCGATCTCGGCATTCCGGTCGCGGCGAACCTGCCGGTCGGCGAACGCCTGCAGGAGCATCCGTTCTACTACAACATCTACGCGCTCAAGCCCGGCGCGAACGGCATGTTTCCCGCCGCGGGCGCGATCCTGTGGGCGGCATCGTCCGAGGCGGCGTCCGGCGATCTCGACCTGCATGTCTCCGCCACGCATCTGTTCGATCCGGCGCAGTCGCCCACCGGCGGCGCGCTCGTGCTCGCGGCATCGGTGACGCAGCCGGAATCCGTCGGCTACGTGCGGCTGGCGGATCGCGATCCGAGGCGCGCGCCGCGCATCGTGTACAACTTTCTCTCGACCGCGCGCGACCGGCGCCGCATGGTCGAATGCGTGAAAATCGCGCGTGCGATCGGCCGCTCGAAGGCGTTTTCGGCAACGGTCGCCGAAGAAATGACGCCCGGCGCTGCGGTAGCGGACGCCGATCTCGAAGCGGCGATCCTCGGCAATCTCGACGCCTATGCGCACCCGACCTCCACCGCGCCGATGGGCGACAACGGCGTGGTCGATGCCGATGGCCGCGTTCACGGCATCGACGGGCTGATGGTCGTCGATGCGTCGATCATGCCCGGCATCCCGAGCGCGCCGACCAATCTGACGACGATGATGCTCGCCGAGCACATCGCGTTTCGCGTATTCGCCGCACCGTGAGGACGACATGACCCCATCCGACGTGTTTCCCCTCTCCGACGCCGACCGCGAAGCGCTGCCCGCGCTGCACGACATGTTCCGGCGCTTCTGGTCCGGCCCGCTCGCGCAAGCCGCGCCGCGCGTCGCCTACGATGCCTTTTTCGCGGCGACGCCGCCGCTCGCCGGGGTAGCGCTGCACCCTTCCACCGATCCGTCGTTGCCCGGCTGGGTCTGCGTGCCCGAGCAGGCCATCGGCGATCAGGCGTTGCTGTATCTGCATGGCGGCGCCTATGCGATGGGCACCGCGCCGGCGTATCGCGGCTTCGTCAGTCAGATCGCGGCGCGCACGCGGCGCACGATCTTCATTCTCGAGTATCCGCTCGCGCCTGAAACGGCCTTGCCCGCCGCGATCGGGCTCGCGGCCGGGGCCGTCGAACGCTTGCGCGAACGGTACGGCACAGTCGGCGTGATCGGCGATTCGGCGGGCGGCGGCCTGACGCTCGCGACGCTGGCGCAGACCGGCAAGGCCGCCGCCGCCGTGGTGTTTTCACCGTGGACGGACCTGACCTTGAGCGGCGCAAGCCTGCGCGAGCGCGCCGCGTCGGAACGTCTGCTCGATGAAAGAGCCCTGCGCGCCGCCGCGCGGGGCTATCTCGGCGGCGCAGCGGCGGACGACCCGCGCGCATCGCCGCTCTTCGGCATTCCCGATGCGCTGCCGCCGCTGCTCGTGCAAGTCGGCGCTGACGAGATTCTCTACGACGACGCGCGGCGCTACGCCGAGCGGGCGCACGCGCGCGGCCACGATGTGACGCTCCAGGAGTGGACCGGCATGCCTCACGTGTTCCAGCAAAACGTGGAGCAACTCGAAGCGGCGCGACACGCGCTCGATCTCGCGGCGGCGTTTCTGGAACGTCACATGGCGCGGCGCGGCTGACGGCATCGCGCGCCGGGTCACAACATCCAGCCCCGCGCGAAGGCGTCGAAACGCGCGGCTTCCTCCGCTTCCCACGTCGCGCTGCGTCCCAGTTCCTCCGCGACGATCCGCGCCACGTCCGGCGCGGCGCGGCGCGCCTCTGCGGCGTCGAGGAAGAGCGCGCGATCGCGGCGCGCGAGCACGTCTTCCACCGAGCGCGCAAGCTCCGCGCGCACCGCGAAGCGCGTCTGCGCCTCCGTCAGCCCGCTCGCCTGCACGAGCACACGGTCCGCGCCCGGCAATCGCGCAATGAACTCGGCATCGGCGCCGTATCGGCCGCCCTGCTGCGCCGTCGCGCCGTGCAGCGGCAGCGAGGCCGTGCGGCACGGCGCGGCGGACAACAGGCCGTTGCTGACGGCAAGATCGACCACCTGCTGCGCCATCAGCCGATACGTCGTCCACTTGCCGCCCGTCACGGTGATCATGCCCGTCGCGTTCGTTACGATGGTGTGCTCGCGCGAAAGCGCCGCCGTCGAGGCATCGGCGTCGCCCTTCACGAGCGGACGCAAGCCGGCCCACACGCTCAGCACATCGTCGCGCGTGGGTTTCACCG
The DNA here is from genome assembly GCF_001544575.2 of Caballeronia cordobensis. Classification (GTDB taxonomy): domain Bacteria; phylum Pseudomonadota; class Gammaproteobacteria; order Burkholderiales; family Burkholderiaceae; genus Caballeronia; species Caballeronia cordobensis. Next base: position 67,369 of record NZ_FCNY02000017.1, read on the forward strand.
AGAGATAATCCGCCGCCGTCGCGAGAATGAAGTCGATGTCCTCGTCGCTCGCGCGCGGATCGAGCGGCAGATCGCGACGCGGCGTGTCCGTCGTGCCGACGATCGTGTGCCCGTGCCACGGCACGACGAACAACACGCGGCCATCTTCCGTGCGCGGCACGAGAATCGCGTCGCGGCTTTGCAGGAAGCGGCTGGGCAACGTGAGATGCACGCCCTGGCTCGGCGCCACGATCGGCCGCGCGGCGGGATCGGCCATGGAGCGGATCGAATCGACCCACACGCCCGTCGCGTTGACGAGGCAGCGCGCGCCGACGTCGAGCACATCGCCCGTTTCGACGTCTTCCACCGCGACCCGATGACACCCCGCGTCGCGATCGAACCTCACGCCGCGCACCGCCGCATTGTTCAGCGCGATGCCGCCGAGATCGAAGAGCGTACGCATCAGCGTGATGGCGAGACGCGCGTCGTCGAACTGGCCGTCGTAGTAGAGCGTGCCGCCGCGCAACGCGTGGCCGTGCAGATGGTCCGCGAGCATCGGCGATTTTTCGCGCGTTTCGGCAAGACCGAGGCTGCGGCTCGCGGCGAGATTGAGCGAACCCGCGAGCCAGTCGTAGATCTTGAGCCCCGCGCCGTAGAGCAGCCTGTCGGCGGTCCGGTAGGCGGGCACGATGAAGCCGAGCGGGCGCACCAGATGCGGCGCATTGCGCGCGAGCAGGCCGCGCTCGCGCAACGCTTCGCGCACCAGCGGGACATTGCCCTGCGCGAGATAGCGCACGCCGCCGTGCACGAGCTTCGTGGCCTTGCTCGACGTGCCTTTGGCGAAATCGCGCGCTTCCAGCAGCAAGGTGCGGTAGCCGCGCGACGCCGCATCGACGGCCGTGCCGAGGCCGCTCGCCCCGCCGCCGATCACGACGACATCGAAGACCGCCGTGCGGTCCAGTTCGCGCAGCAGCGATGCGCGCTCGGGTGGAGTCGTCGAGTGCATGTCAGCGCGTGATCGGCGTGCCGTCCTTGCGCACGAAGCGGCCATCGGCGTTGGCGCTCATCATGTCGACGTCGGAGCAGGTGGTGAGATCGTCGAATACGCGGCTGCCGACTTCGAGATACATCGCGATTTTCTCCGACCGGTTGATCATGTGATGGCCGTTGCCGCTGCCCTTGGGAAACGCCGCGCAATCGCCCGCGCGCAGGAGCGTTTCGCCTTCGTCTTCGAGCAGCACCAGTTCGCCTTCGAGGACGTACACGAACTCGTCCTCGTGCGAGTGCCAATGACGCTGACTCGACCAGCCGCCCGGCGGCAGGCGCATGAGATTGACGCCGAAATCGCCGAGGCCGCCGGCATCGCCGAGTCGTCGGCGGATGCGCCCGGCGCACGGCGCATCGAAAGGCGGCGGGTAGCCCGAGCCTTCTATCTCGGGCGCGGCGGCGAGGTCGATCTTGGGCATGGCGGGTGGAGTGTCGGTGGAAGGGAGAATGTCTCATACTTCGCTGCGGAATTTGCGATCGAAATGTTTGCCCGCGCGGCGAATACCACGCATAATCTCCGCATGAAATGCGGTGATTCGATCTATATCTGGGAAGCGTCCGGCTGGCCCGCATGGCGCTACGACATGGCGCGTCTGGCGGTACTGCTTGCGGACGTGTCGCGCGCGCAAGGGCTGCTGCTCGGCCGGCTCACCGATGCAGGCATCGCGCTTCGCGACCAGGCGAGTCTCGCCGTGCTCACCGAAGACGTCGTCAAGACCAGCGCCATCGAAGGCGAACGGCTCGATGTCGCGTCGGTGCGCTCGTCGATTGCGCGCCGGCTCGGCGTGGACATCGGCGCGCTTGCGCCCACCGACCGTCATGTCGAAGGCGTCGTCGACATGGTGCTCGACGCGACCCTCCAGTGCGCCGCCGCCCTGACCAGAGAGCGCATGTTCGGATGGCACGCTGCGCTCTTTCCGACCGGCTACAGCGGCATGTCGCGGATCAGCGTCGCCGCCTGGCGCAACGACGAGCACGGTCCCATGCAAGTCGTTTCGGGGCCGATCGGCAGGCAGAAGGTCCATTTCGAAGCGCCGCCCGCAGGCCGTATCGATGAAGAAATGGATCGCTTCCTGGCGTGGGTCAACGCCGACTCCGCCGAGCCGCTCCTCCTGAAATCGGGACTCGCGCATCTCTGGTTCGTCACCCTGCATCCGTTCGACGACGGCAACGGCCGCATTGCCCGCGCGGTGGGCGACCTCCTGCTCGCCCGCGCCGACCGCAGTCCTCGACGCTTCTACAGTCTGTCGGCGCAGATTCAGCGCGAACGCAAGGAATACTACGCAATACTGGAGCGCACCCAGAAAGGCACGCTCGACGTGACCGAGTGGCTGACCTGGTTTCTCTCCGCCGTACTGCGCGCGATCGAAACCGCGCAGCACGCGCTCGACGCGGTGTTCGTCAAGACACGCTTCTGGCAACGGTGGGCCGGCACGGCATTGAACGAACGGCAGACGAAGCTGATCAACCGGCTGCTGGACGGTTTCGAAGGCAAGCTCACCAGCAGCAAGTGGGCGTCGATCGCGAAATGCTCGCCCGACACCGCCTTGCGCGACCTCAACGAACTCGTTGCGCTCGGCATCTTGCATCGCTCGTCGGCGGGCGGGCGCAGCACATCGTACGAACTGAGCGATCCGGACTCGATAGCGTAGATCCGGACGCAAATACCCAAGGATATCTGGCATGGCGCAAGCGCCGCACATCGACACGAACGCTCGAAACGAACGCTGGCTTTCCGTCGGCGGCCCGATCGTGTTCCTGATGCTCTGGTCCGCGGGATTTCCCATCGCGAAGACCGGTCTGCATTACGCATCACCGCTCACGTTTCTGTCGATACGTTTCGCGCTGAGCGTCGGCGTGCTGCTCGCCGTATGCGCGATCAAACGTCCGCAATGGCCGCGCGATGCGCGTGCGTGGCTGCATCTCGTCGTCGTCGGCTTTCTCGTGCAGGTGATGTACTTCGGGCTCAGCTATCTGTCGATGACGGCGGGCATCGCCACTTCCGTGCTCGCGCTGATCGTGTCCTTGCAGCCGATTCTCGTCGGCGTGCTCGCGCCGAAGTTCATCGGCGAGCGGATCGGCGCGCGGCGCTGGACCGGGCTGCTGCTCGGTCTCGCGGGCGCGGCGGGCGTGATCGCCGCGCGCGGGCCGCTGCACGCCGAATCGCTCGGGCCGGTGTTGCTCGCGGTGGGCGCGCTCATCGGCATCACGGGCGCAATGCTCTATGAAAAGCGCCTCGGCACGGCGCAAGATCCGCTGACCTCGAACCTCGTGCAATACAGCGTCGGCCTGATTTTCTGCGCGCCCATGGCGCTCGCCTTCGAGCATACGCAAGTCAACTGGACGCCGACGCTCATCGCCACGCTCGCCTATCTCGTGATCGGCAACTCGCTGATCGCCATCACCCTGCTGCTCGCGATGACGCGCGCGGGCAAGGTCTCGCAAGTGGCGTCGCTGTTCTTCTTCGTGCCGCCCGCGGCGGCAGTGCTGTCGTGGTTCTTTCTCGGCGAAGTCCTGCCGGCGGCCGCATGGTGGGCAATGGGCGTCGCGGTGCTCGGCGTCGCCATCGCGACATGGAGCCCGCGCAAGTAGCTCAGTGCGAATGCTTCGGCACGTCCGCGCCGCGACAGCCGACGAGAAAATCGAAGTCGCAGCCCTCGTCGGCCTGTAAAACGTGCTCGACATACAGCTTGCGATAGCCCGTGCGATCTTCGGGAATCTCGCGCTTCGCCGCGTTCCATGCATCGAGGCGCGCGCGGATTTCGTCATCGCCGATATCGATGCGCAACACGCCGTTGTCGCAATCGAGCTCGATCCAGTCGCCGTCGCGCACGATGGCAAGCGGGCCGCCCGCGCGCGCCTCGGGCGCGACATGCAGCACGACGGTGCCGTACGCCGTGCCGCTCATGCGCGCATCCGACACGCGCACCATGTCGGTCACGCCTTGCGCCAAGAGCTTCGGCGGCAAGCCCATGTTGCCGACTTCCGCCATGCCCGGATAACCCTTCGGCCCGCAATTTTTCATGACGAGCACGGAGTCTTTCGTGACGTCGAGATCGGGATCGGCGATACGGGCTTTGTAGTCGTCGAAATTTTCGAACACGACCGCGCGGCCGCGATGTTTCAGCAGCGAGGCCGTCGCCGCCGATGGCTTCAATACCGCGCCGTTCGGCGCGAGATTGCCGCGCAGCACGCACAATCCGCCATCGGCGACGAGCGGTTTGTCGAGCGGGCGAATCACTTCGTCGTTATAAAGCGGCGCTTCCTTCACGTTCTCCCACAGCGTGCGGCCATTGGCCGTGAGCGCGCCGGGATGCGGCAGCAGATTCGCTTCGCCGAGCCGCCGCAGCACGGCGGGCAAGCCGCCCGCGTAGTAGAACTCTTCCATCAGGAAACGTCCGGAAGGCTGCAGATCGACGAGCGTCGGCGTGCCGCGCCCGATGCGCGTCCAGTCGTCGAGTTCGAGCTTCACGCCGATGCGTCCCGCGATCGCCTTCAGATGGATCGCCGCATTCGTCGATCCGCCGATGGCCGCATTCGTGCGAATCGCGTTCTCGAAGGCCTCGCGCGTGAGCAGTTTCGAGAGCCGCAGATCCTCCAGCGCCATCTCGACGATGCGCATGCCCGACAGATGCGCGAGCACGTAACGGCGCGAATCGACGGCCGGAATGGCGGCGTTGTGCGGCAGCGTGACGCCGAGCGCTTCGGCCATGCACGCCATGGTCGATGCGGTGCCCATCGTGTTGCAGGTGCCCGTCGAACGCGACATGCCCGCTTCCGCCGACATGAACTCGTGAATCGAAATCTTGCCTGCCTTCACCTGCTCGGAGAGTTGCCACACGACCGTGCCCGAGCCGATGTCACGTCCTTCGTGCTTGCCGTTCAACATCGGGCCGCCGGAGACGGCGATCGCGGGCACATCGCAGCTCGCCGCGCCCATCAGGAGCGCGGGCGTGGTCTTGTCGCAGCCGACGAGCAGCACGACCGCATCGACGGGATTGCCGCGTATGGCTTCTTCCACGTCCATGCTGGCGAGATTGCGCGTGAACATGGCGGTGGGCCGCAGATTCGATTCGCCGTTCGAGAACACCGGAAACTCGACGGGAAATCCGCCCGCCTCGTACACGCCGCGCTTCACGTGCTCGGCGATCTTGCGAAAGTGCGAATTGCACGGCGTTAGTTCGGACCACGTATTACATATGCCGATAATCGGTTTGCCCGCGAACTCGTGATCCGGAATGCCCTGATTTTTCATCCAGCTCCGGTACATGAAGCCGTTCTTGTCCGCGGTGCCGAACCACGCCGCGGAGCGGAGCTTGAATTTGGGGGCGCTCATGGCTGTGCTCACTGTGCGGGAAAGACCTATAAATAGCATGACTATATCGAGGGCACGTACCGGGAAAACGCTAATCGAAACGTCAAAACACACTGCATATAGTTTGTCTATTGAAGTCGGCGCGCGGGCTTCGCATATCCCAATTACTAGTTAAAAAAACGCCGCGCTATCGAATGATCCTCTCGCACTGCTCGCATCGTCACCCGCACGCTTTCATTTTTCGATCATGAAAGCCGCGCGCGCGTGACGTGCCGTGAAAACCCAGTATTCGACCAACGCAGAAGAGACCGGAGGAAGATATGGCGCAGAATCGGGATGACGACGCGAAAGACGGCAACAGCCTCATCAGTTCGGGCCGGCGCGGCCTGATGCAAGGCGCGGGGCTAGGCGCGGCGCTATCGCTCTTGGGCGGGGTGAGCGGCGCGGGCGGCCTGATTTCGACCGCGCAGGCAGCCGAAGCGGCGTTCCCGCAGCACAAGAAATGGAAGATCGTCTTCGTCAATCACGTCACGACGAATCCGTTCTTCGTGCCGACGCAATACGGCATTCAGGACGCGTGCGCGATGTTCGGCATGGACTATCAGTGGACCGGCTCGGCCACGTCCGACGCGGGCGAAATGGTGCGCGCGGTGAATTCGGCGATCGCCGCGAAAGCCGACGCCATCGCCGTGCCGATCGTCGATCCGAACGCGTTCGACAAGCCGATTCAGGCCGCGCTCGACGCGGGCATTCCCGTGTTCGCTTACAACGCGGATGCCCCGCGCGGCAAGAGCAATCCGCGTCTCGCGTATATCGGGCAGGACCTGTATCTGTCGGGTTATCAGATGGGCGAGCGCATCGCGAGTCTCATCGACAGCGGCATGGTCGCGCTCTTCATCGCGACGCCGGGCCAGTTGAACATCCAGCCGCGTCTCGACGGCGCGAGCGACGCGATCAAGAAATCCGGCAAGAAGATCGACATTCAGACCGTGGCGACCGGCGCGACCGTCAACGAGGAACTCTCGAAGATCAAATCGTTCTATCTCGGCCATCAGGACCTGAAAGGCATGTTCGCCGTCGATGCGGGCAGCACGCAGGGCGTCGCGCAAGTGATGAAGGAATCGAACCTGCCTTCGAAGGGCGTGCATGGCGGCGGCTTCGATCTCTTGCCGCAGACGATCCAGCTCATCCACGAAGGCTTCCTCGACTTCACCATCGACCAGCAGCCGTACGTACAGGGCTTTTACACGGTGATGGAAGCGTTCGTGTTCCTCGCGTCGGGCGGGCTCGTCGGGCCGGCGAACATCAACACGGGTCTCAAGTTCGTGACGAAGGACACGGTCGAGCCGTATCTCAACACGTCGACGCGTTATGAAGGCAAGACCACCAAGCCGCAAATCGTGCCGATGAAAGGCGCGATCAAATCCTGATGAATACGGTGAACGAACCTAGCAAGGCAACGGCGCCCGCGCGAGTCGAAAGCCCGCGCGGGGCGTGGGTGTCGCACTGGGCGCCCGAGTTGCGCATCCTCCTGGTCGCGGTGCTGCTCTGCGCGTACTTCCAGTTTCTCAACCACGATTTTCTGCTCAGCAACGCGAGCCTCGTCAATCTCTCGCAGTACATCGCGCCGGTCGCGATTATCGCGTTCGGCGAAATCATGCTGATGATCGGCGGCGATATCGATCTGTCGGCGGGCATGGTGTTCGCATTCGCACCGTTCATGATGGTCTTCGCCAACGAGGCGGGCGCGCCGATGTGGCTCGCCGTGATCGCCGGTCTCCTCGCGGCGGCGATCATCGGCTTCGTGAACGGCGCGGTGACGGTCTATCTGCGCCTGCCCTCGTTCGTGACGACGCTCGGCACGCTCTTTCTGATCAACGGCATCACGTTGACGGTTTCGCGCGGCACGCCCGCCGCGACGCCGGGCTCGCCGGAGTTCGCCGCCGTCATGGGCGCGTGGGGCTACAGCGAGATCATCTGGACCGTGGCGATCGCGTTCGTCATGCACGTGCTGCTGCGGCACACGCGCTGGGGCCTGCACACGCAGGCGGCGGGCGCGAATCCGATCGGCGCGAGCGAGGCGGGCATCCACGTGAACCGCTTGCGGCTCGGCAATTTCGTGCTGGCGGCGGTGCTCGCGGGCTTCACGGGCGTGCTCGAAAGCTTTCGCATCACGTCGATCGATCCGCAGGCGGGCGGCAATCAGATCATGTTCCTCGCCGTCGCGGCAGCGGTGATCGGCGGCACACCGCTCACGGGCGGCTCGGGCACGATCGTCGGCGGGCTGCTGGGCGCGGCCGTGCTCGGCATTCTGAGCGACGGCTTCACGCTCATCGGCATCAATGCGTTCACGTTCAACATCATTCTCGGAGGCGCGATTCTCGCGGCGATGATCTTCAACATCCACGTCGGGCGCATTCGCCGCAAGGGAGCACGGTGATGAACGATCTCGCTCTTCGCGGCGACAACATCGTCAAGCGCTTCGGCGCGGTGACCGCGCTCGACGGGGTCTCGTTCACGCTCGGTCAAGGCGAGATTCTCGGCATTCTCGGCGACAACGGCGCGGGCAAATCGACGCTCGTGAAAATCCTCACGGGCTTTCATCAGCAGACGAGCGGCACGCTCTCCGTGCACGGCGAGGAAACGCTGCTCAAGTCGGTCGATCATGCGCGCGCGCTCGGCATCGAATGCGTGTATCAGGATCTCGCGCTCGCGAATTCGCTGTCGATCTATCACAACATGTTCCTCAACCGCGAGATCGTGCGGCGCGGGCCCGCGCGCGTGTTCCGTCTCGTCGATCACAAGCAGATGCGCGAGCGCGCCGCGCATCTGCTCGAAGATATCGGCGTGCACGTGCCGTCCGTCGATCTGCCCGTGGAGCGTCTGTCGGGCGGGCAGCGTCAGGCGATCGCCGTCGCGCGCGCGGTGCATTCCAACGCGAAGATCCTGCTGCTCGACGAGCCGCTCGCCGCGATGGGCGCGCGCGAGGCCGCGCTCATCATCGATCTGATCATGCGCCTGAAGGAGAAAGGCGGGCTCTCGATCATCATGATCATGCACAACTACGCGCAGACGCTCGATATCGCGGATCGCATCATGCTGATGCAGCGCGGCCGCGTGACCTACGAGCAGCAGAGCGCGAATACGTCGGTCGCCGAGCTGATGGATATCGTGAGGCGCGAGTATCGGGCGATGCGCGCGACGACCGCGCAATAGACGCCGTCAGGCCGCATCATGGATTACCGCAATCCGAAGCAGCGCAAGAGCATGCACGGGCGCATCGTGCAGGAGCTCGGCATGCGGATCGTGAGCGGCGGCATCAAGCCGGGCGAGCGCCTGCCCACCGAACCCACGCTGTGCGAAACCTATGGCGTGAGCCGCCCGGTGCTGCGCGAGGCGACGCGCGTGCTCGTCGCGAAAGGGCTGGTCGTGTCGAAGCCGCGCGTGGGCAGCGTCGTGCGCGCGCGCGACGAATGGCACATGCTCGATCCCGATGTGCTCGTGTGGACCATCAGCCATCTTCCCGAAGGCGAGTTCTTCCGCTCGCTGATGACGGTGCGGCAGATCATCGAGCCCGCCGCCGCCGCGCTCGCGGCCATCTCCGCCACCGACGACGACATCGCGCGCATCGGCGCGGCCTATGAGCGCATGGAAAGCGCGCAGACGGCCGCCGCGCTGCTCGATCCGGACCTGGCGTTTCATCGCGCGATCATGTCGGCGACGCACAACGACATGCTCGCGTATATCGGCAACATGTTGTCGCTCGCGCTCTCCGAATCGATCAAGCTGACGAGCCGGCATCCGAACACGCACGCGCTCTCGCTGCCGCGCCATAAGGCGATCTTCACCGCGATCGCCAACCGCGATGCACTCGCCGCGCGTCAGGCGAGCGTCGTGCAGCTCGACAACGCGCGCGCCGACGCCAACTCGATTCTCGGCGGCGCAGCGCTCGAACCCGACCGGCCGCGGTCCGGGTAAGAATGTCCGAACCCGCGCCGTCGTAACGTTTGCTTTTGCCGAACGCACCTCAAGTCCTCTCCATCCTCGCCGTAAACCCTATTAAGACCGGCATCGACGCGGTCTTCGCTTAACCCCTTCCTTCCGCCGGCGTGCCGCTTTCACCGGCTCGCCGGGGTCTTTCGACGATCTTTCCACACGTCCTGGCGCTCGACGCGGGATGAAGGCCCCTCATCGGTCCGTCCGCTTTCGCGCGGGCGACCCGGGGAGCGTGCGCCTGCTTCGTGGACATGGATGGATTTCGACCATTCCGTAGCGCGCATCGACATGATTGATTTTCTCCACGCCGGCGTTCCGATTTTTCGCCTTGCCCGATTCAAGGCTGTCGCGCTTGCAGCGGCCATGAGCGTGCTGCTCGCCGCGTGCGGCGGCGGAGGCGGCGGCGGCAGCGACGCCGCATCGTCCACCGTGGCGACGCAAAGCGGCGTCGCTTCTGCGTCCGGTTCGGCATCCGGTTCGGCCTCCGCTCCCGACACGGCCGCTTCGTCGCCGGTGACGCCGGCCACGGACACGCAGACATCGAAAACCACGACGAACCCGGCGTCCGCACCGGCCGGCGACGCAGGCAGCGGCGCATCGTCGCCCGCCGCGAGCACGCCGGCCCCGGCTTCCGGCGCGGGCAACGCGACGGCGCCGCTGCCGCCCGCACGGCTCTTCTACGGCGTGAACGGCCACAATAACGAAGGCGGCGCCTACGATATCTCCAGCCCCGCGCTGCAGCTTGCGCAGTTGCAGGATCTCGGCGCGAAGCTCTATCGCAACGAGGTGTATAACCAGGGCACCGTGACCAAGCTCGCGGGCATCGCGCAATTCATGGCGACGGGCGGTGTCACCGTGTATCCGGTGATGCTGATGGGCATCAGCGATTTCAACAACGAGACCGAAGGCTATAACGCGGGCTTCACGCTCGGCCGGCAGACGGCGACCTCGCGCCGCTACCCGTACTACGAAGTCACGAACGAGATGGAAGCGGAACTGCTCCTCGGCAATGTGGACGGCGTCTATCCGCAGCAGTTCGACATGGCGAAATTCCGCATCCTGCGCGGCGTCATTCGCGGGATGATCGCAGGCATCCGCTCGGTCGATACGTCGGGCAAGATCATCATGGGCGGCGGGACGTGGCTGCATTACGGCTTCCACAAGATGCTCGCGGCCGGCATGGAGCCGGACGGCAGCATCGGGCATCCGGCCGTGGACTGGGACATCACCGCGTGGCACTGGTATTCGGAGCAAGGCGACATCACCCACGCGTGCGGCGGCACGGGTTGCCACAACGTGCTCGCGGAACTGAAGGCGCTCGGCAAGCCGATCTGGATCAACGAGTTCGGCGTGCGCCCGAACTACGGCACGGATCAGCAGATCGCGGCGTATCTCGTCGGCAACACGATGATGGCGCAGTTCGTCGCGCTCGCCGCGACGTACGACATCGAATCGATCCAGTCCTACGAGCTTTACGACGACGATCCGGTTCACGGCGAAGGCGCATTCGGCCTTCTGAAGTTCGATGGCTTCACGCCGAAGCCCGCTTACGCCGCGTTCAAGAACTTCGTCGCGGCTCATCCGATGTGAGCGTCTCCTGCGCGATCATCACCGCGCCATGTTCGATGCGAATCGGAATGCGCCTGAGGCTCGCGCCGAGACAAGGCCCGTCGACGCACACGCCGTCTTCGAAGCGGAACATCGCGCTGTGATGCGCGCACATCAAGAGGCCGCCTTCGTAGGTCCAGAACGCGTCCGGCTCGTAGTTGAGCGGAATCGAGAAGTGCGGACACACATTGCGATACGCCCAGACTTCGCCGCCGCGGCGCAACACGAGCACGGACGGCGCGGCTTCGAGGCCGCCGCCGTCGGGCACGTCGTCGAGCGTGCAGATCGCGTTCATGCGCGTTCCTTCGCGATCAGCGTGAAATCGCGCGCCACGTCGTAGCCGTTTTCCCGCGGCGCGTACTCGATCACGAGCGATGGCTTCACGCCGAACACCGCGTCCGAATTCACGTAGGGATCGTCGGCGGAATAGAGCGCGGTCGTCAGTTGCGCGTAGCCGGGCGCGTCGATACGAAAGTGAATGTGCGCGGGACGCATCGGATGACGGCCGGTCGCGACGAGCATCTGGCCGACGGGGCCATCGGTTGGAATCGGATAGCTCGTCGGCTTGATCGAATGGAACGCGTAGGCGCCGTCCGCGTTCGTGCGGAACCGGCCGCGCAGATTGCCTTCCGGCTGGTCCGGGTCCTGTCCTTCGTACATGCCGTTCGGCGCGGTCTGCCAGACCTCGATCAGCGCGTTCGCGACGGGCTTGCCGCTCGTTGCATCGCGCACCGCGCCATGAAAGAACACCGGCTCGCCCTCGCTTTGCGCGATGTTCGCGCCAAACCCCGATTCCTTCACGCCATCGCGATAGAACGGCCCGAGCAGGCTGCTTTCGGTCGCGGCTTCTTCGTGATGCTGGTTGATATCGTCGAGGACGATCGACAGCCCCAGCGTATCCGACAGCAGAATGAACTCCTGCCGGATGCCGTCGCACTTCTTGCCGGTGGCGGTGAGAAACTCGATGCCCTGCCGCCATTCGTCGTGCGTGAGGTTCACTTCGCGCGCGAACGCGTGCAGATGACGCACGAGCGCGGTGACGATTTCCTTCGTGCGCGCATCGGCGCAAGCGCCGAAGGCTTCGGTGACGTTGTGCGTCAGAGACTCGTTCATGGTCGTCGTCCTTCGTAGGCCGCTTCGAGCAGCGCACGCAAGGGCGCGCGTTCCACCGGCCGCGGATTCCAGTACGGGCTTTTCATCGCGACATCGATGGCGATATCGATCTCGCTTTCCTTCATGCCGATGTCCTTCAGCGCGGTCGCCGCGCCGTTGTCCCGCGCGAGATCGAATGCGCCTTGCGCGGCATCGCCGGCGCCGAGCGCGCGGGCGATACGCTTCATCGCATCGGGCGCGGCGTCGCGGTTGTAGGCGAGCGCGTGCGGCAATACGATGGTATGCGTTTCCGCGTGCGGCAGGTTGAACGTGCCGCCGAGCGTGTGACACAGCTTGTGATGCAGCGACATGCCGACGCTGCCGAGCACCGCGCCGCACAGCCACGCGCCGTAAAGGCAATCGCCGCGCGCATCGAGATCGCCGGGCTTCGCCACCACTTTGCCGATGCCCTGCGCCAGCGCGCGGATGCCCTCTTCCGCCATCAGGCTCGTCACCGGATTCGCGTCCTGCGCGTAGAGCCCTTCCGCCGCGTGCGCGATTGCGTTGATGCCGCTCGTCACCGAAAGCGACGCGGGCAGCGATACCGTGAGTTCCGCATCGTAGATCACCGTTTTCGGCAGCACGCGCGGGTCGCGTCCGGTCCTCTTCAGGCCCGCTTCGGTGAGACCGTAGATGGGCGTCATCTCCGAGCCCGCATACGTGGTCGGCACGGCGAGTATCGGCAGCGACGATGTCAGCGCGATCGCCTTGCCGAGACCGGTCGTCGAACCGCCGCCGATGGCGATCGCGCAATCCGCGCCGATGCGCTCGGCGACCTCGCGCGCCTCGCGGGCGGTTTCGACCGGCACGTGCATCACCGCTTTGGCGAAGACGCCCGCCGCGCGCGGCCCGATGCGTTCGGCGAGCGCTTCGGCCTGGTCGCGCTGCGGCGGCGTCGAGAGAATGAGCGCGCGCTTCGCGCCGAGCAGCTCGATCTCGCGCTCGATATGTTCGATGCTGCCCGCGCCGAACACGACGCGCGACGGCATGCCCTGATAGATGAACGATTGCATGATTCCCGATGCGCTTTTAGCGCGGATAGTAAGGCGGAATATTGGCGTCGACATTCACCCACACCGACTTGGCCTGAGTATATTCGCGCATCACTTCGAAGCCCATTTCCCGGCCATAACCGCTCGCGCCGACGCCGCCGAAGGGCGAGCCCGGACTCACGCGCTTGTAGCAGTTGATCCACACCATGCCGCTGTGCAATTGCCGCGCGACGAGATGCGCGCGTTGCAGATCGCGCGTCCAGAGGCCCGCGCCGAGGCCGTATTCGGTGCCGTTGGCGATGGCGAGCGCTTCCTCGTCGGTCTTGAAGGTGCTGACGGTGACGAACGGGCCGAACACTTCTTCCTGCGCGACGCGGTCGGTCGGCTTCGCCTGCACGATGGTCGGCTCGACATAGCAGCCGTTCGCGAGCGCGGCGGCGTCCGGCGCCTTGCCGCCCGCGAGCACGCGGCCGCCCTGCTCGCGCGCGACATCGACATAGGACAGCACGCGATCGCGATGCATCTGCGACGTGAGCGGCCCCATTTCCGTCGACGGATCGAGCGGATCGCCGATGCGGATCGAGCGTGCGAGCGACGTGAAGCGCTCCAGCAGTTCATCGGCGATGGATTCATGCACGATCAGCCGCGATGCCGCAATGCACGCCTGCCCCTGGTTATGGAAGATGCCGAACGCGGAGCCTTGCACGACGGCAGCGAGATTGGCGTCCGCGTAGACGATGTTCGCGCCCTTGCCGCCGAGTTCGAGCTGCACCTTCTTCAGATTGCCGCTCGACGCCTGCACGATCTTGCGCCCGACCGCCGTCGATCCGGTGAACGCGACCTTGCCGATGTCCGGATGCTCCGCGATGTATTGCCCAGCGACCTGTCCAAGCCCCGGCAGCACGTTCACCACGCCCGCCGGGAAGCCGACTTCGGCCATCAGTTCGGCGATCGCGAGGCTCGACAGCGGCGTGAGTTCGGCGGGCTTCATCACGACGCAATTGCCCGCCGCGAGCGCGGGCGCCATCTTCCAGCTCGTGAACATCAGCGGAAAATTCCACGGCACCACTTGCCCGACGACGCCCACCGGCTCGCGCGTCAGATAGTTCAGAAAGCCCGCTTCGACCGGAATCACCGAGCCTTCGAACTTGTCGGCCATGCCGCCGAAATAGCGGAAGGTCGCGGCGGTGCGCGGCACGTCGAGATTGCGCGTGTCGCGGATCGGGTGGCCCGTGTCCATCGATTCGAGGCGCGCGAGTTGATCGGCGTTGGCTTCGATCGCATCGGCGAGTTTCAGCAGCAGGCGTCCGCGGTCGGCGGCGGCCATTGCGCTCCACGCCGGGAACGCTTTTTTCGCGGCTTGCACCGCGCGGTCGATGTCCTCGCGGCCCGCCATCGACACTTGCGCGATCACGCTGTTGTCGTGCGGATTCAGGGTCGCGAGCGTTTCGCCGGACAGGGCGGGCACGAAGCGGCCATCGATGAAGAGTTGCGTTTGCATGTCTTGCTCGTGTCGAAGATTGAAGACGAAGCCTCTCTCGCGACGCCTTCGTTCAAGGCGCCGTCGAGATTCAAAGGACAGGGATTTAAAGCGCGACCGGATACGGCGGCAACTCGCCGCTTTCGTAGCGCTTGGGCAGATCGGGCGTTGCGTTTTCCCAGACGAGCAGCATCGAGCGCTTCTGCGAATAACCCTTGTGGCGAATGTCGGCGGGCATCGCGGCGATATCGCCGGCGTTCATCGTGATGCGCGCACGCGGCTCGCCGGTGTCTTTATCGGCGACGTCCCAGATGATCTGATCCGACAGTTGCAGGAACCACTCAACGCGGTCGTTGCCGTGGAAAACCGGCAGCACGAATTCTTCGGTCGTCGGGCAAAAAAGGCTTTGCTTGCAGACGGACGTGACCGACGGATTCCACGTCACGTCCGAGCGCGACAGATACTTGAAGAGGCTGAATGCGTGCAACTGGCCTTCAAAGCCCGGTTCCGCTTGAATCTCCGGCTCGTCCTGCGAGACATCCGCGAACTGGCGATTCACCGGGAAGTCGTCGCGCAGGGGCGAGTCGCCTTCGAGGCCCGGCATGCGCTTGGTCGCAATGCGCGTGCGGTCGATCGCCGCGATGTTGTCGCCGTGTTTCGCGCCGAACGCCGAGCCGGTTTCCTCGGGCGCCGCGAACGGGTCGAAGCCTTCGTTCACCCAGTCCTTCAGGATCGCCTTGAAGGTCGCCATGATGATCGGCGTTTCGAACTGCTGCGTGTAATCGACGCCCGCCTCGCGGAAGCTCGCGTTATACGCGCCGGCGTACATGTCCACCTTGCCGTAGTGGTTGCGCGTGCCGATCACTTCGTCGAAATTGACCCAGCCGTAGAAGAAGCCCCACGCGACGTCGCGCATCATGGCGCGCAGAAAGTCGTCGGCGTGCATCTGATGCGAGCGCGTCTGGCCTTGCGCCGGCCACTTCACGGTAACGAAGTAGGCATCGCGGCTGAATTCGAAATCGCCCAGTTTGAAGGTGCGGTAGCCGGTGGTCGCATCGGGATCGGTGGCGACGACGCTTTGCAGGAAAGTGCTGGTATCCATGATGTTTTTGCTCCGAAAGATGAGTTCGCGGCGGCGTTACTGAATGCAGATGTCGGCCCACTTCTCGACCGATGCCGCGCCGAGAATCGTCTGCACGAGCAGCACGCCGGTCTTTCTCGCTTCGAAGCGATACGCCGCGCCCGCGGGCAGCAGCGCCTGATGACCGCGGCGCAGACGCACGAAGCCCATCTTCTGGCCCGAAGGTTCGCCTTCGAGCTTCACCGTGCCTTCGATCTCTTCGCTCACGAGCGCGCCGTCGGACGGCTTGATGAAGTGCACGTCGATTTCGCCATCGAGCGCGACCGCGAATTCATCGTGCGATGCGGTGAACCACGGCGACACGCCCTCTGCGCGCAGCGTTTCGATCACGTACTTGAGGTTCTTGCCGACCACTACCTTTTCATACGGCGCGGCATGGCTCGCGACTTCGAATACGTTGGACATCACGTAATGCGAGGCCTGGCCTTTGATGATTTCGATCGAGCCTTTGCGATAGTTATCGAGGCTGCCGAGTTGAGTCGGTTGCATGTCTGTCTCCGTGTCTGCGTTCACTTTCGCGGTGTCGCGTTGGAATCAAGATTAGGGCGGTGCGCGCCGCGAGGCAATGAATCGAGGTTCGCGTTTGCCGAACGTCGCGTGCTCGATCGCGGCCTTAGGGAAAGTACTTACTTTCGCGCTTGTTGCTCCGCGAGCCACGGATAGCGCTGCGTGTCCGCGCCCTCGTAGTCCGGGTCGAGATAGATGAAGCAGCGCTGGATCTTGAAATCGCGAATCTCGAAGACATCGGTCCAGCGGCCCGCGTGCGTGACGCCCGCGCGCCATTCCACGCCGCTTTGGGTCGCGCCGTAGCTCGTGCCTTCGACGACCACCGTGTCGCCCTGCTGGATCACGTTCAGATACGCGAGATCGTGCTTGAACCTCGCGACGATCGTGCCGAGATCGGCGAAGAGCTTTTCGAAGGCCGCGCGGCCCGTCGCAATGCCCCATTTCGGGAAATAGACTTCGGCGTGGTCATCGAACAATTCGAAGAATGATTGGCCGCGATCGAGCCTGCGCAGATATTCGAGCGCGATGGTCTTGCGTTGTTCGTCGGTCATGGTGGTGGGGTTCATGCTTTCGTCTCCTGTTGTTCAGTTCAATGCAGCGTGCGCAGATAAGCGATGATCTTTTGCCGCCGCGCTTCGTCGCCTTCGAAATAGGTCATGGCGTTGCCGGGCGCGACGGTTTGCGTATCGGTGAGCCACGCGTCGAGCAGCTTTTCGTCCCAGACCTTGCCCGCCGCCGCGGCCTTCATGGCCGCCGAATATTTGAAGCCCGGCTCCGATGCCAGCGGCTTGCCGACGATCCCGAAGAGATTCGGCCCCTGACCGTTCGGCTCGCCCTTGTTGAAGGTGTGGCACACGGCGCAATTGTTCGTCGTGAGCTTCTTGCCGAGCGCGGCGGTGTTGTCCTGCGCGTAGGCCGCGGTGCTGGCGAGTGCGAGCATTGCTATTAAATTCGTAATCCGAATCATGATTGAACTCCGTTGGCCGATTGTGCGGCACGATAAGCAAACGCGATGATCGGCCCGAGCGTGCCGCCGCCCGCCCAGTACGCCCGCGCCGATGCCGACGCCACGCAGTTGCCCACGCCGTACAAGCCCTTGATCGGCGCGCCGCGCGTATCGAGCACCTGTCCGTGCGAGTTGGTTTTCGGGCCGCCTTTCGTGTCGAGATTGCCCGCGACGATGAGTGCCGCGTAATACGGACCTTTCGCGGCGAGCGGATACATCGTCTCGTTCTTCTGATCCGCCTTCTTGGCCGTAGGCCCGTTGAACAGCTTCTCGACGATCCGCTCGCCGCGGTGAAAGTCCTGATCCACGCCCGTCTTCGCGAAGCCGTTGAAGCGTTTGATGGTCGCGTCGAGATTGCGCGTGAAGTCGTCGCTCAGCGTGGCGCCGCCGAGCGCGCTCTGATACTTCGCCATGCGCTCCCTGATCGCGCTGGCAAGTTCCGCGAGCGTGTTGCCACGCACGACGTGCCGGTCGTTCGACCCTTTCGGCACGATGAGACTGCCGTAATCGTCGCTGCCGCAATGGTCCTGCGCCTGCTGATCCCAGATCGAAATCAGCGTGAGATTCGGATACTCGCCCTTCGCGCCGTCCCATTCGGAAAATGTCGCGCAGACTTCGTTGTACGCGAGCTTTTCGTTGACGACGCGCTTGCCGTACTTGTTCACGTAGAGCATCGAATCGCCCGTCGGCGTGAAGATGCCGGAGAGCGAGCCATCCTTCGCGATAGCCTTGTCGAGCGAGATCGGCGCCATCCACGAGTAGTTCATGTTGCGCAACTGCACGTCGAGCGCGCTGGAAATGCGCACGAAATCGCCTTCGTTCGTCGGCGCGGCGCAGCCACCGTACACGGCGCCGTGCAGGAAGTTCTTGCGCAGTTCGGGATCGTGCGTGAAGCCGCCGGTCGCGAAAATCACCGCTTTCTTTGCGCGGACGCGATACAGCGTGCCCTCTTCCGTCAGCGATTCGACGCCGATCACCGCGCCCGATTCATCGACGAGCACTTTCTGCACGCGATAACCGGTCTTGATATCGATGCCATCGCGCCGTGCGGCCGCGCTCATCGTGCGAATCGCGACGCGTCCGCCATCGGACATGCTCGGCAGCCCGTCTTTCGGGAACAGCACGCGGCCGCGCGGCGCCTTGTCTTCGGGCAATTCGGCCCAGTAATCGGGCACCGCCGCTTCATGCCGGTACGGCAGCGCGCCCTTGTTTGCGAGCAGCTCCGCCGCGGGCGATGCGCTGTCGTAGATCGCCTCGCACATCTCGTACTCCCAGTCGGAGAGGCCGAGCTTCGGCTGCGTCGGATCATATTGCTCGGGCCGCGAAAGGCGCGCGACATAGCGCATGTAGTCGGCCTTCGGATCGGCGATGCCGGCGCGGCGCATCGGCTCGTTGTTCGGCACCCAGTACCAGAACGCGGCCTTCGCCGCCGTGCCGCCGACGCTGCCCGCTTTCTCCAGGATCGCGACGCGGTTGCCGAGCCAGCGCGAGAAAAGCGCGGCCGGCAAGCCGCCGCCGCCGCCGCCGCACACGACGACGTCGTATTCGGCGTCGAACTTGATGTCGCTCGCGGCACGCGCGGTGAGCGACACCGCGCCGAACGCGGCCGCCGCCGTGCCCGCGCCAGCGGCCTTGATGAAGTTGCGCCGCGAGGCGGCGGGTCGAATCGTCTCGTTCATGTTCGTCTCCTTTATTTCGCTATGCTTACCAGTAATGCCAGGCCTGCACGAGAATGCCGTTGGTGAGCGTCGTGTTGCGCCCCGAAACCGAGTGCTGGTATTGGATGGAAAGCTGGTCGTACATCTTCTGGTGCACGAACGGCAGGCTGTTCGGTTTGAACTGGAACAGCACGCCGACACCCACGGTCGTTTCGCGGCTCGCGCTGTTCGAGACGGGCATCGCAGCGGTCTGGTTGAACGTGCCGCCGCTCGTCTGAAAGTCGAGGCCGACGAAGGGAATCGCAAACGGATTGTCCGGCGGCGAAATGCTGTAGCCGACGCGCAAGTTCAGATGGAACGAGTTGCCCGGGCTCAGGTCGTCGTGGCCGGAGCGCAGCGTGCGTCCGCGAATGATGCCGCCGAGAAGCAGATCGACGTTCACGTGCCCGTACCAGTCGTCGTAGAAGACAGACGGCCAGAACGACCACGTATTCGTCGAGACGTCGTTCTGTCCGATCGGCACCTGCACGTAGGCTTGAGCCCCGAGCGTGGTCGCGGGCGCGGGGTTGTACCAGACCAGGCCGCCGATCAGCGGATCGCCGATGCCGCTCGCGGAAAACTGCGATCCCTGCGAGCGGATCTCCGGCACGGTGATGCTCGCGTTGAACCCCACATGCGGCAGCGACGGCAGCTTCCAGTAGTGAATGAACGTCGATAAGCCGACGAACGTGTTCGTGCCCGGACCCGCGACCTGGTTGCCGTGCGCATCGAAGGCGCGGCTGTCGTGATTCCAGTCGAGGTTCTGGCCGAAGGAGTCGTACGTGCCTTCGAAGTCGGAGCTGAATTGCCAGGTCTGCGGGCGGTCCGTCGCGAAGGGAATGCCCGCCGCGTGAGCCGTCATCGAGCAGCCCGCGCCGAGCATGGCGAGCGCGCATGCCAGGCGTATTCGTATCGTTGGTTTGGTGTGCCGCCTTTGCATCGTCGTCTCCGGTCGTTCGTGTAATGTGAGCGAACGTTACGAAGATGCGGCGCGGCGGTCTTTCAGGTTTTGCGGATTACAGATTCCGGGCGGATGCGGGTTTACACCGTGCTCAAAGACCGCACGCGACGTTCGCGAATCGCGACCCATCGCGCATGCGGGCGCGTCGCGGTTCGCATCTATACTCGCGTGAACAGCGGCGTCCATCCAAGCCGCGAAGACAATGGAGACAGGACCATGAGCGTCCAGAGCGTTCATACGGCGACGGCCCGCATCGATCGCTTCAGCGCGGTCGCGGGCGTGCCCGGACTCGAATACTGCATTTCGGGCCCGCGCCCTTATTCGCTGGAGCTGAGCAATTCGTCGGACATGATCTGCCTGCTGCTCGGCACGATCGTCTCGGACACGCGTTACGACGACGGCCCCGCAGCGCCCTTCACGTTCCGCGCGGAAACGGCCGCGTTCCATCCGCGCGGCGAAAGCATGCGCATCGATGCGCACGACGTGCGGCACGGCTTCATCGCGTTTCGCTATGCCGACGCCTTCGTGAACCGCATCGCCGATCGCAACGCGGAACCGTTGCGCCGCGCGGGCAGCCGCAGCAATCTCGGCGCTGATTCGATCCGGCATCTCGTGCGCTATGCGCGGCAGAAGGCGCAGGCCGAAGCGCGCCCGGTCGATCCGTGGGAAATGCAATGCGTCGCGACACTGGCGTGGATCGAAACGACGCGTCATCTGGAAAGCAGCGCGCGCGAGCGCAAGTCCGCGCTGACCGACGCCGGCTTCGCCATGCTCGAAGCGTATGTCGCGGAGAACATCGACCAGAATCTCGCTTGCGCCGATATCGCCGCGGAGCTCGATCTGCCCGTGCGCGTCGTGTTCGATGGCGTGAAGACGCGTACGGGTCATTCGCTCTATCGCTATGTGCTGGAAAAGCGCATCGACGCCGCCGCGCGGATGCTGCGCGCGGGCGACGCGCCGCTCGTCGAGGTCGCCGTCGCGTGCGGATTTTCATCGCAACAGCACATGACCGCGCTGTTCTCGGAGCGGCTCGGTACCACGCCGCTGCGTTACAGGAAAGGCGCGGCTTAAGGAGCGGGAATGGACCTCTTCATGTCGATGGAGGCCTTCGTCCGCGCAGCCGAGGCGCAAAGCTTCGCGAGCGCGGCGCGGCAGCTCGGCGTGGCGAAATCGGTGGTGACGTCGCGCGTGAAGCAACTGGAAGAGCACTTCGGCGTCGCGCTGTTTCATCGCTCGACGCGCGCGGTTCGGCTCTCGGAGGTCGGCGAATCCTATTATCGCGATTGCCTGCTGCTCGTCTCCAAGGTGCACGAGCTTTCGGGGCGCGTGAGCGCAGAGACGCAATCGCTGTGCGGCACGCTCAACGTGCACGTGCTGCCGGGCTTCGCGCTCGGGCACTTCTCACAGGCGCTGATCGCGTTTCGCGAGGCGCATCCGCGCATCGAGTTCGTGGTGACGGTGAACGATCGCGTCATCGATCCCGTGCAGGAAGGCTTCGATCTCGCGCTGCAGATTTATCCGCCGGCGTCGAATCTGCTCGTCGAGCGCAAGCTCTTTCCGGTGCGCGGCGTATTGTGCGCAACGCCCGCGTATCTGAAGGAAGAGCCGGCCATCGAGACGCCGCTCGATCTGCTGCGTCACGATTTCGCGCGCTATGCGCATTATCCGTGGGGCGATAACTGGCCGCTCATGAAGGGCAACGAGTGCTACGAGATCGCGCTCAATGCCGTCCTGAAGACGAACAGCGTGCATCTGCTGCTCGAATTCGCGCGCGCGGGCGCGGGCGTCGTCTATCTGCCGACGATGGTCGCCGCGAGCGATCTGCTCGAACGCCGCCTCGTGCGCGTGCTGCCCGACTATGCGGCGCCGCCGTTGTGGCTCTCCGCGGTCTATCCGACCTCGCACCGTTCGACGACCAAGGTGAAAGCCTTCGTCGATTTCCTGCGCGAACGCTATCTGAGCGAGCCGCAGTGGGACAAGGCGCTCGGCATTTCGCCGCCCGACGACGAAGAACGCAATGTCGACGAAGAACTCGGCGACGTCTAGGCCGCGCTACAGCAGGTAGAGCCACGCGAGCAAGGTGACGATGGACAAGAGCGTCGTCATCGAGATGACGGCGCCGACCACGTTCTTTTCCACGTCGTATTCGACGGCGAGCACATAGGCGCTTTTTGCAGTTGGCACCGCCGCGCAGACGACGGCGGCGACGGTCGCTTCGTGGCCGAGTCTCATCGCGAGACACAGCGCATAGACGACGAGCGGCACGATGGCGAGCTTGAGTATCGTTAGGATTGCGTAGAACATCACGCGCCCACGCAATTCGCCTGACGTCAGATCGAGCCCGATCGCGAACAGCGCGCAAGGCGTGAGCGCTTCGCCGAGTATCGTCAGGAACGACGCGAACGGCGCGGGCAGCGTCAATCCGCCGACGGACCAGAGCAGGCCGCAAAGCGTCGCGAGAATCACGGGATTGGTCACGATTCTACGAATCAGCGCCGTCACGCTGATCTTGCGCGAGGTATCGTAGCGGCCGATTTCGAGCAGCACGACGAGCACGGGAAACATGATCGCGCCGACGAACACCGTCGCGACCGCCGCCGCAAGCACGCCGGGCTTGCCGTACAGCGCTTTCAGAATCGGCAGCGCGACGAAACCGGTGTTGGTCATCGAGACGGCGGCGGCGAGCATCGCGCTCGCGCCGAGATTCCCGCCGCGCCCGATTCGCATGCCGAGGAGCATGAGCGCGAAGCAGATCATCGAGCCGCCGCCGAACGCGGCGAGAAAGCGCCATTCGAGCAGCGAACGCAGCGATTCGTCGGCGATGGTCAGAAAAACCAGCGCGGGCATGGCGACGTAATACGCGAACTGCATCAGCGACGGCGCGAGCGCATGCGGCATATAGCCCGACACGCGCGCCAGCCATCCGGTGAGGATGATGGCGAAGATCGGAAGGATCATGCCGGCGAGATGCATGCGATGCTCCGATGACGTTGAAAGGCGCACGTCATTATCGGAGAAAAGCATCGCGCGGCGCACGGTTCTGCGCAGCCGCGCGAATGAGCCCGCTTCAGTGCGCGCCGAGCAGGGCGCGCGCCTCGTCGCTCGACAGCACGCCGCGGCCTTTGCGGTTCGCGGCGCTCGCCGCATACACCACCTTGCGCGCATGCGTGATGCCGAGCGGCTCGAAGCCGTTCGCCGGATTGAACGCGAGCTGATTGATGCGCGCTTCGTCGTCGGTAGAGGGCGGCGCATCGATTTCGAGTTCGCCGACGTGCACGATCTCGGACTTCCACGCAACGGAAGCATCGTTGACCGGCGTCGTGGCTTCATCGACGAAAAACTGCAGGCCGAGCCGCCACTTCACCGGACCTTGCCGCAAGCGGCTCAGCAGATCGTCGCGCAGATAATCGTCGCCGTGGCGCGCGGACTGCGCCCCGGCGGGCGTGGAAGGATGCGGATGCAGCGAATATTTGATCGCCGCGGCGCCGAGTTGCACGACCGATCCCCAGTAGTCCTCGGTCGTCGTGCTCACGACGCGATGCGCGGCCGTTTCCTTGAACAGAATCGCCAGAATGCGCGCGGCTTCAACGGGGCCGAGCTTCGCCATCATCATCTCGCGCAGGCTTTGCGCGATACCGCTCACCGGTCCTTCGGCCAGCAGCGCGACGATGATGTCCGAGACCGCCATGAACTGAACCGAATTGCGGGCGTGCGAGCGGCCGCCTTCGTTGGTCATGAGCAGATCGGTTTCGGCGCCGTCTTGCGTGAACAGCTTGATCGCGATGCCGCGCACATCGGCGGCCATATCGGATCGCGGGCACGGCTGGCCGTTCGAGATGCGGCACGCGACGCGATACGCGACGGGCCCTTTCGCGAACGGGCCGAAGCGCGCGGCGTCGGGAATATCGTCTGCAATGCGAAGCGTGCCGAGCGCGCCGAGCACCTGTTTCTGATGTTGTGCGCGGTCCACTTTTCCATCGAGGCCGGTGTGACGGCTCGACGCGAGCTTGTTCTGCTGCTCGCCGATCGCCGTGACGAGCATGGCGAGCGTGGTGGCGTCGTCGAGCCTGTCGGTCCAGCCGGTTCCCTCGCTGCGTAACTGGGCGAAACTCATCGATAACCTCCGTGTGCGGTTGAAGTCGGTTCAGGTCGTGTCATTGACTGCCGGGCGCGCCTGCGGGAATGCTGCCGTCGGCGCGCCCGACGAAGTAGCGATAGATCGCGTCGATGCGGCTCTCGATCGGCGCGTCGCCGCGGTAGGCGGGCATGCCCATCGGCGGATTGCCGTCGAGCACCGCCGCGATGAAGCGCTCGCGGCTCTGCGTGCGCGCAAAGCCGACGATCGACGGCGCGGCGAGGCCTTCGTGGTCCTTGCCGTGGCAACGCGCGCAATCCGCGGCGCGTATCGCGCGCCAGGCGTCGGCTTCGGGCGTTTGTCGCTGCGTTTGCGGCTGGGTTTGCGCTTGTGCTTGCGTGGCGAGCAAGACGCCGAGCACGCACGCGGCCGTTGCGAGCAAC
The DNA here is from genome assembly GCF_001544575.2 of Caballeronia cordobensis. Classification (GTDB taxonomy): domain Bacteria; phylum Pseudomonadota; class Gammaproteobacteria; order Burkholderiales; family Burkholderiaceae; genus Caballeronia; species Caballeronia cordobensis. The sequence goes on from NZ_FCNY02000017.1 coordinate 91,768, forward strand.
ATGTTCAACGCTTGCGATCGGAGAGGTGGCCGACGAACTTCCATCCCTGATCGCGGATCCATACGTAGGTGTAGCCCGTCGGGCCGTCGATGAAAACGGTCATCGGCCGCTCGCCGGCAGACGCTTCCTTGAGTTGCTCCGTCGACGCGGGCGTGATGCGCGCTTCCGTCGGTTTGAGGCGCGCATCGCGGTCGTCGAGACGCCAGCCGTCGTCATCGACGTAAGTAAGACGCGACGTTCCGCCCGATGGCGTCTGCACGTCGAGCGTGAGCGGGCCTCGGTCGACATCGACGGCAATGGGGCGGGCGTCGGCGCTGTCCGCGCTATTCGCCGCGATGCCGGTTTTGCACATCGCGCCGAGCGTCAAAACGGCGATCGCCAGACCGATCGCACGCCTGGTGTGATGGAATCTCATTTCGGTACCTCCTCGCTTGCCGCGTGGATGCGGCTATCCAGATGGGCTCGTATAGAAGAAGACGAACGTCGCCTCGACGAATGCGAGGCCGAGAGATCCGCGAGCGCTGGCAATATGTGTTCGCTACCGGGTCAGGTGCGTCGCGCGTAACGCGCGTTCTGGCCTGTTCGCCGCGGATGAGGATTTGTCGTGTGGAAGCACCGCCACGCGTGGCCCGAAAGAGGCCGTGTTGTGATGAGGTTCACTATCGGCCGAACGGTCGTCTGCGAAAACCACGCATTCGAAGGGAGATCACCCCGCCATTGGGGGACTGCGCGAAGAGAGGGAGGGACTCGAAGGAGCCAGTGCACCGCCGCGCGAAGGCGTCCCCGCCGCCTTCGGACTGCCGCATGGCGCGGGGTGCGTCATTGACCGCTATATATGTTGCAGCTCAGTCCAGGCGTGCATAGCTGCGACGTGCTGGTCCAGGCGTCGCGCGAAGCGCCGCTCGCCTTAGTCGCCGACATCGCGCCGCCATAGCTGGAATCGGCCGTGGGCGACGCGGCGCTTTGTTGCGCGGGCGTCATCGACGTGTCTTGCGCCTGCGCGGCGCTTATCGCGAAGACAGCCGCGGCGGTCGCCGCCCATAGAAAAGTCATCTTCATTGCCATCACCTCCTGATCGAAGAACCGGGGAACGGGGCCCGCAGGCTCCGTGGGCGCGTAGCTAGCCTGAAGTACGCACTCCCACCGTATACCGTGAATCGGAAAAGTAAATTCCCGGTCGGGACGAGCCACTGCCCGCGCGCGTGCCGGAGGTTTTGCGAACGATCTTGCTTAAGCAGGCTGCGATATCCACGGTTGTCCGAAGCGGGTGCGGCGAGCGCGTTTCGGAAGCGCACAGTGGGTTTGCTATATTGGATTTCCCTTCCCGGGAGTTTCTGGCGATGCGCGTTGGCCGACCTGTCAAACCTCTACCTCATCCGAATTGCGACTACTGCGGTGCACCCGCCACGTTGACGCGCTCCGGCGACGAAGCCTATCCGTATCGCGAAGACCACGGCCCGCTCTGGATGTGCGCGGACTGTCAGGCGTGGATCGGCATTTTTCCGCGCAGCACGCGCAACGTTCCGCTAGGCCGTCTTGCCGATGCCCGCTTGCGCGATCTGAAAGTGAAACTGCACGCGGCGCTGGAGCCGCTCGTGCAAGCGAAGGTGCGGCGCGACGGCTGCAATGTCTTCGAGGCGCGTTCCAAGGGAATGAAATGGCTCGCGCAGAAGATCGGCGTCGAACCGGAGAAGTGCAGCATCCACACGCTCGACGCCGACGCATGCGAGCGCGCGATTGCGGTCGTCGAACATTTCGAACGGGAACGCGGTTCGCACCCTTCAGATTCCGCGATCGATGAACGTTAACCTGAAAAGGTCAACCATCGATCTCTCGCATGTCACGCACTCTTCCTTTTCAGCGCTCGCCTCAGGCGACGCGCGCGCGGCTCAGCAAGGCGCAACTGCTTCCCATCCCTCGCGCGGTAGCGGACGAGCTCGCGCTCGCGGCGCACATGTCGCTCACGGCGTTGCGCTTTGGTTCGTCGGACATCGGGCCGGCGCAGCACATCACCGAAGCGATGTATCTCGCGAAGTTTCTGTCCGAAGCGGGTCACGGCGATTTTTCGCACGAAGAGCTGCTGCGTGCGGATCAGTCGATGGCGGCGGTGTTCGACGCCGGCCGGGCATCGGGTTCGTGGATTCTGCCCGCGGACGATTTCGATCGGCTGGCGGCGATTGTCTCGCTTTACGATCTTCAGTTGCGACGGGCTTCGCTTGGGGCTCTGTCGGCGGCGAGTGAGCGGCTTGAGCGGTTTAAGGCGGGTGAGGTTTATCAGCCGGCGCAGGTTAGGAAGTCGGCGCGGGTTTGAGGGTTTTGCGTGGGCGCGAGATATCGATACGGGAAGTGTATTGATTGATACTTTCCTGCGAAATGGGCGTGGGTGCGAGGAGTGTGGGCGCGACCACGGTGCGATTTCGTCGCTGCTGCGCCGGGTTTTCGTGAAACAAGCTTAGAGTATTAATGTAAGCTACTGATTATAAACGAATAAATTGTTTGGCAATCGGATCTGAATTGTTTCACGCGTGGAACTTCCACCGCCAGCGTGATTTGCATCAGTTTGAATCTCTGCGGGCTCAATCAATGCGTCATCCGCGCGGCGAAATTCCGCGCAGCATCTTTCGGCAGCAAGCCGCCCTGCCCTGCGTGCGTTCCGGTTGGGCCGGAGATCTAGCGCCCCGTCACGGCAAGATCACTTTTTGGACCGGAACCTCCGCATTCGATAAAGTCAGCCCGTCCTCGCTAACGAACCGGTTGCACGCGCAAGCCGGAACGATACGTGCGAACCTGCGCGAGTTGCCCGTGATGAATATGGTGCATTCGGCGAGCTTCGCTTTTTCGGGCACTGGGCACGACGCCGAACTAGCGCACGTCGGGAGCGCCGAGTTTTGTTGGCTAGACGCCGCCGCCGACGTTTCCCAAAGCAGTCCACTCGTGCCAATCTGTGAGTGACGCTCGCCCAGTTCAAATTTAAATACTAGCTCGGCGGCGTTCGACTCCCGCTAGGTGATGACGCGCAACGGAAAGACATTCGCTTTGGGACGGGTGAGCCGAAAGGCTTTTCGTCTTGGTCTCATCAAGAACGCGGGGTGTTTCAAAGGCACTGCCCGAATTCGGACAGTGGCCCGAAGCTCGCTTGCTGATGTCGCGGCATCATTGCTTCCCCGTTAGACGGGAAAAATTCCTCACTCCCTTGCCGGTAGCGGCGGCAACGAACACGCTATTGCCATCAGACACACGCATCGAAAGCAAGCCCGGCGGTCGTCGCCGACCGTCTAGAACGTATGCATGGCGGGCGATTTGCCTTCCTCGAGTTTGCTCTTCACGGTTGGCGTTAGTGTCCGAATTCGGACATCATCGCGAACGAATTGCGCTGAGATCGCGATCGATCTGTTCGTAGCAAGTTGGCCTCCCCGCCACGTGCCGGAAGCGCTGTGCTTATCATCATAGTGTCCGAAGTCAGACACCGTCTTTTGCGACTCACGAGCGTCGCGACGATTGGATCGGGTAGACACCGCAACCGGTCGCTACGCAGAAATTTGGGTCCGCGAACGTTGGCCCCGACCGCAGTGTCCGAATTCGGACACCGTCTCTTGCGACCCACGAGCGTCGCGACGATTGGATCGGATATACACCGCAACCGGTCGCTACGCAGAAGTCTGGGGCCGCGAACGTTGCGCCCGACCGCGGTGTCCGAATTCGGACACCGTCTCTTGCGATTCACGAGCGTCGCGACGATTGGATCGGATAGACACCGCAACCGGTCGCTACGCAGAAATTTGGGTCCGCGAACGTTGCGCCCCGACCGCAGTGTCCGAATTCGGACACCTCCCGCTACCCCCGCCCCACCAACTCGCACCATCCGAATTCGGACACCTTCCGCGCCCTAGACTTCCTCCAACCACAGCCATAAAAAAACCCGCCTTAAGCGGGTTTCTTCTGGCCAGTCACTCGGACTGAATGGAGAACATCTTTCCAATATGCTCTCGTAGCTGATTCTCCTGCTCTTCGGTCATGACGCCTGCCTTGAACTTGAACGTCAACCCCTTAACATCCTTCGTGATACTCCCCGCCTGCACCTTGCCCGCAAAAATCTTGAGAATACTTCGGCCGCCTGCGTCCGTCGTGGATTCTCCACGACTCGCCTGAGCACTCAAACTTGCCGCAACCTTCGTCTGCACCAGATCACCCGAAAGCACCTGCGGCCACAATTCCTGCAACGCCTTCAATCCCTGCTCGCCCGTCTTCTTGAGTGCATTCGCAATGTCTTGCGCCGACGAAGCCCCCAACACGGACGGATTCAAATCCAGATCGCGCTTCACAAAGTCCGGCAGCGCATCGTACGCAAGGAAGCGATAGAGATCGCTACGCGTAATCCCCATCGCTTCCGCGAGACGCGTCCGGTTAGGAAACTCCGCCTCGGCGCGACGGATTGCAATCGCGATTTCATAGTCAGACAGATCATCCCGCGTGACGTTTTCCATCAACGCCAGCGCCGCCATATCCTGATCGGTACAGTCGATCACCACAGCGCGAACCGAAGGCTTATTAATAAGCTTGTGCGCACGCCACCGCCGCTCGCCCGCGACGAGTTGATACGACTCACCGGTACGACGCACCGTAACAGCCTGAAGCAATCCGACCTCGCCGATCGAGCGCGCCAACTCCGCCAGCTTGGCCTCGCTGAACTGACGACGCGGCTGCCATGGATTCGGCACGATCGCGTCGACGGAAATATCCGTATCGACGCCCTTGGCTTCGAGTTCCTGAATCCGAAGCTGAGCCGCAGCCAACGCGCTCGTGATTCCCGGCATGGTCTGCGGACCGCGATTCGTCTTATCCTTTTTGTTCTCTCCTTTGAAGTCCGCAGGCTTCGGCAGGTTGGCCGTTTTGGCCATGAGCTGCTCTCTAATGTTGTTACTCATGCCGACTCCTTCCACGATTTGACGAACATATCATCGAGCCATTTGGCATATTGCATCATGGGCTGCCGCACCCGTTGCAGCGACTTCGCCGTGGAGTGCGTGCTCACGACGTCCAGTGCGGTCGAAAAGGAAAGCGCCCCGCCGCTCATCACCGAGCTCGCCGGAATCTCGAACGGATCGAGCCATCGACCGTACGCGCTTTGCGCCCACTGCCGAACCACCGGCGCCGACGAAGTCTTGCCATAGTCCACCTTCGACAGCAAGATCGAAATGAAGTCGTAGACCTTGTCCTCTTCGTACGGCAGAAAGTCTTCCGCTACATCCGAGAATAGACGCCAAAATGCCAACGAACTGATGAAGTCGAGATTTTCCGGAATCATCGGCATGACCAGCGCATCGGCGGCAAGCAGCGCATTCAGGTTCATGTAAGACAGCGACGGCGACGTATCGATCAGAATGTAGTCGTACTGCGATCGAAGCGGTTCGAGACCTTCGCGCAACACCGCCCAGAAACGGTAGCCCTGGATCGTCTTCTGGCGAGCGGGCAACAGAAACTCTGCGCCATATAAGAAAGTATGACCGGGGATGATGTCGAGGCCGTCCCAGTACGTCGACTGCACGCTCGCACCCAATCCGCCTTCGACGTTCTGATCGTAGATATAGGGGAGCACGGTGTCGTCGCCGGAGATTTCCTTCTCGGCATAAAGACCGCACAACTCCGAAGCCGAGGCCTGCGGGTCGAGGTCGATCAGCAGCACCTTGCGGCCGAGCAGCGTGAGCGCTTGCGCGAGACAGACGGTGGTCGTCGTCTTGGCCGATCCGCCTTTGAGTTGCGCCGTGGTGAGCACCTTGCCGCGAAACGTGCTGTCGCCGTCGTCTAGACGCGTCTGGAAGATGTCGGATGCCATCTTCACCCACATGCGCACCTCGGGCAAAGTAAACGTCCGGCTGCGGCCGCTGCCGTTGAGCGTACCGGAGGGCAAACCGCCTTCGCCCTTGGTGACGAGATATTGAATCTGCTGTCGAGTCAGATTGCACATCTCCGCCAGTTCGCTGATGGTGTAGAACGGCGCAAGCTTTCGCGGACGGGGCGCAAGAATCTGTTCCCGAAGATTATCGGAAAAGGGTTCCAGGTTATCCGCGAATTCCGCCACTTCGCGAAGCGTAACCTTGCGGTCTTCCATAGGTAGGGTGCCTACGTTTGCCATTCTGCGCTTTCTCCATGTATTGACGCCGAAGCGCAGAATACACGAATACGCGTAAACAAGGGGGCACTGCGCGGACATTTAGCCATTCGGACGGCCGAAAACAGCCATTTCATTGATTTTCCATGCGTTTTTGGTTGTATCCGAAATGCAGAACTGCATTTTCCGCCTTAAAAATAAATCACGGCGGAATCTCGTCTTGCTGTTTTCTTAGCCCGCACAAAAACCGTCCCGGAGGCGGTTTTTGTGCAACGCTAGTTTTTCAAGCGTTATCAATGAGTTAGCGCAGAAACGCTGCGAATCACGCGGTAAACTCAGATCGAGTATGTCTTGTCTTTTTGTAAACCTGAACCCGCAAACCTACAAACAGGACAGCGATTTTCCCTTTTAAATCAACGACGAAGCCTGTGGATAGGGACGGTTTTTGTGCTGTGTGAGACGCTTTTTGTGCTGACGAGACCGCAAATTGGGCCGACGGAGACGGAAATTGTGTTGCCCGGGGTGGAAATTGTGAGCGCGGTGCGGGAGAGGGGACGGTTTTTGTGCCGATCGAACCAAAAGAGGCGGGACGGTTTTTGTGTTGACACCCTTTACTCGCCTGTTAGAGTGCCGGGGATCGAAGCCGAACCCGAAGCATGGAAAACCAAGATCTCACCGTCACTCCGCAGCAGCTCGCGCTGGACATCTACGAAGACATGTCTGCGCAGGGCTCGGCTCTTTGCGAGTCGACGAGGGATATCGGTTTCCTGCGCAACAACATCTTCACGCGCGTCGGCGGCCTGGGCATTGCCGCACGGCGCGTGCTCGACGCGGCGTACTTCATCGTCGCGACCAAGTCGCCGGAAGAGCTGATCGACGACAAGGTCTACACCTTCACGGCCGACATCAACTACTTCAAGTGGCTGATGCGTTACGACAGCCGCAACCACAGCCACCTCATCGCGCAGATGCGAGCCGCGGCGCGGGCGCGGGTCGAAATCATGACCGCGCCGTCCATCGAGGAGCTGACCGAGAAGGACTCGTGGGGCACCATCAGCTTGCTCGGCGACTGCTATATCGAGCGCAATGTCGTCTGCATTCTGCTTGCCGGGCGCGTCATCAAGTATCTGATCAGTCCGTACAAGGCGCACTGGCTCAGCCTTCGGGCGTCGACGGCGTTCTCGCTGTCCCTCGCGCGCGCCATCTACGATCGCCTGATTCCGTGCGAAGGCCACGGCGTGACGGAGTGGTTCGCGTACGACGACGTCCTCGAATGGCCGGGCAAGGTCGGCGAATCGCGCAAGGAAGTGAAAGAGTTCAAGAAGCATTTTCTTGGGCCCGCGATCGACCAGCTCAACGAGGTGTCGGATTTCGATGTCAGCTGGGAGCCCAACGCCGAGCGCGTCGCGTCGGAGAAACTGAAGATCCGCTTCCGCTTCACGAAAAAGCAGGGCGCCGATGCCGCGCGCGCCGGCATCCAGGACTCGATGTATCTCCTGCTGCACAACGAATTCGCCTTCGATACGCCCGACTTCGAGCGCCTCGCCAAACGCCGCGATGTCTGGACCGACGAGCGGCTCGAGCAGGCGATCGAATACACGCGCCACAAGCTCAACGAAGGCAAGGTGACGGTGAGTCCGCGCGGCTATCTGTTCAAGGCGCTCGAAGGGAATTACCGGATCGGCGAAGCGGACCGGAAGATGGCGTCCATCAAGGCGAAGCAGCTCGAAGACGACAAGAAAGTGCGCCGTTCGCGCGACACGGCGCAGGCGCATCTCGAAGCCAGCATCCAGGTCCAGAACGACACGGCCAAGGCCAAGATGAGCGACGAGATCCGCGCGGGCCGCGAGTTCTTCGAATCGCTCGACGCCCCCGCGCGCAAGGAACTGTGTCACTCGTTCGTGAGCCAGCTCATTCCGCAACGGCTCATCGAAAAGCAGGGTTTGTCGCGCGAAAGCCTGAGCGCGGACAACATCCTCACGGTCAATCGCGTGGTCGCCGACGCGTTCTGTTCTCACGTTTTCGTGAAGATGAAAAAGGCGCGCGCGGGCAGCCCGCTCTGATCGTCCCGAATCCTTCCTGCCGCGATTACGCGGCTTTCAGCGGTTTCTGCCAGCCCGCGAGCACCGCGCCCACCGCCAGCATGAGCGCGGAATAGACGAGGCCGCGCGTCAACCCCGCGCTGTCCGACACCTTGCCGATGACCACCGGCCCGACGATCTGCCCGAACGCGAACACGATGGTGAATGCGTTGATCCCGCGCGGCCATTCGTTCGGCGGCAGGTTGTGCCGCACGAAAGCCGTCGTCGATGCCACCGCGGACAGGAACGTCGCGCCGAACAGCATGCCCGACACGAACGCCGCCAGCGGATGCGCGGCCATCGCCGGAATGAGCGTCGCGGCCGCGAGGAGGGCGTTGAGGATCGCGAGCGCCTGACCGCCGCGCATGCGATCGAGCAGCCCCGACCACATGCGCGCCGATACGACGGTCGCCACGCCCAGCAGCACATAGAAGCCGCTCACCACCGCCGCGCTCATGCCGGCGTTGCGAAGCAGGGCGACGATGAACGTCATGTAGCCGATATAGCCGATGCCGAAGCAGCCGTAACCGGCGAGCGCGAGCGCGAAACGCCGCCGCCGCACCGGTTCGCCGCGCCCGCTTCCCGCGCCTGCGCGCGCCGCTGCAAGCGGATGTGCGGCTTCGATCCGGCGCGCGGCCCACACCGCGATGCCCGAGCACGCGGCGCACGCGGCGGCGAGCGCGAACCACGCGAAGCGCCAGCCGTGCGCGACCGGCAGCACCGCGACCGGCACGAGCATCGACGAGATGACGATGCCCCAGCCCGTGCCGCCGTAATACAGGCCGATGACGAGGCCCGCGTCGCGCGGCGACATCGAGGCGAGCCGCGCCGCCAGCACGCCGCCGCTGACGAAAATGAGCGCGCTGCCGACGCCGGTCGCGACGCGCAGCGCGAGGAGCACGTCGGTATCGGTGGTGGTGCCGCTTGCCGCCATCAATAAGACTGTCGAGACGCAGCCCGCGACGAAGAGCGTCCGCGAGGCGACGCGCGTGGACAGTCGCGAGAACGCCAGCGCGCCGAGCAGATAGCCGAACGCGTTGGCCGTGTTCATCGCGCCGGCCTGGGCGAAGTTCCAGGCGAGATCGAGCCGCATCGGCGGAAGCAGCAGCGCATAGGAAAAGCGCGCGAGCCCGAGCGCGATGGCGCTGCCGAGCGAGAGCGCCACCGCGAGCAACAGCGCTTGCCTTCGACCGGCCTCGTGGACGCCCGCGCCGAACGGGGCCGCTCGATCGGAAAGCTCTGCACTTGCATCGTCACGCTGGTTCACGCTTTTTTCGTCCGCTGGATGAAGAGACTCATGGTATCGCGGACCGGTCACATTGCTTACACAGGCGATAGCTATGCTGCGCAGCGCTGCGTCGATCCGCACCAGCGAAGCCGGAGAACCCCGATGCCGACCGTTTCAAGCCGCCACGCCGTCGTGGCGCGCATCATCGTTTGCGCCTACGCAATCGTTTGCGGGTGCAGCAAGCCTGAATCGCCGTCATCGGACACCCCGGCGCGCAGCGAGCCGTCCGCATTACCCGCAACGACCGCAACGAGCGAGCTGCAGGACTGGGCGAAGCAAGCCACCGACGCCACCGCGCCGCCCGCGATGGCCCGGGCCGCATCCGAGCCGCTCGCGACACCGGTCATTCACACCGTCGACTGACCTTTCCTTTTCACTTCCCCCGAAACGAATGAAAAACAAGAACCGTCGTGACTTTCTGCGTGCGGCCGTCGAGGCCGCAGGCGCGACTGCCGCGCTGAACGTGATGCCGCTCGGCATTTCTCAGGCGCTCGCGATTCCCGCGAACAACCGTCATGGATCGATCGAGGACATCGAGCACATCGTCGTGCTGATGCAGGAGAATCGCTCGTTCGATCATTACTTCGGCAGCCTGCGCGGCGTGCGCGGCTTCGGCGACAGGAGCGCCGTCACGCTGCCGAACGGCAAGCCGGTCTTCCATCAGCCGATCGCGACCGGCGCGGGCGAGGTGCTGCCGTTCCATCCGGACGCGTCGAATCTCGGCCTGCAGTTCCTGCAAGACCTGCCGCACGGCTGGACGGACGGGCAGGGCGCGTTCCACGGCGGCCGCTACGATCAGTGGGTGCCGTTCAAAGGCACCACGACGATGGCGTATCTGCAGCGCGACGACATCCCGTTCCACTATCAGCTCGCCGATGCCTTCACGATCTGCGACGCCTATCACTGCTCGACCAACACCTCGACCGACCCAAACCGCTACTACATGTGGACGGGCTATGTCGGCAACGACGGCACCGGCGGCGGCCCGGTCGTCGACAACGCGGAAGCCGGCTACGGCTGGTCGACCTTCCCCGAAGTGCTGGAGCGCGCGGGCATCTCGTGGAAAATCTATCAGGACATCGGCACCGGGCTCGACGCGAAGAACGGCTGGGGCTGGACCGATGACGCGTACATCGGCAATTACGGCGACAACTCGCTGCTCTACTTCACGCAGTACCAGAACGCGCAGCCCGGCAGCCCGCTCTACGAAAAGGCGCGGCGCGGCACGAATGCCGCCGCCGGCGACGACTACTTCGCGATCCTGAAGCGCGATGTCGCGAGCGGCGCGCTGCCGCAAGTGTCGTGGATCGTCGCGCCCGAGGCGTTCTCCGAGCATCCGAACTGGCCGGCGAACTACGGCGCGTGGTATGTCGATCAGGTGTTGCAGGTGCTGACCTCCAACCCCGAGTTGTGGAGCAAGACGGCGCTTCTCATCAACTACGACGAGAACGACGGCTTCTTCGATCACGTCGTGCCGCCGTTTCCGTCGACGTCGAACACTAACGGTCTCTCGACGGTCGATACCAGCGCCGAAATCTTTCCGGGCAGCGCAAAGTATGCGAGCGGCCCGTATGGCCTCGGCGCGCGCGTGCCGATGCTCGTCGTGTCGCCGTGGTCCAAAGGCGGCTGGGTGTGCTCCGAGACCTTCGACCATACGTCCGTGATCCGCTTCATCCAGAAGCGCTTTGGCCGCAAGCACGGGCTCGCCGAGCCGAACATCTCGCCGTGGCGCCGCGCGATCTGCGGCGATCTGAGCTCGGCGTTCGACTTCCGCAATCCGAACAGCACGATGCCCGCGCTGCCGGCCACGAGCGCTTACGTTCCGGCCGACAAGAAGCGGCATCCGGATTACGTGCCCGTGCCGCCCGTCGCGCAGACGACGCCGAAGCAGGAGCCCGGCGTGCGTGCCGCGCGCGCCTTGCCGTACGAGCTTTTCGTGCGGGCGCGCGCGGATGCGTCGAAAGATTCCGTCGCGTTCGATTTCGTCAATACCGGCAGCGCGGGCGCGGTCTTCCTGCTCTATCGCAACGCCAGCGCCGATGCGCCGCGCACCTACACGGTCGAAGCGCACAAGCGGCTCGCGGATCGCGTCGCGGCGAATCAGGACGGCAGCTTCGATTTCGTCGTGCATGGCCCGAACGGCTTTCTGCGCCGGATCGCGGGCAAGGCCGGGGCGCAGCACGCCTGGTGGTCGCGCGAGCAGGCGGCGCCGGACGTCGCGGAAGGCTATGACGTCGCGAACGGCAATCTGCAACTGCGGCTGGAAAATCGCGGCACGGCGGCGTGCACCTTCAGCGTGGTCAACGCCTACGACCCGTCGAAGACGATCACGCGGCGCGTGCGCGGCGGCGACACCGCGCAGGTCTACCTCGATCTGCGCGACGCGCACGGCTGGTACGACGTCGAAATCAAGGTCGATACCGACGGCGCGTTCCTGCGCCGTCTTGCCGGTCACGTCGAAACGGGCCGGGACAGCATGAGCGATCCCGCGCTCGGCGCGTGAAGTTTCATCGCTGATCCGTATGGCCGGCCGCGCGCTTTCACGGCGCGCGGCCGCGCATCCAACGGCGTGGTCGTCCTCATTCGCACGCGCCGCCAAAAAGCAGCTTCACGTCTCTATTCCGCCGACAAATACGATCAAAAGCGCCCGAACGTGTGGTACTACGCACTCACGTGGGACATGCACGCATTGCGCAGCCTGCTGAAGACGGTGAAGATCGAGGGGCACACCAGTTCAACCTCATGATGCAGACGTCTGCGAGATCAAAACATGGCACGCGGTAGCCGCAGCGTCGAATTGCATCGCCAATCCAATAACGAATTGGGGTGCAACACCGGAGACGGGGATGAGAGAACGGGCAACCGTGCTGCTGGTTCGTCACCAGTCAGTACTTCTTGTTCGGGAGCGCGGCGGTCCGTGGCTGCTCCCGGGCGGAACGGTCGGATATGAAGAATTGACGATCATCGCGGCGATCCGAGCGCTGCACGAAGACACCGGCGTCGCGGCAAGCGCGGCGGCCTTTTTGTTCGAGCAGGTTTCGGCGCATCACTTGCATCATGTTTTCCGCATCGCGATTCCGGACGACGTGCATCCGCGCCCCTCGGCGGGCGGCCGGCTGCATGAACTGCATTGGGTCGAGGCATCGCAACTCCCACAAGTCAGCGCCACGCCGGGCACGCGAGCCATCCTGAGCCGGGCGATGGGCGGCGGCCGGGAGAGTTCGCGCCCGGCGTGGAGTCATGACGGCGCTGGCGGGGACGCCGCCGCGGGCATCGGCCGCCGCTGGCGCTAGGGCGGTCAAAGCACTTTTCCTCTGGTCTGCCAAAAGCGGAGCGGACGCATCTTCGCTGAAAAGGATTACTTTTTCAGCGAAGATGCGCCTATGCTTGCGCTTGGAACGGTCGCCGGCGTTCGCTTCAATCGGACGGATACCGATGCGGCCCGACCCGCGCACGCACGCGCCATTTGGATGACGGAGGAAACCATGAAGCTCGTCATGTTCGCCGGGACCGTCGGATTCGTCGCTGTGGTGAGTCTCTCGCTGTTGGCCGTGGCGGACATTCTATTGACGCCATCGGACAAGCCGCCCGAGAGCGAGCGTCTCGCGTAAGAAAATGCAAGGCGTTGTTTCGCCGATGACGGATTAATCGTCGGGCAAATGGTGCGGTCGGGCGTCTTTGAAACGTCCAATATGCGTGCGCTCAATCGAATTGCGCAATTCGACCTTTCGAATTTCGGATTCGCGTATTAAAACTTCCCTATCGGTATCCCGTTTCGATCGAACGCGCGTGCGTTTGTCGTCGACCCCGGCGACAGCAGGCGCGGAACCACGATGGCCAAAGGCCGCCCGGTCGGACGAAAAGAGGCGATTTCCCCCGTTTGTTCCAAAATTTGCGCAGACTCCACCCGTCGGAAAATGATGTGTATCGGCGAGTCCCGCGAAAATTGGGCGGAGTGTCGGTGTGATAGAATGACTAATTAAAGTAGCTCGTTTCGGTGAAAACTTTCAGCGACGTGTTTTATCAAATGCTTGATACAACGCGGTGAGCGCGGAGGAAGCATGACTGTGGTCGGTGTTATAGGCGCAATTGTTTTTTTCGCAATAATTGGCCTGGCTTTGCTGGCGGTAATCGAGATTATTTTTTCGCCTTTCTCCAAGAATAAGGCAGATGAAAAGAGCGATGCCGGTCATAAGCGCCCTACGTGGTATCGCAAGCGCGAAGCCGTGGTGCATCGCGACGAAGCGCCCTGACCCGCCGTGCATCCACGCGGGTGCGTCAAAACGCCTATCCACTGAAGTTCGAAGTACGTTTCTCTTCTGCGCCGCCCGGGCGCTCAGCCGCGCCAGGCCTGGCCGGCCGTCACACGGTTCAGCATTGCGGAACATCCGTTCCATTTCCCATCCATTTGCGGTCGCCGGTTTGTGTGCGATAGCGCACCGCATGCATTTTCACCAGACTTTAGTCTTTTTTCGCGTCAGTCACTTGAAATGAACTGACCGTCACTGCGAAAGCGTCCGATTAAAAGCGCATACGCAGTTAAGCGTTTATGTACAGGCGGCTCAAGCGGCCGCCATTAAATCGAATCAAACAAACGCGGCCCCGATCGAGCGAAGCGGAACTCGAATATCTGCTGCTGACAGAGAGAAGACATATGGCGCAATCCTCGTTTCCTTCCGTGCTTCAGTGGTGGACGAACTTCGAAAAGCGTCTCTATGGCGACTCCTGCGACGCGTCGCGCGCCGACGCGCCCGCCTCGCTTGTCGTGCTGTACGACGGCTACGAGAACGTCGAGGCGTTGTGGAAGGCGCTGCTGCAGGGCCGGACGCCGCATATCCAGGTCGTGTGGAAGTCGCCCGAGACGGGCGAAATGCGTCTGCTCGCCGAATCGCACGTGGCGATACCGGAGAAGCTTTTCTTCCTGAAGTCGTTGCAGGCGAGTCATCAGCGCATCGACGTGCTCGTCGAGCGTGCGCGCAGGCGGCTCGAAGCCGCCGGATCGCCGCAGGTCTTTCCGCTCGTCGAAGGCAAGGCAAGGCCGGCGGTGCTGTCGGGTCTTACTTCGGCATGGTTCGCATTGCGGCATCTGGGCAGAAAGGTGCTGAATCAGCCGCTCAAGGTGCTCGTGCAGCGCGGCCATTGGGTGCTTGCGTATCGACGCGCCGACACGGCAGCCGATGCGCCCGCCAACAACGCCACCGATCCGAACGAGAGCCGCGGCTGGATCACGCTTCCCGGCATGCCCACGCAATTCCACGCGGATCCTTTCCTGTGGCGCGGCAAGAACGGCGAATATCACCTGTTCTTCGAAAGCCTTCCCTACGACACCAATCGCGGCACCATCAGCCATATGGCATTCGATCCGGCCACGCAGTCGTGGCAGGAGACGCCGCGCATCGTGCTCGAACGCAACTATCACCTGTCGTATCCGTTTCTCTTCGAACATGAAGGCGAGATCTTCATGATTCCGGAAACCTGCGGCAACCGGACGATCGAGATGTACCGCGCGGCCTCTTTCCCGACCGAATGGGTGCTGCACAAGGTCGTCATGCGCGACATCGTGGCGGCGGACACCACGCTGCATTTCGACGGCAAGACCTGGTGGATGTTCACGAGCGTCGCCGAAGACGGCGGACCGAACTGGGACGAGCTCTCGATCTTCCATTCCGACAGTCCGTTCGGCGAATGGACCGCGCATCCGATGAACCCGGTCGTCTCCGATGTCCGGCTCGCGCGCATGGCGGGCAATCTCTTCACGGATGCGCAGAACCGCCTGATCCGCCCGGCGCAGAACTGCGAGCGCGAATACGGCGCGGCGCTCGCGTTTCGCGAGATCACCGAACTCACGACCACGACTTACGCGGAGCGCACGGTGGCGGTGCGCAATCCGCCGCGCGGCCATCAGGGCGTCCATACGTGGAATTCGGCGGGCGACTTCACGATCGTCGATATCAAGACGCAACTGCGCAAATGGAGCCCGTGGCGCAGTCTGACGAAGCGCGCGCGGCGCGCGGCCGCGCCGGCGCCTGACCCGCGCCGGCAAGCCAGCCAGCGTGTGGGGCGACGAACAGAACGGGCCACCCGCGCCGGCATACATTGACGATTCGCTGAAAGCGGCGAAGCGCCGCTCGCGCGTCCTCCGGCGAGGCAGCCCATCGTCATAAAAACACACCCGTCGGCGGAGCTTTTCCGCCAGCCACGCGCGCGTCGGCCGCATGGGGACGGGCCCATCGTAGAAAAAACGGCAGCCGGGACCATGAAGCTTCTCCATGTCATCGTTGCGCTCAATGCGGACGGCGCTGAACGCATGCTTCAGCGCCTCATCGAGTCGCACATCGAAGATCCGCGGTTTCGTCACGTCGTCTGCTCGCTGACGACGACCGGCAAGGTCGGCGAAGAGCTCGCCGCGCGCGGCGTCGACGTGCGCAGTCTCGGCATGAAATCCCCGCTCGGCTTTGCGCGCGCGTTGTGGCGTCTCGTGCAACTGATCCGCGAGGTGCGTCCCGACATCATCCAGACCTGGATGTATCACGCCGATTTCCTCGGCGGCCTCGCGGGACGGCTCGCGGCGCACAAGCGCATCGTCTGGGGCGTGCGCACCACCGACGTCAGATCGGGCGGCTCGCGCGTCACCGTGCTGCTGCGCAAGCTCTGCGCGTGGCTCTCGTATTCCGTGCCGCAGGCGATCGTGTGCGCCGCCGAGGCATCGCGCCGCGCGCACGTCTCCGTGGGCTACGACGCCAGCCGCATGATGGTGGTGCCGAACGGATTCGATGTCGCGCGCCTGTGTGCGACGCCGGAGCAGCGCCTCGCGATCCGCGAGCAATGCGGATTCGACGACCGGACGATCGTCGTCGGCATTCTCGGGCGCTTTCATCCGGTGAAGGATCACGAGAGTTTCGTGCGCGCCGCGGGACTTATCGCCGCGCGTCATCCGGACGTGCGCTTCATGATGGTCGGCCGCGATCTCGATGCGAACAATCGCGAACTCGCCGGCTGGATCGCGCAGACGGGCTTCGCGTCGCGTTTCGTGCTGCTCGGCGAGCGCCGCGACGTGCCCGCGTGCCTCTCCGCGATGGACGTGTTCTGCCTGTCCTCGCGTACCGAAGGTTTTCCCAACGTCGTCGGCGAAGCGATGGCGATGGCGCTGCCGTGCGTCGTCACCGACGTCGGCGACGCGGCCATGCTCGTCGCCAACACGGGCGTGGTCGTTCCGAAGGAAAACGCCGACGCGCTCGCAGCGGGACTTTCGCGCGTCATCGACATGAAACCCGACGAGCGCCTGCGCCTCGGCCAGATGGCCCGCGCGCGCATCCACGCCGAGTTCACGATGATGCGCGCGCGCGAGCGTTTCGAAGATATCTACTTGCGGCTCGTCCAAGAGAAGTGAGCATCGCAACAGCCCGGCCTTGAGGCCGAATTCGAAGGAGAACGAATATGTGCGGTATCGTCGGCTTTCTGGGTGGGCGCGGCATCGGGCCGGGCGACTCGAAGACAACGGTCCGGAAGATGGCGCTTGCCATCGCCTATCGCGGGCCCGACGACGCGGGCGACTGGACCGACGACCTGCGCGGCATCGCGCTGGGACATCGGCGGCTGGCCATTCAGGATTTGTCGGCGGCCGGACATCAGCCGATGTCCTCGGTCAGCGGGCGTTACGTGATCGTCTTCAATGGCGAGATCTACAACCATCTCGATCTGCGCGACGAGCTCGAAGACACGCAGCGCGCGCCCGCGTGGCGCGGCAGCTCCGACACCGAAACGCTGATGGCCGGCTTCGACGCCTGGGGCATTCAGGCGACCGTCGAGCGCGCCGTCGGCATGTTTGCGTTCGCCGTGTGGGACAAGCAGGAACGCCAACTCACGCTCGGCCGCGACCGGATCGGCGAAAAGCCGCTCTACTACGGCTGGCAGGGACACGGCGACGAAGCCACGTTCCTGTTCGGCTCCGAGCTCAAGGCGCTGCGCGAACATCCCGCGTTCGAGAACAATGTCGATCGCGGCGCGTTGACGCTGCAGATTCGCCACGGCTGCGTGCCGGCGCCGTATTCCATTTTCGACGGCATCTTCAAGCTGGAGCCGGGCAAGCTGCTCAGCGTGTCGATGGAGCGGCGCGAGCCGCGCATCTGGTCATACTGGTCCGGCGTCGAGGCGGCCGTGAACGGCACCGCGCGCGGCTTCGCGGGCAGCGCCGAAGACGCCGTGGACGAACTGGAGCATCTGCTCAGCGACGCGATCCGCCAGCAGATGATTTCGGACGTGCCGCTTGGCGCGTTCCTGTCGGGCGGCGTGGATTCGTCGACGATCGTCGCGCTGATGCAAAAGCAGTCCACGCGCCCGGTCAAGACCTTCACCATCGGCTTCAACGAAAGCGATTTCGACGAAGCCAAGCTGGCGAAGGCCGTGTCCGCGCATCTCGGCACCGAGCACACGGAGATGTATGTCACGGCGCGCCAGGCGCTCGACGTGATTCCGCGCCTGCCCGAACTCTACGACGAACCTTTCGCTGATTCGTCGCAGATTCCGACGTTTCTGGTGTCGCAGCTCGCGCGGCAGCACGTCACGGTTTCGCTGTCCGGCGACGCCGGCGACGAACTCTTCTGCGGCTATCAGCGCTACCGGACCGCGCCGGGCATGTGGGACAAGGTGACGATGCTGCCCGCGCCGCTGCGCAAGCTGGCGGCATCGGGCATTGCCGGGATATCGCCGAAGCGCTGGAACAGCATGGCGGGGCTCGTGGGCCCGATGCTGCCGTCTTCGCTGCGCGGCGTGAAAGTCGGCGACAAGCTGCACAAGGGCGCGCAACTGCTGTCGTGCCGGACGCAGGACGAGGTGTATCTGCATCTCATGTCGCAATGGAATGATCCGGCCGCGCTCGTGATCGGCGGACGTCAGCCGCCGACGCTGATGACCGGCAATGCGCCGGCCTTCACCGGTCTCGACGACGTGCAGCGCATGATGGCGCTCGACATGATTACCTACCTGCCCGACGACATTCTCACGAAAGTCGATCGCGCCGCGATGGGCGTGTCGCTCGAAACGCGCGTGCCGTTCCTCGATCACCGCGTTGTTGAGTTCGCGTGGCGGCTGCCGCAATCGATGAAGGTGCGCGACGGCCAGAGCAAATGGGCGCTGCGTCAGGTGCTCTATCGCCACGTGCCGCGCGCGATGATCGAGCGGCCCAAGCAGGGTTTCGGCGTGCCGATCACGCACTGGCTGCGCGGCGAGCTGCGCGACTGGGCGGAGGCGCTCCTCGATGCGTCGCGGCTGCGCCGGGAAGGCTTCTTCGATCCGGCCATCGTGCGCACGAAATGGCAGCAGCATCTGTCGGGCGAGCAGAACTGGCATCGTCAGTTGTGGAACGTGCTGATGTTCCAGTTGTGGCTCGAACATCAGCAGGCTTCGTCGATTCCGCTCTTCACGTCGCGTACGGCCGATCTTGCGGGTGTAGCGGGCTGACAAGGGCGGCGCGGTGGAAGGAACAAGGCCTTGGTCTGAACGGACCAAGGCCTTTTGCTTTGGCGCCGAAGCTCCGCGCGCCATGCCGCGCCGGTGGACTCAAGGCACAAGGCACAAGGCACGGCGCACGGCGCGCGGCGGATCGGCGCAGGACGGACGCGTAACGCCAGCCGCCGGAAACATCGGCCCGCATCGCCCGATGCAAAACAAAAAGGCCTTGGTCTCTCTCGAGCCAAGGCCTATTCCATCGTCTACCGCATTCAGCGCCTGCCGCGCCTTCGGATCACTTGTGATGCGTCTGCTCGGGCACGGCGGCGGTCACGATACCCTGGCTGCTGACGAGCCAGCGCGGCGTCTTGAAGCGGACGATCGCCGTGTACAGCCACACATACACGACGACGAACACCGTCGCCGTCACCGCGAGCACCACCGGGTTGTGCCAGAAAAACGACGCGGGCACGATGCCGATCATGCTCAGCACCCACAGATACGGCGAGGTGCGCGCGTTGCGGCGCTGACGCTGGCGCGGGTCCGTGCCTTTGCGCACCACGCGCTTGAAGATCAGCGTGTGCAGATGGATGCCGTCGGGCGCGCCCACCGGACGGCCGCGCACGATCTTACGGCGGTAAATCGAGAACAGCGTTTCGAATGCCGGATAGATCACGACGATCGCGTACCACGCGGAGATGTTCGGATGCCGCGCGATGAGCAGCACCAGCAGCTCGGCAATCGTGAAGCCGATGAAATACGCACCGCCATCGCCGAGGAAAATCGACGCCGCCGGATAGTTCCAGATCGCAAAGCCGCCGATTGCGCCGATCATCGTGAGCGCGGCGCTCATCACGAGCAGATCGCCCACGTCATGCGCGACATAGCCGATCGAACCGAGGATCAGAATGGACACGACGGCGGCCAGTCCGTTGAAACCGTCGATGATATTGACCGCATTGGTGAGCCCTGCGACGGCGAGCACCGTAAAGCCGATGGCGATGGGCGCAAACGAGAGAATCGGATCGACGAGCGGCAGATCCACGCGGTTGATCACGCCATGCAGCAGAAATGCGCCCAGAAGCGCGGCGAGCATCGCGCTCAACAGACGTGCGCGGACACTCACGCGCTTGGTGACATCCTCGATCACGCCGCTCAGGAACGCGGGCGCGGCGCACAGCAGCAGCAACATGGACTCTTCCCGCGGATTGCCGCCCACGAAGGCGCACACGGTAAAGGTCACGATCGCCGCGATCATCAATGCGATGCCGCCGATCCGCGGAACGGGATGAGAATGATTCTTCTGAACGCCCTTCAAATCATGATCCAGGGAGAGCGCCCCGTAGCGCCCCGCGAATCGAACAATAAGCAGCGTGATGCAGAAAGAGCATATGAAGCCAAGCGCAAGGTTTAACATTTTTCTCACTCACGAAGAGGGCGCATCTCTTTTCGAATATCAAAACCCGAAAACGTATGTTAGGTACTACCCCTGCCATTGTCCACGGATTTATGGCGGTTTAATGTGTGAAACCGGACCAATTTCGATTATATTGGGACTTCCCCCGATTATTCATACAAACGGGGTTTTAAAAGTGCTGAGAATTGAACGAGTTTTCTAAAGTTTTTTAGATTTGCGTTTGAAAAAACACGCACTGTCGGTGCGCAAGCACACCCTCCCGCGCATTCTCGTTATGCAGCCGGGTGCTTTTCTTGATCAATGTCAAGATTCATCGGCCGGCAGCCCGGCTGGCGCGGACGCCAGGCCTGGCGCGGCGGGGCGAAGAAAAGTCCGCAAAAGCGCCGCCGGATGAACCGGCTTTCCTCATAGTATTAACAGGCCGATTAACAGCGATTATATGTGCGGTGCCGCGCATACACCAAGGGGCGCTGTGATATTTTGCGATTTGCTCAAATGGGCCGAATAGTCTATAGGCTCTTAAAAGTGAGGCATCGAACACTTGTCTGCTCTGAAAGGTTCGTTAAACAACAAAAATCGTCTGTAGGAATTTTTCTTTTTTTGAGTCGTGTGTTTCAATACGACTGCAATGACGGGGCGGGATTTTAACGGCCCCAAATGCAGTCCGAAATTCATCAAAAGGTAATGGTTTTTAGCGCTCCGTTCAGGGGTGCGCCGCTGGTGTTTCGATCCGCAATCGGTGCGCGCTGCGCGCCGGTCCCATAAGAGCCTGTAACGAGACGTTCCATGAAAGTTAAAAATCAGGCGTCAGTCCTAACGGCCGAGTCAGACAACGAGATCGAGCTCAAGTCGATTCTCGAGACGCTGGGCCGTCACTGGAAGATGATCGCTGCGACCGTGGCGGTCGTCTTCAGCATCGGGGTGGTGTACGCGTTCTTCTCAGCGCCCATTTATCAGGCCGGCATGCTCGTCAGGGTGGACGAAGCGAGCGCCGCGCCTCCCGGCGACACGCGCGACATGGTGAGAGCCGCCGCGCAGATGTTCGATCAGCGAGCAACGGCCGAAGGCGAAATCCAGGTCCTCGGCTCGAAGTTCGTGCTCGGCCCGGTCGTCGATGCGCTCAAGCTTTATATCCAGGCAGCGCCGCATCGCTTCCCGGTGATCGGCGGCATGATCGCGCGCATGAGCGACGGCACCTCGACGCCGGGTCTTTTCGGCCGCGGCGGCTACGCGTGGGGTTCCGAATCGATCGACGTATCGGCGTTCGACGTGCCGAAGGCGTTCGAAGGCGAGGATTACACGCTGCGCTATCTCGGCAACGGCCAGTATCAGGTGCGCGGCCCGGGCATCGAAACGGGCGTCGGCGGCCAGATCGGCACCGTGCAGCGCTTCGACACCGAAGCCGGCCCGATCTCCCTGCTCGTGAGCTTCATTCACGGCGAGAAGGGCGTCGAGTTCAATCTGATGCGCAGATCGCGCGTGTCCGCCATGGAGCGCCTGCAGAATTCGCTGACGATTGCCGAGCAGGGCAACAAGTCCGGCGTGATCAGCACGACGCTCGAAGGCAAGGACCCGGTGCTCGTCGCGGCGACGATCAACGAACTGTCGCGCATGTACATCAAGCAGAACGCCGATCGCCGCGGGATCAACGCCGAGAAGTCGCTCGAATATCTCGAGCAGCAGTTGCCCGACGCCAAGCGCCAGATGGAGCAGGCCGAGGACAACTACAACGCGTACCGCAACAGCCGCACGCTGTTCAACGCCGACGAAGAAGGCCGCATCGTCATGCAGCAGGCTTCGCAGGCGGATGCTCAGTTGCTCGACCTGAAGCGCCGCCGTGCGGACCTGGCGAGCCACTTCTCGGCGGCGCATCCGAGCGTGGTGGTGATCGACCAGCAGATCGCGGCGACCGAGAAGTACATCGGCGGGCTGTCGGCGCGCGTCAAGGCGATGCCGCAGGCAGAGCAGGGTGCGCTTCGTCTGCAGCGCGATGTGCGCATGAGCACGGATGTCTATTCGGCCCTGCGCAACAATATCGAAACGATGCGTCTGATCAAGGCCGGCCGTACGCCGACCGTGGAACTGCTCGACCGCGCGGAAGTGCCCGAGCGTCCCGTCAAGCCGGTGAAGGCGCTCGTGCTGGTGATCGCGGCAGGCGTCGGGCTTTTCCTCGGCATCGTGATGGCGTTCGCTCGCGACTTCCTGTTCAAGGGCGTGCTCGACCCGAAGGAACTCGAATCGAAGACGGGTCTTTCCGTATTCGCGACGATTCCGGACAGCGACCGCCAGAAGGAACTCGCCAAGCGTATAGCGGACAAGCGGCCCGAACAGCTCGCGCTCGCCTCGCGTTACCCGACGGACCCGGCTGTCGAGGGCTTGCGCATGATGCGTGCGTCGCTGCAGTACGCGCTGATGGACGCGCCGAACAACGTCGTGATGCTGGCGGGCCCGCTGCCCGGTATCGGCAAGTCGTTCGTGTCGGCGAATCTGGCGACGCTGCTGGCGGCTGGCGGCAAGCGCGTGCTGCTGGTCGACTGCGACCTGCGCCGCGGCCACCTGAACCAGTATTTCGGCCTGCCGCGCGGCAAGGGCCTCGTGGATATCGTGAACGGTTCGAGCTCGCTGGACGAGGCGGTGCATCGTTCGGTGCTGAACAACCTCGACTTCGTGCAGTGCGGCTTCTACCCGCCGGACCCGGCCGAACTGCTGCTGTCGAATGCATTCACCGATGCGGTGAGCCGTGCGTCGGAGGAGTACGACATCGTGCTGCTCGACGCCCCGGCGATCCTGGCGGTGTCCGATACGTCGATCATGGCGCCCGTCGCGGGTTCCATCTTCCTCGTGGCGCGTTACGGGGATACGCGCTCCGGCGAAATCTCGGAGTCGGTCAAGCGGCTTGAACAGTCGGGTGCGAGCGTCACCGGCGTGCTGCTCAACGGCTTCAAGGTGCATTACGGCAATTACGCCCAGGCGCGCCAGTATGGTGGTTACGCCTACGCCGCCTACAAGAGCGACAAGGAATAGGGACTGACTCATCCGGTATCCGCTCCTGTTGGACCCCGAATCAAAAAGTACTACTAATTAAACGTCCTGAGTGTGTAAAACGAGGAGAAGTAAATATGTTCTCGCCGCATGAGTTGAAAATCGGTGTCGTGGGTCTGGGCTACGTCGGCCTGCCGCTCGCGGTGGAATTCGGCAAGCGTCATCCGGTCGTCGGATTCGACATCAACCGCGCGCGCATCGGCGCGCTGCGCGAAGGCCGCGACGTCACCCTCGAAGTCGATGACGAAGAACTCGCCTCCGCCACCCTGATGCAGTACAGCGCCGATGTCGAGGATCTGCGCGGCTGCACCGTTTTCATCGCCACGGTGCCGACGCCGATCGACCACTACAAGCGTCCGGACCTGTCGCCGCTGATCAGCGCGTCGACGACCATCGGCAGCGTGCTGAAGAAGGGCGATGTCGTCATCTATGAATCGACCGTTTATCCCGGCGCGACCGAAGAAGAATGCGTGCCGGTCCTGGAAAAGATGTCCGGCCTGAAGTTCAACGAGGATTTCTTCGTCGGCTACAGCCCCGAGCGGATCAATCCGGGCGACAAGTCGCACCGTCTGCCGGACATCAAGAAGGTGACGTCCGGCTCGACGCCCGAAGTGGCCGATTTCGTCGATGAACTGTATCGCGGCATCATCACCGCGGGCACGCACAAGGCGAGCAGCATCCGCGTGGCCGAGGCGGCCAAGGTGATCGAGAACACGCAGCGCGACGTCAACATCGCGCTGATCAACGAACTGTCGATCATCTTCAACAAGATGAATATCGACACGGAATCCGTGCTGCTCGCGGCGGGCACGAAGTGGAACTTCATTCCGTTCCGTCCGGGTCTGGTCGGCGGCCACTGCATCGGCGTGGACCCGTACTATCTGACGCACAAGGCGCAGGCAATCGGCTATCACCCGGAGATCATCCTCGCGGGGCGGCGCCTGAACGACAGCATGGGCAACTACGTGGTGTCGCAGCTCGTGAAAACCATGACCAAGCGCGACATCGCCATTTCGGGCGCGCGCGTGCTGATCATGGGCCTCACCTTCAAGGAGAACTGCCCGGACCTGCGCAACACGCGCGTGGTCGACATCATCGCCGACCTCAAGGAATACGGCGTTCAGGTGGACGTGTACGACCCGTGGGTCTCGAAGGAAGAGGCGCATCACGAGTACGGCATCGACCCGATCGAGCCGGCCAAGGGCGTCTACGACGCGATCGTGCTCGCCGTGGCGCACAAGCAGTTCGCCGACGAGGGCGCGGACGGCATCCACGCCTACGGCAAGTCGCAGCACGTGCTGTGCGACCTGAAGTACGTGCTCCCGCCCGAAGCGAGCGACATGCGTCTCTGACGCCTCGGCTCATCGTTGTACGCCATCGCCGCGGTTCGGCCCTCGTTTTCGACGGCCGCCCGCGGCGATGCCAACCGGACGTTCGGAGTTCGCGATGAAGATGCCCAAGGTAGTTCTGTACGCCAACACCGATTGGTATCTATATAACTTCAGACTTTCGTTCGCTCGCAAACTGCGCGACGCAGGGTTTGAGGTCATTCTGTTGTCTCCCGACGGCGAGTATGGTCAGAAGCTGCGCGATCTGGGCTTTCGCTGGCATGCCGTGCCGATGAACCGCCGCAGCCTGAATCCGCTGCGCGAACTCGCGCTCGTGCTGTGGCTCGCGCGTTTCCTCCGACGTGAAAAACCGCAGCTCGTGCACGGCTTCACGATCAAGAGCGCGGTGTACGGCTCGTTCGCGAGCAAGCTGGCGGGCGTGCCGGCGCGCGTGAACGCGGTCGCGGGCATGGGTTACGTATTTACCAGCCGCGATCTGAAGGCGCGTCTGCTCAAGCCGGTGGTGCGCCAGGTGATGCGCTCGGCGCTGAACGGCCGCGGCAGCATTCTCGTCCTGCAGAATCCGGACGACATCAAGCTCTTCGAAGCCGCGCGCATCGTCGAGACGAGCGGCATCCGGCTCGTGAAGGGCTCGGGCGTGGATCTGACGCGCTTCAAGGTGCGCGAGGAATCGCCGGAAGATGCAACGAGGCCGCTGCGCGTGCTGCTCGCGGCGCGGCTCGTGTGGGACAAGGGCGTCAAGGAATATGTGGAGGCGGCGCGCATGCTCCGGCAAGAGCAGCGCACCGTGCGTTTCCTGCTCGCGGGCTCGCCCGACGACGGCAATCCGGCGTCGGTGAGCACGGCGATGGTGCAGGGCTGGGTGAAGGAAGGGCTCATCGAATGGCTCGGCCACGTGAGCGACATGCCGAAGCTGTTCAAGGAAGTGGATGTGATGGCGCTGCCGAGCTATCGCGAAGGCCTGCCGAAAGCGCTGATCGAAGCCGCGGGCTGCGCGTTGCCGCTGATCACGACGGATGCGCCCGGCTGCCGCGAAGTCGTGAGCGAGAACGGCGTGGACGGCCTGCAGGTGCCGGTGCGCGACGCCCGCGCGCTCGCCGACGCCATCCGCCGCCTCGACGACGACCGCGCGTTCGCGAGAACGCTCGGTCTCGCCGCGCGCGAAAAAGCGCTGAAGAATTTCGACGAACGCATCGTAATCGAGAAAACGCTTGCCGTGTACCGCGAGCTGGTGCCCTCGATCGCGATCGAAGGCGAGCGCCGCGAACACGCCGCGCCCGTCGGTCAATTTGGAGACTTTCATGTCTGATCGTTACGAATCGGTCCGCCAGCAACTGCAGCGCAATCCGCAGAAGTGGCTGATTACCGGCGTCGCCGGGTTCATCGGCTCGAATCTGCTCGAAGCGCTCCTCAAGCTGGACCAGGAAGTCGTCGGGCTCGACAACTTCGCCACCGGCCATCAGCGCAATCTGGACGAAGTGCGCTCGCAAGTGAGCCCCGCGCAATGGGGCCGCTTCAGCTTTGTCGAAGGGGATATCCGCAACCTCGACGACTGCCGCGCCGCCGTGAAGGGCGCCGCGCACGTGCTGCACGAAGCGGCGCTCGGCTCGGTGCCGCGCTCCGTGAACGATCCGATCACGACCCACGAAGTGAATATCAGCGGCTTTCTGAACATGCTCGTCGCCGCGCGCGACGCCAAGGTGGAGAGCTTCACCTACGCGGCGTCCAGCTCGACCTACGGCGACCATCCGGGCCTGCCGAAAGTCGAGGACCGCATCGGCCAGCCGCTGTCGCCGTATGCGGTGACGAAGTACGCCAACGAGCTGTATGCGTCCGTTTTCGCGCGCACCTACGGCCTGAACGCGATCGGCCTGCGCTACTTCAACGTGTTCGGCAAGCGCCAGGACCCGGACGGCGCGTATGCAGCGGTGATCCCGAAGTGGACCGCCGCGCTCATCGACGACGAACAGGTCACGATCAACGGCGACGGCGAAACGAGCCGCGATTTCTGCTTCATCGACAACGTCGTGCAGATGAACATCCTCGCCGCGATGTCCGATGCGAACGCGCGCAATCAGGTCTACAACGTCGCGGTCGGCGACCGCACGACGCTCAATCAGCTTTACGACGGCCTGAAGCGCGTGCTCGCCGACAACGGCGTCGTGAACGAAGGCAGCGCCGTCTACGCGCCGTTCCGCGCGGGCGATGTGCGCCACTCGCAGGCCAACGTCGACAAGGCCGCGCAACTGCTCGGCTACGCCAGCGCCATTCCGCTCGCCGACGGCCTCGCGATCGCGATGCCGTGGTACATCCGCTTCCTGTCGGGGCGGCGCGTGCCGGCTGAACAGATCGAAGCCGACGTGGCGACGAGGGCCGCATGAAGATCGTCGTTTTCATCTACTCGATGCACGGCGGCGGGGCGGAGCGCGTCACGGCGAATCTCGCGAACGAATGGGCGGCGCTCGGCTGGGACGTGACCGTCGTCACGCTGACGGCCGGCGAAACCGACGTCTACCCGTTCCATCAGAGCGTGAAGCGCATCGAGCTCGGGCTTGCGGGCGGTGTCGAGGGCGGCGGTTTCGTGCGCACGCTGATGGCGAACGTGAAGCGCGTTCTGGCTTTCCGCAAGGTGCTGCGCGAGACCCGGCCGACGGTCGCGCTCGGCGTCATGGCGACCGCCAACGTGCTGACCGTGCTCGCCGGCCTCGGCCTGCCGTACAAGATCATCGCGAGCGAGCACACGCATCCGCCGCGCGCGCCGCTCACGCCGTTCTGGGAGCGCCTGCGCCGGCTGACGTACCGCTTCGCCGACAAGGTCGTCGCGCTTACGGACGAAACGAAGGAATGGATCGAGACGCATTGCGGCTGCCGCGACGTCCGGGTGATTCCGCCGCCGTTCGCGCTGCCGATCGCGCGCACGAATCCGATCATCGAGCCGCAAAGCGTCGTCGGCAAGGAGCGTCGCGTGCTGCTGGCGGTCGGCCGCCTGTCGCCGGAAAAGGGTTTCGACAGCCTCATCGACGCGTTCAGGAAGATCGCCGGCGCGCTGCCGCAATGGGACCTCGTGATCGTCGGCGAAGGCCAGGCGCGCGCGAGCCTCGAACGCCGCGTGGAAGAGGCGAAGCTGCATGGCCGCGTCTTTCTGCCGGGCCGCGCCGGCAACGTCGCGGACTGGTACGAGCGCGCGGATCTCTACGTGCTGAGCTCGCATTTCGAAGGCTTCTCGATGACGCTCGTCGAAGCGATGGCGCACGGCTGCGCCGCCGTCAGCTACGACTGCGATTCCGGCCCGCGCGTGATTCTCACGCACGGCACCGACGGCCTGCTCGTGAAGCCGGTCGGCGACGCCGGCGCGCTCGCGAAGTCGCTCGAATCGCTGATGAAGGACGACGCAGAGCGGCATCGCATGGCGCTCTGCGCGAGCGCCGTCAACGAGCGGTTCGCGTTCCCGAAGACCATCGCGCTGTGGCAGGACGTGTTCGAGGCGTCGGGCGTGGCGGTGCCGCGGCGCGCGGATCTGCGCGTTCCCGTTGCCGAGCGTTGAGGAGCCGCCGAACATGAAAATCATGCTCGTCGTCAGTTCGATGGGAAGCGGCGGCGCGGAGCGCGTGGCGGCGTCGCTCGTCAACGCGTGGGCGCAGCGCGGCGACACCGTCACGCTCGTCATTACGTACAGCGGCCGCGGCGCCTGTTTCTATCCGCTCGCGCCGAACGTGCGCTGCGTCTTTCTCGCCGATCGCGTGAAGGCCGGCGCGCGCATGCTGCAATATCCCGCGCGTTTCCGGGCGCTGCGCGCGCTGATCCGCGAGAGCGCGCCCGACGTCGTCGTGTCGTTCCTCTCGAACGTCAATATCACGACGATTCTCGCGACGCGCGGCCTCGGCATTCCGGTCATCGCGAGCGAGCATATCGATCCGTCGGCGGACGGCCGCTCGCAGCTCATGATGCAGATGTGCCGCTTCGTCTATCCGTCCGCCGATTTGCTGACGCTGCTCACGGACAACATGGAGGCGTCGTTCCGCAAGATGGTGCCGCGCGTGAAGGGCATCGACGTGGTGCCGAATCCGCTGCCGGACGAACTGCTGCTGCTCGACCCCGCGAGCGTCGAAAAGAGCACGCGCAAGCGCCTGATCGCGGTGGGACGGCTCAACACGCAAAAGGCTTTCGACTGGCTGATCGACGTCTTCGCGACGCTCGCGCCGGAGTTTCCGGACTGGGACTTGTGGATCTGGGGCGAAGGCCCGGAGCGCGCGGCGCTCGAAGCGCAGATCGCGCAAAGGAACATGGGCGAGCGCGTGCTGATGCCCGGCAAGACGACGACGCCCTGGGAAGAGATGGCGCGCTCGGACGCGTTCGTGCTGTCGTCGCGCTACGAAGGCTTGCCGATGGCGATGCTCGAAGGCATGGCGCTCGGTCTCGCCACCGTCGCGTTCGATTGCAAGAGCGGCCCGCGCGAGCTGACGCGCGACGGCCAGGACGGCGTGCTCGTGCCGGCCGGCGACAAGGCCGCGCTCACCGAGGCGCTGCGCCGCGTCATGTCGGACGACGCATTGCGCGCGGAGCTCGGGCGCAAGGCCGCGGCATCGGTGCGGCAACGCTATTCGTCGCAGGCGATTCTGCGCCAGTGGGACAGCATCTTTTCGCGGCTCGGCGCGCGCGAGCGCGGCGACGAGGGCATGGGCGCGGGCTATCGGCACACGGTGACGGGAGAGAAAGCCTAATGGTCGACAGGCGGCGCGTCCTTCACTCTCTGCTGATCGGGGCCGCGGGCGCCATGGGCGCCGCGGGCTTTGGCGCGCGCGCGGCGGTCAAGCGCGAGGTCGTCACCGACAAGTCGTTCGGCGTGAAAGGCGACGGCAAGACGAACGACCGCATCGCGCTGCAAAACGCCATCGACCGGTCCGTCGATCAGACGCTTCTGATCACCGGCCAGTGCCGCATCGACGCGAAAGGGCTCGATCTGCGCCGCGACAGCCACGTGCGTTTCGCGCCGGGCGCGTCGATCAAGCTGCTGCCGCACGACACGTCGTTCTATTCGATGTTCCGCATCTGGGACGTGAGCAACGTGCTCGTCGAAAACGCGGTGCTCGACGGCAGCAAGGAGCTGAACGCCGCCAAGCCGGCGCTGCGCGAGAACGGCCACGGCATGGGCCTTTCCATCGCCGGCAGCACGGAAGTGACGCTGATTTCGCCGAAGACGGTCGGCTGCTGGGGCGACGGCATCTATATCGCCAACAGCTACGAGGTGCCGTTCAAGTACAGCAGCAATATCCGCGTGGTGAACCATCACGCGAACCGGTGCCGCCGGCAGGGGCTTTCGATCATCAGCGGGCGCAATATCGTGTTCGAAAGCCCGCTGTGGGAGAACATCGGCGGCACGCAGCCGGAAGCGGGCATGGACGCCGAGCCGAACAGCAATGCCGACATTCTGGAGAACATCCGCATCGTCAATCCGGTGACGCGCAATTGCCGGTACGGAATCATCGTCTGGCTGGAGGAGATCGTGGGACCGGTGCCGAAGCATGTCGATATCGGCATCACGAATCATCGCGACGAAAGTGCGACCGATGCCGCATTCGCGGTGTCGTCGCTCAAGCTGAACGGGCGCAAAGTGTCCGGGCAAATCGTCAGTCATTCGCCGACGTGGGTCGGCGCACGGATGTCGACGGTCGAGAGCATCGACTATGACAGGGCTGGACCGAAGATCGTCGTCACGAATTTGCGGCTCGTGCCATAGAAGCCGCCGAAACACTATAACTAAAGCGAAAACAAGGCCAAGCGATGCAAGCAACGACAATGGACAACACCGCGCAGCAACGCGCGCCCGCGAGACGGGTGACGGGATTCGCGTATTTCATGACGCCCTCGGGATGGGCGTTTCTGGCGCTCGCCATCGCCACGCTGTCGATTCTTGCGTTTCGCGACCGCAGCGTCGGGCTGATCTTCGACCAGGAAGCGTACATCCAGTATTTCCGTTCGACGGACTGGCACTGGCTCGTGCAGTTTTACCGCAGCCGCGAGTCGGATATCGGCTTTCTCATCAGCCTCATCACGGAAGAGCTGGGCTGGCGGTCATGGGTCATCTTTCTGAACGCTTTCGGCGTGTCGCCCGAAGGCGGCATCCGCACGACGGTGATCCTGCTCAATCTCGTCGTGATGTATGCGCTCCTGCAGACGCGGCGGCCGCTCATCGGCCTCGTGCTGTGGCTCGTCATTCCGTACGCGCTCGCAACAGTCGGGCTGTTCCAGATCCGTCAGGGCTTCGGGCTCGCCATCGCGATGCTGTTCGCGCTGCGCTTTAACCGGCCGACGCTCGGCATGGGCGTCGCGAGTTTCGTGCACACGACCTTCGCGGTGCCGACGGCCTTTCTCCTGACCGCCGTGATATGCGGCGAGAAGAAGGGCCGGGCGCTCGTCGCGGTGAGCGTGGCGGCGGTCGTGCTGGCGTCGGCGGCGAAGTTCCTGTTCGCGAACTACGGCGGACGGCGTATCGACGAATACACCGGCTATCAGGAAAACTTCACGATCAAGCTGCTCGCGCTGCTGCTCTTCTACACGATGGCTTCGGTGATGGTGCTGTACTCGACCTGGCGCGCGCCCAACACGCCGCGCCAGCTTTCGCTCTCGCGCATGTCGATCATGCACGTGGGCCTCTTCGTGTATCTCGTCGTCGCGTTCTTCGTGTTCCCGTTCGCGAAGGGCCGCGTCTGGTATTGCGTGCCCTTGCTCCTGCCGTTCCTCGCGCCGGAGATCAAGCTCAAGAACGCCGCCGTGCTCGCCATCACGCTCGGGGTGTTCATCGCCGTCGCCGCCGATGCCACGAAGAGTTATTTCGAAGGCGTCTACCATTACTTCCTGATGCCCTGACGACGATGTCCTACTTCCTGATTTCGCTCGATTTCGAACTGATGTGGGGCGTGCGCGACCATCGCTCGATCGCCACGTACGGCAAGAACATCCTCGGCGTGCGCGAGGCGATTCCGGCCATGCTCGCCATGTTCACGAAGTATCGCGTGAAGGCGACGTGGGCGACGGTCGGCATGCTGCTCTTCGATAACAAGAAGGACCTGCTCGCGAATCTGCCCGACGTCCGCCCGACTTACACCGACGCGAAGCTGAGCCCGTATACGGGCGGCTACCTCGATTCGATCGGCGACAACGAGAAAAGCGATCCGTACCACTATGGCCTGTCGCTCGCGCGCCAGATCGTCGATACCGAAGGCAGCGAGCTCGCGAGCCATACGTTCTGCCATTACTACTGTCTCGAAGCGGGGCAGGACAAGGCGCAGTTCGCCGCCGACATGGAAGCGTCCGTCGCGTCGATCAAGCGTCTCGCCGATGCGCCCGCGAGCATCGTCTTTCCGCGCAATCAGACCAACAACGCGTATCTGTCGGTGTGCCGGGCGAACGGGCTGATCGCGTACCGGGGCACCGAGCGCAACTGGATGTACCGCGAAACCTCGCGCGCCGATGAAGCCGCGGTGCGCCGCGCCGCGCGTCTCGCGGATGCGTACATCAATATCTCCGGCGATCACGCGTTCGATCCGCAGCCCTCGGGCGGTCTCGTCGACGTGCGATCGAGCCGCTTTCTGCGCCCTTACGCGCGCAACAAACGCGCGCTGGAGTGGCTGCGGATTCGTCGCATCAAGCAGTCGATGACCTCGGCGGCGCGCACGGGGCGCTCGTTCCATTTGTGGTGGCATCCGCATAACTTCGGCGCGAATCTCGCCGAGAATCTCGCCGTGCTCGAAGCGGTGCTCAAGCACCATGCGCATCTGCGCGACACCTACGGCGTGCAGCCCGCGACCATGGCGGAAGTCGCGCGGGCGACGCGCTCGGAAGACAACCGGCTCGCGGAAATGGAGTTCGGGCTGATCGTTTGATGTTCGTTCCGGCCGCCCTCCGGCAAGCGCGCGCCGCACACATAGATAAAAGAAGGGGAAGGGAAGATGAACTTCCGTAGCGACATCAACGGCCTGCGCGCGTTCGCGGTTATCGCGGTCGTGCTTTTCCATTTCGGCGTACCCGGCTTCAAGGGCGGCTTCATCGGCGTCGATGTGTTCTTCGTGATATCCGGCTACCTGATGACGAGCATCATCTTCAGGCGGATGGAGAAGGGCAAGTTCTCAGTGATGGAGTTCTACGCGGACCGCGCGAGACGCATCATTCCGGCGCTCGCGGTGCTGTGCTTCCTGCTCACGGTGTTCGGCTGGCTCGTGTTCCTGCCGTCGGAATTCCGCGCGTTCGGCAAGGCGGGCGCGTCGAGCCTCGGGTTCTTTTCCAACATCGTCTACTGGCGCGAAGCAGGCTACTTCGATGTCCGCTCGCACCTGAAGTGGCTGCTGCATACGTGGTCGCTGTCGGTGGAGTGGCAGTTCTATCTGCTGTATCCGCTCGGCATCCTGCTCGTGCGCAAGCTCTTCGGGCTGCGCGGCACCAAGATCGCGCTCGTCGGCGTCGCGCTCGTGTCGTTCGCCGTGTGCGCCTATCTCTCCGATCCCACGAAATGGCCGACCGCCGCGTTCTTCCTTCTGCCGACGCGCGCCTGGGAAATGCTCGCGGGCGGGCTCGTGTGCCTGTTTCCGATGGAGGCGTCGAGATCGTCGCGGCCCATGCGCCGGACGATGGAGCTGGTCGGGCTCGCGATGATCGTCTACGGCGCGCTGACCTTCAACGAGGACGACGCGTGGCCAGGCTTTCTCGCGCTCGTGCCGGTGCTGGGGACGGCGCTCGTGATTCTCGCGGCGCGCGGCAAGTCGGTCTTCACGGGCAATCGGCCGGCGCAGTTCATCGGCACGATTTCGTATTCGGTCTATCTGTGGCACTGGCCGTTCGTCGTCGCGCTCACGTACTTCGACAAGGACGGCTCGCTGCCCTGGCGCGTGGCGGCCATCGCGGGCGGCTTCGTGATGGGCTATCTGTCGTATGCGCTCGTCGAATCGAAGACGAGAAAGCCGGCGAGCGGCGAAGCGCGCATGTTCCCGCGGCTGATGACGCTGCGCCCGATGCTCGTGTTCACGCTATTGCTCGCGGTGGGCGGCGGCAGCATCTATGCGAGCCAGGGCGTGCCGGGGCGCTTCGACCGCTCGGTGTCCATCGCCGATAGCGAGACCTACGACACGAATCCGCACACGACGAAGTGCCACATGATGATCGATCCGTGCGACGTCGCCGCGCGCCAGAAGTCGAGCCGCGTCGTGGTCATCGGCGACAGTCACGCGGAAGCGATCGCCGAAGCCGTGGTCGAAGCGGTGCCTAACGGCCACCCGGGAGACGTGTTGCTGATCACGATCGAAGGATGCCCGACGATCTACGGCATTCGTCGCGGCAACGGAGACTGCTTCGATCAGGACCGGAAGTACATCGAGATCCTGAGCCGCGATCAGACCGCGAAGACGCCGGTGATCATCGCGAATCACTGGTCGCAGTACTGGTCCGGCCCGACGATGGACGATTTTTCGTTCGTCAACCTCGACGCGCCTGGACAGACGCGCGCGCCCTTCACGACCGAGCGCTATCGCGAGAATCTGCTCTCGACCGTTTGCCGCATCTCGAAGATCCGACCGGTTTATCTCGTCGAGCCGATTCCGGAATTCGACTTCAACGTTCCGCTGACGCTCGCGCGCGAGAAGATGCGAAACCCGAAGGCGCCCGATCTGTCGATACCGCTGAACGATTACGTCGCGCGCAACGGCGCCCTGCTGAAGGCGATGGATGATGCGCACGACCAGTGCGGCATTCATCTGCTGGACCCGCGTCCATATCTGTGCCCGGACGGCAAGTGCATGGGCTCGCATGAAGGCCGGCCGCTGTATTCGGACTATCACCATATGAGCGAGTACGGTAATCGGTTCCTCGTGCCGATGTTCAGGCGGGTTTTCGAGCAGGGGTGAGGCGGGGGATCGTCCGGTTCTAAAGTTCGCTGTTGCTTCGATTGCGCGGCCTCCTTCGGGAGGCCGTTTTGCATTTGGGGGTTTGAAGCGGTGGTTTGTGGGGAGTCGGTCGAAGGGCGCGAGGTAGTCGGGAAGGCGGCGAGGATGCGGCGAGAACAAGGCGAAGATGTGGCGAGCAGCGGCGAGATTGACCAGAACGGCGGGAACACGGCCAGAACACGGCGAGGATGCGGCGAGGATGCGGCGAGAGGCCGACTGGAAGCGTGACGGCGACGTGCGATGCGGTGACCCCCACAACCGCATCCGCAGCCCCGATACACCCAAAACAAAACGGCCTCCATTCGGAGGCCGTCGTCCTTCATTCGCTCATTCGGGTCGATCTGTTCAGCTTCTCGCTTCCGGCGCCACGAACGGTGGAGCAAAGCGCGTCCAGAAGATATAGCAGGCAAGCACCACGAACGCGCCGATGCCCGTCGCGAGCAGCACACCCTGCGCCCCGTAAAGGCGGATGAGGATGATATTGGCGACGACCTTCGTCGCAAAACCGATCAACGAGAACACGGTGATCGCCCGGTAGCGCGTCTCGCTCGCGAACAACTGCACGAGCACGCACATGCCGAAGTAGAAGGGCACTTGCAGCAGGCCGTAGCGGAAGAGCGTCGTGACGGCGATGGTGTCGTCCGCGGTAAAGGCGCCCTTCTGAAAGAGCAGCTTGACGACGAACGGCGCGAGCGCATACGCGATGATGCCGCCGCTCAGGCCCACCGCCGTCATCACGCCCGACCACTTCAGCGCGGTGCTGCGCGCGCGCGCGTGATCGCCGCGATGGAGAATCTCCGCGAGAATCGGCAAGGTCGCGCGCGTGATGGCGAGCGCGCCCATGCTGAGCACGAGCGAAAGCAGCCGGTTCGCGTAGCCGAGCGTCGCGATGGCGCCGTCGCCCTGTTGCGCCATGAAGTACTGATCGAGCGGAAGCCAGAGGCCCGCGACCAGCGATCCGATCGTGAGCGTGCCCATCGAGCGGATCGTGGCCGGCCACTGCTTCGCGCGCGCCGAGACGCGCGGCGCGGCGGGCATCGTATCGGCGCGGCGCGCGAGAATCCGCAGCCACGCCGACTGCACCACGAAGCCGAGCGAGGTGCCCACGACGAGCGGCCAGATCGACTCGCTGTCGTGCGCGGCGAGCACGAACACGAGCAGGCCGATGGCCGGCACGCATTCGAGCAGCGTGTTGATGTGCTTGCCGGACGCCTGGAGCCGGGCGGACGAGATGCAGATCGTGAAAGTGAGCACGCCGACCGGCGTCATGCCGATGATCATGTGCCGGCAAATCTCGCGCGTCGATTCGGCGAGATTGCTCCCCACCGCCTCCGCCATGAAAGGCCAGAGCAGCCAGAGCAGCAGACAGGACAAAAGACCGATGACGAGGCCCACGCCTTCGAGCTCGCCGAGAAAGCCGTTCTGCTCGGATTTGTCGTCCTTGAGCGAGACGAGCGCGGGAATCAGCAGCACGCTCAGCACGTTCGTCAGCATCGTCGGCAGCCAGGTGACGAGCGTGAGCGCGAGCTGATACGCGTCGACAGTGCCGCTGATCCCGTAGCGATAGGCGATCGCCATTTCCTTCGACGCGCCGATGCACTTTCCGAGGATCACGAATGCCAGGAGCACGACCGCGCTTCTCGCGATGCGTTTGTGATCCTGATGCACTCCGCCGAGACGGCGTCTAACCGATTGCACCGCTGTGCTCAGCACTGTACTCCTCCTGCTTGGGAGCCTTTCGTCGGGTGGCTCGACGTCAGGACGAAACGGGTCTTGCGATTGAAGGCCGCGGCAGCCGACGGCGCTCGCGTGTGAGTGGAGGAGCGTGCATGAAGTCGGGCGGCGCGACTGTTCGCTAAGGCACCTGGCCGCGCGGAGGCCGTCGCGCGGCCGCGTGGACGGTCGGAAAGCAGGGAAAGCATGTCTTTCATGGCGAGTTGCCGGTCCGGCGAGGCGAAACC
This sequence comes from Caballeronia cordobensis, assembly GCF_001544575.2. GTDB lineage: Bacteria > Pseudomonadota > Gammaproteobacteria > Burkholderiales > Burkholderiaceae > Caballeronia > Caballeronia cordobensis. The sequence goes on from NZ_FCNY02000017.1 coordinate 128,394, forward strand.
CAGCTTGAGACTAATATTTGGGCGGCTGACGTTCGGTGCGAAATGGAACATATGACCGGTACGACCGTATGAGTAAAGCCAGCCTTTTCTTATTCGTCTGCTGATTATCCCGCTTTTTATTTGATCAGATTATTAGAAATAGCCGCTCGAGCATTGTCGGTACTCGGTTTCCGGTGAAACGGCCGGTAATGAGTAGAAACCCGATAAGGGTTACACCGAGTAGGGTCTTTCTTCTGCCGATTAAAAAAATTTTGATTCCGGCGCTTACAAAATTTATTTCCCCGGGCGAACCGGATGGTTAATCCGCTAATGATTCCATTCCGGTGCATGCACGGACGTACGAAAGCGCACATAAGCGGGAGTGTGATTGGGAATCACACGCAGTTACCGTGCTTAAAGACGAAACAATCGCCGCCTCCGTGATCGTTTCGTTATACAAAAGCCAAGCCCGTCAAGCCTTTGCGGGGCGTCGCATCGCGGTTCTGACAAGGCCCGGAGCGTGAACGTTCGTTATGTCTTTCCATTTTGTTCATACGAATCTTAATCGTCGTATCGAATGCGGATTACGATTGGTTTTCAATATACGATATTAACAATAAATGGTGAGATGGATTAATTGTCTCCATGCCGATTAGAAAGGGAAATGCGCCGCATAAGAGCAGGGGAAAAGGAAAATAAAAAGTTACAAGCGTACATTCTGTAACAAGTAGCGGGTAGAAACGCCCCGTAACAATCTGTAGTATTAATAAAAGACGGTAATTACTTCCCGTCAGACTTCAGCGCTCCGCAGGCCGTCTGGCCAGCCGGGCGCGGGTGAATGAGATCCATCCGGGTTAATCCGGCCCTCTAATCCCGAAGTCGTTCGTATTTCGCCGAGATGCCTATCGGAGTCGCCCTGTGCGACTGTCGAGCGCTGGGCGGCGCAAACGTTTGCGCCTGCTGATTTTGCGTTGGTCATCTCATCGCCCTTAAGAAACGTCGCGTGCGGCCGATGTCGCAGAGATGGGTACGCCCCGTCGCTCACGCACGATCAAAAACTGGAAAGACTAATGCTTCCGAACAACACTCAGGCAGACAACCAGGCAGACATCACCGTCGTCAACGCTCCCCTCGCAACCCGCCGCAAGCTGCTGACGTCGCTCATCGCGGGCGGTGGCGCAATGGTGCTGGCCGCATGCGGCGGTGGCGGCGACGGCACGCCGGATTCGGTTGCTGACCGCTGGAGACGCCGTAACAACGGCGGCAGCGGCACCGCCAGCCCGTCGACGCCCGCGAGCTCGGCCACGCCGGCATCGTCGGCCAGCGCCGCAGCGCCCGCGAGCGCCCCGGCGCCCGCCAGCTCGACGTCCGCCGCGGCCGACACCGCCGGCACCATCGCCGCTTCGTCGTTCGGCGTGAAGGCCGACGGCAAGACCAACGACCGCGCTGCGCTCCAGGCCGCCATCGACGGTTCCGTCGGTCAGATTCTCCTGATCTCGGGCCAGGTCCGTATCGACACGACCGGTCTCACGCTGCGCTCGAACAGCCACATCCGTTTCGCATCGGGCGCATCGATCAAGCTCCTGTCGCACAACGCCGACATCTACCAGATGATGCGTATCGTCGACGTGAGCAACGTCGTCGTCGAAAACGCGTATCTCGACGGCAGCAAGGAACTGAACTCGGCGTCGGGCGGCGAGCACGGCATGGGCTTCACGATCATGGGCGCGACGAACGTCACGCTGACCTCGCCGACCACCATCAATACGTGGGGCGACGGCATCTACATCAACGACAGCCAGTCCAAGAAGAACACGCCGACGTACAACCTGCGCGTGGACAACCACAAGGCCGACGGTTGCCGCCGCCAGGGCGTGTCGATCATCTCGGGCGACACGATCACGTTCAACAGCCCGATCTGGCAAAACATCAACGGCACGGCGCCGGCGTGCGGTCTCGATTTCGAACCGAACGACAACTCGGCCGTGTTCAAGAACATCACGATCAACAGCCCGACGACGGCCAACTGCAAGGGCGGCGGCATCAACGTGTGGTTCGGCTCGCTGCCGGGTCCGATCAGCAAGACGGTCACGATCGCGATCAACAACCACGTCGATACGACCAGCCAGGGCGGTTCGTTCGCGGTTCAGGGTCTGTCGCTCGACGGCTACATCGTCAACGGCCAGATCAGCAGCTCGAACCCGAAGTGGAAGTACCCGCTGATCGTCGAGCAGTGGGACAACAACGGTCCGCGCATCAACGTCACGAACCCGACGATCGTCAAGTCGTAATCGGCGGCGCGACGAAAGACAAACGCCATGCGGAATTTTTTCCGCATGGCGTTTTTTTCGTTTTGTGCCGCGTCGGGGCGGGATCGCTATGGCTGCGCGTCGGACGCGGCTTCGGGCGGCGCGGGCGGCGCAGCCGGTGCGGCGGACGCCGCCGCGCCGCTGGCCGCGCCGGGCGCCGGCAGAATCGGCGGCAGCGTCGTGAACACGGGCGGCTCGGCCTGCGCTTCGGTCACTTCGGCTTCCGGTTCGGCCGGCGCGCGCTTCACGCGAGCAGGCTTTTGCACCGACGTCTGCTTCGCCGCGCTCGGCTTCGGCTCGCTCGTGAAGGTCTGCGCGATCCACGTGCGCAGGCGCGTGAGCCTCGTTTCCCAGAATCCCGGCGTTTCCTGCGTGTCGAAGCGCGCGCGGGCGTCGATCAGATGCGAGCGCAACGAGCGCTGCATGAAGTCGCCGACGATCGGCAGCGCACTGTGCGCGCCTTGTCCCCAATAATCGCTGCGCAGCGTGACGCGGCTGTCGTTGAAGCCGACCCACGCGCCCGCGACCAGTTGCGGATGCATCAGGATGAACCAGCCGTCCGCGTTGTCCTGCGTCGTGCCGGTCTTTCCGGCGACGTCCGCGCGAACGCCGAAGCGCGTGCGGATGGCCGTACCCGTGCCGCGATTGATCACGTCGCGCATCACGTCGACGAGCTTGCGCGTCGCATCGACGGAGAGCGCGCGCTCGGGCTGGCTCTCGAACTGCGCGAGCACCTCGCCGTCCTTGTTCTCGATGCGCGTGACGAGCAGCGGCTCTATATAACTACCGTCGTTCGCGATGGTCCCGTACGCCGACACCATTTCCTTCAGCGTGACCGGGCTCGTGCCGAGCGCGAGCGACGGCACCACGTCCAGATGGCTTTCGCGCACGCCCATGTCGCGCGCGAGACGGGCGACGCGCGCCGGCCCGACCGATTCCATCAGTTGCGCGGTGATGCGGTTTTTCGAATAGGCGATGCCGTCGCGCAGGCTCACCGGGCGGCCCGAGGGCGGCGAATCGTCGGTGGGACGCCAGATTTCGTCGCCGCGAATCGGAATTTCGACCGCCTGATCGACGAGCGTGTCCGCCGGTTTCGCGCCGCGATCGAACGCCGCGCCGTAGACGAAGGGCTTGAAGGTCGAGCCGGGCTGGCGGCGCGCCTGCGCGACGTGATCGAACGGATCCTGCGTGAAATCGCGGCTGCCGACCCACGCGCGAATCTGGCCGTTGCGCGGATCGAGCGCGACGAACGCGGCCTGCACGCGCGTCTTGTCTTCGCACAGCGTCTGCATGAACGCGCGGTCCGCGCCGAGATGTTTGAGCGCGTCGGCATCGTTCGCGCCGCTGGTGCGCAGCGCGCGGTAGGGATCCGTCTCGCGGATGAACGCATGCGCGAGATCGGCGTTCGCGTTCGCACAGCCGCCGCGGCCGCCCCACGCCGCATTCGCGATCGACTGCAACTGGTTGCCCTGCAGCGCGAGCGCGTTCGTCGCCATCGTCTGGAGACGCGAATCGATGGTCGTGCGCACCACGAGGCCATCGGAATAAATGTTGTAGTCGTTGTCGTCGGCCCACGCGATCAGCCATTTGCGCAACTGCTGCGCGAAATGCGGCGCGCGTCCCGGCTCCTCCGTCTGCCGCTCGAAGTCGATGCGCAGCGGGCGCTTTCTGAGCGCATCGAGCTTTGCGGGCGGCAAGTGGCCGAACTTCACCATCTGCCCGAGCACGATGTTGCGCCGGTCGAGCGCGCGCTCGGGATTGAGCACCGGGTTGTAGTAGCTGTTGCCTTTCAGCATGCCGATGAGCGTCGCGCTCTCCAGCACGTCGAGCTGGCCGGCGGATTTGTCGAAGTAGGTGCGCGCGGCCATTTCGATGCCGTACGCGTTGTAGAGGAACGGCACCGTGTTCAGATAGGTTTCGAGGATCTCGTCCTTCGAATAGACCGCCTCGATCTTGAACGCGGTGATCGCTTCCTTCACTTTGCGCGTGAGCGTCTGCGAACGGCCGATGTCCTCGGGATACAGATTGCGCGCGAGCTGCTGCGTGAGCGTCGAGCCGCCTTGCCGGTCGCCCGAGAACGTGCGCAGCGCCGCGCCCGCCGTGCGCCGGAAATCGATGCCGTGATGCTGATAGAAGCGCCGGTCTTCCGTCGCGATGAGCGCGTCGATCACTTGCGGCGAAATGTCCTTCAGGCTCACCCATTCGCGATGCGTCGGCTTGAACTCGGCGAGCAGCTTGCCATCGGCGGAATAGATCTGCGCGGGCTGATCGACCTTCGCGCGGCGGATATCGCGAATGCCGGGCGTAAACGGAATCAGCACCAGCACATAAATAAGAAGCAGCGCGGGCAGGAGCAGCAGCGAGCGGGGCCGCAGATGCGGGCGCAGCCACGGTAGCCACGATAGGGCGCGGGCCAGCGCCGCGCGGACAAAAGCTTTGAAATCAGACGCGGTCACGACGGAACGGGATGTCCAGGCATGGAAAACCCTGAATCGTAGCGTAATTTTTCAGCAGGTCTTTCGCAAAAGTGTCTCCGCCGTCACGACGCGCGCGCGCCGGCCGAATCGCCGATAGGAAATGCCGTCGTCGAAAGAATCTCGCGCAGCACGATGAACGTCCGGATTTGCCGCACGCCCGGCAGATAGAGCAGCTTTTCGGCGTGGAGGCGGTTGAAGCTCTCGCTGTCGCGCGTGCGGATCAGCATGAAGAAATCGAATTCGCCGGTCACGACGTGACATTCCATGCAGCCGGGCACTTTCTGCGCGGCTTTCTCGAAGTCGGCGAAGGAATCGGGCGTCGAGCGATCAAGAATCACGCCGATCAGGACGAGCATGCCGGCATCGAGCGCCTTGGGGTCGAGCAGCGCCACGGTCGCGCGGATCAGTCCGGCCTCGCGCAACCGTTCAACGCGCCGCAGGCACGCGGGCGGGCTCAGATTGACCTTCTCCGCGAGCGCGACGTTGGAGATCGATGCGTCGCGCTGAAGCTGGCGCAGGATCGCGCGATCGACGCGATCGGTCTGAACGCCCGTGGGACGCGGGTCCGGTGCTGATGCAGGTTTTTTCATTGCGTTGAGCCGTCTATCGACGAAACAAAAGTTCGCGGTAATGGAAGAGCATCTTGCAACGTTAGAAAAAAGCCAATTTTTTCGCAACCCGGCCGATCCCGACAATCACTACGATGGGCACTCCACCCTCACGAGGTCGCCGATCATGAACCTGCAACGTTTTCCGCGTTATCCGCTCACTTTCGGACCGACGCCCATTCAGCCGCTCAAACGCCTCTCCGCGCATCTCGGCGGCAAGGTCGAGCTGTACGCGAAGCGCGAGGACTGCAACAGCGGTCTGGCGTTCGGCGGCAACAAGACGCGCAAGCTCGAATATCTGATTCCCGAGGCGATCGCGGAAGGCTGCGACACGCTCGTGTCGATCGGCGGCGTGCAGTCGAATCAGACGCGGCAGGTCGCGGCGGTCGCGGCGCATCTCGGCATGAAGTGCGTGCTCGTGCAGGAAAACTGGGTCAATTACTCGGACGCCGTCTACGACCGCGTCGGCAATATCCAGATGTCGCGAATGATGGGCGCGGACGTGCGCCTCGTTGCCGATGGCTTCGATATCGGCATTCGCAAGAGCTGGCAGGAGGCGATGGAAAGCGTGCGCGCCGCGGGCGGCAAGCCGTTTCCGGTGCCCGCCGGTTGCTCCGAGCATCCGCTGGGCGGGCTCGGCTTCGTCGGCTTCGCGGAAGAAGTGCGCGCGCAGGAAGCGGAGCTCGGCTTCAAGTTCGACTACATCGTCGTGTGCTCGGTGACGGGCAGCACGCAGGCCGGCATGGTCGTCGGCTTCGCGGCGGACGGGCGCGCGCGGCGCGTAATCGGCATCGATGCGTCGGCGAAACCGGAACAGACGCACGCGCAGATTGTGCGCATCGCGAAGCACACGGCGGGACTCGTCGATCTCGGCCAGGACATTACGCCCGACGACGTGATTCTCGATACGCGCTTCGGCGGCCCCGAATACGGCCTGCCCAACGACGGCACGCTGGAGGCGATCCGTCTGTGCGCGCGCTTCGAAGGCGTGCTGACCGATCCCGTCTACGAAGGCAAATCGATGGACGGCATGATCCAGATGGTGCGCAACGGCGAATTCCCCGAGGGCTCGAAAGTGCTGTACGCGCATCTTGGCGGCGTGCCCGCGCTCAACGCGTATAGCTATCTGTTCCGCAACGGCTGACGCGCTACAGCGCCTCGCGGAACGCGTGAAACAGCGCGGCGACGCGTTCCGAGGTGTCGTCTTCGAAGACCGGCATGCGCGCGCCGAGCATATGCGTGAGGATCGGCGGCGCGGGATCGTCCGGGCGCAGGATCGCGAGCATTTGCGCGCGCACGTCTTCATCGGCGAGCGCGGCCGTGTCGCGTGCGAGGAGCGCCGCGCCCGCGATGTCCGGATCGTGACCGTGACGCTCGACGAGATCGAAGGCATCGGCGTACAGGCGGTCGATGTTGCCCGCTTGCGCGTAACGCGCCATCAGAAAGAGCAGGTCGATCGCGTCCTTGCGATCCGACGTGTGCCGGTCCTGCCACGCGATGATCTTGAGCATCGCCTGCGCGGGCAGCGATGCGACCGGCACGACGAGATGCGCCGCGATGCGCACGGCAAGCGCGCCATCGAGCGCCTGCCGGAAGCCCGCGACATTCATGCGCACGGAGCCGTCGGGCGGCCACGCGATTTCGCCTTGCGCATCCTGCACGCCGCCGAAGGGCACGATGTCGAGCCAGGTGCGCGCGCCGCTCTCCGGCGCGCTGTAATTCAGCCGATGCGCCGAGCCTTTCGGCGCGGTGAAATGGCCCGAGGCGATCAGCGCGCGCCGCAGAGCGTCGTGGCCGCTCCAGCTTCGTATCGACACGCCGATGTCGATATCGGCGGTGGCGCGCGTCGCTTCGATATCGTGGACGTGCGTGAGCAGGATGTCGCGCGCGCTCGCGCCGCCGACGAACCACGCGATGCGCATCGCATCGGCAGCGGCGACGACTTCGCGCAGCATCGTAACGGTCGATGCGTCCATCGGCCGGTGCGGCAGCAGTTCAAGCGGCAAGGTAGCGTTCACGCAGCATTCTCGCGGTGTCGAGATTGCGCGGGTCGCCGCTCGCGACGAGATCCGCATAGACGATGAGCGGCGCGACGACGTTGGGCGGCAGTCCGTCGATGGACGCGAACGGCACCGGCGCGCGCAGGAATTCGACGTTGCCCGCGGGATCGGGCCGCAAACGCGCCTTCATGATCCACTCGCGCGGGATGGCGTCGGCGCAATAGGCGGTGACCGTCGCGGGCTTCAGATAATCCGTGAGGATGGCCGCGGCGGGCTCGCCGCCGAAGCGGCATTGTTCGGCCAGATCCGGCACGTCGCGCCACCAGTCGTTCGACTCTGCGCGATAGCGCCCAAGCACCAGCGATTCGCGCAATTGCCGCGGATACAGCGTGACCCATTCGTCGATCAGCCGTGCCCTGTCGGCGAATTGCAGACCGCGGCCATCGGGCCGCTCGAACACGTCGCGATGGTCGATGAGCGCGCGCAGCGCGTTCTGCACCGTGCCGTGACTGACGCCCGCGACTTGCGCGATCTCGCGATAACCGCGCTCCAGCAGCGCAGGCGTGATGAGCAGCGCGAGCGTGACGCGCAGCGTGGCTTTGGTCCAGTTTGCGGAGCGGCGCGCGTTGTTTTGCAGCACGCGCGGACGCCCCGACACGACGACGAGGCTATCGCCTTCGACGAGGCTCGCGTTGCCGGCGAGGTCGAGCGCGTCGACGCCCAGTTCGCGGCACGCGCGGATCATGTCCGGCGAGAGGTAGGTGGTGACGAGCGTGGGCTTTCTGCCGCTGTCGCGGATGAGCACTTCGCTGTGCGCGGACAAGGCGGCGAAGCGGTCGATGGTCTCCCGCACCTGCACCGCACGCTTGAAACGCGCGCCGCCGAAGCGGAATTCGATGGCGGCGTCGCTATCGCCGCGCTTCGGCGTTGCGACGCGGCGGGCGGTGAAGCCGGTCGCCTCGCTGAACGCGGCGGCGGCGGCTTCGGCCAGTTGTTCTGAGCGATCGTTGGTGGAAGGCTGCATTGGAAAACTCGGAGCGTCCAATTTTGATGATTGTACACGTAACGTGGACAGAGATAAAAATTGGACAACTGTTGAAATCAGAGATAGCTGCAAACGTAATCGAGCGTTTCGATCACGTCGATATCGAAGCGGCTCTTGCCCGGCACCGAAAACGATTCGCCCGCGCCGTACGTCTTCCATTCGTCGCTGCCGTCGAGACGGATGCGGCATTGGCCGGCTTGCACTTCCATGAGTTCGGGCGCGTCGGTGCCGAAGTTGAGCGCGCCGGGCAGGATCACGCCGAGCGTCTTCTTCGTGCCGTCGGCGAAGAGCACCGTGTGCGAGACGCACTTGCCATCGAAGTAGACGTTGGCGCGCTTGATAACGGAAACCTGGTCGAATTGCGTTGCAGCGGTCATGGCGTGTTCCTTTATGTCATCGGTTTGGATCCGCCATCATACAAAAAAGGCGTTGCGTCCAAAGGCTGAAAAGGGGATGCGTTTAACTATGCCGATGAACGTTCGCATGCGCGTGAGCCGCCGAAGCATGCCGTCGATGCGCGTGGTGGCCGTATGGATGTGATCTTTTGGCGGACACGATGACGTGGTCCTCACGACGCACGCCTTCCACGATCACGGACTGTGTGCCGACCTCCGACATACCGAGCGCTTGAGCCGCCGCGGACGACAGATCGATGACGCGCCCTTTGACGAAGGGGCCCCGATCGTTGATGCGCACGATGACCGATCGCGTTCTCGAAGCGTTGCTGACACGCGCATAACTTCCCAAAGGCAAGGTGCGATGCGCGGCTGTCAACGCATGCATATCAAAACGTTCACCGCTCGCGGTACGGCGTCCCTGGAAGCGTCTCGCGTAACACGAGGCTATGCCGGTTTGAGCAAAGTTGAATGCCGCGGTTGGCTCAGGCGCCAGCGTTGCCGGGGCAAGGATGGGCGCGCTATCGGCGGATGACGCACTGGCTGCGCTCGCTTCGACGTTCATGTCCGGCGTTACCTTGCCCGGAATGGTCGACGCCAAATCCTCCTTGCTGGAAGGCTGTTTGATGTGCCCCGCACATCCTGCGAGCAGCGCACAAACGGCCCACGGAATCAATCGATACGACACGGCGTTCCCCACTGAAAAGCGTGCGAAGCCGAACGTGATCCGGCACGCGCACCTGATGAGAGATGAAGAGAGGCGCCGCCGTGGGATGACACGTTCGACTTCGCCAGGCGAGCGTCGAACATGTATGAGTGACGCAAGCATCGGAACGCGGGATGCTTGCGTCGTTGTCGGCGGCGGGATGACCGAGGTGTTCGGCTTGCGGTCTCAGCGGTGTACCGCGCCGCTTCCCCGAGCCGAAGAGTCTTACTGCTTCGGAGCCGAAGCGGGCGTCGGAGCCGAGGCGGCCGCTACCGGTGCGGAAGCCGCTTCGGGAGTCGCGTGCGCCTTCGCGTGGTTCGTATGGTGCTTCACCTTGCGCTTCGCCTTCTTGTGCTTCTTGACCGGAGCCTTTTCGACGTTTTGATCGCCGTTCGCGTTGTTCACGAGTTGCTCGCGTGCGGATTGCGCGACTTGATCCTTCACCGAAGCGACGACTTGATCGCGCGCGGACTGGGCCACTTGGTTCTGAACCGATTGCACGATCTGATCGCGTGCGGACTGAGCTACCTGGTTCTGCACGGACTGCACGATCTGGTCACGAGCGGAGCGAAGCAGTTCGTTCTGCGCTGCTTGCGGCAGTGCCGAGAAATCGACCTGTTGCGCGAATGCGCCGACGGAAACGAATGCCGCGACAGCGGCCATGATGATCTTTTTTTGCATATCTGATTCTCGTTTAATGCCGATTCAAGTAATCGGTCGGACATTAACGTCAGTAAATCGATAGCGTTGACTCGATAATCCAGAAACGAAACATTATTACGATCCATTGATAAGTTGTGGTTTTTCACATTCCATTTTCATGGCGAGTTGGTGCGATGCGGCCATCTCATATCGGATTTTTCTTATGGCCGACTTCGCGCGACCACTCTATTTTCTTGCCGGCATTCATCGGCACAGGCGGCAAGGCTGACATCGAGCAGGGACAAGGCCCGGCATAATAAGGAGATTTTAAAATGGGCTTATACAAATACCGATCGTAAGCAGCGTTAGCGTCGGCGCCGATTCACTTTACAGACTCAAGATTCTCGAACAACTATCTCAATGCAATTCAATTCGATTAATACGCATGGCGCGCGGCGTAAAAAGGCAGGCGCAGCATCCGTATTTATGTGTGCATCTCTTATATTGACGGGTTGCGCGGGCAACGCTCCCAAGTTGGCGCCCGAGCCCGCCAGTCCGGACTCGTTGACTGTACGCGCTGTCGAGGTCGCGACCCCGCCCGGCTACTACGTTGTCGCGCCCGGCGACACGCTCGCTTCGATCGCCGTCGCGTATGGCCGCGACGTGTCCTTGCTTGCCGCCTGGAACGGCATGACGGCGGACGCGAACGTGGTGCCCGGCATGCGCTTGCACGTCGGCCCGCCACCGACTGTGGCTGCGGCGCAGCCTGCAACCGCGTCAGCGCCCGCCGTGGAACCCAGGGCCGGCGCATTCCCCTGGCCCGTGAACGGTCCCGTCATCGCGGCGTTTGGAACGGCAGGCTCGAAGGGAATCAGGATTGGAGGCAGCGCGGGCGCCCCTATCAAATCGGTTCGCGATGGACGCGTGGTCTATCTCGGCAAGAATATTCCGGGATATGGGAATCTGGTCGTGATCAAACACAACCAACATCTGATTACGGCTTACGGCACGCTGCGTCGAACGCTCGTACGCGAAGGCGCCACAGTGAAGCAAGGACAGGTAATTGCCGAAATGGGCGCTCAACCCGACGGTCCGTCGTCGCTTCTCTTCGAAGTTCGCAAGGACCGGACTCCCGTCGATCCGTCAGCGTATCTCGGCTCGCAGTAGAAATGCATCGGCCTTTGTCTCGCTCCATGCCGATATGAGTGGCCGAGCACGAACCCACCTCGCTCAATGATGCGAGCGCCACATTTTTGCACTCAAGATTTGTGCGCTCGCGCCGAGAAGAATCGGCAACGGGTATAAGCGATGCAACATTTTTTCGCGCGCCGCAAATCCGGCCCCGATCATGCATAGCAGGGCCCGCATTTGCGAGCAGTTAGCGCGCAAGCCCGCCGCATAAGGCTTTCAAAGTGCGCCAGGCCTCGCCTGCGGACGCCGCCTTCGCAGCCGTTAACCACGCATGCAACATTTTTTGCGCTTTAGCCGTTTCTACGGCGGCAAGGCTTTCGTACGTCCAAAGCGCGGTGAAGCGGCGGCGGGGCGCATCGCTGAAACCCATACTGGCAGGGCATTCCGCAGAAGAAAACGTTTGTTCGCCAACGCTGGCGGCGCGCAATCCGTATGACGAGCGCTTTTCACGTTTGAATCAATTTTGCGCGCACTTGGTCGGACGATAGCGAGCGTTGCGCCACGAATCGCGCAAACCCTCACTGGTATAAGGATTGGCGGGCGTTGGCACGGCTCTCGCTAATGTACGACCACGCACGAAGAACACCGCGATTCTCCAACGAAACAAGAAGCGACGGATTCGTGCTACGGGGCTGGTCGCAACAGGATTCGATGTACGCCGTCAGATGCATGCACGGATCCTGTTGCGAGCCAGAAAAAATCGAAAGCGCCAGGCGCACACGTACGAGAAAAACGAAAATGTTGACACTTCAATCAGACCTGCACGGCAACCATTTGTTGGGCGCACTTCCGCCGCAAGAATGGCAAGCCATCGCGCCTCACCTCGAACTCGTTCAATTGCGCACGGAGCAGTTGCTGTGCGATTCGGGGCAGCGCATTCATCACGTTTATTTCCCGACGACGGCGATTATTTCGCTGCTGCATACGATGGAAGACGGCGGTTCCGTCGAAGTTGCGGCAGTTGGCCGTGAAGGGATGTCGGGGGTTCCGGTGCTCACGGGCGGCGACACCATGCCCACACGCGTTCAGGTTCAATGCGCGGGGGTCGCGTATCGCATGAGCGCGGGCGCGTTGCGCGAGGCCTTCGGCCGTTCGGACTTTCTGCGCCGCGTGATGCTGCTGTACATGCAAGCTCTGCTCACGCAAGTGGCGCAGACGGCGGCATGCAATCGCCATCACTCGCTGTCGAAGCAACTGTGCCGCTGGCTGCTGATTCAGACGGACCGCACGCCGAACGATCAGCTGCGTGTGACGCAGCAGATGATCGCCGATATGCTGGGCGTGCGCCGCGAAGGCGTGACCGAGGCAGCGGGCAAGCTGCACGATGCGGGGCTGATTCATCATAGCCGCGGGTGTATCAAGATTCTGGATCGCGCCGGGCTGGAAGAGCGTGCTTGTGAGTGTTATGGAATTGTGAAGCGGGAGTTTGATCGGATGTTGCCGCGGCGGCAGATGGAAGCGGTGGTTTGAAGGGGCTTTGTGGTGGGGCGGGGTTTGGTTTTGGTTTCGCCGGATCCCGTTTTCGTGTTGGTCTATTAGCATTGCCCCTCCCCGGGGCGGGGGTAACTTTCTTTGCTGCTGCAAAGAAAGTCACCAAAGAAAGCAGCTTTCTCACCGCCCGCGGTCACACGCACGTTGGCCATTTTTCTCCTCGGGGAACGGCCCTCGCCTAAAGAGTGCCCTCACAGGACCCGTCGGGCTTGGATCGCGCACGGTCCGGCTCATCGCACCACTAAATGTATTGGTACAGCCATTTCAAGCTCCGGCCCTGCTTCGCGGCCGACGGGCTTATCGGGTTTGCGTGCGCCTTCGTGCTCGCTGGTTTCCCTTGCGTACCCTGCGGCAGCGCGAAGCGCTGTGCCGGAGCCATTTTGTGCTGAGCCAATAATTTTGGTTTACTAACTAGTCAGACCGTGCGCGATCCAAGCCCGACGGGTCCTTTGAGGGCGACACTTAGGCGAGTGCCGCCTTGGAGGAGAAGAGTGGCCAAACTGCGTGTGACCGCGGGCGGTGACAAAGCTGCTTTCTTTGGTGACTTTCTTTGCAGCAGCAAAGAAAGTTACCCCCGCCCCGGGGAGGGGCAGTGCTAATAAACCAACAACAAAGCAAGTTCCACGAAAAAAACAAGCCCTCAACCCCCCGACTAGCTGCGTCAGCAGCCCTCCCCCGCAACCAATTGATGCTCGCAAAAAGGAAATAGAAGACTCTTTCCCAGCCGACAAAAGAGTTGTACCCGCGCCTGCATTTACGCGCATTGTGCACATGCACATAATGCCCCTAACCCGCATCGAGGCGGTGACGGTCTGAGTACGGCAAGAAGAAGAAAATCGACATACCGCGGCACACATCGCTCCTCCTCGTTCGCTCAACACAGGAGCCTTGTATGTCCAAGACCTTCATCGAAACGCCGTCGCGCCGCCGCTTCATCGGCGTCGCGGCAGCCACCGTCGCCGCCGGCGCGTTCACGCGCCTGGCCTTCGCCGACGAACCGATTCAAAGCACGGCCGGCATCGTGCAAGTCACAAGCGGCGACAAGACCGCCATTCGTCCGCTGCGCGTGCATGCATCGGATGCGCAAATCGCCGACCTGAAACGCCGCGTGAAAGCGACGAAATGGCCGGAACGCGAAACCGTCGCCGATGCGTCGCAAGGCGTGCAGTTCGCAACCATGCAACAGCTCGCGCGCTATTGGGTGAGCGCCTACGACTGGCGCAAAGCCGAAGCGCGGCTCAACGCCGTGCCGAATTTCGTCACCGAGATCGACGGCCTCGACATTCATTTCATCCACGTCCGCTCGAAGCATCCGAACGCGCTGCCGATGATCGTCACGCATGGATGGCCAGGCTCGATCATCGAGCAACTGAAGATCATCGATCCGCTGACGAATCCGACCGCGCACGGCGGCAGCGCAGCCGATGCCTTCGATGTCGTGATTCCATCGCTGCCCGGCTACGGTTTCTCGGGCAAGCCGGCGGCGACCGGCTGGGACCCGCAGCGCATCGCGCGCGCGTGGATCGCGTTGATGAAGCGGCTCGGCTATACGCGCTACGTCGCGCAAGGCGGCGACTGGGGCAATGCCGTGACCGAGCAGATGGCGCTCGTCGCACCGCCGGAACTCATCGGCATTCACACGAACATGCCGGCGACCGTGCCGGACGATATCGCGAACGCGCTCAAGCTCGGCGAACCCGCGCCCGCGGGACTTTCGGCCGACGAGAAACACGCCTTCGATCAGCTCGACTTCTTCTACCGGCACGGCCTCGGCTACGCGCAGGAAATGGCGAACCGGCCGCAGACGCTCTACGGCATCGAGGATTCGCCGATCGGCCTCGCCGCGTGGATGATCGATCACGACGCGGCCAGCCAGGCGCTCATCGCACGCGTGTTCGCCGGCGAGCGCGAAGGACTGTCGCGCGACGACATCCTCGATAACATCACGCTCTACTGGCTCACGAACACGGGGATTTCGTCGGCCCGGCTCTACTGGGAAAACAAGCTCGTGTTCTTCGCGCCGAAACATGTGGCGATTCCCGTCGCGGTCAGCGTGTTTCCCGATGAAATCTACGCCGCGCCGCAAAGCTGGGCGGAAAAGGCGTATCCGAAGCTGATTCACTACAACCGGCTGCCGAAGGGCGGGCACTTCGCGGCGTGGGAGCAACCGCAAGCCTTTACGGCCGAGATTCGCGAGAGCTTCCGCCCGCTGCGCCAAGGCTAAAGCGCAACGTAAGCGCCGCTTATGCTAAGAAAAAGCGGCGCTGGATGCTTGCCGGCGTTCGCGCGGACTGGACTACGCTGTCGTGAACATCGGAGGGTTTCACATGCCGAAGCCGGCCTACGGACACGTCATTCGCGGCGACTCGCCGATACTGCTCGCCACGCCGCACACCGGCACGGCGCTGCCCGACGCGCTGCTCGCGCAACCCGCATGGCGGCCTATCGGCGGCCGCCTTTCCGATCCCTCCGGCGTCGCGCTTCTCGCGGCGGCGCGCGAGCGCGACGTGACGAGCGTCGCGGCGCAGGTGCATCCGTGCGTGATCGACCTCAACGTGGCGCTCGACAATCGTCCGCTGTCGCAGCGGCTGAACCGCACCGGGCTGTGCCGCACGCACACGTCGCGCGGCGAGGCGCTCTATGCGCCCGGCAGCGAGCCGAGTGAGGCGGAGGTCGAACAGCGTGTCGATCGCTACTGGCGGCCGTTTCATGCGGCGCTGACCGACGAACTGCTGCGGCTGCGCGGCCTGCACGGCAACGTGCTGCTGTTCGTGTCGCACGCGAGTTCGTGGCTTTCGCCGTATCGTTCGGATACCGGCGCGCCCGATTGCAACGCGGGAACGCATCAGGGCGCGTCGTGCGACCGGCGGCTCGTCGCCGCGCTCACGGAAGCCGTGCAAGGCAAGGGCCGTTCGTGGGTCGTCAACGGCAAGCTCGCGGACGCTTTCGCGGCGCGGCGCTACGGCATGCCGGACAACGGCATCCACGTGATCGAAGTCGAGGTGGCGGGGCGCTGGCGCGGCGAGCTCGACCTGCAGGCGCATGCCAGCGATACCGGCGCCAACACCGCCGACGCCGGCGACATGCACGCGATCCTCGATGCGCTCGGCACCGCCTTGGGCCGCCTGCCGCCCGCCGATGCGCGTTTCGACGCCCGTCTCGTCGCCGACGATCCCGCCGTCTGATGCCGTCGTGCGATGCGTTTTTACGTAGGCGGGCCGCATGCTACATTCGGCTTTCACTCCGTTGCCGACCATGAAAGAGAGCGCACCTGAACACTATCCCGACTGGGACCTGCTCGCGAGCTGGGTCGCGGTGGTCGAAGCGGGTTCCATTTCGGACGCGGCGAACCGCCTGGCCATTTCGCAGGCCGGCGTTTCGCAACGCATCAAGGCGCTGGAGACGATTCTCGATACCACGCTGCTCGATCGCGCGACGCGCCCCGCGCGTCCCACCGCGGCGGGGCAGCGGCTTTTCGAGCACGCCACGGTCCTTCTGCAAGGCGCGGATCAGATGGTCGAGAGCGTGCGCAACGTGACGCGCGCGAAACGCGTCGTGGTGCGTCTGGGCTGCGTGGACTCTTTTGCCGCGACCATCGGTCCGATCATCATCAAGGCGCTGTCGGGCACGTCGCATCAGATTCGCCTGTGGTCGGGCATCACACCGACGCTCGACGGCCAG
Source organism: Caballeronia cordobensis (assembly GCF_001544575.2). Taxonomy (GTDB): domain Bacteria; phylum Pseudomonadota; class Gammaproteobacteria; order Burkholderiales; family Burkholderiaceae; genus Caballeronia; species Caballeronia cordobensis. Next base: position 144,918 of record NZ_FCNY02000017.1, read on the forward strand.
CTCGAAGCACGCCAGCTCGACATGGCCATCACGACGACGGGCTTTTCGCAGGCGCCCGGCATCCGCCGCCGAAAGCTCTTTTCCGAGTCGTACTTCGTCGTTCTGCCGCGCGGCTTCGAGGTCGACCGCTTCACGACCATCGCCGAACTGAGCCGGCATCTGCAATTCATCCGTTATAGCGCGCGCTCGGTGATCGGCCAGCATGTCGATGCCTATCTCGCATCGAACGGGGAGAACATCGAGCGTACCTGCGAATTCGATGCGACCGACCCGATGCTGAGTCTCGTCGCCGCGGGCCTCGGTTTCGCCATCACGACGCCGCTGTGTCTCTGGCAATCGCGGCATTACGTGCCGGACGTGCGCGTGGTGCCGCTGTCGTCGTTCTCGCGGCACGGGCGCGCGTATCAGGGCTTGAGCCGCTCTTTCTATCTCGCGTATCGCGAAAACGAGCTCGGCAATCTGCCGACGGAACTGCACGATCTGCTGCGGCGCGCCTACGAGCGTCAGGTTTCGCGCGATATCGCGCAGGCGCTCGCGCTGCCGCATGAGCAAGTGTGCCCGCCCGAGGACGAATGAGCCGCACACAGGGCCGGCTTGATCACCGCGCCCGATTCAATGCATAAGCCGGGGTTTAATTAGCAGCGGGCCATGTTGCAGCCGATACGCTCGGTATCGAGTTGCACCGGCAAGTGAGCTTTCCATCGGATGCGTGCGTTGCTTGCGGTGTCGTGCCATCGTTTCTCATAAGGAGCAACCGTGAATCCACGCCCACAATTTCCGTTGCCGGCCAACGAAACAGAAGTGAGCTTCCGGCCGGGCACTGCCGCTGCGGCGGAACTCGGCAAAGCGCTGCAGCTGCGCGACGTCGTCGAGATTCCGACGGTCATCGGCGGCAAGCGCTATTTCTCGAACGATGTGGTCGAAGTGCGCGCGC
>NZ_FCNY02000037.1 GCF_001544575.2 Caballeronia cordobensis
AGGCGTCGGTTTCTTGAGCATGGCGCTCATTTAACGACAAAGCCCTGGCAAGAGCCAGGGCTTTGTCAGCAGTCTGAACCGCCTGAGCGATCAGGCGGTTTTTTTTCGCTCAGGCGTCCGTGAACACGTAGTTCGTCATGGCGAGCGCGCGCTGGAAAGTGCCGAGCGACTGCACCGCGAGTTCGTAATCGTCGGCCGCCGCGCCGAGCGCGCTGAACACCGGCAGCAGATGTTCGTCGGTCGGATGCATCAGCGCGGCGTGCGGCGCGCGGGCGCGATAGTCGAGCAGGGCGTCGATATCGCGTTCGGCCATGCGGGCTTCGAACCAATCGGTGAACTCGGTCACGCGCGGATCGGCATCTTCCGGGCGCGCGCTGAAATCGGCCATGCGCAGGTTGTGCGTGATTTGCCCGGAACCGACGATCATCACGCCGTCATCGCGCAATTCGCGCAGCGCGCGCCCAATGCGGAAATGATGCGCAGCGTCGAGTCGCGGCTGAATCGAAAGTTGCGCGACCGGAATATCGGCGTCGGGGAACATCAGCAGCATCGGCACCCACGCGCCGTGATCGAGGCCGTGATCGGTGGTCGTTGCGGGAATGCTCTGCTCGCCGAGCAGCGCGGCGGCGCGCTTCGCGAGATCCGGCGCGCCGGGCGCCGGGTAGCGCAATTCGTAGAGCGCGCGCGGGAAGCCGTAAAAGTCATGGATCGTTTCCGGCCGCTCGGCCGTGCTCGCGACGGGCTGCGCCGTGCCCCAGTGGGCGGACAGCATCAAAATCGCGCGCGGGCGCGGCAGTGTTCGCCCCAGCGAGGCGAACTCGGAGGAAGGCATCGACGGGTCGATCGGCAGCGTGGGCGCGCCGTGGGAAATGAAAACGGTAGGCAGTCTGGTCATGGCGGCAAATTCCGGTGGATTTGCCATCCAATGTAGAGCCGTGAGTCGCGTTGATAAACGGCTTGCGGGGCAACGAATTGTGTCGCCGCTGTTGCTAATCCGCCGCTTCGCTACGCAGACCCCGCCACGCGGTCGCCACCGGCTGCGCAAAACCGAAAAGATCGATAACCCGTGCGACCGTGTGATCGACCATCTCGTCGATGCTCGCGGGCTTCTGATAGAACGCCGGCAGCGGGGGGAAGATCACGCCACCCATTTCGGTGACGGCGGTCATATTGCGCAGATGCGCGAGATTGAGCGGCGTTTCGCGCACGAGCAGCACGAGACGGCGGCGCTCTTTGAGCACGACGTCGGCGGCGCGGGTGATGAGACTGTCGGAAAGACCGTGCGCGACGCTCGCGAGCGTGCGCATGGAGCAGGGCGCGATGACCATGCCGTCGGTGGCGAAGGAGCCCGAGGCAATGCTCGCACCGACGTCGCGCACACTATGAACGACATCGGCCAGCGCGTGGACGGCGGCCTTGTCGAGATCGAGTTCGTGCTGGATATTGAGCCAGCCGGCGCTGGACACGAGCAGATGCGTCTCGACGCCGCCAAGCTTGCGCAGCGTCTCGAGCAGACGCACGCCGTAAATGGCGCCCGTTGCTCCGGTAATCGCGACGATGAGTCGTCGATTTGCGGCGGCGGGCGCGCTCACGTGCGGTAGAAACTCAGGCTGCGGCGAAGAGCTGTTGCAGTTCGCCCGATTGATACATCTCCATCATGATGTCCGAGCCGCCGATGAACTCGCCGTTCACGTAAAGCTGCGGAATGGTCGGCCAGTTGGAGAATTCCTTGATGCCTTGGCGGATCTCGTCGTCTTCCAGGACGTTCACCGTCTTGATCTGATCGACGCCGCATGCCTTGAGCAGTTGAATCGCGCGGCCGGAGAAGCCGCACATCGGGAATTGCGCCGTGCCCTTCATGAAGAGGACGACCGCGTTTTGATCGACGATTTGCTTGATGCGTTCTTGCGTATCCATGACGTTCCTGCGCTTGAGATTTCGGTGAGAGTTCTGGAAATAATAGCGGATTTCGATTGCGCGGGCGGAGGCCGGCTCACGCGGCGAAAACACCGCCCGAACAGCGTTCGATGCCGGCGAGATCGCGCATCGAGCGGACATCGGTGAAGCCGCGGGCGTTCAGCAGGCCGCGCACGGCTTCGGCCTGATCGTAGCCGTGCTCCAGCCACAACGCACCGCGGTTCGCGAAGAGAGACGGCGCGGTCTCGATGATCGTGCGAATCGCCGACAAACCGTCGGCGTCGTCGGTGAGCGCGCCGCGCGGCTCGAAGCGCAAATCGCCTTGTTCGAGATGCGGGTCGTCGCTTGCGATGTACGGCGGATTGCTGACGATCACGTCGAACCGCAGCGACGAATCGATGTTCGCCGTCCAGTCGCTTTGCATGAACGTCACCGCGTTTTCAGTCAGAAGGCGCGCGCCGTTTCCTCGCGCGATGTGCAAGGCAGCGTCCGAGCGATCCACAGCCCACACGCGTGCATCGGGCCGCGCATGCGCGATCGACACCGCGATCGCGCCCGTGCCCGTGCCGAGATCGAGCACGCGCGCGTTCGGCGTATCGGCAATGACTTCGAGCGCGAGTTCCACGAGTAATTCGGTTTCCGGGCGGGGAATCAGCACATCCGGCGTGACGTCGAATTCGAGTCCGAAGAATTCGCGCTTGCCGGTGAGTTGCGCGATCGGCTCGCCCGCCAGACGCCGCGCCGACAGCGCGCCGAATCGCGCGACAGCGTCTTCCGAAAGCGGTAGAAGATCGCGCGTGATGAGTTCCGTGCGCCGCCATCCGAGCACGTGCATCAACAGAATGCGCGCTTCGAGTGGCGGCAGCGGCGACGCGCGCAGCAAATCGGCAACCGTCACTCCGCTTCCCCGAGCGCCGCCAACTGCTCCGCCTGATGCTCGGACACCAGCGCGCCGATGAGTTCGTCGATATCGCCGTCCATGATGTATTCGAGCTTGTAGAGCGTCAGATTGATGCGGTGATCCGTCATGCGCCCTTGCGGGAAGTTGTACGTGCGGATGCGCTCCGAGCGGTCGCCCGAGCCGATCAGGCTCTTGCGCGTCGCGGCTTCCTTCGCGTGCTGCTCGTGATACTGCTTGTCCTTGATGCGCGCGGCGAGCACCTTGAGCGCCCGGTCCTTGTTCTTGTGCTGCGAACGGTCGTCCTGACATTCGACGACGATGCCCGTTGGCAAGTGCGTCACGCGCACGGCGGAATCCGTCTTGTTGATGTGCTGCCCGCCCGCGCCCGACGCGCGGAACGTGTCGATGCGCAAATCCGCCGGATTGATCACGACTTCGCTGATTTCATCGGCTTCGGGCATGACGGCGACCGTGCACGCGGACGTGTGGATGCGCCCCTGCGTTTCCGTCGCCGGGACGCGCTGCACGCGATGCCCGCCCGATTCGAACTTGAGCCGCGAATACGCGCCTTGCCCGGCGATACGAACGATCACTTCCTTGTAGCCGCCGAGATCGGACACGCTCTCCGACATCGTTTCGGCCGTCCAGCGATTGCGTTCCGCGTAGCGCAGATACATGCGCAGCAGATCGCCCGCGAACAGCGCCGATTCGTCGCCGCCCGTGCCCGCGCGAATTTCGATGAAGATGTTGCGTTCGTCGTTCGGATCTTTCGGCAGCAGCATGGTCTGCAAATCGCTTTCGATCTTCGTCATGCGCTCGCGCGCCTCGCCGATTTCCTCTTCGGCGAAATCGCGCATGGACGGATCGGCGAGCAGGTCCTGCGCGGTCGCTTCATCGGTGAGCGCCTGACGCCAGAGCGCGTATTGGTCGACGATCGGGCTGATTTCCGCGTGCTCGCGCGTGAGCTTGCGATATTGGTCCATATCGGACGTCACATCTTCGCGGCTCAACAAATCGTTGAGATCGACCTGCCGTTTTGCAAGCTGGTCGAGCTTGCTTTGCATGCTCGTTTTCATCGGGCGGAGAAGGAGCTCGGTGCTCCTGAGAAACTGCGAATTCGAAGGATGCCGCCGCGCTGGTCGCGCGTGGCATTGGAGAATAGCAAAGAGAAGGCCGCTAACGTTCCGACGAATCGGACGGCGAGCCGTGGCGATAGAAGCCGCTCATCAGGTCGATGAGCTGGCCGCGCTCCTCGCGCGTCGCACGGTTGAGCGCGTGCGTCGGGCCGTGAATCAGCTTGTTCGTGAGCGATTGCGACAGCGCTTCCAGAACGGCCGCGGGGTCGTCGCCGCGCGCGAGCATCTTGCGCGCGCGTTCGAGTTCGGCACGGCGCAGCGAGTCGGCCTGCGTATGCATGTGGCGGATGACCGGCACGATGCTGCGCGCGTCGAGCCACTGCATGAAATTGGCGACGCGCGTCTCGATGATCGCCTCGGCCTGTGCGACTGCGGCCTGACGCGACGCGTTGCCTTCGCGCACGATCGCGCCGAGGTCGTCGACGGTGTAGAGGAACACGTCTTTCAGATCGCCGACTTCCGGTTCGATGTCGCGCGGCACGGCGAGATCGACCATGAAGATCGGCCGATGACGGCGCGCCCGCACCGCACGCTCGACCGCGCCGAGCCCGATGATCGGCAGCGTCGACGCCGTGCACGACACGATGATGTCGAACTCGTGCATGCGCGCGGGCAGTTCGGAGAGCGGAATCGCGCGGCCATTGAAGCGGCCGGCGAGTTTTTCGCCGCGCTCGGCGGTGCGGTTCGCGATGACCAGTTCACGCGGATTCTGCGCGGCGAAGTGCGTGGCGCACAGCTCGATCATTTCGCCCGCGCCGATGAACAGCACGCGCTGGCTTGCGACGTCTTCAAAGATGCGCTGCGCGAGACGCACGGCGGCGGCGGCCATCGACACGGACTGCGCGCCGATTTCGGTCGTCGTGCGCACTTCCTTCGCGACGGCGAAGGTGCGCTGGAACAACTGATTGAGATACGTGCCGAGCGCGCCGGCTTCGGACGCCGTGCGCACGGCATCCTTCATTTGTCCGACGATTTGCGTCTCGCCGAGCACCATCGAATCCAGTCCCGACGCGACGCGGAACGCGTGGCGCACCGCTTCCGACTGCGGCAGCGCATACACGTGCGGCGCAAGTTCGGGGACGGGAATGTGGTGATACTTCGAGAGCCACTGGATCGCGGCTTCGCGGGCGGCGGAGTCGTCGGTGGCGCAGTAGAGTTCGGTGCGGTTGCAGGTCGAAAGAATCGCCGCCTCGGGCGATACCTTCGCGAGCGGCCCCAGCCAGATGTCCTTCAGCGCGCCGAGGGCGGGTTTGAGCTGCTCGACCGGAAACGCCACGCGTTCGCGCAAGGCGACAGGCGCAGTGTGGTGATTGATTCCGATCGTGAGGAGCTGCATTGTTTTGGACGATGCTTTGGGCCTAAGCCGATGGCCTTTCAGATAGCCCAATATTATAGCCTTTTGCGTATTTCTTCATTTATAGGTGGCATTTGGGGCGCGAGCAGCGCGAGAGCCCGCGCCGCGGGGCACTCGGCGGCTGCGGCGAACCGCTGCCTGAGGCCTGTGACAGTAGGCCGCGGCGCGGTTTTCAGCGGAAATACTTCGACAATTCGACGGCGCGCGCTTCCAGTTCGCCGATCGTGACATCGCCCGTTCGAAAGGCGAGCTGACGGTTCCTTGCGATATCTTCTTCGTCGAACGACTGCTCGCGCGAGGCGGAATCGTGATTCAGATGGAAAAGCGCGGCATGCGGGTCGCCGAACGAATGCCAGCGCACGCCGAGCCGTCCGGCGCGAAGCAGCAGATCGTCGTCTTCGCCGCCCCATCCCACGAAAACAGGGTCGAGGCCGCCGACGCGAATGAATTCCGTGCGCCTGAACAGGTTGATCGCGCCCGGCGTGCTGACGTACAGCGTATTGATATCGGCGGGCGGTTCACCATCGAGAAACGGCGCCAACTGGCTGAAATCGCCCGATTCGATGAACGACTCGCGCAGGCCGCCCGAAACGTTCAGCACGCGCATGAACGGGCAGAGTACGTCGCTTTTATCTTCGTCCATGAGCGCGTTGAGCGCGGCGCTGAAGTAGAACGGATTGGCGATCATATCGGCGTCGTGCATGCAGATAATCGGGCTTTTCGCCATGAGGGCGCCGAGATTGACGAGCCGCGCTTTCGGAAAAGGGCCGGTGTCGTGCACGAAGACATGCCTGATCTTCGGATCGCCGAATTCGGACCAATTGAATGTGGGCGTGGCGTCGGCCTCGATCAGCCAGACCTGATAATCCGAGTACGTGCGGTTCAGATGCCGCAGAACGCCGCGCAAGTTATTGCGCCTCTCCTCGCTGCGACCGCGATACGAAATGATCAGTTCGAGGCCGCGCAGCGATATCAGATGGTTTTCTGTCATATGAATCGAACGTGTGATGTTGCCGGCGTTCGAAGGTAGCAGGCGAAGGAATTCGCGAAAATCGGAAAAATCATAGATCGATCGCCAACGCCGACGGGTTCGTGTCGAAGGCAAAGCGCCTGGCGGCAGGCAAAGGTCCGAGTCTTGCCATCGCCAAATCCGGCCCCTAAACTCATCCGCTAATCGCGTCACCGAGATTTCCGAGCCATGCCTGTCAACCGAAGTGTTCCGCTCAGCAGCAGATCGAATTTGCCGGAGTTCCACCGCTGATGGGCTGGATCGGGTTGATTTTTCTCGGCGCGGTCATCGGCGCGGCGGGCTGGTGGCTGCATCCGCTGCGGCGTGCGGGCCGCGTCGCGCGCGGTCCGGCCGGCCGCATCTGGACGGCCGTCGCGGCTGGCATACTGGCGACGGTCGTCGCGCGCATGCTGGGTAATATCGTCGATGTGTATCACGACGGCGATACGCTCGAATGGCTGGCGTGCTCGGTCTTCGCGCTCATCGTCGTAACGGCGACGGTCGGGCTGGCGGCGCGCCGCTGATCTCTTTATCTGGCGGGCGGTGAGCGATCCTCGCCGCCCGCGTGCTCTTCGCGCCCCACGCGGGCTTTCAAGCAGGTGATTTCATGAACGATCGCATCGCAGATTCAGCCATTCCGGAACCCGCCATGTTCGCGCGACGCATCGAGTCGCTGCGCAGCCAGATGGCGCGCGACAAGCTCGCCGCCGTGCTCATTCCCTCCGCGGACCCGCATCTTTCCGAATATCTGCCCGAACGCTGGCAGGGACGCCAATGGCTTTCGGGCTTCACCGGCTCGGTCGGCACGCTCGTGGTGACGGCGGATTTCGCGGGCGTTTGGGTGGACAGCCGTTATTGGATGCAGGCCGAGACGCAACTCGCCGGCACCGGCATCGAACTGATGAAGATGATGGGCGGCCAGCAGACCGCGCCGCATATCGACTGGCTTGCGGAAAACGTGCCGGCGGGCGCGACCGTCGCGGTCGATGGCGCCGTGCTCGGCGTCGCGGCGGCGCGCGCCTTGTCCGATGCGCTGAGCGCGCGCGGCATCGTGTTGCGCACCGACCTCGATGTGCTGGATGCGGTGTGGCCGGCGCGTCCCGGATTGCCGGAAGCGCCCGTCTACGAACACGCCGCGCCGCATGCGAGCGTCGCGCGCGCCTCGAAGCTCGCGACCGTGCGCGAGACGATGCGCGCAAAAGGCGCGCAATGGCACTTCGTGTCCACGCTCGACGATCTCGCCTGGCTTTTCAACCTGCGCGGCGGCGACGTGAGCTACAACCCGGTGTTCGTCGCGCATGCGCTCATCGGGCTCGATGATGCGACGCTCTTCGTCGCCGATGGCAAGGTTCCGGCCACGCTCGTCGAATCGCTCGCACGCGATGGCGTGCGCGTCGCCGCATACGCCGGCGCGCCCGACGCGCTTGCGTCGCTGCCGGCGGGCTCGACGCTTTTGATCGACCCGCGCCGCATCACGCACGGCTTGCTGGAGAAAGTGCCCGCGACCGTGAAAATCGTCGAGGCGGTGAATCCGTCGACGTTCGCGAAATCGCGTAAAACGGCGGCGGAAGCGGAACATATTCGCGCGACGATGGAGCAGGACGGCGCCGCGCTCGCCGAATTCTTCGCGTGGTTCGAGGAGGCGCTCGGCCGCGAACGCATTACCGAATTGACGATCGACGAGAAGCTGACCGCTGCGCGCGCGCGCCGGCCGGGCTTCGTCACGTTGAGTTTCGGCACGATTGCCGGTTTCAACGCGAACGGCGCGATGCCGCATTACCGCGCGACCGCGGCGTCGCACGCGGTGATCGAAGGCAACGGCTTGCTGCTGATCGATTCCGGCGGCCAGTATCTGAGCGGCACGACGGATATCACGCGTGTCGTGCCCATCGGCGAGATCGGCGCGGAACACCGGCGCGATTTCACGACCGTGCTCAAAGGCACGATTGCGCTGTCGCGCGCGCGCTTTCCGCGCGGCATCCGCTCGCCGATGCTCGATTCGATCGCCCGCGCGCCGATCTGGGAAGCGGGCGCGGACTACGGTCACGGCACGGGGCACGGCGTCGGCTACTTTTTGAACGTGCACGAAGGGCCGCAAGTGATCTCGCACTACGCGCCCGCCGAACCGTGGACGGCGATGGAAGAGGGCATGATCACATCGATCGAGCCGGGCATCTATCGGCCGGGCAAGTGGGGCATCCGCATTGAAAATCTGGTGATGAACCAGCCTGCCGGCAAAACCGAGTTCGGCGATTTCCTTGAATTCGAAACGCTGACGCTGTGTCCGATCGATACACGCTGCATCGACCTGTCGCTGATGCGCGAGGACGAGCGCGCGTGGCTCAACGCGTATCACGCGACGGTGCGCGCGCGCGTGTCGCCGCATGTGTCGGGCAAGGCGCTGGCCTGGCTCGAAGCGCGGACGCAGGCGGTTTGATCGACAGGAGCGGCGACTCATGACCATCAAAGCAGTCGTGTTCGATTTCGGCGGCGTGCTCATCGACTGGAATCGCGAGTATCTCTACAAGCAGCTGATTCCCGACGAAACCGAGCGCCGCTGGTTTCTCGACAACGTCTGCAAGATGGAATGGGTCGTGCAGCAGGACGGCGGGCAGACCATCGAGGAAGGCACCGCCGAGCTGATCGCGCTTCATCCCGGGCACGAAGCGCTGATCCGCGCGTTCTACGCGCGCTGGCCGGAGATGGTGTCGGGCGTGCTCGAAGAGGGCGTGGCGCTCGTCGATCGGCTGGAGGCGGCGCGCGTGCCGCTTTTCGGGCTGACGAACTGGTCGGCTGAGACGTTTCCGTACGCGTGGGACCGCTTCGACGTGCTGCGCAAGTTTCGCGAAATCGTCGTGTCGGGGCGCGTCGGTCTCGTCAAGCCCGATCCGCGGATTTTCGGCCTGATGCACGCGGAGATCGAACGGCATCTGCCGGGCATCCAGCCGGAGGAACTCGTTTTCATCGACGACAACCTGAATAACGCGCAAGCCGCGACCGCGCTCGGCTGGCACGGCGTTCACTACACCGGCGCGCTGGAAACGGAGACGAAGCTGCGGGAACTGGCGCTGCCGCTCTGAGGCGCGCTACTGCCCCAAAAGATTCTTCAGCGCGTTGCCGATGCCCCGCACCGTATCGCCGGCACCGCGCGCGACGCCTTCCGCGCTCACGCCGAGCGCCTTCGCGAAACCCGCCGCGAGCTTCTTCGACAGACTTTCGTTGAGCGAGAACTTCGGATCGCGCAAATCGCCGTCGAGCACGAAATCGAGCTTGATCTGTTCCTTGCGATTGCTCAGCGCGGCGATCGCGGCCTTGGTCGGAATCGAGAGGAAGGTGTCGAGCGGATTACCCGTATCGCTGATCTGCAGGTGATTCAGCGTGAGCGTGCCCGGCGCGTGGATGCGGTAGTCCTTCACGGTGGCGTCGACGACCATGTCGATGGTGCCGCCCGTCACCGCGGCCTTCGCGCCCGCTTTCTTCAGCAGATACGGATCGAGCGTCGCGACATCGACATTGCGCAGTGTCGCGCGCGTCTGCGAATCCTTGTTCGCGATGATCATCCAGCCGCCCCAGGTCACAGTGCCCGTGTGCGACGGGCCTTTGATAGAGCCGGTCATCGTGAGTTCGGTGCGGTCGGTGAGGGCGGGCAGGCGAATATGTTCGACCGTGGCGCGCGCATCGCCGATCAGCACGCGGTACGGCGGATTCTGCACGGTGCTGTCGTAGAACTCCATCGAACCGCGCTCGAACGACACGCGATCGATCAGCTTTTCTTCTTGCGCGTGCTTTTCGCGTTCCGTATTTCCAGGCCTGGCATCGGCTTCGCTCGCGGTTTCCTTGAGGCCCGGCAGAATGCGCACGCGCCCATCGGCCGAGCGAACGATCGACAGGTAGTAATTATCGACGCTCACGCTGCGCAGATGAATCGGTCTGGATATGAGCGACTGCATGTCGACGTCGAGCACGATGCGTTCGGCGCGCATCGCGTCGTTAGTCGGCCAGTCTTTCGGGCCGCGCAGGCGCACGCGCGAGAGCGTCACATGACCGAAGCCGACATCGATTTCCTCGACCGAACCGTTCGGGCCGAGCGTCTCGATGATGCGCTCCTTCATCTGATGCACGACGAAGAGCCAGCCGCCGATGCTTAAGACGGCGAGCGCCACGACGATCCCGATTGCCCAAAGCGCTCCCCGCTGCGCGCTCGATCCCGCCATCTGCGTGTGTCTCCTCTTATCGATGTCCGCTCGAAAAAAAAGCGGCGACTGCGTCGTACACAGTCGCCACTTTTGTGCCTGATGTCGGTGCGCGCGCCCGCATAGGCCTTTTCTTCAGAGCTTAGCGCGTGATCGGCTTGTAGCGCAGACGCTTCGGCTTCGCGGCCTCTTCGCCGAGACGCTTGCGCTTGTCGGCCTCGTATTCCTGATAGTTGCCATCGAAGAATTCGACGTGCGAATCGCCCTCGAACGCGAGGATGTGCGTCGCGATGCGGTCGAGAAACCAGCGATCGTGCGAGATCACCATCACCGAGCCGGCGAATTCGAGCAGCGCGTCTTCGAGCGCGCGCAGCGTTTCGACGTCGAGATCGTTTGACGGCTCGTCGAGCAGCAGCATGTTGCCGCCCGCGATCAGCGTCTTCGCGAGATGCAGCCGCCCGCGCTCGCCGCCCGACAGATTCCCGACGAGCTTTTGCTGATCGCCGCCCTTGAAGTTGAAGCGGCCGATATACGCGCGCGACGGCGTTTCGTACTTGCCGACCGTGAGGACATCCGCCCCGCCGGAGATTTCCTCGAAGACGGTTTTATCGCCGCCGAGCGCGTCGCGGCTCTGATCGACGTACGCGAGCTTGACCGTCGGTCCTTTGACGATTTCGCCCGAATCCGGCTGCTCCTTGCCCGTCAGCATGCGGAAGAGCGTGGACTTACCCGCGCCGTTCGGCCCGATGATGCCGACGATCGCGCCGGCCGGAATCTTCATGCTCAGATTGTCGATGAGCAGGCGATCGCCATACGCCTTGCTGACGTTCTTGAACTCGATGACTTCATTGCCGAGCCGGTCGCCGACCGGAATGAAGATTTCCTGCGTTTCGTTGCGCTTCTGATATTCCTGGCTGTTGAGCTCCTCGAATCGCGCGATACGCGCCTTCGATTTCGCCTGACGTCCCTTCGGATTCTGGCGCACCCATTCGAGTTCTTTCTTGATGGCTTTCTGACGCGCGGATTCGCTCGCTTCTTCCTGCTTCAGGCGATCTTCTTTCTGATCGAGCCAGCTCGAATAGTTGCCCTTCCACGGAATGCCGTGGCCGCGGTCGAGTTCGAGAATCCATTCGGCGGCGTTATCGAGGAAGTAGCGATCGTGCGTGACCGCGACGACCGTGCCCGGATAGCGCGTCAGGAACTGTTCGAGCCACTCGACGGATTCGGCGTCGAGGTGGTTGGTCGGTTCGTCGAGCAGCAGCATGTCGGGCTTTTGCAGCAGCAGCTTGCAGAGCGCGACGCGGCGCTTTTCACCGCCCGACAGGTGTTCGATTTTCGCGTCCCACGCGGGCAGGCGCAGCGCGTCCGCGGCGACTTCGAGCTGTTGCTCGGGGCTGCCGCCGTCGCTCGTCGCGAGAATGGCTTCGTATTTCGCCTGTTCGGCGGCGAGCTTGTCGAAGTCTGCGTCGGGTTCGGCGTAGGCAGCGTAGATTTCGTCGAGCTTTTTCTGCGCTTCGAAGACATCGCCGAGACCTTGTTCGACGGCTTCACGCACGGTCTGCTGCGGATCGAGCTGCGGTTCCTGCGGCAGGTAGCCGATGTTCAGATTCGGCATCGGCGTGGCTTCGCCTTCGATGTCCTTGTCGACGCCGGCCATGATGCGGATCAGCGTGGATTTGCCCGAACCGTTCAGCCCGAGCAGGCCGATCTTCGCGCCGGGGAAGAACGAGAGGGAGATGTCTTTCAGGATCTGACGCTTCGGCGGGACGATCTTGCCGACGCGGTTCATGGTGAAGACGTATTGGGCCATGTCCAGTGTCTGTGATGGTGTGATGGAGGATGCGAACGTCCTGCGTTCGATGCGGGTCGGTGGCGCGGTCTGGCGCGCATTCCCGAGGCGGCGTCAGGCGGCGCGGGCGGGATCAAGTCGCATTGTACTTCGCGGTGCGGCCGGTCACTTATCGGTCACTGCCAGCTCGCTACGCCGCCGTGGCGGGAGCATGTGCCGCTGTGGTGCTGGCTGAAGCTGTAGGTGCCGTCGCGGCATTGGGCGGTCGCGCCCTGCGGAACGGCGCCGGAGCGGGAGTGCGCGGGCGAGTGGACGGAGTTGCCGTCGCGGTTGATGTAGTGGCCGTGGGAATCGAGGTCGGATTCGTCGGGTTGCGGTTGATACTGGTAGGCGTTGCCGCGATAAGCGAACGCGTCAGGTGTCCACGCGGCGTTGGCCACGACGAGCGCGGTGATGGCGAAGGCGCGCAGTGCGCGCATCGGTGTGAGGCTCTTCATTTGTTGTTGTTCTCTCGATCGTTCGTATCGAGCGCGTCGATACACGACGTCTCGTCCGCTCAAGAAAAGAGCGGAGCCCCTCAATCGCGTAGTCCGCTTTACGAGGCAAGCGGCGTTGAGGTATTGCTTGACGGTTAAATGTGCCCTCTCATTTGCTTGCTTCCGCGCGCTTCATGGGAATGGCTCTTGTGGTATGTCAAGTCGAACATCATGTTTGTCAGATCGCGTCTGAAGCTCGGGTTGTCGCTGTACTGCTTGAACAGCTCCGTATAGTCAGACAGTAGTTCCAGCATGACGCGATTGAGTGCCTTGTCGTGCTCCAATTTGGCGTTCTGACGATCGGAGTTCGCCTGTGCGTTCAGATAGGCCTTGTCCTGCGCCACACTCACTGGAATTTCTTCGGCGATGACTTTAGCGATTCTGTCCGCATCCTTCCATTTGATGTTGCCGAATAGGTCATTGAAAGTCTTGAGGATGTTCGACAGCGTGTCGATTTCCGGCTCGCTCTTGCCATTGCCACCTTCCCATGGAGCGGGTTCGACTGCAGCATCGGTGTCGTCCATCGTCATCTTGAGCGCAGCCCGCGCTTCAACGCGATAGCTGTCCATGTCGATGGATTCGAGCACGCCCTTCGATAGGTCTTGCTCTTCCGGTGCTGGCAGCTTCGGGATCAAGAAATTCAGGAATATCGACAGCTTCTCCCACGTGAAATGGCCGTAGCTGAGAATCGCAGCGAGGAAGCCATAGCTACGCACGAAAGTCTTGGCCTTCCCCTTGAACTCAACCTGGCTGTTCTCGTTCAGGTTTGCCTTATATTCTTCGACGCAGCTATCGAGGATGGGATCGAGCCGGTCGCGCTCGGAGCCGCTGAGATACAGCGTGACCAGTTCCTCCACCTGCTGCCAGCTATACACCTGCTTGCCGTCGAGGTCGGCTTTCAGGTCGTGCAGCTTGTTAGCGTCGGTTTCGCCAATCTGGATCGTCGCGCGGTAGTAGTCCTGGAACGCCGCTTTGACCGCCTCCGCGTTGTCGGCGAAGTCGAGCACGAAGGTGTCGTGCTTCTGCGGATGCGCGCGATTCAAGCGCGACAGCGTCTGCACCGCCTGTACGCCCGCGAGCTTCTTGTCTACATACATCGTGTGTAGGAGCGGTTCGTCAAACCCCGTGACGAACTTGTTGGCGACGATCAGAAAGCGATATGGGTCTTGTCTGAACTTGTCCGGAATATCCTTGCTCGGGAAATCGTTGAGGTTTGCCTCTGTTTTCGTCTCGAACTCGCCGGAGTAAGCGACGATAGCTTTAAAGGGGCTCTTGATCTGTTCAAGGTAGCTCGACACTTGGCGCCAGTACTCGATGGCCCGCGAGATGCCATTACAGACGATCATTGCCCGCGCCTTGCCGCCGATCTTCCTGGCCCCAATCACTTGAGCAAGAAAATGATCGACCATGATCTCTGTCTTGCTGCGAATGGCTTTGTCGTGCGATTCGACGTAGTGGCGAATCTTCTTTAGCGCCCGCGCCTTGTCGAAATCCGGATCGTCCTCCACTGTCTTCGCGACGTGGTAGAAGCTATCCACCGTGGTGTAGTGAGCGATCACGTCGAGGATGAATCCCTCCTGAATCGCTTGCTTGGTGGTGTAGGTCAATTCCTCAGGCGCTCGAAAGCGCACGTCGTTGCCGATTACGATTCTCTCGCCGAACAACTCCAGCGTCTTATTCTTGGGCGTGGCGGTGAAGGCGAAGTAGCTGGCGTTGGACAGCATTCGCCGCGATCGGATGCGCTTCTCGATTTCCACGTTCACCGTGTCCTGCGTCGCATCTTCCTCAAAGGCTTCCTCTTCTGACTTGCCGGAAAGCGCTTCGTGCATCTTGGCCGTCGTCTTTCCGCCTTGGCTGGAATGCGCCTCGTCGATCAGCAGCGCGAATTTCCTGCTGGACAGGTCGCCCAGTTCATCAAGGATGAAAGGAAATTTCTGCACCGTGGTGACGATGATTTTCCTGCCCCGGCGCAGGTAGTCGCGCAGTTCCTGGGCGTTGTCGGAGTGACCGAAGATTGAGGCGACATGGTCGTAGGCCTTGATGGTGCGCGCGATTTGGCTGTCAAGCGCGCGCCGATCCGTGATGACAATGATGGAATCGAACAGCGGCGCTGTCGGATCGCCGCTAGTACGAAACTCCACCAACTGGTGCGCGAGCCACGCAATGGTGTTGCTCTTGCCGCTGCCCGCCGAGTGCTGGATCAAGTACCGCTTGCCAACTCCGTCCTTACTCACCAGGCGTAGCAGGGCGCGCACGGTGTGCAACTGATGAAAACGTGGAAACACCGGTTTGCGCTTTTTCTTCTTTCGATTTGTGGCAACGTCGGTCTCTTCTTCCACCACAATCTGAGCAAAGCTTTCGATGATATTGGCCAGCGATTGCTTCGTCAGCACCCGCTTCCAGAGGTAATCGGTCTTCAATCCTTTCGGGTTGAGCGGATTGCCCGCTCCGCTATTCCAGCCTTGATTAAACGGCAGGAACCACGATGTTTTGCCTTTCAACTCGGTGCAGAAATACACCTCGGCATCGTCCACCGCCAAGTGGGCGACGCACCGTCCCGGTTGAAAAAGCAGTTCCTGCGGATTGCGCGTCGTCTCGTATTGGACGATGGCATCGGCTACCGTTTGCTTGGTCAGCGAATTCTTCAACTCGAAGGTCAGCACCGGCAGGCCATTGATGAAGATCACCAGATCGAGCTCGTTGCCGGAATCGTTGCTGTAGCGCACCTGCCGGGTGACGCTGAAGATATTCCTGTCAAATGCCTCGGCGGCGTTTGCGTTTCCCGGCGTGGGCAACAGCTTATAGAGATCGACTGTCACCGGCCCGTGGCTCGCGCCCTTGCGCAATACGTCCACCACGCCGCGCTTGGTAATTTCGCCCTGTAACCGGTGCAGGAATTGCGTGCGCTTGATGCCCTCGTGCGCCAATTCCAGCGCTTCCACCGCATTGGGCTGTGTGGCTTGTAGAAAGGCCAACAGTTGTGCGATGTCCAAAGCCACATCACGATTGAAATCGGATGCGCGTCCCAGCACATAACCGCCAGATTCATACACAGCCGCGGGACCCAAGGTATCGGTGGGAGCGGGAGAGTGCTCACTGATACCCGCCAGATGGCGGACGATCAACCGTTCCAGCTCTCTCTCACTGGTGTCGGATGGTTTCATATGCTCTCCAGCAGACGGACGATGGCTTCGGGCGACGGCAACTGGTTCTTCAGCTTCCTCGGCAGTTTCTTGGTGATTTCGTAGGTCGCCACGCCGATGGGCTTGCGCGCGTCGAGCAGGGCATACTCAACGATCGTGCGCTTCTTCTCCTTGCACAGGATGATGCCGATGGACGGGTTCTCGTCCTCCTGTCGAACCTGGGCGTCCAGCGCGGCGAGATAGAACTGCATCTTGCCTACGAACTCCGGCTCGAACTCGCCGATCTTCAATTCGATGGCCACGAGTGCGCGCAGGCGGCGGTGGAACAGCAGCAAATCAATCAAGTATTCCTTACTTTCTACCTCAAGCCGATACTGGCTGCCCATGAAGGCGAACATGCCGCCCATTGCGCGCAGGAAATCCTCGATGCGGGTGATCAGTGCGCGCTCCAGTTCGCGTTCGCTGTGCTGCTCGCCTAGTTCGAGAAAATCGAAGGCGTATTCGTCCTTCACTGCCAGCTTCGCTTGCGCGCGGAGGGCTGGGGTCAGCGTCTTGTCGAAATTTGTCTGGCCCAGCAGCGATTTTTCGTAGCTCTGGTTGTCGATCTGGTGTGCAAGCACGTTCTTCGACCAACCGAACTTGCGCGTCATCCGCAGGTAGAACTCGCGCTCCGGCGGGTCCTTGCAGCGCTCGAGGATGATCAGGTTGTGACTCCACCCGATTTCTCGCACCAGCGGTGCGAGTTTTTCAGTGCCCCTGTAGGTCTCGAAGAAGCCCTTCATTCGCCACAGATTGGAGGCTGAAAATCCACCTGTTCCCGGGAAATCCGTCTGAAGGTCTGCGGCAAGTTGCGCCACTACGGCTTTGCCCCAGCCGCTGCTCTTTTGGCGTTCCACGATCAGCCGCCCGATATCCCAGTACAGGCCGACCAACTCCTTGTTGACCGCGCGCAGCGCCGCGTACTGTGCGGACTGGATTCGTGTCTTTATCTCGGCCAGCAACGCCGTGTAGTCGTTCGGCGTGCTGGTTTCTCGCACAGTCGGTGCGAGTATTTTGCGGGAGGACTTTTTATTCGTTGCCATCGGCGTCCTCTTCGTCGGTGCTGCACACCTCATCGTCTCCATCATCGAGGGCGGCGAGGTCGCCGTCGCCGACCTCGTCGTCCGGGCCTGGTCGCCAGTCGCGCAGGTCGATCTGGCCGGTAACGGCGTCGGAGATCAGACGGTCGCGGTATTCGCGGATGAGGGTGATTTCGGCTTCGGCGCGGGCGATGGCTTCGTCAAGCGGCTGACATTCGTCGGCGATCCAGCGGCAGATAGCTTGCTGCTCTTCCAACTTGGGCGGCAGCGGGATAACGGCATTCTTAACGTCATGTTTGCCGAGCGCAAAGCGTGTGACGCCAGTGGCGAGAACGTGGAACTGCTGTGCAATGCGTGTCGAACCGATAGCGCGAAACAGGAATTCTCCTACTACACGTTTCGGCTCCGGACGCAGCAGGCCGAGATGGTAAGCGCAAATAACACCGGGAAGGTCCTCTGGCACCCATGCAGGAACACCGATATCGTCGGGCGTTTCCGAATCCTTGGTGATAATGACATCGCCCGCCTTCAGCGTGAGGCGGGCGATTTCCGCCGTCGTTGCCGTGGCGCGCATTAAGTCCACGTCGTTGGTAATGCGGTCGTTCTTGTAGACGTTGGTGTAGTTGCACAGACGAACCGGTGTTTCGTCCTCATGCGAGTGCTTGTCCACGCCACTAAGACGCACATCCACCACGTGCTTGATGGAAGCGATTTCCCAATGTTCCGGCACGTCCCCCAGCCATCCGATGCCAGAAGGCTTGAGCTTGACGGATGCATCGATACCACGCGTGACAGCTTGGTCGATGATGCGCAAATTCTGTTCGGTAAGCAGCCCGATGAGCTCGCGCTTGGCTTTGATAAAGCGAGCTATATGCGCGTCCTGCACCCGCAGGTAGGCAACGATCTGGTTTTGCTCCTCAGGCGGCGGAATTAAGGCCGACACGTCGTAGAAGTCATCCGTGTAGAGCCGCCAGAAGCCTTCGACAATGCCTTTCGTCCGTCGCCGAAACTCTGCGATGTACATCGGCGTCCTGAACAGCGATTCGCAATAGCGAACAGAAACGATGCCATTGGGCCGTAGGACGGTGTAGTCGGGACTGACCACGCCAGTTTGCTTTGCTCTGGCAAAAACACCGAGATGTGCCTTCAGGCGGTTCAGCACCAAATCATGTTCAGCAACAAGCTTGCCGCCTGCATAAGTCGCCGATTGGAGGCTCTTGCGAGTTAGATTTTTACTCGGCACAAGACCGTGCACTTGACTCATGGAGAGGTGCGTTTCATCGCCGCGCATGGAACGGCGATCAATCTCACGGAACAAGAAACGATTTCTCCGAGTTTCCCAATGCGCAGGGATCTTTCCGACCCACGGCAAGCCAGAACTCTTGTATTCGGTGTGCGGAAGTAGTTGCTGTTTCATCACGCCACTCTCACGATCTTGTTCAGCAACCCTTCGGTCTGCCGTTCCATCTTCAGAATGTCCGCGCGAATCGCTTCAAGGGAACGCAGCGGCACGGGCTGATAGAAATAACGGGCGAAGGAAATCTCGTAGCCGATCTGAGTCTTTTCACCGTCGATCCATGCATCCGGCGCGTGTGGCAGCACTTCGCGCTCGAAGAATGCGTCGATGCCGCCCGTTTCCTTCAACGGCACCTGTTCGGTATCGCGCAGATCGCTGTCGGGTTCGTACTCGACCATGAAGCGATCCTTACCCACCGTTTCCAGATATACACCGTCGAAGCCGCGCTTGAAGTGATCGCTCTTCGTTAGCTTTGTGCGTTTGGCGATCACTGGCGGCGCGGCGTCGTCGCGCCAACTCACTGCCTTGAGAATGGCTTTCTTGTCTCCAGCGCTAAGTTTTTTGTCGTGTACTTTCATCGCCGCATCGAACCTGGCGCGGAAGACGTTGTGGTCGTCAAACACGGCTTGGCCCAAATCCTTCTGTGCCAGTTGCGCCAGATCGAACAGCGTCTTGTCGCGCTGCCACGTCGCGGCGTCCAGCAGCTTCCTACGGCGTTTCTCCGGTACGGCCTTTTTGGATGGGGCACTGTCTTCGTCGTTGTCCTCGGCGGCGTCTTCGTCTTCGCCGTCGCCCTTAAGCCACGCCTCTATCTCAGGCTTCAACTTGGCGAAATCGGTATAGAGCCCGTCGCCGTGCTGAGCGTAGATCTCTTCGCGCAACGCCTCATCGCCGCTGGCGAAGCGCAGGGTATCGATGACGCTGTTCTTCAGCTGGCTCTTCAGACGCAGCGGGCGCTCGACGGTGATCTTCCAGTACCCGAAGTCCTGCGTGTCGAACCACTTGGACTGCGCGGTCTCCTTCCGCTTGCCCAAGTAGAGATCGACGATGCGCTGAATATCGTTCTCCGCCAACTCGCAGTTTTTCTTGCCAAGGTTGCGTCGCATCGGCGCGTACCACTTGCTCGCATCGATCAACTGCACTTTGCCCTTCCGGTGGTCGGACTTCTTGTTGGCCAGTACCCAGATGTACGTGGCGATACCGGTGTTGTAGAAAATGTTGAGCGGCAGGGCGATGATGGCTTCCAGCCAGTCGTTCTCCAGCACCCAGCGCCGGATGTCGCTTTCGCCTTGGCCCGCGTCACCAGTGAACAGGGCAGAGCCGTTGTGAACGAGGGCGATCCGGCTCCCGAGCGCGGTGTCGTGCTTCATCTTGGACAGCTTGTTCACCAGGAACATGAGCTGCCCGTCGCTGGAACGGGTGGTGAGTCTGAACTCGGCGTCGCTACCGTGTTTGACGACGAAGCGAGGGTCGTTGAATTCCTTCTTGCCGCCCATGCGCTCCAGATCGGTTTTCCAGCTCTTGCCATAAGGCGGATTCGAGATCATGAAATCGAATTCGCGGCCGCGGAATTGATCGGCGGATAGCGTGGACTTGTCCGCACCTCCGACGATGTTCTCCGCCTCCGCGCCTTCACCTTTCAACAGCAGATCGGCCTTGCAGATAGCGTAGGTTTCGTCGCTGATTTCCTGCCCGAAGAGATGGATGGAAACGTCCTTTCCGTGCTGCTCGGCCAGTTCCTTCAAGGCTTCTTCCGCAACCGTAAGCATGCCGCCGGTGCCGCAGGAGCCGTCGTAGAGCGAATAGGTTGAAGATTCGATGCGGTCGGCCACCGGCAGGAAAAGCAACTTGGCCATGAGTTCGACCACATCGCGTGGGGTGAAGTGCTCACCCGCTTCCTCGTTGTTTTCTTCGTTGAAGCGGCGGATCAACTCCTCGAACGCGGTCCCCATACCGTGGTTGTCGAGCGCCGGCAGCTTGATACGTCCGTCGGCGTCCTTGACCGGCAGAGGCGAAAGATTGACGTCAGGATCGAGGAAGTCCTCGATCAGATAACCCAGGATGTGGGCATCGACGAGCTTCTGGATCTGGTTGCGGAAATTGAACTTGGTGAGGATTTCTCGCACGTTTGGCGAGAAGCCGTCCAGGTAAGCGATAAAGTCTTCGCGCAGGCGCTGCCCGGCGGCGCTGGCCTTGAGTTTGGCTAACGTGAATTCGGAAACGTTATAGAAGGCTTGCCCGGCAGCGGCCTGGAGCGCACCGTCCTGGTTCGCCACTCCGGCGGTGTCTAGCAATGTTTTGCGTTCCAGGAGCGCCTGTTTGGTTGGCTCCAGCACCGCATCGATTCGCCGCAGCACGGTGAACGGGAGGATCACGTCGCGGTACTTACCACGCACGTAGACGTCGCGCAGGCGGTTGTCGGCAATGCTCCAGATGAAATCGGCTACCCACTTGATTTGGCTTTGGTCTTGTTGTCGTGTCTGCGTCATCGGCGCTTTAGTTCTAATTCGAAATTGCTTCTACAGGCGAGGAAAAGTCAATTGAGAAAAAGCAGCGACTTTCGATCTCGCATTGCATCCAACATCGCAATTACTTAAGTAATACTAAATTGTAAAATCCGCAGTTGTCGCCTCACATTGCTGGAAGGATTCGAGGCATCGCCGCGAGAATTGGAAATTCTGCTGCGCTTCAACAGCAAAAAATGGAGGCGAAAAAAAGCGGAATCCCTTTATCAGGGACTCCGCTTTTCACCGCAACAGGAATAACTAAATTTGACGCTTAAACGTTGAACAAGAAGTTCATGACATCCCCGTCATGCACGACATATTCCTTCCCTTCCGCCCGCATCTTCCCGGCTTCCTTCGCCCCTTGCTCACCCTTATACGCGACATAGTCATCGAACGAAATCGTCTGCGCGCGAATAAACCCGCGCTCGAAGTCCGTATGAATCGCACCGGCCGCCTGCGGCGCGGTATCGCCGATATGAATCGTCCACGCGCGCACTTCCTTCACGCCCGCCGTGAAATACGTCTGTAGCCCGAGCAGCTTGAAACCCGCGCGAATCACGCGGTTCAGACCCGGCTCGTCCATGCCCATATCGGCGAGGAAATCCTGCTTGTCGGCATCGTCGAGATCGGCGATTTCCGCTTCGATCGCCGCGCACACCGCGACCACCGGCGCATTCTCCGCTTCCGCATGCTTGCGCACCGCGTCGAGATACGGATTGTTCTGGAAGCCGTCGTCCTTCACGTTCGCGACGTACATCGTCGGCTTCGACGTGATCAGGCAAAGCGGCTTGATCGTCAACTGCTCTTCGTCGGAGAGCGAAAGACCGCGAACCGGCTTCGCCTGGTCGAGTTGCGCGCGCACTTTTTCGAGCACGGCGACGAGCTTGGCGGCTTCCTTGTCGTTGCCCGACTTCGCCGCCTTCGAATAACGCGTGTACGCCTTCTCGACGGTCGCGAGATCGGCGAGCGCGAGTTCGGTGTTGATGACTTCGATATCCGCGATCGGGTCGATCTTGCCCGCGACGTGGATCACGTTCTCATCTTCGAAGCAGCGCACGACGTGCGTGATCGCATCCGTCTCGCGGATGTTCGCGAGGAACTGGTTGCCGAGGCCTTCACCCTTCGACGCGCCCGCGACCAGACCCGCGATATCGACGAATTCGACCACCGCCGGCAGAATGCGCTCAGGCTTCACGATCTCGGCCAGCGCGGTCAGACGCGCGTCCGGCACTTCGACCACGCCGACATTCGGCTCGATCGTGCAGAACGGATAATTCTCGGCGGCGATGCCCGCCTTGGTCAAAGCATTGAAAAGCGTGGACTTGCCGACGTTAGGCAAGCCGACGATGCCGCATTGGAGGCTCATGGAATCCTTCGAACTGGTGTCACGGCGCTGCGCCGCGCGGGTTTCGTCAAAATGGTGCGCGATGGGCCGGCAAAAACTTCCGCCCATGCGGCGGCCGCGTCCCGCGGCCAGGCAAACCGTTATTGTACCGCCGCGCATAGGCGCGCAAGCGTCGCCCGCCGCCGCCAATCCCGTCCGACCCCCACGGCTATAATGCCCGCATGACTCCGCATCCCCTTAAATTTCACGCCGTGGTCGTCGGTGGCGGGCTCGTCGGCAAGACGGCCGCGCTCGCGCTCGCGCAATCCGGGCTGCGCACCGCGCTCGTCGCATCGCGCGCGGCCGGCCTGCCGGCGGGTGCCGCGTTCGATTCGCGCATCTACGCGCTGTCGTCGAGTTCGCAGACGCTGCTGGAACGACTGCGCGTCTGGCAAGCGCTCGATCGCTCGCGTCTCGGGCCCGTCTTCGACATGCGGGTGTTCGGCGACGCCCACGCGGAACTGCATTTCTCGGCGTTCCAGGCGTCGGTGCCGCAGCTCGCGTGGATCGTGGAATCGTCGCTGATCGAGCAATCGCTCGATACCGCGCTGCGCTTTCAGCCGAGCCTCTCGTGGTTCGAATCGCGCGCGCAGGGCATGACGGTCGAGTCCGACGCGGCGCACGTTGCGCTCGCAAGCGGCGAGATGCTCGAAACGGATCTGATCATCGGCGCGGACGGCGCGCATTCCTGGGTGCGCGCGCAAATGGGCGCGAAGATGAACCGGCGCGATTACCGGCAAACGGGCGTCGTCGCGAATTTCAAGGTCGAAAAGCCGCACGGCGAGACGGCGTACCAATGGTTTCGCGACACCGAAATCATCGCGCTGCTGCCGTTGCCGGGCGATCACGTGTCGCTCGTCTGGTCGGCGCGCACGGAGCACGCGGACGAACTGCTCGCGCTCGATCCCGCGCAACTCGCCGCGCAAGTCGAGCACGCGACGCAAAACATGCTCGGCACGCTCGACTGCGTCACGCCCGCGCAGGGCTTTCCGCTCGGGCTGCAGACGGTCGACAAGCTGGTCGCGCCGCGCGTCGCGCTCGTCGGCGATGCCGCTCACCTGATTCATCCGCTCGCGGGGCAGGGCATGAACCTCGGCTTGCGCGACGTCGCCGCGCTCGCGGATGTCATCGCGAACAAGGAGTCGTTCCGCGATCTTGGCGATCCCATTTTGCTGCGCCGCTACGAACGCGCGCGCCGCGAAGACATTCAGAAGCTCATGTTCGCAACCGATGGCCTGCAGCGTCTCTTCGCCGTGCCGGGCACGCTCGCGCGCGCGGTCCGCAACACGGGCATGGCGTTCGTCGGCGCGCAGCCGCTCGTCAAGCGCTGGCTCGTGTCGGCGGCGCTTGGCTGAAAACACACACTCGCGGGCGCGACGCCGCGCGAAACATAGCGACCCACAGGAAACCGCATGAAAACCATTTCCCGCTTTGCCCTCGCGACGGCCGCCGCATTCGCCGTGACGCTCGGCCTGGGCTGCTCGGCGCAGGCCGACCAGACCACCGACAAACTCAAATCGACGCTGGAATCGCGCATGGGCGACGCCACCGTCAAGAGCATCCAGAAGACCGAGATTCCGGGCCTCTACGAAGTGAATCTCGGCTCGCAGATCGTCTATAGCGATGCGACCGGCAACTACGTGCTGATTGGCGATCTCGTCGATACGCGCAGCAGCCGGAATCTCACCGAAGCGCGGCTCGCGGAAACCAACAAGATCGATTTCGCGAAGCTGCCGCTCGAAAACGCGGTGAAAGTCGTGAAGGGCAACGGCAGCCGCAAGATCGCGGTGTTTTCCGATCCGAATTGCCCGTACTGCAAGCAGCTCGAATCGACGCTGAAGTCCATCGACAACGTGACCGTCTACACCTTCCTGTATCCGGTGCT
The DNA here is from genome assembly GCF_001544575.2 of Caballeronia cordobensis. Taxonomy (GTDB): domain Bacteria; phylum Pseudomonadota; class Gammaproteobacteria; order Burkholderiales; family Burkholderiaceae; genus Caballeronia; species Caballeronia cordobensis. The sequence continues at coordinate 24,131 of NZ_FCNY02000037.1, forward strand.
CTCGCCCGATTCGACGGCCAAGTCGAAGTCGATCTGGTGCTCGAAGGATCGCGGCATGACGTGGGAAAGCTGGATGCTCGATCACAAGGCGCCGAGCATGGCGGCATCGTGCGACACGACCGCCATCGACAAGAATCTGAAGCTTGGCCGCTCGATGAACGTCACCGGCACGCCGACCGTGTTTCTCGCCGATGGCCGGCGTCTGCCGGGCGCCGTGCCCGCCGACCGGCTCGAAAAAGAACTGTCCGCCGTGCGCTGAGCGCGAGGCGAAACGAGGAAGGGAGGCGCGTCATGCGCCTTCTCTGTTTTTACGGCCTTGCTTTTGCGAAAGCGCAGCGTAAAGAAGCAAGGCGCCGGACGCGCTCATTCATGTTCATTCTCGAGCGCGCATCCAGAACAAGAACAAGGACATCGAGATGACATCGCTCATGCAAGCCGCGCAGCCCGTGCGCTACAGCATCGTTCCGAAAAATCCCGCCGCGCATCTCTTCGAAGTGACGCTGACGGTCGCCGAGCCCGATCCCGCCGGCCAGCGTTTCATGCTGCCGGTCTGGATTCCGGGCAGCTACATGATCCGCGAGTTCGCGCGCAATATCGTGACGCTGCAGGCGTTCAACGCGGCCGGCCGCAAGATCGCCATCGAAAAAATCGACAAGCACGCGTGGCAGGCCGCGGCAACCGAAGGCCCGATCACGCTGCGCTACGAGGTCTACGCGTGGGACATGTCGGTGCGTGCCGCGCATCTCGACGATACCGTCGGCTTCTTCAACGCCACGAGCACGTTCCTCGCCGTGGAAGGGCAATCGGGCGCGCCATGCATCGTCGATATCCAGCCGCCGCAGGGCGGCGCGTACCGCAACTGGCGCGTCGCCACCGCCTTGCCGGAAGCGCGCGGCACGAAGCGCTACGGCTTCGGCGCGTATGAAGCGGCGAACTACGACGAACTCGCCGATCATCCCGTCACGCTCGGCGAATTCGCGCTCGGCAGCTTCAACGCGCATGGCGTGAAGCACGACATCGTGATCTCGGGGCGCGTGGTCAATCTCGACATGAACCGTCTCGCGGCGGATCTCAAGCGCGTGTGCGAAGCGCAGATTGCGCTTTTCGAGCCGCGCACGAAGAAAGCGCCGATGGACCGCTACGTGTTCATGACCGTCGCCGTGAGCGATGGCTACGGCGGCCTGGAGCATCGCGCATCGACGGCGCTGATCTGCAATCGCACGGATCTTCCGGTGCAGGGCCGGCCGGAAATGACCGACGGTTATCGGACCTATCTCGGCCTGTGCAGCCATGAGTATTTCCATACGTGGAACGTGAAGCGCATCAAGCCGGCGGCGTTCGCGCCCTACGATCTGTCGCAGGAAAATTACACGACGCTGCTGTGGCTCTTCGAAGGCTTCACGTCGTACTACGACGATCTGATGCTCGTGCGCAGCGGCCTGATATCGGCGGGCGATTACTTCAGCCTGGTTGGGAAGACGATCGGCGGTGTTCTGCGCGGCAGCGGGCGGCTCAAGCAATCCGTCGCGCAGAGTTCGTTCGACGCGTGGGTGAAGTACTACCGCGCCGACGAAAACGCGCCGAACGCGATCGTCAGCTATTACCAGAAGGGCTCGCTCGTCGCGCTCGCGTTCGATCTTTCGATTCGCGCCCAGACGGACAACCGCAAATCGCTCGACGACGTGATGCGCCTTCTGTGGCAGCGCTACGGCCGCGATTTTTATCATGGCAAGCCGCGCGGCGTGCGGGAGGAAGACATCGAGGCGCTTTTCGCCGAAGCGACGGGCGCGGACCTGCGCTCGCTTTTCCGCGAAGGCGTGCGCGGCACGCGCGATTTGCCGCTCGACGCATTGTTCGAGCCGTTCGGCATCGCGCTCGCACCGGACCTGCCGGGCAACGGCGCGTCGCTGAAACCCACGCTCGGCGCGCGCGTGCGCGGCGGCGCGGATTGCACGCTGGCGGTCGTCCACGAGGGCAGCGCGGCGCAGAAGGCGGGATTGTCGGCGGGCGACGTGCTCGTTGCGATCGACGGGCTGCGCGTCACCGGCTCGAATCTCGACGCGCTGCTGTCGCGCTACGTGCCGGGCGCGAAGGTGGAAGTGCATGCCTTCCGCCGCGACGAACTGCGCCGCACCGAACTGAAGCTCGACGGACCTGAAATCGCGCGTTATGCGCTCACGGCCATCGACGGGCGCGGGCCGTCGAAACAATGGCGCGAGCGCTGGCTGAAAGGCTGAAGCCGAAAGAGCGTGGCGGATTGTTCCACCAGTGCAACGATCCGTCACAATCGGATGGCTTTTTCCCGAGGGTCGAAATGAGAAGAATGCTTCCTAAGCCGGACGCCTGAGGCGCCCGAAACCTCACAGAGATAGGAAGCCATCATGACGACGATTCTGCAAATCAACTCCGCCGCCCGTTCGCAAGGCGCTCAATCGACGCTGCTCGCCGACGAACTGACCGCGAAACTGCAACAAAGCAATCCGGGCTCGAAGGTGGTCGTGCGCAATCTGCTGGGCGACGCGATCCCGCACCTGGACGACGCCACGCTCGGCGCGTTCTTCACGCCGGCCGATCAGCGCACGGCGGAACAAGCCGCGATCAACGCGAAGAGCGAAGCGCTGATCGCCGAGCTGCAAGCTGCGGATATCGTCGTGATCGCCGCGCCGCTTTACAACTTCGGCATTTCGTCGCAACTGAAAACGTATTTCGACTGGATCGCACGTGCCGGCATCACGTTCAGCTACACGGCGAACGGCCCGGAAGGTCTCGTAAAGGGCAAGAAGGTGCATGTCGTGTCGGCGCGCGGTGGCAAGTACGCGGGTACCCCGAACGATTCGCAAACGCCTTTCCTCAAGACGTTCCTCGGCTTCCTCGGCATGACCGACGTGAACTTCATCTACGCCGAAGGCCTGAACATGGGGCCGGAAGCGGCAGGCGCGGCGCTGGCGTCGGCGCGTGAGGCGATCGCGGCGGTTTAAGCGGTTCCGTTCCAGCAAAAAACCCCGCGTGGCGGGGTTTTTTGCGTTTCTACGCCAGCAATTCGGGCGCGGCGGGCAAGCGCCAGTCGATCGGTTCGCGGCCGCATTTCGTCAGATAGTCGTTCGCGAGCGCGAAATGTCCGCAACCGAAGAATCCGCGATACGCCGACAGCGGGGACGGATGCGCCGCCTCGAGCACGCAATGCGATTTCGCGGTTCCATCGATCAGCGCGCGCTTCGCTTGCGCGTGCGCGCCCCAGAGCATGAACACGAGCCCGTCGTGACGCATCGCCATTTCGTGGATGAGCGTATCGGTGCATTGCTCCCAGCCGCGCTTCGCATGGCTTCCCGCCTTGTCGCGCTCGACGGTCAGCGACGTGTTGAGCAGCAGCACGCCTTGCTTCGCCCACGAATCGAGACAACCGTGCGCGGGCGCGGGAAAGCCCAGGCTCGCGTGAATTTCCTTGAAGATATTGCGCAGCGACGGCGGCGGGCGCACCGGCGCGGGCACCGAAAACGCGAGTCCGTGCGCTTGCGGCGCGCCTTTGTCCTCGCCGTGATACGGGTCCTGGCCGAGAATCACGACTTTGACGTCGGCGGGCTTCGTGAGACGCAGCGCGCGAAAGACATCGGCGGGATAGACCGTTTTGCCGGCGGCGCGCTCGGCATCGACGAATGCGCACAGCGCCGCGTAATGCGTGCCGCCGATGAACGGCTTCAGATGCTTGCGCCAGTCGGCGGGTAGGGCGTCGAACTGGCTTTCGAGCGTCGGAACGTTCGACGGTGCGCTTGCGGCTTCGTTATCCGCGAAGAGGGAAGGCTGTCGGCTCATGCTCAGGCGTCGCGTGTCTTGCCGGCGGGCTGCTCGCGCAGCAGATAGCCGCGCTGCGCCTTGCTCTGATCTTCGGGCGTGAGTTCGGGGAACGCGCCGCGCAGTTCCGCCGCGAGCATCGAGAGCGCGCTCTCTTCGCCCGATTTCAGTTCCAGTTCGAGTTCGCTGATTTCCGCACGACGCGTCTTGCCGTCGACTTCGGCGGTGATCTCGCCGAGATCCAGCGCCACTTCGATCTGCGAGCCCTCGCGTTCGATATCCCACACGATGCGGCGAACGTTCGTCTTGAAGAGCGCGATGAGATCCGGCGCGGCGCGTTCCAGCGCGTCGCACGCATCCTCGCTTTCGCAGGCGGCGAGCAGCGCGTCGATGTCGAGCGCCTCGCCCGCGACCGGCAATTCCCACTCGTGCCTGCTGCTCAGGCCGCCCACCGTCTTGCCGAGCGTCTTGTACGTCTGCAGCCATTCATCCGGCGTGCGGCGCAGGCGCAGCGCGGCTTTCGCCTTCGCGAGCGCGCAGTCCGGCGTATCGAAATAGACGTTGGCGAGCTCGATCGGCTTGCCCGCGCCGGTGCGTTCGTCGAAGAAGCGCGCGATGTCGTCGTGCTGCGACGGCGCGAGCGCGAGCTTGAGTTCCCGTTCGATACCCAAAATACGGTCCTTTCGATGAATTCAGAAGAACATGCGCGCAAGCTCGGCGCCCGGATCGTCGGCGCGCATGAACGCCTCGCCGACGAGGAACGAGTGCACGCGCATGGCGCGCAGCCGGTCGACATCGACACGCGACAGAATGCCCGACTCCGTCACGACGATGCGGTCGTCCGGAACGCTTTCCAGCATGCCGATGGTCGTCTCGATCGTCGTTTCGAAGGTGCGCAGGTTGCGATTGTTGATGCCGATGAGCGGCGTCTTGAGCGTGAGCGCGTCGCGCAGTTCGTCGGCGTCGTGCACTTCGACCAGCACCGCGAGGCCGAGCGAATGCGCATAGGCTTCGAGATCCTGCATTTGCGAGAGTTCGAGCGCGGCAGCGATCAGCAGGATGCAGTCCGCGCCCATCGCGCGCGCCTCGATGATCTGATACGGATCGATGATGAAGTCCTTGCGCAGCACCGGCAGGCTGCACGCGGCGCGCGCTTCCTCCAGATACGCGACGCTGCCTTTGAAGAACTGCACGTCGGTGAGCACGGAAAGACAGGCGGCGCCGCCCTTTTCGTACGAACGCGCGATGTCGGCGGGCACGAAATGCTCGCGCAGCACGCCCTTCGACGGGCTCGCTTTCTTCACTTCCGCGATGACGGCGGCCTGATTGGCCGCATGCTTCGCGCGCAACGCGCCGACGAAATCGCGCAGGTCGCGCGAACTGGCTTCGAGCTTCAGCTCTTCGAGCGGCGCGCTTTGCTCCGCGGCCCGAATTTCATCGCGCTTGACCGCGATGATGCGATCCAGAATGTCACTCATGTTAGCTTCCGTTATTTCTTCGCGAATTGCTGCGTGAATTTCACGAGCACGTCGATCTTCTCGCGCGCCGCGCCGCTTTCGATCGCTTCGCGCGCGGCGGCCATGCCGGCTTCGATCGTATCGACGACATCCGCGGCATAAAGCGCCGTGCCCGCATTCAATGTGACGATTTCGCGCGCGACGCCCGCCTTGTTGTTCAGCGCGCCGAGCAGCATGGCCTTTGATTCCTGCGCGTCCTGTACTTTCAGCGTGCGATTCGACACCATCTGCAGGCCGAAGTCCTCGGGGTGAATCTCATACTCCGTGACTTCACCGTTCTTCAGCTCGCCGACCTTGGTGGCCGCGCCGAGCGAGACTTCGTCCATGCCGTCCTTGCCGTACACGACGAGCACGTGTTTCGCGCCGAGGCGCTGCATCACGCGCACCTGTATGCCGACCAGATCTTCGTGGAACACGCCCTGAAGCTGATTCGGCGCGCCCGCCGGGTTCGTGAGCGGCCCGAGGATATTGAAGATGGTGCGCACGCCGAGTTCGCGGCGCACCGGCGCGATGTTCTTCATCGCCGGATGATGATTCGGCGCAAACATGAAGCCCATGCCAGTTTCGGCAATCGACGCAGCCACTTGTTCCGGTGTCAGATCGATGTTGACGCCGAGCGCTTCGAGCACGTCCGCGCTGCCGGATTTGCTCGACACGCCGCGATTGCCGTGCTTCGCGACCTTCGCGCCCGCCGCCGCCGCCACGAACATCGACGCGGTGGAAATGTTGAACGTATGCGAGCCGTCGCCGCCCGTTCCGACGATATCGACGAAATTCGAGTTGTCCTCGACTTCGACATGATTCGCGAACTCGCGCATCACGGTGGCGGCCGCGGCGATCTCGCCGATGGTTTCCTTCTTGACGCGCAAGCCGGTGATGATCGCGGCGGCCATCACGGGCGACATCTCGCCGCGCATGATCTGGCGCATCAAGTGCAGCATTTCGTCGTGGAAGATTTCGCGATGCTCGATCGTGCGCTGCAGCGCTTCCTGTGCGGTGATCATGTTTACGCTCGCTTTCCGGTCGTGGTGTTCTTGACGAAGTTTTCGAGCAGCGCGTGGCCATGCTCGGAAAGAATCGATTCCGGATGGAACTGCACGCCTTCCACTTCCAGTTCACGGTGACGAACACCCATGATTTCACCGTCCGGCGTCCACGCGGACACTTCGAGACAGTCAGGCAAAGACTCGCGCTCGATTGCGAGCGAGTGATAGCGCGTGACGTTGAAGTGTTTGGGCAGATCGGAGAACACGCCTTTACAGTCGGTTTCGATCTGGCTCACCTTGCCGTGCATGATGGTCTGCGCGCGCACGACGCGGCCGCCGAAGGCTTCGCCGATCGCCTGATGGCCGAGGCACACGCCGAGAATCGGCAGCTTGCCGGAGAACTCGCGCAGCACGTCGAGCGTGATGCCCGCGTGCTGTGGATTGCTCGGTCCGGGCGAAAGACAAATGCGCTCGGGATTCAGCTTCGCGATGTCATCGAGCGTGATTTCGTCGTTGCGATACGTGTGCACGTCGCAGCCGAGCTCGCCGAAGTACTGGACCAGGTTGTAGGTGAAGGAATCGTAGTTGTCGATCATCAGCAGCATGGTCTTGTCTCCTCAGAAGTCGCTGTCGAGGCCGTCTTGCACTTGCTCGGCGGCGCGCAGCACGGCGCGCGCTTTATTCTCGGTTTCTTGCCATTCGGATTCCGGCACGGAGTCGGCCACGACGCCCGCCGCTGCCTGAACGTAGAGATTGCCCTTGTGGATGAGGCCGGTGCGGATCGCGATGGCCAAGTCCATTTCGCCGCTGAACGAGAGATAGCCGACTGCGCCGCCGTACAGTCCGCGCTTGACCGGCTCCAGTTCGTCGATCAGTTCCATCGCGCGCACCTTCGGCGCGCCGGACAGCGTGCCGGCCGGGAACGTCGCGCGCAGCACGTCGAAGTTGCTCATGCCGTCCTTAAGCTTGCCTTCGACCGAACTCACGATGTGCTGAACGTGCGAATACTTTTCGATGATCATTTTGTCCGTCACCGAAACCGAACCCGTCTGCGCGATGCGGCCCACGTCGTTGCGCGCGAGGTCGATCAGCATCACGTGCTCGGCAACTTCCTTCGGATCGTTCAGCAGTTCGGTGGCAAGTTCCGCGTCGCGTTCCGGCGTATTGCCGCGCGGACGCGTGCCGGCGAGCGGGCGGATCGTCACGATGCGATCTTCGGCGCGCTTTTCCTGCCGCACGAGAATTTCCGGCGATGCGCCGACCACGTGAACGTCGCCGCCGAAGTTGTAGTAGTACATGTACGGCGACGGATTTAGCGAACGCAGCGCGCGATACAGCGAGAGCGGATTGTCGCGGAACGGCTTGATGAGGCGCTGACCGACCTGCACCTGCATTAGCTCGCCGGCGGCAATGTATTCCTTCGCCTTGCGCACGGCGTTCAGATAGTCGTCCTTCTTGAACTCGCGGAACGTCTCGGTGCGCACGCTCGACGAGGTCACCGGCGGCTGCACCGTCACGCGCAGACGCGCGCGCAGTTCGCGCAGACGATGCTTCGCCTTGGCATATGCTTCGGGTTTCGTCGGATCGGCGTAGACGATCAGATAGAGCTTGCCCGCGAGATTGTCGATGACCGCGACTTCTTCCGTGAGCAGCAACTGGATATCGGGAAGATTGAGATCGTCGGGCGGCGCGGTGTGCGCGAGCTTCTTCTCGATATAGCGCACGGCGTCGTAGCCGAAATAACCGGCGAGACCGCCGCAAAAACGCGGCAGGCCGGGCCGCGTCGCGACCTTGAAGCGCTTTTGATAGCGCTCGATGAACGCGAGCGGATCGCCTTCGTCCGTTTCGACGACGTTGCCGTCCGTGAGCACCTGCGACTTGCCGTTCTGCACGCTGACGATCGTGCGCGCCGGCAAGCCGATGAACGAGTAGCGCCCGAAGCGCTCGCCGCCCACGACGGATTCGAGCAGAAACGAGTTGGCGCCATTGCGCTCGGTTTGCGCGAGCTTGAGATACAGCGAGAGCGGCGTTTCGAGGTCGGCGAGGGCTTCGGCAATGAGCGGAATGCGGTTGTAGCCTTCGTTCGCCAGCGATTGGAATTCGAGTTCGGTCATGTTGCGATCCTTTATCGACACGCGCGTTCTTGGGCGGCGCGGCATCGGGGAGAGCTGGGGACGCTGCGGTCGGCCGTATCCCGTGATGATCGCACACGAAGGCCTCGCCGCTTCAGATCAGCGGCTGACCTGAGACGGAGCGGCGCACGCACGAGCGAAGCTCGACGGGTTGCGATTCGACGGAAACGGCGCAGAGAGATGCGCAGCGAAACAAAAAACGGATGCTGAAGCGCGATCGGAAGATGGCTTCAGCGCACCTCGGGCGAGGTTAGCGCGACCAGCGACGCCAGGGCCAGGCTCCCCGGTCGATGCTGCTCAGACTCCGTTTTCTGTTGAGAAACATGTGAATGGACTTATTCAGTCAGTGTGGTGTCCGGCGGCGCCAATGTGGCGGCAATCGCCAGTGCTGCAGTGCGCAGCGAGGAAACTATACCATCGGATTTCACCGACTGTACAGGCTTCCCATGGTTGTAACCGTACGGAACCGTCAAGGTTGCGAGTCCTGCCGCACGCCCCGCGAGCGCATCGTTCTCCGAATCGCCGACCGCCACCGTTTCGCGCGGCAATACGTCCAGCCGTTCGCATGCGGTGAGCATGGGCAGCGGATCGGGCTTCTTCGCGGGAAGGGAGTCGCCGCCCAGAATCACCTTGAAGAAATCCGCGATGCCGAAGTGCGCGAGCAACTCCACGGCGAACCGATGCGGCTTGTTGGTCACGCACGCAAGCGCGATGCCGCTTTCGCGCATCGCGACGAGGCCTTCCTTTACTTCGGGAAAGAGCGCCGAATGCTTGCCGTTGACCTTCGCGTATTCGCTCTGATAGATAGCGAGCGCGTCGTCGAACTGCGCCGCCGCCTGCGACGGCGACAGGCGCACCGCCAGCACGCTGCGAATCAGATTTTCCGAGCCCTTGCCGACATAGTCCGTGACTTCTTCGCGCGTGACGTGCTGTTCGATGCCGATGCGCGCGAGCATGGCGTTCAGCGCGGCGACGAAATCGTCCGCGGTATCGACCATGGTGCCGTCGAGATCGATGATCGCCGCGCGGATCGGACGGTTGACGAACGGCGGCTGCGCCGCTGCGATCTCGCTCATGCTTTCGCTCCCGATTCGGCTTTCGCCAGTTCCGCGCGCATCGCGTCGATAACCTGCTTGTAGTCAGGCTTCCCGAAAATGGCCGAGCCGGCGACGAACGAGTCGGCGCCGGCCGCCGCGATTTCCGCGATGTTGTCGACCTTCACGCCGCCGTCGACTTCGAGATGGATCTCGCGGCCCGTGCGATCGCGATACGCGTTGATGCGCGCACGCGCCTCGCGCAGCTTGTTGAGCGCTTCGGGAATGAACGACTGTCCGCCGAAACCCGGGTTGACCGACATGATCAGCACGAGATCGACCTTGTCCATCACGTGATCCAGATAATTGAGCGGCGTCGCGGGATTGAACACCAGCCCCGCCTTGCAGCCGTGATCGCGGATCAGCGACAGCGTGCGGTCGATGTGATCCGACCCTTCCGGATGAAAACTGATCACATTGGCGCCGGCTTTCGCGAAATCGGGCACGATGCGGTCAACCGGACGCACCATCAGATGCACGTCGATGGGAACGTCGACGTGCGGGCGGATGGCCTCGCACACCATCGGGCCGATCGTGAGATTCGGCACGTAGTGGTTGTCCATGACGTCGAAGTGGATCCAGTCGGCGCCAGCGGCGACGACGTTGCGGACTTCCTCGCCAAGGCGGGAGAAATCGGCGGACAGGATGCTGGGAGCGATGTGGAATTGCGCCATGGACGTATGCGGGTAGCGGCCTAAAGCCGTGATTTTAACCCGCGTTTTTACATCGGGTCGCTCGTCCGAACGGCCAACGGGCGCGCGCGGATGTGGCGTCCGGCCGCCAAGCGTGTTGCGGGCGCGGCCTGCATCAAGCAGAATGCCAGACGAAATAGCGGCGCGCCCGCGTCAGCCGGCGCAGCGGCCAATCGAATGGGAATTGGAACAACGATGAGCCAGTACGAATTCAGCGTTTCCGTGGAGACGCGGTATTTGCCGGAACAGTCCGACCCGGATAGCCGCCAGTATGCGTTCGCCTACACGCTGACGATTCGCAACACCGGCCAGGTCGCGGCGCAACTGATTTCGCGGCACTGGATCATCACCGACAGCAACAATCACGTGCAGGACGTGAAGGGGCTCGGCGTTGTCGGACATCAGCCGCTCTTGCCGCCGGGCGAGCAGTTCGAATACACGAGCTGGGCCGTGATCGCGACGCCGGTCGGCACGATGCGCGGCGAGTATTTCTGCGTGGCGGAAGATGGCGAGCGCTTCGAAGCGCCCATAGCGGAATTTGCATTGCATATGCCGCGCACGCTCCACTGAGCGAAGACCCGCGGCACGCGGCGCAACTCAGCGCCGATTGGCTGGATCGTTCGAGCGGTTTTGGTTTTTCTTCTTGCCCGATGCCGTCCACACGACGATGAAAATCAGCAAGGCGAGCGCCACGAGCGACTCGAGCGCAAAAATAAGCATTGGATATTCGTCGAACAGATCAGACATGGCGGTTCCCATCAAGAACGAGCATTGTATGCGTTTCGCGCGGCCGACCGCGCGTGTGGCGGCCTGGGCCGCATCGATTGCAACCGCTGTCCTGCTGGCCTCGTGCGGAGGCGGCAGCTACGTGAAGCCTGGCCCCGCCACGGCGACGGGCACGCCGATTACCACCGGCCAGCGTGCCGCGTCACGGCTGACGGCGGTAAGCTGGCAGCAGGTGCCGGGCTGGCAGGACGATTCGCTGATCGGCGCAACGGCCGCGCTGCGTCAGAACTGCAGCCGGCTCGCGCGTCAGACCAACTGGCAGAAGGCGTGCGCGGCGGCCCTGCGGCTCGATGACCTCGACATGTCGGCGGCGCGCAGCTTCTTCGAAACTTACTTCACGCCATTTCAGCTCGCCAATACCGACGGCACGCTCGACGGTCTCGTGACAGGCTATTACGAGCCGCTTCTGCGCGGCTCGCGCACGCGTCACGGCATATATCAGTACGCGCTTTATCGTTGGCCGTACAAGTACAAGCCGGGTTCGGCGTTGCCCGTGCGGGCGCAGCTCGAACGTTCGGGCGTCTTGAACGGCAACGAACTCGTGTGGGTGGACGATCCGATCGAAGCGTTCTTCCTGCAGGTGCAGGGTTCGGGACGCGTCACGATGGAAGACGGCAGCGTGATGCGCGTCGGATTTGGCGGTACGAACAATCAGCCGTATCGATCGATCGGCAAGGAATTGCTCGATCGCGGCGAACTGACGCCCGCGCAGGCGACGATGCAGGGCATCAAGGCATGGGCGAAGGCGAACCCGGCGCGCGTCGATGCGCTGCTCGACGTGAATCCGCGCTTCGTGTTTTTCCGCGAAATGCCCTCGAACGACACGGTGACGGCAAGTCTCGGCGATGGCCCGGTGGGCGCGCTCGGTGTGCCGTTGACGCCCGAGCGTTCGATCGCGGTCGATCCGTCGGCGATCCCGCTCGGCACGCCGGTGTTCCTGCAGACGACGCGTCCGCTCAGCAATCAGCCGATGAACCGTCTCGTGTTCGCGCAGGACACCGGTTCCGCGATCAAGGGCGGTGTGCGCGCGGACTACTTCTGGGGTCTCGGCGACGATGCGGGCGATCTCGCAGGCCGCATGAAGCAGGGCGGCAGAATGTGGCTATTGATGCCGAATTCCTGATTCGGTCTGGTGATTTTCCGAAAAGCTCGCGGCCCGCAAGGCCCGCGAGCTTTTTTTGACGCTATTTATTGCGCCGGTCGATCACGCGCCGCGCCTTGCCGACCGAACGTTCGATGCCGTTCACTGCAAGCACGTTCACCACGGCGCTTACGCCGATCAACGCCTTGATGTCGTAGGCGAGCGCGGCCTTCGCGCTGTCGAGCGCGGCGAGATCGGGCGCCGACTCCGGGCAAGGTTCCACGTTCAGGGTCAGAACGTCGAGCGGACCTTCCTTCGTGAGCACGATCTGATAATGCGGCGCGAGCACAGGACGCTTCAGCAGCAATTCTTCGATCTGCGTCGGGAACACGTTGACGCCGCGAACGATCATCATGTCGTCTGAGCGGCCGGTGATCTTTTCCATACGGCGCATCGTGCGCGCGGTGCCGGGCAGAAGGCGCGTCAGATCGCGCGTGCGATAGCGGATGATCGGCAGCGCTTCCTTCGTGAGCGACGTGAAGACGAGCTCGCCGAATTCGCCGTCAGGCAACACTTCGCCGGTTTCCGGATCGATGATTTCCGGATAGAAGTGATCCTCCCAGATCGTCGGGCCGTCCTTGGTTTCCGCGCATTCCGACGCGACGCCCGGACCCATCACTTCCGAAAGTCCGTAGATATCGACCGCGTCGATGCCCATGCGCGTTTCGATTGCGCGTCGCATGTCGTTCGTCCACGGCTCCGCGCCAAAAATGCCGATCCGCAGCGAACAGGCAGCCGGATCGAGACCCTGACGCTCCAGTTCGTCGGCGATAGACAACATGTAGCTCGGCGTGACCATGATGATGTCAGGCCGGAAGTCCTGAATCAGTTGCACCTGCTTCTCGGTCTGCCCGCCGCCGAAAGGAATGACCGTGAGCCCCGCACGCTCCGCGCCATAGTGCGCGCCGAGGCCGCCGGTAAAAAGCCCGTATCCATAGCTCACGTGGACCTTGTCGCCGCGGCGCGCACCGGCGGCTCGAATGGAGCGCGCCACGAGATTCGCCCAGTTGTCGAGATCCTGCGTCGTGTAGCCGACGACCGTCGGCTTGCCCGTCGTGCCGGACGATGCGTGAATGCGCGAGACGCGCTCCTGCGGCACCGCGAACATGCCGAAGGGATAGTTGTCGCGCAGGTCTTTCTTCGTCGTGAAGGGAAAGCGCGCCAGATCCGAAAGCGACGTGACTTCATCCGGATGGACGCCGGCTTCGTCGAACTTGCGCCGGTACACCGGCGAATTGTCATAGGCGTGTTTGAGCGACCATTTGAGGCGCTCCAGCTGCAGCGCCGCGAGTTCGTCGCGGCTCGCCTTCTCGATCGGATCGAGCGGCAGCGGTGTGGTCATTGCTGTCTCCTTGATGCTGACTTCTCGGCGCGGCCATTGCATGCCGCGTCCGTTATATGAACGAGCCCGTCAGGCGGGGATCACGGTGCCTCGAATCTGAGCGGACTTGCCGCGGAACATCGCGACCGCTTCGCCCTCCCGGTTCGTCACGCGGATATCGTAAATGCCGGTGCGCCCGCTCAACGTCTGCTCGATCGCTTCCGCGGTCAGACGGTCGCCGCCTTGCACGGGGCGCAGAAATTCGATCGAGCAGCCCGCCGCAACGGTGCTGATGTTGTACGAGTTGCAGGCGAAAGCGAACGCGGAGTCCGCCAGCGTGAACATGAGACCGCCGTGGCAAATCGCATGACCGTTGAGAAAGTCCGGACGAACGTCCATTTGCAGCCGCGCGTAGCCCGGCCGCACTTCGATCAATTCGATGCCGAGCGCGCGCGAGCAGGCGTCGGATTCGTACATGGCCTTGGCCGTGGCTTCCGCGAGTTGTTGTGGCGTCACGGGTGTCTCCGGATTGAGTTGATTCTCACAGACCTTCGAAGCGCGGCGCGCGCTTTTCCTTGAATGCGGCCACGCCTTCGATGTAGTCGGGCGACGCGCCCAGTTCGCGTTGCAGATCGCGTTCGAGGTCGAGTTGCTGGTCGAACGTCTTGTTGGCGCTCGCGCGGATGGCCTGCTTGATCGCGATGACGGCGCGCGCGGGCTGTTGCGCGAGTTGGGCGGCGAGTTGCGCTGCCGCTTGCTGCAGTTCGCCGTCTTCGACGACGCGCCATACGATTCCCCAGGCTTCCGCCTTTTCAGCGCTGAGTTTTTCGCCTGTCAGCGCGAGGCCGAGCGCGCGCGCCTCGCCGACGCGGCGCGGCAAGAGCCACGTTCCGCCCGAGTCGGGCACGAGGCCGATCTTCACGAATGCCTGAATGAAACTCGCGGATCGCGCCGCGACGACGAGATCGCACGCCATGGCGAGGTTCGCGCCGGCGCCGGCGGCCGTGCCGTTTACGGCTGCGATGATCGGCAGGCGCATGGCCTGCAGCCTGCGAACCAGCGGATTGAAGAACTCGTCGATGAGATCGCCGAGATCCGACATCGAGCCGGGCGTGAAATCGAGATCCGCCAGATCCTGGCCCGCGCAGAAACCGCGACCCGCGCCAGTAATGACCAGCGCCCGCGCGTTGCCGGCCTCGATTTCAGTGAGCGCCTCGTTCAACTCGCGATGCATCGCGCGCGTGAAGCTATTCAGCTTGTCCGGACGATTGAGCGTGAGCGTCGCGACACGCGTCTCGCCATCGATGCGGAACAACACGGACTTCTCTGTCATTGCTTCTCCTATGTCGCCGAGTCCAGCCGCGACGGCTACTGCCGACCGGTTTCTTTACCTTCCGATACTAGCCGCGCGGCGGACTGCTTTCCATTCGGCCGAATGGCATAAGCCGTTTGCACGGCGTTTCGCCCTTCGTGCTCTCGTCGTCGTTTTGGCTTATGCCGTTTGGCCGGCTTCCGCCGGCGCGGCCATCGGCGCAACATGGACCCGGCTCTGCACCACGCGGAAGCGGTTCGCGACGAAAGCGGCGTCGGAGAGCGCGGCGTTCGCCGCCGGGTTCGCACCCGTGCCGTGGAAGTCCGAGAAGGCTGCGGTCTGATTGACGAACACACCGCCCGTGAGATTGATCGAGAGAGCCACGCCGCCCTCGATGGCCGCTTCGTGCGCGGCTTCGATCACCTTGTCGTCGGTGCTGTAGGCACCGAACGTCAATGCGCCGTGCGTGCGCGCGATCGAGCCGGCGAGGTCGAGCGATTGTGCGGTCGAGTCGGTGGCGACGATGAACGAAATCGGGCCGAACCATTCCTTCGTGAACTTGGCTTCGTCGGTTTTCGCGTCGAGCTTGAGAATGAGCGGCGTAAGCACGCGCGCTTCAGGAAACGCCGGGTGCGCGAGGGACTGGCTATCGAGCAGGATCTCGCCGAGCGCCCGGGCTTCGTCGAGGCGGCTCGCCACTCCGTCGTTCTGAATCGCGCCCGTGAGTTCGACGGCACGCGCCGGATCGGATGCCAGCTTTCCGACCGCGCCCGCGATGGATTTCGCGACATCGTCGAAACTGAGATGGCCTTCGGCCGTGCGGATGCCATCGCGCGGCACGTAGATATTCTGCGGCGCCGTGCACATCTGACCGGAATAGAGCGCGAGCGAGAAGGCGATGTTGCGCGCGGCGGCTTTCATGTCGTCCACGGAATCGATGACGATCTGATTCACGCCCGCCTTCTCGGTGTACACCTGCGCCTGATGCGCATTGCGTTCGAGCCAGTTGCCGTTTTGGGTGCTGCCCGTGAAGTCGATCAGCTTGATTTCCGGACGGACGGCCAGTTCCTGAACGAGTGCGCCGTCGTTGGGTTCGGTCGCGAGCAGGGTGACGACGTTCGGATCGAAACCGGCTTCGCGAAGCACATCACGCGCGATGCGCACGGTGATGGCGAGCGGCAGGATCGCGCCCGGATGCGGTTTGACGATGACGGCGTTGCCGGTCGCGAGATCGGCGAACATGCCCGGATAGCCGTTCCACGTCGGAAACGTGCAGCAGCCGAGTACGAGCCCGGTGCCGCGCGGGACGATGGCAAAGCGCTTTTGCATCGCGAGCGGCGGGTTCTTGCCTTGCGGCTTTTCCCAGTGAGCTTCAGCGGGGATGCGGCGCAACTGGTCCCACGCGTAGACCACGGCTTCGAGCGCACGGTCTTGCGCGTGCGGGCCGCCGGCCTGGAACGCCATCATGAAGGCCTGGCCGGTCGTATGCATGACGCTGTAGGCAATCTCGAAACTGGCGCGATTCAGACGCGACAGGATTTCGAGACTGACGCCAACCCACGCCTTCGGGCCGGCGGCGCGCCAGCCAGCCTGCGCAGCGCCAGCAGCTTTGATGAGCGCGTCGGGATCGGCTTTCGGGTAGCGGATGTCGAGCGCGATGCCGAACGGCGAACGTTCCTTGCCGACAGTGTCGCCCGTCGAAGGCTGATCGAGTTCGAACGTCTTGCCGAAGTGCGCCTTGAACGCGGCTTCGCCGTCGGCATTGGCCGTTTCCCCGTACACTTTGGGACTCGGCATTTCGGCAAACGGGCTCCAGTAGCCGCGTGTTTCGATGGCTGCGAGCGCTTTGTCGAGCGTCGCTTCGTGCTTCGTGAATAGCGGATGTGTCATGGTCGCGAGAAGAGTAGGGGAAAAGGTGCCGGGCCTAATAATTAACCGACCGGTTGGTTGGTGATGGTAGCATTATCGAGATGCTGTGACGATGTCTTTTCATTAGGGCTTACCTGAGGGTAGAGAGGGGGAGTGAATGGCTTACGAGAATCTGCTGGTCGAAACGCGTGATCGGGTTGGACTCATCACGCTCAACCGCCCGAAAGCGCTCAACGCACTGAACGACGCGCTCATGGACGAACTGGGTGCAGCGCTCAAGGCGTTCGACGCCGACGAAAACATCGGCGCGATCGTGTTGACCGGTAGCGAGAAGGCGTTCGCCGCGGGGGCGGACATCGGCATGATGGCGAGCTATTCCTATATGGATGTCTACCGGGGCGACTACATCACGCGCAACTGGGAGGCGATCCGCACCATTCGCAAGCCGGTCATTGCCGCGGTGGCCGGCTTCGCGCTGGGCGGCGGTTGCGAGCTTGCGATGATGTGCGACATCGTCATCGCCGCCGACACCGCCAAATTCGGCCAGCCGGAGATCAAGCTCGGCGTGATTCCGGGTGCGGGCGGAACGCAGCGTCTGCCGCGCGCCGTTTCGAAGGCCAAGGCGATGGACATGTGTCTGACCGCGCGGATGATGGATGCCAGCGAGGCCGAGCGCGCCGGACTGGTGTCGCGCATCGTCGGGGCGGATCGTCTGCTCGATGAGGCCATCGAAGCCGCGACGATCATCGCCGGATTCTCCTTGCCGGCCGTGATGATGGCCAAGGAGGCCGTCAACCGCGCGTACGAGACGACGCTGGCGGAAGGCGTGCATTTCGAGAGGCGTCTGTTCCATTCGTTGTTCGCCACCGAGGATCAGAAGGAAGGCATGGCGGCCTTCGTCGAGAAGCGCAAGCCTGTTTTCAAGCATCGGTGATTTCTATCGAGAAAGCGCTTGCGCTTGCGGATCTCACTCACTAGAATTCCGTTCCTTCGCGATTCGATGAACGCGAAGGGAGCGGGAGAGCGGCATCGGTGGTGTGCCTTGCAGGTGGTTTGAGGCGCAGTCAGTCAGCGAGAAAACTTCGAAATTCTTGTTGACAGTAACCGAGGCGGTGTTCATAATCTCGTTTCTCTGCTGCAGACAACGCAGCGACGCAAGACGGTGGTGAGGTTGGATGTCTTGCGATGTGCTCTTTAAAAACTAACAGCCGATAAGTGTGGGCGCTTGATAGCGAGTGCGGCTGGTCTTTCGGGATCAGTCATAGCAAAAGTATCAAGAGTCTCACACGAAGTATCAGAGGAAGGTTTTTGTCTTAGGACATTAATCATCGTCAGTACGTTGAGTGAGCGACCGGTTCTTAACGGAACCGAAAACAGTAACAGGTTTGAACTGAAGAGTT
>NZ_FCNY02000034.1 GCF_001544575.2 Caballeronia cordobensis
AGCGCTGTGCCGAAGCTATTTCGTGCTGAACCAGCGCGCTTCGCGCACTGGCTTGTCAGACCGTGCGCGATCCAAGCCCGATTGGGCCTATGAGGGCACTCTTTAGGCGAGGGCCGTTCCCCGAGGAGAAGAATGGCCAACGTGCGTGTGACCGCGGGCGGTGAGAAAGCTGCTTTCTTTGGTGACTTTCTTTGCAGCAGCAAAGAAAGTTACCCCCGCCCCGGGGAGGGGCAGTGCTAATAAACCAACACGAAACCGGGATCCGGCGACAAAAAAGCCCTCACCCCCCAAGCGCGCCCCTCACCGCGCTAACCCTCGCATCATGCACCGCATCCCTAATCCTCAAAGGCTGATCGGCAAACTGTTGCGCCACCGCCCCCGCATCGACAGCCCGCGCAGCGACCAAAGCCTCCCGCAACCGCTCAGCCTGCGGATAAGGCTGCTGCTCCAACCCAAGCCGCCCACGCGCATCCGCCAAACAGGCCTGCAGCGCTTCGGCAAACCGCGCCGGTTTCCGCAACGCGTCCGATCGCTCAAAAAGCCGCACGAGCGCCGCCGCGCCCATCTCCATCACGCGATGAATATTGCCGTGCTCCCGCGCGACGAGCATCGCCAGATCGCGGCACTCGTTCGGCACGCGCAAGCGCTCGCACAACGGCCGCAGCAAATCGACGCTGCGCCCTTCATGGCCGACGTGACGCGGCAAGATATCCTCGGGCGTCGTGGCCTTGCCGAGATCGTGCGTCAGCGCCGCGAAGCGCACCGGCAACGCAAAACCCTGCGACGCCGCATAGTCCAGCACCATCATCACATGCACGCCGGTATCGACTTCGGGATGATAGTCGGCGCGCTGCGGCACGCCCCACAATGCATCGACCTCGGGAAGAATGCGCGCGAGCGCGCCGCACTCGCGCAACACCGCGAACATGCGCGACGGCTTCTTTTCCATCAGCCCGCGCGACACTTCCTGCCATACGCGTTCGGGCACGAGCGCATCGACTTCGCCGGCCGCGACCATCTTCTTCATCAAGGCCGCCGTCTCCGGCGCAACGTCGAAATCCGCGAAACGCGCCGCAAACCGCGCGAGACGCAGGATGCGCACCGGATCTTCGATGAACGCATCGCCCACATGCCGGAACAGCTTGTTCTTCAGGTCGCCTTGCCCGTCGAATGGATCGACCACCGCGCCGGTCAGCTCGCCCGCGGGCGTCACTTCGCGCGCCATCGCGTTGATCGTGAGATCGCGCCGCGCGAGATCCTCCTCCAGCGTCACGTCCGGCGAATAGTAGAACTGGAAGCCGTGATAGCCCGCCGCCGTCTTGCGCTCGGTGCGCGCGAGCGCATATTCCTCGTGCGTCTCCGGATGCAAAAAGACCGGAAAATCCTTGCCGACCGGCCGATATCCCTGCGCCACCATCTGCTCCGGCGTCGCGCCCACGACGACATAATCGCGATCGACCACCGGCACGCCGAGCAGTTCGTCGCGAATCGCGCCGCCGACTGCGTAGATGTTCATTGCGCCGCCTCGCGCGCGCCGTCGATCCACGCGGCGACCGCCGGCAGTGCCGTGATGCGCTTGCCATATTCGAGCGACGTCGCGCTCAGCGCCGGCGCATAAGTATTGAAGCGCATGACGACGGGCGCGTACATCGCGTCGGCGATACCGAATTCACCGAACAGAAACGGCCCGCCTGATTTCGCGAGGCACTCCGCCCAGATCGCCTCGATACGCGCGATGTTTGCAAGCACCTCCGGCGTCGCGCCCGTGCCCGGCGCGTGCGTCGTGATTTCCATCGGCATGTTCTGACGCAGATCCGCGAAGCCGGCGTGCATTTCCGCGCTGACGCTGCGGGCATGTGCGCGGGCGGCGGCATCGCGCGGCCACATGGCGTGCTCGGGATACCGCTCTGCAATCGTCTCGGCGATCGCCAGCGATTCCCACACGGCGTCGCCTGCATCGGTGACGAGGCACGGCACCTTGCCGGACGGCGAGACTTCGAGAATCTTCGACTTCGTGTCGGGCTGGCCGAGGCGGATCAGCGCCTCTTCGAACGGGATGCCGAAATGCTTCAGCAGAACCCACGGACGCATCGACCAGGAAGAATTGAACTTGTCACCGATTACTAGTTTCATGCGCGAGTTTCGTGCGATCACAAAGAGATGTTTAACGATGCGCGGTTGCGCGAAAAGCGTTGAAGCGCGAGCGCGACGCGTTGCCCGTCAGATAGAGCGGCGCAATCGTCTCGATGCTCGCGGGTTCGTCGATGCCCAGTTCCGGCGAAAGTGGCCCGCTCGCGATGCTCGGCGTCTTCATCGAATCGAGATTGTCGCGCGAGATGATCGGCTGGCCGGGGGCCATTTCCATTGTCATCGCCTGCAGGCGGCCGAGGCTCTCCGGCAGCTTGATGATGCGCGAATGCTTGCCGATGGTCGCGCCCGCGAAGCGCACGAGCTCCGCGAGCGTGTACACGCTCGGACCCGCGAGCTCGTAGACCTGGCGGTTCGCGGCGTCGAGGTCGAGCACGTTGACCATCGCCTTCGCCACGTCGCCGACGAACACCGGCTGGAACTCGGCGTCGGCGCACGCGAGCGGAATCACCGGGAACACGCGCTCCAGAAACGCGAACTGGTTGAGCAGATTGTCCTCGGGGCCGAACACGACGGAGCTGCGGAAGATGGTCCAGTCGAGTCCCGATTCGCGGACGATCTTCTCGCCGTCGCCCTTCGAGCGCAGGTACATGCTCGGGCCTTGCGGGTCAGCGCCGATTGCGCTCATGTGCAGCAGACGCCGCACGCCCTTCGCCTCGCACGCCGCCGCGATCTTGTGCGGCAGTTCCACATGCGCCTTCGCGAACTCCGGCCCATACGGATCGTCGCGCCGCCCCTGCAGCACGCCGACGAGATTGATCACCGCGTCGCTCTGATCGATGAACGCGGCGAGCTTGACGGGATCGTGCACGTCGGTTTCGATGACATCGACGGGCAAGAGCGTCAGATGCGCGGCGTTAACGCGCCGCCGTGTCGCAATGCGCACGTTCTTGCCGAGATCGACGAGCGCATTGACGAGATGACTGCCGATGAAACCCGAACCGCCGATCAGCGCTATGTGTTGGTGTCGCATGGTTCGCCTCTAGGGTCGCGGCCTGAAGAATGCGGCGTCAGTCAAGAACGGCGGCGCCGAAAATGAAAACGCCCGCGCGTCCTGTCATTCGACGCGCGGGCGTGAGCGTTCGCTGGCGGACGGTCAGGGCGCGATGTAGCCCAGACGCGTCTTCAACGACTGCGGACGGCCTTCGAACAGCGCGGCGTAATAGACGGTGTTCGACAGCACGTTTTTCACGTAATCGCGAGTCTCGGTGAACGGAATCGTTTCAGCAAAAATCGCACCCTCCACGGGCGCGCGCAAGTCCTGACGCCACTGCTTCGGCCGGCCCGGTCCCGCGTTGTAACCGGCAGTGGCGAGCACGGGCGAGTTGTCGAACTGATTGTAGATCATCGACAGGTAATTCGTGCCGAGCAGAATGTTGGTGTTGATGTCGTTCATCTGCTCGCGCGAAACCGGCCCGAGCCCGATCTTCTTCGCGACGAGCTGCGCCGTGCCGGGCATCAGCTGCATCAGACCGCCCGCGCCCACTTCCGAGCGCGCGTTGATGATGAAGCGCGATTCCTGGCGAATCAGCCCGTACGCCCATTCGATATCGAGCCCGGTATTCTGCGCGTCGCGCTCGACGATATCGCGGAACGGCGAGAGATAGCGCAGCGAGAAGTCGTGCTCGGTCTTTGTCTTGTCCGCGGTGTTGACCGTGCGGTCGAACATCTCGATACGCTTCGCGTACTGCGCGGCGGCGATCAACTGGCGGTCGGTCATGGTGCGCAGCGGCCAGTTCCATTCGCGATTGCCTTCGAGCCGCATGTTCAGCGCGTAGAAACGCTGCGACAGCGCGAAGCCGGGCACGGACTGCATCTGTGCGATTTCGGCGTCCGATACGGTCGTGCGCGGCGGCACCGTGATCTTCTGGCCGAGTTCTTCGAGCGCGAGCTGGCCGTAGAAATTGTATTGATCGGCGATGGTCTGGAATTCCTGATTCGCCGTGGCCGCGTCGCCCGCCTGCTTCAGCGCGCGCCCGTGCCAGTACACCCACGCGGGCTGGGCGCGCAGCGTAGGCGGCATCTGTTCGATGGACCAGCGCACCATGTTCCAGTCGCCGGCGAGCAGCGCGCTGCGCGTGCGCCATTCATACGCCGGGTTCGACAATTGCGCGTTCGCCGACAGCCGATACCAGTCCGACGCGGCCGGCATGCGCTTGATCGCCGCCTGATAGCCGATCGTTCCCCAGCCGGTCGCGCGTTCGGTGGGCGTCAGGCTCGGCGCGACGGAACTGAAGGTGGCCGCGGCCATCGCCGGATCGTTGCGCGCCATGCGCGTGATGGCGAGCAGCGTCAACTGATGCGCCGGCGTATTGGGCATCACGCCGCGCGCGAGATAGAGCGGCGGCTTGTTGACGGCGTCGTCCAGCAACGTGCCCTTCGGCTTTTCCTGACCGAGCGCCTCGACGATGTTCGAGCCCGTGGTCGTGTAGTTCTGCTCATAGGCGAGACGGATTTGCTGCCAGATGTCGTCGCTGGTGAACTGGCCCGACTCGGCGAGCGCGCCGATCAGATCGACACAGCCGTCGCCGTACCATTTCGGCTCGACGAGCAGCGCGCGCGCCGCGTCCGCGACGTTCTCGCCGCGCGACAGGCGCGCTTCGAGCGCATAGCACTTGACCTGCGTGTCGTCGTTCAGAACGAAACGGGAATATTGCTGCTCGAAGTTCTTCCAGTCGTGACGGCCGCCGAGCACGACGAGATAGTCGTTGCGCATGCGGTCGGCGATCGCCTGGCCGTCGTAGCGCTGCAGGAACGAGAGCACGGGCGCGTCGGGCGCGTCGATGCGCGCGTGGCCCTGCGAATCGAAAAGCTGCGGCTTGATCGTGAAGTATTCGAGGTAGCTCGGCGCCGGATAGTTGGGAATCTGGGCGGCGAGCGCGGCGGCCTTGCCGGCATCGTTCGCGCGCGCGGCATCGCGCAGTTGCAGGAAGATGCGGTCGTCCGGGCCGGGCGACAGGTCAGCGTCGGGGCGAACGGCGGACGCCGTGCTGCAGGCGACGAGCGTCACCGCGGCAAGGGCCGAGCCGACCGCGAGATATACTCGGTTGAGGCGTTTTGACATCGTTATTTCTGGAGCGCGAATGGTCTTGAACCGGGTCCTGAGATCGGAGGAAAGCATAGCACGCAACGTTTGCGATCAACCCAAGAGCGAACCTAAAAGCGCCCTGCGCGCAACGCTCCTCGCGACCCGCGAGGCGCAGAGCGAGCAGGCCGGCCAGGTCGCGAAGAATGCGGCGCTCGCGGCGCGCATCGAGGAAGTGCTCGCGCGGCACGACGCGCGCTGCGTCGGCCTGTACTGGCCGGTCGCGGGCGAGTTCGACGCGCGCGCCGCCATGACCCGCTGGCTCGCCGCCGATGCGGCGCGCGGCGGGGCGCTGCCGGTGGTCGTCACGCCGCACGCGCCGATGGTCTTTCACGCGTGGAGCGCGCACATGCCGATGAAGGAAGGCCGCTACCGCATTCCGGTGCCCGCCGAAGAGCGCGTCGTGGTGCCGGAATTGCTGCTGATTCCGTGCGTAGGTTTCGATGCCCACCGGTATCGCCTGGGCTACGGCGGCGGCTATTACGACCGGACGCTCGCCGCGTGGCCGGACGCGAAACGGCCGGTGACGATCGGCATTGCATACGAATCGGGCAAATGCGGCGTGCTGCCGCGCGAGACGCACGACATGCCGCTCGACGCGATCGTCACCGAATCCGCGATCTATTAGAGCGGCTGAAGCGGCTAGAGCGATGCCGCCGCGCGCGCAGCGGTATCGTAGAGACCGGACGCATTGCGCATCAATTGCGCGGCCTCGCCGATCTGCTCGTTGGTGAGTCCGCTTTCGCGCAGCGTTTCGATGAGGCACGCCTCGCGCACTTCGCGATATTTGCCGCAGAGCTCGCGCCCCGCCGGCGTCGCGGAAAAGAACACTTCCTTGCCTGACTTCTCGCTTTGCACATAGCCGCGGGCGACGAGTTTCTTCAGTGCATACGTGGCAACGTGCGTGTCCTCGATGTTCAGCACGAAGCAGATGTCGGCGAGCTTCTTCTTGCGGTCGCGATGGCTCACGTGATGGAGCAGCGACACTTCCACCGCCGTCATGTCCTTCGCGCCCGCGGCCGACATGCAGCGCACCATCCAGCGATTGAACGCGTTGCCGGCCATGATGAGGCCGTATTCGAACTCCGACAGTTCCGCGCTGGCTTCGGAGACGAGATGCTCGGACGAAACGATCTTGGTGGGATGGCGCGGCATGGCGATGGTCGATATGAAGTGCGTTGGAGTGTAGCTCAACGTCATTTGTGAGCGGAAAGCATGCCTCGGCGAAAACGTTAATTGATAATTTCTTGATAATTTATTGACAATGTAACATTCTGCGATGGCGCGAAGCCGGTCCGACCGGCGATATTTCGCGCCCGCAAAGGCAATCAAACGCATGACGAAACCACGAATCCACCCCTTGGGCGACACCGCGCTCGTGTGCGAAGCCGCGCCGCCCGCCACGCTCGACTGCCAGCGGCGCGTCTGGGCGCTGGCGGAACACGCGCGCCTGATGCCGCACGTCGTCGAAGTGGTGCCGGGCATGAACAATCTGACGATCGTGTTCGATCCGCTCGAAGCGGACTACGAAACGCTCGCGGCGCAACTGGAATCCGGCTGGGACGCCGCCCAGGCGGTCGACATGGAAAGCGCCGAAATCGAGATTCCCGTGCGCTACGGCGGCGCCGACGGCCCCGATCTCGCCGCGCTCGCGAAGCACGTCGGCCTTTCCGTCGATGAAGTCGTGAAGCGCCATACCGGAGCCGACTACGTCGTGTTCTTTCTGGGCTTTCAGCCGGGCTTCGCCTATTTCGGCGGGCTCGATCCCGCGCTCGCGATGCCGCGCCGCCCCGAACCGCGCATCGAAGTGCCGGCGGGATCGGTCGGCATCGGCGGGGCGCAGACGGGCATCTATCCGGCGGCGTCACCGGGCGGCTGGCAATTGCTCGGGCGCACGGAGCTGAAGCTCTTCGATCCGGCCAGGAATCCGCCGACGCTCATGCAGCCCGGCGATCGCGTGCGCTTCACGGCGCTGGAGGTGCGCGCATGATCGACGTGATTCGCGCGGGCGTCCTCACGTCCGTGCAGGACCTGGGCCGGCGCGGCTACCGCCATCTGGGCGTAAGCGCGGGCGGTGCGCTCGATGCGCTGTCGCTGGAAATCGGCAATCGCATCGTCGGCAACAAGCCGGATGCGGCGGGCATCGAGGTGACGTTCGGGCCGACCGTGCTGCGCTTCAAGCACGCGACGCGTGTTGCGATCACCGGCACGGATTTCGGCGCGACGCTCGACGACAAGCCGGTCTATTCGTGGTGGAGCCTGCCGGTGCGCGCGGGGCAGGAACTGACGCTGCGCGCGGCCAAGCGCGGCATGCGCTGCTACGTGGCGATCGCGGGCGGCATCGACGTCCTGCCGATGCTCGGCTCCCGCTCGACCGATCTCGCCGCGTGCTTCGGCGGCCTCGGCGGGCGTGCGCTGCGCGACGGCGACCGCTTGCCGGTCGGCGTGCCGCAGCCGCACAAGGGCATTGCGTTTTCGCCGGAAGAACCCGCGTTCGGCGTGAAGGCGCCGGCGTGGTGCAAGTTCGTGCTGGTCGACGAACCCGTGCGGCGCGGGCGTCATTCCCCGGGCCTTGCGTGGGCGGTGCCGATCCGCGTGCTGCGCGGGCCGGAGTACGACAGCTTTAGCGACGCGGCGCAGGAGCGTTTCTGGAACGAGGAATGGACGATCACGCCGAACAGCAACCGCATGGGCTTTCGCCTCGCGGGCACGGCGCTGGAACGCAGGGAGAAGATCGAATTGCTGTCGCACGCGGTTTTGCCCGGCACGGTGCAGGTGCCGCCGAACGGCCAGCCGATCGTGCTGATGGGCGACGCGCAGACGACGGGCGGCTATCCGAAGATCGGCGCGGTCATCAAGGCGGATCTGTGGAAGCTCGCGCAAGTGAAGCTGAACGGCGGCGTGCGCTTCATCGAGACATCGGTGGAAGAAGCGCGCCACGCGCTCGCCGATGAACGGCAATACGTGAGCCAGGTGGAAACGGCCATCGCGATGCACGAAGAACGCATCGCGCGCGCTGGCTCCTGAAGCGAAGACCGCGCGGCAGACGCGGCGCATCACACTCAACATTCAACGGGACGACCAAAACATCATGGAAATCGATCTCAATGCCGATCTCGGCGAAGGCTGCGGCTCCGACGAAGCGCTGCTCGATCTCGTGAGTTCCGCGAACATCGCGTGCGGCTGGCATGCGGGCGGCGCCACCGCGATGCGCGACTGCGTGCGCTGGGCCGTGGAGAAAGGCGTCGCCATCGGCGCGCATCCGAGCTTCAACGATCCGGAGAATTTCGGGCGCAGGGAAATGCATCTGCCGCCCGAGGAAATCTATGCGGGCGTGCTGTATCAGCTTGGCGCGCTGTCGGCGATCGCGCAGGCGGAAGGCGGGCGCATCGCGCACGTGAAGCCGCACGGCGCGCTTTATAACCAGGCGGCGAGAAGCCCCGATATCGCCGATGCGATCGTGTCCGCCGTGCACGACTTCGATCCGTCGCTGCTCGTGTTCGGGCTCGCGAACAGCGGGCTCGTCGAAGCGGCGCGGCGCGCGGGCCTGATCGCGATCGAGGAAGTGTTCGCGGACCGCGGCTATCGCGCGGATGGCTCGCTCGTGCCGCGCAAGGAGCCGGGCGCGCTGCTCGACGACGAAAACCTCGTGCTCGACCGCACGCTCGCGATGGTGCGCGAGCAGCGCGTTCAGGCCGTGTCGGGCGAATGGGTGCCGCTCAACGCGCAGACGATCTGCCTGCACGGCGACGGCGCGCACGCGCTGGAATTCGCGCGCCGCATTCGTGACGCGCTCGCCGATGCGGGCATCGAAGTCCGCGCGGCGCACGCCGACGCCTGAAGTCATTTTCAGCAAGTTCCAACGCCCCGCGACGTCGGGGCGTTTTAGCAAGAAAGCGCCCGGTTCGAGGCGCGTCTTTTCCTGTCAGTGTGGAGATCCTAATGGCAAATGCAGTCAATCTATGGCCGCTCATCGGCGTGGCCGTCATCATCGTGGGGTTCGTGCTGCGCTTCAATCCGATGCTGATCGTCGCGGCTGCGGCGATCATCACCGGCTTGGCGGCGCATTTTCCGGTCGAGCGCATTCTGACCGCGATCGGCAGCGGCTTTCTCAAGACGCGCAATATTCCGCTCATCATCCTGTTGCCGCTGGCGGTGATCGGCCTGCTCGAACGGCACGGCCTGCGCGAGCGCGCGCAAATGTGGATTTCGAGCATCAAGGCCGCGACCGCGGGGCGTCTCCTGATCGTCTATCTGTTCGTGCGCGAAATCACGGCGGCGGTCGGTCTGACGGGACTCGGCGGCCATCCGCAGATGGTGCGGCCGCTGCTCGCGCCGATGGCCGAAGGCGCCACCGAAGCGCGCTACGGCAAGCTCTCCGATGAAACGCGCTACAAGCTGCGCGCCTATTCCGCCGCGACCGACAACGTCGGCCTGTTCTTCGGCGAGGACATCTTCGTCGCGTTCGGCGCGATCGTGCTGATGGTCACGTTCCTGAAGGAAGCGGGCATCGTCGTCGAACCGATGCATGTGGCCGTGTGGGGCATTCCCACCGCGATCTGCGCGTTCCTGATCCACGGCTTCCGGCTGTGGCTGCTCGACCGCAGGCTCGCACGCGAGCTCGGCGCGCTCACGCGCAACGTCGCGGGAGAGAAGGCATGACGCTCACGATCAACTATCTCTTCTATCTCGTCGGCATCGTGCTCGTGGTCGTCGCGGGCATGATTCTCACGGACAAGTCGCATCCGCGGCGTCTCTCCGCGGGCGTGTTCTGGCTGATCTACGCGCTGATCTTTCTCGTCGGCGACTGGATTCCGGTGACGGTGGTCGGCGTGCTCGTCGTGGCGATGGCGCTGATCGCGGGTCTTGGC
Source organism: Caballeronia cordobensis (assembly GCF_001544575.2). Taxonomy (GTDB): domain Bacteria; phylum Pseudomonadota; class Gammaproteobacteria; order Burkholderiales; family Burkholderiaceae; genus Caballeronia; species Caballeronia cordobensis. The sequence goes on from NZ_FCNY02000034.1 coordinate 10,105, forward strand.
GGCGTGACCGGCGCGAAGCCGAAGATGCTTTCCGAAGAAACGCGCCGCCAGAGCGCCGTGCGGCTCGGCAACAAACTCTTCGTGCCTGCGCTGACGATTCCCGTCGTCACCGTGATCCTCACGCTTTCCGTGAGCCACCTCGTGTTCGGCGGCAAGCCGCTCATCGATCCGAAGAACGTGACGCTGATCGGCTTTGGCATCGGCTGCGTGATCGCGCTTGCAATCGCCTGCGTGATGACGCGCGATACCGTCGGCCAGTCGATGCGTGAAACGCGCCGGCTCATCGACGCGCTTTCGTGGGCCGCCGTGCTGCCGCAAATGCTCGGCATGCTCGGACTCGTCTTTTCCGATGCGGGCGTCGGCAAGGCGGTCGCGCATGTGACGACGGCGTACGTCAACATGGACTACCGGTTCGTCGCGGTGGCGGTGTATGTCGTCGGCATGGCGCTTTTCACGATGGTGATGGGCAACGGCTTCGCCGCATTCCCGGTGATGACGGGCGGCGTAGGCGTGCCGATTCTTGTCGGCATGTTCCACGGCAATCCCGCGACGATGGCCGCGATCGGCATGTTCTCCGGCTACTGCGGCACGCTCATGACGCCGATGGCCGCGAACTTCAATATCGTGCCGTCGGCGCTGCTGGAGTTGCCCGACAAGAACGCGGTGATCAAGGTGCAGGTGCCGACGGCGCTGACGCTCTTGATTGCGAATGTGTTTTTGTTGAACTGGCTGATGTTTATTTGAACGGCGGCGAGCGCGCGTTTTCTGCAACGCGTGCTCGCGCGCTCATTTCTGCTTCTGCCTGCGGCCCGCGTTTCACGCGCATCCTTCCCGCCGCACGCATTCGACTTCCCCTCCTCGCGGCGCGACCAGATCGTAAAAGTGCGTGACCGCGTCGCTGCTGTTCCTTCGCATTCCAAACGTAACCGTCCCTTGCGCTCAAATTAGAGGCAATTGGGTTTTCGACATCTGAGACGCCGCCTGTTTTAAGACATCGCTTATAGAGAAGGCGCACATCGATCTGTGACACTCTCGCCCGTTCCGCTCGGGCGTTGGGAGTGCATGTGGCGTGTCCGCATGGCTGATCCCATCGAATGAAGATGCGCCCGACGCGCCACGCGAATCGCAAACGACGCTGCGATCGCCCGATAACTAAATTAACCAAAGCGATCGGCCGCTCGTCCCGCGAGCTTCTCGATGTCGGCGTAAGTCTCCGATCCCGTCATGCGTTTGCCGAGTTATTCCCGCCTATTTACTACTTTGCCTGCGGGGCCTGGTCTGCCGCTTCGCGTGCTCGAAATGAGCATCGTTATAGCTTGCATGCTGGCAACACACCATCTCTATGGCGACAGTGCCTCATCTGCTCACGATAACGCCGTCGCGATCTTCACCATTGCCTTTGGCTGGAGCGCGCAATCCGGTTCTTACGTGAAGCATCCGGCTCGGCGCGTGTCGGCCGCGCGCACCGTGTTGATGCCTGCGTTCTGCTGGGTGCTTTGTGAAGGGGCTGCGGTCTGCATCGTGAAGTGGCTGCATATCCACTACGCCCCTTCGATGGAGTCGTTCGCTTTCCTCGCCGAGTTGACAGTGACGAGCGTGATCCTCTGGCGTGTCGTCTATCACATCGCCAGAGCGCGTCGCACGCGCGTCGCGACGGTTGCCATCGTCGGTCGCGGCGAGCGTTGCGCGAACTTCGTGCGCCGCCTTACGGCCATGCAGGAGCCAACCTACAACGTCAATGCGCACTTCGACGTGGACTCGCGCTCGGGCGCGAACGTACCGGGCGTGCCGCTCTTTCACGAGATGGAGGCGTTCGCCGCGCACGTGCGCGCAAATCGCATCGACGAATTGTGGCTCGCGCTTCCGCTCACGGACGAATCCACGTTGCTGCGTTTTCTCGAAGCATTTCGAAATGACCTGATCAACATTCGCTTCGTTCCGGACGTTCGTCAGGTCGCGCGGTTTCACGGCGAGCAGGCCGCTCTCGATGAAGCCGTCGCGATCGACCTCGTCGCCGCGCCGCTCACGGCCAGCGTGCTGAGCAAGACGCTGTTCGACTTTGTGTTTGCCGCGTGCGCCGTGATCGTGGGATCGCCGCTGCTGTTCGCGATCGCTCTCGCGATCAGGGTTTCATCGCCGGGGCCGGTGTTTTTCAGGCAGCAACGCCGCGGGGCGAATGGCGAGCCCTTCCAGATCTACAAGTTCCGCACGATGCATCTGCACGCGCGCAACGAGGGCGAAGTCGTGCAGGCCACGCGCGACGATCCACGGGTCACGCACGTCGGCGCGTTTCTGCGGCGCACGAGCCTCGACGAGCTGCCGCAGTTCTTCAACGTGCTGCGCGGCGAGATGTCGGTCGTCGGCCCGCGTCCGCATGCCATCGAGCACGACGCGCTTTATCAGCCTGTCGTCGACGACTACATCCACCGCTATCGCATCAAGCCTGGCATCACGGGCTGGGCGCAGATCAATGGCCTGCGCGGTGAAACCGACTCGCTCGACAAGATGCAGCGGCGGGTCGAGGCCGATCTCTATTACCTCAGCAACTGGTCGTTCGCGCTCGACATGCGCATCGTGCTTACGACCATCGTGCGGGGTTTCGTTCATCGCAACGCGTATTGATGCGCAGGATTCAAGCATGAAGCAATCGATTTCGCCCGTGTCGCAGCCGACGCGGCGCATGACTTTTCCAAAGCGCGCGATAGCCCTTGCATTCTCCGCTCTGCTCAGCGCCTGCGCGTTCGCACCGGGCTTTCGCATGCCGGTCGCGCCCGGCGGCGATACGCCGGATCGGGCAGGCGAATACACCGTCGCCTCGGGCCCGCACATCGAAGCGACCGCGGCGACGCCCGCAGTTCCGATCACAGAACTCGATCTGGCGTTCGTCAAGCGACTTGCGGACGAACGAAAGTCCAGCCAGCAAGATGTCAAAGGACTGTTTGGCGCACCCGACGTCTATACAGTCGGCGCGAGCGATGTGCTGCAGATCGTCGTGTGGGATCACCCGGAACTCAACGCCGCGCTCGGTTCGACGGCGAACCAGACATCGTCGAAGGCGAGCGACCCGGCGTCGGGCTTCGTCGTCGATCAGAGCGGCAATCTGCATTTTCCGTATGCGGGAACGCTCGCCGTCGCCGGCCTGCGCACCGAACAGATTCAGCAACGCCTCGCGTCCGCGCTTGCGACCTACTTCGTCAAGCCGCAGGTCACGGTGCGCGTCGCGTCCTATCGTTCGCGCGAGGTCTATGTGGACGGCCAGGTTCATACGCCGGGCGCCTTGTCGTTGACGGACGTGCCGCTCAACTTCTACGACGCGATCGCGCGCGCCGGTGGCTTCAACGACAGCGCCGATCAGAGCGACGTCGTGCTGGTGCGCAATGGCGCCTCGCACCGGATCGACGTGCCGCAGATACTCGCGCAGGGCTTGAACCCGTCGAAGCTGTATCTGAAAGCCGGCGACCTTTTGCGCGTCAATTCGCGCGACGACAACGACGTCTACGTCATGGGCGAAGTCAGCAAGCCCGGCTCCGCCTCGCCGCGTCGCGACGGACGCCTTTCGCTCGCCGACGCCCTTTCGCAAGCCGGAAGCATCAACTCGAACACCGCCGACACCGCGCAAATGTTCGTGATCCGTTCGCGCAACGGCGAACCACAAGTGTTCCACCTCGACAGCCGCTCGCCCGTGTCCATGCTTGTGGCGAAGGAATTCGAATTGCGGCCGAAGGACATCGTCTATGTGGACGGCAGCGGCCTCGTGCGCTTCAACCGTGTGATCAGTCTGTTGATGCCGCTCATCAACACAGGTCTTACGGCGGGAGTGATCGCGAAGTGATCCGCTCCGTGTTGATGGTTTGTGAAGGCAACATTTGCCGCAGTCCGCTGGCGGCGGCAATGCTTGCGCAGGCGCTGCCGGATCTGGAAGTCGACTCGGCGGGCACGCACGCGCTGGTGGGCGCACCGGCGGCGGCGCATGCCATCGATCTGATGCGCGAGCGGGGCATCGGCTTGTCCGGTCACGTGGCGCGCACGGTGAATCTCCAGATGATGCGCTCGCACGATCTCATTCTGGTCATGACGCTCGGCCAGCGGGATGAACTGCTAGCACGCTTTCCGTTCGCGCGTGGCCGCGTCTACCGCCTTTTGCACGACGCCCAAGACGATGTCGCAGATCCGTACCGTCAGGATCGCGCCGCCTTCGAAGCGTCACTTGTGCAGATCGAAGGTGGCGTTCGCTATTGGCTCGACAGGCTGCACCACATGACGCTCGTGCCAGAGCCTCCATCCCCCGCCTGAACGTAACTCGAGGACCGCATCGCCGCCGCGTCGTGGCGCCGCCCGTTGCGGTTCGCTTTCACTGATGGATCCAATGCATGTCCCATCCAGATCGACACAGCTCAGTCGAAGCCGCCGAACTCGACGTCATCGGCGTCATCGATACGCTCTTCAAGAACGCCTGGCGCATCGTTTTGATTGCGACGGTCGTCGCGCTGGCAGGCACGGCGTGGGCCTTTTTTTGGCCCCCGAAGTACCAGGCCGACGTCCTTATCCAGATCGAAGACAGTGCGGATGGCGGAACGACAGCCAATCTGCTCAACGAAGTGTCGACGTTGTTCGATGTGAAGTCGTCGGCTGCGGCTGAAGCTCAGATCATCATTTCACGTCTGGTGGTGGCGCGCGCCGTCGAAAAGCTGCGCCTGCATATTGACGTCACGCCCAAGCGGTTTCCGGTGATCGGCGATTTCGTCTCGCGCGTCTATGACGGTCCGCTCAGTCCGGGTCTGTTCGGCTTCGGCGGTTTCGCCTGGGGTCAGGAGCGAGCCGACGTCCTGCGCTTCGATGTGCCGAAGAAGCTGCAGGACGAACCCTTTACGCTGAGCGCGGATGCAGGTGGCCGTTTTACTCTCACCAGTTCGTATCTCGACCAGCCCGTGCGTGGAATGGTCGGCTCGGAAGACAAGGTCGATACCCCGTATGGCCCGCTGGTCATCAACGTGGCCCGGATCGACGCACTTCCCGGCACGCGTTTCTCCGTCATCCGTCATTCGTTCAACGACACGGTGGCCATGCTGCAGGAACGGCTCGACGTCCAGGAAAAAGTCAAACAATCCGGCGTGATCGTCGCGACCTTGCTGGGACGCGACGCCGAGCGAACGAGCCAGACATTGCGCGAGATCGCCGAACAGTACGTGCGGCAGAACGTCGAGCGAAAGTACGCGGATGCCGCTCAGTCACTGGCATTCCTGAGCGCGCAGTTGCCTGATTTGAAACAGAAGCTCGAAGAGGCGCAGGCGCGGTACACGCAACTGCGCAACGAGAAGGGCGTGATCGATCTTCCCGCGGAGACCGCGAGTGGTCTGCAACAGCAGGCCGAGGCGAAGGCACAGTTGATCGTGCTGCAGCAGAAGCGTGCGGAACTCGTCACGCGCTATACGCCGATGCATCCGGGTGTCGCCGCCATCGACGAGCAGATCTCATTGCTGCGCAGGCAAATCGCGGAGTTCGACACCGCGTTGGGCCGCCTGCCGAATGTCGAGCAGGACGCCGCACGTTTGATGCTCGATGTGAAGGTGAATACAGACCTCTACAGCGCGACCCTGAATAATGCACAGCAGTTGCAGCTTGTGAAAGCGGGCAAGGTCGGCAGCGTGAGGCTCATCGATGCGCCTGTGATTCAAGAGGACCCTGCCTGGCCCAAGCGGCCGCTCGCCATCGTCGCAGCGATTCTCGGCGGACTGTTGCTTGGCATCGCCTATGCGTTCGCTCGCGAGTTTCTCGCCGGCGCGGTCCACACAGCGGACGAGATCGAGCGAGATGCGGGCATGCAGGTGCTGGCGACCGTGCCGCTGTCGGCGGCGCAGCCTGCGGTCAGCAAAGCCGCGGTACGGACGCACGGTGGCGTTGCGCACCTGCTGGCGATCGATGCGCCGCACGATACGGCGATCGAGGGCCTCCGCAGTCTGCGCACCGCATTGCGAATGAGCATGGCGGATGCGCCGGGAAAGGTGGTGCTATTGACGGGCGCGGCGCCCGGCGTGGGCAAGTCCTTTGTCGCAGCCAATCTTGGCGCGGTGCTCGCGGCCACGGGCCAGCGCGTGCTCCTGATCGAGGGCGATCTGCGACGTCCATCGCTCAATCCTTGCTTTGGCGTCGATCGTGCGCCGGGATGGTCCGATCTGATCAACGGCACAGCTGAACTGGATCGGGCGGTGCATCGAAGCGGTCCGCCGGGCCTCGATTTCATCGCTGCCGGGTCCCGCGTGCCGAATCCCGCCGAGTTGCTGGCGTCCACCCGCGCGGCGTCCCTGCTCGACTCGGTGCGTGTCGCATATGACTATGTCGTCATCGATACACCACCGATCCTCGCCGTCGAAGACGCCGCCTCGTTCGCGGCGCACGCGCACACCGTGTTGCTGGTCGCACGAGCGGGTGAGACGCGCATCGGCGAGCTGATCGAAACGGAGAAGCGCCTGAGGCTCGGCGGGGCGAAGCCCGCTGGCGTGATTCTCAACGGCCTGTCGCCGCGTTCTGTCCGCGCGTCCTACGGAAGCAAGGGGTATCGCAGCTATGACTACGGCCTATCTGATTCGACGGGCGTGTCGAATTCGCGATCCTGGTGGAAGCGCAAATGAAGACGCGCATACAGTGGGGAGGCGAGACGAGTCTCGCGAAGGCGCAAGCGGACTTGGTATTGCTCGCGACAAAGCCGCGCCTGAGCGTGGCGATCGTGGTGGAAGCCGCCGCCGGGGGCGTTGCAACGCACCTCGCCGATCTGATTCCGGGTCTGGCGAAGCGCGGCGTGGACGTGCATCTGATCGCTCCGCCCGACGGTGCGCGATTCGATTCGCAATGGCTGACTGTTGAATGCCTCTCGTGCTGTGCTTCGGTCACGCGCATCCCGATGCAGCGGGCGATCGGCCCAAGCGATCTGGGTTCTTTCGCGCGTGTATTCCGTGTCCTCAAACGAATTCGGCCGGACATCGTCCATTCCCACAGTTCGAAGGCAGGTGTGCTTGCGCGTGCTTGTCCCGGTCCGTGGCGCCAGGTCTATACACCGCATGCGGTCTACACGCTCAACCCTACGCTGAAACCGGCCACCCGCCGCCTCTTCGGCGCACTCGAGGGATTTTTCGGGCGCTTTCTCACCGATCGCATCGTCGCCGTCTCGGATGACGAGGCGCGCCACCTGCATGACGACATCAACATTCCTCGCGCGCGGATCGCGACCGTCTGGAATGGCGCGCCCCCATTCGAACGTGTCGATCGACTGTCCGCGCGTCGACGGTTGGACATCCCCGACGACGTGTTCGTGGTCGGCATGGTCGGCCGCTTCGCGTTGCAGAAGGGTGTCGACCGGTTCGTCTCGATCGCGCGAAAGGTCGGCGAAAAAACGGGCTCGCGGGTGCAGTTCGTCTGCATCGGCAGCGGCGACTTTTCCGCCGCTGCAGGGGTGGCGAACGAGGTGCTGCCTCCGAACCTTCGCGTGATCGGCGCGGTGCCCGCCGCACGCCGTTACTTCAACGCATTCGATCTTTTCGCGCTAACGAGCCGTTACGAGGGCTTCCCGTACGTCTATGTCGAATCCATTGCGGCCGGCGTGCCGATCGTTTCAACACGCGTAGCGGGCGCGGACGCGCTAGTCACTTCATACCACGCTGGCGTGGTCGTTTCGAACGACGACGATCCAACTCCATTCGCTGAAGCCGTGATCGCGCTCGCATCCGATCCGCAGCGTTACGCGCAGCTCCAATCCAACTGTATGACCGCGGCCACACGTTTCACTGCCAGCCGCATGGTCGACGAAACACTCGCCGTCTATCGGCATTGCATTGCCCAAGAAAGCATATGAAACCGATTCAGAACATCGTGATGCTGCACGCCTATAGCCGTCGTAATTCAGGCGACGGATTGCTCGTCGATCTTTGCACGGCTCTGTTGCGTGAAGCCTTCGGTCCGCAGATTCGCGTAGCGGTGGTCGCTGCCGATCCCGCTTCATTTCCGGAATACGACGACGTCCTGCCAGCACCCGTCATCGCTTCGAGAGGCCTTGCACGTGTCGAGGCTGCGGCGAGCACAGCCTGCCGTCTGGCAACGTCGTCGCTCGACACGTTGCGACAGCGTCTTGCGCAAGCCGATTTGATCGTCGGCGTCGGCGGGGGCTATCTGCGCGCGCGCGATGGTTTCGAGATGCTCAAGCTTGAGTTGGGTCATCTCGTGCAGGTGGACGCCGCGCGCGCCGCACGCAAGCCAACCGTCTATCTCCCGCAGAGCATCGGACCGGCGATGGCATGCACATCCGGACTATCGAGTCTGGCTGGGCGGCGACTTCGCGAAGCGCTGTCAAGTTTCGATGCTGTGTGCGTGCGCGACGATCGCTCACAGGAATTTCTGCGCGGCAATGCGAACGTTTGCCGCATGCCGGACATGGCGGTTCTGGAATTCGCGCGTGCCCGCGACGCAGTATTGGCACGCGCCGCTTCGCGCCGCCACGACGTGGCGCATGTCGCGCTAGTGCTGCGTGAGGCGCCGAGTTGGAGCCGTGAGCAATGCGAGCGCTATGCGCACTCGACACGCGAACTCATTACGCTGCTGCAGGGCCAGTGCCGCTTAAGTTTTGCGGTGCAGAGCACGGGGCGCGGCAACGACGATGCCGCTTACTATCGCCGCATGGGGCTCGGGGGCGAACTGCCGAGTTTGCGTCATCTGCTCCAGCATGACACCCCGGATGCGGTCGTATCGGTTCGCCTGCATGGCGCGCTGGAAACGCTTCTGCACGGCGTACCGGCATTTCACCTCAGTTACGAGCGCAAGGGCTTCGGTGCGTTCGGCGACCTGGACATCCCGGGATGGGTCGCCAATGCCGCCGACTTCGACGCCGAGGCCGTGGTCCGGCATTTGTTCTCACCGCAGGCTTTGCCTGCATTCTGGGACGCCACGGAGGGTGCGCTGTCGCGGATTGCCACGCAGCGCGCATCGCTCATCGAGGTACTTCGGCGAGCCGCAGGCGTGGAGCCAACGCGACCTGGGCCGCGCGTCGAAAGCCCGCAGCTCGCCGATGTGCAAGGATAAGGTCCGATGGCGCTGCGTCTCCTGCTACGCGTTGCCTCGCTTGCCGCGAAATTCGGTTTGACGATTGCGGTCGCGCGCGCCCTCGGTTTCGCCGCGGTCGGTGAATATGGGCTTGCCGTCGCGGTCTCGGTTATCGCTTCAAAGCTGTGCGGCCTAGGCTTCAGCGCCGAACTCAACCGCCAGCTCAGCGGACCGACTTCCAAGGCGGCCATCGAGACGGCGCGAGGATTGCGCGCCGTGTACGTCGGCTTCTATCTGATCTCAGGAGCCGGCTTACTCGCCGCATCGCTTGGCGGTTGGTCGACGGAGTATTCCGCAAGTGTGGCCACCGTCGGCTTCGTTCTGCTGGTTGCCGCGAGCGAACACTACGCGCTCGAAGTCAATACGTATGTGTTTTCCGTGCATCGGTCGCGCGCTGGTTCATCGATGCTGTTCGCCCGCACGGGCGGCTGGGCTGCAATCGCGATCGTCGGTTTGTTGATCGGGCTCGTCAAAGACATCCACACGGTATTTGTCCTGTGGATCGTCTCGAACGTCGGCGTCACCTTCTGGGCTTGGATGCTGCTGTCCCGTCTCGCTTCCCGACATGGCGAAGCGGCGGTCCGAGATGTGCCTCTCGCGACGCAACTGCGGACGACGTGGACGGCCGGGGTGCATTTCTATATCGGTGGTGTTCTGCTGGCCGGGCTGCAATATGCCGAGCGCTTCATCGCTACGGCGTGGCTGCCGGCCGCAGAAGTCGGGCGATATGTCTTCATGTGGTCAGTGGCGAACGCCGTGCAGACGGTCGCTTACGCAACGGTAGGGGTGATCGCCGGTCCTCGCCTTGCGCGCGCGGCCGGCGCAACGGACGTCGCCTGGCGCGAAACATTCCGAAAGTCGTTGCGAACCACGATCGGCGTAAGCGTCACAACGGCGGCCGGCATCGCCTGTGCAGCCCCGATCATTTTCTGGACGACCAAGGAACGGACGACGCCGGCAGCGCTCCTGACCATTTCAATTCTCCTCGCCTCTTTCATGCTGCGTTCCATCGGCGATTTGCTCTGGTGGGCGTCCGTCGCGCGCCGCGCGCGTCAGCGCATCGTGCTCGGCATGTGTGTCGCTGCTTCGGTCGCACTGCCGATTTCGCTCTGGCTGATTCCGGGGCATGGCGTCGTTGAAGTCGCGCTAGCGCATCTGCTCGGAAGCGTCACGGTGCTGGTGGCACTGTTCTGGGCGCAACGCGGAGGCGTGGTAGGAGAGCACGACAATGTTTGATCGATTGATGCGCACCGGCCCCCAACTGAGCCGCGGTGTCATCGCCTGGCTTGCGGGCATCGCCTCATGCGGATATATAGGCTTGTTCGTCGCGGGAAAGTCGCTTCTTCCCGCTTTCCTGTTTCGGGATGCCGAGAAGATTCAGGCTCAGATGAACGGTTCGAGCACCTACGACGGATCGTCCTTCGACGCTGTCGGCAAGTTATATGCGATGTTTGGACCGACGCTGCTGAACGTCTTCGTGATGGCGGTCGGTATATGGTTCATCTGTGCATTGCTGACTCGCGTCAGGGACGCTGGCGCACTGAGCATGGCGCTTCTCCTTGGAGTTCCGTGCGTCTTTTTCAATCTGTTCGTCGCCTCAAAGGACACACTCGTCGTGGCCATGGCGCTCATGATCGTCTGGACACTACGGCGCGGGCGCGCGGGATTCACAACCTTCGTCGCAATCGCTGCTTACATGGTCTACGCGCTTCTGGTGCGGCGCTATTTTCTTTTGATCGTGGTGTGTGCCGGCGGTGTATGGCTTTTCAGGTGCGCGGGAAAGCGCGCACGTTTCGTTCTTGTGTGCGGCGTTCTGCTGACGCTTTTTCTATTGCCTTCGGTCGTCTATACGGCCTTGCTGCATCCGCGCGACATGGCGGTGGACTACCTGATGTATCAGTCACCCTATGGCGCGCGCACGAGTTTCTACAACCTGATTGCGCCCGACACATTCCTAGCGTTTTGTATCGACTATCTCTACGCCGCCTTGCGCTTGCATTTGCCCGTTCTCTTTTCGCCCGATCCACGCGGTCTGGCGATGCAGGCATTCGTGATCGCGGCATGGTGCGCCGCCCGGCCAATGCGCCGTGCGGCGGAGGCGTGTCCCGGTATCGGAAGACTCGCGTGTCTGGTCATGGGACACATCATTGTATCGATGCTGTTCGAACCCGATCTCGGCAGCTACGTGAGGCATCTTTCGAGTGTGTCGATTTTCTGCATGGTCCTGTTTGCGACGCGTGCCAATCCGGTTCGCGCCGTACGCGCTGACAATCAACGGCGGACCGCACTTTCGCCCAGGTAGTCGAGCACTGGGGCGAGCGCAGCTTTGGCGTTGCTGTCCGTATCGACGAGTCCGAAACTGCGCTCCCGCGCGTTTTCGGCGCGCGCAGTGTCTTTCCACTCGTAGATCGAGAAAAGCGGAATACTCGACGCATCGAGCGACGCATCGAGCGACGCAACGAACGCGCCGATTCTGCGCGCCTGCATCGCTGGACTGCTCGTCGCGGAACCTTGGGACGGCACACCCCATTCGGTGATGACCGCCGGCAGCCCATAGCGGTTGCGCAGTTCGCGAGCGGCATTGCGGATCTGCGCCGGCGTCATGCCGTATGCGTGATACGACACCGCATCGAGGCAGCGGGACGATCCGTCAAGCGCCGCGCGTAGAAGTCGGCTCGCCGTGCTGTCGCCGACGGGTGCGGTGGAAAACCCGAAGCCGTACACCGGAACGTGCAACGGTGGCTCCTTGATCTGCGCGCACACGCCGCTCATGAACGGCGGGAAAGTCGTTGCGGCGTCGCCGGTCGGCCAATAACGGCCGAGATCCGGCTCGTTCCACAGTTCGATGCCGAGGAGTTGCTGCGCGTATTCTTGTGCAATGGTTTGAACACGCGCGCCGAATTGCCTGCCCACGAACTGCAAGTACGAAGGACTCGCATCGCCTGCTGCAATCTGGGGGACGGTGGAGCGGATGGTCAGCAGGACGGGAAGCCGGGCGCGAGCGGCAATCGAAAAGGCTGCGGTGACACGGCGCATATACCGCGCATTGTCGAGTTGGTCGGTCCACACTCCCAGGCGCACGAATGCGAAGCCCGCGTTCGCGATCTTCTCTGCATCCAGTTCAGAAAACGTTTCGATCTTGACCTGAACGCCGACGCGCAGAGGACCTTGTTGCACCGAAGTCGACGCGTACGACGTATGTGCCTCCTGCGCGTGCGCCGGTAGGCCGCCGAGCGACATCGCGCACGACAGTGTACCGATGACGAAACAAACCGAAAGTGCGTGTGCAAGTCTGGACATGACAGAGGAGAAATCGCCCCGTTTCGTCGGTAAGCGAAATAGTTGAACGGGTCAGAAATCTTGTGTGCTGAGGCTGGTTAAAAACGTCGCGGCGATGTGGCAGCATCAACGGGAACAGGTGGCCCCTTCTTCGTCTATCCGCCCGAGGCGCGTCCAATCGTTTATACGACAAACGCCATCGAGAGCATGCACATGCAGAGCCTCGATTGTCCGCACGTCCGTATTCAATGGAATGGCAGAAGCGAGCACCGATCCGTTAGCTTTGATGCACCTGCCTCGCCCGGCTCACCCCCCCACCACCACAAATCCCCTCTTCCTCAACAGTTCTAACACCCCCCGCGCACCGCCCAAATGCAGCGCCCCGATCGCCACGAACACCGGCTTATCCGGCGCCGCCAGCGCAACCATCCTCTGCACAAACCGCTGGTTCCTCTGATAAACCACGCGGTTATCCACCTGCTCAGCCAGCGCCCTGTTGCGCGCCAGTTTCGAACTCTTCGCATCGTCCCAGGCCTTCAACGCATCCGCATCGCCGATACGCCATAACCGGTGCAACTCCTTCACGTCGGCCACATTCTCCGCGGGCGTCTGCACGAGATCCTGCGCGAGCATTTCGCGCTGCTGCGCCGATGTGAGCCGCGTGAACGTCGATATCTGTTCGTTCAACGTTTCCAGCCCGACGATCTTCCCGCGCACCCGCAGATACACGTTCTGCAATTGCGCCTCGGTCCCGTACTCGCTCTGAAAACCCGCTTTCAACGTGTCGTACGTTTCGATCAGCATTGAAGCCAGCCACGGCCGCGTGTGCCGCAGTTCCTTCAAAGCCTGCGGATTGCTGCGCATGCGCGTCTCGACCTTCTTCCACATCGCGTCGGGCAAATAGTCGATGAGACACTCGCTACGGCACATGCCATAGCGATTCACGTCTTCTTGCGAGAGCAGCAGTTCGTCGGGAGAGATTTCGAGCGCCAGTGTCGGCGATGCATCGAGCGCCGCGAGTATCGGCTTGCGAAACGGTTGCTCGGGCGGATAGTCGCTCGCGAAACCCACATGGAGCGTGCCGAGCACGTAGATGGTCGTCGCGCCCTTGGTCGCGACGTAGAACGGCATGCGCGGCGGCTGCGCGCGCACCGGACCGCTTGCGGTCGTGCCGGTCGAACGATCCGCGCGCGGCGGCGCAGGCGCCGGGTTCGACGGCGCGGTGGCGGAACCGGCATCGCCCGCGGCCTGCGGCGTGCGTGCCCCGATAACGGCGAAGCTCGGCGACCACCACGCGACACCCGCCGTAAACAGCACGAACGACAGCACGATGACTGTCGTTTGGGCGAGCGCCGCGCGCAAAGAGCGCGGCTTGACGTATGAATCCGGCACGACCGTCATCTTAAAACATTCACATGACGCGTCGCGCGCGTCCGCCGAGATTCAGGCTTCGCCTTCTCCTACCTCCTCGGCGCGATGACACGACACCTGCCTCCCATCGACGGCGCGCAGCTTCGGCTCCTCGACGCGGCATCGCTCGATCGCATACGGGCAGCGCTGATGAAACGTGCAGCCCGACGGCGGATTGAGCGGCGAAGGCATCTCGCCCTGCAGCTTGATCTTGATGCTCCGGTCTTCCTCGAAGATCGCGGGCGTCGCGGACATCAGCGCGCGCGTGTACGGATGACGCGGCTTCGCGAAAATCGTCTTCTTGTCGCCGAGCTCGGCGACGCCGCCGAAGTACATCACCATCACGTCGTCGGCGATATGCTCCACCACCGACAAGTTATGCGAGATGAACACGTAGCTCGTGCCGAACTGCGCCTGCAAATCCATGAACAGATTCAGAATCTGCGCCTGGATCGATACATCGAGCGCGGACACGGGCTCGTCGGCGACGACGATCTGCGGGTCCAGAATCATCGCGCGCGCGATCGCCACGCGCTGACGCTGTCCGCCCGAAAACATGTGCGGATAACGCGACGCATGCTCGGGCCGCAAGCCGACGGTGCGCATCATGTGCGCGATGCGCTCGGCGCGCTCGGTCGCGCTCAGCTTCGTGTTGATCGCGAGCGGCTCGCCGAGCGTCTGCTCGACGGTCTTGCGCGGATTCAACGACGCGAACGGGTTCTGAAACACCATCTGCACGCGCTGACGCAACTCGGCGATCTTCGCCTTGCTCGCCCCGGCAACGTCGTCGCCTTCGATCAGCAAGCGGCCCGACGTGGGCGCTTCGATCATCGTCAACTGACGCGCGAGCGTCGACTTGCCGCAGCCCGATTCGCCGACGACCGCGAGCGTGCGCCCGCGCTTCAGCTCGAACGACACGCCGTTCAACGCCTTCACCGTGCCGTGCTTGAACGCGCTGCGCTTCACGTCGTAGTGCTTCGTGAGCCGGTCGGCGGCGAGCACGATCTCCTGACTGATTTCCTTCGGTACGGCATTCATCGCGCGCCCTCCACGACTACATCGATATTCAGCGGCTTGATGCAACGCGCGCGCACGGCCGGGTCGTTCTTGTCGAGCTGAAACAGATTCGGCCGCGCCTTCCAGCAATCGTCGACGACATACTTGCAGCGCGGCGCGAAGAGGCATCCGCCTGGCCGGTCGTCCTTGCCCGGCACCATGCCCGGCAGCGCGGCGAGGCGCGACGTACCGCGGTTATGCTCGGGAATGGCCGCGAGCAGCGCTTCCGTGTACGGATGATGCGGCTCGCTGAAGATCGTCGGCACATGATTCGTTTCGATGATCTCGCCCGCGTACATCACCGCGACGCGCTGCGCCACTTCCGACACCACGGCGAGATCGTGCGAAATCAGCACGAGCGCCATGCCGCGTTCTTTCTGCAGGCGCACGAGCAGTTCCATGATCTGCGCCTGAATGGTGACGTCGAGCGCCGTGGTCGGCTCGTCGGCGATCAGCAGCTTCGGATTGCACGCCACCGCCATCGCGATCATCACGCGCTGGTTCATGCCGCCCGACATCTGGTGCGGAAACGATTCGATGCGGCTCTTCGCATCCGGAATGCCGACCTGATCGAGCAGTTCGACCGCGCGCCGGTGAAGCGCATCGCCGCGCAAGCCTTCGTGCAGCTTCAGCACTTCCTTGATCTGGTAGCCGACGGTATAGCTCGGGTTCAGGCTCGTCAGCGCGTCCTGAAACACCATCGCGATATCCTTGCCGATGATTTTGCGACGCTCGCGCGCCGACGCCTTCAGCAAGTCGCGGCCATCGAACGTCACCTGATCGGCGGTCACTTTGCCGGGCGCGTCGATGAGGCCCATCAGCGCCATCATCGTGACGCTCTTGCCCGAGCCGGATTCGCCGACCACGCCGACGACCTCGCCCGGTTTCACGGAAAGATCGATGCGATCGACGGCCTGCGTGCCGCCGAACGTCACCTGCAGATTACGGATAGTCAAAAGATCGTTCATCGCTTAGCCCATCCGCTTGAGTTTCGGATCGAGCGCGTCGCGCAGACCGTCGCCGAGAAGGTTGATGACGAGCACCGAGACGAGAATCGACAGGCCCGGCATCGTCACGATCCACCACGCGCTTTCGATGTAGTCGCGCGCCGATGCGAGCATCGCGCCCCACTCCGCCGCGGGCGGCTGCACGCCGAGGCCCAGGAAGCCGAGCGCGGCGGCATCGAGAATCGCGGAAGAAAAGCCGAGCGTCGCCTGCACGATGAGCGGCGCGGCGCAGTTCGGCAGCACTTGCGAGAACATCAGCCGGACCGTGCCCGCGCCCGCAACGCGCGATGCCGTCACGTATTCCTTCTGCAACTCGCCGAGCGCGGATGCGCGCGTGAGACGCACATAGCCCGGCAGCGCGACGATCGCGATGGCGAGCATGGTGTTCACGAGCCCCGGCCCGATGATCGCGACGACCGCGACCGCCAGCAGCAGCGACGGCAACGCGAGCAGCACGTCCATGACGCGCATGATCGGCGTGTCGAGCCAGTGGAAGAACGCGGCCATCAGACCGAGCACGACGCCCGGAATCAGCGCGAGCACCACCGACACGAAGCCGATCCAGAACGACAGCCGCGCGCCGTACATGAGACGCGAAAGAATGTCGCGGCCGGCTTCGTCGGTGCCGAGCAGGAACATGCGATTGCCGCCTTCGAGCCACGCGGGCGGAATCTTGACGTAATCGCGGTATTGCTCGATCGGGCTATGCGGCGCGATCAGCGGCGCGAGCAGCGCGACGAGAATCAGCGCGACCACGATCGCGCCCGCGACCACGGCGCCGCGATTGCGCGAGAAGTTGAACCAGAACTCGCGCGCGGCGACCATGCGGCCGGACGGCGGCGTCAGCGCGCCCGGCGGGAGATTGTTTTGAACGTCAGCCATAACTTTTCATGCCTCGCGCCGAGCCGCCTCAAGCGAGGCATAAGCCCCCTCGGGGGGCAGCGAACAAATGTGAGCGTGGGGGTACATGCTTACCTCGTATGGCGAATGCGCGGATTCAACACGCCGTAGAGCAGATCGACGACCAGATTCACGACGATCACGAGCGTCGCGATCATCAGAATGCCGCCTTGCACGACCGGATAATCGCGCCGCGAAATGGCGTCGATAAGCCACTTGCCGACGCCCGGCCACGAGAACAGCGTCTCGGTCAGCACCGCGCCCGCGAGCAGCGTGCCCACTTGCAGACCGATCACGGTCACGACCGGAATCAGCGCATTGCGCAGCGCATGCACGACCACCACGCGCAGCGGCGACAAACCCTTTGCGCGCGCCGTGCGGATGTAGTCCTCGCGCAGCACTTCGAGCATCGACGAGCGCGTCATGCGCGCAACCACCGCAAGCGGAATCGTGCCGAGCACGATGGTCGGCAGGATCAGGTGACTCACGGCCGACCTGAACGCGCCTTCATCGGTGGAGAAGAGCGCATCGATCAGCATGAAGCCCGTGACGTGCGGAATGTCGTATTCCACCGCGATGCGGCCCGACACCGGCGTCCAGCCGAGCTTCGCGGAGAAGAACATGATGAGGATCAAGCCCCACCAGAAAATCGGCATCGAATAGCCGGTGAGCGCGGTGCCCATCACGCCGTGATCGACGACCGTGCCGCGCCGGAGCGCCGCCGCGACGCCCGCCGGCAAGCCGACGGCGAGCGCGAAAATCATCGCGCAGATGGACAGTTCGACAGTCGCGGGAAAGCGCGCGAGGAACTCGCCCATCACGCTCGTATTCGTGATGATGGACGTGCCGAGATCGCCCTTGAGCGCGTGCCCGACATACGTCAGATATTGCAGCGGAAGCGGCTGATCCAGCCCCAGGCGCTTCATGGCTTCGGCGTGCATCGCCGGGTCGACGCCGCGCTCGCCCATCATCACTTCGATGGGATCGCCAGGAATCAGATGGATGAGCGCGAACGCAAGAATCGTAATGCCGATGAACGTCGGTATCACCATTCCTATGCGTCGCAAAACGAATCGGAACATGATCGCCCTTTGGTGCTTTGGGAGGACAGAATGTGAGTCCGGCGGCTTGGATCTCGTGAACCCGCGCCGCCGGCGTATTCGAATAGTTATGGTTTAGTGCAAAAAGCGTTCCGCTGACAAACTTTATTGCATGCCGACGCCATCGAAACGCACGTAGCCGAGCGGCTCGATCTTCATGTTCGTCACCTTCTTGCTGACGGGCTGATAGACCGTCGAGTGCGCGATCGGCGAGAACGGGAGTTGTTGCGCGAAGATCTGCTGCGCGTCGGTGTACGCCTTCGTGCGCGCGGCGACATCGGTCGTCGAACGGCCTTTCACGACGAGTTCGTCGAACGGCTTGTAGCACCACTTCGAGAAGTTGCTGCCCTTCACCGCGTCGCAGCCGAGCAGCGTGCCGAGCCAGTTGTCGGGATCGCCGTTGTCGCCGGTCCAGCCGATGAGCAGCGCATCATGCTCGCCCGCGTGCGCGCGCTTCAGATACTCGCCCCACTCGTACGAGACGATCTTCGCCTTCACGCCGATCTTGGCCCAGTCGGCCTGGATCATTTCCGCCATCAGACGCGCGTTCGGGTTGTAGGCGCGTTGCACGGGCATGGCCCACAGCGTGATTTCCATGCCGTTCGGGAAGCCCGCCTTCGCGAGCAGATCCTTCGCCTTCGCGGTGTCGTAGGCCTGACCCTTCAGGTTCTTGTCGAACGACCATTGCGTCGGCGGCATCGGTGCGGTGGCCGGCTGGCCCGCGCCCTGATACACGGAATCGATGATCGCCTTCTTGTTGATCGCCATGTCGAGCGCGCGGCGCACGTCGGTGTTGTCGAGGCCCTTCTTCGTCACGTTGTAGGCGACGTAACCTTCGTTGAAGCCCGCCTGCGACGGCGTATCGACGGTCGATACCGACTTCAGTGTCGAAATATCGCCCGGACGCGGATAGCTCATCACCTGGCATTCGTTGTTCTTCAGCTTCTGCACGCGCACGGCGGCGTCCGGCGTGATCGAGAAGATCAGCTTCGAGATCTGCACCGCGTTCGGCTTCCAGTAATCAGGATTGCCGTCGAAGCGGATGGTCGCGTCCTTCGTGTAGCTGCGGAAGATGAACGGGCCCGTGCCCACCGGCTGCTGGTTGATATCGGCGGCCTTGCCGTCCTTCATCAGCTTGTCGGCGTATTCGGCGGAAAGAATCGACGCGTATTCCATCGCCATATTCTGGATGAACGGCGCGCTCACTTCCTTCAGCGTGAACTTCACGGTGTACGGATCGACCTTCTCGATCTTCGAGATCAGCTTGTCCATGCCGAGGTCCGTGAAGTACGGAAACTGCACGTTGTACGCCTTGCGGAACGGATTGTTCGGATCGAGCATGCGGTTGAACGTGAAGATCACGTCGTCCGCGTTGAATTCGCGCGTCGGCTTGAAGAACGACGTCGTCTGGAACTTCACGCCGTGACGCAGATGGAACGTGTACGTGAGGCCGTCCGACGACACATCCCACTTCTCGGCGAGACCCGGCTCGACCTTCGTGCCGCCGCGCTCGAATTCGACGAGACGGTTATAGACGGTGAAGGTGTTCGCGGTGAAATCGGTGCCGGTGGTGTACTGCGCCGGATCGAAACCCGCCGGGCTGCCTTCCGAGCAGTAGACGAGCGTCTTGTTCGGGATGGCGGCGTTGGCGGCGGTCGCCGCGAAGAGCGATGCCGTGGCCACGGCGCCCACGAGCGCCGACATGCGGACGGCTCGCAACAGGCTGTTTTTGTTCATGTTTCCTCCAAGTCAATGCCGGCGTTCGGGCCGGCGTAGCGCGAGTTTACTGGATCGCGTCGCTCGTTCTTTCGGAAGCGTGTGCGCGAAGTGGGCGCTACCCTAGCACGAACAAAAGTGACATGCGTTCTTGGTTTTCCCCACTATCGTTTGCCGCCGGCCGCGCTTCGATAAGGGCAGGTTATCGCCCATGCGTTTAACTGATAGACCGGAGGACGAAATATTGCGCGTGAGGGCGCGAGATCGCGCAAAAAAGGCGGAATTCGAAGGGGAGAGGAAAGAACCGCGCGGCGAGCGCCGCGCGGGAACAACATTGATGCAGATCAGACGCTCTTGAAGCCGAGCCGCTCGCAAATCATCTTCGACGCCCACGCGCCGTTGAGCGTATAGAAATGCAGGCCGGGCGCGCCTTCGTCGATGAGACGGCGGCACAGACCCGTCACCACATCGACGCCGAACGCGCGGATCGACTCGCGGTCGTCGCCGAAGCTTTCGAGCCGGCGCGCGACCCACTTCGGCACTTCCGCGCCGCACATGTCGGAGAAGCGCATCAGTTGCGAGAAGTTCGTGATCGGCATGATGCCCGGCACGATCGGCACGTCGACGCCCAGCTTCCGCGCTTCCTCGACAAACTTGAAGTACGAGTCCGCGTTGAAGAAGTACTGCGTGATCGCCGAATTCGCGCCCGCCTTCACCTTGCGCGCGAAGTTTTCGAGATCGGCGCGCGGCGATCTCGATTGCGGATGAAACTCGGGATACGCGGCCACTTCGATGTTGAACCAGTCGCCGTGCTCCTGGCGAATGAACGCCACGAGTTCCGACGCATAGCGCAACTCGCCGACTTCGCCCATGCCCGAAGGCAGATCGCCGCGCAACGCGACGATATGGCGAATGCCGTGCTCGCGGTAATTGGCGAGGATCGCGCGCAGATTGTCTCTCGACGACCCGATGCACGACAGATGCGGCGCGGCCTCGAAACCTTCCGCGGCCATTTCGAGCACGGTGTCGAGCGTGCCTTGCTGCGTGGAGCCGCCCGCGCCGAACGTCACGGAGACGAACTTGGGCGACAACTTCTTGAGTTCGGCGCGGGAAGCGCGCAGCTTGTCCACGCCTTCCTGCGTCTTCGGCGGGAAAAACTCGAATGAGAGTTCGATCGGTTTCATGATGATGAGGACTCGAGCGGCGACAGTCCGTCTAGCCGAAGTTGCGGTTCCCGAATATGAGCGCCGACAACAGCCAGGACACGATGCTGTACAGAATCGAGCCGAAGAACGCGGACCAGAACCCCGACACTTCGAAGCCCTTCAGCAGCGACGAGCACAGCCAGAAGCAGAGCGCGTTCACCACCAGAATGAAGAGTCCGAGCGTGAGTACCGTCACCGGCAGCGTGAGGATGATAAGCACCGGCCTCAGCACTGCATTGATGAGTCCGAGCACCACCGCGATGATGAGCGCCGTGCCGAAACTGCGAATGTGAATCGACGGCACCAGATACGTGATGATCAGAAGCGCGAGCGCGTTGATCAGCCATGTCAGCAGCAAGGTCATCGAGGGTTCTCCGGGTTTGATGCGTCAGCTTGCATGCGCCGCGCGGGTGCGATCTTCAACTGTTCGCACCCGTGCGGACGAACGCCGCCGCTCAGGCGATTAATAGCGGTAGTGGTTCGGCTTGAACGGGCCGTTCTTGTCGACGCCGATATAACCGGCCTGCTCGTCGCTCAAAACGGTCAGTTCCGCGCCGATGCGGCCGAGGTGCAGACGCGCGACCTTCTCGTCGAGATGCTTCGGCAGCACGTAGACCTTGTTCTCGTACTTCTTGCCTTGAGTGAACAGTTCGATCTGCGCGAGCGTCTGGTTCGTGAAAGAGTTCGACATCACGAACGACGGATGGCCCGTCGCGCAGCCGAGGTTCACCAGACGCCCTTCAGCCAGAATGATGATCTTCTTGCCGTCCGGGAAGACGATGTGATCGACCTGCGGCTTGATGTTGTCCCACGTGTACTGGCGCGTGGAAGCAATATCGATTTCCGAATCGAAGTGACCGATGTTGCAGACGATCGCGTTGTTGCGCATCGCCTTCATGTGGTCGTGGTTGATGACGTGGTAGTTGCCCGTCGCCGTCACGAAGATGTCGGCGCGGCTCGCGGCATATTCCATCGTCACGACGCGGTAGCCTTCCATCGCGGCCTGCAGCGCGCAGATCGGATCGATTTCCGTGACCCACACGGTCGCGCCCAGGCCGCGCAGCGATTGCGCGCAGCCCTTGCCCACGTCGCCGTAACCCGCGACGACCGCGATCTTGCCCGCGATCATCACGTCGGTCGCGCGCTTGATGCCGTCGACGAGCGACTCGCGGCAGCCGTACAGGTTGTCGAACTTCGACTTCGTGACCGAATCGTTCACGTTGATGGCCGGGAACGGCAGACGCCCTTCCTTCTCCATCTGATACAGGCGATGCACGCCCGTGGTCGTTTCTTCCGTCACGCCCTGAATGTGCGAGAGGCGCGTGGAGTACCACTTCGGATCGGCGTCGAGGTGCTTGGCGATCGACTTGTACAGCGCGACTTCTTCCTCGTTCGTCGGCTTGGCGATGACCGAGCGGTCCTTCTCCGCCTTCGCGCCGAGAATGAGCAGCAGCGTGGCATCGCCGCCGTCATCGAGAATCATGTTGGCGAATTCGCCGTTCGGCCATTCGAAGATGCGGTGCGAGAATTCCCAGTACTCGTCGAGCGACTCGCCCTTGAACGCGAACACCGGCGTGCCGCCCGCGGCAATGGCGGCGGCAGCGTGATCCTGCGTCGAGAAGATGTTGCACGATGCCCAGCGCACGTCGGCGCCGAGCGCCGTGAGCGTCTCGATCAGCACGCCCGTCTGGATCGTCATGTGCAGCGAACCGGCGACGCGTGCGCCCTTCAGCGGCTGCTGCGCCTTGTACTCTTCGCGCGTCTGGATGAGACCCGGCATTTCCGTTTCGGCGATGTCGAGTTCCTTGCGGCCCCATGCGGCCAGCGACATGTCGGCGACGACGTAATCCTTGGAATCTTTGGAATCGAGAACTGCGGCGTTCATCACGCCCTCCTTTCTAAAAAGTACTAGAAATGTTGACGTGAGCGCCGTTCGAATGCGGTGGCTCAGCGGGCGCTTTTTTCAGGCGCTTTCGAACCGTCCGGATTGAAAGCTTCCGAGCCTGGCGGCCATGTACTGTCGTACTGAAAGGCCGTCGCAACGCTCCTCGGAAGCGAACGCAGATTGTAGCAAAGTCTCGCTGGTCGCGATCAGAACGGCAACACCGACAACACCGGCGCGAGCAGCACCATCGCGACGCCGGCGATCATCATCGTGAGACTGGCGACGACGCCTTCTTCGCTCCCCAGTTCGCGCGCCTTCGCCGTGCCGACGCCGTGCGCGGCCGCGCCGAACAACGCGCCGCGCGCGAGCCGAGTGCGCAGCGGCACGAGCGCCAGCACGATCTCGCCGAACAGCATGCCGCAGACGCCCGTCGCGATCACGAACAGCGCGGTGAGATCTTTCGGCGCGTGGATCTTGTCGGAGACGGCGAGCGCGAAAGGTGTCGAAACGGAGCGCGTCGCCAAGCTGCGCTGCAATTCCGGCGACAGATGCAGCAGTTTCGCGAGCATTAGCGATCCGCCGACCGCGACCAGAATGCCGACCGTCACGCCGACCGTCAGCGAAATCCAGTGGCGCTTGATGAGCGCGCGGTATTCGTAGATCGGCACCGCGAACGCGACCGTCGCCGGGCCGAGCAGCCACATCAGCCAGCGCGTGTCGGCGTAATAGACGGAGTACGGAATGCGCGCCATCACGACGATCAGCGCGAGCACCGCGGGCACCGCCAGCAGCGGCGTGAGCCAGGGCCGTTTGAAACGCGCATAGAGATGTTTTGCCGCGAAGTACAGCGCAACGGTCAGCACGAAGCAGCCCGCCGCGATGAGGCGCGCGGCGTCGTCTTCGAGAAGGGAATCGAGAAAGTGGTTCATGACGGCGTAATCAGGCGCGGGCCGCATGCCGCGCCACGAGCGCGCGGCGCAGCGCGAGATGGCGTTCGAGGCGCGCCGCACGGTCGACGGCGAACGCGACTGCGACCATCACCATCAAGGTTCCGCCGACGACAACCAGCGCGAGCCGCCAGCCGTCTTCCATGAAAAGACCGCCGTACTGCACCGCCGCCACCGCCGCCGGAATGAAAAACAGCAGCATGTCGGAGAGCAGCCAGTCGGCGCCGGCCTTCACCCAGCGCGGCGCGATCCCGCCGCAAAACAGCAGCGCGAGGAGCGCGACGAGGCCGATCACGCCGCCAGGCACCGGCAGCGCCAGCTTGCGCGCGACGAAGTCGGCCACCGCCCAGATGGCCGCGAGCACGGCGGACTGCGACGCGATGCGCACGAAGCGTCCGAAAGCGGAAGGCGTTTTAGTCGAAAGGACGGCGGACATGTGGACTCTTCTACGTTGAATGCGATTGATTAGGGTTATCCCGTAGTCCGAGTATATGGGCGCCCCTCGCATAATAAAAATGACTTAACCTTATCTAAATCATTCCAAACTGGAATTTCGGAGCCGACGATGGAATTGCGCGCCTTGCGGTACTTCATCGAGGTCGTGAAGCAGAAGAGCTTCACCGCCGCCGCCGAGCACATGTTCGTGACGCAGCCGACCATCAGCAAAATGGTGAAGTCGCTGGAGGATGAAGTCGGCTCGCCGCTTCTTCTGCGCGAAGGCCGTCAGATGGTGCTGACCGATGCGGGGCAGATCGTCTATCAGCGCGGCGTCGAGGTGCTGGCCGCCCACGCGCGGCTCGAAGCCGAACTCAACGATCTCGGCACGTTCGGGCGCGGCACGCTGACGATCGGCATTCCGCCGATGGGCGGTGCGCTCTTCACGCCGGCCATCGCCGCGTTCCGGCAACGCTATCCGAAGGTCGAGCTCAAGCTGTTCGAGCGCGGCTCGAAGGCGATCGAGGCCGCGCTGATCGACGGCGAGCTCGAACTGGGCGGTGTGCTGCAGCCCGTGAACACCGAAGTCTTCGACGTGTTGCCCGTCAGCCGGCAAGTGCTGTGGCTCGTCGCGCCGAAAGGCTCGCGCTGGGACGAAGCGCGCGAAGTCGCGCTCACCGATCTCGCCGCCGAGCCGTTCGTGTTCTACGGCGAGAGCCTCGCCTTGAACGATGTCGTGCTCAACGCGTGCCGCGAGGCCGGTTTTGCACCGACGATCGTCGGGCGCAGCGGGCATTGGGATTTCATGGCGGCGCTCGTGCAGGCGGGCATCGGCATCGCGCTGCTGCCGGCGCCCTATTGCCGCCGCCTCGACGCCGACGCGTTCACCTGCCGTCGCGTCGTCGCGCCCGAGATTCACTGGGACATGGCGCTCGGCTGGCGGCGCAACGGTTATCTGTCGCACGCGGCGCGCGCGTGGATCGAGGTCGCGCGCGAAATGCTGCCCGCGAATCTCGACGAGGATTTCATGGCCGATGGCTTCCCGCGCGCCCGGCGCGGCGAGCCGGAATCATGACTCGCCGAGCGCCATAAAAAAACGCGCCGGCCCGCGAGAAGCGGGCCGGCGCGTCATTCGAAGCGGCCTGCGGGCCTTTTCCGAATCAGCTCACTTCCTTGAACTCGATCCGGCGATTCGCCGCGCGGCCTGCGGGCGTCGTGTTGTCGCCGATCGGTTGCGCGTCGCCGAAACCTTCCACCGAAAGCGTGTCCGCCTTCACGCCGTGCCGGATCAGGTACGCGCGCACCGTCTCCGCACGCTGTTTCGAGATGCGCAGGTTCGCCGCCGGGTCGCCGGTGCTATCCGTGTAACCGCCGATCTGCAGCTTGATCGGCGTGCCTGCCGTGCCGCACTCCTTCAGCGACTTCGCCGAATCCGCGAGATCGTTCAGCGCCGCGCGCGGCAAGGCGTTCGATGCAAAGCCGAAGTTGATCGGATGCGCGTTCATGTGCTTGGCGATGTCGGCGGCGGCGCAGGCTGCGGCAGCTTGCGCGTCGGACGCGGCCAGCGTGCGCGCCGCCGGCGTGCTTTCGCTTGCGCCGATCGTCCAGCCGGCGCCGAAGAAGGCCTTGAGCCTGTCCAGCCAGCCGAGCTTCGCGTCAGCGGCGCTTCCGCCGAGATCGATCGTCTCGCCCGTGACGCTCACCTTCGCGCCCGGCAGCGCCATGACCGGCAGCAGGCCGTCGAGCTTGGCGATCCACGAGGCCGGTTTCGTGTCCGGATCGACGGTGATGTTCGCGTGGAACTTGTCCGCGCCGAGCTTCGCCGCAAGCGCGTCGATCAGCTGGCTACGCTCCGCTTCGCTGTGAACCGTCGCGTTCAGCGTGGGAAGGCCGGCTGCGTCCACGACGAAGGACATCGTCGAATCCTTGCCCGGCGCCGCGGCGGCCGACGAATCCGATGCCGCCGATACAGCCGATGCGTTCGACTCGACCGCCGCGGCCGAAACGGCCTCGGAAGTCGCTTCAGGCGTCGCCGCGGGCGCAGCTTCCTGCTCCGTCTTTTCCGTCGAGCAACCGCGTCCGAGCAGAATCGCGAGCAGCGCAAGCGCAGCGGCAAGCGCGATCCACCACCATTTCTTCTTGCTCGCCTTCTCCTGCACGGGCTGCTCGTGCGTGACGTGCGTTTCCACCTGCTGCGGGAACGCCGCCGCCTCGTGCGTCGACGGATGCTCCAGATGCGCGGATACCGCTTTCAGCCGCGATGCGACGCCCGCGAGGAACGCGCCGACCGAGCCGAGCCCGAGCGCATGCGCGAACGTGTCGGTGAGGTTCGCGCGCACCACCGGCAACTGATGGCCGAGCAGCGTCGGGAGCTGGCCGGGATGACCGTTGTGCTGCGTCAAATAGCGCTTGAGCACGCCGAAGAGCGTCGCGCCGACCACGCCGGTCAGCGTGCGCGTGGCGCTCGACGCCACGCCCGTGTATTCCGCGACACGCTCGGCGAGCAGGTTCAGGCTGTCGTGCGAGGCGATCGCCTGATCGGTTTTCGCGCTCGTGTCGATGAGCGTTCTAAAGCCATCGTCGTGCGCGGCGAAATGCGGCAACTCTTCCGCGATGTGTGCGTTCGTCGCCGGCGACATGATCGACGCGAACAGGTTGCGCGCGCCTTCGAGCGACGACGCCTTGTTCATCATCGCGCCGATGAGCGCGGGACCGCACAGCGAGACCACGCGCATGGCCGATTCCGGCGCACAGCCGATGCGCCCGGCAATATTCTGCAGCACGCTTTCTGTCAAAGCGCCCTGTACGAGTTGATTGAGGTTGATGCTCATAGAATGCTTCCCTGAAAGGCGTTGTTGCATCTGCCGGAGAAATAGGCGTGCCGATTATAGGTTCGGGGTCCTGCACGTCATCGGGGAGGGAATAACAATCGGATTTATCTCAGCAATTGGCGCTTTAGGACTGCGCATAAGAAAAGCACGCCCGATTCCGAAAAGAACGATGCCTCTACCCGCCCAACGCGCGTGCGGCCTATGATTCTTGAATTCGAGATGGCGCCGGAATGGCCGATCGGCCCAGACCGACCGTTGCGCCCGCCCGACAGTGACAAAACCGCGCGCCGGCCTTTCGCGCGCGTCAAAAGGAGACCGACGATGGCCGATCCCGCTGACCGCCCGTTCGGGCAGACACACGAAGTCACGAATCAGGCCCCGCCGCTCGTTGGCTATGACGCTTTCGCGTTCGATCCGGCGCTCGTCGCGGCGCTCGGGCGGGAAGGCGCGCAATGGCACGCGCAAGCACTGTCGCGCGACGGCATGGCGCTCACTCAGCCGGATGTCGTCACGCTGGCCGATCTCGCCAACCGGCACGAGCCAGAACTCGCGACGCACAACTCGCGCGGCGTGCGCGTGGATGCGCTGGAGTTTCATCCGGCGTGGCACGAACTGCTGCGGCGTCTGCGTCACGAAGGGCTGCACGCGTTGCCGTTCGAGCCGTCGGCGCGCGCCGGATCGATGGCCGCGCGCTGCGCGGGCTACTATCTGCACGGGCAGCTCGAATCGGGCTCGCTGTGCCCGATCACGATGACCTTCGCGAGCATTCCGGTGCTGCGCAACGAGCCGGATCTGTTCGCGCGGATCGCGCATCCGCTGCTGTCGCGCGAGCACGATTCGCGCGACATTCCGCTGGAGGCCGGCAAGCATTCTATGCTGATCGGCATGGGCATGACCGAGAAACAGGGCGGCTCGGACGTGCGCAGCAACCGCACGCGCGCGCATGCCATCGCGGGCGCGGCATCGGGGCGCGGCGGCGCTTATCGGCTCGTCGGTCACAAGTGGTTCTTCTCCGCGCCGCAATGCGACGCCCATCTGGTGCTCGCGCGCACCGCCGATGAAGGCGGCCTGTCGTGCTTCTACGTGCCGCGCTTCACGCCCGACGGCCGCAAGAACGCGGTCCAGGTTCAGCGCCTGAAAGACAAGCTGGGCAATCGCTCGAACGCGAGCAGCGAAGTGGAGTTTCTCGATGCCTACGGCGTGATGATCGGCGACGAGGGGCGCGGCGTGCCGACGATCATCGAGATGGCGAATTTCACGCGGCTCGATTGCGTGATCGGCAGCGCGGCGCTGATGCGCGCGGCGCTCGCGCAGGCGATTCATCACGCGCGGCATCGTAGCGCGTTCGGCGCGCATCTCGTCGATCAGCCCTTGATGCGCAACGTGCTCGCCGATCTGGCGCTCGAATCCGAAGCGGCGACGGTGCTCTTCATGCGCCTCGCGGGCGCGTTCGAGCAGAGCGCCACGCCGGACGGCGCGCTCGCCGAGCGGGCGTGGCGGCGCATCGTGACGCCTGCCGCGAAGTTCTGGGTCTGCAAGCGCGCGCTCGAATTCACCGGCGAGGCAATGGAAGTCTGGGGCGGCAACGGCTATGTCGAAACGGGGCCGATGGCGCGCTTCTATCGCGAGGCGCCGGTCAATTCGATCTGGGAAGGCTCGGGCAACGTCATGTGTCTCGACGTGCTGCGCGCGTTCGAGCGCGAACAGGACGCCGCGCACGCGCTCTTCGACGACTGGAAGACGACGGCGGGCGCGCATCCGGCGCTGGCGGGCGCGCTGTCGTCGTTATCGGACATGCTCACGGGCGATCCGGCCGCGCGTGAAGCGTCGGCGCGGCGCATCGCGCAGCAATTGACGTTGTGTGCGCAAGGCGTGCTGCTCGCGCGGCATGCGCCGCAGGAAGTCGCCGACGCCTTCATCGACACGCGTCTGGGCGATGCGCGCGGCGACACGGGGCGCGTGTATGGAACGCTGCCGGCGCGCTTCGATCATGCGGCGATCGTGACGCGGGCGTTTGCAATCTAGCGCGCGAGCCTGCCCGCTTCCCGCATCGGCTCTTCGTTTTCCAGCCGATAAACCCACGACAGCAATTCCGCCACCGCCTGATACAAGGCGGGCGGAATATGCGCGTCCAGATCGACCTGCATCAGGAGCGACACCATTTCGGGCGATTCGTGCACGTACAGCCCCGCTTCCTTCGCGCGCTGCACGATCATTTCCGCGACCATGCCGTAGCCCTTCGCGACCACGCGCGGCGTCGACTCCCGGTTGCCCGCCTCGTAGGCGAGCGCCGTCGCCTGCTTGCGCGTGTAGAGCGGTTGATCGGCGCTCATGTTCCGCCTCCGTCGCCGTCGGGTGCGCGGAATAGATGCTCCAGCGGCGAGCGCAGCGGTTTCTTCGCGGCGGGTTTGTCGCCGGTGAGCGCGAGATCGGTAACGCCGTCCATGGAACGCACGGAAAGCGATGCCAGCGCGATGCCCGCCGCTTCGAGCTGGCGCGCGAACGCTTCGCCTTCGGCGGCGAGACGGCGCGCGCCCGAATCGCCCGCCCGGATGCGCGCGACGAGCTTGTCGCCCGTCAGGACCAGTTCGGCGTCCATCGTGCCCAGCGCCGGCAGCGACAGCGTGATGCGCGTGCGCCACGCGCGTTCGTCGGCGGCTTCGTCGGCCATCGTGCGCGGATCGCGCGGTTCGCGCGCGATTTCCCATTCGAAGCGCGTGCCGGGCCACGCCTCGCCCTGCCATCGGAACTGCTGATTGGCAAGCACGTCGAGTTGCTGGCGCACGACATTGAGCGTCGCCGGATGAATGCCCGCCGCGATCGACGCCTGCAGCGCGGATTCGTGCTGGCTCGGCTGCGCGCTTTGCGCGCCCGCGCCGGTCGGGTTGCCGCTTTGCGAATTCGACAGCGCGGCCGGTGGCGCATCGCGCACGGATGCCGCCAGCGCCGCGGCCTGCTGCGGATTCTGCGGCGTCGCGACGGCGCGTGCGCCCGCATGCAGATCGGGTGGATCCGGCACGAGTTGCGCGGCGCGGGCGTCGTCGAGGCCGGTGTCGCCGTTCGTTGCGGCGTTCGCGAAATCGAGCGGCAGGGCCATCGAGCGGGCATCGGCGCGCGCCTGCGGCTCGCTGGCGAGCGACGCCGCGCTGCGCTGGCCCGCGAGCCATTGCATCAGATGCGATTCGTAGAAGAGTCCGCTTTCGCCGACGGTTTTAGCCAGCGCGCCCGCCAGCACGGCGGCGGGCAGCGGCGGCAGATTCTGCGTCGCGGCGCGCGCGGCCGCGACGGCGGCGGCATTGGCGGAGAAAGCGGTATCGAAGAGGCCGGTCGTGAGCGCGGCGAAAGCGCTCGCGGGACGCGGCGGAGTCGGCCAGAGCGGAGCGTCGCCGGTCAATGCGGGGGCCGCGCCGCCGAAGCGCGAGATCACGTCGAGCGTGCGCGCAACGCTGGAAAGCTCGGTTTGCGCCGATGCCGCCGGCGTCGCACCGCCCGCCGCCGGTCCGACGAACTGCGCGGTGTCCGTCTGCGCCGTCGTCTGTCCGACGCTCGCGCCGGTCACGCCGCCGCCGGCGACGCCGTTCGGCGCGCGGATCGCGGACATGAGGAGCTCGGTGCGGCTGGCGAGCAGCGTTGCGATCGCGGTGTCGAGTCCAGTCATGCCCACATCCTCATTGGCGCTCCGGCCGTGGCCGGGCGCGAACGGCCTAACGCAGGCCGACCATTTTTTTCAGTACGCGCGCGGGACTGTTGACCGTGAAGAGCGCCGACAGGCGCGCGAGGCTCGGCGAGCTCAGATCGCGGATCGCGGCGTCGTCGGCGAGAATCTTCTTCACGAGGTCCAGCTTGCGCGCGCGGGCGTTCTCGTCGAGTTCCGAGCCGGAGTCCACTTCCCTCAACTGCTCGATCAAGTCGCGGTAAGTGCCTTGCAGCGTCTTCAGCTCGCTCCATTCGCCGCCGCGCGCGGCCGCCAGCATCTGGCCGGAAATCGCCGCGATGGCTTCGTAATGGGCGAAATATTCTTGTGTCGTCTTCATACTTTCGAGGCAGTCGACGCGCAATCCCGTCAAACGGGCGCCGCGGTCATTTGCGCCACTTCCGGTCCAATTCCCACCCAGGCTTCTTCGAGCGTCGCGAGCAGGTTGTCGACCTCGACCAGCATCGACTCGTCCTGCTTCAGGTTCGCTTCGAGCAGCCGGCGCGACATATACGTGTAGAGCGCGTCCAGACGTTCGGCGATTTCGCCGCCCGCATCCTTGTTGAGCGCCTGCTGCAAGCCGCTCTCGATGATGCTGATGGCCTTGCCGACCGCCATGCCGCGCGCGCTGACGTTTTTCTGCTGCAGATGCATGCGCGCCTGCGCGATCGCCTGGCGCGCGCCCTGATACAGCATCACGATCAGACGGTGCGGGCTCGCGCCCATCACCCCTGTCTGAACGCCCACGCGTGCGTAGGCGCTGGCTCCAGCGTGTCCTGGCGAATACATCTCTCGGTTCTCCTTGTGCGATGCCGCGGCGTCCGCGAGCTTCATGCCGACGCCGTGCCTCTCGTCCTGATGCGTGTGGGTCCGGTAAAGCCGGTGCACGCGAGCGCGCTGCCCGCCCATACGGGCGAGCCATCGTTCGCCGTGCCGTTATCGGGGTTATCGGAGAAACGCGGAAAAGCTTTAGGACGCAAGGCTCTAGACGCCATTGGGGCGTTAAAGGGCGGGATCGCGCGGGGAGCCTTGGATCAGACCGAGATCTGCATGATGTCGTTGTACGCCGAGACGAGCTTGTTGCGCACCTGAAGCCCGAACTGCAGGCCCACGTTCGCCTTCTGCATGTCCACCATCACGTCGTTAAGCGACACGTTCGGCGCGCCGATCTCGAATGCGTGGGCCTGGTTGAGCGCCTTGGTCTGGGTGTCGCTGATCTTGTCGATCGACGTCTTCAGCACATCGGCGAAGCTGCCGGCGCTCGCCGCGCCCGATGTCCCGCTTCTGTCCGCGATGGCGCCCGACGCGACGGTCGAGGCCGCGCCGGCGCCGCCGGCGGCTTGCGACGCCATCGACGAAATCGCCGAGAGAGCGGCGGAAAGCGGATTGATCGGAAAGTTCATGTTGACTCCGGATGACAGGGAAAAGCCGGCGCGCTCGTGGCGGGGACCTTATGCTCGGGCCGCGTTTGCGGAGGTTGTCCGAGTACGAAAAAGATTAGCAGCGGGCGGATTTTCAAAGCACCGGAAGAACGGGGAAAACCCCGCTCTATTCGCCGAATCGACTTGCAATCTTCTGCGGATAATCCCCATCGTGAAAAGTCCTCTACCGCCGCTTATTAAAAGTCGGGCGGCCGCAGGGGAAGCAAAGATTCGGAGCCTCGACGCTAAATGGATACGCCCAACAACTCACTGATCACGCCCGACGCCAGAATGGGCCTGGCGGGCGCGCAACCGGGCGCAGCCGCTACGGCCGCTGCGGGCCCGAGCCTCGCGGGAGGCGCCGACTTCGGCGGCTTCACGCAGCGCGTGCCGATGCTCAACCAGTTCCGCTCGAATCCGCGCGTGCCGCTCATCGTGGCGGTCGCGATTCTGGTGATGGTGGTCGCCGGCCTCGTCATGTGGTCGCGCCAGCCGGACTATCGCGTGCTGTTCTCGAATCTCTCCGACCGGGACGGCGGCGCAATCGTTGCCGCGCTCCAGCAGGGCAACATTCCGTATAAGTTGTCCGACGGCGGCGGCGCCATTCTCGTGCCGGGCGAGCAGGTTCACGAAACGCGTCTGCGCCTTGCGAGCCAGGGCCTGCCGAAAAGCGGTTCGGTCGGCTTCGAGCTGATGGACAACCAGAAGTTCGGCATCAGCCAGTTCGCCGAGCAGATCAACTATCAGCGCGCGCTCGAAGGCGAGCTGGAGCGCACGATCGGCTCGATTTCGTCGGTGAAGTCGGCGCGCGTGCATCTGGCGATTCCGAAGCCTTCCGTCTTCGTGCGCGACAAGGAACTGCCGACCGCCTCCGTGATGGTCAATCTGTATCCGGGCCGCGTGCTGGACGAAGGCCAGGTCGTCGCGATCGCGCACATGGTCGCCTCGGGCGTGGCGGACATGCCGGTGAAGAACGTCAATATCGTCGATCAGGACGGCAACCTGCTCACGAGCCAGAGCGCCGCGAACGGCCTCGACGCGTCGCAACTGAAGTACGTGCAGCAGATCGAGCACAACACGCAAAAGCGCATCGACGCGATCCTCTCGCCGCTCTTCGGCGCGGGCAACGCGCATTCGCAAGTGAGCGCGGACATCGACTTCTCGAAGCTGGAGCAGACCGCCGAGAGCTACGGCCCGAACGCCAGCCCGCAGAACACGGCGATCCGCAGCCAGCAGTCGAGCGAATCGAGCGAAACCGGCGGCAGCAGCATCGGCGGCGTGCCGGGCGCGCTGTCGAACCAGCCGCCGCAGCCGGCTTCCGCGCCGGTGGATGCCGCCGCGTCGGGCGCTGCCGCCACCGCGAAAACCGGGCCGCAGAACCAGCGCAAGGACACGACCACGAACTACGAAGTCGACCGCACCGTGCGTCACTACGAGCAGGCGACGGGCGGCATCAAGCGGCTCTCGGTGGCGGTGGTCGTCAATTACGAAAAGAAGGTCGATGCGAAGGGCAACGTGACGATGACGCCGCTCGCCGCCGACAAGCTCGCGCAGGTCCAGCAGCTCGTAAAGGACGCGATGGGCTTCGACGAGAAGCGCGGCGACTCGGTGAACGTCGTGAACAGCGCCTTCTCGGCCGATCTGAACGTGACGCCCGAAGCGCCGTGGTGGCGCACCCCGCAGATGATCGCGTGGGGCGTTCAGGCGGCGAAGTACGCGGGCATCGGCATCGTCGGGCTGTTCCTGTACTTCAGCATGGTGAAGCCGGCGATGAAGCGCGCCTTCCCGCCGCCGCCCGAAACCGCGCCGACGTTCGCCGCACCGGATGAACTTTCGCTGCTCGACGGCCCCGCCGCCGAGGGCGCGAAGAAGCTGGACGAAGACAAGGATGCCGAGGTGAGTCTGCTCGGTCATGAAAGCAAGAAAGCCAAATTCGATCGCAATCTCGACTACGCGCGCATGGTGGCGCGTCAGGACGCGAGAATCGTTGCGACGGTCGTAAAGAACTGGGTGTCCGATGAACGCTGAAGGCCTGAACAAAGCCGCTCTCCTCCTGATGTCCGTCGGTGAGGAAGAAGCCGCCGAAGTATTCAAGTATCTCGCGCCGCGCGAGGTGCAGAAGATCGGCGCGACGATGGCGGCGCTGAAGAACGTCACGCGCGAGCAGCTCGACAACGTGCTGACCGAATTCGTCAGCGAGGCGGAGCAGCACACCGCGCTCTCGCTCGATTCGAGCGAGTACATCCGCTCGGTGCTGACGAAGGCGCTCGGCGAAACCAAGGCCGGCGCGCTGATCGACCGTATCCTGCAAGGCAGCGACACGAGCGGTATCGAAGGCCTGAAGTGGATGGACTCGGGCGCGGTCGCGGAACTCATCAAGAACGAGCATCCGCAGATCATCGCGACGATTCTCGTGCACCTGGACCGCGATCAGGCGTCGGAAATCGTTTCGCTGCTGACCGACCGCCTGCGCAACGACGTGCTCCTGCGCATCGCGACGCTCGACGGCATTCAGCCCGCCGCGCTGCGCGAGCTCGACGACGTGCTGACCACGCTCCTCTCCGGCAGCGACAACCTGAAGCGCGCGCCGATGGGCGGCATCCGCACGGCGGCCGAGATTCTCAACTTCATGTCGAGCAATCACGAAGAAGGCGTCATCTCGAACGTGCGCGAATACGACGCGGAACTCGCGCAGAAGATCATCGACCAGATGTTCGTGTTCGAGAACCTGCTGGATCTGGAAGACCGCGCGATCCAGTTGCTGCTGAAGGAAGTGGAGTCGGAAACGCTGATCGTCTCGCTGAAGGGCGCGCAGCCCGCGCTGCGCCAGAAGTTCCTGTCGAACATGTCGCAGCGCGCGGCCGAACTGCTCGCGGAAGACCTCGATTCGCGCGGTCCGGTGCGCGTGTCGGAAGTCGAGCAGCAGCAGCGCAAGATTCTGCAGATCGTCCGCAATCTCGCGGAAAACGGTCAGATCCAGCTAGGCGGCAAGGCGGAGGACGCGTATGTCTGATGCGCGCACCCAGAAGGCGCCGCTCTCGGCTTATCAGCGCTGGGAGATGGCGTCGTTCGATCCGGTCGAAGTCAAGGCCGACGACGGCGCGGCGGAACAGGCCGCGCTCGAAGCGCACCTGCGCCGCGTCGAGGAAGACGCGTATCAGCAAGGGCTCGCGAAGGGGCATGTTGCGGGCCAGGCGCTCGGCTATCAGGCCGGCTACGAGCAAGGCCAGGCGAAGGGTTTCGACGACGGCCGCAAGGAAGCGCTGGCTCAGGCCGCGCGGATCGCCGAGATCGCCGACGCGTTCAAGACCGCGTTGCAGGCCGCCGACGCCGCCATCGCGGAATCGCTTGCGGAACTCGCCGTCGATATCGCGCAGCAGGTCGTGCGCCAGCATCTCGCGCTCGATCCGACCGCGCTCGTCGCGGTGGCGCGTGAAGTGATCGCCGCGGAACCGGCGCTCGCGGGCGATCCGACGCTCGTCGTCAATCCCGCCGACATGCCGATCGTCGATGCGTACTTGAAAGACGAACTCGAAGGCGCGGGCTGGACCGTGCGCCCGGACCCGGTCGTCGAGCGCGGCGGCTGCAAGGCGCACGCCGCGACCGGCGAGATCGACTCGACCAACGTGTCGCGCTGGGAGCGCGTCGTGGCCGCTTTGGGGAGAAACAAGCCGTGGTGAACCAACGGATCACGCAGGATGGCCTCTCCGCGCTCGAACAGGAACTCGCGCGCGCATCGTTCGGCCCGCTCGCCGCTGACGACGACTTCGACACCGAGCCCGACGCGCATGCTGCGCGCACCATCGCCGAACTGGCCGATATCGCCGGCAATCCGCATATCGACGCGTGGCGCGAGAAGCTCGATGCGCTGCGCTCGCGCAATGCGATCGCGAAGCCGCTGCGTCCGTGCGGGCGGCTGACGCGTGCGGCCGGTCTCGTGCTGGAAGCCGTCGGCCTCAAGATGGGCGTCGGCGCCGAATGCATGATCGAACTGCCGCCGGGCAGCGCGATTCCGACCGCCGAAGCCGAAGTCGTCGGCTTCGCGGGCGACAAGCTCTTTCTGATGCCGACCACGGAAACGGGCGGCTTGCTGCCCGGCGCGCGCGTCTATCCGCTCGAAAGCGCGCCGATCAACGATCCGATGGCGGGCGCGAAGCGTTTGCCCGTTGGCTGGGAAATGCTCGGCCGCGTGGTCGATGCGTCGGGCCGTCCGCTCGACGGCCTCGGCCCGCTCGGCGCGAAAGTCGATGCGCCGCTGTCCGCGCCGGTCATCAATCCGCTGAACCGCGAGCCGATTCACAAGGTGCTCGATGTCGGCGTGCGCGCGATCAATTCGCTGCTGACCGTGGGACGCGGTCAGCGCATGGGCTTGTTCGCGGGCTCGGGCGTCGGCAAGTCGGTGCTGCTCGGAACGATGGCGCGCTACACGAGCGCGGAAGTGATCGTGATCGGGCTGATTGGCGAACGCGGCCGCGAAGTGAAGGAGTTCATCGAGCAGATTCTGGGCGAGGACGGTCTCGCGCGCTCGGTGGTCGTCGCCGCGCCCGCGGATGTTTCGCCCGTGCTGCGGATGCAGGCCGCGGCCTACACGACCTCGCTCGCCGAATATTTCCGCGACCAGGGCAAGCACGTCTTGATGCTGATGGATTCGCTGACGCGTTACGCGATGGCGCAGCGCGAGATTGCGCTGGCGATCGGCGAGCCGCCCGCGACGAAGGGCTATCCGCCGTCGGTGTTCGCGAAGCTGCCCGCGCTCGTCGAGCGCACCGGCAACGGCCCGGAAGGCGGCGGTTCGATCACGGCGTTCTACACCGTGCTCACCGAAGGCGACGATCAGCAGGACCCGATCGCCGATTCGGCGCGCGCGATCCTCGACGGCCATATCGTGCTGAACCGGTCGCTGGCCGAGGCGGGGCACTATCCGGCCATCGACATCGAGCAATCGATCAGCCGTGCGATGACCGCGCTCATCGACGACAAACATCTGGAGCGCGTGCGTCTTTTCAAGCAGATGCTGTCGCGCTACCAGCGCAACAAGGATCTCATCAACGTGGGCGCGTATTCGAGCGGTCGCGATGCGCTGCTCGATCGCGCCATCGCGCTGTATCCGCGCATGGAGTCGTTCTTGCAGCAAGGGTTTCGCGAAGAGGCGCCGTTCGAGCCGAGCATCGCGATGTTGAATCAACTGTTCGAATAGTTTTCGACTAGTATCCAAAGCATTCGTCACAAGAAAGCATAAAGACCATACGGGACCGCCACGCCATGTCCAAGAATCTGCCGATCAACACGCTCATCGAACTCGCCGAAGAGGAACTCGACGCCGCCACGAAACGACTCGGCAAGCTCCAGCAGGAGCGAGACGAAATCGAGACGCAGCTCAATTCGCTCGTGACGTATCGCGACGAGTATCACGCACGGTTCACGGCATCGGCGCAGGAAGGCACCACGGCGCAGACGCTGCGCAATTTCCAGGCGTTCGTCGATACGCTCGATAACGCGATCGCGCAGCAGCGCACGGCGCTCATCATGGCGGACCAGCGCATCGAGTCGGCCAAGCCCGACTGGCGTCTCAAGAAACAGAAGCTCGGCAGCTACGAAGTGCTGGCCGCGCGCGGCGAGGCGATGCTCGCGAAGAAGGCCGCGCGCGTCGAGCAGCGCGAGTCCGACGAGCACGCCGCGAAGATTCTGCGTATGCGCGCCGAGCGGGCTTCGTCGTAATCCAAATTTTTTGCTTAGAGATTTTTCATGTCCTCCGTTTCTCTTCTGGGCGCGCTTTCCGGCGCGGCTTCGTCTTCTCAGGCCGCAAGCAAACGCGCGGCGAGCGCGGGCGCTTCGTTCGGCATGACGCTGCAAAACATCGCCGACAAGGCCCATGCCGACGCGCAGGCGGCGCAGGCGCTGGCGGATTCATCGTCCGACAAGTCGAGCGTGCATGACGCGCCGAAGCCGGATGACAGCGCATCGGCGAAGTCGTCGAGCGACGACACGCAGGCTGCGTCGAAGCCCGATCACGCTGACGCGCCGAAAGAGGCATCGAAGAATACGGACAAGACGGAGACGGCGGACGCATCGAAGCCCGCGCCGGCGCAACCGGCCCATTCGTCCGCCGATGCCGCCGCCGCAGCGCAAGCGAAAGCGCGCGCCGACGCCGCGAATGCCGACGACACCGACGCCACGCTCGCCGATCTGACCGATGCGGCTACGCTCGTGACGGCGAACGCCTCGACCTCGACCGATGACGCGAAGTCCACGGGCGAGACGCACAAGCCCGGCGATGCGAAATCCGCGCAGGATGCGTTGCAGGCGGCGCTTGCGGCGCTCAACAATGCGCAGGCGAATCCGGCGCCCGTGAATGGCGCGGCGTCGAGCGCACGCGAGGGCGCGAAGGGCGACGAGGAAGGCGGTCTCCTGGGCAAGGGCGGAAAGGGCGCGAGCCTGATCGGGCTTGTGGCCAACACGAAGATCGACGACAAAGCCGCTGACGCAGCCGCGCTCGCAAGCGCGCAGGCCGCGGCGACGACGCCGGCGGACGCCGCGACCGCCGCCTACAAGCAGGCCGCCGATGCGGCCGCGCATGCGGTGGCGATGCAATCGGTATCGGCGAATGCGGCGGTATCGAGTCCGCAGGGCGCGATGGCGTCGGCGACGAGCGCGGCGATCGCACCGCACGTGGGCGCATCGGGCTGGGACGATGCGTT
The DNA here is from genome assembly GCF_001544575.2 of Caballeronia cordobensis. Taxonomy (GTDB): domain Bacteria; phylum Pseudomonadota; class Gammaproteobacteria; order Burkholderiales; family Burkholderiaceae; genus Caballeronia; species Caballeronia cordobensis. The sequence continues at coordinate 48,776 of NZ_FCNY02000034.1, forward strand.
CAGTCAGAAGGTCGTGTTTCTCTCGAAGGCGGATCAGCAGAGTGCTGAACTTACGCTGAATCCGAAGGATCTCGGGCCGTTGCAAGTGACGTTGCAGGTTTCGGAGAATCACGCGCACGCGTTGTTCGTGTCGCAGCATCAACAGGTGCGGGAGGCGGTCGAGGCCGCCATGCCGAAGCTGCGGGAGGCGATGGAGGCTAATGGCATCAGCCTTGGGAGTGCTTCTGTTTCGGATGGGTCGGCGTTTGCGCGGCAGCAGAATGGGGGCGAGGGGCGGGGTGGTTCTTCTTCCTCTGGACCTGGTGGGCGGGGGATTGGCGGTGTCGCGGGGGCGGTTGGTGCTGGTGGTGTGAGTGTGAGTGTGCCTGTGAGGCGTACTGTCGGGCTTGTCGATACGTTTGCTTGAGTTTTTTGATTCGCCGGATCCCGTTTTCATGTCGGTCTATTAGCACTGCCCCTCCCCGGGGCGGGGGTAACTTTCTTTGCTGCTGCAAAGAAAGTCACCAAAGAAAGCAGCTTTGTCACCGCCCGCGGTCACACGCACGTTGGCCACTCTTCTCCTCGGGGAACGGCCCTCGCCTAAAGAGTGCCCTCACAAGCCCAATCGGGCTTGGATCGCGCACGGTCCGTCACATCGCACCGCTTAACGAACTGGTACAGCCATTTCAAGTTCCAGCCCGCTTCGCGGCCGACGGGAAGAGCGGGTTTGCGTGCGCATTCGTGTTCGTTGGTTTCCCTCGCATACCCCACGGCAGCGCGAAGCGCTGTGCCGAAGCTATTTCGTGCTGAACCAGCGCGTTCGAAGTTATGGCTGGTCAGACCGTGCGCGATCCACGCCCGGTTAGGCCTGTGAGGGCACTCTTTAGGCGAGGGCCGTTCCCCGAGGAGAAAAATGGCCAACGTGCGTGTGACCGCGGGCGGTGACAAAGCTGCTTTCTTTGGTGACTTTCTTTGCAGCAGCAAAGAAAGTTACCCCCGCCCCGGGGAGGGGCAGTGCTAATAAACCGACACGAATACGGGATCCGGCAAAAAAAACCAAACCCAAAAACGCCAAGCCCGCGCAGGGCAAAAAGCTGGAATAACCCCAAATCCCCCCTCTGTTCGACCCATCGCTTTACACCCCGATAGCCAACAATTCACCCTATCGAAAGAGGCAAGCAAATGGCTACCACGACTGCAAACCAGCAACCCATCGCTCCCGCGAAGAGCGGCAAGCTCAAAAAGATCCTGATCATCGCCGTCGGGGCGATCGTGCTTCTCGGCGCGGGAGCCGGAGGCGCCTACTTCTTCCTCGGCAAGAATCACGGCCCGGCCAAGCCCGCTCCGGAACCGCCGCCCGTGTTTTTCCCGCTCGAATCGCTCACCGTGAATCTGCAATCCGACGACGGCGCCATGCACTATCTCCGCGCCGGTCTCACGCTCAAGCTGAAGGACGAAAAGGTCCAGTTGCTCGTCACCGAGCACATGCCCGAAGTCCGCAGCCGCGTGCTGCTCCTGCTCTCCGGCAAACGCCCCGACGATCTCGCATCGGTCGACGGCAAAAGGCAGCTCGCAGGCGAACTGCGCGCCGCAGTCGAGACGGCGGCGAGCACCACGGAAAAACCGGTGCGCATCGAAGAAGTGCTGTTCACCGAATTCGTCGTTCAGTAACGGCCGCATCAACGAGTAAAGAGCCATGGGCCACGAAGAGTTCATGTCGCAGGAGGAGGTCGATGCCCTGCTCAAGGGCGTCACCGGCGAAATCGATCAGGAAGCTGACGAGAAAAAGCCCGCCGGCGTACGTCCGTACAACATCGCGACGCAGGAACGCATCGTCCGCGGCCGGATGCCCGGCCTCGAAATCATTAACGACCGCTTCGCGCGCCTCATGCGCGTGGGCATCTTCAACTTCATGCGGCGTTCGGCGGAAATTTCCGTCGGCCCGGTGAAGGTGCAGAAATACAGCGAGTTCACCCGCAATCTGCCGATCCCGACGAACCTGAACCTCGTCCACGTGAAGCCCCTGCGCGGCACGTCGCTGTTCGTGTTCGATCCGAACCTCGTGTTCTTCGTGGTCGATAACCTGTTCGGCGGCGACGGGCGCTTTCACACGCGCGTCGAAGGCCGCGAGTTCACGCAGACCGAGCAGCGCATCATCAGCAAGCTGCTGAATCTCGTGTTCGAGCACTACGCGACGTCGTGGCGCAGCGTGAAGCCGCTGCAGTTCGAATACATGCGCTCGGAGATGCACACGCAGTTCGCGAACGTGGCGACGCCGAACGAGATCGTCATCGTGACGCAGTTCACGATCGAGTTCGGCTCGACGGGCGGCACGCTGCACATCTGCATGCCGTACTCGATGATCGAGCCGATTCGCGACGTGCTCTCCTCGCCGATTCAGGGCGAAGCGCTCGAAGTGGACCGCCGCTGGGTGCGCGTGCTGTCGCAGCAGGTGCAGACGGCGGAAGTCGAACTGTCGGTGGATCTCGCCGAGATCCGCTCGTCGTTCGAGCAGATTTTGAACATGCGCGCTGGCGACGTGCTGCCGATCGACATACCGGAGCAGGTCGTCGCGAAAGTGGATGGCGTGCCGGTCATGGAATGCGGCTACGGAATTTTCAATGGTCAATACGCGCTGCGCGTACAGAAGATGATCAGCGCGACCGACACGATGAAGGAAGGTGGATATGAGTGACCTGATGCAGGAAGGCACGCTGCCGGGCTCGCCCGGCGCGGACGAAAAGAGCGACGAGCTCATGATGGACGACTGGGCGAGCGCGCTCGCCGAGCAGAACGGCAACGACGTGCCTGTCGCGGCGAGCGCCGGCGTGTTCCAGCCGCTGTCGAAGGCCGCGCCGCCGTCGACGCGCAACGACATCGACATGATTCTCGACATCCCCGTGCAGATGACGGTGGAACTCGGGCGCACGAAGATCGCGATCCGCAACCTGCTGCAACTGGCGCAAGGCTCGGTCGTGGAACTCGACGGCCTCGCCGGCGAACCGATGGACGTGCTCGTGAACGGCTGTCTCATCGCGCAGGGCGAAGTGGTCGTCGTCAACGACAAGTTCGGCATTCGCCTGACCGACATCATCACGCCGTCGGAACGTATCCGGAAATTGAATCGATGAAACGCTTCGCCGCCGCGCTGCTCTTCTGCGCGCCTCTTCTCGCTCACGCCGCGGACATGAACGCGGTGAATCACGCCGCGCAGATCGCATCGGGTGTCGGCGCGGGCACCGCGGTGCCGTCGCTCGGCTTCGGCGCGGTGCTGCAAACGCTCGTCGGGCTCGTCGTCGTGATCGGCTTCGTGTTCGGCTGCGCGTGGCTCGCGCGCAAGTTCGGCTTGCAGGGCGGCAAGCGCTCGGGGCTCGTGAAGGTTGTCGGCGGCGCATCGCTCGGCAACAAGGAGCGCGTCGCGGTGGTCGAAGTGGGCGATACGTGGCTCGTGCTCGGCGCGGGTCCGGGCAACGTGCGCCTCTTGCACACGATGCCCGCGGGATCGGCGGAAGTGGAAGGCGTCGGCATTCCGGCAACGCCGTCCGGCAGCTTTGGCGCGAGATTTCGCGACGCCCTCGCCGGCGAAGCGAACAAGCGGCTCCAGAAGTTCGTCAAATAAGGCGGATTGGCCGTCATATCGGGCGCGGTTCGAAAGGACCGCGCCCGATTTGCGTTTACAGCCGCTGTTTACCAATAGAACGAGTTGGCGCGGGTTTCCCCCTCTTTTCGCGCCATCGTCCGATATCGCGATCGCCGAGAATTCATCCTATCGAAAGAGGCAGGATTTCATGGCTATCACGTTCGTCGTCATTCAAGGTCAGCGCATTCTCGATGCCCTCGCAAGCATCGTCGGCGGGAGCAAGTAATGCAGGTCAGTCGTCATATCGTGCGCGTGGCGAAGCTCGCGCTTCCGGTTCTCATCGGCTCGATGCCGTATCTCGCCTTCGCGCAGAGCACGGCAGGCTTGCCGGCTTTCAACACCAGTCCCGGCCCCAACGGCGGCACGACGTACTCGCTCAGCGTGCAGACGATGCTGCTGCTGACGATGCTCTCGTTCCTCCCCGCGATGGTGCTGATGATGACGAGCTTCACGCGCATCATCATCGTGCTGTCGCTGCTGCGTCAGGCGCTCGGCACGTCGAGCACGCCGCCGAATCAGGTGCTCGTGGGACTCGCGCTGTTTCTGTCGTTCTTCGTGATGTCGCCCGTGCTCGACCGCGCCTACAACGACGCGTACAAGCCCTTCTCCGAAGGCCAGATCGCGATGGACCAGGCGGTGACGCGCGGCGTCGCGCCGTTCAAGCAGTTCATGCTGAAGCAGACGCGCGAATCCGATCTCGCGCTCTTCGCGCGCATTTCGAAGGCCGCGCCGATGAACGGTCCCGAGGACGTGCCGCTCTCGCTGCTCGTGCCGTCGTTCATCACGAGCGAGCTGAAGACGGGTTTTCAGATCGGCTTCACGATCTTCATTCCGTTTCTCATCATCGACATGGTGGTGGCGAGCGTGCTGATGTCGATGGGCATGATGATGGTGTCGCCCACGACCATCGCGCTGCCGTTCAAGCTGATGCTGTTCGTGCTCGTCGATGGCTGGCAGTTGCTGATCGGCTCGCTTGCGCAGAGCTTCGTTTCCTGATTTCGTGAGAGTGTGAAATGACGCCAGAATCCGTCATGACGATGGCGCATCAGGCGATGTACGTCGCCTTGTTGCTTGCCGCGCCGCTGTTGCTGGTCGCGCTTGTCGTCGGTCTGGTCGTGAGCCTGTTTCAGGCCGCGACGCAGATCAACGAATCGACCTTGTCTTTCATCCCGAAGCTGATTGCGGTGGCGGTGACGCTCGTCATCGCGGGTCCGTGGATGCTGTCGACGCTGCTCGACTACATGCGCTCGGTCTTCACCATCGCGCCGGGCGTGAGCGGCTGATGTTCTCCGTCACGTACGCGCAACTGAACGGCTGGCTCACGGCGTTTCTGTGGCCGTTCGTGCGTATCCTCGCGCTGATCGCGACCGCGCCCGTGCTGAGCCACATGGCGATTCCGATGCGCGTGAAGATTGCGCTCGCCGCGTTCATCTCGCTGATCGTTGCGCCTACTTTGGGCGCGATGCCGCAGGCGACGGTGTTTTCGGCGGCGGGCGTGTGGATCATCGTCAATCAGTTCTTGATCGGCGCGGCCATCGGCATGGTGATGCAGATTGCGTTCGCGGCGGTCGATGCGGCGGGCGAGTTCATCGGGCAGCAAATGGGCCTGGGGTTCGCCATGCTTTACGATCCGCGCGCCGGTGGGAATGCGGTGGTGGTTTCGCGGTATTTGAATACGCTTGCGATGCTCGCGTTTCTCGTCTTCGATGGGCATTTGCAGCTCATGAGTGCGCTCGTCGCGACGTTTCAGAGTGTGCCGATCGAGGCGAATGTCGTGGCGGCGGCGTCGCATGCGCAGGGGTGGCGGGTTTTGGTTGGCTATGGCGGCAGTGTGTTTTCTACGGGGTTGCTGCTGGCTTTGCCGATTGTGGCGGCGTTGTTGATCGCGAATCTCGCGCTCGGGATTCTTAATCGCGCTGCGCCGCAAATCGGGATTTTTCAGGTCGGGTTTCCTGTGACGATGCTCGTCGGGTTGCTGTTGCTGCAACTCATGGTGCCGAATTTGATGCCGTTTTTTCAGCGTATCTTCGAGGTGGGGATTGGGGAGGTGGGGCGGGTTGCGGCTGGGATGTATTGAGGGTTTTTTTTGTGTCGCCGGATCCCGGTTTCGTGTCGGTTTATTAGCACTGCCCCTCCCCGGGGCGGGGGTAACTTTCTTTGCTGCTGCAAAGAAAGTCACCAAAGAAAGCAGCTTTGTCACCGCCCGCAGTCACACGCACGTTGGCCATTCTTCTCCTCGGGGAACGGCCCTCGCCTAAGAGTGCCCTCGAAGGAACAATCGGGCTTGGATCGCGCACGATCCGTCACATCGCGCCACTTAATTCATTGGTACAGCCATTTCAAGCTCCAGCCCGCTTCGCGGCCGATGGGTTAATCGGGTATGCGAGTGCACTCGTGTTCGCTGGTTTCCCTCGCA
>NZ_FCNY02000008.1 GCF_001544575.2 Caballeronia cordobensis
TGGCGTCCGCTCGAAGGCTTCGTCTATGCGGTGTCGCCGTTCAACTTCACGGCCATCGGCGGCAATCTGACGACCGCGCCCGCGATCATGGGCAATACCGTGCTGTGGAAGCCGTCGGAGAAATCGGCACTGGCCAACTACATCTTTTTCGAAGCGCTGGAAGAGGCGGGTCTGCCGCCGGGCGTCATCAATTTCGTGCCGGGCGATGCCGAGTTGACCACGCGTGTCGCGCTGTCGTCGCCGGATCTGGCGGGCATTCACTTCACGGGTTCGTCGGCGGTGTTTCAGTCGCTGTGGAAAGGCGTCGCGTCGAAGGTCGATGCGTTCCGTACGATTCCGCGCCTGGTCGGCGAGACGGGCGGCAAGGACTTCGTGCTTGCGCATGCGTCGGCGAATGCGTCGGAAGTGGCGATCGCGCTGATTCGCGGCGCGTTCGAATACTGCGGGCAGAAGTGCAGCGCGGCGTCGCGGGCGTATATCCCGAAGAGCTTGTGGGGCGCGGTCAGTAAGGAAATCCGTGAGCGTCTGTCGCAACTGAAAGTCGGCGATGTGGCGAACCACGACACGTTCATGGGCGCGGTGATCTCGCAGGCTTCTCACCAGAAGCTTTCGCGCGTGCTGGCGGCGGCCAAGGACGACGCGGCGGTCAAGTTCGTCTCCGGCGGCAAGACCTGGTCCGATCCGGGCTATTTCGTCGAGCCGACCGTGCTCGAAGTCAGCGACCCGCATCACGCGCTGATGAAGGAAGAACTGTTCGGCCCCGTGCTCTCCGTGTTCGTCTACGAGGACGACGCGTGGAACGAAACGCTCGACCTCATCGACGCGACGAGCCCCTACGCGCTCACCGGCTCGATCTTCTGCACGGACCGCTTCGCGCTGCATCACGCGGAAAGCGTGCTCGTGAATGCGGCCGGCAATCTGTATCTGAACGACAAGCCCACGGGCGCGATGATCGGCCAGCAGCCCTTCGGCGGCGGCCGCGCGAGCGGCACGAACGACAAGGCGGGCTCGTATCTGAACCTGCTGCGCTGGGCGTCGCCGCGCGTGGTGAAGGAAACGTATCTGCCGCAGCGCGACTGGACCTTCGGCGCTTGAGTTCGACCCCGGCTTCTCCTGAGGACACATCATGTCAACCATTGTTTCTTTCAAGAACGTACAGAAGACCTACGACGGCGAAACTCTCGTCGTCAAGAATCTCAATCTCGACATCGAGGAAGGCGAGTTTCTGACGATGCTCGGGCCGTCCGGATCTGGAAAGACGACATGTCTGATGATGCTCGCGGGCTTCGAAACCGCCACGCATGGCGAGATTCTGCTTCAGGGGAAGCCGATCAACCGTATTCCGCCCGAGCGCCGCAACATCGGCATGGTCTTTCAAAGCTATGCGCTCTTTCCGCACAAGTCGGTTGCGGAGAACCTCGCGTTCCCGCTCAAGGTTCGCAAGATAGCGAAGGACGAGATCGCCCGTAAGGTCAAGCGCGCGCTCAACATGGTGAATATGGAAAAGTTCGCCAACCGCATGCCCGGCCAGCTTTCCGGCGGGCAGCAGCAGCGCATCGCGGTTGCGCGCGCGCTGGTGTTCGAACCGGCGCTCGTGCTCATGGACGAACCGCTTGGCGCGCTCGACAAGCAGCTTCGAGAGCAGATGCAGTACGAGATCAAGCAGATTCACGAGCAAAGCGGCCTGACCGTGGTCTATGTCACGCACGACCAGAGCGAGGCCATGACTATGTCGGACCGTATCGCCGTGTTCAACAACGGCATCATCCAGCAACTCGCGCCGCCGCCCGCGTTGTATGAACGCCCCGAGAACGCCTTCGTCGCGCGATTCATCGGCGAAAGCAACGAGCTCACGGGAACGGTCTCCGTGATGGACAAGGAGCGCTGCACCGTGAAGCTGGCGAGCGGACAGAGCATCAAGGCAAGCATCGGGCCGACCATTCGGGAAACCGGGTCCGCCAGCATTTCCCTGCGGCCCGAGCGCGTTGCCGTCGGCGATCTGGCCAAAAATTGCGACAACGTCTTTCAGGGCGGCGTGAAGGATCTCATTTATTACGGCGACCATCTTCGTGTCGTGATGCAGGTGTGCGGACAGAACGACTTCATCGTGAAGCTGCCGAACGACGGCGCCGCGCGTCAGTTGCGTGTCGGCGATTCGGTGCATATCGGCTGGATGGCGGAAGCGTGCCGCGCGTTGCAATGAGCGAGCGCGCCCTGCCGTAACCCGATCAGAACACGCAAGCGCGACAAGGTTGCTGCGCACATAGTTAGGCATACATAGCAATAGAATCGATCAGGAGGACGCGGCCCACGCCGCACGACCATGATGATGCTTCCCCACGATATTGCCGTTCCCGCGGATCAGCCAGCGGCACCGTTGACCCTCAAAGACTCGAAGAGTCTGAAAGCCAGGCTCCGCAACGCGGAACGCGCTGAACGAGTGAAGGCATTGCTGCTCGTCGCGCCCTTGCTGATCTTCCTCGTCGTCACCTTCCTCGTGCCCATTGGAAGTCTGTTGATGAAGAGCTTTCGCGACGCCACGCTGTCTCAGGAGCTTCCCCACGCCGCGGCATTGCTGAGGGAATGGGACCCTGCCCAAGGCAAGCTGCCGGGCGAAGCGGTATTCGACGCCTTCGCGCGCGACCTCATCGCCGCAAAGGGTGGCGAGGGCGTCAGTCGAGTCGCGTCCCGGCTCAACTATGACGAGGCGGGCATGCGCAGCCTCGTCATGAAAACGGCGCGCCGCCTGAGCGACGACGGCGCCGGCACATGGCACACGCGTCTTGCCGCCATCGATGAACGCTGGAACGACATCGGCGCATGGTCGACGCTGAAATACGCATCGTCGCCGTGGACGCTGGGCTATTACCTGAAGGCCTTCGATTTCAAACGAGACGACCACGGCGCGATCGTGCGCGAAGGACCGGGCGAGCGCCTGTATGTCGATGTATTCGTGCGCACCGCGTGGGTCAGTATCGCCGTGAGCGCGCTGTGCCTGCTGTTCGGTTATCCGGTCGCGTACTTTCTCGCGACCATTCCGGCTCGCTTCAGCAACCTGCTCATGATCATGGTGCTGCTGCCGTTCTGGACATCGATTCTCGTGCGCACGACGTCCTGGGTCGTCGTGTTGCAGCAGCATGGCGTATTGAACGATCTGCTCAAGACGCTCGGGCTCACGGAGCACGGCTTTCAGCTCATCTACAACCGCTTCGGCGTGCTGGTCGCGATGACGCATATCCTGCTGCCCTACGCGATCTTGTCGCTGTATTCCGTGATGAAGGGCGTTCCCAACATCTACATGAAGGCGGCGCGTTCTCTCGGCGCCGGACCAATCCGCTCGTTCTTTCAGGCGTATTTCCCGCAGACGCTGCCGGGCGTGGGCGCCGCGGGCATGCTCACGTTCATTCTCGCGGTCGGCTACTACATCACGCCGGCCATCGTGGGCGGCCCCGACGATCAGCTCGCCAGTTACTACATCGCCAATCACGTCAACAACACGCTGAACTGGGGATTGGCTTGTGCGCTCGCTTCGATCCTGCTGGCCGGCGTGCTGGCGATCTACGCGATCTTCGTTCGTATGACCGGCGGCGCCGGTGTCAAGCTGGGGTGAATCGAATGTTCAACTTTCCTGCCTATGTCACGGTCTGGGGACGGCTCGGACGCTGGTCGCACGTCGTTCTGTCGATGGCGGTTCTCGTATTCCTGATCTCGCCGATTCTCGTCGTGATGCCGCTGTCGTTCAATTCGCAGCCTTACTTCACGTATCCGCTGCCCGGCGTGAGCCTGCGCTGGTATCGGGACTTCATCGATAGCCCGGAATGGATGCTCGCGCTGAAGAACACGCTGATCGTAGGCTCCGCCTCGACGATTCTCGCGACGACGCTCGGCATCATGGCGTCGCTCGGGCTTACGCATCCGCGCTTGAAGGGCCGCGCGCTGATCACCGGCATTCTGGTCTCGCCGATGATCGTGCCTTTGATCATCACGGCGGTCGGCGTGTATTTCGCCTTCAGCCCGTTCGGCCTCGTGAATAGCCTCACCGGTCTGATTCTGGCGCATGCCGCGCTTGGCGTGCCGTTTGTCGTGGTGACGGTCACGGCCACGCTGGCGGGCTTCAACGAAACGCTCTCGAGAGCCGGCCGCAGCCTGGGCGCGTCGCCGTTGCGCGTGTTCCTGCAGGTGAAGCTGCCGATCATCGCGCCGGGCGTGATCTCCGGCGCGCTCTTTGCCTTCGCCACGTCCTTCGATGAAATCGTCGTCGCGCTGTTCCTGACCGGCACCGATCAGCGCACGGTGCCAAGGCAGATGTGGGCGGGCATTCGCGAGCAGCTCAGCCCCACGATTCTGGCCGTTGCGAGCGTGCTTGTCGTGATCTCGACCTTGCTGCTCGTCACGCTGGAACTTCTGCGTCGCAGGACCGAACGCTTGCGCGGTACGGCGAGCTTCTGATCATCCATTCAGGCCCAAGAGTCCATCAGGTATCCTCATCATGCTGTCGCCAATCCAATCGACGAATACCGCCGCAACCCATCTCGAGACGCTGCGCCAACGCATCCGCGACGCATCGTCCTTACCCGAAGACGTCGTCGTTCAAGCGCTGATGAAAGAGGCGCAGTTCGATGCCGCAACGTTGAAAAAGACGCAGGATCTCGCGGCGCGGCTCGCGCAGGGCGTGCGGGACGCGCGCATCGACGCGGGCGGCGTGGACCTGCTCACACAGGAATTTTCGCTCGACAGCCGTGAGGGCATCGCGCTGATGTGTCTCGCCGAAGCCATGCTGCGCATTCCCGACACCGAGACGCGCAATCAGCTGATTCGCGACAAGATCGTCGATGCGGACTGGCGCGCGCATCTCGGCAAGTCGCCGTCGCTGTTCGTCAATGCCACGGCGTGGGGCTTGCTCGTGACGGGCAAGCTCCTGAAGCAGCCCGACGAAAACGCGCTGGCCGAAGCGCTGACGCGCGTCGTGCGCAAAGGCGGGGAAGCGGTCGTGCGCGGCGGCGTGGCCTACGCCATGCGCATGCTCGGCAAGCAGTTCGTCACCGGCCAGACGATCGAAGAGGCGATCGGCGTGGCGAAGGGCCGCGAGTCGAACGGCTATCGCTACTCATACGACATGCTCGGCGAGGCCGCGCTGACCGACGAGGACGCGCAGGCTTATTTCGAGTCGTATCGGCACGCCATCGAAGCCATCGGCAAGGATGCGAAGGGTCAGGGGCCGATCGACGGGCCGGGCGTTTCGGTCAAGATCTCGGGCCTGCATCCGCGCTACGAGCTTGCTCAGCGCGAGCGGGTGCTGGCCGAAATGTATCCGCGCCTGCTGCAACTGGCGCAGATCGCGAAGCAGTATGGCATCGGCTTTCACCTCGATCAGGAAGAGTCGGCGCGTTTCGACCTGACGCTCGAAATGCTCGAACGGCTGTGCTCGGAGCCGACGCTCAGCGGCTGGAACGGTATCGGCATCTCGCTTCAGGCCTATCAGAAGCGCGGGCGCGCCGTGGCCGAGTGGATCATCGCGCTGGCGCGCGCGAATGGCCGCCGCATCAACATCCGTCTCGTGAAGGGCGCGTACTGGGACACGGAAATCAAGCTGGCGCAGGATGCCGGTGCGGCGGGTTATCCGGTTTTCACGCGCAAGGTGCATTCGGACGTGAGTTATATCGCCTGCGCGAAGGCCTTGCTCGACGCGCCGGACGCCATCTTCCCGCAGTTCGCCACGCACAATGCGTTCACGCTGGCCGCGGCGCATACGCTGGCCGGCGACAAGCCGTACGAGTTCCAGTGTCTGCACGGCATGGGCGAAACGGTGTACGACCAGGTCGTGAGCGCGTCGAAGCTCGGCAGGCCTTGCCGGATCTACGCGCCCGTGGGGCCGCACGCGACCTTGCTCGCGTATCTCGTTCGCCGCCTGCTGGAGAACGGGGCGAATTCGTCGTTCGTCAATCAGATCGTCGATCCGGCGGTGAGCATCGCCGATATCGTGCAGGACCCGGTGGCGAAAGCGGCGCGCACGGGCGGCAAGCCGCATGCGGGCATCGTGTCGCCGCGCGGATTGCTGCCGGGCCGGCTGAATGCCGCATCGATGGACTTCGCGGATTCGCAGGCGTTTGCGCAGGCCGTCGCGGCGATCCGGGCGAACCGGATCAACGCGAGGCCCATCGTCGCGACGGCGGCGGATGCGTCCGGCGATGCCACCGCGCTCGTGCACAGCGCCGGCAACCTCGCCGAAACGATCGGCAGCGTGACGACGAGCACGGTGAGCGCCGCGGCGGGCGCGGTGGCATCCGCAGCGCAGGCGTTGGCGGCGTGGGCGGGCACGCCGGTCCGCGAGCGTGCGGACGTGCTCGAACGCGCGGCTGCATCGCTGGAAAGCAAAGGCGCGCACTTCGGCGCCGTGCTGGCGCTCGAGAGTGGCGCAACGCTGTCCGAGGCGGCCGAAGAAGTCCGGCGGGCCGTCAACCTGTGCCGCCTCTACGCGCATCAGCTCGTGAGCGATCCGCGCCTCGGCGATGCGAAGCCGCTCGGCGTGGTGGCGAGCATCAGTCCGTCGGCGTCGCCGCTGTCGTGCTTCGTCGGCCAGGCGGCCGCGGCGCTCGCCTCGGGCAATGCGGTCGTGGCGAAGCCGTCATCGAATGCGTCGTTGACGGCGTTCGAAGCCACGCGCGTATTCATCGACGCTGGCTTGCCTGCCGGCGTCATGCAACTGATGCCGGGCCACGGCACGACGATCGGCCGCGCCCTGGTTTCCGACTCGCGCGTCGCCGCCGTCCTGTTCGGCGGATCGCGCGACGTGGCCGCATCGATTTCGGCACGGCTTGCGGAACGCGCGCAGCCCGCGCGGCTCATCGCGTCTCATGGCAGCGTGAACGCGATGATCGTGGATAGCTCGGCGCTGCCCGAGCAGGTTATCTCGGACGCGATCCAGTCCGCGTTCCACGGTGCGGGGCAATCGCTCGCATCGTTGCGCGTGCTCTGCCTTCAGGATTCGACGGCGGACAGAGTCTTGCGCATGCTCAACGGCATGCTCAGCGAGCGCAACACGGGTGATCCGCTCAGCGCCGCCACCGATATCGGGCCGCTCACGAACCGGGCGGCGAAGGACCGCGCGGAGACCTACCTCGCGCAGATGCGGCGGCAGGGATTCGCGGTCACGCGCGGCACGCTGTCGGCCGAGTGTGCGGACGGCAATTTCGTCGCGCCGGCCATCGTCGATCTGAAGGATGTGGCGTCGCTCGGCGTCATCGATCCGGGCGTCGTGGGGCCCATTCTTCATGTCGTCCGCTTCAGGACGGGCGCGATGGACGATCTGATCCGCCGCCTCGATGCGCTCGATTGCGCCGTGCTCGGTCTTCACACGCGCATCAACGAAGCGAGCGGCAAGCTGCTGTCGTTCTCGAAGGCGAACAGCGTGTGCATCAACCGGTCCATTCATCAGGCGTTCCCGGGCATGCAGCCGGCTGGCGGCTCTGGTGCGGCCGGCACCGGTCCGATGAGCGGCGGGCCGCTGACGCTCTTCAGCCTCACGCGCGGGGAACCGTCCTCGTATGAAGCGCCGCAAGGGCCGTTCGGCGGATCGAAGGCGGCCGTCAGCGAAAAGTTCTTCGAGTTTCCGGTCGAGAGCGCCGATGGGCGTCTGACCGCGCGCAACACCGCTCAGGCGCAGGCGCGCGCCGAGCGCCAGCAGATGCTGGATGCGCTGCTGCACGCGCCGGCATTGCGGCGCATGAACGCGTCGCAACGGACGTCGGCGGAAGCGTTCCGCTCGCGCCTCGGCCAGTTGATCGACGCGTCGAAGCCGTTCAGCCTGCCGGCGCTGACGGGCGAGGAAAACACGCTCGAACTGCTGCCTCGCGGACAGGTGCTCTGCACGGGAGAATCGGCCTTCGCGCTGGCCATGCAGGCGATGGCGGCGGTGGCCTTCGGCAATGACGCCGTGCTGACGAAGTCCGCTTTCGCGGATGAGATCGCCGCCGTGCTGGGCCGCGCATGCCGGGTGATCGATTCGTCGCAAGTGCAGCAGGCGCTGTCCGGTGAATTGCGCGCTGTGCGCGTGGAAGCCGTGCTGGCCGAGGCCGATCTCCCGGATCTCGGCAAGCTGCGCCGCGCGGCGGCCGCGCGCCTGACCAGTGTGATCGTCGCGGACGCTTCGGGTCGATACGACTGGACGCAACTCGTGCGCGAGCGCGTGACCACCGTGAACGCGAGCGCGGCGGGCGGGAACACGCAACTCATGGTCATGAGCGAGGATGCAATGTAAAGCAACGGCGACGCCTAGCGCGCGTGAGGCGTCGCCATGTTCATTTTCCAGATCCGATGAGTCGCATCGTCGATCATGCCGTGGAATATGCCGATCGCTTCATCGATGCTGATGGTCGCCGCGACCCGGTGTTCGATCCAAAGCCCGTGAACCAGCGCCATCGCCTGAATGGCGTGAATGCGGGACATCACCGGATCGCATCCGGCGCGGCGGAAGTCGAAAACGAAGTTGGAGCGCAGCCGCCTCGAAAACGCCGTGCAGAGCCGCCGCACGTCCTGTTCGTGCGCGGACGAGCTCCACATGTGCGGCCAGACGTTGGCCGCGCCCTGACTCATGACTTCGTCGTTGAAACACATGTCGGCGGTGAATTTCATCCGCACGATGGGATCGGCGATGTCCCGCCGCCCGTCGGTGAGCTGTTCCCGCACTCGCCGGATCAGATGTTCGAACGTCTTGTAGACGAGGCTTTGCTTGTTCTCGAAATGATGATGGACGAGACCCACCGATACCCCGGCGTGTTCGCTGACGCGCCTGATCGTCAGATTTTCAAGGCCGACTTCACCGACCACGGCCAGCGTGGCGTCGATGAGCTTGAGCCGCATCCCTTCATAGGGACCGGCTTCGTCCTTGCGGCCGGGTCCTGCAACGACGGCTGCCTTCACGATGATTTCCACTTGTGTGCTCTAGCGTGCCGGCCTCGGGGCGATCGTCTGGCCGGTCGGGTCTCGCTAGTTTATCCGAATGCCTGGGCGCGTCGACCGCTGAACAGATGTTCACGGAAATTACCTCTGGCATAGGGATAAACCGGATGCTACGGCGCTAAAAATCCCTTTTTCGGTCCGAAATTCACGTATATAGTGGCGGAAAGGATTGAAATGCTGAACGCATGTTCAGCGATGTGGATTCAGGCAAAAGGTAGCACTGAACGACAGTTCAACGTCTGAACTATCTAATTTCAAACGAGAGCGCGTAAGTCATATAAGTAGGAACCCTAACAATAACAAACCGAAGCACCGTGTTTTTTAACCGAGACGATTGGCATCGCGTTGCCCCACGTCGCTATGAAGGAACCCACAGCATGAAACTGAAGACCCGATACTCAGCCACGATTGCGATGCTGATTGCCACCTCCGTGGCGAGCGTCTCCGCCAGCGCAGCCGACATTGTCTTTGCCAGTTGGGGCGGCTCCTATCAGGACGCCCAGAACGCCACCGCGGTCAAGCCGTTCGCCGCGCAGACCGGAACGAACGTCAAGTCCGATGTGTACAACGGCGGCATTGCCCAGATCCGCAGCCAGGTCCAGACCAACAACGTGACATGGGACGTCGTCGACATACAGTACGCGGACGCCATCCGCGCCTGCGACGAAGGGCTGCTGGAAAAGATCAATCCGGCTGCGCTGCCGGCCGGAAAGTCGGGCGAGCCCGCGAAGTCGGATTTCATGTCGGGCGGCCTGTCCGAATGCATGGTCGGCAACGTCGCGTGGTCGACCGTGATCACCTACAACAAGGACGCGTTCAAGAGCGGCGAGCCGTCGAAAGTGGCCGACTTCTTCGATCTGAAGAAGTACCCCGGCAAGCGCGGACTGAGAAAGTCTCCCGAAGGCGCGCTCGAATGGGCGTTGCTGGCGGACGGCGTCAAGCCGGCCGATGTCTACAAGGTGCTCGGCACCAAGGAAGGCGTCGCGCGTGCGTTCAAGAAGCTGGACACGATCAAGTCGTCCATCGTGTGGTGGGAAGCGGGCGCTCAGCCGCCTCAGCTTCTGGCCGACCGCGAAGTCACGATGACGAGCGCCTACTGCAACCGCATCTGGACGGCGATCGCCCAGGACAAGAAGCCGTTCGGCTTCGTCTGGGACGGCGAAGTGAAGAACATCGAAGGACTGGCGATCGTCAAGGGCACGAAGAACCTGAAGGCCGCACAGGAGTTCCTGAAGTTCTCGACCGCGACGGAGCAGCTTGCGAAGCTGAGCTCTTCCACCGCGCTCGGCCCGATGCGCACGTCTTCGCTTTCGCTCGTCGATCCGGCGGTGAAGCCCTATCTGCCGACGCATCCGGATAACCAGAAGACCGCGGTCGATGTCGACGTTGCATTCTGGGCGGATCATTCCGACGACCTGAACCAGAAGTTCGCCGTCTGGCTCGGGGCGAAGTAAGGCAGAACCAGACCATACGAAGCCGACGCGCGAAGCGTATCTTAGAACCTGAATCGCGCGCGCAATCATGCAGCGACACCGCGCGCGATGCCGATGTCAACCAAGAGAACACCATGACTTTCAAGCGTACCTTTCATGCGGTCGAGACGCACTCGGGCGAGCCGATGCGGGTGATCACGGGAGGCGTGCCGCATATTCCGGGCAATACGGTCTATGAGCAGATGAAGTGGCTGGAAGAGCACGACGATCAGATCCGCATGCTCATGCTGCGCGAGCCGCGCGGTTATCCGCCGCTGTGCTGCAATCTGATCGTGCCGGCCAAGCATCCCGATGCGGCGGCGGGTTACATCATCATGGAGCAGGTGGAGTATCCGGTGATGAGCGGCGGCAACACGATCTCGGTCGCGACCGTGCTGCTGGAAACCGGCATGCTGCCGATGCAGGAGCCCGTCACGGAGTTCCAGCTCGAAGCGCCCGCGGGTCTCATCGGCATCCGCGCCGAGTGCAAGAACGGGAAAGTGACCTCGGTCACGTTCAAGAACGTGCCGGCGTTCGCGCCGTATCTCGAGAAGGTCATCGACGTGCCGCATCTCGGCAAGGTCACGGTAGATGTCGGCTGGGGCGGCATGTTCTATGTGATCGCCGATGTGCGCCAGTTCAAGGGGCTGGAACTGAAGCCTGAGCATGGCAAGGAAATCACGCGCGTGTCGGCGCTCATCCTCAAGGCGGCGCAGGAACAGTTGCCGGTCGCTCATCCTCACTATCCGGGGTATGGCATCACGATCGCGCAGTTGTCCGGGCCGACGGAGAATCCGAACGCGGACTGGAAAAACGCGGTCACGGTCGCGAGCGGCGCCATCGATTTCGATAATCCGGCGACATGGACCGGCGCGATCGATCGTTGTCCGTGCGGCACCGGCACGTCGGCCAAGATGGCCACGCTGCACGCCAAGGGCGAACTGGACCTGAACCAGCCGTTCCGGCACGAGGGCGTATTGGGTACGGTCTTTACGGGCAAACTCGTGGAGCAGGTCAGGATCGGCGATATTCCGGCGGTCGTGCCGACCATTTCCGGCCGCTCGTGGATTTACGGCTTCAACACCTACGTGCTCGATCCGGACGATCCCTTCACCCACGGTTACACGCTGGGAGACATCTGGGCATGATGCATCGAGGACGGTGACGAAACCATGCGATACGAGCGTGAAGAAGCAAAGCAGATCGCGTACGGCGCGATCAGGGCAGCCGGCGCGAACGACGCCGTCGCCCATTCCCTGACCGAAGCGGTCCTGTCCGCCGAACTCGCCGGCAGCAAGGCGGTGGGTTTCGCTCACTTGTCCGACTATCTCGATGGCTTCCTGAAGGGGCGAATAGCCGTCGATGCGGACCCGGCGATCGCTTTTCCCGCGCCTGCCGTCATCACGGTCGATGCGCGAAAGGGCATCGCGCAGCTCGGGTTCGATCAGGCCTTCGATGAGTTGACGACGCGGGCGGCGACCTACGGGATCGTCGCTTTGTCGATATCGAACAGCTTCACCGTCGGCGAACTCGGTTATTACACGAGACGCCTCGCGGAGCGTGGGCTCGTTTCGATCGCCACATGCAACGCGACGGCGCAGATGACCACGCTCGAAAGCGGCCGCGCGGTGTACGGAACCAATCCGGTTTCGTTCGCCGCGCCCGTGGCTGACGGACGGCCGCTCGTCATCGATCAGGCATCGAGCGCGACGGCTTTCGTCAACGTGCGCAACGCCGCCGAGCGCAACGAACCCATTCCTGAAGGCTGGGCCGTCGATCAGAACGGCAAGCCGACCACGGATGCCAGGGAAGCCGTGAAAGGCCTGCTCGTCGCATTCGGCGGCGCACGCGGCGCCAACATCGCGATGATGATGGAAGTTCTCGCGGCGGGCGTCACCGGAGCCAACTGGTCGATGGATGCGCCTTCGTTTGCGGAAGGCAGTGAAAGCCCGGGGGTCGGGCTCTTTCTCGTCGCGCTCAAACCCGAGATCTTCTCGCCCGGCTTCCCCGAGCGGCTTGCGGCGGAACTCGCCCGGCTGGCTGGCGCGGGCGTGCGTATTCCGGGCAGTCACATCCAGGTTCGGGAAATCGACGTGCCCGCGGAAACCATCGACCGGGTGCGTGGCTACGCGCAGCGTTCGCGGTCTTGAGCGCGGAGCAATCGAGCGGCGTCAGTCATCGAACCGGCTGACGCCTTGTCGTTGTCAGATGCCTTGTGCTTTCAGGCGCGCGTCGTACCAGCGGCAGAACTGGTCGAGCGGCGCTTCGGTGTAGGGCGAGTAAGGCCCCGGCACGTAAGCGGGATCCTGCGTTCCGCTATGCGTGTTCGCCACCAGATCGGCGTCTTGCTGATTGGTTGCGAGCCAGACTTCCGTCAGTGTCTTGAGATCGTAATCGACGCCCTCGACGGCGTCTTCGTGAACGAGCCACTTGGTCCGCACGAGCGTCTTGTCCGGTGCGATCGGAAGAATGAAGGCGACGATGGAATGATCGCTCATGACATGAGTCCACGAATTATGGCCCCACATATGCACGTCTCCGAGGTCGCGGCGTTGCAGATCGCCAAGCAGCTTCGTGCTCGCGACCTTCGTGCTCAGCGTCTGCGACTCGTTGCTGCCGGCGATGACCAGACGCTGCGTGCGGAAATTCGTGTGCACGCTTTCGTCGAGCGATTCGAACAGCGCGCAGATATACCCTTCGCTTTCCCAGTCCTCGCGGTTCTTCGCATTGCGGGCCAGGTAGGCGTCGTAGTTCTTCATCGCCTCTTCGCCGAGCCCGTCGGGACAGAAGCCGAAGTCTTCGGGCAAGAACGAGTTGGTCAGTTCCGGATGCGTGGCTTCGCAGTGATAGCACTCGCGATTGTTTTCCATCACGAGTTTCCAGTTGCCGTTCTCGATGAGTTCCGACTCGAAGGCGATCTTGGTGCGCTGCATGTGATGCGGCGCGAAGCGCGGCGTCATCACCTGTTCGAGCTTCGCGATGTCTTCCGGCGGATCGTCCGAGAGGCAGACGAAAATGTGCGCGCCGATCACTTTCGTGTGAACCGGAATCAGGCTTCGGCATGTCTTGTCGAAATCCTGTCCCATGTGCGTGGCGTGCTTCAGGCTGCCGTCGAGCTCATAGGTCCATTGATGATACGGGCAGACCAGCATGCCGACGCTGGCCTTGCCGGGCTGTTTCATGATTCTCGAACCGCGATGGCGGCAGACGTTGCGATACGTGCGGATGTTCTCGTCGTCGTCGCGCACGATCATGATCGACGCTTTCCCGACCTCGACGGTGGAGACGTCGCCCGGTTCCGGCACGTCGGCCGTCACGCCGGCGAGAATCCAGAGCTTGTTGAAGAAGACATCGACATCATTGTCGAAAACATCCGGACGACTGAATATTTCGCCGGGAAAACCGCAGCCGGGCGCGCGGCTGTCGATCAGTTCGCGATGCGTTTTGGGGGGCGTGGCAGACACGTTTTCGCTCCAGAAATAAGTGTTCTTGGCAGGCACGGTTCGAATCCGTACGCGCAGTATTGGAGTTCGGATTTTCAGCGTCAACGTCCTTTATTGTTCTGTCCGCATTACCCCAGGTTATGCGATACGGGCCCCACGAATTCATGACAGGAGATCTTTCCCGATGAAGGTGACGAGAGGCCCCAAGGGCTACAGGCGGATCATTCCGTCGATGACCGCGCTGGTCGAGTTCGAGGCGGTCGCCCGGCTCGGCAGTTTCACCAACGCCGCGAGCGAGCTGGGCGTCAGTCAGGCCGCCGTCAGCCGGCAGGTCAAATGTCTCGAAGAGACGCTGGGCGTGAAGCTGTTTCACCGCCTGCACCGGTCGATCTCGCTCACCGGCGAAGGCGAGTCGCTCTATCTGGTCGTGGCCGAATCGATGCAGAAAATCGCGGGCGTGTTCGACCGTCTGTCGTCGGGGTTCGAGCAGCAGGAACTCGTTCTGGCGTCCACTGCCGCGTTTTCGCAGCTTCGCCTCGTGCCGCGCCTCGCGAATCTGAAACGCTTGCAGCCGAAGCTCCGTCTGCGCCTGACCGATCCGATGTTCACGGCGGATTTGCGTCATAACGAAGTGGACGTCGCGGTGCGCTTCGGCGACGGATCGTGGGGCGACGGAACCTCGACCCTGCTGTTCGACGAAGAGGTGTTCCCCGTGTGTTCGCCGCGCTGGCTCCGCGAGAATGAAGCGCCCGATACGCTCGAAACGCTTGCGCGCATGCCCTTGATCGACTCCGACTCGACCTCGCAAGGATGGATGGCGTGGGATACGTGGTTCGCCTCCGTCGGGCATCGGCCCGCGCGACTGAATTACGCGCTCCGCTGCAGCATCTACACGGATGCGGTGCTGGCGGCGCGCTGCGGGCAGGGCGTGGCGCTGGGCTGGGGGCGTCTCGTCACGGACCTCCTGGCATCGGGTGAACTGGTGCGGCTGCATACGGCTTCATGCAAGCCGGTGGATGCTTACTACATCGTCGTGCCGCACGGGCGATCGATCACGTCGTCGATAACCGGGCTCGTCGAATGGCTGCATGGCGATCCCGCTCCGCTTTGAGCGGACAGGAATACAAGCGGACACAAAGCTCGACATCAGCTTCGTTGATCCAAGCGTCGTCACGACGTGGCGCCTGCAAAATGGAACGCAACAGTACAACCCTCTTGAGCCGTGTCGATATCATGAATAGCGCGAAACGCCCTGAGTCTGCGACGGACGCAGCGGGAAAATTTCCGACCTATCAGCAGGACTCGGGCTGGAACGCCATGCTGCCGCGGCGCGACGCGAGACCGGCCACGAACATTTCACGCTTCGGGACGATCGTCATCGGCGGCGGCTACACCGGTCTCGCAGCGGCGCGGCGGATCGCCGAGTTGCGGCCCGAAGAACAGGTGCTCGTGCTGGAAGCATCGGTGATCGGCGAAGGTTCGTCGGGGCGCAACTCCGGCTTCGTCATCAACCTGCCGCACAACACGAAGATGGGCGGCCATACGAGCCCGGTCGAAGTCGCGCGCAAGCAGATCCGCATGTACGACGCCGGTCTCAAGTGGCTGGCCGAACTGGTTCGCGCGCATGGCATCGACTGCAAGTGGAATCCGGTCGGCAAGTTTCACGCGGCGGCGAGCGAGGCGGGCGTTCAGAATCTGCGTGCGTCGCTGGCCCAGTATCGGGAATGGGGCGTGGACTACGAGGAATGTGATCGCGACGCCTTGCAGCACAAGCTCGGCACGCGCTACTACCAATACGGCTTCCATTCGTCCAATAACGTCTTCGTGCAACCCGCCGCGTTGATTCGCGGCCTGGCCGATTCGCTCCCGCCGAATGTCGTGGTGGTCGAGAACGAGGCTGTCCTGTCGCTCAGCGAATCGAGACCATTTCAGGTGACGACCAGCCGTGGCGCCTACACCTCGGATCGCGTCATTCTGGCGAACAACGGTTTTGCGAAAGCGTTGGGAATCCTGAATGATAGGCTGATTACGATTTTCACCTATGCCGCGCTTACGCCTCGCCTGCCGGAATCCGAGCTCGCAAAAATGGGCGACGCGCCGGAATGGGGCGTCATTCCAGCGAATCGTCTCGGCACGACGCTGCGGCGCGTGCAAGGCGGGCGCTTCATGGTTCGAAGCGCTTACTCGTATGAGCAGGAACAGTCGCCGGCCGACACGCTGGCGCAATTGACCGAGAGCTTCCGGCGGCGCTTTCCGGACCTGAAATCGCATCGCTTCGAGTATGTCTGGGGCGGCACGACGGCGTTGACGCGCAACGGAGCGACTTACTTCGGCGAGTTGCGGCCCGGACTCTTTGCATCCTTGGGCTGCAACGGCGCGGGCGTGCTCAAAGGATCGACGTATGGAAAGCTGCTAGGCGAGATGGCAATGGGCGCGCAGTCGGCCTGCCTCTCGGACGCCCTCTCGCTGGAAGGCCCTAGCTGGCTGCCGCCGGAGCCGTTCAGGCGCATCGGCGTGGTGTCGTCGATCAGATATCAGGCCGCGCGCGCAGGCCTTGAGCGTTGAGCTTTCTTCAATCAAACGTGGAGGATTCGAGGTGGCGGAAATCAAGCGGAGTCACGTGGGCAAGCGGCTGTCCGAAGTCGCTGTGCATCAGGGCACGATCTATCTCGCGGGACAGGTTCCCGGCGACATCACGCAAGACATGGCGGGGCAGACAAGGCAGGTGCTGGCGTCGATCGACGCGTTGCTGGCCGAGCACGGTTCCGACAAGTCGCGCATTCTGTCGTGTCAAATCTTTCTCTCGGACATGAAGCAGGCCGCCGCAATGAACGAGGTCTGGGACGCATGGGTCGCGCCCGGCCATACGCCGCCGCGCGCCACGGTCGGCGCGACGCTGGCGCAACCCGAGAAGCTGATCGAAGTCGTGATCGTGGCCGCCGCCTGAGAAACGCCACGACCGGGCGATCTTCTTTTCGTCGAAAGTCCCGAAAAGCCGGTGGTTTCCGAGTCTGATCGCCGGATCGCCGCTCACGCTCCTCCCTTACGCTGATGACATGGATGCCTGGCTTTTCGAAGCCGCATCCGGTATGTCACGCGCCGCTTGCCGCGGCGCTCCGTTCCTCATCAGCAAGGTTATCGTGAAGCCCATTTTTCTGACCGCCGCGGCGGGCGCGGCGTTTTCCGTATTTCTCTCCGCGTGCGGCGGATCGACGCCCTCCACGTCGGGCGGCGTGTATATGGGACCGGTTGCGAACGCATCGGTGGCCGCGCATGAAATCGCCGCGGACGGCACCGTGTCCGACAAACCTTCCGCCATCGCCACCACGGCCAGCGACGGCACGTTCAGGCTGCGCGGCGCGCTGCGCTATCCGCTGCTCGTGCGCGTGACGGGCGGCAGCTTCGAGGAGGAAGCGGACGGCGCGGCCGCGAATCTGTCGGGCGAACTGGACGCGGTCTATCTCAGCGCGCCTGCGCAGATGGTCGTCTCCGCGTATTCGAGCGCGATCGTCGCCGATGCGCGCGCCGCGGGCGGGCTCGTCGCGGGCAATATCGCGGCGGCGATGTCGCGCGTGAACGCCTTCGCCGGCGATATCGACGTGCAGCAGACCACGCCGGCCTTCGCCGCCGCGGGCACGGCATCGACGGTCACGGACGGCGCGAAGATGGCGCTCGCGCTCGGCGCGGAATCGGAGAGCCGCACGGCGGATGGCGGCAGCATCGGCGAGAGCACGCAGGATATCGTCGCGCAGGCGGCCAACGGCGACACGCTGACGTCATGTCACGCGGGCGCGGGCAATATCGCGGCGGACGGCACGCTCGGCGCGCCCACCGGGGGCAACTGTTCGATCACGGCGGGCGCTTCGGCTTACATGTCGAATCCGCGCAACCGCTCGGGCATCACGGCCGCCGCGCAAATCGAGCCGGCGATGCCCGGCGCGATCCAGACGGCGAAGGGCAGCGCGCTCGCGTGCGGCGACCGCATCGCGTTGCTGAACGACAATCTCGCGCTCTTCGACGGCCGCCGGAACGACGTGCAGGCCAAGCTCACCGGCAACATGACAAAGGCCAACTGGGCGACCTTCGTCACGACGAGCAGCTGGGGCCCGCTCGCCGGCCAGTACGGCGCGATCCAGCCGCCCGCCGGCTGCGCGGATATCGACACGTTCCGGCGCGAGCTCGTGATGGCCGTCGAAAACTACTGGGTCGATCAGAACATCAACTATTGCCATCACCATATTCCGGGCTGGCTGCCGATGGACGATTCGTCCTCGGCCGATCCGAAATACCGCAACTCGTCCAAGGGCAGCACGTCGGGCGAAAAGGGCAATTCCACGCAGCAGTACGGCATGACCTGCACCGCGCAGCGCAATGGCATCGACGGCTCGCAGATCGTCCAGCATCAGGGCGAGGCGAGCGCGCAGGCCTTGCCGTCCGCGCAGATTCAATGGCACGGCGTGGACTGCTCCGACTTCACCGCGTGGGTCTACAACTTCGCGGGGCTCACCACGGACAATCGCGAAGTCGAAACCGGCATCACCACGCAGGCGTGCATGACGCCCGCGGGCGCGGCGAGCACGCCGAAATGGGCAGGCCCGCAACAGGCGGGCGTGCTGCTCGACATCAATCACGGCAACTTCGACGATACCTCGAAGCACCTGCTGCCGGGCGACCTGCTCTATATCACCGTGGCGCCGCCGAAAGTCGGCAATGTGACGGCGCCGGAGACGGCCACCTCGACCATCGCGCTGTCGCATGTCGTGACGTGGACGGGCAAGAAGTGGTCCGAATTGCGTAACGGCCCGGACGGCTGGCGTTACGATCCGGCGCACATCGGCGAGCCGGGCTCGCGTCTGGGCGGCGATCTCGCCTACATCCTCAACGATAACGACGTGCTTCGCGCGCTGACGGCGCTCGATCCCTACATGATCGTGGACAGCCATTACGCGGGACCGGCCTACCGTCCGTTCTACGGCTGGTATCGCGGCAGCGTGTCGAACGCGCGGCGCATCATCGGCGCGGACGCCGCGCGCGCGAATCCGGAGCTTGCGGCGCTGATCATCGAGCAACAGCCGTCGATGGCCCGCCAGGCCGCGAAGGGCACGCTCGGGCAGATCGTGCTGGCGTCGAAGCACGGTCTCGCGAATGGCGGCTACCGGCTCGCCTACACGCAGGGCAGCAACGGCGCGCTCGCGAGCTGCGAACGCGTCGGCATCGCGAAGTAAGCCGATCGGCGCGGCAAAGCCACGAATAGTCGCCTCTTTGGCGTTCTGCTCGGGCTTTTGACCGCGCCGCGCATCGCTACACTCTCCGACGTATTCGAAGCGGCTCAAACAAAACAACAAGGAACGGCGATGGCCGACGCAGTGAACCATTACTTCGTGGGCTTGACGCAGCAGGCCTCGGCGGGCGGCCTCGCGCGCCTGCGCGGCCACGGCGCGCTCACGATTCCGGCTTCGCTCGTCTATCCGGTCGGCGCGCGGTTCAGGGACTTCGTGCAGCCGCTCGTCACGCTGCTGAACGGCGACGATCGCGTGCACGAAATCGTTTTGCGTCCCGTGCTCGGGCGTTATGGCGCGAGCCAGGAACTTTCCGTCGGCCTCGAAGTGAAAGCTGCAAGCGGCTTCGACGCCGCCGCGCTCGCCGCGCGCGTGTTCTCGCTCGCCCGCGCCGCCGCTCAGACCGACGCCTTCGTGGGCCGCGTGCTGCCGCCCGGCGAATGGACCGACAACGCGCGGCCCGGCCTGACGGTCATGTTCAAGGAGCCGACGCGCATGGCGGATACCGTGGATCTCGTGCGCCGCATCGTCGAATTTCCCGGCGAAGGCTGGGCCATCGACGGCTTCACGATGATTCCGTCGGCGCAAAGCCGCATCGGCATCGTGCAGGGGTTGCGCTATATCTTTCTGCCCGAGATCAGCATTCGCTGGGATCTCGACCTGCGCGAACGCCTCGGCGCGAACGACGACGAAATCGACGTGATCCTGCTCGATCAGGCTACGCGCATCGGCCGTCTGTGCAAGGAGCTTCAGCAGGACCCGACGATCGACGCCGCGTGGCTGAGCTGGTTCGACATCATGGTCGCGGGCATCGAGGATTATCGCGAGGTCATCGGCATTCTGGCGGCCGAACAGGGCGCGCGCGCCGCCGACCCCAGATCGATGACGCGCATGGCCTTCTCCGAAATTCTCCGGCTGACGAGTTCGGGCGTGCTGCAAAAACGCCTCGAACATCTCGGCGCGGCTGCCTCTTCATCGAGCGAAACAGCGTATGTCTGATCTGACGGCGGCCTTGTTCGCCCGCTACAACCGCGTCATGCGGATCGCGTTCGTCGGCGTGCTCGTCGTGGCGTGCGCGCTCGTGTTTCTGCAGTACCGGATGACGTTGCAGGCGCAAACATCGAGCGTCAGTCAGCGCATGCAGGAACAGGCCATCGCGCTCGACGCGCTCGTGCGCAGCAGCACCGACGCCGTCAACTCGATGCGCATTCAGGGCGAGACGTGGTTCCGTCTGCATCCGGAAGGCACGGCTCCTTCGCCGCTCTTCGCCGCGCTGCGCCCCGGCAAAGATCCCGGCAGCGTCCAGCTCGACGTGCTGCCGCCACCGTGGACCGCCGCCGACGCAGGCAATCTCACCGGCCTGATCGGCCCGCGCACGCCCGCGCTCGACCGCGAACTCGAAATGGCCTTGAACCTCAACGGCACGTTCAAGACGATCATGGCGAACCTGCCGGGCGCGACGTGGGTGTATTACACGTCGGCGCGGCGCTTCATCGATATTTATCCGTGGGTCGCCTCGCAAGACTTCTTCTACGCGGATTCGCTCAAGGAAAAGGACTTCTTCACGGGCGTGCAGAGCAAGGCCGATCCCGGCCGCAATGTGTTCTGGACGCCCGTTTATGTCGACGAAGCCGGCAAGGGCGTGATGGTCACGGCATCGGCGGGCGTGTTCGACGATGGCCAGTTTCGCGGCTCGGTATCGCTCGATCTGACGCTCGGCTGGCTCAACCAGTTCGTGCGGACGTGGCCGCCGGGACTGGGCCGCATGTTCATCGTCAACGATCGCGGTCAGTTGCTCGCCGATCCGCACCTCGTGCGCGAGGGCGCGCAACACGTGTTGTCCGCGGTCGATGCCTTTCCGCCGGAACTGCGCGGCGATGTGCAGGGCGTGCTCGAAGACGCCGCCGGCCGCCTCACGATACGCGGCGACTATTACGTCGAAGCGGTCGGCATCGAGCATGCGCCGTTTCGTCTCGTGCTGCTGCTGCCGCGCTGGAACCTGCAGCGCGTCGCGCTCGAAACGGGCGTGCCGAGCGTGCTGGTGCTCGTGCTGAGCCTCACGCTGATGCTCATGATCGCGAGCCGCATGACGTACAACGACGCCATCGTGCCCGCGCAAAAACTCGTGCGCTATATCCAGGACGAAGACCGCGGCTCGGTCAAATCGATTCCCGATATTCCGCAGGCATGGCGGCCGTGGTTCCTCACGATTCAGAACGTCTTCAACGCGCATACGAAGCTCGTGTCGATCCAGCAGGAACTCGACGTTGCGCGGCGCATGCAGCAATCCATCGTGCCGACGCGCTTTCCGTCGCGTTCCGACCTGCAGATGTTCGCGCGCATGATTCCGGCGCGCGAAGTCGGCGGCGACTTCTACGATTACTTCTGGCTGTCGGATCAGAAGATCGGCATGGTGATCGCCGATGTGTCGGGCAAGGGCGTGCCGGCCGCGCTGTTCATGGCGGTGGCCCGCACGCTGCTGCGCGCGATCGCGCCGAGCGCCGCGAGTCCCGGCGCGTGTCTCGCGCTCGCGAACGATCTGCTCGCGCAGGACAATGAAGCCACGATGTTCGTCACGCTGTTCTACGGCATTCTCGATACATCGACGGGCGAACTCGATTACGCTAACGGCGGGCATAATCCGCCGTATCTGATCGGTCCGGACGGCGAGGTATCGCAATTGCCGGGCACGGGCGGCATGGCGCTCGGCGTGCTGGAAGGCACGCCGTTCGCCGAAGGGCGCGCGCGGCTCGAAGCGGGTTCGACGCTCCTGCTTTATACCGATGGCGTCACCGAAGCGTTCAATCCCGCCGACGAGGAATACGGCGAAGCGCGTCTCGCGCGGCATCTCGCGAACGCGAAGGGCGCGGATGTCGAGACGCTGCTGAAGGGCATTTTCGACAGCGTCAATCAGTTCGCCGATGGCGCGCCGCAATCCGACGACATCACGTGCCTTGCGGTTCACTACGGCGCTTCCGGATCGACGAACGCATGAACGCCACCGACACTTTCGACATGCAACTGGACGCGCAGGCGCCGGATATCGGCGAACTGGTGAATCGCTTGCAAGTGTGTTTCGATGCGCGCGGCTTGCCGTCGAAGCTGTTTCAAAGCTTCGCGATGGCCTTCGACGAAGTGATCTCGAACATCGCCGCTTACGGTTCTGCGCACGATCCGATCCGCATTCGCGTGACGTTCGGCGCGGACGACGTGCGGGCCGAAGTGATCGACGACGGCGTCGCGTTCGATCCGCTCCAGTTGCCGGACCCCGATGTGACGAGCAGCGTCGATGAACGCGCGATCGGCGGTCTCGGCGTGTATCTCGTGCGCAAGATGATGGACGAGGTCGCCTATGAACGCCGCGAGCGCTTCAACTGTTTGATGTTTCGCAAGCGCATCGTCGCTGCGCCGGATCTACCGAGGACTTAAATGAATATCACCGAAAGCCGTGAAGGCGAAGTACTGGTCGTTGCTGTGAGCGGACGCATCGACAGCACGACATCGAAACAGCTCGAGGATCTATTGCCGGAACGCGTGCAGGTTACGCCGCGCGTGCTGCTCGACATGAGCGATGTGCAGTATGTGAGTTCAGCGGGATTGAGGGTGCTGTTGAAGGCGGCGAAGACAGCGCGCAGCACGGGGCATGGTTTTGTCCTGACGGGTTTGCTGCCGCAGGTGCATGAGGTGTTTCAGGTGATCGGGTTCGATGCGCTGTTTCGGATCGTCGCGGATCGGGGCGAGGCGATGGGCGCGTTGGCGGGGTAAGTTTGCTGACGTCGTTTCGAAAAGCGAATCGTTTCGGCTATACGGCCAGCGTCTTACGTCTTGACCGAGAACTTACAGATTTACGGCGCATCGTTACAATCGTCCTACCATAAGAACGTTAAGCTTCCGTCACTTTCAAACATCACAAAGAATGGTGCGACGATGGTGAGGAAATACTGGAAGATCCTGACGTTGGCTATGCCTGTCCTTCTCGCTGCATGCGGCGGTGGCGGGGGCGATAGTAGTCCGAGTACACCGAACGGCACGCTGCATGTGTCGATGACCGACGCACCGTCGTGCGGCTTCGAACACGTCTACGTCACCGTATCGCAGGTGCGTGTCAACGCCAATTCGCAGGCGGGCGACAGTGATGCCGGCTGGACCAGCATCGTCTTGCCCTCCCCGCAGAAAATCGATCTCCTTTCGTTGACGAACGGCGTGCTTGCCGACCTCGGTCAAACCGCGCTGCCAGCCGGTCAGTACCAGCAGGTGCGTCTGTTGCTCGCCTCGAACTCGGGCAACACGCTCGCCAATTCCGTGGTGCCCAACGGCGGCAAGGAAGTGCCCCTCGATACGCCCAGCGCCACGCAAAGCGGCTACAAGATCATTCAGCCCTTCACGGTGCAACCGAACACGCTCGTTGACCTCGTGCTCGATTTCAATGCCTGCAAGTCGGTCGTGACACGGGGCAACGGCTCTTATGCGCTGAAACCCGTCGTGACCGCCACACCCACGACGGTGAGCGGGCAAATCTCGGGGTATGTTGCGCGCGGGCAAGCTGGCGCGACGGTCTTTGCCGAACAGAACGGGAAGGTCGTCAAGGGTACGCTTGCCGACAGCACTGGCAAGTTCGTCCTTTCGCCGCTCATTCAAAGCACCACGCAAGGCAACTACGATGTCGTCATCGTTCAGAACAACGTCGCCTCGGGCGTCGTGCGTTCTGTTCCCGTCGTGGTCAACACGAACACCGCAGTGTCGACATCCGACGCACCCATTGCACTGCCCGCGTCGTCCATGAGCACGACGAGCGGCACCGTAACGGCGAACGCGGATGCTTCCGTGCGCGCGTTACAGACGATCGGTGCAAGCCCGTATGAAATCGCGTCCGTCAACGCGAATCTCGACACCGGCGCCTATCAGATGGCCTTACCTGCGGCCGCGCCGTTGGTCAGCACTTACACGGGCGCGCTGCCGCTTGGTTTCGCGGCGGTGCCTGCTGTAGCCGGCCAATACACACTGGAAGCGGACGCCGCATCGGGCGCGACGCGTTCGACGCCGGTCAATGCCGCGACGAGCCAGAGCAACGTCGACTTCGGCTTCTGAGAAGCGCAATCCTTTCCCTACTTATCGAGAACATCATGAAGAAGGCTGTGCTCCTCGTCATTCCGCTCCTCGTCGCCGCCATGACCAGTGGCTGCGCGGTCTACGTTCCCGATGCGCCGCCGGTTGTGGGTAAGCCGCAAGGCGGCCCGGGCAATGGGTTTTGTCCGCCGGGCCAGGGAAAGAAGGGTAATTGCTAGCCGGGGCTGCTGCCGGGGAGGAAACAGCCGCAATTTGCGGCTGATTTCCTCATGACGGCGTAAGCACAGGCTACGCCGCTTTCGCCAGCCACGCGCGCCATCCGCCCAACGCGGAGATGTCCTCTCCGGACTGCACGCCGTAGGGTTCGCACAGAAAGCCGGTGATCCACGAGCCGTCCCCGAGTTCGATCTTCCCCAACGCGAGCGGAGACGGCACGGTGGCGATGAACGAGCCGAATTCCGAGCTGGGCATCTCCCAGACCTCGATCGCGATCTCGGCGCCACCGGAATCGACACGCCACAGGCCGGGACGCCGCGTGCCGTCCGCCGATGCCGGCAAGGCGCACAGCCGATAGGACGGCGCGGTGCGCGTCGCCCGCACGAGACGCGCGTTCCGGCTGAGCAAATCGCGATTCAACGGCAAGCGTTCCATATGCGCGCCGCATACCGCCAGCTGCATGCGATCGTTGCTCGCGACGCCTCGCGCGCCCGCATCGATTGCGTTATCGCCGACGCATGCGATGCCGCTCGCGCGCTGAAGCACATCGGCGATGCCGAGCAGATATTGATCGGTGAAGGCGCGCCCGAAGACGGTCACGCCGCACGGCAGGCCGTTTTTCATGAAGCCGGTGGGCGCGGCGACCGCCGCATAGTCCAGCAGGTTCATGAAGTTGGTGTAGTAGCCGAGCAGCGAGTTCGGCCCGATCGGATCGCGTTCCAGTTCGGCGAGCGTCACGGGACGCGGGTAGGTCGGTGTCAGCACGAAGTCAAGCGTATCGAGCGCCGCATCGCAGACGGCCTTCAGCGCCTGGAGACGGTATTGCGCGCGAAACAGCTCGACCGCGGTGGCGCCCGGCGCTTTCGCGAGCACATCGCGGATTACGGGCAGCACGGCGTCGGGCTGCGTGGTGATGAGTTCCTCGGTCACGCTGTAGCGCTCCGCCACCCACGGTCCCTGATAGAGCAGGCGCGCCGCTTCGACGAAAGGCGCGAAATCGATCTCGACAGCCTCGCCGCCGGCGGCTTCCAGCATCGCGCGAGCCTTGGCGAAGAGCGTGGGGCTTTCGGTGCATCCGTCGAATTCGAGTTGCGCGGGCACGCCGAAGCGAAACGCGGCAGGCGCGCCGAATGCGCGCGCGCCGTTCCATTGCGGATTGCCGCGGCTGTACGGGTCGCGCGGATCGGCTTGCGCGGTGAGCGCGAGAAGCTCGCTCGCTTCCGTGGCCGTCGCCGTGAAGAACGTCACGCAATCGAGCGTGCGGCAGGCCGGCACGACGCCAGCGGTCGAGAGCACGCCCTTCGTCGGCTTCAATCCGACGAGATTGTTCAGCGCGGCAGGCACGCGGCCCGAACCGGCCGTGTCGGTGCCGAGCGCGAAGCTGGCGACGCCCAGCGCGACCGCAAGCGACGAACCGGCGCTCGATCCGCCCGACGGATAGTCGGGATGCACACTGTTGCGGCACTTGCCGTAAGGCGAGCGCGTGCCGTTGAGGCCGGTCGCGAACTGATCGAGATTGGTCTTGCCGAGCGGTATCGCGCCGAGCGCGATCAACCGTGCGACGAGCGTCGCCGATTCCGTCGGCGTGTACGCGAACGCGGGGCAGGCGGCGGTCGTCTCGATGCCCGCAAGGTCGATGTTGTCCTTGATCGCGAACGGAATGCCGTAGAGCGGCAGGCTCGCGACATCGTGTTCGTCGAGCCGGTTCAGGAAGGGCGCGACTTCCTCTTCCGTCAGAAGATGGACGAACAGATGAAACTCGGGATCGAGCGCGGCGGCTTTTTCACGCAAGCCGGCGATCAGTTCGCGCGGCGTGAGCGTTCCATCGAGATAGGCGCGGCGCAGCGTCGGAAGACGCAGATCGAATGACGACATAGCTTTTTATCCGATAGTTTATTGACGTTCGATGACCGCAACGCGCTGTCCCGCGCGCACCGACGACCCCGGCGCGACGTGGATGGCGCCGACGGTCCCGGCGCACGGCGCGCAAACGGAGATCTCCATCTTCATCGATTCGATGACGAGCAGCACGTCGCCCGCCGCGACCCTGTCGCCGGGGGCGGCTTTCACTTGCCACAGGCTGCCCGCAATCTCGCTATCGACCGCGATTTCGCCGTCTTTCAGCGACGCCAGTTCGATCTCCTCGGCGACGGTCACATCGATCGATTCCTCGGACGCGCCCGCTTCGCGCCAGCGCTCGCGTTCGGCCTGAAACGCCGACTGCTGACGCGCGCGGAACGCATCGATGCTCGACGATTCACGCGCCAGAAACGCCTGATAGTCCGGCAGCGACAACTCGGCATCGTCGATACGCAGCGGATAGCGCCCGAGCGGAAAGTCCGCGCGGATGCGCATGAGCTCATCGGCGGAGACTTCGAAGAAGCGGATCTGATCGAAGAAGCGCAGAAGGTAGGGCTGGCCGCCGAAATCCGCCACTTCGCGATAGCGATTCCACATCTGCAAGGTCCGGCCGATGAACTGGTATCCGCCCGGCCCTTCCATGCCGTACACGCACAGATACGCGCCGCCGATGCCCACCGAGTTCTCCGCGGTCCAGGTGCGCGCCGGGTTGTACTTCGTCGTTACGAGACGATGACGCGGATCGAGCGGCGTCGCGACCGGCGCGCCGAGATAGACATCGCCCAGACCCATCACGAGATAGCTCGCATCGAAAACGACGTTCCTGACGGCGTCGATGGAATCGAGATCGTTGATGCGGCGAATGAATTCCAGATTGCTCGGGCACCACGGCGCATCGCGGCGCACGGTGGTCATGTATTTCTCGATCGCGAGCCGGCAGGCCGGGTCGTCCCACGAAAGCGGCAGATGCACCACGCGCGACGGCACGCGCAGATCGTTTTGCAGCAGCACGTCCTGCCATGTTTCCGCGACGATCTCGAGCAGGCGCGCGAGCGGCAGATCGTCGGGCCGATAGTGCACCTGCAGCGAACGAATGCCGGGTGTCAGATCGATCACGCCAGCGAGCGCCCTGGCTTCGAGCGACTGCATCAGCGCATGACCACGAAACCGCGACACGAGATCGAGTTCCGCCGGACCGATTTCGAGCAGCAGATGCGTATCGCCCGACACGCGCGCGACGAGTCTTTCGTGATCCGCGCCGGTGTCGAGCACGATGGGCGAGGTGAGCGCCGCGCGGCGTTCGGCGATCGCGTGCGGCTCGATCTCGAGCGTGTCGATTTCACGATGACGCCTGCGCGCGGCTTCCCGCGCTTCATCGATCCGTACCGGCACGAAGCGGACCTTGTCGCCCGCCTTCAACTGGCCGATATGCCACAGGTCCGCCTCGATGATCGTCACCGGACACACGAAGCCGCCGAGGCTCGGTCCGTCGGGCCCGAGTATCACCGGCATGTCGCCCGTGAAGTCGATCGCGCCGACGGCGTACGGATTGTCGTGAATGTTCGACGGATGCAGGCCCGCTTCTCCGCCGTCCTCGCGCGCCCATTCCGGCTTCGGACCGATGAGCCGCACGCCGGTACGGCTCGAGTTGAAGTGAATCTCCCATTCCGTATCGAGAAAGCGCTCGATATACCGGTTGCTGAAATACTCGGGTGCGCCATGCGGACCGTAGACGACGCGAATCGTACGGACGTGTTCGAGCGTCGGCACGTTGTCGAGCGCCGCGCCGGCGCGTGCGTCGTCGAGCGGATACAGATGCAGGACATCGCCCGCGCGGATGGCGCGCCCGCCATGCCCGCCGAACTGGCCGAGCGTGAACGTGCTGCGGCTGCCGAGATAGCACGCGACATCGAGGCCGCCGCGCACGCAGAGATAGGCGCGCGCGCCCGCGCCGCGTATCGTGCCGAGCGCGAGCGTCGAACCGGCCGCAACGTGAAGGCTCGTGTGCATGGGCTGCGCGATGTCGTTGAGCAGGATCGGAATATCGGCGCCGGTGACGGCGATGACCGCATCGGTGTTGAAGCGCAGCGTGGGTCCGCTCATCGTCACTTCGAGCGCGGCGGCGTCGGCGGCGTTGCCGAGCAGGCGATTGCCGAGGCGCATCGCGCGATCGTCCATCGGTCCCGATGGCGGAATGCCGACGGCCCAGTACCCGAGTCGTCCCGGATAGTCCTGCACGGTCGTCTGCGTGCCGCCGCTCACGACCTCGACCGTGCTCGCGCGGTACTTCAGCCCTTCGAGACAGCGCGTCCACGGCTCGCCGGATGCGAACGGCGCGTCGGCGAGAATCTGTTTCAGATAATCGCGATTCGTCTCCACGCCATACAGGCGCGTGTTCGCGAGCGCGGCGTCGAGCGCATGGCGCGCTTCGTCGCGCGTCGGCGACCAGGCGATGATCTTCGCGAGCATCGGATCGAAGTAAGGCGGCACTTCGCAGCCGGCCTCGATCCACGTGTCGATGCGCAGCGCGTGGCCGTCCGCCTGCGGAAACGCGACGTCGGTCAGCAGGCCGGGGCTGGGCTTGAAGTCGCGGCCCGGATCTTCCGCATAGAGGCGCGCCTGGATCGCGTGGCCGCGCGGCGTGAGCCCGGCCGCGAGCGCCGGCAGCGGCGGCAGCGTTCCAGCGGCGAGTTCGATCATCCAGCGAACCAGATCGACGTTCCAGACCTGTTCCGTGACGCCGTGCTCGACCTGCAGGCGCGTGTTCACTTCGAGAAAATAGAAGCGTTGCGCCGCGCTGTCGTACACGAATTCGACGGTGCCCGCCGAGCGGTAATCGACGGCTTTCGCGAGCCGGATCGCCGCATCGCAGAGCGCCTGCGGGATACCTTCCGGCAGCGCGGGCGCAGGCGTTTCCTCCAGCACTTTCTGATTGCGCCGCTGCACCGAGCAGTCGCGCACGCCGAGCGCGATCGCGTCGCCTTGTCCGTCGCCGAATACCTGAACTTCCAGATGTCGCGCCCGTTCGATGTACTTCTCCAGAAAAACGCCCGCATCGCTGAAGTTGTTTTCGCCGAGCCGCCTGACGGCGTCGAAATGCGTGGCGAGTTCATCGGCGTTCCAGCACACGCGCATGCCGATGCCCCCGCCGCCCGCCGTGCTCTTGAGCATCACCGGATAGGTGATCGACTGCGCGGCGTCGAGCGCGGCCTGCACGCCGTCGAGCAGGCCGGTGCCTTCGAGCATCGGCACACCCTGTTGCGCTGCGATCTCGCGCGCGGTGTGCTTCAGGCCGAACGCACGCAATTGCGCGGGCGTCGGTCCGATGAACGCGATCCCCGCCGCTTCGCACGCTTCGCCGAACGCGGCGTTTTCCGACAGGAAGCCGTATCCCGGATGAATCGCCTGCACGCCTTCGCGGCGCGCGATATCGAGAATCTTCGCCGTGTCGAGATAGGTCGTCGATGCGGGGCCGTCGCCGAGCGCATGCGCGATCGATGCTTCGCTGACGTGACGGCTCGCGCGGTCGGCTTCGGCGTACACGGCGACGCCGGTGACGTCGAGCACGCGCAAGGTTCTGAGTATGCGGCACGCGATCGCGCCGCGATTGGCAATCAGGATCTTCTCGAACATGGCAGGATGGGTGATTCGGAGGCGGGCCGTCCCGCCGTGGGCATGGCGAGCCGCGGTCGTCCGCGGCTGCATTCGGATCAGCGATAGCTCTCGTTCAGGCGATCGCGCGTGAGCGTGCAGCAGCGTCCCGAGCGCACGAGCATCACGCGGTATATCCAGCGGCGCACGCGCGTCAGTTCCATATGATCAGCTCCGCCGGAGTCGGGTTGTACGCGTTGCACGGATTGTTCAGCTGCGGGCAGTTCGAAATCAGCACGATGACGTCCATCTCCGCGCGCAGCTCGACATACTTGCCCGGCGCGGAAATGCCGTCCTCGAACGTGAGACCGCCTGTGGCCGTCACCGGCACGTTCATGAAGAAGTTGACGTTCGCGCCGATGTCGCGCTTCGACAGCCGCCCGTCGTGCGCGCACGCGCGCAGGAAGTTGTCGCGGCAGCTATGCATATAGCGCTTCTCGAGCGCATAGCGCACGGTGTTGCTTTCCTGCGCACATGCGCCACCGAGCGTGTCGTGACGGCCGCACGTATCGGCGACGATGGTCAGCATCGGATTGCCGAGGTTCGAGTACAGCACCGAACCCGTCGTCAGATACAGGCTTTGCTGCCGGCGCAACGTGCGCTGCGGGTCGAAGCGTTCGCGCGGATCGTCGAGGCGGTAGAACAGCGTATCGACGGCCTGATTGCCTTCGAGATCGACGATGCGCAACGTTTGTCCGGCCTTCACTTCATGCAGCCACGGTTCGCCCGCGGCGAGCGTTTCGCGATGAATCGCGTTGTCGGGATGTTTCTCGCTGACGGTAAGCATGTTCGTCATGTCGGGTTTCGCTCAAAGAAAGAATCGTTCCGTGTTGATGAAACCGCGCACGTTTTCCTCGCATGCGGTGCGGCACATCTCGGCCACTTCGGAACCCGACTCGCGCAATTCGAGCTGGACGGGTTTCGGTGCGTATTCGGGGTTCGGGTCGAGCGGATGCTGGATCGCCGTGAGCACGACGAGCGTGTTCATCGGCGCATACAGCTCGACCGTGTCGCCGGCTTTCGAATTGCCGGGCACGAAGGCGAGCGCGCCTTCATCGGTCACATCGACACGGCTGAAGAGATTGAGCGTCATCATCAGATCGGAAACCGTGAGTCCCCACTTGCTCATTTCGACGAGCAGGTTGTCCGTGCCGTTGCGATAAAACGCGTTGCGCAGTTCCTGATAGCGGCCCGCGCCGTATCGTTCGAACACTTCCTGCGCGTTCGACACGCCACCGATGCTGTCATGCCAGCCGCAGGTATCCGCGACGATCGCGGCCAGCACGCGGCCCATGTCGGAATAGAGGCAATGGCCGGCGGTGAGCTTCGCGGTGTGCTGGCACTTCAGCGAATCCGGCAGGTTCAGACGTTCGCTTTTCTCGGCGGCGTTGACCATCATCACGCTGACATTCGCGCCGCCGCGCAAGTCGGTAATGCGCAGCGACTGCCCGCGTTTGACGATGAGCGACGTATGACCGCCGCCGGGAACGGCTTCTTCGAGTAGCAATGTCATGGGATTGAGCTTCCTTTCAGTCGGAGACCAGTTCGATGCTGGATGCGCCCTGCACGGCGGCCTGTGCCATATGCACCGCCGACGCGGACGCGCGCGACCGGTCGAGCGGAATGTCGTAGGTGATGCGTGCGCCGTATGCGCCCGGCGCCTGCGGATCGACGCGCACCTTGTCGAAGACGAGCACGCGGCTGCCCAGCGTGAAGCCTTCCTTGAGGTCGTGCGTGACCATGAAGATGGTGAGTTTCGATTCGCGCCACAGGTCCGACAGCAGCAGGTGCATGTCCTTGCGGATGCCGGGATCGAGCGCGCCGAACGGTTCGTCGAGCAGCAGCACGCGCGGCTTCATCATGAGTGCCTGCGCGATGGCGAGCCGTTGCTGCATGCCGCCCGAGAGTTGCTGCGGATACTTGTTCAACGAGGCGCCGAGGCCGACGCGTTCGAGCATCGCGGCGGCTTCGTCGCGTGCCGCGCGGCGTCGCGCGCCGAACAGGCGTCCGGTGAATTTCGCACGCGGCAATTCGAGACCGAGCATCACGTTGCGCAGCACGCTCAGATGATCGAACACGGAGTAGCGCTGAAACACGACGCCGCGATGCGCGTCCGGTTCGGCGGGAAGCGCCGCGCCGTCGAGCAGGATCTCGCCGCGCGTCGCGCGTTCCTGACCGAGCAGAAGACGCAGAAACGTCGACTTGCCGCAGCCGGAGGCGCCGACCATCGAACAGAATTCGCCTTCTTTCACCGAGAGATTCAGGCGTTCGAGCACGACCTGATCGCCGTACTGCTTCCACAGATTGCGCACTTCGATCATCGCGCGCCTCCGCCGTACCACGGAAAGCACCACTGCGTGATACGTCGCAGCAGTTCGTCGGTGAGCCACGCGAGCAGCGTGATCCATGCGACGTACGGAAGGATCAGATCCATCGACAGATAACGCCGCACGAGGAAGATGCGATAGCCGAGCCCGTCGGTCGATGCGATCGCTTCCGCCGCGATGAGAAAGAGCCAGGCCGCGCCGAGCGACAGACGCAGCGCGACGAGCAGGCGCGGCAGCAGTTGCGGCAGCACGAGACGCAGGATCAGCGTCCAGCTCGTCGCGCCGAGCGTTTGCGCTTTCACCCACAATTCGGCGGGAATCTCGCCGGCGCGGGCGTGCAGGTCGCGGATGATCATCGGCGTGATGCCGACCACGATAAGCACGACCTTCGACAGCTCGTCCAGGCCGAAGACGATGAACAGAATCGGCAGTACGGCGAGCGGCGGCACCATCGACATGACGGTGATGAAGGGCGACAGCGTCGCGCTCACGAGCGGCAACGATCCCGTGGCGATGGCGGCGACGAGCGCGATCGCCGCGCTCACGGCGAGCCCGATGCCGAGCCGCCGCAAGCTCGACACGGTATCGGCCCACAACAGATAGTCGCCGGTGCGCCGGTCTTCGGTGAACGCGGCCGAGCGCATCGCGTCGCTCATTTGCGCGGCGCTCGGCAGCAGCTTGTCGTCGGGGTTGAGCGCGAGCCGCATCGACGAGCCGGTGAAATAGACCGCGAGCAACACCACGAACGGCAGCAGAAGCAGCATCAGGCCGCCGGTCCTGCTCGGATGTCGATTGATGAGTCGCATGATGACCGCCTCGTATCTAGCGCGTGTGTTCTCGGATTCAGAGCTTGCCGGACGCCGCCATGTCGACGTAGGTCGGATCGAAGCGCAATTTCACGTTGCCCTTGTTGCCGATCACGACGCCCTTGTCGAACGCCATGCCG
This sequence comes from Caballeronia cordobensis, assembly GCF_001544575.2. Taxonomy (GTDB): domain Bacteria; phylum Pseudomonadota; class Gammaproteobacteria; order Burkholderiales; family Burkholderiaceae; genus Caballeronia; species Caballeronia cordobensis. The sequence continues at coordinate 33,220 of NZ_FCNY02000008.1, forward strand.
ACGGCATCCGCGCTTTTCGCGTCCTGTCCGAGCAGGCCGTGATCGAACGAGAACTTCGCGACGCGCGTCATGATCTTCGGCATGTCCGGGCTGGTGACGAAATCGAGCGCGGCCTTCGGCGTGTAGAAGAGGGCGGTCGTCGAGAGCTGGCCCTTGAAGTTGGCGAGATCGGTGCCGGACGCCTTCGCCATCGACGTCAGTGCGCCCGTGGTTTGCGTCGAATCGCCGTGCATCAGCGCGACCATCTCGAACCACGCGCCGGTGAGGGCCTTGCCGAGCGCCGGGTTCTCCTTCAGCGTCTTCGTGTTGACGACCATCATGTCCATGATCTCGCCGGGAATCTTGCTGGAGTCGAAAACTTCGGTGACGTTCGGGCGCACCTTGAGATCGGCGAGCATCGGGTTCCATGTGACGGTGTTGTGCACCGCGGGCGTGGCGAATGCGCCGGAGATATCGGCATCGGACGTATTGACGACCTTGAGATCGCGCTCGCTCATGTGCGCGCTTTCGAGGGCGCGAACGAGCAGGTAATGCGAGACGGAGAACTGGACGAGATTGATTTGCTGGCCTTTCAGATCGGCGATCTGCTTGCCTTTGCCCTTCATCAGCACGCCGTCGTTGCCGTTCGAATAGTCGCTGACGATGAGCGCCGTCGAGTCCACGCCGCCCGATGCCGGAATGGTGAGCGCGTCCATGTTGGTCATGGCGCAGCCGTCGAACTTGCCTGCCGTGTATTGATTGATCGACTCGACGTAGTCGTTCAACTGCACGACATCGATATTGATGCCGTACTTCTTCGCCCACTTGGAAACGATGCCTTGCGTCTTCGCTTCGCCCCACGGCATCCAGCCTGCGTAAATGGTCCAGCAGACCTTGAAGTCGTTGCGAGGCGCGGCGGACGCGGCGCCGGAAGCGAAGGCGAGGAAGACGGCGGCGATGCCAAGACAGCGAGCGAGCTTGCGCATGAGGTTGACCTCGAAGGAGACGGTTGACGACGGCAGGGAGCAGCGCAAACATCGCGTTCTCTCCCGGGCTTTTATCCCGCCGTGTAACCTCGCCTGAGGTCGACAGCTCTCGGACCAGCATCTGCGGGAAGCAGATCGGAACCCTAGCCGTCCATTGCCAGATTGTTTGATGAACCGGATGATGCGCCGGCTCCGTGCAGACGTATCAAAGCGGGAAGCGTGCCAGCGATGGAATCAGCGTGTCCGCGCGCAATGTGGGGCGTTGCGTGCCCTGTGGCGGTGAACGCGTGCACTCCAAGCTTGCCGCGCTGCACCGCGTTCGAGCGTTTGCGCGCCGGTAGAATCCTGAGCTTTGGCGATGTCCACCCGTTGCGGCGGACGCGAGGTCATTCGAAGACTGTATGGAAACCGGCATGACATCATCGATCCCGGCCAGAAGCAGCACTGCACTTCAAGTTCTTGGGGTCTTTCTCAGGCTGGGATTGACGTGTTTCGGCGGCCCCATTGCCCACATCGGCTACTTTCGCCGGGAGTTCGTCGAGCGCCGCCGATGGCTCGACGACGAGACGTTCACGGACCTGGTCGGGCTGTGTCAGTTTCTTCCCGGACCCGCCAGCAGCCAGGTTGGATTCTCCATCGGCCTGCTCAGGGCCGGGTGGCTCGGCGGACTTGCCGCCTGGTGCGGGTTCACGCTGCCCTCTGTCTTGCTGTTGCTCGCTTTCGCGGCCATCGCACCGCGCCTTGGCGGACCCGCCGGCGCGGGCTTGATTCATGGCCTCAAACTCGTGGCCGTCGCGGTCGTGGCCCAAGCCGTGTGGGACATGGCGCGGCGCCTCTGCCCCGATCGCCGCCGCGCCTTCATCGCCCTTGCCGCGCTCGCTGTCCTCAGTCTCCTGACGACCGTGTACGCGCAACTCATCGTGATCGCCTTCGGCGCAGTGCTCGGCTTCGTTCTTTGCCGGACCACGGCATCGGCAGGCACGGCCGGCGTAAGTCGACACGCTCATGAATTTCGCGTTTCGCGCATAGCTGGAGCCATGGCGCTTCTGCTGTTCTGCGTACTGCTCGTCGGGCTTCCGGTGCTGGCGAACTCGGGCGCTCAGCATGCCGTCAGCGTTTTCGCGGGCTTCTATCGGGCCGGCGCACTGGTCTTCGGCGGCGGCCATGTCGTTCTGCCGCTCCTGCAACAGCAGACGGTCGCAACAGGCTGGGTCTCGTCGAATGACTTTCTCGCGGGTTACGGCGCCGCGCAGGCCGTTCCCGGCCCGCTGTTCACATTCGCCGCCTTTCTCGGCTGGATGATGGCGGACACGCCGCATCACTGGGCGGGGGCGCTTCTTGCCACCGTGGGCATCTTTCTGCCGGGGCTGCTGCTCGTTCTTGCGGCGCTACCGTACTGGCAAGCGCTGCGAGCACGGCCGTCGATGGTCGCCGTCCTTTCCGGCGTGAACGCAGCGGTTGTCGGACTGCTGGCGGCAGCGCTCTACTCGCCCGTGTGGACCAGCGCCGTCCGCACGGAGATCGACTTCGCCATCGCGACGATCGGTCTATTGTTGTTGACGCGCTGGAAGATGCCGCCACTCGTGGTCGTCATGATCTGCGCATTGGCGGGTGTCACGCAGGCCATCGTCACGAAAGCAGGCTAGCGATGGCCAGCACGAAGTACGTTCACCCCTACCACCGGTGCCTCAAACCAGCGACGGCGGAGACTTGCGTCTTCGTCGTCGATGGCGACAGCGTATAGATCTGCGCATACGGCGCGTCTTTCGCCGCATGCTGATAGATGCCGACGAGAAAGAGGTCCGTCCGCTTGCTGAGGAAGTAGTTCAGGCCCGCATTCACCTGATGCCACGCGGGCGACACGTCCTGCGGATGGTACTGGCCGGTCGTGTAGATATACGCCGCGCCCAGCAGCAGGTCGGGCAAGACATAGTCCGTCAGCGAGACTTCGAAGTTCTGCAGCGTCAGCCGCGATTCGTCGAGATAGTCGAAGCGCGCATTCGTGTACAGGAACGAGGCGCTCGCGCTGCCGAACGCATACGCGCCGCCTGCGCCGTACATCATCTGGCGGCGCACGCCCGAGCCCGTCGCCGGATTGGTGATGAAGGGCGACGTGAAGCCGTAGTCGCCGACTACCGCGCCGTTCTGATTGTTCGCGTCGTTCGGTTCGTTGACGAGCAGGAACGCCGCGCCGAGCGTCAGCGGGCCTCGTCGATACTGCGCCCCCGCGCTATAGGCATTGTTGTCGGAGAAGCCGCCCGCCTTGTTCGAGAAGCCGTACAGCGCTTCCGCCTGGAAGCCGTTGTAGTCGATCGTCTTGTACTGGACCGCATTGTTGATGCGGAAGGTGTCGAACACGTTGTCGCTGTCGCCGATATGCGCGCCGTACGCCGCGAACTGGCACGCCGATTCGAACACGCACAGCGTGACCGCCTCGTCGTACTGACGCCCGAACGTGATTGTGCCGAGCGTATTCGACGACAGCCCGACGAACGCCTGCCGACCGAACTCGCGTCCGCCCTGCGACAGCGTGCCGTTGCCGATGTTGTAGCCGCTTTCCAGCGTGAAGATGGCCTTCACGCCGCCGCCCAGATCCTCCGTGCCCTTCATGCCCCAGCGCGGCGTCTGCATCGGCCCGCTCGCGAATTGCCAGGTCGAATGGCCCTGTTTGTCCGCGCCGCGCTGGTTGTTCGCATAGACGATGCCCGTTGAAACCAGCCCATAGAGCGTCACGCTGCTCTGGGCGAACGCGCTCTGAACGCACAGCGCGCTTGCGGCGATGACCAACAAACGTCGTTTCATGGCTTTCCTGTTGTATGTGCTGGAAGGGAGAAGTCTGGATCGATAGGACGACGAATCAAGCGGCGTGGACGCCCACGCTCGCTGTCGATCGCATTCCGCCTGATGCCCGCATGCATCGGCGAAACAGCGATTCGCCCCGGATGCGACAGATTCTTGCGGAACAAAAAACGCGCCGGATAGCACCGAATTTGGCCACCAGCGAGCGAATTATTAGCGCGCATGCCAGCCGTGGCTGCACGCATTGCGTACGCTTTTCACCGCCGTCCGCGTCGCGGGTTTACCCACCCCGATCTAATTTCGGCATCACTCAGCGCAAAAAATGATGCTATGCGGGGACACTTTTGGCTGCTGACAATGGCCTCACTCGGCATCACCCGGCCGTCGAAAGACGGTTGAAAAGGGGAGCCCATGCAGGACACACCGGAGACGAAGATGGCAATGATCGAAGACGCAGGACGACGGCGCGCGCTGCGCACGCTGACTGCAGGCGCGCTCGCGGCGGGCGGCGGCCTGCTGTCGGTGCGCGCGTTCGCCGGCGGCCTCGCGACCGTGAACATGCAGCTCGGCTGGGTGCCGGGCGGCAATCAGGTCGGTGAAGTGGTGGCGAAGCGCCTCGGCTATTACGAAAAGGAAGGCATCGACTTTCACATCCAGCCGGGCGGCCCGAACATCGACGGCGTTGCGATCGTCGCGTCGGGGCGATTCCAGACCGGCGAGATTTCGTCGAGTCCGTCGATCATGCTGGCGGTGTCGGAAGGGCTGCCCATCAAGTGCATCGCGGTCGGGCTGCAACAGCATCCGTATACGTTCTTCTCGCTGAAGAAGGCGCCGATCCGCTCGCCGCAGGACATGATCGGCAAGCGCATCGGCATTCAGTCGACGGGCATGGTCCTGCTGCGCGCGCTGCTCGCGAAGCACAAGATTCCCGAGAATCAGGTGAAGATCGTGCCGATCGGCGCGGACATGATGCCACTCGTCGCCGGACAGGTCGATGCCGTCACCGGCTGGCAGACCAACACCACGGCGCTCAAGCCGCTCGGCGCGGACCGCGTCGATCTGCGCCTGTGGGACACCGGCGTGCGTCTCTACGCGCTGCCGTATTACGCGACCACGTCCATGCTGAAAGAGCATCCGGAAACGGTTCAGGGCTTCCTGCGCGCCACCGCGCGCGGCTGGATGTATGCCAACCAGAACCGCGATCAGGCCATCGACATGCTCGTGAAGGACTATCCGAACCTGAACCGCGCGGACGAGCGCGTCGCCATCGACTCGCTGATGCATTACGCATTCGACCAGACCACGCAGACGCAAGGCTGGGGCGCGATGGACGCGGCCGTCTGGGAAGAGCAGATCGCGATGTATGGCCAGCTCGGCCAGTTCCGCGCGGCGCAACCGAAAGTCGATGACGTCATGACGCTCGACGTGCTCAAGGCCACCCATTCCTCTCGCCTGAAGGTGTAACCCATGCATGCTGCCACTTTGAATCCGCCGCGCGCGGAGCGGGGAAGCTCGCACTTCGCGTTGCCGCAAGGCATCGATTGCGCGGTCAGTTGCCGCGATATCAACGTGCGCTTTTTCACGGACCGCCGCAGCGTCACCGCGATCGAAGGACTGAGCCTCGATATCGCGTCGGGCGAGTTCCTCACGCTGCTCGGGCCGTCGGGCTGCGGCAAGTCCACATTCCTGCGCGTGGTCGCCGATCTCGTCAAGCCGAGCCGCGGCAGCATCAACGTGCTCGGTTCCGCGCCGCAGGCCGCGCGCGAACGGCGCGATATCGGCTTCGTGTTTCAGGACGCGGCGCTGCTGCCGTGGCGCACCGCGATCGAGAACGTCGCGTTGCCGCTCGAAGTCGCGAACGGCAGGGCGCGCGCCGGACGCGCCACGCCGCGCGAACTGCTGGAGCTTGTCGGTCTGAAGGGCCGCGAGGACGCGTTTCCGCACGAGATGTCGGGCGGCATGCGCCAGCGCGTCGCGATTGCGCGCGCGCTCGTCTGCGATCCGAAAGTGCTGCTGATGGACGAGCCCTTCGGCGCGCTCGATGAAATCACGCGCGACCGGCTCAACGAAGAACTGCGCCGCGTCTGGAAGGAACTTGGCCTGACGACGCTCTTCGTCACCCACAGCATCTATGAAGCCGCGTTCCTCGGCCAGCGCGTGCTGATGCTCGCCGCCAATCCGGGGCGCGTGAAGGAGATCATCCCCGTGGACCTCCCGGAAGACCGCACGCTCGATATCCGCGAGACGCGCGAATTCGTCGAACTCACCGCGCGCCTGCGTCGCGTACTGGAGACCTGCTGATGGCTACCTCCGAAATGAACCTGAATGTGCCGGCCAGCATGCCGGACGAGGAATCGCTCGCGTGGCGCGCGCGCCGCCGCCAGCAGATGTGGCGTGCGCGCATGCTGCCCGCGCTGGGTGTCGCGAGCCTGATCTTCGCGTGGTGGGCGATCGTCGCGGGCTTTCATGTGAAGCCGTTCATCGCGCCATCGCCGGCGCTCGTGTTCGAGACGCTCTTCGCCAAGAGCGACGTGCTGCTGCAGAACCTCGTGCCGACCGCCATCGAAGCCTCGCTCGGCTTTCTGCTCGGCAATCTCGCGGCCATCGTGCTCGCGACGATCTTCGTGCACAACAAGACGCTGCAGGACATCTTCTACCCGGTCGCGGTGATGATCAACTCGATCCCGGTGGTCGCGAAAGCGCCGATTCTCGTGCTCATCATGGGCAACGGACTGGAGCCGAAGATCACCATCGCGGCGATTGTCTGCTTCTTCCCGACGCTCGTGAACATGGTGCGCGGCCTTGAAGCCGTCAACCCGCAGGCGATGGAACTGATGCACGTGCTCTCCGCGAGCAAGCGCGAAATCTTCTTCAAGCTGCGCCTCTATGCATCGCTGCCGTATCTGTTCTCCGCGCTGCGCATCGCGGCGTCGATGTCGGTGATCGGCGCGGTGGTGGGCGAGTGGATCGGTGCGACCGAAGGCATCGGCGCGATGATCATCCAGGCGACCTACGCCTTCGACTCGGCGCTGCTCTACACGGCGATCATCATGAGCGCCGTCCTCTCGGGCTTCTTTTTCCTCGTGATCGCGGCACTCGAGCGCTGGCTCGTCAAGTGGCAGCCGGAAGGCGTCCGCTGAATCCCGCGCGACACGAAACATCAACACTGGAGACGAAATGAACATGATCAGCGACTGGATTCAGGAACCCGCACGCGACGTGCGCGTGGCGGCGCAGGCGAACGTCGTCGTGGTGGGCGGCGGCCCGGCGGGATTGTCGGCGGCGCTCGCGGCGGCGCGCAACGGGGCGGAAGTGATTCTGCTCGAACGCTACAACCATCTGGGCGGTCTTGCATCGGGCGGCATGGTGCTCGTGCTCGACGACATGTGGGACAACCATCTGCAAGAGATTTCGGTGCGCGGCACTTGCATGACCTTCATCGAGCGCATGGCGGCGCGCAAGCTCGCCACCTTCCCGCGCTCGCACGAGTGGGGCGAAGACCCGGCGGCGTACCGGCAGTGGGGACGCTGGGGCACGTTCGATTTCCATAGCCAGAAGAACCCGCATCCGGTGTGCTTCGCGGCGGCCTTCGATCCCGATGCGATGAAGCGCGTCGCGCTCGAAATGGTCGAGTCGCTCGGCGTCAAGCTGCGGCTGCATTCGTGGTTCTCGCGCACGCTCGTGGAGGACGGCCGTGTCAAGGGCGTCATCTGCGAGACGAAGAACGGGCGCGAGGCGATTCTGGCCGATGTCGTTATCGATGCGACCGGCGATCTCGATGTCGCCGCATCGGCAGGCGTGCCGCATGTGGGCGGCAGCTACATCACGACGACGGTGTTCCGTCTCGGCGGCGTCGACACGGATGCGGCCGAACGCTTCGAAGAGCAGGAGCCGGAAGCGTTCGCGGCGCTCGATCGCCAGATCAAGCGGATTCTCGGCGGCTCGTGGGGCTACTGGTGGCTGAAGACGCCGCTGCCGGGCGTCGTGTGGTGCAACTGCCCGCACATGGCGGGTCTCGACGGTCTCAATCCCGAGGACCTCACGCGCGCCGAAATGCAGGGCCGCAAGCACATTCATGCGGTCGTCGAGTTCGCGCGCGAGAAATTGCCGGGCTTCGAGCAGTGCTATGTGATCGATGTCGCGCCGCAGACCGGCGTGCGCCAGACGCGCCTGCTGCAAGGCGAATACGTGATGACGAAGGAAGACCTCGCGCAACGCACGCGCTTCACCGACAGCATCGCGCGCGGCCGCGACTACTACATGCCGTATCGCGTACTGCTGCCGAAGGAGATCGACAACCTGCTCGTCGCGGGCCGTCACTACTCGGCGACCTCGCAGGCGCAGAAGATGTCGCGCGAGATTCCGCCCTGCATGGCGATGGGCGAAGCCGCGGGCGTCGCGGCGGCGCTCGCGCTGAACGCGGGCGTCACGGTACGCGACGTCGATGTGCCCGCGCTGCAGAAAACGCTGCGCGCGCAGGGCGCGGACCCCGGCGACCAGAGCGGACGCAATGCGGACATTCCGCCGCTTGCCGTGCATGTCGATGCGAGGGAAGCAGCATGAGCCATGTGGAGAACAACATGAAGAAGCAGCACGATCTTCCCCTCACGGGCGTGCGCGTGATCGACCTCACGCAGGTGATGATGGGCCCCGTCTGCACGCAGATGCTCGCCGACTACGGCGCCGATGTCGTCAAGGTCGAGCGCCACGGCGCGGGCGATCTGAGCCGCTCGACCTTCGAGCCGGTCGCGGGCGCGGACAACCCTATCTTCTGCAGCCTGAACCGCAACAAGCGCAGCGTCGCGCTGGATCTGCGCGATGCATCGCAGCTGGACGCGCTGAAGGCATTGATCGCGGACGCCGATGTCGTCGTGAACAATTTCCGCGCGGGTGTGATGGATCGTCTCGGCCTCGGCTATGAAGACTGCCGCGCGCTGAATCCGCGCATCATCTATGCGGTCGGCACGGGCTTCGGCGAGACGGGCCCCTATGCGCACAAGGGTGGCCAGGACGTGCTCGCGCAGGCGATGAGCGGCGTGATGGCGCGCCGCGCCGACGACTCGCTGCCCGTCTCCGTCTATCCGACGGCGCTCGCGGACTACTCGGCGGGCATGCACATGGTGCAGGGCATTTTGCTCGCGCTCCTGCACCGGGAGCGCACGGGCGAGGGGCAGAAGGTCAACGTGTCGCTCTACAACTCGATGCTCGCGATGCAGATGCAGGAAGCCGCGATGATCATGATGGCCGACTCCGAAGTCAACTGGGCCGCGATGCCGCTGTCCGGCGTGTTCGAGACGACGACGGGCCCGCTCGTGCTGGTCGGCGCGTTCAAGCCGAACCCGCTGCGTGACATCTGCGCGGCGCTGCAGATCGAAGACATGTCGATCGATCCGCGCTTTTGCAACCTGAACCAGCAGTTCGCGCACAAGGCCGAGTTGCAGCGCACATTCGTCGAGCGTTTCGCGAGCAACAGCCGCGAGTACTGGCTCGCGCGACTCGAAGAACAGGATTTGCTGTGCGCGCCGGTGCGCGATCTGCGCGAGGCGCTCGTCGATCCGCAGACGCTGCACAACCGGCTCGTCATCGAAGGCGACGGGGAAGGGCAGCCGGTGCGCCTGATCGGCAGCCCCATCGAGCTCTCGAACGCGCCGGTCACGCTGCGCCGCGCGCCGCCGCGGCTCGGTCAGCACACCGCGGAGATTCTCGGCGTCACGACGACGGAGGCCGTATGAGCGTGCGCCTCGTCATCGATCGACACGTCGCGACCGTGACGCTCGCGCGTCCCGAAGCGCTCAACGCCGTCGATCTGCAAACCGAAGCCGAGCTGCAACGCATCTGGACCGAGCTCGAACATAACCGCGACGTGCGCGTCGTCGTGCTGACGGGCGAAGGCGAGCGCGCGTTCTGCGTCGGCGCGGATCTCAAGAACCCCTCAATGAGCGGCCTCGAATACTGGGCCGCGCCGCGTCCCGGCGGCTTCGGCGGCATTGCGTTGCGCGAGACGCTGAACGTGCCGGTCATCGCCCGCGTGAACGGCTACGCGCTCGGCGGCGGCTTCGAAATGGTGCTCGGCTGCGATCTCGTGATCGCGTGCGAGGAAGCGAGCTTTGGCTTGCCCGAGGCGCTCGTCGGCCGCATGCCGCTCGACGGCGGCATGACGCTGCTGCAACGGCAGATTCCGTATCGCCAGGCGATGGCGATGCTGATGACGGGACGGCGCATCTCTGCGCGCGATGCGCTTTCGATGGGCCTCGTCAACGAAGTCGTGCCGCGCGCCGAACTGGACGCCGCCGTCGACCGATGGGTCGAAGCCGTGCTGGCCTGTGCGCCGCTCTCGGTGCAGGCGGTCAAGCAGGTCGTGCGCCGCACCTCGACGCTCTCCGCGAGCGAGGCGCAGGCGCTGAGGCTGCCCGCGCTCGTCAGCGCGCTGCAATCCGAGGATGCGCAAGAGGGCGTGCGCGCGTTCCAGGAAAAGCGCAAGCCGCAATGGAGGGGACGCTGATGGCTTACGTGATCGGGTCGCCGTGCATCGACGTGAAGGACGGCGCGTGCGTGCAGTGCTGTCCGGTCGACTGCATCTACGAAGGGGGGCGCACGCTCTACATCCATCCGGAGGAGTGCATCAACTGCGGCGTGTGCGTTTCCGTGTGTCCGACCGAGGCGATCTATCACGAGGAGGAGTTGCCACGGGCGGAAGCGGCGTTCGCGGCGGTGAACCGCGTGTTCTTCGACGCGAGCGTGAGCGCGCTCGGTTCGCCGGGTGGCGCTTCGGACGTCGGCAAGGTAGCCTTCGATCATCCCGTGGTCGCGTCGTGGCCGGTGCGGGTCATGGACTGAGGGCTGGCGATGCACGCGAACGTTCTGAGGTATTTCGTCGAGGTCGCGCGGTGCGGATCGATCCGCAAGGCCGCGCAGAATCTCTATGTGGCATCGAGCGCGGTGAACCGGCAAATACTCAAGCTCGAATCGGAGATGGGCACCGAGCTGTTCGACCGGCTGCCCAACGGCATTCGCCTCAACGCCGCCGGCGAGCGCGTGCTGCAGCACATTCGCGGCACGCTGAACGATTTCCACCTCATGCGCAGCGAGCTCGACGAACTGAAGGGCGAGCGCAAGGGTCACGTATCGGTGGTGGCGATGGATTCGCTATTCGTCGATTTCCTGCCGGCGACGGTCGAAGAGTTTTCGGACGCGTATCCGGCCGTCACGTATTCGATCGCCGCCGTGCCGCCGCACGATGTGCCGCCGCGCGTGCTGAGCGGCGAGTACGACGTCGGCATCACGTACATCACGAAGCTGCCCGCCGGACTCGATGTCGTGACCGAAGTGCCGTTGCCGCCGGGCGTCGTCATGGCGTCGTCGCATCCGCTCGCCAGGCGCGAGCGCGTCACGTTTGAAGAGTGCCGGCATCATGCATTCCTGCGTCTCGAAGGCCGCTCGCCCATTCAGGGTGTCATGAGCAACGACTTCCCCGCCTTCTGGGAATCGCTGCAGCCGAGCGTCACCTGCAACTCGACGACGCTGCTCAAGCGCCTGATCGCATCGGGGCGCGGCATATCGTTCTTCTCGAAGCTCGCGTTCCTCGACGAGCTTTCACGCGGCGATGTGGTGTGGCGCCCCATCGACGACGAGAACATCAACGAACTGACCGTCGGCATCATCGTGCCGAATCAGCGTGTGCTGCCGCATGTGACGGGCGAGTTCGTCGAGCGCATCGTGCGCAGACTGAAGCATGTCGAGCTGACGCTGCGGGAGTTTTGAGTGCCTGACCCGGCGTGAGCGGCGCACTTGCGTTGCCTCGAACGCGGGTCAGGCGCGTTCGCCGATGCCAACGAACCGCGACGCCGCGCTCGCGGTCGCCTGTTCAGCTCGATGTTCCACCCATATAGAAGTCGTCGCGGTTATTGCCGGTGGTGCGCACGCATATCGGCGAGCGGTACAACGGCTCCGCGTACTTCGTGCCGGGTAGCTGGTCACGAATCTTCATGAACAGCGGCGACAGACCGTTGTCGAGCCACGCGCCCCAGATGGCGTCGTGGTGGTCGGGCAAGTAGAGTTTCGGCTTGAACAGTTGCAGGTGCTGGAAGGTATAGCCCAACTGCGTCTCGGCGATCGGATGCGGCGTCCATGGAAAGATGCCGACATCCACGCCCGGCGCGACGATCTGCGCGAGTTGACTCTCTTCCGGACTCGGGTTGCTCACGCTGTCGAACCAGACGATGCGAAAGCCGTTGGGAAACGTGAACGTGAAGCCCATCGTGCCCTGCGTGATGATGTTCGGATCGTTCGAGCCGCGAGCGGCGACCGCGTCGTGCTGCTGCTGTTCGGCCGCCGTGAGGGGCGGTGCATCCAGTGCGTAGAGCGCGGCGAGCTGTGTCGTGAGTCCGGCCTCGATCGTGCTGTGGATGATATGCGTCGGACTGATCGTGATATCGCCATAGGTGAATTTCTCGGTATTGTCGCCTTTGACCGTCACCGTCTGCGATGCGGGTACGCCCAGCACCTGTGCCTCCTGCGTGGTGATCGCCGAGCCGATCACCTGTGCCTTCGTCTGAGCGGCCACCGCGGCCACGTCGCTGATGTGATCCGAGTGCGCGTGTCCGATCAGGATCACATTGGCGCGCGTCACCTGCGACACGGTGAAGCCCACGGACGGCGTGCGCGCCGGGCGATCGTAATAGGTGTCCATAATAATGACGACACCGTGATAAGCGAGCTCGTAGTTTGCCGTGCCGAGCCAGCGAAGAACGGCTGTATCTCCTTGCGGCAACGGTCCGCCCTGCGAAGCGGGCGTGAGGCTCTGACAGGCCGGGTCGTTGGCGAGCGGTGCGTCGGCGGCGTTCGCCGGCGTCATACCGGAGTCATCGCTGCTATGACACGCGGTGACGGTCAAGAGAACGCCGAAGGCAAGGGAGGTCGCGGCGAGCGTCCGTAAAAAACCCACTGTCTGCATGGTGTGACTCCGGTAAGGATTACTGACGAAAAAATCGAAGTGACGATGCAAGACAGCTTTGGGCGGATGTTAGGCGCGAGTTAATGAAGTGTCTATGTGCTTCGCACCATTGCCGCGGAAGATGACGGCCGTGTTGGCGACACGCCACCTGACTGTCATGTGCCGGTCGTGGAAGAATCGCGAATACGTCACAATCCCAATGTGCTTTCTACCGGACATGCCATGGAGCGTCGCGCACACCTTCCCCCGCTGAATCCGACCCGCGCGTTCGAGGCGACCGGGCGCCTTTTGAGCATCTCCAAGGCCGCCGACGAACTGGCCGTGACGCCCGCCGCCGTCAGCCGGCAGGTCCGCACGCTCGAAGCGTATCTGGGCGTCGATCTGTTCGAGCGCGTGAAAGGGCGGCTGGAACTGACATCGGCGGGCGCCCGGTATCTGGCGGAATTGATGCCGCTGTTCGCAGCGCTGCGCGAAGCGACCGACAGCCTGCGTTCGCCCGAACGCCGTGCGCGCGTGCTCAAGATCCGCTCGCCTGCGACGTTCGCGGTGCGCTGGCTGATTCCGCGTCTCGCGAGCTTTCATCGGCTGCACGAAAACATCGACGTGCAACTGACCACCTCCCCGGCACCGCTCAATTTCGCGCGCGAGGACATCGACGGCGGTATCCAGCTGGGCGACGGCAAGTGGCCCGGCCTGCGCGTCCAGCGTCTGATCGCCAACGAACTGGTGCCGGTCGCGGCCCCGTCCAGACAGGTCAAGGCCCGCTCGCAGTTGCAGGGTGAAACGCTCTTGCACACGCTCGCGCGCCCGGAAGACTGGACGTTGTGGCTCAAGGCAGCGGGCCTTCCGTTGAGCGGGCGGCGCCGCGAGATGCGCTACGAGACGTCGCTGCTCGCGTATCAGGCGGCCATCGAAGGGCACGGTGTGGCGATCGCGCAAAAGGCGCTGGTGCGCGGCGAACTGGAAAGCGGCGCCCTCGTCGCACCGTTTTCTTTCGAGCTCGATCGCGGACATCACACTTACTACTTCGCGTGGCCCACGGCGCGTCCGCAATCGGATGCGCTGAAAATTTTCCGCCGCTGGCTGCTCACGCTGCTCAACGAATAGCGTGCGCGAGCCGCCGACCTTTTAACAAAAAGTCAACGGTTCGTTTCTAAATAGTCGATTGTCCGGACGGCCTTCGAGTACGTAATCTCGTCGGCATGATTCGCTGCGGTGGCGAGTCAGGAGACAGGACAATCACAAATGCCAAGAGACAGCCTCAACGGCGTGCGGGTGATCGATTTCTCGCATGTCCTCGCCGGACCCGTCTGCTCGATGACGCTCGCCGATCTCGGCGCGCACGTCGTCAAAATAGAGCCGCCGGATGGTGAAATCGGCCGGCGTATCGGACCGCCGTGGATCAGCGGCGAAAGCCCGGCCTTCATCGGCGTCAACCGGAACAAATACAGCGTCGCGATCGATCTGAAAACCGACGCCGGGCGCGAGGCCGTTCGCCGCATGGTGCGCGAGGCGGACGTGCTCGTCGAGAACTTCCGTCCGGGCGTGATGGCGTCGATGGAACTCGACTTCGACGCATTGCGCGAACTGAATCCACGGCTCGTCTACTGCTCGATCTCCGCGTTCGGGCAGACCGGCGCGAATCGCAAGCGGCCTGGCGTCGATGGCGTGATACAGGCCGTGAGCGGCTTGATGAGCACGCTCGGCACGGCGAACGACGAGCCGCTGAAAGTGCCGACGCCTGTCGCCGACATGATGGGCGGCTATCTCGCGTCGATCGCGATTCTTGCCGCGCTGCATCAGGTCCGCGCGGGCGGGGCCGGGCAGCATCTCGACGTGAGCCTCTTCAACGCCACGCTGATGCTTCAGCAAATCGGCTTCGCCGCGTTCTTCGCGTCCGGACGCGAGCCGGACAAGACCGGCAGCGCCGCGCCCTATGCGTGTCCGAACGAAGCGTTCCCCACGGAAGACGGCTGGATGATGGTCGTTGCCTACCATCCCGAGCGGTGGCGCGCGCTATGTGAAGTGCTGGCAATGCCCGCGCTCGAAGCCGATCCGAGGTTCGCCACCAACGACGATCGCGTGCGCCATCGCGCGGCGCTGCATCATGTGCTCGCCGCGCGCTTCGTCGAACGGACGACCGCGGAATGGATGGAACGGCTCGCGGCGCGGGACATTCTGTGCGCGCCCGTCGCAAGTTATGGCGATGTCGTCGAATCGGCGGAGTACGCCGAGTGCGGACTGGCGCGGACGATCGATCATCCCGTCGCGGGCACGATGCGCACGCACGGCTTCGCGCTCGGGCCGTCCGACCGGCCGGCCGCGCCGGACCTGCCCGCACCGCTGACGGGCCAGCACACGCTGGCGATGCTGGAGCGATACGGCTTCACCGAAAGCGAGATCGCGGGCTTGCTGAATGCGGGCGTGATCCGCGTGGGCCGCGCGCCGCGCGAGACCCGCGACGACGACCGCAAGGTGATCGCATGAGCGCCGCGCTGATCCGAAGCGAGCGGCGCGGGCAGGTCGCGCTCGTTCGACTGGCATCGGATAACCCGCTCAATCCGCTGACCGACGCGTTGATGGACGCGCTGATCGATGAACTGCTGCGCAATGAAACCGACCCGCAGGTTCACGCGACGGTTGTGACGGGATCCGACAAGGCCTTCGCCGCCGGCGCGGACATTGTCGCGATGTCGAAGCTCGATTACGCGCGCGCCTTTTCCGATGACTACATCGGCCGTAGCTGGGACCGTATCCGCACGATTCGCAAGCCGCTGATCGCGGCCGTGGGCGGCTATGCGCTCGGCGGCGGCTGCGAGCTCGCGATGATGTGCGACATCGTCATCGCCGCCGACGACGCGCGCTTCGGCCAGCCCGAGATCAGGCTCGGCATCGTCCCGGGCGCGGGTGGCACGCAACGTCTGCCGCGCGCGGCCGGCAAATCGACCGCGATGCTCGCGTGTCTCACCGGCGAGCCGATGGGCGCAAGCGATGCATTGGCCTGCGGACTCGTGTCGATGGTCGTCGCCCGCGAGCGGTTGATCGACGAAGCGATGCGCGTCGGAGAACAGATCGCCCGTCATTCGCTGCCGGTGATCGTCGCGATCAAGGAAGCCGTCGATCGCGCGTTCGAGTCGTCGCTCACCGAAGGGCTTCTATTCGAACGAAGGCTATTTCACGCGGGCTTTTCACTCGCCGATCAGAAAGAAGGCATGGCCGCGTTTCTGGAACGCCGTCAGGCCGCGTTCCTCAACCGGTAGTGCCCGAGAACAACCAGGAGACTTTTTCGTGTCAGCTTATTCAAACGAGGCCAGTTCACGGGTCGAATCATCCGTCGATGACGGCGTGCTTACGCTCACGCTCAACAGCCCAAGCGATGGAAACGCGCTCGACGTCGCAATGACGGAGGCGTTGTCGGACGCACTGGAGCAGGTCAACGATCAGCGCGATGTGCTTTGCGTGCTGCTGCGTTCATCGTCGCGGCACTTCTGCACGGGCGGCAACGTGAAGGACATGCAAAGCGGCAGCGATCTCATGCGCGGCAGCGTCGAGGACGTGCGCGAGCGCCTGCTTCGCAGCCTGCACCGGATCACGCGCGCACTGAGCGGGCTCGATGTGCCGTCGGTGTGCGCGGTCAATGGTGCCGCGGTCGGCGCGGGCTGCGATCTCGCGCTGATGTGCGATATCCGTCTGGCCAGCACGAGCGCCGTGTTCGCGGAAAGCTTCCTGCGGCTCGGGCTGGTGTCGGGCATCGGCGGATCGTGGTTCCTCACGCGGATCGTGGGTTACGCGAAGGCGCTCGAACTGACGTTGACCAGCGAGTTCATCGATGCCGAAGCGGCGCTCGGTCTGGGCATCGTGGCGAAGGTGCTGCCGGATGCCACGCTCGACAGCGAGGCCCGCGCGCTCGCGAAGCGCATCGCGCAGAATCCGCCGACAGCGCTGCGCATGGCGAAGCGGCTCGTACGCGAAGCAGCCGATGTCTCGCTTTCGACGACGCTCGAGATGGCGGCAGGCATGCAGGCCATGCTCTTGTGCGGTCAGGAACACAAGGCGGCCGTCGGCCGGTTTCTCGATCGACAAGCGGCGAAAAAGCGCACAAGCGCGTGATGCGCCGATACGGCCACGGCGTCATCGCGCGTGGCTTTACAGCCTAAAACAGACTGAAACAGATGGAGACGACCATGTCCATGACGTCCGGAGACAGCCATCCGAAGCCCGGTATGCTGCGGATCATCGCTACATCGAGCCTCGGCACGATGCTCGAGTACTACGATTTCTTCGTCTATGTCGCGCTGACATCGACCTTGACGCACTTGTTTCTTCCATCGACCGACCGGACCGTCGCCGCCATGGCGGGCGTGGCCACGTTCGGCATCGCGTATGTCGCGCGGCCCCTGGGCACGATCATCTTCAGCCCGATGGCCGACCGGATCGGGCGCAAGAAGACCTTCGTCGTCACGCTCGTGATCATGGGTATCGCGACGGTGGGAATCGGCTGTCTGCCGACCTACGCGGCCGCGGGCGTGCTTGCGCCGGTCGGCCTCATTACGCTGCGCGTGTTGCAGGGCGTCGCGCTCGGCGGCGAATACGGCTCGGCGGTGGTCTACGTGATGGAGCATGCGCCCGCGGGCCGCAAAGGCATGGCGACCAGCGTGCTGCAAAGCACCGCGAGCGTCGGCCTGCTGCTTGCGCTGGCGATCGTGTCGGCGCTCAAGTTCGCGCTCGATGCATCCGCATTCGAAGCCTGGGGCTGGCGCGTCCCGTTCCTGATCTCGGCGCCGATCGTCGCGGTGGCGACGTGGATCCGGCTCGGCATGACGGAAACGCCCGTGTTCGCGGAGATGAAGCAGGCCGGCCGTCTGTCGAAATCGCCGTTGCAGGACACCTTGTCGAGCGCGACGTCGTGGAAGGCGATTCTTGTCGCGATGTTCGGCGCGCAGGGCGGAACCTCGGTGTCGCTCTATACGTCGATCGTCTACATGCTGTATTTCCTGCAGAACGTCTTGAAGGTCGATCCTTCGCGCGCGAATCTATGCCTCGGTGTCGCGATCGTCGTCGCCGCGCCGCTCTACCCGGTGTTCGGCCGCCTGTCCGATGCGATCGGCCGCGCACGCGTCATGCTCATCGGCATCGTGCTCTGGATTCTTGCAGCCTATCCGGCGTTCGCGGGTATCAGGACGCAAGCGCTCGCGGGCGGCTGGATCGCCGTCACGCTGCTCATCGCGTTGCTGGCCGTGTTGACCGCGATGATCATGGCGCCGCTGCCGGCATTTATCGCCGAATGTTTTCCGCCGCAAAGCCGGACGACAGGTTTCGGATTGTCGCAACAACTCGGCAATGTGCTGTTCGGCGGCTTCCTTCCGTTGATCAGTCTTTCGCTCGTCAACCTGACGGGCAATCCGCTGGCGGGCGTCGGCTATTCGATCGTGTCGCTGTTGCCGTGTCTCGCCGTCACGTACTTCTGGGGACTGCGGCAGGATCGGCTCACGCGGCAGAGCAATCACGACATTCGGCGCGCAAGCCCTGCCGACGCGGCGCAGTTGCCGGTGCGTTGATCCAGCGATGACACGAGACGCGGCATCTCGATGCCGCGTCTCGCGCCGTTCAGGCGAGACCGCCCATCAACGTGTACTTCACGTGCACATATTCCTCGATCCCATGATGACTGCCTTCGCGTCCGTATCCGGACTGCTTCACGCCGCCGAACGGCACCGAAGCCGTGCCGACCGAGCCGGAGTTCAGAATCACCATGCCGGCTTCGAGATCGCGCGAAAGGCGAAACGCGCGGCCCAGATCGCGCGTGAACGCATAGGCGACGAGGCCATATTCGGTGGCGTTGCTGCGCGAGATGACTTCGGCTTCCGTGGAGAAGCGATAGACCGGGAAGACGGGACCGAAGATTTCGGTGGAGGCGATCGGCATATCGTCCGCGACATCGACGAGAATCGTGGGCGCGTAGAAGAGCCCGCCTTTCGCGTGCGGATGTCCGCCGAGCATGACCGCGGCGCCGCGCTGGCGGGAATCGTCGACGAGTTCACCGACCTTGTCGATGGCCGCGCGGTTGATCAGCGGACCGACCACGAAGCGTTCCTGCAGCCCTTGATCGACCGGAATGGCCTCGACGAGCGCCTTGACGCGCTGAACGAATGCGTCGTGCACGCTCGCCTGCACATACACGCGGTTCGGCGAAATGCAGACTTGCCCGCTGTTGCGCAACTTCGCGGACACGAGCGCGCTGGCGGCTGCATCGAGATCGGCGTCTTCGAAGACGATGAACGGCGCGTTGCCGCCCAGTTCCATCGTCATCTTCTTGAGCGTGCCGGCGCACTGTGCGGCGAGCAGCTTGCCCACGGCGGTGGAACCGGTGAACGAGATCTTGCGGATGCGCGGGTCGCCGGTGATCAGCTTGCCGATCTGCACGGGGTCGCCCGTCACCATCTCGAACACGCCTTCCGGAATGCCGGCGCGACGCGCGTATTCGAGCAGCTTGTAGGCGGTCAGCGGGGTTTCCTCGGCCGGCTTCAGGAGGATCGTGCAACCCGCCGCGAGGGCGGTCGCCACCTTGCGCGTGATCATCATGAACGGGAAATTCCACGGCGTGATCGACGCGACCGGCCCGACCGCTTCTTTCGTGACGATCACCGCCGCGTCTTTCGCGTGCGTGGGGATGGTATCGCCATACACGCGCTTGGCTTCCTCCGCATACCATTCGATGAAGCCGAGTCCATAGTCAATTTCGCCGAGGGCTTCCGACAAGCACTTGCCGTTCTCGCGGCACATCAGCTCGGCGAATGCGGTCTTGTCGGCACTGACCAGATCGAACCACTTGCGCAACACTTCGCTGCGTTCGCGCGCCAGCGTGCGCGACCAGGCCGGAAAGGCCGCGCACGTGCGATCGATGGCCGCGCGCACCTGTGCTTCCGAATGCTGTTCGACCTGCCCGACGATGGTTCCGTCGGCGGGATTGAGTACATCGATCATGCTGTTCTCCAATGAGTGAATGAGACTGCTCAGCGCATCGACGCGTCGTGATGCACGCATGCGGATGCATGATCGAATGCTAAGACTGACGCGATCGTGCGAGAACGTCAGATCGTCTGCGAAGCTTGCCCGATCCTATGAACGTCATGAAAACCCACCACTTGCCCGAACTGCCGACACTGGAAACCGAAGCCATAGCACTGGCTCGCGTGCACGCTTCGATGGTGAGCCGCCTGCTGCAACTGGCGCCGAACGAAGGCTACAACGCGACGCCGATGCCGGACATTCGCCTGTTGCGCTCGAATCGCCCGCTCACGCGCACGCCGGTGCTGTATGAGCCGGGTATCGTCGTTATCGCGCAAGGTCGCAAGCGCGGCTACCTCGGCAGCAAGGTGTACATCTACGATGCGCAGCACTATCTGGCCGTCGCCTTGCCGCTGCCGTTCTCCATGGAGACCGACGCGAGCGCCGCTGAGCCGCTGCTCGCGGTGTACGTGCGCCTCGATGCGGCGCTTGCCGCCGACGTGCTGCTGCAGATCGACGAGCGCAACGGCGTGGTGCCGGGCGAGCCGGGCGGCATGGCGACGACGCGGCTCGATCTGGCGCTCGGCGAAACCGTGTTGCGCTTTCTCGCTGCGATGCGCGATCCGCTCGAAGCCGCGCTATTGGGGCCATCGCTCGTGCGGGAAATGTACTTTCGCGTTTTCATCGGAGAGCAGGGGGCTTCGATGCGCGCGGCGCTTTGCCTGAATGGAAGCTTCGGGCGCATTTCGAGAGTGTTGCGCATGATTCATTCGTGCTATGCCGAAGCGTTGACGATCGAAGCGCTCGCCAAGGAAGCGATGATGAGCGTGCCGTCGTTTCACACGCATTTCAAGGCGGCCACGAAGACGTCGCCGCTGCAGTACATCAAGTCGACACGGCTGCATCAGGCGCGGCTTCTGATGGCCAGACAAGGCATGACGGCCGCTGCGGCAAGCGCGCAGGTGGGTTATGAGAGCGCATCGCAATTCAGCCGCGAATTCAAGCGGCTCTTTGGCGGCACGCCTTCGGAAGAGTTGCGAAGAATGAAGCGAAATTTCGCGGTGCCGGAGGCGGGGCCGTCGATTTACGTTTCGTCGCATTGAGCGGAGCAGGGTTTACCGCTACTGAATCCGGCTTGACGCTCCCCTGCATGCCAGACGATACTTTGTCCGTACAAAGCAACGTTTGAGACAGGAGACGTGACAGATGCGTTCGGAAAAAGTGGGTGAGCAGCGATACCGGGCCAGCTACGGCCGTTATCTGGAAGATTTCACGGTAGGCGATATCTATGAACATCGTCCGGGCCGCACCATCACGGACGCGGACAACATCCAGTTCTCGCTGCTGACGATGAACTTTCACCCGATGCATTGCGACGCGCATCACGCATCGAAGAGCGAGTTCGGCAAGCTTCTCGTGAGCAGCGGCCTGACCGTTGCGATCGTGCTCGGCATGTCGGTGAACGACGTGAGCGGCAAGGCGATCGCCAACCTCGGCTGGAAGGAAATCCGCCTGACGGGCCCCGTTTTCGCGGGCGACACGCTCTATGCGGAGTCGGAAGTGCTCGAAGTGCGCGAATCGAAATCGCGTCCCACGCAGGGCATCGTGACGGTGCACACGCGTGCGTTCAATCAGGATGGCAAGCCCGTCATGGACTTCATCCGCACGGCGCTGATCGCCAAGCGCGGTCACGGCACCGCCGAAGACTGAAGGCTTCAATCCGCATACCGAAGATCAAGCCCATACCGCCGGCGCCATTCCCGCCGGCGTCCAGTTTCCGTTTCGCGCACAAGACCGTTTCGGCACATCGACACGCGGCAGCGCGACGGTTCATCGTCACAGTACTGGAGACAACTGTGAGTCATTACGTAAGCTCGGGCGCCCGGCTGGACCGGCTGCCGATGTCGCGTTTTCACTGGAAGATTCTAGGTCTCATCAGCGCGGGCGCGTGCCTCGACGCATTCGATGTCTATCTCGCGGGCGGCGTGTCCGCCGCGATGCTCAAGACGGGTTTCTCGACGCTGCAGCTCAACGCGCTGTTCGTATCGTCGGGCTTTCTCGGCATGGTGATCGGCGCGGGTTTGTCGGGTTATCTCGGCGACCGCTTCGGACGCCGCTCGTCGTATCAGTTCAATCTCGCGCTCTTCGGGCTGATGTCGTTCGTCGCCGCCTTCGCGCCGAACATTCAATGGCTGATCGGCGCGCGCTTCATCATGGGCATCGGGCTCGGCGCGGAATTGGTCGTGGCGGCGGGCACCTTGTGCGAATTCATTCCTCCCGCGTATCGCGGACGCTGGATCTCGCTGCTCGGCCTCATCGTCAATTCGGGTCTCGTGATCGCGACGAGCGTGGGCTATGTCGTCATTCCGCATCTCGGCTGGCGCTGGATGTTCGGCATCGCGGGCATTGGCGCGGTGATCGTGTGGGCGCTGCGTCATCGCATGCCGGAGTCGCCGCGCTGGCTCGAATCGGTCGGACGCACGCGGGAGGCGGAGGAAACCGTCAGCGCGATCGAAGCCGAAGTCGCCGCGCTCAAAGGACCGCTTTCCGACGTCCCGCGCACGCAGAATCTGGAAGTGCCGCGCGTGCCGTTGTCGTCGCTGTTTCGCCGCGGCATGATCGGGCGCACGCTCACGGCGGCATTGACGGCGATCGCGGTGAATGTCGCGGTGTACGGCTTCGTTGCGTGGCTGCCGACCTTCTTCGTGCATGAAGGGCGCGATGTCGTGACCTCGCTCGGCTTCACGACGCTGATGTCCTTCGGTGCGCCCTTCGGCGCGGTGCTCGGCTACCTGACCGCCGACCGTCTGGGCCGCGCGAAAGGACTCGTGTTCTATAGCGTCATCGCCATCGTGCTGGGCTTCGTCTATCCGCAGATGACGGCCAATGTGTCGATCGCCATCGTGGGCTTCACGCTCGTCAGCTGCATCTACGGCATCGTCACGCTGGGACTGTTCGGCTATGTGCCCGAGTTGTTCCCGACCGCGCTGCGCTTGCGCGGCACGGGCGTGGCGGGCGTATGCGGACGCGTCGCGTCGATGCTCACTTCGTATGCCGCCGTGATTCTGTTCGCGCAACTCGGTGTGTTCGGCGTGCTCGGCATGGTCGCGGGCATTCTCATTCTGCTCGTGATCGCGGTGCTGGCTCTGGGCGTCGATTCGAACCAGTTTTCACTGGAAGACGTCTCGCCCGACGAGGAAGTCACCGCCAACGATCTGCCGCTTCAACATCAGGGAGTCACGCGATGAACGCACGCAACGACATTCAGCAGCAGGCACAGACCGTTTCGCAACGGCTGGCTTCCTTCACGACGCATCTGCAACTGAGCGATGTGCCGCAAAGCGTGCGCGATCGCGCGAAGCATCTGATTCTCGACAGCATCGGCCTCGCTTATGCGACGCTGAATCTGCCTTACGCGACCTCGACGCTCGCCGCGATGCAGGAACTCGGCAACGGCGAGGCGACCGTGTTCGGGCACAAGCAGAAGCTCGCCCTGCGCGATGCGATGCTGCTCAACGGTCTGCTGATCCACAGCCTCGATTTCGACGATACGCATGCACGCGGCGTGATTCATTCGACCGCGAGCGCGTTGCCCGTCGCGTTCAATCTCGCGGAGCGCGAGCAGGCGAGCGGCGCGGATCTGCTCACCGCCTATCTCTGCGCGATGGAAGTATCGACGCGCGTGGGCTCCGCGGCTAAGAGCGGCTTTCACCACGCGGGCTTTCATCCGACGGGACTCGTCGGCGCATTCGGCTGCTCGCTGGGCGCGGCGCGGCTGCTTGGCCTTTCCGTCGAGCAGGCGCAACACGCGCAAGGCATTGTCCTGTCGATGGCGTCGGGCAATCTCGAGTTCCTGCAGGATGGCGCATGGACCAAGCGTCTGCATCCCGGCTGGGCGGCGGTTGCGGGCACGACATCGGCCACGCTCGCGAAGCACGGCTATATCGGTCCGGGCGCGGCGTATGAAGGCCGCTTCGGCCTCTATGCGCTCTACATGAATCAGTCGCTCGAAGCGGGCGATATCGACATCGCCACGGCGGGTCTGGGCGAAACCTGGGAGATCGACGGCGTCGCGCTCAAGCCGATTCCCGCCTGTCACTTCACGCATGCATCGTCGGATGCGGCTATCGCGCTGCATCGCGCGCATGGTTTGAAGGCAAGCGATATCGAACGCGTGATCGTGCGCGTGCCGGGTCCGACGATCCCGATCGTCTGCGAGCCGGTCGCGCCGAAGCAGAAGCCGTCGAACAGCTACGACGCGCAGTTCAGCATTCCGTACATCGTGGCGACCGGGCTGCTGCGCGGCCGCTTCGCGCTCGACGATCTCGAAGCCGATGCGCTCGCCGACGAAAGCGTGCGCGCCGTGGCGGCCCGCGTGACGCACGAGGCGGACCCGGACTCGACGTTCCCGCTTCACTACTCGGGCGAAGTGATCGTGCATACGCGCGATGGCCGCACGCTTTCGCATCGCGAGGCGATCAACCGCGGCTCGTCGGACAAGCCGCTCACGAACGGCGACATCGTCGCGAAGTTCTTCGACAACGCACAGCGCAACGTTTCGCGCGATGCCGCCGAGCGCATCTGCGAAGCCGTGCTCTCGCTCGACACGCAGCCCGCGCGCTCGCTCGCGCAAGCGCTCGCATAAGACGTACACACGCATACAGGAGAAGCAATGGCCACCATCGATGCCGATCAACAGCAGGACATGCGCGACATGAGCGACGATCAAGAGAACGAGACGCTCATTCTCGACATGCTCGACCGCTTCCTCAAGACCGAAGTGAAGCCCTACGTGCACGAGCTCGACGCGAAGGACGAATATCCGCATGCGATCGTCGAGAAGATGAAGGAGATGGGGCTCTTCGGCTGCCTGATCTCGACGGAGTACGGCGGTCTGGGTCTCTCGACCGCGACCTACGCGAAGATCGTCGATCGCATTTCGGCGGTGTGGATGTCGGTGAGCGGCATCATCAACTCGCACCTCATCATGGCGATGACGATCCAGCGCAACGGCACGGAAGCGCAAAAGCGCGAGTTTCTGCCGCGCATGGCGACCGGCGAGCTGCGTGGCGGCATTGCGCTGACCGAGCCGGATTGCGGCACGGACCTGCAGGCGATTCGCACCGTCGCGCGCCGCGAAGGCGACGAGTATGTCGTCAACGGCAGCAAGACGTGGATCACCAACAGCAAGTACGGCAACATCCTCGCGCTGCTCGTCAAGACCGATCCGGAAGCGCAGCCGCGTCACAAGGGCATGAGCCTCCTGATCGTCGAGAAGGGGCCGGGCTTCGAAGTGAGCCGTCAATTGCAGAAGCTCGGCTACAAGGGCATCGATACCTGCGAGCTCACGTTCAGCGATTTCCGCGTGCCGGTAGCGCGCGTGATCGGCGCGCAGGAAGGCCTGGGGCTCAAGCAGATTCTGAGCGGGCTGGAGCTGGGGCGCATCAACGTGGCGGCGCGCGGCGTCGGCGTCGCGCAGGCCGCGCTCGATGAGGCGGTCGCGTATTCGCAGCAGCGCAAGACCTTCGGCAAGCCGATCTGCGAGCATCAGGCGATCGCGCTCAAGCTCGGTGAAATGGCGACGCGCGTGCAGGCCGCGCGCCTGCTGACCGACTCCGCCGCGCGCGCCTACGACCGTGGCCAGCGTTGCGACATGGAAGCGGGCATGGCGAAGTACTTCGCGACCGAGGCCGCCGTCGAGAACAGCATGGAAGCGATGCGCATTCATGGCGCGTATGGCTATTCGAAGGAATACAACGTCGAGCGGCTGTATCGCGATGCGCCGCTTCTGACCATTGGCGAAGGCACGAACGAGATGCAGCGCCTGATCATCGCCAAGATGCTGATTGCGAGGAACCCCGCATGAGCCTGCCTCTTTCCGGCGTACGTATCGTCGCCATCGAACAATACGGCGCGGGTCCGTTCGCGACGCAACATCTCGCCGATCTCGGCGCCGAAGTCATCAAGATCGAGAACTTCCGCGAGGGCGGCGACGTGGGCCGCAACGTGGGACCGTATTTCTTCGGCGAGGGCGACAGCCATTTCTTCGAGGCGTTCAATCGCAACAAATGCAGCCTGACGCTCGATCTGAAGAAGCCCGAAGCACGCGAAGTGCTGCTCGATCTCGTCAAGTCGAGCGATGCGGTCTTCAACAATCTGCGCGGCGATCTGCCCGGCAAGCTGGGCCTCACCTACGACCAGTTGAAGGAGGCGAATCCGGCGATCGTCTGCGCGCATCTGTCGGCGTACGGACGTACGGGCAGCCGCGCGTCGTGGCCCGGCTACGACTATCTGATGCAGGCAGAAGCGGGCTATCTCTCGGTGACCGGCGAGCCTGACAGCCCGCCTGCGCGCTTCGGCCTCTCGATCATCGATCTGATGACAGGCACCACGGCCGCGATGGCGTTGCTCGCGGGTCTCGTGGAGGCGCGCGCGACGGGCATCGGCCGCGATATCGACACGAGCCTCTTCGATGTCGCGCTGCATAACCTCGCGTATGTCGGCACGTGGTATCTGAACGGCGGCACGGTGACCGGGCGCGACCGGCGCTCGGCGCATCCTTCGCTCACGCCGAGCCAGTTGTACAAGACGCAGGACGGCTGGATCTTCCTGATGTGCAACAAGGAGAAGTTCTGGGGCGTGCTGGCCGAGATCCTCGACAAGCCGTCGTGGATCACCGATGAGCGCTTCTGTAACTTCAAGGCGCGGCTCGCGAATCGCGCGCTCGTCGAGCAGGAACTGGATGCGGCGCTCTCGCGCGCGACGACCGCGCAATGGCTCGAACGCCTGGGCGGCCGCGTGCCCGCCGCGCCGGTCTACGACATCAAGCAGGCGCTCGACAATCCGTTCGTCGCGGAGCGTCAGGGCGTGACCGAAGCGGAGCATCCGCGCTTTGGCCGCGTGCGCAACGTGGCCGCGCCGGTTCGCGTGAACGAGACCCTGCCCGCGCGTTCGGCGCCCGAGCTCGGTCAGGACAATGCGAGGCTTCTGTCGGAACTCGGTTACGATGCTGATCGGATTGCCGAATTGCGCGAAAGCGGTGCGGTGCAATGATGACGCTTGCACCGGACGATGTCGCGCGAAAGGCGGTCCCGTCCGTCAATCCTTCATCGTGCGTGCAAAAGATGGTCAACGTGCTCGGTCAGCAGCCGCGCTATCTGCAACTGGCGCAGACGCTCATCAACGAAATCCAGAGCGGGCGTTTTCCGGTGGGGTCCACCATCCCCACCGAGTTCGAGCTTTGCGAACAGTTCGGCGCAAGCCGTTCGACCGTGCGCGAGGCGGTCAAGCAACTGGTGCAGCTCGGCATGGTGGTGCGGCAGGCCGGTATCGGCACGACCGTCAAGGCCTTGAATTCGGAAGGCAGCTATCGCCAGGTCATGCAGCAACTGAGCGACCTGCATCGCTATTCCGCCGATACCGCGCTTCAGGTCCTGAAGAAAGAGACCGTCGAAGTCAGCGATGCCGCGCTCTGTGCAATGTTGCAGGCCAAACCCGGCGAAACGTGGCTGCGTCTGGAGGGTATCCGGCGCTCGCCCGAAAGCGTCGATCCGATCTGTCATACCGAGGTCTATATCCAGCCCGCGTTCCGTTCGCTGACGGGCATCGAGGACGAACCGCACACGCCCATCTTCACGATGATCGAGCGCCAGTTCGGCGAGCAGATCGCGCAGGTGCAGCAGGAGATTCGCGCGGTGGCCTTACCCGTCAACATCGCGCGTCTGGTCAACGCCAAGGCGCGCTCGCCCGCGCTGTGGCTGTCGCGCCGCTATTTCAACAAGCGGGGCGAGATCGTCGAGGCGGCGGTCAGCATTCATCCCGCCGACCGCTTCAGCTATTCGGAGACGTTCCAGCGCGGCTGGAGCGGCGCCTGAGGCATTCGAGGAATTCCGCATGATTGAACGCAGTTTTCTGTTCGTTCCCGGCGATCGTCCGGAACGATTCGGCAAGGCATTGGCGACCGAGGCGCACCGCGTGGTCATCGATCTGGAAGATGCCGTCGCCATCGACGTGAAAGCGCAGGCACGCGCGCAAATCGCGGAGTGGTTGCGAGCGCAGGGCGATGTGCGCGAGCGCATCGTGATACGCGTGAACGGGTATGGCACGCCGTGGCATGAGGAAGACGTGGTGATGGTGCGCGCCGCGAACGTGCGCGCCGTGATGGCGCCAAAGGCCGAAGACGCGGCACAACTCGCCGATATCGCCGCGCGTTGCGCCGAGGGCGTCGAATTGATCGCGCTGGTGGAAAGCGTCGCGGGTGTGGTGCGCATGCGTGAGATCGCGCAGTGCGGGCGCGTGGCGCGGCTCGCGTTCGGTTCGTTCGATTTCGGCGTGGACGCGGGCATCGACGGCACCGGGCGCGAACTGGACTCTGTGCGTTCGCAGTTCGTCCTGGAGTCGCGTTTTGCGGGCTTGCCGCCGCCGATCGACGGCGTGACGCTCGCCACGAATGATATCGACGCGATCGACGCCGATGTGCTCGATGCGCGCCGTTTCGGTTTCGGCGGCAAGCTGTGCATCCATCCGAAGCAGGTGGATGCGGTGAACAGGGGCTTCGCGCCGAGCGCGGCCGAACGCGAATGGGCCGCTCGGGTCTTGGCCGCGCTGGAAGCTAACCCGCGCGGTGCGATTTCGGTGGATGGAAAGCTGGTCGACAAGCCGATCGTCGATCGTGCGCGAAGAATTCAGGCCGCTTGAAGCGGATATGGGGAGAGGACAAGGATGAAGGTTCTGGTGCCGGTGAAGCGCGTGGTCGACTACAACGTGAAGGTCCGGGTGAAGTCGGATAACACGGGCGTCGATATCGCCAACGTGAAGATGTCGATGAACCCGTTCGACGAGATCGCCGTGGAAGAGGCGGTGCGTCTGAGGGAAGCGGGTGTTGCTACGGAAGTGATCGCCGTGTCGTGCGGCGTGACGCAGTGTCAGGAGACGTTGCGCACGGCGCTGGCGATTGGTGCGGATCGCGCTGTGTTGATCGAAAGCGATGCAGAGTTGCAGCCTTTGGCGGTGGCGAAATTGTTGAAGGCGCTGGTCGATC
Organism: Caballeronia cordobensis; assembly: GCF_001544575.2. GTDB lineage: Bacteria > Pseudomonadota > Gammaproteobacteria > Burkholderiales > Burkholderiaceae > Caballeronia > Caballeronia cordobensis. The sequence goes on from NZ_FCNY02000008.1 coordinate 61,985, forward strand.
AGGAAAAGCCCGAGCTCGTGATCCTGGGCAAGCAGGCGATCGACGACGATTCGAATCAGACGGGCCAGATGCTTGCTGCATTGGCAGGTTTGCCGCAAGCGACGTTCGCATCGAAAGTCGTGATCGCCGATGGCAAAGCCACGGTGTCGCGTGAAGTCGATGGCGGCGCGGAAACGCTGTCGCTGAAGCTGCCCGCTGTTGTCACGACCGATTTGCGCCTGAACGAGCCGCGTTATGTGACGCTGCCGAACATCATGAAGGCGAAGAAGAAGCCGTTGACGACGGTGAAGCCTGCTGATCTGGGCGTCGATGTCGCGCCGCGTCTCAAGACGCTGAAGGTCACAGAGCCGCCCAAGCGCAGCGCCGGCATCACGGTGCCGGACGTGAAGACGCTGGTCGAAAAACTGAAAACCGAAGCGAAGGTGATCTGAGCATGACGATTCTCGTAGTTGCGGAACACGACCATGCGTCGATCAAGGCAGCGACGCTGAACACGGTTGCGGCTGCCGCGAAGATCGGCGGCGATATTCATGTGCTGGTTGCGGGCTCGAACGCGCAAGGCGCGGCGGACGCTGCGGCGAAAATCGCGGGCGTGGCGAAAGTGCTGCTGGCCGACGCGCCTCAACTCGCCGATGGCCTCGCCGAAAACGTCGAAGGCACGGTGCTGAACATCGCGAAGAATTATTCGCACATTCTGGTTCCGGCCACGGCGTACGGTAAGAACATCGCGCCGCGTATCGCCGCGCATCTGGATGTCGCGCAGATCAGCGACATCACCGCCGTCGATAGCCCCGACACCTTCGAGCGCCCGATTTACGCAGGCAATGCGATCGCGATCGTACAGTCGATCGATCCGATCAAGGTCATTACGGTGCGTGCGACGGGCTTCGATCCCGTGGCGGCGGAAGGCGGCAGCGCGGCGGTCGAGAAGATCGAAGCCGCGGCGGATGCCGGCATCTCGCAGTTCGTCAGCCGTGAAGTCACGAAGCTCGATCGTCCGGAATTGACGAGCGCGCACATCATCGTGTCGGGCGGCCGTGGCTTGGGCAGTGGCGAGAACTACACGAAGACGCTGGAGCCGCTGGCGGACAAACTCGGTGCGGCGCTGGGCGCATCGCGCGCAGCGGTCGATGCGGGCTATGTGCCGAACGACTTCCAGGTCGGTCAAACGGGCAAGATCGTCGCGCCGCAACTGTATGTGGCAGTCGGCATCTCGGGCGCGATTCAACACTTGGCCGGCATGAAAGACAGCAAGGTCATCGTCGCGATCAACAAAGACCCTGAAGCGCCGATCTTCAGCGTCGCCGATTACGGTCTCGTCGGCGATCTGTTCGCGGTCGTGCCGGAACTCGTGGGCACGTTGTGACGACGGAACGCGTTCCGCTGCATACGCGGCATATCACGCTGCAAGGCTTCAGGCGCGCCGACAACCTCTACGACATCGAAGGCCGCTTGCGCGACACGAAGTCGTACGATCGCGCGTCGCACGGCGTGGTCGTCAAGGCGGGCGATCCGGTGCACGAGATGATGCTGCGCATCACCATCGGCATCGACTTCGTGATACGCGACGCGCATGCCGAATCGATCACCGTGCCATACGTCGGCCATTGTGAAACGATCACACCCGAGTATCGCAAGCTGAAGGGCATGAAGCTCGCGCCGGGTTTCATGCGCGACATCAGAAGCCTGTTCGGCGGCACTCAGGGCTGCACGCATCTGACCGAACTGATCGGCGCGGTGGCGACGGCCGCATTCCAGACCATGAGCGAGGAAATCAACGCGAGCGGCGCCACGCGGCCGTTCCAGCTCGACGGTTGCCATGCGCTGCGAACCGATGGTCCGCTCGTCGCGGCGTTTCATCCCCGATGGTACAAGGCGCCGCCGCGCGCCTGATCATGGCAGGCGAATCTTCGCTGTCCTCGCTCATCGCGCTTCAGATAAAAATCAACAACGCAGCGCCATACACGATCGCACCGACGGCGAACGTCATGACCGTGAAGCCGAGCACGCGCTGCACGCCCACGCCCGCCATCGCGACCACGGGCGCGGCCCAGAACGGCTGCAGCATGTTCGAGACCTGCTCGCCCATCGCGACGGCCATCGTCGTCGCGGGCACGGAAGCGTGCAGCGCGACCGCGGCGGGCACGACGAACGGCCCTTGCACGGCCCAGTGTCCGCCGCCGCTCGGAATGAAGAAGGTGACGATGAGCGAGCACACGTAGCTCCAGAACGGCAGCGTATGCGCGTTGGAAATCGCGATGAAAAAGTGCGAGATGACATCGGGCAGGCCGGTCGCATCCATCATGCCCATGATGCCGCCGTAGAGCGGGTACTGAAGCATCATCGATCCGGTCTGCTTCGCCGCGTTCTTGATCGCGTCCGCATACGCGAGCGGATAGCCGTGCAGGATCACGCCGGCGATGAACATCACGAAGATCACCGCATTCACGCCCGAGAACGCGACATGCTGAAACTGCGTGAGTACGATCAACGCAATGCCGACCGCGCCGATGAACGCGCTGCCGATCCACGAATGCTCGATCCACCGCGCGAAGCTCAAAGGGCCTTCGGGCTTTCTGCGAAGCGGCGCGTCCGGATGCTTTTCGGTGTCGAGCACGACGGCGTCTTCATCGCGCGGCTTGAGCCAGGCGAGCACGAAGGGCATGGCGAAGAGCATCACGAGCGTCGGCACGAGATTGAAGCGCGTGAACACGGTTTCGCCGAAGGGCAGCACGGCGCCGGTGAGTTTCTGCACGACGTTCATCGAGCTTCCCGGCGTCGATTGCGCAAGTGCGATGGAACTCGAAATGCCGCTCGCCCATACGACCCAGCCCGAGAAGCCCGCCGCGACGATCCACGCGAAATCCACGCGGATGCGTTTCGCCACTTCGCGCGCAAGCAGTGCGGCCACGACGAGCCCCATGCCCCAGTTGAAGAACGATGTCACCGCGACGAGCACGAACGTGAGCGTGGCCGCCTGCGCGGGCGTGCGCGCGATCGAGACGAGCGCCTTGAACATCCGCTGCACGGGCGGCGCGTGCGCGAACGCGTGTCCGGTGACGAGCACGAGCGTGATCTGGAACGCGAACGTGAAGATGTCGAAGAAGCCCTTGTACCAGCCGCCGATCATCTTCGGCACGGAAGCATGCGGTGCGAAGATCAGCGACAGCGCCGCGACGATGGCGGTGATCAGGATCGCGAGCACGAAGGGGTCGGGAATGGTGCGCTCGAAGAGCCGGATGGTCGTTTCGGTGAAGCGTGTCTTGCGAACGGGTGTTGGCGCGGCGGCGGATTTCATGCGGTGTCTCCGTTAGTCTTTGTTCTTTTAGATGGCGAAGCCGTAGAGCACGGCGGGATTCGTGACGAGGATCTGTTCGCGCGTCGCATCGTCCTCGGTCCATTCGGCGAGCAGGTCGAGCAGGAACGCGTCGTCGGGCTTGTGCGTCTCCGTCGCATGCGGCCAGTCGCTGCCCCACACGAGGCGCTCGGGCACGGCTTGCACCCATGCGCGGGCCATCGGCGTGATATCGGCGTAGCGGTTCTCGAGTCCGGCTGTCGAGTCGAGATAAGGACCGGAGAGCTTGATCCACGCGCGGCCCGCATCGGCGAGACCGCGCACGATGCCGAACGCCGCGTGATGCGCGCCGTCCTTCAACGGCAAGCGCGCACGATGATCGAAGACGATCTTCGCGGGCAGGCGATGCAGCAGCGCTTCGTGCTCGACGATCTGCTCCGCCGTCCAGTGCAGTTGCACATGCCAGCCGAGCTCCGCGATACGCGCGGCGAGGGGCTCGACCATGTCGAAGCCGACCGCCGCGTTCTTCGCCGTGTAGAGCGTGAAGCGTATGCCACGTATGCCGCCATCGTTCAGCGCGGCGAGTTCGTCGTCGGTGACGCCGGGATTGAGCACCGCGACGCCGCGCGCATTGTCGATGCCGAGCTGTCGAATGGCATCGACCGTGACGGCGTTGTCCGTGCCGTACACGCGCGGCGTGACGATCACCACGCGCTGCGTGCCGATTGTCGCCTGCACCCTGCGATAGGCGGCGACATCGGCGTTCTCGACGAAGACCTGGGACTCGCCAGCCTTCACGAACGCGCGGTCATAGATATGGATGTGGGAATCGCATTTCATCGGAAAGGGTCTCCGTTCAAAGGACCGCACGCCTGGCACGCAGCGCTTCGATGGCTTCGTCGCTCAAGCCGGCTTCGTGCAGCAGCGCATCGCTGTGCTGGCCGAAGGCGGGCGCGGCGAACGGTTCAGGCAGGGGCGTCGCGGTAAAGCGCACGGGATGCTTGAATCCGCGATACGCGCCCACGCCCGGATAGTCGAAACGCGCGACCATGTCCTCGGCGAGCACTTGCGGATCGTCGAACATGTCTTCGACGCTGCGCGCGGCCGCGCATGGAACGTCATCGCCGAAAAGCGCTTCCCATTCGAGGGCCGTGCGCCGTGCGAGCGCGGCGTGCAGCTTCGGCACGATCTCATCGCGATGCACCGCGCGCTTGCGCACGGTGTCGTAACGTTCGTCGGCGGCGAGCGCGTCGAGTCCGGTCAGCGCGCATAGCGACGTCCAGAAATGCGGCGTGTTCGCGGAGAGATAGAGATACCCTTCGCGCGTCGGATGAATCCCGGTGATGCCGCCCGAGCGCATGTCGCGGCCGACGTCTTTCGGTTCGCTGTCGGCCCAGATCATGCGCGCCGATTGCATCGTGAGCGCGCTGCGCAAGAGCGACACGCCAACATACTGCCCTTCGCCGGTTTTCTCGCGCGCGAACAGCGCCGACGACACGCCCGAGGCGACGAGCGCCGCCGCGTAGTAATCGACGACGGACCCGTAAAGCACTTCGGGCGGACCGCCCGCCGGGCCTTGCAGCGTGCACATGCCGGTCATCGTCTGCAGCACCTGGTCGTAGCCTGCCTTGTCCTTGTTCGGGCCGGTTTCGCCATAGCCCGTCACCGCGCAATAGATCAGACGCGGATTGATCTCGCGCAACTGCTCGTACGCAATGCCGAGCCGCGCCGGCACGTTCGGGCGAAAGTTATGCACGAGCACGTCGGCCTCTTTCACGAGCGCGATCAGCACGTCGAGCGCTTCCGCCTGCTTCAGGTCGAGCACGAGCCCGCGCTTGCCGCGATTCACGCCGAGAAACGCGCGGCTTTCCGCTTCGAGCGTCGACGGATATTTGCGCAGGTTATCGCCCGAGGGCGGTTCGATCTTGATGACTTCCGCGCCCTGATCCGCGAGCAGCGTGCAGCCGTAAGGACCGGCGATATAGGCGCTCAGATCGAGCACGCGCACGCCCGAAAGCGGCCCGCCGCGTCCGACATTCTGTTCCATGAATCTTTCTCCTCTCACATTCCGGCGAGGGCGCGCTGCTCGTCCGAGAGCAGGCCCAGCCGCGCCGCGTCCGTGACGAGCACGCGTGCGCGCCCGACGAACGGCGGATCGATCATCTTTCCATCGACGACATAGGCGCCGATGCCTTTCGCATCCGCATCGCGCGCCGCCACGACGACGCGCACCGCATGCGCGATGTCCTCGTCGGACGGACGGAACACGTCGTTCGCAATCGCGATCTGGCTCGGATGAATGCAGCTCTTGCCGATGAAACCGAACGCGCGCGCCATCTGCGCCTCGGCGCGAAAGCCGTCGGCGTCCCTGACGTTGGCGAACGCGGTGTCGTAGGCGAAGACGTTGGCCTCGCCCGCCGCGATGCGCAGCGCGAACATCGCCTGCTGGATTGCAGCCGTTTCGCGACGCGCGATGGAGAGCGGCTCGAACAGGTCGCCGAGGCCGAGCTGCAAGCCCGCGACGCGCGGATGCGCGAGCGCCAGTTCGGCGGCGCAGCGCAGCGCGCGCGGCGACTCGACGTTGAGCAGCAGGCCGATCGGCGCGGTGACGCCGTTCGCGCGCTCGGCGGCCTCCAGCGCGGCGGCGGCCGCGCGCACGTCGTCGGGATGCTCGGGCTTCGGCAGATTGATCAGGGACACGCCGTTGCGCGCGACGGCGTCGAGATCGGCGGCGAAATGAGGCGTGGATAACCCGTTGACGCGCACGATGAGCGTCTTGTCGCTCGCGAGGGCGTCGCCGGTGGCGAGCAGCGCGCGCAGTTCGGCGCGCGCCTGCGGTTTGCGCTCCGGCGAAACGGCATCCTCCAGGTCGAAGGAAAGGGCGTCGGCGGCGCTCGCGAGCGCCTTGCCGAAGAGTTCCGGACGCGAAGCCGGCACGAAGAGCTTGCTTCTCATGTGTCTCCCTGGCTCTTGAATATGCCGACCAGTCTACGGATGCCCACGCTTTAGATAAACTATCCGCGTCTATCTTCAAACACGAGAAAATCTATCCGATGGATACGGCATTTCTCTCCAATCTGCTGCTCGTCGTGGATACGGGTTCGATGGCGGAGGCCGCGCGCCGCGTCGGCGTGACGCCCGCGGCGATCGCGCAGCAGATGTCGGCGCTGGAGCGCGAGCTGGGCATCACGCTCTTCGTGCGCGCCGGCCGCACGGTGATTCCGACCGAGGCGGGGCATCGCGTGATCGAGCGGGCGCGCGGTCTGGTCGCCGATTTCGCCGATCTGAAGGCGCACGCGCTCGAAGGCGAAGCGGCCGGCGAACTGCGCATCGGCACGATCACGACGGCGCTGTTGAGCCTGCTGCCCGATGTGCTGGCCAATTTCGCCCGCGAGTTTCCGCGCGCGAAGCTGCTGATTCGCGCGGGCACGTCGATGGAGCTTTACGACACGCTGCAACGCGGCGATCTCGATGTCGCCATATGCCTGCATCCCGCGTTCGCGCTGCCGAAGGCCTACGACTGGCATCTGCTTCGCGAGGAGCCGCTCGTCGTGCTCGCGCCCGCGCGGCTTGCGAACGACGACCCGCACGAACTGCTGCGGCGCGAGCCGTTCATCCGCTATGACCGCACGCTCGGCGGCGGCAAGCAGGCGGATCAGTACTTGCGTGCCGCGCGCATCGTGCCGCATGAGCTTTTCGAGCTTAACGCGCTGATGGCGATCGCGATGATGGTCGATCGTGGCCTCGGTGTGTCGCTCGTGCCGGATATCGTCTCGCCGATGACCTCGGCGCTTTCCGTCGCGCGGCTCGCGCTGCCGATTCAGACGGAACCGCGCCGTTTCGGCATGGTGTGGCAGCGTGCCTCGCCGCGGGCGCGCCTGATTCAGGGCTTGCGGCAGTGCGCGGATGAGGCGGTGGCGGCGAACCTGGCGCGGGGAGAGTAGCCGGGCTGCATGCACAACCCGCGCAGGCGCCTGTTCGTGCCGTCAGTGATGGTGTTCGATCTTCAAGCGCAGATCGATCTCGAAGCACCCGCGCAAGATGTGCTCGCGCATCAGATGCTCCGCGCGGCTGCTGTCGCGTGAGGCCACCGCTTCGAAGATGCGCACGTGCTCCTCGTGATACCGGCGCATCGAGGCGGTGTCCATCAGCGGTTCGGTGAAAGGCTTGTGCGGCGTGCGATGCACCATCTCGTGACTGCGCCTGAAGAGCGCGTTGGTCCACGCGTCGTTGATTTGCGCGTGGAACCAGTCGCTGCGCTCGCGCATCGCCTGCACTTCCTCCTGGTCGAGCGTGCGTTCGCCGACGAGCATCCGGCCCGTCTCCGCGAGATAGGCGCGCATCGCTTCGACCTGTTCGTCGCTGAAGCCGCGTTGCGCCGCGAGCGCGCTCGCATAGCCTTCGAGCACCGCGCGCAGTTCGTATGAATCGCGCAGGTCGCGCAGGCTGAACGAGCGCACGCTGAAGCCGCGATTGCGCTCGTAGACGACCATGCCGCGCGTCTCCAGCGCGACCAGCGCCTCGCGCACCGGCGTGCGCGATACGTTGAACAGCTCGCCGAGTTCGGCTTCCCGCAGCTTCGCGCCGGGCTTGAGCGTGCCGCTCAGGATCATCGCCTGCAAGCCGTTGACGACGGCTTCGGCCTGTGAGTTTTCGCTGCTGTCTGCGATGTCCATGGAAGTGCCGTGCGGATCGTGCTTCGAACGGGCGAAGTATATCGAATGTGCGCCTTCAGGCCGCCGCCGCGGCACGGGGGTAATGGCACGCGACCAAGGTGCCGTCGCCGCGATCGGCGAGCGCCGGATCGTCGTGCACACAGGCATGGGGCAGCCGGCCGTGGCGCGTGTCGACCGAGCGGATCGGAATCGTCGTCCGGTTCGCGATGCCCGGTTGCGCGACGAGCTCGCGCGCGCGCACGCAGCGCGGATGAAAGCGGCATCCGCCAGGCAGATTCGCCGCCGAGCCGATCTCGCCGAGCACGCGCACGCGCGGTTTCGCGCGCGCGGCGGCCGGGTCGCAGACGGGCACCGCCGCGAGCAGCGACTCGGTGTAGGGATGCGCGGGCGACGCATAGAGCGTGTCGCGCGCGGCGAGCTCGACGATGCGTCCGAGATACATCACCGCGACGCGATGGCTCACATGCCGCACGACCGCCAAATCATGCGCGATGAACAGATACGCGAGCCGGCGCTCCCTTTGCAGCTTGCCGAGCAGATTGATGATCTGCGCCTGAATGGAGACATCGAGCGCGGACACGGGCTCGTCGAGCACGAGCACTTTAGGATTCAGCGCGAGCGCCCGCGCAATGCCGATGCGCTGACGCTGCCCGCCCGAAAACTCGTGCGGATAGCGCGTCGCATGATCGGGATTGAGGCCCACGGTGCGCATCAGCTCGCGCACTTTCGCGGGGCCGTCCGCGTGCCACGCGCCATGCTCCTTCATCGGCTCGGCGATGGCCGCGCCCACCGCGCGCCGCGGATCGAGCGAGCCGTACGGGTCCTGAAACACCATCTGCACCTGCGCGCGCATCGCGCGGAGAGGGCGCCCGCCGAGCGCGCCGATATCGACGCCCTCGAGAAAGATGCGGCCCGCGCTCGGTTCGAGCAGGCGCACGGCGAGCCGCCCGAGCGTGCTCTTGCCACTGCCGCTTTCGCCGACGAGACCGAGCGTTTCGCCGGCATCGAGATGCAGCGACACGCCGTCGACCGCCTGCACCACCGGCGTCCTGCGTTGCAGCAACGAATGCTTCGCGCCGAAGCTGCGGCTCACTGCATCGATCTGAAACAGCATCATGCGTTCTCCGTCGTAGCCAGCGAGCGCCAGTGGAAGCACGCGCTGACATGCGCGGCGTCGTCGGTTTCGACGAGCGGCGGGCGCGTCGAGCAACAGTTCTCGCGGCCGCGCCCCATCGCGCAACGCGGCTCGAACGCGCAGCCCGCGGGCAGGGCGGCGACATCGGGCGGACTGCCTTCGATCGCATGCAGCGCGCAGCCCGGCTCGCCTTCGAGATCGGGAATGCTGCGAAACAGCGCCTGCGTATAAGGGTGCCGCGTCGCGCCGAACACGCGCGCGAGCGAACCGAGCTCGACGACGCGCCCCGCGTACATCACCGCGACGTCCTGCGCATAGCGCGCCACCAGCCCGAGATCGTGTGTGATGAGCACCATCGCCATGTTCGTTTCCTGCTGCAGGTCCGCGAGCAGGTCGAGAATCTGCGCCTGCACGGTGACGTCGAGCGCGGTCGTGGGTTCATCGGCGATCACGACTTTGGGGCGCAGCGCCACGGCCATCGCGATCAGCACGCGCTGGCGCATTCCGCCCGACAACTCGTGCGGATAGGCGTCGAGCCGGGCGCGCGCCTCGGGAATCCGCACGCGTTCCAGCAGCGCGGCCGCTCGCGCCCGCGCCGCTGGCTTGCTCACGCGCTCGTGCGCGCGCAGCAGCGTCGTCATCTGCTCGCCGATGGTGAAGACCGGGTTGAGCGCGGTCATCGGATCCTGAAAGATCATCGAGATCGACGCGCCGCGCACGCGCCGCAATGCCTCGCCGGAGAGCCGGGCGATATCGACGCCATCGAGCAGCACGCGTCCGTGCGTCACGCGCCCCGGCGGCGCGACGAGCCCGAGCGCGGAAAGAAACGTCATCGACTTGCCCGAGCCGGACTCGCCGACCACGGCGAGCGTGCGCCCCGGCCGCACGCTCAGCGATACGTCGTCCACCACGACCGCGCCCGGGAACACCGTGCGCAAGCCGTCGAGTTCGAGCACCGCTTGTGGATCGATGCGCGTCTCGTCCGTGCGGACGCCGTTCGCTGCATCGGCGGCGTCGGCGGGCGCGCTGCGCCGCGGGATCTTGAAGACGGCCGGGAGGGTGCTGTTCATAACGTCCTCGCGTCGGCGCGGCGGCGCATCTGCGGATCGAGCGTGTCGCGCAGTCCGTCGCCGAGCAGGTTGAAGGCGATGACGAGCAGCGCGATGCACGCGCCCGCCGAGAGCGAAATCGCCGGATGCGAAGCCAGAAAACCCTGGCCGTCGGCAATCACGTTGCCCCACGTCGGCGCGGGCGGCTGCACGCCGAGCCCGAGATAGCTCAGGCCCGCCTCGCCGAGCACCGCGCTCGCGGCGCCGACCGTCGCGACCACGATCACCGGCGGCAGGCTGTTCGGAATCACGTGCACGAGCAGGATCTTCCAGCGCGCCATGCCGATCGAGGTCGACGCCTCGATGAACACGCGTGGCCTGATCGTCAGTACGACCGCGCGCATGACGGCGGCGACGCGCGGCGCGAACGCGATGGCGATCGCCCAGATCACCGAGCTCAGCGACGAGCCGCGCGCGGCCACCAGCGCGAGCGCCAGCAGAAAGCCCGGAAACGCGAGCAGGATATCGATGAGCGCGACCAGCACGCGTGCGAGCCAGCCGTCGAAGAACGCGGCGGCCGAGCCGAGCGCGACGCCGAGCACGATGGAAATGACCATCACCGAGAACGCGACCTGCAGCGAAATGCCCGTGCCCCAGACGAGGCGCGAGAGCACGTCGCGCCCGTATTGGTCCGTGCCGAACCAGTGCGCGGCGGAGGGCGCGGCGAGCGTGTTGGCCATGTCGGCGGCGACGGGCGAGTAGGGCGCGATCCACTGCGCGCCGAACGCGATGACGACCATCGCGGCAAGAATCACAAGCCCCGTCATGAAGCCCGGATGACGCGCATAGCGGCGCCACGAAGCGTTGGCGTTGCGGCGCGCGGGTTTGAGGGAAGCGGCAGGCGAGCTCATCGGCGGGTCCTCGTTGAATCAGCGCGTGCGCAGACGCGGATCGACCGCCGCGTAGAGCAGATCGAGCGCGGTGTTGACGAGCACGACGATCACCGCGAGCACCAGCACGCCCGCCTGCACGAGCTGGTAATCGCGCGCGCTGACCGCCTTGAGAATGGTCGTGCCGACGCCCGGCCGGCTGAACACGACTTCGATCAGGATCGCGCTGCCGAGCGAATAGGCGAAGGTCACGCCGATGATCGACAGCACCGGCACCAGCGCGTTCTTGAACGCGAGCCGCCAGACGATGGTGCTTTCGCGCACGCCCATCGCGCGGGCCACGCGGATGTAGTCCTGACCGATGACTTCGAGCATCGCCGAGCGCGTGAGTCGCGCGACATACGCCGCCACCGACACGCCCAGCACGGTGGCGGGCAGCACCAGATGCCGGGTCGCCTCGATGAAGCCGCCGCCGGAACTCGCGCCGAGCGCGGGCAGCCATTTGAGGTGCTGCGCGAACACGAGGATGCCCGCGAGCCCGAGCCAGAACACCGGGAACGAAATGCCCGCGAGGGCGACGAGCATCACGCCGATATCGATGAAACTGCCTTGCCGCACCGCGGTGACGATGCCGAGCGGCACGCCGACGAGCACGGCGATCGTCATGCCGGCGACAGCGAGAATCGCCGAGTCGGGCAGGCTCTGCGCGATCTCCAGCAGCGCGGGCCGGCCCGTGACCACCGAGGTGCCGAGATCGCCGTGCAGCACGTGCCCGATGAACAGCCCGTACTGCACGAGCAGCGAGTGATTCAGCCCGAGCTGCTCGCGCAGCGCGGCCAAGGCTTCGTCGGTGGCGTAATCGCCCAGCATGTATTGCGCGGGATCGCCCGGAATCATGCGCACGAGAAAGAACGTCACGGTGAGAATGCCGGCGAGCGTGATGACGAGGTGCAGCGCCTGGCGAGCCAGATAGCGTTCCATCGCGGGCGTCCTCTCAGGCGAGCGAGACCGGATACGAGTTCATCGTGAAGAGCGAGTTCTGCACGAAGCCCTGAACCTTGTTCGAATGCGCGATGAACAGCCGGTCGGCATACAGCGGGATCAGCGGCAGGTCCGTCATGCTCTTGTGCAGGATCTTCTGGTACGCCACCTTGCGCGCCGCTTCGTCCTGGGCGGCCGCGGCCTGCGCGATCAGGTCGTCGACGCCCGTGTAATGCGACGTGTTGAGGCCCGGCGGAAACGATGACTTCGCGAGCATCGAGATGATCGGGCTGTCGGGATCGGGCGCGCCGACCACGCCGGTGATCGCGTTCGGGATCTTGCCGCCCGAGCGCACCTGCAGGTACGCGCCGCGTTCGAGCACCTGGATGCGCGGCTTGATGCCGATGGCGGACAGGTCGCTCGCGATCGGCACGACGATCTTGTCGTAAGGACTGAAGCCCACGCCGATGACATCCATCGAAAAGCCCGGCTGCCCGGCCGCGGCGAGCAGCGCGCGCGCCTTGGCGGGATCGTAGGGATATTTCGGCACGTCCTCGGTGTATTCGAGGAAGGCGGGCGTGAGCACGCTGTACGCCGTGCCTTTCGTGCCCTTGAACAGGCCGGCGATGATCGCGTCGCGGTTGATGCCGTACATGATCGCCTGACGCACGCGCAGGTCGTCGAGCGGTTTGTGCGTCATGTTGAGCACGAGGTTGATGGTGTGATCGGCGGGACGGTCGTGCAGCTTCACGTTCGGGTCGTCCTTCAGGCGCGCGATCACCGCGGGCTCCTGCAGCGCGAAAAAGATGTCGATCTCGCCGTTGCTGAGCGCGGTGGCCGCCGCGTTTTCATCGCGGATCACGCGGAACAGCACGCCATCGACTTTCGGCGCGCCGCCGAAATACGCCTTGTTGGCGGAGACACGCACTTCCTGCCCCGGCGTCCAGCTTTCGAAGACGAACGGCCCCGTGCCGACGGGATTCAGCGCGTGCTTGCGATCGCCCATCTCGGTGACGGCCTTGCGGCTCACGATCCAGCCTTGATTCAGGTTGGTGACCTTGTGCATGAAGCCCGAGTTCGGCGCCTTGAGCGTGATGACGACCGTGCTTGCATCCGGCGTATCGATCTTCGCGATGGCGGCGAGCTGCCCGAGATAGTTGCTGCCGGTTTTCGGATCGAGCACGCGCTCGAAGGAAAACCGCACGTCGTCGGAGGAGAACGCGCCGAAGTTCTTGTGCCACTGCACGTTCTTGCGCAGATGGAACGTGTAGACCGTGCCGTTTTGCGTGACGTCCCAGCTCGAGGCCAGATCGGGGACGATCTTGTTGGTGGCCTCGTCATAGCGCGCGAGCCCGCTGTAGATGTGCGTCGCGACCGTCTGGTTCTCCACCTGAAAGATGCGCGCCGGATCGAGATTGGCGATGTCCGCGCCGAGCCGCACGCGCAGGAGTTTCGGCTGCCCCTGCGCCCGGGCGAGCGGCGCCACGAGATTCAGCGCGGCGGCGCCTGCAACGCCAAGCGTGAAATGACGACGGGAAAGGCTGCGGCACGAGGCTTTTGTAGTCATGGCGTAGGCACCGGTCGGAGGCGATCGAATCGATCGGGAGAGCGCCAGGGCAGAATCGCATACAAAAATTTATGGGGCAAGGCCTCCAAACTACCAATTTCACACGCCGATCACCGGGAATCATTGTAATTTGTTCGCTCACCCAACTGATCGGATGGTATTTCCCTGACGCTTATTTCAATTTCGAGCGTGTTTACCCGAATGGTCAGCCCGATTGGACGAGTTCAGCATTCATTTCAGAGTTGACACCCCGATTTTTTGCATGCAATTTCCCGTGAACGGCCATGCGCCGTTCCCGCTCGCTGCCGCAACTCCCACTCTCTCTCGCCGAGGTCGACATGTCGGATACGGATATCTTCGTCAAACAGAAGTTCGGGCAACCGCTCGGTTTCGGCCGCAGGACGGCTGTGCTGGTGATCGATTTCCAGGAAGGCTTCACGCGCGAGGACGGGTTCGGCGGCTACAACATCAACGACGCCATCGCGCAGACGGCGAAGCTGCTCGCCTACGCGCGCGAGCATGCGATGCCGGTGTCGCACGTGTACTTCGCCGCGCAGAAAGGCGGCTTCGATATCGGCACGTTCGGCGAGAAGGTGCCGCGCCTGCGCGAGCTCACCGAGGACGCGCCGGACACGCAGATCGTGCCGTCGTGCAGGCCTGTCGACGGCGAGTACGTATCGAGAAAGCGCCATTCGTCGGCGTTCTTCGGAACCAACTACGCGTCGTGGCTGATGGCCGAGGGCATCGACACGCTGCTCGTCACCGGTTGCACGACGAGCGGCTGCGTGCGCGCGAGCGTCGTCGATGCATCGGCGCACGGGCTGCGTCCTGTCGTCGTGACCGACTGCGTGGGCGACCGCGCGCAGGCGCCGCACGAGCAGAGCCTCTTCGACATGGGCCAGAAGTACGCCGACCTCATGACGAGCGCCGACGTGATGGCCGCGCTCGCGAAGGACAGGCACGCGGCGCTCGCCTGAACTTTCGCTTCCACCGTTCGGGCCGCGAGCGTGCGGGACGAGCGCACGAAGGCCCGAAGCCAAGTCTTTGCAATGGAGGGGATTCATGTCTGATATCGCGACTGGCGCGCGCATCAAGGTCTTCTGGCAGCCCGGCTGCTCGTCGTGCCTGCGCACCAAGGAATTTCTGACGCAACAGGGCGTCGAGTACGAATCGCGCGACGTGCACAACGATCCGCAGGCGCAGGCCGAGCTGTTCGAACTGGGCGTGCGCAGCGTGCCCGTGGTGTCGATCGGCAAGCACTACACGCTCGCGCAATCGCTCAAGGATGTCGTGAAGTTTCTCGACCTGCGCACGACGCTCGCCGATCCGTTGCCGGCCGCCACGCTGGTGCAGCGTCTCGACCGCGTGATGAGTGCCGTTTCGCGCTACGTGCATCAGTTCACGCCCGAGCAGTTGCACGAGCCGTTCCGCAACCGGCGGCGCACGCCGGGGCAGCTTTGCTACCACGTGTATCGCATCGCCGAGATGGGGATGGAAGCGTCGCAGGGCATCACGCTGCGCTTCGAGAGCTTCGACGAGGTGCCGCCCGAAACATGGACGGCGGACGACATCGCGCGCTGGGGCGACGACGTACACCGCCGCTTCGATGCGTGGTGGGCCGCGGAGAAAGACCCGGACGTGAACTACACGGTCTCGACGTATTACGGCACGCGGCCGTTCCACGAGGTGCTGGAGCGCACCGCATGGCACGCGACGCAGCACACACGCCAGATCATGCTGATGCTGGAGAGCCACGGCGTTGCGCCTGACGGCCCGCTCACCGACGCGGATCTCGCAGGCCTGCCGCTGCCCGACGAAGTATGGGGATGACGCCGCACTCTTTCGAGGAGACCGGATGGAACCGTGCATGATGACCGCGGCCGAGGCCGCTCGCGCCATCGACGAAGGCGCGCTCGGCGCGGAAACGCTGATGCGTTCGTGCCTTGAACGCATCGACGCGCGCGATGCGGTGGTGAAGGCGTGGCTCGCGATCGACCGCGAGCGCGCGATTCAGGCGGCGCGCGAGGAAGACAAGCGGCGTCTGTATGGCGCGCCCGGCCTGCTGAGCGGCCTGCCGTTCGGCGTGAAGGACATGATCGACACGGTCGATCTCCCGACGACGCACAACTCGCTCGTCTATCAGGATCACCGGCCCGCGCGCGACGCCGCGTGCGTCGCGCGCGTGAAGCACGCGGGCGCGGTGCTGCTCGGCAAGACCGACACGGTCGAGTTCGCGTCGTTCGGGCGCGTGGCGGCAACCACGCATCCGATGAACCCGGCGCACACGCCCGGCGGATCGTCGTCGGGATCGGCGGCGGCCGTGGCGGATCATCAGGTTCCCTTTGCATTCGGCACGCAGACGGGCGGCTCGCTGATCCGTCCGGCATCGTTCAACGGCATCTATGCATTGAAGCCGACGTGGGGCCGCGTGAGTCCCGAGGGCATGAAGCTGCTCGCGGTCAGTCTCGACACCATCGGCTGGTACGGACGCAGCGTGGCGGATCTCACGCTCGTCGCGCGTGCGTTCCGTCTCACGTCCGGCCATGACGAGGCCATCTCTCTGAGCGACATTCGCGTCGGGATCTGCCGGCCGCCGCAATGGAGCGCGATCGAACCGGCGGGCGTGGCCGCGCTCGAAACGGCTGCGGCGCGCCTGCGTGCGGCGGGCGCGAACGTGTCGGACGTGACGCTGCCCGCGTCGTTCGACGCCATGTCGGACGCGCAGGAAACGGTGATGGAAACCGAAGGCGCCGTCGCGTTCCTCGATCTCGTCGAGCATGACGGGCATCGCATCAACGCGACGATACGGGAGCGCGTCGCCCCGGCGAAGCTCGATTCACCCGCCACGCTGCTGCACGCCTACCGGACGGCCGAGCGGTGCCGCGCCGAGCTCGATGCGGTGTTCGGCGACTTCGATGTGATCGTCACGCCCGCGTCGCGCGGGGAAGCGCCGGAAGGCCTCATGAGCACGGGCGACGCCATTTTCAATTCGATGTGGACCCTGCTGCATGTGCCGTGTGTGGCGATACCGTGCACGCACGGGCCGAAGGGATTGCCTGTCGGGGTTCAGCTCGTCGGTCCGCAGATGGGCGATGCGCGCTTATTGCGGATCGCGAGCCGGGTTGCGCGGATTATCGACGTGGAGGGGTGAGCGGGCGGCGGCCCAAGCGCGCCGCCGCTTCGGCTTACCGCACGCCGCCTTTCGTGCGGCTGGCGGCGAACCGCATCAGTTGTTCATCGCGCCAGTCGCGCCGCGTGGCGAGTTCGTCAGCGGAGAGATGCCGCCGCCGGTCCTCTTCGACCTGTGCGATGAGGGCGGCGTCCCACGGACCGTCTTCGGTGCGCGAGCGGGCGATCGAGTAATACAGCGGCCCGAGCCGGTTCGCATAGTCGGCGACGCCGCCCGGCGCGTTCAGATCGATCGTCTCGAACGGTCCCATGAAAGACCAGCGCCAGCCGAGCCCGTCGCGCACGGTCTTGTCGATGTCCTCGCAGCTCGCGATGCCGTCGCGCTGCAGCGCCCATGCTTCGCGCAGCAGCGCCGCCTGCAGACGGTTCAGGACGAAGCCCTCGATCTCCTTGCGCACATGGACGACGCTCTGGCCGATGCCGCGCATGAGCGCGTCGGCGAACGCGATCGTCTGCGGCGATGTCTGCGTCGACGGCACGAGCTCCACGACCGGCACGAGATACGGCGGATTGACCGGATGCGCGATCAGCACGCGCGGCGAGATGGCGAGATCGTTGGCGAAGTCGGACGCCTTGATGCCTGAGCTCGAACTGCCGATGATCACGCTGTCATCCGCGACTTGTTCCAGATCCAGCATCAGTTGCCGCTTGACGTCGACGCGCTCCAGCACCGACTCCTGCACATACGCCGCGCCGTCGATGGCTTGCGCGA
Source organism: Caballeronia cordobensis (assembly GCF_001544575.2). GTDB lineage: Bacteria > Pseudomonadota > Gammaproteobacteria > Burkholderiales > Burkholderiaceae > Caballeronia > Caballeronia cordobensis. Next base: position 79,479 of record NZ_FCNY02000008.1, read on the forward strand.
GCGAGTCGGCGAGCGTGAGCCGCGCGGCGACCGTTTCGGGCGCTTCGTCGAGCAGTCCATGCCGGTGCAGCGCCGCGAGCTGATGTGCGGCCCACGGCAGCGCCTTCTCCGCCGTGTGCGGGTTGGCGTCGTAAATGCGCACCGGCAGGCCCGCGCGCGCGAACGCGATCGCCCATCCCGCGCCCACCAGTCCCGCGCCGATCACCGCGACCGGCTTGTTCAGATCCATCTTCGATACGTTCATCGTTCGTCTCGCCTTGAAATGAGTGTTGTGTGCGTCACGCCGCGGTCCAGCCGCCGATTGGGGATACGCAGCCGACGCTGCCCGATGCGCCACCGCCGCCGGACAAGGGCGGAGGGTGTGGCGGGTTCGTGCAGATCATCGCGATTGTTGTGGCGGTGGTGGCGACGATTTATACGGCGGGTGCGGCGGCGATGGCGATGGGTGCTGCGATGGGTACCGCTGGCGCGGGTGCCGGCGCGGCGGGTCTGAGCGCGCTGGGCGGCGGCATTGCTGTCGGAGGCGTGACGATGACAACGGGTACGGCAATCGGAGCTGCGGCAATAGGTGGAGCGGTTGGCGCGGCCGCCTCACAGGGCGTGATGATCGCAGGAGGGCAGCAGAGCGGGTTCAAGTGGGAAAGCGTGGCGATGGGCGGGATCGGCGCGGGCGTGACAGCGGGTCTGGGTTCGATGGCGGGTGCGGCGATTCGACTTGATGCGACGGTACAGCGCGGTGAGAACAAAGAGCACGAGTAGGTACATGGCTTCTTCACATTGGTTTGCGCTTCAGACAGGCCTAATTTTGAGATACGTGCGGCGGTGCTTCCATCGGATTCATCTCAAATTAGGGTCAGCCGCGCCCTGACATGGATCAGGGCAACGCGTTGGCCACGCCCGACGCGGTGACCGATCTCGGCTTTCGCGGCGAGCAGCGCGTGGCCTCGTAGCCGGTCGAGCAGGGCTTGTTCGCCTCGCACAACCAGGTCGCGCAGCCGCAGGAACTGACACTGCGTCTGGCCTGCGGCAGACGCAACAAGAGCCGCGACGTGTTCCTGCTCGAACTGTATATCTGCTGACGCCGCCCAACACCTATGCGGGGCCGCAGAATGCCGCGATCATGTCGGCGCGACGGCGAACGCGCAGTCGATCGTGCCAATGGCCTCGGGCACATGGCAGTTGATGCGTTTGAGCCACGAGCTCTCCACACTCTCGCCCATAGGGTATCTCGGCGTCAGCCCGAACTGAAACATCTGCACTAGCCGCCGCAGCGGTCGCAAGCGTCCGTCCGTGGTCGTTCGCGGTCGAGTACGAACGGAGCGCAGCGTGGTCGAGCAGATGCTGGCCCGCGTGCGTACCGCGTATCTCGGCCGGGTCGTCGCGGCCCGCCAAAACGGATGGTTCAAGGCACGCGCAATGTCATCGCGCATGGCGTAATTCACGGCGTGCCGTATCTGCGGCTGGCGGGTGGCGCAAACGCGGTGATTCTCGATCCGCAAGCGGACGATATAGGAATTATCTTGGTGTGTGATCGCGACAATTCACCGATCATTCCGAACAAGGAGCCCGCAGGGGCCGGGCAGCCCGCGCAAGCACGACGTCCGATTCCGTATGGCGCGATTGCGCAGGGCGAGGGTCCGATGGGTGGCGCAGCGAAGATGGCTAGGCCGTCGACTATCCAGCAGGACGTGACGGCCAGCGGCACGAGCGTGCATGGGCGCGCGCATCGCGATTCGGCGAGAGGCATCACGCGCTCGCCCTATAAGTTCACCTAGGCGTTCGAATAGGGAGAGAACCGCCAACCGCGGTCATTCCCTGCCGACGTCGTGCACCCACTGACGCGGCCGCTCCTTGCGCAATGGTAGCCCCTGACGTTTATCCGTTTTGGTGCCATTTAACTTATAAAAGCAAAATATCGATGCTCACTGGCACGCTACGTAATCAAGTCGATTCCATCTGGAATGCATTCTGGTCGGGCGGAATTTCGAATCCGCTCGAGGTCATGGAGCAAATCACCTACTTGTTGTTCCTCCGTCGCCTGGACGACATTCATACACTCGAAGAGCGCAAAGCCACTGCCACAAAAAAGCCGCTGGCGCGGCGCATCTTCCCCGAGGGCGCCGACCCCGGTGGACGGCCCTACGATGACATGCGCTGGTCGCGCTTCAAGCACTTCGCCGTGCCAGACATGTTCGCGCTGATCGACAAGCATGTGTTTCCCTTTCTGCGCACGATGAATGCGGACGGTTCCACCTACGCGCATCACATGCGCGACGCGCGCTTCACGATTCCGACGCCGAGCTTGCTGGCCAAAGTCGTGGACATGCTCGACCACGTGCCGATGGAAGATCGCGACACGAAGGGCGATCTCTACGAATACATGCTAGGCAAGATTGCCAGCGCCGGGCAAAACGGTCAGTTCCGCACGCCGAGGCACATCATTCAGTTGATGGTCGAACTTACGGCACCAGCGCCGGCGGACGTGATCTGCGATCCGGCGAGCGGCACGTGCGGGTTTCTGGTGGCAGCGGGCGAGTATCTGCGTGACAAGCATCCTTCGATGCTGCGCGATGCGGCCAAGCGTGAGCACTTCCACCACGGCATGTTCCACGGCTACGACTTCGACAACACGATGTTGCGAATCGGCAGCATGAACATGGCGCTGCATGGCGTCGACAATCCGGACGTGCGGTACAAGGATTCGCTCGCGCAAGGCCATGCGGAGGACGACGAAAAGTATTCGCTGATTCTCGCGAATCCGCCGTTTGCGGGTTCGCTGGATTATGAGAATACGGCGAAGGATTTGCTGAGCATCGTCAAGACGAAGAAGACGGAACTGCTGTTTCTCGCGCTGTTCCTGCGGCTGCTGAAGCCGGGCGGCCGAGCGGCGGTTATCGTGCCGGACGGCGTGCTGTTCGGATCGAGCAAGGCGCACAAGGAATTGCGCCGGATGATCGTCGAAGATCAGAAGCTTGATGCAATCGTTTCATTGCCCTCAGGCGTGTTCAAGCCTTACGCGGGCGTGTCCACTGCGATCGTGCTTTTCACGAAGACGAATTCGGGCGGCACGGATCGCGTGTGGTTCTACGACATGGAGGCCGATGGCCGCAGTCTCGATGACAAGCGTCAGCCGTTGTTGAGTGAGGACAAGCTAGGCGTTACGCCTGCGACCGCCTTGACCGAAGCGGAGCACGGCAAGAACAACCTGCCGGACGTGCTTGCGCGGTGGAATCTGCGCGATGGTACGGAGCGTAAGCGCGCGCGTACGGAGCAGAGCTTCTGCGTGCCGAAGGCGGATATCGCGGCGCAGGGTTATGACCTGTCGATCAATCGGTATAAGGAAGTGGTGCATGAAGCGGTCGAGCATTTGCCGCCGCTGGACATTGTGGCGAAGTTGAAGGCGCTGGAAGCGGAGATTCAGGCGGGGATGAGGGAGCTTGAGGGGATGTTGCAGTGAGTTTGCCGACAGCCAAATTGGGTGATGTTGCGAAGTTCATTCGAGGCATCACCTTCAAGCCGGATGATGTAATTGCCCTGCACGATGAGGAGGCGGTTGCCTGTATGCGCACGAAAAACGTTCAGAAAATACTGGACTGCTCAGATCTTCTGGCTGTCCCTAGTAGTTTTGTGCGTCGAAAGGATCAACGCCTTCAGACCGGGGATATTTTGGTATCAAGCGCGAACAGTTGGAACTTGGTAGGGAAATGCTGTTGGGTTCCTCATCTCTCTTGGCCAGCAACCTTTGGTGGTTTCATATCAGCGCTTAGGGCTGGTTCGGACAAGGTTGACCAGCGATATCTATACTGGTGGTTCTCCTCAAGTTACGTGCAAGCTCTTGTTCGCAGCTATGGGCAAAAGACCACAAACATCTCGAATCTGAATATTGAAAGGTGCCTCAAGCTTGAACTGCCGCTTCCTTCGATGACAGAACAACGCCGCATCGCCGCGATTCTTGATAAGGCCGACGCGCTGTGCGCTAAGCGACGCGAGGCTTTGGCTGCTCTGGAAGATTTAGGACAATCGCTCTTTTTGGATACATTCGGTAATCCCGCTACAAATCCGAAAGGATGGCCCATGCGCACCGTCGGCGATCTGCTTTGCTCCGCTTCGTATGGCACGAACGAAAAAGCCTCGGAAGACGGACAATTTCCGGTACTCCGCATGAACAATATCACGAAGAAAGGCGCGATAGATCTAGCCGATCTGAAGTATATGAATCTAGAAGCGAAGTCAAAAGATCGCTATCTCGTTCAAGCAGGTGATGTCCTTTTCAATCGCACAAACAGTGCAGATTTGGTTGGAAAAACGGCGCTCTTTAGAGAGCGCACTCCCATGGCCTATGCCGGATACCTTATTCGGCTTCGAACAAACTCGAACAATGATCCGGAATACCTATCTGCATTCCTGAATTCAGCGTACTCGAAAAAGGTTCTCAGGGGTATGTGTAAAAGCATTATTGGCATGGCCAACATCAACGCGACCGAACTTCAAGCGATTATCATTGGGCAGCCGCCCCTGTCATTGCAGAGAGAGTTTGCGAAACACATTGGCAAATTGATCATGTGCCAAGAAGTTCATAAGAGGACTTTGTTAGCTCTAGACAACCTCTTCTCCTCCCTCCAACACCGCGCCTTCACCGGCACCCTATAAAAACGGATAAAAAAATGACCAACTTCGCCTTCCTCTCCCCCGAATGGTCCATCCTCTTCGACGCGGCGAGCAAGGCGGAGTCATCCGCGAATACCGACCCGCGCGCGTCCTGCTTCTACGCCCGCCGCGCGCTGGAAATCGCGGTCGCATGGCTCTACACGCACGACAAGGCATTCAAGCTCCCGTACCAGGACAACCTCAGCGCACTGATCCACGAACCGACGTTCCGTCAAAACGTCGGCGAAGCGCGGTTCACCAAAGCGCGCTTCATCAAGGACCTCGGTAATCTCGCGGTGCATGGCGTCAAGAAAATCGCCGTCTCCGATGCGGAAAACGCCACGCGCGAGCTGTTCCATCTCTGCTACTGGCTCGCCCGCACTTACGGCCGCACGTCTCGTCCCGCGCCCAGCCTGACGTTCTCGCTCGATCTGATTCCGAAGCCCGCCACCACAGCCCCGCCCGCGAAGACGCTCGAACAGATCCAGCGCCTCAACGACGAACTTCACGCGAAAGACAATCGCCTCTCCGACCTGCTCGCGGTTAAAGCCACGCTCGACGAAGAACTTCAGAAACTGCGCGAGGAAGTTGCCGCGGCAAAGAAGGCCAACAGCGCGCAGCCGGACACGCACGACTACTCGGAAGCCGAAACGCGTCGCGCCTTCATCGATCTGATGCTCAAGGAGGCCGGCTGGACGCTCGATCCGGCGAAGGATCATGAAGTCGTTGTCACCGGTATGCCCAACAAGGAGGGCATCGGCAAAGTCGACTACGTGCTAAGGGCCGACGACGGCAGACCGCTTGCGCTGATCGAAGCCAAGCGCACGACGAAAAGCGCGCTTGCGGGCGAGCAGCAGGCCAAACTCTACGCCGATTGCTTAGAGAAGGAACACGAGCAGCGTCCGGTCATCTTCTTGTCGAACGGTTACGAGAACTGGATCTGGGATGACCAGTCCTATCCGCGCCGCGCGCTGCAAGGCTTTTACAAGAAGGCAGAACTCGAACTCGTCATCCAGCGCCGCTCGAGCCGCAAGAAGCTGGCGGAAGCGGTCATCGATACCAGGATCGTCGAGCGTTTCTATCAGACGCGAGCCATTCGTCGCATCGGGGAAACGTTCGAAGTCGACAACCAGCGCAAGGCTTTGCTCGTGATGGCGACAGGCACGGGCAAGACGCGCACAGTTATTGCGCTCGCCGATGTGCTGATGCGCTGCAACTGGGCCAAGCGCATTCTGTTCCTCGCGGATCGCGTGGCGCTCGTCAATCAGGCGGTCGGCGCGTTCAAGACGCATCTGCCCGATGCATCGCCGGTCAATCTCGTCACGGACAAATACACAGAGGGCCGAGTGTTCGTGTCCACTTACCCGACGATGATGGGCCTAATCGACCAAGCGCACAACGGCGTGCGGCGCTTCGGCGTCGGACATTTCGATCTTATCGTCATCGACGAAGCTCATCGCTCGGTGTACCGGAAATATCGCGCCATCTTCGACTATTTCGACTCGATGCTTGTTGGCCTGACCGCCACGCCGAAGGACGAAGTCGATAAAGATACCTATAGCCTGTTCGACCTCGAAAAGGGCGTGCCCACCGACGCCTACGGGCTCGACGAGGCCGTGGCGAACTCGCATCTCGTGCCGCCCGAGCCGATTTCCGTCCCGCTCAAGTTTCAGCGCGAAGGCATTCGTTACGACGACCTCTCCGAAGAAGAAAAAGAGCGATGGGATGCGGTCGAATGGAACGAAGACGGCACGATGCCGACTGAAGTCGATACGGAAGCCATGAACAAGTGGCTTTTCAACATCGATACCGTCGACAAGGCGCTCGAGGTTCTGATGACCAAGGGGCAGAAAGTAGCAGGCGGCGATTTGCTCGGCAAGACCATCATCTTCGCCAAGAACAACGATCACGCCGAGTTCATCGCCCGACGGTTCGACGCCAACTATCCGCAGTACAACGGACACTTCGCGCGGATGGTGACGTACAAGACCACATACGTTCAATCGCTCATCGACGATTTCGCGAAGCCGGAGAAGATGCCGCATGTCGCGGTGTCTGTCGATATGCTCGATACCGGCATCGACGTGCCGGAGATCGTCAATCTCGTCTTCTTCAAGGCGGTGCGCTCCAAGACGAAATTCTGGCAGATGGTCGGACGCGGCACGCGCCTATGCGTCGATCTGTTTGGTCCGGGTCACGACAAGAAGAAGTTCTTTATATTCGATTATTGCCAGAACCTGGAGTTCTTCGGCGCAAGCCAGAACTTCGCCGAAGGCTCGACCACGGAACCACTCGGGACGAGACTCTTCAAGGCGCGACTGGAAATGATCGGCGCGCTGGATCAGCGCTCGAAAGACGACATGAATCAGCCTGAACCTCAGCCTTACGGCGGTCATCTCTCGGAGGGCCAGTTGCGCACGGAAACCGCCGCACTGCTGCATTCGCAGGTTGCGGCAATGAACGTCGACAACTTCGTGGTCCGTCCGCGACGCCAGTTCGTCGACAAGTTCAGTCAGGCCGACGCATGGCAGTCCTTGTCTAAGGAAGACTTCCATGAACTGTCGGAGCATGTGGCCGACCTGCCAACCACACTTCTGGATAGCGATGAAGAGGCGAAGCGCTTCGATATGCTGGTTTTGCGCGCGCAACTCACCATTCTGCAGGCGGGTACCGGGTTCAACGGATTACGCGAGAAAATTCAGCGAATCGCCGGCGACCTCGAGGAGCAGATTGCCATTCCTGCGATCAGGGCACAGATCGCGCTCGTCAGCGCGGTCGCCAGTGACGATTGGTGGGAAGACGTCACCGTGCCGATGCTGGAAACCGCGCGTCGTCGGCTTCGCGAGCTCATCAAGCTGATTCCGAAGGTCAAGAAGAAGATCGTCTATACCGACTTCGAGGATGAACTCGGGGAAATGACCGAAGTCACGCTGCCGCAGGTGACGGCTGGCCTCAACATGGCCAAGTTCAAGGAAAAGGCGCGCACCTTTCTGCGAGCGCATGAGAACCATCTGGCCTTGCAGCGGCTCCGTCGTAATCAAGCGTTAACAGGCGCCGATCTCGAGGAGCTCGAACGGATGCTGGTCGAAGCAGGCGGCTCTCCAGAACTCATCAAAGCCGCGACCGAGCAGAGTGAGGGTTTGGGCATCTTCATCCGGTCGCTAGTGGGCCTGGAACGCGAAGCCGCGATGCAGGCGTTCAGTGAGTTCGTCAGTGCAACGACCGCCACGCCGGATCAGATCGAATTCATCAACCTCGTTGTCGAAGAACTGATCCAGAACGGGGTCATGGACGCATCGCGTCTCTATGAGACTCCGTTCGTGGATAGGTGTCCTTCCGGGCCCGAGGCGATCTTTCTCGCAGATCAGGTCGATCAGTTGGTCACGGTGCTGGATTTGATCCGTGCCAGAGCCGCCGCTTAGAACTCCTTGAGACGAGCACGACCTACACGCGCATGGCGGACGGCACGTTGCTGGAGATTGAACTTCCCCTCTCGCTGCTGTCGATGAACGTTCGCAACTTCATCCTGGCACATCGATGCCGACTCACGGCTTCGAGACGTGGGGAGTCCCTTCCATTCTCCAGACACCATGAGCCATCGCATCAATCCAACTGATAAGACAACGTCGCATTGATCCGCGGACTACGCGACGCGCTTTCCACCGGCGCATCGCCCACGGCTTTCGCCACCGACAGATCGATGCTGTAGTGCTTCGTATCCGATACGCGAAAGCCGATGCCCACCGATGACAGCCGCCGCGGATTCGCCGTGCCGCCGTGCAAAAACACGCGCGCGGCGTCCACTGCCACATACGGCGTGAACGCCTTCAGATACGTCATGCCGATGTCGACGGGCCGGTTCACCTCGAAAGACGCACCCCATCCCGAGTCGCCCGACGCCTCGCCCGGCTGGTAACCGAGCGCGAAACGCTGCGCGCCGAAGGAGATCTGCTCGGACGTCGGCAGCGTATCGGGCGAATACTGGCCGGTCATCGAAACGACCGTGCCGATCTTCCACGGCCATTCGTCGCTCTGCGTATAGGTTGCGCCGGTGCGCACGAAAGTCAGCGACACGGGATTGACCGGCGCATAACCCGCAATGTTCGTCTGCGCGCTCTTCGATGCACCGAGTACGTCGAACGCCTTCGCCACATTGAAGCTCGCGCGCCGCACGACGCCCGTGCCGAGGCCGACATAGTCGAGCTGTGCCTGCGCGACGCGCACCTGCGAGCGCTGCGCCAGATACGGATTGCCCGCGACGACCGTGTTCTTCAGCCGGTCCTCGTCGTGCGATGCATACATCATCGCTGTGCCAACGAGACTGCGCGTATTGCTCAGCATGAAGGGATACACGGCGGAGAACGCGAGCTTGTCGTTGACGACCGTGCGCTCGATCGTCGACGGCAGCCCCGGATTGTCGACGGGATGGCCATGGTAATGCGAGGCATCGACCTTGGCGGTAAAGCCGTCGGCGCCAATCGGCAAGGTGCCGTTCAGCGCGTAGTAGGTCTGGTCGTCGCGGCCCTTTGGCAGCAGCGCGGAGGCCGTCAGCGATTCGCCGAATCCCAGCATGCCGTTCTCCGTCGCGCTCAGAATGCCCTGCACGCCCGGATGATTGAAGTCGATACCCGTGCTTACATTGAACGGCTTGCGTTCGACATCGAGTTCGAGCGTCGTCGCGCCATCGGTGTTCTGTGGCGGCGCGACGGTGGCCTTCGCCTTCACGCCCGGAATCATGCCGAGCACGTTGATGTAGCGTTCGAAATTCGCCTGCGTGAGCGGCCGGTCCTTCTGCATCTGCGCGGCCACGGCGCGAATGCGCTTCTCCGCTGCGCCCGCGTTGCCCTTTACGACAACTTTGTCGATATAGCCCTCGACGACGGTCACGCGCACGACGCCATCCTGAAACGTCTGCGCCGGAATGAACGCGAACGAGAGGGCATAGCCGCGTTCCTTGTAGAGCGCGCTGACGCCATTCGCGGCATCGATCAACTGGCCGATGGTCACGTCCTTGCCGACGAGCGGCTTGAACCGCTCAGCGATCTGATCGAAGGGCAGCGCTTTCACGCCTTCGATCTCGATCTTGCCCGGCGTGAGATGGCGTGCGAGCAGCGTATCGAGCGCGGGCGCGGGCGGCGCGATATTCACGGAGACGGGCGGCTTGGGCGGCGCGTTCACCTGTGGCAGGGCGTCGAGCGGATTGCCGCCGAGATTCGCGCGCGGCGCGGGCGCGGGCGCGGTTTGCGCGTGGACGGAATGCGATGGAACGGCCGCCGCAAACGCGGCGAGCATGAGCGCCCGTGTCCAGTCACGGATCTTCATTGTGTTGCCCTCGTAGGATTGCGAGAGCGTCGTGCGGTGCGGGTCCGCCGCGCTCTTCGTCGTATATCGTTATGGCTGTCGATAGCTGTGAGGAGGGCAGGGAAGCGGACCGCTTCCCCGTACGAACAAGCGTTATCGCCGCGTGCCTCCCAGCACGCCGCCTACGAGCGAGCCGACCGCGCCCAGTACGCCGCCGTTGTTCGTGCCGCTGGCCGTGTTCGCGCTGTTGCTGGCCGTGGTCGTCGAGATGCCCGCGCCGGCACCCGCGCCCGCCGCTGCCGAATTCGGCGAGGTGGCGACGGTCACGCCGACCGCGCCCGTGATCGATGTCACCGTGCCGAGCACCGAACCGGCACCGCCCGGTGAACCCGTCGTGCCTCCCGGCGCGCCGGTCAGTCCGCCAACAAGTCCTGTTACGGGCGCAAGCACGCCGCCGGTAGCCGGTCCGCTTCCGCCGGTCAGTGCGCCAGCAAGTCCGGTCGCGGGCGCAAGCGCGCCGCCGGTAGCCGAAGCGTTTCCACCGGTCAGCCCGCCAACAACGCCTGCCACGGGCGCGAGCACGCCGCCGGTAGCCGGAGCGCTTCCGCCGGTCAGTGCGCCGACCAGACTCGTCACGGGCGCATGCACGCCGCCCGAGCCCGTTCCGCCCGTCGCGCCTGTCAGTCCGCCTACTACGCCCGTCAACGGCGCGAGTGGACTTGCGCCCGGCTTGCCATTGACGAGCCCGCCCGCCGTGGCGACCGTCTGTCCTGTCGTCGATACGAGATTGCCGACGCCCGCCGTCACCGGATTGCCGCCCGTGCCGACGATGCTCTTGCCCGCGTTGTCGAGCGTGCCGCCGAGCGTGGTCAGCAGGTTATTGACGGGCCTGCCGAGTCCCGTCGCCGCGCCGACCGTCTGCGTCGTCGAGCCGACGAGTGCGGTGATCGGCGTGATCGCTTGGCTCGCGGTCCGCGTGAGTTGTGAGACGGGCGCGCTGGTGAGCGTGTCGCCGAGCACGCCGCCCGTCTGCGTGACGGCATTGCCCGCGATGCCGACGATCGCGCCGACGGGCGTCGTCACCGGCGCGAGCGGCGACAGTGTGCCGCTGCCAAGACTCGACACGAGCGTGCCCGCACTCGACACGGCCGCACCCGTGTTCTCGACGACACCGCCGAGACTACCCACCGTCGTGCCAACCGGATTCGTGCTGGCGCCGATGGAGCCGAGACCGGCCGCGACGCCATCGCCGAGCGTGGACACGGCCGCGCCCGTGTTCGATACGACATCGCCGGCGGCCTTCGCGGTGTCCGCGCTGACACCGGGCGCGGTCGTCGAGCTGATCGCCGTGCCCGTGCCGTTGACCGTGTCGCCAACCGCGGACACCACATTGCCCGCTTTCCCCACAACTGCGGCGACTGGTTGAGTCGTGGCGGCCGGTGTTCGTCCCTGAACCGCCGCCCGATCCGCCGCCACTTCCACTTCCACCGCTTCCGCTTCCACCATTGCTGCCGGTGTTCGTCCCTGAGCCGCCACCCGATCCCGAACCGCCACCCGAACCGCCACCCGAACCGCCACCCGAACCGCCACCCGAACCGCCACCCGAACCGCCGCTCCCCGAAGCGCTGCCGTCGCCGGTGGAGATCGTTTCCGAACCTGAGCCGCTGGCGCCGGCCGACTTGCTCATCGTTCCGGATCCGCCGCAGGCGCTCAGCGCAAGCAGGCTCGCGACCGCCGCCGCGGCGATGGATGTGCGCAGGACGTCATGTCCGATGTTGCTCGTATGCATTTAGCCCTCGATCTCTTGTATTGAACAAACCGCGAGCCATTAATTGCATTAGGTGTGCCATCGCACTGACGGCGGCACGCGACGATGCCTTGCCGTTCCCGCTTTCTTCAGACGGGACAAGCCTTTGAGCTGGATTCAGGCAATTTCGACAACGTCGTTATTTGTTCACCGCGATCGCTCTCGTAACGTTACGTTCCGCAAATCGCGTTACGCCGCGCCGGGTTACGCATGGGGTTATCGGCTGCTAAAAAGCAGGTAGATACTTCACGCTGCGTAGGCAAAATGAAGTCGTTGACTGATATTTCATATTCCATTGCCGCAACGCAGTTATTCGATTGCTGCCGAGGAAACATTAGATCAGACGATAATTGATTTCGAGATAGCCTTGCGTTATAAACGTCATACAGCAAATGTTCACGATGCGCCGCTGACAGGCGCACGGGCAACTATAAAACCGAGAGTTGAAATGCCGGTCGCGTATCGTACCGGGCCGGGCTGCCGTATAGGCCTTGTCCGGCGGGGAATGCGGCTGGACGATGCGGCCAGAAGTAGAACCATCCGAGGGCTACAAAAATGAGAGCAAGCATTCTTCATTTCATCCGCGATCGCCGCGGGATTACTGCCATTGAATACGGGTTGATTGCCGGTGTGCTGGCACTGGGCATCATGACGGCGGTAGGCGATGTCGCGACTCAACTTAAGAGCACGTTCCAGGCAATCAAGGCGGAACTCGCGAAAACCGCCACATAAGTGCCTATCCGCATGCGCCGATATTCGGCGTAACCGCCTGATCGATTAATTCCAACGTGCAATGCGCCGGCTCGTTCCGGTGCGGGGATGTTATTGCCGATCGGTTTAATCGATTAAAAAACATCCGGAATAACCGGATGGCGGATTGCTTTTGCCTGAAATTCGGCTCGATATGTTTTCAATTGAATCCGCGTTATTTATCGCCTGGGCGCTCGCCATCGTGTTATTCGACTGGCGGCGCAGGCTGATTCCGAATGCGCTCGTCGTGCTGGGCGCCATGTGCGCGCTTGCATTCGCGGCGGCGCGCATCTCGCCTTTCGATACGACGCTCGGCTTCGCGCTGCTCGGGCTTGCGGCCGGCTTTGTCGCGCTGATACCGTTTTACGTGCTCGGCATGATGGGCGCCGCCGACGTCAAGGCGTTCGCCGCGCTCGGCGCATGGTGCGGTCCGCGCGCGCTCGTCGGCATCTGGGTCGCAGCGAGTCTCGCGGCCGGCATCCACGCGCTCGTACTGCTCGCGCGCCGCCGCACCGCCTACGCGTTGCGCGATCTGCCCGAATCGGCGTCGCTCGCCGAACGCCGGCGCAACAGCACTCCGTACGGCGCGTTGCTGGCGCTCGCCGCGCTCGGACATCTTTCGTTGCACACGCTCGGAGCGCATCCATGACGCGCCGAACGGTCAGGAAGACACAGCGCGGCAACATGGCGATCGAGTTCTCGATCGTGTTTCCGCTCTTCTTCGTCGTGTTCTACGCGATCGTCACGTACAGCATCATCTTCGTCGCGCAGCAGTCGCTGACGCTCGCGGCCGAGGAGGGCGCGCGCGCCGCGCTGCGTTTCCAGGCCAACGCCCAGACCGTCGACGACGCCCTTGCGCGCCGCGCCACCGCCGCCTGCGAAACGGCGAAAAACCTGACCAACTGGCTCGCAAGCGCCGCGCAATGCAGCGCCGCGCCCGCGCCCTGCACCTACGACGCGTCGCTGCGCTGCATTCAGGTGACGCTCAATTACGGCTACGCGCAACGGCCGCTCGTGCCGACGCTGCCGCTCTTCGGACTCGCGCTGCCCGGTTCGCTCATCGCCCGGGCGATGGTTCAGCTCGATCCGGACAACGTGCTATGAGCGCGTGCCTTCGCATCCCTCACCTCTGACGCCATGGCCAATTTCACCCGTACGCTCGCTGTCCTGCTGTTTCTGCTCGCGCTCATGCTCGGCCTGTTCGCGGTGATGCTCGTGCGCGAGCCCGTCCCGGATGACGCACCCGCGCCCGCACCGGCGCTGGCGACATCCGCGCGTCTCACGCCGGTCGTGGTCGCCGCGCGCGAACTGCCCGCGGGCAAAGCGCTCGACGTCAATGCGCTGACTGTGCGCATGCAGGCCGAACCCGCGCCGGGCGTCTTCGCTGAGCCGGCCGCGCTCGTCGGCCGCGTGCCGCTCGCCGCCATTCCGCAGGGCACGCCGCTGACCGCCGAGGCGCTCACCGACGGTCTCGCCGATCTCGTCGCGCCCGGCGAGCGCGCGGTGGCCGTGCATATCGACGAGACCAACGCGGTCGGCAATCACGTGCGTCCGGGCGATTACGTCGACGTGTTCTTCACGCTCAAGCGCGAGGGCGGCGCGGCGAACGGCACGGCCGAGATCGCGGCGACGCAGGTGCGTCTGCTGTTGTCGAAAGTGCGCGTGCTGAGCATGGGCGATGCGTCGATCGGTTCGAAGGCGAGCGCGGACAAAAACGTGAATCAGGGCAGCCCGCGCACGGCGGTGCTCGCGATCCGCACTGCCGATGTCGATGCGCTCACGCTTGCGGAAAGCGCGGGCCGTGTCGTGCTCGCGCTGCGCAACGCCGCCGACGACGACATGCCGCCGCCGCACGCCTTCGCGCCGCTCCACGCAGCGGCGACATCCGACAGCGGCGCCGCGCGGGCAGCGGCCGGTCTGTCGCTCGGCACGCTGGCGGGCGCGCGCATGGCGGCGCGTCCCGTCGATAAGCCGCGCGCCGCGCCCGCAGTGAAAGGCGACGACATCGAAGTGCATCGTCCTTTCCGCTCAACTCCTTGCTGACCCTCTGATATTCGGTCTCCATGGATTGTGCAAGCGAGTCAAGGGCCAGTGTTTTATCCAGCCGCATTTTCATTGCGATCTTTCGTCCGACATATGAAACGTTGTCGGACTTTTTCCGGCCTTGCAACTGTACGTCGACGACAATCGGCGGTTCGTCGGACGTCAGGTTGATTTTGTGAACGATGAGATTAGCGAGAGAATCGAGGCCGGTGCCCATTGACCCGGACAGGATGATCATCAGCGGCAAATTTCTCGGCAGCGTTCGAGTCGTGGGAAAGATGCGAAGCACCTCGCGTTCACAAAGATCGCGCACAAGATCACTAGCGGTCCAGTCGTAAATATCGTAGTAGTAACTGACCGCTCTTTTGTCGATGAGCGGATTGAGGCTGCGGTCAATCGCTTTCTTCTGGAGCGTCTGTCCGTTCGCATCGACCTCGGGATAAAACGGATCCGTGCGCAGCTTCCAGATATTCTCAAGGACCTGTTGTTTCATCGCTGTTTCTCGCTCAATGAGAGGATGATTCGATCTCTTTGCGGTACTCGGGGAACGCTGCTGCCAGTTTCTTGTCCACTTTTTCCCTCTCTCCCTTGCGAAGGAAACCGAGCAACTGTTCCCGCGAATCGCTGGGCAAGAATGAGAAGATGTTCAGATTGGCAAGTTCACGCTCCATCATTCTGCGATAGTCATCAGCGTCTTCCGTAAGCCGGATATTTTTGTAGAGGCCTCCTCCAAAGAATTTTTTTAGCTCACCTGCTCTCTCATTCTTGAATTTCTGAAAATCTCCCTTTTCTGTAATGCTAACGTCGCCACGCTTCTGGATTCGATACACGAGCAAACCAATTACCGCCGTGAGAAGTACCGGTAAGAAAATGCCGATAAACCAAAGAAGTGCCTTGACCCGTGAACTGTAGCTTTCGCGTTGCAAGACAACCGAGAATTCCTTCGCCGGATTGTCGTCGGCAAGCCAGATCAACTTACCCTTCGAGCCCGACGAAGTGTCGGGGAACGCTTCCTTTGGAATAATGAGTTCGATTACACGTCCCGAATCTTTTACGTCGCTAAACGTCAGGGTATCCAGCGCGCGGGACAGGTCTGTATTACTGCAGCCGCCTTTCTTTTCGATTGCGCTCAACTCCGCGAGGCGCGCGCCGCCTATGCCGGATGTCGTTAGGCGAAGACGTTTTACGGTCCCGGTAAAACTTCGAATGACGAACCGTGCGCAAAAAAGTGCGGAATCTTCCAGCAACGATTGCGGATACTCGAGCACGGACGACAGCCCGATAAGTATGACGTTTGTACCAGTCGAGGGTTTGGATGCGGTTACCGCCGTTTCGGACGCGGCGTGCGATTCAAGAGCGAATGGTCGATTGGCAATCCCGATGCATCCCGCGACAGCAATGCATGCAAGAACTGAGCGGGATCGGGTCAGCGTGCTCACGATGTCAATCTGGAAAAGGTTCGACTAAGTGACCGTGCACAACTGCTTACTTGCGATGCTGCCTGAATTATCGTACTCACCTATGACTTGCGTGTCCATTCCCGACAGCGCGGCGGTACGATGTCGGGAAGCACGCGAAAGGATTTCGACAGCAGATCGTTCGTGCGATTAAGCCAAGCTCGCCCGTGCGGACATCGTCAGCCAGCCTTCGTGATCGTGCGACCAAAGTTCGACCGTTTTTCCGTCTTCGGACGGCTGAGCACGCAGATTGAGCGTATTGCCAGCGAAACTCGGACGAAGTGCCTTGAAGGAGAATTCAAGCACATGCGCGTCGGGTTGCTCGCGCCGCAACAGGTCCATCAGCAACGTGGCGATGAGCGGGCCATGAACGACGAGATTCGGATAGCCCTCGACCCCGGTCGTGTACGGCTTGTCGTAGTGGATGCGATGGGCGAAGAAGATAAGCGCGGAATATCGGAAGAGGAGCGGTTCGTCCGGAACGATCGTTCGGTGCCACAGCGAGGTCGTCGAGGCTGCGGCAGGGGCCGGCGAGGGCGTACCGGGTTGTGCCGGTTCTCGAAAGACGATGTCCTGCTCCTCTTCGATTGCGACCACGCCGCCCGACGTAACGCGGTGACTGACCGTTACGAACCCGAGCTTGCCGGATCTGCCGCGCTTCTCTTCGACTCTGACGATGCGTGACTGGCGTTCGATCGCGCCGCCGATTCGCACGGCAGACGGAAAGCGCAGACGTCCACCGGCCCACATGCGGCGCGGCAGCCCGAGGTCCGGCAAGAAGTTACCTTTGAGAGGATGCCCGTCCTCGCCGAGCAATGATTGCCTGGCAGTCGGCCGGAAGAAGATCCAGTGCCACAAGAGCGGAAGCGTGCCCTTTCCCGGTGGCGTGTCGTAGTCCAGCGTTGCTGCGAGGGCGGCCACCGAACTCGGCGCAACAATATCGTTGGCGATTTCGGTTCGATCGTTTGCCGTGGCGTGCGGAGTGGTCATGTGTCGTGGCAGCCGTTCAATAGGCATCGACCTGCGTGCGATACCAGTCCGCGATCTGCCCGCCCGTCATGAACGTCACTTCGGGCGTCGCCATCAACAAGTCGAGGATTTTCTCCAGCGAACCGAAGCGGTGCGGCACGCCCATCAAATGCGGATGCAGCGCAATGGTCAGGACGCGCGGCTGCTTCTGCGCCTCGCGGCGAAACAGTTCGAGCGTGCGCTGGGTGCGCATCAGGAACTCGTCCGACTGATGCTTCTCGACCGCGTAGATGATCGAGTCGTTCAGTTCGAGGTTGTAGGGCATCGACAGCAGCGGGCCATGTTCGGTGCGCAGCCACGTCGGCAGATCGTCGATGACCCAGTCGAACACGTATTCGATGCCCGCGGCCTTCAGCAGCTCCGGCGTCTCGACGGTCTCGCGCAAGCCCGGACTCAGCCAGCCGCGTGGCCGCGCGCCGGTGAACGCGCCGATCTTCGCGAGCGTCTGCTCGATGACCTCGGCTTCCGATCCGCCGTGGTTCAGCGACTTCTGATGCAGCCCGTGGCCGATGAATTCCCAGCCTGCATCGCGCATCGCTTCGGCCGCGCGCGGATACGCGTCGATCACGCCCGCGTTGAAGCTCGTCGATGCCGGCAGGCCGCGTTCGACCAGCGCGCCGATCATGCGCGGCAGACCCGCGCGCATGCCGTAGTCGGCCCAACTGAAGTTCGGTACGTCTGGCACGGTTTCCTTGCCGTGCGGCGGCGTGATGATGGTGCGCGGCATCGGCTGCTCGAACTGCCAGTGTTCGACGTTGACGACCACGTGCGCGATGATCGGACCGCCCGGCGGCGGCGTCAGCGGCGGGCGTTCGGTGGAGAAGAAATAGGGCGTGCGGGGATTGGCCATGTCTTCAGTGTCGGATTTGATGAAGAATGCTGCGCTTGAGCGCGTTGAACTCTGCCGAGGTCGTGTCCTCGAGCGTGCGCGGCCGTGCGAGCGGCACCTCGATGCGGCTCGCGATGCTGCCCGGGCGCGCCGACATCACGTAGATGGTATCGGCGAGAAACACGGCTTCGTCGATGTCGTGCGTGACGAAAATGACCGTCGTGCGCAGGCGCTGCCACACCGAGAGCAGCAGCTCCTGCATGGTCAGCCGCGTCTGCGCGTCGAGCGCGCCGAAGGGCTCGTCCATCAGCAGCACTTTCGAGCCCATCGTCAGCACGCGCGCGATGCCCACGCGCTGGCGCATGCCGCCCGAAAGCTGCACCGGCAGATGATGCGTGAAGTCGGCGAGGCCGGTCAGCTCGATCATCTCCTTCGCGCGCGGCTCGTATTCGGCGCGCGGCACGCCTTGCGTCTTCGGGCCGAAGACGACGTTTTCCCACACCGAGAGCCACGGAAACAGCGCCGCGTCCTGAAACACCACGCCGCGGTCGGGCCCCGGCCGCGCGACGGGCGTACCGGCCACGCGAAGGTCGCCGTCGCTGACCGGCTCGAACCCGGCGATCAGATTGAGCAGCGTCGATTTTCCGCAGCCGGACGGCCCGAGCAGCGCGACGAACTCGCCTTCGCGCACTTCGAGATTGATATCGACCAGCGCCTTGACCGGCGTCTTGCCCGCGTAGACCTTGCCGACGCGGCGCGCGTCGATGGTCGGCATTGCAACGGCATTCATCATGGTTGCGTCCTCAATGACTTTGCAGTGCGCGCCACACCAGCACGCGATTCGCGATCAGCACCAGGATGCGGTCGCTCAGATAACCGAGCGCGCCGATGCTCGCCATGTCGGCCAGCACGATATCCATCCGGCCGACGTAATACGCGTCCCAGAGCACATAGCCGAGGCCGGACTTCACCGCGACCATCTCCGAGACGATCACCGCCGTCCACGCGATCCCGAGGCCGATGCGCAGACCCGTGAAGATCGACGGCATCGCGGCGGGCAGCACCACGCGGCGCAGCAGTTGCGCCGGGCGCGCGCCCATCATCAGCGCGGCGCGCACGAGATTGCGGTCGACTTCCCGCGCACCCTGCGTCGTGTTGACGACGATTGCATAGAAGCCGCCGAGAAAGATCAGAAAAATGGATCCCATGTCGCGGATACCGAATACCGCGATCGAAAACGGCAGCCATGCGGTGATCGGAATCGGCCGCAATCCCTGGATGAGCGGATCGACCATGCGCGCGGCCAGCCGGCTCCAGCCGATCATCAGGCCGAGCGGAATGCCGAACAGCACGGCGAGCAGAAAGCCTTCGCCGACGCGCGTCGCCGAATATGCGAGGTTCGAGAGCCACGTGCCCGCATAGGCGTTCATGCCGAGCGGATCGCTGCCGGCGATCCACACGCGCCACGCGTCGAGCACCTGCAGCGGCGCGGGCAGCAGACCCGCGAGCGCGCTCGAATAACTCGCGGCGCATTGCCAGACGAGCAGCACGCAGAGCGGCACGAGCGCGCCGAGCGCCGCGTGCAGCAACCGCCGCGCGACCGGCCGGCCGTTCGCGCCGGGCGTGGCGGGTGGCTTCGGCGGGTTCATCGAAAGGGCATTGGTTTTCATGTTCACGTGCCTCCGCGTTGCAGCGACTTGACGAGCGAGTCGTCGTAATACTTGCCCACTTCGCCGCTGACGTCTTTCGGAATCACGCCCAGCTTGTGGAATTCGGTGGCCTGCGCCTTGATCTGCGCCGCGTCGAGCACGCCGCCGAGCTGGATCAGCTTGACCGATGGGCGCGTCACATCCAGCGGCAGTCCGACATAACGCGAATACGCCTGTGCGAAGGCCTCGGGATCCTTCGCGAGCGTGTCCTGCGCGTTCAGATAGGCCCACAGGAAGCGCTGGATCGCTTCGCGTTTCGTGCTCATCGCGGTGCTCGTGGCGGCGAGCATGCCGAGCTCGGCGCCCACGGCCTTCGAATGGCCGTATTCGATCTGCTTGGCGAAGTAGCCGTCGCCCGAACTCACGACTTGCGACTCGAACGGCTCCCAGCACAGGAATGCGTCGATGTCGCCGCGCTTGAGCGCCTGCACGAACGCCGTGCCGCCGCCCTGGATATTGACGGCCGTGAACGACTTGTACGGAATGCCTTTTTCGGTCAGGGTCGCGGCCCACTGGAACCACACGGCCGAGCCCGGCGCGATGCCGATGCGCTTACCTTCGATGTCCTTCCAGTCGTTGATCTGTACGCCTTTGCGCACGACCAGATACTTCGACGACGCCGCCACGCCGGTCAGGCCGACGAGGTTCGTATTGCCTTGCGCGAGCACGATCGGCAGATCGCCCGGACCGACCGCGCCGATATCGACGCTGCCTGAGAGCAACGCGGTGCGGGCATCGGCGTAACGGACGAACTCGACCGGCTTGACGATCACGTTGAGTTTCTTGAGCGTGTCGGCGACGCTCAGCATCGGCGCAAGATGTCCGACTTTCACGTAGCCGATCGTCAGCGTCACGGGTTGCGGCAGTGGCGCGGGCTCGGGCGCGAGCGCGAACGCCGGATGCGACGCGCACAGGGCCAGCAGTCCGGTACAGATGAAGCGCAGCAGGGATTTCACGGGTGTCTCCTTGTTCGCAAGCAATTTCATGACGGCGCGACTCGCGCGGCCGTCCAGTCAATGTCCGGTGAAGCGCGGCGGCCGTTTCTCGGCGAAGGCGGCGCGGCCCTCGCGATAATCGTTGCTGTCGAAGCAGGCGCGCACCGCGCGATCGACGGCCGCTTCATCGCGCTCATCGGGCGGGCGCTGCGCTTCGCGGATCGCGAGTTTCGCCGCATGAAGCGTGAGCGGCGCGTTCCCGGCGATATCGGCGAGATAGCGGGCGCATTCGTCATCGAAGCGGTCGGGCGCGTACGCACGGTGCACGAGGCCCATGCGCAGCGCCTCGGCGCCGTCGAAAGTGCGCGCGAGATAGAACAGCTCGGTCGCGGCGGCCGCGCCGATCTGGCCGACCACGCGCTCCATGCCGGCGAGCGCGTAGCCGAGCCCGAGCCGCGCGGCCGGCATACGAAAGCGCGTGTCGGCGGCGGCGATGCGCAGGTCGCAGGCCAGCGCCAGTCCGATGCCGCCGCCCATGCAGACGCCGCGAATGCAGGCGAGCGTCGGCTTCGGCGTATCGGCGAGCGTGCGCTGGGCCCGCGCGACCGCTTCGTCGTAAAGCGCGACGCCGCGCGGGTCGTTGCGCTGCTCGCCGAATTCGGAGATATCGGCGCCCGAGACGAACGCGCGCTCGCCGTCGCCGCGCAGCGCGATCACGCGGACGGCGGCGTCGGCGCCGAGCGTGTCGAGCGCATCGGCGAGGCCGCGCCACATCGCGAGCGACATCGCGTTGTAGCGCGCCGGGTTCGAAAGCACCACATGCGCGATGGCGCCATCGCGTTCGATGCGCACCGTGCCGGGTTCGGACCTATCGCGGTGCGTGCTCATACGACGCCCTTTTCGTGCAGCCGCGCAATGGCGTCTTGGTCGTAACCGGCTTCCACGAGCAGTTCGTCGGTGTGCTCGCCCCAGCCCGGCGCGGATCGCGCCAGCGTGCCGGGCGTGCGGGCGAGCCGCACCGGCTGCGTGATGTAGTGACGTTCGATGCCATCGGGCGTCCGCATGGTGTCTGCCACCTTCAGATGGCGGATCTGCACATCGTCGAACATCTGCGGCACCGTGTATACCGGTCCGCACGGCACACCGGCCGCGTTCAGCATCTCCACCCAGTACGCGACGGGACGCTCGGCGAAACGCTGCTGGATCTCGCGATTCAGCCGGTCGCGATTTTTCACGCGCAGTTTCTCGGTCGCGAACTCAGGATCGCCGGACCATTGCGGCATGTCGAGTGCGTCGCAGAAGCGTTTCCAGTTGCCTTCGCCCGACGCGCCTAGATTCACGTGACCGTCGGAGGTTTCGAAAAGGCCCATCGGCGAGCTGGTCGGATGATCGTTGCCGGCCTGCACGGGCACGTCGCCTTCGTTGAGGAAGCGGGCGGCCTGAAAGTCCATCATCGCGATCTGCGTGTGCAGCAGCGACGCATGCAGCCACTGGCCGCGTCCCGATTCCTCGCGTTCGAGCAGCGCGGTCAGAATGCCGATCGCGGTGTACAGGCCGGTGCTCGAATCGGCGACGGCGAGTCCGGCGCGCACCGGGCCCTGTCCCGGAAGTCCCGTCACCGACATGAGTCCGCCCATGCCCTGCACGATCTGGTCGAAGCCCGGGCGCGACGCGTACGGTCCGTCCTGCCCGAAGCCCGAGATGCTCGCGAGGATGATGCGCGGATTGATGGCGGCGAGCGTGTCGTAGTCGATGCCCAGACGCTGCTTGACATCGGGACGCCAGTTCTCGACCACCACATCCGCCTCGGCGACGAGCCGTTTGAACACCTCCAGGCCTTCGGGCGTTTTCAGGTTCAGCGTCAGCGAGCGCTTGTTGCGGTTCAGGTTCTGGAAATCGCCCGAAAGCCGGTCGGCCGCGAACATCGCTTCGTTCGGATCGATGCCCGGAGGTGGCTCGATGCGGATCACATCCGCGCCGAAATCGGCGAGCATGCGCACGCAGGTCGGGCCCGCGCGCACACGCGACAGATCGAGAACACGGAAACGCGACAACGGGGCAGCAGCGCAAATCTTGGGCATGACTAATCCTGAAGACGAGGAGCAGGCCGCTCGCGCGGCGCAACGAACGATGATGAAACCGGCGCACAGGCGCCGGCAGTAACGCCTGAAGCGGCGCGCGCGGGCCAGAGTGACGACGAGGCGATGCCCGCGGCTTCGAGTCGCCCCAGGAGCGCGAGCAACTGCAATTCGCGAAACGGCCGGCCGATCAGCTGCGCGCTGACGGGACGCCCGCGGCGATCGGCGCCGATGGGAAAAACGATCGCCGGCAAGCCGACATAGTTGACCCACGCGGTATGGCGATGCAGCGCGAGCAGCGCATGCACGGAGAAACGCGGGCCGTCCGTATGCACGACGTCGCGGTCCGGCAGCGCGACAGGCAGCGCGGGGCAGAGCAGCGCGTCGGCGTCGCCGAAACATTCGCGCAGCACGTCCGCGAGCGCGGGTGCGCGTGCGCGGTGCGCGGCGGCGACCCACGCGCCGGGCAGCGCGATGCCGGGCAGCACGACGCCCTGCATCGGCGCGGGCAGCGCATCGATGCCGCGTTCGCGCAGACGGGGCGCGTGAACGCGAGCCGCCTGCGCATGCAGGATCGTCTGCGCGCTTCGGGACCAGCGCTCGCGCCGATCCGCGTCGATGCGCGCCGATTCAGCCGCGCGCTGCAGCGTGACGCCCGGCGCGAGACCACGCGCAAGCGCGGCTTCGAATGCTTCGAGCGCGTCGCCGATGTCGGTGTCGAGCGCGTCGTCTTCATACGCGCTCACGATGCGCATCGGCGCGCCCGCATCCGCTGTGTCAACCGTTTCGTCGAGGGATGCCGCGGCCGCGAACACGCGCCGCGCGTCGGCCGAATTGCGCGCGAGCACGCCGACGCTGTCGAGCGACGCCGCGAGCGGCATGACCCCCGCCGCGGGCAGCGCGCCGGCCGTGGTTTTTAGTCCGACGAGGCCGCAACTCGCGGCCGGAATGCGCACGGACCCGGCGGTGTCGGTGCCGAGCGATGCATAGCAGAGATCGCCGGCCACCGCGACCGCGCTGCCGCTCGACGAGCCGCCGACCATCGCATCGGCGTCGAGCGGATTCACGGGGCAGGCGTGCGCCGGATTCTCGGCGGTCGCGCCGCACGCGTATTGGGCGAGCGTCAGCGCGCCGCCATACGCCGCGCCCGCCGCGGCCAGCGCTCGAAGCACCGGCGCGGTAACGGACGCCGTATCGCGAGCGGCGTGCGCGTCGGGCAATGCGCCGCAGCCGGGGCGGCGTCCGGCAACGTCGAACACATCCTTGTGCAGCAGGAACGCGCCGGCGAGCGGCCGCAATGCGGTCGGATCCGCGCGCGCATCGATGCCGCCGCCCACATCGCGCAACGTGCCCGGCACGCAGGCGTGCCAGCGAAGATCGTTCTCCGCGCAGCGCCGATGCTGCTCCGCGAGCGCTTCGGCGACGCTGAATTCGCCGCGCGTCAACGCGGCGTGCAGGCCGGCGAGCGTCGGCGGCAGATCGAGGCGCGTGCTCATCGCGCGTCCCGCAGCGCGGCCTCGAACAAACGGTCGAACCATGCGTCGCGCGCATCGATAGACGCTTCCGCGACGCCCGATGCGGGCGCCAGCCGACGCATCGCGCGCACCAGCGACGCCGCGCGCGCATCCGGCAAGTCGACGCCCCATGCCGCGAACGCCGCCGCGACGGCCTGCGCATCCGGCACATCGGCCGGCAAGTCGCGCATCGATTCGTCTCCGTTTGCGTTCATATCGTGATGACGTCTATAAATATATTTACGATGTTCTATCGTATATCAAAAAGGGATGCGACAATTCAGCCAACACATCTTTTTTTTGCACGGGGCACCGATTTGAAGGTCAGCGAACAAATCCGCCAGGAAATCGAACAACTGGTGCGCGATGGCCGACTGCTGCCTGGCGATCCGGTCGACGAAGTCGAATGGGCGAACCGTTACGACGTGTCGCGCACGCCGGTCCGCGAGGCCTTGCTGCAACTGCAGGCGCAAGGGCTGCTCGGCGCGTTGCCGCGCGGCGGCATGGTGGTCGCCAAGATGGACCTGCAGCAGTTGCTGGCCATGTGGGAGTTGCTGGCGGAGCTCGAAGGCTTTTGCGCGCGCCTCGCGTGCGAACGGATGACCGACGCCGAACGCGGCGAGCTCGTGCTGCACCATGAAGCGCTCAAGTCCGTGGTCGATGCCGACGACGCGGAAGGCTGGCAGACCGGCAATCTGGCGTTTCACGAGAAGCTGTATCACGGCTCGCGCAACCCGTATCTGCGTCAGGACATTCTGCGCATGCGCGCACGCACCGGCGCGTATCGCCGGCACGCGTTCGGCGCGGTGAACCGCGTGCAGGCGTCCTATCTGCAGCATCAGGAGATCGTCGATGCCTTCGTCGCGCGCGACTCGCAGCGTGCCGCGCTCGCGATGCAGCAGCATCTGAGCCCCGATCACGGCGCGCGCAGCGTGGCCGACCTGATCGCCAACCTGCCGCGCGAACTGCTTGGCTGAAGGCGGCATCGTCAGAAGCGCACGCGCAGGCCGGCGCGCACGGCCGTCTGCGTGTCCGAACTCGACGCCGTCAGCCCGATGATCGACGCGCTCGCCGCCTTGCCGGTCGAATCGGTGCCGCCCGCGCGCTGATAGACGACGCCCAGATACACGCTGGTCCGCTTGGAGAACTGATAGGCGCTCATCAGCGATACCTGGTGATAGTGCGCGCCGATGTCCGCCCGCGGGCCGTCGCTCCAGGTGTAGTTGTAGGCCGCGCCGAAGCTGAGCGAGGGCGTCGCGAGGTAGCGCACGTTCAACTCGGCGCTGTCGAAGCGCGCATCGCCGTGATAGTTGTAGAGATTGAGCTTGCCCGTGTTCAGCGTGCCGATATCCTCGAAGCGCGTGTTCGTATAGACCGCGCCGAGCGTCACGGGGCCGATCTGATACGCGCTGCCGAGCGCGATCACCTGATACGCGTTCGCCGACGCATAGCCCGAATAGACCGGCGAAACGAAGAAGCCGCCGGTGGCCGGCGACTTCGAGCCGCTGTCGCCCACGCTGCCCCAGACCGAGTAGTTCGGGTCCTTCGCGCGCAGATAGGCGACCGCGGCGCTGAACGGGCCGCGCACATAGCTTCCGGCCGCGCCGATCACGCTGTTCTGCGAAAAGGAACCGGCCACGCCGCCGAGGCTGTACATCGCGCCGAAGCGAAAGCCGCGCAGGTCGGGCGTCTCGTAGCGAAGCACGTTGTTGATGCGGTTCGTGTGATTGATGTCATCGACGCCGCCGGGGTGGCCCATCGTGTAGACGCCGAACACCGAGAGCGCGGCGAAGGGCGCCACGTAATCCTCGACGAGATCGTATTGACGGCCCAGCATCGCCGTGCCGTACGGGCTCGACATGCCGACATACGCGGTGCGGCCGAACATCAGCCCGCCCTGGCCGAGCGTGCCGTTGTTCAGTTCGAAGCCGCTTTCCAGCTTGAAAATCGCCTTGTAGCCGCCGCCCAGATCTTCGGCGCCGGTCACGCCCCAGCCGCTGACGACCGCGCTGGTCATGTTGTAGAGCCGATGGCCGCCCGAGTTGCTGATGGCGTTGAACCCTTCGTCGATCACGCCATACAGCGTGACGCTCGACTGCGCGTGGGCCGTGGTGGCGCCAAAGGCCAGCAGCGCGGCTGCCAGCGGAATATTCTTCTTCATAGTCTCGGCTCGATAGGCGTGGGAACTCGCGAGCAAGCCACCGACGCGGCTTGTTCGGGATACTGATCAAATCTGTTTGGGAACGCGCCGATGAAGATGGTCCGGCGCGATATGGTCTATTTGGTGGCGGGCAGCATGCCGCTGGGCCTGCGCGTCGTGTTGTAATGGACGACCAGCACCGCGAGCGCGGCGATCAGGCAGGGCAGCGCGGCGGCCAGGAAAATCGTCTCGCTCGGCACGCCCATCTCATGCAATCGTTGTCCGAACAGCGGGCCGAAGACGGAGCCGAGCCGGCCTGCCGCGTAGGCCGCGCCGAACGCGGTTGCGCGGATCGCGACCGGATAGGTGCGGCCGACGATCGAGGAACCGCCCGGCAGGCACGGCACCAGCAGAAAGCCGGTAATGAAGAGCATCGCGCTGATGACCGGCAGCGTGCCGTGCAGCGTGAACGACGTGACGACGATCGAGAGACACGCGGCCAGCAGCATCGCGGTGAACAGCCGCGTGATGTCCTTGCCCGCCGCGAAGAACGCGATCAGGATCATGCCGACGAAGCCGCCCGTCTGGAACAGGCTCGACGTGTGGATGGCCGTGCGGATCGGCATGCCGTTCTCGACGAGCACCGTGGTGATCCAGCTCGACATGAAGAACATCTCGAACATCACCATGAAGTAGATGACCATGATCGCGAGCGTGTTGATCACGTTGCGCGGCTCGCGCATGTAGCGCGTGAGGAACGTCCGGTAGTCGACGCCTTGCTCGCCTTCCGCGATCAGCCGCACGCCGCCGAGCGGCCCGCCGATGTTCGCGGCGAGGCGCGCGACGAGTTCGGGCGCGCGCTTGCGCACGATCAGCCACGACAGCGACTCCTGCAGGTAGAAGCAGAGGAACACCGCGAGCACGAGCGGCGCGATGCCGCCGAAATAGAACATCGCGCGCCAGCCCCACTGCGGCAGCAGCACGCTCGCCAGCAGCGCGCCCAGCGTCGCGCCGGCGGCGTTCGCGGCGGCGACCAGCATGATGACGGTCGCTCGCCGTTTGGCCGGGCAGTAGTCGGCCACGAGCGCCATGATGTTCGGAATCGCGGCGCCGAGTCCGAGACCGGTGATGAAGCGCCACATCACGAGTTCGCCGATCGTCGACGAGAACGCTGAGATCAACGTGAACAGGCCGAAGCTCGCCACCGAGAGGATGATGACGCGCTTGCGGCCGAACTTGTCCGCGAACGGACCGATCGCGAGCGAGCCGATCAGCAGCCCGATCAGGCCCGACGAGAACAGTTCGCCGAGCACGGCGCGCGGGGCATGAAACGCATCCAGCAGGGCCGGCGCGATATAGCCGATGATCTGCGTGTCGAGACCGTCGAGCCCGAACGCGAGCGCGCCGAGGAAGTAGATCGCGTACTGCATGCGCGAGATGCGCGAGCGGTCGATCAGCGCGTTGACGTTCAGGGTAGTGTCGGGCGTCATGTCGGGCAGTGGGCAAGAGGAAAAAGCGGTTCGCGAACCGGTCGTCAGAATTCGCGCATCAGCCGGCCGGCGCGATCGTTGCGGTCTTCGTGGCCGAGCGTGCGCAGCGCATGCCAGTAGGAGGTCGGATTGATGGCGAGCACGGGCTTGCCGAGCATCAGTTCGGCCGCGATCGCGACCGGCGCCATGGCGAGCGCGGTGCCCACCTGAACGATCGCGTCGACGTCGTCGCCATTCAGTTCGTTGACCGAGGCGGCGAGCGTCGCGCGCGGCACGCGGGCGATATCCGTGGGCTTTGCGCATTTGAGGCCGAGCAGGCGTGCGACCTCGAAGCCGGCTTCCTCGAAATAGGTCTGCACGATCGCATCGCCTTCGGGCTGATGCGGCGTCAGCACCGCGATCCGCCGCGCGCCGAACTTGCGCAGCGCGGCGACCAGCGCTTCCGAGCCGAAAGTCACGCGGACTTTCGCCTGCGCTTCGAGCTGCTCGCGAAAGCGCGCCGCGCCTTCGTAGCCGCCCTGGAACGTCTCGATCGCGACACCCATGATCAGATGGTCGATCGGCGCGGTCATCAGTTGATCGATCGCGCCGCCGATGCCCTGACGCATCAGCTCGACGTGCGCGCGATACGCCGCCGGATCCGCGATGCTGCCGGTCTTCACCGTGACGCGGCCGATGTGATTGGTGATGCCGTAAGGACGCAGGTCGTCGCATTCGGGCTGCACGGTCGTATTCGACGACGGCACGATGACGCCGATGTTGGCGCGGTATCCGGTGGTGTCAGACACGCTAGTATTCCTCTTTAATGGGTTTGAATCAGGCCGATGATGGGTGGAACCTGCCTAGCGGGTCGCTCCGCCGTCGACGGTGAGTTGCGTGCCGACGAGATTGGGCGCTGCGCCGCTGCATAGAAACAGCACCGTCGCCGCGATCTCGTCGGGCGTCGCGAAACGGCGCGAGGGTGTCTTCGCCAGGAGACGCGCTTCGATCGCCGCCGGCTCGATTTGTTCGCGCGCTGCCGCCGCGGCGATGATGCCGCGCAGGCGGCCGGTCATCGTCGGGCCGGGGTTGACGCAGTTGAGCCGTACGCCGTCGGCCGAATGGGCATCGCCGAGCGCCTTCGTCAGCGCGATCAGCGTCGCGTTCGCCATCACGCTCGGCAGCATGGTCGCGTCGGGCCCGAGCGCGCTGTTGCCGGCAATCGACACGATGTGCCCCGCCTGCCGGGCGATCATGCCCGGCAGGACCGCGCGCACGAGACGCACGGTCGCCATGATCTTGAGCGCGAAGCTGTCGTGCCATGCCTGATCGGGCAGCGTCAGGAACGGGCCGGCAGCCGAACTGCCTGCGCTATTGACGAGCACGTCGACGGTTTCGCCGCGCTGCGCAAGCTCGGCGAGCACCGCTTCGGCGGCGTCCGGTGCGCTGAGATCGTGCGCGAGGCCGAATGCGCGCGCGCCGCCGATCGCTTCGACGGCGGCGTCGAGCGCGGCGCGATCCCGGCCGATGAGCGCGACGCGCGCGCCGGCCGCGACGAACGCGTGCGCGCACGCGAGCCCGATGCCTTTGCTGCCGCCGCTGATCAGGACGAACCGGTTCGCGCAGGCGTCGGCGCGAAACACGGGAGAGGGCGTGTGGCTCATTGGATCCTCAGCGAGTCGTTAAGCATGGTCCACAGCGATGCGCGGCGCAGATAGTTCAGATGCGCATCGCGGTCGGCAACGGTCGCGCGCATCGCGCGCTGATTGGCCGCGCGTGCTTCGGGCGAACGTTCTTCCATGACCCTCTTGTTCTGGATCGACTGCGCCTGCACGTACTGGATCGCCGGGCCGCGACGCTGGCGTTCGTACAGGTCGAGCAGACTGTCGGACGCGCCTTTCAGCACGGCATCGAGCTTGCCGGCGAGATTGACCGCGTCGTGGATGCCACTGTTCAGGCCCAGTCCGCCGAGCGGGTTGTTGACGTGCGCGGCGTCGCCGGCGAGCATCGCGCGGCCTTGCCGGAAGCGCGCCGCGACGCGCTGATGCACGTTGTACGTGTTGATCTGCGTGACGTCCGCGCCCACCGCGCTCGGCAGATAGCGCTCATAGACGCGCGTGACATCGGCAAGCGCCGCGTCGCGGTCGGCCGGCAGATCCTGCTGCAGGGGATAAGTCGTGCGCCACACGCCTTCCGGGCTGTCGCCGGGTACCTTGAAGATGCCGAACCAGCAGTCGACGTCGGACAGATAATTGCGCACGCGAAAGCCCATCGACGCGGCGAAGTCGTGCTTCACCGTCACCACGCCGAACTTTTCCGGGAACGTGTGGCCCTCGAATTCGATGCCGAGCGACTTGCGCACCAGACTGCGCGCGCCGTCGCAGCCGATCACGTAGCGCGCCTCGCATTGCAGCGGACCGTCTTCGTTGCGCGCGTCCAGCACGACGCGATCGTCCTGTTCGACGAAGCGCTCGACGGTCATCGCGCCGAAATAGCCGACCCTGGGCTCGCTCTCGAGCCGCGGGCGGATCAGATTGACGAGCTTGTGCTGTTCGAGTTGCACCGCGAACGGGAACGCGCATTCGTCGCGCAGCAGGCCGAAATCGTATTCGGCGACCACTTCGCCGGACACGAAATCGCGCCACTGGAACAGATCGGCGCGCAGGCCCTGCGCGAGCACATCCTCGACGAGGCCGGCTTCGTCCAGCAGCGACAACGTCGACGAATGAATCGTGGCGGCGCGATTCTCGGTCGGCACCTGACGATAGGATTCGAACAGGGCGACGCGCCATCCGCGGCGCGCGAGCGCCAACGTGGTGAACATCCCGACCGGCCCGGCGCCGATCACCGCAACATCCCACATAGGTGATTTCCTGAAGCTGAGTTCGTCAATCGGTGGCGGCGTGCGCGAGCGTTTCGTCGCGCTGCTGCGATCGTCCGTAAGATACTGAAGAAAATATATTTATACCAGTCGTCAATATAAATATATTTAGCGCTCTGGTTCGCATGCGAACTGAGAGGCGATTAGGGTAAATACGGAGGTCGTGCGAGGGGGCGGGTGGTCAGGGGTGCAGGGAGGGGATCAGGTGGCTTTACTAGATTAGTAATCCGAAGAAAGCGAAGCGAAAATCGGAATGTCCGATTTCGGCTCCGCATCGCAAACGCGACTCGAAGGCATCGTCGCGATCAACACATCCAATCGCAACGTGCTTTTCTCGGGCTGAGCCGCGGCAGCGGAGACGTGATGCCCATCGCGCGGCGACGGGCATCACATGCACTCGCGCCTTTTCCTCAAACGCGGTCGCGCTCGGGCACCCTCGACAGAAGCGGTCCAAGCCCTTCGGCGACAGTCAGATGAGAGATCACGGCGTCGCGGAGCTTCTGGTAGGGGAGTTCCGCGATCATCGCGGTCTGCATCGCCGCCATGACTTCGCCCGCTTCCGAGCCGATCATGGTGAAGCCCAGTATGCGATCATCGCTTGCGCCGACGAGCACCTTCATGAAGCCCTGCGTCTCGTCGGTCGCTTCAGTCCGCAGCACGTTGTTCATCGGCAGTGTCGCGACACGGACGGCCACGTTCTGACGTTGCGCATCGCTTTCGTTCAGCCCAACGCGCGCGAGCGGCGGATCGGTGAACAGCGTGTAGGGAATCAGACGATCACCCGTGCTGCGACTGCCGCCTGCGAGGTTGTCGCGGACGATCCTGAAGTCATCGACCGATACGTGCGTGAATTGCGGACTGCCGGCCACCTCGCCGATTGCCCACACATCGGGCGCGGAGGTCTGCAGCCGATCATTCACGCGAATGTAGCCGCGCTCGTCGAGCTCGATGCCTGCGTGCTCCAGACCGATATCGGCCGTGTTGGGAACCCGGCCGGCGGCGACCAGAATATCGCTGCCGTCCAGCGTACGGTCGCCCGAGGGCGTTTGCAGGATCACGCGCACATGCTCGCCCGAGCGTCCCTCGACGCTGACTGTCCGCGCGTCCAGCACGACATCGATCTCTTCCGCGCGAAGCAGGCGCAGCATCTCGGCACTGACGTCGTCGTCTTCGCGCGCCATCAGCCGTGCGCCGCGCTCGACGATCGCCACGCGACTGCCGAAGCGCCGGTAAGCCTGCGCCATTTCGACGCCGATATAGC
Organism: Caballeronia cordobensis; assembly: GCF_001544575.2. Taxonomy (GTDB): domain Bacteria; phylum Pseudomonadota; class Gammaproteobacteria; order Burkholderiales; family Burkholderiaceae; genus Caballeronia; species Caballeronia cordobensis. Next base: position 111,329 of record NZ_FCNY02000008.1, read on the forward strand.
CGCCGCCCAGCACGATCAGGTGCGACGGCGCACGGTCGAGCTCCAGCGCGCCGATGTGCGTCAGCGGTTCGGCCGCCGCCAGTCCCGGCACGTCGGGAATCGCGGCGTGCGTCCCGACATTCACTACGACCTGATTTCCGCTGATCGTGCGCGTGCCGCCATCGTTCAGATGCACTTCGATGGTCTTCGGCCCGACAAACCGGCCGACGCCCATGATCAGTTCCGCGCCGCTCGCCGCATACGCCTGCACATGAAACGCGGCTTCGCGTTCGACCATGCTGCGCTTGCGCTCGCGGACCTTCGCCATGTCGATCGTGATGGGGCCGGTCATCGCGCCGAAGTCAGCGGCATGCCGGGCCAGATGGGCCACGCGAGCGCTCCAGATTTCGTTCTTGCTGGGCAGACAGGCGACCGCCGGGCATGAGCCGCCCACCCATTGCCGCTCGATCACGGCCACGCGCTGGCCCGATCGGCCCAGATGCCACGCCAGCAGCTTGCCGCCCTGGCCGCTACCGAGAATCAACGTATCGACATGTTCGACTTGAGTCATGACTTTCTCCAATCCGGGAAGAGTGCGAGACGGATCGCGGCGGATCCGTCGCATGAGACCTGCGGGTGCGAGGCGTGCGTCAATTGACCGGCGGAAAATCGACGTCGGTGTCGTTGATGCGGTTGAACGTGTTGGTGAAAATCGTCATGGCGATCGCCAGCGAGATCTCGGCGAGCTGCGTGTCGCTGTAGCCCGCGGCGCGAATCGCCGCAAGCGCGCTTTCATCGATCGTGCCGCGTGTCGTCTGCAGGTTCAGCACGAAGCCGATGAGCGCGTCCCGCCGCGCATCGCCGGTCGGCTGGCCCGCGCGGATATGCCTGAGCGTGTCGGGCGTTAGGCCGGTCATCTTGCCCAGCATCACGTGCGCGGCGACGCAGTAGTCGCAACCCGTTTGCTCGCTCACGAGCAGCTTGATGGTTTCCAGATCCTGCTTGCTCAGACTGCTCGATGCCAGCGCGGCTTCGGCGTCCAGTGCGGCGTTCAATGTCGCGGGCGCGAGATGGCCGAGCGCCGCGAACAGATTCGGCACGCTGCCGCCGGCGATGGCGCGAACCCGTGCGTAGACGTCGGCGGTGTCGCCCGTGGCGTTCCGGGTGGCGGGGATGGCGATGCGGCTCATGTTGGACCTCGTTCAGTGGTGGTTAGGAGCCTCCACTTTAGGGTCGTAGAATGAGCTTGTTGAGTCGCTCAATTATCAATATCATGCTCGAAAGTATCAAACGAGGTCGTGATGTCACTTTCGCAAGACTGGCTCAGCCGTTTGCTCGCCATGATGACGGTACGCGGACAACTCGAGCTGCGCTGCTCGTATGGCGCGCCCTGGCAAGTGATCTATGGAGATTCGGAGCCGGGCGAGATGCCGTATCACATCGTGCTCGGCGGGTCGGCCATTCTGGAGACGCCGGGTTCCGGCAAGCCCGAGCATCTCTGCGCGGGCGACATCGTGATGCTCGCGCACGGCTCCGCGCATCGACTCCATGATGGCGGCGGCGCGCGGCCGAAGCGGGCGAGCGAGCGCGCCGCTTTGAACCTGACCATCAGCGAAAACAAGGGCACCGGTCCGCGTCTCGACATGCTCTGCGGGCGAATCATTCTGGCGCCGCCGCACGACCGGTTGATCCGCGCCTATCTGCCTGCGCGGCTCGTCACGCGCACGTCGCGGGCGATGGGTAGTGATGGCGAGGAAGGGCAGGGCGTGGCCCAGGCGCAGTTGAACGATCTCGTGGCGCTCATGCGCAAGGAGGCCAGTGCGGACAATCTGGGCGGATACGCAATGATGAACGCGCTATCGGCGGCGCTGTTCGCGCTGACGATGCGCGTGGCCAGCGGGTCCGGCGATGCACCTGTCGGACTGCTTGCCCTCGCGGGCAATCCGCGTCTCTCGCCCGCGCTCACGGCGATCATCGGCGACCCGGCGCGGCCATGGACGCTTCCCGAGCTGGCGAACCTCTGCAGCATGTCGCGCGCAACGTTGATCCGTCACTTCCAGGACAAGCTGGGCCGTTCGCCGAACGACCTTCTGACCGACATCCGGATGGCGCTCGCGGCCAACGAACTGAAAAGACCGGGCAGCTCGACTGAGGTCGTGGCCGAGGCGGTCGGCTATCAGTCCGTAGCCGCTTTCCGGCGCGCCTTCAGCCAGCGTCTGGGCATGACGCCAGCGGACTGGCGTCGCTCGCAACAGGGGAAACAGCGTGCGGAGCTTGCAGGCTGAAGGCAGGCGCCGCGCTTACGCGGCCGCTTGCATCGCGAGTTCTTCGGGCTTGATGCTCGCAATCGGTTGAAGGATCGAACTGTCGAACGCCCGCGGTTCGCGCTGGTTTTCGAGGAGCTTCGGCAGGTCGGGATTCGCCAGCGCGCCGCGTCCGACCGTCACCAGATCCGCCCCGGCGGCCAGTGCGAGGTCGATGCGTTGAGCCGTGTGCAAGCCGCCGTTCGCGATGATCGTCACGTTGGGCGCATGGCGGCGTGCCAGTGTCACGAGGCTGTCGCGCGTGCCTTCGAATGCCGGCTGCCAGGCCTCGAACTCCGTGACGTGAAGGAAGTCGATGCCCGCATCGGCCAGCGTGCCGAAGATCGTTTCGGCATCCGCCTCGCCGCCCGGCCATTTCGACGCGAAATCGTTGACCTTGCCTTGTGAAATCCGGATGCCCACGGGCACGGCAGCGCCAAGGTCGCGCCTGACTGCTTTCACGACATCGGCGAGCAGGCGCACGCGAGCCTGTGTGTCGCCGCCCCAACGGTCGGTCCGCTGGTTGGTGCTCGCCGTCAGGAACTGGTCGAGGAGATACCCGTTGGCGCCGTGAATCTCCACACCCCGGAAGCCGGCGATGTTCACCGCGCGCCGGGCCGCATCGACGAAACCCTGAAGGGCGTCGTCGATTTCAGCGGCCGTCATCTCTTTCGGCTCGGCATAGGGGCCTTCACCGAAGTAGAACTTCATCTGTTCACCCTTGGGGCGGATGGCCGACGGTCCCACGGTATGGCTTCGATAAACGTTGCCCTGACTCAATGCCCCGGCATGCATGAGTTGCGCGAACACGGGCGTTCCGTGCGCCTGCATCTCGCGATTGAAGTTCGACCATGCCCTGGCCTGTTCGTCATCGGCCAGGCCCGGCTGAAACCGGTATCCTTGCGAGAACGCCTTGTCGGTGTAGATGCCTTCAGTCGTCACCAGCCCGAATCCGCCCTTCGCGAAGCGCTTGTAGTAGTCGAACATGGTCTGGGTCGGCTGGCCGTATTCCGTGGCCGTGATACGCGTCATGGGCGCGACGGCGATGCGGTTCCGCACGGCGACGCCGTTGCGGTCGTACGGAGAAAGGATGGGAGAGGTTGTGCCGTTCATGTCGCTGCTCGTGTCGTGAAGAAGGTGAATGCATGGTAGGCGTCGCGAGCGGAAGGAAACAGAGGCCGGCGCGTGAAGCCGGCCTAACACTTTTGGATATAAACGATGTTCTCCCAGGACGTCCAGACGTTCCTTGCCGTCGCATCGGCTGGAAGCCTGTCAGCGGCGGCGCGTCAGTTGAACGTGGCGCCCATGCAGGTGTCACGGCGCATCGCCGCGCTCGAAGAAGAACTCGGCGTGCGCCTCTTCCATCGGACCACGCGGTCCCTGACCCTGACCGCGGAAGGCGAGGCGTTCGTCCCGTATGCGCGGGCGATGGCGGATGCGGAAGCGGGAGCGCGCGCCGAACTCAATCCTGCCTCGGGCGCGGCGTCGGGCGTATTGCGCATGACGGCGCCGAGCGGCTTCGGCCAATCCGTCGTCTTGCCGATGCTGCCGGGCTTGCTCGAAGCCAACCCGGAACTGCGTATCGACCTGGATGTTTCGGACCGCCAGGTCGATATCGTGGGGCAGGGGCTGGATCTCGCATTGCGCATTGCTCCGCTCGAAGACTCGGAACTGGTGGCGAAAAAGATTGCTGCGAATCCGCGCCTCATTTGCGCTTCGCCGGCGTACCTGGAAAAGCACGGACACCCTGCGACGCTGGGGGGACTGGACCAGCATCGCTGTATCCAGCTCAATTCGGTGGGACGATGGCCGCTCGTCGTGGACGGCAAGCCGATACGCAAGCGCATCGAAGGGGTCATCACCACGAGCAGTGTGGAGGCGGCGCGCACGGCTGCCGTGCAGGGACTCGGGCTCGCCCTGTTGAGCTACTGGGATGTCTTCAGACAGCTTGCTGACAACTCGCTCGTTCGCGTTCGGCTGAACGACGCCGCGATGGAAGATCTGTCGGTGTGGGCCGTCATTCCCAGCCGGCGATATGTGCCGAATCGGGTGAAAGTGTTCCTCGGTGCCCTTCAGCAGGAACTGTCGGATCTGGTGGAACGCTGCGGCCCGCCGTACGGCGATCAGACTCCGGTGCCGCGCTTGCCCGAATGAAAAGCGCGCGTAGTGCGGCTATGCGCGGATCGCCGCCGCCTCATCGCGGTTACGCACCATCCAGTCGCTGAAGAGCTTGAGCTTCGGCTGATGCGCGACGCAGTCCGGATAGACGAAGTAATAGCGCGAACCCGTCGAGAGCACGGTCTCGAACGGCATCACGAGCCGCCGGGCCGCGACGTCTTCGCCAACCAGCGTGCGGTCGCCGATCGCGACCCCGAAGCCCTGCATGGCGGCATTGGTCGCCAGATCGAGGGTCTCGAACGTCGGGCCGAGCGTCGCGTCGATCTCGCTCGCCCCTGCGCGCTCGAGCCATAGCTTCCAGTCGCGGTGATCGCGCGTCGGATGCAGCAGCGCATGATGCGCGAGATCCGACGCCGCGGCGAGCGGCTTTTCGGTGAGCAGATCGGGCGAGCACACGGGCGTAAGCTGCTCGTCGAAGAGCGGCACGGCATGCACGTCCGCACCGGGCGACGAGCCATAGATGATCGCCGCATCGAACGATTCGACCTGAAAGTCGACGTCGTGCTGCCAGGTCGTCGTGATCTGCAGTTGCAGTTCGGGATGCTCGCTCTGAAAGCGCATGATTCTCGGCAGCATCCAGCGCATGACGCACGTGGGCACTTTCAGCGCGAGATCGGTGCGCTGGCGCGTGAGACGCAGCGAGACTTCTTCGATCCGGGCGAAGCCCTCCCGGACGACCGGCAGCAGCACGTCGCCTTCGGCCGTCAACGTCAGCCCGCGCGCGCCCCGTATGAAAAGCGGAAAGCCGAAGTACTCTTCGAGCGCGAGAATCTGCCGGCTGATCGCGCCTTGCGTGAGGCACAGATGTTCAGCGGCGCGCGTGAAGCTGCGATGCCGCGCGACCGTCTCGAAGATCTGCAAGGCATTGAGCGGAGGAAGTCGTCGCATGGGGCGTGTCTCCGATCAGGAAAATCGTGTCAGCCGAAGCTATGGTAGCAAGCCGGACACGATGCTAATGAAGTATCTTGCCGAGAAACTCCCGCGCCCGCTCGGAGCGCGGATGCGCGAAGAACGCGTCCTTGCCGTCGTCCTCGACGATGCGCCCGTGATCCATGAAGATCACCCGGTGCGCGACCTTCTTCGCGAAGCCCATTTCGTGCGTGACGCACATCATCGTCATGCCTTCCTGCGCGAGTTCGACCATCACGTCGAGCACTTCGTTGATCATCTCCGGATCGAGCGCGGAGGTCGGTTCGTCGAACAGCATCGCGACCGGATCCATGGACAGCGCCCGCGCGATCGCGACGCGCTGCTGCTGGCCGCCCGAAAGCTGGCCGGGAAACTTGTCCGCGTGCGCGCGCAGGCCGACGCGCTGGAGCAGGCGCAGCGCCTTGTCGGCGGCTTCGTCTTTCGAGCGCCCCAGCACTTTCGTTTGCGCGAGCGTGAGGTTTTGCGTGATCGACATGTGCGGAAAGAGCTCGAAATGCTGGAACACCATGCCGACCTTCGCGCGCAGCTTCGACAGATTGGTGCGCCTGTCGTGGACGGATTCGCCGTCGATCGTGATGCTCCCGCTCTGAAACGGCTCCAGCCCGTTGACCGTTTTGATGAGCGTCGACTTGCCGGACCCGGACGGGCCGCAGACCACGACCACTTCGCCTTTGCTGACCGTGGTGCTGCAATCGGCCAGAACCTGAAACTGCCCGTACCACTTCGACACGTTACCAATGGAAATCATGCGCAAACCTCATTGAACGGATGTGGGTCACAGCGTAGCGTCAGCGATGCCGGCCGATGCGATACCGCCGCTCCAGCGCACGCGCGTACCACGTCAGCGGGAAGCACATCGCAAAGTAGAGCAACGCGACGATGGCGTAGATCGGGAACGGGCGGAACGCGGCGTTCGTGATCATGGTTCCGGTCTTGGTCAGCTCCGTGAGACCGATGATCGACGTGAGCGCCGTGCTCTTCACGACCTGCACGAGAAAGCCGACGGTCGGCGGCACGGCGATCTTCCATGCCTGCGGCCAGACGACATAACGCAACTGCTGCGTCCATGTCATGCCGAGGCTCGCCGCCGCGCTCCACTGGCCGCGCGGCACCGCTTCCACGCAGCCGCGCCAGATGTCGGCGAGATAGGCGCCGGTATAGAGCGTCAGCGTGACCGTCGCGGCGGCCCACGGCGATACTTCGACGCCCAGGAGCGGCAAGCCGAAGAAGCCGAGGAACAACTGCATCAGAAGCGGCGTGCCCTGAAACAGTTCGACGTACAGCACGACGAATCTGCGCAGCCACGGCAGCGGCGACACCCGCATCGCGAGCAGCACGAGGCCCGCGATGCCGCCGCCGGCGAACGCGATCAACGACAGCAGAACCGTCCAGCGCGCGGCGAGCAGCAGGTTGCGCGCGATATCCCATAGCGTGAACTCGATCATCGTGAACGCTCCTTCGGAAGGCCGACGCGCATCGAAAACAGGTTGCGCCATCCGCGCCGCGATTCGCCCGCGCCGCCGCGCGCGGCGCGTCCCGCGAACAGCCGCTTGCCGAGCCGGTTGATCAGCATGCGCAGCACGATCGACAGCAGCAGATAGATCGCGGTGACGATCAAGTAGCATTCGAACGAACGGAAGTTGCGCGACTGAATGAAGCTGGCGGCATGCGTCAGGTCCGGCACCGAGATTTGCGACACGACCGCCGAGCCGAGCATCACGATCAGCACCTGCCCGAGCAGCGCCGGAAACACGTTGGCGAGCGCCTGCGGCAGCACGACGTGGCGGAACACGTGCGGACCGCGCAAGCCGAGCGCCATCGCGGCCTGCACTTGTCCGCGCGGAATCGAGTCGATGCCCGCGCGGACGATCTCCGTGGCATACGCGCCGAGGTTCACCGTCATCGCGAGCACGGCGGCTTCCATCTCGCCGATGCGCACGCCGAGGCTCGGCAGCCCGAAGAACACGAAGAACAGTTGCACGAGAAACGGCGTATTGCGGATGATCTCGACATACGTCGCCACGGCGGCGCGCACCGGCTTCGAGCCCGTCACGGCAAGACACGCGCCGCCGATGCCGACCAGACCGCCCAGCAGCGTGGAAAGCGCGGTGAGGCCGAGCGTGACCGCGACGCCATGCACGAGCACGTCGGCGTAGAGGCCGAAGTCGCTGAAATCGAAGGTATAGGTCATCGTGGCGTCCTCGGCGTGCGAGCGAGCGGATGAGCGCGGCGCATCACAGATCGGCCGGCAGCGGCGCGCGCAGCCACTTCTGCGAGATCGCGTTCATCGTGCCGTCCTTCTTCGCGGCGGCGATGGCCTCGTCCACCTTCTGCTTGAGGCGCGGCTCGTTCTTGTTCAGGCCGACGTGATCGGGCGAACTGAAGAGCGAGAACTTCTGCTCGGGTTCGTTCGCCGGACGGCGCGCGATGATGGTCGCGCCCACGTCGTTGCCGACGACGAGCAATTGCGTCTGCCCGGCGAGAAACGCGGAGATCGCGCCATTCGGATCATCGAAGCGCTTGATGGTCGTGGAGGGCGGCGCGACCTTGCTCACGCTCAGGTCTTCGAGCGTGCCGCGCGCCACGGCCACGCTCTTGCCCGCGAGGTCGCCCGCGTTTTTCACGGCGAGCGACTTCGGACCGAACACGGCCAGGTTGTACGGCGCATACGCCTGCGAGAAGTCGATCACCTTCTCGCGCTCGGGCGTCTTGCCGACCGAGAGCAGCATGTCGGCCTTATGGTCGGCGAGATACGCCATGCGGTTGTCGCCCGTGACCTGAATGAGTTCGACCTTCGCGTTGAGCGTCTTGCCGAGCAGATTCGATACGTCGATGTCGTAGCCCTGCGGCTTCATGTCCGGCCCGATCGAGCCGAACGGCGGATAGTCCATGAAGACGCCGATGCGGACCACGCCGGATTTGCTGATCGTATCGAGCGCATCGGCGTGGGCCAGCGGCGCGAATGCGCAAAGACTTGCGACGCCGGCAAGGGCGAGGGCGGCGGACATGCGCTTCACGAGGCGTTACGCGGAAGTCGTCGTGTTCATGAATGTGTCTCCTCTATCGATGTTTCGAGCGGTGTGAATCAGTGCGCGGTGCGAGCCGCGATGAGCTTGCAGGCATGCGGCGGCAGCTCCGCGAAAATGGGCATGCCTATCTGTAGATCCGGCGTCTCGCGCGGGGTCGTGGCCGCGGTCAGCGTAAAGCCCGCGCAATCGATGGTCGCTTCGAGCGACGAACCCACGTCGCGGATGAACGCCACCGTTCCGGCCAGCACATTCGGTCCCGGTTGGGCGATGGCCGGGCGCATCGATACGTCTTCGGGGCGAATCAGCAGGCGCATATCGTCAGTCGCGCCGTTCGTGCGCGCCGCGGCGGCGACGGCGATCCGCTGGCCGCCGGGAAGCGCGATGCGATCCGTGCCATCGATCGTGACCGGCAGGATATTGCCGAGCCCGATGAAATCGGCGACGAACTCGCTCACGGGATTGCGATAGATGTCGAGCGGCCGGCCGACCTGCGCGATGCGGCCTTTTTCCATCACGACGATTTCATCGGCCATCGTCATGGCTTCGCGCTGATCGTGCGTCACCATGATCGTCGTGATGCCGAGGCGCTGTTGCAGGAGACGGATCTCGACCTGCATCGCCTCGCGCAGCTTCGCGTCGAGCGCGGAGAGCGGTTCGTCGAGCAGCAGCAGCTTCGGCGAGGACGCGATGGCGCGGGCAATCGCGACGCGCTGCCGCTGCCCGCCCGACAGACGCGAAACCGGCCGGTCCGCCATGTGCGGCAACTGGATCAGGTCGAGCAGTTCGGCGACGCGCGCGGCTTGCGCATCCTTCGCGACACGGCGCAAGCGCAGCGGATACGCGATGTTCTGCGCCACCGTCATGTGAGGAAAGAGCGCGAGCGATTGAAACACCATGCCGAAATCGCGCTGGTTGGCGGGCACGTGCGTCAGGTCGCGTCCGGCGAATGCGACCGTTCCGGACGACGGCGTTTCCAGCCCCGCGATGATGCGCAAGAGCGTCGTCTTTCCGCAGCCGGACGGGCCGAGAAAGCACACGAGCTTGCCGTCGGGCACGGCGAGATCGACGTGATCGACCGCATACGCGGTGTGAAAGCGCTTCGTCACCGCCTGAAGTGTCAGATGAGTCATGAGGGCTCCTTTTACAGCGCGACGCCTTCATCGCCGACCAGCTTTTCGAGCAGCCAGATCAACGCGAAATCGATGAGCACGATGACGACCGCGAACGAGAACACGGTCGGATCGAGCGAGGACACAGTGCGGCTGTACAGCCAGATCGGCAGCGTCATCGTGTCGATGCCGTACAGGAAGAACGTCACCGTGAATTCGTTGAACGAGATGATGAACGCGAACAGCATGCCGGCGAGAATGCCCGGGCGCATGAGCGGCAAGACCACATCGACGATCGCGCGGCGCGGGCTCGCGCCCATCAGGCACGCGGCTTCCTCGAACTCGGGTCCGATCGATGCGACCGATGCCGCGCAGTTCTTCACCGTGAACGGCAAGGCCAGAATCACGTGCGCGATGACGAGCCGCGCGATGCCGAGCTCGACGGGCAGCACGTTGAACACGAGCAGCAGCGCAAGCCCGAGCATCACGAGCGGATAGACGAGCGGCAGCGCGACGAGCTGTTCGATCACGCTCTTGCCGCGAAAGCGATAGCGCGAGAGCACGTAGGCCGCCGGCACCGAGACCGCGGTGGCAATGAGCATCGTCGAGATCGCGACGATGAGGCTCGTCGTGAGCGCCGTGCCCATCGAGAGCACGTCGCTCGCATCGGGCGACAGGAACGTGTGCCACGCCGCGTGATACCAGCGCAGCCCGAAGCTCGGCGGCGGGAATTCGAGCGTGTCCGAATTGCCGAACGACATGGTGATCATCGTCAGAATCGGCAAGGCGGCGAGAAACAGCACGACGGTCGCGAGCAGGCTGGCCGCGCGGCTCAGCCGTCCGGGCATGGTCGCGGAGAGGCGCAGGGTGGTCATGAGCGGCATTCCTCTTGGCGTTGCAGGCTGCGCACGAGCCGTTGCGAAACCGACATGACGATGAGCGTCGCCACCATCAGCACCACGCCGGAAGCCGACGCCGCCGGCCAGTTCAAAAGCGGCGCGACCTGGTCGTGCACGAGCACGGCGAGCATCGGCACGCGGCGGCCGCCCAGCAGCAGCGGCACGGCGAACGCGCTCGCGTTGTAGGCGAAGACGAGGAGCGCGCCGGACACGAGACCGGGCATGGCGAGCGGCAGGACGATATGGCGCAGCGTCTGCCCGCGCGTCGCGCCGAGCGTCGCGGCGGCTTCCTCGTAACTGCGCGAGATGGCGCGCATCGCGCTTGCGAGCGGCAGCACGGCGAGCGGGAACGCGGTCTGAATCAGCCCGAGCAGCACGCCGTTCTCGCGATAGAGCCATTGCAGCGGACGGCGGATCACGCCGGCGGCGAGCAGCGCGTGATTCAGCATGCCGGCCGGTCCGAGCATCACGAGCCAGCCATAGCCTTGCAGCAACAGGTTGACGAGCAGCGGCAGCAGCACGCCCGCGAGCAGAAGCCTGCGCGCGAGCCGTGACTCGGTGCGCGCCATCGCGAGCGCGACGGGAATGGCGAGCAGCACTGCGCAGATCATGCTTTGAAACGCGAGCTTCAGCGTGAGCCAGAGCGAACGCAGAAAGTACGAATCGGCGAGGTCCGCGTAATTGCGCAGTGTGAGCGCGTGCCACTCGTTGCCCGGCACGCCGAAGCTCATGCGCAGCACCACGAGCGTCGCCGCGACGAGCACGGCGAGAAACGCGAGGATGGGCGCGAGCAGCATCCACGGCGGCACCTTCGGCAGCGTGGGCGCCGCCGGCTGCGCGGGGCCGGCGTCCGTGACCGCCGCCGGTCTGCGCCGGAAAGAGAGAGCGGACATGGAGGTCAGGCCGAGAAGATTTCCGTATAGCGCTTGATCCAGGCGGGCTGCACCGAGGCCAGCGCACGGTCGTCGTGCAGCACCGCGCTTTCCGCGATTTGCTTGGGCGACGGCACGAACGCGCGGCTTTCCGCCGGAATCACCGCTTTCGAGTTCACCGGGCCGTTCAGCACGTCGGCGGCCATGCGGCCTTGCACGCCCGCATCGAGCGAATGGTTGATGAACGCGTGAATCAGGTCGATGTCGCCCGGATGCGCCTTCGGAATCACCGTGAACATGAGCTGCGTCGCGAAACCTTCCTTCATGCCGTAGGTGACGGCCATCTTGTACTCGGGCTTGCGCAACTGATTCGGAAAGAAGGCGGGCGAGTAGATGCCGCCGATATCCAGCGATCCGGTGCGAAACAGATCGGCGACCTGATTCGGGTTCTCGCCGAGCGTGAGCACGCGGTCCTTCAGTTGCGCGAGTTTCGCGAAACCCGGCTCGATGTTTTGCTGCGAGCCGCCCGCCATCTTCGCGGCGATGATCGCGAGATCGACCGCTTCGGCCCATTCCGGCGGCGGCAGGAAAATGCGGCCCGAATATTTCGGATCCCAAAGCGCTTCGTAGCTGGAAGGAGGCGTCTTCACCGATGCCGTGCTGTAGACAAGCCCGTCCGACCACAGCAGATAGCCGACGCCGAAGCCATTCGCGCCCGTGCGGTAGGGCGGGGCGACATCCTGCAGATTGGGCAGCTTGTTCAGATCGGGCTTCATCAGAAGGCCGGCATCCGCGAGGCCCGAGGCGCCCACGCCCGCGAGCGTGATGACGTCGTAGGTCGGCCGGTCGCCCGCCGCCTTTACTTTCGCCACCATGCCGGAGGTGCCGTCGGCGCGATCGGCGACGACCTGCGCGCCGGTCTTCTGGCTGAAGGTCGCGGCGATGTTGCGCAAGGCCGCCGCGCCGGTGTCGTCCGACCAGGTCAGGAGGCGCAGCGTCTTGCCGGCGAAGCTCTTCTCCTGCGCCCGCGCCGTGCTGATGAACGGCATCGGCAGGCTCGACGCGGCGAGCGCCATGCCGATGGTCTTGATGGCGTGCCTTCTGCCTCGCTTGATGTCTTGCATGGCTCACTCCTCGATGAACGGTGCGACGGTCTGAACCGGCTTCGGTGGAACTACTCTAGGGACGCAAAATTTCGGCAACAATCGAATTCTCGGCATGATCGCCATGAGCCGAATGCATGGCTCCGAGCTTCGAAAAACCTTTCAGTCGGCGCTGACCGCACTCAATATCTGCTTCACTTCCTGGAACGAGGCGAGACCGAACGGCCCGAGTTCGCGGCCGAGGCTGCTTTTTTTGTAGCCGCCCCATGAGGTCTGCGGAAAGATCAGTTGCGGTGCGTTGATCCACACGACGCCCGCCTGCAGCGCGCCGGCCACGCGCTCGCCGCGGGCCGCATCGCGCGTGACGACGGTGGCCACCAGCCCGAACTCGGTGTCGTTGGCCGCGGCGATCGCGTCGGCTTCGGTATCGAAGCTGCGCAGGCACAGCACCGGTCCGAAAATTTCCTCGCGCCAGACCGCGCTGGCGGCGGGCACATCGACGAACATCGTCGGCTGCACGAAATAGCCGGGGCCTTCCGGCACGCCGCCCTGCACGACGAGACGGGCGCCGTCCGCCTTGCCGGAGGCGATGAAGCGTTGCACCCGTTCGAATTGCGCGCGATTCGTGAGCGGCCCCATTTGCGTGCCGGATGCGAACGGGTCGCCGACGACGGTGCGCGCGACGCGATCGGCGAGGCGCGCGATCAGCGCCTCCGCAAGCGGCCGCTCGACGAGCACGCGGGACGTCGCGGAGCACATCTGTCCGGCGTTGAAGAACGCGCCGCCCATGACGAGATCGACGGCGAGATCGAGGTCCGCATCCGCGAACACGACAATTGGCGACTTGCCGCCCAGTTCGAGGCTCACGCCCTTGATGGATGGCGCCGCCGCTTTCATCACCTGCTCGCCGACCGCCGTGCTGCCGGTGAACGACACCTTCGCCACGAGCGGATGCGCCGTGAGCGCCGCGCCGACTTCGCTGCCGGTGCCCGTCACGACGTTGAACACGCCCCGCGGCAGCCCGGCGCGCTCGACGATCGCGGCGAGTTCCAGTTCCGGCAGCGGCGTGAATTCGGACGGCTTCAGCACGACCGCGCATCCGGCGGCGAGCGCGGGGGCGAGCTTCCACGCCGTCGTGACCATCGGGAAGTTCCACGGCACGATCAGCGCGACCACGCCCACCGGTTCGCGGCGGATCACCGCGCGATGATCGGCGCTCGGAATCGCGATGGCTTCGTCCGCGGCATCCAGCGTTTCGGCGAGCTGCGCGTAGTAGTCGAAGGTCGCGACCACGTCGCCGACATCGATGCGCGATTCGGCGATCGGCTTGCCGTTGTTGCGCGACTGAAGCGCGGCGAGTTGCTCGCCATGCGCCTCCACGCCGCGCGCGATGGCACGCAGATAAGTCGCGCGCTCCGTGCCCGTCGTGCGCTTCCATGCGCCAAACGCATGCGACGCCGCTTGCACCGCGCGATCGACGTCGGCGGGGCCGCCGGCTTCCACTTCGACGATCGTTTCCTCGGTCGATGGATCGACGACAGGCAGCCGTTGCCGCGTCTCGGACACGCACCATTCGCCGTCGATGAAAAGCCGCGTGCGCAGCGGGGATTCGAAACGGGGACGGGCCGGCGCGCTCATGACGGCACCCGCGCGAACCAGTCCGCTTCGCGAACTTCGATCACGGTTGGAATCTCGCGCGCGATAGCTTGCCGCAATGCGAGGTCGAGCGTCTGCGGGTCGTCGGCTCTCGCGGCCTCGCATCCGAAGGCGCGCGCCAGCGCCATGAAATCGGGCGTGTAGATATCGACGCCGACGGGCGTGATCGCGCGCTGATCCATGTACTTGCGGATCTCGCCATAGCCGAAGTTGTTCCACAGCAGCACGATCACGGGCACGCGCGCTTCGACCGCGCTCGCCAGTTCCGGCAGCGTGAATTGCAGTCCGCCGTCGCCTGTCAGGCACACGACGGGCCGGTCGGGTGCGGCAAGCTTCGCGCCGATGGCGGCGGGCAGTCCGTAGCCGAGCGTGCCGTAGCCGGTCGACGAGTTGAACCACGCACGCGGCGCGGGCGCATCGTGAAGGAAATTGCCCGCGTAGACCGGGCTCGTCGAATCGCCCGCGATGACGGCATCGGGCAGGGCGCCGATGATCGTGTCGATCAGGCGCTGCTGCGAATGCGCCGCGGCGTCGCAGGCGGCCATGACGGCGTCGCGCGCCAGCGCCACGCGCGCGGCGCCCCAGTCCGGCGAGGCGGGGCGGACCGGCCGTTCGTGCAGCCGCGTCGACAGCGCGCTCAGCGCGTCGCGCGCATCGCCGACGATAGCCACATCGGGACGCGCGTTGCGCATCGCCTGTTGCGCGTCGATATCGATGCGGATGAGCTGTCCGTCGATCGCGAAGCCGCCATCGAACATCACGTCGTAGTCGGTTTCGCCGAGTTCGGTGCCGACCGCGAGCACGACGTCGGCTTCGCGGATCATCGCGCGCGTGGGCGGCAGCGATTGCGTCGAGCCGATGAGCAGCGGCGCGCCGCGCGGCAGCAGCCCTTTCGCGTTGATGGTGAGCGCGACGGGCGCCTGCAGCCGATCGGCGAGTTCGCGCAGTTCGGGCGCGGCATGCGCCGCACCGCCGCCGGCGAGAATCAGCGGGCGGCATGCATCGGCGAGCAGGTCCACGGCTAACGCGAGCGCGGCGGGATGCGCGGCGGGCTTTGCGGGACGCACGGCGGGCGATGCTTTCATCGCTTTCATCGGCGACACGATGACATCGAGCGGAATCTCGATATGCACGGGGCGCGGCCGCGCGCTTTCGAACACGGCGAACGCGCGCGCCAGCACGTGAGGCAACTCGGCCGCATTTAGCACGGTGTGCGAGAACGCGGCGAGTCCATCGAATACTTCGCGCTGCGAAGGCAGTTCGTGCAGACGCCCGTCGCCGTGGCCGAGTTGACTGCGCGCGTTGACGCTCGATATCACGAGCATCGGAATGGAATCGGCATAGGCTTGCGCCATCGCGGTCGCGATGTTCGTCATGCCCGGCCCGGTGATGATGAAGCACACACCCGGCTTGCCCGTGACCCGCGCGTAGCCGTCGGCCATGAAGCCCGCGCCCTGTTCGTGACGGGGCGTCACGTGCCGGATCGACGAGTGCGCAAGGCCGCGATACAACTCCACGGTATGCACGCCCGGAATGCCGAAGACGTACTGGACGCCGTAGGTCTCGAGCAACGTGACGAGCGCTTCGCCACACGTTTGGGGGGAGGGGGTCACGTCGCTGTTCGCCATGCTCACGTTGCGTTCGTGGAAGTGCCTGGTGGATTCGCGAAGGTTCATCGGTCGTCGCATTCCTGGTTGATTTGAGCGCGGACGCGGCCGGTGAGACGAGCACCGGCGGCTGGATTTGGAACCATTCTCGACGCGGCCTCGTCGCGGCAACAATCGAAAAGATTTCATGAGGCGCATGACTTTCCTGCATGCGCAGGCGTACCGCCGCAGTGGAGGCGGGTTTGACAATCGAGCGTTATTCGTGGAGTTCAAGCGAATGCGCTTCGACTTAACGCGGCGCTAAGCCAAAGCTGTCATCATTCACGCCTCGATCGACTCACCGACTCACTCAAGGAGACATGCTTATGGTCGCGGCGCCTTTCATCGCGCTATTTCTGGCTGCGGCCGCCGTCTGGTCGCCGGCTCCGCGATGGCTCGTGCCGGGTCTGCTCGTCATCGCGTATGGCGCGGCGCTGGCCGGCGGCCAGATCACGCCGCTTGCCGCGATGCCGCTCGCATTGCTCCTGGCCGCCGCGGCTGCGGTCGCGCCGCATCGTCGGGCGTGGCTGCGTTATGCAGGTCACGCGTTGTTCATTGCGCTGGCCGTTGCGTTGAGCCTGCACTGGCTGCCGGGCTTTCATAACCCGCGCGTCATCGGGCCCGAGCGGCTTTCAGCGGAGGCGGTACCGTTCACGATGTACCTGAACCTCGACAAGCCGCTCGTCGGTTTCTGGCTGCTGCTGGCATGGCCGTGGACGCGCCCGCGCCATGGGACGCTGGCATCGATGAAAGCGGGGATGGCGAGTCTGGCGGGAACGACTATCGTCTGCCTGCTTCTCGCGCTTGCGCTCGGCATGGTGAGATGGGAACCGAAGTGGCCTTCGTCGACGTGGCTTTTCATGCTGAACAATCTGCTGCTCGTCACGATGACAGAAGAAGCCTTTTTCCGTGGGTATGTGCAGGGCGGATTGTCGCGTTTGTTCAAGCGCTTTGCATACGGGGACATCATCGCGCTGATGATCGCGGCGCTCGTTTTCGGGCTTGCGCATTTTCCCGGCGGCTGGCATTGGATCGTGCTGGCTAGTCTCGCGGGCATCGGCTATGGGCTCGCGTATCGCTTTGGCGGCCTGGCTGCCGCAATCGTGGCGCACTTCGGGTTGAACGCGGCGCACTTTCTCTTGTTTACTTATCCGATGCTTCAGGCGTACGGGACGTCATGACGTTCCGTGTAGTTCACGCACGAACCGCGCGTGCTCGCGCGGATGCACTTGCCTTGCCGCGCGCAGGCGTCCGATGCGGTCCGTCCGAAGCGCGGATGATCATCTCAGGCGCCCACACCTCCTGAAGCGTTTGCGGTGACGCACCTTCGAGCCGCTGAAGCAGCATCTGCGCCATCCGCTTGCCCGCGCGATGTGTCTCCGCCGAGAACGTCGTCAGCGCGGGCTGTACATATCGTCCGATCGGATGGTTGTCTCCGCCGATCACCCCGACGTCATGCCCCGGCCTTCTCCCCGTTTCCGCGATGCCGCGCAGCGCCCCCAGCGCGATCAGATCGTGCCCGCATACGATCGCCGTGGGCGGATCCGCGAGGTTCAGCAGTCGGCGCGCGGCTTCCGCCCCGCCTTCTTCCGAAATATCCGCCTCGATGCAGAGCGACTTGTCGAACCTGATGCCGGCTGCACGCAAGGCCTCCGTATAGCCCGTTCGTTCGAGATGACTGAACATCAGATATTCCGGCGCGTGAACGAGCGCAATCCGGCGATGACCGAGCGCAATGAACCGCGCACAGCCTGCGCGGCCAACGACCTGATGATCGATATCGACGAAAGGGAAGGCATCGGACGTCTCGCTGCGGCCAAAGGCAACGAAGGGAATATCGCGCTCGAGCAAATAGGCGATGCGTTCATCCTCGCGCCGCGTGCGCCCGAAGAGCAGCGCATCCACGCGCTGCCGCTCGATGAGACGCTTGAATAGATCGATCTCCGTTTCGACGCTGCGCGCCGAGGCGACGATCACCTGATAGCCGGTGTTGTCCATCGCATCGTTCACGCCCATCAGCATGTCCAGAAAGAACGGATGCGCGAACGATGTCTGCGGCGGCGACACGACGAACGCGATGGTATCCGCCGATTGCCGTCGCAAACGGCGCGCCGCCGGATCCGGCGAAAACCCGTGCAGCTCGGCCGCCTCCAGCACGCGCTTGCGGGTGTCGGCGCTGACGTCCTCGCGTCCGTTCAGCGCCTTCGAGACGGTGCTGACGGACAGCTTCAGCTTCGCTGCGAATTCCTGGATGTTCATTCCGGCTGCTCTCCACAGGTCCGCTCCGCGCGGAGCGTCGAAAACGATTTTTCGAACATTTTACGCGCGCATGCCGTGTTCGCGGGAAACGCCGATGTTTCGCCAGAAATCGATTTCGAAAATGCCGCGCAGCGGGCGGTGAGTCATCGGTGTTTACCCTTCGAACGGAACCGAAGTCGAACAGGAAAAAGCCATCCGACATGGCCTCTTTTCGCCGGCGGGGCTTGGCTCTCGCCCGAATCGAACGCTCGGATGGTCATCTAAAACGATTTCGAAAGCCGGATTTTTATTCCTTGAAGCTTGAGGAAGTCACTGCTATCTTCGTCTCGAAATCGTTTTCGATAACTCGAATGGATTTCGGAACCGCAGGCACTTTCACTCAAAGGTGAGCAACTTGATCGAATATATCGTCACACCCAATGCGCCTCTGCCGCGCGGACATTACGCGCAGGCAACGAAAGCGAATGGTCTGATTTTCGTCTCCGGCCAGTTGCCGCTCGAAAACGCGGACGGCGTCGTTATTCCCGAAGGACTCGACGCGCAGGTTCATCAGGCTTTGTCGAACGTGCGTGAAGTGCTGCTGGCAGCGGGAAGCGACATCGACAGGCTGTTGAGCGTGCAGATCTATGTGTCGGACATCGAGAACTGGCCGAGGGTGAATGAACTGTATCGGGCGTTCATCGGCGAGCGCGCGCCGGCTCGCACCGTCGTGCCGTGCGGTCACTTGCACTATGGCGCGCATGTCGAGATCAGCGCGATCGCCCTGAGTGGCGATATCGACCGATAAACCGGCGCAAGTGCGCAAGCGCGCACGAGAACCGCGCAGTTCAATGAGGAGATGACGATGCAGGCGTTTGACTGGTACAAGGAAGCGGCTCCGGCGGAACGGCGCACGTTCTGGGGATGCTTTTGCGGCTGGACGCTGGATAGTTTCGACAATCAGGTCCTGTCGTTTCTGTTGCCCGCGCTGATGGCGGCTTGGCATTTCTCGAAAACCGAAGCAGGGCTGATCGCGACCTCGTCGCTGCTTGCGGCCGCGGTCGGCGGGTGGGTCTCCGGCATTCTCAGCGACCGTCACGGCCGCGTGCGCGTGCTGACGGGCTCGATCATCTGGTTCACGGCGTTCAGCATCATCGCGGGTTTCACGAACTCGTATCACCAGTTGCTGATCGTGCGTGCCTTGCAGGGAGTCGGCTTCGGCGCGGAGTGGGCGGTCGGCGCCGCGCTGATGGCGGAAGTCATCAACCCCGCGCATCGGGGCAAGGCGCTCGGGCTGGTGCAGAGCGGCTTCTCCGTCGGCTGGGCGCTCGCCGCCGTCATCACGGGTTTGCTGCTCGCGTATCTGCCCGCGTCGATCGCCTGGCGCTCGGCGTTCTGGATCGGCGTCGTGCCCGCGATCGTCGTGCTGCTGATTCGCCGATACATTCCCGAGCCCGAAGTATTCCGCGAGATGAAGAAGGCGACGGGCGGGGCGGTCGTGGCGACATGGCGCTCGTCGTTCCGCGCGGATGTCCGGCGCTGGAGCCTGCTTGCCGCGCTGCTCGTCACGGGGCTCCAGGCCAGCAGCTACGCCATCATGATCTGGCTGCCGACGATGCTCATGCAAGTGCGTCATTTGCCGGTATCCACCGTGGCGCTGATGGCGACGATGATGAGCATCGGCTCGTTCATCGGGCAGGTCGGCTTCGCCTATCTCAACGACTCCTTCGGGCGCCGCTTCACCGCCATCGCGTTCTGCATCTTTTCCGCTTCGCTGACGGCCTGCTACCTCTTCGTTCCCATGGACCCGTGGCTTCTCGCGATGCTCGGGCTTCCGGTCGGCATGGGCATTAACGGCGCGTTCGCCGGCATCGGGCCGATGCTCTCGGAGCTGTTCCCGACCGAGATCCGCACGACCTGCATGGGCTTCTCGTACAACGTGGGCAAGTCGCTCGGCGCGCTCTCCGTCGCGCTGGTGGGGGTGGTGGCGGAGCGCATGGGCATGGTGGGATCGATCGCGCTCTTCAGCTTCATCGGCTACTTCTGCGCACTGCTCGCGCTGACCTTCTTGCCGGAGACGCGCGGCCGCGATCTCACCAACGTCGTCGCCGACGACCCAGGCCATGTCGAGGCCGATCTGCTCGAAGCGGCGAGTCCCACCCGCAGATGACATCTCGATCCGCATCCCTCGAAACTTCGGAGACGTCCATGTTTTACGATCCCGCCGCGGGCCACGGCCTGCCGCATGATCCGTTCAAGGCGATCGTCGCGCCGCGCCTCATCGGCTGGATATCGACGCGTTGCGCGAACGGTCAGTCGAACCTCGCGCCGTACAGCTTCTTCGGCGCCTTCGGCAGCGCGCCGCCGATCATCGGCTTCTCCAGCGAAGGGCGCAAGGACAGCCTGCGCAACGTCGAGGCGACGGGCGAATTCGTCTGGAACCTGGCCACGCGCCCGCTTGCCGAGCAGATGAATCTGACTTCGGCGACCGTCGCGGCCGAGATCGACGAATTCGAGCTGACGGGCCTGACGCCTGTCGCGGGACGCAACGTCTCGGCGCCGCGGGTCGGCGAGTCGCCGGCAGCGCTCGAATGCAGGCTCCTGCAGGTCGTGCATCTGCACGACATGAACGGCAAGCCTACCGACAACTGGCTCGTGCTCGGGCAAGTCGTCGGCGTACATATCCAGGAGGCGTATCTGAAGGACGGTTTCTTCGATACGCGCGCCGCGCAGCCGATCATGCGCGCCGGCTATCGCGCGGACTACGCGCAGATAGGCGACATGTTCGAGATGCATCGCCCGGTTGTCTGAGCGCCGCGTAATGGACGGCACACGTGTGCCTTCGATCGAAAACGATTTCGACAAAGTGAGACTGCAATGACCCAGATGGACAACGAAGTATCCATGATCCGCACGACCGCACGACGCTTCGTGCGTAACCGGCTCGTTCCGCTCGAGCAGCAGATCGAAACGGACGACGACGTGAGCGAGGAACTCCTCGCGCGCTTGCGCTCGGAAGTCGCGGCGCTCGGCTTGTACGGGTTCAATCTCCCGAAGAGCATCGGCGGGCCGGGTCTGACGGCCGCGGCGAAAGTCGCGATTCTCGAGGAAGTGACGCACACATCGGTGCCGTTGAGCGAGGTGTTCGGCCATCTGCCGCTTCAGTTGTCACAGGCGAGCGAGCGCCAGCGCGCCGAGCTTCTGCCCGGCATTCTCGCGGGCGGGAAGATCGTCACCTATGCGTTGACCGAGCCCAACGCGGGCTCGGACCTCGGCGGGCTGCGCACGCGCGCCGAGCGAACGACCGGCGGCTGGCTGCTCAACGGCGCCAAGCATTTCATCTCGCACGCGGAGACGGCGGATTACATCATCGTGCTCGCGCTCACCGATGCGTCGGCGCCGCTGAAGGGCCGGCTCAGCACGTTCATCGTTCGCCGAGGCAATCCGGGCGTGGTCGGCATGACGCGTTACCGGAAGATGGGCTGGCGCGGCTATCACCTGAACGGCTTCACGCTCGAAAACTGCTTCGTTCCCGACGAAGACCTGCTCGGCGAAGTCAACGCCGGCTTCCTCGGCATGATGCAGTCCATCAATCAGGATCGTCTGCTGTCCGCGAGCCGTTCGCTCGGTCTCTCGGCGCGAGCCCAGGCGATGGCCTGCGAGTACGCGCAGGAGCGCAAGGCATTCGGCGCGCATCTCGCCCAGCATCAGGCGATCCAGTTCATGATCGCCGATAACGACGTCGAGATCGAGGCGGCGCGCATGCTGATCCGCGCGGCGGCGGAGCTGATCGAAAGCGAAGATCCGCACGCGCACGTCGCCGCGTGCCGCGCAAAGCTCTATGCCAGCGAGATGGGATGCCGCGTGACGGATCGCGTGCTGCAGATTTTCGGCGGCATGGGCTACATGACGGAACTGCCCATCGAGCGCTTCTATCGCGACGCGCGGGCGTTTCGCATCGGCGAAGGCACGTCGGAGATGCAGCGGATCCAGATCGCACGCGCGGCGTTCGCATCGGGAGGCCGCCATGGCCTTTGATCTGCTCGAAGCCGGCGATCACGAACGCGTCGCGCTGCATCATGGCGAACGCAGCTTCACGCGCGGCGAGCTGGGTGTGGCGTCACGTCGCGCGGCGTCGTTCTTGCATGAACTCGGCGTGAAACGCGGCGATACCATCGCGGTTTGGCTGCCCGACGGCGCGGTGTGGATGCAGCTCTTCTTCGCCGCGGCGCAGCTCGGCGCGCTGATGGTGCCCGTGAGCACGCGCTTCCGGCAGCAGGAAGCGCTGCATGTCGTGAAGACCGCGAACGCGCGGGTGCTCTTCGTGCCGGAGCGTTTCCTCGATTTCGACTATGCCGGCGCGGCGCGCGAGATCGAAGACGCTTGCGAGGTGTTGCAGCAGGTCGTGCAGGTCGCGCGCTTCGACAGCCCCGGCTGGAGCGCATACGAACCGTACCCGCGCTGGGAAGGGCGCGACACGGATCTGCTCTGCACGTTCATGACGTCCGGGACGACCGGCCAGCCGAAGCTCGCCGCGCACACGGCGGGAGGCATCGCGCGGCATGCGCGCAACGTCGGCCAGTACAACGACATGCGGCCGAACGACGTCATGCTCTGCGCGCTGCCGCTCTATGGCGTGCTGGGCTTCGTGCAGGCCATCGCGGCGCTGGCCTCGGGCGCGGCGTGCGTGCTGCTGCCCGTCTTCAAGGCGGATGCGGCGGCCGCGGCGATCGAACGGCATCGCGTGACGCATTTCTTCGGATCGGACGCGATGCTGGACATGGTGCTCGATGCCGGCGACTACTCGCTGGCGAGCTGGCGTCGCGGCGCATTTCCCGAGTACGCGGGGCTGGGCCGCAGCGTCATCGCGAAGGCATGGGATGCGTGGGGCGTGCGCCTGAGCGCGCTCTACGGCATGTCCGAATGCTTCGCGATGACCGCGATGCGCGATCCGCAAGGCGATGCGGAGCAGCGCGGCATGCCCGGCGGCACGCCGATCTCGTCCGAGATCGCATTCCGCATCGCCGATCCGGAAAGCGGCGTGCAGCTTGCCGACCAGCGGCAGGGCGAACTGCAACTGCGCGGCTACAACGTCATGGCCGGCTATCTGAACAATCCCGCGGCGACATCCGCGGCCTTCACGGCGGACGGCTGGTTCCGGACCGGCGATCTCGCTCACGCCGATGGCGCTTCATTCCGCTATGTCGGCCGCATCAGGGACAGCCTGCGGCTACGCGGCTATCTGGTCGATCCCGTCGAGATCGAGATGTTCCTCGCGCAGCATCCGGGCGTGGAGGCGGCGCAGGTCGTAGGCGTGCATGTCGAGGGCGAGGGCGACGTCGCTGTGGCCTTCATTCGCGCATCGGCGACGCCCGCCACCGAAGAAGCGCTGCTCGCCTGGCTGAAGCAGGGCATCGCCGGCTTCAAGATGCCGCGCCGCATCGTGACCGTGGCGGCGTTCCCGCAGAAGGACGGTCCCAATGGCGTCAAGGTCCTCAGAAACGAGTTGCGCGACATGGCTTCGCAGTGTCTCGGACTCGCGCAAACGACATCGGCATGACACGGAGATCAAACAATGAAGCAAGCTGAAATTCGCTCGGACATCGCCTGGGCGACGCCGGAGAAAGTGGTCATTCACGGTCTCGATCTGTGCGAAGACATCGTCGGCAAGATGGACTTCGGGCAGATGGCTTTTCTGCAATTGTTCGCGCGCCTGCCCGAAGCGCGCGAACTGCGCATGTTCAACGCGATGATGGTCATTCTCGTCGAGCACGGCATCACGCCTTCATCGCTCGCCACGCGCATGACGTATGCGGGGGCGCCGGAAGCGGTTCAGGCGGCCGTCGCGGCCGGTTTGCTCGGTCTGGGCTCGGTGTTCGTCGGCTCGCTCGACAATGCCGCGCGGCTCTTGCAGGAGTCGATGCCCGATCCGGACGCTGCGCTCGATATCGATGAGCTCGCGCGCAAGATCGTCGATGGCTACCGCGCCCGCCGCGAGATTCTGCCGGGGATCGGGCATCCGTTTCACAAGCCGATCGACCCGCGCGCGCCCGCGCTGTTCCGGGTCGCACAGGAGACGGGCTACGACGGGCCGTACATCCGCCTCATGACGGCGATAGGCAAGGAGGCCGAGCGCAGGCTCGACCGCGCATTGCCGGTGAACGTCACGGGCGCGATGGCTGCGGTCGCATCGGAGATGGGCATTTCATGGCGAATTTGCCGCGGCCTGGCGGTCGCCGCGCGCGCGGTCGGGCTGGTCGGTCACATTCTGGAGGAAATGCGCCAGCCGCTCGCGACCGCGCTCTATCTGCGCACCGAACACGAGGCGAGCGCGCATCGGGTTCCTCGACAGGAACGGGAGCAAGGATGAGCGCACTTCGAGACAACGGCTTTCGCTTCTGGACCGAAGAGAAGCTGAGAAACGCGGACACCGATCAGTTCAGACACGTCAATAACGCGTCCATCGCGACATTGTTCGAAGCGGCGCGCATGGAAATTTTCGCGCCGCCGCAAATTCACGCGCTGATGAACGGCGCGAATCTCGCCGTCGTGAGATTGCTGATCGAGTTCGACGCCGAGTTGCACTTTCCGGGACGCGTGCGGGTGGGCAGCGCGGTCGTCGAGGTGGGGAATACGTCGTTCAAGGTGCGGCAAGGTCTGTTCGATGAGCGCCAGGGAACCGGCTGCGCGACGGCGGAAGCCGTGTGCGTTCTGCTGCACGGCGAGACCGGACGTTCGTATCCGATCGCGCCTGAACTGCGCGCATACCTTCTCTCCGACGACGCGATGGAGGCGCTCGCATGAATGCCGACAAGGTGCTGTATGAGCGGCGCGGACACATCGCGCTCGTCACGCTGGATGAGCCGCAGCGCCGCAATGCGCTGTCGCGGGAGATCGTGCGCGGGGTGTCGGCGGCCTTGCGACGCGCGCTCGACGAAAACGCGCGCGCGGTCGTGATTGCGGCGAACGGCCCGGCGTTTTGCGCGGGCGCGAATATCGACGATCTTCGCGACGGATGGATGGAAGGCCCCGCGCCCGACGAAGACCCCGCGGTGATGTTCAGGCGCATGGCCGAGTTCGAACGGCCGGTGATCGCGGCGGTTCATGGTCCGGCGCTCGGCGGCGGCATGGAGCTCACGCTCGCGTGCGATCTCGTCGTCGCGTGCGAGGCGGCCTGGTTCTCGATGCCCGAGCTCGGGCACGGCGTGATTCCGAACACGGCCTTGGCCTTGCTGCCGCGCGTCGTCGGCATGCGCCGCGCGCTCGATCTGATTCTCACGCGACGGCGCGTATCGGCCGGCGAAGCGCTGGACATCGGCCTCGTCAATCGCATGGTTCCCGCGCACGACGTGCTCGACAGCGCGCTGGCGCTCGCCGGGCAAGTGGTCGAAGCCGTGCCGCCCGGCGCCCTCAAGGCGGCGAAGCGCAACGTGCGCGCGCATGCCGCCATCGACTGGCAGCGCGTCGTGGCGTCGCCGCGCGATGTGCCGAAGACGGAGTGGCAGGAAGGGCTCGATGCGTTCACGCAGAAACGCGCGCCCGACTATGAGCGCTTCTGGCGAGACGACTCAACGGCCTTGCAAGGTATTGAAGGAGACTGACGTGAAAATACTGGTAGCGGTGAAACGTTGCGTGGACGCCAACGTGAAGGTAGGCGTGAAGCGCGACAACACGGGCGTCGACATGGCGAACGTGAAGATGTCGATGAATCCGTTCGACGAGATCGCGGTCGAGGAAGCCGTGCGCCTGAAGGAAGCGGGCGTGGCGACGGAAGTGATCGCGGTCTCGGCGGGCGTCGCGCAATGTCAGGAAACGCTGCGGACCGCGCTTGCGATCGGCGCGGACCGCGCAGTGCTCATCGAATCGAACGAGGTGTTGCAGCCGCTCGCCGTGGCGAAGCTGCTCAGGGCACTGGTCGAGCGGGAGCAGCCGTCGCTCGTGATGCTCGGCAAGCAGGCGATCGACGACGACTCGAATCAGACCGGCCAGATGCTCGCCGCGCTCGCGCGTTTGCCGCAGGCGACGTTCGCATCGAAGGTCGTGATCGCCGAGGGTCGCGCCACGGTGTCGCGCGAAGTCGACGGCGGCGCGGAAACGCTTTCGCTGACGCTGCCCGCGGTCGTGACGACCGATCTGCGCCTCAACGAGCCGCGCTACGTCACGCTGCCCAGCATCATGAAGGCGAAGAAGAAGCCGCTGGACGTCATGACGCCCGAAGCCCTTGGTGTCGATGTCGCGCCGCGGCTCGAAACGCTGAAAGTCAGCGAACCGCCGAAGCGCGCCGCCGGCGTGAAGGTGGCGGATGCGAAGGCGCTGGTCGTGAAGCTCACGACCGAAGCCAGGGTGCTTTGACCCAAGGACACGCGGAGACGAACATGACGATTCTTGTAATTGCCGAGCACGACAACCAGACGCTCAAGCCGGCCACGCTGAACACGATCGGCGCCGCCGCGATCGTCGCGACCTTGACCAATCAGCCGGTTCACGTATTCGTCGCGGGATATGGCGCGAAACCCGTGGCGCAAGCGGCGGCGAAACTGGCCGGCGTCGAGAAAGTGCTGCTGGCCGATGGACCACCACTGGCGGACGGACTGGCGGAGAACATCGAGGCGACGCTGATCGGGATTGCGCAGGATTATTCGCACATCCTCGCGCCGGCGACAGCTTATGGAAAGAACGTCGCGCCGCGCATTGCGGCCCGGCTCGATGTTGCGCAAATCAGCGACATCGTTTCGGTGGTCGGTGCCGATACGTTCGAGCGCCCGATCTACGCAGGCAACGCCATCGCAATGGTCAGATCGCGCGATCCCGTCAAAGTGATCACGGTGCGTGCCACGGCGTTCGATCCCGTCGCGACGGAAGGCGGCAGCGCGTCGATCGACATGATCTCCGTCGCCGCCGACGCAGGCGGCTCGCAGTTCGTGAGCCGCGAGGTGACGAAGCTCGATCGTCCGGAGCTGACGTCGGCACACGTCGTCGTATCCGGCGGTCGAGGCCTCGGCAGCGGTGAGCACTACAGGAGCGTGCTCGAACCGCTCGCCGACAAGCTGGACGCGGCGATGGGCGCATCGCGCGCGGCCGTCGACGCCGGTTATGCGCCGAACGACTTCCAGATCGGCCAGACGGGCAAGATCGTCGCGCCGGAGCTATACATCGCGGTGGGCATTTCGGGTGCGATCCAGCATCTCGCCGGCATGAAGGACTCGAAGATCATCGTCGCGATCAACAAGGACGAGGAAGCGCCCATTTTCAGCGTCGCGGACTATGGGCTCGTCGGCGACCTGTTCGATTGCGTGCCCGCGCTGCTCGGGGAACTGGACGCGCTGCGATGAAGCCGCGGTTGCAGAGCGCCGCACCGGGCGGCGCGAATCTGACGGACAGGGCTCGCCTTCAGGCTCGCGCCACCGCGAATGCCGAAGACGCGAACGTGTGGCGATGGTTTTCGCTGCTGTTGCAGGAGTCGCGCATCCGCTGGTTGCGCGCGCCTGACGGTTGGCTCGTGTCCATCGATCATCGGCATATTGCGACTGAAGCGAGCTTCGACGAGGCGATGCGCGCCGCGAAGGCGCGTCTCGACGGGCAGGCCGGGCGCGACTGAACGAAGCGGTTGTGAGAAGCGCCGCCCTAGCGACGCCCCGACTCATCACTCCCCTGTCAGCGGCGGCCCGACAAACTCGATCTCCCACTTCGCACCCAGGCGCGCGAGCGTGGCCGGATCGGGCATGCCGTCGCTCATCACGTCGCGCAATTCGCTGAAGAAAGCGGTAGCGTCGAATCCGGGCGAGATGAGGACCAGCATGCGCGACGTCTCATCGCTGATATTGACGAAACGGTGCGTGGTGCCGACCCGTGCCGTCAGCGTCTCGCCTGCCCGCACGACTCGGCGCTCGCCATCCACTTCGAAGAGATAGGCGCCTTGCAGCACATGGAACACTTCGGTTTCGTTGCCGTGCCGATGCATCGGCGGGCCGAAGCCCGGTGCATCGCGTGTTTCGATGAGCGTCGCGCGCCCCTGCGTTGCCGATGGCTCGATGCAGACCGTCAGATCGAGCCCGATCGCGGGAATGTGAATAGCGTGATCCGCGATCGTTTCTTCGTCGATGAGTTGCGGTTTCATGATGTCGGTCCTTATCGTCGATGGCGCTTGGGGTCAATGATGGTCGAACAGTGCGATCTGCTTCGACTTGACCATCGAGCGGACCTTGCTCATGAACTTTGTCTGCGGGTCTTTCTGGCACTCCTGCGCGACGGTCGCGGCGACCGGCTGCATGGTATCGACGACCGTGGTTTCGGTGCCCGTCACGCCGAGCTTGTCGACGCCCGCAACCCAGTAGACGAGCGCCGGCTTGTACGCGTCGTCTACCTGCACGAAATCGGCGCATGTCATCTTGGCCGGCGCGATTTTCTGCTCGGCCGCGTGGGCCACACCGGATGCACCGATGACGAGAACAGACATGGCGGCGGCGATGCTTTTCGAGAATTTCATTTGATACTCCTTGGTGGTGGTGAAGTTCGAGACTGTCTGCGCATCGTATCGACGCAGAATTAGCCGCGAATTACCATCGATGAGTATCCGTGCGTGCTCGCGCATCGCCGCCCACGCCTGAAACCGCCGCGCGATTCAGGTCATGACACGACGTTGACAGGCGCGCCCGCGACGAACGCCGCGATGTTGTCCATCAACTGATCGGCGAGCGACTGCTGCGCTTCATCCGACGCCCACGCGACATGCGGCGTCACGATCACGTTCGGCCGGTTCGCGATGCGCATGAGCGCGTTGTCGGGCGCGGGCGGCTCCGTCGTGAGCACGTCGAAGCCGATGCCGCTGATCAGCCCTTCGTCGAGCGCGGCGACGAGCGCGGCTTCATCGACGAGACCGCCGCGCGCCGTGTTGATGATGAGCGGCTTCTTCTTCATCGCGCGGAATTCCGCCGTCGATAGCATGCCGCGCGTGTGCGGCGTGAGCGGGCTATGGATCGTGATGACATCGCTGGTCGCGAGCACTTCGTCCCACGGCGTGTAGAGCGGGCCCAGGCCCTCGCGTCCCTTATGCGCCGCGAAAAGCGGCTTCATGCCGAAGGCTTTGGCGATGTCCGCGACGCGCTGCCCGAGCACGCCTTCGCCGATGATGCCGAGCGTAGCGCCGCCCAGATCGCGGATCGCGTGATTGAAGAAGCAGAACTGGCCGGACTTCTGCCATTCGCCGTTGAGCACGTCGTCGCGATACGCGATCAGATTGCGCCGCAGCGCGAGCATCAACGCGAAGGTATGCTCCGGCACGGTGTTGACCGCATAGCCGCGAATGTTCGATACGACGATGCCGCGCTTTTCGCACGCCGCCTTGTCGACGACATCCGTTCCCGTGGCCGCGACGGCGACCAGCTTGAGCGTCGGCACCTGTTCGATGATATCGGCGCTGATCGCGACCTTGTTCGTGATGACGATGCTCGCGCCCTGCAGGCGCGCCGCGACCTGATCCGGCGCGGTGCGGTCATATTCGACGAGTTCGTGTTCGAACGCGGGGCGCTTCAGCGCGATCTGCGGTGCGAGCGTGGCGCGGTCGAGAAAGACGATCTTCTGCATGTGTGTTCCGAGGTAAGGGGTTCAAAGAAGCCGCTGCGCCTGTTCGACGACGTGCGACGCCGTGATGCCGAAGTGCTCGTAAAGCGTTTCAGCCGGCCCCGACGCGCCGAAGCCCTTCATGCCGACGAAGCCGCCGCGCTCGCCGAGATAGCGGTCCCAGCCGAAGCGCACCGCCGCTTCCACCGCGATGCGCACGGTACCCGCGCCGAGCACGCTCTGCCGGTAATCCGCGTCCTGCTCGTCGAACAATTCGCAGCAGGGCATTGACACCACCGCGGTCGCGACGCCCGCCGCCTGCAACTGCTCGCGCGCGGCGAGCGCGATGGCCACTTCCGATCCCGTCGCGATGAGCGTGACGCGGCGCTTGCCGCCTTCGGCCTCGGCCAGCACATAGCCGCCGCGCGCCGACCGGTTCGCGTCGTCGTGCGTGCGGCGCACGAGCGGCAGCGCCTGACGCGCGAAGACCATCGTGCTCGGGCCGGTCTTGTGCTCGTAAGCGAGCATCCAGCATTCGGCGGCTTCGACGGCATCGGCGGGACGGAACACGCGCATGTTCGGCATCGCGCGCAGCGACGCTAGGATTTCCACCGGCTGATGCGTCGGCCCGTTCTTGCCGACGCCGATCGAGTCGTGACTGAAGACGAACTTCACCGGCAAGCCCATCAGCGCGGCCATGCGCATCGCGGGGCGCTCGTAGTCGGAGAAGGCGAGATAGGTGACGGCGAGCGGCACGATGCCGCCGTGCGCGGCCATGCCGTTCGCCATCGCGCCCATCACGTGTTCGCGCACGCCGCAATGCACATACGCGCCGCCGCGATCTTCCGCGTTGAAGGCGCGCAGGCTGCGCTTGTGGCTCGTCGGCGCTTCGAGGTCCGCGCAGCCGACCATGCGCTCGGGCAGCACGTTCGCGAGCAGATCGTTGATCTCGGCGGAAATCACGATGCCGCCCGGCGCCTCCGTTTGCTTCGACGCATCGCGTTTGTACGTTTCGAGCGTGTCTTTCCAGCCGGCGGGCAATTCGCCCGCGATGACGCGTTCGACCTCCGCGCGCGTCGCGTCCGGCAACGAGGCGACGCGCTCGCGCCACGCGCGATATTCGCCTTCGCTGCGGCGGCCGGCATCGCGCCAGGTCGTCATGAGATCGGCGGGAATCTCGAACGGCGCGTGCGGCCAGTTCAGCTCGTTGCGCGCGGCGTCGGCGTCTTTCTCGAACAGACGCCCGCTATGACCGCCGCGCTGACCTTGCAGGCGCGCGATGCCGCGTGCGATCACCGTGCGGCACGCGAGCATCGACGGACGCGGATCGCGCTTCGCTTCATCGAGCGCGCGCGACACCGCTTCGAGGTCGTGTCCATAGACTTCGATCACATGCCAGCCCGCCACGCGAAAACGCGCGCTCACGTCCTCGCTGACGGACAGCGCGGTGCTGCCGTCATCGGTGATGCGGTTGTCGTCCCAGCACAGAATGAGTTTGCCGAGCTTGAGATGTCCGGCGAGCGAAATCATTTCCTGCCCGACGCCTTCCTGCAGACAGCCATCGCCGACGAACGCATACGTGTAGTGATCGACGATGCCGGCGCCGAACTTCGCGTTCAGATACGCCTCCGCGACCGCCATGCCGAACGCGTTCGCGATGCCTTGCCCGAGCGGCCCGGTCGTCACTTCGATGCCCGACGCCGTGTCGAACTCCGGATGCCCTTCGCAATGCGACCCGAAGTTACGAAACGACCTGATCTGATCGATACCGAAGTTCGCATAGCCCGTGAGATGCAGCAGCGCATAGAGCAGCATGGAGCCATGTCCGTTCGAGAGCACGAAGCGGTCGCGGTCGGGCCATTGCGGATCGGCGGGATTGAACTTCATGTGGCGCGTGAACAGCGCCGTCGCGATCTCGGCCATGCCGAGCGGCACGCCCTGATGACCTTCGCCCGCGCGCACGATCGCATCGATGGCGAGAAAGCGGATGGCGTTCGACAGCGCTGGCGTGTCGATGGAAGACATGACTTCTCCTTGCCGCTCCATGACTGGAGCGGCATCAAGGTGATTTGAGGGGGATTTACTTCAGGAAGCCAGTGGAAATCCACGGCACGGCGGCGACGACGATGAGACCGACGATCAGCGCCGCGATATAGCCGATGATCGGCTTCATGCCTTCGTCGGGATGAATGCGGCTCACCGCGCACGCCGAGTAGTAGCCGACGCCGAACGGCGGCGCGAACAGGCCGACGCCCATCGAGAGGATCACGACCATGGCGTAATGCACGTCGTTGATGCCCATCTCCCGGGCGATCGGGAACATCAGCGGGCCGAACAGCACGATCGCGGGAATGCCTTCGAGCACGCTGCCGAGCACGATGAACACGAGGATCGACGCCGCCATGAACATCCAGCCACCGCCGGGCAATGCGGCCATCGCGCGCGCGAGCTGGCCCGAGAAGCCCGATTGCGTGAGCGCCCACGCCATGCTCGTCGCCGCGCCGATGATGAGCAGGATCGCACCGGAAAGCGCGGCGGTATCGATCAGCATCGGCTTGAGACGCATCCATTCGAAGCGGCGATAGATCAGCAAGCCCGCCAGCACCGCATACGCGATGCCGATGGTCGACACTTCCGTCGCCGTCGCGACGCCTTCGACCACCGCCGCGCGAATCACGAACGGCAGCGCCAGCGCGGGCAGCGCGACGGCGAGCTTGCGCAGGATCTCGCCGCGGGTCGCGCGCTTCACATTGGAGAGATCGTCCACGCGATAGCGCCACCACACGACCGCGCACAGCGTGATCGCGAGCACGATGCCCGGCAGCATGCCGCCCGTGAAGAGCGCGGAAATCGACACGCCCGTGACCGAGCCGAGCGTGATGAGCACGAGACTCGGCGGAATGGTTTCGGTCTGCGCGCCGGTGGCCGCGAGCAGCGCGACGAGATCGCCGGGTTTCGCGCCGCGCGCTTTCATCTCGGGGAACAGCACGGGTGCGACCGCGGCCATGTCGGCGGCTTTCGAACCGGAGATGCCGGAGACGAGATACATCGCGCCGACGAGCACATACGACAAACCGCCGCGCACATGCCCGAGCAGGCTCGCGAGAAACGCGATCATCGCGGCGGCCATGCCGGTCATCTCGATCAGTTGCCCGAGGAACACGAAGAGCGGCACGGACAGGAGAATCAGATGCGACATGCCTTCGTCCATGCGCCCGACCACGACGACGAGCGGCGTGCTCGTCGTCAGCGCGAGATAGCCGAAGGTCGCGAGGCCGAACGAGAACGCGATCGGCACGCCCGACAGCACGCACAACGCGACGAGCCCGACGAAGAAGATCAGCAGGTTCAGATTGCCGAGGTCCTTGAGCACCGGGCTCGCCGCATAGAACGCGCCCGCGATGGCCACGACCACGGCGAGCGCGCCGAGCACGAGCTTCCAGTCGCCGACGCGCGCGAGCCGCACACAGGCGACGAGCAGCATCAGGCCGGAGCCGATCGGCAACGCGGCCGCGCGCCACGAGTTCGAGATGTCGAGCGCGGGCGTCGTGATGAACGCTTCGTCCTGCGCGAACTCGACAGCGGGGCCGATCACCATCGCGAGGAAGGCGAGGGGCGCCGCGATCGCGATCACGTCGAGGAACGCGCGCATGCCGGGCGAGGCCATGCCGACGAGCGCCGTCATCCGCATGTGTTCGCCGCGCCGCAACGCGACGACCGCGCCGAGCATCGCGAGCCAGAGGAAAAGCATCGACGCGAGTTCGTCGGACCAGACGAGCGGCGTGTGCAGCGCGTAGCGGCTCGTGACGCCCGCGAGCAGCACGACGATCTCGGCCACGACCAGGAGCGCGGCCGGAATTTCGACGAGATGGCCGAGCAGGGTATCGAGTTTTGCCGCGATACCGCGATGCGGCGCCGGATGCGGAAGCGGAACCGTCTGCATGATGTTCATACCAGTTTGCCGGTGTATTTTTCGAGCACGCTCCAGCCTTGCTCGCCGTACTTCGCTTTCCAGTCGCTATAGAAGCTGGTTTTCTTCAGCGCGCCGCGGAACGCTTCACGATCCACCTCGACGATGTTGATGCCCTTGCCCTTCAGATCGTCGCGCAGGCTCACATTCAGCTTCGCGATGTCGGCGCGCTGGTTCATACCGGCCGCTTCGAACTCGCGCGTGACGATCGCGCGCATGTCGGCGGGCAGCTTCTCCCACGCGCGCCGGTTGCCGAGAATCCAGTACGCATCCCACACATGCGAGGTGAGGCTGATCGACTTCTGCACTTCGTAGAGCTTGGCCGTCGCGATGATCGGCAACGGATTTTCCTGACCCTCGACCACGCCCGTCTGCAACGCGGAATACAGCTCGTTGAAGTTGATCGGCGCGGGACCGGCGTCGAGCGACTTGAAGAGCGACGTGAGCATCGGCGCCTGCGGCACGCGGATCTTGAAGCCCTTGAGATCGGCGGGCGTCTTCACGACGCGCGTCGACGAACTCACTTGCCGGAAGCCGTTGTCCCACGGTTTCGACACCGCGATGATTCCCGACTTCTCGATCTGCTGACGGATGTAGCCGCCGAGATCGCCGTCCATCGCTTTCCAGACCGTGTCGTAATCGGGGAACGCGAAGCCCGTATTGACGATGCCCGCGGCGGGCGTGAGGGTCGCGAGAATCGACGACGCCTGATTGAAGAACTCGACGCCGCCGCTCCTCACCTGCGAGAGCAGGTCGGTGTCGGAGCCGAGCTGGTTCGCGGGAAAGAGCTTGATGTCGAGCCTGCCGCCGGTGGCTTCGCGAATCTTGTCGCATGCCTGCTGACCGCGAATGTTCACCGGATGCGTGGGGTCCTGTCCGGTCGCGAGCTTGTACGAGAACTCCGCCGCCGACGCGCGGCGCGTCGTGATGGCGAACAGCGGCGCGGCCGCGGCGACGGTCGCGCCCGCCTTCAGGAACGTGCGCCGGTCGATGCCGCTTTCTTTGGTGCGAGTGGTCATGGTGTGCTCCTCCAAACCTGGTGATGTCGATATAAGTGTTGTTATTCGATGCCGCGTTGTTCGCGGTTTCAGCCGTGAATCAGCATGCCTCCGTTCACGTCGATGACCGCGCCGGTAATGTACGAGGAAATCGGCGCCGAGAGAAACAGGAACGCGCCCGCGACGTCATCGGGTACGCCGAGGCGATTGAGCGGAATGCCCGCGAGAATCTCGACGCGCTTGTCGTCGCTGATTTTGCCCGCGTTGATGTCGGTTTGAATGAGGCCCGGCGTCACGCAGTTCACGCGAATGCCGTCGATGCCGAACTCGCGCGCCATCGCCTTGGCGAGACCGAGCACGCCCGCTTTCGCGGCGGAATAGTGCGGGCCGCCGAGAATGCCGCCGCCGCGCTGCGCCGATACCGACGACATGCAGCCGATCGAACCGCCGCCGTTCTTCTTCATCACCGGCACGACGGCTTGCGACAGATACAGCACGCCGCGCAGGTTCACATCGAGAATGCGGTCCCAGCTTGCCGAGTCGATGTCGAGCAGCTTCGCAGCCTGCGTGATGCCCGCGTTGTTGATGAGAATGTCTATGGCGCCGAAGTCCGTGACGATGCGATCCACGGCGGCGTCGCATGCGGCGCGGTCGGTCACGTTGCACACATAGCCGCGATGTTCCGGGCCGATGCTGCCGGCTGCCTCGCGCGCGGCCGCTTCATCGAGATCGAGAATGGCGACTTTCGCGCCGTGCTTCGCGAACATGCGCGCCGTCGCCATGCCGATCCCGCGCGGCGATGCCGCTCCGGAAATGACGGCGACCTTGCCTTCGAGAAGACGCGACTCTGACATGATGTGATTCTCCTGACGTTCGTGGTGGATGAAGGCTTAGCCGAGCCAGCCTTTGATGGTGTTGCACATCGCTTCGGTCGAAATGCCGTAGCGGTCGTGCAAGGTGGGTAACGCGCCCGCGTCGAGGAACGCATCGGGCAGGGCGATCTGTCGGAAGGCGGGCGTCACGCCCGCGCCGAGCAGCGTGCGCGCGACGGCTTCGCCGAGCCCGCCGATCACCGTATGGTTCTCCACGACGACGACCATGCGGCCCGTGCGCTTCGCTTCGCGCAGGATGGTCGCGGTGTCGAGCGGCTTGATGGTCGGCACGTGCAGCACGGCGACGTCGACGTTGTCCTGCCGCAAGGCGTTCGCCGCTTCGAGCGAACGCATCGTCATGATGCCGGTCGAGATCAGCAGCACGTCGTTGCCGCCGCGCAAGAGCTTGGCCTTGCCGAGTTCGAACTGATAGCCGTATTCGTCGAGCACGGCCGGCACGTTGCCGCGCAACAGACGCGCATAGACCGGACCCTTGTGCGCGGCGATGGCCGGAACCATCTGCTCGATGTCGAGCGCATCGCACGGATCGATCACGGTCATGTTCGGCATCGCGCGCATCAGCGCGAGATCTTCGGCAGCCTGATGGCTCGGGCCGTAGCCCGTCGTTAGACCCGGCAGCGCGGCGACGATCTTCACGTCGAGGTTGTCTTCCGCGATCGTCTGATGGATGAAGTCGTAGGCGCGGCGCGTCGCGAACACGGCATAGGTCGTGACGAACGGTTGCGCGCCTTCGTGCGCCATGCCGGCCGCCGCGCCCATCAGCAATTGCTCGGCCATGCCCATCTGGTAGTAGCGCTCGGGGAAGGCCTTTGCGAAGACATGCAGATCGGTGTATTTGCCGAGGTCGGCCGTCATGCCGACGATGTTCGTCTTCGTGTGCGCGAGTTCGGCGAGCGCGTGGCCGAAGGGCGCGGAACGCGTCACTTGTCCTTCGCTGGCGATGGACGCGATCATCGCGGAGGTTTTCAGTCGCGTGTTCATGCTGTGCGTCCTTGTTCGAGTGCTTCCAGCGCGAGCTGCCATTCATGCGGATCGACGCGAATGAAGTGATTCTTTTCCCGCTCTTCGAGGAACGGCACGCCGCAGCCCATCTTCGTATCGCACACGATGATGCGAGGCTTCGCGTCCGTGAGATTGCGCGCGTTGTCGAAGGCCTCTTTCACGGCGCGAATGTCGTTGCCGTCGATGCGCTGCGTGTACCAGCCGAATGCTTCGAGCTTCTCGACCAGCGGCTCGAACGCCATGATCTGCGTCGAAGGGCCATCGGCTTGCTGATTGTTCACATCGACGATGGCGATGAGGTTGTCGAGCTTCCAGTGCGCGGCGGACATGAGCCCTTCCCAGATCGCGCCTTCATCGAGTTCGCCATCGGAGAAGAGCGTGTAGACGAAGGACTTCGAGCCCTTGCGCTTGAGGCCGAGACAGCGGCCGACAGCGATCGTCAAACCCTGACCGAGCGAGCCGCCGGACATTTCCATGCCGGGCGTGTAGCTCGCCATGCCCGACATCGGCAAGCGGCTGTCGTCGCTGCCGTAGGTTTCGAGTTCGTCTTCGGGCAGCACGCCCGCTTCGAAGAGGGCGGCGTACAGCGCGATCGCATAGTGACCGTTGGACAGCAGGAAGCGGTCGCGCTCTTCCCATGTGGGATCGTCCGGACGATGATTCATCGCGCCGAAATAGGCCACCGCGAGTACGTCGGCGATATCGAGCGCCTGGCCGATGTAGCCCTGGCCTTGCACTTCGCCCATCAGAAGCGCGTTGCGGCGAATGCGATGCGCATGCTCCGCGAGTTGCGCGATGTCGTTTTTCACGCGTTGTCTCCATCGTTATATTGGCGGCCGCGCGGCTCGGGGTATTCCCTTGAAACGCCCGGTCAGCGAGTAGATACAAGCGTATTGCTTTGGACAGACGCGCTCAAACGAATTAAAGTGGCCGATCGTTGAATTCAATTCATCCGAACACCGCAATGCACAATCGCGTCACGCTCAAGTCCATACAGGCGTTCGAGGCAGCGGCGAGGCTGTCGTCTTTCGCACTTGCAGCAGACGAACTGTTCGTGACGCCTTCGGCGATCAGTCATCAGATCAAGCTGCTGGAAGAGCAATTGAGCGTGCGGCTCTTCCATCGCGTGCATCGCGCGGTGATCCTGACCGACAGCGGCCGGCAGTATGCGGAAGAGATCGGCGCGGCGTTCGCGCGCATCGAGAAGGCGACGCGGGATATCGGGCGCATCGCGAAGAGTGACATCCTCACCGTGCATTCGACGCCGAGCTTCGCGACGCAATGGTTGATGCCGCGGCTCGCGCGCTTTTCATCGCGGCATCCGGATATCGATTTGCGGCTGCATGCGTCGAACGATCCCGTCGATCTCACGCGTGAGTCGGTGGATATCGACTTGCGGTATGGCGCGCGCAGGCTGCAACCTGCGGGCACGCTGGTGCTGGATCTGCCGTCCGAGACGATCGTGCCGCTGTGTTCACCGGCACTGATGGAAGGCAAGCACCCGATCCGCACGGTCGCGGATTTGAAGCATCACACGCTGATTCACAGTGAAAATTGCCTGGTTGGATGGCGTGACTGGATGCGCATGCATCGAAAGACGCCGCTCGACATTTCGCGCGGGCCGCGCTTCGATCGCTCGTTCATGGCGATCAGCGCGGCCGCCGATGGCGTGGGCGTGTGTCTGGAAAGTTTGCTGCTCGTGCAGCGGGAACTCGATACGGGGAAGCTTATCGCGCCGTTTGGATTCGACGGGCTGAGCGTGAATGGGTATACGTTGAACCTGCTCAAGTCGTCGGTGGATCTGCCGAAGGTTAAGAGCTTTCAGGATTGGTTGTTTGAGGAGTTGGGGTAGGGTGGGCGGGCGGGTTGGGCCATGATGAGCCATTCGTCCAGGCATTGCCCGTACATTCGGACGGTCAGTGACAATCCCCAAGCGGACGTCCGATCACGACGTGACTTGATTCCCCACAGCTTTCGCGAAGTTGCGTCGAGCATCGCGTTATTTAACGAACGCCAGCCTCAACTTTGAGGCGCATCTGCCGTAATGGGGAGAGGGTCGATAGTCAAACTACGAGCAACCGCGAAGAGTATCTGGCTTTCCTCGACAAATCCTGGCAACGCTCATCCGCGGAAAAAAATGAAAATGGTCGCACCGTCATCCCTCAAGCGAACAGTCATCGCATCGCTGTGCCTGTTCCTCGCCGCCTGCGGCGGTACGAACAATCCGCAGCAAACCACCACCTCACCGGCGAGCAGCGCTCCGGCGGACAGCGCTCCGGCGAGCAGCACCCCGGCGAGCAGCGCTCCGGCGAGCAGCGCTCCGGCGGACAGCGCTCCGGCGAGCAGCCCTCCGGCGAGCAGTGCGCCGGTGAGCAGCACTCCGCCTGTGGTTACTTATCGAATCGGCGGTGCCGTCACGGGTCTACCGGGCTACGAGCCGCTGACGCTGCTCAATAACGGTGGCGACGCGCTGACGTTGACGGCAAATGGTTCGTTCACGTTTGCCACGCGAGTCGCGACCAACAACGCCTATGCGGTCACCGTAGGCAAAAATCCGCTGTGGAAGATTTGCAATGTAACGAATGGCAACGGCACAGTCACAAACGATGTGAGCAACGTGGCGGTAGCCTGTTCGGCTGCCCACGGGAACGTATCCAGACTGGCCTCGACGTACACGTTTAGTACGCCCATGGCCACCGCGGTCGATGCGCGCGGAAACGTCTACGTCGGCAACACCAATGGCAACACGGTCGTCAAGATTTCTGCCGATGGCAGCAGCGTCACGACGTTAGGCGGCGGATACACGTTCAACGGACCCATGGGTATCGCAGTGGATGCGAGTGGCAATGTCTACGTAGCCGATGCGAACGATAGCAAGATTCTCAAGATATCCTCCAACGGAACTACCGTCACGCAGTTGGCGGCATCGCACACGTTCAGCGATCCGATGAGTGTTGCCGTGGATGCCAGCGGCAACGTCTATGTGGAAGACACGAACAATTATCAGGTCGTCAAGATCGCGCCTGACGGTACCACTGTCTCCGTACTGGCGCCCTCGTATTCCTTCGGAATGTTGATGGGTATGGCCGTGGACGCGAGCGGCAACGTCTATGTGTCGGACTACACGAACAACAAGATCCTGAAGATTTCGGCGGGCAGCAACACTGTCACGCAACTCGCTGCATCGTCGACGTTCGCCGGTGCCTACGGTCTGGCCGTGGATACGAGCGGCAATGTCTACGTCGCGAATTCCATGACCAACAAGATACTGGCGATAGCACCGGGCAGTTCCACCGCCACACCGATTACGACCTCGAGCGCGCTGAACGGACCCTACGGTGTAGCGGTGGACGCGCAAGGCAATCTTTACGTTGCGGACGGCGGTGACAGCCAGATTCTCAAGATCACGCCTGTACCTTGATCGAGAGGTTGCCGTAATATTTCAGGCGAGGGTGCGCAAAGGATTGCTGACTTGATCCACCCAAATTCAGACGCAATCCGATTGCGTGCTGCCGTGCGCATAGATGGGGGAGGTCCGCTGGACCTCCAAAACCTGTCACTTGCGCAGAACTACATCGAAGGACGGCTTCGGGTCGAACAGAGACAGGATGGGAGCGGTTCTCTGCGGAAGCGAAGCTCAATCATCAACCCAACTTTCGGGGGTGGGATCACCCATGGCCGCGCGTGACCCGAACGTCGATCGTAAGGCTTGACAGACGCCGCCGCCTAGGATTATTAGCATTTCATTTGCCCTTGTTCCTCTGCCCGAAGCTACCGGGCGAAGCCACGCATGAGTTTTCCATGACGACACTCCTGGTCTTCGCTTTAGCCTTGCCCTGGTTAATCATCGTCTTCGGCTGCTGGTTTGGCTACCAGCTGGTGCGTCAGCACGGGCGAATCTTGCTGAGCTTAGAGGCGCTCGAGAAAGGGTTTCAGGGCGGACTATCCGAGCCGCCTCGTCCTGCATCGACTACCCTGAACGGCCTCCCCCTAGGCTCTAACGCTCCGGACTTCGAATTGCCTGACCTTTCGGGGGCGCTTCACCGGCTCTCCGAGTTTCGGGGCCGTCCCGTCTTGCTAATCTTCTTTAACCCTGCGTGCAGTTTCTGCATGAGCATGATGCCCGAACTGAGGGCGTTCCCGCCTGAGGGCGAAAGTGGCAAGCCGGTGCCGCTGGTAATAACTACAGGGGAAGCCGAGCTAAACCGCCAGTTGTTCCAAACACACGGTATCGCATGCCGAGTGCTGGTACAGAACGATATGGAAGTGGCTGCGCAATATCAGGTGAACGGCACGCCGGTGGGCTACCTCGTCGACGAGACCGGAACCGTCGCCAGTGAGTTGGCCATGGGCGCGGTAGCCTTGATGGCGTTAGCGACGTCGCCAACGCCTCAAGCCGAACCGGGACCGGATCGCAGGCGGCCGGCCGAGCCGGCAGCTCGGGGCAATAAGCCCTTGGATAGAAGCCGGCTCAACCGCAGCGGCCTTAAAGCGGGCACGCCTGCGCCGAATTTCCGTTTGCCGAGCCTGGATGGAGAGGAATGGGTCCTTGAGGATTTCCGGGGCAGGCGAGTGTTGCTTGTCTTCAGCGATCCAGGTTGTGGTCCATGCGAGCTTCTGGCCCCGCACCTGGAACGTGTGCATCGTGAGCGGAAAGATGTTCTGGTGCTCATGGTGAGCCGGCAGGACGCAGACACTAACCGGCAAAAGGTGGCAAAGCTAGGATTAACGCTCCTGGTGGTGCTGCAGAGAAACTGGGAGGTCTCGCTCCAGTATGCGACATTCGCTACGCCGGTGGGTTACCTCATCGATGAGCGTGGAGTACTGGTATCCGACCTGGCGGAAGGATCTGACGCCATTCTGGCGCTAGCGGCCAGCCAACGCGCGCCTTCGAACGGCGCCAAACTCCATACTGCAAGTCCTTTGTGATTGCACGAGTCACTCGCAGGAAGTCAATGCGCACAGATTCCAGGACGCCGCCATGAAAACCCGCCCGGTCAACTCGAAAGCAATGGACAGTCAATTTGATGAGTGGACTAAAGCCGTCGCGCGCAAGCCGACCCGGCGCAAAACGCTGCAACTGATAAGCGGTGGCCTGTTTGGGGCGCTCTTGACCTCGCTCGGAAGGAGAAGTTGGGCCGCGAGCAGCACCAGCGCCGCTGCTCCGAGCGCCTCGCCCCCTATCGGGATCGAAGACAACACTGCGGCCGCCTCGGTACAAAAGGGGCTCTCGATCTGCCGCAACCAGGAGTACGCGCTGTGCGCTGGGGTCCGCTGCTTCGTCTACAACAACGTCGCCTATTGCCGCTGCAACTTGCAGTTCGGCGACAGCGTCAGCCGCCGGTTGTCATACGCTGGCGGCGACGTTTGCACCTTCAATGCTGAGGGCTCCGGCAACGGTTATGTGGTGAGCACCTTCAGCGTTCCCCCGGCAAGCGCAGGGCCATCCGGAGATCGAGCGCTCTACTTCTGCCCCCCAACGTCAAACTCCGGCGCCTATGCCTCGTGCGATGGCGGCATCTGTTTCGCGAGCACACGAGGCCAATCGTTCCCAGGCCTCGGCCGACTCGGACAAGACCAGATCGTGTGTTCCTGTCCGATCGCGACAGGCACTTCAGGCTCGGCGGCCAAGGTAGGCCATCAGATCTTCGGCCCCTATCCGTGCCAAGCCTCTTTCTTCGAAAACTGCACGAGCGCGGTCGCCACCGGAGCCAACGGTACGATCATCTACGAAGGCGCACCTACCGGCTCGTACGAAATTGGCGCCCTGGTGCTGAACGGCAGGCCTGCGCGCTTCAACATGTGCTTTCCCTAAGCGGTCGGATGCGTCTACAAGATCCTTAGCCTCAGTCGCAGACGAACACTTCGACTAGCCGGTCGTCGTTCCCATCATTCCTGTCTGGTCAAAACCACCGCCGCCCGCAACCCAAGCAGATAGCTCTCTACGCCAAGGCCGCATATCTGTCCATCGACTACCTCCGCGAACACGGAGTGATGCCGAAACGGCTCGCGCGCGTGGATGTTGGACATATGCAACTCCACGACCGGGCAGGTGAGAATCGCCAGCGCATCGCGGATGCC
This sequence comes from Caballeronia cordobensis, assembly GCF_001544575.2. Classification (GTDB taxonomy): domain Bacteria; phylum Pseudomonadota; class Gammaproteobacteria; order Burkholderiales; family Burkholderiaceae; genus Caballeronia; species Caballeronia cordobensis. Next base: position 153,774 of record NZ_FCNY02000008.1, read on the forward strand.
GTAGCTGTAGTGGGTCCACGCTCCGGCGTTGATCAGCACGGCATCGCAGCGCTCCGCGAAAGTGCGATGAATGCGCTCGCACATCGCACCTTCGTGGTTCGTCTGGAACGATTCGATCTGTACGCCGAGTTCGGCGCCGAGCGCCTGCAAACGAGCGTCGATTTCATCCAGCGTGATCGTCCCGTACTGCGCGGGATCGCGCTTGCCGAACATGTTGTGATTGATACCGTGAAGCATCAGGATCTTCTTCATTTGTCGCTCCTTCGCGCGCTTAATCCAGCGGCACTGTAAGACGGTCGATCACCGCCCGTGTAGCGGGCCGTACGCCACGCCACCAATAGAAGGCTTCCGCTGCCTGTTCGACGAGCATGCCTACGCCATCCGCGACGCCGCGCACGCCCGCGTTGCGCGCGAGCCGCAGAAAGGGTGTCAATCGTTTCCCATAAGCGAGTTCGTAGGCCGCGCCTGCGGGACTGAAGACACTCGGAGGAACCGGCGGCAGATCGCCCGTGAGACTGGCCGACGTCGCGTTGACCACCAGATCGAAGCGGCCCATCGCTTCCAGATCGCCGTATGCGCAGGCGGAAACCGGACCGCGCGCGCTCACCTGCGCCGCGAGCGCGCGGCATTTGGCCACGTCGCGATTGGCGATCACCAACTCGGCCGTCCGGGCAGACAGGAAGGGCAGCAGCGCGCCCCGCACGGCGCCGCCCGCGCCGAGTATGAGTACCCGCTTGCCCGCCATCGGCAGGCCGAGATTGACCTCGATGTCCCGCACGAGTCCGATGCCGTCGAAGTTCTCCGCGACGATGCGGCCGTTCTCGAACTTCATCGCGTTGACGGCGCCGGCGAGTTCCGCTCGCTCGCTGCGTTCGTCGGCCATGTCGAATGCTTTCAGCTTGAACGGCGCCGTGACGTTCATTCCCTTGCCGCCCGCCGCAGCGAATGCGCGCACGGTGTCGGCGAAGGCCTGCTCCGGTTCAAGCGGCCCTTCGATGGCCGTATAAGCCATGTCCTGATGCGTCTCTTCGGCGAAAAGTCCATGAATCAGGGGAGATTTGGTATGTCCGATCGGATTGCCGATCACCGCGTACTGGTCCGTCATCGTGTCCTCATTTCGAAAATAGAACGCCTTCGGTCTGCATGGCGTCGATCTCGGCAGGACCAAAGCCGAGCGACTGCGCGACTTCCGCGTTGTGCTGACCGAGGTCCGGCCCGACATCGCGAATCGTCGTGTCGCAATCGGAAAAGCGAAATGGCAGATTCGGCAGCCGCAGCGTGCCGAAGCGCGGATGCTGCTGCTCGACCACCATGCCCCGCGCGACGATCTGCGGGTCCGACAGCACTTCGTCGATGCGCTGCACCTTCGCGCAGGGCACATCGACGCCGTCCAGCAGTTCGAGCACCTGCGCGACCGCGCGCGCGGCGACCCACGATTTGACGGCCGCCAGTATCTCCACACGATTCGCGTTGCGGCCGTTGAGCGTATGAAAGCGCTCGTCCGTGGCGAAGCCCGCAGGGCCGCCGTTCGATTCGATGACAGCGGCGAACCGCTTCCAGGCGTCGTCCACCTGAGCGGCGATGACGAGATCGCCGTCGGCCGCGCGAAACACGCCATAAAGCGTCGAAGCGGGCATGTCGTGCCCCGTTTGCTCGGGCAGGATGCCCTGCATCGTGTAGCACTGCACCGCGTATTCGTGCATCGACACGAGCGTGTCGTACAGCGCCATATCGATGTGCTGGCCCCGGCCGCTCGTCACGCGACCGAGCAGGGCAGCGTTGATCGCGGCGACTGCGTGGATGCCCGTGTACATGTCGCCGAGCGAAACGCGCATGAGCGGCGGCGGCGAACCGGGCTCGCCGATCATCTGCATGATGCCGCTCTTCGCTTCGGCGATCAGGCCGAAGCCGGCGCGGTGCGCATCCGGTCCGGTATGTCCGTACGCCGAGATGGAGCAGTACACGAGCCGCGGATTGCGCGACGAAAGCGCTTCGTATCCGAGGCCGAGTTTGTCGAGCGCGCCCGGCCGGTAGTTTTCGATGAACACGTCCGCCGAGTCGCACAGCCGCTGCATGAACTCCTTGCCGCGCGGATCTTTTATGTTGACGCTCACGCCGCGTTTGCCCATATTGAGCTGCAGGAAGTAGGCGCTTTGCTGGTCGTCGAGAATCGTGGCGTGCTGGCGTCCGGCGTCGCCACTGCCGGGCCGCTCGACCTTGATGACTTCAGCGCCGAGCGCCGCAAGACAGCGGCCTACATAGGGGCCGGCCAGGAAGTGGCTGTAATCGACGACGCGGATACCTTCGAGAGGGCGGGCTTGCATCAGCATGCTCCTGGACGGCGCGGCACCATCAGGCGATGCTCGCCGCGCTGGACGACCTGGCCGTCCTGGTTGATCAGCTCGGACGGCAACACGACGATGCCCCAGTCCGGACGACTCTTGCTTGCGCGCATGGCGCCCACGCGAAACTTCACGTGCAGCACGTCGTTGACCTTGATCGGCAGAAGGAAGTCCCACGTCCAGCCAAGCGACATGCCCGGCAGGAAGCGGTATTCGCTCTGCGTCTTGAGGCCGTCCGCGATCGACAAGCCGAACAGGCCATGCGCGACGATCGAACCGAAGTGGCTGGCGTTGGCATAGGCCTCGTCGACGTGCACGGGCGTGTGGTCGCCCGTGAGGTCCGCGTAGGCCAGGATGCGTTCCTTCGTAACCGTGTAGGTCGGACTCAAGGCTTCGTCGCCTTCGCGGGCGTCGTCCCAGTATTTCTCGATGATCGTCATGGTCACGCCTCCGCGCGTGGGTCGATCGCCAGCGCCTGCGCGACGCATGCGGCGGGTTTGGCCTGGATCAGTTCCACCGCGAGGCCGTCCGGCAGACGCAGCCAGTTGTGACCTTGCGGCATCTCGGTGACGCCGAAGGCTTGCGCTGCGGCGAGTGCGGCGTCGAGGTCTTCGCACATCACGCCCAGATGCGCGAGACGGCCTTCGGGGCCTTCGTGGCGCGCGTCGTGGATGAATTGCAGGCCACCGAGCGTCCAGTACTGACGCGGCGCATCGCGGGTGCCGTCCACTTCGCGCATCGTCATGCCGAGCACTTCTTCGAAGAAGCGAATGTGCCAGTGGATGTCTTTCACCCAGATCGCGACGTGTTCCACATACGCCCTGGAGCCGCTCATGCTGATGCTCCTTGTCGTTGCTGGTCCGTCATGGCGCGCTCGATGCCCTTGATGCATGCGACGAGCGTCGAGTTGACGGGCGTCGGCACGCCGAGCTTTTCGCCCCAGCGCACGACAGCCCCGTTGATGAAGTCGATCTCCGTGACCGAGCCTTTCTCGAGGCTTTGCAGCATCGAGGTCTTGAATTCGGGCGAAAGCCCTTCGGCTGCCAGCGTCCACGCCTGCTCCGCGTCCGTCATGGAGAGTCTGACGCCGGCGGCCTTCGCGGCGGCCATCGCCTCGGTCACGGCGGCGAGCGCGGTCGCCTTGAGGACGGGCTCTTCGTAAAGCTGGCCGTAGGTGAGACGCGTGATGCCGGTCAGCGCGCCCGTCGCCACATTGATCAGCAGCTTGTCCCACATCGTGCCGAGGATGTTGTCGCTGACCGTGGTGGCGAGACCCGAGGCATTGAAGGCATCAGCGATCGCCTGCACTCGTTCCGTAATTTGGCCATCCAGCTCGCCGATATATGTGAACTTGCCGCGCACGCCGGACTGGATATGACCCGGTGCGCGCATCACGCCGCCGACATACGTCTTGCCCGCCAGCACGCGCTCACGCCCCACGATCTCGCTGAGCACGTCTTCATGGCCCAGCCCGTTCTGCAGGGACAGCACGACGGTATCGGGTCCGATCAGGTCCAGCGCGCCGCGCATGGCCGAGTCCGTGTGAAAGGACTTGACCAGCACGACCACCAGATCCACGGCGCCGACTTCGGCGGCGTGCGTCGCGGCGCGAACCTTGACGCGCCGGGAACCGTCGGCATCGTCGACTTGCAGGCCTTCGCGGCGCATCGCCTCGACGTGAGCAGGGGAGCGGTCGATCAGCCAGGTCTCGTGACCGCCCTGCGTGAGCGTGGAACCGATGGCGCAACCCAGCGCGCCGGCCCCCAGAACTGCGATCTTCATTGGCGTCTCCGTGATGTGTTGAAGCAACGATAGAGCGCGTTGCTCATCACGGCAATGCAATGGCTACAATGACGTCATTGCATCACGCAATAACGACCATGAACCTGACCGAACTGCCCGACCTGAAGCTGCTGCAGCTTTTCGATCTGCTGTACGACGCCCGCAACGTCACGCGCGTGGCGGAGCAGCTCGGACAGAGCCAGCCGACCATCAGCATCTGGCTGGGACGTCTGCGCGAGTTCCTGCAAGATCCGTTGTTCATCCGCACGCCCGGCGGCATGGCGCCGACACCGCAGGCCGACGCGCTGATCGGGCCGTGCCGCGAAATTCTCGAATCGCTTCGACGCTTTGCGGCATGGGAAATCGCCTTCGATCCCGCTACCGCGAAACGCCGGTTTCGCATCTGCATGACCGATGCGAGCCACATCACGTTGCTGCCCCGCATGCTGGCGCACATTCGGGCGCAGGCGCCGGGCATCCGTCTGGAGGCCGCGCGGATCGACGGCAATACCGAACGCGCGCTCGAGTCCGGCGAGGCCGACCTTGCGATCGGTCATGTGCCGTGGCTCAGCGGCGGCATCTATCAGCAGCAGTTGTATGAGCAGGACTGGGTGTGTCTGACGAATCGGCATCATCCGCGTGTGCGCGCACGGCTCGGGATGAAGCACTATCGCGCGGAGGGACATGTCGCCATCGCGGCGGGCACGGGCGCGCAATTGCTGGAGCAGGCGCTGTTACGCGAGCAGATTCAGCGGGACATCGTGCTGGAACTGCCGGGTTTTCTCGGGCTGGGCGCGATCATTCAGACCACGGACCTGATTGCCACGCTGCCGCGGCATATCGGACAGACGCTGGCGAAGGTGAATGACCTGTCGATCCATCCGTGTCCGATCCCGGTTGAAGGTTTTGCCGTACGGCAGCACTGGCACGCGAGGTATCACCACGAAGCGGGCAATCGCTGGTTGCGTGAGACGGTGGCGCAGTTGTTCAGCAGTTTGCGCTGACTGTCTGACCGGCAGTACGGGTCAGCGATGCGAAAGCGCCTTCGCAGACTGAAGTAGATCATCCAGCATCGACTGACGGCGTTCGGGGTCCGTGTCGCGGCCCGTCATGAAGCACAGTGCGGCGATCGGCGTGCCCGCGCGATCGCGAACGGGTGCGGCCATGCAGAGCCGGAATGCGTTGGACAGGCCTTCCGTGCAGCAATAGCCGAGCGCTTTCGCGTTCTGCACATCGCGCATGAATTCATCGAAATCGATGCGCACGCCGTTGTCGAGCACGAAGTCATCCGCGGGAATCAGGGTGCGGATCGCGTCGGCGTTCATGTGACCGAGCAGCAGGCGTCCGGTCGCGGTCCACGGAATCGGCACGCGCACGCCGATATCCGAGCTGATGTTGAACGGCCGCGCACTGTTCTCCGATAACACGACCGAGTACTTGTTCCCTTCGAGCATGCACAACTGCGTGGTCTCGTCGTACTTGCGCACGAGCGCGAGAATGGACTGATGCGCGCGGCTGATGAGGTCGTTGTGCGTCGCGTAGTCCGAGCCGTAGTAATGCATCTCGCGGCCGAAGAACACGCTGCCATCCGCCGATGTTTCGAGCCAGCCCACTTCGGTGAGAATCGCGACGAGTTCGTAGATGCTCGAACGCGGCGAGCCGGTCGCTTCGATCAGCTCGCGCATCGTCATGGGCCGCTGCGCGTGATGCAGCTTCCTGAAGATATCGATGACACGGTCCACGCCTCGCGCGCGCGACGATTCCGTTGCTGCCATTCGCTCGCCCATTAATGGTCGAGCACACGGCTGAGAAACTGCCGCGTGCGTTCGTTCGACGGGTTGACGAAGATTTGCTCCGGGTCGCCTTGCTCTGCAATCACGCCCTTGTCCATGAACACGACGCGATCCGCCGTCTTGCGCGCAAAGCCCATTTCATGAGTGACGACGACCATCGTCATGCCGTCGCGCGCGAGGCCGCGCATCACTTCTGTCACTTCGCCCACGAGTTCGGGATCGAGTGCGGAGGTGGCTTCATCGAAGAACATGATGCCGGGTTCGACCGCCAGCGCGCGCGCAATGGCAACGCGCTGCTGCTGCCCGCCCGACAACTGGCTCGGGTAATGCGATGCACGGTCCGCGAGGCCCACGCGGTCGAGCGTTTCCATTGCGCGTGTGCGGGCATCGGCGGGCGACATGCGGCGTGCCTTGATCAGCGCGAGCGTGACATTGCCGAGCGCGGTCTTGTGCGGAAACAAGTTGAACTGCTGAAACACCATGCCCACATGGCCGCGAATTTCGCGCGCGCGCTTCGGATCGTGCAGGGGCACTTCGTTGACCCACACCTCGCCGGAGTCCGTCGTCTCCAGTCCGGCCATGATGCGCAGCACCGTGCTCTTGCCCGAACCGGATGCGCCGATCAGCACGAGCACTTCGCCTGCGCGCACGTCGAGATTGATCTCGTTGAGCACGCGCGTCGCGCCGAATGCCTTGCTCACGCCCGACAGCGAAATGACGGGCTTGTTCTGAATGGAATCGCTCACGTAAGTCTCCGGCGGTCATGATGGCGCACCCATTGCGAAAGCGGGAAGCACACGACGAAATAGATCAGCGCGACGAGTCCGTAAATCTCGACCGGCTTGCCGATGCGATCCACGATCGCCTGGCCACCGTGCATCAGTTCGGACATGCCGATCATGCTGACGATCGAGGTATCCTTGATGAGCGACAGATACTGCCCGACGAGCGGCGGCAACACGATGCGTCCGGTCTGCGGTAACACGACCGAGGCGAAGGTCTGTGTGCGCGACAGACCGAGAATCTGCGAGACTTCCCACTGTCCCTTCGGCACTGACTCGATGCCCGAGCGAAAGACTTCCGCGATATACGCGCCCTGATACACGCTCAAGCCGATCACGCCCGCTGCAAAGACATCGATTGCATAGCCGAAGTACGAGACGCCGAAGTAGATGAACATCAGCGTGATGAGTACGGGCGTACCGCGAAACAACTCCGTATAGAGCTTTGCGATCCGGTCCGTGCCCCACGGTCCGAACGTCCGCAACACGGCGGCGAAGAGGCCGATGAGCGTGCTCCCGACGATCGCCGCGACAGACAAGAGCAGCGTCGTCACGAGACCTTGCAGCAAGATCGACAGACTGTTTTTCAGCAGTTCGAATGACATGACTCAATCCCTCATGCACGATTCGCACGACGCAGCGTGAATCCACCCAAACGCGCACCCGGCCTCACGATGAGCGGCGGATGAAACATGCGTGCACCGAGTTGACTGGCGATCCACGACAGCACATTGCTCAGCACCAGATACGCGACGAGCACGACCGCGAAGGTCTGGACATACAGGAGCGTGCGCGAATTGATGACGGTTGCGGTGCCGGTGAGCTCGGGCAACGCAATGGCCGACAACAGCGAAGTACCGAGCAACAACTGAATCAGGTAATTGACGATGGCCGGATACACCGCGCGCGCGGCCTGCGGCAACACGATCTCCTTGAAAATCTGCCCGCGTTCCAGGCCAAGAATGCCGGCTGCTTCGATCTGTCCGCGCGGCACCGATTGCATGCCCGCGCGAAACACTTCCGACAGATACGCGCCTACGTTCACGCCCAGCGCGATGACACCGGCCCAATAGGCATCGAGCGCAATGCCCATCGACGGCAAGCCGAAGAAGACGATGAAAATCTGCAGCAACACGGGCGTGTTGCGGATGGCTTCGACATAAGCCCGCGCGATGAACCGCACGATGGCCGACGGCGACATGCCGGCAAGCGCTGCGATCAGACCGAGCGCGAGCGCCAGCACGAACGACAGCAACGTGATCTGCAAGGTCAGCCAGCCTGCCTTCAGAAACTCGGGGACGTAGCCCCATAGCGTCAGCCATTGATAGCTCATCGGCGCCTCCGCTTCAGGACTGCGGATTGAGCGGATATCTCGGATCGACGCCGAACCACTTCTTGTACAACTGTGCATTGAGCTTCGATGCATTGATGTTGAACAGGAACAGGTTCAGATAGTTGAGCCACGCCTGATCGCCCGCCTTCACGCCGAATGCGTTGTATTCGAGCGGCACGAGTGCTTCGTTCGTCACCGCCAGTTCCGGATCGAGCTTCGCCTGATACGCAAGGAAGTTGTTGTCCTCGATCATCGCATCGGCCTGGCCCTGCTTGACGGCGAGAATGGCCGCCTGCGAGCTGTCGTATTCCTGAATCTTGACGGGGATGCCCATCGAGCGGACTTCGTCGCCGTTGGTCGAGCCTTTGACCGTGGCGATGGTGCGCCCGCTCATGTCCTTCGCCGACTGGATGCCGCTGCTCTTCTTCACGAGCATCGCTTCGCTGGCGACAACGTACGGCGACGTGAATTCGACGACCTTCGCGCGTTCGAGGTTGCGCGTGAAGTTGCAGAACACGACATCGACCTTGGCGGTCTGCAGGTTCGGGATGCGGTTCGCGCTGGTCGTGTTCACGACCTCCAGCTTCACGCCCATTTGCTTGGCGAGTTCCTTGGCGAGGTCGACGTCGTAGCCGTCCGGATTGCCGTCTTTGTCGTAGAAGCCGAACGGCGCGAACGTGAGGCAGTCGCCGACGCGCAGCGTGCCGCGCTGAAGCACGGCCTGAAGCGTCGATGCAGGCGCCGCTGCCGATGAACCCTGCTCGGGCGTCGCCACTTTCGTGCAGGCGGAGAGCGCGAGCAGTCCGCTCACGGCGGTTGCGGCAAACAGCAAGGCGGCCTTGGCGCCCTTGGTGGCGAGCTTCATGTTCAGATCCTGGTCGAGGGGTTGGTCTGAGAAACCGCTCCCAGCGGGGCCTCGCGTTCGCGACATCTCCGTCGAAGCACTCGGTTGTCCGGTATATCGGACAATTATCTGGCGAGCCGGATTGATGCCAGAGTGTTGGACGCTAAAAAGGGTTGTGCAAGCGGCCACAACCCTTATTGCTTCTGGAATTTTGTTGGGCTAGCGGACGGTGGCGTTATGCGTGTTCGCGCGGTGCGGTCTCTGTCGGCAACTCGTCCTTTTGCTGACGCACGCGCGCCCGGGAGGGGGCGGTTTCCTTCAGGCCGAGCGTCACAAAGAGTCCGATCGCAAGTGCCGCAAGGCCGAGATGCATGATGTACTGAATGCCAAAGTGCTTGGCGATGTATCCGGCGATCGCCGGTGCGAACCCGCCGCCGAACACTTCGCCAATGCCCACCACCAGACCCGAAGCCGTCGACATCAACTTCGCCGGCACCGATTCCGCGCTCAACGGCCCCACCGTGAGTGTGATCATGCTGAACACGAAAAGAAGCGTGAGGGTGAGATAGATGAAGAGGGCGGTCGGATTCGCGCCGGTTCGCATGAGAAGGAACAGAAAGACGGCCGCTCCGGCCACCGATAGGATCATGACCGGCTTTCTGCCCAGTCTGTCGGAAAGAGCGGGCATCACGAGCGTGCCGAGCGTGCCGCCGAAGCCGATCGCCGAAAGCACGTAGCCCATCTGCTGCATGCTCAGGTGCAGGTAGTCGATCAGATAGCTGGGGAAAAGCGCGCTCAGAACGACGAGGCACGTCAGCCAGCACAGCTTGCCGACGATGTTCAACGGTATGTTGCGATAGCGGAAAACATCGGTCCACGTGTGGGTCGCAACATCATGGGTCGCCGTGTGCAATGCGGCGGCCGTGGGGCGAGTATTGCGCAGCACCTTTAACATCAGGTAAGCGACCAATAGGCCCGGAATTGACACGACCGCGAATATCCAGTGCCACGGCAACACCTTGAGCAATTGCGTCACGAGGATCGGCGCGATGCCCAGACCGAAAAGCGGCAGCGCCATCTGCTGAATGCCGATGTTGCGCCCGTGACGCGTGGGTTTGGACGCATCGAGGGTTGCGATGATGCTCGCAGGCGTGTACGCACCCTCGGCAAAGCCCATCACCGCGCGGATCAGGATCAGCGAGCCGACGCCGGTCGCCAGACCGCTCAGGCCCGCTAACAGCGAGAACACGACGATCGCTGGAATGATCACCCTGCGGTGGCCGATGCGATCGGAGAGGTTGCCCATGAACATCGCAGAGAGTCCCCATGCGACGGCGAGCGCCCCGGTGATGTGCCCGAGATCCTGATAGTCCAGATGCAGGTCCGTCATCATGACGGGAAAGAGCGGCATGATCATGAACCGGTCGATGCCGACCAGTCCAAAGCCAAGCGACAACAAGGCGACGGCTTTCCACTCGTAGGCTGTGTCCCACCTGAGTCCGGTGTTGTATTCCATGTTTGCGATCTCCAGTCGATAAGCGGCGTCGTCAGATGCGACGATCCGATGTGCGCGAGCGATTCGCGCACGCTTCAGGAAAGAAATGCGTGTCAGAAAGAGGTCTGCAGGCCGAGGCGGCCGATGACCTGATGCGTCGTGCTCGATTGAGCCGTGCCGTTGATCCAGGCGTTGTGTCCGCCTTCGACATCGCCGCCGGTCCACTGGTAGACCGCTTCGGCGTAGAGCGTCGTGCGCTTGGAAAGGAGATACTGCGCCGCGCCCGTGACCTGCTGCGCCCTGTTGTGGCTGAGCTGTGCGTTGCCCTTCATGTACTGATAGTTCGCACCGAACCTGATGTCCGGCATGAACGTGTACAGCCCTCCGACTTGAACCGCCTGGACGACGCCTCCCGTCATCGTGTTGCGCGTGTTGGTGTAGAGCGCGTTGAGAAACACGTCGCCGATGGTCTGACTGACGCCGCCGCCGAAATTGCGGATTCCGTCGTGGCCGTCGTTCAGCGCCGCGTACTTCGTTTCGTTGTAAGCGGCCGCGATGCCGAAGCCGCCGATCGCATAGTTCACGCCGAAGCCGATCGTGTTGTTCGCGGAAAACGAGCCCGGCGTATTGCCGAAGCCGTACAAGGCGCCGAGTCTCAAACCTGCGAAGGTGGCCGACACGATCTTGACGGCATTCGACACGCGCGACGTTCCGCCGGTCTGATCGAAGTCGAACGAGCCGGTCGGATTCTGGGGAATGCCGAGCGCGGCGAACGGCCCCTGACGCATGTTGTAGAGGCCGCCGTAGGTGAAGGCGCCATCCAGCTTCGCGGGCGGGAAGAAGAGGAAGTCGGCCATCAGGTTATATTGCTGGCCGAACGTGATTCGCCCGACACCGTCCTTCGACAAGCCGACGAAGGCCTGCCGGTTGAAGTCCGCGTTCGGTCCCGGGATTCCCGCGCCGCTGTTCACGGAGAACTGCGACGCAAGCTCGAACAGGGTCTTGTACCCGCCGCCCAGATCTTCGATGCCACGAATGCCCCAGATGCTGGGCGTCCAGATCGAGTCGTCGGCTTTGAAGTTGTGGCTGCCGTTTTCGTTGCTCACATAGCTCACACCGGCGTCGAGAATGCCGAACAGCGTTACGCTGCTTTGCGCTCGCGCGTGCGTGGCGAGCGCGCAGGCCGCGACCAGCGCCAATAGTGTCTTCCTCATGTTTCCCTCCAGCGGTTTTATTGTTCGAGTTCAGGAAACGGCAGCCTCGATGGGTTCGGGAAGCGGAAGCCGCGATACGAGGTCGGTCAGCAACGACGGCAAATCCTGAAGCGTCTTCACGCCGCCGAAGATGTAGAAGTCGGGCCGCACGATGATGGCTTTGACGCCGTGCTCATCGAAGAACTGCTTGTATTTGCCGCTGACATCCAGCTGCACGCGATCCTTGACGGCTTTGTCTGCGTCGGTCGTGATGCCGATCGCCCGGCCTCCGATGGCAGCGAGCGCCGCCTTGCCTTGCGCGTCGAGATAGGGGTTCGGGTGCGCATCGAGCGCGATGACGTGAAAGCCGTTGGGCACCGCCTCGTCGTAGCGGGATGCTTCGCCGAGGTTCCTGACCTGACCGTGTACGCCCAACAGGCCCGCCACGCCCTCGCATGCGAACGCGGGGTTCCGGCAGATCATGCCTTCGGTCAGGCCGGGGAAGGGAGCAAGCGCAGGCACTTCGCCCTTCAGATAAGCTTCGTCACGTCGAGCCGCCTCGTCCTTGTCGGAGATGCAGACGACCTGTCCCATCGCGATGGATGCGTCGATCACCGCGCGCACTTGCGGACGGCGCTCGGGTGTATAGCTTTCGAGCAGACGGTCCGATGCAATGCCTTTGAAGATCAGGTCGAAACGCCAGGCGAGATTCCATGCGTCACGGATGCCGGAGCACATACCCTGGCCCATGAACGGCGGCATTTGATGAGCAGCGTCGCCCGCAAGCACCACGCGCCCGCTATGCCAGTTTCTCGCGATCAACGAACGAAACTTGTAGACGGCATGCCGCACGAGCGTCGCGTTCTCCGGCGTGACCCACGGCGAGAGCAGTTCCCACACTTTCTCCGGCTTTTGCAGGTCTTCGATCGATTCGTGCGGCAGACGCATGAACTCCCAGCGACGGTAGCCGGGACCGCCCGGCACCATCGTCGTGGGGCGGGCCGGGTTGCACCACTGGCCGATATCGGGCACGTCGAGCTTCACGCCATCGTTCGGCTTCAGATCGATGACGAGCCAGTCTTCCTCAAAGCCCAGATCGTCGAACTCGATGTGCTGCGACTTGCGGACAAAGCTGTTCGCGCCATCCGCCCCGACAACATAGCGGGCGCGCACGGTCTGGGTCTCGCCGGTCGGCTCCCAGTTCGAGCCGTTCATCACGCCGCGACGCAGGGTCAGTTCGCAGCAGTCGGTCAACTGCCGCAGTGCGGTGGCTTCCCAGCCTTGCTGCACCGAAACGTTCGTCAGCGACTTCGCCTTCTTGTCGAGCAAGGCTTCGAGCGACGGCTGATTGAAGAGGTAGCCCACCGGGCCATCGCTGATCGATTCCGCCGACCAGTCGATCTCGACGAGCGTCTTCCAGTCCGCGTTGAACCATTCATATTTGGCCGACGGTTGCGAGATGCGTTCGACGTCCGCTCCGATACCCATCGCATGAAAGATGCGGCGGATCTCGTGATCGTGAAAAACGGCGCGCGGAAGCGGATACAGCGAGGGCCAGCGATCGAAGACCGCGACGTTGTAGCCGCGTTCTCCGAGCAATATCGAAAGAGATTGCCCGACCGGTCCGTATCCGATAATCGCGACGTCGAGGATGGTTTGATCTGTCATTTCAGTTCACCTGCTGAAAAAAGAGCGAGTTGTGCCCTGACGCCGGATAAACCGGCAGTCATCGAATCGATGCAAAGGGGTGAAGCGGTCAGTCTTTGATAACGACGCCGGCTTCGGTGTTATGGATGAAGTCGTCGGGGACCGGCGGGCCCCAGAGATAGAGCGAGTCCTCCGGCGCGAAGTCACCGGCGGGCCACGTGCGGCCAGCGGACACGAAATCGATGTCGGCGGAGTACTCGCAGAACGAGCCCCACGGGTCTTGCACGTAGTGGAAGTAGTTCGAGCCCAGCACGTGTCTGCCTGTGCCCCAGCCCTTCGTGAAACCGGCGGCGGCCATCTGCGACGCGCCCTGGCCCACGAGATTCACGTTATCGACGTCCCACGCCGCGTGATGCCAGCCGCGCGCGCTGCTCTTGGCGAACGCGACCAGATGATGGTCGCTGCCATGCGGCGCGTGCGTGAACGCAATGATGTCGAGCGACTTGTCCGACAGACGCAGGCCGAGCGCCTTGCCGTAGAAGTCGAGCGCGCTGAGGACGTCAGGCGAGAACAGCAGCACGTGAGAAAGACGACGCGGACGCACGGTCATCGCTTCCGAACGCATGTGCGCGCCGCGCTCATTCGCGCTGCTCGAAGCGACGACGCACGGTGCCTTATCGAATGGCGTCGTCTTCGGGCCGATCCTGACCTGGATCAGGTTGCCGTCCGGATCGTGGAACCAGAAGCCTTCGTCGGGCGATGCAACCCGCTTCGCACCCGCCGCCACCGCCTGATTGCGGATCGCTGCGAAGTCCTCTTCGAAACAGTTGAAGCTGAGATACGCGAGTGACTTTCCAGATGCGGGAAGGATGCGCGCCCAGCGATGACCATCGGTTGCGCGCAGTTCGAGTTCCGAGGCTGTCGCCGCCACATCGAGACCGAACGCGCGGAAGAAACGCTCGGCATCGGCGAGCGAGGGAACGTTGAGCGCAAAGTGATCGATCGAGTGAACACTCGCGCATGCAAATGCTACGGCAGGGCCGCTCATGACCGTGTCTCCATGTTCGGTGAGCGCCGGCTCTGCGGCCGGCTTCGTGCATAGGGAATCAGCGCGCTGCTTCGTCGGCGATGACATTGCGCAGGGTGCCGATCTTCTCGACCGACACTTCGCATACGTCGCCTGCTTTCATCAGCAGCCGCGGCGTGCGAGCCCAGCCAATGCCCGATGGCGTGCCGGTTACGATCACGTCGCCCGGTTCGAGGGTGATGGCTTCGCTGATCACGCTGATGAGCGTCGCGACGTCGAAGACCATGTCGCTGGTGCTCGCCGACTGAACCACTTCGCCGTTCACGCGCGTTTCCAGCAGCAGGCCTTTCGCGCCCGCGGGCAGTTCGTCGGCGGTCACGAGGTCGGGACCGAATGCGCCGGTGCCATCGAAATTCTTGCCGACGGTCCACTGCGGCGTCTTGAACTGATATTCGCGCACGGAGCCGTCGTTGAAGAGGGCGTAGCCCGCGACGTGCGAGAGCGCGTCTTCCTTGGCGATGTGGCGGCCGCCCGTGCCCAGCACGACCGCGACCTCGCCTTCGTAATCGAGCCCTTCGCAATCGGCTACGCCCGGACGGATCATCGGCTGCTCGTGCGCGATGAGACTGGTGTTGACGCGCAGGAAAAGCGTCGGGTAATCGGGTTGTTCGTACTTGCTTTCTTTCGTGTGGTCGGCGTAGTTCAGACCCACGCACACGATCTTCGGCGGCTTTTGCAGCGGCGGAAGGAACTTCAGGCCAGCGGCAGGCACTTTGTCTTCCGTCGCGTGGGTCTTCGTGTACTCATCGAGACGCACGCCGCGAGCGAGGAGCGACTCCAGCGGCTCGTCGCCGATGACGCGCACGTGATCTCCATCGCGAACGCCGAGGGTTGCCTTGCCATTCATTTCGAAACTGACGAACCGCATATTGCCTCCTGTTCACCCGAGGCAAGCCGCCTCAGGGTTGAGTGATTCTCGAATTGACGAATTTGTCATTTCCAATTCTAAGAAAAATGACAATATCGTCAACATGAATCGAGCTAGGACAAACCCGCAGGCGGCACGCGCTGCTAAAATCAAGCCAGATCAAAGGGATAGTCAATGGAAGCGACAGATTCGATCGAGAATCATCGAACCCGCGTGGGCGCATTGCGACGCGAGAAGACGCGCATTCGCCTGATCGAAAGCGCGCTGGGCGTTTTTGCGGAGAAGGGCGCGGACGCGCCGACGATCGATGATTTCATCGCCGCGGCGGGTGTGGCGCGCGGGACGTTCTACAACTACTTCCGCACGACGGCGGAACTGCTGTCGGCGGTGGCCGGCGAAAGCAGCGACGAAGTGCTCGCGGTCATCGATCCACTCGTGCGTGCAATCGACGACCCTGCGCAGCGCGTGGTGGTGGGTTCGCGCCTCTACATGGGCATGGCCGCACGCTATCCGCTGTGGGGCGCGTTCATCACGCGGGTAGGCACGAAACGGGGGTCGCGAGGCCGCTTGCTCGACGAGTACCTTATCCGGGATCTGCAGATGGGCCTGGATGCGGGCCGATTCGACGTGGCGGACGTGGTCGTCGCGCGCGATATTGCGCTTGGCTCGATCATGTACGGCATCGACACGCTGTTATCTGGCGACGCGCCGGTCGATTATGCCGAGCAGGCGATGTTCGCGCTCATGCGCGCCTTCGGAATCGGATCGCGGGAAGCACGCAAACTTGCCTATGCGCCAATTGCCGAGCCGCCGGCGCCGCGCGGCGCCATCTTTGAACGCGTCGATGCGTTGTCAGGCGAACACGGCGGGCTGAATCGTGACGCGGCGAGTTAGGTTGCAGGAAGGGAATCGCGTTGCCTCGGCGCGTCTCACTCGCCGCCCCGCACCGATTGAATGAGATTGTCGCGCAACGTGACGATGGTCTTTTGCAGCTTCGCGAACTCGTCCGGCGCGAGCGCGGTCGCATCGGTGAGGTCCATCTTCAGGCATTTTTCGCGCAAGCGCCGGCCGCTTTTCGTCAGGCTGATCAACACCTGGCGCTCGTCGCCGGGGTCGCGTCGCCGTTCGACATAGCCCATCGCCTCCAGCTTCTTCAGCATCGGCGTGAGCGTGTTCGATTCGAGAAACATCTTCTCGCCCAATCCGCCGACGGTCTGATTGTCCTGCTCCCACAGCGCGACGATCGCGATGTATTGCGGATACGTGAGCCCGAGTTCATCGAGCATCGGCTTGTAGGCCTTGCCAAACGCCAGATTCGTCGAATAGACGGCGAAGCATAGAAAGTCGGAGAGGGGCAGGGGGGCGGGCGGGATAGCGGTTTTCATTGATGACCTCGGTCGGCACGAGACGCATTGTGCGTAAATGAAATACTTATCGCATACGATTATATCGCAAAAGATTCGATCAGGCTTGGGCCCGATCGATGGAGCGCCACTGGGCCATCGCGACCGACATGCACGATGGCCCAGTGGTGACCAGGGTCACGCGTCAGTGGTGCGTATAGAGCGAGTCGTTCGTTACCGAAGTGGCGCGCATGCCCGCCTCAGAGCGGCCTTGGCTCGCGCCGCCATATTCGGTGGTCGAGCCGGCGGCGTCGCGCCCGGCGGCCAGCGTCTGTGCGCTCGGACCGCTTTGCGACGCCGGCGCGCCGACCGTTCCCCGGTAGCCGGGGGACGGACCATAGCCGCTCGCGAATGCGGGGGCGGTCACGAGCGCCGAAGCGGTGAGGAACAATGCAGCGATGGAATTGCGTTTCATGAGCGATCTCGGCAAATCAGGTTAGAGAGAGGATGGGTTGCGATTTCACGCCGTGACGACGTTCATCTCGACTTCAATGTTTCCGTGCACGGCTTTCGAGTACGGGCAGATCTGATGTGCGGCCCGCGCGATCGCCTCGGCCACTTCCTGATCGATGCCGGGGATGCGCACGGTGAAATGTGCGCCGAGGAACCAGGCGGCGCCCGTTTGACCAATGTTGACCTGGATATCGACGGAATGATCCTCGGGCAGCGTGACCTTCTTTAGCGACGCGGCGATACCGAGCGCAGCGATATAACAGGCCGACCACGCGCCGGCGAACAGCTGTTCGGCAGTCGGATGCGGCTCGGCCGCGATGAAGTCGTACGCCTGGCCGCCGGGCGCCGAGAGCTTCAGATCCACGACACCGTGCTCGCCGCGCTGAAGGGCGGGGTCGCGATTGATGGTGGTGTGGGTCTTGCCAGAGAAGAGGACTTTTTCGATCTTTGCCATGGTGGATTCCAGGTTGGGTGCGAGTGATGTTTATATCGCATGCGATGTAATCGCATGCGTCGCAGAATGCACGATCTCAAAAGCGATGTCAAGCGTATGAGATTAAATCGTATGCGATTCTTTGTGGGGCGCAAAGCCGTGTTGAGTCGCCGTTATACGCCGCTAACGCTGAATCCACCTCGTCCAGCCCCGACATTGCAACGCCGCAGAACTGTGTAACACTACTGTCATAATTCGAAGATACGAAATGGATCGGCCGTGCTAATTCTGCTCAATCTCTTATCTGGCGTCGCGCTGTTGGTGTGGGGTTCACATATTGTCCGTACCGGCATTCTCCGGGTGCTCGGCGCCGATCTTCGCGCGATTCTGGGGCGCAGCACCGGCAGCAAGATGCGAGCATTTCTGGCGGGTATCGGCGTCACGAGCCTCGTACAGAGCAGTAATGCCACTGCGGTGATCATCACGTCGTTCGCCGCGCAAGGCCTGGTGCCGCTGGCGGCCGGACTGACGGTCATGCTCGGCGCGGATGTCGGAACTGCGCTGATGGCGCGCGTGCTCACGCTCGATCTGTCATGGCTTTCGCCGATTCTGATTCTGTTCGGCGTCCCGCTTTTTCTGACCCGCAAGCAGACGCGAGCGGGGCAGGTAGGGCGCACGATTATCGGCCTCGGACTGATTTTGCTGGCGCTGCACCTCATCGTCGAAGCCGCACAACCGATGACGCAGGGTGCGGGCGTGCGCGTGATGTTCGGCGCCCTCACAGGCGACACCATGCTCGACGCGCTGGTGGGCGCCGGCTTCGCCATGCTCTCGTACTCGAGCCTCGCCGCCGTCCTGCTGACGGCGACACTGGCTTCATCAGGCGTGATCTCGCTGAAGGTCGCCTTGTGCCTGGTCGTTGGCGCGAATCTCGGCAGCGGGCTCCTCGCCCTGCTCAATGCCTTTCCGCAGAACGCGGCCGCACGGCGGCTCTCCGCGGGCAGCTTTGCGTTCAAGCTGGCGGGCGCGATCGTCATCCTGCCGTTTGCGTCGCTGCTCGCACGCGGATTGCCGGTTCTGATCACCAATCCACGCGAGGCGGTGGTGGGCTTTCATGTGATCTACAACCTCGTGCGCTGCTGTGCTTGCCTCGCGCTCGTCGACCGTGTCGCTGCGATCAGCCGACGCGTGCTGCCCGATCGTGCCGTCGCGACGGGCGAACTGCGTCCGCTCTACCTCGATCCCGCCGGACTCGTGACGCCGAGTCTGGCACTGGCGAACGCGTCACGGGAGGTGCTGCGCATCGGCGACATCGTACGGGTCATGCTCGACAACGTGTCGGATCTTCTGCGACGCAACGATCTCGCTGTCGCTCGCGAGACGATGCGCATGGACGACGACGTCGACCAGCTCTATGCCGAAGTCAAAAGCTATCTGACGCTGATCTCCCGCGAACAACTCGACCAGGCGGAAAGCCGTCGCTGGACCGACATCATTTCGTTGACGATCAATCTCGAACATGCCGGAGACATCATCGAGCGAATCGTGAGTGACATCGAAGAGAAGAAGATCTCCCAGCGCCTGGCGTTTTCCGAGCAAGGCCTCGGCGAGCTCGATGATCTGCACGCGCGCCTCGTCAGCAATCTGCGTCTTGGACTGTCCGTGTTCCTCAACAACGATCTGCGGTGCGCGGAGCAGTTGCTGGCGGAAAAGGAGCGTTTTCGCGATCTGGAGCGGGCGTACTCCCACAAGCATCTCGATCGCCTCGCGGGGCAGTCCATGAGAAGCATGGAAACCAGCGCGCTGCATCTCGACCTTATCGGCAACATGAAGCGCCTGAACTCGCTCTTCTGCTCGACGGCCTATCCGGTGCTCGATGCGGCGGGCGCGCTGCATGACACACGCTTGCGCAAGCGTTCGCTCGACACGCTGCACGTCAAGGAGTGAGGCCGCTTACGCAAGCACCAGATTGCCGACTGTCTTCTTCAGGGCCCGAAAATCCGCTGCCTCGCCCGACTTGCGGTCCGTCACCAGGACGTCGATCTCGCGCGGTGCGCAAAACGTGATGCGGCTGCGCTGGCCGATCTTGCTGTGATCGGCGAGTATGGCGACGCGGTCTGCATTCTCGACCATCGCACGCGCGATCTCGGCTTCCGCCCGATCGAAGTTGCTCGCGCCGTGCTCCTGGTCGATGCCGACGGGCGATAGCATCGCGAGATCCGCCCGATAGCGCTGAATGTCGAGCACGGTCGTTGCGCCCGTGGTGGCCGCCGCCCGGTCGCTCAGCGTGCCGCCGAGCAGGATGACCTCGTTGATGGCGCGTGCGCGTTCATGCGGTTCCGATGCGCGGCGCAAGCGGAGCGCGACGTCGACCGAATTCGTGACGACAGTAAGGTTGGCGAGCTTCGCGAGCTGGTCGGCGAGAATGGCGGTGGTGGTGCCGGCATCGACGAATACGGTCTGAGCGTCGTGGATGATGCCGATGGCCGCCCGGGCGATGGCCATCTTCGCCCGGACGTGGGCATGCGCGCGCTCGCCAATCGGCGCCTCGTCGCCGGCGGGCACGGCACCCCCATGCACGCGCCGCAGAACGCCTGTCTCTTCCAGATCCAGCAGGTCGCGGCGCACCGTCTCGCGCGATACGCCGAGATCCGCCATGATCCGCTCGTTCGAGACCCGGCCCAGCATCGACAGGAGCGCGCAAATACGCTGATGACGGTCTTTCTGCCACATATGAAATGTTCAATTGTGGGGACGCGACGCGCTTCAGCTTACATCCACCAAAACGCGGCGTTGCACTTTTTTGGCAGCTTGCAAATTTGAGGATTTGAATCTAGCCTGCACAGCAGTCGGCGGATCTCTTCAACGCACTATCTTCCTTGTTGGGAGCAGCGATGACGATGAAGCGTATCTGGACGGGCCGCGTTCTTTTGATCTGCACGGCGGCCGGACTGGCTGCGGGCGGCGTTCACACTGCATCGGCTGCGCCACCCGACGCGCTCGTTGCCGCCGCCAAGCAAGAAGGGCAGTTGACCACGATCGCGTTGCCCCATGACTGGTGCGGGTACGGCGCGCTGATCGACACATTCCAGAAGAAGTACGGCATCCACGTCAACGAACTCAACCCCGACGCAGGCTCGGGCGACGAGATCGAAGCGATCAAGGCGAACAAGGGAAACAAGGGGCCGCAAGCACCCGATGTGATCGATGTCGGTCTGTCGTTCGGTCCATCCGCGAAAAAGGAAGGCCTGCTGCAGCCTTACAAGGTATCGACATGGGCTTCGATCCCGGCGTCTTCCAAGGATGCGGACGGCTACTGGTACGGTGACTATTACGGCGTGCTTGCCTTCGAAGTCAACGCGGACATGATCGACAAGCCGCCGGCCGACTGGGGCGATCTGCTCAAACCGGAGTATCGCAATGCGGTCTCGCTCGCGGGCGACCCGCGCTCGGCGAATCAGGCCATTCAGGCTGTCTACGCGGCAGGCCTCTCGCAGAGCAAGGGCGACGCAACGAAGGCCGACCAGGCAGGCCTGAAGTTTTTCGCCGATCTGAACAAGAGCGGCAACTTCGTGCCGGTGATCGGCAAGGCGGCGTCGCTCGCGCAAGGCACGACGCCCATCATCGTGCGCTGGGACTACAACGCGCTGGCTGACCGCGACACGCTCAAGGGCAATCCAAAAGTGCAGGTGATCGTGCCGAAGACGGGCGTGGTGGCCGGTGTCTATGTGCAGGCGATCAGCGCTTACGCCCCGCATCCGAACGCCGCGAAGCTGTGGATGGAATTCCTCTATTCCGACGAAGGGCAGCTCGGCTGGCTGGCCGGTTATTGCCACCCGATGCGCTATAACGAACTCGTCGCGCAAAAGAAGGTGCCGCAGGCGTTGCTCGCGAAGCTTCCGCCCGCATCGGCTTATAGCAATGCGGTGTTTCCGACACTCGATCAGCAGAACGCCACGAAGGATGCCGTGACCAAAGGCTGGGATCAGGTCGTTGGCGCGAATGTGAAGTAGGCACACGCGAGACCGCCGGGATGAGCGCATCTCCGCAGCCAGGCGCCCCGGGCCCGAACTTGCTGACGCCGGCCGGGCCCGCGCCGGAATCCGGACCTGTGCGCGAAAGCGGCGGCGCGAACTGGCTGACCTATCTCGGCCTCGCGCCGTTTTTCGCGTTCGCGCTGCTGTTTTTGCTATTGCCGACGGCTTTTCTGATGATCGGCGCGTTTCAGGACGCGCAGGGGCACTTCACGCTGGCGAATCTTCGCGAGCTGTTTCAGCCGGCCGTGCTCGATGCGTACTGGATCAGCGTGAAGGTGAGCGTCGCATCCGCGGCGGGCGGCGCGATCTTCGGCGTGCTGCTCGCGTGGGCCGCCGTGCACGGCCGGTTGCCCGCGTGGATCCGCCCGACGCTCATGACCTTTTCGGGCGTTGCGTCCAACTTCGCGGGCGTGCCGCTCGCCTTCGCGTTCATCTGTACACTCGGGCGCGTGGGCCTCGTGACGGTGCTGGCGAGGAAATATCTCGGCTTCAATCTCTATTCCACCGGATTCAGCATTCTCAGCTTTTTCGGGCTGACCATCACGTACCTTTACTTCCAGATTCCGTTGATGGTGCTCATCGTCACGCCGGCGCTCGATGGTCTGAAGCGCGAGTGGCGCGAAGCATGCGACTGCCTCGGCGGCACGGCAGCGCAGTACTGGCGCTACGTCGGATTGCCGGTCCTCTGGCCGAGCCTTCTGGGCGCGACGCTGCTGCTGTTCGCCAATGCATTCGGCGCGGTGGCGACGGCCTACGCGCTGACCGGCAGCTCGCTCAACATCGTTCCGATCCTGCTGTACGCGCAGATTCGCGGCGACGTGCTGCACAACCAGAATCTCGGTTACGCACTCGCACTCGGGATGATCGTCGTGACGGGTTTGTCGAACGGCGCCTACATCTGGTTGCGCGCACGCGCCGAAAGGGGACGCCGATGAAATCGCAGTCCCGCGCGGGCGCCTGGATCGCGATGATCATCGGCACACTGTATTTTTTGATTCCGCTCGCCGCGACCTTCGAGTTCAGTCTGCGGATGCGTCGTGACGCGTACAGTTTCGATGCTTACCGGGTCGTGCTCGGCGATCCCCATTTTCAGGCTTCATTCGGCTATTCGGTGCTGATGGGGTTGCTCACCATCGTGATCGGCGTGCTGCTTGTCGTGCCCACCGCGTACTGGGTGCAATTGCGTTTGCCGAAGCTGCGGCCGGTCGTCGAGTTCATCACGTTGCTGCCGCTCGTGATACCGGCCATCGTGATCGTCTTCGGCTACCTGCGCATCTACAACAGCAGTTCGCTTCTCCCTCTCACCAGCAATGAACGCGCGACCGATCTCCTGCTCGTGTTCGGTTATGTCACGTTATCGCTGCCGTATATGTACCGCGCCGTCGATGCGGGCATGCGCGCCGTGGACGTGCGTTCGCTGACCGAGGCCGCTGAATGCCTCGGCGCGGGCTGGACGACGATCCTATTCCGCGTGATCTTCCCGAACGTGCGCTCGGGAATTCTGTCCGGCGCGTTCCTGACGTTCGCCGTCGTGATCGGTGAATTCACGATCGCGAGCCTGCTGGATCGCCCGGCGTTCGGCCCGTACCTGCAACTGATCGGTGCGAACCGCGCTTACGAGCCCTCGGCGCTGGCGATCATCGCCTTCATCGTGACGTGGGCATCGATGGGGTTGATCCAGGTGTTCGGCTCGGCGCGTGCGCTGGCCGGCCATAAAACCTGAGCCGACGAGGCCGCGACCGATGGCATTCCTCGAAATCGACAATCTTCACAAGACGTTCGGACCGAACGTCGCGCTGCATCGGTTCGACATGAAGATCGAGCAGGGCGAGTTCATCACGTTTCTCGGTCCGTCCGGGTGCGGAAAGACCACCGTGCTGCGCATGATCGCCGGATTCGAAACGCCCACGCGTGGCACGATCCGCCTCAACGGGCGTGACGTCACGCACGTGCGCACGCGCGATCGCGCTGTCGGCATGGTGTTTCAGGCTTATGCGCTATTTCCCAACATGACGGTGGCGCAGAACATCGGCTTCGCGTTGAAGGTCGCGAAGCGCTCGCAGAAGGAGATGGACGCGCGCGTGGCCGAGATGCTCGACCTGATCAAGCTGCCGCATCTCGCGGGGCGTTATCCGTGGCAGTTGTCAGGCGGGCAGCAACAGCGCGTCGCGCTGGCGCGTGCGCTTGCGAGCAAGCCGCAGGTGTTGCTGCTCGACGAACCGCTTTCCGCGCTCGACGCGAAAATCCGCGTCTCGCTGCGCGAAGACATCCGGGCGCTGCAGCGCGATCTCGGCATCACGTCGATTTTCGTCACGCACGATCAGGAAGAAGCGCTGTCTATCTCGGACCGCATCGTCGTGTTGAACGACGGGCGCGTCGAGCAAGTGGGTTCGCCGCTCGACATCTATAACTTTCCACGTACGCGCTTTGTTGCGTCGTTCGTGGGGACGCTCAATATCTTCGCCGGCCGGGTGATCGATCCCGCAACGGGGCGCATCGCGGTCGAAGGTCTGGAGCTGGTGACTTCGCGGTCGCTGTCCCCGGACGATGCCGGCAAGGAGCGCACGCTTGCGCTGCGGCCCGAGGCGATCCTGCTGGAGCCGCCATCGAACGGCCGTAATTCGCTGGCGGCGACGGTCGAAGAGATCAGCTTCCTCGGTTCCGTGGTGCGTATTCGCGCGCGGGTCAACCGCGCAGTCGTTTCGCTCGATGTCTTCAACGATCCGAACCGGATTCTTCCCGAGCGCGGGCAGCCGGTGGCTCTTGGGTTTTCGCACGACAACCTGCTCGTGCTGGATGAGAGCGTGCAATCCGTATAAACACGACACCAAGGCGCGACATGGCGACTCGCTCAGCATCACTTCTGATCTCAATCGCAATCACGCTGATATTTTCAGGTTGCGCATCGCACTATGCGTATCGGGGCAAGATCCTCGTTCCCGAGCCACCCGAGCAGACTTGTCCTGCGGATGAGCAGGGCGACGTCGATACGAAATGCGCCAATGTCACTCCAGAGGTCGTCGATTCGAAATACGAGCTGCATTTCGTCGAATTCGACGATCAGGGCTGGACTTACGCCGATGATGAATCGAAGCCCGACGAACATCCTTCGCAACAGATCGACAAGCTGATGCAACGCCTGCGCACTTTGCTTTCAAGAGGCGAGAAGGTAAAGCTTATCTTGTTCGTTCATGGATGGAAGCACAACGCGATGACGGAGGACAGCAACGTTCGCGACTTTCGCAGGCTGCTTGAACGCGCGGCCGCGGACGAGCTCTATCACGAGGGCGACAAAGATCGCATGCGCAAGGTGATAGGCGTGTATGTCGGGTGGCGGGGCAACCCGTGGCAGACCGTGAGTGGCAATCCGCTTCTGAATATCACGTTCTGGACCCGCAAGGACGCGGCGTCGCGCGTGGCGGCTGGATCGGTGCGCGAGCTGTTTGCGAGGCTTCGTTCGATGCGCCGGTATTACAACACGATGGCGCTGCAAAATTTCGATCCGGTGCCCCCCGTGCGGTCTCTGATGATCGGCCACAGCTTCGGCGGATTGATACTCTATACGGCGACGTCGGGCCCATTGATCGAGTCGCTCTCGGTCAAGAAGGATCTCAAGGGGCTGGAGGATCCCGAATGGAGCGTCAATCTAGGCGACGACTCCGCGCAGGCTTTCGAATCCGTCGATCGCGTGGCGGATATGATCGTGCTCGTCAATCCGGCCTTTGAGTCTTCGCGGTTCCAGCCGCTCTACACTGTGGCTCAGCGCCGCGATCCCGCGCCACGATACGAGGCGCCAGTGCTCGTGTCGATCACGTCGGCCACAGACCAGGCCACCCGTCTGGCCTTTCCCGCCGGGCGCTTCATCAACACGCTTTTCGAGCGGCCGACTTCGTCCGACGAGCAGGCTAGCGCGATCAAGCAGACCCCGGGCAACATGCAGGATTACGTGACCCATCACCTCAACAGGCCGAAGGACGGTACGTTCACCGAGCCGTGCGGGACCTGGACGACCGTGGGGAACCTGTTGACGATAAAGGGTCCGGAGCTGGACGCCAGAGTCACGAACAACAAGAGGCTTGAGAACGACATGGCCGACGACCAGATAGCATCGATCACGAAAAAGCAGCGCGATCACGAGCCCTGGACCAGAAAGTTCTGCGGCGGCGCCACGCTTGAGGTTGCGGGCGGTCCCGGCACGGGCAACATCAATACGGCGGTCTGGAACGTCGTGGCGCAGGACACGGTCATCGACGGGCACGGCGATGTGATGAACCCCGCATTGCTCGATGTCGTCCGGCAGCTTTTCAGCGACACGGACGAGGG
The DNA here is from genome assembly GCF_001544575.2 of Caballeronia cordobensis. Classification (GTDB taxonomy): domain Bacteria; phylum Pseudomonadota; class Gammaproteobacteria; order Burkholderiales; family Burkholderiaceae; genus Caballeronia; species Caballeronia cordobensis. Next base: position 179,589 of record NZ_FCNY02000008.1, read on the forward strand.
CAGGAAAGCAAAGGCGAAATCGGTCTCGGTGAAACCGGACGCGATCGCTCAATGAGGGCATCGCATGAAAATACTTTATAGGCCTGACGGACCACTCAATAGAACCAAGAACCGATTCTTCGCATAGTCCGGCAGCGGGCCGCGTGAATCTCGCGCATTCATTCAAGCAACACCCTCAGCCGGAATGTCGCGCACCACCTCGGACAACTTGCCCGAATTGATCTCGTAGAAGAAGCCGTAAAGCTTGACGTTTTTCGGCACGGCCGCGCTGGCACGAAGCAACTGAACGTCGTGTTTTATCGAGTCCTCGAAGTTGGAAATGGCCAGGCTATCGTGATCGAACATCGTCGATATGTCGGCGTGGTGATGCTCATGGAACTCGCCAACGAGGTCTTCAGGATGGAAAGCCGTTGCGCCGCAGAACGAATGATGGACGACCACGACGTTTTGAACCTTGAAGAGATAGTCCATCGTTGCGACCGATTGCAATGCTGAAAACGCGCGGCCTCCTGCGTTCGACACGGCAAACAGCGTACGCGTGTTTCCGATCCGGTTGCCCGCGTCGTCAAGAATGTTCTCGCCTGGATAGACCTCATCCCCAAGATAGTCTGCGACAGCCTGCGGGATTTCACTTGCCCTCGGATCGAAGCAGTGAATCACGATGGTCTTCATCGGGATGAAACCGCTGAATCCTTGAAAGTTCGACCGGTCGAACCACGCCAGATCGAACCACGGTTGTGTCCTGAACTCGAATTCGCTGTATTGACTCATTTGCCTTGCTCCACGCTGTACGTTTCTCGACTGATCGGAAGGGCAGCGACCCGGCGCTGCATGTGCGGCGAGTATAGGTTGGTGAATCGGCGGCACGAATGACATTGAGCCCTCGATTCCTGCCATTGCGTCGCCGCGCGAAATATCGCTGCGCGGCACGGCCAGACGCTGGCAGAAAACGAGGTATGGTTGTCATTGCGCTCCTGCGCCGGATGCCTGTAGCGTGTTCCCCTCGAAACATCCGCACTTCGATATGTCCGCCCATGCCAGGAACCGACCATTCAGATAAGCGAGCGCCGCGTAAGGTGGTCATCGTCACGTATGACGGCGCGAAGCTCATGGACATATCAGGCCCGCTGCAGGCCTTCAGCGACGCTTGCTTTGAAAGCGGTCGCCCCGCGTATGACGTCGTCCTGGCGTCCGAAGCGGGCGGCGCGGTGGCCACGGACACGCGCGTGAAGCTTGAAACGGTGCGCCTCGATGACGCGGTGATGGCGTCCGTCGACACGCTGCTCGTCGCCGGCGCCGACCTGATCATGCCGGCGGCCGCCACCGCATCGCTGAGAGCGAGGCTCGTGAACTACCTGGACTGGCCGCGCCGGCTCGGTTCAGTCTGCACAGGCGCGTTCATCCTCGCGCAACTCGGCATCCTCGACAGCCGGGACGTGACGACACACTGGGGCGCTTGCAGCCGGCTGGCGCAACAGCATCCCGCCATCAACGTGAAACCCGACGCGATTTTTGTCACGTCTGACCATATCTGGACTTCCGCGGGCGTCTCCGCCGGAATCGACATGGCGCTGGCCATGATCGAGGCCGATCTGGGCCATCTGACAGCGCTCAATGTCGCTCGCGGCATGGTTCTTTTTCTAAAGCGGCCAGGCGGCCAGTCGCAGTTCAGTATCGAGCTGCGTCAGCAGATGCGCGACGCGCGCGGCCGGTTCGAAGACCTTCATGACTGGATTCGCACCCATCTCGACGCGGATCTGTCGATTCCCGCTCTGGCGGATGCGGCACGGATGAGTCCGCGCAACTTCGCTCGCGTTTATCTTCGGGAAACCGGTGAAAGCCCCGCGAGAGTCGTCGAGCGGCTGCGCATAGAAGCTGCCAGACGTCTGCTCGAATCTGCGCACGACCCTATTCAGGTGATCGCTCGCCGGACGGGTTTTGGCGACGATGAACGCATGCGCCGGGCATTCACGAAGGTGCATGGCGTGTCTCCGCAGGATTATCGCCGCCGCTTCGGAGCGCCGAAGGTATGACGCGCATCGCGCCCAAGAAACCTGCAGGCGCAGCCGAACGACAATGTCCCGATACGAGGGGTGTTTGTCATTGCTGACGAAGACGGGCTGCATTATTTTCACCGGATAGAACATTCAAGGACTATCCATGAAACATGCTGTCACCGTCGGAGGCATTACCGCGCCGGACTCGGAACTTGCACGTAAAGCGGCCGCGCTCGTCGAAACATCCCATACCAGGCCGCTCTTGAATCATGTTCACCGGACATGGTGGTTCGCGGAGTTCATCGGCAAGAAGCGGCAAATGAAATACGACCGCGAACTCGTGTATCTTGCCTCGCTGCTTCACGATCTCGGTTTGTCCGAGCATCACGCCGCGGACAAGCGCTTCGAAGTGGATGGCGCCGACGCTGCGAGCAGATTCCTGCATGCGCATGACTATCCGAAAACAAAAATCGATGTGGTCTGGGATGCGATCGCGCTTCACGCTTGCGCCGATATCGCCGATCGCAGGGAGCCGGAAGTCGCGCTCGTTCACTTCGGCGCCCACGTCGATGTGATGGGGCTCAGGATGGACGAGATCCCCGTGCAACTGATCGACGATACGCTCGCGCTTTATCCGCGGCTGGGATTCAAAAAGGCGTTCACGCAGGCCCTCGCCGAAGTTGCGAGAAAGAAACCGCACACTGCCATCGGTACGGGCCTGGCCGACATTGGACGCCGCCTTGCACCGGCTGTCGAGATCCCTGATGTGTGTGACTTGCTCCTTGCGGCACCGTTCGAAAGCTGACCCGCATTGCGTGCCGTTTTTTTCGGGAACAAAAACTCTCTTGCATTTACGTGTGTATGCACCTATATTGTGTTTAAGGGCATATGCTCTCAATCTATGAGTAGAGGAACGCTATGAGCGAATCAAGTATTCTTGTCAGCGGCGCAACGGGCCGCACGGGTGGCGCAGCGATCGACGAGTTGCTCCGGATGGGCAGGCGCGTACGTGCTTACGTGCGATCGGACGATGAGCGCGCAGCAGCGCTGAGGGCGCGCGGCATCGAGATCGCGGTGGGAGACTTCTCTGATATCGATGCGATTCGTGCCGCCATGGAAGGGGTCAGTTCTGCCTACTTCCTGCATCCCATCGCACCGGGAATTCTCGGCGCCGCGGCATACTTCGCACAAGCCGCGAAGGAAGCCGGCGTCTCCGCGATCGTGAACATGTCGCAGATCTCGGCGCGGCGGGAATCCACCAGTCATGCAGCGCAAGATCACTGGATTTCAGAACGAATCTTCGACTGGTCGGGCGTGCCGACCACGCATCTGCGCCCCACCTTCTTCGCTGACTGGCTGGTCTATCCGCATTTCGCCAAGCAAATCTGGGCTAGAAAGAAGATCGACTTTCCCTTTGCGGATGGACGTCACGCTCCCATCAGCTCGGACGATCAAGGACGCGTGATTGCACACATCCTCGCCAATCCCGCAAGCCATGGCGGCAAGACTTACACGCTGCACGGCCCGGTCGAGATGAATCACACGGAAATCGCTGCCGCCATGAGCCAGGTACTTGGCGTGAACATAGAATACGCGCCGACTTCCATTGAAGACTTCAAGCAGCAGATGGAGGAGGTGTATAAGTTTCCGCCCTTTCTTGTTCAGCATCTTGTCGAAGTGGCGCAACACTATCGGGAAGGGGTGTTCGAAGGCACTAACGATGTCGTCGAGACGATCACAGGAAGGCCCGCGCTTTCAGTCCCTGCTTTCATCGAGCAGAATCGGAGCGTTTTCGCCTGACGACCGCGCGAAGCGTCGGGTCATTTGAACGGCTTTTTATGAGGAAATGCGAGATGCAGGAAGTGCAACCGGTCGGAGTCGAACAGTGCAATTGCTTTGCTGTGAGAAAGGCCGCGCGCCAGATCTCGCGTCTCTACGACGCCTTCCTTGAGCCTTCTGGCCTTCGCATCACGCAATTCCTTATCCTGGCAACGCTGGATGAGCAGCAGAGCGCGTCGATCAATGCCCTGGCCGAGCGCCTCGATATCGAGCGCACGGCCATGGGAAAGATGATCGGCTTTCTGGAGCGGGATGGTTTTGTCACGATGCGGCCGGCGCCAACAGATGGTCGCGTCCGTATCGTCGAACTCACCGCGGAGGGCAGGGCTCTTTTCGAACGGGCGACGCCGCTCTGGCTCGAAGCGCAGCATCAGTTCAGCGTCATGAACGGGGCAAAGAAGGTAGCCGGGCTGCGTCGAAGTCTTGCAGGGATGAAGGTCGATGGCGGACCGTCATCCTCGCTGGAAGAGCTGAGTTGATCGGTATATTCTTGAGTCAGGCACGCAGATCTTCTTCTGCCAACTTGAATCGATATGGCTACCGATCCGATGTCCAGCACCCGTCAGGGGATTCTGGACTTCCTGCTCGAGCGAAAGAGTGGTTCGACGGTCGATGAAATCATCGAAGCTATCGGCTTGAGCAGGACTGCGGTCAATCAGCATCTGATCGCTCTGGAACGCCGCAATCTCATCGAAAAGGGCACGCCCAGAAAAACCGGCGGACGGCCGGTCCAGGTCTATGTGCTCACTCAGGAGGGCACGAATCAGTTTCCCAAGCAGTATTCGTGGTTTTCCGCTTTGCTGGTTTCGACTTTGCGCGATGAACTGGGCCCCGAGCGGCTCGATCGCTACATGTTCGATCTGGGTGTCAAAACTTCGGCGAGCATGATTCCGCGCCTTGTCGGCAAGACGCGTTCCGAGCGCGTCACTGAAACCGTCAAGATCATGAACGAAGCAGGCTTTCGGGCTATGGAGATCGGTCCGGACCGCGTGTCTACGCTATCGCGCGTCGAATGCACCAACTGCGTGTACCACGATCTGACAAAAACGTATCCCGAGGTGTGCCGTTTCGATATCGGCTTTCTCACGGGGCTGATGGGCACCGAGGTCGAACATCAGGCCTGCATGCAACGCGGCGGCGACGCCTGCCGTTTTCGCTTCAAGCCATTCCCCTAGATCGCAGCCGGTCTGTTATCGAACGTTCGCTCGATATCGGTGTGGGACACCGTCTCTCACAGCGATTCTGCTGTCACTCGCGCTCCGCTTTCGCAAAGTTGTAACAGTCGAGCCTTTCAACACTTTTGACTATTGTGCCTGTCGAAAGCAATGCCTATTGTGATGCCACGGGCCTTGCTGCCTGGCCAGCGTGACACGCGCGGTCCAGATATCTATTCGATGGAGGCATCAGATGGCCATTGATTTCACGATGTCCTTGGCGCAAAAGGCGGTGCAAGCGAGAGCACGGGCGTTCTCGGAGAACGTTCTGGCACCGTTGATTCGTACGGCTGATCCAGATGCCGATCTGGCCACGGCATTCGTGAAGAAGAAGCCGGCATACGTCGAGGCTTATCGGCAAGGTATTGCGACGGCGATGCTGCCAGCGGCATATGGAGGAGGGGGTTATTCATGTCTCGACTTCACGATAGCCACGGAGGAGATATCGGCGATAGATCCGGGATTCGCATGCACCGTGCTTTGCAATGGTCTTGGACTCATGCCGGTCATCTGGTACGGCACGGAAGAGCAGAAACGACGCTTCGTCGGCGCGGCCACATCGGATCCCAGCGAACAGTATCTCGCCGCCTGGACGGCGGCCGAGCCGCGTCGATCGCCGCTTGCGGTGAATGACATCGAAGACCCGCGTTCGCTGTCCGACATCGAATTGACCGCGGCCCTGCGCGGCGACCGCTATGTGCTGAACGGAAGAAAGAAGTGGTCGTCGGCCGCCGGATGGGACGGACTCGGCGCCGATTGTCAGACGGTCATCGTTCGCACGGACAGGAAAATCGTGGGCGCACGAGGCCTTTCTGCGATTGTCGTGGAACGCGGCACGCCGGGCATCGCGTGTCATGCGCCGGCACGCGACGACGATCGAATGGAAACGACCGCCACCATTGAATTCGACGATGCCGAGGTCGCCGCGGAAAATCTGCTGCCGGGTAGCGAAAGCAATGGAGATCGGGTCATCGACCGAAACTTCGCATGGTTCGGACCGATGGCAGCTATCGCGGCGGCCGGCGTTGCGCGCGCGGCTTATGAAGTGGCTCTGAGATTCTCCAAACGATACGCGGGCCGCTCGCTCGCGCCCCTAAGCCGCTTGGAGAATGTGGGCATCATTCTGGGTGACGTCGCGGCCAAAATAGAATCCGCTCGCTACTTTGCGTGGCGCGCGGCCGACTATCTCGACAAGCACGATCAGCATGGCGAAATCTTCGGCGCGATGTGCAAGATCAACGTCACCGAAATGATGTTCGACTGCGTGTTCAAGTGTATGCAGGTCGTCGGTTCCCGCGAAGGCGATAGCGAATTCGGTTTCAACAGACATTTGCACGATGCCGCATTGCTGCCCATTTATGACAGCGGCAATATGGCCGCGCAGCGGCGTCGTGTGCGGGGCATCATGGCGCACGAACGGTTCAATCCGCGGGCCGCGCTCGATGACGACGCTGTCTTTTCCCTGTCGCTCGCAGAGGGCGTCGGATGAAGCGAGGTCATTGACTCAATCAACATGAGCGTACGCTCGATATGCTTCGAACGATGCAGACGTCAGGGGCTCATTCAATGCCAATCGACTTCACACTGACCGGCGCGCAACGGAAGTTGCAGAAAAACGCGCGCGAATTCGCCATGGAGATTCTCCACCCGGTGGTCAGGCGAGCGGATGAGGAACGTGATACACAGAAGGCATTCGCCATCACGAAGAGTGCCTATCTCGAGTGCTACAAGCTCGGCTTTGCAACGGGATTCCTGCCGCGAGAGTATGGCGGCGGCGGTATCAGCAATGTGGACTTGCAGGTCGTCGCGGAAGAGATCACTGCTGTCGATCCTGGCTTTGCAACCGTTTTGCTGGTGAACGGCCTCGCGCTGATGCCGATCGTCTGGTTCGGATCCGACGCACAGAAGCAGAAGTGGCTGCGACAGGCCACGAGCGATCCACGCGGAGAATACATCGCCGGATGGACGGTCAGCGAGGCGGTCGGTGAAACGGGCGGCACTGCAAATTTCGATCATCCCTCGGCGCATCCGGCGGGCATCGGTCTGGTCGCGAAGCATGACAAGGGTCGCGGCGAGTATGTGCTGAACGGCACCAAGTACTGGCCGTGCAATGCGGGCGGATGGGATTTGAAGGGCGCGGACGTGAACGTCTGTATCGTGCGCACCGATCCGGAAAAAGGCGGGCGGGAAGGACTGAGCGCGATCGTCGTGCCCCGAGGCACTGCGGGTGTCGCTTACGGCGAGCCGATTTCCAAGCTCGGGCATCGTTTATGCCAGAACAATGCGATGACGTTCTCGGACTGCCGCGTTTCCGAAGAGAATGTGTTCGCCGTAGGGGACGGCGACCTCGTCGTGAGTAAGGCATTCACGTGGTCCGGGCCGGTGGCGGCCATCGCGGCGGTCGGCGTTGCGCGATCGGCATATGAGTTTGTCCTGAACTGGTCGAAGACGCACAGCGCGGGCGGCGGCTCGCCCATGATTCATCACCAGGCGGTCGGCTACATGCTCGCGGATATCGCGATGAAGATCGAGGCATGCCGGGCCTTTTCGTGGAAAGCGGCGCATTATCTCGACCAGTTCGATTCGGAGGGCCATGCCGTCGCAGCGATGGCCAAGGTGTTCTGCGGCGAAGCGCTGTTCACCGCGGTCTTTCGGGCGCTTCAGATCATGGGCGTGAACGCGCTCGACAGGCAGCATCCGATGGAAAAATTCCTGCGCGAAGCCGCCGTGTTTCCTTTGTACGATGCGGGCAATATAGGAATGCAAATGCGCAAGATCTGGGGTGTCATGCTGGACGACCAGTTCGATCCGCGGGCGATTGCCGACACCCGCCAAATGACCTTCCGTAAATCGATGGAAAGCGCGGGCGCCTTGCTGCCATGAAGCGGCGCGAAATACTATTGGATGCGTCGAGCATATCAATCGACGATGCGGCAATACCAATGGAAGGCTGTCAATGCCGGCCTCGCTTCATAGACTGTTAGACAGGTCGACGCGGAGAGCCGGACATGGACGACATCATCAGCAGGCAACGCCGCCGCACGCTACGCGCCGGTATCGCCATAATGGGCGCGGGAGCATGGCATGTCGCAACCGGGGCGCGCGCACAGTCAACGCAAACGCAGGCGTCCGGTAGCGGTGCGACGCTCGACGATATCCGGCAGATCGACGCTGGCGTCCTCAATGTGGGCTACGCGCAGGCAGGTCCGCCCGATGGTCCCGTGGTGATCCTTCTGCACGGCTGGCCGTACGATATTCATAGCTACGCCGACGTCGCGCCCCTGCTCGCATCGAACGGATATCGCGTGATCGTGCCTTACTTGAGAGGCTACGGCTCCACGCGCTTCCGCTCGCCGGAGACGCCGCGCAACGGGCAACAGGTCGTCACCGCGATCGATGTCGTCGCGCTGATGGATGCGCTTCGAATCGATCAGGCCGTGCTCGGCGGATACGACTGGGGCGCGCGCAGCGCGGATATCGTCGCCGCGCTCTGGCCCGAACGCGTGAAGGCACTGGTTTCGGTGAGCGGCTATCTGATCGGCAGTCAGAACGCCAACCGCAAGCCGCTGCCGCCTTCGGCCGAACTCCAGTGGTGGTATCAGTACTATTTCGCCACGGAGCGCGGAGCGCTCGGCTACGCGGCGAATGTCGATGCGTTCAACAAACTCATCTGGCAACTCGCATCGCCACGATGGACGTTCGACGACGCGACCTATCGACGTTCGGCCGCCGCGTTCCGTAATGCGGATCATGTGGCGATCGTGATCCACAACTACCGATGGCGCCTCGGCCTCGCGCAAGGCGAGCCGCAATACGACGCCCTTGAACAGCGACTGGCCGCCGCACCCACGATCTCTGTGCCGACGGTCACGCTGGAGGGCGACGCGAACGGCGCTCCGCATCCCGAACCGGCGGCATACACGCGGAAGTTCAGCGGCAAGTACGCGCACGAGACGATCGAGGGCGGCGTTGGCCACAACTTGCCGCAGGAAGCACCCCGTGCTTTCGCCAATGCGATCGTGCGCGCTGCCAATCTCTGACAGCCGCCGATCAACACGACTGCTGCGCACTCAAAGAGGCCGGTTATGCCTTTCCACATGAAGACATCCGACGCATGGTCACGGACGATCGTGATGATGCATTCGTGCATGAATCCTGCCGGCCTCGCTATGCCGCCGCGCGAAGTACACGCGCTGCGCGACAAGGCCGCCGATGCATTCGGCGATGCACTCGTGGTGAGCGTGATAGAGCGCCCCACACCGACGACCGCCACGATCTGCTGGCGCGATCCGACACGCTGCAGCTATCGCGATCAGTCATGGAGAATCCGGCGCGCGCGTAGACGCGGACGGTGCGCAATGAGCGGCGAGTCGATTGCGGCAGGCGATTTCGTCTATGCACCGATACGAACGTCCAGCGTGTGCAACGGGCACGCGATGATCCTCGCGTCCGTGATCGAGCAATACGCGTTGTCTTGAGGAGCGGTTCAAGCCGTACCCTGATGCGCGGTCAGCGCGGTCGCGACGCGTCCAATCGAATCCGGAGCCAACGAGGGCAGGATCGTTGAGGCGACGCACGCGATTCCGATGCCGAGCACCTCCGCCTTCCTGACCAGATCGGGCAAATTGCGCGAAGCCATCTTCCTCATGACCTGCCCACGATAAATCTTCACGGTGACTTCGCTCAGGTTCATATCGTACGCAATCTGCTTGTTCAGCATGCCCGCGACGACCCGTTGCATCACGTCCTTTTCGCGCACGTTGAGTGACTCGTACGACGAAAGCACGAGGGCGAGCGCCGCTTCGGAGGCTCGGCGTGCCGCATCGCGCTTCAGTGCGTCCGCGATCGCATCGAGCATGTCCTGGTCGCGGAAAGGCTTCTCGAAGAAGTCGAGCGCGCCGGCTTTCATCGCCTTGACGGTCATCTCGATGTCGCCGTATGCGGTCATGAAAAGTATCGGCATGCGCACGCCGTAACGCGCTACGTCTGCCTGAAACGCGAGGCCGCTCGCGCCGCGCAATCGAACGTCGAGGATCAGGCAGCTCGGCACATCGTACTTGGGGAACGCAAGGAACTCGGCGGGCGAATCGAAGGTCTGGACGCGCAGCCTGACCGAACGAACGAGGCTTTGCAATGTGAAGCGAATGGACTCGTCGTCATCGACGACATACACCACTGGCGTGTGCTCGTCCGGCCCCGTATCACGGGACGTGGATTGCGGTACGGAGTTCATCTTTGCTCCTGTGCAGAGACCTTGCGCACATGAATCCGGGGCAAGAGTCGGGATCTATACGACAGGAAAATCACGGCAGGAAAGGGGAAGGGTCGAAGCGGCCGACTCATTCGGCCCAGTCATTTGGCCGATCGGAAGCCGGTAGATGTTATCCTCCGCGATGCAAATCACTTTAGCAGGATTCGATAAAAAAATTCTGCCGCGTTATGGGCATTGTGGGTAGCGATTCGGATTCCGACGCACCGTCACGGGTCGAATATGCTGCGGCGAAGCGGCTGCGTCTCGCGCTACACGCGACCTCGTATAGCGCGATATACGTTGGTATAGACGCGCCTCCGGCACGCTGTTTCGGCCACTATAGTTTCCTCATCACGCGACCGAAAAAGACAGCATCGCATCGCGGCCGCAACACGTTGTCGAGAATGTGCTGTCACTGAATCGGATACTGCCCCGCTAGGAGAGCGACATGACCTTGGATAGCAACAACGCGCAGATCGGAATCGAACGTCGCAGCCCGTCGTACTGGCGCGTCATCGTGAATAACCCGCCGTTCAACATATGCGGGCCGGATATGCTGCCGCAACTTGGCGCGGTGGTCACCGCGCTCGAAACAGACCCGCATGTGAAAGTGGTGGTGTTCGAAAGCGCAGTGCCGGGCTTTTTTCTCACGCATTACGATTTCATTCCGCCGCTCGAAGCGACGACGAGCATGGCGGCGGGTCCGACCGGTTTGCCGCCGCTGCCCGACATGCTCGTGCGTATCGGCCGGTCGTCGGTGATCTCCATCGCGAAGATTCGCGGCCGCGCAACGGGAGTCGGCAGTGAACTGGCGCTTGCGAGCGATATGCGCTTCGCCAGCCGCGAGAAGGCGTTGCTGTCGCAATGGGAGATCGGTGCGGCGCTCGTCCCCGGAGGCGGGCCGATGACGCGGCTGTCACGATTGATCGGCCGGGGGCGCGCGCTCGAAGTGCTGACGAGCGGAAACGACTTCGACGGCGCGCTTGCGGAACGATACGGATACGTCAACCGTGCATTGCCCGACGACGAACTCGACGACTTCGTCGATGCACTTGCCACGCGCATCGGTTCGTTCGACAAAGAATCGCTCGCGGTCATCAAACAGCATGTCAATGCAGAGACGCTGCCGCCGGATACGTCCGTCGCACCCGAGTGGGATGCCTTCATTGCCGCCGTTCAGCGGCCTGCCGCTCAGGAAAAGATCGCGCAATTGATGCAGATGGGCCTGCAAAAGAATCCGGACGTGGAAGCGAGGCTTGCGGAATACACCGGATCGCTGTGGCGCTGACCGTTCTACCGGAAAGCGACGAACGCGACGGAAGGTTTGGCGGGCTCCTTGCGTGATAGGCTACTTTTCGCTTCGGGAAACGATACGTGTCGTCGGATGCGAATCGATTTTGTCGGAAGAGAGCGGCGAAAGGGAGCATCTCATGGACCTCACCGGCTTTTCGCTCGAACCCTTGCATGACGACGGCGACCTCCTCACGTACCGCGCGAATCGCCCGGATTCGCCGCTCACGCTGCTCGCGCGAGTAGCGAATCAGCCGGCGTCGCAAAGTATTGTCCGGCTCGAACACGAATACAGTCTGGCGCCGTTGCTTGCGCCCGAGTGGTCCGCGCAACCGCTCGCGCTCGATCTCGGCCGCGTGCCGCCCGTGCTGATTCTCGACGACAGCGGCGGCGATCCGCTTATCCGGGCGCTGGGCAAGCCGCTTGCACTCGCGCGCTGCCTGCGCATCGGCGTGAACCTCGCGCGGGCCATGGTCGAAATGCACGCGCTTGGCATCGTGCACAAGGACATCAAGCCCGCGAACGTGCTCGTCGATAGCAACGACGAGGTGCGCCTGACCGGCTTCGGCATTGCATCGCTGCTGCCGCGCGAGCATCAGCCGGCCGTGCCGCCGGAAGTCATCGCGGGAACGCTGACCTATATGTCGCCTGAGCAGACCGGACGCATGAACCGATCGATCGACGCGCGCAGCGATCTGTACTCGTTCGGCGTGCTGTTCTACGAGATGTTGACAGGCGCGCCGCCATTCGCCGCATCCGACGCGATGCAGTGGATCCATTGCCACATTGCGCGCCGCCCCGTGCCCGCGACGGAGCGCGTTCAAGTCTTGCCTGCGGTCGTCGGACGCATCGTCGACCGGCTGCTCGCCAAGACCGCGGAAGAGCGATACCAGACCGCGCTCGGCGTGCTCGACGATTTGCGGACCTGTCTCACGGCATGGGAAACAAGTGGCGACATACCGGATTTCATGCTCGCGACGCGCGATGCCTCCGACCGCTTGCTCGTCCCGGAAAAACTCTACGGGCGCGACGCACAGATCGATGCGCTGCTCGCGGCCTTTGACCGCGTCGTGAAGCAGGGCGACGCGGAAGTCGTTCTTGTCTCGGGTTATGCGGGCATCGGGAAGTCGTCCCTGGTCAACGAGTTGCAGAAGGCGCTCGTACCATCGCGTGGCCTCTTTGCATCCGGCAAGTTCGACCAATACAAGCGCGATATGCCGTATCTGCCGCTTACGCAGGCGTTCCAGTCGCTCGTGCGCGTGCTGCTCAATAAAAGCGATGCGGAGTTGAAGCACTGGCGGCTCGCACTGACACAAGCGCTCGCACCCAACGGCCAGTTGATGATCGGCTTGATTCCGGAGTTGGCCTTGATCATCGGCGAGCAACCGGCGGTGCCGGCATTGCCGCCGCAAGAAGCGCGCAACCGCCTTCATATCGCGTTTCGACGTCTGCTTGGCGTGTTCGCGCGACCGGAGCATCCGCTTGCGTTGTTCATCGACGATCTGCAATGGCTCGATGCGGCCACGCGGGAACTCATCGAAGATCTCGCGGCGCACACGGACGTGACGCACTTGCTGTTGATCGGCGCATATCGCGCCAATGAAGTCGAGCCGGGACATCACCTCGCGCAACTGATCGGCGCAATGAGCGGCGCAACGGGCGACGCGGGCATGAAGGTGGAGCATATCGATCTCCAGGCGCTCGGCACTCACAGTACGACGGAACTCCTCTGCGATGCACTACGCTGCGGCGCGCAGGACGCGGCGCCGCTCGCGCAACTCGTGCATGAAAAGACCGGCGGCAATCCATTCTTCCTGATCCAGTTCCTGACGATGCTCGCCGATGAAGGACTGCTCGCATTCGACCATCATGCCGGCAACTGGACGTGGGATCTGGCGCGTATCCGCGCGAAGGGATTCACCGAGAATGTCGCCAGCCTCATGACGGCCAAGCTTGGCCGCCTCCCGCACGCGACGCGCGAAACGCTGAGCCGCCTCGCGGTGCTGGGCAACGTGGCGAAAATCGACGCGTTGATGCGCGTCTATGGCGAACCCGAGGCCGCGATCGACGCAAAGCTGTGGGAGGCCATGAAGAGCGGTCTCGTTCGTCGTGCCGGCGATGCCTATGTATTCGCGCATGACCGGGTGCAGGAGAGCGCTTATGCGCTGATTCCGCAAGACGAGCGGGCCGCGATACATTTGCATATCGGCCGCGCGCTGGCTTCAGGCGAGTCGTCGAACGATCACGGCGAGCGCCTCTTCGACATCGTCAATCATCTCAATCGCGGGGCCGAGTTGATGACCGATGCGAGCGAGCGCGAACGCACCCTCGTGCTGAACGGCGAGGCGGGACGGCGCGCGATGAGTTCGGCCGCGTTTGCCGCGGCGCGCAACTACCTTGCGCAAGGGGTCGCGCTCTTGTCCGCCGATGCGTGGACGCACCACTACGCGCGTACCTTCGATCTCTATCTGGCGTTCTCGGAATGCGAATACCTGGCTGGCCATTTCGCGGTTGCTGACGCGCTTTTGGGCATGATGCTCGAACGCGCATGTTCGAGCCTGGACCGGGCCAAAGTCTTCGGCTTGCGGATGGAGTTGTACCAGGTCGCGGGCCGGTTCGACGACAGTTTCGACGTGGCCGTTCTCGCGTTGCGCGAACTGGGCGTGCTGCTGCCGCTGCACGACGACGCGGTCGGCGCCGAGGTCGATCGGGAACTGCGCGATGTTTCGGACGGTCTCGCAGGACGCGCCATCGAAACGCTGGTCGAAGCGCCAGTCGCGACCGAGCCGGCCACATGGACGATCATCGACTTGCTCGTGGAGTCGATGCCCTGCGCATTCATCGCGCGTCCGGCTTTCTATCCCCTCATCACGTTGAAGGCGGTGAATCTGTCACTGCGGGCGGGCAACACCGACAAGTCGAGCTTTGCCTATGGCAACTACGCGCTGATGCTGGTATCGAGTATCGGCGACATTGCGTCCGCGGTGCAATTCTCCGAGATGTCGCTCACGTTGAACGAGAAGTTCGGCAACCGGCGCTTCAAAGGCAAGCTGCTGCATCTTCATGGCAATCACATCAATTTCTGGCGTCGTCACATCGTGACCGATCTGCCGATTCTCGAGCGCGCGAACACCGCGTGTCTCGAAGTCGGTGATCTGGCGTTTGCCGGATACCTTGCCTTCACCACCGTCTGGCAGACGATCGAAAAGGGTACGCCGCTTGCCGAAGTGCTGCAGCTTTCGGAGCGCCACGCATCGTTCGCACGCCAGAGCCGAAACGACGCGGTGTACGAGACGATTCGCCTGCAACAGCATTTCGTGACGACCCTGCGAGGCGAAGTCGGCAACAGCACACCGGCGGAGGTCCGCTTCGACCCCGAGGCGGCGTTTTCGGTCATCGTGCGGGCAAACTTCGGCTGCGGTATTGCGTTCCGGCACATCATGGACCTGATGCTGGCGTATCTGGAAGGGCGTTACGACGACGCGCTCGATGCCGCTCAGCGCGCACAGAGCAATCTCGATGCCGCGATGGCGCTGCCGATCGAAGCGACGTTTCACTTCTTTCAAGCGCTGACTTTGGCAGCGCTCGACGCATCGGCAAGCGAAGAAGAGCGGATTTCGCGGCGCCGCACGTTGCACGCCGTGTGCGCCAGGTTCGCGGATTGGTCGAGCCATTGCCCGAGCAACTTCCAGCATCGCCACGCGCTGTTATCCGCCGAGGCCGCGCGACTGGAAGGCCGCGCGTCCGATGCCATGCACCACTACGAAGAAGCGGTGCGCTCGGCGCGCGAGCATGGCTTCATACATCATCAGGCGCTCGCGCATGAACTTGCCGCGCGCTTTTTCATCGAGCGTGGTCTGGAGACGATCGCGGACACGTATCTGACGAACGCACGATCCTGCTATGAGCGCTGGGGCGCGCACAGCAAGGTTCGCCAACTGGCGCGAGACCACGCGCAGATTCAGCGCTCGCCGGCGAAGTTCGACGGAACCATCGCGACCACCAGCGAGCAACTCGACCTGGAGACGGTGGTCAGCGTGTCGCGCGCGATCTTCAGCGGCGTCGATCTGACCCAATTGATTCACACGCTGATGAAGCTATCGCTGGAGCATGCGGGTGCGAATCGCTGCCTGTTGCTGCTCAAGCGCCGCAGGGAAATGCGCGTCGAAGCCGAGGCAACGGCGAGTGCGGATCGCGTCGAAGTGCGCTTGCTCAGGTCGCGCGTCGATCAAGTGGACCTGCCGGAATCCGTGCTGCGCTACGTGATGCGCGCGAGTGACAGCCTGCTGCTTCACGATGCATCGTCGACGAATCCCTACTCGTCGGACGAGTACGTCATGCGTCACGATTGCCGTTCTATCTTGTGCTTGCCGCTCATCAAGCAGACCCGCCTGATCGGCGTGCTTTATCTCGAGAACAATCTGGCGTCGAACGTCTTCACGCCCGCCCGCACCGCTATTTTGCGGCTGCTTGCATCGCAGGCGGCGATGTCGCTCGAGACCGCGCGCCTCTATGCCGATCTGCAACATGCGGAAGCGCTGCTGGCCGACGCGCAGCGACTGAGCGACACCGGAAGCTTCGACTGGCACGTTTCGAGCGGCGAGATGGCCTGGTCGAAGCAAAGCTTCAGGATATTCCAGTACGATGCCGACACGGTGCCGACGCTCGAACTGATGCTCGCGCGCGTTCATCCCGACGACGTCACCTTCGTGCGCCTGATGCTCGATCGGGCGATGCGTGAACGCCAGCCCTTCGATATCGAGCACAGGCTGCTGATGCCGGATGGCTCGACACGGCACCTGCAACTCGTGGCGCACGTGGTTGACGAGATCGACGACGGCATACGCGTGCTCGGCGTACTGAAGGACATCACGACGCGCAAGCAGGCCCATGCCGCGTTGCTGCGCAGCGAGCATCGCTATCGCAGCCTTTTCTTCGACATGCCCGTGGGACTCTGGCAGATCGACGCCCAGCCGCTTATCGCCTTGCTGTCCGATCTGCGCGCGCAAGGCGTGGAGAGTCTGTCCGACTATATCGACGATCATCCCGGATGGCTGAACCGCGCAATGGAGCTGCTCGTCATCGAGGAAGTCAATCATCATGCGGCGGCCATGTTCGGCGCGCACGACACGAACATGCTGCTCGGCCCATTGCCCTGGGTGTGGCGAGAGAGCCCCGGCACCTTCCGGCGCGCGCTGGAAAGCCGTTACGGCGGCGCATCGTTCTTCCAGGAGACGACGAGAATTCCGACGCTCGACGGACGGATCATCGACGTCCTGTTGACGATCGCACGGCCCATCGCGGCCGAGGATCTCGGTATCGCGCTGATCAGTCTTGTCGATCTGACGGAGCGCATCCGCGCGCAGGACATGTTGCAGCGGCTTCAGGCGGATTTCGCCCACGCGGCGCGCATTGCCACGCTCGGCGGACTGAGCGCATCCATCGCGCATGAACTGAAGCAGCCGCTGGCCGCGATTACGATGAACAGCGCGCTCAGCACCCGCTGGCTCGATCGCAAGACACCCGACGTGAACGAAGCGCGCCTCGTCAATCAGCGCATCAGGATCGATGCGCAGCGCGCGGTGGATATCGTCGATCGCATCAGGGCGATGGCGATGCGCCGCAGACTGACGCGCGCCGCCGCGCCGCTCGATGAACTCATCGACGAAGCGCTGTTGTTTCTTCAGCATGATGTGGGCTCACGCGGCGTCACGATCGAACGCAAGCGCGCGAGCCCCGCGCCCGTTGTCGTCGTCGATCGCGTGCAATTGCAACAGGTTATCGTGAACCTGGTCGTCAACGCGATGCAGGCCATGGAAGCGGCCGCCGTGAGCGCCTGCATCGTCACGGTACGCACCCACATGTCCGAGTCTTCCAGCGTCACGTGCTGCGTGGAAGACAGCGGTCCGGGACTCGATGAAGAGGACATGGCGCGCATCTTCCAGAGCTTCTTTACGACGAGAGAAAGCGGCATGGGCATGGGCCTCGCAATCTGCCGGTCGATCATCGAGGCGCATGGCGGACAGATCGATGCCGACAACGCGTCGGCGCACGGCGGCGCGCGCTTTTTCTTCACGCTTCCCATGGCGCAGTCCGGCCCATCATGAATCCGATTCACATGTTGCGGAGCCGATCATCATGCATGTTCGATATCAATCCATCGCTGTCGGCGAGTTATCGATTTTTTATCGTGAATCCGGCTGCGACAATCGACGCGTCGTGCTCCTGCTGCACGGATTTCCCTCGTCGTCACGCATGTTCGAACCGCTGCTGAGAAGCCTCGGCGACGAATATCGCCTGATTGCACCGGATTTTCCGGGCTTCGGTCATAGCGACGCGCCTTCCCCCGAGACATTCGCCTACACGTTCGATCACATTGCCGAGGTGATCGGGGACTTCGTGGATGCGCTGGGACTTGAGTCGTACACGCTCTACGTGCAGGACTACGGCGGGCCAGTGGGTTTTCGGCTTGCGCTCGCCCATCCCGAACGTGTAGAGGCGATCATCGTGCAAAACGCCGTGACGCACGAGTCGGGTCTCGGGCCGTTATGGGATACGCGTCGCGCGTTCTGGGCCAATCGCCACAAATATCAGGCTGCGGTCGAGCAGAACCTGATGTCGCTCGCGGCCGCGAAAGCGCGTCATGTCGGCACGAGCCCGTACGCCGATCGATACGATCCCGATTTGTGGACCGACGAATTTGCGTTTCTGTCGCGCCCGAACCAGACGAGAATACAGAGCGATCTCTTCTACGACTACCGGACCAACGTCGCTTCCTATCCGAAGTGGCAGGCATGGCTTCGCCGCCATCGGCCGCGCATGCTGGTCGTATGGGGACGTTACGACCCATCGTTTCTGCCGGGCGAAGCGCATGCGTACCGGGACGACGTTCCCGATGCGGAGGTTCATTTGCTCGATGCCGGGCATTTCGCGCTCGATGAGAAGGCCGATGAAATCACCGAGATCGCCCGCGATTTTTTACGCCGTTCAAGTTAGCGAAAACATACCGGCGGCATGATTCGCCATACCCTGGGACGATTGAAGGAAAGCGCGCGCCGTCCTGTAATGAAGCATGCCGACTGGCGTCCTGCGTTGTGCCGGTCGTTCTTCGTTACTGAAAGGAGGATGGCATGCGAATCCGAATGTCGAGTATCACCGTCGCTGCGGCCGCTTCATTGATGTTTCTATCGGCCGTTACCATTCCGCGGGCATCGGCCGCGGATTCATCGTCCGATAGCACGGCAGCGGGCAGCAAGAAGACAGTCCGCACTGAGAATCGCGCACTGAGCCATTCCGTGCGCCAGTCACTCACGAAAGTGCCGGGTCTGGACTCGTCGCATATCAATGTGCTTGCACGCGGCGGCACGATCACGTTGGCGGGGTATGCACCGGATCAGTCGCAGATCGATTCGGCACAGACGGCCGCATCGAAAGTTGCAGGTGTTCAGCGGGTCGACAACCGGCTCACCGTCCTCGAACCAGGCAATTGAATCGCGGCGCACACAGGCAGCATGACAGCGGCGCGCGTGAAAAAACGAACCCCGAGAGGAGTGACATGGCAGACAGTACTCGACCCGAAGCGTCGTCACGTCGTCGCTTCATGGAAACGGCGGTTGCGGCTGCGGCAGCGGGTTCCGCGAGCAGATTCGTCTTCGCCGATACGGCTATCACCACCACATCCGGACCGCCCGGCAGCGACAAGACCGCGTTGCGGCGCTTGCACGTGCATGTGCCGGAGGCGCAGCTTACGGAGCTTAGACGACGCGTCAAGGCGACCAAGTGGCCTGTTCGCGAGACGGTTCCCGATGCCTCTCAGGGCGTGCAGTTCGCGACGATGCAGAGCGTCGCGCATTACTGGACCACGACGTATGACTGGCGAAAAGTCGAGGCGAAGCTCAATGCGCATCCTCAGTTCGTCACCGAGATCGACGGCGTCGACGTTCATTTCACACACGTGCGCTCGCGCCACGCGAATGCGTTGCCGATCATCATCACGCATGGCTGGCCCGGCTCCGTCATCGAGCAGATGAAGATCATCGATCCGCTGACGAACCCGACTGCTCACGGCGGCGCGCCGGCGGATGCGTTCGATGTCGTGATTCCGTCGCTGCCGGGATACGGCTTCTCCGGTACGCCGACGACGACGGGCTGGGACCCGGCTCGCGTCGCGCGCGCCTGGGTCGTGCTGATGGAACGCGTTGGCTACACGCGATATGTTGCGCAGGGCGGCGACTGGGGCAATGCAGTCACCGAGCAAATGGCGCTGCTGAGGCCGCCCGGTTTGCTCGCCATGCATACCAACATGCCGGCGACCGTTCCCGACGATATCGCCAGTGCTTTGAAAGACGGCAAGCCCGCGCCGGCGAATCTGTCCGAAGACGAGAAGCATGCATTCGATCAACTCGACTTCTTCTACAAGCATGGCCTTGGCTATGCGCTGGAGATGGCCAATCGTCCGCAAACGCTGTACGGACTCCAAGACTCGCCGATAGGGGCGGCAGCCTGGATGCTCGATCACGACGCAAGCAGCCAGGCAATGATCGCGCGCGTTTTCCAGGGACAGCCCGAAGGCCTGACGCGCGATGACGTCCTCGACAACATTACGCTGTACTGGCTGACGGGCACATCCATTTCGTCGGCGAGACTGTACTGGGAGAACAAGTTCAACTTCTTCGCGCCGAAACATGTCGAGATTCCGGTCGCCGTCAGCGTATTCCCCGACGAGATTTATGCCGCGCCGCGCAGCTGGACGGAGCGGGCGTATCCGAAGCTGATCCATTACAACCGTCTTTCCAAGGGCGGACATTTTGCGGCGTGGGAGCAGCCTCAGCTTTTCACTCAGGAGATCCGCGCGAGTTTTCAGTCGGTACGCTAACTGAATGATCGACGAAGACTACGATATAGAAATCGACGAAGCATAGGAGAACGCCATGCACGATGAGACGATACGTAAAGCACTGGATGCACACTGGCTCGCCTCGGCCGCCGGCGATCTCGACGCGGAGCACGATATCTACGACGACAGCGCCGTTTGCGACTATCCTCAATCAGGCGAACGTATCTGTGGCAGAGCGAATCTCCAGGCACTGCGTTCGAGCCATCCGGACCGGCCATCGGGCTTCGAGGTGAGGCGGATACAGGGAGCAGGCGACCTTTGGGTGACGGAATACGTCATCACGTATCGGGAGCGCGCGGCTTATACGGTGAGCATCATGTCGTTTGCGAACGGAAAGGTCACGCACGAGACTCAGTACTTCAGCGAAGCGTTCGAGGCGCCCGCGTGGCGGAGTCAATGGGTGCAGCGCATTCCCTGACGCCTTAGGGCACGGCGGCGTCGATCCAGAGCACACCGACTGCGGAGGTATGAACATGAACATGCCCGATGATTTCCGGCTGAAGAAGTTGCCGCTCGAACACGGTGGTGGTCAAATGCCCGCCATCGGTTTCGGCACATTGATCGCCGATTCGGCCCTTACGTCGAGCGCAACCCGAACCGCGCTGAAGGTGGGCTATCGACACTTCGACTGCGCCGAGCGATACCGCAACGAACGCGAAGTCGGTGACGCTTTGCAAGCGGGACTGTCGAGCGAAGGGCTTTCGCGCGCCGACATCTTCGTCACCACCAAACTGTGGAACACGAATCATCGGCCGGAACGTGTCGAAGCGGCGTGCGATGCAAGCTGCGAACGGCTTCGGACCGACTATCTGGATCTGTATCTCATTCACACGCCTTTCGCCTTTCAGCCCGGCGACGAGCAAGATCCGCGCGATGCGAAAGGAAATGTGCTTTACGATGAAGGCGTAACACTGCTCGATACCTGGAAAGCGATGGAGCGCCTCGTCGATAACGGCCGATGCCGCGCCATCGGGCTATCGGATATCGGTCTCGAAGATCTGCGCTCGCTCTACGAATCTGCGCGAATCAAACCGGCCGCGGTGCAGGTCGAAGCCCATCCGTATCTACCCGAGAGCGAGTTGCTGGCGTTTTGCAAGGCGCATGGAATCATATTTCTCGCCTTCGCGCCTTTGGGACACGGAATCAGACCGGGACCGCTCGATGATCCGGTCGTCGCCCGGCTTGCCACGCGATTGAGCAGAACGCCGGCACAGTTGCTGCTCGCATGGGCCGTGCAACGCGGCACCGCGCTGCTGACGACGCCCAAGACCGAAGAGCGCGCGCGCGAGAACTTCGATATCTCCGCGTTGCCGGATGACGCATTCGACGAGATCGATGGCATCGAGACGAGGCAGCGTTTCAATGAAGTCGTCAAGACCGGGAGCCCCGGATTCATTCCTCGAATCAGTTAGTCAGCGAGGCTCGCTTGTCAGCGGGGTGGCATCGCCATAGGTCGACTCCCATCCGCCGCCGAGCGACTTGCACAGTGTGATGAGATTCTCCGCAGCCGTCGCCTTGCTTTCCTCGAGCTTGCTCTGCGCATCCAGCAACTGTCTCTGCACGTTGAGCACGTCGAGATAGTCGAGCGCGCCCGCCTTGTAGCGTTGCTGCGCGATACCGAGCGCACGCTTGTTCAACGTAACAACGGTCGTCAGGCGCTCATGCCGCCGCTGTTCGGCATCGTAGACGAGCAGGGCATCATCGACCTCGCGCCATGCTTCGAGCACCGTGCGCTTGTAGACGATCGCCGCCTCCTGCTGCTGCGCCTCGCGAAGCTGCAGTGTTCCCTTGAGCCGTCCGCCCTCGAAGATCGGAAACGTGATGGAAGGCCCCACGACGAATTGTCCCGACGCCCAATCGGCGAGATTCGAAAGCTGAAGACTTTGGAATCCCGCGCTGCCATTCAAGGCAATGCGCGGATAAAAATCGGCTTTCGCCATGCCGATGGATGCGGTCGCGGCATGCAACCGAGCTTCGGCCTTTTTGATGTCGGGCCGGCGCTGCGCGAGCTCGGACGGAAAGCCGACCGGAACCTGACGCGGAAGCGTGGGCACATCACGCGTGTCGGCGAGCATGTGTTGCAATGCGCCCGGTTGCTCGCCGAGCAGAACGCCGATGGCGTTGATGCTCGTATCGCGATGGGATTCGAGCGTAGGAATGAGGCTTTCGATGATTTCCATCTGCGCGAGGGCGTTGGCGACGTCGAGGTCAGTGGTGACGCCTTCTCGCACACGAACTTGCGTGAGCTTCACCGCGTCCCGCGCGATGCCGAGGTTCTGCCGCGCGATCTCCAGCAGGCTTTGCGTACTGCGCAAATCGACGTAATCACGCGCGAGTTCCGCGCGCGCCGCCAGAAGAATCGCGTTTCGATCTTCGTACGATGCATGGTTCAAAGCCGTGGCCGCTTCGACACTGCGTCTGACGCGGCCCCAGATGTCGATTTCCCACGATGCATCGAAGCCGGCCTGATACAGGTCATACGCCGGCGATCCTTTGGAGCCCGGTATCGCCGATACACCGAGCGGCGCGCTGCCGGACGCCGATTGCGGCTGGCTCTGCGAGGGTGTCACGCCGAGCAGCGAGAGGATGCCGTTTTCGCTGCCGCGCTCGCGGTTATAGGACGCGGCGGCATCGAGTGTCGGCAACCCGGCAGCGCCGACGATGCGCCGCTGCGCACGGCTTTGAAGCAGGCGCGCAGTTGCCGCGGCCACGTCCAGATTGGAGTCCGCGAGACGCTGTTCCAGCGCGTTCAGCATGGGATCGTCGAAGAGGGTCCACCAGTCGGGTATGAAGGGCGCCGCAACTGCCTTGCTCGGGGCCTGCGCCGTTAGCGTGCGGTCGAAAGCATCGGGCGCGGCGGCCTTGGGGCGCTCGAAGTCCGGGCCGACCATACAGCCCGTGATCGAGACGCATGCGAGTACGGCAAGCGCGATCGCGCGTAAGGAGTGCTCGTTCGGATTCATTTGGCCTCGACTCCCCGTGCGAGCGTTTCATTGCGCCGGCCCGTCGCGACCTCCGCCTCGACTGAAAGCCCCACGCTCAAACCCGATGCCGCTTCCTGTCCGTCATCGATCGTGATCTTGACCGGCACGCGCTGAACGATCTTCGTGAAGTTGCCGGTCGCATTATCGGGCGCGATGGGCGCGAAGCTCACACCGGTAGCGGGCGCGAGGCTTTCGGCGCGGCCGCGGATCACGACGCCGGGAAAGCTGTCCACTTTGATGCGCACCTTTGCGCCGGGCCGCATCCTTGCGATCTGATTCTCCTGGAAGTTGGCGACCACGTACGCTTGCGCCAACGGAACGACGGCGAGCACCGGCGCACCGGGCGTCACGAATGCGCCGACGCGCGCGGATCGGCGGCCGATCTTGCCATCGACAGGTGCAAGAATCTCCGTATACGAGACGTTGAGCTTCGCCTGCTCCAGCGACGCTTCGGCACGCGCTTGCGCGCCCGCGGCCTTGTCGCGTTGCGTTCGAAGCACGTCCAGATTTTGCTCCGTCGTCTTCAGCGCGGCACGGTCATGCGCTTGTTGCGCGAGCTGCTGGGCGAGCGTGCTCGACGCGCGCTGCTGCTCTTGCGCGGTGCCGGCGCCCGCATCCGAAAGGTTTTGATAGCGTGATGCGTTGGCGCGCGCGAATTGAATGGCGGCGTCGTCGGAGCGCAGCGTCGCGCGGGCCTGATCGACGAGCGAAGGTTGCCGCGCGATCTCGGCATCGAAGTTTGCTACCGATGCGCGGGCTGCGCGGACATCGGCTTCGGCACTCATCAGCGCGGCGCGAAAGTCTCGATCGTCGATGCGCACGAGCAGTTGTCCCGCCTTCACGATCTGATTGTCGTTGACCATGACATCGGAGATCTGGCCGGCGATACGTGGTGCAACGAGTGTGAAATCGGCCTGCACATACGCATCGTTGGTGGATTCGACGTCCGGATGCGAAAACAGCCTGATCGAAATCCATGCCACGACAGCGAGCGCAACGACCGATCCCACGGCGATGATGAGCCTGGAATGAGAGCGAATGAAGGATGGCATGATGACGTCCCTTAAGGGGAGGGCGACGGCTTGACGTACCACGGCGGATAGATACGCACAGGCAATACGGGAACGAGCACGAGCAGCGCAACGGCGACGCACGCCATGACGCGATATAGATCGGCTGATGCCAGCACGAGCGCCTGCTCATGCACGCGATGCGCGAGTTCGCCAACACCGTGCGTCGCGTCGATGCTCTGACTGGTAATCAGCGCGCGGTTACCGAGCTGATCGACGAGCAAGTTGGAATGAAAACGTTCACGAGCGGTGCCGATTCCTTCGATAAGACCGGTCGCCACGGCGGCGGAGAACGTCTTGACGGTGTTGAACATCGCGGACGCGAAGGGCCCCTCGGTCGGCGGCAAGCCGGTGGTGACGCCCATCAGAATCGAGAGAATCACCATCGGTTGCGCCATGATCTGCAAAGACTGCAACCAATAGAAGTTGTCGCGAATCCATTCGGAGGTCATGTAGTTGCCCATCGCGCACGTTGCGATCATGAACAACAGGCCGAGCGTCAAGACCCATCGCACATCGACGCGGCGCAGGTTGAGTGTCGCGGCCGTCAGCGGAAGCACGATCAATAACGGCAGTGCCACGAGCATCGACAGCGGCGCGGACTGCAGGGCGCGATACCCGTGCACGCGGGCGAGAAACTGACCCGGAATCGCGGAGACGCCGACCAGCAGTGTGACGGCGCCGGCGAGCGTGATCAGGCCATGCGTGAAGTTTCTGCGCGCCAGCAGTTGCAGCTTGAAGAACGGCATCGGATGAAACCACTCGTTGACCAGGAACGCGACGAGCAGCACGGTGCCACCGAGAAACATTGCGCAGATGAAATCGGAGCTTAGCCAGTCGAGTCGATCGCCTTGCAGGAGCGCGATCACGAGCATCGCCGCCGCTGGAAACCCGGTAAGCAAGCCTGTCCAGTTGAAGGATCGAAACCGTTCGAGCTTCAACGCATCGTCGGGAAGACCCCACGCAATCGCGACACAACTCACGAGGCCGAGCGGCAGAATCTGCCAGAACACCATCTTCCAGTGGACGTATTCCGTCCACAGCGCGGCGAGCGGCGTGCCGAGCGCCGGCCCGAACGTCGCGGTCAGCGCATATCCGGCGAGTCCGTAAAGCTTGATTTTCGGCGGTAGGTAACGCAGCGCGACGATGATCAGCATGGGCGGCAGGCAGCCGCCCGAGATGCCCTGCAGGACGCGCAAGACATACAGCGCCGTCAGCGAGGAGGCGAACGGGCACAGCAACCCGATGAGCATCGTGGCGAGCACGGCGCCTAGCGTGAAGCGCTTGAGCGTGAACGTGATGCCGAACCACGGCGCGAAGATCATCGTGGCGACGTTGGCCGCTTCGAACCATGCGGTGAACCAGGTTCCATCGTCATGTCCGATGGAGAAGGCGCCTTGAATATCGGACAGGGGGAACGCCGTGACCTGTTCGTTCAGGATCGCGAGAAGAGAGGCGAGCAGCATGCCAATCAGCCCCACCGCGACGCGCAACGACAGCCCCGCATCTTGCGGCGCAGCCTGTGGGGGTGCGGGTTCGCGTGCGACCAGGTTGTTGATATTCATGATGGTTGACCTGTTGCGCGTGTTCGGTCAGACATCGCATCACGGCATCGTGCGTTCCGATGACGAGACCCGTTTCTTATCCGGTTAATACACATGGTCTTCAGGAGAACGCACGTGCGGGAAGGCGAGAGAGGCCGCATTACCAATGACATTGCCTTGCGCGAGCGTCCCGCAGCGGAATGCATGGTTCCGTTTGCGCGAGTCACCGTTTTTTATTTTGGGCTGCGTAGAGTGTACGCGCGAGAAATTGCGGCTGCAGTTTTCGTGCAGACAATGAAGTTCGCCAATATCGCTACGTCGCGCTTGCGCCGGATGTTCGACAACTTCATCGGGATTGAACCGCCTATCGGAAGAGTGACTTCCGAATCGCATGGATTCTCTCTCGATTCAATCGAATATAGACTTCAGTGCATGTAAGGGCGCGTCGAGCGCCTGGTGCACGTGTGGAGTTGGCATGCGATATGTAGTCTCGAATCAATCTAAGGTCGAAATGAGTCAACTCATTACGGCCACGGCGCCGACCGGCTATGCCGCGCGCAATGAACAATACTGGCGGCGCAACCTTGCCGTCTGCGTGTTCGGCTCCTTCACGACGCTCGTGAGTCTCAGCATGCTGCTGCCGTTCTTGCCCCTGTATGTGCGGCAACTCGGCGTCGAGTCGCAGTCGGCGGTCATCGAATGGTCGGGTGTCGCTTTCAGCGCGACGTTTCTTGGCACCGCCGTCACGGCTCCGTTATGGGGACGCCTCGCCGATCGGTATGGCCGCAAACCGATGCTCGTGCGCGCGGCGCTCGGCATGGCTGTGGTGATGTCGCTGATCGGCGTCGCGCATTCGGTCCAGCAACTGGTCGTACTGCGTCTGATCGCCGGGCTGATAGGCGGCTACGCATCGGCTTCCACGGTGATGATCGGAACGCAGGCGCCACGCGAACGGGCGGGCTGGGCGCTCGGCATTCTGTCGACGGGCGCGCTCGCGGGCAATCTTGTCGGGCCGCTCATCGGCGGAATGCTGCCGGGGATTTTCGGCATTCGCGGCACGTTCTTCGCGGGGGCGGCAATGATTGCGGTGGCGGCGCTCCTGACCATTACGCTCGTGAAGGAAGATTTCAATCGCGGCGATGCGAAGGCGAGCGCGACGCGGACGGCATCGGCCGAGACGCCCAAGGCGAATTACGGCGTCGTCGCCGCGTTACTCGCGACCGCGATGATGGTGCTGCTCGCGAATATGTCGATCGAGCCGATTATCACCGTATATATCGGCGGTCTCAATGTGACGCCGGATCATGTGGCTAGCATCGCGGGTGTCGTCATGGCGTGCTCCGCCCTCGGCAGCATGCTGACGGCGGCGCGGCTCGGCGCGCTCGCCGACCGCATCGGAAGCTGGAATGTGATCGTCGTATGTCTGGTGTTGACGGGCATTACGATGATTCCGCAGGCGTTCGTGCACCAATGGTGGCAACTCGCCGGACTGCGCGTGCTTATGGGCATGACGCTCGCCGGGCTGCTGCCGTCGATCGCCAAGCTTGCACGCAGCGCCGTTCACGAAAGTCGCGCTGGACAGATGCTCGGATATCTGCAATCCGCGCAGTTCGGCGGGCAAGTGATTGGACCGGTGATCGGCGGGCAGATCGGTGTCTTGTTCGGCCTGCATTCCGTGTTCTTCGCGACCGGCGGCGTGCTGTTGGCGTGCGCGGGACTCGCGCATTGGGCGCGTACGCGATGAGCGGGACGCGCGCACCTTCGGAAGCGCGCCGATCTCTTTAGCCGTGAGAGATCGATGTCCCAACGACAGCCGGGATAAACGTGTTGAGATGGTCGAGTTCCTTCTCGATCGCCTCTCGCGCCGGCAATGTCGCCCCCTCCTGCAACAGGCGCCGCGCAGCTTGCAGCGCACCCGGCGGTTTGGCGGCGAGGCACATGGCGTAATCGTTCGCCGCGGCGCGGACATCCGCGTCCGCTACGACGCGCGAAACAAATCCATGCCCCAAGGCTTCTGCCGCTGTAATCGGGCGACCGCTCAACAACCAGTCGCGCGCCGTCAGATCGCCGACACGGCGGCCTAGCAAAGCCGTTGCTCCCGCCTCGGGAACGATGCCGAGATCGGCAAACGGAAATCGAAACATCGCGCTCTCGCCCGCGACCACCCAGTCGGCGTGAAGCAGCATCGTGGCGCCGAACCCCACCGCCGCGCCATTGACCGCCGCGACCAGCGGCTTGGGTTGATCCGAGAACGCGTCGATGCAGCGCCGGACCGCACCGTCGGCGGCCTGCGGCCACAGCGTCTCGAACGCGGCGGTGTCGTGGCCTGAGCAGAAGCTATCGCGGGTTCCGTGCAGCAGCACGCAATGCACCCGTATGTCGCGCTGCGCGAGGAGCAGCGCATCCGCCAACGCGTCGAACATCACGGCATCGAGCGCGTTCCGCTTCTCGGGGCGGTTCATTCCAATGGACCAGATCTGGCCATTGAGTTCATGGGTAATTCTGGCTTCCATCATGCGAACAGCGAGAAGCCGCCAACCAGTTTGCCTATCCTGTTTCTCGGGCCAACAAGGCCGACCGCCAGGTACTGGAGCGATTCTCCAGGATGTGTGAGGACGGCATCGAGAAACGCGTCGTAGTCGGTAGTGGCCTGTCCTTGTACGGGAAAGTCGACGACGTCGCAGTGCTGGAGCGACTTCCGGCGCAATTCGCTCAGTTGCAGGGACGTCGCCTTGAGCACGGGAATGCCGACAGGAATGAGCCCGGGGTGCGCAGTGCCATCGCCCTCCCGCAAAGGGGCGCCAACGAGACGGCTGTGACGCTGACCCAGCGTGAACGCCACGACCGCGGCTGCGTTCGACGCTTTACCGGGCGTCAGCGATTCATCGACGACGATGACACAACGCTCCGGCTTTTGCGTGGCCTCTGGCGGGTTCAAAGCGGGCATTTCGGTTTGCAAGGACACTGCTCTCTCCTGAAGGACTAGCCATAAAGCGAATGCTATTGGCTTCGTCTTCAAAAGTATTGGACGATTTTGCAGCGGTCGAGAAAGGTGCCCGTCCAATTAACTTTTCTTTGCAGAGTCGAACCAGCGCGGATAGTAGCGCTGGACGACTTCCCCGTCCGTCGCGAGGGCATGACACCGGTTCAGCTGAAACGGCCGCTCGCGATTCTGCGCATCCCGTGCGCGCTGATTCGCCATGGTCTGGAAGGCGAGCGTAGCCAGGACGCCGATCAGATCCGTCATATGCGTGCAGCCGTGCGTGCCGCCAAGGCGTTCCTTCACCGCCGCGCTCAAGCCCGGCGCAATGCGTAGTCCCACGAGTTTTCCGTAGTCGGGCGCGATGCGGTCGCACACGTTCTCATAAGGAAGGGCATCGAAGCACGCCTCGGCGGCGACGATATGCATGTCGGTATCGATCGTGATTCTCAGCGACATGTCGTGAATGGGCTCGCCAGCGCGACGCGTGCCGGCGGGTCCGATCTTGTCGTGTGTTTTGACATCGACGAGGCGCGCTTCGAGGTCGTAAAGACCGCCCGGCCTCGCATAGCCATTCGCTTCGATACGCCGTGTGTGCAGCAATTCCCGCTCTTCAATCGTGGACAGTGGCATCAGCAAGCTCAATGAAGGGCGATGCCGGAGCAAGCCGGCTTCGCATGTGAAGGGACGATTGCAATCGAGTTGATGCATACGGTATCGCAACGCATCCGCAAGCTAAGACTCCCATCGACCCGCTTGCGCGCATATAGAATATAAATTATATTTTGTGCACGGGGAACCAAGGAGGAGCAGTGAATAGTCCATTTGAAGACGTCCAGATACTGGACCTGACGTGGGAATTCGGCCGCTACGTGGGCCGGCTATTCGGGGATCTCGGTGCGCGGGTGACGCGTATCGAACCGCCGGGCGGATTGCCTGACCGGCGGGCGGCGACATCGGCGGACGCAATCGAACGCGAGCCGGCGGTCTATGAATTCGAGTTCTTGAACGCGGGCAAGGACAGCATGACGCTGGATCTGACCTCCGCGAAAGGCCGCGAAACGTTCGCGGCGCTGGCGCAGTCGGCGAACGTGATCCTGCTCGAGCGCGGCGGTCCGTTGTATGACGAACTGTCGTGGGTGCGGCAGCAGGCTCCGCTGGCGGTCGTGACATCGATCTCGCCTTTCGGACGCACGGGTCCGTGGGCGGATGCGCCCGCGACCGATTTGACGCTGCAGTCGGCGGGCGGCATCGCCTGGCTGTCGGGCCGTCTGACCGATGCGCCGCTGCGCTTGCCGGGCCTGCAAGCGACGATGGTCACGGGGGTATACGCGGCAACGGCGACATCGCTGGCGCTGTACGACACGCTGGCCACGGGCCGCGGTCACGAGGTGGACGTATCGGCGCAGGAGTGCATCGCCCACTCGTTGCAGAACTCCATCCAGATGTGGGACTTCGAGCGCAAGGTGTCGATGCGTGGCGGCGAAGGCACGCGAGACGCGAGCGAGGACATGTTCGCCTGCCGCGACGGGTTGATTTTCCTGGCGGCGCCGCGCTCGCTGGGCGTGTCGTGGAACGCGCTCGTGGACTGGATTCAGGAGACGGGACATCCGTCGGCGGAAGAGCTCACGAAGGAGCGCTGGGCGGATCGCGTATGGCGGCTCACGGGCGAGGCGAAGTCGATATTCCGTCAGACGCTGGAATCGTTCACGCGGGACTACACGCAGGATCAGCTCACGCAAGAGGCGCTGAAACGCAAGATCGTGATGGGTCCGGTGGCCCGGGTCACCGACGTGCTCGACGACCCTCAGCTCAGACACCGCGAGTACTTCGAGCAAGTGGCGTTGTCGCTCGCTGGCGCGCGCGTGAGCTTTCCCGGCGCGCCTTATCGATTGTCCGAGCCCGTATGGAAGCTCAGGCCCGCCATCGCCGGCAATGAACAGCCGCAGCCGGCGTGACACAAGAAGAGGAGACTTCATGAAGCCTGATTTCCTTGAAGGCGTTCGCTTTACCGATCTCACATGGGCCGGAGCAGGTCCGTTCGGCACGAAGGTGTTCTCCGATTTCGGCGCTGAAGTGCTGAAGATCGAAAGCACCACGCGCCTCGATTCAGTGCGCACGGCCGGTCCTTACAAGGATGGCGTCTTCGGACTAAACCGCAGCGGTTACTTTGCGTCGCGCAACACGGGCAAGAAAAGCATTTCGCTGAACCTGAAGACCGAGGAAGGCAAGCGCATCGTGCGCGAGCTGGTCGCAAAATCGGATGTCGTGTCGAACAACTTCGGCCCCGGCGCGATGGACCGCTTCGGCTTCGGCTACGAGGCGCTGCGCGAGATCAAGCCCGACATCATTTATCTGTCGATGCCGATGTACGGACAGGACGGCCCGCGCGCGAACCTGCTCGGCGTCGGCATGACGATCAGCGCCGTCACGAGCATCATGTGGCAGACGGCCTATGGTCCCGCCGATCCCGTCGGTCCGGGCACGCATTATCCGGATCACGCCGCGAATCCCTATCACGCGGCGTTCGCGGTGCTCGCCGCGCTCGCGCATCGGCGCAAGACCGGGCGCGGCATGAAGATCGATCTGTCGCAGGTCGAATCGACGATCAATTTCGTCGGCCCGGCCATCGTCGAGGCGAGCGCAACGGGCCGCGAGCCGCCGCAGATCGGCAATCGCAGCCGCAGCCATGCGCCGCACAACATCTTTCGCGCGCGCGGCGACGATCAGTGGGTCGCCGTGGCCGTCACGGACGACGCGCAGTGGCGCGCGCTCACCGCGATCATCGGGCGCGCGGATCTGGGCGACGATGCCTCGCTTTCCACCGCGGCCGGCCGCCTGGCCGCGCAGGATCGCGTCGAGCAGGCCGTGTCCGAATGGTGCGCAACGCATTCGCCCGACGAGATCGTGGCCGCGCTGCGCGCGCAACGGATCGCCGTGTCCGAGGTCGCGCATTCGCGCAGGCTCATCGAAGCCGATCCGCAGCTTGCGCATCGGAACTACTGGCAGCACGTGCAGCATCCGGAGATCGGCGCGGTGCTGCTCAACTCGCCGCCGTATCTCATCGACGGCGAGCGCGTCGAGCTTCAGCCGCCGCCGCTGCTCGGCCAGCATACCCGCGAGGTGCTCGGCCGCCTGCTTGGTATGTCCGGAAAGCAACTGGACGAACTGAACGATCAAGGAGTGTTTTCGTGAGCGAGTGGAAAGCGGCAAGCCCGTCGAAAGCGCTGCGCCGGGCGGCAGCGGTGGTCGGCGTCGGCCATTCGGACTGGGTGGGCGACTGGAAGCGCGTGCGCGGCGGCGAGAAGCCGACCGATAGCTACGGCTACGGCGCGATCGCGCTGCGCCAGGCGCTCGACGACGCGGGCATCGGCAAGGATGAAATCGACGGTCTCATCGTCGGTCCGACGACGGCCTACGAGCGGATGTCGGAAGTGCTCGGCATCGATCCGCGCTGGGGCGATCAGGCCGATGCGGTACTGTCGGTCGCTCAGGCGGTGACGGCGATTCAGGCAGGCCTCGCGGAGACGGTCGCCCTCGTCTACGGCAACGATCAGCGCTCGGCGCAGATCCAGTACGGCGGCCCGCAGGCAATGGGCGGCGATGCGTTTCTCTCGTACGTGTATCACTCGCCATGGGGCCTCACCTCGCAAGGCGCGCTGTATGCGCTGACGTTCCGCGCCTTCTGCGAGGCACGCGGCTTCGAGCCCGATGACCTCGGGCACGTGGCGGTCGCGCAGCGCGCGTGGTCCTCCATGAATCCGAACGCGGTGATGCGCAAGCGGATCACGCTCGACGAATACCGCGAGGCCAAGTACATCTGCGAGCCGCTGCGCCTGTACGACTACTGCATGATCAACGACGGCGGCGTCGCGCTGATCGTCACGACGGCCGAGCGGGCGGCGCGCTTCAAAAAGCCGCCCGTGTATATCGAGGCGATCGGGCGGCGCGATCTGAACCGCGGCGCCACCAGCCTCGAACCGCGCCTGACCGACTTCTACCTGTCCGCGCAGCAGGACTGCGCACGTCAGGCCTACGAGATGGCCGGTTTTGGCCCGAAAGACATGGACCTGTTCCAGGTGTACGACAGCTTCTCCGTGCATGTGCCGCTCGCGCTCGAAGGTTACGGCTATTGCGCGGTCGGCGACGTCGGGCGGTTCCTGCGCGAAGAGGGCATCGGGCCGGGCGGCAAGCTGCCGACCAATACGGGCGGCGGGCACTTGTCGGAGACCTATATGCAGGGCTGGGCGCATCAGATCGAATGCGTGCGCCAGGTGCGCGGCGAATGCGGCGAGCGTCAGATCGACGATTGCCGGCACGCGCACTACACATCCGATGTCGCCGGCAAGGCCGTTTCGATCATCTATAGCCGATAGGAAATCACATGACTGAGACACCCGCCGAAGCGCCGCGCACGCCGCAACCGGTGATGGGCATGTACGACGCACCGATGTGGCAGAGCATCCGCGATGGCGCGCTCAAGCTCCAGCACTGCGCGTCCTGCGACACCGTGCTTTACCCGCCGGGGCCGGTTTGCCCGCACTGCCTCTCCAGCGAACTCGAATGGCGCGGCGTGTCGGGGCGTGGCACGGTGCTGTCCTGGGTCGTCTTTCACAAGACCTATCTGGACGCATACCCGGCGCCCTACAACGTGATTGCGGTACGTCTGGAAGAAGGTGCCGTGCTTGTCTCGAACCTTGAAGCCCCGCTGCCCGAGGGAAGCTGGATCGGCAAGCAAGTCCGCATGATCTTCAAGCCGATGCCGGACGGTTTCGTGCTGCCCAAATTCGTGCTGGATACGGACGGGACCCGCTCCTGAGCGAGCGCGCATTCGAGCGTCTGACAAGGCGGTTCGCGAGCGTTCTGGCGCACGCCGGGTGCGGCTGGCCGAGGATCATATATTTTATTTGCCCCTTACAATGTGCTCCTTGCCGGACGGCGAACCGCTCCGGCAGACACGACAGGCACGGGCCAGCCGCGGATTTGCGCGGCGCGGCCGCGAGCGGACAAGGCAGGACACTCTGGGGTTCATATGGTGTTTCGAACAAAGCTGGATCAGGTGGCCGAGCGGCTGAGAGAGCGGATCATCTCGGGCGAGTACCGGCGGGGAGAGAAGCTGAAGCAGGCGGAGATCGCGGAGGAACTCGGCGTATCGATCACGCCGGTGCGCGAGGCGCTCAAGGCGCTCGAAATGGAGGGCTTTGTGCTGAGCATCCCGCACAAAGGCCTGCTCGTGCCGGA
This sequence comes from Caballeronia cordobensis, assembly GCF_001544575.2. GTDB lineage: Bacteria > Pseudomonadota > Gammaproteobacteria > Burkholderiales > Burkholderiaceae > Caballeronia > Caballeronia cordobensis. Next base: position 213,895 of record NZ_FCNY02000008.1, read on the forward strand.
GATAGACCGCAAGAGCGTGCGTGAGATCTTCGAGTTGCGCGTGGTGCTGGAGCGCCGGCTCACGGAGTGGGCGCTCGAAAAGATCACGGACAACGAGATCGCCGAGCTGCGCACGATCCATCGCGAGTTGAGCAAGTTGACGAAGGCGCGCGAGCCGTTCCCGGTGCGTGCGGCCAACGTCCGGTTTCACTTTCGAATCTATGAAATCGCCGATCGCCCGCAGACGCTGCAGTTCGTCCGGGTGTTATGGGCCAAGTATCCGTTCAACTTCCACGACGACCAGGCAGCCCGCTTCAAGCAACTGCTGCACGAGCACGAAGAGATTCTGCGCCGGCTCGAAGAAGGCGATCGTGCCGGCGCGCTGGCGGCGATGGTCGAGCACATCGAGGCCGGCTGGCATCGTGTGGAGAAGAACGCCACGGAACCGGCGAAAGAATGACCGCGCCGGAACGGGAAGCTGGACCTTTTCCAGGAGACGCAGGGCAACCATGAGCACTTCTCGCAATCCCGTTTCACCTCTCGGCGCGCCGGGCGCGCGCCGCACGCTGATCGTGACCGGCGGCTCGCGCGGCATCGGCGCGGCCGTCTCGCGGGGCGCCGCGCGCAGCGGCTATCGCGTCTGCATCAATTATCGCAATGGGGTGGAGGCCGCCGAACGGCTCGCCGACGAGATCGTGTCCTCGGGCGGCGACGCATTCGCGTGGCAAGCCGATACGTCCGACGAGCGCGCCGTCGTCGCCATGTTCGACGAGGTCGCGCGACGCTATGGCCCGCTGACCGATCTCGTCAACAATGCGGGCGTGAGCGGCGGCTCGACCCGTCTCGCGGACCTCGACGTCTCCGCGCTGCAGGAAACCCTCGCCGTCAATGTGATGGGCTATTTCCTCTGTTGCCGTGAAGCCGTGCGATGCATGTCGACGGAGCGCGGCGGCGCGGGCGGGCGCATCGTCAACGTATCGTCGGTGGCGGCTGCGCACGGATCGGCGGGCCGGCGCGTGCACTATGCGGCATCGAAAGGCGCGGTCAATTCGCTGACCATCGGCCTCGCGAAGGAAGTGGCGCGCGAGGGCATCCGCGTGAATGCGGTTTCTCCGGGCCTCGTGTACACCGATTTCAACGAACCCGGACGCATCGAGCGTCTCGCGGACGAAGTTCCGATCGGACGCGGCGGATCGCCGGAGGAGATCGCCAACGCGATTCTCTGGCTGCTGAACGACGACGCGGGGTATGTGCTGAGCGCCAACCTGGTGGTGTCGGGCGGCCGGTAGTCACATCGGGGAAATCTTCCCGAACTGATTCGGATAACAAACTGTTTTGCGTCGCCTGGACGACGATGAGAGCGTCGGTGCAAACCCTCGTTCGACAGAAGCGCGTTGTCCGGATGGAAAATATAATTTATATTTGCGACATCACTTTCAGGAATCGCGTTGCCGGCCAGCGAAGCCCGGCAAGCAAAAAGGAGACGATTGTGCGCTGGAGATCTCGCTACTGGGTGTATCTGATGCTGTTCGCGCTCGCCGCGATCAACTATCTGGATCGCGTCGCGCTGTCCGTGTCGGCCGGCCACGTCCAGGCGGCGCTGGGCATCGACAAGGTTCAGCTCGGCTATCTGTTTTCTTCCTTTCTCTGGGGTTACACGCTCTGCCTGATCCCGATGGGCCTGCTCATCGACCGATTCGGCTCGCGCTCGGTGACGGCCTTCAGCATGGCGCTCTGGTCCGCCGCGACCGCGCTGACCGGCGCGGCCACATCGATGGGCGGCGTCGTCGCCGCGCGCGTGGTGATGGGTGTCGGCGAATCGTGCTGCTATCCGGCGGCTTCGCGGATCATCCGCGAATGGGTGCCGAGCAGCGAGCGCGGCACTGCGATGACGGTGTTCAACTCGGGCGCGTACTTCGGTCCGGCGCTGGGTGCGGTGGGCTTGTCCTGGCTCGTATCGGTGCTCGACTGGCGCATCTCGTTCGCCATCTGCGGTCTCGTGGGTTTCGTGTGGCTGGCCGTGTGGCTCGCATTTTTCCGTCAGCCCGAAGAGGCCTCGTGGATTTCCGATGAAGAGCGCGAAACGATTCGCCGCGAGCGCGAGACCGTATCGCAAGCGCAGGCGGTCGCGTCGCAGCCGATCGGGCTGAGCCGCATCATCGCGAGCCGCACGATGTGGGGCCTCATGCTCACGCAGGGCGCGGGCGCCTACACGCAATATCTGTTTCTGACGTGGCTGCCGAACTACCTGCAGGCTGAACGCGGCATGACGCTGCTCAAGAGCGGCACCGTGATGGCGCTGCCGTACATCGGATCGATCGTTGTTTCCGTGGCGCTCGGCATGTTGAGCGACCGCCTGCTGACGGCGCGCGCGGTGGAAGCGGGACGCCGGCGCATCGTGCTCGGCTCCGTCGTGCTAGGCGGCGCGGTCATCCTGTTCGTGCCCTGGGTGTCCAGCATCGAAGGCATTCTGCTGCTCATCACGATGGCGCTGGGCAGTGTCGCGACGGGCAACGCGCTCAACATCACGCTGCTCGGCGACCTGTTGCGCTCGAAGGCCGATCTCGGCCGCGCGACGGGCCTGCTGCTGATCGGCGGAAACGTGTTCGGCTTCCTCGCACCGATCGTGACCGGCTATGTGGTGCAGGCGACCGGGCGATTCGACACCGCGTTCGCGGCGGCGGGCGGCCTGCTCGTGATGGGCGCGCTGTCATCGTGGTTTCTCACGCGTTCGCCGATCGGCGAGCGTCCCGGCGCGGCGCTGCAAGGCGATGTGACGGGGCAGATCGGAGGCTGACATGAACGAACCGCTCACCGCGCCGCGCGACATCGCGAAGGCTGCGCCGCACATTGCGATACGCCCGGAATGGCTGGCGCTTCGCACCGAACCGGCACTGGAACCCGACCTGCCGATCATCGATGCGCACCATCATCTGTGGGAGTTTGCGGACAAGCGTTATCGCTCGCGGGATCTGCTCGACGATCTCGCGAGCGGTCACAATGTCCGCGCGACGGTGTTCGTCGAATGCAAGACGCACTACGACACCGATGGCCCGGAAGAACGCGCGTCGGCGGGTGAAATGCGCTTCGCATTGGCCGAAGCGCGCGAGGCCGAGGCGCTCGGCACCTTCACGCGCGTCGGGGCCGCGTTCGTCGGCAACGTGGATCTGACGCTCGGGGCGGCGGCGGGGCCGGCGCTCGATCACCTGATCGACGTGTCGGAAGGGCGCTTGCGCAGCATCCGCAATATCGCCGTGTGGCACGCCAACCCGGACGTGCGTCCATCGGCCGCGACGCCGCCGGCCAGGCTGCTGCTCGATCCGTCGTTTCAGGCCGGCATTGCGCAGTTGGCGCCGCGCCAGCTTGCATTCGATGCATGGCTGATTCACACGCAACTGCCCGAGCTATGTCAGCTAGCGGACAAATTCGGCGATACGCCGATCGTGCTCAATCACGTCGGCGGCCCGCTGGCGCTCGGGCCGTACCGCGGGCACCGCGACGCAGTGTTCGCGGCATGGCGCGATGACATGGCGCGGCTGTCGAGCTACGCGAATGTGCACGTGAAGCTGGGCGGCTTCGGCATGCCGCTCTTCGGCTTCGACTTTGAGAGAACGGCGCTGCCGCCTGATTCCGCATCGGTGGCCGAGGCGATCCGGCCGTATGTCGAGACTTGCATCGAGACGTTTGGCGCTTCGCGCTGCATGTTCGAGAGCAATTTCCCGGTGGACAAGGGCTGTTTCGGCTACGGCATCGCGTGGAATGCCTACAAGCGCGTGACGGCGAATCTGCCTGCGTCAGACCGCGCTGCGTTGTTTCACGATACCGCGGCCCGCTTCTACCGTATCCGATAAGGCGGCGCACGCAGAATTCGCATCGTTTTCAAACATTAAGCATACCGTAATATATATTCGGAAGAACGCAACCGAAGACCGAATGACCAGGAGACAGCAGTGCAAGCGCAGAGAATCGGCAACACCGAAATCCGCAAGTTCGACGAAATCAGCCGGCTGCCGCTCGAAGCGCGCTGGTTGTTCCCGTCGATCGACGAAGCCATTGTCGAAGCCAATCGCGACTGGCTCGGCCCGAACCTCGTCGAACCGGGCTCGACCCGGCTGTACATGAGCTTTCATAGTTACGTCATCCGCACGCGGCATCACACCATTCTCGTGGATGCCTGCAACGGCAATCACAAGCAGCGGCCGTCGATGCCCGCCTGGAACGACCTGAACACGCCCTATCTGGCCAATCTCGCCGCGATCGGTGTGGAGCCGGAAGAGATCGACATCGTGCTCTGCACGCACCTGCACGCCGATCACGTCGGCTGGAACACGCGGCTCGAAAACGGCCGCTGGGTGCCGACCTTTCCGAACGCGCGTTACCTGATGGCGCGCGTCGAATTCGAATATCTGTTCGATCAGCATCGCAGGCATCCGGAAACGCCGGTCAATCGCGGTTCGTTCGAGGACAGCGTGCTGCCCATCCACGAGCACGGACGCGCCGATCTGGTCGAGCTCGATCATGTGGTCGAACGCGAACTGGGCGAGGGCGTCTGGCTCTCGCCCGCCTGCGGCCATACGCCGGGCCACGTATTCGTGAATGTCGGCGACCACGGCCGCGAGCGCGCCGTGTTCACCGGGGACGTGATCCATCACCCGATCCAGTTCGCCGATCCGTCGCTGACGAATCTCGCCGATTTCGACGCGAAGCAGGCCCACGACACCCGGCTCGCGCTGATGCACCGCTATGCGGATACCGACACGCTGTTGCTGACCGGGCATTTCCCGTCGCCGACGGCCGGCCGCATCGTCAGTCACGGCGACCGGTTCCGCTTCGCTTTCGACGGCAAATGAATTAAAGAACGGCCTGAACCGCGGCGGCCGGGCAGGCGGCACGAAAACCATAAAGGAGATATCCGTATGATCAGTAAGACGCTGAAGACCATCGCGATTCGCGCGTTGTGCGCGGCGGCCATGAGCGGCGCCGCGTGCGTCGCGCACGCCCAGGAGACGATGAAGATCGGCGTGATCGCGTCGTTATCGGGGGGCGGGACCGCGTGGGGCCTCGGGCTCCAGCGCGGCGTGCAGATCGCAATCGACCAGCTCAACGAAGCGGGCGGGTTGAAGCTCGCCGGGAAGACCTACAAGCTCGAACTGATCGCGTACGACGACCAGTACAACGCCGCGCAAGCGAAGACGGCCGCCGACCGGCTGGTCAACCGCGATCAGGTGAAGGTGATCTTCGGGCCGGTCGGATCGCCGGGCGCGCTCGGCTCGCTGCCGGTCACGCAGCCCGCGAAGGTCCTGCAGTTCGTCGACGGTTATGCGCCGCAGATCCTTCGCAATCAGTGGAAGGGCGCGTACGTATTCCGCGTCAACAACAGCACGCAGGAATTCTCGACACCGATCGTTCAATGGCTGCACAAGAACTCGCCGAACGCGAAGAAGATCGGCATGATCGCGCCGAACGACGCGACGGGCCAGTCGGGCGTGCCGATCCTCACCGAGGCGTACAAGAAGAACGGCTTCGAAGTATGGACGGATGCCTACGAGCGCGGCACGAAGGAATTCACGCCGCTGCTGCTGCGCATGATGGCGCAAAACGTCGACGTGTTCGATCTCAACGCGAATGCGCCGGGTGAGGCGGGGCTGCTCGTCAAGCAGGCGAGGCAGGTCGGCTACAAGGGCATCATCATCCAGTCGGGCGGCGCGGGCATCGACGAGCTGATCCAGATTGCCGGGCCGCTCGCCAACGGCATGATGAAGTACGACGTGATCGATGAATCGCTGCCGCGCGTGAAGCCGTTCGTCGCCGCCTATCAGAAGAAATACAGCGGCGTGATGAACGGCCTGGCCCCGGTGTACTACAACGCGGCGAACATGCTCTTCGAAGCGATGCGCCGCGCCGACTCGACCGACACCACGCAGATCCGCGACCAGCTCGAAAAGATGACGGGCTACGACGCGCCGATCTTCGGCAAGGTCGTGTGGACCGGCGCGAAGGACTATGGCGTCGATCATCAGTTGCTGCACACGTTCGTCATCAAGGAGGTGACGAACGGCAAGGCATCGGTGAAGGCCGTCATCACGCCGTAAAGGCGCCCCTGCCGCGCGGCCGGCCGGCGAAGTCCGCCGGCCTCGCGCGTGCCGGGTTTCATCGCTGACGAGATTCAGGAGCGTTTCATGTTCTCTCCCGCAGTTCTTGGCCAGGTATTCGTGGACGGTATCGGCCTGAGCGCCATCTACATCCTCATTGCGCTCGGATTCACGCTGCTGTTCGGCATCATGCGCGTCGTGAACTTCGCGCACGGCGCGTTCGCCATGCTCGGCGGCTATGCACTGTATTACCTGTACGGCGGCTTCGGTCTGCCGTATCTGATCGCGGCGCCGCTCTCGGCGCTGATCGTGGCGATCGTCGCGCTGCTGCTCGAACGCATCGTGTATCGCTTCTTCTACCAGCGGATGTTCCAGAGCATGATCGGCCTGCTCGGGCTCGACATGGCGATCATGTACACCGCGGTGATCGTCTGGAACGCCGAGGAGCGATCGGTGCCGCCGAGCACCGATGCGCTGCTGCAGTTCGGCGGCCTCGTGTTTCCGGCTCAGAAGCTCATCATCATCGGCATTGCGGCGGTTGCGCTGCTCGCCTTCTATGTTTTCACCCACTACTCGCGCTACGGTCTCGCGATGCGCGCAGCGGCGCAGGACGTCGATATCGCCGAAGCGCAGGGCGTGAACAGCACCGCGATCTATCGTCTCGCCTTCTTCATCGCGATCTTCATGGCCGCGCTCGCGGGCGGGTTCTACGCCCAGACCTATGCGCTCTCGCCGTTCGTCGGCGAGCCGCAGTTGATGATCGCGTTCATCGTCGTGATTCTCGGGGGCATGGGCAGTATTCCCGGCGTTGCGCTCGGCGGCCTGCTGCTCGGACTCGCAAACAGCTTTCTCGGCACCTTCTACGGCAGCGCCACGTCGATATTCGTGTCGTTTGGCGCTGTGATCCTGCTGCTGATCTTCCGCCCGTGGGGCCTGCTTGGAGCGAAAGAAGCATGAACAAACCCTCCGTTCTTCAATCCGCGCTGCGGACAGGGCTTCCGTTGCAGCCCGCGCCGCAGGCGAGCGCCTTGCGGCCCGCGCGCCGCTGGCTCGCTCATCCCGCGGTGATCGCCGTCATGCTCGTCGTGCTCGTGGCATTGCCGCTCTTCGGGCAGGACAAGTTCGTCCTCTCGGTGGCCGTCACCACGTTCATCACGGCCATCGCCGCGAGTTCGTTGCACCTCATCGTGCGCACGGGTCATGTGTCGCTCGGTCATGCCGCGTTCATGGGCATTGGCGCTTACGTATCGGCCATTTCGACGATGAACTTCGGCCTGCCGTTTCCGGTGTCGGTGTGCCTCGCGTTTCTCGCGCCCGCCGCGCTCGCGCTGATCGTCGGCCCGATTCTGCTGCGTCTGACGGGCAAATACTTCGTGCTCGTCACGCTGCTCTTCGGCGAGATCGTACGCACCGTGTTCGTCAACTGGACGAGCGTCACGGGCGGCTCGAACGGCATCTCCGGCGTGCCAGGGCCAAGCGAGTTCTTCTCGAACGCGGTGCCGTTCTATTACCTCGCGCTCGGCTTTGCAGTCGTCATCATCGGGATCGTCGGCCGGCTGCTCGGGTCCGAAATTGGCCGGATGATCGATTCGGTGCGGGAAGGCGAATCGCTCGCGCGCTGCTCGGGCGTGCCGGTGCTGAGCACGAAGGTCGCAGTGTTCGTGCTCGCGTGCGGGATCGTCGGCGTCGCGGGTGCGTTGCAGGCGCATTTCGTTCACTACATCGATCCGACTTCGTTCGCGCTCGAACAGTCGCTGAATCTCGTGGTGATCAACGTGATCGGCGGAATGTACACGCTGATCGGGCCGATCGTCGGCACGGTGTTCGTCGTGCTGCTGCCGGAATTCCTGCGCGGCTACGTGGAACTGCAGCACGTCGTCTTCGGCATCGTGCTGATCCTCGTCATGGCGTTCTTTTCCGGCGGCATCGCCGATGCGGGCGCGCTGTTCAAACGTCTCGGCCTGGGACGCGGAGGCCGGCAATGAGCGCGCGCCTGCTCCAAATAGAAAAGTTATCGCGGCATTTCGGCGGACTTGCCGCCGTGTCGGAACTAACGTTTCACGTCAACGAGCACGAGATACTCGGCATCATCGGGCCGAATGGCGCCGGAAAAACCACGGCGATCAATCTCGTGAGCGGCATGATCCGGCCAAGCAGCGGTCATGTGCGGCTCGAAGGCGAGGACGTGACGGGACTGTTGCCGCACGTTCTCGCGCGCAAGGGGCTCGTGCGCACGTTCCAGTCGACTACCGTGTACGGCGGGCGCACGGTCTATGAAAACGCCGTGCGCGGCGCCTTCCTCGGGATGTATCCGGGCGCGATGGCGGCGTTCTTCAATACGCGCCGTGCGCGTGCGATGCGTGCCGAAAGCGAGCACCGCGTGGCCGAGCTGCTCGAATGGCTGAACCTCGCCGAGGTCGCTTCCTTGCAAGCCGGCAGCCTGCCGTACGGCTATCAGAAGACGCTCGGCATGGTCATCACGCTTGCGGCGCGGCCGCGCATCGTGATGCTCGACGAGCCGGTCGCGGGTCTGAGCGCGGAGGAGGCCGATCACGTGCGCGACACGATCCTGAAGATCCGCGATCGCGGCATCACCGTGATCGTGATCGATCACAACATCCGTTTCATGAAGGGCCTGTGCGATCGCGTGATGGCGATGCATCAGGGCCATGAGCTGACGACCGGCGCACCGCTCGACGTGCTGGCCGATCCGAAGGTGATCGAAGCGTATCTGGGGAGGGGACATGCCGCAGCTCACGGTATCTGATCTGAACGTCCGTTACGGGCGCGTGATCGGCACGCATGGCGTGTCGTTCTCGGTCGAGGCCGGCGAGATCTTCGCGCTCGTCGGCAGCAACGGCGCGGGCAAGAGCAGCGCGATCAAGGCGATTCTCGGCATGGCGCACTATGCGTCCGGCTCGATCACGTTCGAAGGCGAGAACATGCGCGGGCTCAAGACGAGCGAGATCGTGCGCCGCGGCATCGCTATCTCGCCGGAAGGGCGGCGCGTGTTCGGGCAGTTGTCGGTGGCGGAGAACCTTCGCATGGGTGCGTTCACGCGCCCGCGCGAAGAGGCCGATCAACGCGTCGAGCAGATCTATGCGTACTTTCCGCGTCTCAAGGAGCGCTGGAGGCAGCATGCGGCGAGTCTGAGCGGAGGCGAGCAGCAGATGCTCGCCATCGGCCGCGCGCTGATGTCGAAGCCGAAGTTGTTCCTGCTCGACGAACCGTCGCTCGGACTGGCGCCGATCGTCGTCGAACGAATCGGCGATGTGCTCGATGAAATTCGGCGCGTGGAGCAACTGACCGTGATCCTCGCGGAGCAGAACGCGCACTGGGCGATGCATCTCGCGTCGCGCGCGGTGATTTTCGAGCTGGGCCGTTCGGTCAACACCGGTCCGACCGAGCAGTTGATGAAAGACCCCGCCGTGCAAAGCGCATATCTCGGTATCTGATTGCGGCGATCGCTGCATGAGAGACGGGCTGCCGCCGGCAGCCCGCTTCGTTAAGAAGACAACACGATCACGGCCACTGCGCGCCGCGCTGGCCCACATAGACCGCGATCAACGATGACGCCGTGGTCACGAACAGGCGATTACGTTTCGGCCCGCCGAACGTGAGGTTGGTCGCGACTTCCGGCAGATGGATCTTGCCGAGCAGCGCGCCGTCGGGGGCATAGCAGTGCACGCCGTCGCCGGCCGTGGTCCACACGTTGCCTTCGGTATCGACGCGAAAGCCATCCGCCACGCCGGGGGAAATCGTCGCGAACACGCGTGGACGCACGAGGCGCGCACCGTCCACGACATCGAACGCGACGATGTGATGCGGGCCGTTCGGGTCGTGCGAGACGCCCGAATCGGCGATGTAGAGAATCGACTCGTCCGGCGAGAACGCGAGCCCGTTCGGCTTCACGAGTTCGCTGGTGGCGATGCGCAGTTCACGCGTCGCGGGATCGAGCCGGAACACATGGTTCGCGCCGATTTCGCTTTTCGCCTTGTCGCCGGTGTAATCGCTGAGGATGCCGTAGTCGGGGTCGCTGAACCAGATGCTGTCATCGGACTTCACGACGATGTCGTTCGGCGAGTTGAGGCGCTTGCCTTCGAAGCGGTCCGCGAGTACCGTGATCGTGCCGTCGTGCTCCGTTCGCGTGACGCGACGGCCGCCGCTCTCGCAGGTCAGAAGACGTCCCTGACGGTCGCGCGTGTTGCCGTTGGCGTTGTTGGACGGATAGCGATACACCGTTGCCGGCGCGCCTTCCACCCAGCGCATGATGCGGTTGTTCGGGATGTCGCTCCACAGCAGGCATTCGCTGTCGGCGAACCACACCGGACCTTCGGGCCAGCGCATGCCGGTATGCAGCACTTCGATACGCGCATTCGCGACGATGCTCTGGCGGAAGCGTTCGTAATCGACTATTTCGAATTCTGGACTCAAGTTCGTCTCCTTTCTTTGGGTGTATCGACGGGCGGCTAGCGGTTGTCTTTCGCATTCCACGTATCGACGGGAATCGTGGGCATCTCGAAGACATCCGCCATGCGCAGGTAATGGTGACCGTGCATGCGGCCGACGAGCTGAAGCCGTTGCGTATCGATCCAGCAGCGTTGCGCGTCGAGCACCGCTTCGTCGGGGACGTGCATCGCGAGCACTTCGCCGAGCACGAGCGAACGCCGCGTGCCGAGCGCGATGATCTGCATCAGCCGGCATTCGAACGACACGCGGCTTTCAGCGATGCGCGGCGTGCGGATCAGCGTGGACGGCGCCGGCGTGAGGCCCGCTTCCGCGAACTCGTCCACCGCCGGACCGAACTCGATCGCGGTGATGTTCATCTGCTCGACGCAGTCGGCGCTCACGAGATTGACGACGAATTCCTTCTGCAAACGCACGTTCTCTCCGGTGTCCTTGCGGTCCGAATCGGAACGATGATTGATCGCGAAACCCAGCGTCGGCGGGTCTTCGGCGAAGACATTGAAGAACGAGAAGGGCGCGGCGTTGGGCTTGCCGTTCGCGTCGATGGTCGATACCCATGCGATCGGACGCGGCGTGACCGTCGACGACAACAGCTTGTAACGCTCGATCGGTTTGAAGCGGGAGAACTCGAAATACATGACGTTCCTTCGGCAAGCGCGCGGGCGCGTTGCGTCTCGTGTAAATATAGATTATATAATGCATTATATGTGTTGCATCCGTCAACGAAGCCCATAGAAGCATCGCATCGGAACCAGACGAAAGTCCACACGGCGACGAAACCGTCGTCAATCAGGAGACAAGCATGCAATCTGTCGATCCCGCTTCGGCGGTGTCTTCGCATCACGCTGCGGCACCGGGTGTCTCGATCTATGGGCGCATCACGCGCCGGCTTCTGCCCTTGCTGTTCATCTGCTATGTGGCGTGCTACCTCGACCGCGTCAACATCGGTTTCGCGAAGCTGCAGATGGCGTCGGATCTAAGCTTCAGCGATACGGTGTACGGGCTCGGCGCGGGCATGTTCTTCATCGGCTATCTTGCGTTCGAAACGCCGAGCAACATGATTCTGTATCGCGTGGGCGCGCGGCGATGGCTCGCCCGCATCATGGTGACCTGGGGCGTCATCTCGGCGGCGATGCTTTTCGTCCGGACGCCCGGCGCGTTCTACACAACGCGCTTTTTGCTGGGCGTCGCGGAAGCGGGCTTCTTTCCGGGCGTGGTGCTGTATTTGACGCAATGGTTTCCGTCGCGCCGGCGCGCTGGCGTCGTCGCGATCTTCATGACGGGCATTCCGGTATCGGGCGTGCTTGGCGGGCCGCTCTCGGGCTGGATCATGAGCAGCATGGGCGGCACCGGCGGCCTGGCATCGTGGCAATGGCTGTTTCTGATCGAGGCGCTGCCGTCCATCGTGCTCGCGGGCGTGCTCTGGAAAGCGCTTCCCGAACGCGTGGCCGATGTCGACTGGCTGAGCGCTGCGGAAAAAGGGTGGGTGCAGTCGCAACTCGACGCCGAGCACGATGCGAAGCCCGATGCGTCCCTGCGCCAGATGTTCACCGACGCGCGTGTATGGCTCTGCGTGCTGATCAACTTCTGCATCGCGACCGGGCAGTACGGCGTCAGCTTCTGGCTGCCGACGCTGATCAAGCGTCTCGGGCTGCACGACAACTTTCAGATCGGCTATCTCAGCGCGATTCCCTACCTGGCGGGCGTCATCGCAATGCTGATGCTCTCGCGCACCGGCGACCGGCTGCGCGAGCGCCGCTGGCATGTGGCCGCGCCCGCGCTGGTCGGCGCCGCGGGCTTCGTGCTCAGCACGTTCCTGCAGCACGACACGACACTCGCGCTGGCCGCGCTGACCATCGCGACCGGCGGCGTCATGGCGACGCTGCCGCTGTTCTGGTGTCTGCCGACATCCTTTTTGAAGGGCGCATCCGGTGCGGCGGGCATCGGGCTCATCAATTCGGTCGGCGCGCTGGCCGGCTTCGTGAGCCCGCTCTTGACCGGCGTGCTGAACGACTTCACGCATGACGCGCGCTATGGCGTCGCCATGCTGGCCGCGTGGCTCGTGCTCGGCGCGGCGCTGGTGCTGCGGTTGCCGCGGGCGCTGGTCAACCGGTAGGGCGCACGGCGGCCCGCGTTCCTCTCACGTATTTCACGAAGGACTTTTCGATGACGACAGAAGCGAATCACGAGTCAGGCGAGGACATCGGCATTTCCGTCACACGCGAGGATTACGCGGATCTGCGCGATGCGGTGCGCCGCATCTGCCGCGATTTTCCGGGCGACTACTGGCGCAAGCTCGACAACGAGCGCGGATATCCGACCGAATTCGTGAATGCGCTGACTGCCGGCGGTTTTCTGGGCGCGCTGATCCCCGAAGCGTACGGCGGCTCCGGCATGCCGCTGCGCGCCGCCGCCGTGATTCTCGAAGAGATCAATGCGAGCGGCTGCGTCGCGAGTCCCGCGCATGCGCAGATGTACATCATGGGTACGCTTCTGCGACACGGCAGCGAGACGCAGAAGCGCCGCTATCTGCCGGAGATCGCGTCGGGTGCGCTGCGGCTCCAGGCGTTCGGCGTGACCGAGCCGACCACCGGATCGGATACGACGCAACTGAGAACGCGCGCGGAACGGCGCGGCGACGTCTATGTCGTGAACGGACAGAAGGTATGGACGTCGCGCGCGCTCCATTCGGATCTGATGCTGCTGCTGGTTCGCACGACGCCGGCGGCGCAGTGCGCGAAACGAACCGATGGTTTGTCGACGCTGCTCGTCGATCTGCGCGAGGCGAAGGGCAGGGGCATCGATATCCGGCCGATCCCGGCGATGATCAATCACAACACGACCGAGATCTTCATCGAGAATCTCGAAGTGCCGGTCGAAAACCTGATCGGCGAGGAGGGCAAGGGCTTTCGCTACATCCTCGACGGCATGAATGCCGAGCGGATTCTCGTGGCGCAGGAGTGCATCGGCGATGGCCGCTGGCTGCTGAAAAAGGCCGTCGATTATGCGAACGAGCGCAAGGTGTTCGGACGTGCGATCGGACAGAATCAGGGTGTGCAGTTCCCGCTCGCGCGCGCCTACATGGAACTCGAAGCCGCCGATCTGATGGCGCGCAAGGCCGCGGCGCTATTCGAGGCGGGGCAGCCGTGCGGGGCCGAAGCGAACATGGCTAAGCTGCTCGCGTCCGAGGCGACCTGGCACGCCGCCGATACCGCGCTGCAAACGCACGGCGGTTTTGGTTATGCCGAGGAATACGGCATTGAACGCAAGTGGCGCGAAGCGCGGCTTTATCAGACCGCGCCCATCTCGACGAACCTCATTCTTGCGTATCTCGGCGAGCATGTTCTCGGGCTGCCGCGGTCGTATTGATGCGCGAACGTTTCGCGGCGCGTGCCTTATTCACAGTCATCGAACTGCCGGCCGACCTCTTCGATATGCGTTTGCATCGCTTCGGCGGCGGTATGAGGCCGATGCGCGCTGACAGCATCGTAGATCGCGCGATGCTGCGCGAGCCGCGCCGTCGCGAGCCGATGCGATTCGTCCTCGGAAGCCGACGCCAGCAGCGTATTTCTCGCGATATGGCTGCGCAAGGTCGAACCTGCATTCAGGCAGAGCGTGGCCAGCATCCGGTTATGGGAAGCGCGGACCAGCGCCAGATGGAAATGCGCATCCGCGAGCGCTTCGGCCTCCACGTCTCTCGCGTGCACGGCATCGGTCATGCGCTGAAGCAGCGTCTGCAACTCGCGCAGATCGCTGTCGGCTGCACGCGTCGCGGCGAGCCTCGCAGCGGCGCATTCGACGACGAGCCGGAACTCCAGCGTGTCGCGTCTCGAAGCCGCGGTTTCGCCGAACACCGAAGGCTCCAGCATGTCCGATGCGGGCGGCGCGCGGCGAATGAACAGCCCGCGGCCGTGACGCGCATCGATTGCACCGGTTGCGATCAGTCGCTGGATGGCCTCGCGAAGCGTCGAGCGCGATACGCCGAGCGTCAGCGCCAGTTCGCGTTCGGGCGGCAGACGCGGCTCGTTGCGCAAGCCGGCTTCTTCGATCGCGCTTTCGAGCTGACGAGCGACGCGCGCGACCGTCTCGCGGCGTCCGGCCCTACGCTCGGTCGTGTGGGGCTGCTGCATCGGTGGTCTGACCATCTTGGTGAGTGCCCAAGGTTGTTTCAACATGGTGGGGTCGCGCTTCGCTTCCCCGCGAACATCGGCGCGCTCGGCGCGTCTCTCTAAAGGTGAGAACGAATGGACGAGATCAATCAGTATTCCCTATTTATCGATGGAGACTGGGTTGCGTCGAGCGGCACGGCGCGGCTCACGGTGCGCAATCCGGCGACAGGCGAAACCATCGCCACGGCCGCCGACGCGACGGACGCGGATATCGACCGCGCGGTTCAGTCCGCGGCGGCGGCATTTCCCGCATGGAGCCGCCGCACGGCCGTCGAGCGCGCGGACTTCCTGTTGCGCCTGAACACGCTGATCCAGCGCGATCACGAACGCCTGGCGCGGCTGCTGACGCAGGAAGTCGGCAAGCCGATCCGCGAGGCGCGCGGCGAGATCGATTTCGCGATCTCGCTGATTCGCTTCGCCGCCGAGAATGCGCGCCGCCTCGAAGGCGATATCGTGCCGGGGAGCCGTCCGGGCGAAAAGATCCTGATCGACAAGCAGCCGCATGGCGTGATCGCCGGCATTTCGGCGTGGAATTTTCCGGCGGGGCTGCTCGCGCGCAAGGTCGCGCCGGCGCTCGCGGCCGGCAATACGATCGTGCTCAAGCCGCATGAACTGACGCCGGTGACATCGCTCGAAATCGCCAGGCTCGTCGCCGAAGCAGAGTTCCCGGCGGGCGTCGTCAACATCGTGAGCGGGGGCATTCCGGCGGGACAGCGCCTTGTCGCGAATCCGGCCGTGAAAATGGTCACGATGACGGGCAGCACCGCGGCGGGCAAAAAGATCATGGCCGCGGCCGCGCCGACGCTGAAGGAAGTCCGCCTCGAACTCGGCGGCAAGGCGCCGTTCATCGTGCTCGCCGACGCCGATCTCGAAGCGGCCGCCAGCGCGGCCGTCGAGGCGCGCTTTCTCAACGCGGGTCAGGTCTGCACGTGCAATGAACGCACGTACGTGCACGAAGCCGTCTACGACCGCTTCCTCGAACTGGTGAGCCAGAAGATCGGCGCGATCAAGGTCGGCGATCCGTCGAACGAAGATACGACGATGGGCCCGAAGATCAGCGCCGCCGAGCTCGAAAAGGTCGAGGCGATGGTCGCAAAGGCGGTGCATCAGGGCGCGCGCGTGCGGATCGGCGGCGCGCGGCTGAGCGGCGGCGTGTACGAGCGCGGCCATTTCTACGGTCCCACGCTGCTGACGGACGTGACGCACGAGATGGACATCGTGCAGGGCGAGGTGTTCGGTCCGGTCATGTCGGTGCTCAAGGTGCGCGATTTCGACGAGGCACTCAAACTCGCGAACGATTCGAGCTACGGTCTTTCCGCGTATCTCTTCACGAAGGATCTCGGCGTGCTGATGCGCACCGCCGCCGAACTGAACTTCGGCGAGATCTACGTGAACCGTTCGCTCGGCGAAGCGCCGCAAGGTTTCCATCATGGTTACGGCGATAGCGGCCTGGGCGGCGAGGACGGCAAGTACGGGCTCGAAGCCTACGTTCGCACGAAGACGATCTATCTGAACGCCTGACGCAGGCGCGGGCGCAAGCCCGCGCATCGTGCCGCGCGTGTCAGTTGCAGGAAGCGGGCGCGATGCCGTCCAGCATGTGGCGGAACGCGATCATTCCCGGATCGTCGAGACCGATCGAGCGCTCCGCGAACATCCGCGCGCGCCCGATCCGGTTCGGCTGCGTTCTGAACGACGCGATGGTTTCGTCGACTGCCGCGCTCGCGGCGGCGTATTGCGCACGAGGATCGTCGATACCGTCGATGGCGTCGTGCGCGGCCGCGAGCGTATCGAGCACGGTCTTGTCGCCGAGCTTCGCGCCGCCGCGCTGAGACATCGCATCGAGCGCAGCTTGCAGGGCCGCGGGCAGGTCGCGCCAGGCGAGCGTCGCCTGGTTATCGAGCCGGCGCGCGAGCGTCATGAACGCCACGGTCAAAAGCGTGCCGAAGCTCGATCCCGACGCGCGCGCGCAAGCCTGCGCGCAGGCCTTGAACAGCAGGCCGAGATCCGCGTACGGACCGGCGTCGAGCGCCGTGCGCACGCGCGCGGCGCATTTTTCGAGCGTCGCGCCGAGGTCGCCGTCGCCGAGCTGGCCATCGAGCCGATTGAGCTCGGGCGCCGCTTCATCGATACGGTCTGCCCAGCGGCGCAGCGCGGCTTCCATCTGTGAAGGCGTGAGAGACATCGTCAGTGGCTCCAGAACGGGCAGCGCGCGGGCGCGCGCAGCAGCGTTTCGAGATCGGCGTCGAGGCGCTGGATCGTGAGCGATGCGCCCGTCATTTCCATCGACGTCGCATAGCGCCCGACGAGCGGCGCGACGATGCTCACGCGCTTCGCATCCAGCAGCCGCGCCACCGCGCGATAGAGGATGTAAAGCTCCTCGTGCGGCGTCGCGCCAAGCGAGTTGAGCATGACGGAAACCCGCTCGCCCGCGCCCACGTCGAGGTCGGCGAGCACGCGTTCGAGCATTTCGCCCGCGAGCGCGTCGGCCTGTTTCAGCTCGCCGCGCCAGATGCCGGGCTCGCCGTGAATGCCCATCCCCATCTCGATCTCGCCTTCGCCGATCGTGAAGTTCGGTGTGCCGACTTCCGGCACGATGCAAGGCGTCAGCGCGACGCCGATCGTGCGGCATCCGGCAATGGCCTTGCGCGCGCTGCCGGCCACGTCGTCGAGCGTGGCGCCGCGCTGCTCCGCGCGCGCACCCGCGATCTTGTACGCGTAGACGATACCCGCAACCCCGCGGCGCTTGCCGCTTTCTTCGGCGGATGCGCTCGCGACGTCATCGGTCACGAGCACCGTTTCGCTTTGCATGCCGTCGAGTGCGGTCAGCTCGCAGGCCATGTCGAAGTTCATCCGGTCGCCGCCGTAGTTGCCGTACAGGCAAAGCACGCCCGCGCCGCGCTCGGCGGCATGCATCGCGTCGATGCAGTCGCCGACGGTCGGTCCGGCGAACACGTTGCCGATCGCGCAGGCATCGAGCAGCCCCTCGCCGACGTAGCCGGTGAAAAGCGGCATATGGCCCGAGCCGCCGCCGGACACGACGCCGACCTTGCCTTCGAAGCCCGGCGTCGCGCGCGCGATCACGCGGCCGCTTTCGCCGGCGCGGCGGTACGTGTCGGGATGGGCTGCGCACAGGCCGTCGAGCATTTCGTCGACATACGCGCCCGGTTCGTTCATCAGCTTCTTCATGAATTCCTCCAGCGGTGCGTGTGCGTCAGGCGGGGACGAAGCGCGCGAGCGAGACCTCGGGCGTCACGTCTTCGAACTGCACTTTCATCGGCATGCCCATCTTCACATCCTGGGGAATGCCGTTCCCGAAGTTGCCGACGACGATCGGGCCATCGTCGAGTTGAACGAGGCAGACGTGATACGGCAGCTCGCCGCGAAAGGCGTCCCAGTACGCGCGATGAAACGTGACCCACGAGACGAGCGTGCCGCGGCCGCTGACCGCTTCCCACGCCTGCGCATCGGACAGACACGAGGGGCATACGGGCGATGCCGGAAAATGCCGATGGCCGCATTGCCGGCACACCTGCACCGACAGCCGATGCTGGCGCGCGAAGTTCCAGTAACCCTTCGAATACTCGTCGATCGCCGGTAGCGGCTTGTCATAGGCAGTGGTCATGGCTTATCCCTTCGTGTAGATGATCGATCGCGTGCACGGCGTGGCCGCGATGTACTGCACGACCTCGCAGTCCTTCACCTGGCGCGCGCCGCATTCGCCGCGCAGCTGCCGCACCGCTTCGACATTGAGCGCCCAGCCCTGCATATACGAATTCGACAAGTGGCCGCCATCGGTATTCGTCGGCAGCCGGCCATGTACGCCGAGCGCGCCGTTCTCGACGAACGCGCCCGCCTCGCCGCGCTCGCAGAAGCCGAGCCCTTCGAGGCTGAAGAGCACCGTCGGCGTGAAGTTGTCGTAGCACATCAGGGCATCGACATCGTCCTTCGTGACGCCCGCCATCTCGTAGGCCTGCGTGCCCGCCTCGCGCACCTCGTCGTACCAGAACTCGGGATCGAAGTTGCCGATGGCGGAACGCTCGAACGCATCGCGCGCGCCGACGCCCGAAATCAGCACCGGCGGCTGTCGGAGATCGTTCGCGCGCTCGCGCGTCGTGAGAATCATGCAGACGGCGCCGTCGTTGATGAGGCAGTAGTCGAGCAGACCGAGCGGCTCGACGATCCTGCGTATCGACGCGTGATCCTCCAGCGTGATGGGCTTGCGCATGACCGCGTCGGGATTCAGGATTGCGTTGTTGCGAAAGGCGACGGACACTTCCCCGAGCTGGCGCGTCGTCGTGCCGTAGCGCTCCATATGCATGCGGAACATCAGCCCATGCGAAGCGCCCGGCGACGTGAGACCCCACGGGTCCCAGAACGAAGCGAATTCGTCGCCGCCATAGTTCATCCGGCGCGAGCGCCCGATGTTCGTATAGATGAGCGCGACATATTTCGCCGCGCCCGTTTCGAGCGCGAGCATCGCTTCGGCGATCGCCATGCCGGACATGCGGCCGTGGCCCGGCAGCGTCATCGTCCAGCGCGGATTGAGGCCGAGGATCTCGCCCATGCGCGCATAGAAGGGCACGCGGCAGCAGAGCAGGCCGTCGATCTCGTTCTTGTCGAGCCCGCAATCGGCGATCGCGGCCTTGAATGCCTCGGCGCCGAGCGCGTAATCGTCGACGGCGGGGAAGTCGCCGTAAGGCGTGTTGCCGACGCCGACGACGGCGATCCGGTTACTGAGGCCCTGCATCGGATTCATGCTGTGTCTCCGTTCGATATGGGATGGTCGGGGCAGACGCGCTCAGATCACGCCTTCCTCGCGCAGCGCGTCGATCTCCGACGCGCCGTAGCCGAGCCACTGGCTGAGCACGTGTGCGTTGTCCTCGCCGTAGCACGGCGCGCCGCGGTCGATCACGCCGCCGCTATAGGCGGGCGTCGCGGCGAGCTTGACCGGGAATTCGATGACCGGCCAGCGGCCGATGCGCGTGCCCGTTACTTCCGTCAGCCAGCCGAGTTCGGTGAGTTGCGGATCGGCATCGCAGCGGCCGGCGGCCGTCTGGCACACGCCGGCCGGCACGCCCGCGCGCTGCAGGCGCTGCATGCAGGCGTAAGGCTCCTGACTCGACGTCCACGCGCCGACGAGCGCGTCGAGTGCGTCCTGGTGAGCGAGCCGGTCCGTGAGCGTCGCGAAGCGCGGGTCGCCGGCGAGCGCGGGCAGTTGTGCGGCGTCGACGAAGGTGTGCCAGTGCGCGTCGCTGAAGCAGGCGATCGCGAGCCACGCGTCATCGCCCGCGCACCGGTAGGCGCCGTGCGGCGCGGCGCGCTTGTACGGCGAGCGGTTGCCGTAGCGCGTCCAGACGCGGCCATTGGCCGACCAGTCGAGCACGGACGACGCCGTCTGGAAGATGCCGGATTCGCACTGCGACGAGTCGATCCACTGGCCTTCGCCGGTGCGCTCGCGGTGATAGAGCGCGCCGAGCGCGGCGAGCGCGAAGCCGTATGCGCCGATCCAGTCGAGATACGAGTAGCCCCATCCGGCAGGCATCGCGGGATCGGGCAGGCCGGACATTTCGGTGCTGCCCGCGAACGACGCGGCCACGGGCCCCACCGTACGGAACCGGCCATAGCGGCCGATCGTGCCCATGCCCGACTGCTGCACATAGATGATGTCCGGCCGGATCGACTTCAGCACGTCGTAGCCGAGGCCGAGCCGTTGCAGCACGCCGGGCGAGAACCCTTCGGCGACGATATCGCACTGGCGGATCAGATCCTTCGCGATCGCGAGACCTTTCGGATGCCGGATGTTCAACGACATGCCGCGCTTGCCCGCGTTCTTGTTGTTGAACTGCCCGCCCATATCGGGGTCCGTGACGCCCGGCAGCGGCCCGGTGGCCTTTTCGCGCGCCTCACGGCCGCCGACCGGCGCCATCGCGGCCAGCCGCGTGTCGGGATTCTCCTTCCATTCGACCTTGATGCTTTCCGCGCCGAGCGCATTCAGGAAGCGCGTGCCGCCCGCCGATGCGAGGAACCACGAGAAGTCGAAGATGCGCACGCCCTGCAAAGGGAATGGCTTGCCATGCTTCGAGAGCGTCACACCGGCGGGCGATGGATCGCGAGGCCGCGCGGGCAGCTTGTCCCCTTCGCTGCGCGCGAGCGGCTTCGTGAGCGGCTTCATGAGCGTGGCGTCGTCGTTGTGCTCGCCGAGGAACGGCGCGCGCGTGCCCGCCTGCCATGCGGTGGCCGTGCCGAGCCATTTGCTGGTCGGATAGCGGAAGCTGCGGCCAAGCTCCGGATGTTCGATGTCGCTGAACGACGAGCGCGCGAGCCAGTGCTCGTCCTCGGCATTCTCGTGAGGCTTGCGCACGGGCGCCCACAGCAGCCCCGCGTCCTGAGCTTCGCGCCACGGCAAGTGTTCGTAATCGTACGAGCCGACGAAACGCTGGATGACTTCGAGCATATGGCGCGTATCGGCATCGACCTCGGTCGAACCCGGCGTGTTGCGAGCCGTCATGTCGGTGTCGCTCGGGGGCGGCTGCAGGTCCTCGGCCTTGTCGAACTGTTGGAGGAACGGCACGAGCCGCGCCTTGTCGCGCGCGGATACGCCCCATGTCATGTTCCAGCGGCCATCCGACGTGCGGCTGATATTCGGCACGTCGCTCGGCGTCTCGGATGCGTGCCGCGCCGTCTGCCGATAAAGCGGCGCATGCCGCATCACCCACGACATGAGGTCGAGTTCGGTGTTGATCGACACGGCTTGATGGATCGCGCACGAGACATCCTGACCTTCGCCGGTGCGCAAGCGGTGCATCAACGCGGCGAGAATCGCGACGGCGGTCTGGTCGCCGGCGATGTGATACGCGTGCCAGACCTGCGGGGCGATCGGGGGCGTGGAGTAGGTGCCGTCCGCATTCCGGTCGTAGCCGCAGTTCATCATCACGCCGCCGAGCGCGAGATGAACGAGGTCCGATGCGCGATAGTCCTTCCACGGTCCGCTGTCGCCGAACGGCGTAATGCGCGCATGGATCAGCGCGGGAAAACGCTTTGTCACCGGCTCGCCGAGTTCCAGGTCGCGCGCGAGGCGGCCGCACGTGCTGTCGAGCAGGATGTCCGCGTGGGCCAGCAGGTCGAGCAGTCGCGCACGGCCCGTGGGACTCGCCGTATCGATCACCACCGATTTCTTGCCGCGGTTGTAGGCCCAGAAATGCAGCGAGCGCTCGCGGTCTTCGACGTCTTCGTAAAACGGCCCGATGCCGCGCGTCGTATTGCCGTGAAGCGGTTCGATCTTGATGACCTCGGCGCCCAGTCCTGCCAGCAGCAGACCGCAGTATTCGCCGGTTTCGTCGGCGACTTCGATGACCCTGAGGCCGGTCAGCATGCCGGGGAGGGTAGCGGGGTCGGGCATGCTGGGTCCGGAAGCGGTGCGATGCGACATGGTTCTCCTTTGCCGGGCCGTGTTACCCGGAATCGTCGATGCAAATTATAAAATATATTCTATAACGCGGTCACGTCACTTTCGATTTGAATCTCAAGCCGGGGATCGGGCGCGGCGAATGGGCGCCGGGACGCGGCGTGCGCCGACGCGCACACAAAATGCATCGGCGACGGCGCGGGGGCTGCGGCGTCGTACAATACGGCCTGGCGTTGCCTTGCAGGCTGAGCGTGTCGGCTCAATCGGCGGGCCCGAAGCGCGATCGCACCTTCTCTGGACAATCATGGCTTTCCTCACAAAACTCGATCACGTGGCAGAACGTTTGCGAGAACGGATCATCTCGGGTGAGTACCCGCGCGGCCACAAGCTGAAGCAGGCGGATATCGCCGCCGAACTCGGCGTATCGATCACGCCGGTGCGCGAGGCGCTCAAGGCGCTCGAAATGGAAGGCTTCGTCGTCAGCGAACCGCATCGTGGCCTGTCAGTGCCCGATATCGATCCGATGCGCGCACGCGAGATCTTCGAATTGCGCGTCGTGCTGGAGCGCATGCTCGCCTTCAAGGCCGCCGAGCGCGCGACGAAGGAAGACATCGCCGAGCTGCGCGCGATGCACAAGGAGTTCGTCGCGCTGGTCAAGAGCGGCGAGCGCTTCGCGATTCGCGCCGCGAACGTGCGGTTTCACTTCCGGCTCTACGAGATCGCCGACTGTCAGCAGACGCTGCAGTTCGTCCGGGTGCTGTGGGCCAAGTTTCCGTTCAACTTCCATTACGATCAGGCAGGGCGATTCAAGCAGTTGCCGCACGAGCACGTCGAGATCCTGCGCAAGCTCGAGGATCACGACGCGCAGGGCGTGGCGGATGCGATGACCGAGCACATCGAGGCCGGCTGGGTTCGGGTCGAGAAGAATCTGACGACGCCGTCCACTGCCGCCTGACGGTGCTGCCCGGCCAGCGCTGCTTCGGCGCTGACCGGAAGGCGCGGGCCGCGATCAACGTCCCGCGCGGGCGGGGGTGAGCGGCTGCCCCGTTTCGGCGGCGATCGGTGCGATCGGCTCCTCTTCCACCAGCGAGCGGCGGCAGGTTTCCGGCAGCGTGAAATACAGCACGACGAACGCGATCAGCGCGATCGCGCAAAGATAGAACGCCGGCGAAACCGCAATGCCCGTGCTTGCCACCAGGGCGGCCGCGATCAGCGGACCGGTGCCCGCGACCGGCCCGGCGCCGAGATTGAGCGCGAGCGCGCCGCTCGTCATCCGCGTGCGCGGCGGGAACAGCTCCACGACGACAACCGTGTTCATCACGTTGATGAGCGCCTGAAACGACGCGAAGATCACGAGCCCCGCGAATGCGATCAGCAGGCTGCCCGACGACAGCATGAAGAACACCGGCAAGCCGAACGCCATGTGTCCGAAGATGCCGATGAGGAAGGTCTTGCGACGGCCGATCACATCCGACAGCCAGCCCGCCAGCGGACAGAACAGCCCGTAGAGCACGAGGCTCGCGCCGCTCACCATCACCGATTCGGTGCGCCCCAGATGACCGGTCACGGGCAGATAGTTCACCATGTACGTGACGAAGTAGTAGAAGCCGAGACCGGTGATGCTCGCGAACAGGAACGCGATGCCGATCATGCGGATATCTTCCTTCAGCGAAGCAAGGAACGGCGTTCTGGCAACGCCGCCCGCCGAGCGCGCCTTGATTTCCTCGAACACCGGCGTGTCTTCGAGCTTCAGCCGCATGTAGAGGCCGACCAGCCCCACAGGCACCGCGAGCACGAAGGGAATGCGCCAGCCCCACGCATCGAATGCCTGCGCATCCAGCCTGCTCGATATGGCGAACACCACGAGACTGCCTGCCGCGACGCCGAATGCGGCCGTCGCCGAAATCACGCTCGCTGCGATGCCCCGGCGATTCGCCGGCGCATATTCGACGAGAAACGTGCCCGCGCCCATCCATTCGCCGCCGACGGACATGCCTTGCACGCAACGCGTGAGCAGGAGCGCGACGGTCGCCCACATGCCGATGCGCTCATAGGTCGGGAGGATCGCGAGCACGAACGTGGCCGCGCTCATGACGATGATCGCGATGGCGAGCGACTCCCGCCGGCCCACACGATCGCCGATCATGCCAAGCACGATGCCGCCCAGCGGACGAAGCAGAAAGGCGATGCCGAACACCGCGAGCGATGAAAGCAGCGCGACCGTCGTGTTGCCCGCCGGAAAAAACGCGTGACCGATATTGACCGCGACGAAGCCATACACCGCGAAGTCGAATCACTCCATGAAATTGCCGATCAGTGTCGCGATGACCGCGCGCCTTCTGCGAGTCGAGATGTCGGCCTTGGGGCCGCCGTTCGTCGTGTTCAATGCAGTCTCCGGTTTTGTCTGTTCTGTAGGTGGATCGCGCGCCGATGCGGCCCGCGATTCAGCGCAGCGAGCGGTTCCAGTTCGTTGTCGGCGCGCCGGCGATGGGACTTTCGAAGGTCAACACCGCATCGCCGAGCAGGCAGCCGAGGTAGGCGGTTCTCCTGTCTGGACCGCCGAACACGAGGCTCGATACGCTTTTCAGCCGCGATGTGCCGGTCGTCGCCATGTCGTCGGGCGTGAGCGAACGGGCCGCGTAGCGCGACGCGAGGTAAGCCGTGTACTCGACGTCGAGGTCTTCGAGCACGATCTGCGTCGAGCCGTCCGGCCGAACGACGATGACGCGGTTGCTGCCGACGCAGGTGACCCACACGCCGCCGAATGCGTCGAAGCACAGGCCGTCCGGAAAGTCGGCGCCTTCGTATTGGCAGACGATTTCCTTCGGTCCCAGCGACGGTCCCGGCAGCAGGGAGAACCGGCTCGTCTTCTGCGCGTAGGTTTCGTTCACGTACAGCCACTTGCCGTCAGGAGAGAAGGCGATTTCGTTCGTATAGCCAAGACCGTCCGCCACGATGCGCGATCCTTTCGCGTCCGCCACGCCGATGAAGCCATCGGCAACATCGCGCGTCCACGCCCGCGCACGCGGACGCATGCGCGTGCTGACCGTGAACCAGATCGCGCCGTTGCCGTCTTCGACGACGAAGTTCGTCGGCGGCATGGGCGCGTTGTCTACGGTCTCCACGACGGGTTCGACCGCGCCGTTTCCATCGATGCTGAAGATGCCGCCGAGCTCGCTGCCGAGGTTGGCGAACAGCACCTTGCCGCGCGTCGATAACGCGATGCCATTGGGCACATAGCGACGCGGATTGCCGTCGGCCGGCAGGACATGACGCGGCGAGCCGCCGGGACGCCAGTGCGTGTAGCCGCCTGCGCCGTGCGCGGCGATCAGTTCGCCCGTCTCAAGCGCGAGCACGCACTCCGGCCGGGTGAGGCCGGCAGCGGAGACGCGCAAGTCGGAAAAAACAAGCCGGAAGTCGGGCCTGAGTGGATAGGACATCGGAAGCTCTCCCGCATGGGTTGGACGTGAAAGGGCGCACGCCGGTACGTGAAAACGCCGGTACGTCTGCCGGTGGTCCCAGACAATATAATTTATATTTTGCATTTTATAAAATGATGCCGTCGAGCGCAGCGGCGGACGGCGCTTACATCTGCGCGCCGATCATCCAGGGCACGAACTCGTCGTCACCGACGCCAAGCGCTTCGCTTCGACTCTTCTCGCCGCTGGCGACGCGCAGGATTGCGCGGAAGATCTCTTCGCCTTTTTCCTGCACCGTGGCGCTGCCGTCCATGATGTCGCCGCAGTTGATGTCCATGTCGTCGCGCATGCGCTCGAACATCTTCGTGTTGGTCGCCAGCTTGATCGATGGTGCGGGTTTCGCGCCGAAGCAGGAACCGCGTCCCGTCGTGAACAGCACGAGATTGGCGCCGCTCGCGACCTGGCCGGTCGCGCCCATCGGGTCATAGCCGGGCGCATCCATGAAGACGAGGCCGTGGATCTCGATGGGCTCCGCATAGCGATACACGCCCATGAGCGGCGTCGATCCGCTCTTGGCCACCGCGCCCAGCGATTTTTCGAGGATCGTCGTCAGGCCGCCTGCCTTGTTGCCCGGCGTCGGATTGTTGTCGATGCTGCCTTTCTCGCGTTCCGCATAGCCTTCCCACCAATGAATGCGCTCCACGATCTTCTCGCCGACCTCGCGCGAGATCGCGCGGCGGGTGAGCAGGTGTTCCGCGCCGTAGATCTCCGGGGTCTCGCTCAGGATCGCCGTGCCGCCGTGCCGCACCAGCAGGTCGACCGCCGCGCCGAGCGCGGGATTCGCCGTGATGCCCGAATAGCCGTCCGAGCCGCCGCATTGCAGCGCGATGCTCAACGCCGACACGGGCACCGGTTCGCGCGTGACTTCGTTCGCGGCGGGGAGCAGCGCGTGGACCGCCTCGATCGCGGCATCGATCGTTGCTTGCGTGCCGCCTAGCTCCTGCATCACGAGCGGAACCATGCGCGGTCCGCTTTGCACGTTTTCGGCGACGAACATGGCGCCCATCTGATTCGCTTCGCAGCCCAGTCCGATGACGAGCACGGCGGCGAAATTGGCGTGCTTCACATACCCGCCGATGGTTCGGCGCAGTTGCGCGATGCCCTCGCCGTGGTGATCGATGCAACAGCCGAAGCTATGCGTGACGGGCACGACGCCATCGACGTTTGGATAATTCGCCAGCGCGCCCGGTGCTGCGAAATGTTGCGCGACGCGTTTGGTGACGGTGGCCGAACAGTTGACCGTGCTGACAACGCCGATGTAATTGCGTGTCGCGACGCGGCCGTCGGCCCGGCGAAAACCCATGAAAGTGAGCGGTGTGCCGGGTGGGTCGACGGGTTTGACGTCGCAGCCGTACGCGTAGTCGCGGTCGAATGCGCCGATCGAGAGGTTGTGCGTATGCACGTGCTGGCCCCGTGCGATATCGGCCGTGGCGAAGCCGATCACCTGGCCGTAGCGGCGCACCGCTTCGCCCTTCGTGATCGAACGCAATGCGATCTTGTGGGCGGCGGGAATGTCGTCCAGCAGGACGATGTCGTCGAATTCGGGCAAGGTCGTGCCCGCCGTGAGGGCGTCGCGCGCGATGGCGACGTCGTCGGTTTCGTGAAGTTTCAGGGCTCGTGATGCGGTGAAGGTGAGGGTGTCCATGTCGATCCTCCGGTGCGATCGGTGGGGAAGAAACGCCGATGGTGCAAGAGAGGGCGAGGATTGGGGAAGGTGGTCGGACCATCGTCGAGGCGCGGGGCTGGCGGCGGCTGCGTTACCGGTAACGCACTCGAATTGCACGAGCTGCCGAACAATCGCTATACTGGCTCCGCGATCGTGTGGCCCGACCACTTCGATTGGCCTGACCGCAGAACGAATCAAGCAGACTGACTGGAAGTGTCGCATCGGCCCCGCGTTCGATGCGCCGGAAAGGAGCGTGCTGTAGATGAAGTCGCGCAGCGCCCTCTCCACAAGAAAAATGAAAGGAGACGATTCGATGTTCCGTAAAGGAAGGCCAGTGAGCGCCGCGCTCGCGCTTGCCGCCTGCGCGCTTACGAGCGTAGCGCAAGCGCAGGTCGCAACGGGCGACACCACGCAGAAGAAGATCGCACTATCGAATAGCTTCGCCGGCAACGCGTGGCGGCAGTCGATGCTCAAGAGCTGGAACGCCGTCGCGCAGCAGGCGGTGGCGGACAAGAAGATCGCGGCCGCGCCCGCTTTCACGACCGCCGAAAATCAGGTGACGGAACAGGCGCAGCAGGTCCAGAACCTGATTCTGCAGGGCTATAACGCGATCGTCATCGACGCCGTATCGCCCACCGCGCTCAACGGCACCATCAAGAAGGCGTGCGCCGCGGGCGTGGTCGTCGTGTCATTCGACGGCATTGTCGACGAGCCGTGCGCGTATCGTGTGAACTTCGACTTCAAGGGTTGGGCAGAGCAGGGCGTCGACTATCTGGCGACGCGGCTCAACGGAAAGGGCAACATTCTGGAAGTGCGCGGCGTGGCCGGCATTTCCGTCGACAACCTCATGCACGAAGGCGTGCTGGAGGGGCTCAAGAAGCATCCGGGGCTCAAGCTCGTCGGATCGGTCAATGGCGACTGGACGCAATCGGTCGCGCAAAAGAGCGTCGCCGGCATTCTTCCGACGTTGCCGCAAGTCGATGGCGTCGCCACCGAAGGCGAGATGTCGTTTGGCATCGCACAGGCGTTCAAGGCCGCCAGCCGTCCCGCGCCGCCGATGATCATCGGCAGCACGTATCCCGAACTGCAATGGTGGAACGAACAGGCGAAGACCGGCTATCAGTCGCGCTCGCTGTCGAATCCGCCGGGCGCGGTCTCGTTCGCGTTCTGGGTCGCCCAGCAGGTGCTCGCGGGCAAGAAGCTCCCGAAGGAAGTGACCATCAACGTGCCGCTGCTCGCCATCTCGCAAGAGGAGTTGCCCGCGAAGCTGGCCGCGACGCCGCCGGGCGGCATCGCCGACGTAACCTACACCTTGCCGCAGACCGTGGCCCTGCTCGACAAGAAGTAAGCATGGCATGACGCCACGTAGGGAGGCATGTGAATGGGCGCAACAATCGACAATGAGGAACGGCGCGCGCTGATTCGCTTCGAAGGCATCGGCAAGACCTTCGGGCGGGTGCGCGCGCTCGCGGACATCGACTTCGCGTTCATGCAGGGCGAATGCGTCGGCATCGCGGGGCACAACGGCGCGGGCAAATCGACGCTGATGGCCGTGCTCGCGGGCGTGTATGCGCCGACGCAGGGCCGCATCGAAGTGAACGGGCAGAGCGCGCCGCACTACGACGCCAACGCCGCGCGCGAGGCCGGCGTGCGCTGCGTGTTTCAGGAACTCTCGTTGTGCGCGAACCTGACGGTCGCGGAGAACATGACGATCGTGCATCCGCAATTGCGCGGACGCGGCTGGCGGCGCAGGGCCACGGCGCTCATGCGCGAGAAGCTCGAAGAAATCTTTCCGGGCAATGGACTCAAGGGCAACGAAGTCGTTTCCGATCTGACGCTCACGCAGCAGCAGATGGTCGAGATCGCGCGCGGCTTCACGGTGACGGACGCACCCGTGCGTCTTGTGATTCTTGACGAGCCGACTTCGTCGCTCGATGCACACACCGCCGATCAGCTGCTGGCCTTCGTGCGGCGCGCGGCGGAAAGCGGCATCACGTGCCTGCTCATCACGCACATGCTCGGTGAGATCGAGCGCGTCGCGGATCGCGTGATGGTGATGCGCGACGGCGGCATCGTCGGCGTGCTGCCGCGCGACTCGGCGGACCGGGCGTCGATCATTCAGGCGATGGGCCAGCATCTCGAAGCGGAGCGGACGCCGGCCGCCGCGCGCATGCGCGATGCGCAGAGCGGCGAGAAAGCATTTCGCTGGAACGTCGGCGCCAGAAAACATACGTCGATCGAAGCATCGCGCGGCGAGATCGTCGGCTTCGCCGGACTCGCGGGGCAAGGGCAGACAGAAGCGCTGCTCGCCATCTACGATGCCGCGACGAGCCGCGGCGCGGGCCGCATGAAAGCCGCGTTCGTCGCGGGGGATCGCGGGCGCGACGGCGTGTTCCCGGTGTGGTCGATCGCGCAGAACCTCGACATGCGGTGGCTCGTCGGCGGCGCGAAACGCAAGCGCGGCTTGATCGATTTCGCGGCGGCGCGCGCGCTTGCGGAAGCGTGGCGCACGAAGATCGGCATACGCGGCGCATCGATGAACGCCGGCATTCTGTCGCTCTCGGGCGGCAATCAGCAGAAGGTGCTGTTCGCGCGCGCGCTCGCATCGGACGCGCAACTCATTCTGATGGACGATCCCACGCGCGGCGTCGATGTCGGCACCAAGCGCGATATCTACCGGCTCGTTCACGACGAAGCCGCGAAAGGCCGCACATTCATCTGGTACACGACAGAAAACGAAGAACTGTCGCATTGCGACCGCACGTATGTCTTCCGCTCGTCGGCGGTGACGCGCGTGCTGCACGCCGACGAATGCACGGAAGAAGCGCTGCTCGCGGCGAGCTTCGAGGAGCAGGCCGCATGACCGCCATGCGCATCACGTTTCGGGGCACGCAGGCGCGACTGCGCGCGCTGCTTCCGGCGATCTCGCTCGTCGCGGTGCTGGTGCCGATTCTCATCATGCAGCCTGCGGTGATGAGCTATTTCGGATCGAGCCTGCTGCTCAATCTGGCCGTGCCGATCGTGCTGGCGACGCTCGCGCAGCTCGCCATTATCACCGTCAACGATCTCGACTTGTCCATCGGGCCGTTCGTGAGTCTCGTCGCGTGCATCGGCGCGACGCTGCTCGTCAAGACGCCGTGGCTCGGCGCGCTCGCGCTCGCCGGTTGCGTGCTCGCGTATGCGGCGGTCGGCGCGCTGATCGAGCTACGGCAGATTCCGTCCATCGTCGTGACGCTCGGACTGTCCTTCGTGTGGAGCGGGCTCGCCATCGTGCTGTTGCCTTCGCCGGGCGGTACGAGCCCCGGCTGGCTCGGCACGGCGATGGGTTATCAGACGCCGTTCATCGCCGCGCCTATCGTGTGGTCGGTGCTGATCGCCATCGTGGGCCATATTCTGCTGATGCGGACCTCGGCCGGCGTGCGCATACGCGGGGCGGGCGGCAATCCGCGCGCGATGCGGCGCTTCGGCTGGTCGCTCGTGCGCAGCAAGGCGACGCTCTACGGCATCGCGGGCGTGTTCGGCGTGCTGTCGGGGCTTTCGCTGCTCGGCCTCACGACCTCCGCCGACGCGAATCTCGCGCTGCGCTACACGCTGCTTTCGATCGCCGCGGTGATCCTCGGCGGCGGCGAGTTCGTCGGCGGTCGCGTATCGGTCATCGGCGCGGTGCTCGGCGCGATCACGCTCACGCTCGCGGCGTCGTTCCTCGCCTTTCTCAACATCTCGGCGGATTGGCAAGTCGGCATGCAGGGCGCGATCCTGATCGTCGTGCTGTCGTTGCGCGTGCTGCTGCAACGCGGGGAGCGGCAATGAAATCGCAGACATCGGGCGAAGCCATCGGCAACGATGCAACCGCATGGGCGCGGCTCAGAAGCATTCAGGCGCCGTGGGCATGGTCCTTCATCGGCATGGTGCTCGTGTGGTTCGGCATCGTCGGCATCTTCGGGTTCGGCATCGCGAGCAATGTGGCGCAGACAGCGCTCACGTACGGCGTGTTCATGGTGCTCGTCGGTCTCGGGCAAATGCTCGTCATCACGTCGGGCGTCGGCAATATCGACCTCTCGGTGCCATCGACGATCGCGCTCGCAGGCGTCGTCGGCATGCACGCGATGAACGGTGCAAACGATCAGATCGCGCTCGGCGTGGCGGCAGCGCTCGGCGTCGGCGTCGCGGTCGGGATCGCGAACTACATGCTGATCCGGCTGCTGCGCATTCCGCCGATCATCGCGACGCTGTCGTCGAGTTTCATCATCCAGTCGATCGCCATCACGCAGGGGCGCCAGCTTCCTCCGCCGCCGCCCGCGCTCGGCGCATTCGCCACGGGCCGGCTCCTGAACGTGCCGTATATCGCGCTCGTCGCGCTGGTCTTGTCGGCGGCGCTGGCCGTGCTGCTTCATCGCGCGGTGTATGGCCGCAGGCTTTCCGCCATCGGACAGAACGCGCGGGCCGCGTGGCTCGCGGGCGTCGATGTGCACCGCACGCGCTGCCTCGCCTATGTGCTTTCGTCGATGATCGCGGCGCTCACGGCGCTGCTGCTCGCGGCGACATCGGGCGGCGCGTCGCTCGATATGGGCGTCGAGTACATGCTGATCTCGATTGCCGTGGTCGTGATCGGCGGCACGCTCGTCACGGGCGGCAAGGCGACGATCGTCGGCGTGTGGGGCGCGTCGATGTTCCTGTTTCTCACGAACGCCGCGCTCAATGCGGTCGGCGCGGATGCGGGCGTGCGCTCGATCGTCTACGGCGTGCTCATCATCGCGGTGACGGTCGCGGCCGGCGGCAAGTCGGCGCGCTGACACGGCGATCCACATCCACAGAAGGACGAGGGGACATGAAACCCAGCGATTTCGAAGTGCATGACGCGCGTTTCAGGCTGCTGCTTCAGCCGAACGCGTTTCTCACCCGCCTGACCGGTGAATGCCTGTGGGCCGAAGGACCGGTGTATTTTCCGGCGGCGGACCTGCTCGTCTGGAGCGACATACCGAACAACCGCATGTTGCGCTGGGCGCCGGGCATGGGCGTCGGCGTGTTTCGTGCGCCGTCGAACTACAGCAACGGCAACACGCGCGACCGCGAAGGGCGGCTCGTGAGCTGCGAACACGGTGCGCGCCGCGTGACGCGCACGGAGCACGACGGCAGCGTGACCGTGCTCGCATCGCACTTCGAAGGCAAGCGGCTGAATTCACCGAACGATGTCGTCGTGGATTCGCAGGGCGCCATCTGGTTCACCGATCCGGACTACGGCATCCTGAGCGACTACGAAGGCTATCGCGCCGACAGCGAGATCGGCCGATGCAACGTGTATCGCGTGGCGCCCGATGATACGCGCGTGCAGCTCGTCTGCGACGACTTCGCGAAGCCCAACGGTCTCGCGTTTTCTCCGGACGAATCGCGGCTCTATATCGCTGATTCCGCCGCTTCCCATGACGACGAAGCGCCGCGTCATATCCGCGTGTTCGATGTATCGGGCGAAGGCGTCTTGCGCAACGGACGCGTGTTCATCGAGATGCAAAGCGGCGTGCCGGACGGCATGCGTCTGGACGAGCACGGCAACGTATGGACGAGCGCGGAAGACGGCGTGCACTGCTACGCACCCGACGGCACGCTGCTCGGCAAGATCCTGATGCCGGAAGTCGTCGCGAATCTGACGTTCGGCGGGATCCATCGCAATCGCCTGTTCATTGCGGCGACTTCATCCATCTATTCGCTTCATGTCGGTGTGCGCGGCGCGGGGCGGTAAGACTTCATAACATCGAAACGATAATCGGAGACGAACATGAAGGCGGCAAAACTCGGCGTGGCGTTGTGCATGATCGCGGCATCCGTGGGCGCGTCGGCGCAGGTGGCAACGGGCGACACGTCGTCGATGAAGATCGCGCTGTCGAACAACTACGCGGGCAATAGCTGGCGGCAGCAGATGCTCAAGAGCTGGTCCAACATTGCGGATCCCGCCGTGAAGCAGAAGATCGTCGCGGCGGCGCCCAGTTTCACCACGGCGGAGAGCCAGGCGACCGAGCAGGTCCAGCAGATCCAGAATCTCATTCTGCAGGGCTTCAAGGCGATTGCCGTCGATGCCGTTTCGCCTACGGCGCTCAACGGCGTCATCAAGCAGGCGTGCGGGGCGGGCGTGACGGTCGTATCGTTCGACGGCATCGCGACCGAACCGTGCGCGTATCGCATCGCGGTGGACTTTCAGGGGATGGGCCGCATGCAGGTCGATTACCTGGCGAAGCGGCTGAATGGCAAGGGCAATCTGCTCGAGATTCGTGGACTCGCGGGCGTCTCCGTGGACGACGAGATTCATCAGGGCATCGTCGATGAACTGAAGAAGTATCCGGGGCTGAAGATCGTCGGTTCGGTGCATGGCGACTGGACGCAGACCGTCGCGCAAAAGCAGGTCGCGGGCATCCTCCCGACGCTGCCGAAGATCGACGGCGTGGTCACGCAAGGCGGCGACGGCTTCGGCGCGGCGCAGGCGATCAAGGCAGCCGGGCGGCCGACGCCGATCATCATTCTCGGCAATCGCCAGGAAGAGCTCGCGTGGTGGGCCGATCAGAAAAAGAGCGGTTACGAGACGATGTCGGTGACGATTCCGCCCGGCGCGTCTTCGTTCGCGTTCTGGGTGACGCAGCAGATTCTCGCGGGTAAGAAGGTGCCGCACGACATCCGCATGCCGGTGCTCGAAGTGAAGCCGGAAGAGCTTGACGCCGTGCTTGCAAAAACCCCGGCGGGCGCGCTCGCGAACAAGGAGTACACGCGCGAGGAAGTCGTCGCAGTGGTGGACCGGAAGTAAGGCGAGGCGGGCAGCGTTCGCGCGGAGATATCGCGATGCGCTGCCCGTCGCGGCTGTGCAGATTGTGATCGCGCTAGAACGTCGTGCGCAAGCCGACCATCACGCTGCGGCCGCCCTCGGGCGCGATATCGCGCACGACCGAACTCGCATAGCGAATATCCTGATTGGTCAGGTTGTCGCCGCGCACATAGGCGAGCCAGTGGGTCATGCCGACGTGGAACCGGTAGGTGAGCATCAAGCCGAGCCGCGTATAGCTCGCAGTCGGCAGATCGTCTTCGGGCACGCGATGCTGCGCCCACGCGTGCTCCATCTCCGCATGCGCGCCGAACGGCCCGTAGCCGTAATCGACCGCGACCGTCGCGCGTAACGGCGAGATGCGCGGCAGCGGCTGACCGGTGTCCATATCGCGGGCGTGCGTGTAATCGCCGACCAGGGAGACGTCGACCGAGTGCGCGCCGTGCTCGTACACGCGCCATTTGCCATCGAGCTCGATGCCGTAGAACTCCGCGCGCACGCCGCGATAGACCGCTTCGTTCAGGGCATCGTCGGTGCCGGGCGGCACGACTTCGTCATCGTCGTTGACGAGGCGTCCGGTGTTGAACTCGGTCAGATAGTTTCTGAATCGGCTGTAGAACGCGCCAATGCTGCCCTTGTTCGGCCCGCTCGCAAAACGCAGCGACAAGTCCGCCGAGACGGCCTTTTCCTTCTGCGCATCCGGATTGCCGATCAGGTATTGGCCGGTCGCGTCGTGCGGTCCGTTGGCGAAGAGTTCGTAGAGCGCGGGCGCGCGCTCCGTATAAGCGACGTTTCCCGCCACCGACCACACGGGCGTGAGCTTGTACAGCGCGCCGAGCGAAGCGCTGACCGCGTTGAAGTCGCGATCGGCAGCGCCCGCGAACTTGTCGTTGCCCGCCGCGGTGGGATCCTGCCTGACGTGTTCGTAGCGTGCGCCCGCGCTCAGCTTGAGCGCATCGGTGACGTTCCACTCTTCAAGCCCGAAGAGCGCCACGTTGGTCGTCTGCGTGGTCGGCACGAGCGCCTCGTCGCCGAGCGCCGAGAACGTATTCTGGCTGACCTGCACGCCGATCGCGCCTTCCAGCGGACCGATCTTGCGGTGCCGCGCCTCCAGCCGCGCTTCATAGCCGTGATTGCGGAACGTCGTGCTCGTCTCGCCGTCGTCGATTTCCCTGTGCTCGTAGTCCGTGTAGCCGAAATCGAACTTCAGTTGCGAGAACGGCCCTTGCAGATTGCGCACTTCGGACGCGAACGCGACGTGATCCTGATGCATGCGCAACCGCACATCGTCTTCCGCGACCGAACCGTAGTTCGCTTCATAGCCGTTGTACGACAGGCCCGCATAGCCATCGGCCCAGGTGTACGCGCCGCCGACCGCGCCGCCGTGCCAGCGGCCGTCGCTGTTCGGGATGCTGCCGTAGGGCTCGTCGGCGTCGGGGCCGTCGAGCGCTCGCTGACGGTCCGAATGCGCGAAGCCGGGAATGCGCTCCTTGCTGGTTTCGCGGTCGAACGCGTCGACGTGAAAGGCGAATTGCCCGTTACCGCCTTCGACCATGGCTGCGCCGGCGCGCGCATCGTTGGCACCGCCGTAACTCGCATCGACCGCGCCGTCCACGCCCTTGATCGGCTCGCGCGGAATGCGGTTGTCGATCGTATTGACCACCCCGCCGATGGCGTTGCCGCCGTACAGCAACGCCGCCGGTCCGCGCACGATCTCGACGCGCTCGATCGTGAGCGGCTCCTGCGGCACGGCGTGATCATACGAGAGCGACGAGGCGTCCCACGCCGCCACGCCGTTCTGCAGAAGGCGGATGCGGTCGCCGTCCATGCCGCGGATGATCGGGCGGCCGACCATCGGCCCATAGGTCGTCGTGGACACGCCCGGCAGGCCATTGAGCGTCTCGCCCAGCGAGTTGGTCTGCCTGCGCGTCAACGCGTCGCCGTACAGGGCGGTAGCCGGCGCGATGAGATCGGTATTGCCGAGCGGGTTGGCGGTGACGAAAACCGGCGCCAGCGCGCCGCCGGGAACCGCAGGGGCGCTGGCGGCCGCGTCCTGCTGAGCCTGCGCGATCACCGCGAAGCAGGCGAGAGATAGGGGAGACAGGCGCAGGGCCCGTTGCGATAGGCGTTTCAGGTCTTTTTTCACGGTGGTTGTTCGAATATTTCACCTTGGTACCGTCCGCGCTTGATGCGCAACAATATATCGTTGCATCGACGGAGCGCGGCAGTCACATCGAAAACGTACCGAGCTACGATGTGCGGACGCAATGTTATATTGTTGCATCGACACCGTAAACGGATATCTCAGCTTCGCAGCCGTCCGCGACCAAAGGGCAGATCATCGTCCCGAGGTTTTCTCAACGGCCAGAACGACCCATTTTCCGCCTTGTTCTTCGTAAAGCGTCGCGGAGGCATTCCTGAGATCGCCAGTGCGGGTGAATGAAATCGTGCCGGTGATTCCATCAAACTCATTCGTTCGCAGGGCTTTGATGTATTGCGCCGGGTCGGTCGAGTCGGCCGATTTCATCGCATGGATCATGGCCCACGCGGCGTCGTAGGCGAGCGGAGCGAACTGCACGATGCCGGCGCCGAACCGGGCCTTCAGTCTGGCGTCGAGTTCGGCCGCGCGAGGCATCCGGTCGCGCGGAAGTCCGTATTCCCAACTGAGCATTCCTTTCGCGCCCGAGCCGGCAAGTTGAAGAAAATGGTCATTCGTGAATCCACCTTCTCCCATGAACCGGGCCTTGATACCGAGCTGACGAATCTGTTTCGCCAGGCCGGCGGCTTGTATGTCCTGGCCGACATAGAAGATCAGGTCGGGGTTCAAGCCCTTGATCGTCGTGAGCAGGGCTCGGAAGTCGATGGCGCTTACCGTGGTGTACTGCCACGAGACGAGTTGAGCGCCACGCTTTTGAATCGCCTTCACGTATTCCGTGACCAGGTTTGTGCCGTAGTCGGTACTGTCGTCGATGACCGCGATACGTCTCGCTCCCAGCCGCTCGACCGAATAGCTTGCCGCGAGCAACGCCATCTGATCGTCGTTGCTGATTGTCCGAAAGGTGGTTTCGAAGCCTTGCGCGGTGTACGAAGGCGAACTCGACGTCGGCGAAATCTGCGGAATGCCGGCCCGCCGGTACACCGCGGATGCCGCGACGGAACATCCGGAATTGTAGTGACCAATGACCCCGCTCACGCCCTCGTCGACAAAGCGCTGTGCGACGAGCACCGCGGTTTTTGGATCAGCGGCATCGTCCTGCGCATCGATCTCGAATGCGACTTTCTTTCCGCCGATTTTGAAACCCTGCGCGTTGGCTTCCTCGAACGCGAGACGGGCGGCATTCTCGACATCCTTTCCGTTCGATGCCGAAAAGCCGGTCAGCGGCGCGGCGATCCCTATCTTGACCACCTTCACGTCGTCCGGCTTTCCAGCTTCCTGTGCGCTGGCGCCGATGGCGAAAAGCAGGATGAGTGCGAGAACGAAGTGGCGAAGAGACATGAGTGCTCCACGAGCGCGTTTTTTGCAAAGGGGCCGTGCGCGAAACCTATACCGCCGATGCATCGGACTTCCGTCAATCTGTCTTGCCGCGACGTACCTTAAGGTTCTTGAGGCGGCCGGTGGGACCCCATTGCCTGAGCCCGATCTCCGGCGCATCGAGGTTCGCGAGATGGGCCGTGAGCTTCTTCCCTTCGGTCATGTTGTGCGCTTCAGCGAGCCTGCCCGCTTCTTCGACATCCGCCGCGAGAATCGCCGCCGTTATCGGGCGATGTTGTTCGACAATGGCGTCGCCACTCTCGACGAGCGCATCGCTCGAACGAATACAGATGCGAATCTGACGCTCGATCACTTCGTACTGGCTCTTCAGCCGTCCATGATCCGCGAGGTCGATGATGGCCTTATGGAACGCGAAATCCGCTTCGGCGATCGCGCGTTCGTTCGAGGACGCGCAACCCCGTTCGAGGGCGGCAAAGCAACTGCGGATCTTGTCCCGCTTCGCGGCGTTCAGCGTGCTTGCCACCAGTTGCGCGGCCAGACGCTCCAGGCTGGACCGCAGCGTATAAAGCTCCCAGACGTCCTTCGGGTTCAACGTGATGACCGTCCAGCCCGTATAGGGAACGAGTGTCGTCAGCCCCTCTTTAGCCAGTTGATGCAGCGCGGCCCTGACGGTGGCCCGCGAAAGATCCATCTGCTCCGCGAGCTGAATTTCAGTGATTCGCGCACCCGCCGGCAGATCCCCGCTGATGATCGATTCGCGAAGGACGTCGATGGCCTGAGAACCCATCGACTGCTTGACGATCCTCGGCACCTTCAGAACTGAAGACATAAACATGGCTCTCGCTTCGATGCGTTCTTCATCATTGTAGACAATCGCCAACGATCATCGCCCGGCCCGTACGCGGCGATGGCTCGCTCGACGCGCCCGGAAATAAGAGTACAATTGTCGGCATTACGTCGACAAGAGTTCGAACAATGTTCGGCTCCGCGACAGACGAAGGATGGAAGGGCGAAATGGCAAAAGAGACGGTAGCGGACATTCAGGGCGCCAAGGAAACGGGCACGGCACGCGTTTATGTGACCCTGCGAAACGAAATCCTCACGATGAAGCTCGCACCGGGCACGCATCTGGACGAGCAGGGCGTTGCGGAGCGCTTCGGCGTATCGCGGTCGCCGGTGCGCGAGGCGCTCGTCCGTTTGTCCGCGGAAGGGCTCGTGAACATCCTTCCGAACCGGGGCAACGTTGTCGCGCCCATGGACTTCGGCCGCGTGCCGGAGTTTCTCGATGCACTGGATCTGCTGCAACGCGTGACGACCCGGCTCGCCGCACTGCACCGCACCGACGACGATATCCAGACCATTCGGATCGCCGCGAAGACGTACGAAAAGGCGGCGGCGGCAAGCATCAAAAAGCGCAATAGCCTGGAGATGATCGAGAAGAATTACGAGTTCCACATGGCCGTGGCCAGGGCCGGAAAGAACGTGTACTTCGCGGATATCTACCGCCGTTTGCTGGAAGAAGGGCGACGCATGCTCAACCTTCACTTCCAGTTTCAGACGCTCGCGAACATGAGTTCCGAGCAGATGGCGAGCGACCATACGGACATGGTGGCCGCAATCGAAGCAGGCGATGCCGACTGGGCCGAGGCCACCGCCCATCAGCACGCGGTTCAGTTCAAGGGCCGCTTCATGCAGTTCCTCGATCGAAACCTGACCGCGCAGATGCCCGTCAATTACCCGGCGAGCAAATCGGCCTGAAAGCAAATCGGCCTGAAGCCGAGACTTCAGGCCGGTTTTCTCGCTCGCGCTGGCGTCAGTTCTTCTCCGCATGAGCCGTCGCGTGGTCGGAGACCAGCCGGCCGCCGACTGCCCAGCTCGCGTGCGCTCGCTCGTCGAAGACGATTTGCACGTCCGTGAGCGTGCAACGTGCGATGCGGGCGGTCTCGCGCGTGAGCACTTCGGCGAGTTCGGATTTTTGCTCCAGGGTTCTTCCTGCGAGCATTTCTACACGAATGATGGGCATGACAGTTCCTTCGGGGATGACGGCAAGTCGTTACTCGGGTTGCGATGCGAAAGCCAGATAGGCCGTTGACACGAGCCATCCGCAATCGATCGGCAGCGTGACGCCGGTAATCGCGGCGGCTTCGCTCGAACACAGGAAATGGACCGCATCGGCGACTTCGGACGGCTTCACGAAGCGGCGCAGCGCCGAGCGTTCGATCACCGCGTTCGGATCGCGTTGACCACTGTCGATGCGCGCCTGCATGGCCTGCGTCAGCGTGTAGCCCGGCGCGACCGCGTTCACGCGCACGCCGCGCGGGCCCCATTCGGCGGCCATCGTCTCGGTCAGCGCCTTGAGCCCGGATTTGCCGACGGTATAGGCGACCTGCGCGGACGAGCGGAACGTGGTCATCGAACATAGATTGATGATCGATCCGCGGCCCGCTTCGCACATGGAGGCGCCGAACGCCCGCGATGCGATCAGCGTTCCGCGCACGTTGATCTGGAACAGCCGGTCGAACTCGGCGAGATCCATGTCCAGCACGCGCACGGCGTTCTGCAGGATGCCGCCCGCATTGACGAGCGCCTGGGGCGCGCCGTATTCCGCGATCACCGCCGATGAGAACGCGGCCACCGCCTCTTCGCTCGCCAGATCGACCCGGTGAAAATGAGCGTCCAGCTTCTCGGCCCGCAGTTCTCCGGCGACACGATTCCCGCCTTCGGCATTCACGTCCGCCAGGATCACACGACGCCCGGCGCGAGCGAAGCGACGCGCGCAGGCCTCGCCGATGCCGCTCGCGCCACCCGTTACGACGACCGCTCCCTGATTGTCCGGCATTTTCCTCTCCCGATGTGACCGGCGATAGCTACGCCGGCCCGTCTAAAAACGACTCCGTTGAGTCGACCTAATGCCGACAATGCTCACACTGAGCGTCAGGCAAGTCAAGAAATCCAGCCGATTTTCATGCACTCATGTTTACCCTCATGCATGCATTAAACCCTTATGCGACGGGCTTATGAACGCAAAACGAACCCTCGGTTAATTTTTTCACGTTGACATTGTCGGCTTTTGATCGACAATGCGAGCTATGGACGAGATGCACTTGTCGCGACGATGAAGTTGTAGAGGCTGTGTCGACAAGCACAGCAAATAATTGTCGCCAATCATCCATTCCATGTGAGCCGGACTACCGCTGTTTCTCGACTGGGAAGCCGGCAAGCGGCGTGCACCTTCAACTTGGAACCCGAGCCAGCATCAAGTCAGACGGCTCGTGAACGATCGGGAATCGATATGGCAAGCGCGAGAATTGGGGTCGACATCGGCGGGACTTTCACGGACCTTGTGTTGCTCGACGACAAGGGATATGTGACCTTCACGAAGGTCTCTTCGACGCCGGCGGCGCCCGAGGAGGCGGTACTGACGGGCGTGCAGCGCATCCTCGAACAGGCGGGCATGAAAACGTCCGATGTCACCGAGGTGCTGCACGGCACGACGGTCGGTTCGAACACCATGCTGCAGAAGGTCGGCGCGAAGTGCGGCCTGATCACGACGAAAGGTTTCCGCGACGTGCTCGAAATCGGCCGTGTGCGTACGCCGACCATGTTCGACCTGTCGTGGGACAAGCCCGTGCCGCTCGTCGAGCGTCAATATCGTCTGGAGATCGACGAGCGCGTGCTCGCCTCCGGCGACGTGCTGCGCCCGACGCCGGTCGATCAGGTCATCGAGGCCGGCACGTTCTTCCAGAGCGAAGGTGTCGAGTCGGTGGCGATCTGCTTCATCAATTCGTACAAGAACGGCGCGAACGAAAAGGCCGCGCTCGAAGCGTTCCAGCAGGCATTCCCCGACATCAGCGTGACTGCGTCGATCTCCGTGCTGCCCGAATTGCGCGAGTACGAACGCACCTCGACGACGGTCGTGAATGCGTACGTGCTGCCGGCATTGCGGACCTATCTGCAGCGTCT
The DNA here is from genome assembly GCF_001544575.2 of Caballeronia cordobensis. Classification (GTDB taxonomy): domain Bacteria; phylum Pseudomonadota; class Gammaproteobacteria; order Burkholderiales; family Burkholderiaceae; genus Caballeronia; species Caballeronia cordobensis. The sequence goes on from NZ_FCNY02000008.1 coordinate 255,413, forward strand.
GGAATCGGGACTCAAGCGGATCGGCGTCAATGCACCGCTTCTGGTGAGCAACTCGAACGGCGGCTTGTCCAGCGCGCGGATCGCTCAGGACACGCCGGTGTTCTTCATCTCGTCAGGCCGCTCGGCAGGCGTGGTCGGCGCGGGCCGCCTCGGCGACGCGATCAAGGAACAGGAACTCGTGGTCTTCGACATGGGCGGCACGACAGCATCCGCGTCGCTGATCCACGAAGGGCAGCTCGCGCGCACCAACGAATACGAATTCCGCGCCGGCATCTCGACGCCGAGCCGCTTCATCAAGGCGGGCGGCTACATGATGCGCGTGCCGACCATCGACGTCGCCGAAGTGGGCAGCGGCGCGGGCTCGATCGCATGGACCGACGCGGGCGGCCTGCTCAACGTCGGTCCGGTGTCGGCGGGCGCGTATCCCGGACCGGTGTGCTACGGCATCGGCGGCGAGAAGCCGACCGTCACCGACGCGAACGCCATTCTCGGCTTCCTGCCGCAGAAGCTCGCGGGCGGGACGATGGAACTGAACATCCAGGCCGCGCGCGATGTGGTCGACACGCTGCTCGCGAAGCCTTTGGGTATCGGCGTCGAGGAGACGGCGGTCGGCATCCGCGAAGTCGTGAACGTCAACATGGCGCGGACCATCAAGGCGGTGACCGTGGAGCGCGGCGTCGATCCGCGCGATTTCACCCTCGTGGCATTCGGCGGCTCCGGTCCCGTGCACGCGTGCGATCTGGCGCGCGCGCTCGACATGAAGCGCGTCGTGTTCCCCGCGGCGCCCGGCGTGTTCACCGCGATGGGCATGCTCGCTGGCGCAGTCGAGCGCTATTTCGTGCGTCCGTCGCTGAGCCTGCTCGACACGCTCGATATCGACGCGCTCGCGGATGTCGTCGCCGAAATGCGCGCCGACGCACGCAAGGCGCTCGCCGACGAAGGCTATTCGGCCGATCGCATCGAATACGTATTCGATCTCGACATGCGCTTCAAGGGACAGGATTACGAGATTCCGGTCCGCATTCCCGACACACTCGGCGAGAGCGCGCGCGAGGCATTGCGCAGCGGTTTCCGCGACGCCTACGCCGCGATCTACGGCTACGCATCCAGCGATGCGATCGAGTGCGCCAACGTCCGGCTGCTCGCACGCGGCGTCGCGACGAGCACGCTCGACTTCAATGACATCCGCAGCGCGAAATCGGCGGGGAGCAACGAGGAAAAGAGCACGCGCCGCGTCTATTTCGATCGCAAGACGGGCTGGGTCGATACGCCCATCGTGCCGCGTTCGAAACTGGACAAGCCGCTCGACGGGCCCGTGATTCTCGAAAGCTCCGACACCACGATCGTGATCCCGCCGGGCTGGCGCGTGAGCACCGACAAGGTAGGCAGCGTGATTGCCTCACTCGACTGATTTCGCCGATTTCACTGGAGTAGTCATGACCCAACGTAACGTTGACCCGATCACTTTCGCGGTCGTCAAAAACGCGCTCGACACTATCGTCGATGACATGGCCTTTGCCGTGATGCGCACCGCCCGTTCGCCGATCATTCGCGACGTGCTCGATTATTCCGTCACGATGTGCGATGCCAAGGGCCGCATTCTCGCGCAGGCAAAAACGGTGGCCTTGCATCTGGGCGCGGTGCCCGACGCGGTGGACGTGATCATCGACAAGTACGCCGCCACGGTCGAACCCGGCGACGTCATCATCCTGAACGATCCGTACGAAGGCGGCATGCACCTGCCGGACATCTTCATGTTCAAGCCGATCTTTCATGAAAAGCGGCTGCAGGGCTTCTCGGTCGTCATCGCGCACCATTGCGATGTCGGCGGACGCGTGCCGGGTTCCAACGCGGCCGATTCGACCGAGATCTTTCAGGAAGGCATCCGGATTCCGCCGACGAAGCTCTACCAGCGCGGCGAGCCGAACGAGACGCTCTTCAACATCATCAGGAAGAACGTGCGTCTGCCGGATCTCGTGCTCGGCGACCTCGACGCGCAACTCGCTACATGCAATATCGGCGAGCGCGAACTGCTGCGCATGATCGACCGCTACGGCGAAGAAAACCTGCAAGGCTATTTCGACGAACTGCTGGACTACGGCGAACGACTGACGCGTCAGGCGATTGAAGCATGGCCCGATGGCGTGTACCGCTTCACGGATTACATCGACAACGACGGCTTCTCCGAGGACGCCATTCCCATCGACTGCGCGATCACGGTGGCGGGATCAAAGGTCAGCGTGGACTTCGCCGGATCGTCGCCGCAAGTGCGCGGCGCGATCAACTCGACGCTCTCGTTCGTGAAGTCGGCCACCTATCTCAGCGTGCGCTGCGCGCTCGAAGCCGACGTGCCGAACAACGCGGGCGTGTATCGCTGCATCGAGATCACCGCGCCGGAAGGCTCGATCCTCAATCCGCGCATGCCGGCTCCGGTCGCCGCGCGCGCCCTGACAGGTTATCGCGTGGTCGACTGCGTGCTCGGCGCGCTGGCGCAGATCGCGCCGAAAAAAGTCATGGCGGCGGGTGAGGGCGGCAACACGGTCATTGCGTTGAGCGGCTATGCGAAGGGAGCGAGCGAGCCTTTCATCCTGGTCGACATGATCAACGGCGCGTGGGGCGGCCGCTTCAACAAGGACGGTGTCGAAGGCGTGACCAACCCCTCGCAGAACATGTCGAACATGCCGATCGAAACGCTCGAAGCGCGCTATCCGATCGTCATGGAAGCGTACGGCTTCGCGACGGATTCGGGCGGCGCGGGTGAATATCGCGGCGGCCTCGGGCTGGTGCGCGAATACCGCATCGAAGCGGAAGAAGTGGTGGCCCAGATCCGTTCGGACCGCGCAAATCACGCGCCGTACGGTCTCTTCGGTGGCGGCACGGGAGCCTGCTCCGCGAACTATCTGCGCTCGGATGAAGGCCTCACGCCGCTGCCCAGCAAGTTCACGCGGACGCTTCATCGCGGCGCGATCATCCGCCACGAACAGGCAGGCGGCGGCGGTTACGGCGATCCGCTGACGCGCACGTTCGAGCGCATCGAAGCCGATCTCGCAAATGGAAAGATCACGCGCCGGTACGCCGAAGAACACCACAACGTCGTGTTCGATGGCGACAAGATCGACCGCGTGCGCTCGAACGCCGCGCGCAACACGAAGTGATACCGAGGAGATGACCCGATGAATCAGAGTCTCAAGGATCGACTGCAGGAGCTGGGTATCGCGTTGCCGCAATCCGCGCCCAAGCCCGGCGCGAACTTTCTGCCGGTCAAGAAGGTGGGCAACCTCCTGTACGTGTCGGGACAGGTTCCCGTGCTCGACGGCGTGGATCACTACGTCGGCAAGATTGGCAGAAACCTCTCGATCGAAGATGGCCAGGCCGCCGCGCGGCTGTGCGCAGTCAACATGCTCGCGCAGGTGGATCGTGCGGTGGAAGGCGACTTCAGCCGGGTCGCCGGATGCGTCCGGCTCGGCGGCTTCGTCAACGCGACGGATGACTTCACCGACCATCCGAAGGTGATCAATGGCGCGTCCGACCTCATGGTGGCCGTGCTGGGCGACGCGGGCCGGCATACGCGCGCCGCCGTGGGATGCATCTCGTTGCCGCGAGGTGTGGCGGTCGAGCTCGAAGGCATTTTCGAACTGAAGTAAGGCATGAGCGCGTAGCAAGAAAGATAACTGTCTATTGAAATCCCTTATCTGCAGAGGTTGATCATGTTCAAGATGTCTCGATTCCTGGGCCGCGCACTGCTGGGCGCGACTGCGATTGGCGCGCTTGCGGCGAGCTCGGCTACTTACGCGCAGGACAATTCCAACTGGAAGAGCGTGCGGCAGGCCGGCGTGCTTCGTTGCGGCATCGCCACCTCGCCGCCGTACACGATGAAGGACCCGAAGACGGGTACTTATAGCGGCGTGTTCCCGGACCTGTGCCGTCAGTTCGGCGAGCAGGTGCTCAAGGTGAAGGTCGAGTATGTGGACACCACATGGGACAACATCGTCGCGGGTCTGCAATCCGAGAAGTGGGACATCTCGCTGTCACTCAACGACACGCCGGAACGCCGCAAGGCCATTTCGTTCTCTGAGCCCGTGGTCGATTACAGCGTGACCTTCACGTACAACAAGAACAACCCGAAGGTGCCGAAGCAGATCCAGTCGATCGCCGATATCGACAAGCCGGGCACGACGGTCACGGTGATGTCGGGCACGGCGCAGGACAAGGCGATCTCGGCCGTGCTCAAGCAGGCGACCATCATGCGTCTGCCGGGCTTCGATGAAACGCGCCTCGCACTGATGTCCAAGCGCGCCGATTTGCTCGCCGACGACAACATGACCAACCTGCTGCTGACGCGCGCGCATCCTGACTGGGCGGAGGCGTTCAAGCCGAACCCGTTGCTGGCTCAGCAAGGCATCGCTTTCGGCATTCGCAAGGACACGCCTGCCGCGGACGTCGCCGTGCTGAATCAGTTCATCGAGAAGCAGAAGCAGTCGGGCGCGGTGAACACCCTCGTCGATGCATCGGTGAAGCAGACCGTAGCCGCGACGAAATAAGCGGAACCGGGTCGGCGGCGCCGCGTCTGACGTGGCTCCGCCATCGGGTTCGGACGACGGGAATGGCTCCATCGATGAGTCATGCGTTTGAATGAAGTCGTGAGCGCCAGCGTTGCGCTCCGCTGGAGGATGTCCTCATGTTTCTATCTCAGGCACAAATACAACCGGTGACGAAGTCGGCCCGACCTGCGAGTGTCGCGCCGTTGTCGTCGGTGTCGGGCGATTTCGTGCAGTTGAAAAACGTGTACAAGTCGTACGGCGAGAATCTGGTCGTCATGGACCGCATGAGCCTCGACATGCGCGCCGACGACCGGCTGGTCGTGATCGGCCCGAGCGGCAGCGGCAAGAGTTCGCTGCTGCGCGTGATGATGGGCCTCGAAGGCGTGCAGGGCGGCGAGATCACGTTTCAGGGCAGGCCCTATATCCAGGGCGCCGATGTGGGCGGCTCGAAGCGGATCGACCCGAAGCTGCAGAAACAGATCGGCATGGTGTTTCAGCACTACACGCTCTTTCCGCATCTCTCGGTGCTCGGCAATCTGATTCTGGCGCCAGTCAAGGTGCTGGGTCTCAGCAAGCAGGACGCAACGGAACGCGCGCGAAAGTACCTTGCGCGGCTCGGGCTGGAAAGCAAGTTGCACGCGTACCCGAGCCAGCTTTCGGGCGGCCAGAAGCAGCGCGTGGCGATCGCGCGGGCGCTGATGCTGGAGCCCAAGCTGATGCTCTTCGACGAAGTGACCTCGGCGCTCGATCCGGAGATGGTCATCGAAGTGCAGAACGTGATGCTGCAACTCGCCGAGCAGAAGATGGCGATGATCATCGTCACGCACGACATGCATTTCGCGCGAGACATCGCGACCCGGGTGGTGTTCTGCGCGAGCGGCAAGGTGGTCGAGGAAGGCGCGCCCGCCGACATGTTCAAGTGCCCGAAGGAAGCTCGCACGCGCGAGTTTCTGGAGAAGGTCCTTCATCTGGATTGAGCGAGGCGGATCATGGGCTATCAGTTTGATTTCGATTTTCTGAACGGAAGCGCGGAGACGCTGCTGCGCGGCCTGAAGGTCACGCTGGAACTGGCGGTGGCCGCCAATGTGATGGGCCTCGTGCTCGGCTTCATCCTGTGTCTCCTGGTGATGAGCCGCTGGCAGTTCGTGCGCTGGCCGGCGCAGCTCTTCATCGAGTTTTTCCGCTGCACGCCGGCATTGCTGCAGATCGTGTGGTTCTTCTACTGCATTCCGATGATGGTCGATGTCTTCATCGATCCCGTCGTAATGGGTGTGCTCGCACTCGGGCTGAACCTGACCGCCTTCAACGCGGAAGCGTATCGCGCCGGCGTGCAGGCCGTGCCGAAGGAGCATCTCGATGCCTGCGTCGCACTGGGACTGAAGCCGTGGCAGCGCACGTTCTTCGTGGTGCTCCCTCAGGCATTGCGCAGCGCGCTGCCCGTGCTGATGACCAACGGAATCGGCACGCTGCAGCAAAGCGCGCTGGTCGCGATCGTCGCGGTGGCGGACCTCATGTATGTCGCGAAAAGTCTGGCAACGGAAGCCTATCGGCCACTGGAAACCTACTCGGTCGTCGCGCTGATCTATTTCGCGCTCTCGCTGCCGATCTCGCGTCTGGTTCATGTGATCGAGCGCCGGCAGGATGCCGCCGTGCAGCGTTAAGGGGATGACAATGAATATCGATCTCGGGATCGTCGCGTCATACTGGCTCGTGCTTCTGAAGGGCCTCGGCCTCACCGTCGCGTTCACGGGCGGCTGCGCCATACTGGGCAGCCTGCTCGGCTTCGTCCTCAGCCTCTTGCGGATGTCGCCGTCGCGCTGGGTGAAGGCGCCGACGTGGCTGTACGTGGAACTCTTTCGTGGCACGCCGCTGCTCATCCAGCTCTTCTGGATCTTCTTCTGCTTTCCCGTGGTGTTTCGTTTGCCGATCCCGCCGTATCTGTCGGTGATCATTGCGCTGACGCTCTACATGACCGCGATCACCAGCGAGACGTTTCGCGGCGCGCTCAAGTCGATATCGGGCGAGCAGCATGATGCATGCATCGCGCTCAGCCTTTCGCCTCAGGCGAAGATCATCCATGTGATTTTTCCGCAGGCGTTGCTGCGCGCGATTCCACCGCTCCTGTCGAACGTGATCAGCCTCTTCAAGGAGAGTGCGCTGATCTCGTCTGTGGGCGTGGCCGATCTCATGTACGTCGGCCAGAGCATCTCGAACGCGACGGCGCGCCCGCTCGAATTCCTCACCACGGTCGGCATCATTTATTTCGTGGTCGCCTTTCCGCTGACCCGGCTGGTTGGCTTGATCGAAACGAGATTTCTTCGCCGCTTTGCATATTGAGCGTCGAAGGTATTCAATAAAAAACAGATCTGATTTGCAGCACGGACACTATCGAAGATGAACTCCGTACCCCGCGAGCGTTTTTCCCATCCCATGGCGGCTTCCGCACCGAGCGAGCAGGCGGTCGTGATCGGCGGCGGCATCGTCGGCACCTGTTGCGCGCTCTACCTTCAGCGCAACGGCTTTCAGGTGACCTTGATCGATCCCGCGGCGCCGGGCGACAGCACGGCCAAATGGAGCTGCGGCCAGATTTCGGTCGGCGAGATCATTCCGCTCTCGAAACCGGGCCTGCTCATGAAAGTGCCGGGCTGGCTCATGGATCAGACCGGTCCTCTTGCGCTGCGGCCGAGCGCGTTGCCGGGAATCATTCCCTGGCTGCTTCGCTTCATGTCGTGCGCGCGGCACTCGAAGATCGAGAGCATCGCGCGTTCGATGGCCTCGCTGACGAAGGACGTGTTCGCCGACTACGCGCCCTTGCTCGATGCGTGCGGCGACAAGGCGCTGCTCATCCAGCGGCCCGTCATGCAGGTGTTCGACGGACCCGAAGGCGTGGAACGCGAGCGCGGTCATATGGACCTTCGAGCGTCGCTCGGATTCTCGTCGCAGGTGCTCGATGCGGCGGAGATCGGCGATCTGGAACCGGCGCTCGGCGGCCGCTTCTCGCACGGCATCCTGCTGCCGCAGTGGCGCTTCGTGAGCGACACGGAAGGCTTCATCGCGGCGCTGACAGAGAGCTTCGAGGAGCAGGGCGGACGACGGCTCCGCACCACGGCGGTCTCGATCGATGAGGACGCCGGGCGCGCGACAGGCGTCACGCTCGCGAATGGCGAACGCGTCGGCGCGACGCAGGTGGTGCTCGCCGCGGGCGCGGGCGCCACACGCTTTTTTTCGCAACTCGGCATCCACGCGCCGCTCGAAGGCGTGGCGGGTTATCAGGCGCTTCTGCCCGAGCCGGGCGTCGAATTCCGGCATTCGGTGATTTATGCCGATGGCGGCTTTTGCTTCACGCCGATGCGCCGTGGCTTGCAGATCGGCGGCACGATCGAGTTCTCGGGGCGAAACGCCAAGCCGAATTTCCGGCGCGCGGAAATCATCCTCGAGAAGGCGCGCCGCGTTCTGCCGCAGCTTAACGCCGACAGGCACGAGTTCGGTGTCGGGTATCGGCCGTTTCTGCCGGACACGAAGCCGATCATCGACCGGTCGCGGAGACTGCCGAATGTGCTGATGGCGATCGGACATGGACAACTGGGCCTGACGCTCGGCGCGACGACCGGGCGTCTGATCGCCGATCTCGCCACCGGGCGCACGCCGAAGCAGGATCTCGAAGCGTTCAGTGCGTATCGCTTCTGACGCCATCCATTTTTAACGTGAGGCCATCATGCGCTGGAAAAAGACCCTTCAACTCGTAGGCGTGCATTGCGAAGGCGAGATCGGGAAAGTCATCACGGGCGGCGTCGTGAACATTCCCGGCACGACGATGCTCGACAAGATGAACTACATCAACGAGGTCGATGACAGCCTGCGAAAGCTCGTCGTGCTCGAACCGCGCGGATGCCTGCAGATGTCGGTGAACCTGCTGTTGCCGCCGACGCGTCCCGAGGCGCACGCGGGCTTCATCGTGCTTCAGTCCGACAAGGCGCATCCCATGTCGGGAAGCAATTCGATTTGCGTCGTCACCGCGCTGCTCGAAATGGGCATCGTGCCGATGCAGGAGCCGGAAACCACCGTCGTGCTGGACACGCCGGCGGGCCTCGTCACGGCGCGGGCCACCTGCCGTGACGGGCGTTGCGTAGGCGTGTCGCTGAACATGGTTCCGGCGTTCGTCGAGCATCTCGATCTGCCGATCGAAACGGCGGAATTCGGCACGATCAAGGTGGATGTCGCTTTCGGCGGCGTGTACTACGCGCTCGTCGATGTGGATCAGGTGGGCCTCACCATTGCACCGGAGAATGCGCGCCGGCTGGCGGATCTCGGCGTCGGGCTGCGAAACGTCATCAATGAACAGGTAAGCATTCGACATCCGCTTTATCCTGAGATCAACCAGATTGCTTACGTGATGTTCCGCAACCGCGTGAGCGACGTGGAGTATCAGACTTGCACGACGTTGCCGCCGGGGCGAATCGACCGGTCCCCGTGCGGTACCGGCAGTTCGGCGAATCTCGCGACGCTCGCCGCGCGAGGCAAGGTCGATGTTGGCGGCAAGCTGAAATCGCGCTCGACGATCGGAAGCGAGTTCGGTGTCGAGCTGCTCGGGAAGACGGAAGTGGGCGGCAAGCCTGCGGTGCTGCCGCGTATCAGCGGGCGCGCGTGGATTTATGGCATCGAGCAAATCGGCGTCGATCCGGATGATCCACTGGCGGCCGGCTTCATGCTGAGCGATACCTGGGGCGAAGGGTTCCCGAAGAAGTAGGGCGTCGCGCGTCTCGCCCGCGGGCGGGGCGCGCTTTTCGCGCTTCATCATCGATATAGCAATTAGCGGTACTAATTACGAAGGACGTTCATGATTACCGGAAAGACTGGCGTTTTCTTCATGGTGGCGGACCCGATCGAACAGGTGCGCACGCCGGAGATTTTCAACAAGGTGCTGCCGCTGAGCGACGACGACGCGGTCATGGTGCCGCTTCAGGTTGCGCCGAAGAATCTCGAAGCAACCGTGCGCGCGCTCTTCAGTTCGGCGACGACGCGCGGCATGGTGCTGTCGATTCCTCACAAGACCGCGGCGGCTTCGATCGTCGATCGTCTCTCGAAGGGCGCGCAGGTCGCCAACGCGGTGAACGCCATCCGGCGCAACGCGGCGGGCGAACTCGAAGGCGAATTGTTCGACGGGCTCGGCTTCGTCAAGTCGATGGAGCGCTATGCGATGGAGTATCGCGGCAAGTCGGTGCTGCTGGTGGGCGCAGGCGGCGCGGCGAGCGCGATTGCGGCCGCGCTGTCGGAAGGCTCCGTGTCGTCGATCGGCCTGTACGATCCGGATACGGCCAAGGCGCGTCAGTTGGCGGCGTCGATTCAGAAGCAGTACGGCGTGCCCGTTTCCGTGCAGGAGAACAACGATCCCGCCGCGTTCGAGGTCGTGATCAACGCGTCGCCGCTCGGTCTCAAGACGAACGATCCGCTGCCGGTGCCGGCCGATCGACTCGCACCGCGAGCGCAGGTCTGCGACATCCTCATGAAGAATCAGCCGACGCCGCTGCTCAAGGCCGCGATGGACCGCGGCATGACGGTTCTTCCCGGTTTCGACATGCTGATTCTGCAAACGCCGCTGTTTCTCGATTTCTTCGGAGCGCACAAGGCAGCGGAACTGCTTCGCACCGACGATTCGATCGTGCGTGACATGTTGTTCCCGGCGGAGCTTCGCGACCTGGTCAAGCGGGCGGCGTAAATCGATTCAAAAGGAGAAGGCCGGTTCTGCGTATTGCAGAACCGGCCTTCTTCATGGTGCGCCCTCTCGTCGATGAGAGGGCGACGGCTCATCGCGCGAATTCATCGAGGCTGAATCCGTGCGCATAAGGCTGCGATTCATCGACATAGTGCTCGCCGCGGCCGGTAATCCACGCCTGTCCTTCGATGCTCGGCAGTACCGCATCGAGACCGCTTTCGAGTTTCGTCACTGCTTCCACCCGTCCGACGAACGAACTCAGGATCAGGCTCTGATGCGTAAAGGCCTGTCCCTCGCGCAGCAAACCTCTGGCATGGCGTTGAGCCACGCGCGCCGACGTGCCCGTGCCGCACGGCGAACGGTCGATGATCGACGCACCCGCGATAACCACCGCGCGGCCGTCTGCACCCGTTCCCTGAGGCGCGCCTGTCCACATGCAGTGCTTCACGCCGCGAATGGCCGGCTTGTCCGGGTGAACGACGTCGATCGTGCGATTGACGACGTCCTGCATTTGCCGCCCGTATTCGAGCAACTGGTCGGGCGTGAAGTGCTCGCAGCCGGGGAAATTCGGCTGGACTTCGACGATCGGATAGAAATTTCCGCCGTACGCGATGTCGAGCACGAGCTTGCCGAAGACAGGATGATTCACTTCCACGTCGCGGTGGAGCAGAAAACTCGGGACGTTGGTAAAGCGCACCATCTTGACCCGGTTGCCCTCGGTTTCATAGACGGCCGTCAATTGACCGGCAGGAACATCGACGACGATCTTGCCGGGCTGGCGCGGCTTCACCAGACCCGTTTCAATGGCGAACGTGATCGAACCGATCGACGCGTGTCCGCACATCGGCAGAAAGCCCGATGTTTCGATAAAGAGCAGGGCCATGTCCGCGTTCGCGGAGATCGGCGGATAAAGAATGGTTCCGGACATATTGCCGTGACCGCGCGGCTCCATCATGAGCGCGCGACGCAGCCAGTCGTATTCCGCGATGAACGCCTCGCGCACTTCCAGCATCGAAGCGCGTTTCACCGACGGCGCGCCGCCGATGACCATCCGCACGGGCATACCGCCGGTATGACCTTCGATACATTCGAATCGATATTGGGTCATGCAAGTTTCCTGGACTGATGTGTTGGATCTCTCGATGAAAAAGCAACGAACCACCGGCGCCCGCAAGGGACGCAGTGGTTCGACCGGATAAAGCTCAGGCTTGACTGGGCTTGTCCCAGAGATTCAGCGACTGGCCAATCCCTTTCTGCACGGCATTCCTGTACAGATCATAGCCCCAGCTGATATCGAATACCGCCATGCCGCACGCGATGAAGATGACGCGCTCCTTGCTGCTCTCGCGGCCGGGTTTCACGCCGTTCACGACATCGCCCAGACCCGTCGAGTCGGCGAGCGAAGGCAGCTTGCCCGCGTCGATCAGACGATAGAACGGACCGCCGATGACGCCGTTGTAGTACGCCTCCTTGTTGCCGGACGCGATCGCGTCTTCGACATAGGCCTCCTGCAGCGCGGTGTGATCGAAGACGATCCTGCAATTCGTGAGGAACGACTCGTCCGTGTTGAACGGGCCGGACACGAGAATGGCGGCGCCTTCCTTGATCCACTCGTCCTTGAAGTGCAGCGGCTTGAGCCGGGACGCGGCGATGGTGATGACATCGGCATCGCGGAAACCCTGTTCGGCGACATCGACGCCGATAGCGCTGATGCGATACGTCGCCTCGACCCAGCTCGCGAACTCGTTCGCCTTGTCGAGGAAAACATCGAAGCAGACCACTTTTTCGATGCCTTCGAGCTGCGTCATGATCGCGGTGAAACAGGCCTTGTTGATCGGGCCGCAACCGATCACCGAAGCCGTCTTCGCATCCCTGTTCGCCAGATACTTCGCCGCCACGCCCGGCACGGCGCCCGTGCGCGCCGCGCTCAACAGGTTCGCCGACATGAGCGCGAGCGGCGCGCCCGTGTCCTTGTCGTTGATCATCATGGTGAGGATCGAGCGCGGCAAGCCCTTTTGCGCATTTGCATGATTCGAGCCGTACCACTTGTTGCCGCATACGTCGAAACGCCCGCCGAGATAACCCGGCATGGCGGCGAAACGGCGATCCGGTCCGGCCACCGGCATGTTGGGGAACTTGGTCTCCTTCGGAAACACGATGTTCATGCCGTGATTGTTGTGATTGGCGCCGCCCATCAGATAGTCGCCTTTGCCGAGCAGGCTGAAGGTTTCTTCGCAGACGGTCACGCAGCGCGCGGCATCGTTCACGCCGGCTTCGATCATGTCGGGTTCCGACAGATACAGAAAATCGATCTTGGGGTACATGGATTTACCTCTTGGAAATGGTTGGATCAGAAGCGCAGAAGCGGCGCGATGTCATACAGACGGCATGCGGAACTCCGCGCATTGGCGCGCATGAGGAAGTTCAGCTTTTCGATGCGTTCGCCCGAACGCGGCGCACCGTTTTTCTGGAAGGGCACTTCGAGGCCGACGGAGAAATCCATCACGACATCGTCGACGACGCCGCCCGAGCGGCCCGACGGCACGGCGATCAACCCGTGCTCGTGCGCGAACCGGTACGCATCCATCGCTTCGGTGATCGTGCCGACCTGATTGGGCTTGAGCACGAAGCCGTCCACCGCGCGCGTGTCATGCGCGCGGCGCAGCAGTTCGAGGCTCGTCACCGTGAGATCGTCGCCGAGCACGATCGTGCGCTGGAGTTCGCGCACGGCCTTGCTATAGCCGTTCCAGTCGTTTTCATCGAGCAGGTCTTCGATGAACACCAGATTGAAGCGCTCGGTCAGATACTTCGCGTAGGCAATCAGCTCGTCCGACGAAACATGCTCGCCCTTGAGGAGATAACGGCCGGTTTGTTTGTCGTACATCTCGCTCGATGCACAATCCAGCGCGAACGCGATACGGTCGGTGTAACCGCATTCGTCGATGGCTTTCTGCATCAGCGTCAGGATCATTTCCGGGTCTTCGGAGGGCGCGGCATAGCCGTACGAGCTCGCCACTTGCGGCTTGTGTCCGAGATACGCCGTCAGCACGTCCGCGAGTTTCTGAAACACCGCCACCGCCATTTCGATCGCGAAGTCGATGCTCTCGGTGCCGTAAGGCACGATGAGAAACTCGTTGAACGCTTGCGTGAAGCCTTCGTAGCGTCCGCCGTTGATCACATTGAAGCAGGGCACCGGCACCGTCCAGATGTCGCGGCCGGCGATGTGCTCGTAGAGCGGAATGGCGCGCGCGTCGGCGGCGGCGCGAAACGCGGCGATGGAAACCGAGTAGATCGTATTGCCGCCCAGACGGTGTTTGTCCGGCGTGCCGTCGAGCGCGATCATCTTCTCGTCGATGGCCCGCTGATCGAACACGTTCATGCCGATCAGTTCCGGACCGATGATCTTCACCGCGTTCTCCACGGCCTTGTGGACGCTGAGTCCCTTATACGTCGACGGATCGCCGTCGCGCAGCACGAACGACTCGTGCATGCCGACCGACGTGCCCGTTGGCGCCGCGCCGCGCCCGAGTGCGCCGCTTTCGGTGCGGATCTCGACCTCGACGGCGGGACGGCATTTGCAGTCGATGATCTGCTGCGCGCGAACGGAGAGGATCTTGTCTTCCATCACTTGCTCTCCTTCAGTGCCGGGACGTAGAGGATGTTCAGGTCGCACAGGTTGGTGCCGGTGTTGCCCGTGAACACGGCCGAGCCGATGGACGAAAGCGCTTCGTAGCAGCTGTGCTCGCGCAACGCCTGAAAGAGACTCACGCCCTTGTTCGCGGCCGCTTTGAAGCTGGTGGAATCCGTGATGCCGCCCGCGACCTTCGCGGTGCCGTCCGTGCCTTCGCTGTCGATCGAAAGCAGGCACGCGCCCTTGGCTTTCTCGGCGGTGATCGCGAAACCCACGGTCATTTCCTGACCCGGTCCGCCGTGGCCTTTGATGACGCTGTTATCGCCGATATGCGTCGTCACTTCGCCCGAACTCAGCAGCACGCAAGGCGGCTTGATGGGATTGCCGTAGGTCTGGATCTCGCGCGCCATCGACGCGAAGAATGTCCCCGCGTCGCGGCTTTCGCCTTCGAGGAACGAGGTGACGATCATCGCGGGAAGGCCCATGTCCTCGCAGATTTCCTTCGCGTAGATGCAGGAATCCGGCAGCGTGTTGAGCAGAAAGTAAGTGTTCTCGGGGAACGCCTTGGGCGTCTCGCCTTCGGGGCCGGCGTTCATCAGATAATCGACGACGCTCTTCGGCAGACGGTCCGCGACGTTGCGATTGACGATGGTCGCGCGCGCATCGTCGAGCGTCGTCATGTCCGGGCCGATGGGCGTGCTCTTGTACGCCGCGTACGGCACGGCGATGTCGCCTGTCGCGGGCGAGCCCACCGCATCGCTGATGCCGAAACCGATCAGTTCCGCGCCGACAGCCTGAATGCGTTTCGCCAGCATGCCGCCGTTGAGCGCGGAGATATGCCGGCGCACGGCGTTGATTTCGTAGATGCCCGCGCTGGACTTGAGCAGCACGTCGGTGGTATCGATCTCGTCCTGCAGCGTAATGCCGTCGATCGGACACGACATGAGCGCGGAACTTCCACCGCTGATCACCGCGATGAAGAGATCGTCCGGCCCGGCCTGATCCACGAGGTCGATGATCTTCTTCGACGCACGGTGCCCTTCCTCGTTCGGCAGAGGATGACCGCCGACGAACACTTCCGTCCTGTTGAAGCGGTCCGATTCTTCGTGAATCTTCACGATGGCGATGCCGTATGTCAGGCGATCGCCGAGCACGTGATCGACGGCCATCGCCATGTGATTGCAGGCCTTGCCCGCGCCGACCAGATACACGTTGCGCTTCTTCGACAGGTCCCACGAACGCGTGCCGATATGCAGCGTGTCGCCGTCGAGTCGCATGATGCTTTGAATGCGCCGATAGCTGTCGAGACGTTCGAGCGTGCGGTCGGCGATATCGAGGACGATGCGCCGGGACTCGACATCGCCATGAGAAAGAATCTCTGTGGAATTACGTATCTTCTTCATACGAGGGCAGGTGTTGGGTGGCCTTGACGTAGGTGCAATTTAGGCAATCACCCTGCACAGATACATGTACACTTGGCCAAGCTCGCGGATCGCTGTACAGGCTCCGCAACCTACACACACAGGCCTGGTTTCGAGTCCTCGTATGAAGCCCGTTCTTTCGCTGGATCCCGGTTCCGAGACGTCGCTCACCATGCAGATCGTGGCGGGCATCGTCGTCGAGGTCGAAGAGAAGCGCTGGCGGCCCGGCGCGCGCGTGCCGAGCATTCGCGCGTTCGCGGTCGCGCATGGCGTGTCCACCTTCACCGTGGTGGAGGCGTATGACCGGCTCGTCGCGCAAGGCGTGCTGGTGGCGCGGCGCGGCTCGGGATTCTACGTCTCGGAGCGGCGCCTGGGCGCGCCTCAGAAGGGCGCGGAAAAGCTCGACGAGAAAGTCACGAACGGATGGCTCGTGCGCAATTTTCTCGGCGCGAGCGAAGGCGCCATTCACGCGGGCGCGGGCTGGCTTCCCGAAACCTGGTTCGATAGCGAAGGCATCGCGCGTTCGCTCAGGCAACTCGCCGCGCACCCCGAGCATTTGCTGGGCTATGGGCCTGCGCGCGGCTTCGACCGGCTGCGCGAACAGATCGTGCGGCAACTCGCGGAATACGAAATCGAAACCGATGCCGGCGGCGTCATGACCACGCTGGGCGCGAATCAGGCGCTCGATCTCGTGATTCGCCAGTTCACGCAGCCCGGCGATATCGTCATGGTGGACGAGCCTTGCTATAGCGATCTTCTGGTCGCGCTGCGCATGCGCGATGTCGAAACCATCGGCATTCCGATGAAGCCCACCGGCCCTGATGTCGCCGCGCTGGAAACCGCGCTCGAAACGCATCGCCCGAAGCTCTACTTCACGAACAGCAGGCTGCACAATCCGACCGGAGCCAGCTACAGTTCCGCGGCGGCCTACAAGGTGCTGAAGATCGCCGAGCGCCACGGCTGCCTGATCGTCGAGGACGATGTCTCGGCCGATCTCGTGCAAGGCGCGCACTTCACGCTCGCGTCGATGGATCAGTTGAAGAACGTGATCTATGTCGGCAGCTTTTCGAAGACCATCGGTGCGGGCTTGCGCGTGGGTTTCGTCGTCGCCGATCACGACGTGGTCGAAGGCCTGCTCTATCAGAAGCTCGTGTCGGGCATGTCGACGCCGACGGTGACCGAGCGCCTCGTCAGCGCGATCCTGTCGGAAGGGCATTACCGGAAGCAGACCGAGCAATTGCGCGATCGCCTCGGGGCCGCGCAGGAGAAGACGTGCCGCAGGCTCGAAGCGAGCGGCTTCGAAGTGTTCTGTGAGCCGCGCTCCGGCATGTTTCTCTGGGCGAGGCCGAGCGGCATCGACGCGGATTCGTCCCGGCTCGCGGAACTCGCGCTGCAGGAAAAGATTCTGCTGGCGCCCGGGCACCTGTTCTTCGCGGGCCGCATGAAGACGGGCTGGCTCAGGTTCAACGTCGCGCATTGCAACTTCGACCGCCTGTACAACTTTCTCGCGGATGCCGTAGGCCGCTGAGCGTCTTTCCAAGTGTGTAGTTCCCGCCGCCTGTACAGGTATCGCGGTGTGTGCATGTCGCGCGCGATTTCAGCGAGCGAGCATGTGCCGATGCGGAAACACACGGAGAGAGAACGGATGAGCCACGACCTTTCGCGCTTCGCGATCAATCAGATCACGACGCCCAAATGGACCATGCCTGAAGCACTCGAAGGCTACAGGCGGCAGGGAATCAGCGGCATTGCGGTCTGGCGGCAGTTTCTGGAGGACTACGGCGTCGCGCAAACGCGCAAGCATCTCAGGCAACTGGAGATGTGGGTGCCATCGCTGTGCACGAGCGAATGGCTCAATGTCAGCGTAGACCAGAGCATGACGGCGGCGATCGACACGAATCGCCGTTTGCTCGATGCCGCCGCGGAAATCGGCGCAGCCTGCCTCATGATGGTGGTAGGCGGCATGCCGCCCGACAGCAAGGACATTGCGGGCCAGCGCGCCCGCGTGCGCGACGCGCTTTTCACGCTGCTGCCGCATGCGCGCGAAGTCGGCGTCAAACTTGGCCTCGAGCCTTTGCATCCGATGTACGCCGGCGACCGCAGCGTGCTGAATTCGATCAAGGTCGCCAACGATCTGTGCGACGAGCTCGGCGAAGGCGCGGGTCTCGTTCCCGACGTGTACCACTGCTGGTGGGACCCGGCCTTCGAGACGGAGCTTCGCCGCGCGGGCCCGGAGCGCATCATCACCTTCCACTATTGCGACTGGCTCGTGCCGACGCGGAACCTGCGCGACCGCGGCATGGTCGGCGACGGCGTCATCGATATTCCGCGCATCAAGGGATGGCTCGACGATATCGGCTATGCCGGGCCTTTCGAGCTGGAAATCTTCTCCGAGCTGGACTGGTGGGAACGGCCGCCGGAGGAGACGGTTCGCGTGGCGATCGAGCGATGCGGGCCACATGTCGGCGCGGCTACTTCGAATTCGTGACAAGTCGATTGAGCGCCTGAGTTCGCCTCTCACAAAGGTTGACATGCCCGCATTTCGCCTTTTATTATTGTACGCAACGTTGCATACAACGTGATACTCAAGTATGAATTCACTGGAGGAAACTCATGCAAATGAAAGGCATCCTGCCCGCATTGGTCACACCGTTTGACGCGTCAGGCGCGGTCGATCACGACACGCTGGCGGACATTCTCGAATTTCAGTTGAAGGCGGGAGTCAGTGGCTTCGTGCCGCTCGGATCGACGGGCGAGTACTACGCGCTGACGCACGACGAGCGGCGCGCGATCCTGAAGACCGTGCGCGAAGTCGTGGGTGACCGCGGTGAACTGATCGGCGGGGCAAACGGTTCCTGCACGCGCGAAGTCATCGAACAAGTCCGGCTCGTGCGTGATGCGGGTTACAGGAACGTGTTGATCGCGCCGCCTTACTATGCGTTGCCGTCGCAGGAAGAATTGATCGGCCATTACGAGGCGATCCTGGATGCCGTGCCGGATGTCGACATCGTCCTGTACAACTACCCGGTGCGAACCAACGTCGAAGTCGGCTTCGGCGTGCTCGACGCCTTCAAGGACAATCCGCGCGTGATCGGCATCAAGGAAAGCAGCGGCAATCTCCTGCGCGCGATCGAAATCGGCGAGAAGTACAAGGGTAGCTATCAGCTCTCGTGCGGCTCGGACGATCAGGCGCTCGACTTCTTTCTGTGGGGCGCAACGAGCTGGATCTGCGGACCGGCGAACTGCTTCGCGAGCCACGTCGTCGACTTCTACACGAAGTTCTCGGCTGGCGACATTCGCGGCGCGCAGGACGTCATGCGCAAGCTGTTTCCCGTCATGGCGACGATGGAAGCGGGCAAGTTCGTGCAAAAGGTCAAGTACGGCTGCGAGTTGGCGGGCTTCAAGGTGGGCAATGCGCGTCTGCCACTCAAGCCGCTGACCGACGCGGAAAAGGCCGAATTTCGCACGGTGTACGAAGCATCGCAGGCATGAAATCGCGCAAACAAGGGTGTTCATGAAGTCCTACGACAAACTCTTTATCGGCGGCCGCTGGGTCGCGCCCGCGAAGAACGGATGTTTCGAGACCATCGATCCGTGCAGCGAAGAAGTCATCGCGCAGGTGGCCGCGGCCACGGCGGAGGACGTCGATCTCGCGGTCGCGGCCGCGCGCCACGCGTTCGATGAAGGTCCGTGGCCGCGCATGAGTGGCGTCCAACGCGGCGCGGTGTTGCGGCGTATCGGCAAAGGCATTCGCGCCCGTCTCGACGAACTGGCGAAACTTGAAGTTCGCGACAACGGCAAGCCCTTGCCCGAAGCGCTATGGGACCTCGGCGATGCGGCCGGTTGCTTCGAGTACTACGCGGGTCTCGCCGAACGACTCGATGCGCACACGGAGACGCCCGTCGCGCTGTCCGACGATCGTTTCAGTTCCATAGCGCGCAAAGAGCCGGTCGGCGTGGCGGGTGCCATCATCCCGTGGAACTTTCCGATGCTGATGGCGGCGTGGAAGGTCGCGCCCGCACTGGCGGCAGGTTGCACGATGGTGCTCAAGCCGTCGGAGCTCACGCCGCTGACCGCGCTGGAGCTCGCCGATATCGCCGCCGCCGCGGAACTGCCCGCGGGCGTGCTCAACGTGATCACGGGTCTCGGCCCCGACGCCGGCGCGCCGCTGAGCGAACACCCGGGCATCGACAAGCTGGCGTTCACCGGCAGCGTGCCGACCGGCAGCCGCATCATGCAGGCCGCCGCCCGCGACATCAAGAACGTGAGTCTGGAACTCGGCGGCAAGTCGCCATTCATCGTGTTCGATGACAGCGATATCGACGCCGCGGTCGAATGGATCATGTTCGGCATCTTCTGGAATCAGGGCGAGGTGTGCTCGGCAACGTCGCGCGTGCTCGTGCAACGCGGCATCTACGATCGGCTGGTCACGCGCCTCGAGGAAGAAACGCGCAAGATCACGATCGGCAACGGACTGGACGAGGGCGTGTTGCTCGGGCCGCTCGTGAGCCGCGGGCAATACGACAAGGTGCGGGCGGCGGTCGCGCGCGGGCGCGAGGAGGGCGCGCGGCTCGTGACCGGCGGCGAGCGGCCGGCGCATCTCGACCGGGGTTATTTCATGACGCCCGTCGTGTTTGCCGACGTGCCGGAGCAGAGCTGGATCTGGCAGGAAGAAGTCTTCGGGCCCGTGGTCTGCATTCGCCCGTTCGAGGACGAAGCCGAAGCCGTCCGCTCGGCCAATGACTCGCGCTTCGGTCTGGCTGCTGCGGTCATGTCACGTGACATGGCGCGTTGCGAGCGCGTTGCGCGCAGGTTGCGGGCGGGCATCGTATGGATCAACTGTTCGCAGCCCACGTTCACCGAAGCCCCGTGGGGCGGCTACAAGCAGAGCGGCATCGGCCGGGAACTGGGCGAGTGGGGCTTGAACAACTATCTCGAAGTGAAACAGATCACGCGCTACGAGAGCGACAAGCCGTGGGCCTGGTACATGAAATCGCGATGATAAACTCGAAGCCGCGCCCGTCTCTCCGGGCTTTCGACGAATGTGGTGAAAGAATGGCCAAAGGAACGGCGAAAGCCGCGACGAGCAAGCAGACGAACGATGCGGGCGAGCGGCCGGAGGCCGGCGTGCGCCGACACGGCGGGCGTTACATCTACGAAGAACTGCGCAAGCAGATTCTCACGCTGAAGCTCAAACCGGGCGCCCCCCTCGACGAAATTTCGCTCGCCGAGCAGTTCGGGCTGTCGCGCTCGCCAGTGCGGGATGCGCTGGCGCGCCTCGTCAGCGAAGGCCTCGTCACCATTCTGCCGAATCGCACGACGCTCGTGACGCCGTTCGAAATCGAAGAATTCCCCAAGTACATTTCCGCGCTCGATCTCATTCAACGCGCCGTGAGCCGCCTTGCCGCCATTCATCGCTCTGAGGCGGACCTCGTGCGCATCCGGCAAGCCGACGAAGCCTATATGCGAGCGGTGGAGAGCGGGGATCTCCAGGCCATGTCGGAGACGAACAAGGCGTTTCACATGGTCATCGCGCACGCCGCGAACAATCCTTACTTCGTGGGCTATTACGAGCGTCTGCTGGGCGAGGGCCAGCGTTTGATTCATTTGCACTTCGACTTCACGGTGAGCTCGCCGAGCGCGACGAAGCTGGGCCGCGATCATGAGGAGCTGATCAGGGCCATCGAAAAGAAAGAAGCCGATCGTGCCGAGCGGCTTGCTCACGAACATACGATGCTGTTCCAGAAGCGCTTTCTGGATTACATGCGCCAAAACATGACGGAATCCATGGTGCTGGTCTAGGCCCTTCGCTCAATGCGCTGTGGATGAAGAAGTAACGTTAGCTGATTATGTTAGTTTTCCTAACGTTTGTTGGGAGTTCATCCACTCGCAAAAGGTGCTCATCGTGCGGTCTTCCATACCTGATCTTCCCGACTCTTGCCGCGCACTACGTGAACGTTCGAACCTTTCTCGCGTTGCTCAGCACGATCGTGCTGCCGCATTGATGAGACGAATTGACCGTATTTGAGAAACCAGGACCTGACGCGAACTCCCGCGCTGCGCAATAAATATTCCCGTGTTCAATCAACCGGGAGACACGGCGGTGAATACCCAAACTATTCCCGGCAGCGCCGGCATGAGCGCGTTGCCGCTGATCGTCGCAGTCGAAGACCTGGCCGGCGCCGCGTATCTCGGCCAGATGCGCGCCCTGGTCGTACAACGGCAGGCTGCTCTCGGGCGCTTCTTCGCGGATCCGGCGGCGTCGGCACAGATCGAGGCCGCGCAAGCCGATCTCCGCCGGCATGTCACGCATTACCTCGACCGCCTGATTCCCGAATCGATCGGCATGGTGACCACCTTCGAGCATGCGAAGACGCTCGTCGTGTCGGTGCGCCAGGAACTCGGCGCGCGCCCCGACGACGATGCATCGAAGGAGGTGCGCGCAGCGCTGATAACCGAGTTCGACAAGGCGCTATCCGATGCCGACGAAGCGCGCCGTCTCGTCAGCCGGGAGCTTCAGTCGGTGACCGGAACGGTCGGCACGCTGACACGCATCATCGACGAGTACGGCAGGCAGTTGCAGGAGGGCGAACGCGGCCGCCTCGCCGTGCTCGAAACGGATATTGCCGCCGCCAGTAAGGGCATGACCGACGCGGTCGAGCAGACCGTCAAGTCCGGGCGCAAGATCGGCGCGCAGGTCAAGAAACTCGTGACCTGGATCATGTCGCTGTTCGGCGCGAGCGGCGACGCCGACGATACGCCGAAGGACAAGCAAGACGACGGCGACAAGGACAAGGACAAGCCGGAAGGCGAGAAGAACAAGACCGAAAAAAAGAGCAGGCGGCCCGCACTCAAGGATCCCGGCGAACCCTTCCCCGGCGAAACCATCGGCGAGATCTCGGATGAGACCTCCACCGCGCTCGCCTCGACGAGCGACCTCAACCGCCACGCAGCGAAGCTGGAAAAGCTTTACGTCGAACTCTACACGCTGCACGCCGCCCTCGGCGCCGCCGTGCTCATCAAGCAGCAGGGAATCGACTACCTCAACGCCGTCAAGCAGCTCGACGAAAGCACGGCCGATGTGAGCGCTGCCTGGAAGACACTCGCCGGCGCATGCAGGGAAGCCGGCAGCCTCGCTGCGCAAACGTTTGACGCGAGCTGGGAACAGCTGGAGCGGCGCATCGGCTGGATCAGGGACTCGCTGACCGGAGGATCGGCGGGCATTCCACAACTTGCGCGCAAGGACAACGTCGTTCCGATCCATCAACCAGGAGAAGGCTCATGAGCGATACAGCAAAGGCGCCGGATACGTTCGAGGCGAGCATCGACGGGCAGCGCGAGAAGGTCAAGGCGCAAGCTGCCGCCGGTTTGATCCTGCAGGCGCATTGCATGAGTGTGGAAGCCCAGCCTCTCGTCAGCTTCGAAGGGGTCGAGAAGCTGGAAGCCGTCAAGGTCCGGGCCAACAATGCGCTGGGCGTGGCGAAGGCCCATGCAAGGAACTATCTCGACGTCATCCAGCCGAGGATCATCACGACTTTCACGAGCATCGAGGAGTACTTCCTTCTGCAGCGCACGGTGACCGAGGCGCTCGTGGACATTCAGTCCCGCGAGGATGCCAAGACCATCATCCGGCTGCTTCAGGAACGGGTTGCCGAGTTCAAGACGCAGTCGGTTTCGAACCGCACCGCGCTGGAAACGCTGCGCACGAATCTCTCGGAAGACCAGTCCGCCTTCAAAGGCATCACGATCGAACTGACCGGTCTGCTCGAAGGCGACAAGGGCGTGCTGGCGGACATCACAGGGCAGTTGTCGTCGATCGACGGGAAGATCGCGGGCGCGGCCGTGGGCGTCGCACTGGGCGGCCTCGCCGTGATCGCCGGCGGCATCATGTTCGTGGTTGGGGCGTTCACGTCGTTCGTGACGGGCGGCGCGGCGGTGGCGTTGTGCGTGGCGGGCGGGGCGGTCATCGGCACGGGCGCGGCGGCGGTCGCGGGTTCGTCCATCGCGCTGGGCGGGCTGCTCAACATGAAGAGCGACTTGCTCGTGCGCGAGGCGAAATTGAAGAACGAAGTAAAGCTCGTGAACGGCATGATGAGCGGCTTCGGTTCGCTGGCATCCAGCGCGGCGGCCGCTCAGGACAGCGCGCAGTCGATGGCCAATGCATGGGGCTTCATGGGCGATCACCTCGAATCGCTCTACGGCAACCTGGACAAGGGCAAAACCGACAACGCCATGCTCCGCAAGATCTTCCTCGCAGCGGCGGAAAAATCGGTGGCTCCGATCGAGCGCGATGTAGCGATCATCAGAGACCAGATGACGGCGCCGCACTACCAGCAGGATGTCTCGGGCCCGCGCGTCGGCGACGCCGTCATCCAGGCCGCGCAGAAAGAAGAAGCAAAGCGACTCGCAGCGTGACCCTGAACGTCATCCAACTATTCGGAGGAACCCCGAATGTGGCAGAGCATGAAACAGCGGCTCGACGAGGTCGTCGCCGAAGCCGCCACCTTGCCCGACTCGTCCGACGCAATCAGGGACGCCAAGCAGCACATCGCGCAATTGCCGGCCGGCGCGGCCAATCTCCTGCAATTGCAGGCCCGCGTCCTTGACCATGTCGCGAACGCCAAGGGCAGCACGGCCAGGGCATTGCTCGCGGCAACCGTCGAAAGCCCCGACATGAAGCAGCAACTCGCGACCTACGCGAACACGATGAAGGTCGATGTGGACGCGATCATCAGCGACATTCAGGAAGCGGGCACCCGCATCTCCCGCCGTCGCGCGGTGATGGGCGAAGACGCGGCGCGGCTGAGCGCGGTTGCGATGGACGCTCGCGCGCGCCTGAAGGTGCTGGAACAGCGCCGCCAGGAGCTGGATGTCAAGGCGCGCGAACTACGCGACCGTTCGGTCTGGACGTGGCTGTTTCTGCCCGCCAAGGCGATCGACGAACTCGTGTCCGCGATCCAGCACGGGAAGTCCACCGAGGCCGCGCTCGAAGATGCGCTGCGCCAGATCGGCGATGCCCAGCGCGAAGCGTCCGGTCACATCCGCAGCTATGACATCTGCACCAATCTTTCTGAAACGCTCAAGCAGCTCGCCGCGGGCATCCAGAGTGTGGCGAACAAGCTCGAGTATCTGAAAGGCTACATGAGCAGTCAGGAGAGCATGGCAAGCCTTGCGGCGGCCAGCTCGGCGCAGGTGTGTCTCAAGACCGTTCTGGGATTGCTGAGCGTCATCGAAACCGAAGCGGCCTGAGCGCGTTCACTTCACCACTGGAGGTCATCATGCTGATGTTTTTTGGCAAGCCGAAGGGAAAGAATACGGATAACGACGAAAATGCATCGCGTGCGGCACGTCTCAAGATCCTGCGCGAGAGCTTCTATGCGTGGAAGAAATGGCCCGAGTTCGCGCCGGACAACACCCGGTTCCAGACGGTGCCCATCCAGCTTCTTCTCAACGAAAAGAAGAAACTGAAGGAATATGGCGACAACGCCAAAATTGTCGTCCTGAACGCGCATGGTTCGTCGCGCACCTTCAATGGCTATGACGGCAGCGAGGTCGCGGAGATGCTGGTGACGCTCGGCATCAAGGAAGCCGGGACGAAGGAAATCTGGGTTGCGGCATGCGACGTCGGTCATCAGACACAGGACAACAGCAGTGCCGAGCCGTTCGCGACGGATCTGCTGCGTCAGTTGCGGCAACGCGATGTCGATCCGAGCGTCTACGCGCCGCGCGGCATGCTCACTTACCGCGACCCGACGCGCAAAGTAGTCGGGAACGAGTCGGTGCTGGTCTACGGCCGGTCGGTCATTCGCAGCCCCGAGCGCGAATATCCGTTCAGCGAAGGCTGGGTGCTGGCGCATCCCTGACGCGGACGTCAGTCAGGCGCGATGCGTTCCATCCACAGGGCGAGCATCCGGGCGCGAAACTCGCCCGGGCTCGTGCCGATTTCGCGCCTGAAGCACCGGTTGAAGGTTCGTACGTCTTCGAAGCCGCAGCGATAGGCGAGCGTTTCGATCGGGACATTGAAGGGTGGCGCGGCGAGCAGGGTGCAGACGAGTTGCAGACGCATCATGCGGATCACACCGGCGACGGTCTGATTGCGCTGCGCGAAGGCACGATAGACCGTGGGTCTCGAGCAGCGCACCGCCGCCACCACGAAATTCACCGTCAATGAAAAATCGCGCAGATGCTCCTGAATGATCGTGCAGGCCTGCCGGTATACCCAGTCGAGCGTCTGCCGCGCGGAGGGATGCTCCGTGCGCGGCGCTTTGTCGATCTGGGCGATGAGGCGCAGAAAGCAGCCACGGCCGGGCGCGCTCATGACGCACAGGTCAATGTCCGGTCTCGGCTGGCCCGTTGCTGGGACGACCATTCTTCACCCCTTGTTCGTCTTCCGCGCGGCGGAGCAGGATGCGTCGTGAATGCAAACGATCATTCGATGACATCCGATTGCGCTGCTGACCAGTTCTATGGCATGGCAACGTGCGATCGGGAAATCACCTGAGCAAAAGGCACTTTAGGAAAAAATGGATGGGGTTGCCAGAGACTTTTTGCGTTGGGGGTGTCTGAGCGCATCAGACGCGGCCGGCCGCTTCGATTCGTTATCGGAGCATAGTCAGTCTCGGTTCAGTGCCTTGACCTGCCGCTTCCAGAGCGTCCAAGGCCTTTCCATCACACCGAGCATCATGTCGTTGCTGGCCCTGCCTTCGTCATCGTCGAGATACGTCACCTCGCCGCCCAATGCGATGGCCTGCTGCTGCATTCCGGCGTTGAGCTCCGTGTAGATCGCGCGATACACCGCGACCGGCAGCGAAGGGCCCGTCGCCACGAATCCGTGACCGCGCATCAACGCGACGTCGGAGGCGCCGAGCGTCTCGGCCAGCGCCTTGCCCTGTGCGCTGTTTCGCACCAGCATGTCCGTGCAACCGAAGCAGTGGCGAATGTCGAACACCGGCGAGCCACTCGAAAGAAAGCCGGCCATGTGATAGATGGGGCGCAGCCGCGTCGACGATGCCGCGAACGGGATCACCGACGGCGAATGGCTATGCACGACCGCCTGTACGTCGGGCCGGGCACGGTAGATCTCGGCGTGAATCCACGTTTCCAGATAGCGCTTGCGTGTGTCGCCGTCCACCGGCTGACAATCGAAGTCGAGCGTGAGGATGTCCTCGGGCTGCACCAGTTCAGGCGCCATCGACTGGGCGATCAGGAAATGCTCGGGATTGCGCGGATCGCGAACGCTCACATGACCGAAGCCATCGAGCACTTCGTGATGCGCGAGGATGTGGTTCGCCGCGGCGAGATCTTCGAAGAGGCGCGGGATGTCATGCACGTCGTGCGTGGTCGGGGCGGCGATGTAAGGCGTATTCTGGGTCATGGTGTATATCGTTTGGGAATGGAACGAAGACGTGGTCAGTGTCCGAAGGCGGGAGCGTCGGGCAGGCTTTCTGGACGCTCGACGAGAAATACCAGCAGCGCCGCCGTGACGAGCGAGGCGCCCAGCACGAAGAACATGGCGCCGGCCCCGCCCGTCGCCTGTTGCAGCACGCCGGAGATCGCCGGCCCGCACATGGCGCCAACGCGCGCGACGCCGAAGAACACCCCGACGGCCGTGCTGCGGATTTCGGTCGGATAACTGACGGCCACGAGGTTGTTGAGGACCGTTTGCGTACCGATCACGAACATGCCCGCGATCGCGATGATCCAGATAAGCTGGCCGCTCGACATGAGTGCGAGCATCGCGATCGCGCTCGCGCCAAGGAGCCAGGCGATCGACATGGCGAGCCGCCGGTTGCCGATGCGGTCGGCGACGAACCCTGACAGCAGACTGCCGAAGGCGGAAGCGAACACCAGCAGTGAACCGTAGGCAAAACTGATCGACAGATTCTCGCCGCGCTTCAGGAGGATGGTCGGCAGCCAGCCCGACAGCCCGTACGACGAAAACAGCGAAAGCGCGCCCATCGCCCAGAAGCACAGCGTCTGGCGGCGAAAGCGCACGGCGAACAGCGCACGGAAGGAGCCGGCTTTCACGGTCGGCGCCGGGGCGACCAGTTCGGCATCGCGAAATTCCGCTGCCCGCGCCGGCCAGAAGCGCATCAGTTGCGCGCGCACCTCGTCCTGACGATTGCGGCTCGCGAGAAAGGCCACGGATTCCGGCAGCACGAATTGCAGCGCGACGGCGAGGATCATCGCCAGCGCGCCGGTGTAGTACATCGCTTGCCAGCCGAAGCGGGGCATGAGCCACGCCGCGATAAAGCCCGAACACGTCGCGCCGCCGATCCAGCCGAGCGAGAAAAAGCCGATCGTGAACACGTTGTTCGACCGCTTCGGCGCGATCTCGTTGATGTACGTGACGCACATCGGCATCAACAGGCCGAGCGCCAGGCCCATCACGAAGCGCAACGCGACGAACGAGGAGAGATCGTGGGCGAAGAGCGCGATGGCGAGGCTCATCGCGCTCGACACCCAGACGCCTGGCAGGATCACCCGGCGTCGCCCGAATCTGTCGCCGAACAGGCCCGACACGGCCGAGCCGATCGCGAACCCGCCTAGCCCGCACGAGAGGAGCAGACCGATCTGGCTCGGCGAGAGATGCCAGGCGGGCGCAACGTCGTGGACGATGTACGACGCGTTGTACAAGTCGAAACCGTCGTACCAGAGGACCAGCGCGAGCAGGAAGGCGAGACGGAAGTGAAAGGCGCCAAGCGGCGCGGCGTGCAGCGTGTCGCGCACGAATATCCGTTTGGCATGCGGCGTCGTGTCCAGGGTCATTCAGTGTCTCCGATAGAGGGGCTCGTCGCGCCGTCCGAAGAGGCGCGCGGTGCCTTTTGTGTTGTCTCGAAGCTCACTCTACTGGCAGTATTTATCTCGATCAATATTGAGTTTTAAAATCAATATAATGGGGTTTTCCCGGACGACGGATGTGGCGGCAACGGACATGAGCGAGCAAAACTGGAACGACGTGCTGACGTGCGAAGAGGCGCTCGCCCGGCTGAACATCAAGGCGGCGACGCTGTATTCCTACGTCAGTCGTGGCCTGGTGCGCGCCACGCCGCACGAGGACGGCCGCAAGCGTCTGTACCTGCGGCGCGATATCGAACGGCTCGCCGCGCGCAAGCGTGGGCGTCCGCCCACCGGCGCGGTGGCCGAGTTGACGCTGCGGCTCGGCGATCCGGTATTGCACACGGCGATCACGCAGGTCACCCCGCACGGGCCGCGCTATCGCAACCGCCTGGCCGTCGATCTGGCCGGATCGGGGGCCGCGTTCGAATCGGTCGCGCATCTGCTTTCGACCGGCATCTGGCAGAGCGGCCTCGCGACCTGGTCGCCGCTGGATACGCCGCCCGATGTGCTGCGTTTCCTGTCGGTCTACGAGGGCGGGGTCGCGAGCGGCGACATCGGCGCGTTGCTGGGCATGGTGCCCTTCGCACTCGCGATGCAGGGACGCGGCACGAGAGAAATCGCCGACGGCGGCGCGGTGCAGGCCGCGCGCCTGATGATGCAGAGCATGGCGGGCTGCGTGGGATTTCTCGGCCCTGAGCGAATCTTCTGCCCGCGCGCCGAGGGTGAAAGCATCGCTGGCCAGATACTGCGCGCCGCGGGCGCAGCGGTGACGCCCGAGGGTCTGCGCGCACTGAACGTCGCGCTCGTCGTTCTGGCCGACAACGAACTCGCGCCCGCAACCTTTTCGGCGCGCGTGGCCGCGTCGACCAACGCAGATGTGTTCAGTTGCGTGGCGGCGGCGATCGGCTCGCACATCGGATTTTCCACCGGCACAGGCACCGAGAAGGTCGAGACGCTGCTGTTGTGCGAGCCCTTGTCGGCGCTCGATGCGCGCGTCGAGCGCGTGCGCGAATACGGCGCGAGCCTGTTCGGTTTCAACCATCCGCTCTATCCGGGCGGCGATCCTCGCGCGGATCTGATGCTGCAGGCAGCAGCGCA
Organism: Caballeronia cordobensis; assembly: GCF_001544575.2. GTDB lineage: Bacteria > Pseudomonadota > Gammaproteobacteria > Burkholderiales > Burkholderiaceae > Caballeronia > Caballeronia cordobensis. The sequence goes on from NZ_FCNY02000008.1 coordinate 284,657, forward strand.
AATCGCCGGGCAGGGCGATGCGACGCCGGCGGCACGCGAGGGCACGCGCCTGACGGTCGCGTTCCTGGAGCGCATGCGGCGCGAGCTCGATGCGCATCCCGGCGTCGCACTTGGCCTCGTCACGCTCGCCCGCGCCCTCGGCTTGCCCGACGGGTCGGCGACCGCGATCTGGATCGTCAGCCGCACGGCCGGATGGGTCGCGCATGTGATGGAGCAACGCACGCAGGCGTTTCTGCTGCGCCCGCGCGCGAAGTACGAGACGACGGCGTCCGCGGAGACTGCGCGCTTCGCCGACGAAACCGCCGGAGCCGCGCGACTTTGAGTACGTGAAGCCGGCCTCCGGCGAGAAATCGAAAATTTGCGATTCTGAGCCCGAATCTTTGCGTTTGTGGCGTGCTTTCCGAGGCGATAACCTGAAAGCAGACGTTCATGAAACTCTGCACGAGGAAGACGGCGCATGAAACTGCTCAGAAACATTTGGTACGCGGCCGCATGGAGTCACGAAATCGACGAGTCGTTTGCGACACGCGAACTGCTCGGCGAACCGATGCTGCTTTACCGCAAACACGATGGAACGCCGGTCGCGATGATCGACCGTTGCCCCCACCGTTTCGCGCCGCTGTCGATGGGCAAGCGGGTCGGCGACAGCGTCGAGTGCGGCTATCACGGCCTGCGCTTCGACTGCAGCGGGGCATGCACACTCAACCCGCATGGTGACGGACGCATTCCGCAGGCCGCGCGGGTCCGGACCTTTCCGGTTGTCGATCTTCACGGGCTCGTGTGGCTATGGCCAGGCGATCCCGCGCGCGCCGATATCGGCCTTATTCCCGACTGCGCGCATCTGGTGTCGCCGCGCCTGAAAACGATCGGCGGCCAGATGATTCATCAGGCGCACTATGAGCTCGTCGTCGATAACCTGATGGACCTGTCGCATGTCAATTATGTGCATGCGCCGTATCAGCAGGTCGACGATTTCCTGCGCGCGAAGCACGACGTCGTGCAGACCGGCGCGACGCTCGAAAGCCGCCGCACGGTGCCCAGCACGCGCGCGCCGCAATCGTTCCGGCCATTCCTCGCAGACCCCGACACGCCCGTCGAATACTGGCTGAACATCCGCTGGCACGCGCCGGGCTGCTGCGTGCTTGAAACGGGCGTCGTGCCCATCGGCGAGCCGCGTGAAAATGGACTCGTGCGTATCGGCACGCATCTCGTCACGCCGATCACCGCGAGCAGCACGCGCTATGTGTACGCGAGCTCGCGCAACTATCGCCTGGACGATCCGCTCGCCGACGACGAAACCGCGCGCTGGCAGCAAATGGGCTTTCACGAGCAGGACAAGCCGATGATCAAAGCGGTTCAGTCGCGCATGGGCGATCGCGAGCTGTTCTCGATGCGCCCGATCCTCCTCGCTACCGATGGCCCCGCGGTCCGCGCGCGCCGTCTGCTCGCGGCGATGATCGAAGAGGAGGCGCGCCAGAGCGAACACGCTTGCGCGGCGCTCGTCTAGCCGACGCAAGAAAAAACCCACGACAGAAAGCGGCGCACGAATCGCCGCTTCACCGGAGACAGGAATGCCAGCCACCCCCGCACCGGGCGCCGCAGCGGCGTTGATCGACAGCCGCCCGCTCTCGCCTTATCAACGCCTGGTCCTCGTGCTGTGCGCATCGGTGATCTTTCTCGACGGACTCGACACGCAGTCGATCAGCGTTGCGACCAAGCTGATGGCCGTGTCGCTGAACGTGCCGCTCGCCAGCTTCGGCGCGGTGTTCTCGGTCCTGCAACTGGGCGGTCTGATCGGCACTTTCCTGTTCGGCTATCTCGCCGACCGCATCGGCCGACGGCCGCTCGTCATCGTGGCGGCGCTGCTCATCGGCCTCTTGACGCTGGGCACCGCGAGCGTCGAAACCTACACGCAGTTGATGATCGTGCGCTTTCTCGGCGGCGTCGGCCTCGGCGGCATCTTTCCGTGTGTGCTGGCGCTCGGCGCGGAGTACGTGCACAGCAAGTCGAAGGGTCTCGCGGTCGCGTTGCTCTTCGCGAACTACTCGCTCGGCGCGGCGCTCGGCGCGGTGCTCAACGGCTATGTGCTCGCGCATGCGGGCTGGCGTGCGGTGTACGTCGTCGGCGGCACGCTGTCGATCATCGTCGCGCTGGCGATCATCGTGTGGCTGCCGGAGTCGCCGCACTTCCTGGTTTCGCGCGGCCGCACGGAGAAACTGCGGCGCGTGTTCGCCAGGCTCTATCCCCGCGAGCATGTCGATATCGATTCGCTGCGCGTGCAGACGCCTTCCGACGCAGACGCGGCAACGCGCGGCGTGCCGGTGCGCGAAATCTTCAGCGGCGGGCGTCTTGGCATCACCTTGCTTCTGCTCGGCATCCTGGCGCTGAGCTACGCCACCATCAAGGTGATGACGGTCTGGCTCATGCCGCTGCTGCAAACGGCGGGCATCCCGGTCGTGAAGGCTTCGTGGGTGCTCGCAAGTCTGGATATCGGCTCGATGATCGGACTCGGGCTCGCCGGATACGTGGTGAGCCGCTTCGGGCCGACGCGTTCCCTGCTGCCCGCTCTGCTGCTGCTGGCGTTGACGACGATGCTCGTCAGCATGGAGATTTCGAAGCTTGCCGTGCTGCTGCCGAGCGGATTCGTGATCGGACTGACCGGCGGTATCGGGCAATCGGCGCCGCTCGCGCTCTTCGCGATCATCTATCCGACGCGCGTGCGTTCGACGGCGCTGGGACTCGGCGGCGCGGCCGGTCAGGTCGGCAAGATCGCTTCGCCGATGCTGGTCGCAACCGTGCTCTCGATGGGCTGGAAGCCCGACACGATCCTGCTCGCGGTCGCGGTGCTGCCGGCTATCGGCGTGCTGCTGATACTCGGTATGCGGCTGTCGAGGCACGCGAAGGTTTCCGGCGTCAGTCAGCGCGTGTCGACCTGATCCACTGATCCAACTGATCCACTGCTACCGGACGTCTTTTCCCATGAATGTTGTCGTCGCCCGTATCGCGGATATCGCTGCCGGCATCCGCGCCTTTGAACTCGCGTCTCTCGACGGTACGCCGTTGCCGGCATACGAACCCGGCGCGCACATCGACGTTCACTTGCCGACGGGCGCGATCCGTCAGTATTCGCTGTGCGGCGATCGCGACAGCGCCGGCGCGTACGTGATCGCGGTTCAGCAAGAAGCGGCGTCGCGCGGCGGATCGATCGCGATGCATGCGCTCAAGGCCGGCGATCTGCTGCGGGTCGAAGGTCCGCGCAACCACTTTCCGCTCGATGCGGCCGCCGCGCACTCGATCCTGTTCGCGGGCGGCATCGGGATCACGCCGCTGCTCGCGATGGCCGAGCATCTCGCGGCCGCGGGCGCGTCGTTCGAGTTGCACTATTGCGTCCGCGACCGCTCGCGTGCCGCGTTCATCGAGCGACTGGACGCGCCCGCCTTGCAAGGCCGCGCGTTTTTCCATGTCGATGCGAAAGAGGGCGGCCCGGCGCTTGACGTGAGTTGTGCGCTCGGCGCGCCGGAGCCAGGCAAGCATCTGTACGTGTGCGGTCCGGGCGGGTTCATGACCCACGTGCTCACGACCGCGCAGCGAGCCGGATGGGACGATGCGCATCTGCACCGGGAATATTTCAGCGCACCTCCCGCCGGTGCGTCCGATTCGGCTTCTCCGCGCGAGGCGTTCAGCGTGCGGCTCGCGAACAGCGGCCGCGTGATTCCGGTCGGTGCGTCGCAGACGGTCGTGGAGGCGCTCGCCGCGCACGGCGTTCACATCGAAACGTCGTGCGAGCAGGGGGTATGCGGCACATGTCTGACGCGTGTGATTGCGGGCGAGCCCGATCATCGCGACCTGTATCTGACGGATGCCGAGCGCGCGGAAAACGACCAGTTCCTGCCGTGTTGCTCGCGCTCGTGCACGCCGGAACTCGTGCTCGATCTGTAAGCGTGTTCGCGGCAAATCCGAATTGCGTGCCGTAAGCCATGTGAGTACGATGCCTGACCGATTTTCGCCGGAGCTATCCATCCACGATGCAATCGCTACCGTCGTTCAACCATCTGCGCAGCTTTCAGGTCATCGGCCATCACTTGAGTCTCGTGCATGCGGCGCGCGAGCTGCATCTGAGTCCTTCCACGCTCTCGTATCAACTCGGCATCCTCGAAGACCGGCTCGGCCTGCGGCTGTTTACGCGCACCGGCCGCGGCCTCGCGTTCACGGATGCCGGGCGCGAGCTGCACGGCGAAGTGGACCGATGTCTCCAGCAGTTGTGGAGCGCATGGCAACGCGTGGCCCTGCGCGGCGAATCCGCGCCGTTGATCGTGAATTCGCTGCCGACGTTCGCGATGCACTGGCTGCTGCCTCGCCTCGCCGCGGTGCAGGAGCAATTCGCCAATGTCGAGATTCGCGTGTCGATCTCGCCGGTCGATCTCGAACGCGATGCACTCGATTGCGCCATCGCCTACGGAGACGGCAACTGGCCCGGCGTGCGCTGCGATTTCCTGCGCGCCGAGTCGTTGATCACCGTGTGCTCGCCTTCGACGCTCGTCGCGAAAGGGCCGCTCGCGACGGTCTCCGATCTCGCGCGCCATACGCTGCTGTCGGCGAAAACGCGCCCCGACGACTGGGCGATCTGGGCGGAAGCCGCGCAAAGCGCCGCGCCTTCGGGCGAACGTCAATTGATTCTCGCGTCGCGCATCATGGTCATTCAGGCGGCGTGCGAAAGCCTCGGCGTGGCCGTAGTCGATCCGGCGATGGTTCGCGCGGAGTTGTCGTCGGGCCGGCTCGTGAAAGCGCTGCCGGAGGTCGCGCGCGGCGGAGGGGCGTACTACCTGGTCTATCCCGAGGACGAGGCATCGCTGGCAAGAGTCGAAGCCTTTCGTGCGTGGCTGCTCGCCGAATTCGCGAAGGAAGACACATCGGAGTAGGTAGCGTGGCGACATACCGCGTGACGGCCTCGACATCGCTGTCGCTGACTCCTCAAAACAGATGATGAATGCCAGCCAGCACCACGGTTTGCCGGTTCGATGACGACGGCCCGATGCCCAGCGTGCTCGCGACCGCGCCCGACGAAGCCTGCTCGACCATCACGTCGGCGTAGAGCTGCGTGAGCTTGGACAGCGAATAGACGTTGGCGATGGTCACCTGCGTCCAGCGCTGCCCGGCGAGCGTCGTGGTCCACGCGCCCGCGCCGATCATGTACGCGGGCGTAATCTGAACGTTCGCGCCGCCATCGATGGCGAGATAGTTCTCCGAGCGTCCGCGCGCCTCGATGCGCACCTGCGTCAGCAGCGCATGCAATTGCACACGACCGAGCTGATAACTTCCACCGATGCCCGCGTTTCTCACGTTCTCCGCGACGAATGTTCCGTTCACCGGCAGCGTGACGCCCTCGAAGCGCGTAAGTCCCAGGCCGTTCGCCAGATTGAACGTGCGATCGCGATACTCCGAATACGCCGCCGCGAGATTGAGCGGCCCGTACGCATATGTCGCGCCGAAGCTGAAGCTGCGTCCCGTGGTGCTGCTCGATTGGTTCGTGAAACCGTACATCGCGCCGATGGTCACGCCCGCGAATGTCCGGCTGCGAAACTTCACCGTGTTCGACAGTTCGACCGGCACCGTGTTGCCCAGTCCATCAATATTGCCGGGATGAAACGCGGAGAAATCGCCGAGCGTCTGCGCGGTCGAAAGCGGCCCGAGCATTTCGAAGTGGAAGTCCGTCTGACGCCCGAGCGTGATCGCGCCGATGCGACTCTCGCTCAAGCCCACATACGCCTGGCGGTTGAACAGCGTGCCCGCGCTCGACATCGCGCCCGTGATCGTCGAAAAACCGGATTCCAGCTTGAACACGGTCTTCAACCCGCCGCCGAGATCCTCGGTGCCGGTGAGACCCCATCGATCCGCCTGCAACGTGCCTTGCTGCGCGATGAACGCCCGACCGCCGCGCAGATTGCTCACATATCCGACGCCCGCATCCAGACTGCCGTACAACGTCACGCTGCTTTGCGCGTGGACATTCGCCGCGACGCTCAGCATCGCAAGGGCGAGCGCGGCCGGACTCTTGTTCATAAGGGTCTCGCTATCGGTTGAAAGGGGAAGCGCCGGCCGTTAGCCGGCGATGACATCAGGACTTCAGGACATCAGGGTTTGATACAGAATCGCCGCGCCCGATACGATGGCGAACGCCATCACCGAGACGCGCAGCACACGCGCGTTCAAACGCTGATGCACATGCTGGCTGATCCACGCGCCTGCGATCACCGGCGGCACGAGCAACAACGCCGACACGAACTTCGCGCCGGTGATCTGCCCGGTCGCGGAGAGCATGACGAGCGAGAGCGCCTCGCCGATCGCAAAGCACATCGCGATGGTCGAGCGCAACGCCGGCGCGCGATAGTGCTGAAAGACCATCGCGAGCGCGGGACCGCCGATGCCCGTCGCCGTTTCGGTGATGCCGGTCACCGCGCCCGCCGCCATCAACGCATTGCGGCCCGGCAGGAAGCTCGGCGCGCACAGCGTCGCGGCGGCGGCGGCGATCGTCGAGGCGCCGATGAACAGGTTCAGGTCGTGCGCCGAGATGCGCGAGATGATCCACACGCCCGCGACCGCGCCCGCCGTCCTGCCGACGGTGATCCACAGCGTGCCTTTCGAATCGAGCGAGGGACGCTCGCGCCACGCGAGATAGACGTTCAACGGCAGCATCAGAATGAGCAAAGACACGGGCAACAGGCCCGGCTCGATCAGCCCGATCACGGGCGCGCAGATCAGCGCGAAGCCGACGCCGACCGCGCCCTGAATGAACGCGGCAATCGCGACGGTGGCGGCGAGCACGGCAAATATGGTGAGACTCACGGCGAATTCACTCCACGGTAGGCAAGGGCATGCGGGTCAGCGGTTGCAGCGACGGCGCTACATGCACGCGTTGGATCGGCGCCTGCGCGACCACTTCGCGCGCGATGTCATCGACTTCTCTCAGGAACGCGCGCGCGTCCCAGTCGGTCGGCCAGCCTTGCCACAGACGCAGCTTGCCCGCGACGAACACCGCGTCGATCTGACTGCGATCCGCGAGCCGCACGAGCTCCCACGTGAGATCCCACGATGGCCGCATCTCGGGCACGTCGAGATCGACGAGCAGAAAGTCCGCCGCCTTGCCCGCCGCGATCTCGCCGATGCGCGCATTCAGCCGCAACGCATCCGCGCCGCCTTGCAACGCGCGATCGAGCCACAACTCGCCCGCGCCGCACGACGAATCGCCGGTCGCGAGACCGAAGGCGAAGCGCTGCGCGGTTTCGGCGGCATCGAGGAGACGGAACGCGTCGCTGCGCGTGCCGTCCGTGCCGAGACCGAAGCGGATGCCGAGCGCGGCCATCTGCAAGGCGGGCGCGACCGCGTTGCCTTTCCACGAACTCGCGACCGGGTTGTAGCTGACGGCCGCGCCGGTTCGCGCGAGCAGATTCAGTTCCGATGGCGTGACGAGCGTGGCATGCGCGATCAGCGTCTGCGGCCCGAGCGCGCCCGCGTAATGCAGATGCTCGATCGGCCGCATCTTGCGGCGCACGATCGAGCGCTCGACCGACGCGAGATGCTCGTTCGCATGCGTCTGGAACACGGCGTTGGCATCGGCGCACATCGCGGCGGCGGTTTGCAGCATGCCGTCGGAACCGGCTTCCGGCACCGAGATCGCGAGCGACGGATGCACGAGCGCATGCCCGTCCCAGCGCGCCAGATGCTGCTGCGCCCGCTCGACGATAGCGGCGCGTGCGCGGGCGTCGATATCGTCGGCGAGATCGTTGCAGATGAGGCCGAGCACGCAGCGCACGCCGGCTTCCTGCGTGGCCGTCGCGATGGCGGACGCATCGCCGCTCGCGCGCGTGCCCGCGTCGCAGACGGTCGTGAAGCCGCCGCGCAGCGCTTCGAGCGCGGCGAGCTTCGCCGACAGATACACGAGGTTTTCGTCGAGACAGTTTTCGAGCGGCACCCAGATCCGCCGGTAAATCTCCGACGGCTCGCCGAACGCGAGCGCCTTGCCGAACGATTGCGTCAGATGATGATGCGCGTCGATGAAGCCCGGCATCACGAGCTTGCCCGGCAACGCGAGCGGCGTGAGATGCGGATAGCGCGCGACGATGTCATCGGCGGGACCGACCGCGTCGAACTCGCCGTTCGCGATGACGACTGCATGATCGCGCTGCGGGCCGTCCGCGAGCAGAACGTATTCGGGCAGGAGCAGCAATTGATCGGCCTGAAGCGAGGCGGGCATAAGAGAAGTTTTCATCATTTTTTAGTGGCAGGAACGGTTGTCTTGGATGGCGGCTTCGAGCGGCGCGGCGGGGTCGGCTACGGGGCGTTCGCGCCAGTGCAGCTTCAGATGCTCGAACAGCACGTTGACGATGACGGCGGTCAGCGCGCCCATCGCGAGCCCGTTGCCGAGCACGATCTGAAGCGCCGCCGGAAAGCGGCTGTAGACGCCGGGCACGACGATCGGCAGAACGCCCATCGTGAGCGCGGCGGCGAGCGTGTACATGTTGGCGCGCGAGCGCAGATCGACCTGACGCAGCAGGTTGATGCCCATCACGCCGATGATCGAGAACACGATGAGCGCGGTGCCGCCGACGACCGGCGCGGGAATCGCGTTGGCGAGCCGGCCGAGCGGCGCGATGACGGCGATGACGACGAGCAGCGCGCCCGCCGCCGCGGTGACGAAGCGCGAGCGCACGCCCGTCGCCTGCACGATGCCGATGTTCTCGCTGCTCGTGATGATGAGCGAGGTGCCGAAGAGGCCGCCGAGCACGGACATCGCCGCATCGCCTCGAATGGTCTTCGGCACCTCGACTTGCGGGTCGATCGGCTTGCCGACCACTTCCGCGATCGCGACTGTCTGGCCGGTCGCTTCGGCCATCGAAATCACGCTGAAAATCAGCAGCGGCAGCGCGGCGACGATATCGAAATGCGGCATGCCGAACGGCAGCGGCGTCGGCAGCGTGAGGACCGCGCCGGACCATACATCGGCGAAGGTCATCGCACCGAGCGCCCACGCAAGCGCTGCGCCCGCGACGAGGCCGAGCAGCACGGCCAGTTGCCCGAGCATGCCCTTGAAAAGCTTCGCGAAGAGCACCGTGAACGCGACTGTTGCGAGCGCGAGCCCGATCCCGAGCGGGCTCGCGAACTCCGCCGTGCCCGGCTGGCCGACGATCACGACGCCGTAGATCCGGATCAGATTGATGGCGACAAGAATCAGCATCGTGCCGATCACGATGCGCGGAAAGAAGCGCAGGCAGCGCGCGAACACCGGCAGCAGCAGGAAGTAGCAGAGGCCGGTCAGGATCGTCGCGCCGGCGGCGGTGGCGAGATCGGTCTGCTGCGCGATCAGCACGAACAGCACGACCGGCGCGCCGCCCGGCACCATGATGAAGGGCAGGCGCGCGCCGAACTTGAGCGGCCCGAACGACTGCAACAACGTGCCCAGCCCGCACACGAGAAAGGTCGCGCTGATCAGATCGACGGTCAGCGCCGACGACAGCCCCAGCGCCTTCGCGACCAGAAACACGGCCGTGATCGGCGATGCCGCCACGACGAGCACATGCTGCAAGCCGAACAGGACGAGCTTCGCGAACGGCAGGCGCTCATCGACGGCGTGAATCGGTGGATGGTGGTTCATGACGGTTTGTCTCCTGTATGCCGCGCCGGGCGGCCGGTCATCCGGCGCGGATTTTTGGTTTCCCAAATCGATTTGGGATCGGGGCGATAAAAATGGGGCGGCGCCCCAAATCGATTTGCTATCGTAGAATGGTGCGTCATCGGGTTCCTGTCAAGCCGGAAAATCTATTGGTTCTTCCGGCGCAATAGACGCTGATTCATCCAATAAAACGCATGAGCGAGGAACGCAGGACCATGCAACGCATCCCGACGGGCAAGCCGCGGCCGACCATCTCCGACGTGGCGCGCGCCGCCGGCGTCTCGCCCACGACCGTCTCGCATGCGCTGAACGGCAAGGGCTACGTCGATCCGCAGACGCGCGAGCGCGTGAAGGAAGCGGCGCGCGCGCTCGGCTATCGACCGAGCGTGCGTGCGCAACGTCTGCGCACGGGCGAGGCGCACACCATCGCGCTGATTTCGTCGATGCCGTTCGAGATCGCGGGCGGCGCGTCGCGGCTCGGCTTTCTGATGGAAGTCGCGGCGGTCGCCGCGGCCGCGGCGCTCACGCGCGGGCTTGCCCTCGTGCTCGTGCCGCCGGTGATGGCGGGGCGGCTGCCGCTGGAGCAGCTCGATATCGACGGCGCGATCGTCATCGAGCCCACCGCCGACGACGCCAACGTCGCGTATCTGCAGGAGCGTGGCCTCGCTGTGGTGTGCCTCGGGCGTCAGCCGGGCAACGATGTCGCACCGTATGTCGACATTCATTCGTCGGCGACTACGGAACTGCTGCTGAATCATTTGCGCGAGCAGGGCAGCGCGAACATCGCGTTGCTGATCGGCGCGCAGCAGCGCAATTCGTATATCGAGGCGCGCGAGACTTACGCGCGCTTCTGCGCCGCGCACGGGATGACGCCGGTGATCGCGGTCGCGGACGAATCCGGCGGCGAGGAAGCCGGGCGCGACGCGTGCGCCGCGCTGCTCGCGCAGCATCCCGAGGTGGACGGCCTGTGCGCGCTCGTCGATGCCTTCGCGGTCGGCGCGGTGCAGGCCATCGCGCAATCGGACAAGCGCGTGCCGGACGACATCAAGGTCGTCACGCGTTACGACGGCACGCGCGCGCGCGCCTGCCGACCGCCGCTCACCGCCGTCGATCTGCATCTGGACGACATGGCCTCGCAGGCCGTCGATCTGCTGTTCGCGCATCTCGCGGGCAAGGGCGGCGCGCGCACGGTCGCGCCCGCGCTGCCCGAACTGGTGATACGTGAGTCGTCCCGAGCGTCATGAAGCCTTTTTGACCGTGATGCGTGCGAGGCGGTCATCGTACCGCTGAGAATAAACGGTCACTCATGCGACAATCGGAGCCTTCAGGAAATACAAGCAATAGGCTTTGGAGATACACATGACCACGCGAGCGGACGAGATTCTGACGGCGCTTGAGAGCGAAATTCTATCGGGCCGTCTCCCGCCCGGTTCGCGCCTGGAGGAAACCGAGCTCTCCGAGCGCTTCGAATGCTCGCGCACCCCGATTCGCGAAGCGCTGCGCCAACTCGCGTCTGAAGCGCTCATCACGATGCGCCCGCGCCAACCCGCGATGGTCGCCGCCTTGTCCGCGCGCAAGCTGCTCGAAATGTTTCAGGTCATGGCCGAGCTCGAAGGGTTGTGCGCGCGTCTGGCCGCCCGCCGCGCCACGCCGCAACAAATCGCGCGTTTGCGCGAAACGCAGGTCGAACTGCGCGGCACGCTCGACGCGGATCACGTCGATAGTTTCTACGAGATCAATCGCCGCTTTCACGAAATCGTCTACGAGGCGAGCCAGAACGACTTTCTTGCGGATCAGACTCGCGGTCTGCGCAATCGCGTGTCCATCTATCGAAAGATGGTCACGCAGAAGGTGCGTCGCCGTCTCGATACCGTCGACGAACACGAGCAGGTGATCGCCGCCATCGAGCGCGGCGACGGCGACGCGGCAGCCAAAGCGATGGCTGCGCATGTCAACCTGCTGGGCGAGCAAATGCTCGACTTCATCGCGCTGTTTCCCGAGCCTGCGGAAGTCGCCGAATAAGCAGCACAGCTCCCGAATCTTCTCAAAATCGCCGGGACGCCCGCCGGGACAAGCCGGCAGGCGTCGGCACGTCTGCGCACGCCCCGAATTTTTGAAAAAACCCTTGCAATGTATTTTGGAGCGGTAGTATCAGGATACAAGAACGCTGACAAGAAATACAGGATCGCAGCGTTTTCGTCTATTGATAACCGCGTCAAGAACAAGGAGCAGGTGATGAGCGAAACGCTGCACGCCGCGAACGATGTAGGGCAAGCGCAGAGAATCGAAGACCGCACGTACCGAAAAGTGACGCTGCGCCTCATTCCGTTTCTGATTCTTTGCTATGTCGCCGCGTATCTGGACCGGGTGAACATCGGCTTCGCGAAGCTGCAGATGCTGAGCGACCTGCAGTTCAGCGAGACCATTTACGGGCTCGGCGCGGGCGTGTTCTTCATCGGCTACTTCCTGTTTGAGGTGCCCAGCAATCTGATGATGCAGCGCGTCGGCGCGAAGGCATGGATCGCGCGGATCATGGTGACGTGGGCGCTGATTTCCGGTGCGTTTTTCTTTGTGCAGACGCCGACGCAGTTCTATGTGCTGCGCTTTCTGCTCGGCTCGGCCGAAGCGGGCTTCTACCCCGGCATCGTGCTGTATCTGATGCAGTGGTATCCCGCACACCGTCGTTCGCACGTGCTCGCGATCTTCATGATCGGCATTCCGCTCGCGGGCATCATCGGCGGACCGCTCTCGGGCTGGATTCTCGAGGCGTTTCACGGCTCGCACGGCCATCCGGGCTGGCGCTGGCTTTTTCTGATCGAGGCCGTTCCGTCGCTCGCGCTCGGCATCGCGGCGTTCTTCTACCTGCAAAACAAGCCGTCGGACGCGAAATGGCTGACGCGTGACGAAGCCGCGATCATCACAAACGCGCTCGATACGCCGACGAATCGCCACGCGCGCATCTCCGAAACGGTCGGTCAGGTGTTCCGCGACCCGCGCATGCTCCTGATGGCACTGATCTACTTCTGCGTGATCATGGGCCAATACGGCCTGACGTTCTGGATGCCGACGCTCATCAAGGCGTCCGGCGTGTCGGGCGCGCTGATGATCGGCGTGCTGTCCGCCATTCCGTTTATTTTTGGCGCGATCGCGATGGTTTCCTTTGGACGCAACTCGGACCGCACCGGCGAACGGCGCTGGCATCTGATCGTGCCGATGCTGATCGGCGCGCTCGGTTACGCCATCACAGCGGGCGCGGGCGCGAACGTGCCGCTTGCGCTCGTCGGCCTGTCTCTGGCGGCGGCGGGCGTGCTGACGCCGGGCCCGCTGTTCTGGGCGTTGCCGTCCGCGATTCTGGCGGGAACCGGCGCGGCGGCAGGCATCGCGGCGATCAATGCGTTCGCGGGTCTCGCAGGCTTCGTGAGCCCGTATCTGATCGGCTGGCTGCGCGATCTCACGCATACATCGGTGATCGCGATGTACGTGTCGGCGGGCGTCCTCGTTGTCGGCGCGGCCATGATTCTGCTCATTCCCGCAAAACTCGTGAACCGCTGATTCCGGTTTTCTCATCAAAAGAAAACGAGACGGCATGCCTGCGCGCATGCCGTTAGCGAGATGGTCAGCCTGACCAGATGCCCGATCGGCCCTGCGCTGATTGGGCTTTTCCCTTCCTGGAAACCGTCATTTCAAACGCTACGCTCATCGGCCTGATGAGACGCTGCACCGGCCGTCCGTACAAGCGGCTCGGTCTGGTTTGGCGCGCCATACATTTTTTTTGACCGGTTCGTTTGTTTGTATTTCATTGTGCTAGTCTATGTATTCACAAAACGATTTAACGGATACATTGGAGGCTGACAGATGGAACTGAACTTCAAAGGCAAATCGGCGCTGGTGACGGGCGCGTCCAAGGGAATCGGTTTGGCGACGGCGTGGGCGTTCGCCGCCGAGGGCATCGAGGAATTGCATCTGGCGGCGCGCTCCGCGGACGCGCTGCATCGCGCGCAAGACGAAATCGCGACCAAGCACGGCACGCGCGTGCATGTTCACGCGACGGATTTGTCCGTGACGCAAAACGCAATCGATCTGGCGCGCGCCTGCTCGAACGCCGACATCCTCGTGAACAATGCGGCTGATTCCAGCCCAGGCCCGCTCGACAAGATGACCGACGATCAATGGCGCGCGAGCCTGGACATGAAGATTTTTTCGTATGTCACGTTGACGCGCGAACTGTACGCGTCGATGAAGCGGCGCGGCAGCGGAGTCATCGTCAACGATATCGGCAATTCGGGCGAAAACTGGGACGCGAACTACATCATCGGATCGACGGGCAACGCCGCGATGATGGCCTTCACGCGCGCGATCGGCGGTTGGGCGCTCGATGACGGCATCCGCGTGGTCGGCGTCAATCCCGGACCGGTTGCGACAGATCGCATGGTCAAGCTGATGAAGCGCCGCGCGCTCGACTGGTACAACGACGAAAGCCGCTGGGAAGAGCTCTTCGACAAGTATCCCGGCAAGCGCGCGGCTCAAGCCGAAGAAGTCGCGGACCTGATCGTGTGGCTCGCGTCCGACCGCGCGAAATACATCACGGGCACGGTCGTCACCATCGACGGCGGCATTGCGTCGCGCCGCTCGATCATCTGAGGGGGACCACGACCATGCGCCGATTCGAAGAACGCAACGCCTATTTCGACCGCCTCTGCCACAGCGAAGGACTGATGTGGCTCGGTCAGAACACCAACCATTTCGAGCCGCATCCGGCCGTACGTCAGGCCGTGATCGACGCGCTCGACGGTGGCGAATATCACGCTTACGCGCCGCCGCTCGGCTTCGAGGAACTGCGGCAACTGATTCGCGATGACATCGGCTTGCCCGACGCGTCGGTGATGATCACCGACGGCGCCGTCGAAGCGCTGTACAACGTGTGCCGCAACGTCTGCGAAGCGGGCAAGGACTTCGTCACGACGAACCCGAGCTGGGCATGGCCGATGCAATTCGCCGAGCGCGCCGGTTCGCGCGTCATCGAGTTGCCGATCTATTCGGCCGGGCAGAACTACAAGCTCACGCCCGCGCAATTGCGCGCGGCGGTCAACGAGAACACGGGCGTCATCTATCTCGTCGACCCGAACAATCCGCTCGGCACCTGCCACACGGAAGACGAGATTCGCGAGTTCGCGGAGATCGCGCGATCGGTGGGCGCGTACTTCATTCACGATGCGACTTACTTCCAGTTCGCCGACAACTTCACGCCCGCGTTCCGTTTTTATCCGGAACGAACCATCGTCACATACAGCTTTTCGAAATGGCTCGGGCTGGCCGGCATGCGTCTGGGCGCCGTGATCGCGCATCCCGATCTGATCGAGCGATTCGCGTCCGCGCCGCCGAACAATCTTGGCAGCAACGTGTTGTCGCAGCGTGCGGCCATCGCCGGATTGCGCACAAAAGCGGAATGGTTTCCGGAAATTAATCGACGTCAGCGCCGCAATCAGGCGGCTGTCGTCGAAGCCGCGAAGCATGTCGAAGGCCTGAGTGTGCCGGTGTTTCCTTCGCAGGCGAACTTGCTGGTCGTCGAAACGATCAATGCGGGCATCACGCCCGAAGCGCTCGTCGAGGCGTTCCAGACCGAACGCGTGATGATCCGGCAGGGCGCGTATCACACGAAGCAATTCGGGCATCGCTTCGTCAAAGTGAGCCTGACGGTTCCCGAAGCCTGGGCGGATCGCTTCTGCGAACTGCTGCCGTCGATGGTCGAGCGCGCGCGTTCGATCAAGGAACCCGCCAACCAATTCTGATTTTCGACGAGACGAGACATGCCGTATTTGACGACATCGGATGATGTGCAGCTCTATTACGAAGAAGCGGGCGAAGGTACGCCCATTGTTTTCGTGCATGAATTCGGCGGCGATCTGCGCAGTTGGGAAGCGCAGATGCGCTACTTCAGCCGGCGCTATCGCTGCATTGCGTTTGCGGCGCGCGGTTACGCGCCGTCGGATGTACCCGACGACATCGAGCGCTATTCGCAAGCCATTGCCGCGCGCGATATTCGCGATGTGCTCGACGCATTGAAGATCGACCGCGCGCATATCGTCGGGTTGTCGATGGGCGGTTTCGCGACACTGCATTTCGGGCTCGATTTTCCGGAACGCGCGCGTTCGCTCGTCGTCGCGGGCGCGGGTTATGGCGCGGAAAAGGAGTTTGAAGACCATTTTCGGGAAGTGTCGCTCGAAGTCGCCAAACAATTCGAGACGCAAGGTTCGGAAAAATTCGCGAAGACCTATTCGCTCGCGGCATCGCGTATCGCGTTCCAGGTCAAAGATCCGCGCGGCTGGCTTGAATTCGCGACGATGCTCGGCGAACATTCCGCGCGCGGCTCCGCGATGACAATGCGCGGCGTGCAGGCGCGCCGTCCGTCGATCTACGACCTCGAAGCGCGTCTCGAGGCGATGACGGTGCCGATGCTCATCGTCGTTGGCGACGAAGACGATCACTGTCTGCAGCCGGGCATTTTCCTGAAGCGCACGGTGCCCGCGAGCGGACTTGTCGTGATGCCGAAGACGGGCCACACGCTCAATCTCGAAGAGCCCGCGATGTTCAATCAGCACGTCGCCGAGTTTCTCGCGATGGTCGAGCAAAACCGCTGGCTGCCGCGTGATCCGCGCGCGGTGCCTGCACAAATCATGAAGACGTCATGAGCGCGAGTACTTTCGTCGACGAAAAACGCCTTGCGCAACGGCTCGCCGCGATGGCGCGCATCGGTGCAACGGAGAAGGGCGGTGTGAATCGCCAGGCGCTCTCGAAGGAGGACGCAGCGGCGCAACGTCAACTCGTGCAGTGGGGCGAGGCGCTGGGACTGAAGCCTTCCGTCGATGCCATCGGAAATCTGTTCTTGCGGCTCGAAGGCACGGATGCAAGCGCGCCGCCCGTGCTGTCCGGCTCGCATCTCGACAGCCAGCCGACCGGCGGCAAGTTCGACGGCGTCTTCGGCGTGCTGGCCGCGTTCGAAGCGGTCGAGGCGATCGTCGCATCAGGCGTGAAGCCGCGCGCATCGATCGATGTCGTCGCGTGGATGAACGAAGAAGGATCGCGTTTCGCGCCGGGCATGATGGGTTCGGCGGTCTTCGCGGGCGCGCGCGAACTCGATGCGGTGCTCGCCGTCGTCGACAAACACGGCGTCAGCGTGAAGGACGCACTTCGCGACGTGCGCGAGACGTTGCGCGACGTGCCCGAGCGCGCGTTGGGCGAACGTGTGTCGGCGTATGTCGAGGCGCACATCGAGCAAGGTCCGCATCTCGAGAACGAAGGGCTCACGATCGGCGTCGTCACCGGCATTCAGGGCAAGCGCACGTTCGCGGTGCGCGTGGAGGGCGAAGCGGCGCACGCGGGCACATCGACGCGCGCGGAGCGCAAGGACGCGTTGCTTGCGGCCATCGCAATGGTGCAGGCGCTCGCCGATGCCTTGCACGACGCCGAAGATATCGTCAAGTTCACGATCGGCCGCTTCGATGTGAAGCCGAGCGCGCCGTCCGTCGTCGCGAGTTCGGTCGACTTTTCGATCGACTTGCGTCATCCGGATTCGAACGTGTTGCAGGCGCTCGGCGACAAGATCCAGCCGATCTGCGAGGCGCATGCGGGCGTGTGCGCGGTGCGTGTGACGGAGTTGTCGAAGGCGATGTCGCTGGATTTTCCGGAACCGATGCGCGCGCTCATCCGCGATGCCGCGTCGGGCCTGGATTTGCGGCATCGGGACATTCTGTCCACCGCGGGCCACGACGCACGTTACCTGCATTACGTGTGTCCGTCGGCGATGATCTTCGTGCCGTCGCATCTCGGTCTTACGCATTGCGAAACGGAGTACTCGTCGTCGTCCGATCTGACGGCGGGCGCGAGGTTGCTTGCGGATGTATTGAGCAAGCTCGCGGCCTAGGGTCGAGAGGTTCGTATTGCTTAAGTCGCGCGGGGCTTGCGTGGCATGCGAGGCCGTCGATGGGTCGCACACCCCGCCGTAATACGGCGGGCGGCTGCATAGGCTGCGAACTCGGAGAGTACCCAGACGACAACGATATGCGTGAGTCGGGCCTGCTCAGGCGAAGACGAAGTACTTCCGCACCGTCTCCACCACTTCCCAGGTTCCTTTCATGCCGGGTTCAATCACGAACACGTCACCTGCCTTCAGGTGCACCGACTTCTCGCCTTCCGGCGTGATGATGCAGTAGCCGTCGAGGAAGTGGCAGAACTCCCATTTCTCGTAGTTCACCTCGAACTTGCCCGGTGTGCAGATCCAGGTGCCCATGATCTTGCTGCCGTCCTTGGAGAGGTAAGCATTGAGGTTCACGGTGTGCGGATCGCCGCCGATGCGCTTCCACTTGGTGGCATCGAGGACCGGAGTCGGGCAGGTTTCGCGCAAAACGGTTATGAAATCGGACATGTCAGTTCCAAACGATTGAATATGGGTCCATCACCTTAGTTCAAGGGCGTTACTGGGGCTAGTACGCTTCCGACATCGACCCATCTATTTTCGACACTTCAGTTCCCATCGAGCGTCGCCATCGTCGATGGCCACGTAAGCGGCCACGCATCGCGGCGAGTCGCTGCCCGCGCCATCCCGGTAGCTAGTGGGAAATCCTAATCCGTCCGGGGATTTTGACTTATTGACATATGACGTCTCACCTAATATTTTGATGGTTATGCGCAACCCGACGGATCGATTGCGCAGCCCCTGAAATAGACGCATGCCAGCCAGGGACCATCCGCCGGCCTCCGCGCTCGAGGTCGGCGAAATTCTTATTCCGCCAGAGGTTTCAGATGAAATCCCCGCTCATGTTCAAACCCTTCGTCGTCGCGTGCGCTTTCGCGGCGGGTGCCTTGCTCGCTGCGCCGAGCGCCTTTGCTGACGACGTCAACATCGGTCTTGCTGCCGGCCTCACCGGATCCTCTTCGCACTACGGCGAAGACATCAAGCGCGGCGCCCAGCTTGCTATCGACGATGCGAACGCTAAAAAGCTGGTCATTGGCGGGAAGCCAGCGAACTTCGTGCTGTCGGTGGAAGACGACCAGGGCGATCCTCGGATCGGCGCTCAGGTGGCCCAAAAGTTGGTCGATGAGCACGTGGTGGGCGTCGTCGGACACTTCAATTCCGGCACCAGCATCCCGGCGTCGCGCATCTATCACGGTGCCGGAATTCCGATGGTGTCGCCCGCAGCAACCAACCCGACGCTGACCTCCCAAGGCTACGCGGACGTCTTCAGACTGATCAATTCCGATGCGCAGATGGGGCAACTCGCAGGGCGGTATGCGGTTGATTCCATGAAAGCCAAAAGCATCGCGGTCATGGACGACCGGACCGCGTTCGGACAGGGAATCGCCGACGAGTTCGTCAAAGGCGTGGACAAGTCGGGCGGCAAGATTGCGATGCGCGAATTCACGACTGACAAGGCGGTGGATTTTCGTGCGCAGCTGACTCACATCAAGTCGATCAACCCTGACGTCGTGTTCTGGGCAGGCCTCGATCAACAAGCCGCGACCATTGCGAAGCAGATGCGCGCCTTGGGTATCAAGGCTGTCCTTCTGGGCGGCGGCAGCTTCCAGAACGACACCTTCCTGCAAGTGGCAGGACCGCAGGCTTCGGATGGCGCGCTGTCGTGGGGATATGGTGCGCCGTTGACGGCGAGCGCGACCGGCAAGCAGTTCGAGGACAGAATGAAATCGAAGTATGGCCAAGGTGTCGTGGCGTTTGCGCCGAACGCCTACGATGCGACGTGGGTGCTGATCCGCGCGATGCAAAAAGCGAATTCGACGGATCCGAAGGTCTACGGCCCGCAAATCAAATCGGTATCGTTTCCGGGCATCACGGGCGACGTCTCGTTCCAGGCCAACGGCGACCTGAAAGCGCCGGGTGCGACGCTCTATAAGGTCGAACAGGGCAAATGGGTACCGGTCGCCCAGACCAATGGTGACAAGATCGAGCCGCTGAAGGCGAACTGAGCACGATCTGACCTTCCTTTCAGACAAGCGAACCGGATCTGTCGCCCGCCGCATCTCGCAGCGTTCGTGTTTCGCTTGCAAACAACATCAGCCTATGAAAGACGTAGTCGTCATCGGGGCAGGTCTTATCGGATGCTCCGCAGCGTTGAACCTCGCGAAGCGGGGGTTCCGAGCGCAGATCCTGGACAGTGCCGCGCCTGGATCGGGTTGTTCGTTCGGCAATGCAGGGATCATCGCCGTGGACCACGTGGCGCCACTGGCCAGTCCTCAAACCGTCGCGGGTATCCCGCGAATGCTTTTGCAGCAAAACAGTCCGCTGCGACTGAACACTCAAGGCATTCCCCGGATGACGCCGTGGATGTGGAAGTTCGTACGACAGGCTTCACCGGCCAACTATGCGCGCAACACGGTCTCGCTTGCGAGTCTCGTCACGGTCGCCAAAGCGGGGTGGCGACGTCTGCTGGAGTCCGGCGAGATTCCCAAAGAACTGTTTCGGGACATCGGCGCGCTGTACGTGTACGAGCAGCCCGAAGACAACAAGGCTCGTGAACAACTCATCGACGTGCTCGACCGCTTCGGCGTCGAGCATAGGGAGTTGAACGCCGACCAGGTACGAGCGAATTATCTTCCCTCGCTCAAGGCAAAGATCAGCCACGCCCGTTACATGCCTGGGATGGCATCCGTGACGAACCCGCAGCGCGTCGTTCAAAGCCTGTTTGGAGCGGCGCGATCGGCGGGTGTCGCGTTCAGACAGGCTCGGGTTGAAGGATTCTCGCTGGGACCGGACGGCCGAGTGACGGTGCATGCCGGCGCCGGAACGACGACCGTCGACAAAGTGCTGGTTGCTGCGGGCGCGCTGTCGGCGAAACTGATCGAACCGCTCGGAACCAGCATTCCCTTGACCAACGAGCGGGGTTATCACGTCGAGTTGAAGGAGCCCTCCGCCGATCAACTGAAGGTTCCCGTCAGCTTTGTGGAGGCCGGGTTCACCTGCAACCCGATGAGCACGGGAATCCGGCTGGCGGGCACGGTCGAATTTGGCGGCGGGGAAAAGCCCGATTGGCGAAGAGCCGACATGCTCGTGAGAGAGTTCACGCGGATGTTCTCTGGCGCAAGTCCGAAAGAGTCGAGTCGCTGGTTTGGTGATCGTCCGACGCTTCCTGATTACCTTCCGATGATCGATGAAATACCCGCCGCCAGAAACGTATTCGTAGCAACGGGGCATCAGCACCTGGGGCTGACATTGGCGCCCGTTACAGGCGAGCTTGTCGCACAAATGATAGCGGGTGCTCCCACGGCAGTGGACCTGAGTCCTTTCCGGGCCAACCGCTTTGCGTGAGAAACCATCCGATTGTCTGAAGGAGTAGAAAGAAGTGGAAAACGTCAAAGTATTGGATAGCGCCACGACGGCGCGCATTCTTGATTACCGCGCGCTCGTCGACGCGTTGGAGAGCGTAAGCCGTGAACTGGATCAGGGCCGCATCCACGTGCCGGTGCGTGTGAGCGTACCGCTGGGGAGGGACGGGCAGTTCTTGACGATGCCTGCGAGCGCAACCGACATCGCGATCCATAAACTCGTCAGCGTCAACTTCGATAACCTGCAGAAAGGGCTGCCGACGATTTTCAGTCTCGTGACGGTATGTGACGGTGAAACAGGCGAACCGCAGTTTATCCTTGACGGACAGGCGCTTACCGGGCGCCGTACCGCCGCGCTATCGATGCTGGGTGTCCGTCTTCTGCACCCGGCCACGCCACGATCATTCGTGATCGTCGGCACAGGTGTCCAGGCGCGTTATCACGCTGAAGCGATCGTTGCTCTGTACCCTGAGGCACGTCTGCACGTAAAGGGCACCGACTCCGCTTCGGAAGTCGCTTTCCGCGATGCACTCAAGCGCAACGGTATCGACGTATTTCCGACCGAGGGACACGTGCCCGCTGACACGGACACGGTTATCACGGTGACGACGAGTAAGAAGCCGGTCTACGATGAGGAACCGAGAGCCGATCGGCTTGTGATTGGCGCGGGATCGTCAACGCCTGACGCAGCCGAACTCGCGCCCCGAACAGTGCGTGGCAGTCTTGTCTTTGTCGATAATCTTCCTGGCACGCGTGCCGAAGCGGGCGACCTGCTTCAGGCCGACGTCGACTGGACGAAAGTGACCAGTCTCGGGTCGGTGGATACAACGCGCATTCCGAAGGGCACCCCGATTCTGATGAAGGCGGTAGGATGCGGCGCCTGGGACCTGGCTGCTTGCCGCGTTGCGCGTGACGCACTATCAAACGCTTAAGCACTGAACGGCTAGCCACAAACAAAAAGACCGTAGGGCTGTCCTCTCGGATGCGCTACGGTCTTTCGTTCTACTCGGTGCTGGGAGCCGCGAGTTATTCGGCGCGACTGCTCGTGAGATTGTGATACCGCTCCAGGCTTTCGTTCAAGTGTCGTCGCATGGCACGTCTCGCTGCAGTGACATCCCGTTGTTCGATCGCAGTGAGGATGTCGCCATGCTCGCGCTGGATGCGACGAATATACGTTCTCCGCTCTTTCGGATTGGCTTTGCCATGTTTCAGGCGCAGATCGATGATGATCTCCTGACCCATGGATCGAAGGATCGATGCGAAGTGCGGGTTTTCGGAGCAGGTTGCTACAGCGAGATGGAATTCGAAATCAGCCCGCGCGCATTCGGCATCATCGTCGGCGGAGACAATTTCCATCCGGGCATACACTTCCTTCAACGCGCGAAGGTGCGCGTCCGATCGACGCTGAGCCGCGTATGCGGCGCATTCGGTCTCGACACCCGTACGCAATTCGAGCACGTGCATCGAATTGTTAAGCGTGGTCGAGTCGATGAAGGCCGTTTCCCCACTATGACCGGGTGCCTCGGCGACAAACACCCCGACGCCGTGACGCGCAATCAAACGGCGTCCAAGCTTGAGAGAAGCGACGGCCTCGCGTATCACGGTCCGGCTGACGCCGAACTCGGTACAGAGTTCAGGCTCCGTCGGCAACTTCGAACCTGGAGGATAGTCGCCTCGATCGATCTTGTCGTTGAGTGCCTGAATCACCAGCTCAGTCAGACTGCGCCGTTTCCCACTACTTGCAGCGTTTTTCAGTAAGGTTTCAGCGTCCATCCCGAGTGCCTCACACCGGATAAGTGGATCTCCGCAATATCGGTTGCAGACAGCCGCGTCAGCCGGAAGTCAGACCTTATGTGTGTCTGACTTCCGCCGTATGACATATTACGACTTTATCACAGTGATGACTGGCGCGTGCTTCTCGATGGAAAAACCTCAATCAAGTCAGTGACATCCGTCAAGCGTAGATATAGCCGCCGCTGACGATGACGTTCTCACCCGTTGCATAGGTATTGCGCGCGCTTGCCATCATGACGACCCACTGACCAATCTCTTCCGGTTCGGCCGCGCGACCCAACGGGTTGGCTGCCGCGAGTTCGCCGAGGAAGCCTGCCTTCCTGGCCTTTTCGGTGGCAAAGCCCGCAGGGGCCACGGAATTCACCAGAATGCCGTCCTTCGCAACTTCATGAGCGAACGACTTGGTGAGACTCACGACCGCTGCCTTCGTGGCCGCATAGTGGGCGTTCTGCGGATGCGCCTTGAACGCATCGACCGACGTGATATTCACGATTCGCCCAGCGACATGGGCTTCGACCTTCGGACGGCTGCGCATGTGTTCAACGGCGGCAACCATCATGTGGTACGTGCCCTTGATGTTCACCGCGTTTTCCAGATCCCAATCGTCGTCGGAGATCTCCAGCAAGGGCTTGCGCGGATAGATCGCGGCGCTGTTGACCAGACAGTCGACGCGTCCCAGTTCCTTCACGGCGCTTTGAAACGCAGCCTTCGCGAGATCCGAGCGCGTGATGTCGCCTTCAACGCCGATCACGCGATGTCCTTCACGCTTGAGCGACTCAACCGTTTCCGACAGCAGCGGACCATTCTTGTCGATGAGCGCAATGCTCTCAGCGCCATCTGCAAGCATTAGCTTTGCGATGCTCAGTCCGAGGCCGGTTGCGCCTCCCACAATCACCACTCTCTGATTCTTCATCTGAGTCTCGAGAAAAAAGGGGGTTCGTCAAGATTTGACCGACACGATCTGTGAGCCACCGGGAGCCTGATCGGTCGGGAAAACTTCGAGCCGGGAGACGTCCACGGCTTCGGGAAGCCCGAGCGCCATCGAGATAAGCTCGGCAATATCCTCGGGCTGGATCGAGCGATACGCCTCGTAGAGCTTCTCGTTGGCGCCTTGCTCGCCTAGCGCGCTTCGGTAGAGGTTGGTCTGGACACGACCGGGCGCCAGTTCCGTCACGCGAACCTTGGTCCCCAGCAGGTCACAGCGCAACGAGTCGCAGAACATGCTGATCGCCGCCTTGGTTGCCCCATAAACCGCCGTGTTCGGGTGCGGGAATCGCCCGGCGCTCGATCCGATGAAGAACAGATGGCCGCGACCACGAGCGATCATGCCCGCCAGCGCCATCTGCGCCAGCCGAAGCGGGGCACGCAGGTTGATGTCGATCATGTTGTCGACATCGATCGGGCTGCTTTCATTGAATTTCGCGATGGCGGGCAACAGACCCGCGTTATTCACGACAACGTCGATCTCGGCGCGTTCGAAGACGTCGCGAAGCGGCGAAGGGTCACGCAAATCCAGTGCGATCGGCGTGATGTTGCCAACAGCCGCGAGCGAATCGAGGGCACTCGCGTCACGACCCACGGCATACACATGCAGACCGTCTTTCACGAGACGCGTCGCAATGGCTCGTCCGATTCCGCTGGACGCGCCCGTGACTACTGCGTTTCGATACCTGAGAGTGTTCATTTTTCGCAAAGAGGTTGCTTGCTACGGCAGACTAGATGACACCTTCTTCGAGGAAGGGCTTGTTCTCGACCACGCGCTGGTAGCCTAGAGGCGAAAGATCAAGCGCCCGGTACTGTCCATAGATGATCAGTTCGCTCAAGCCTCTGCCGACCGCGGGCGATTGCTGCAGACCGTGGCCGCTGAATCCGTTGGCGAACAGGAAGTTGTTCACTTCCGGGTGCGGGCCGACGATTGCGTTGTGGTCAAGCATGCAGAAGTCGTAGTGGCCTGCCCACGAGCTGACCACCTTGATCGCTTCGAACGCGGGGACGCGTTCGGCGAGCGCGGGCCAGATCACGTCCTCGAATTCGGAATGGACGACGTCGAAATCGTCCACGTCCGCCAGCGGATCCGGCTCCGGATAACAACCGGTCAGATAGTATTTCCCTTCGGGGCGGAAGAAGATGCCCGTCGTGTCGATGGTGAGCGGCACGATCCCTTCCAGCGGCGTGCGGCAATCGAATACGAAGAGACAGCGCTTTCTCGGTTCGACCGGAATGTCCAGACCGGCCTTGCGCGCCATCGCGGGGCCGCGCGTACCGGCCGCGTTGACCAGCACGCCGCAACCGATCTCCTCACCGCTCTTCAATACGATGCCGGTGATCTTCGAGCCTTCGCGACGGATGTCGACGACTTCATTCTCGATGTACTCGGCGCCGAGCGCGCGGGCTTTCTTGCGCATGCCTTGAAGGAGGCCGTAGCTGTCAAACCAGCCCTCGCCGGTCTGACCGTACACACCGTTGACGAGGCCGTCCGTATTCAGCCAAGGAAAGCGCGCAGCAAGCTTCTCAGGGTCGAGCAGAACGACGTCCGCGCCGTTCTCGCGCTGCGTTTCATAGTTGCGCTCGAACATCGGCGCGCCCTTGGCGTCACCCAGGTACAGATACCCGTTCTCCTTGAAACCGAGCTCGGGCGCATCGCCGTCAACCGCGACGAGCTCGTGGAAGTTTCGAATGAACTCGGTCCCGAACTGCGAGATCTTGATGTTCAGCGGATTCGAAAACTGATGCCGGATCGACGCGCTCGACAGGGCGGTCGCGGACTGCGCATAAGACCAGTCACGCTCCACGACGAGGATCGAACCCGTGAAGTCAGGGTTTTGCTTCAGGAAGTACGCGGTCGCACTTCCCACCACGGCGCCACCCACGATGACCACGTCATAGTGGGATTTCTGTGCTTGCTGTGCCATCTTGTTGCTTTCCAGGAAAGACGTTGGAGACGAGCCGATCAGTTCGTTTTCGGGTCTTCGAAGTGACCGTCTGCCGCGAACTTGCCGCCCTGGTACTTGACCGCCGGGTCGCGAGGATCGGGCAACGGCGTATTCGCATAGACTTCCGCCGCATAACCGTCGGCAGAGTCTTGCGGGTGATACCCGAGGTAACCGGCCGCCGTGTTGTCCCAGAAGTTGGCACTGTTCTTCGAATTTCCGTAGACGATCATGTGACCCACGCTCGGCGTTAGCAGGGAGCGCACGCACATGCGCGTGAAGTCGTCGTAGGAGAGCCACGTCGCCAGCATGCGGCGGTCGGTGGGCTTCGGAAAGCACGAGCCGATACGCAGGCAGACGGACTCGATGCCGAACTTGTCGAAGTAGTAGCGCGAGAGATTCTCGACGAACGTCTTGCTCACGCCGTAGAGGCTGTCCGGGCGTTGCGGCACGTTCGAATCGATGGTCTGCGTGCATTCGTAGAAGCCGATCGCATGCACCGAGCTTGCGTAGATCACGCGCTTCACGCCGGCCTGACGCGCGCCTTCGTAGATGTTGTAGCTTCCGACAATGTTCGAATCGAGGATCACCTGGAAGGTGTTCTCACGCGGCGCGCCACCCATATGGATGACCATATCCACGCCTTTGAGCATCTCGAACACGGCATCGCGGTCCGCGAGATCGCAGATGAAGTGCTTTTCGTTTTCACGTACTTCGCCGAGCGACTGTCGCCCGTTCAGACTGAGCGTCTCCGCGTAAGGACGGAGCGACTCCCGGAGCACGGAACCCAGGGCGCCACCGGCGCCGGTGATCAGGATGTTCTTGAATTGGGGCTTGATAACGTCGGTCATGCCTGCACTCCTTATTGTTGGGTCGATGCGGTCAGGGCGTCCAGACTGACACCGTAGTCCGCGCGCAGTTGCGCTTCGGAGATATATTCGTTGCGCACATCGCGAAGCAACGCCTCTTTCGAACGCTGTTCCGGTGCACCGACACCGCCTCCACCGGGCAGAGAAAGCGTGACGCGTTGATGTTCGCCAACCGCTTGCGTGCCTTTGCCGCGCATCTTCGTGCCGTCCGAGAGCGTCACTGCGCCTGCTTCGCCCGACTTGCCGCCAGACTGACCGCGGGCCGGGTGGTCGATACGGTCGAACATCGCGTTGAAGCGGAAGTGGTAGCCCGCGCGCGGTCCGATTTCGACGATCTGGCCCAGGCCGCCACGATGCTCTCCAGCGCCACCCGAACCCGAACGCATTTCCTTGCGCCAGACGACGATCGGCCCGACCTGTTCCGTGGCTTCGACCGACATCGCGTGGACGCCGCTCGGAAATGCCGTTGCCGACAGACCATCGAGTTCCGGACGCGCGCCCGTGCCACCGCTGTTGAACATGAGGATTTCGCTGCCCTTGAGACCAGAGCCTTCTTTAACGGGGCGCGCGCTGACGTGCAGATTCCAGAGCGCGCCCGAGCCTTCGGCGGGCGCGCGGTTCGGCACGACCTTGTGAAGCGCGCCCAGCACGAGATCAGGGACGAAGTGCCCGAGCACGTGACGCACCGCCACCGGACTCGGATGCTGCGCATTCAGGATGCAGCCTTCCGGCGCCTGAACTCGGAAGGGTTCCAGCGACGCCGCGTTGTTCGGCACCTCCGGCGCGATGATGCACTTCAGGCCATAGCACGCATACGCTTTTGCATACAGAAGCGGCACGTTGATGCCGAATGGGCTGGCAGGCGACGAGCCGGCGAAGTCCGCGAGCAGATGATCTTCCGCTACCGTCAGCGTGACGTTGAGTCTGACCGGCGTGTCATAGCCGTCCAGCGTCATTTCGTTCGTCTGCGTCTGCTTCGGCAGGGCGGCGATCCGTTCGAGCGTGGCCTCGCGGCTGCGTGCGAGGATGAACTCGCCGATGCCTTCGACGTCCTTCAGCTCGAATTCCTTGAGCATCTCGATGAGCCGCTTGTGTCCGGTCTCGTTACACGAGGCGAGTGCGTACAGATCGCCCACGACCTTGTCGGCTTCGCGCACGTTGTGGCGCAGGATGTTGACCAGATCACGATTCACTTCGCCGCGCTCGATGAACTTCATGATCGGCACGAACAAGCCTTCTTCGTACACTTCACGCGAGTCCGGACCGAAGCCGCGGCCGCCGATATCGACCACGTGCGCGGTGCTGGCGAAGTAGCCGATCAGTTCGCCGTTGTGAAACGACGGAGAGACGACGGTGAAGTCATGCAGGTGACCGGTGCCTTTCCACGGATCGTTGGTCAGATAGACATCGCCCTCGTACATGCGTTCGATGCCGATATCGTTCATGAAGTGCTCGACCGCTTCGGCCATCGTGTTGACGTGGCCCGGCGTGCCCGTTACGGCTTGCGCGAGCATGCGGCCGCGCTTGTCGAAGATGCCGGCGGACAGGTCGCCCGCTTCGCGCACGCTGGTGCTGAAGGCGGTGCGGATCAGGGCCATCGCCTGTTCTTCGACCACGGAGATCAGACGGTTCCACATGACCTGCATGTGGATGGTGTCGAGATTGCTGAGTGACATGGGCTTACTCCTGATGTGCAGTTGCAGCGTTCAGTTCTTTGGATACCGCGAGCAGACAGCCATCGGGCTGGACCGTCGCGTTGAACGACGAGGTCACGAGCGTCGAGGTTTCCGGCTCGACGATGATGGCCGGGCCGCTCACGCTCTCGCCGACCTTCAAGGAGCCGCGCTCGACGATCGCCGCTTCCACGAACTTGCTCAGGGCCGCGTCGAAAATCTTGCGGGTCTTTTGGACCTTCGCGGCGTCGCGTGACGTGACCATCTGAAGCCGTTCAACGGGCGGCAGCGGGGAACTCGCCTTGACGGCCCAACTGACGATCTCGATATCCAGACCGTCGATCGGACGACCGAAGAATTGCGTGTAGGACTTCGTGAACGATTCAGCGAAGTTGATTCGATCCTCTGCCGTGAAGCGGCGATGGGGAAGGGCCACCGGAATTTCCCAACCCTGTCCGACGTAGCGCATGAACGCCTTGATCTCGACGACAGGTTCCGCTTCACCCGAACCTTTGCGCGCGAAATGGATTGCCTCTTCGCTCAGGTGGTCAACGATCTTGTTGAGCGCATCGGCATCAAACTTCTCGAAGCGCATGCTGGCGCTTTGAACGCTTTCGTAGCCGAACGGGGCGCGCAGGAAGCCAATCGCCGAACCGACGCCCGCGCCGGGCGGCACGATGAACTTCTTGATGCCACTCTTTTCGCACAGGCGCGCCGCGTGCAGCGGACCGGCGCCGCCGAACGTGATCATCGTGTAGTCGCCGATGTCCTTGCCGCTCTCGACCGCGTGAACGCGCGCCGCGTTGCTCATGTTTTCGTCGACGACTTCCGCCACGCCGTAGGCCGTTTCCTCGGGGCTGAGGTTGATCGCGCCGCCGACTTCGGTAATCATCGCGTCCGCCGCATTCTTGCTGGACAAGGGAATCGACCCGCCAGCAAAGTTGGCGGGGTCCAAACGGCCCAACAGCAGGTCGGCGTCCGTTACGGTCGGCTGCGTGCCGCCGCGTTGATAGCACGCAGGACCGGGTTCGGAAGCAGCGCTGTGCGGGCCGACGCGAATCTGACGCATGACGTCCAGCGAGGCGATCGAGCCGCCGCCTGCGCCGATTTCGACCATCTCCACGACGGGGATCGAGATCGGCATGCCGCTGCCTTTCTTGAAGCGATACGTGCGCGCCACTTCGAACGTGTTCGCTGTCTTGGGCGTGAGGTCGTCGATCAGACAGATCTTGGCCGTGGTGCCGCCCATATCGAAGGAGAGCACGGTGTTCAGGTCATAGCGGGCTGCGATATGCGCCGCGAAAATCGCGCCACCTGCGGGACCCGACTCGACGAGACGCACCGGGAACTCCGACGCACTCTCGACCGACACGATGCCGCCGCCCGAGTGAATGATGAAGATGGGGCAGACCGCGCCCGCATCGCGCACCTTGCCGAGCAGCCGGTCCAGGTACGACTTCATGATCGGACGAACATACGCATTCGCACACACGGTATTGAAGCGCTCGAACTCGCGAATCTGCGGCGACACTTCGCTGGAGATCGATACGGAAACGTTCGGCAGGCGCTTCGCGATCGCGTCGCGCATCATGCGCTCGTGCTCGCCGTTCACATACGCGTGAATGAAGCCGACCGCGACGCTCTCGTAGTCACCCTTTTCGATGCGATCGACGACAGCCTCGATTTGCGGTTCGGTCGGGGCGAGCAGCACGCCACCTTGGGCATCGATGCGTTCGCTGAGCGTAAAGCGGTCCGCGCGTTCGATCAGCGGCGGCGGCAGCTTGATATTCAGATCGTATTGCTCGAAGCGGTTCTCCGTCCGCATCTCGATCGTGTCACGGAAGCCTTCGGTCGTGACGAAGGCCGTCTTTGCACCGCGACGCTCGATCAGGGCGTTCGTCGCGAGGGTCGTGCCGTGAATGATGACCCCGATGTCCTTCAGCGCGATACCAGCCTTGTCCGCAACGATGCCGATGCCTTTGATGATGGCGCGCTCGGGCGCCTCGTAATCCGTCAGCACCTTGGTGGAATAGAGCGCTCCACCAAGTTCCAGCGCGACGTCGGTAAAGGTCCCACCGATATCGACACCCACGCGTGCTTTATCGTGACTGGCCACCATGACTCTCCTTGTAAACCATGATATGCGCCGAGCACCGCTCAGCGCGTTTTCCCGATGACGAACAAATCGTTGGAGGGCGGGGGCATGCGGGGACGCCCGGCGCCTTTTCCACACCCTCCATTCTGCCTTTCGCCGCGTTTATTTTTTGCTCGTTGACATATGATGAGTGACGTCATAAAGTGATGTCAAGACAAACAAATTAAAAAGTTTGTTGGCCAGATTTTTATCCAGTCGATTGTCCATGTAAAGCACTGTTTTATAACGATAAACTAGAACGTTCTCCATCGAGGATTGAGCCGAAAAAGGCCGGGTATGAGTAACTACCCCGATTGGCGTAAATCTCTCAAAACTTTAATTTTCCCGTGCTTTTGGTCGAAGCCGGGGCGCAGCAGAGGCGGGCTATTGTCCGAACCGGGTGCGCTGTTTTGGACGTCTCGTCGGGTGGGCGAATCACGCCTGCCTGACTGGCTTAACTGCTCTCGCAGCGAGAGCGTCATGGAGTGCCAGTGGATATCTTTATTCAGCAGATCCTGAATGGCTTGGTGCTAGGCAGTGTCTACGCGATCATCGCCTTGGGGTACACGATGGTGTACGGCATCCTGGGGATCATCAATTTCGCGCACGGCGACGTGTTGATGGTCGGCGCTCTGGTCGCGCTATCGACCATCTCGGTGTTGCAGAACCACTTTCCCGGGCTGGGCAATGTCCTCACGCTCGCGATCGCACTGGTTGTCGCAGCGATCGTCTGTGCAATCGTGGGCTACACGATCGAACGCGTCGCGTACCGTCCGCTGCGCAAGGCCCCGCGTCTGGCGCCGCTGATTACGGCCATCGGCGTATCCATCCTGCTGCAGACCCTCGCGATGATGATCTGGTCGCGTAATCCGCTCGCGTTCCCGCAACTGCTCCCGACCGATCCCATCAACGTGATCGCGTCCACGGACACGACGCCTGGCGCGGTCATCTCGATGACAGAGATCGTGATCATCGTCGTCGCCTTCCTGGTGATGGCCGGTTTGCTGCTGCTCGTTCACAAGACCAAACTCGGCCGCGCGATGCGCGCTATCGCGGAGAACCCGGGCAACGCCGCGCTGATGGGCGTCAATCCCAACTTCGTGATCTCCGCGACGTTCATGATCGGATCGGCACTGGCTGCGCTCGCGGGCGTGATGATCGCGTCCGAATACGGCAATGCCCACTTCTATATGGGTTTCATCCCGGGGCTGAAGGCCTTCACGGCTGCCGTGCTGGGCGGTATCGGCAATCTCGCAGGTGCGATGGTGGGCGGCGTCCTTCTGGGGCTCATCGAGCAACTCGGAGCCGGTTACATCGGCACGCTGACCGGTGGCGTGTTCGGCAGCAACTATCAAGACGTCTTTGCATTCATCGTGCTGATCGCTGTCCTGGTGTTTCGACCGTCAGGCCTGCTCGGCGAACGCGTCGCCGACCGAGCTTAACAAGGGAGACAAAAGACATGACATCGATCCAACGCATCGAACCATCTGCCACGCTGGTACCCGAACGAGGCGCCACCCACCGGATAGCCATTGGCGTCGTGACGACGATTCTGGTTGCAAGCGCACCGATGCTCATCGGTGCAGTGGGCGGCAACTACTGGGTCCGCGTGCTCGACTTCGCGATGCTCTACGTGATGCTCGCGCTTGGTCTGAATGTGGTGGTGGGATTCGCCGGCTTACTGGATCTCGGTTACATCGCGTTCTATGCGGTCGGGGCGTACACGGCAGCGCTTCTGTCGTCTCCCCATCTGGCGAGCCAGTTCGAATGGATCGCCCATCTTGCACCGGGCGGCCTTCATGTGCCGTTTGTGATCATCGCACCGCTCGCAATGGCCTTGGCCGCATTGTTCGGGGTATTGCTCGGCGCGCCGACGCTGCGTCTTCGTGGCGACTACCTTGCGATCGTGACCCTGGGGTTTGGCGAGATCGTGCGGATTTTCATGAATAACCTCGACCGTCCGCTCAACATCACGAACGGGCCGAAAGGGATCAACGGCATCGATCCGGTTCATGTCGGCGGCTACAGCCTCGCGCAGACGCACAGCGTGTTTGGTTTCGAATTCCCCTCTGTGTATCTCTACTACTACGCGTTCGTGCTGTGCGCATTGCTCGTGATCTGGGTATGCACGCGATTGCAGCATTGCCGAATCGGTCGCGCATGGGCGGCGATCCGCGAGGACGAAATCGCCGCGAAAGCGATGGGGATCAACACGCGAAACGTCAAGCTTCTGGCCTTCGCGATGGGCGCTTCGTTCGGTGGACTGTCGGGCGCGATGTTCGGTGCGTTCCAGGGTTTCGTATCGCCTGAATCGTTCACGCTGCAGGAGTCGATCGTCGTGCTCGCGTGCGTGGTACTTGGCGGCATGGGACACATTCCGGGCGTCATCCTTGGCGCGGTCTTGCTCGCCGTACTGCCCGAGATTCTGCGCACGACGATGGGTCCGCTTCAACATGCCATCTTTGGACACGAGATCGTCGACACCGAAGTCATCCGGCAGCTTGTCTATGCGCTCGCAATGGTCCTGATCATGCTTTATCGCCAGGAGGGTCTGTGGCCTGCAGCGAAGCACGAAGACAAGATCGCAAGGGTAGCGAGGCGCAACGCAAAGAAGCTGGCTCAATCCTGATCGACGGAGCATTGAACATGAGTGAAAAGACGATTCGATTGTCCGTCAAGGGAGCCACTAAACGCTTTGGCGGATTGCAGGCGCTATCGGATGTGGGTCTGGAAATCGAAGCAGGCACGATCTACGGCTTGATCGGCCCGAACGGAGCCGGAAAAACGACCTTCTTCAACGTGATCACCGGCCTTTATACGCCGGACTCGGGCGTGTTCAAGCTGGACGGACACGACTACAAACCCACGGCGGTGTATCAGGTGGCTCAGGCGGGTATCGCGCGCACGTTCCAGAACATTCGTCTCTTCGGCGGCATGACCGCGCTGGAGAACGTGATGGTCGGCCGGCACGTTCGAACCCGGCACGGACTGCTCGGTGCAGTGTTTCAGACGCCGGCTGAGCGACGCGAAGAGCGCGAAATCAAGGACAGAGCGCTTGAGTTGCTCGACTACGTTGGCGTTCTCCAGTATGCGGATTACACGTCGCGCAATCTGTCATACGGTCATCAGCGACGGTTGGAAATCGCGCGCGCGCTCGCCACCGATCCGAAAGTGCTCGCGCTCGACGAGCCTGCGGCGGGAATGAACGCTACCGAGAAGGTCGAGCTCACCAAGCTGCTCGACAAGATCAGAAGCGATGGCAAGACGATTCTGTTGATCGAACACGACGTGAAGCTCGTCATGGGGCTGTGCAACCGCATGACCGTGTTGGACTACGGAAAGGTCATCGCCGAGGGGCTTCCGCAAGACGTCCAGAAGGATCCGAAAGTCATTGAAGCCTATCTTGGCGCAGGAGTGCACTAATGCCGACTTGCATGCTGAAAATCAAGGGCCTCCAGGTCAACTACGGCGGCATTCAGGCGGTGAAGGGCGTCGATCTCGAGATAGAGCAGGGCGAACTGGTCACACTGATCGGCGCGAACGGCGCAGGTAAAACCACGACGATGAAGGCCATTACCGGCCTCAAACCGTACTCGGCTGGCGACATCGAGTATATGGGCCAATCGATCAAAGGCGTACCGCCGCACGAGCTGTTGAAGCGGGGTCTTGCGATGGTGCCGGAAGGTCGAGGCATTTTTGCCCGCATGACGATCGTCGAGAACATGCAGATGGGCGCTTACCTGCGCAGCGACACAGAAGGCATCAAGTCCGACGTGGATCGTATGTTCGGCTTTTTTCCACGACTGAAAGAGCGGGCGACACAACTCGCCGGGACCTTGTCCGGTGGCGAACAGCAAATGCTGGCGATGGCACGGGCAATTATCAGCAAACCTAAATTGTTGTTGCTCGATGAGCCGTCGATGGGTCTGTCGCCCATCATGGTGGAGAAGATCTTCGAGGTAGTGCGGGAGATATCTTCGGAAGGCATCACCGTGATGCTCGTCGAGCAAAACGCTCGTCTGGCGCTTCAGGCGGCCAATCGAGGCTACGTGATGGATTCTGGCACCGTCACGATGGCTGGCGATGCAAAGCAGATGCTGGATGACCCGAAGGTGAGAGCAGCCTATCTGGGTGAATGAAGGGCGAATGACAAACAGGTGATGCAGAGGACAGCCATGAAGATATTGGTGCCAGTGAAACGCGTGGTGGACTACAACGTGAAGGTTCGGGTGAAATCGGATAACACGGGTGTCGACATCGCCAACGTGAAGATGTCGATGAATCCGTTCGACGAAATCGCGGTTGAAGAAGCCGTGCGTCTGAAGGAAGCGGGCGTTGCTACGGAAGTGATCGCAGTATCGTGCGGTGTAGCCCAGTGCCAGGAGACGTTGCGCACGGCGCTGGCGATTGGCGCGGATCGCGCTGTGTTGATCGAAAGCGATGCAGAGTTGCAGCCTTTGGCGGTGGCGAAATTGTTGAAGGCACTGGTCGATCAGGAAAAGCCCGAACTCGTGATTCTCGGCAAGCAAGCGATCGACGACGACTCGAATCAGACCGGTCAGATGCTTGCTGCATTGGCGGGTTTGCCGCAAGCGACGTTCGCATCGAAAGTCGTGATCGCCGATGGCAAAGCCTCGGTGTCGCGTGAAGTCGATGGCGGTGCGGAAACGCTATCGCTGAAACTGCCCGCTGTTGTCACGACCGATTTGCGGCTGAACGAGCCGCGCTATGTGACGCTACCGAACATCATGAAGGCAAAGAAGAAGCCGCTGACGACGGTTAAACCCGCCGATCTCGGCGTCGACGTCACGCCGCGTCTCAAGACGCTGAAAGTCACCGAGCCGCCGAAGCGCAGCGCCGGTATCACCGTGCCGGACGTGAAGACGCTGGTTGAAAAACTGAAAACCGAAGCGAAGGTGATCTGAGCATGACGATTCTCGTAATTGCGGAACACGATAGTGCGTCGATCAAGGCGGCGACGCTGAACACGGTTGCGGCGGCAGTGAAAATCGGCGGCGATATTGATGTACTGATCGCAGGCTCGAACGCGCAAGGCGCGGCCGATGCTGCGGCGAAAATATCGGGCGTGGCCAAAGTGCTGCTCGCCGACGCGCCCCACCTCGCCGATGGTCTCGCCGAAAACGTCGAAGGCACGGTGCTGAACATCGCGAAGAATTATTCGCACATTCTGGCTCCAGCGACGGCCTACGGTAAGAACATCGCGCCGCGCATTGCGGCGCATCTGGATGTCGCGCAGATCAGCGACATCACGGCGGTTGATAGCCCCGACACCTTCGAGCGCCCGATCTACGCAGGCAACGCGATCGCGATCGTGCAGTCGAGCGATCCGATCAAGGTCATCACGGTTCGCGCGACGGGTTTCGATCCGGTCGCGGCGGAGGGTGGCGCGGCTCAAATCGAAAAGATAGAACCCGCAGCCGATGCCGGTATCTCGCAGTTTGTGAGCCGCGAAGTCACGAAGCTCGATCGTCCGGAACTGACGAGCGCGAAGATCATCGTGTCGGGCGGTCGCGGTCTAGGCAACGGAGAAAACTATACGCGCGTGCTCGAACCGCTCGCCGACAAGCTTGGCGCGGCGCTCGGTGCGTCGCGCGCAGCGGTCGATGCGGGCTTCGTGCCCAATGACTTTCAAGTCGGCCAGACCGGCAAGATCGTCGCGCCGCAGGTGTATGTAGCGGTCGGCATTTCGGGCGCGATTCAACACCTCGCGGGCATGAAGGACAGCAAGGTGATCGTCGCGATCAACAAAGATCCCGAAGCACCGATCTTTGGTGTGGCTGACTACGGTCTCGTCGGCGACCTTTTTGAGGCCGTACCCGCACTCGTATCCGCTTTATAGACACGTCGTCGAGCCGAGGCCTTGACCCCTCGGCTCGCGTCTCTTCCATACGCAAACTCGCTCCTGCCCTCGTTGAACCTGAACACAACGGAGATTTTCAGAACATGATTTCCACGACCGACCCGCATATCAACCGGAAGCCCCGCAACATTTCGCAAGCGGAATGGGACACGCGTGTTCAACTTGCTGCAGCGTACCGCCTGGCTGCCAAGTTCGAACTGACCGATCTGATCTACACGCACATTTCCGCGCGCGTGCCCGGTACGAACGACCAGTTTCTCATCAACCCGCATGGCTGGTTCTTCGACGAAATCACCGCGTCGTCGCTGGTCAAGATCGACGTCAACGGAAACCCGATCGGCGACGACCGTTTCGAGGTCAACGCGGCGGGCTTCACCATCCACAGCGCGCTGCATCAGGCTCGGCACGACGTGGAATGCGTGGTCCAT
The DNA here is from genome assembly GCF_001544575.2 of Caballeronia cordobensis. GTDB lineage: Bacteria > Pseudomonadota > Gammaproteobacteria > Burkholderiales > Burkholderiaceae > Caballeronia > Caballeronia cordobensis. The sequence continues at coordinate 321,367 of NZ_FCNY02000008.1, forward strand.
CTGCACACGACTTATGGTATGGCCGTGGCCGCGATGGAATGCGGGCTTCTGCCGCTGAATCAGATCAGCATGCAGTTCTATAACCGTGTCGCGTACCACGAGTATGAGGGTATCTCGTTGGAATTGGATGAGCGCGAGCGGATCGTGAAGTCGATCGGCAAGAAGGAATATCTGATCCTGCGCAACCACGGCCTGCTGACCACGGGGCGTTCGGTCGCGGAAGCGTTCACCCGGATGTACTACCTGAACAAGGCGTGTGAAATCCAGGTTGCGACGCTTTCGGCGGGCCAGAAGGTCACGATTCCTTCGCCGGAGGTCTGCGAGCACGCGGCCAAGCAGCACGACGACTACGCCTATCTCGACACGGTTCACCTCGATCGAGAGTGGACTGCCTTGCTTCGACTGCTCGATCGCGATGGCGGCGGGTATCGCGCTTGATCGCTTGCCGAGATTGGCCGAGGTAACACACCGGCAAGGAGCCTAAGCCGAAGGCGACGCGTCGTTCGTCAGAAGTTCGAACGCGTTGCCCATCCGTAGTTGGAGCCATGCCCGCTAGCAGAGCCACAATCATCCCCATGCTGACGTACACGTTTGTCTCTCCGCGCGGTGCGGCCCTGTTGAGGTTGCGGATTCCGTTTCCCCTCACATGGCGTTCTGAAAGAGGTTCTCTCCGCGTTCTAAAGTCCGACACTGAAAGGACGTTCGGACAGAGAGGATCATTCTTCGTGCCGACCGAGGAGCTGTTCGACAGCCACATTCTCCCGGATGCTCATGGTTCGGCTGCCGGACAACTCGTGATAGCGGCGGACTTTGATCATGCGGGTTTAGCGTGCGAGCCGGACTGGTCCTCGCTGCGCTCAGCCTACGCTCGCGGTTCAAGGGGATTCGGACTCGCGCTCGCGCAGAGTATGTTCAAGCATCCCTGGTACGAGTGGGACATACAAATCGTGGCGGCGCGGCTGGAGCTAACCTCGAAAGGCCTACAGACGGCACTTTTTCGCGATGCCTACAGTTATGAGGCGGCGCTGCGCAGATGCCGGCGATTGCACGGCATGCTCGAGCGCGGACATGCCGGGTGCTTTTTCACGAAAGTGATTGAGCCTGGGCCCGCGCGGCCAACCCTGCGATAGAGGCTCACCGCTCGACAGTCGCACCGATCGAAATATCCGCGACGCGCCGCTTCGCATTGATCGGGACTTTTACTATGCGGGTGATGCGAGCAACGATTTTTTTCTCGTTGACATATGACGTCTCACCTAATACTTTGATAGTGCTGCAAGTCGATTTGGGAATCAGCTGTGTCGACGCAGAGACAGCGCGTTACCGCCATCGTTTGTTATTCGGAGATCTAAGCATGCGTTTCGGTTCATTGAAGAGTATCTGTATGGCGGCCACGGCCGTTGCCACGATGTACACGTCGGCGGCGAGGGCGGACGATGTCGTGATCGGTTTCGCGGCACCGTTGACAGGCGGGTCTGCGCACTATGGCGTCGATCTGAGGCGAGGCGTGGAGCTGGCGATAGAAGACGCCAACGCGAAGAAGCTGGTGATCGGCGGAAAACCGGCACACTTCGCGCTGGACGCGGAAGACGATCAGGGCGACCCGCGGATGGGCTCGCAAGTCGCGCAGAAGCTGGTGGACTCGAAGGTGGCGGGGATTGTCGGCCACTTCAATTCGGGAACCAGCATTCCCGCCTCGCGTATCTACTACAACGCCGGCATTCCGATGGTGTCGCCGACGGCGACCAATCCCACGTTGACCTCACAGGGCTTCAAGACGGTCTTCCGTGTGACCAACTCAGACGCGCAGATGGGGCAACTCGCAGGGCAGTCGGCAGTGCAGACGCTCAAGGGAAAGCGCATTGCCGTGCTCGACGATCGGACCGCATTCGGCCAGGGCATGGCCGATGAATTCGTCAAAGGCGTGCAGGCGGCCGGAGGCAAGATTGCCGATCGTGAATACACGACCGACAAGGCGGTCGATTTCAAGGCGCAGCTCACCACCATCAAGTCATTCAACCCTGATGTGATTTTCTGGGGCGGCCTCGATCAGCAGGCGGGCATGTTGATGAAGCAGATGAGACAGCTTGGAATCAAGGCGACGCTTCTTGGCGGAGGGAGTTTCGAAAACGACACGTTTCTCAAGGTCGCAGGGGAAAGCGCCGAAGGCGCTGTGTCGTGGGACTACGGCGTGCCCATCTCCAAGTTGAAGGCAGGCAAGGAGTTCGACAACCGAATGAAGGCGAAATACAACGAAGGCGTGGTTGCGTATGCGCCTTCGGCCTATGACGCGACTTGGGTTCTCATCCATGCAATGCAAAAGGCGAATTCGACCGATCCCAGGGTGTACGGCCCGCTGGTGAAAAATGTCTCCTTTGAAGGCATCTCCGGCAACATCGCCTTCACGGCCAACGGCGACATGAAGGACCCCGCGGCGACGTTCTACAAGGTCGTCGGTGGGAAGTGGGTGCCGCAGGCGATCGCGGTGGGAGACAAGGTCGAGGCCATCTCAAACTAAGATGCAAACGTAGATCGTTGTTAACCTTTTAACACGAGCTCTATCCAGGAGGGCGTTACCGCGATTGCGGTCGGTTGGGCCGGTCCGAGGGACCGGCTCTTTTTTTATTCGCGGGAGCGTCAGGAGCACGGGCTGGTCGAATCACAGTGTCACGGCCATATCAAGATGTCGTAGCGTCGGCGAAATACAGATGTCGTACTTGTTCTGACGTCCACTCAACGCGCGACCGGCTCATCGATGTCGATATCGAGCAGCGCCGCGCTGATCGACTTGCCGTGCGCATCGAGCGCGAGCGAACGCGTGACGCCGCCGCCGAGCGCAAGTCCAAGCACGAAGTTGAATGCGCCGAGCAGTGGCAACTCGTAGCGCACGACTTCGCCTTTCGCAACATCGGCGAGATGCGCCTTCACGCGCTCGGGCAACAGTTGTGCGCGCAGATGCGCGTAGTGTTGCGCGTCGAAGCAGATCACCGAGACGTTGAGCGTATTGCCCTTGTCGCCGGTACGGCCGTGCGCCAGCTCACGCAGTTTCATCGTTGGCCCTCCACGAATTCGAAAACGGGATTCACATGCTCGCGCTCCAGCAGCACGGATTGAACGGCGATGACTTCACGTGTGGCTTTGGTCACGCCGCCGCCGCCCGCCGGGCCGTTGGTGTAGAGCGTTTCGACTTCGTTGCCGATGCGCGCCGCTTCTTTCGCGTCCGATGTTCGCCCCGCCACGCGCACGCGGACTTCGAAAGGCTCGTCGTGGCGGGCTGCGAGCGCATCGCCATAGAGCGCATTCACGCCGATCAGGTCGAAGCGCAACTCGCTCGTATCGACGCCGGTGATCGCGAGACGATCACGCACGATGTCGAGCGCCAGCCGCGCGCGCGCCACGGCGCCCGGGCCGCCGTAGGAAATCTGGCCTTCGCCGATATAACCATCGACATAGGCCACCGATGTTTTCAGCGTGGCGGTGCGCGCGTGGCCGCATCCGCCGGTCACGCGCACGCGATCCTTTGCCTGTTGTGCGATTCGAACCTGCGTGAAATCCGCGACGACATCCGGCTGGAAGTAGCGCGCGGGATCGTGGATTTCATAGAGCAACTGTTCCTTGCAGGTGGCTTCGGTGACGCAGCCGCCCGCATGCGGCACCTTCGTCACGACGACCGCGCCGTCCGCGCTGACTTCGCCGATCGGAAAGCCGAGCCGCGCGAGATCATCGACGTTCTTGCGGCCTGGATCGGCGAAATAGCCGCCCGTGACCTGGCCCGCGCATTCGAGCAGATGGCCGACGACGGTCGCCTGTCCGAGCGTGTTCCAGTCGTCCATGCGCCAGCCGAATGCGTGGATCAGCGGCGCGGTGAACAGCGACGGATCCGCGACGCGTCCCGTCAGCACGATATCCGCGCCCGCCGCGAGCGCGGCGACGATCGGCGCCGCGCCGAGATACGCATTCGCCGAAACGATGCGATCCGCGTAGGCGCTGACTTCATCGCCGGTTTCCTCGAAGCGCAGATTCGAGCGCAGGACGGTATCGAGCACATCGTCGCCGGTGACGGCGGCGATCTTCAATCCGTGCAGGCCGAGTTCGCGCGCGATCTTCGCCGTCTTCAACGCCGCCGCGCGCGGATTCGCCGCGCCCATGTTCGAGATGATCCGCACGCCGTTCTTCGCTGCCACCGGCAGCACGGCGCGTAGGCGCGCTTCGAGCAGCGGATCGTAGCCCGCGTCGGGATCGTTGCGGCGCGCCTGCTGCGCGATGGCGATGGTGCGTTCGGCCAGACACTCGAACACGAGATAGTCGAGCGCGCCGTGCTCCGCGAGCTCGACGGCGGGCTCGATGCGATCGCCCGAATACCCCGCGCCCGCGCCGATTCTGATGATGTCTTTCATGATGATGCTCGCCCTTTACAACGGAAACACGCCGAGCACGACGCACGCGATCGTCATGACGATCGACGCGCCGAACAGCAGCGGAAACGTGAACTTCTGATGATCCGCGAGATCGATGCCGCACAAGCCGACGACGAGAAACGTCGCGGGCGTGAGCGGGCTCACGGGAAAGCCGGTCGTCATCTGGCCGAGCAGCGCGGCCTGCCCGACATGCACGGCCGGCACACCGAGTTGCGACGCCACTTCGGCGACCACCGGCAACACGCCGAAATAGAACGAATCGGGATCGAAAAGCATGGAAAGCGGCATCGACAGCAGGCCGAGCGCGACGGGAATATGCCCCGCAAAAGCGGGTGGCACGAAGCCGACCGCCGCCTGCGCCATCGCCTTCAGCATGCCGCTGCCCTGCATGATGCCGGTGAACACGCCCGCCGCCAGCAGAATGCCCGCCATCATCAGCGCGGCGCGCGCGTGGGCGTCGATGCGCTTTCGCTGCATATCGACGTTCGGGTAATTCACCATCAGCGCGATGCACAGGCCGACCATGAACATGATCGCGGGCGGAATCTTCTCGCCCATCACGACCATCGTGCCGAGCACGACGATCGTCAGAACGATGTTGAACCAGAAATTCTTCGGGCGGCGCAGCGCGGCTTCCTCGGGCGTGAGCTTGCGTTCGGGCATCGGAATCGCGCCGTTTACGCTCGAATAGCCGAGGCGCTTCTCCTCGCGCCGGCCGAGCCACCACGCCATGCCGAACACAAACACGAGGCCGATCACCTGCACCGGAATCAGCGGATTGAACAGCGCGGAAATCGGCAGATGCAGCGACGCGGAGGCGCGGATCATCGGCCCAGTCCATGGCAGGAAGTTGATGCCCGCCGCCATCGACACGGCCGCCGCGAGCACGCGCTTGTCCATCTTCAGGCGGTCGTAGAGCGGCAGCATCGCGGGAATCGTGACGAGGAAGCAGACCGCGCCGGATCCGTCGAGGTGGATGAGCAGCGCGAGCAGCGTCGTGCCCATCACGATGCGCGTCGGTTTCGTGCCGACCGCGCGCAGGATGCGATCGATGATCGGGTCGAGTGTGCCGGCGTCGGTGATGGTGCCGAAATAGAGAATCGCGAACACGAACATACCGACGACGGGCGCGAGACTCTTGAGGCCGTCGATGACGAACTTGCTGGTCTGCAGCCCGAAGCCGCCGATCAGCGAGGCCGCGATAGGCACGATGATGAGCGCGACGAGCGGAGACATGCGCTTCGAAAGAATCGCCCCGAGCAGGACGACGATGGTGGCTAAGCCGAGCAACGGCAGCATGAACTTGTCTCCGAATCTTGTTTTTTGATGTCGCCCAGAGTAAGTTCGAAGCAGCGATAACACAATTGAAATGATTTGATCGCAGCTATCACGAACCATAATGGATTTGAACCTACGCGATATTCGGGCGCTGATCGCCGTGGCCGAGGCGGGCAGCTTCACGCGCGCCGCAGAACGGCTGCACCTGTCGCAGCCCGCGCTCACGGTGCAGATTCGCAGGCTGGAGGAGGTGCTCGGCGCGCGTCTGTTCGATCGCAACAGCCGCAATGTGGCGCTGACGCCGACCGGCCGCGAGTTGCTGCCGCTCTTGCGCAAATCGTTGCGCGACATGGAGAACGTGCTGCGCGATGCGCGCGCCCTCGGTGAAGGCGAAAGCGGCACGATCCGCATCGCATGTCTGCCCACTTTCGCGGCGAGCGTGCTGCCCGAACTCATCATCGACATGAAGCGCGAAGCGCCGCGCGTCGTGTTCCGGATCCGCGATGCCGTGGCGAGCACTGTCAACGCGCTCGTCCGGAACGAGGAAGCGGATATCGGGCTCACGGGCGGCGAAGTGCACGACCCCATGCTCGAGGTGCTGCATGCGGGCGTCGACCGGCTCGTCGCCGTGTACCCGGAGGCGCATCCGCTCGCGAAGAAGCGCCGCATCGGTCCGGGCGATCTGGCCGGGTTGCCGCTCGTGCTCACCGCACCGGGAACGAGCGTGCGGGCAGTCGTCGACGCGGCGCTCGGCATGTCGGGCGGGCCGCTCGATATCGCGTGCGAACCCACTTACATGATGACCGCCGTTGCGATGGTGCGCGCCGGTCTCGGCGTGACCATCCTGCCCGAGACTGCTCGCGAAGTGCGTGCCGAACCGGGGCTCGTCGTGAAGGAAATCGACCATCCCGCGTTCGTGCGGTCGATTGCGATCGTGAAGAAAAGAGGCAGAACGCTGCCGGCGATCACCGGCAAGTTCGTGCAACGGATGCGTCAGAGCATCGACGATCGTTGAGTGTGGAACGGGTGAGTCATCGATTTGATCGTCGCGGTCGAGTCAGCGTCGCTCGTTTTCGTCACCGCGGTGGTGTATGCGCGCATTCCGTTTGGAACCAGTAGTCGACGATGCGCTGCGCGCGCTGCAGGTCCTCTGGATAGTAGGGATCGTCCCAAAAGGGTGATGGATCGTATCCCGCTTTTCGAAGCGCACCCAACTCGACCTGGTGCTCGGCCATCGTGGGGCTCTTGTTCGTCTTCAATGCGGCCAGGTCGCGACACTCGACGTCGGTGAGATGCCTTCCTGGAGGGGGAGGCATGCCGCCGACCACGCACCCCGAGATCAGGCACGCAAGGGCGAGAAGAAGCGACAGCCTTTTAGCAGTTCTGTCCACCATAGCGGTTTCCAGTTAATTGCCACGGCCTAGTTCGCTGTCTGGGACAATGCGTGGCAGCGCAGCCTTGACCGGCGACGGAAAGTCATTGTCGCCCAGATCAGACCTGTGCGTCATCGCGACCATATACGCTGCCTGCGATGCTCCTTCTATTCTCAGCCCGTCGCAGATGTGGCGGCCGTCGCCATCGGGCAGTTCTACGTCGGCCAGGATCACATCGAAGAGCAGACTTCCCGCCCGTGCACGTGCGGCCTTACAGTCATATGCACGGGATCAAGCATAGAAGATGCCAACGTGCGCGTGACGAGCGATGTCTATCCGCCCGCGTACTCGCTCACGTCTAACGGTCAATGATCACTTGGCGCGCAACTCGATCATGCTCGACGTGCGCGCCGACTCGACGACCGCAAGCGTGGCTTCAAGCGTGCGCGCGGCATCGCGTGCATCGACGATAGGCGTCGTCGCGCCTCTCGCCACATCGACGAAATGACGCAACTGGTTCGCGTACGTGTTCTCCTCGGCGAGATCGATGTGCGTGTCGTGAATCGGCCGATGCCGCCCCTTCTCATCTTCGTATGACCACATCGTCAGGTCGGGCAGCGTGAGCGCGCCGTCGGTGCCCGCGAAGAAATGCGTGGGCACCGGCCGATAGTCGAACAACTGGCGATCTTCGCCTGCGGCCGTATCCCAGCTCCACGGCGTGGCGGTCGTATCGGACAAGCTGATATTCGCGAGCGCACCGTTCGCGAGGCGCAGCGTGCACGCAGCGGAATCTTCGACGTCATGCGCGCGAATCGTGTTCGACGACAGCGCCTGCACCGACACGATCTCGCCGGAGAGATGGCGCAACAAGTCGATCTCGTGAATCAGATTGATGAGGATCGGCCCGCCGCCCGCTTGCTTGCGCCACGGCACATCGAAATACGCATCGGGCTTGTACAGCAGACACATGATGTTCGCGAGGACAAGCCTGCCGATGCGCCCGCTCGCGATCGTCTCTTTCGCCTTGCGCACCGCCGGGTTGTGCCGCCGATGATGACCGACGAGCACCGCGACGCCCGCTTGCTTCGATGCATCGGCGAGCGCATGCGCCGACTCGAGATCGTCCGCGACGGGCTTTTCCATCAGCACGGGTACACGCCGTTCGATGCACGCGAGACCGACTTCCAGATGCGTGTGATTGGGCGTGCATACGACGGCTGCATCGACGTGTTCCTTGTCGAGCAACGCGCGATAGTCGCTATATAAAGGCACCGACAGCGACGCCGCATAACCGCTCGCATCCGGCGAAGGATCGGCGAGTGCAACGAGTCTGCACGCGTCGTTGTTGCGAATCTCCTGCACATGACGCTTGCCGATGACCCCCGCGCCAATCACTGCGATATTCAATGGTTCCATCTATTGAGCCTCGTTGGTTTTCCAGTGACGCTGCAAGAACGGCACGAGTTCGTTCAGCACTTCATCGTGCGATTCTTCCGGCTGCAAATGACCTCCGCCGATGCCACGCCCGCTCACCTCGTCGGCCCACGCGCGCCATATGTCGAGCGGCGTACGCGCCTGTCCCTTGCGTTCCTCGATGCTCCACAGCACATGCACCGGGCACGCGAGCCTGTTACCTGCCGCGCGATCATCTGCATCATGTTGAGCGTCTTCGTGTGCGGCCGCGCGATAGTCCTCGCACATCGCATGCCGCACCGCGGGGTCACGAAATGCACGGCGATAAGCATCGAGCGCATCAGCGTCGATACGTTCCAGGCCGCCCGCCATCTTAGCCAGTGCACGTTCGATGAATGCATCGGGATCGGCGGCAAGCATGCGCTCCGGCAGATCGGCCGGTTGCGCGAGCATGAACCAGTGGAACGCGTTCATCGCAAATGCCTTGTCGACGGCTTCGAACGCGTCGATGGTCGGCACCACGGTCAGCGACGCGTACGCAGTCACGCGCGACGGATGATCGAGCGCGAGGCGATAGCCCGCGCGCGCGCCTCTGTCATGACCGACGATGGCGAAGCGCTCATGACCCAACGCCTGCATCATGTCGACGAGCGCATGCGCGACACGACGCTTCGTCCAGCGCGGCGCGCTCGCAAGCGTTCTGCTCTCGCCATAACCTGGCAAATCCGGCGCGACGATGGTGTACGACCGCGCGAGCACCGGCGCGATGTAACGCCACACGACATGCGTTTGCGGATAACCGTGCAGCAACAAGACGGGTGGCCCCATGCCGCCTGTGACGCCTTTGAAATGCACATCGCCGGCGATGACGTCGAGCGTATTGAAGTGATCGAAACCACGGAACATTCATCGCCTCCTCAAGCTTGTATCGACGCGCCGTTCCAGTCGAACGATGCGGGCAATCCGAAAAACGACGCCGCGATCGGCATGCCGTAGTTCATCATGTTTCTGCCGTGATGCGTCTTCAGTCCTTTCGCCTGCGCCGCGCGCAGAAGCGCGGTGTCGCGCGGTTCCATGATGACATCGGCAACGGTTGCATGCGGCGGCAACGCATCGACAGAAAATGGCAATGCGTCATGCGCATGCAGACCGATCGGCGACGCGTTGATCGCGATATCGATGTTGCGCATATCCGGCGTGCCGCATTCGATGCGCGCATCGCTTTCCTTCGCGATGGCATTCGCAAGTTCGTGCGCGCGTGCATCGTCGATATCGAATAGCGTGAGGCTCGCAACCTTCTCCAGCGCCACCGACCAGCCGATGCTGCGCCCCACGCCGCCGCATCCATGCATATAGACATGCGCGCCTTCGAGCACCACGCCGTCGGCATGCAAGCCCGCGACGAAACCCGCGCCGTCGACGTTGTCGCCTTCCCATGTATTGTCGGTGCGGCGGCGCAGAAGATTGATCGATCCGATGCGGCGCGCCCGTTCGGTCAGCGCGTCCGCGTGCTTCATTGCGACGACCTTATGCGGCATCGTGAAGATGATGCCATCCGTGTTGTCGATATGCTTGACGCCCTGCAATGCGGTATCGAAAGACTCGCTGCGCACATCGGCGGGAAGCATCAGCGCGTTCACGCCATGACGCTTCATCAGCGTGCTCCATACGACCGGTGCGCGCACGTGCGAAATCGGCGAGCCGAAGATGTAGATGAGACGGGTGAGGGCGTTTGCGGGCGCGTCGAGTCTGAGACGCTCCGCTTCGAGTTCGTCATATGCATTCATGCAGTGTTCTCCTTATGCGCAATGCCTTGTCCTTCCAATGTTTCTTCACGCAACGATCGCTCGCGCATGGCTTCGTTACGCAGTCGCTCGTATTCATGCTTGCCGACCGGAATCGCATCGCGTTTGCCGAGATCGCTCATATGAATCCGATACGTCTCGCGCGCCGAGTAGGTCGCAATCGACGCGAGCACAGTGATACCGAATGTGATGCCGCCGACCGTTAGCCAGATATGCGTCGAACCTGGCGGCGCGACGGCCGTGAACAACGCGGGCAGCAGCGCGGAGATCGCCACCCCGACATTCTGCGCGATGGCCATTGAACTCACGCGCATGCGAATCGGGAACAGTTCCGGATAGAAGCTCGGATACACGGCGTTCTGTCCTTGATAGACGATGCCCCACATCAGTATGGACAGAATGATGGCGAGCGTGACGTTGTGCAGGCTGATCGCATAGAGATACGCGAATGAAAGCAGCCCCGATCCGAGCGACGCAACGATGATCGGCAGCCTTCTGCCGACGCGATCCGACAGCGCGCCCCACAGCGGAATGACGAGCATCGCGGTGACGTTGCCGAGCACCGGAATCCACAGATACCAGCTTTTGCTGAAGCCGATGCCATACGCCTGCTGCACGGCATACGCGCCACCGAAGATCGTTGCGACGACGGGAATCACATTCATGATCGACATGCACATGACGCGCAGCATGTCGTCCCAGCAGTGCGTGAACGCGAGCTTGACAGGCGAGCGCGCCGGGCCGCCCGATTCATCGGCTTGCGCGAATGCGGGCGTTTCACGCACTTTGCGCCGGATAAAGTAGCCCGCGACGAGCACGAACGCGCTCATCAGGAACGGCACGCGCCAGCCCCATGCATTGAAGGCGGCGTCGCTCATGAAGTGACTGAGCGGCAGAAACACGGCTGCCGCCAGCAATTGGCCCGCCGTCACGCCCTGCATGCCGAAGCTGCCGAAATAGCCGCGCCGTCCGAATGGCGCATGTTCGAGAATCATCGAGCTTGCACCCGATATCTCGCCCGCGACCGCGAAGCCTTGAATCAGGCGCAACACGACGAGCATCGCGGGCGCCCAGAATCCGACCTGCTCATACGTCGGCAGAAACGCCACGGCCATCGTCGAAAAGCCCATGAGGAACATGCAGACGAGCAGCACGGATTTTCGGCCGTGCGTGTCGCCCCAATGACCGAGCACGATCGCGCCGATGGGTCGCGCGACATAACCGATGCCGTACGTCGCGAGCGATGCGGCGATCGCCACTTTCGCATCGCCCCGCGGAAAGAAGATTTGCGGAAAGATCAGCGCCGCGGCTTGCGCATAGATGAAGAAGTCGTAGTACTCGAGCGCCGAGCCTATCCAGCCGCTCATCGCGGCGAGCTTTGACTGATGCGGCCCGTGTGCTTCATGACCCGTTGTTTGCGACATGGAAGTCTCCAGGGAAACGTTGAAAAAGTTCCTATCTGTGTTTTCGTTCCATGTTAGAAACTTGCGACTTTCGATGTCAACGCGTTTTCACGCACAATTTCCATATGGAAACAAACTAGGGATTGTCCGTAGAAAGCCTAAACACCGCTTGACGACTGAATGCCAGTTCACTCACCATGTGAACCACTTTACATATGAGAACATGAGGTCAGACGATGAACGAAGCACTGATGGAACGGCTCGCGATCCGCGAAGCGGTTGAAAACTGGGCGGTCTGGCGCGATGCGGGCGACTGGGAACGCTTCGCCACGCTCTGGCATCCGCAAGGCGTGATGATGGCCACCTGGTTTCAGGGCACGGGCCCGGAGTTCATCCGCGTGACGCGCGAAGGATGGGCGCGCGGCGTGAGCATTCTGCATTTTCTCGGCGGCACGTCGATCGACGTGCAGGGCACGCGCGCCATCGCCCAGACGAAGATGACCATCTCGCAGCGCGGCGATGTGGACGGTCATCGTTGCGACGTCGTCTGCACCGGACGCTTCTACGACTTCTACGAGAAAGTGAACGGTGAATGGCTCTTGCGCTTGCGTCAGCCGATCTATGAAAAGGACCGCGTGGACCCGGTCGAAACGGGCGTCAGGCTGAACCTCGATCCCGAGATTCTTGGACGCTTTCCCGAGGGTTATCGTCATCTCGCGTATATCCAGACGAAGATCGGCTATCAGGTCAAGCGCGATATGCCGGGCTTGACGGGGCCGGTCGTCGAGGCGCTCTACGCGCGCGGGCGAACGTGGCTCGAAACGGGACAGCTGTGATGACTCGCGAAGTCCATGCGTTCGTCTACTCGGCGTTGCCGAGCCGCGTGATCTTCGGCGCGGGGCGTCGCGCGGATGTGGCCGCCGAACTCGCGCGGCTCGGTTGTGCGCGTCCCTTGATCGTTACGACGCACGATCAGCGCATGCTTGGCGAAGCGCTCGCACATCCATTTCGTGATGCAACCCTCTTCTCCGATGCAACGATGCACACGCCCTGGGACGTCACGCAACGCGCTCTGCACGAAACCGCACGTGCCCGCGCGGATTGTGTGGTCGCGATAGGCGGCGGATCGTCGATCGGTTTGTCTAAAGCGATCGCGTTACAAACAGACTTACCCCAGATCGTGCTGCCGACGACTTACGCCGGGTCCGAGGTCACGCCGATCATCGGCGAAACACGCGACGGTGAAAAGCGCACGCAACGCACGCCGAAGGTGCTGCCCGAAGTCGTGATATACGACGTCGAACTCACGTTGAGTTTGCCGCTCGCGATGAGCGTCGCGAGCGGGCTCAATGCCATTGCGCATGCAGTCGAAGCGCTTTACGCGGAAGACCGCAACCCGATCACATCGATGATGGCGGAAGACGCCATTGCGTCGCTGGCGAAGGCGTTGCCTAACATTGCGCATACGTCCGATTCCATCGATGCAAGACGGCTCGCGCAATATGGCGCATGGCTTGGGGGAACGTGCCTCGGCATGGTCGGCATGGGACTGCATCACAAAATCTGTCACGTACTCGGTGGCACTTTCGATTTGCCGCACGCGCAAACGCATGCCGTGATGCTCGCACATGTCGTTGCCTATAACGCGGCCGCTGCACCGCACGCCATGACATCGATCGCGCGTGCCTTGCATACGAAGGACGCATGGAGCGGTTTGCACGATCTTGCGAAATCGCTCGGCGCGCCGCTTTCGCTCGAGGCGCTCGGCATGCCTGAAGCGGGCATCGATCACGCGCTCGAACTCGTCATGCGCAACGCGTATTCGAACCCACGCGCACCCGAGGCGCGCGCGCTGCGTATCATGCTCGAGCGTGCATGGAAAGGCGAGCCACCCGCGACGGCCGATTGAGGAAACATCATGCGAAACTTCAACGAAGACAACATCACGCAGGCGGTGCTCGAACGTCTGAGCCATTGCGCCGATGCGCGCACGCGTCAAATCAGCGAAGCACTCGTGCGTCATCTGCATGCGTTCGTCAAAGAGATCGAGCCGAGCGAAGCGGAATGGACGAGCGCTATCACGTTTCTCACGCGCACCGGGCAAATGTGCTCCGACACGCGGCAAGAGTTCATTCTGCTTTCGGATACGCTCGGCGTTTCCATGCTCGTCGATGCAATCAATCATCGCTTTGCGGGCAACGCGACGGAAACGACCGTGCTCGGGCCGTTCTATGTCGAAGAAGCGCAAGATCTTCCGCTCGGCGCGTACATCTCGCATGCGTCGGATGGCCCGCCAATGATCGTCGAAGGCAGCGTCTTCGATACGCGCGGCGAACCGGTCGCGAATGCGCTCATCGAAACATGGCACGCGGACGACCACGGTTTTTACGACGTTCAACGGGCCACTGGAAAGGGCGCACTCGACATGCGCGCGCGTTTTCACGCCGATGACGCGGGCCACTTTTGGTATCGCTCCATCGTGCCGGTTCCGTATCCGGTTCCGAACGATGGTCCCGTCGGCAAGATGCTCGATGCGCAAGGCCGTCATCCGTATCGGCCCGCGCATGTGCATTTCAAGGTGAGCGCGCCGGACTTCGAAACAATCGTGACGCACGTGTTTCTAGAGGGCGACGCGTATCTCGACTCGGATGTCGTGTTCGGCGTAAAAGATGCGTTGATCGCGAAGCTGGAAACGGTCGAAGGCGCAACAAGTCTGGCCGGCCACCCAGTTACGCCCGGCACTGCGCGGCTTGCGTATCGATTCGTGCTGCCCGACAGCCGCTGATTCCCCTGGAGCGAACCATGCACAAGCTGTCCTTGCATCACCTCACCATGCTCGACGCGCATCCGCTTCAGCTCGTCGATGCCGCGCACGCAGGCGGCTTCGACTATTACGGCCTGCGCGTTGTCGCGCCGACGGCGGCAGATAGCATCGTCGATGTCGCGCATGACCCCGCACTGATCCGCGAACTCGCCGCGCGCATGGACGCGACCGGCGTACGCCTGCTCGATATCGAAGCGATCTGGCTGCAGGAGAGCACGCGCATCGACGCGTTGTTGCCGGCGCTGGAAGCGGGTCATCGTCTCGGGGCGAAGCATGTGCTCGCCGTCGGTTACGACGATGACCGCGCGCGGCTCATCGACAACTTCTGCGCGCTGTGCGAAGCGGCCGCACGCTTCGACATGACCGTGGGCCTCGAACTCATCACGTACTGCGCAATCGGCACGTTAAGCGACGCGCTCGCCACGATTCACGCGAGCGCTCAGCCGAACGCGCGCATCCTGATCGATGCATTGCAGTTTTTCCGATCCGGTGCGAGCGTGGATGACATCGATGGCATCGCGCCTCGACTCATCGAGTACATTCAGATTTGCGACGGACCGCGCGCGTCGCCGGTATCGGTTGCGGAGCGGCGCATCGAGGCACGCACCGCGCGTCTTTTGCCCGGCGACGGTGAGCTTCCGCTTCACGCGATGCTCGCCAAGTTGCCGTCCGATCTGACGCTCGCCGTGGAAGCGCCGACACTCGCATTGCGCGGCTTGCCCTTCGATGAGCAAGCGCGCAATGTCATGGAGAAGATGAAGCGCTTCCTCGAATAACGCGCTTATTCCGCGAGATATTGGCGCTGAATGCGCGCGGCCGACGCCTTCAGAATCGCGACCGAACGCTCGCCCACTTCCGCGGAAAAGCGCACGGCGGGGATCGCGAGATTCAGCGAGCCGAGCGGAAAGCCGGTCGATGACAAGATGGGCACGCCGATGCCGACGATGCCCGGCGTGTACTCTTCCATCGACTGGGCGAAGCCGTTCTTGCGCACGTCATCGAGTTCGGCGAGCAGCGCTTTTTTCGTCGCGATGGTGTGCTTCGTGAAGCGCTCGAACGACACGGCGCGCAGGTATTCGTTGCGCATCACGTCGGGTAAAAACGCGAGAACGGCCTTCCCGCCCGAGACCGCGTACAGCGGCGCGAGATCGCCGAGCCGCATATGCGACTGCAAACGCTGCTGACTCAGGACCGTCGCGACGACTTCGACCTCTTCGCCCTTCAGTTGATTCAGCGCGCAAGACTCCGCTGTTTGCTGCGTGATATCCGTAAGAACAGGCTCCGCGCACGCGATCAGATTGCGCATCTGATTCGACTGTTGCGCGAGCTTGAGAATTGCGTCCCCAAGCCGATAGCCCTTGGTTTCAGGCACGAAACGCAAATACCCGCGATCGTTGAGATTGCGAATGAGCTTCGTGAGACTGCTCTTCGGTATATCGAGCGCCTCCGCGATTTCCGCGTGCGACATCTCGCGGCCCCACCGTGCGAGCAACTCGAAAAGGTCGAGTACCCGATCCGCCGATTTGACCGTACCGCCCGCATCGACTTCTTCACGCGCCATTTCATGCTCCTCGTTCATATAGAGGAACAGTTTATCCCGTGAATTCATGCTGTCAAGGGTCGAAAGGTTGCAATTCATTCCCATGTAGAAACTCGATCAATGCTTCGTTGCTGCATCGACGAACGCGGCGAGATCGCGATTGAAACGCTCAGGCGCTTCGATGAACGGCGCTTGTCCAGACGTCGGATAGAGCTAGAGCTTGCTCTGCGCGTTCGCATCTAGCCAGAACGGGCGCTTACGCTTATGAATGGCGCGCCGCCGCTTCCAGAAACGCAATCAGCAACGGATGCGGCGCGCCATCACGCGACGACAGTTCGGGATGCCCCTGCATGCCCGCAAAGAACGGATGCTTATCGGCCTCGATGGCTTCGGCGATCGAGCCGCTCTCGTCGTGCGCGCTGACGGTCACGCCGAGTGTCGCGAGCGGTGCTTCGAGCGCCGGATTGAGTCTG
Organism: Caballeronia cordobensis; assembly: GCF_001544575.2. Classification (GTDB taxonomy): domain Bacteria; phylum Pseudomonadota; class Gammaproteobacteria; order Burkholderiales; family Burkholderiaceae; genus Caballeronia; species Caballeronia cordobensis. The sequence continues at coordinate 337,894 of NZ_FCNY02000008.1, forward strand.
TAGCGATGATTACAGAGAATGCTCGCCTGCGTGCCGAGCATGGCCGCGATACGCGATCCCGGCACTAGGCCTATCGGCCGCAAGCCGGATCGATGCAACAACACGCCATCCTCGCCAACATGAATCGGCTCGAAGCTTGCGACGCGCGCATCGGGCTGCGCTTCCATCAAGCCAATGTCGTCGCTCTTCAACGCGAGCCGCGCGATGGCCGTCGCCATTGACTGCATGCCGAGAGACAAACCCACGACCGGAATCGACGTCAGCCAGCCGAAACGCGCGGCCTCGATCTGTCCCGCCACGTGCCCCATATTCGCGCCGCTCGGCAAAAGAATGCCGTGTGCATCGGCGAGCAAAGTTTCTGCGTTGTCGCGATCGATGTCCTGCGCCGCGATGAAGCGCACGTCGAGGTCGAAGCCGAGCACATCGGCGGCGTCACCCGAGGGCGGCGAGCGTCGCGGGGTATTGCTGATGCTGGTCGCAGTCACGGCCTATCAGCGCAATCGTCATGGACGGCTCACTCGCGCGCGATGCAGCTTCTTCCGTGGATCGCCATCTTCCATAGCGATCCCGATGCGCTTGCAAAACCACGCCCGAACCATCTTCGACGAGCTGTGCGCTATCGGCTTGATGAACGACGCGCAACATCTCCACGTCTTCGGCGCATTGCGTAGGAAACGCATCGAACGATTGCACGAGGAGCACGATATCGCGCGTGCGCGCCAACGCGAAAATTTCATCGCATGGTTCGGCAGTGTCGGGCAGACCTGTGCGCGTGCGCCAGATCAGACCGCTCGCGAGTAACCGTCCATCCGCTGTAACGTGCTGATGCGCATCGGGAAACCGCTGTTCGTCGAAATGCACGCCTGTGCAGCGGAGCTCGGCATTCAAAGTCTGGGCGAACAACGCGGGAAGGGCGCCGAATTGCGCCGGCTCGGGGGTAGCATCTTCGATGAGATAGAGCATGGAAGGCCCTCCGATAAAGAGAAAAACCCGCGACGTGGCACACGTGTCGCGAGCATGGCGTCTGATGCTTAGGCGCTTCAGACCGCGGTGACAGCGAGCACCAAGGCCGCACACGCGGTCTCGATGCGCCGGCACGCGTCGCGCAGCGTGGGCATCGGAACAGCATACGCGATCCGCACATGGTTCTCCACGCCGAACGCGCTGCAGTGCACCGCGCCGACATATGCCTCTCTAGCAGATAATTGGCGAAGCATCAGGGAATTCCGGCGCACAATCCCATAGAACGAACGCTGGCAATCGGGGCGACGTCTTCGATCGAACTGACTTGTTCTGGTCGATGGCAGTACGGAAGTCAGGCGCATGCCGGCGCGCACCGTGCCGGCCTGACCGCGACGCGCAAGCTTTCCCTTCCAGGAGCTGATCGTGACCGAACTTCTAAAGGTCATCGTATGGCCCGTGACTATCGTCTTCCTCGTCTTCAAGCTGCGTGACCCGCTCATTGCGCTGATCACGGCGATTGGCCAACGCGCCACCCGATTCAAGATCTTGCAGTTCGAAATCGAGCTGGGCGCGCTGGTGCCTGCTAGTCCGTCGCTCGCGATGTCCGCGGAGGCATTGCAGCAGGCTGTTGTCCAGGAGAGCGGAACGACGTTCATCGTACAGGGCATCACGAAGTCAGCCGCGGCTGACTATGTGCTCGTTGCGTTAGGCAACGACGATCAGCATGCCTGGCTCAGCTCTCGTTTGTTCCTTCTTTCTGTCCTGATCGACCGAAATCGAGTCGTGCGCTGCATCGTGTTTACAGGTGAACACGGCGGCTTCATCGGCGCGGCGTCGCCCCGCGACGTGCGTGCAGCGCTCGGGGCCAGATTTCCGGAGTACGAACGTGCACTGCTCGCTGCGTATGGAATGGCCTCGACGCTTCCTCTGGACGAGCTCCGCAACGGCGATCTGAGCGAGGCTGCTCTCACCAGGATCGCCACCGGCTTTTTGTCGAACAGCGGAATCACGCAGAACAATGAGCCGGCGTCGCCTCATTCGGGGTGGCTGTATCTCGATCGCTCTGCGAAACCGGGAGCGCCGTCGACATGGGAGCTGGCGGAGCACATTACCGCCGGCGGTTTGCGAACGCTGCTCGGAGACCGGCTCGGCAAGGGGCGCGTGGTCGGCGCGGCAGGGACCGTCCCGGATCCTGATTCAGCGCGCGCAATCATCAATCAGCCCGGCGTTTTCGTGGCGCTCGTAAGCAGCTCGGGCGAGTTCAGGGAACTCTGCGATAGAACCGCCATTGCTGACAGGCTTAGCCGGAGCGCAGCGCACGCGGCTTCATGAGCATCCGGCTTTGGTACGTGCGTTATGAGGCAAGCTCCACCAGCCGCAGCACGTCGATGCGTTCACCGCGCGAGATGAGTTCGTCCAGGATGCCGGCCTCCGCCGGATTGCTGAGTACGTCGGACTCCTTGATGATCGAAAGCAGTCGGTCGAGTTTCGTTACGTCGGCTCAGCGGGATCATGCAACCCGCACCGGCCCCGCCGCTCAAGTCAGGCTCAGCAGCGCGGTCTGCAGGCGCTGCGTCGAAAGCAGCACGCGCCGGTCGGCGTAGCTCACCTGCAGCGGCGCCTGGCCCGATCCCGCGGCGCCGGCGGCATCCTGTGCGGGCAGCAACACGGTCGCAAGCACCACCCACGGATCGCTGACGCATTCCGGGCAGGGCGGGGCCGGCATCGTCAACAGCCTGCGCAGCAGTTCGGGCGGAGACTTGAGCAGCGTGTCGCGCCAGGCCTCGTCGTCCTTGTGGGCCGCGACGTGTGAATCCGGCAGCGTCCACAGCACCTTGATCTCGAACGCATCGCGAATGCGCGAGTACTCGCACGACGTCTCGTCGCAGCCACAGCCCGCAGGATGAACCTTGACGGGCCGCGAATGGCACTCGGCATAGCGCACCGCGATGTAGGCCTTGCGCTCGCGCGAACCGGTGCCCGGCATCTCGCCCACGGGCGGGCAGGGCCAGCGCACGATGCAGGGTTCGGGTATCGCACCTAGCTTGAGATCGACGCTCACGCACCGGTCGATCGAGATATCGTCGCCCTGCGGGTCCACCACGTAGCCTGGACACACGCGCACGGTCCAGTCCTGCGCCTTGTCCACGGGCTCGACCGTGCAGCCGCACACCACGCCCCATCCATGCAGATAGCGGTTGTGCCGGCGCAGTTTTTCGCGGAAGTACGCCTGCTCGGTGCGCATGTCGTCGGCGGTGAGCAACTGGCGGCTGAAGTAGCGCAGCCGCTCGAGCGGATCGGTGGTGCAGTCGCAGGGTAGTTCGGACATGGCGGTCTCCTCTAGCGGATGATGAATGCGATGCGGAAATCTCCGCCGGGCGTTCCGTCTCCCGAGATTGCGCCGCTGCCGGCGGGCGGCGTGTCGCCGTCGAGGGCAACGTCGCCCGTGTCGGCGATCGCGTGACGGCTGGCCCCGGCATCGTCCGTTCCGAAGATCGCGAGCTGGTATCGGCCCTTCTGCCAGCCGAAGCCGCCGCCGCTGCCGCGCACGTAGGGTGAATCGCGGAACAGGTCGAAGCGGATCGTTCGCGAGTCTTCGAGCACGAGCGTGCCGGGCACGTACTCCATGTGATTGAGCGGCTCGTCCGGCAGCACCATCACGTTGTGCCGCTTGAAGTTGGGGTCGTTCAGGCCGTGCGTGCTCGGGATGTGCACGTCCCGTGCGAAGTCCTCGGTGAAGCGGATGCGGATCGCGTTCGGGCGCAGCGAGATCTTGATGCGCACGTCCTCCATCGGCGAGTCCACCTTGCCGACCTCGGTCTGAACGCCGTTCGGATCGGTCGACAGGAAGGTCACGCTTTGCACGCGCAGCAGCTCGCGCTGGGGCGGGGGTGGCGGCGGTTCATGGCCGTTGCAGCACGCGTCGACGCGCTCCGCCAGGCAGAGGATCAGGTCGAGCAGCACCGCGTTGCTGTAGACGCGCGGCCGCACGAGACAGCTTTCGATGCCGGCGATGCGTTCGTCGCGCACGAGGCCGATGGCGAGCGGCACGCACGCGCTGCCTTCGGCCGGGTCGCACGTCTTGTCGAACAGGCTGCACAACGCGTGGCGCCGGCTCCTGCCCGCCGCGTCGATCTCCTCCTGGGTGACGCCGAGGGTCGCGAGCAATGCGCCGACTGCGACCACGTCGTCGGCGGCGGGGCCTCGGGACACGGGCACCGAGTCCGGCGGCGCGGCACCGTCCGGTCGGTCGGGAACGGGTCGATCGGAATCTGGCTCGCGCGGCTCCTGCGGCTTCTCAGCGCCCCTGGCCCAGGCGAGGCACCAGTCGGGATCGCCCTGCAACGGCGGAATGCCCGGCGTCACCTTCAGGCAGAAGGTCTCGACGACGGTGTCCGGCGCGCAATGGCTCTGCGTTTCGCAGTCGGTCACGAGCACGGGCTGCTGGTCCGCCTGGCACTCGCGGTAGCACAGCCACAGCGTGAACACCTGGAGCCGCGCATCGCCATGCGCCGGGTCGCTGCCGGCGGGTGGCGCGTCACCGCAGCAGCCGCCGTGCTCGGCCTTCGGATCGATGCACGCGCGCACCGGCACGATGATCTCGCGCCCCAGCCCGTCGATCGCCACGCCGGGATCGACGCACAGCCTGTCGCCGTCGATGGAGACCTTCAGCCCGCACAGGACACCCTTGCCGAGCGTGAGCCGGTTGAGCAGCCATTGCTTGTTCCGGCCGTAGTCCTGCTCCATCTGGAACTGCTGCACGTCCATCCGCTTGCCGTAGAAGAAATGATTGCGGCGCGGCGCATTCAGCGTGCGCAGCAGGAGTTCGGCTTGATCGTGTGCATGCATGTCTGTCTCCGGCTAGGTCAATTGCAGTGATCCGTCGAGCAGGGCTTCGCCGACGCGCGGGGCACCGTCGGGCGGCATCAGGCGCGCGTGCTCGTCGAGCCGCGCTTGGTCGAGCTGCCACGCCGGCAACGGGCCGCCGACGATCGCGTCGACGCCGACCGTCGCCTGCAGGCCGATGCGCAGTTCAGGCATCACGACCTGGACGCGATAGTCGGTATGCGCGGGCTTCTCGCGATCGACGATGCGGCACAGCTCCCGCAGCGTCGCCGGGCTCGCGACGCGATAGCCGTCCACCACCACGCAGAAGCGATATGCCTCGCTCGCGAAGAGCGGCAGTCCGATCTGATGCGCGGCGAGCGGACCGGACTCGCCCACGACCGCGCGGCCGACGAGCTGTTCGCCCTCGCTCGAGGGGCAGCAGCCGGGCGCGGTCAGCCAGTCGGGCGCGACCATGCCGAGCGGGTCCACTGGCGGCAGCCGGGTATCGAAGCCGAGCTGGGAGGTTTCGCCGAGCACCCAGAGCCTGCGCTCGGCGTAGCTTTCGATGATGGCGGGCCGGATGCCCGTATGCAGGGCGACGAACTCGGCGATCGATGCGGGCGAGCCGCGCCGCGCGAAGAGCGAAACGGCGCGCGCGATCAGGGCGCGGCGCTCGTCGTCGCTCGCAATCCGCGGCAATTCGAGCGCGAGCCACTGCGCCAGCCAGTCGAGGCTGGTGGCGCTCGCGAAGCTCGGGGCGGCCACGAGCGGCATGTCGTCGAGCTGCTCCTCGACAGCCAGAAACTCGCCGCGCAGCAACTGCGCGAGATGCTTCAGGACGTCGTCGGGGTCGTGACGGCGATAGGTCGAGGGCAAGTAGTCGCGCAGGTCCTCCGCCTCGGTTGCGGCGCGTGCCTGGCGCAGCACGGGCGTCGCGCGTGGATCGTCCGTGGAGAGCGTGAGGCGCAGCCAGATGTGGCGCCGCTCGCTCACCCCGCTTGCGAGCGGCGCGAGCAGGGCGTCCGTGCCCGGCAGCGTGGCCCAGTCGCTCGCCGAGGGGGCGGGCGCGGGCGTTTTCGCCTGCGCGACTTCCGCCACAACTGAGGTGCCGGCCGGTATCTCGCATTCGATCCAGGCGCGCTCCCACTCGCGCTCGACGCCCGCATCGAACGGTCCGGCGACGATCTGGCCGCCCGCGGCATAGGCCGCATTGGCCGCGAAGCGCAGATAGACGTCGTCGAGCCCCGGCTTGATATACAGATCGCCGCCGGCATCGAGCGCAAGCGCGGTGACCGGGCCGCGCCAGCCGCTCACCGCGCCCTGGAGGACGCCGCCGTTGTCGAAGACCAGGATGCCGCCATCGGCCGCGTTGGCGATGTAGACGCGCGCGGCATCGGCGGCGATCGCGCCGGGCATCCAGGCGGCCGGGCCGTCGAAGGTCGCGACGTAGGTCCCGCCGGCGTCGAACATGTCCACGCGGTCATGCGTGGCGTCCGAGACGAGCACCGAGTCGTTTGCGCCAATGGCGACGAAAAGCGGCGCCGCGAGGCGCGCCGACGCCGCGATCGCGCCGTCGAACGCGGTATCGGGAACGCCAAGGCGCGACACGCGGCGCACGGTGCCGGCCGTCGCATCGACGCACACCAGGCGCGCTTCGGAGTCGAGCGCGAGGCTAGTCGGCGCAAGGCCCGCGACCGGCGCCGAGCTTGCTTCCAGCGCCGGCAGCGCGAGACGCTGCACGCGCAGGTTGCCGCTGTCCGCGACGAACAGCGCCTCGGCGCCGAAGGCGAGGCCGCGCGGCGCGCTGAAGCCTTGCAGCCAGGCTTGCGAGTTGCATTGCGGCTCGCTCAGCAGCACGCGATCGTGTGCGGTGTCGGCGACGAACACGCGGCCGCACGGACCGAGCGCGAGGCCGGACACTTCGCGCGGGGCGGGATAGTTGCCCGCGAGAGCCACCGCCTTGCCGCCGGGCGGTCCCGGCACGCGGGCGAGCGTGAGCGCGCCATCGCGATCGAGCGCGTAGCCGCTGCCGCCGCCGAGCCAGTGGCGGCGGTCGCGCAGCAGGACATGTCGGGTGGGCGTGTTCATGACGGGTCCGGCCTCGGCTTCTGCCGGGTTTGCGGGGCCGCGTCGCCGGAAGTCGGTGTCATGGTCAGCTCACGTACAGGTTGTATTGGACGCAGCCGCCCACGTTCGGCTTGAGCAGCTTGAACTCGAGCTTGTGCTGTCCGAGCCCGATCTCCACGCCGAGCTTGAGCAGGTCGATCGAGCCGGTACCGTCGGGAGCGGCGATCGCGTGAGCGTTGCTGCCGTTGCCGAGCTTGCCCCAGTTCGCGGCCTGGCCGGGCTTGGCGGCGAGCTGCTGCAAAAGTTGCGGCGTGACGTCCTGGCCGTCGAGAAACACGTGCATCTCGTCCACGTAGCCGAGCGCGAGCGCCGTGCCGCTCGCGCGCGCGTCGGGCTGCACGCCCGTGGTGTCGCTGTCCTGGTCGATGAGATGGGTGTGCGCGGGCAGCGCCGCGGCGTCGCCGGTTTTCGAAGGCACCGTGCCCGCCATCACCTTGTGCGTGTGTTTGCCGGAGGGCTTGACTTCCATCATGCCGCGGCCGCCGCGCTCGCCGCCCGCGCCGGTGGCCATGTAGGAATTCGGGTCGTCGTCGTCGCCAAAGTCTATCGAGCCGCTTTCGCCGTCGTCGGAGCCTGCCCAGATTTCGTGACGGTGCTCGCCGTCCTCGGCCATCACCATCGCCGAGAGATCAATCGGATGCGAGTGCGCCGAGGCTTCGCCGGAGGGCGCGGTGTTGAACTTGAGGTGATGCGAGTGCCGCCCGAGCTCCGTGTAGTAGAGCGAGCTGAACTTGCGCGCCCGCAGGTACAGCGTCACGTCGGACGGGTAGCCGCCGTCGACGTGAAAGTACAGGACCTTCGGATTTGCCGAATCGATGTCCTTCTCGCCTTCGAGACTGACCGTGCGCACCTGCTGCGGCTTCACGGGCGTGGCGTAGCGGCGCACCCCCGGCAGCACGCGCTCGACCGTGCAGGTCTGCGAGAGCTCGATCTGCGCGAGGATGATCTTGCCGCTGTCGGCGGCGGGCCAGCTGTCGAGAAACTCGAAGACCACGCCCGCGGCGATGCGGGTTGGCGCACCCCAGGCGAGATCGCCGCTGCACGGCTCGCAGGGCGCCGCGACCGCGCAGCCGTCCTGCACCGGCTGCGTGCGCGTCTCGCGGTACGAAACCGCCAGCAGGTTGCCGAACACGACGCCCTTGGTGGTGCTCGGCGCGCCCATCACCTGCGCCTCGGCATCGGCGAGCAGGGCGATCTCGCGGCCCAGATGATCGAACGCGAGGCCGCTCTGGACGATCACCTTGTGCTTGTCGGCCGGGTGCTTCAGCACTTCGAGGCCCTTGACGATGCCCGCCGAATAGAGCGAGCGGTTCAGGAGCCGCCGCACGCCCACGTGATAGCCCTGCTCGCTGCGAAAGTCCGACGCGGCGAGGCGCTGGCCGTTGAAGTAGTTCAGGCGCTGCAAGGTGTCATCGGGCAGATTCGCACTCATGGGGATCGCTCCTTTGCAATTCGACAGGCAGCACGGCCTGCGCGCGCAGCCGGTGAGGGCCCGGTCGCACGAGCTCGTGCGCGCAGAGCTCGACGTTGCCGCAGCGGGCGGCCGACTCGTTGCTTCCGCTCTTCACGCTGTTCGTGCTGCTCACGCCACAGGCACTGCAGCCGCAACCCGCCGGGGCATCGCCGCCGCAGCCGCAGCTTCCGGCGTTGCGCACGCCGGCGCGCCGGGCGAGGGTCAGGAAGCCGAAATCGTTCACCCGTGTGACGCCGGGCAGCACGGCCAGCAGCGCCATCACCTCGCTGCGATAGACCGTGCGGCCGATCGGCCAGCCGGTGCCATCGGGGCCGCCGGTGAGCGGGTCGAAGAACCGGTTGATGGCATCGCCCGCGAGTTGCAGCGTCGCGGCGAGGTCGATGCCGGCGTCGAGATGCAGGAGAGCCTGCACGCCCACGCGGCGATAATGTGGCGCGATCACGTGGACTTCACTCGTGACGAGGCGGCGCGGCGCGAGATAGGCGGCGACCCGCTCGCGCAGCGCGCGGCTCGGCGTCGGCGCGGGCAGGCGGCAGCGCGGCACGATCACCACCGCGACCGCGCCGGGCGCCGGATAGCAGGGCAGCCAGGGCGACAGGTTGGCCACCGCGTGCGCGCGGGCAACCGGCAGCGCGGGGGCGGCAAGGGCAAGCCGTTCGAAGTCCGGCAGCGTGACGGCCTTGTCGACGCTCGTCGCCAGCGTGTAGGCGCGCGCGCGCAGCGCGTCGAGCGTCTCGCGCGCGGCGCCGCCCGCCGCGGCGAATGGCTGGGCGACGGTCAACGGCGTCATGAGGCCGCCGAGCGCCGGCGCGAGCGCGACGTTGCGCGGCGAGGCGGGCAGGGCGGCGAGCGTCGCCGCGTCGATGTTGCCGGCAGCGCCGCCGCCGGCGCGGAAGCTCGCATGAACCGCAAATCCGGCTGGCAGCGGCTGGCCGCGCAGGCCGTCGCCGCTCACGAGCCCGCCATCTTCCGGTACGAGCAACACATGACGGTCGTGCGGGCCGCTCGCGTCCCAGTCGAGTTTCGTGACCCAGTCGGTCTCGACGGTGCCCGCGCCGTCGTCGAGACGCAACTGCACGGAGTCGGCCACGACGGGCGCCTCGCCGATCGCGAAGCGCGCGAGCGCGTGGCCCGCGGCCATGCCGATGGCCCGCTCGCCACGGGTGAGCGCATGCTCGGCGGACACGGCGTTGACGGCCGCATGCACGATACGCGGCGCGCACTCGTAACCGCCGTCCGATAGCCGGCAGCGGATGAAATAAGCGGCTGGCGCGGCCGCGAGGGCGCCCGCCTGATGATTCGCCGGCGCGGCAAAGCGCACGAAACCGGTGAGGCTCAGCGCGCGCGTCTCGTCGACCAGTCCCTGCAACGGCTGCCACAGTCCGCCGCCCGCATGGAACTCCCATACGGTGCGTGCGCGGTAGTGCAGGCGCCAGTTGCCCGCGCGAGCCGCCCATTCGGCGGGGCAGGCGAGCTTCAGGCGGGCGGCGAGCGCGGCTTCTTCGTCGATCAGCGCCCGGCGCGCGCCGGCGTCGTCCTGCCAGTGATCCGTCCACACGTGCAGCGAGAGCGTGGCGCCCGGCGCGTCGAGTGCGCGGTCGAAGCCCAGCAAGAACGCATGGCCGTCCCGCGCACGCGGACGCGGACCGAGCGGGAAGTAGGCGTCGAGCGACGCATCGGCGTCGGATACGCTCGCGAAGCTGCCCGACTGGTCCGCCCAGCCGAGCGCGACGATCTGCGCGGGCGTGACGTCGAGCGCCTCGGTGGTTTCGAAGAGCGGCCCGTGCGCGTCATGGAGTTGCATGCGCGCGGGCAGTGCGACGCCGCTCGCGTTGCCGTTGCCGATGGCGACGACCGTGCCCGCCAGCGCGGGTGCCAGCGGCGTGGCGCCGACGAGCCGCGCGAACTGGCGGATGGCTTCGTCCGAGAGGCGGTCGAAGCGGTAGATGTTTTGCTCGGCGAGCCATGCCGCGAGCTCGATGAGCGTCACGCCCGGGTCGGACGCATTGTGGTCGGTCCACTGCGGCGCGAGTCGCGGGATCTGGCCGCGTCCTTCGGCGACGAGCTGGTCGTAGGTGCGGTTATCGAGCGTGGGCTTAGGCAGCGGCATAGGACGCTCCCGTCGAGTCCGGCACCACCAGCTTGAGTTGCGAGTCGCCGGCCGCGATCAGTTGGTCGGGGCCGACCGGCACCGTGTCGCCGTACACCGTCTGGCCGACCATCATCTGCAGGAAGCGCACCGCGTCGACGCCCGGCGTTTCTTCGAAGAGCGCGGCGAGGTCGGACAAGGCCACCGTCTGCCCGAATTGCCAGCCGCGCCCTTCGCGGCCGCCCGTCAGCGGATGCAGGAAGCTCGCGAGGCGCTCGCGCAGCCGGGCTTCGACGCGGCCGGCTTCGTCGGCGTCGCTCGGCAGCACTTCGGCGTGCACGCCCACCTGCACGTAGACGGGCGCGAAGAGCTGCAGGTTGCCCGCGATGCCCGCCGGCATGCGCGCGCTCAGGTAGCGGGCCACGTTCGCCTTGAGTTCGAGCGAGGGCATGGGCTGCGCGCGCGCGGAGGCAGGCACGAGAACCAGTCCGACGTAGCCGCGCGCGCCGCGGCCGTCCGGGCTTTCGAGCGGCAGCGCCCGCACCCGGGCAACCTCGGGCGTGGCCGACATCGCGAGACATTCGTAGTCCGCCATGCTCACCGCGCGGTCGCGATGGCGAATCTGCTGCGCCGTGCGGTCGCGCGCAGCGCGCAGGTTCTCGGCCTGCGCGCCGCCGCTCGCGGGCAGCGGATTGCTGACCGCGTTCACATAGCCGACGCCGCTATGCAGCTCGCGGATCACGCCTGCATCCACATTGCCGATGATGCCGCCGCCCGTCACATAACTGATGACGATAGGCGCCCCCGCCGGCGGAATGAAGCCAGCCGCGCCGGGAAAACGGAACACGCCCCGGGCGCGCTCGACCACGTAGTGTCGGTCGCCGGGCCCGGAGGCGTAGAGATGTGGCACCGCGAGCCAGCGCACCCACACGGCGGTCTTGATGGACGTGTCCTGCGCATCCGTTTCGAAGCGCAGGCGCGCCGGGTCCACGCCGGCGACGGCGGTTTCCCAGTCGTCGCCCCGGCCCGCCCATTCGCGCACTTCGAGCACTTCGCCCGCCATCACCGGCACGCCGTTCGCGGGCAGCTCGAGCGCGCGCTCGAATTCGGTCACCGTGTTCGCGGCGGCGCCGCTGGCGGAAGCATCGCGCGGCGCGCGCGCTGCCGGCAGCACGAAGGTCTGGTCCGGCTGGCCGCTGCTCGTGCCCATCGTGTCGCGGTCGATGGCCTGCCCCTGGCTCGCCCCGACCGCGTTGAGCCACACGCCGCCTAGCTGCACGCGGTAGTCCTCGCTTGCAAGGCCTGTCTTCAGGCGCGCGCGGACGCGGTAGAGCGGGCCGCCCAGGCCATCGCGCGGCAGCATGTCCGGCGCGCCGATGAACTGCACCAGGCCGGTCTGCTGGAAGCCGAGCGTGGTGTCGCGCACGGAGAGCTCGGTCCAGCCGCGCGAGCCCCAGTAGTCCCATGCGTAGGGCTGCGGGGCGGCATCGGCGGCGGGCGCGATCACATGCGCGAGCACGCTCACGAGCGCGGCGGGCGGCTGCCCGCTGAAGCCGAAGTGCAACGCGGGCGCACGGTCCGACATCGGCTCGAAGGGCGCGAACGGGCTGCGCGGCCAGTAGGCATCCTCGCTGTGCTCGGCGAACGCGAAGTCGTTCTCGGTCAGACAGGCGTCGAGCGGCGCGGGATTGGAGAAATACAGATAGCTGATGCGCAGCGAAGCGACGATCGGCGGCTTTAGCGTCGGCGCGACGCTCTTCACGATGAACTTGCTGCTGTCGGCGGGATCGGGCTCGACCGACAGGCTGAGCGGCTTGCCGTAGTCGCCCGAAGCGAGCCGCAGCCGCAGCCAGTGCTGCTGGTCCGCGTTGATCTCGCACTCGGCCCAGTCCTGCGGCGCGACGAAACTGATCGCGGCTGCCGGCAGGCCCGTGCCGCCGGGGGCGACGCCTTGCGTGAGGCCCAGGGTGTTGTCGCTGTACTCCTCGTTCGGACCGAGCCCCACCCAGCGCGCGCCGTTGTAGTACTCGGACTGCACGTCGAGCGTGCCGCTTGCGCCGCCGGTCTGGGAAAAAGTGAACATCAGCTCGATGCGCGCGCCCTTGCGCGGAAAGGCCTCCTTGCAGGCCACATAGAACGCCGCGAAGCGCTCGGGCTGCGTACCGAACGGGTAGAAGTCCTTGTTCAGGTCGAGCCTGAATTCGTCCTGAAGCGCGCTGTCGGGCACGAGATCGTTCTTCGCATAGCCGACGCGGGCGCGCAGCACGTCCACCATCGGCAGGCTGCCGCTCTGGTCCGCGCCTTCCGGACGCAGGGGCGGGAGCGCGTCGGCGAGCACGAGGAAGTCGCTGGCCTGGATGTCGGCGAGCGCGAGGTCAAGGAGCACCGCCGCGTCCAGCGTGCCCGTGACGGTGGCGCGCGTCACGCCGTCGATCGTGACGACGTCGCCAGGCAGCAGGTCGCGGCTCGATTCGACCGTCACTTCGGTCCATTCGGGATGGATGCCGTACGGCCGCGCCGTCTTGCCGTCCCCACCCGTGGCGATGCGCGCGCAAGGAATGCGTTGCGACACGCTGGCACGGACCCAGTACGCCTCGTGGCCGGCGAGCGTCTGTGACTGTCCGTCGGGGCCGGCGTCCTTGCTCAGGCTGATCCTGCCGTCGCGGGTGAAGCGCTCCGTGCGGTCTTCGATCAGGACGAGCGGCAGCCAGCCGTCGGTGCTCAGGTACTCCCAGTCGAGCAGAAGCGGACGGCGCGCGGGCGCACCGGCTGCGGCATTCATCGCGTCGGCAAAATCGATCGTCACGTCCACCTGGGCCGAGCCCGCGAGGCGGAACATGTCGGCATGCCCGAGGTAGAGCCGGTGGGGCGCCTGCCGCATCGACGCGAACGCCGTGAAGCCGCTTTGCACGGACGCGCCGTGGTCGGCGTAGGCGTCCGCTTGCGGGTCGATGCTGTAGAGCGCCGCGATCGTCCCGCGCATGGCGGTGATCTCCTGCTCGGTGAAGAACTCGGGCGGCGTGCTGCGGTTGCTGGTGGCGCCGCTGTCGAGCGAGGGCGCGGGCGGCGGCAGCACGGCGGCCACGCGCGTGCCGGCCGGCACCGTGGCGTCGGCGGCGGCGTTCGCCAGCAGCGTGAAGACGAGCGGCGCGCGCGCCGACTGGGCGGGCAGCACGCTCGCGCCGATCTGATCGAGGAATTCCAGTTGCAGGCGCAGCGGCATCGCGTTCAGGCCCGCGGCCTGTATGTCCAGATTGCGCGCCACGATGCGCAGCAGCGCGCTGCCGGCGTCGTCGTGCGCGGTCCAGCCCGGCAGATAGCCGGCGCGGTGCGCGCTCAGGTCGGCGGCGATGGTGGGCCCGTCGCGCAGGGCGATACGGGGCGGGCGTGCCGGATAGCTGCTCATGCCGTGCGCCCCTCCTGCAGATAGAACGGATAGACGAGGTTGTAGAAGGTGTTGGTCGTGCGCACGCGATAGCGCACATCGACGTTCACCATCCCGTTCAGTGGATCGGCGCGCACGTCCACGCCGATGCTGTCGATGCGCGGCTCCCACAGGATCAGCGACTGCTCGACGCGGTGCCGGATCAGCGCGGTGGTGTGCATGTTGATCGGCTCGAACAGCAGCGCGCGCAGTCCGGCGCCGAAGTCGGGCCGCATCACGCGCTCGCCGGGATCGGTGTCGAGAATGATGCGGATCGCCTGGCGGATGTCTTCTTCGTACTCCGCCATCGCGATGGCGCCGCTCGCGTCGATCGCGAGCGGGTACGCGAAGCCCCGGCCGAGAAAGGCGCGAGCGTCGGCGCGGTCGAGTGGGTCGAGGGCTTGCGGGCTGGTCACGGTGCTCATGAATCGCTCCTCATCCGCCAATCTGCACGTTGGGTGAACCGGCGACGATGCTCGCGCCGCAGCCGCACAGGTCGCCTTGCCGCGCGGCGGGGCGACCGCCGATCAGGACGCTGGCGCTGCCTTTGGCGATCGGATTTGGCGGGTGCGGGCCGGCGAGCGGCGGCAGCGCGCAGACATGAACGTCGCCCAGGCAGACGGCCGGCATGCCGTTGATGAGCACGCTCGCCACGCCCGGGCCGGTGATCGCGCCGGGATGGCTGGTTGGGGCATAGAGGAAGGCGGCGGCGGGCATCGCGCGTGCTCAGTTGATCTTCACCACCGAGCCCTGCACCACGCACGCGCCGCTTGCCTTGAGCGTCGCGACGCCCTGGCTCTGCACGGTGAGCGATGCCTTCGCCTTGATCTCGATCACCGGCGCATCGAGCGTGAGCCTGGTTTTCGCGGTGATCGTCACGTCGCCGAGCTTGCCGACCGTCACGCTGGCGGTGGGCGTGCTGATCTCGGCCTTGTCGGCGGCGAGCGTGACCTTGGACAACAGGTTGCTCTTGAGCGTGACCGTCTGGAGCGCGTCGTCGAACTCCAGCTCGTGGCCGAGCGGCGAGCGCACGAGGCGCCGGGTGACCGCGTCGGTGGGGCTCAGGGAGGGCGGGCGGTCGAGGGTGTTCCACAGCGCGCCAACGACAAAGGGCTCGCGCACGTCGCCATGATTGAACGCGACCAGCACCTCGTCGCCGACCATCGGCACAAAGTAGGTGCCGCGCGCCATGCCGGCCATCAGCGTGGCGAGCCGCGCCCACGGCTGATACCCCGGCAGCCACGGCAGCATGAGCTGCACGCGCGCCTGGCCGGTGCTGTCGACGTTGTTGACCACCGTGCCGATCGCCACGCCGTAGACCTTCTTGTCGGGCGTGAGCGGCTGAACGTCTTGCAGCAGGCCGAACATCATGTCATTGGGCATTTGCGCTCTCCCTCTTCAAAACGACACGCGCACCGGCACCGCGCCCTGATCGGCGAGCGGTATCGAGCCGAACCAGATTTCCTTGCGCAGGCCGAACGCGGTGCGAAAGCCGCCGCTGTCGACCGTGTGCGTGACCGAGCTCACGCGATAGAGGCCACCGAACTCTTCGCCGACGCCTTCGATGCGCAGCACGTCGCCCGCGCGCATGGCCGGCTCGCCCACCACCGTGCCGGACGCGGTGAGGCGTCGGTTCAGCTTCGGAATCAGCTCCGAGACCAGCTTGCGCGGGATCGACGTCGGCGTGAGCGGCTCGTCGATCAGGTAGTCGCCAGGCTGCATGCCGATCGGCACCACGCCGGGGTAGATCGCGAGCGCGAGGCTCATCGTGTCCCAGTTGAAGCCCAGCGTGACCACGAAGGTCATCTTGATCGCGGGCACCCAGACGAAGCCGCCCACGGTGAAGATCTGACCCACCGTCGACACGCGCGGCGCGAAGTCGATGAGCGAGCGCCCGTAGCCGTAGGTGAACGTCGGGCGCAGGTTGTCGAGCGAGGACGTGAAGCGCAGCAGGTGGCCGCCGAGCGGGCCGCTGTGCTCGACCAGCACGTCCCAGCCGTTCTCGCCTGCGATGCGGTTGAGAAAGTCGTAGTCGCTCTCGTTCGCCTGCTTGCGGATCACCGCTTGCGCGGAATCGGGATCGGTCACGGCGACGAAGGTGTCCACGCCGCCGAGGATGATCGAGAGCGCCGCGCCGACCGGATCGAAGATCGGCAGCAGCAGGTTCTCCAGCGTGACGATGGAGGCCGTGGCGATATCGGGCAGAGGCAGATTGCCCACCGTGGGAACCGGAATCGCAAACCAGCGCACCTTCTTGCCGTCCCGCATGGTGCGGCGGCGGTCGTGCGCGGTGACGGTGAAGCCCGGCATCGCGCCCGACGGGAAGTTCGCCGCGCGCGCGACCACCTCGCCGTCGAACACCTGCACGAGCGGGTCGGGCGCATAGCCCAGCCGCAGCGTGAGGCGAGTGCCGAGCCTGAACTCCGGGTCGTCGAGCCAGCGCAGCCCTTCGTTGGCGAGGGTGACCTCGACTTCATCGAGCCCTTCCATGCCCGTCTGGCAACGCACGCTCTCGATCGCGGCGCGCAAGGCGGCGGGCACGGGCTGGCCGTTCAGTTGCAGTGCGAATTCGGGAACGAAGCGGGCGCGGTCCATGATGTCATGCGTAGACTTTGCCCGTATCGGGATCGCGATAGGGCAGATTGGGCAGGCGCAGGCGGCTGCCGGCCGGCAGATTGCGCGCGCGCTGCAGGCGGTTCGCCACGGCGATCACGCGCCAGAGCCGCGGGTCGCCGTACTCGGCGCCGGCGATCGACGAGAGCGTCTCGCCCTCGATCACGAGATGCCGCTTCGAGTAGTCGCTGGTCTCGCGCTTGACCTCCTTCGCTTCCAGGTCGATGTTGCGGTACTCGCTGAAGCTCGCGTTGATCCGCGCGCGCACGGGCGTGCCGTTCGCCAGGAACATCACGAACCGCTGCATGGCCTTGGCGAGCACGCAGGTGAAGGCGAGCGACCCCCATGTGAAGAGCAGCACCGGCGGCGCATGCGTGCTCGGCTGGATGTTCATGAGGTCGGTCACCTGCCGCACGAGATCGCGCACGTCGCTTTGCGCGGCGTTCACCACCCGGCTGCCGATCTTGTGCTCCTCGTAGCTGTCGAGGAACAGTTCCATTTCGAGCGTCTGCAGATTGCCGTTGACGAATTGCAGGAGCGGCGCGGAGAGGCCGGGCACGGCCGCCTGCGCGTAGTTGTTGTCGCGATTGAGCGTGTACTCCTCCGGATTGAACTGCACCGGAATCTGCTGCCCCGTGACGGTGTTGGTGATGATCGCCTTTTCGAGCTGCATGGCTGGTCTCCTCGTCTACAGTCGCCCGTTGCGTTCGCGAAACGACAGCGCGCGGCGCTCCAGCTCCGAGATGACCCGATGGCTGACCGTGGCCGTGAGGCGCGCAAGCTCCTGCGCAGGCAGACTCCAGGCCGCGCCGGCGGGCGTACCCGCGGCGCGGGGCGGCTCGCGTCCGGACGCCTGCACGACCGGAACCTTCGCAGGCTCGCGGCGCTTGCTTCCCAGTTCGTGCACGATGGCTGGCTGCGCAAGCGCCTTGATGACAGGCGGATAGACCCCTTGCGTTTCGGTGCGGCGCAGGATGTGCGGCAGCGTGTGCGCCACGGCTACGCGCAGCTGCGGCACAGGGACGATGCGCTCGCGCGGCGCGGCTTCCTGCCGCGTACGCAGATGGAACGTGCGGTGCTCGCTGCTGCGTTCGCGCAAGAGGCTGGCTTCGTGCCGCTCCACCGTGGGCACGTGCAGGAGCGGCGCAGCCGCGCGAATCAGCACGGCATGCGAATGCGATGCGAGCCGTAGCGAGGCGGCGACGTGGATCGCGAACGACAGAGCCTGCGGCGCCGCATGCCGTGGCCGCAACACGACGCGCTCGATCCGCGCGAGCGGCGCGGCTACGCGCCTTGCCCCCGCCCGGAGCGACAGGAACCGCCGGTGACGCGCGAGCGGCGCCACGCAGACACGCGGTATCGAATGGCGTTGCATGCTCATGCCTCGTTGATCCTCTGGTTCAGGGTCGAGATCTGGCTGACCCAGCGACGGCGGTCGCGGTGCTCGAGTTCCATGATCTGATCGTGCGGCCAATGAAAGTGATACGCGATGAACGCCACCTCCTCGGTCAGTTGATCGAGGGGGTAGCCGAAAACTCCCCCGGCCGCGCGGCTCCCGCGCCCGGCGCCAGCTCGTCGGCGTCGGCGGGTTCGTCGAGACGGTTGATCCGGTTGTAGAGGTTTTGCAGATACGCGAGGTCGGTGGCGAAGAGTCCCTCGATCACCTTCGGATTGATCGCCGCCACGCCGCCCAGGCGCGTCACCACGCGCGACAGCAGGATCACGATCAGGTACGCCTCGTTCCGCTGCACGCGCGGGTCCTTGAGCGGCAGGATTTCATCAGCTGCGGTGGCGCGGCGCATCACACCGTCGCGATGCAGCGTGCCGTCCTCGTCGAGATAGCCGCAGGGCAGGGTGAACTCAAACTCGGTCTGGAACATGACGACTCCTTTTCCGGTGGACTGCCTCAGGCGCGCACGATGCTTTCGTGCGCGAGTTCCAGCGCTTCGATTGCGACATCGTTCGCTTCGGCGTTGAAGCTGGGCCCGGTCCATTTCGCGGGCCACGCGTTGAAGAAGTTCCAGCGCGCCTTCTCCTGCCCCTGGCGGTCGAGCAGCACGATGGAGCCGTTCTTGCGCGCGGCGGCCGGGTCTCCTTCCGCCCACTGGCGGTGCCAGGCATAGAGGTCGAGGTCATCGGACATGCCCCACTTGAGGCTGATGTTCGAGTACTTCACCTGCCCCGGCAGCTTGCGCATCGTGATGTTCTCGCCGCCTTCGCGATGCTCGATCACGTCGATCGACGAATCGAGCCCGCCGGCCTCGTGAAACGCTGCGCGCACGATGCCGTCGATCTCGACGAGAAAGTTGAAATTGACGTAGGGATCTTTGCGGGTTGCCATCGCTGCTCCTTTGCAAGTACGGGCCGTCGATCAGGATTCCGACACGTCTGAGCCGCCGTCCCAGATGCCGATACGCACGATGATGAATTCCGCCGGATAGCTGGGCCGCACGCCGATCTCGATATGCAGGCGCCCGAGCTGCTGCTCCGAGAACGGGTTGAGGTCTTCGTCGATGCGCACGTAAAAGGCCTTGTCCGCCTTCTCGCCGAAGAGGGCGCCTTCGCGCCAGCTGCGCGTGAGAAAGTCGGTGAGCGTGCGCTTGAGCTTCTGCCAGAGCTGCGTGTTGTTCGGCTCGAACACCGCGCCGCGCAGACCTTCCTGGATCGACTCTTCGAGGTACAGGAAGAGGCGCCGGATGTTCACGTATTGCCAGCTCGGATTGCCCCCGAAGCCGCTCGCCGTGGTGCGCGCCCCCCATACCGTGGGCCGGCCGCCCGCATAGAAGACGCGGATGACATTGATGCCGTTGGGGTTGAGCCCTTCCTGTTCGGTGTGCGTGATTGCGCGCTCCACGCCGAGCGCGCCCGAGACCGTGGCCTCCTGGCCCGCGGGCGCCTTGTGCACGCCGCGCGCCTGGTCGGTGCGCGCGTAGATGCCGGCGACGTGCCCCGACGGCGGCACGTTCAGGGTCTTCACGCCCGCACTGTCGATAACCGTGAGCCAGGGATAGTAGAGCGCGGCATAACCCCGGTTCGACGTGAGGCCGGCGCGTTGCGTATCCACGCTGCTGCTGCCGAAGGGCGGCAGGCCGCGCGCCGCATCCAGCACCGCGAATCGGTCGAGCATCGACTCGCAGTGCCCGAGCAGGGCGCCCTGCACGGCAGCGTCCTGCCGGTCGGGAATGGCCACGATGTTGATGTCGTCGATCGCTTCGAGCAGCGCGATCGCCTTCTGGTAGTCAGCCACGGAGAGCGTCGCCGGATTGTCGGCCGCGCCGGCCGGCAGCGCCGTGATGGCGAGCGTCGCAGGCCGGTTGCCCGGCGCGGGCGTCACGTTGGGCGGGTCGACCGGGGTCACCGTCACGTAGGGATCGGCGGCGTTGACGATGTCCGCGTAGTAGCGCGGATGCTCCGGGTCGATGCCCAGCCCGTCGTACACCTGCGGGCTCCCGGTGGCGGGCGTGACGGTGAGCTTGAACTCCTGCGACTGCACCGACACGTCGCCGCCGCCCGCGCCGAACACGAATGCACTCGCGAGGCCACTCCGCACGGTGACGCGATAGGTCGTCAGCGCGCCGCTGATGCGCTCGACGATCACGCTCTTGACGATCGCGATGTCGGTCACCGCCGCCGGCGCGGTCTGCTTGAGCAGCAGCACCATGCCCGGCGCGAGGGCCGCGCCGCCTTCCATGCGCAGCGTATCGCTGCCCGCCGCTGGGTCCATGAGGCGCAGCGCGCCGGCCGCGTAGTTCTGCGACAGCGGATTGAGCACTTCGAGCGTCGCCCCGCTCACGCGGGCGAGCGTCACGCCATCGTCGGCGGGGGCCACGCCGGTCCAGGTGAGCCGGTCGCCGGGCCGGAACTTCTCGGCATCGGACGCCGCCGTGAGCGTGATGATCCGCGAGCCGGCGGCGGCACCCGCGATGGTTCCGGTCGGGCGGAAAAGCTTGGCCGGCGCATCGACGGCATGGACGTTCGAATCCACCGTGATCGAGAGCGCCGGGCTCGGCACGCCCGCCTGTCGCGCGCTCACGACGAGCGTGGGCGCCGCTGCGCTGTCCTTGAGCGTGAGCGTGCCGTAAGTCGCGTTGCTCACCCGGGTGACGAAGCAGGTCTTCCCGCCGTTCTCGTAGAAGCCGCGCACTGCGTACCAGAGATAGAAGCCCGGGACGGGGTCCTTGCCGAACTGGCTCGTGAACTGATCCCAACTCGTCAGGCGGGTGGGCGTGTTCAAGGGGCCTTCCGTGCACGGCCCGAGCAAGGCCGCGTTGCTGGTCCCCACCCCCGCGATCGGCGCCGCAGGCTCGAACTCTTCGATGTACACCTCGGGGGTTGCATAAGTCGCCATCTGCGTCTCCTTTGCTGGCTGTTCCGGTCAGGCGATAAAACGCATCGTCAGAAATGAAGGTCGTAGCTGCCACCCGGCGCCGGCACGTCGATCACCCGGGCGAACGCGGCGAAGCCCGTGGCCGACACCCGCAGCTCATAGCTGCCCGCGGCGATCTGTGTGAACAGAAAGCGTCCGTCGCCGTCCGTCCTGACTAGTTGCCGTCGCGTGCCGGCGGTGGTTCGCAGGTCGACCCAGGCGCCGGCCACGGGCAGCGCGCCCGGCGCGGCGCCCGCCCGCACGGTGCCGCCGAACTGCATGGAGGTCTCGGCGCTCGCGGGCACATCCGCCACGCGCGTTTCCATGAACGTGGTGGTCACCATCGGTCCCGCGGGCACGGCGGTCTCGTGGAGCGCCACCGTCACCGCGATATAGACGCACGGCTTCCAGCGATGCCCGTCGCCCATCGTTCCCCAGAACTCGGCGAGCTTCGGAAAGCCTTCGATCGGCAGCAGGGTGATCGGAAAGCGCTCCTCCGCGATCTGGGCCGGAGGCGGGGCCGGAGGGGTCGATGCCGCATAGATCTCGACCGGGTCGAGCTCATCGCTCTGGCCGAGCGCACGTGCCGCGTCGGCGAGCAGCGCGTGCTCGTCGATCGTCGGGTCGGTCATCGGCGTGATCGTGACCGGGCTCCACGCGCTGATGAGATAGTGGCAGTCGACGCGGCGCGGCGGCGGCGTCTCGAACACATCGAGCCCGACCGTGCTGCGCTCGCGTTCGTTGGTGCGCAGCTTGCGGTTCTCGCGCATGTCGAAGAGGTAGACGTTGAGCGCGTTGCTCGTCATGTTCGAGACGAGTTGACGCCAGGCTTCGTCGGGCGGCTGAAAGCGTACCTGCGCATCGGCGGTGATCTGCGCGACGCGGTTGCGCAGCAGGCGTTGCAGGAGCAGGTCGAGGTAGTCGATCATGAATGCCTCGCCGTCTCAGATCTCTTCGTAGCCGGGCAGGCCGGCGCCGTAGCTGTGGTACGGAACCTTGCGGTCGAGCTCGAGATAGCGCGCGCGGTCGGGTTTGAAGGTGTCGGCCTTGGCCGGGTCGCCGCCCGCCTGCTGGATGAGCCGCCGCAGTTGCGCGATGTCCTTTCCCCACTTCGGGTAGGCGTCCTTCAGCTTGTTCTGCTGGCTGGTCAGCTCGATCACGCTGGGGTTGGAGAGCTTCGGCAACTCGTAGCCGAATACGGTCGAGCCCTTGAACTCCGTTTCCATGGCCGCAAAGACGCCTTGCTCCACGCGCCGGTAGCTCTGCAGACGCCCGATCGTGTCGGTCGTGTCCTGCTGCAGCTTTTGCGCTTCTTCCGCCTTGCGGGCAGCGGCTTCGTCTGCTTCGGACCGTGGCGCGTGCGCAGCAGCGGCGGCCGCGGCGGGGGCGGGGGCGGGGGCGCCGCCGTCCCTGGCCGGGCCGGCCGCGGCCGTCTTCGCATTCGGCGCGGCGAGCCGGTTCAGGGCTGTGCGCATCGCGCTGCGCCGCTCGCCGATACGCTGACGCATTTCGATGAAGTCGCCCGGCCGCTCGAAGGCGCCCGCGTTGTCGCTGATCTTCCGGTCGAGCGCGTCGAGCTTTTCCATGTCGCTCTTCAGGCGCGCGAGCTGTGCGGTGTCGTCGCCGGCCGCCTGTGCCGCGGCGATGGGATCGCCGACGATCAGCGCATCGTAGAGCGCCTTCTGGTCGGCAATCGCATCGGGAAACTCGAACGCGATCGCGGTGCTTCCGACCGCGCGCTGCACGGTGTCGCTGCGCCCACGGCCCGACTCGCTTTCGAATTCCGCGACGGCCTTGGCGATCAGCTGGCGATTCTGGCCCGCAGCCAGCACTTTCGGACGCGTATCCATCCAGGCTTGCCAGGTTCCGAAGCTGCCGGACCAGGCGCGCGACCACTCGTTCGGATTCTTCGCAAGCGCGATGAGCGCCGCGTAGCTGTCGTCGGTGAGCGAGGCGCCGTGCTGCTGCACACTTTCCTGCAGCACGGGCGTGCTGCCCGTGAAGGCGCCGACCACGGTGCCCACCGGCGCCTTGTTGAAGTTGCCGGCAAACTTCTGCGCGCTGCGCGTGAAGTCCGTCTCGCGCCGTTCGTTGCGCGTCTCACCGAAGCCCGCGTTGTCCGGGCCGGCGCCGCCGGCGAACGCATTGGTGTCGCTCGCCGAGACGACGGGCTTGCTGCCCGCGCGCAGCGTGGCCCCGCCCGTGCCCTGCGCGCGGTAGGTCCTGGTGACGCCCTCGGGGCCTTCGGTCACTTCCTCGTTGATCTCGCCGCGATCGACGATGTCGAGCGACAGCCCGCCAACGCCAGCCGTTGTCGTGGTGCCCGTGCCCTTTCCCCGCGACGTGGTTCTCGAGCTGACGAGGTCCGGATAACGGGCCTGGAGTCCCTGCAGCGCATCGATCGAGCCGGCCTTGCTGATCTCGGCGAAGCGGGCATCGCGGGCCGGATCGTTCGCGTCGATCGTGAAGCTTACCGACAGGCCTTGAGTCGCGCTGTCCGCGCGGCTGACGCCCATGCTCGCAACGCCATAGCCGCCCGTCGCGCCGATCGTCGTGTCAGTGCCCTTCGTGCTCGTGACGGTCACGATGTATTTGCCGTCGCGCAGCGCGACGCGGCGCTCGAGCCCGGATTGCGCGCCCGCACCGAGCTGGAGGCCGACGCTGCCGCCGCCTTTGCCGCCGCCCGACGCGCCGAGGTTGCCTTCGATGCTGCCCGTGGCGCCGAGCGCGATTTCGTCGCCTTCCTTCATCTGCGCGAGGCCCTGCGGCGAGCCGGCGAGCGCGCGCATCTGTCCCGCCAGTGCCCGGGCGTCGTCGATGCTGCCCGCCGCGGCGAGCTGGGCCACGCGCAACTCGCGCCAGGCGCCGCTCGAGCCGGCCGTCACGTCGGCAAGATATCGGCGGGTTTCCTCCGCCGAGAACTCATGCGCCACGGTCAGATCGAGCGATCCCGACGCGGCGACGCCGGCCGACACGGAGCCTCGGCTGCCTTCCTTCTCCGCCTTGCCCCCCGCGTGTCCGCCGAGGTTCAAATGGAAGACGATGCGATAACGCGGCGGCTTGCTGAACGGGATCTCGCTCGTCTCGACCCACGCCTTGCCGCTGAACGCGGCCGTCTTCGTGACGCTGCGGCCCTTGCCATAGTCGGTCTTCGACTGCGCCGAAGCGTTGACCTGCACGCCGGCCTTGTCGGGGCCGGCGATGAGCGAAGCGCCGGCATCGCTCTGGCGCGACGTCGCAGGCGCGGGCTTCACGGCGGACTTGTTCGCGCCTTGCCGCGGCTTCGACCGGGGCGGGGCGTCCTTCTGTTCCTGTTGCTCGGTGCCGGGTGCGGGCGGCGGAGTCCGGGTCTGCTGCTGCGCCGCGGTCTTCGGCGCTGCCTTGGGCGCGGGCTTTGCCTTCGCGGGCGACGGCTTCGGGGTGCGGCCTGCCGCACGCGGCGGCGTTTCGGGTTTGTTGCCGCTCGTCGGAGCAGGCACGGCGACGGGTTTGCGAGGCGCGGCTTTGGGATGAGCGGGCGCGGTGCTCTGCTTCTGCGGCTGCGTCTTGCGCGCCGTGGCTTGCTTCTCGTCAGCCTGCCGTTTCTTCGTTCCCGCTGGCGCGGCCCTTTCGGCGCCTGGCTCGGGCGTGGCGCTCGCCTGCCGGGCCCCGCCCGGCTTGACTCTGCCCTGGCTCGCGATCCGGGGCGCGTTGCGCGTGGCCGGTTTAGCGGACGCTTTGCGCACCGCTCTCGGCACCGTGTACGCGTCGGCGGCGCCGTGTGGCTTGCCCGCGGCGCCTTTTCCGCCGCCTGCGGTGGTGCTCCGGGGGCCGCCTGCCGCTTTCTTCGTCCGTGACGCCGATTTTGGCTCGGATTTCCGGTTGGCGGCCGGCGTGGCCGCGGCAAGCTCCGCGACATCGCCCGGGCCTGCGCCACCCTTGCTCGCCAAAGTCCGCAGGCCGCCACGCCGGGCGACATTGGCCTTGCCCGTGGCTCCCGCCTGTTTCGACGCATGCCTGGTTGTGCCGCCGCCCTTGTTCTTCGGCGAGGCCGGGCTCGCGACACCCGCTTGCTTCGACGCCCCGGTTCGCGGCGCGGGCTTCTTCTTGCTCTGCGCCGCCTTGCTGCCCTTGGTAGGTGTCGCGCTGGTAGCCGATGCCTGCCTGCCACGCTTCCTGGGCGCAGCCTTCTTGCCCGCGGGCCCGGTGGCCGGTGAGCTCCCGGCGGCCGCGGGCTGTTGCGTCCCGGCCTTGCCGCCCTTGGTGCCTGCGTTGGGACGCTTGCCTTGCTGCGCGGGCGGGGTGGCCGGTTGCTGGCCGGCTGCGCCCTGCGCCTGTGCCTGTGCCTGTGCCGCGCTGCCCGCTTTATTGCGCATGCGCGTGATGTTCCGCGGTAGCGTGCCGTTGCGCAGATCCCTCTCCAGCTTCTCCCGATGCGCCTCGTATGCGCGCTCGATCTTGCCGGGCGCGTACTGGATGAGGCCGCTCTCGCTGATCTGCTCGTCGCCGAGTTTGTCGCGCAACTGAGCGGACCTGCGGCGCGTGGTCTTCGGGCCGTTTTTCAGATCGCGCGTCCAGTAGACGACGCCTTGCAGGCGGTTGTCGCGCGCCGCCTGCAGCAGCATCTCGGCGGTTTCAGTGTCGCCCACCATTCGCAGCTCGGCGATCTTGCGGCCGACCCACTCGTTGGACATCTGCCGCACGCCGTCGCTCTTGTTCAGGCCGCTCGCGCCATACTTGTTCTCGATGATGAGGATCTTGCCGCGCTTGCTTATGCCCCAGGCGTCGATCCCCGTGCCGTAGTCGCCGACGTGCTGCTGCGGCGAATTCCAGTCGGCGAGCGTGATGCCTTCCTTCTCCGCCTGCGCGAGGCCGCCCGCAGTGCCGAGGCGCTCGCCGGACTGCAGCGAGGCCTTCTTCGCGACCCTACGCGACGGCTTGCCCTGTTCGAGCGCGGCGCGATCGATGTCGGCGGTGCTCTGGCGTCGCTTGCCGCTCGCGCCGCGCTCGGGACCGATGCGCTGCGCCTGCACCGAATCGATGTCTTCCAGCACTTGGGAATGCAGGTCCGTCGCCCCGGCGGCGCTGCGCACGCGCCTTTCGAGTCCTTCGATCATTTCCTCGGCGCTGTCGCGGTCGCGGCCGATGCGCTTGCGCACCTCGGCGGCGGCGCGCACCGTCGAGCTGCGCGGCAGACCCGCAGTGGCGGCGTCCGCCTCGACCTTGCGCAGGCGCTCTTCGAGCGGATCGGAGGCGGGCCCCGCGCCTTTCTTTTTCTTGCCCTTGCGCGCTTCGTCGTCCTCCTCGCGCGCGACGCCCGGTGCGGTGCCGCCGCTCACCCGCACCGGACCCTGGCCGTTCGAGAACTGACTCGCGGCCCGGTCGGCCGCCTGTTCGTGCCCGGCATACGGGTCGAGTGCGGGAGCGGAGCCGCCCCGGCCTTGCTGGATCACGTGCGCCAGTTCATGGCCGAGCAGGCGCCTGCCGCGGACGTCGTGCGGTGCATAGCGTCCGGCGGCGAATACGATGTGGTGCCCCAGCGTGTAAGCGTTCGCGTGCAGGTCCGCGGCGGACTCGGCCGCGTCGCCATTGGTGTGGATGCGGACCTGCGAGAAATCCTGGCCGAAGCGCGCTTCGACGTGACGCCGCAGCCCGGCGGGCAACGGCATGCCGGCCTGACCGACGGCGCGCAACACCGCGTCGCCGTGACCGTGCCCGGGCGTGTCGAGGTACGCGTATCCGCGATCCGGCGAGCGGTCGCGCGAGACATGCGGCGCGCGCTTCGTCGTATCGGGAGGCGGCTTGTGGCTGTGCCGGGCGGTCATCGGGCACGCTCCTCCGCAGGCTGTGAGCCGGCGAGGCCGAGCCGGCGCCAATCGGCTTCGGCGAGCGTCTTGCCCATCTTCTGATATTCGCGCTGGGTGGCGCGCAGCAGATGGCTCCGCTCGACGGCGCATGCGTCGGTGGCTGCGAAGTGGGCCGCCGCGAGAACCAGGTTGCGGATGTTGCCGCCGGCGAGCGGCAGGCTGCGCGCCAGTTCGTCCAGGTCGACCGAGGCGTCGCGCGCGAGCTGTTCAGGCCAGTGCGCCTGCCACAGCCGGCGCCGCTCGGTTTCCTGCGGCAACGGAAAGGTCACCGCGAAGCTCACGCGCCGGGTAAACGCATCGTCGATGTTTTGCCGCAGATTGGTCGCGAGTATCGCGAGTCCCTCGAATTGCTCCATCTTCTGCAGCAGGTAGGCGATCTCCAGGTTCGCGTAGCGGTCGTGTGCGTCCTTCACCTCGGAGCGCTTGCCGAAGAGCGCGTCGGCTTCGTCGAAGAACAGCACGGCATTCGCGGATTCGGCGGCCTCGAACACGCGATCCAGATTCTTCTCCGTCTCGCCGATGTATTTGCTCACCACCTGCGCGAGGTCGACGCAGAAGAGATCGAGCCCGAGATCGGCGGCGATCACTTCCGCCGCGAGGGTCTTGCCGGTGCCGGAGGGACCGGCGAACAGCACGGTCACCCCGCGCTCGGAAACGAGGCGGCTCGACGTGCCCCACGCCTGCGCGAGCTGCGCGCGCTGCGCCGCGCGCCGGCTGATCTCGCGCAGTTGCTCCTCCGTGTCGGGCGGAAGGATGAGGTTCGTCCAGTCGGCGCGCGGGCACACGCGCCGGGCCAGTTGCTCGAGCGCGTGCCCGCATAGCGCGCGGGCGGCCGCGGAGCAGTCGGCAAGGCCGAGTGGCGTCTGGCCGCTGTCCGGATCGCGCGCGAGCACGTCGTCCACGGCTTGCTCGATTTGCGATGCGCCGAGGCGAAAGCGCCCTGAGAGGATGTGCGCGGTGTCCGTGCCGATGTCGCGCCCGCGCGCCGCCGCGGCGCGCCGCCACAGCCTTGCACGTTCGTCGGGCTCCGGCAGCGACAGGTCGAGGCGGACCAGTCCGCCACGCATGCGCAGCCCGGCGGGCCACGGCAGACTGGAACCGGTCACGCAGTGGACGGGGAATGCATCGAGCGCGTCCGCGAGCGCGGCGCAAACGGCGTCCCGCTCGTGCGGGTCCAGTCGCTCCGCGCCGTGACAGTACAGCACCGCGCCGCGCCACCATGCCTCGCGGCACAGACGGAACGCGAGACGAGCAGGCCGGCCACCGGCGGGCAGCGCGCAGAGGTCGGCGCTGATGAGGCTCATGCGCTGCTCCGCCGCCAGCAGAGCGGCGATGCGGTGCCGGCCGCTGCCGGCCGGCCCGCGCAAATGGATACGAAGCGGCGCGCGACGCCGCGCCGAGGCCTCGCGCAATGCGTGTAACGCCAGTAACGCGGAGTGTCCCGGCGAGTCGGCCTCGGGCATCCGCAACGGACGGATGAGCCGGCAGAACGGAATCAGGCTCTCGTCGAGAGCGGAGCCTGGCAGAAAGAGCGCGAGCACCTGCCGATCGATGGTGAGGCCGCGCGAGGCCGGAAACGAGGGGACGCATTCGGTCTCGTCCATCTCGACGAGGCGGTGAGTGAAGAGCGGTCCTT
The DNA here is from genome assembly GCF_001544575.2 of Caballeronia cordobensis. Lineage (GTDB taxonomy): Bacteria > Pseudomonadota > Gammaproteobacteria > Burkholderiales > Burkholderiaceae > Caballeronia > Caballeronia cordobensis. The sequence goes on from NZ_FCNY02000008.1 coordinate 366,260, forward strand.
TGAGCGACGTGGGCAACGCTTCGAGCATCCGGCCACGAGAGAGGCCGAGCAGCCTGAGTGTGAACGCGAGCGACGGGCGCTGTGCGCTCACATCGTCCTGCAGGTAGGCGAGCGTGGACCGGTAGACGGGGTCGAACTGCAAAACCAGCAACACCGCGAGCACGGCCTCGTCGAGCGGGCTGAGCGCATACTGTGCGCTCAGCCAGTCGCCAGCGGCAAGGGACGCCCAGGCGTGAGCCAGGTTCCCGATCCGGTCGGGCCATTGCGGCGTTGCGCCGGGCTGGCATTGATGATCGCTCACGGCGCGCGTCAGCAATTCGTCCAGCAGGGCGCACAGGTCTTCGAGCCCGCTTTCCGTCGTGCAGTCGTGCGCCTCCTGTTCGGACGCGCGAGATACGGCAGCGGACTCGCCTAGCGTGGTCATCATCAGTACTCGGGATCGTCGGGCGGCGGAGCGTCGGCCCCGGTATGGCCGAGCGCCTCGTGGACGGCCTCGAATCGCGCGAGCGTCGAGCGTAGCAGTTCGAGCAATGCGCGCGCATAGGTCGGCGTCATGACGATGCGAATCCCGTCCCCGCATTCCTGCTTGCCGTCGAACGCCTGTGCGATCCGCAGCAGAATCTCCTCATGGCTGAACCCCGCCTCGAAGTAGTTGGCGTACGCGTAGGCGGTCTCCGCGATATCGGAGGGCGCAGAAAACTCAGGTGGCGGCGTGTCGGCTTGCATGGCCCCGCTCGTTGCAGGAGCCATGCCATCCGCGGAATCTCGAGAGCGGCTCGGGAAGTCCTTTGATTTCAAGGGTTTGCTCGAGGGGCGCGCGAAGCGCCGCGGCCTGTGTCACAGGGCGGGTTGTGACACGGATCAGGATCGCGTCGATGGATCAAGGCCGGAGGGTGTCACATCGCGCTGTGACACCGCGTGTGACACGGCTACGTTTCGGGCCGCTCGTCTTCGATGTGCAACTGCCGCATCTTGCGATAGAGGGTCATGCGCGACCAGTGCAGCATTGCCGCTGCCTTGCTGCGGTTCCATTCGCATTGATTGAGCGCTTCCAGGATCAGTGCGGACTGGGATTCATCCGGCGTCGGCGCGCGTTCGGGCGGCAGAGGAAGGGCGGCGGCGTCGAGCGGCGTTGCCTCGTATTGCAGCGAGAGCGCCTCGACCAGATTGCGCAGCTCGCGCACGTTGCCGGGCCAGGGATGCCGGCACATCCGGACGAGCGCGGCCGCCGTGAGCCGCACAGGCGGCGTCTGCGTGCGTCGGGCGAGTTCGCGTGAAAAGTGCTCGAAGAGGACGACCACGTCCGACGGCCGCTCGCGCAGCGGCGGCAGCAACACGCGCGCGACATTAAGGCGATAGAACAGGTCGGAGCGGAAACGACCCGCCTGCATGGCCTGCTCAAGCGGGCAGTGCGTCGCCGCGACGACGCGAAAGTCGACGCGCCGGCTGCGCACCGCGCCGATCGGGAACACTTCATAAGTCTCGAGCACCCGCAACAGCCTCGCCTGCGCGTGCAAGGGCATGTCGCCGATCTCGTCCAGAAAGAGCGTGCCGCCGTCGGCGAGCGCGATCTTGCCCGGATAGGCCGACAGCGCGCCGGTGAAGGCGCCGCGCTCGAAACCGAAAAGTTCGCTGTCGAGCAGGCTGTCCGGAAGGGCCGCGCAGTTGATCGATATGTAGGGTCCCTGATGACGCGCGCTCAACTCGTGCACGGCACGCGCCACGCATTCCTTGCCGGTCCCGGTTTCCCCGGTGATGAGCACGTTGCACGTCCTCGCCGCGATTCGGGGAATCTGTTCACGCAAGGCGGAAAGGGATGGACTGTTGCCCAGCAGACTTTCCAGAGCGGGACTGCGAAGTCCGGTGCCCGGCGGAACCCGCGATGTGTGCGGTGTCGTCGCGAGGAGCGGGCGCGGGATCGCGGGTGGCGCGCACGGTCGCGAGCCGGGTACCGTTGGTCCCATTGGTGCTGATTTCGACATGATGTGACGACCTCACGCATTCCGGTTCACGCGCGCTCCGCGCAAGGCGACGGGCGCAGCTGCCTACTCCTGCTTTCACACACGATAGGCGAGGCGGCGGAATTTTGTAATGTTAGCTACGCATTAACTTGTGAGGAAACGCATGTTGCGCCCGGAAGCTAGGAATTCGCTAGTTCAGTTATAGATTTTTCGTAGTTTCCTGAAGCTGTACCTCGTGTCATTCTCGTTCCAACTCAACAAAACGACAGGAGGAAGTATGCTGAGCGCCGAGCGAGAAGCGTTTGTACGCGATGGAGTCACCGTCTTACGCGGCGTATTCACGGACTGGATCGACCTGCTGCGCGATGGCGTCGACTTCAATGAAAAGCACCCCGGACCCGATTTTCGCGACTACACGAAGGGCACGTCGTCGGGGCGATTCTTCGGCGACTATTGCAACTGGCAGCGCATCGAGCCGTTTCGCCGGTTCGTCGAGGAAAGTCCGGCTGGCGCCATTGCCCGGGAATTGATGGCGTCCCGGCGTGCGCGCATCTTTCACGAGCACGTTTTAGTGAAGGAAGCGGGCGCGGACAAGATCACGCCCTGGCATCACGACGAACCGTACTATTGCGTGAGCGCGGAACAGTCCGTGAGCATGTGGGTGCCGCTCGATCCGGTGCCGCGTGAGACTACGCTCGAATTCGTCGGCGGCTCGCATCAATGGGGAAAGCTTTTTCGTCCGCGCAAGTTCACGGGCGTTGCGTACGACCGTTCGTCGGACGGACTCGAAGAGATGCCGGATATCGACGCGCATCGCGACGACTACAACATCCTTGGGTGGGACCTGAAGCCCGGCGATGCAGTCGCGTTCAACTATCTCACGGTGCATGGCGCGCCGGGCAATCGTTCCGGTTCGGTGTCGCGGCGCGTGGTGTCGTTCCGCTGGCTCGGCGACAACGCGGTGTATGTCGATCGAGGCGGCGAGACATCGCCTCCGTATCGACATCTCGCGGAGCGGCTCAACGCCGGCGATCCGCTGCCGGAGGAAGAGTTTCCGTTCGTCGTCTGACCGTGCTTCAGCGGCCGCCTCTTCAGCAATCGAGAACGAGGCGGCCGCGCTTGCAGCCCGACACGCAAATCATCATCGTTTTGCCTTCCGCGCGCTCCGACTCGCTCAGAACACTGTCGCGATGATCGATATCGCCTTCGATCACCGACGTCTCGCAGCTGCCGCAAATGCCCTGTTCGCAACTCGACGGCACGTCGACGCCCTCGGCGCGAAGCACATCGAGCAGTCGCGCGCCGGCTTCGACGCGCACGACTTTTCCGCTTCGTCCGAGTTGCACTTCATAACCTGCGCCTTGCGAGTCCTTCAAACCACTCGGGTCCGCAGAGAATCGTTCGATATGCGCGTGCGTGTAGCCGTTTTCGGCGCATGCGCTTTCGAATGCGCTCAGCATCGGCGTGGGGCCGCAGCAATAGAATCGCGTGGCGCGATCGCGTTCGTCGAGAAAGCCTCGAAGATCAGGCGGGCCGCCGGCCTGTGCATCGAAATGCAGCTTCAGTGAAAGCCCGAGCGCCTGAATCGGTTCCAGCCACGCCGCGTGCTCGCGCGAACGGCAGCAATAAAGCATCTCGACCGATTTACCGAGCGCAACGAGCCGTTGCGCCATGCTGTAGATCGCGGTTATGCCGATACCGCCCGCAATCAGAACGAATCGCTCGCCGGATTCATCGAGCGGAAAGTTATTGCGCGGCTCGGAAATCAGGATCGAATCCCCGGTGCGCAACTTCTCGTGGACGAAAGCCGAACCGCCCTGACTGTCGCGCGCGCGAAGCACGCCGAGAATATATCGATCGCGATTGCCCGTCGCATTGACGAGCGAATAACTTCGCACGATGCCATTGGGCAGATGCAGGCTGATATGCGATCCGGCATCGAATGCAGGCAAGGGAGCGGAATCAGACGCGCGCAATTCGATGCTGACGGTGTCCATCGCTTCGACATGAATCCTGTCGACGATGACGGTAAAGGTGGCGGGACGCATGTTCGAAATCAGTCGCAGATACGATGAGCCATGAAGCTATAGAAGTCCCGAAGCGTGCCCTCCAGATTCTCCGCTGAGAGGGGGCCGGGCGAATAGAAAGTCGAGCTGACGCCTTTCTGCAGCGTTTCCAGCTTCGTGCGGTCTTCGGCGTTGAAGGCGTTCGCGAACGCGACGTATCGTTCGATGCTTTCCTTGTCCGGTGCTCGCTCGTGTCCGGCAAGGCCCCATTTGATCGCGACCTGATCGGTTGCGGCGGGCCTCAGACAAAGATAGATCGTCTGATGCGGCATGTAAGTCACGACGAGATTCGGAAAGACGCTGAAGAGAAAACTCGAGCGGCGCTCGCTTTGGGTCAGGTCTTCGTGAAACGGCGTGCGTTGCGGCGAATCGGGCGTGTAGTGCGCGCGATAGGCCGAAAAGTGTCCATTGCCCGGCACGTATTCGCATAGCTCCGTGGGCGTGACAGGCCGCAAGGTGCGCGGATGCGTGGCGTTGAGGTGATAACCCTCCATGAAGTTTTCCGCCAGGCATTTCCAGTTCGTGTGCCACACCTCTTCCTGGAGGTGATAAAGCTCGCGCTCCTCGTTGTGATAGTTGCGTATGTGCGCTTCGAGCGGGCGAAGCGCTTCGCCGAGCGGCGCCGCGTTGCCATCGATGTTCACGAAGATGAAGTTCTGCCAGATCGTCGAGTGGATTTTCGGCAGCGCGCATCGCGATGTGTCGAGATCCTTGCACTCCTGCATCAAGGGCGCGCGTTTGAGCTTGCCATCGAGTTCATAACTCCATGCGTGATACGCGCACACGTGCACGCGCGCATTGCCACGGCCGAGTGCGACGAGATTGCCGCGATGCCGGCATACGTTGGCCAGGACATGAACTTCGCCTTGGGCATCGCGCTGAATCAACAGCGGTTCTCCGGTCAATTCAGTCGTGAAGTAGTCGCCGTTGCGGGGAATCTCGCCCACATGGCCGACGCAAACCCACGTGCGTCGAAAGACGCGCCGACGTTCGAGCTCGGCGAAGTGAGCCGAGCTATAAAACGCGCCGGGCATGCCGTGCGTCGCGCGCTTCTCCGAGCGCGCCAGGGTCGATAGCGTGTCGAGCAGCGCGCGGTCGTCCGGCGAGATTGCATCGGCAAATAGAGACGCTGGCACATTCATCGTGATGACTCACTCAAAAGCGGTTCTGATCGGAAAACCCGTGGTCCGAGGCCGATGTTCACAAAATAGCCTCGTCAAAGCATCGAGGAAAACATTGTTTTCCAATGCGCTCGCCAGCTTTCTCCTATGCAGGGAATCTTCGAAAATGGCGAAGAGGCATGCTTTCGATAACGCGCTCCGTATCCGATAAGATGGTGCGAACAAAAGTCGGCGATAAACCTATGTCATCCTCCTTCACGCTGCGCCAACTGAAGTATTTCGTCGCAACGGTGGACAACGGAAGCGTCGCCGAGGCGTCGCGGAAGCTGTTTATCGCGCAGCCATCGCTATCCGTCGCGATCAAGGGGCTGGAGGAAAGCTTCGGCACGCAACTCATCATTCGTCATCACGCGCAAGGCATTTCGCTGACGCCGGCCGGCGCGCGGTTTTACGAGCGCGCCAAGGCGCTGCTCAAGTCCGTCCATGAGTTCGAGCAGAATGCGCTCGCGGAAGGCGACATATCATCGGGGCGCGTCGATATCGGATGCTTCGAGACCTTCGCGCCGCTCTATCTGCCGAGCCTGATTCGCGGCTTCAACGCTGTGTATCCTGGCATCGAAATCCGAGTGCGCGACGGCGATCAGGAAGAGCTTTTGCAAGGGCTAGATAAAGGCCGATTCGATCTCGTCCTCGTCTACGAACTCGGGCTCGACGATACGTTCTCCACGCACTTGCTGACGCCGGGGCAAGCGCCTTATGTCTTGCTGCCGGCGGCGCATCGGCTTGCCGCAGCGGATAAGGCAAGTCTCTTCGATCTATTCGACGAGCCGCTCATCCTGCTCGATGTCTCGCCGAGCAAGGACTATTTTCTCGGCCTGTTCGAACCGTACGGATTGACCCCGAAAGTGGGCTTCAGCTCGCCATCGCTCGAACTGGTTCGCGGCATGGTGGGCGAGGGATTCGGCTACTCGCTTCTGGTCACGCGTCCGCACGCGCCGACCACGTATGCCGGACACGAAGTCGTCGCGGTCGAGATCGCGGAGCCGGTTGGCTGTTCGGGCCTCGTGGCTGCGTGGCTCAAGCGCAATCAGTTGACCGTGCCCGCGCGTCTGTTCATGGAATACGCGGAGACACGGTTCAATTCGATGTCCGCCTGACCGAATACCCAGTCAGACCAGCGCCTGACTCGCGGCCGCCGCACGGGCGCGCAGCCAGTTGATGCTCGCGAACAGCAGCACGGCGAACACGATCAACATGGTCGCAACCGCCAGAATCGACGGATCGATGGAATCCCTGATGCCGCTCCACATCTGTCGCGGCACCGTCTTCTGATCCGGGCCGCCGATGAACAGGATCACGATGACTTCATCGAACGACGTCGCGAAAGCGAACACGCTTCCCGTTGCGACCGCGGGCGTGATGAGCGGAAGCGTCACGCGCCTGAACGCGACCCACGGCGGCGCGCCCAGTCCGGATGCCGCGCGCAGGAGACTCTGATCGAAGGACAGCAACGAAGCCGTCACCGTGATGACGACGAACGGCGTGCCGAGCGCGGCATGCGCAAGAATGACGCCGGGATAGGAGTTGACGAGCCCGAGCGGCGCGAACACGAGATAAAAGCCCGCGGCCACGACGACGATCGGCACGATCATCGGGGAAATGATGATCGGCATGACGATCGAGCGCAGCGGAAACTGCGTTCGCGACAAGCCGAGCGCCGCGAGCGTCCCAAGACACGTTGCGATCAAGGTGGACGCCGCGCCGATGGCCACGCTGTTCAGCAGCGCGCGTTGCCAGTCCGGACTCGTCAGCGCCTGTTCATACCAGCGCAGCGAAAACCCTTGCAGCGGATACGAAAAGTAAGACCCCGAGTTGAACGAAAGCGGAATGATCGCGAGAATCGGCGCCACCAGAAAGAACAGCACGAGCGCGGAATGCACGCGTACCCAGCGGGAAGCGACGCGCTCCGTCAGCACCGTATTGCGTTTGTCTAGCATGATCGTCCCTTTGGTCTCGCGTGCTTCAACCGAAGCGCAGCCGGTCGATGCCGACAATGCGATTGAAGATGAAATAGAAGATCGCCGTGAAGATCACGAGATAAGCCGAGAGCGCGCCCGCGAGTCCCCAGTTGAGCTGCGTATTCGTCTGGATCGCGATGAGCTGGCTGATCATCTCGTCGCCCGCGCCGCCGAGCAGGGCAGGCGTGATGTAGTAGCCGAGCGCGAGCACGAACACGAGGAAGCATCCCGCGCCCACGCCCGGCAAGGTCTGCGGAATATAGACGCGCACGAAGGCCGTGAACGGATGCGCGCCCAGCGACTTCGCCGCGCGCAGATACACGGGCGGCACGCCCTTCATCACGGAGAAGATGGCGAGGATCATGTAAGGCAGCAGCACGTGCGTCATGCCGATCAACACGCCCATGCGATTGAAGACGAGCGGCACGGGATGCGTCACGACGCCGAGACTCATCAACAGGCTGTTGACGACGCCGCCCGGTTGCAGAAGCACGTACCACGCCGTCGTGCGCACGAGCAGCGAAGTCCAGAACGGCACGATGACGAAGAGCATCAGCCGGTTGCTGCTTTTCTCGGGCAGGTTCGCGAGCAGCCACGCGACGGGATAACCGAGCAGCAGACACAGCAGCGTGACGGTGAAGCTGATCGATATCGTGCGCACGAATGCTTCGCGATACACCGTCGCGTTCGCGGGAAGCGAGGCGATCGAGCCTTGCGGCGTCACTTTCGCGTCCACGGCGTTCAGCAGATAGTCGGGCGTCGGCGATGCCGCGGCGCGCTTCAACAGACGCCACGTCTCCGGCGAGTTCCAGCGATCGTCCATTTCGATCAGGGCCGGTTTCCACGCGGCGGGTGCATCGTTGCGCACGCCGCGCGCCGTCTTCATCAGCAGGCTGCGGAATTCGGATTGCGCGAAGTTCATGCGCCTCGCGACGGTGCCGAGCTGGCCGCTTTGCTGCGCCTCCCTGAGTCCGGCGGCGAGCAGCGCGAATGTGTGCTCGTCCGGCACGCCGCGGCCGTCCCATGCGTCGAGCGCACGGGAAAGCGCTGGCATGCTGTCCGGCAATTCGCGATTCTCCACGCTGCGCGCGAGCAGCAGCGCGATGGGCGCGATAAACGTCGATAACAGAAACACGATCAACGGAAGCGCCAGCAACAGCGCTCGAATCGATGCGCGGCGTTGCGCCTTTTGATAAGACGCGCGGCCGCCGGCTCTCGTCGGAGAGCCCGTGGCCGAGGCATGGGCCGTTACGGGCGTATGAGTAGTCACGGTCACAGCGGGCTCTCTCTCGATGGTGGCGTTACGGCGAGGCTGTTATTGCGTCAACCAGACCTGGAAGCGCTTGTTGATCTCGTCGGCGTTATCGGCCCAGAACGTCGGGTTGATCTGGATCGCGCGCTTGAAGTTATCCGGCGCGGTCGGCAGGTCGGCGAGCCGCTGCTTGTCGACGAGCGGGATCGCGTCCTTGCGCGGCGGCGCATAGGCGATGTACTTCGACAGATCGGCATACGCCTTCGGCTGCGATGCGGAAACGATGAACTTCGCCGCCGTATCCGCGTGCTTCGCGCCCGTCGGAATGCCCCACCATTCGTAGTCGTACACCTGCGCATCCCAGACGATCTTGAAGGGCTTCTTGTCCTTCTTCGAGGCATCGTCGATGCGGCCGTTGTACGCCTGCGTCATCACGACCGCGCCGTCGGCAAGCAACTGCGGCGCCTGCGCGCCCGACTCCCACCACACGATGTTCTTCTTGATCGTGTCGAGCTTCTTGAATGCGCGGTCCACGCCGGCGGGCGTGCCGAGAACCTTGTAGACGTCTTTCGGATCGACGCCGTCGGCGATCAGCGCCCATTCCATCGATCCCTTCGGCGACTTGCGCAGCCCGCGCTTGCCGGGGAATTTCTGCAAGTCGAAGAAATCGTTGATGGTGCTCGGCGCGGTCTTCAGCTTGCTCGCGTCATAGGCGTAGACCGTGGACCACACCATGCTCGCGACCGCGCAATCGCTGATGGAGCCGGGAATGAAATCGCTGGTATTGCCGAGCGTCTTCTTGTCGAACTTCTTGAGCAGCCCTTCGTCGCATGCGGTGATCGCGTCGTTGCTTTCGAGATCGATGAGATCCCATGTCGTGTTCTTCGCCTGTTCCATCGCGGAGAGTTTCGCGAGGCCGCCGTCGTAGGATTCGAGCGAGAAGTTCACGCCGGTCGCCTGCGTGAACGGATCGAAATACGCTTTCTTTGCCGCCGCTTCATATGCGCCGCCGAACGTGACGACATTGAGTGTTTCAGCAGCCTGCGCCGAGACGGCGGCGAAGGCGGCTAAGGCGAGGGCGGCGCATTGTGCTTTGATGTGAGTGCGCATATCAGTTGGCTCCTGCGGGTGCGGTCGAGATGATGGAAGGTGAGGGCGATGCGGGGGGCGGAACCGTGGGCGCGCTGCGAGGCACGCTCGCAGCGAGAATCTTGCAGTCGTCGTGACGCCAGGCCACCTCGATGGTGTCGCCGGCGGAAGGCAACGCGTGGCGTTGCGTGTTGGGCACCTTCGCGACGAGCGCATCGCGCGATCCGAGCGTCAAATGCACGCGATGATGATCGCCGCAATACACGAGCTCCTGCACGCGCGCGCGCACGACATTGCTGTGCGCATCCGCTTGCGTGCCCTCGGCGCTGTGGATATGCGCGCGTTCCGGGCGTAGCGCGAGCATCGCTTCGGCGCCTTCGCTCAGACCCTGTTCGCAGCGTCCGCGAATGATGCTGCCATCGGAGAGCGCGAGCGTCGCCCAGCCGTCGTTCACGGTGACGACGCGTCCGCGCAGGCCGTTGTTCTCGCCCACGAAGTTCGCGACGAACGCGTTGCTGGCGTTCTCATATAGCTCCGTGGGCGATGCAGCCTGCTGAATCTTGCCATCGGAGAAGACCGCGACGCGATCCGACATGGTCAGCGCTTCGGCCTGATCGTGCGTCACATAGACGATGGTGAGCGACAGTTCGCGATGCAGCCGCATGATCTCGTACTGCATGGTTTCGCGCAGGCGCTTGTCGAGCGCGCCGAGCGGCTCGTCCATGAGTACGACGCTCGGCTCGAACACGAGTGCGCGCGCGAGCGCGACGCGCTGCTGCTGTCCGCCCGAAAGCTGCGCCGGACGCCGGTTCGCCAGATGCGGCAACTCGATCATCTCCAACGCACGCTTTACGCGCGCTTTCTGTTCGGCGCGGCCCACGCGTCGCACGGACAACGGAAACGCGACGTTCTCCGCAATCGTCAGATGCGGAAACAGCGCGTAGTTCTGAAAGACCATGCCGATGTCGCGCTGATGCGGCGGCTTGTCGTCGAGGCGTCGTCCATCGAGACGAATCTCGCCTTGCGTGGGCGACTCGAATCCGGCGAGCATCATGAGCGTCGTCGTCTTGCCCGAACCCGACGGACCGAGCAGCGACAGGAATTCGCCCTTTCGCACATCAAGGTTCAAGTCATCGACGACGTAATTCGCGCCGTCGTACGACTTGCTCACGCCTGAGAACGAAATGAAGGATGGGTTTGACATCGTGATAGCGTCCTGACGGAAGTGCTTCGATTAGCGCGCGGCGAGCTTCGACGCGAGATATCGGGCGAAGTCATAATTCGGGCGTTCGAGATGGCTCAGGTGACCGGGCTTCGCGAGCGGCGCATTCACGCCGCGAAACACCGCTTCCACGCCGCGTTTGTCTTCCGCGTTCACTTCGTCGAGCAGGGTCTTGAGCGTCGCCATGTGCGCGTTGGCTTCCGGGTCGGCGATAAATTCAGGCGCGAGCCCGCCGCCGAAGCGGATATGCACGCGGCCCACGCCACGCGGCTGCAAGACGAGATACCAGAAGTAACCCGGCGTGAGCGTGATGAGATGTGTCGGATAGATCGCGAGCAAGGCCGTGGTCTTGCGCCAGTGGCCGGTCAGCCGGTTGTTATCCGGATGCGCATTGCCAATGGGAAGTGATGCTTCCTTGGTGATCCAGTGATAGTTGAATGCGGGATAACCCGGCGGGCATTCCATTTCTTCGAGGCGCGAATGGGGCCCGACCGTTGCGCGATGCAGCATCGGCAGGTGATAACTTTCCATGAAGTTCTCGGCGAGGATCTTCCAGTTGGTGTCCCAGACGTGTTCTTCATGGAAGGTTTCGATGTAATCGGTCATGCCGTATGCATCGATCAATTCGCTCAATTGCGCAAGTTGCTGATGCACCGGTTGCGCCTTCTGATCGAGTGTCACGTATATCCAGCCTTGCCATTCTTCGCAGCGAACGGCCGGCAGCTTATAGCTTTCCTTGCAGAATCCGGATTGCTGTTCCATGAGCGGCGCACCCTTCAGCCCGCCGTCAAGTCCGTAATTCCACGCGTGATACGGACAGATGATCCGACGTATGTTGCCGCGCCCTTCGAGCAGCACCGACATACGATGCAGGCATACATTCGACATCGCGCGCAGGCCCATTTGCTCGTCGCGCAGCACCACGATCGGCTGATTCGCGATGCTCGCGGTCAGATAGTCGCCGGGTTTGCCGAGCGAGCTCGCGCGGCCCACGCACTGCCATTCTTTCGAGAAGATCTCCCGCTCTTCCAGAGACAGGAATTCGGCTGATGTGTACACGCCAGGAGGCATCGCGCGCGCATCGCCGAATGATCGCTCGCAGTTGGTCGCGAGTTCGTCGAGCAAAGCGTGTATTGCGGCTTGCCTGGTGGGGTTTTCCATGAGACGGCTCCTGAAGCAGGGTGCGGTTACGCTGGCGGGAGATCGGCGCATTCGTCGCATCGACTGGAGTTAATCTACCAAGCCAAATTACAAGTCAAAATATTGTTTTCGGATGCTAAAGCAAGCTTATGGCTATGCAAGGCGCGAAAGTCTCTCTATTGCAGGCGCGTGTCACGTGTCGAGCTTGAGACGCCGTATATAGCTTTCGCTGAAGGAAGAGAATCGCGACACCAGTTGACGCGGCTTCATCGTTTTCGATTGAGCGATACCGAGCGTCGTCGCGTTGACGTTATCCCTAAAGTGCTTAATCACGAATTCGCCGCCGTCCACGGTGCGCGTCGAACTCAGTGGGAAGTTCAGGATGCTGTAACCGAGCCCGTTCGCCACCATGCCGCGCACCACTTCCGGTTGCGAAGAACGAAACGCAGGGACAGGGCGGCTTCCCACGGCATCGAACAGCGCCGCGAAGTAATCGCGGCTGTGCGGCAGGTCCAGCATCACATACGGTTCGTCTATCAGATCTTGCAGCGATACCTTTCGCGCGCGCGCCAGCCGGTGCGTCGCGGGAAGAATCGCGTACGGTGGCAAGGAAAGCAAAGGCGTGAAGGCGATGTCTTCGGTCAGATCGAGGCTGTAGGTGAGGGCGATATCGAGCGAACCGTCGTGCAAGCCTTTAAGCAGTTCATCCTGATGCGCCTCGATGGTGCGAAAGCTTATTCCGCCGTGCTCGCTCGTGAATCGGCTGATCAATCCGGGCATTAACGGCGGCGCGAGCGAGACGAGGCAGCCGAGCGCTATCGATCCCGTCATGCCGCCGTCCATTTCGGTGGCGGCCATTTGCAGTTCTTCCGCGAACTTCAGGAGATTGCGCGCCTGCCCGAGAAGATCTCGCCCCGCCTGAGTCAGCGACAGTCCACTCGCGTGATGCCGGATGAACAACTGCACGCCGAACGAGATCTCGAGATCGGCCAATGCGGTCGAGATGGACGGCTGCGAAATATGCAGGCGTCTCGCCGCGGCCGTGAAAGACAGCACTTCCGCCGTCACCACGAAGTATCGCAACTGACGCAGTGAGTAACGCAACGGCTGATTTTCCATGGGCTTGGTTCCCGGTTGACGGCGTCAGATGGATCGCATTGTGAAGTGATCAAAAATGACTGCATAGGTAGAACCGATGCTCTGCATTTTTTTAATATATTTTTCGGATTCTGCAAGCGAGCGTAGATTGCTATCCGAAAGCACACGCATGGTGCACCGAAGCCGCAAAGGGCCAAAGGGATCGCACACCGAACTCCGCTTCTTCGAAGGACTCACCCATGACAGTCGAAACAAAGGCAATTGACACGCTCGTTGTGGGCGCCGGGCAGGCTGGCATCGCCATGAGCGAACATCTGAGCAGGATTGGCGTTCCGCATATCGTGCTCGAGCGCGATCGCATCGCCGAACGCTGGCGCACGGGCCGGTGGGACTCGCTCGTTGCCAACGGACCGGCATGGCACGATCGTTTCCCGAATCTCGAGTTCGCGGATGTGGATCCCGATAGCTTTGCGGGCAAGGAACAGGTCGCCGAATACTTCGTCGCCTATGCGAAGAAGTTCGAAGCGCCGATTCGAACCGGCGTCGAAGTGAAGCGAGTCGTTCGCAATGTCGGACGGCCAGGTTTTACCGTCGATACGTCTGATGGAACCTTCGAAGCGAATCGCGTGGTTGTTGCAACGGGACCGTTCCAGCGCCCTGTGATTCCGCCGATCGCGCCGAAAGCCGCCGCGCTCACGCAGATTCATTCCGCAGACTATCGCAATCCACAGCAATTACCCGAAGGCGGTGTGCTGGTTGTCGGCGCGGGATCGTCGGGCGTGCAGATCGCGGATGAATTGCATCGCTCGGGCCGGCGCGTGTATCTCTCGGTGGGCGCGCACGATCGTCCGCCGCGTGGTTATCGCGGACGCGATTTCTGCTGGTGGCTCGGCGTGCTCGGCGAATGGGATGCGGAAGTCATGAAGCCCGGACGCGAACACGTGACGATCGCGGTAAGCGGCGCGCGCGGCGGCCATACGGTCGATTTCCGGCGACTCGCGCATCAGGGCATCACGCTGACTGGTCTGACGAAATCGTTCGACGATACGCGCGTCACTTTCGAAGCCGATCTCGCCGATAACATTCGTCGCGGCGACGAGAACTATCTGTCGCTGCTCGATGCCGCCGATGCCTACGCACAACGCAATGGTCTCGATCTTCCCGAAGAGCCCGAGGCGCGCAATATTCCCGAAGATCCGGACTGCATGAAGCATCCGCTGCTCGAACTCGATCTGGCTAAGGAAGGCGTGACGTCGATCATCTGGGCAACCGGTTATGCGGTCGATTTCACCTGGCTGCAAGTCGATGCATTCGATGAAAAGGGCAAGCCGAAACATCAGCGTGGCGTGGCGAAAGAGCCGGGCATCTATTTCCTCGGCTTGCCGTGGCTGTCGCGCCGTGGTTCCGCCTTCATCTGGGGCGTGTGGCACGACGCGAAACATGTTGCGGATCACATCGCCACGCAGCGCAAGTACCACGCTTATTACGATGAGCCACATCGTCCGGTGGACGAGAAGCGCGTGGAAAGCGTCGAGAGTGCGCCGGATGCATCGCGTGTTCACACGGTCAGCGAGATGGGCGTCAACTGATTAACAATCCATTCAGAATCCAGCATCAAGGTGCATTCGATGAGCCAACCCACGCATACCCGTATCCGCATGTTCAACACGAAGGATACGTACCCGAATCAAACGCTCGATAACGATCTTTGCCAGGCGGTGCGCGCGGGCAATACCGTTTATGTGCGCGGTCAGATCGGCACGGACTTCGACGGCAATCTCGTCGGTCTCGGCGATCCGCGCGCGCAGGCCGAGCAGGCCATGAAGAACGTGAAGCAGTTGCTCGAAGAAGCGGGGAGCGATCTGTCGCACGTCGTGAAGACGACGACCTATCTCACCGACGTGCGCTTTCGCGAGCCGGTGTATCGCGAAGTCGGCAAGTGGCTGAAGGGCGTGTTCCCCATTTCGACGGGACTCACCGTCGTCGCGCTCGGACAGCCGGAATGGCTGATGGAGATCGACGTGATCGCCGTCATCCCCGATGGATGGACGCCGCCTCAGGCTTGAGCCCAAGAAGGAGCGCACATGACTTTTTCTATCGTCGGACGATGTGAAGAGACCGGGCAACTCGGCATCGCGATCAGTTCATCGAGCATCGCAGTGGGCGCGCGTTGTCCTTGGGTGCGCGCGGGCGTCGGCGTGGTCGCGACGCAGAACGTGACGCTGCCCGCGCTTGGCTCGATGATCCTCGATCATATGGAACGCGCGAAACTCGATCCTGCCGGAGCGCTCGATCGCGCGCTGCGCGAGAGTGAATGGAACGAGTATCGGCAAGTGACGGTGGTCGATGCGCAGGGACGTACCGCGTTCTTCAGCGGCAAGCAGGCACTCGGAACCTATCACGCGGTCGCGGGCAAGCAGTGCGTCGCGGCGGGCAACATGCTCGCGGGCACGCACGTGATCGAAGCGATGATTCCCGCGTTCGAGAACGCCTCGGGTCATCTCGCGGATCGCTTGCTCGCGGCGATGCACGTGGCAATCGCGGCGGGCGGCGAAGCAGGACCGGTGCACTCGGCGGCGCTGAAGATCGCGGGCGAGCAAAGCTGGCCGCTCGTCGATCTGCGTGTCGACTGGGCGGATGATGATCCCATCGGCAAGCTCGATGGATTGTGGCAAGCGTATAAACCGCAAATGCAGGACTACGTGACGCGCGCCTTGAACCCGACCGCCGCGCCGAGCTACGGAGTGCCGGGCGATGAATGACATGACGAGCCGCGATCTGCTCGAACGGCTGATCGGTTTCGCGACGGTCAGCCGCGATTCGAATCTGAAGCTGATCGAGTTCATTCGCGATTACCTCGTGCAATTCGATATCGAATGCGAACTGTTCTATAACGCGGAGCGCACGAAGGCGAATCTGTTCGCGACCATCGGACCGCGCGATCGTGGCGGCATCGTGTTGTCGGGTCATACGGATGTCGTGCCCGTCGATGGACAAGCGTGGACCGTCGATCCGTTCAAGCTGAGCGAGAAGGAAGGACGGCTCTACGGACGCGGCGCGGCCGATATGAAGGGCTATCTCGCATCGGTATTGGCAGCGGTGCCGTTGTTCGTCGAACGTGAGCTGAAGATACCGGTGCATCTCGCGTTCTCCTTCGACGAAGAAGTCGGATGCCTCGGCGTGCGGCCGATGCTCGCGGAACTGGAGAAGCGCACATACAAGCCTTTGTTATGCCTCATCGGCGAGCCGACCGAATTGAAACCCGTGCTCGGCCATAAAGGCAAACTCGCGATGCGCTGTCAGGTGAAAGGTGCGCCTTGTCATTCCGCCTATGCGCCGTATGGCGTGAACGCGATTCAATATGCGGCGCGGCTTATCAATCGTCTGGAAGAAATCGGCGAACGGCTCGCGCAACCCGAGCATCACGACGAGCGCTTCGATCCGCCGTATTCGACGGTGCAGACGGGTGTCATCAAAGGCGGCCGCGCGCTCAACATCGTGCCGGCGGAATGCGAGTTCGACTTCGAAGTGCGAGCGCTGCCGGGCTTCGACGCGAACGAAGTCGCCGACGATTTGCAATCGTACGCGCAAGCCGCATTGCTGCCGAAGATGCGCGCAGTGAAACATGATGTGGATATCCGTCTCGAACCGCTATCCGCCTATCCGGGACTCGCCACGCCGCCTGACAGCGAGGCGGCGCGCATTCTGGCGGCGCTTTGCGGCTCGGACGAGTTCGGCACCGTCGCGTTCGGAACGGAAGGCGGACTGTTCAATCACGTCGGCATTCCGACGGTCGTTTGCGGTCCGGGCAGCATGGATCAAGGGCATAAACCCGACGAGTATGTGACGATCGAACAACTTCGAGATTGCGATGCGATGATGGAGCGCGTCGCACGGTACGCCGCCTCTGGCGCCTTCTGATGCCTCTTGCTCTGAAGTCCCGCAGTAGACACCGGCACAAGAATTGACTAAATTCGTAGGACCGACCGATCCGAGAGGGATAAGGCGGCGTGATGCCTTGGAGCGAGATCATGTGTGGCAACGATCTTCCTTCTCGTGTGCGGGGACGGGAGCTGCCCGACGCGAAGAATGCCCGCCGAGAACGCGCTTCGGAAAAAGGAACCGATTTACCGCGGACGGCAGGGGAATGGGCGCTGGCCATTGCGCTGCCAGTTGGCGCAGCACTCTTGATTGTCCTCGCAAAGCTATGGGTGTCCCGCTAGCCTATGGCTGAAGAGCGCCCGATGTGCGCTGCACGCACTGCTTCTACACCAAGGCCGTTCAAATCGACCCGCGCCGTGTATTCGGTAAGGATCCCCAGGTTCGCGCGCCGACGGAACTGGCATCGAGCGACACCAGCGAATGGCTAGCCATTACGCGACGACAGTTCGTGATGCCCCTGTATGCCCGCAAAGAACGGATGCTTATCGGCCTCGATGGCATCGGCGATCGAGCCGCTCTCGTCGTGCGCGATGCGGCTTCTTCCGTGGATCGCCATCTTCGAGTGGAGACTGCCATGAGAACGACGCAGCAGATGAGCATCACTCTGCCCAACGAGACAGCCGATTCTGTTCCCACAAAAGTTGCAAGCGGCGACTACGCGTCAGATAGCGAGGTACTGAGAGACGCACTTCGCGCGCTGCGCGAGCGCGACGCTATACTCACGCCCGCAGAAAATAACAATCGAGGCAACAACAATAACGAGGGGTCGTATGGCACGCGCAGCTGTGATGCATCGCTTCACCCAGGGAATTGTAAAGGGCATCGTAGTCAGTGGACTGGCATTCGCATTGGTCGGCTGCGGCGGCGGATCGAGCAGCACCAGCGGATCGAGCAGCACCAGCCCGCCATCACAGCCTCCCGTCGGCCTCGTCTCAGTCGTTCCCAATACGAGCAGCGCCACGCAGCCGCCCTCCAAGCTGAGTGCAAGTTTCGCCGTCAATGTAACGTCAGTGGGCCCGACGTTTGTTCAGGTTACGGGCACATGCAGCACCTTGCCCACGGTCACCACATCGATCAGCGCGGGTGTCGTGACCGTTGCGCTGGCAGGTGGCGACTGCCTGCCGGGCCAGACCCTCACCCTCACGGTTGACCCGTCTCAGGTCATCTTGGCGTCGCCGGTCCAACAGGTCGGTGCAGTGTGGACCCAGACGTACACTGTCCCGCTTACGAAGCAAAACGTCGGCGGCACCGTAACGGGGTTGGTCGGCACTGCGGTGCTGGCGGACAACGGCACTGACCTGCTCACACTGACCGCGAACGGCAGCTTTGTCTTTCCGACTCAAGTCCAACAGAACAGCCCGTATGCCGTGACCGTGCGCTCGCAGCCGACCAACCAAACTTGCTCTGTCAGCAGCGGGACCGGTACGGTCGGTGGCAGCGCGGTGAAGAGCGTGCAGGTGAACTGCTCGAACAACGCCATGACCGTAGGTGGCACGGTGACTGGCCTGACTGGCACGGTGGTGCTCCAGAACAACGGCGGCGATAACCTCACGCTGATCGCAGAGGGTCCCTACACCTTTGCGACGCCCGTGGCGAACGGTAGCCCGTACGCGGTGACCGTCCTGACCCAGCCAAGCGGTCAAGTATGCATCGCGCAGAACGCGTCAGGCACGATGGGAGGCGCCAACATCACGAACGTGAATCTGACCTGCGTTGCGCCGACTTCGCTCAGTGTCACAGCGCCCGCAACTGCGGTCATCCCAGTTGGTACCGGCACCCCTGGCACACTGACCGTCAACAATACCGGAAATCAGCCCGCGCTCAATGTGAGGGTCGCGCTACCGTCGGGCTGGACTGGTGTAACGCAGGATGCATCAGGCTGCACGAACGTCGCAGTCGGCGGCAATTGCATCATCTCGCTGACCTCGACATTGCCCTACATCGCACAGGGCGGCATCAGCGTCACGGGTGATAACGTCAATTCGCCGGGAACCGCCGCGCTGGCTACCAGCATCGCGGGCTTTCAAGTGTTCTCGATCGACAGCCCTTCGACGGCGACGGTCATCGATTCGACCGATTCGGCATCTGTGGTCTGGGGTACCGGCGGACTGGCAACGAACGCGCAGAGCTTGACGGACGGCGCTGCGAACACGAACACGATTGTCAACGCAGACCCAGGCGGCGCCGCGGCAGCGGCTTGCGCCAACGATACCTCCGGAGGAAGCCTGCCCGGCACTTGGTATCTTCCCGCCATCTGCCAAATCGACGGCTCCAGTTCTCTAGCAGGCTGCGCCGCGGGCACCGCAAACATCAAGGACAACTTGACTGCGTTTGGTTTCGGCGGACTCGATACGCATCGCGCTATCTATTGGTCTTCAACTGAAAATTCAGCTTCACCGACAAGTGCGGCTTGGGGCTACCGGCCGCTTGGGCGAAGAGCGCAAAGTGCTCTCAAAGGCATCAGCGCCCCGGCTCGGTGCGTGCGTTCGATCAACTACTGACACATGATGGCTGGCGGCTGCGCGACTGGCAGCATATTCGCACTTCGTCGGTCGGGAAGAGCCCTCGATTACCCTTGGCCAACGCTGACGTTTGATCATGCCAACCGCGTGGGGCTTGGCTCCTAAGCCTGTCGGCGATCTGCGCGATGAGTGACTGAAACGAAGGCGCGAGCAACCTTGGCCGCGCGCGTCGCGCCACGCTTCATGAACCGATAGAATCGATCGAAGCGCCCACGAAGCGCGCGGCGCGAGTTCACCACGAAGGACCAAAAGCACATGAAGCCTCGGCACGGAGCGAACGAAGGCGGCGCCCGGCCCATTCCGCTGCCGCGCCGTCGCGGCCTGATTTTCCCGGCCATCGCGTGGTCCGGATTTTCATCGGCGTTGGCGTCGATCGTCGTCGGCGGATATCTGCAAGCTTCGCTCGGCACGCTCGACGCGCTCTTCGCCGCCGTCCTTGGCAACTGGATTCTCTTCATCTACTCGGCCGCGATCGGTTTCGCCGCCGGGCGTTGGGGCCTGAGCTCGCAGCTCGTTCTCGAAGCCGTGTTCGGCCGCTGGGGCGCCGTGGTTCCGGGCGCGCTGCTGGGAACGCTCGTCACCGGCTGGTACGCGTTTCATGTCGCGCTGACGGCGGCGATTCTCTTCGCCGGGTTGCATGTGCCGATGAGCCCGACGTCCGCCATCTGCATCATCGGCGTGCTCTTTGCGGTTCCCGCGATCGTGCGCGTGAGCCACGGTTTCAACATGACGGCGATGGCCATACCGGCCATGACACTCTTCGCCATCCTCGTTTTCGGCCACCTTCTCGTGCCGAAACTCACCGTGCTGCTCGACGGTCCCATCGGCGGCGCATTGCCTTTCGGCACCGGCGTGTGCGTCGCATTCGGCACGTTCGTCGTCAGCGGCACCATGACCGGCGATATCGTGCGTTATTGCCGTACCGGCAATGAAGCCGTGCAGGCCACCGCGTACGGATTTCTGTTGTCCAATCTGCCGTTCCTCGTTCTCGGCGTCTTCATCGCGGCCGCCGGCATCCGCGTCATCGATCTTTTCGCGCCGGGCAACGCGCTCGGCCGGGTATTGCTGCTGCTCGCGGTCGTTTCGAACTGGACCACTTCCGATGCCTGCCTGACCAACGCCGGCGTGACGTTCAACAGTGCTTTCCCGCGCTTGAGCTGGGTCACGGTATCCGTGTCGGCGATGCTGCTCGGGATCGTGCTGGCCGTGACGAACACTGTCGGCGACGTGTCGAGCTGGACGCTGCTGCTGACGGCGCTCGCCGCGCCCATCGGCGGGGTGATCATCGCCGATTACTACGTGCTGCGCGTGCGCGTCGGGTTCTCACGCACACGCGGTGCGCCGGTCAACGCCGCCGCGCTGCTCGCCGCGGCGGCGGGCATCGCCATCTCTTTCGCATGCGAGCGCCTCGCGCCCGGCGCAGTCACGCCGCTGGTCAGTGCGCCGGCTGCCGGCTGCTTTTATCTGCTGCTCGCGCGTGTCGCTCCGCATCGGCTGGGCGCCGACTTCGGCCGCGTGACCGCCGGCGCGGAAGCGCTGGACTGACGCGCATGTTCGGCCTGCGCTCGCGAACGCTCACGCCACGGCCGCCCGCCGAAGCGCGCACGGCGATGGTCGTGATCGTGCTGATATCGTCGCTGGCCTTTCTGCTGTTTCAGGCGCGCAAGGACGCACTCGACAACTTGCTGCGGCACGAGGCGCGCCTCGCGATCCAGTTCGCGACTGCCGCGAACCACGCGGACCTCGCGCCTCGCCCCGTGCAGTGGCTCGACAGGGGCGAGCCACTGTCCGCGAATGCGGTTGCGGGCATCGCGGCGTGGCCGCGGCAGACGACGGTCATCATCCGGGCGCCATTCGATTGCGCTCAGGATTCCCCTTGCCGCGATCTGATCAACGGCGAGTCGAGCCCGGAAGACACGAAGGGCCGTTTCGTGATCCGCGCCGGCATGCTTTTCGCGTCCATTCACGGCGACGGGATCGCGGCCGTCTCGACCGCGCCGCTGACCGCATTGGCGGCGGGCTTGCCGGGCCGCCTGTCGATGGACATCGTGGGCGTGTTCTTTCTCGGGTGTCTGCTGCTCCTCGTGCGCGAGAGCCGGCTCAGCGACTACTCCGTGCACCGGCTGCTGGATGCCTCGCCGGTTCCGCTGCTGTTGAGCGATGCAATCGGGCACATCGAGTTCGCGAACCGTCAGGCGCTCGAACTCTTCGTCGGCGAGGCGCCCGGCTCGCTGGCCGAACTGGAAAGCGCATTGCGGCGTGAGGCGCATCTGTACGCCTGGATTACGTCGGGGCAGGACACGGCCGGCACGATCGAAACCGCCGAGTTCGAAACCGTTGCTCGCCCGGACGCGGTTCGTCACCTTCTGGTGTCGAGGCAATCGCTGCTGGTGAGATCGAGGCGGGTGATCATCGCGAGCGTGGCCGACATCACCGTGCGGCATCAGGCGCAGACCGCCCTGCTGGAAGCGAAGAACGCCGCCGAAGCGCTCGGGCGGATGAAGTCCGAATCGCTCGCGATGATCAGCCACGAGCTCAGAACGCCCGTGAACGGCGTGCTCGGTCTCGCGCAATTGCTCGAGCGCCATGACCTGCCCGAAGGCGCCGCGCAGATCGTGCGCCGCATGATCCAGGCGGGCCGGACGCTCGCGGCGATCATCAACGATATCGTCGATCTGGCGTTGCTGGAGGTGCGGCAGGTCCGTCTCGAGCCGCGCCGCTTCGACATCCGCGAAACGCTCACGGGCGCGGCGACGCTGGCGAGCGCCGCGGCGACGGCGAAGGGGCTGCTTGTCCGCGTCACCACGCTCGCGCCGCTGCCGCCTGCCGTGTATGGCGATCCGGCGCGGCTGCAGCAAATCGTCATCAATCTGGTCAGCAACGGCATCAAGTTCACGGAAGCGGGGCATATCGAAGTGAAGATCGATGTGGCAGGGCGCCGCGACGATGCCATCGACATCGTCATCGAAGTGGCCGACACGGGCATCGGCATCGCGCCGGAAATCATCCCGCGTCTGTTCCAGCCGTTCTCGCAGGCGGAAACCGGGCGCGAGAAGCGCTTCGGCGGCACCGGACTGGGACTCGCGATCAGCAAGGGCCTCGCCGAAGCGATGGGCGGCACGATCTCCGTGCGCAGCGAAGTGGGGCGCGGCTCGACGTTCATCGTGCGGCTGCCGTTCGCGCTGGCGCAGGGCGAAGAGAGCGGCCCCAAGGGCGCGTTAGCCTCGCGCGTGCTCGTGGTCGATGACGTC
The DNA here is from genome assembly GCF_001544575.2 of Caballeronia cordobensis. Lineage (GTDB taxonomy): Bacteria > Pseudomonadota > Gammaproteobacteria > Burkholderiales > Burkholderiaceae > Caballeronia > Caballeronia cordobensis. The sequence goes on from NZ_FCNY02000008.1 coordinate 388,942, forward strand.
GCGCTCAATCGCGACATCGTGGCCGAGTTGCTGAGCGCTGAGGGATGCAGCGTCACATCGGCGGCGTCCGGTCAGGAAGCGCTGGAGATTCTCGAGACGAAGCAGTTCGATCTCATCCTGATGGATATTCGCATGCCGGTGATGGATGGCCTCGCCGCGACCGCCGCCATTCGCGCGAAGGAGGGCGCGCACAGGCACGCCGGCCCGATTCTCGGCCCGATTCTCGGCCTGACCGCGAATCCGTTGCCGACGGAGCGTCCGCTGTATCTGTTGCGCGGCCTCGACGGCGTGATCGATAAACCCGTCGACGTGGACAAGCTGCGCGTCGCGCTGCGAGCACTCTCGCAGCCGGCGCAAGCGGCGGACGTGAACGAGGCCCCGCGCATCCGCGAGTTGCGTCAGTCTCTCGGAGACGAGCGTACCGTGCGTATCGTGCGTGCATTCGCGCAGACGGCGCGCGATGCGCTCGAAGGCATCGCCACGGGCTGCGCCCACGGCAACTTCGCGGATGTCGTCGAGCACGCGCACAAGCTCGCGGGCGCGGCCGCGAATCTGCGCTTCGAAGCGCTCGCGGACGCTGCGTCGGCGCTCGAACGCATCGCGGAGGCGGGCGGCGCGCTGGAAGTCGCGGAGGCCGCGTCGACGGTCGTGACGTTCTACCGCGACGCGGAGCGATATGTGCGCGTGTCTTTGTCGTCGTCGTCGCCGGCCGGTCCGGCGAACAGATATCCGGTGCCGTGAACCGTCTTGATCAGATGCGGATTGTCGGGGTCCGTTTCGATCTTGCGGCGCAACCGCCGCACGAGCGTGTCGATCGTGCGGTCCATCGATTCGAAACGCTTGCGCCGCGTCGCCGAAATGAGGCGCTCACGTGACATGACCTGGCCCGCGTTACGCACGAGCACGGTAAGCAGATCGAATTCGGCGTGGTCAGCGGCACGGTCCGGCCGGCGGCGTCGGTCAGGATGCGCGAGCGCGTATCGAGCAGGAACTGACCGAACGCGAGCATCGACGACGCGGAGAGCGATGCGCTGCGGCTATGCCCCACGCGGCGCAGCAGATTGCGCACGCGCGGCAGCAGCTCGCGCTCGTCGACGGGTTTCGCGATGTAATCGTCCGCGCCGTACTCGAGGCCGAGTATGCGATCGACCTTGTCGTTGCGGCCGGTGATCAAAATAATGCCGATCTCGGATCGGGCGCGCAGCTCGCGCGTGAGCGAGAGACCGTCGCGTCCCGGCAGGCGGATATCGAGCAGAACCAGGTCCACGGGTTTCATGCGCATCACGCGGTCGAGCTCGTCGGCGTCGGCGGCGCAATCGATCTGATACCCCTCGCTTTCCAGGAAGCCTTCCAGCGTTTCGCGGATGGACGGATCGTCGTCCACCACGGCGATGCGCTCGCCGCTTTTCGTCCGCTGCATGCCGTGTCTCCCTGAGTGCCGCTCGCGCGGCGCCGCGTCGCGATCCGTCGTTTGTTCACAAATTTTAACAAACAGCCATAGCTTGTTCAATTGACATGGCAGACGCGTTCACATCATCGCCGGATAGTGAGGCCACCAGCGACACTTCAACAGGAGACGGAGATGGACCTGCAAAAGCAAATCTGTGGCATGGACGCGGTCGCGCTTGCCAAGGCGGTAAGAACGAGGGAGCTATCGGCGGTCGAAGTCGTCGATGCGCATCTCGCGCGGATGGACGCGGTCGAGCCGTCGATTCATGCGTTCTGCACCGTGACGGCGCAATGCGCCCGGGACGCGGCGCGCGAGGTGGACGCGCGCATCTCGCGCGGCGACGAGGTCGGCGTACTGGCGGGCGTGCCGGTCGGCATCAAGGATCTGGTGTGCACGGCGGGCATCCGCACCGCGTCGGGCTCGCCGGCCTACAAGGACTTCGTGCCCGACGAAGACGATGTCGTAGTCGAACGCCTGAAGAAAGCGGACGCGATCATCGTCGGGAAGACCAACGTGCCGGAGTTCGGCTATAGCGGCGTTGGTCACAACCCCGTCTTCGAAACCACGCGCAATCCGTGGAATACGGCGATGACGCCGGGCGGTTCCAGCGCCGGCTCCGGCGCGGCCGTGGCGAGCGGCGAGGTGCCGTTCGCGATCGGCAGCGACGGTGGCGGCTCGATCCGCATTCCGTCGGCGCATTCGGGCATCTACGGCATCAAGCCGTCGATGGGCCGCGTGCCGCTGTATCCCGGCTGCCGCGACGAGCGCTATCCGGGCGTGTCGAGCTGGGAGAGCCTGGAGCATCTCGGCCCGATGAGCCGCACCGTCGCCGACAGCGCGCTGATGCTGTCCGTGATCGCCGGTCCCGATCCGCGCGATCGCCACTCGCTTCCGCACGCCGGGTTCGACTGGATGAAGGCGCTCGACGGCGATCTCAAGGGCTTGCGCGTCGCCTATAGCCCGGACTGGGGCTACGCGGCAGTCGATCCGCAAGTGCGCAAAGTGGTGGATGAGGCCGTGCGCGTGTTCGAGCGCGACCTCGGCTGCACGGTCGAAGTCGCTCACCCGGGCTGGAGCGATCCGTTCGACGCGTTCTGGGCCATCGTCGCGATGGACACCGATCTCAAAGGCATGCGCGCGATGGTCGAGCAATACGGCGAACAGATGTCGCCGCATCTCGTTGCCTTCCTGAATCATCCGTGGAGCGCGGAAGACTTCACCAACGCCAGCGTCACGCGCAAGGCGCTCGTCAACCGGATGTGGCGCTTCATGGCGAACTACGACCTGCTGCTTACGCCGACGCTGTCGGTGCCGCCGTTTCCCGTACACATGCAGGGCCCGGAAATCATCGATGGACGAATGGTCGCGCCGACGCAGTGGCTCTCGTTCACCTATCCGATCAATCTGACCGGGCAACCGGCCGCATCCGTGCCCGCCGGATTCACGACCGACGGCTTGCCGATCGGGCTGCAGATCGTCGGCCGGCATCTGGATGACCCGCTCGTGCTGCGCGCTTCCGCGGCATTCGAGAAGGCGCGGCCGTGGCGTCAGGCATGTCCGCCGTTGCTGAAGGAACTCGGGCTCGCCAACTGAAACCAGTCACGCTGACAAGGGGAACATCATGAGCAGTTCGACCGAGCAACACGGCGTCGACGAAGAGTTCGAGCATCAACCCGTCCCGCTTTCGCATCGTCATTCGCTGTCATCGGTGGCCGCGGTCTGGTTCGGCTTTCCGATGATCATCACCAACGCTGTGTTCGGCGGCGTCATCGCCTACAACCTGGGGTTCGTGCGCGCGCTGATCGCCATTTCGATCGGCAACGCGATCCTGCTCGCCTATGTGGGCACGCTCAGCTTTATCGCGGGGAACACGGGCCGCAACTTCGCGCTTATGGCGGAGCGCACGTTCGGCAAAAAGGGCTATGTGATCACGTCGGGCTTTCTGGCCACTGTCGTTGTCGGCTGGTATGCGTTCCAGACCGGGCTCACCGGCACCACGGTGCACGCGTCGTTCGGCTGGAACGAAACGGCGACCATCGTCGGCGCGACGCTGCTCTTTACGGCGGTGACCTACATGGGCATCCGCGCGCTGTCGATCGTCGGCATGATCGCGGCGCCGATGTACGTGATCCTCGCGGTCGTCGCGCTCGTGATGATCGGCGCCGATCATCCGCTCTCGTCCGTGCTGACTTACGACGGCGCGGGCGCTGCCAGCGTGATGTCGTTCGGCGGCGCGGTGACGCTCGTGGTCGCGACCTTCGCGGATTCCGGAACGATGACGGCCGATTTCACGCGCTGGGCTCGCGACGGCAGGAACGCGGTCTATGCGACGCTGACTGCGTTCCCGTTCGCGAACATGATCGCGCAACTGGTCGGCATGGTGATCGTCTGCGCGGGTGCCGCAGCCGCGCCCGCGACGAGCGGCGGCGACTTCATGCCGGTGCTGACGAGTCATGGCGGCGCGCTGTCGGTCATCGCGCTCGTGTTCGTGTTCGTGAATCTGGGCTCGGTGTGCACGCATTGCCTGTACAACGGCGCGGTGGGCTGGGGACGCATCGCGAAGCGCAGGATGCGCACGATGACGATCGCGCTCGGGCTGCTGGGCGGCGTAGTGGCGGTAGCGGGCGTGTGGAGCCTTTTCCTGAACTGGCTGAACCTGCTCGGCGTGTTCGTGCCGCCGATCGGTGCGGTGATCATCGTCGACCAGTTGATGATTCGCCATTACGCGGTCGATGAGGACGTGCCGAACTTCCGCGGCACTGCGTTCCTGGCATGGGCGTGCGGAGCAGTCGTCGCGATCTGCGTGCACGAAATGGCGCCGTGGTTTCCCGAGGCTGTTGCGGGCATGCTGTCGGGTGGTCTCACGTACTTCGCGTTGTCGCAGAAATCGAAACGCGTCGTGCGCCGGGAGGATGGGACTGCTAACACGTAGGTGCGCCGAAGAGCGGTCGCCGCGCCGGACGAAGTCGGTCCGCGCGGCGATCATCGAACGATTTTGGATGCGCCAGTCGAGGCACGCGGCTGTGACTACGCCTTGGCGCGTTTGCGAGCTGTGCGCGTAACCGCTGGCGCCTCAGCGCGCGCGCATTGCTGGATCACGCGCTGAAGATGATCCGGACCCGCCGTAATCGCGCTAAGCAACGTCATCAGGACGAAGTCGATCAACTTCGGTATTGCGACTTTGGTGTCCGCCCGCGGCGCGCGGTTCGACAGGATCAGCGTGGCGAGACCATGTTCCATGCTCCACGCGGCATGGGTCACGAGTTTGAGGTCGGCCTGCGACCAGCCACTCTCGATGGCTAGCGCCTCGATCGTGTCGGAGAACAACCCGAAAGACCGGTTACTTTCGTCAGTGAGTTCCGGATACGCCTGATGCGCCGCGATGCGAGGCCCGATCATCAGACCGAACAGCCCATTGTGGCGCTGCGCGAACTCAACGTACACCCGCATCATCCGGTACGCTTTGGAAAGCGCCGTATCCTCGCTGTCGCGGATCGCAACGCGCAGCGCAGCGAGATCACGATAACCACTCGCCGCGATCGTGGCCAGCAGCTCGTCGATACCCGCGAAATGCCGCGAGGGCGCGGCCTCCGATACGCCCACCATGCGTGCGAGGTAACGAAGGCTCAGGTCTTGCACGCAGCGCGCGCTTCGCGGAGCGAAACCGGACATTTCTAACGAGCCCAAACGCGACATTTCTTATATGGTCGCCGCCCATTTGCAAGGTAATTGTTCGTAGCGAGGAGGGTGGTTGCAGACTTATATCCGGACTCGATCGCGGGCATGCCCGCCGGCCCCGATGGATTTCGCCGCAAAGGGTCCTAATCTAAAAGGCGGACTCGAAGTCCGAGAAATGTCTCAGGCTTGCCTTTGCGCGGTCCAACCTGTCTTGCCATCGTTCAATCTACCTGTGCAACGGTGGATAAGTTTTAAGTTGCGTAGCTTGCTTACTGCTGTGGTGAGGCTTGATACGTTCGTCCATACGCAAGCAGCGCCCAAATCGTTCGTGCCATCTTGTTGGCGAGAGCGACAGCAACGACGTTCGTCGGACGCCGGGTCAACATCAGGCGCAATCGCTCCGGCAAATGCCTTGAGCTTGAGATCACCGCTCGAGCTCCGTGAATCAGCAGCGTTCGCAAATAGACGTCACCGCGTTTGCTGATGCCTCCAAGCTTCGTTTTGCCTCCGGAGCTATTCTGTCGCGGCACCAGACCAAGATAGGCAGCGAACTCGCGTCCGGAGCGGAACGACTTCGCTTGTCCGATTACCGATACCGCAGCGGTCGCGGTAAGCACACCAACGCCGGGAATTTCGGAGATCCGGCGACATGCGTCGCCGTTGCGCCGCCATTCCTGAATGCGACGTTCGAGCAGTTCGATCTGCTCGTCGAGCGTACGAAGTCGCGAGAGTTGATCTTGCAGACTTTCCGTCAGCATGACGGGAAACTGGTCAGCTAGTGACGTCAGGGACGCTTTCGCAGCCTCAATGGATGGGCGACGGCCTTGCGGCAGTACGATGCCGAACTCGTAGAGCAATCCACGAAGCTGATTGATGTGCATGACGCGAATCCGGACCAGTTGCTGACGGATCCGGTGCATCGTCAGCATGGCCTGCTGATCTTCGGTCTTGACTGCGACGAACCGCATGCCAGGGCGCTGGGCGGCTTCCCAGATTGCGGCGGCATCAGCCGCGTCGTTCTTGTTCGACTTCACAAACGGTCGTACGAACTGGGCCGCTATGAGCCGCACGTCGTGGCCGAGGCGTGCCAGAGTTCGGGCCCAATGATGAGCACTGCCACAAGCTTCCATGACGACGCGGCATGCCGGCCGGTTCGCAAAGAACGGCACGAGCTGCGCACGTTTGAGCGCCTTGCTGTAAATCGCGCCGGTCTGAGGATCGACGTAGTGAATCTGGAAAACGCGCTTGGTCAGATCGATGGCAATGGTCGTGGATTCCATCTGGTTCTCCTTGACGGCGAACACACCGAACCAGCAATGTCGCACGCTCCAGTCAACCGAACTGCGGCGACGGATGACCGCTAAGGCGGGAGGCGACCATTCCATCTAAAAAGCTCTAACATAAATGTCACGGCCATATCAAGATGTCGTAGCGGCAGCCATTTAGAAATGTCGTGTTTCGAGGGTTAAGAGATTCGTTTGCAGTGGGTTCCAGCTCACGCCGTGTCGAAGCGTTGAGTCTGAACCGGCAAGACGCTTACGGCTATTGCACTGTCCTTGGCAGACCGACGGCCAGGTTTGCGGGACTGCTGAGCGAGCGGCCTACTTTGCGCAAGATCCAGAATCACCTGTTCGATATCGGCCTGCGTGAAGTCTCGCTGCTTCTTCTTGCCAGGCTGAAGTGCGTTTCGGCGGGTTCGAGTCGAATCGCCGCGATGGGTTCGAGAGGGCGCTTTACCGATCGGACTGTTGTCGCGCTGCGCTTGAATGGCTTGCGCGACTTGCAGCGCATGACCCAGGCGCTTGTGCTCGACCACGGCGCCTTGGTCGATTTCTGCCAACCGATCGTACTGCCTGCTGGGCAACATACGACCGTCGGCCCGGATTTCGATGCGCCCATCCGGGTACTCCCATACCTCGATATAGCGGTCGATCAGCTTGCGGTTCTGGGGCGTGTCCTCCAGCAAATACATCACGCGATCGTATTGCACCGTGAGCGACTTCGTCACTTTGCGCGGCTCGCGCCACGTCAGAACCAGATCAAGACTCTCGTCGGCCCGCAGCGGCCGGTGAGTATCGAACGCGCTTCTCGGTGGCTTGGCAAAGCGCGCGTGGTAGGCGGCCATGAAGCAGGGCGCATACGCATTGGCGTCTGCTACCGTGTTGATGCCGCGCAGGCGCAACTCCTTGACCAACCGGTCCTGCAAGGTCAGATGCGCACGCTCCACGCGGCCCTTGGCGGGGCTCGAATTGGCGCAGAACACGTCGATGTTCAGCTCGTACATCGCACGGCCGAACGGCGTCACTCGGCTTCCCGTTTTACCCGGGCTCACATTGCGAAACACGCTGGCGCGGTCACTGTAGAACGCAACGGGCTTGCCGTGGCGCTCGATGTACGCACGCGTCGCCTCAAAATAGCTGAAGGTCGATTCGGTCGCGGTGAAATGCAGTTGCATCAGCCGGCTTGTCGCGTCGTCCACGTACACCAGCAGCATGCATTGCGGCGCCCGGTCTTCAAACCACCGATGCTCACTGCCGTCGATCTGAATCAGCTCACCCAGACACGCACGCCGGGCGCGCGGCTGATACACCTTGGGCGGGCGCTGCCGGCGCGGTACCCACAGGCCCGCATCCGTCATGAGCTTCCTGACGGTTTCCTTGGCCAACCGGATGCCGTGGCATTCCCATAGCTTCTCGCAGGCCAGGGTCGGCCCAAAATCGGCATAGCGCTCGCGGATGATCGTCAGCGCGCGCCGCGCCAATTCCACCTCCAGCCGCCGGTTGCCCGGGCCACCCCGTTTGCGCGAGATCAGGCCTGCCGCGCCCGACTCCCGGTATCGAATCACCAGCCGCTCGATCTGCCGTACCGTCAGGCCCAGGCGTTCAGCCGCACGTCCGGGCTTCAGCCCCATGTCTACCACGGCCTGGATCACCTTCAGACGGTCGAGTTCGCGCATGCTCAATGTCACCAGTGTCGCTCGTTGCATCGCCAGCTCCGAGATCCCGCAAGGAACCGACAAGCATATCGAACCCAAAACACGACATTTCTATCTGGCTAGAACGCGACATTTCTATAAAGCTCCAACAAGTAATGTCACGGCCAGATTGAAATGTCGTAGCGGCAGCTAAATACAGATGTCGTACTTGTTCTGTGTTTGGTTCTCACA
>NZ_FCNY02000023.1 GCF_001544575.2 Caballeronia cordobensis
GCTGAGTCCTGTGATGTACAGAACTCAGCCCTTAGCGGCCTAGCCCAAAACTGTCCAACTTTGCGGGGTCAGTTCAGATTTCCGGGGCTTTTCAACTTAGGCGATGCGTTTCGCCAGCTCGACCGCCTTGCCGATATACGACGCCGGCGTCATCTCCAGCAGCAGTTTCTTCGCCTCGGCGGGAATCGCCAGTCCGCCGATGAACGTCTGCAGTGCCTCACGCGTGATGCCCTTGCCGCGCGTCAGTTCCTTCAACTGCTCGTACGGATTCTCGATGCCGTAACGGCGCATCACGGTCTGCACCGGCTCGGCGAGCACTTCCCACGTATTGTCGAGGTCTTCGTTCAGACGCGCCGCGTTCACTTCGAGCTTGTCCAGACCGCGGATCAGCGCGTCGTACGCAAGCAGCGAATAGCCGAACGCCACGCCGATATTGCGCAGCACCGTCGAGTCCGTCAGGTCGCGCTGCCAGCGCGAGATCGGCAGCTTGTCGGCGAGATGGCGCAGCGTCGCGTTCGCGAGACCGAGATTGCCTTCCGAGTTTTCGAAGTCGATCGGGTTGACCTTGTGCGGCATCGTCGACGAGCCGATTTCGCCGGCCTTCGTCCTCTGCTTGAAGTAGCCGAGCGAGATGTAGCCCCAGACGTCGCGGTCGAGGTCGAGAAGAATGGTGTTCGCGCGCGCGACGGCATCGAACAGTTCGGCCATGTAATCGTGCGGCTCGATCTGGATCGTGTATGGATTGAACGTCAGCTTCAGGCGATTTTCGACGACATCCTTCGAAAACGCTTCCCAGTCGAACTCCGGATACGCCGACAGATGTGCGTTGTAGTTGCCGACCGCGCCGTTCATCTTGCCGAGCAGCGGCACACTGGCGACACGCTCGATCGCGCGCGACAGACGCGCCGCCACGTTCGCGATTTCCTTGCCGAGCGTCGTCGGGCTGGCGGGCTGGCCATGCGTGCGCGAGAGCATCGGCTGTTCCGCGTGCATGTGCGCGAGCTTCACGAGACGCTCATGCACCGAGCGCAGCGCGGGCAGGATCACGCGTTCGCGCGCGCCGGCGAGCATCAGTCCGTGCGACGTGTTGTTGATGTCTTCCGACGTGCACGCGAAGTGGATGAACTCGCTCGCGCGTTCCAGTTCCGGCTGGCCCTTGACCGATTCCTTGAGCCAGTATTCGACGGCCTTGACGTCGTGATTGGTGACGCGCTCGATGTCCTTGATGCGCGCGGCGTCGTGCGCGGTGAAACGTTCGGCCAGATCGAGCAGGAATTTTTCCGACGCATCGGAGAAGCGCGGCACTTCGTCGAAGCCCGCGCGCGACAACGCGATCAGCCAGTGGATCTCGACCGTCACGCGATGACGCATGAACGCTGCTTCGGAAAGCCAGTCGCGCAGCGCTTCGGTCTTGGCGGCGTAGCGGCCGTCGAGCGGCGAGAGCGCGGTGAGCGCAAAGAGGGTATCGGGACGGATATCGGACATGATTGAGGCGCAGCCGGAAGGAAAAGACGGGAGAACCGCGCATTTTACCATCGGATGCGTCCCAATCCCCGACGCTCAGCGGCTTCGCAGTTCGTCGTCCAGCGCCTGCAATTGCGCGGGCGTGCCGACGTTTTCCCAGCGGCCCCCGTAGAGTTCGCCGCTCGCACGCCCGGTCGCGATGGTTTCGCGATAGTAGGGCGTGAGCGCGCGGCGCGTGCCGGGCGCGAGATCGCGGAACATGCGCGTGTCGTAAAGACCGATGTTGCCGAAGGTGAAGCGCGGCTCGCCATCGAGCGCGAGCGAGCCGTCGTCGCGCAGGGCGAAGTCGCCTTTGGCGTGAAATGGCGGGTTCGGCACCATCACGAGATGCATGCCGGGTTCATCGAGCGCCGACAGGGCGGCCGCGCGGTCGCGAAGCGCGGAGTAATCGAAATCGCAAAACACGTCGCCGCTCACCGCGATGAACACGCCATCGCCGATCAGATGCAGCGCCTTCGCGATGCCGCCCGCCGTTTCCAGCGCCTCGGACTCCGGCGAATAGCGCAATGCGACGCCCCAGCGCGAACCATCGCCGAGCGTGGATTCGATCTGCGCCCCGAGCCACGCATGATTGACGACGATCGTCTCGACGCCCGCCGCCGCCAGCCGCTCGATCTGCCAGACGATTAGCGGCTTTCCGCCGGCTTGGAGCAGGGGCTTCGGACAGGTATCGGTGAGCGGGCGCATGCGTTCGCCGCGTCCGGCGGCGAAGATCATCGCCGTCTTGATCGATTGATTCATGCGCCGTCAGAACGTGTAGCCGACTTCGATCGCGCGGCCTTCGAGCGAATCGAGCAGGCGCACGAACGGCCACAGCGGCGCGTAGCGCTCTGCGACCTTGCGCGCATAGCCGATGAAGCGCGGCAAGTCGGAGAGATAGCGCGGCTTGCCGTCTCGGTAGTGGATGCGCGCGAACAGTCCCAGCACTTTGATGTGCCGCTGCAGGCCCATCCATTCGAGCTGGCGGTAGAACTCGCCGAAATCCGCATCGACGGGCAAGCCGGCCTTGCGCGCGCGCTCCCAGTAATACGCGAAGCAGTCGAGCTGAAACTCCTCGTCCCAGCTGATGAACGCGTCGCGCAACAGCGAGGCCATGTCGTAGGTGATCGGGCCGTAGACGGCGTCCTGAAAGTCCAGCACGCCCGGATTGGGCTCGCAGACCATCAGATTGCGGGGCATGAAGTCGCGCAGCATGAACGTCTGCGGCTGATTCAGCGCGCTGCCGACGAGCAGCGTGAACGTGTCGTCGAGCGTCTTGCGTTCTTCGGCGGTGACGTCGCGGCCGAGATGCCGCCCGATGAACCACTCGGGCATCAGCTCCATCTCGCGGCGCAGGAACGCTTCGTCGAACGGCGGCAGCACGCCTTCGCGCGCGGTTTGCTGGAAGCGGATCAGCGTGTCGATCGCGGCGCGCATCAGCGGGCGCGCGTTCTTCTCGTCGAGCACGGAAATGTAGGTCGTCGTGCCGAGATCGGTCACGAGCATGAAGCCGGCTTCGAAATCGACTTCGAGGATTGCCGGCACATGAACGCCCGCCGCGTCCAGCAAGCCTGCGACCTGCACGAACTCGCGGCATTTTTCCGGCGGCGGCGCATCGACGGCGATGAGCGTCTTGCCATGCTCCGAGTCGCTTTCGAGCCGGAAATAGCGGCGAAAGCTGGCGTCCGCCGAGGCGGGCGCGAGACTCGCGAGGTTCAGCCGGTACGGTCCGGCGATGTTTTCAAGCCACGAGCGGAGTTGATCGAAACGGGCGTCGGAAGGAATGTGCGTCATAAATTCGAGAGGCAAAACATCTTGCCATATAATACCCCACGACTTTTTTAAGCGATCCGTTTCACGCCTGGCGCCAGGCTCCCGACGACTGCGAGCGTCACCGCTTAAGCAACGGACCGTCAAGTTCGGCTGCGCAGGAGCGCGGCTGTCTGCTCCGCGACATCGAGCGCGTGGGACGCGAACGGGATCGAACCGCCACCCATACATGCCGCCACGACAGTTTCCCGTATCGAAAATCCAAGGCGACGACAAGCCACGCAGGCGGCGGCTCGTTGCCGCGCTTCTGTCCGTTCCGGGTCTGATGCCCGCTCTCGCGCATGCCCAGCTCGCGGGCGACGCCGCGTATCCCCAGCCGCTCGACGGCCCCGGCAGCCTGCGCCTCGCGCCGCAACTCGAAGAGCGCCCGCTGCAAGGCGGCCAGCAGCCATCGACCTTCCTGCTGAGCGACAAGGCCACGGGCACGTCCGACGAAGACATGGCGGCGAAAGGCGCGGCGGAAATCCGGCGCACGGTGACGGTCATCAAGGGCGACGCGCTGCATTACGATCAGGATACGGACATGGCCGATGCTTTCGGCAATGTCAGGCTGATCAACAACGGCGTATCGTTCATCGGTCCCGAAGCGCATCTGAAGGTCGAGGCCAACGAAGGGTTCATGACGAACCCGAAGTACCACTTCAACCTGACGGGCGGCTCGGGCAGCGCCGAGCGCATCGACATGATCGACAACGAGCGCACGCGCGTCGATCACGGCACGTACACCGCGTGCCAGTGCGAATCCGATCCGGCGTGGTACATCAAGGGCACGTCCTTCGACTTCGATACCGGCGCCGATGACGGCATCGCGCACAACGGCGTGCTGTTCTTCCAGGGCGTGCCGGTGTTCGCGAGCCCGTGGCTGTCGTTTCCGCTCACGAGCGGCCGTCGCAGCGGCCTCCTGCCGCCGACCTTCTCGGTCAGTTCCACGACGGGCGTCGAACTGACGGTCCCGTACTATTTCAATATCGCGCCGAATCGCGATCTGACCATCACGCCGCGCATCATGACGCGCCGCGGCGTGCTCATGGAGGGCAATTACCGCTATCTGTCGCCGACGTATTCGGGCTCGCTCGACGTCAACTATCTGCCGAACGACCGTGAGACGCATACGAACCGCTATGCGATCTTCTGGCAGCACCGGCAGAATTTCGGCGGCGGCTTCGGCGGCTACGTCAATTACAACAAGGTCTCGGACGATCAATATCCGGAAGACCTGGGCAACGCGTCGAATCAGTTCCTGAACGGCACGCAGCTGCTGTATCAGCAGGAAGCGGGGCTCACGTACAACAACGGCCCGTGGTCCGTGCTCGCGCGCGAGCAGCGCTGGCAGACGCTTCAGCCCTCGACGCCGCCGTACGCGCGCGAGCCGCAGGTGAACGTTCAGTACAACAAGTACAACGTCGGCGGCTTCGACTACGGCTTCGAGGCGGACGCCACGCGCTTCACGATCACCACCGAAGGCGCGACCGACGGCAACCGGCTGTACTTCAATCCGTACCTGAGCTACGGAGTCAATGCGCCGGGCTATTTCGTCACGCCGAAGGTGCAGTGGCATTTCGCGTCGTACGACCTGAGCCACATCGCGACGAGCCAGGTCGCGGGCTCGTCGCCGCCGGTGACGGGGCAGCCGAAGAATTTCACCGAGTCGATTCCGACCATCAGCTTCGATACGGGGCTCGTGTTCGACCGCTCGGTGCGGCTTTTCGGTCAGGATTACATCCAGACGCTGGAGCCGCGGCTCTATTACGTCTACACGCCGTATCACAATCAGGACTTCGCACCGATCTTCGATACGGCCGAAGCCGACTTCGGTCTGGCCGAGATCTACACGCCGAACACGTTCGTCGGCAACGACCGGATCGCCGACGCGAACCGCCTCACCGCCGGCCTGACGACGCGCTTTATCAACCCGGCGACGGGCGACGAGCGCGCGCGTTTCGTCATTGCGCAACAGTATTATTTCCAGAGCCAGCGCGTCACGATTACGCCGGGCCAGGAGCCGGGCCAGGCGAAGCACTCGGACCTGATCGCGGGCGCGGCCATCAAGCTGGGCGCTGGTTTCGCTTCGGAAACTGCGTTCCAATATAATGTGGACAACAACCAGCTCGTGCGTTCGAGCATCGGTTTCGCGTTCAGCCCCGGCGAGCGCAGGGTCGTCAACGTCGGCTATCGCTACACGCGTTCGAACCAGACCACGCTCGCAAACGAGCCGATCAACCAGATTCTGTTGTCCGGCGAGTGGCCGCTCACGAATCGCCTCTATGCCGTTGGCCGCGTAAATTATGATCTCGCGAGCCATCGTCTCGTCGACGGGCTCGTGGGCTTCCAGTACGATGCCGACTGCTGGGCGTTCGGCTTCGGCATGCAGCGTTACGCGAACGGCGTGAATACCTCCGGCCAGCCTGCATCGGGCACGCGCGTGCTCGCGCAGTTGACGTTCAAGGGCCTGTCGAACGTCGATAACGGGCTCGTCAGCGCATTCCGCGCGAGCGTGCAGGGTTATCAGCCGCCACCGCCGGCGGCGCCGCCGCTCTCCCGGTACAGCGATTACGAGTGAGGCCGGGCCGGGCGTTCGCGCACGGCAGGCAGCGCGGGGCGGCAGAGCGCCGCGCCGGTGGCCGCGCGGCGGCACACACAAGCAGGACACGAACGGGTGCAGCCCGTATTTGATGGAGTATCTGTGGCAAACGTGAATAAGTTTCGATCGATGGCAATTGCAGCGGGCGCACTCGCTGCCGCGCTGGTCCTGAATTCGCCGGCCGGTGCGCAGGCGTTGTCGAACCGCAATGCGCAGCTCGCCGATTCCGTCGTCGCGGTCGTGAACGACGGCGTCATCACGCAGCGCGAACTGCAAGAGCGCACGGCGCTCATCGCCAAGCGTCTGCAGCAGCAGAACGCGCCGGTGCCGCCCGCGGACCAGTTGCAGCGTCAGGTGCTCGATCAGATGGTGCTCGAACGCATCCAGTTGCAGCGCGCGAAGGAAGACGGCATCGTCATCGACGACGCCACCGTCAACCGTACGCTCTCGCGTCTCGCGCAACAAAACCAGATGACGCTCGACGTCTACCGGTCGCGCATCGAGGCACAGGGCGTGCCCTGGTCGACCTTCGTGCGCGACGCGCGCACGGAACTCACGCTCTCCAAGCTGCGCGAGAAGGAAGTGGACAGCAAGGTCACCGTGTCCGACGGCGAAGTGGCGAACTACATTGCGAGCCAGCGTGGTCCGGGCGCGCGCAATGCGAGCGATCTGCGTTTGCAGCACATCATGTTCAAGCTCCCGTCCGACGCCCCCGAAGCCCAGGTTCAGGCCGTCCAGGCGAAGGCCGACGCGGTGCTGAAGCAGGCGCAAGGCGGCGCCGATTTCGCGAAGCTCGCGAAGGACAATTCGCAGGACACCGACGCCAGCAAGGGCGGCGATCTCGGCTTCCGCGCGCCGGGCACGCTGCCGGCGGGCATCGTGACGGCCGTCACGCCGCTGCGGCCAGGCCAGGTCGTGCCCACGCTTTTGCGCACCGACGGCGGCTTCGAGATCGTCAAGCTGGTGGATCGCCGCGCGAGCCAGGGCACGCCGGGCGATGCGCCGAAGCTCGTGCAGACGCACGTGCGTCACATTCTGCTGCGCGTGTCGGACGGCATGTCGGAACAGTCTGCGCGCCAGAAACTGCTCGACATCAAGCAGCAAGTCGCGAACGGCGGCGACTTCGCCAACTTCGCGCGCACGTATTCGCAGGACGGTTCGGCCTCGCAGGGCGGCGATCTCGGCTGGATCAGCCCGGGCGAAACCGTGCCCGAATTCGAGCGCGCCATGAACAATCTCCAGGACGGCGCCGTCAGCGATCCGGTGCGCAGCGAGTACGGCTATCACCTGATTCAGGTGCTCGGCCGCCGCGATGCCGAAGGCTCGGCGTCGCAGCAACTGGATATCGCGCGTCAGGCGATCGGCCAGCGCAAGGCCGAGCAGGCGTATTCGGACTGGCTGCGCGAACTGCGCGATACCGCCTACGTGCAGTACAAGGGCATCGCTGCCCAACAGCAGTAACACCATGAGCGCCGCCGCCGGTTCCGCTTCCGACCGACCGCTCGCCATCGCGATCACGACTGGCGAGCCGGGCGGCGTCGGTCCGGAACTCACGGCGGCCGCGCTCGCAGCGGCGCGCGAGCGCTGGCCGTCGGCGCACTTCACGGTGCTCGGCGATCGCGAGTTACTGACCGCGCGCGCGGGCGGCGCGTGGCCCGCGGCAATCGAGATCGAACATCACGCGCTCGCCGTACCCGCGCAAGCCGGCAAGCTGAATGCGGCGAACGGGCGCTATGTGCTCGGCCTGCTCGATGCCGCCATCGACGGCGCGGTATCGGGCCGCTTCGACGCCATCGTCACCGCGCCGCTCCAAAAAAGCACGATCAACGATGCCGGCGTGCCTTTCACCGGCCACACCGAATATCTCGCCGAGCGCACGAACACCCCGCGCGTCGTCATGATGCTGGCGGGCACGGGCGAGCGTCCGTTGCGCGTCGCGCTCGCGACCACGCATTTGCCGCTGAAGGACGTGTCGTCGGCGCTCAGCATCGACGGGCTCGTCGAAACGCTGACCATCGTCGATCACGCTCTGCGCGCGCATTTCGGTCTTGCGGCGCCGCGCATCCTCGTGACCGGCCTCAATCCGCACGCGGGCGAAAACGGCTATCTGGGCCGCGAGGAAATCGACGTCATCACGCCCGCGCTCGAACGCGCCCGCGCGCGCGGCATCGACGCACCCGGTCCGTATCCGGCCGATACGCTGTTCCAGCCGCGCTATCTCAAAGACGCCGACTGCGTACTCGCGATGTTTCACGATCAGGGCTTGCCCGTGCTGAAGTACGCGACGTTCGGCGAAGGCATCAACGTGACGCTCGGTTTGCCGATCATCCGCACGTCGGTGGATCACGGCACCGCGCTCGATCTCGCGGGCACGGGCCGCGCCGATCCGGGCAGCATGATCGCCGCGATCGACGCCGCCGTCACGATGGCGCGCCACAAGCGCAGCGCCTGAACGCGCGCGCATTCATCCGAACCAGTATGTCGACCAAACACCAAGGCCATTTCGCTCGCAAGCGCTTCGGGCAGAACTTTCTCGTCGATCAAGGCGTGATCGAATCCATCGTCGATGCCATCGCGCCCCGGCGAGGCGAGCGCATGGTGGAAATCGGGCCGGGGCTCGCGGCGCTCACCGAGCCGCTGATCGAGCGGCTCGCGACGCCCGAATCGCCGCTGCATGCGGTGGAGTTGGACCGCGACCTGATCGGCCGGCTGCAGAAGCGTTTCGGCGACAGGCTCGTCGTGCATTCGGCGGACGCGCTCGATTTCGACTTCGCCACGCTCGCGCTCGACGGCGACAAGCCGACGCTGCGTATCGTCGGCAATCTGCCGTACAACATTTCGAGCCCGCTGCTTTTCCATCTGACGACGTTCGCGCACAAGGTCGTCGATCAGCATTTCATGCTCCAGGACGAAGTGGTCGAGCGCATGATCGCGGAGCCCGCGAGCAAGGACTACGGGCGTCTTTCGGTGATGCTGCAATACCGCTATGTGATGGACAAGCTGATCGACGTGCCGCCCGAGTCGTTCAATCCGCCGCCGAAGGTGAATTCCGCGATCGTGCGCATGATTCCGTTTGCGCCGCACGAGTTGCCGGAAGTCGATGAAACCGCGCTCAGCGACGTGGTGAAGGCCGCGTTCGCGCAACGCCGCAAGGTCTTGCGCAACAACCTGAGTGCGTACCGCGACACGATCGATTTCGACGCCCTCGGCTTCGATCTCGCGCGCCGCGCCGAGGAAGTGCCGGTTGCCGAATTCGTCGCGCTCGCGCAGGCCATTCAGCGCTCGAAGGCCTGACCGCAGCCGGCATCCGAGAGCAGTTTCATCAGCCTTTCCAGTCGCGCGCGCTGCTCGCGCTGCAAGCCGCGCGTCGCGCTCACCTGCCGCACGCGCGTGCGCCAGTAAGTCTGGCCGAACAGCGAGTTGGCGCCTTCCGCCGAGAGCACGCGCTCCAGATGCCAGATCGCGGCATCGACATTCCGCGGCGTGTACGGGCTCGTGATCGTGGCCGCGGGTTCCCGTGGTCGTTCGAGTGTTGCATTCATCGTGATGGCCTCGTGTCGCGTTGATTCCGAGCGATGGATTCTGCGGGCGAGGCGGGACATATCGCGTCTCGAAGCGTCGTCCGAAACCGGGACGCGATGTGTCCGAATCGGCTGATATGATCATCGTCCCCATCGATGCGGGGCGCGAAGACATCCACAAAGGGAGGCAGTGCATGCGCTTCATACACGCGGCGGACATTCATCTCGACAGCCCGCTGCACGGCCTTTCCGCCTACGCGGATGCACCCGCCGACATGCTGCGCCAGGCCACGCGCGAGGCGTTCTCGAAGCTCGTGTCGGTGGCGGTGGACGAACGCGTCGATTTCATGGTGATCGCCGGCGATCTCTACGACGGCACCTGGCGCGATCACAACACGGGCATCTTCTTCTGCCGCGAGATGGGACGCCTGCGCCGCGCGGGCATTCCGGTCTACGTGCTGTTCGGCAATCACGACGCCGAAAGCGAAATGACGAGCCAGCTTCAGTTGCCCGACAACGTCCACACGTTTTCGACGAGAAAGCCGCAGACGTTTCGCATCGACGCGCTGAAGGTCGCGCTGCACGGCCACAGCTTCAAGGAGAAAGCGGTCACCACGAATCTCGTGACCGCGTATCCGCCGCCCGTGGCGGGCTATTTCAATATCGGCGTGCTGCATACCGCGCTCGAAGGCGGCTCGATGCACGCGAGCTACGCGCCGTGCTCCGTCGCCGAACTCCACGCAAAGGAATATCACTACTGGGCGCTCGGCCACGTGCACGATTACGCGATCTGGCAGGACGCATCGACGATCGTGTTTCCGGGCAATCTGCAGGGCCGCAACATCCGCGAGACCGGCCGACGCGGCGCGGTGATCGTCACCGTGTCGGAGGCGGAAACGGTCAGTGTCGAGCGGCTTTTCATCGATGTGCTGCGCTGGGAGTCCGTCACCGTCGATGCGTCGCAGGCGAACACGCTCGACGACGTCGCGCGCGCGGTCGGGCGTGCGCTCGAAGCGCTGGTCGAATCGTCGGCGTCGCTTGTGCCGCATGCCGTGCGCGTGACGATCACCGGCGCGACCGGCGCGCATGGCGAGCTTTTCGGTCTCGAAGCGCAACTGCGCGCGGAAGTGCTCGCGCAGATCGCGGCGATCAGCCACGACCGGCTGTGGCTGGAAAAAGTGAAGATCGCGACCGTGCCGCTCGTTCACGGCGAACCGGCCACCGGCCGCGCCGATGCGCTCGCCGATCTGCACGGCCTGCTGATCGAAGCCGAGTCGGACCCGGAATTCCTGAGCATGCTGAAGGACAAACTCATCGCGCTGGCGTCGCAGGCGCCGAGTGAATTGCAGAAGTTCGTGCCCGAACTGGAGCACGTGCGCAACGGCGAACTCGCGAAACTCGTGGGCGACGTGCGTTCCGGCCTGATCGCGCAGCTTGCGGACGCGGAGTAAGGCAATGCGCATCGGCACGCTCGAACTCATCCGCTATGGCAAGTTCACCGACCACGCTGTCGAGTTTCCGGCGGCGGAACACGACTTTCATTTCGTCGTCGGGCCGAACGAGGCCGGCAAATCGACCATCCGCAATGCGATCTCCGAATTGCTTTTCGGCATGCCGCACAGCTCGCCGCTCGCGTTCGTGCATCCGCAAAGCGACTTGCGGCTCGGCGCGTCGATCGAAACGGGCGGCGAGACCCTGGCGTTTCATCGCTCGAAAAGCCGCAAGGCGCCGCTTGCCATGGCCAACGGCGACGCGTTGCCCGCGGACGCGCTCGCGGCTTTTCTCGGCGCCGCCGACAAGGGTTTTTTCGAGCAGATGTACTGCCTCGATCACGACGCGCTGCGCCGTGGCGGAGAGGCGATTCTCGATGCGTCGAGCGATGTCGGGCAGGTGCTGTTTCAGTCGGCGGCAGGCATTGCCAGTCTCGGCGAAGTGCGCCAGCGTCTCGCGGACGAAGCCGATCGTCTTTGGGCAAAGCGCAAGTCGAGCGATCGCGCGTATTACGTCGGTTTGAAGCAGTACGACGAAGCCACCGCCGAACTCAAGGCGGCGAGCGTGAGAACGGCGCAATGGCGTCGCGCGCATGTTGCCGTCGAGGAGGCCGAGGAGCGGAGCCGCGAGCAGGACGCTCGCCGTGCAGAACTCGAAGCGCAGCGCGGCAAGCTAGAACGCGTGAGGCGTGTGGCGCCGTATCTGAACGTGTGGCGCGAGAAGGCGGCGGATTTGCGTGAACTCGGCGATGTCGTCGATCTGCCCGCGAACGCCGAGGCGACGCTGCACAGCGCGCTCACGCGCCTCGCGGCCGCGCAAACCGCACTGGACCTGCATGCCCGAACGGCGGACCAGTTGCAGGCGGACCTGAACGCGGTGCACATCGAGCAAGACCTCCTGGCCGCGCAATCGCGCGTTCGTGCGCTCGACGCCGCGCGGCAGCGCTGCGCGAATCACGCGAGTGATATCGCGCGGCTCGAACTGGAAGTCGAGATGGGTGTGCGGCACATTGCGCACGACGCCGCGCAGCTTGGCTGGCAGCCGGACGAAGCGGGCGCACGCCGCGCGATGCCCGGCGCGCTCGCGCTTCAGACGGTCACGAGCCTGATGCTCGAACGCGGCGAACTCGAACTCGCCGCGCGCAATGCTCAGCAGGCCGCCGATGACTGCGCGACGCAGATCGACATGCTGAAGGCGAGACTCGCGTCGATCGCGAGCGGCGAAGTGCCGCCGGGACTGCGTGCGGCGTGGCGTGCCGCGCAGAAGTATCGCGACGCGGGCGCGGCGCTGCAGCGTCTCGAAGACGCGAGGCGCGACGCGCAGCACACGCTCGACGCAGGTCTCGCATCGCTCGGACGATGGTCGCGCCCGATCGACGAATTGAAGTCGATGACGCTGCCTGCGGCGGAGCGCATCGCGGCATTGCGCGCGGAACGTCAGGAACTCGTGTCGCGGCTGTCGCTCGCCGCCGATCGCGCCCAGGAGGCGCAGGACACGCTGCACGCGACGCGCACCGAACTCGACGATCTCGTCGAAACGCACGATGTCGTCACCGCCGATCAGGTTCGCGATGCACGCACGACGCGCGATGCCGCATGGCGCGCGATCCGATCCGGCGATATTGCGCTCGATCAGAGCGCGCCCGGCTTCGAAACGGCGATGAACGCGGCGGATGGCCTCGCCGATCGTCAGCTCGGCTCGGTCGGACACGCGACCCAGCTCGCCGCGCTGAAGCGGCGCATCGCGAGTGAGGATGCGATGCTCGTTCGGCGCGAGCAGGCGGTGCGCGAAGCCGAATCGGCGTTGCAAAAGTTCGATGAAGCGTGGCGCGCGCTCGCGGAGCAATCGCAGATCGCAGGGATTTCACTCGACGATGCGCCGTCGTGGATCGCAGCGCGCGAGAAAGTGCTGACCGCCGCGCAAGCGCTCGATGCACGCACCGAGGAATGCTTGCGCGATTCCGCCGATGCCGCCGCGCGGCGCGACGAACTCGCGCGGCATCTGCAAGACGCCGATGCGCGCGCCGATCTCGACACGCTGTGCGGCATGGCCGAGGCGCATATCGCCGCGATCGACGAAGCCGCGGTCACGCACCGCAACGTTTCCGCGCAACTCGACGAAGCGCAAGCCGAACACATCGCGCGCCGAAGCGGGGCCAAAGCGGCGCGCGACGCATTCAAGCGCTGGCAGCGCGAGTGGTCAGCGGCGATCGCGAAGGCGGGCCTCGCGAACGCGGCGGATTCGCAGTCGGCGGCGGAAGCGGCCATCGACATCGTGAAGCGGATCGGCGAGCAGTTGACGCAGATCGATACGATGCGCGCCGGCCAGATCGCCGCGATGCGCGCGGCGCTCGACGCACTCGCCGCCGATGCGTCGCAGCTTGCGCGCGAACTCGACGATTCGCTCGCCACGCTCGATGCCGAAGCGACGGCGACGGCGCTCTCGGCGCGCCTCGAACGCGCATGCGCGGCGCATGCCGAACGCGAGCGCTTGAGGAAGGCGCACGCGGCCGCGAGCGAGCAGGTGAAGCGAGCCGGCGCCGACGTGGAAGAGGCGAAGGCAACGCTACGTCCGCTCTACGATCTGGCCGGCGTCGATGCGCCCGACGTGCTTCAGGCGTTGATCGCGCAATCGCAGAGAAAGCGCGATCTGAGCGCCGCCGCGGACGATGCCCGCGCCGCGCTCATCAAGGGCGGCGACGGTCTGACGCTCGACGAGCTCGTCG
Organism: Caballeronia cordobensis; assembly: GCF_001544575.2. Classification (GTDB taxonomy): domain Bacteria; phylum Pseudomonadota; class Gammaproteobacteria; order Burkholderiales; family Burkholderiaceae; genus Caballeronia; species Caballeronia cordobensis. The sequence goes on from NZ_FCNY02000023.1 coordinate 13,652, forward strand.
CCGAAGTGGAGGGCGCGGACATGGTGAACGTGCAGGCGGAGCTTTCGCGCATCGGCGCGGCGTTGTCAGAGTCGGTGCGCATCGCGACCGAGACGGCCACCGCGCTCGATGCCGCGCGTCGCGAACTCGATGCCATTTCGGGCGAAGCGAACGCTGCGCGCGCCGAAGCGAAGCGCCAGGAAGCGCTCGCCGCGATGTCCGATGCCGCCGAGCGTTTCGTGAAGGTCGAGACGGCATCGACGCTGCTCAAATGGGCCATCGATCGCTATCGCGAGCGCCGGCAGGGTCCGATGCTGTCGCGCGCGAGCACGATTTTCTCGACGCTCACGCTCGGCACGTTCTCGCGGCTCATCGTCGATTACGACCGGCAGCCGATGGCGCTGTCCGCGATCCGGGCGAGCGGCGAGCACGTCGATATTTCCGGGATGAGCGAAGGCACGCGCGACCAGTTGTACCTCGCGCTACGGCTCGCGGCGCTGGAAGAGCATGGCGAGAAGGCCCCGGCGCTGCCGTTCGTCGCCGACGATCTCTTCATCAATTTCGACGATGGCCGCGCGCGCGCCGGCCTCGCCGTGCTCGCGCAGATCGCGAAACGCACGCAGGTAATCTTTCTGAGCCACCACGATCATCTGGTCGAGATCGTTCGTGAGGTGTTCGGGCCGCGGGTCAACGTGCGCTACATGCGCTGACGAGCGGCGGCGTGCGTTACGCGTGCGTCTGACCGTAGCGGCTCGCGAGCTTGCGATAGTCATCGGCGAATTCGTCGCGCAAGCCTTTCGGCGCGAGGATTTCGACGCCCGCGCCGAGCGCGCGCAGCCACCAGCGCAGTTTCAGGCTTGGCGTCACGGTGCCGGTGACTTTCATGCGGCCATCGGGCAGCGTGTCGATGTGCTGATCCTTCGACATCGGCGATTCGCGCAACTGATTGCCCGCGTTGCCTTCGAAGGCGAGTTCGAGCAGCACGGGCGGTTCGGGCAGAAAGTCGAACACCTGCTGCGTCTCGATGTACTTGCGCAGCTTGAAGTCCTCGGGGTACGTGAAGGATTCGCCCGACTCCGTGACCGAGCGGATGCGATCGAGCCGGTAGAGCGTGCGCATCCACTCCGTTTCGCCTTTCTCCGGACGCGGCGCGCGATTCGGATCTTGCGCGACCATGTACATCACGCCGGCGGATTCGACGAGCGCGAGCGGCCAGAGCTTGCGCGTTTTCTGGGAATCGCCGCTGTCGTTCTTGTATGCGGCGCGGTACTGCACGAGCAGTTCGCGCTCGAAGAACGTGGCGGTCGCCACCGTCTGAAATATTTCGGGGCGTAGCTTCGGGCGGATCAGCGTGAAGGCGCCATCGACGGAATCGATCTTGTCCGCCCACGCGCGATAGATGCGGCTGTCCGCTTTTTCCTGCGACAGCCGCGACTCGGCCGCCTTGAAGAGCGGATCGATGTCGCGCGTGACCGCGTTGGGGAGCTTGTTGCCCGCGAAGCGCTGAAGGATGTGAAACGCGACGGCCTCCGACGCGCTCATCAGGCCGCTGACGCCTTCCTGCAAGCCATGCAGCCACGGCTTGCGCTGCCAGAGGAGTTCGCGTCCGTTGAGCATCGACACGACGCGCGCGTCGGCTTCGAGCGCGGTCAGATGGCGCTGCACTTTCTTCGTATAGCCGACGCGATGGCCGCGCTCTTCGAGCCGCTTGCGTATTTCGGGCGTCGAAAGCCAGGCGGTTGCGTCACGCTCAGTGGGCAGCACGCGGAGGATGGCTTCGTCGAGGCTGGAGGTCATGGGGAGCGGGGGAAGAGTTGACCTCGATTATAGGCAGTTTCGAGACATATCATGTCTCAATTGAATTGGGTGGATAGCCTGCCGGCTCGTTCGCTCAATTCGAACTACACCTTGTGGCGAAGCGATTCAGATGAAAAAGCACGAAGCCCAGTCACAAAGACTGGGCTTCGATCGAGGGGCGTTCGAGGCGCTTCAGGGAAGCTCGTCCCCGAGTGGCAGCACTTCCTGATGACAGGAATGACCGATCAAACTCTGCGTTTCACCGCGACGTCGCAATACATATCGCGGTGTAGTGCGAAGCCAACGATTTGCCAATCGTGTTCGACGAGTAACTCGTTCACCGCTCGAATGACCCCGTATGGCTCATTCGACAGATGGCTGTACATGATGTAGTCATTGAACACGATCGTACCGTTCGGTTTCGTTTTCCTGATGGCAATACTCGCGTCTCGAGCCACGTCTTCATAATCGTGCCCGGCATCGATGTACATCATGTCAAAGAAGTGGTCAGGATACCGGGGAACCGTGTCGTAGCTCAGCCCTTGTTCGGCCACCACACGATCGCCATACGCGCCGAAGCGATCCTTATAAAAGTCGAGGTGCGTCATTCCCTTGAACATGACCTCCGTCGGAATCCCCCAGCAAGACGGGTATTGATGCATGCCGAAAGTATCGAAAGCGACGAACTTGCTCGGCTCCAGCGTTCGGAGAATGAAGTTCGAGAACTCTCCGTTCGCGACGCCGACTTCAGCGATGACCCCACCCCGTAGTTCGGTCATCGATGACACGAGGTCGTACCTGTTCGCGAACAGTCGGGCATCGGCGCGGACTCGCTCGGATTTCAACTCACAATAAACAAATTGATGCATTGACACCTCGCGTAATGATTGTTTAATGAATCGCTGCTGCGATGATGCTACATGACCGTCTCGTCGGCTTCTGCCCAGGGCAAAACGGCACGGTCGACGAAGTGACCAAGCCTACCATTTGCGACGGAGAAACCCGGATGAGTTTGAGCCTGCTCTACCAGATATCGGGTTTACCCTCTGCGGCGTCGCAGTGCTGCATAATACGGACGTGGCAGTTTATGACATTCACGATGCACGCAAACGATTGGCAGATGTAATTGCCGCCTAAATAAGTTACTAGCGACGGCCCTGTCCGGCAGTTACCAAGGATCTTCATGGAGCGCTTACACGTGCAGCAACCTGACCCGTTTTCTCTGTTGCCAGAACGAAATTTTGGAGCGGGTGGTGAAGCGCGCCGTCTCGCCGATATCACACGCGCCTACTCTGATGAAACAGTCGTATGGCAAGAGGCGGTCTACGATGAAGCGAGAGTGATTGCGGAGCGCATTGGCGCCAAAAAAATCGTTGACCTGGGTGTAGGGGGAGGGCAGAAATTAGCTCGAAAATTCGACGGTTTCGACGCCGAGCTTTTGCAGGTTGATTGGGCCGATAACAGAGAAAGGACAGATTTGAACCTGCCCAGGTTCTTTCGAGCCAATCTGGAGGACGGTCCGGATCTCGATCGGCTGTTTCTCGAACTCAGCAGTGATAAGACGACGCTGATCATCCTGTCTGATGTAATCGAGCATTTGGATGATCCACGCCTGCTCCTGAGGACGCTTCGCGCCGCGCTAAAGGTACATACCGGAAACCGTCTGGTGATATCGACGCCGGATCGCGAACGAGTCGATGGCCTGAGATCAAACTCCATTCCTGATAATCCGACTCATATCCGTCAATGGACGATCGTGGAATTCTCTTCCATGCTCGAGTCGTCTGGGTTTCGTGTGGATAGTATCAAGCTCGGACCTGACAACAAGTCCGACAAATCGCTTCGGACTATTATCGCTGAGGTGTCGTGTGACGCAGATTTTTATGCCGAATTTCTTCGAAAAAACAACCTTCCCCCAAGCTCGGACCACCTCGTCATAACGACAGAGCATTCGAATGCATTGTCGACAGGAGGCATTGGTACCTATTACCAGATGGCCGAGGAGCATTCCGGAAAGAAAAGAATTTTTCTTTACTGCGGCGGCGGCGGCTTACCGGAAGAGTGGGCGCGCTTCGCCGAGACATCCAGATGGCTACACTGTTCTGCTATATGCGGTCGCTCGAACGACAGCCTTCAGCAGATCGCTGATGTGAACCATCACGAGGTACTGAGCGCCACCCTTTGGACCGTCTTTATCTACGATGACATCAAGCTCATCGAGTATCAGGACTATCGCGGCATCGGCATTCATGTCGCGCAGGCGAAGCGGGCTCGCATGCTTCCGTCGAGCGTCTTTGTTTTGGCATACGCACACGGCAATCACCTTTATCTCGACCACGCTGCGGGTACGATCTCGCAAGAGCGCGAGCTCGCTGTCGACGCGCGGGAACGCCTGAGCATCGAACTGGCCGACTGTGCTGTATTTCCTTCCGCTTTTCTCAGGGACCTTTACCTCAACGTAGGCGGCTTCCAGCCACGTCGTCATGTACTTCAGCCATACCCGATAAAGATCACTGACTCCGATCTTGTTGAAACAGATTTTGGCAAGGTAACGACGATCGTTTTCTACGGGAAACACACTGAACAGAAGGGCTACTTCGATTTTTGTGATGCGGTCGTTGAGCTTTTCAAAAATCCGTCATACCGCGCAACGGCTAAGCAAATCAAGCGAATCGTCGTACTGGGGTCGACTGAGCCGGATTCTCGGTTGAGTGAGATTCCTGGTGTCGTCGTTGAATGCGGCTTTTATCCGCGCAATCGCGTCGTGGAGTTGCTCGCGAATCTTGCGTCGGAAGCCTTGGTCGTTCTTCCGTACAAGGGTGATAACCATCCGTTGTCGATATTCGAGGTGGTCGATACGCAGTGTCAACTGCTTGCCTATAAGGCAGGAGGCATTCCAGAACAGATTCCGGCGGAACTTCATGACCTTCTGCTTTCGGAACCCAACACAGAGGCGCTGGCCGCCGCAATGGATCGCTGCATCGCGCTACCGTTTTGGGAGAGATGCGACCTTATTCGTCGCACGAAGGCTTCTATCAGGTGGCACTACGATAATCACGGTCAAAGTTATTCAAGACTCATTGAGTCGTTCAAGCAGTACCAGCCGACTCCTGACGTAACTGGCGGCGGCGAGGTCAGCTTGATTGTTCCGAACTTCAATGGAACGGCCGCATTACTCGATGATGCGATTGTTGGAATACGCAATTCATTCAGGAAACCGCGTGTAGCAATCTTCGTTGATGATGCGTCGACGGAAGATAACTTCGCATTGTTGAAGAAGCACGGCGAGCACATCGAAGGGATTGCCACGGAGGTGATCCGCAACGATAAAAACCTCGGCCTGGCTGGAACGCGAAACGTAGGTCTGTCGCGCGTGACAACGCCCTATGTTTGCGCCCACGACAACGACAACATTCTGCTCAATCGATTCCTGGATATTGCTACGCGCGTATTAGACGAGAACCCTGAAGTCGCCGCGGTGACTTCATGGACGGTCGCCTTCAATGACGGAGACCAGTGGCAGGCGGGCAGTACTACCACGCTCAACTACAGATATCGCCCGATTGGAGCGGACGTAGGTCTTGGCTTGAAAGACAACACATTCGGCGACGCAATGGCTGTGTATCGTGTGGATGCTGTCCGTGAGATCGGCGGCTGGGATCAAACGTCAAAAGCGCTATGGGAGGACTGGCAGTTATTCCTTAAGCTTGCCACACATGGAAAGCAGATTTGGGTAATCCCGAAAGAGATGATTTTGTATCGGGTCAGGCCGACATCGATGTTGCGCTCTTACCCCAAGTTCAATGGATGGTTGCGAATCGCTAACGCTGTCCCCGGCATCCCGCCTAATCAGAAATACGGTCTGGCTCGAGCCATAACGACCCCGGATTGGAAGTTTGTTACGGAGCGTTTATCGCTGCAATGGCAGGTCAAGAATCTCTCTCTGGAGACGGGAAAACTCTCTCATGAGATCGAAAGGCTAACCAAGCAATGGTCCGCCGATGTCGCACACTTTTCCTCCGAAATCACGCAATGCCGACAGGAAATCGACAGGCTGTTGCCCGCCGAGATTGCTGCTCAGGAGATTCCCGCGCTACACAGGGAAATCGAGAGATTGAGTCAGATTGAGCGAAGCACAACGTGGCGAGCAACCCGTCGCCTACGCGAGTTCGCGGGTAAGCATCGCATCATCGCCGCTGTGCTACGACGCTTCACACGGGATGGCGCTGACATCACAGGAAAATAGTCACGCACGTGAATGCGTGACGAGTGTCGTATCGTTTGGGTGGACGTCGCGGACAAAGAGTGGCGGTCGAGAGACGAATCTCCTCGGCCTACCTCGTCCAGTACTTCGCGTCGGCTCAGAATGAGAGAGCAACTTTTGAGGGCTCGTATGGACGATTCGAAAATCAGTGGCCTTGATCCAAGAGCACTTTGTCTTGGAGATAGTTGCTTTCTCGATGATGAGTTTCTGCTGTCCACTAAAGAGTTGTTCTTTCGCTATTTCGGTGGAATGAGAAATAGTGGAACCAATTCGTACGAACTCGACCGGATTTCCTCGGCGATTTTTTATTTGAGATCGCTGCTAAAAAGAAAGGGAGTGACGGGAAAAAATAAGGTTGCATTGGAAATCGGTAGTGGAAAAGGCATGAAGTCGATTGCCTTGGCCGACCTCTTCGAAAGATATATTGGCATTGAAATAAATCAGCTTGATTTGCGCCAGGCAGAAGAGCGCAACAGAGAATTTGGAACGGGGAGCGTCGATTTTATCTGCGGTAATGCCACTGATATCCTCGAAAACGCAGACGCGCATGGTATCCCGCAAAAAATCGACGTCCTGATACTTTACGCTGTCCTGGAGCATCTCACGCTGCAGGAGCGTACGACAGTTCTGGAAATAGCTGACAAAGTGATGCAATCAGGTGGTCAAGTATTAGTGATGGAAGCGCCAAATCGGCTGATCCCCTTCGATTCACATACATTTCAGGGGCATTTTTTCAATTGGCTTCCGGATGAACCTGCAAACGAGTTGGCGCGTGCAGAGGCTCAAGATCCTCAAATAAAGAAAATGCTGATCCCGTGGCATGAACCTGATGCTCATGTCAGACTCGCTAGAGCCGGACGAGGCGTCAGCTATCATGATTTTTCAGATTTCCTGAGAGACCCCGAGAGTGGCTGCGCGTTCCTTGCCGATGGTTTTGACGTCGAGATGCTTAATATTGAGCCTTTCGACTATCAACAGTTCCAGCTTTTCGGATATCTCGATGCGAATGTGCAAAATGTAAATGCGTTCGTATTTAGCAGACGATGGCTCGACTTCATAATGGAGAAGAGGCGGCCGTATCGAAATTATCAAATAAAAAAATTTATTTCGCCGCACTGGCCAAATTGGGCTAAGTTCGATCGTCCGCCGCTGTTCTGGCAACCCGTGGCAGTGATTCTCTCGTCGTGCAATCCGCGCTGGACCTACGAAGCTGAAACGGAATTCGTTTCGGAAATAACACTCTTGTTCGGCGCACCGGAGAAGAGAGGTCGAATGCACATCTTCGTGAACGGCGGAAAGTTGTATGAGATCGACGTGCTCGGACTAGTCACATCGAAACCGACGATCTGGCATAACGACCATTCGGTAAAGCTCACCGTCAACACCGTCATTCAGGAACTGCGCATAGAGATCGATGTATCTGACGGTCCGATACTTTTTCAAGGGTGCGTCCTATCTATATCTTAGGACCTGGATGTGCTAACGGCTTGATACCGTCAAATCGGGCGTGTGTTTTTCGCACGTCCAACTCGGGTCACAATAGACGATTTGCTGCAGACTCCTAATCAATCGAATTTTTGCCGCCGGCCACAAAACAAAAAGCCCAGTCACGAGGACTGGGCTATCTGCTTGATTTCTTTGGTAGGCCGTACGGGATTCGAACCTGTGACCAACGGATTAAAAGTCCTCGTGTTCTCATGTTTATTGTTATTGATTGCCGTTGTGTAGGCGAGAAAATTTCAATTAAAACAATGGACTTTCGTCAAACCCACGGATTTCGATGTTGATCGAAATTCCTTCGTTGCCCTAGAATTTGCCTACACAGTGCCTACACGGGATAGGCGAATAGGCAAACGAATGGCAAAAACGAATCTCACGGCGGCGCGCGTGGCGTCGCTGCAATGCGAGCCGGGTAAGAAGCAGACGATCATCTTCGATGCGAAGACGCGCGGTTTCGGTTTGCGCGTGACGGCGGCGGGCGGGCGTTCCTACATCCTTGAAAGCCGTCTGCACGGTCGCACGGTGCGGCTGACGATTGGCGATCCGAGCAATTGGAAACTCGAAGACGCCCGTGAGCGCGCGGCGGAGTTTCGCGTGTTGCTCGACAAAGGCATTGATCCGCGAGAGCAAGAAGCGAAGGATCGCGCCGCCGACGAAGCGAAACGCGACGCCGCAAAACGGAAAGAGGCGACAGTCGGCGAAGCATGGGCTGCATATCTCGACTATCAATCCGAGCGCCAACGGCGCGGCGTTGACAAGGCTTGGGGCATGCGTCACATGGACGACCATAAGCGCCTTGCCGCAACGGGCGGCATGCAAAGGGCGCGCGCGAAAGAACTGACGCGACCGGGGCCGCTTGCCGAGCTGATGCCCTTGCGCCTGTCCGAACTCACAAGCCAGCGCATCGCGCAATGGCTCGACGGGCATCGCGTGGACCGTCCGACAATGGCAGCATTGGCGTTTCGCCTGCTCCGCGCGTTCATTCGCTGGTGCGACGACAGCGACAACGACGAAGGCCATGCACAGGCGGCGGCCCGGTATCGCGGAATCATTCCGGGCGACGTGTATAAGGCGCGTGCCGTGAAAGACGCGGTTTCACGTCCGAAAGCGAAGGACGGAGATTGTCTGCAGCGCGAGCAGCTTAGCGCGTGGTTCTCGGGCGTGCGTCAAATCGGAAACCCGGTGATCTCCGCCTACCTGCAAACTCTACTGCTGACCGGGCCGCGCCGCGAAGAACTGGCCGCGCTTCGCTGGACGGACGTTGATTTTCGTTGGGGCAGTCTGTCGTTGAGCGATAAGGTGGAAAGCGAGGGGCGCGTAATACCGTTGACGCCCTATGTGGCGTCGTTGCTGGCGACGCTGCCGCGTCGCAACGAATGGGTTTTCAGTAGCCCGCTATCCGAAGATGGAAGGCTGGCCGAACCGCGTATCGCACATAGAAAGGCACTACGCGCCGCCGGTCTGCCGCATATCTCGCTGCATGGTCTGCGCCGGTCGTTCGGCACGCTGTCCGAATGGTGTGAGGTGCCGGTCGGTGTGGTGGCGCAGATTCAAGGGCACAAGCCAAGCGCGATCGCCGAGAAGCATTACCGCCGCCGACCGCTGGACCTGCTGCGCATGTGGCACAACAAGGTTGAAGTGTGGATGCTGGAACAGGCGGGCATCGAGTTTGACGGCACGCAAGCGCAAACCGGGCTGCGCGCTGTGCAATAGCCGGAGCATAATCGCGGTACCCCGCCTAGCTCGACGGAGCAAAAAGCCGGTTCCCTTCGCCGGTCTGACGGGGCCTTCCTGAAGGGCGCGTTGGAGGGGCGCAAATGTCGAGCCGCGACATGTCAGCTTCTGCGCCGGATGGCGCGGAGGGCGAAACCAGTACCAGCGTTCAGCTAAGCCAATTCTTCTCGACGTTTCTCGTTCATTATCCACAGTTCGAACAGGCGTTCGCCGCGTTTGCCGCTGACGTGGGAAGACTGCTTGTCACGGCGTCGCAGACTCTCGCTCCCATCGTCAAAGGCTTCGCGGTCTTGCAGGCGAAAGATCGACGCGCCGAGGAGTTATCCAAACTGATTCACTCGGAAACTGAGGGCCTGTCATCCTTACAGGAACGCCTGACTGCCGAGCCTATTGACGCTTGGACGCTTATCGCGCTTATCAGTAAGGAGCGCGAGCTATCCGAGAGCGAATTGGAAAAGAGATTGGTGGCCGAGTACGCCGCTGATTCCACTGAACGCGGGCGCATCGGCGCGCACGGTCGGCACCATAGCGAGGCGACGGAGCGGAAACGGCGTGATCTCGAAGCGCACTGTCGCGAGCAGGCGGCGAGAATGGTCGACGGAAGACCGCTCTACCGATCAAAGGCTGCATTAATTCGTGACATTGCCGACCAATCAGAACGATTCGGCCTCAATGATTTTGGAGCCATAGCGAGGCGCATCGACGCGATGAATCTTCAGGTGCCACACTGGAAACGACGAAGAGCATCCAAGGCGACGACCGATTAATAGCTTTGCGGCGCAAAGCATGTTCTGTGCGGCGCGAGTCAGCTTCTATGCGTCGTACGACGCTTTCATTGGACATCTCAGCAACATTTAATGTCGTCATTGCCGATAGCGCTCGATGAGCGTTGGGGAATTCGATGACGAAAATTGCAGACACAAGCAGCCTGACACGCGACGATGCGCTGGACTGCTTTTCACGCGAAACAATCGCTGTGCTGATTGCTCGCGGTATTGAACCGAGCCTTACCACGGAGCAAGCTGCCGCCGCGCTGAACCGCAAGCCGCAGACCTTGCGCAAGTGGGCGTGTCTCGAATGTGGCCCGATTCGCCCTGTGCGTATCTGCGGACGGCTTGCATGGCGTGCGTCCGACATTCAACGCTTGTTGAACGGGGGCGCGGAATGACGCCCACTTCAGCAACGCTGCGATACGCCGCGATGATCTCCGCCGACAGCCCTGACGACGCCGAAGCGCTCGCGGCGGCGCGTGCTGAATTCTGGGCGCGTTGGCGGGCAGCCTCAACGCATCGCGCCGATACGCGCCGCGCATCCGCGAGGATACCTCTTCCGTACGCTTCATCTTGCAGAACTCCCCATCAACGCACGCAACAGTCTGAACCAACCGGCGCGTGCCGCCGCGCTGCCGAATCGCTACAGACGTGGTTTGAGCGCTGCATCGAGCGCGAACTGAACCGCTGCGAGCAAGGCATGACGCCGGAGGAATGGCGCGCACACTGCGACTGGATCGAGGACCACGCGCGCTGCTGTCTGTGGGAAGCACTCGAACGCCGCGCCGCGCGCGGTGAACTTCTCATCGAGAGGAAGCCATGCGCAACGCCGACGACTTAACGCGCTGCGCGGCACTGATCGAGTTCAACGACATGCGCCGCCAGCATATCGACGCCGCAACGCTGCGCGCCGCCAAACCGGATGCTGCGAAGGCAAATTCAGAAAGCAAGCGCGCGCATACGACCAACGCGGCGCGCGTCATCCTGCAGCGCGCCGCCGACGTGCAGCCGCAGCCGATTCGCTGGCTCTGGCCGGACTGGTTGCCAGCCGGGAAGCTGACGATTCTCGCGGGCGCGGCGGGCAGGGGAAAAACGACGCTCGCGCTAGCTTTTGCTGCGGTGGTCTCGCGTGGTGGGCGCTGGCCGGACGGCAGCGCGTGCGCCGACGGTGGAAACGTGCTCGTATGGTCAAGCGAAGACGACGTGTCGGATACGCTCGTGCCGCGCCTGATACTGGCCGGAGCCGACTTGAACCGCGTTCATTTCGTGTGCAATGTCAAAAGCGCAGACGGGGAACTCATGCCGTTCGATCCGGCGCGCGACATGCCACTGTTGAGCGAGCAAATCGCCGAAATCGGCGGCGCGCGGCTGCTGCTTGTCGATCCTGTATTGAGCGCGGTCAGCGGGGATGCACATCGCGCCAACGACGTTCGCCGCAACCTTCAGCCGCTTGTGGATCTCGCGGCGGCGCACGGTTGCGCGGTCATCGGCATTTCGCATTTCTCGAAGGGCACGCAAGGAAGAACGCCTGTCGAACGCGTCTTGGGTTCTCAGGCGTTCGGCGCGCTCGCGCGAATGGTGTTGGTCACGGCGAAGGACGAAGGCGCTGAACGGCGCATTCTGGCGCGCGCGAAGTCAAACGTAGCGCCCGACGATGGCGGGTTCGCCTACAGGCTGGAACGCCGCGAAGCGCTTCCGGGCATCGTGTCGAACTGCGTCGAATGGGGCGAGCGCATCGAAGGCAGCGCGCGTGAGATTTTGAACGAGGTCGAGCGCGATCCCGACATGGGCGGAGAATTCACGGAGCGCGATGAAGCCGCAGCGTTTCTGCGCTCTCTGCTGTCGGACGGTCCCTTGGCGGCAAAGCAGATCGAATCCGACGCGCGCGGAGCTGGTCATGCGTGGCGCACCATCGAACGGGCAAAGCGCGACATGGATATCGAGGCGCGCAAGATCGGGCAAAAGTGGGTCTGGGCGCTGCCATCCGAAGACCGCCAACCGGACGCCGAAGACCGCCAAGCGGATTAGCGTGGCGGTCTTGAATCTAGGTGGCGGTCTTCAATAACCACGGGGCTTTGCGGGCGATCGAAGGCGTTCGAAGATGCGAAAAAAGTGGAAGACCGCCACAGCCCCGCGTGTGGCGGTCTTCCGTAACGAGGCTCAGAAATGCTCAGGTCCAGCGCAGGCAAGGGAGGCGAAACGATGACGACGAAATCGAAGGCGGCGAAGGTCCAGTCGGGTGAGCACAACCCGCATGCGCTCGAATTGCTGGGCAGAATCTACAGCGATCCTATCAAACGTAGCGCGCTGCTCGCGTCGAACCCGGTGACACGCGGAGCGGCAACGGGGCAGAAGTACGCGCTGCCGATGTTCGGAGACGATGTGGATGTGACGACATATCTAGCGGAACTGCACAAGCAAGCCAGCGCGGTATTGGCGGGCGATATGTCCGGCATCGAAACGATGCTGCTGACGCAAGCGAATACGCTGGACATGATCTTCAATCAACTGGCGCGCAAGGCGGCAAATGTCGAATACCTGAGCCAGTTTCAGGCGCACCTTTCGCTGGCGCTGAAGGCGCAGGCTCAAAGCCGTGTGACGCTCGAAGCGCTGGCCGAAATCAAGAACCCGCGCCAGGTCGCGTTCGTGAGGCAGGCGAACATCGCCCACGGGCCGCAGCAAGTGAACAACGCAACGGACGGCAGCGCGCCGCCCGACGCTCGCGCGCGCGGGAAAAATGGCGAGACGACGAACGGACTATTAACGGACGAAGCTACCTTGTCACGCGAGAGATTGGAACCATCAACCTCGCATCATGCGTTTGGCCAGCGCAGTGAGCGCTAACACTCATCTCCAGTTTCGATTTTCTAATTGGGAGTTTTCGGGTTGCGTGAGTGTCGCCATGTTGACACGCTGACGGCGGAAGTGCCCCTCTCATCGACTTGACCCACAAAGAAAGCAAAACAATGGACGAGAACGAAGTAAGAACGCGCGTGCGCGCGTTGATTGCGAGCGAAATAAGCGGTTGTACCACGGCATTTGCAGAGGCAACGAACCGTACAATTCGCTCGGAAGTCGTACGGGTATATAGGCGCATGGACGAAGAACTCAGCGGGTCGGGCGGCAAGGTCGATTGTGGTCCCGGATGCGACTATTGCTGCTACTACCACGTCATGGTTACTGGCGCCGAAGTGCTCGCCCTCGCGGATTACATTAATGCGTTGCCGATCGAACGCCGCAAACGCCTGACGGATCGTGTGAACAGCACTGCGATGCACGTCGCTCCGCTTAGCTCGGCTGAATACATCCGAACAAACATTCAATGCGCGTTGCTGGAGAACGGACGCTGCGCCGCGTATGAAATTCGACCATCAGCATGCCGTGGTTTTCATTCAAGCAATGTAAAAGGCTGCAAGGCTGCGTTCGATCATCCGACGCTTTCCCATCCGCACGCACTGGACCCTGGTCGCCAAGTGGCGAGCATCGGATACAAAGAAGTTTTCTTGATAGCGCAACATAACGCCGGCTGCGACGCCACCACGTATGAAATGCATACATCCCTTGCGGAAGCTTTGAACAACTCTTCATCGTTCAAGCGGTGGAGGCGAGGCAAGACTGCCTTCCCAAAGGTTCGAGACCGATTGACCATCAACGAACGAATCGGTACGAGTTGAGTCTACAACAATAAGATTTGGTACCGGATAACCGCGAATGCATCCGCCGCCAGCGCGGCGGCGAAAGTTGGCATAGGCGGATCATGATGGGCAGGCGGTGGACGGCGGAACAGCGGGCGCGGCAGGCCGAAGCGATTCGGCGTTGGCGCCCGTGGAAAAGCTCGACGGGGCCTCGCAGTGAATCGGGGAAGCAGATCGCTTCGCGCAACGCCCGCACGCACGGAATGCGTTCGGCGCAGTGGCGAGACGAAGCGCGCCGCCTGAATGCGCTGCTGCGCGAGTGTCGGGCGCGTCTGGGGTGGGACGAATGAACTGCGTTTCATTGCCCGCGCGAGCGGCGGGAAACGCCGTAAATAGGGTAGAAATACGGCAAATCACGCGATGGGCGGCGCGCTCGCAACCACAAAAAGCCCCGCGCGCGGCGCGGCAATGCGTTACAACTCTTCAACCGCCACAAGCGCATCCCGAGCCATCCATTCGAGCGTGCAAAAGAGCGCGGATAGCTCCCTGTGATCCAGAATTCTGTATATGGCTTCTGTGGCTTGTTCTTCGTCCGATAGCAGGCGCAGAAGCGTGACGAGTCCGGTAAGAGCGAAGATTGCGCGTGTCTGACCGTCGACATTTGGCAATGTCATATGATGCCGTCCGCTATAACCGGGTTTGCCGCCGTCTCCAAATATCGACATCCACCCCTCACGCTCCCGTTTGTGTGCCTTTGCTGGGACTGGGTTTGCTTGGTCGCGGGTTGCCTCGTTGGTGGCCGCTCTTGTTCGCTTCCTTTCTTTCATGCTGTCTGCTCCTGTGTGAAGCCCGGAGCCGCGCCCTTCGACGGAAGGGGCGGGCGGGAACAGTGACAAGGTTGGCGGACCGGGACGTAAAACCATTACCGGCAACCCTTGCGGGTTCCCTGCCACGTCCCGCCCATAGGCGAGCATTGGCACCACGCGCCGTTGGTCTAACGGCGGGCGGGGTCTAACGCTTCGCTCGCATTGCGCGAGCGTCGCGGGTTGAATACGTCTACAGGCCGCCAAGCCTGTCCCGACGCAACCACGCGTCGGACTTCATAGAATACGGCACAGCCCCGCAACGCTGATTCTATGGGAGCGTCAAAATTTGTTCATTTAGTTTTGCACTCAACAAGTCGTGAAGCACTGCTTAGGACACGCGCAAGACCAAACAGCATTCGTTCGATTTTGCCTACACAGTGCCTACACGACCGCACAAAACAAAAAGCCCAGTCGCAATGACTGGGCTATCTGCTTGATTTCTTTGGTAGGCCGTACGGGATTCGAACCTGTGACCAACGGATTAAAAGTCCGCTGCTCTACCAGCTGAGCTAACGACCCGAAAGAGGCAAAATTATATTCCGCGTAGTTGTTTCATGTCAATACCCTCGACCAAACAACCACATCAAGCGCGAGGCAAAGCTTCGCCTACTTCACCTGCGCCATCTTGCTCTGCGCGGTCTGCGCGACTTCGGTACCGGCGTACTGCGAGATGATCTGCTGCAGCGTCTGCTTCGCCGCCGCCTTCTGACCTTGCTCGATCTGATTGTTCGCGATCGCAAGGAGCGCCTCGGGCGCCCTCGGATGCGTCGGATACATCTTCACCAGGTCTTGCCAGATCGCCGTCGATCCCTTGTAGTCGCGCTGCGCGTAGAGCGCATTGCCGAGCCAGTAACGCGCCGTTGGCTGATACGGGCTCTGCGGATACTTCGCCACGAACGTCTTGAACGACGCCGCGGCGTTCTTGTAGTCGCCGTTACGGAACTGAGTCGACGCTGCGTTGAACGCTTCCGTCTCGCCGGGCTGCACCGAACCAGTCACGCCGTCGACGGTCTCTTGCTGCGGCTCGAACTTCTTCAAGCGCGTGTCGAGATCGGCGTAATAGTCCTTTTGCTGCTTCTGCAGCGTTGCGACCTGATTGGCCAGATCCTCGTTCTGGCCGCGAACCGTGGCGACCTGCTGGTTGAGCTGGTCGATACGGTTCGATTGATCGAGGATCGTGCGCTGCGCAGCCTGCAACTGATTGGTCAGGCTATCAGTCTTCGTGCGCAGGTCGAGCACGGCTTTACGCGCTTCGTTGTCGTCGAAGACGCCGGCGTGCGCGGGCGCGCTCAGCATCGTCGAACCGGCTACACACGCGGCTGCGGCCAGGCGCAGCAAGGGAAAGCGATACAACATAGGGCGACTCACCCGTATCTGGTTACGTTACTGTTGATAGACGAGGTCGGCACGGCGGTTCTGCGCCCACGACGATTCGTCGTGACCCGTCGCCATCGGCTTTTCCTTGCCGAGGCTCACGGCTTCCATCTGCGAATCCGCAACGCCCATCAGCGACATCGCGCGACGCACGGCTTCCGCACGCTTCTGACCGAGCGCCAGATTGTATTCGCTCGTGCCGCGCTCGTCGGTGTTGCCCTGGATCAGGACGTGACGCTCCGGATGGCTCTTCAGGTACGACGAGTGTTGTTGCAGCAGCGGCTGATAGTCGTCCTTCACGGCATAGCTGTCGAAGTCGAAATAGATGCTGCGCTTGGCGAGCGGGCTGTTCGGATCGTTCAGCGGGTCGATATTGACCTGCTTCACATCCGTCGGGTTCGGCTGCGTGCCGACCGCACCCTTGTTCTGACCTTCGTCGAGCTTCACGCCCGAGTGACAAGCCGCCAATGCGCCGACCATCGCAACTGCCAGGCCGATACGAAGTTTCGACATCATGGTACCTCTCCTTGTGTTGTAGCTGAACGTTGTATTTGAAACGTTATTGCTGGACTTATTGCATGAACGGACCCCAGGACGGCTCGCGCACCGCACCGCCCTGAACTGACAAGACTTGCCGCGTGCGACCGTCGGTCGAAACGGCTGCCAACACGCCACGTCCGTTCACTTGGGTGGCGTAGAGGATGTACTGACCATTCGCCGCGAAACTCGGCGATTCGTCATGCGTCGTGTCGGTCAGCCCCGTCGCCGTGCCGGACGAAAGGTCCTGCAGATACAGCTTGAAGCCGCCGCCAGTGCGCGAAATGTACGCGAGTTGCTTGCCGTCCGGACTCACGCGCGGGCTCGTGTTGTAGCTCCCCGCAAACGTGACCCGCTGGGCCGTGCCGGCGCTTTCCCCCGCCGCCGGCATCTTGTAGATCTGCGGTTGGCCGCCGCGATCGCTCGTGAAGTAGATGGAGCTGCCATCGGGCGAGTAGGCCGGCTCGGTATCGATGGAACTGCCCTGTGTGAGACGGCGCAGGCCCGAGCCGTCCGCGTTGACTTCGAAAATCTGCGTGTTGCCGGTGCGCGAGAGCGCGACCGCGAGCTTGCGGCCGTCAGGCGACCACGCCGGCGCGCTGTTGTTGCCCTTCTGGTTCGACACGACCACGCGACGGCCCGTGGGCAGATCGTGGATGTAGACCACCGGCTTCTTCTTCTCGAAGGAGACGTAGGCGACCTTCGTGCCGTCCGGCGACCACGCCGGGGAGATGATCGGCTCGGGGCTGGACAGCGCGATCTTCGCGTCCTGGCCGTCCGAGTCGGAAATCTGCAGCTGGTAACGTCCGCCCGTCTGAATGACATAGGACAGACGCGTCGCGAACACGCCGCGGCCGCCGAGCAGCTTCGCGTAGATGTAGTCGGCGATCTTGTGCGCGCTCATGCGCAGCCCGCTTTCGGCGGACACAAGCGACAGGCCGCCGAGGTTCTGCTGCTTGACCGTGTCGTACAGACGGAAGCGCACTTCGTATTGGCCGTTCGGCAGCTTGTTCACGCTGCCCGACACGAATGCATCCGCGCCTTTCGCCTTCCAGGCGCCGAGATCGACGGAATCGGATTCCGCAACGGGCGTGCCGCCCGCGTCGATGTTCGTGAACTTGCCGCTTCTCTGCAGATCCTGGCGAATGATCGCGCTGACCTGCTGCGGCGAATTCGCTTCGTTGGCGAAATTGGCCGTCGCGATCGGAAACTGGGTCGAACCGACGCCGGTCACGAGCACGTTCAACTGGGCGTGTGCGGCAGTGCCGGCTGCGATCAGGCAGGACGCGACCAGCGTTTTGAGGCCAAGCTTCGTCATCAAACTCATGCTGTATAGGTTCCAGATAAAAGCGTTTCAAGTGTCCGCGGGCTGCAGAACAGACCCGCGCTCGCACAAATCGTTCCCGCCTGAAGCGGCTTGCTCGGTGCGGGTCAGCCTCCGGCCGGACGCAGCGTGATCGTGAAACGATCCGGCGCCTTGCCGTCGATATCGACTGGCATCGGATCGGAGCGCTGCACCGCGCGCAACGCGGCCTGATCCCACTGCTCGTTGCCGCTCGAACGGGTGATCGTGGCCGAAAGCAGCGTGCCGGACGACGAGCAGCGGACCGACACCACGGTTTCGAGCCCGGCGGTTTCTCCCGCCCACACGATGTTCGGCCGCACGCGGCGCTGCACCTTCTCGGCGTAGCCCGGCGAGGTCGCATTGCCGCCCGCGCCCTTGCCAGTGCCGCTCTTCGCGAGCCCTTCGCCGCTGCCGGCCGAGCCGCCGCCCAATTGCCCTTGCAATTGCGCGAGGCGAGACTTGCGTTCGGCGTCGAGCTTCGCCTTCGCTTCGGCATCGGCCTTGGCTTTCGCCTGCGCCGCGGCCTTTGCCTTGGCGTCGGATTCAGCCTTGGCCTTGGCTTGCGCGTCGGCCTTCGCCTTGGCTTCCTGCTGCTCCTTTTGTTCCTTGAGCTGTTCCTGCTTCTGCGCTTCGGCTTGCTGTTGCTGTTGCTGTTGCTGGCGCTGCTTGTCCTGCTGCGCCTTCTGTTGCTGCTGCTTCTGCAGGTCGGCCTGACGCTGCTGCTCGATCTGCTTCTGCTTGTCCTGCATGGCCTTCTGCTGCGCGGCTTGCGCGGCGAGTTGCTGCTGGCGCTTGGCTTCTGCTTCCTGCTTCGCCTCTTCCTGCTGACGGCGTTGCTCGGCCAACTGCGCTTCCCGCGCGGCGGCTTCCTGCTGCTTGCGCTTTTTTTCCTGCAGGGCGATGTCCGCATCCTCGTCCTTCGCGGGCGGCGGCGCGGGCTGCACTTTCACCGGCGCGGGCGGCGGTGGGGCGGGGCGGGGCGTCGGCGCGGGCGTGTCGGGAATCTCGGTCCAGATTTCCGCTTCCGATCCCGCCGGCGTGTTGTTCTGCCAGTTGATGCCGTGATAGAGAAACCAGCCGAGCAGCAGGTGCATCAACGCCGCGAGCGCGAACGCACGGCCCGTGCCGCGCTCGCGCGGCGGGCGGATCGGTCGCGCGGACGAAGCGCGTGTCTGCCTGTGCAAAAGGGTCATTGCGATTTGACGAGCAAGCCAACGCGCTTGACGCCGCGCGCCTTCATATCGGACATCACGTTCATCACGACTTCGTACTTCACGGTCTTGTCCGCCGCGATCACGACGGGCTGATCGGGGTGCGATTCCTGACGATTGAGCACGAAGCTGTTCAGGTCGTTCATCGTCATTTTCTGCTCTTGCGTCGAGCCGCCTTCTTCCTTGTAGCGGACGTTCATGCTGCCGTCCGCCTTGATGTTGATGACGAGCGGCGGTTGCTGCTCCTGCGGCTGCGCATTGCCGACGGTCGGCAGATTGATGATGGACGGCGAAACGAGCGGCGCCGTCACCATGAAGATGACGAGCAGCACAAGCATCACGTCGATGTACGGCACGACGTTGATGTCGGACATCGCGCGGCGCGAGCTGCCGCGCATGCTGGAACGAGTGGGGCCTGCCATCGCGAACTCCTTCTTAATGCGCCTGACGCTGCAGGATGTTCAAGAACTCTTCGATGAAGGTCTCGAAGCGGATCGCCAGGCGATCGATGTCGTGCGCGTAACGGTTATAGGCGACCACGGCCGGAATCGCGGCGAACAGGCCGATGGCGGTCGCGACGAGCGCCTCGGCAATGCCCGGCGCCACGTTCGCGAGCGTCGCCTGCTGCACGTTGGCCAAGCCGCGGAACGAATTCATGATGCCCCACACCGTGCCGAAAAGACCGATATACGGACTCACCGAGCCGACCGACGCGAGGAAAGCGAGGTTCGCTTCGAGCACGTCCATCTCGCGCTGGAACGCGGCTCGCATCGCACGGCGCGAGCCGTCGAGGATCGCGCCCGGATCGGTGATGCGGCGCTCCTTGCCCTTCAGAAATTCGCGCATGCCGGATTCGAAGATACGCTCCAGCGCGCCGATGGTGTGGCGATTGTTCGCCGCGCTCTGGTAAAGCGCCTGCAAATCGCCGCCCGACCAGAAATCGCGCTCGAAACGCTCGGTTTGCGCGCGCGCGCGACGAATCGCGAACCACTTGCGGAAGATGACGGTCCAGGACAGGAGCGACAGCAGCAGCAGCAGCGCCATCACCGCCTGTGCGAGCAAGCTCGCGTGAACGACGAGAGAAACGATCGACAGGTCTTGTGTATTGTTCATAAAGGTCCGCTGTTACGTCCCGAAAGGGGCGTCCGGCCAAAGAGACAGGCTTTCGTGAAACGGCTGTGAAATAAACGAAAGCCGCGCCATGACCGGCTCATGCTCGTTAATGCTTCCTCTGTTCCCGACGCGTGTTCGTTTCGGGATGCGATGCGTTCATCGGTCAGGTCCGGTCCTGGTTTGCGCCGCTCGACGCCGTGGCGAGCGCGGCATGCGGGCCGCGTTTCAGTCCGTCGAGCACCGCGTCGGGAATGGGGGCAGGGCGCATCGACGCGCGATCCACGGAGGCGACGCGAATGTCGCCGCTCGCGAGGAGCACGCCGTCGCGCCACGCTTCCTGATGAAAATCCACCGATGCGCGCCCCAGCCGCTCGATACGGCTCGCGACACGAATGACGTCATCCAGACGCGCCGGCGAAGTGTAGTCGACCGACGTGCGCCGCACGACGAACACGATGCCGTTCGCATCCGCGAGACGCTGCTGGTCGATGCCGCACGCGCGCAGCCATTCGGTGCGCGCCCGCTCGAAGAACTTCAGGTAGTTCGCGTAGAAGACGATGCCGCCGGCGTCGGTGTCCTCGTAGTACACCCGAATCGGCCACTCGAAAATCAACGGATCACTCACCTTTGCGCCGCTCCGCTCGCGCGGAACCGCAGAAGCGCGTTCCTGCTCGCATTTTGACAAATATTCATCGGCGGCATTTTACCGGAACCGGCAGCACCACTGCCAAATCCTTAGGCAGATTGCGAAATCATCCGCGGTGAATTTGCAACGGTGCGAACGTCTGCGCGACCGGCATCATCTCGATCGCGTTGATGTTCACGTGGGCCGGGCGCGTGGCGATCCAGTAGATCGCGTCGGCGATGTCGTCGGGCGTGAGCGCCTGCACGTTCTCGTAGACGGTCCCGGCTTTCGCGTCGTCGCCCTTGAAGCGCACGTTGGAGAACTCGGTGCCGCCCACGAGGCCCGGCTCGATGTCGGTCACGCGCAGCGCCGTGCCGGCGACGTCCGCGCGAAGGTTCAGGCTGAACTGCCGCACGAAGGCCTTGGTCGCGCCGTACACGTTGCCGCCGGCGTACGGGTACGTGCCCGCTACCGAGCCGAGGTTGAACACGTGCCCGCGATTGCGCTCGACCATGCCCGGCAGGACCGCATGCGTGACGTTCACGAGGCCCGTGCAGTTGGTGTCGATCATGTCTTTCCAGTCTTTCAGGTTCGCGCGCTGGGCGGGTTCGAGGCCGAGCGCGAGGCCGGCGTTGTTCACGAGCACGTCGATTTGCGCGAACGCGGCGGGCAGCGAGGCGATTGCGTTTTTGACGGCGTTCTCGTCGCGCACGTCGAGCTCGACGGGCAGAAGCGCGTCGCCGAGTTCGTTCGACAGCGCGACAAGGCGCTCCTTGCGGCGCGCGGCCGCGATCACGCGGTGCCCGCCTTTCACGAAGGTGCGGGCGATGGCGGCGCCGAATCCGGCAGACGCGCCGGTGACGAAAACGATCATGAGCGGACTCCGAATGAGATGCGATGAGCAAGGCCGAAACGCGCACAGGCGCGCATCCGGCAACGGCGCAAAGGGTACTTCCATTGATGCGGCGCGGCAAGCAATCGCGGGTGCGAACGATCGTGCTTCGAGCGTGCGCGCAGCGGCTGCGCGCGGCCCGGAAAGCCGGTTGCCTAAAGCATGGCAGCCCATTAAACTACAACGCTCAAACCCCGCGTGACTGGCGATAGAATCTTCGGATTCAAGGTGGAGCGACCCACCAGGAAGCGCGGAGCGTCGTTTTGCCGTTCGCCTGGGCAGCTGAGATCCGCACGCCGTTGCTGCGTTGCCGGTGGCTGTCCGTTCTGCGAAACCGGATTCATCCTTCATCCGTCGCGCCTGGACTCCTTCGGTTTCCAGCGTTTTTTGCGTCTGCTTCGAACGCGGCGCACGCGCGATCCGGTCAACCTGTTTTGATCTCACGGAAAACGTATGTTTGACAGAGCCGAAAGCACCCTCGCCAATGTCGATCCCGAATTGCTCAAGGCGATCGAGCAGGAAAACCGCCGCCAGGAAGATCACATCGAGCTGATCGCGTCGGAAAACTACACCTCGCCGGCCGTGATGGCGGCGCAAGGTTCCCAACTCACGAACAAGTACGCCGAAGGCTATCCCGGCAAGCGCTACTACGGCGGTTGCGAGTACGTCGATATCGTCGAGCAGCTCGCCATCGACCGCGTGAAGCAGCTTTTCGGCGCCGAAGCCGCGAACGTCCAGCCGAACTCCGGCTCGCAGGCCAACCAGGGCGTGTTCTTCGCCGTGCTCAAGCCGGGCGACACGATCATGGGCATGAGCCTCGCCGAAGGCGGCCACCTGACGCACGGCTCGCCGGTGAATATGTCGGGCAAGTGGTTCAACGTCGTGAGCTACGGCCTGAACGACGCCGAAGACATCGACTACGACAAGACCGAAGCGCTCGCCAAGGAACACAAGCCGAAGCTGATCGTCGCGGGCGCGTCGGCGTTTGCGCTGAAGATCGACTTCGAGCGCCTGTCGAAGATCGCGAAGAGCGTCGGCGCGTATTTCATGGTGGACATGGCGCACTATGCCGGTCTGATCGCGGCGGGCGTCTATCCGAACCCGGTCCCGCACGCCGACTTCGTCACCACGACGACGCACAAGAGCCTGCGCGGTCCGCGCGGCGGCGTCATTCTTATGAAGGCGGAGTTCGAGAAGCAGATCAACTCGGCCATCTTCCCGGGCATTCAGGGCGGCCCGCTCATGCACGTGATCGCCGCGAAGGCCGTCGCGTTCAAGGAAGCGCTGTCGCCCGAGTTCAAGACGTATCAGCAGGGCGTGATTGACAACGCGCGCGTGCTCGCCGAAACACTGGTGAAGCGCGGCTTGCGCATCGTGTCGGGCCGCACGGAAAGCCATGTGATGCTCGTCGACCTGCGCGCGAAGAAAATCACCGGCAAGGCTGCGGAAGCCGCGCTCGGCGCCGCGCACATCACGGTCAACAAGAACGCGATTCCGAATGATCCGGAAAAGCCGTTCGTCACGAGCGGCGTGCGTCTCGGCTCGCCCGCGATGACCACGCGCGGCTTCGGCACGAAGGAAGCGGAGATCGTCGGCAATCTGATCGCCGACGTGCTCGACAATCCTGAAGACCAGGCGAACCTCGAACGCGTGCGCGCGCAAGTGGCCGATCTGACCAAGCGCTTCCCGGTCTATCGTTAATTCGCGAGCCGAACGCCGATGCGCTGCCCATTCTGCCGACACGAAGATACCCAGGTCGTGGATTCTCGCGTGTCGGAGGATGGCGCGGCCATTCGGCGGCGGCGGCGCTGTCCCGCGTGCGACAAGCGTTTCACCACCTATGAACGCGTCGAACTGGCGCTGCCGAGCGTCGTCAAGAAGGACGGCAGCCGCACCGAATTCGACCGCCGCAAGATCGTCGCGAGCATGAAGCTCGCGCTGAGAAAGCGGCCGGTCGCCGCCGACGCCATCGACGCCGCCGCGTCCCGCATCGAGTATCAGTTGCTCGGCAGCGGCGAGCGCGAAGTGCAGAGCGAACGCCTCGGCGAACTCGTGATGAACGAGTTGCGGCAGCTCGACACCATCGCCTATGTGCGTTTCGCATCCGTCTACAAGCGCTTCGAAGACGTTTCCGAATTCGAAGACGTGATCGATGAATTCCGGCGTGCCGCGCCGAAGAAATCGAGTTCGCGCAAGCGCTGATTTTTTTCGCATCGTTTCCCTCCCTGGCTGAAACCATCCGTTCGCTCGCGCAGTGTGCCGGGCCTCGGGCGCGCTGAACACTCGTCCGTTCGGCTAATGGCGGCGCGCATGCCTTCGCGCTAGATTGAGTTTTTCGGCTCGACTCAATCGATAAGGCATGCAGATGATCCGCGCTTCAAATCAGGGTTTTACGCTCGTCGAACTCTGCGTGGTGCTCGCCGTCATGGCGATTCTCGCGACCTTCGCCGCGCCGTCGTTTTTCGTGTGTCAGACCCGCGATCAGGTCGATGCGCGCGCTCGCGCGCTGTTCTCCACGCTTTCGCTCGGCCGCGCCGAAGCCGTGCGGCGGGGCGCGCGCGTCACGCTGTGCCGGATCGACGCGTCGCGTCATTGCCTCGCGTCGGGGAAAAGCTGCGAGAACGGCGTCGCCGACTGGTCGTGCGGTTGGGCGCTGTTCGTCGATCGCGATGGCGTTTCGACGCTCCTGCGCATGCAGCCGTCGATGACGTCGATCTCCATCGCGGGAACATCGACGGAGCTTTCGTTCACGCCGCCGTCCGGCCAGGTGATCGGTGGATTCCGCAGTTTCGATTTCGCGCCGCGCAGCGCCGATGCCGCCGCGAATCCGGCGTCGCGCCGCTGCGTCCGGCTCGCGTCAGGCGGGCGGGCGCGCATGTCGCAGGGCGCGTGCGGAGCGTCGGCATGAAGCGGACTTGCAGGTACGCGCAACGCGGCGATTCGCTGATAGAAGTGATGATCGCGCTCTCGCTCACGGCCGTTACCGCGCTCGGCGTCGTCGGCCTGCAAGGGGCGCTCGCCCGCGGCGAACGGGCGGCCTTGCTGCGAGAACGCGCGGCGCAAGTTGCGGACTCGGTCGCGGAAGGCGTGCGCGGCGATGCGGATCGCGCGGCGCTCGTGTCGCAATGGCAGGCGCGGGCGGCGTCGATGCTTCCGGCGGGCGACGTCGGGATAGCCGATCGCAGCGATGGCATTCACGTAGCAATCGTGAGCTGGCGCGCGGAAGACCGGTCCGATGCGTGCCCCGAGCCGCAATCGAAGCCGCTCACTTCATGCATCGCGGTGGCGTTCGCACGATGACTTCACGGCCCTTCTCATCGCGCGGTCACACGCTGCTGGAAATGACGATCGCGCTCGCGCTCGGCCTGTTGATCGTGACGGCGTCGCTCTCGCTTTATCGCGCGCAACGCGCGGCGTTCGAACGTGCCGCCGATGCCGCGCGCATCCACGACGCCGGTTCGATCGCGCTCGACATGCTCGGCCAGCAGATCCAGATGGCGGGTTTCGCGTCCGGGCACGACAGGGCGGCGAGCGTCGAAGCGCCGATTTTCGGCTGCGCGCAAGGCCGGGTGGTCGGCACGGAAGCGGCCGCAACGTGCGAGTCGCTCAGCAGCCGGTCCGACGGCGTGCAACTGCGATATGCCGCCGACGCCGTGTCCACGTGGCCGTCTAGCGCAAGCGTGCCGACGGATTGCATCGGCCAGGCGGTATCCGATCCGATCGTCACGAATCGCTTCTATGCGAAGGCCAGCACATCGACCGGCGAGCCGGAGCTCTATTGCGAGGGCGGCGGGAAGCAGGCGCAACCGGTGGTCGAAGGCATCGAACGCATTCGGTTGATGGTCTGGGTGACGGGTTCGGCGTCGCCGCTGGACGCTTCGGCAGTCGCACGCGATCGTTGGCGCGATGCGTACGCCACTGACATTTGCGTGCTCGTGCGCGGCTTCGCGCAGCAGGCGAAGCGAAGAACGACGTACATCGATTGCACCGGCGCGCCCGCCTATGCCGACGATGGCCGCGCCCGACAGACTTTCTGGCGGCGCGTCGCGATACGCAATGCACCGGCGGCGGTGTCCGGAGGCGTGCAATGAAGCGGCGTTCCCGTTCCCGCGGCGTCACGTTGCCGATCGTGCTGATTCTCGCCGCGACGATGCTGATCACCGCGAGCGCATGGCTGCAGACATCGCTCGTGGTGGCGCGCGCGACGGTCGCCGCGCGCGAACGCGTGCAGGCGTTTCATGCGGCGGACAGCGCACTCATCCGCTGTGCCCGGATGCTCTCGCTCGCGTTGCCGGCGGCCACGCAATCGGCGAACGACGAGCCGTCGCGCTGGCGCATGAAGACATCGTTCGAAGGATCGTCCGCTTCGGCGATCGCGCCATTCGCCGCGTGGCCCTATGCGCGCCGTCCGCCGCAATGCCTGATCGAAGCGTGGGCGGGGGCGTCGTATCTCGTCACCGCGCGAGGCTTCGGCGCGTCGGCGGACACCGAAGCGTGGCTCCAGCTTCGCATCGACGTGAACGACGGGATCGTCACGCAACACTGGCGGCGCGTCGTCGCCAAACCATTTTGAGGAATCGGCATGAACGAGCGGAACAAGCAACGCGCCTTCAGCCTGCTGGAGTTGATGATCGCGCTCGGCGTCGCGGCCATCATCGCGACATTCGCCATGCCGACGTATCGAACGCACGTCGCGAAGGCACATCGGCTCGATGCGGCGTCTGCGCTGATGCGCGCGGTTCAGTTCGTCGAAACGGCGCGCCTCGCTCAGACATCGGAAAGCGCGGAGGGCGTCACGCTGGGCGCCGGTCTGGATCAGGCGCCTTCGAATGGCGCAGCGGTGTATCGCGTCGCGATGCTGCCGGAATCGCCGACGAACGGCGGATATTCGATCGCCGCGACGCCCGTCCTGCCCGGCGCGATGGAAGGCGACGCGTGCGGCGCGTTCGTCATCGACGCGACCGGCCTGCGCTGGAATCATCCCGCAGGCTCCACCACGCCGCTCGATGCGGCGCAATCGGCGGCCTGCTGGGCGGGGAAGGGTTGAAGTTCCGCGTCAGAACACCGTCGGATCGACGGCGTCGTTGGAGGTTTCGGGCGCGGCCGACTTCATTTGCTGATAGATGCGCCAGCCTTCCCATCCGGCGAGCGCGAGGCCGCCCCACTTGAGCACCGGCTTCGCGCTGCGCAGCAGCTTCGTTCGCACCGGCTTGGTGAGCACGAGCGAAGCGACCGAGCCGATGATCGGATATTGCTTGAGCAGCAGACCGATGTTTCCGGAACCGAGCAGCGAGCCGAATATCGCGCCGATGCCGCCCGGCGATGCGCGGCGCTTGCCCCAGCGGCGCGATCCGCCGCCCGGCATGAGAAAGCGCAGAAAGCTGAAATGCGTGACGGACGCGCGCAGATCGTAAGTCGCCTGGCGCAGTTCCATGCGCTCGACATCCGCACGCGCGATCAGCAGTTCCTTGCGCAGCGCGCGCATGTGCGGCGTGCGAAGCCTCTGCGTCTTGTCGCGCCTGGGCGTTCTGAAAGTATCGTCGTGTTGGCTCATGGCTGGGTGCGCGCGGGGATTAACGGAAGGTATCGCGGTCTTTGCGGAATTCTTCGAGCGTCTCGTCGAACATGTTCGGCGCGTCGCGCAGGTTGCTGCGCGCGCGCAGTCCGCAGCCGATGGCGATCAGCGCATAGAGCAGCGTGATGCCGCCGAGCGCCTGCCAGCGATACGTGTCCCAGAAGAAAATCGCGATGAGTACGGTGAGCGAGATGAGCGCCATCATGGCGAGCATCATGGCGGCGAGCCCGAGGAATAGCACGCCGATGAGCCGCTCTTTCTCCTCCTGAAGCTCGATGCCGATGAGTTCAAGGCGCGTCTCGAAGATGGCGAAGGCGGAGCTCAGAATTCGTCGCAACGGTCCGGGAGACGATTGCTGCAATGGCCGTTCTGTCGTCATGGCTTGAATGCGAGGGCGCGTTGGTGACGCTTTTTATGATTCCGGTCGGCGCGCGAGGCAGCCGGCCGGTGCGAGTGTCGATCCGCGCGCCCGGGCCAGGCGCTCGCGGTTCAGTCCAACGGGGACCGCGACAGCATTCAGCTTAGCAATCTGCGGGCCATCGATTGAGAGGCGGACGATTACTTGCGGTTGATCAACAGGCCGATGACCATGCCGATCCCGGCCGCGATGCCGATGGACGCCCACGGATGTTCGTGCACGTAATCGTCGGTGGCGCGTGCCGCTTTCTTGCCGCGCTCGATCACGACGACCTGCGCGTCCGCTGCCTTTTCCTTCGCCTGCTTCAGACGCGTGAGCGCCGATTCGCGCAATTCGGAAGCGCGTTCGCCCGTGGCGGTGGCCGCTTGCTTCAGAAGGTCTTCGGCGTCAGCGAGAACGGTTTTGATATCCGACATGAATCGCTCCTTATTGATTTCTGACATTAAAGGCTCCAATCGGTAAGGCTACGTGAATCGTAACCAAAGATGGGATCGCTGACGAGGAAGCTTAGGTCATGCAGCGCGAACTGACGCAGATTCCGTTCCAGTCTCTTACGTATCGCGCGCGTGTGCGATGCCTCGTCAATACGTCGACATCGTATCGGATTGATGCGATCTGACCCGTAAAAGTTTCAGACCCGTATCGAAAGTTACAAAGACAAAGGGCCGGCACACCGTGCCGGCCCTTCCGTTTGAATGGAGCCTGTTTAGAAAAACGCCTGAATGCCGGTTTGCGCGCGGCCGAGAATCAGCGCGTGAATATCGTGCGTGCCTTCGTACGTATTCACGACTTCGAGATTCACCAGATGACGCGCAACGCCGAATTCGTCGGAGATGCCGTTGCCGCCGAGCATGTCGCGCGCAAGCCGGGCGATATCGAGCGCCTTGCCGCACGAATTGCGCTTCATGATCGACGTGATCTCGACGGCCGCGGTGCCTTCGTCCTTCATACGGCCGAGCCGCAGGACGCCTTGCAGACCGAGCGTGATTTCCGTTTGCATGTCGGCGAGCTTTTTCTGGATCAACTGATTGGCGGCGAGCGGCCGGCCGAATTGCTTGCGATCCAGCGTGTATTGCCGCGCCGTATGCCAGCACGCTTCGGCGGCCCCGAGCGCGCCCCACGAAATGCCGTAGCGCGCCGAGTTGAGGCAGGTGAACGGACCTTTGAGGCCGCGCACGTCGGGAAGGATGTTCTCTTCGGGCACGAACACCTCGTCCATGACGATTTCGCCGGTGATCGACGCGCGCAAGCCGACCTTGCCGTGAATCGCGGGCGCGGAAAGTCCCTTCCAGCCTTTTTCGAGGATGAAGCCGCGAATCTCGTCCTTACCGTCTTCTTCCAGCTTCGCCCAGACGACGAAAACGTCCGCGATCGGCGAGTTCGAAATCCACATCTTCGTGCCGGACAGCGAAAAGCCGTTCTGCACTTTCTTCGCGCGCGTCGTCATGCCGGCCGGATCGGAGCCGGCGTTCGGCTCGGTCAGGCCGAAGCAGCCGATCCACTCGCCGCGTGCGAGCTTCGGCAGGTACTTCTCCTTCTGCGCGGCGCTGCCGAACGTGTTGATCGGCACCATCACCAGCGACGACTGCACCGACATCATCGAGCGATAGCCGGAGTCCACGCGCTCGACCTCGCGCGCGATCAGCCCATAGCACACGTAGTTCAGGCCCGGACCGCCATATTGCTCGGGGATCGTGGGGCCGAGCAGGCCCAGTTCGCCCATCTCGCGGAAGATCGCCGGATCGGTCTTTTCCTCGCGAAACGCCTGCATCACGCGCGGTTGCAGCTTGTCTTGCGCGTAGGCATGCGCGGCGTCGCGCACCATGCGTTCGTCTTCCGTGAGTTGCTGATCCAGCAAAAGCGGATCTTCCCAGTTGAATCGGGCGGCGTCGGCCATGTGCTATCTCCTGATTTCCGTGAAGCGCCGCGTGCCGTGGGCGCTTGACATGAGTTCCGCTAAGCGAAACAATGTTTTGCAAATCAAATCCGAGTTTATCATTCGATGTCGACAGATTCCAATCGAAATTCCGCGCGCCATGTGATGTCGGAGGATATCGACGAGCGCAAGTTCGTCGTCGCGCTCGCGCGCGGGCTCGATTTGCTGCGCGCGTTCCGTCCGGGGGAAACGCTGCTCGGCAATCGCGATTTCGTCGAGCGCACGGGCCTCGCCAAGGCTACCGTCAATCGTCTCGCCTACACGCTGACTACGCTCGGCTATCTGCGCTTCGACGAACCGGCGGGGAAATACGCGCTCGACACCGGCGTGCTGTCGCTCGGCTTCACGCTGCTGGCGGGCGCGGACACGCTGGAGCTCGCGCGTCCGCATATGCGTTCGCTTGCGCGCGAGATCGGCGCGGCCGTGTCGCTCGGCTGCCGCGACGGGCTCGACATGATCTATCTCGAAACCATCCGCAGCGAGACGGCGCTGACACTCGGCCTTGCGCCCGGCTCGCGCCTGTCGATGCTCACGAGCTCGATGGGCCGCGCCTATCTCGCCGTGCAGGATCCGGCGGCGCGCGAGGCGCTCTTCGACGAACTCGGCAAAACCGAAGGCGCGGCGCAGGTGGAAGCCGCCCGCCGCGCGATCGAAGACTTCGAAAGAGACGGTTGCTGCTACTCGTTTCGCGACTGGCACGACGACGTGAACGCGATCGCCGCGCCGTTTCGCGACCTGCGCAACGGACGCTGGCTCGTGCTGTCGAGCAGCGGGCCGGCGTCGTCGATGGGCGAGGCGTTTTTCCGCGAAACCATCGGACCGAAGCTGAAGGCCTTGGCCGCGCGTCTCGCGTAAAACGTCAGAGCACGGTCCGGACGTGCCAGAGCTCCGGAAACAGCACGACATCGAGCATCTTGCGCAGGTACGACGCGCCCGCCGTGCCGCCCGTGCCGCCCTTGAAGCCGATGATGCGCTCCACCGTAGTCACATGCCGGAAGCGCCATTGACGGAACGCGTCTTCCAGATCGACGAGCTCTTCGGCCATCTCGTACAGATCCCAGTGTTGCGACGGATCGCGGTACACCGCGAGCCACGCCGCTTCGACGGAAGCATCGTGCGTCGTCGGCTGCGTCCAGTCGCGGTTCAGGCGCGCCGGGTCGATGTCGAAACCACGCCGCGCGAGCAGGCGAATCACTTCATCGTAGAACGAGGGCGCGGCGAGTGTCTCGGTCACTTGCGCGAGAACCTCCGGCCGATGCGCATGCGGCTTTAGCATCTGCTCGTTCTTGTTGCCGAGCATGAATTCGATCTGCCGGTACTGATGCGACTGAAACCCCGACGATTGCCCGAGATACGGCCGCATCGCGGTGTATTCGGAAGGCGTCATCGTCGCGAGGACGTTCCACGCCTGCACGAGCTGCTCGAAGATGCGCGACACGCGTGCGAGCATCTTGAACGCGGGCGGCAATTCATCGCGATGCACCGCCGCGAGCGCCGCGCGCAGTTCGTAGAGCGCGAGCTTCATCCACAGTTCGCTCGTCTGATGCTGCACGATGAAGAGCATCTCGTTGTGATCCGGCGAGAGCGGATGCTGCGCGTTCAGAATTGCATCGAGACCGAGATAATCGCCATAGCTCATCGAATCGGAGAAATCGAGCTTGGCGCCGTGCCAGTCCTTTTCTTGCGTCGCGTTTTGCGTGCCGTGGCCGAAAGGGCAGCCTTGCGTATTGCTCATGGTCGACATTCCTTTCAGGTCACCGAGGCGCGTTCGGCGAATTCCGGCGAACGCCAGCTTTCGGTCGCGAGCACGTCGCGCAGGGTTTCGACGGCGTCCCACACATCGACGAAACGCGTATAGAGCGGCGTGAAGCCGAAGCGCAGAATGCGCGGTTCGCGATAATCGCCGATCACGCCGCGGGCGATCAGCGCCTGCATCACTTCATAACCGTGCGGATGCTCGAAGCTGACCTGCGAGCCGCGTTTCCCGTGCTCGCGCGGCGTCGCGAGTGACAGCGGAAATTCGCCGCAGCGTTCCTCGACGAGCCTGATGAACAGATCGCCCAGCGCGAGCGACTTCTTTCTGAGCGCCTGCATCTCGGTTTGCAGGAACACATCGAGGCCGCATTCGACGAGCGACATCGACACGATCGGCTGCGTGCCGCAGAGAAAGCGCCCGATGCCGTCGTCCGGCCGATACACCGGATTCATCTCGAACGGCTTTTTGTGGCCCCACCAGCCGGAAAGCGGCTGCGAGAACGCGTTCTGATGACGTTTCGGCACCCAGACGAACGCGGGCGAGCCCGGACCGCCGTTCAGATACTTGTACGTGCAGCCGACCGCGTAATCCGCGCCGACGCCGTTCAGATCGACCAGCACCGCGCCCGCCGAATGCGCGAGATCCCAGACGGCGAGTGCGCCCGCGCGATGAATCGTCTGCGTGAGCGCGGCCATGTCGTGCATGTAGCCGGTGCGATAGTTGACGTGCGTAATCATCGCGATCGCGGTGTTTTCGTCGATGGCGGTCTGCAACTCGGACGGATCGTCGACCAGACGCAGCTCATAGCCGCGATCCAGTTGCTCGATCAAACCCTGCGCGATGTACAGATCGGTCGGAAAGTTCGAACGTTCGGAAACGATCACGCGCCGCTTCGGATCGCGCTCGTTGGCGAGCTTCAGCGCCGCCGACAGAATCTTGAAGAGATTCGCGGAAATCGTGTCGGTGACGACGACTTCGTCCTCACCCGCGCCGATCAGCGATCCGAGCTTGTTGCCGAGGCGCTTGGGCAGCGCAAACCAGCCGGCCGTGTTCCAGCTTCGGATCAGGCCTTCGCCCCATTCGGCGCGGATGACGTCGGCGGCGCGTGCGGCGGCGGCCTTGGGCGGCACGCCGAGCGAATTGCCGTCGAGATAGATCACGCCATCGGCGAGCGCGAACTGGTCGCGCAGCGCGAAAAGCGCATCGTCGCGGTCGAGTGCCGCGGCTTCGTCACGATGTTTCATCGAAAAGTCCATATAGTTGGAGATCATCAGGGAAGCGGACGCAGGACGGCGCGAACCGGGCTTGCATCGAGCGTCGAGAATTTGAGCGGCAGCGCGATCAGTTCGTAATCGCCGGGTGCGACGGCATCGAGCACGAGGCCTTCGAGAATCGCCATGCCGTGCGCGCGGATGCGCTTGTGCGCATCCATCGTCTTCGAGTCTTGCGGATCGAGCGACGGCGTATCGATGCCGATGAGCTTCACGCCTTTTTCCGCCAGCAAGTCGATGGTTTCGGGCGCGACCGCGGTGAAAGCGCTGTCCCACGCGTCGAGCGGCGCGTTCGTGTAAGTGCGCAGCAGGATGCGCGCAGGCACGTCGCCGAGAAAATCGGCGATGTGCGCAGGCGTCACGAGCGGCGACGCCCCGATGCAATGCACGACCCGGCACGCGCCGACGTACGTATCGAGCGCGACTTCGCCGATCGGCGCGCCGTGCTCGTCGTAGTGCAGCGGCGCGTCGGCGTGGGCGCCGGTATGTGGCGAGAGCGTGAGCCGCGCGACGTTGACGGGCGAGCCCGCCTCCATGCGCCACACGCGCTCGATGCCGACCGCCGTGTCGCCGGGCCAGACGGGTGTCGCGGTATCGATCGGTGGGGAAATGTCCAGAAGCGTCATGACGCGCCCTAGCAGAAAGCGTGGAGATGCGTCAAATCATAGTCGTGTCATCTCGAAAAGTGCTTGCGAAATAACCACCCAAAAGTGTCGCGCTTAGAACATAATTCGATGAAACGGGCTAGGGGACTCAAAAATGACCGGCTTCACGCTCGATGCAACAGATTGCCGAATTCTGGCGGTACTGCAGGAAGATGGACGGATCAGTAACCTGGACCTGGCGGAGCGCATCTCGCTTTCGCCTTCGGCGTGCTTGCGCCGGATGAGGTTGCTCGAAGAGGAAGGGGTGATCGCGAGCTATCGCGCGTGCCTCGACCGCGAGCGGCTCGGCATCGAACTGGAGGCGTTCGTCCACGTTTCGATGCGCAACGACCAGGAAAACTGGCACGAGAAGTTCGCCGCTGCCGTGCGCGAATGGCCGGAAGTCGTCGGCGCGTTCGTCGTCACGGGCGACACGCATTACGTGCTGCGGGTGCTCGCGCACAACCTCAAGCACTATTCGGATTTCATTCTCTCGAAGCTGTACAAGGCGCCTGGCGTGATCGACATCCGCTCGAACATCGTGCTCCAGACGATGAAAGACGATGCCGGCGTGCCCGTCGCGCTGATCGAGCAGCCGGGACGCGGCCACGCGGTGTGAATTAGTCGAGCGGTCCGAGCGTGTGAAACGCGCCCGCCTGGAAGACGAGCGGCGCGACGTCGCTCGCGTCTTCGCGCAAGCCGCAGCGTTCCACTTCACCGACGAAGATCACGTGGTCGCCTTCATCGTAGCGGCTGCGGTTGTGGCATTCGAACCACGCGAGCGCGCCGTCAAGCACGGGCATGCCGGTGTCGCCCGCGGCGTGCGAGACGCCCGCAAAGCGGTCGCCCTTGACGGTCGCGAAACGCTTGCACAAATCCAGTTGCGACGACGCCAGCACGTTCACCACGTAATGACTGTTCGCACGAAAAACCGGCATCGACGCCGATTTCGTCGCGAGACTCCACAGCACGAGCGGCGGATTCAGCGACACGGAGTTGAACGAACTCGCGGTGATGCCGATGAGCTGCCCGGAATCGGTGCGCGTCGTGATCACCGTGACGCCGGTCGCAAACTGGCCGAGCGCGGCGCGAAACGCGGTGGGATCGAAGTTCGGGGTTTTGGCGCGTGTCATTGGGCAGAGTGTGCTACCGAGCCGGCCGCGCGTCGCGCTACAGTCGGAAGGACCTTTTCAGAAGTCATGTAAAAGCGGGAGATTTGTTTCGATTCTATCGGAATCGGCTGCCGGTAGCCGCCATTTGCCAGCAATCGGGAGGGCTTCGGCGCGAGTGGGCCAAACCCAGTAAGCTCGAATTCATCGCGTTCGTGTCACGGAAGTTGAAGAAATCGATGCGCGCATCCATATGCATGATCCGCGGCGTGTCCGCAAGCACTTGATGAGGAGTTGGCGCATGACCCAAGGGAAGAGTGAAACCGCAACGCTCGGCGGCGGATGTTTCTGGTGCACCGAAGCCGTGTTTCTGGCGGTGCAGGGCGTGGAGTCGGTCGAATCGGGCTATGCGGGCGGCAAGGTGGTGAATCCGTCCTACGAGCAGGTGTGCAACGGCGACACCGGTCACGCCGAAGTGGTGAAGGTCGTGTTCGATCCGTCCGTCATCGGCTACCGCGAAGTGCTCGAAATCTTCTTCGCGACGCACGATCCGACGCAACTCAACCGGCAAGGCAACGATGTCGGCACGCAGTATCGTTCGGCCGTATTCACGCATTCGGACGAGCAGCGCAAGACGGCGCTCGAAGTGATCGACGAATTGCAGCGCGAGGATATCTACGGCGGCAAGATCGTCACGCAAGTCGTGCCGCTCGACGACGACTACTATCCCGCCGAGGCGTATCACCAGAACTACTTCGCGCAGCATCCGAATCAGGGCTATTGCGCGGCGGTCGTCGGGCCGAAGGTCGCGAAGTTCCGCAAGAAGTTCGCGCATCGGCTGAAGGCGTGATGCGTGTCTAAACGGCTCGCGCGCGCTCGCAATGTTCCGCGATGCCGCGCGCGAGTTCGAAGCATGTGAGCGGCGCGGAGCCTTCCGCCTTGTTGTTTGCCGCGATCACGACCGGCTGGCCCGCGATCGCGTAGCGCGCGGCCAGTTCGGCGAGCGCCTCGCGGGTATCGATGTCTTCATCGACGAGCTTGTCGAACGGCTCGTACTTCGCCTTCGCCTGTTCATAGCGAAAGCCGCCGTGCAGACTCCAGCGCACGATCAGCGGGCCCATCTTTTCTTCATCGAGCAGCGCCAGCGCCTTCGCCTGACGGCGCACGTCCGGCATGCGCGCGTGCACGCCGATGCAATAACGCACGTTCGCCTCGCGCAATGCGCGGACAAAGCGCGGCGTGAGCATCACCGCATCGCGAATCTCGACGGCGTAGCAGGTCTCGCCTTCGAGCGGCGGCAGCGCATTGAGGAACGCCGACAGCCGGTCGATGAAGCGCGCCGGATCGACGATCATCGCGTCGGGCAGCGGTGAGAACTGGAACACGAGCGCGCCCGCTTTCGCGCCGAGGCCGGCGACGCACGGCGTCACGAATTCGTCGATGGCGATCTGCGCGTTCAGAAACGCGGGGTTTTCCGCGTCCGGCGTGCCGCGCTCGCCGCGCACGAAGGCATCGGTGACGGAGGCCGGCGCTTTCACGATGAAACGAAAATGCTCGGGCACCTGAGACGCATAACGCGCGTATTGCGCGAGCGAGAGCGGCGCGTAGAACGAGCGGTCGATCGATACGCCCTTGAGCAGCGGATGCGCGCCGTAAGCGGTGAGACCATCGCGCGAGAGCTTCGCGTTCGAATACTCGTCGCTGTAGACAATGCCGCGCCAGCCGGGAAACGACCATGTCGAGGTGCCGAGATGGATCGTGGCGGGCAGGCGCTTCGCGAGCGTTTCGAGTTCGGGCTGCAAAGACGCGGGAAGGACGCCGCGCGGCCTGGGCGGCTTGGCGGACGGGATCGGCTTCGCAGCTTCGGAAGGCGCCGGCGCGCCGAACAGATCGCTCTGTTCGGCCGGCTCGGGCTGCATGGACGGAAGAATCAGAGCGCCTTCTCGTAGATATACCGCCGCGACCACGGCAGCGTCGTGGCGCTCCGTCCCGCCTTGCGGCAGACCACCTGATAGATCGACACGTCGTCGTTTTCGAACGCGTACGCGCAGCCCGCCAGATACACGCG
Source organism: Caballeronia cordobensis (assembly GCF_001544575.2). GTDB lineage: Bacteria > Pseudomonadota > Gammaproteobacteria > Burkholderiales > Burkholderiaceae > Caballeronia > Caballeronia cordobensis. Next base: position 50,071 of record NZ_FCNY02000023.1, read on the forward strand.
CCAGATGCGGAAATGCTCATCGTCGACGAGCTTCCTCGCTTCGTCCGCGTGCGCTTCGAACCGCTCGGCCCAGACATTGAGCGTATGCGCGTAGTGCCGCCGCAGGCTTTCGACATCGACCGCCTCCAGCCCGCCGCGCTGCATGCTTTCGAGCGCGAGGCCGATGTGCGGCAACTCGCCATCGGGGAACACGTATTTGTCGATGAACTCGCCGCCGCCGAGCGAGGTTTCGCCGCTGTCGGCATCGGAAGACGTAATGCCGTGATTCATCGCGATGCCGTCATCGACGAGCAGATCGCGGATCTTCGCGAAGTAATCCGGCAGATTCTTGCGCCCGACATGCTCGAACATGCCGACGCTCGTGATGCGGTCGAACTGCCCCGGAATGTCGCGATAGTCCTGCAGCCGGATCTCGATCCTGTCTTCGAGTCCGGCCGCTTTCACGCGTTCGGTCGCGAGCTTGAACTGGTTTTCCGAGAGCGTGACGCCCACGCATTGCGCGCCGAACTTCTGCGCCGCGCGGATGACGAGCGCGCCCCAGCCGCAGCCGATATCGAGAAGACGCTGCCCCGGCTGCACCTGGATCTTCGTGAGGATGTGATCGATCTTCTTGAGCTGCGCGGTGTCGATATCTTCGTCGCCGTTCTCGAAATACGCGCAGGAGTACACCATGTTCTTGTCGAGCCAGAGCTTGTAGAACTCGTTCGACACATCGTAGTGGTACTGAATGGCTTTCTTGTCCGACGACTTCGAGTGATTGAAGTAACGCCGCACGCGGGCGAGCTTGCTTGCGCTCGTCACCGTACTTTTCGCGAGCCCATAGCTGATGTTGATGATGTCGGAGAGCTTGCCTTCGATATCGATCTTGCCCTTCACATACGCTTCGCCGAGATTGTCGAGGCTCGGTTCGAGCAGATAGGGCAGCGCGGTCGCGCTCTTCACGTGCAGCGTCACCTGAGGCGCGGCGAACTGGCCGAAATCGTGCTGCTGGCCATCCCACAGCACGAGCCGCGCGGGCAGGTCGGCCCGGTCTCGCACTTCCTGCACCCACTGCGTCAGCTTCTTCTCCCAGAACATGCTTGTTTCTCCGCGCTAAAGAAAATCAAGGGAAGGCTCGCGCCTTCATGTTCGTTGCCGTTGCGATCTCGGTTACTGCAGTGCTCGCGCTCGCTTCAGGTTACGGCGCAAGTCTTATGATTTGCCACGGAGCGCCCGCGCCGTCACGCGTATAGACGATCCGGTCGTGCAGGCGCGACGGGCGGCCCTGCCAGAACTCGATGGTGTCCGGCACGACGCGATAACCGCCCCAGTGCGGCGGGCGCGGCGGCGCGTCGCCATACTTGGCGATCATCTCGCGCTCGCGCGCCTCCAGGGTCTCGCGGCTGTCGAGCGGCTGGCTCTGATCCGACGCCCATGCGCCGATACGCGAACCGAGCGGGCGCGAGGCGTAATACGCGTCGCTTTCCTCGTCGCTGGTCTTTTCGACGCGGCCCTCGATACGCACCTGGCGTTCGAGTTCGATCCAGTGGAACAGCAGGCTCGCGGCGGAATTCGCGGCCAGTTCGCGGCCCTTGCGGCTTTCGTAATTGGTGAAGAAAACGAATCCGCGCTCGTCGACGCCCTTGATAAGCACGATGCGCGCGGACGGACGCCCTTCTCCGTCGACGGTGGCGAGCGTCATGGCATTCGGTTCGGGCAGCTTCGCATCGAGCGCCTGCGCGAACCAGGTATGAAACTGCTGCACCGGGTCCGGATTGACATCGGCGGCATCGAGCGCGCCGCGCGAATAGTTCTTACGAAGATCTGCGAGAGTCGTCATTTTTATGCAAGCGCTACAGTCGCGTCAGTATAGCCAAGGAGAAACGATCTTGCCCTGATTACCCTGAACGCGAAGCGCCGGGGAGTGCGACGTTCGCGGCTATCACGTTCATGGTTTCGATAAGGCAGAATACGCAATTCGTTCGAATTTTGCATGATCGGGCACGTAAGTTTCCACGCCCGACAGCCGCCTGTAAGCCTTGATTGACGCCGCACAACGGACGTCGCCTTTTTCTGGCTTTTAATTTGCTTTCAACGCACCGTTTTTTCGCTCGCACGACATGAACGCTTCATCCGAAACCGCTCTACCGCTTTCCGCCGAAGTCGCCGCCGATCGCGAGCGCCGCTTCGGCGGCATCGCGCGTCTGTATGGCGCGCCCGCGCTCGCCGCGTTCGAGAGGGCGCATGTCGCGGTGATCGGCATCGGCGGCGTGGGCTCGTGGGTCGCCGAAGCGCTCGCGCGCAGCGCCATCGGCAAGCTGACGCTGATCGACCTCGACAATGTCGCGGAGAGCAACACCAACCGGCAGATTCACGCGCTCGACGGCAACTACGGCAAAGCGAAAGTCACCGCGATGGCCGAGCGCATCCGGCTGATCGATCCGGCCTGCGAAGTGCGGCAGATCGAAGACTTCGTCGAGCCCGGCAACTTCGACGCGACGCTCGGCGGCGGCTTCGATTACGTGATCGATGCGATCGACAGCGTGCGCACCAAAACCGCGCTGATCGCGTGGTGCGTGGCGCGCAAGCAGGCGCTCATCACGGTGGGCGGCGCGGGCGGTCAACTGGACCCGACGCGCATTCGCATCGACGATCTGGCGCTCACGATCCAGGACCCGCTGTTGTCGAAAGTGCGCGGCCAGTTGCGCAAGCTGCACGGCTTTCCGCGCGGGCCGAAGGCGCGTTTCAAGGTGAGCGCCGTGTATTCGGACGAACCGCTGATCTATCCCGAAGCGGCCGCGTGCGATATCAGCGAGGGCGCGGAACATCTCGAAACGGGCGCGGGCCATACCGGGCCGGTCGGGCTCAATTGCGCGGGCTTCGGGTCGAGCGTGTGCGTGACGGCAAGCTTCGGTTTCGCGGCCGCCGCGCATGTGCTGCGCGAACTGGCGAAACGCGCCGCCTGAAAGCAAAACGGCCAGCTTTCGAAAGCTGACCGTTTTGATTTGAAAGGCAACGCGAAATCAGTTCATTGCCGCGCTCAGCCTGCGCCGCCACTTCGAAACGAGATCCGGCTGATTCGCGGCGAGGTCGAACACGGAAAGCATCGTCTTGCGGCCCACGTCGTCCATGAAGGCGCGGTCGCGCACGACGATGGCAAGCAGATGCTCCAGCGCGCCGTCGTAATCGCGTCCCGCGATCAGGCGGTTGGCGAGCGCGAAGCGCGCATCCAGATCGTCCGGCTTCGCATTGACGGCGTCGATCAGCGCGTCGGCGGGCGGCAGGTCGGCTGCGGCATCGGCGGCGTCGAGTTCGGTTTTCAGCGCGTTGTAGCGGGCGTCGATGCCCTGCGTCGTCTTCGGCGAGAGCAGCTTGTCCTCTTCCTTTGCTTCGTCGATGCGCCGCTCCGCGATCAGCCATTCGATCAGGTCCAGACGCGCATCGTCCCAGCCGGGATCGAGCGCGAGCGCGGCCTTGATCGTGTCGATGGCCTTCTTGCGGTCGCCCGCCGCCCACGCCGTCTGCGCGGTGCGGCGCTCGACGTCGGCGCCAGCGGGCACGAGCCGGTCGAGAAACTCGCGCAACTGGCCTTCGGGCAACACGCCGATGAACTGATCGACCGGCCTGCCATCCGCGAACGCGACCACATGGGGAATGCTGCGCACCTGGAAATGCGCGGCGAGCTCCTGGTTTTCATCGACGTTCACCTTCACGAGCTTCCATGCGCCCGCGGCTTCGGCTTCGAGCCGTTCCAGCATCGGACCGAGCGTCTTGCAGGGGCCGCACCAGGGCGCCCAGAAATCGACCAGAACGGGTGCGAGCATCGACGCGTTGATGACGTCGTTCTCGAAGGTGGCGAGGGTCGTATCCATGCGTTTTCTCCTAATTCTTGCGGTCTATCCCATTGAGATAGGGACGATCCGTGTAAGTCTCAAGCGCGGGCGCGCATCTCACGCGTCGGGCGCGCGATTCTCCCGGCGCTGCGGCGGCAGCGGGATGAACTCGGTTTCGCCGGGCACGTGGCCCATGCGCTGTTCGCTCCAGGCGATCTTCGCGGCGTCGATCTTCTCGCGCGAACTCGACACGAAATTCCATTCGATGAAGCGCGGCCCGTCGAGCGGCGCGCCGCCGAGCAGCATCGCGACCGCGCCGCCCGCGCTTTGCAGCTTCGCGTGCCCGCCCGGCGCGAGTACCGCCATCTGCTGTTCGGGCAGCGGCTCACCGTCGATGGAGAGATCGCCGCTCACGAGATAGACGCCACGTTCCTCGTGCTCGCTATCGAGCGATATCGCGCTGCCGGCCGTGAACTGCGCGGCGACGTAGAGCGTCGGCGAGAAGGTGCGCGTGGGGGCTTTCGCGCCGAACGCCGTGCCCGCGATCACGCGCAGCGTCACGCCGTCGCGCTCGATCTGCGGCAAGGCGGCCGCGGCGTGATGCTCGAACGCCGACTCGATATCCTCGCTCGCGGCCGGCATGGCGACCCACGTCTGAATGCCGTGCATGCTCTGGCCGGATGCGCGCTCCTCGTCGGGCGTGCGTTCCGAATGGACGATGCCACGGCCCGCGGTCATCCAGTTGACGTCGCCGGGCACGATCTTCTGCACCGAGCCGACGCTGTCGCGATGCATGATCGCGCCGTCGAACAGATAGGTGACGGTCGCGAGCCCGATATGCGGATGCGGACGCACGTCGAGCCCCTTGCCGGGCATGAGCGTTGCGGGACCGATGTGGTCGAAAAAGATGAAGGGTCCGACGGTGCGCGCCGCGAGTGCGGGCAACACCCGCCGCACCATGAGGCCGCCGACGTCGTGTTGGTGAGGCTTGAGCAGTGCGCGGATCGTCGAGGGCATGGCGGGTTCCGAAGGAAAGATCGGGCGCCGGAATGGCGCGCGGGATTCCGTCGATTCTACCGGCCGATGCCGCGCGGCGCAGACCCGTCACCGAGGCCTTCGTTTTTTACGTCGCCGCGCTTTTCGGCATGCGTGCAGCGTCGCGCAACCTTTGCAACCCTGATGGGAGATTGAAGACATGAGCAAGAACAAGCTGTTGATCGCCATTACCGCGGGCCTTTTCACCGCCACCGCAGCGACGGGCGCGTTCGCGCAGACCTCGTCGGGCAATTCGTCGGCGGGCGGCGACACCTCCGCCACGACGCAGGGCGACATGTCCGGCTCGTCCACGACCAAGCACAAGAAGCCGCGCAAGCACAGCGCGCATCCGTCCGCGGGCAAGAAGACGCCCGATGCGAGCACGGGCAACAACGCGGCGGGGGAGGGCGGGCAGAGCAAGTAAGCACGGCTTTCGCATGAGGAGGCGCTCACGCCGTTCGAGCGGCGTGAGCGCCTTTTTGCGTTCGCGCGTGGAAGTGCAGCATTCGACAAGCCTGCCGCGCCGCCCTCCGTTACACTTTCCGACTCGTCAACGACGTGCATGAAACGAGGGGAAGGGCGATGTCGCCAAAGGATTTGCTGATCGCAAGCGTGGTCATTCTGGCGTGGGGCGTGAATTTCGTCGTCATCAAGCTGGGCCTGCACGGCGTGCCGCCGATGCTGCTCGGTGCATTGCGCTTCGCGCTCGCCGCCGTGCCGGTGTTCTTCGTCAAGCGCCCGCAGATTCCGCTGCGCTGGCTGTTTGCCTACAGCCTCACCATTTCCCTCGGCCAGTTCGCGCTGCTGTTTTACGGCATGTACGTGGGCATGCCGGCGGGACTCGCATCGCTCGTGCTGCAGGCGCAGGCGTTCTTCACGCTCGTGTTCGCGGCGATGTTCCTCGGCGAGCGCATTCGCGCGGTGAATGTGGCCGGGCTGCTGATCGCGGCGGCGGGGCTCGCGCTCATCGGCATGCGCGGCGGGCAGGCGATGACCGTCACCGGCTTTCTCTTCACGCTCGCGGCGGCGTCGATGTGGGCGCTCGGCAATGTCGTGACCAAGCGCATGGGCAAGGTCGATCTGCTTTCGCTCGTCGTGTGGGGCAGCCTGATTCCGCCGCTGCCGTTTCTCGCGCTCTCGCTGATCTTCGAAGGCCCGGCGCGCATCGAAGCGAGTCTCGCGCGCATTCCGCTCGTGTCGGTGCTGGCGATTCTCTATCTCGCGTTCGTCGCGACGATCGTCGGCTATAGCTTGTGGGGAAAGCTGCTCGCGCGCTATCCGGCGGGCAGCGTCGCGCCGTTCTCGCTGCTCGTCCCGGTGATCGGGCTCGCCTCGGCGGCGGTGTTTCTCGGCGAGGCCTTGAGCGCCGCGCAGGTGGCGGGCGCGGCGCTCGTGATGGCGGGACTCGTGGTGAACGTCTTCGGCGCGCGGCTCATGCAGCGCATCCTGCCGGCGACGCGCTGAGCGCGCCGTTCCCGAGTCTTACGTCATGCGGCTCTTCGCGAGCGGCGGGTTCGCCGCGAAGTAGCGCTTGATGCCTTTCATGATGGCGTTGGCCATCTTGTCGCGATAGGCGTCGTCGTTCAGGCGGGCTTCCTCGTCCGGGTTGCTGATGAACGCGGTTTCCACGAGGATCGACGGAATGTCCGGCGCCTTCAGCACGGCAAAGCCGGCCTGCTCGACCGAGCCCTTGTGCAGCTTGTTGATGCCGCCGATCTCGTTCAGCACGAAGCTGCCGTAGCGCATCGAATCGCGGATCTGCGCGGTCGTGGACATATCGAAGAGCGCGCGGTTCACGCTCGCATCCTGCGACTTCACGTTGATGCCGCCGACCTGATCCGACGCATTCTCCTTGGCCGCCATCCAGCGTGCGGCTGCGCTCGACGCGCCATGTTCCGACAGCGCGAACACGGACGAACCGCGCGCATCGGGCGACGTGAAGGCATCCGCGTGAATCGACACGAACAGGTCCGCCGACACGCGCTGCGCCTTCTGCACGCGCACGTTGAGCGGCACGAAGAAGTCGGCGTCGCGGGTCATCATCGCGCGCATGTTCGGCTGGGCGTCGATCTTCGCGCGCAGTTTTTTCGCGATGTCGAGCGCGATGTGCTTCTCGTAGGTGCCCTGGCCGCCGATCGCGCCGGGATCTTCGCCGCCGTGTCCCGGATCGATCGCGACCGTCAGGAGGCGCGTCGTGCCGGCCTGCTTCGGCGCGGAGAAGGTGTACTGGTCGTCGTCGTCCTTCTTCGCGATGACGGGCGGCGGCGTCGGCGCGCGCTGCGGTTTCACCGAGGGCTTCGGCGCGGTCTCGGCAGGCGCATCGCCTTGCGCGTACTTCTGGAAAAACTCGTCGGTGGAATCGGGCGTGCCGGGCTTTTGCGCAGTCGCCGGCCCGGAGAGCGTGGCGGGCGGCGGCACCGCCGGATTGGGGTTCGCGCGGTCGAGCGCTTCCTGCTTGCGCTCGGTCTGCGCGAGCAGGTCCATGAGCGGATCGGGCGCGACGGCCGGATACAGGTCGAACACGAGCCGGTACTTGTAGCTGCCAATTGGCCCCAGCGTGAACACCTGCGGTTTCACCGAGCCTTTCAGGTCGAACACCATGCGCACGACATGCGGCTGATACTGCCCGATGCGCACCGATTGAATCTGCGGATCGTTCGGCGCGATCTTCGAGACGAGATCGCGCAGCGCCTGATCGAGATCGATGCCGGAAAGATCGACGACGAGCCGGTCCGGTCCCTGCAGCAACTGGTTGGCGTTCTGCAGCGGCTGATCCGATTCGATCGTCACGCGCGTGTAATCGCGCGCGGGCCACACGCGCACGCCGAGCACGCTGCTCGCATGCGCGAGCTTCGGTCCGGCGAGCGCAAGCACGAGCGTCGATGCGCCCGCGCGCAACACCTGGCGGCGGCGCCAGCTATGCGGCGCAAGGGCGGCGGCTTCGATCGACGCAAACGGCTTGATCAACATCTTTCGAGACATGACTTTCCTGTTTCGCTAAACGCCCGCGCGGTCAGCACGCGGCCTTCTTCGTTCGACATTCCTTCGTCTGGCAGAGACAGCGCAAATACGAGGTCCGGCACGCCGAGCAGCCCGCCCGCCTGCTGCGGCCACTCGACGAGGCACAGCGCGCCCGCATCGAAATATTCGCGGAAGCCGGCATCGGCCCATTCGGCCGGATCGGCAAAGCGATAGAGATCGAAGTGATACACGTCGAGCGGACCGCTTTCGATGACGAGCGAATACGGCTCGACGAGCGTGTAAGTGGGGCTTTTCACGCGGCCGGCATGACCGAGCGCGCGCAGCGTGGCGCGCACGAGCGTGGTCTTGCCCGCGCCCAGGTCCCCGATCAACTGGACTTGCAAGCCATGAAAACGTTCAGATGAAGCAGTCGAACTGTGCTTGCGCGTGGCGTCGATGGCGCGCGCGAAGCGTTCGCCGAACGCGAGCGTCGCGGCTTCGTCGCGCAGTTCGAAGCGTCGTTCGAGCAGCGCGGCGGATAAGTCTTGCGTCGTTCGTGAAGGGCTTTCGGGCATTGCTCGTAAAATGTCGTGATGAACCGATTGCCGGAACATTCCGTTGAAGTCACGACCGCGTCCAGCGACGCCGCCGCTGAGTCCGCCTCAGAGCCTCGCGTATTCGATCTCGATGAACACGCGCTGGCGGCGCTCGCGCAACGCATCAAGGAGTGGGGGCGCGAGCTGGGATTCGGTGCGGTCGGTATCAGCGATATCGACCTGTCGGATGCCGAGGAGGGCCTCGCTAGCTGGCTCGAAGCAGGCTATCACGGCGAAATGGATTATATGGCCAAACATGGGATGAAACGCGCAAGACCGGCCGAGCTTGTGGCCGGAACGCGACGCGTCATCACCGCGCGCATGGCCTATCTGCCTGCCGAAACGCTCGCGAAAACAGGCGATGAAAGTGTCGCGACAGCCGATGCTCAGAAGAACGACTGGCGCGCGATCGAATGGACGCGCTTGTCGAAGCCATCGGAAGCGGTGGTCTCGATCTACGCCCGCGGCCGCGATTATCACAAGGTCATGCGCAATCGTCTGCAGCAACTGGCCGAGCGCATCGAGCGCGAGATCGGACCGTTCGGGCATCGCGCATTCACCGATTCCGCGCCGGTGCTTGAAGTCGCGCTCGCGCAGAAGGCGGGCAACGGCTGGCGCGGCAAACACACGCTGCTGCTCGATCGCGACGCCGGTTCGCTCTTCTTCCTGGGCGAGATTTACGTCGATGTGCCGCTGCCCGCCGATCCGCATCCCGAGCAAGACGGCGCGCATTGCGGTCAGTGCACGCGCTGCATCGGCGCGTGCCCGACGGGCGCGATCGTCGGGCCGTATCGCGTCGATGCGCGGCGCTGCATCTCGTATCTGACGATCGAACTGCACGGCAGCATCCCCGAAGCGATGCGGCCGCTCATCGGCAATCGCGTGTATGGCTGCGACGACTGCCAGCTCATCTGTCCGTGGAACAAGTTCGCGCAGGCCGCGCCCGTCGCGGATTTCGACGTGCGGCACGGGCTCGATCGCGCGACGCTCGTCGAGCTTTTCGCATGGAGCGCCGCCGACTTCGACACGCGCATGCAGGGCAGCGCGATCCGGCGCATCGGCCACGAGCGCTGGCTGCGCAATATCGCGGTGGCGATGGGCAACGCGTTGAGCGCCGCTTCGCTCGATGCGGGCGAACGCAGGGCGATCACCGACGCATTGGAAGCCCGCGCGGACGATCCGTCCGCGCTGGTGCGCGAGCATGTGCATTGGGCGCTTGCGCAAGGGAGCCAATGATGAATCCGTTCGATGCCGTCATCGACGCGCCCTTCGGCAAAGTCGGCATTCGCGCCGACGACGTTTCGGTGCGCGAGATCGTCTATCTTCCGGGCGATATCGAGAGCATTGCGCCGCGCAAGCCGCTCGCGCTCGAAGCCGTCGCGCAGATCCGCGCCTATTTCGCTGCGCCGTCGATGCGTTTCGACCTGCCGCTCGCGATCCGCGGCACCGCGTTTCAGCAGCGCGTATGGCGCGGTATCGCCGGCATCGAGGCGGGGCAGGTGTGGACCTACGGCCAGCTCGCGCGCGAAATCGGCAGCGTGCCGCGCGCGGTCGGGCAGGCCTGCGGGTCCAATCCGCTGCCGATCGTGATACCGTGCCACCGGGTAGTCGCGTCGGGCGGCATCGGCGGTTTCGCGCATCATCCCGGCGAAGGGTTTTATCGCAACGTGAAGCGCTGGTTGCTGGCGCATGAAGGTGTATCGATCGCATGACGAGCGCAACGACCGAAGACAACCAAACGCCGGGATTCGCCGCGAGCCATGACGCGATCGATCAGTTTTGCGACGCGCTCTGGCTCGAACACGGGCTCGCCAAGAACTCGCTCGAAGCATACCGGCGCGACCTGAAGCTCTTCGCGGAATGGCTCGGCAAGACGCGCGGCGCATCGCTCGATACGGCGACGGAAGTCGATCTGACGGCGTACGCAGCGTTGAGAAGCGGCGACAAGGCGACCTCCGCGAACCGGCGGCTGTCCGTTTTTCGCCGCTATTACGCGTGGGGGTTGCGCGAGCATCGCGTCGCCACCGACCCGACGCTCAAGCTGCGGTCCGCCAAGCAGGCGCCGCGCTTTCCCTCGACGCTCAACGAAGCGCAAGTCGAAGCGCTGCTCGGCGCGCCGGACATCGACACGCCGCTCGGGCTGCGCGACCGCACGATGCTCGAACTGATGTACGCGAGCGGCCTGCGCGTGACCGAACTCGTCACGCTGAAGACAGTCGAGCTCGGCCTTAACGAAGGCGTCGTCCGTGTGATGGGCAAGGGCTCGAAAGAGCGCCTGATTCCGTTCGGCGAGACGGCGCACGACTGGCTCGAACGCTATTTGCGCGAATCGCGTCCTGCGCTGCTCGGCGCGCGTGCCGCCGATGCGCTCTTCGTCACTTCGCGCGGCGAAGGCATGACGCGCCAGCAGTTCTGGAACATCATCAAGCGCCACGCGTTCAACGGCGGCGTGCATGCGCCGCTGTCGCCGCACACGCTGCGTCATGCGTTCGCGACGCATCTGCTCAATCACGGCGCGGACCTGCGCGTCGTGCAATTGCTGCTCGGCCACTCCGACATCTCGACGACACAGATCTATACGCACGTGGCGCGCGAGCGCCTGCACAAGTTGCATCGCGAGCATCATCCGCGCGGGTAGCTTCCTTACGCGAACGATCGTGCCACATCGACGCGCGTTCGCCCACTCGGCCGAATGGCCGATGGTGAGCCGGGGAACGCGCCGCTACAATGCGTCCATGTCGAAAAGCAAACACGTGTCCGAAACGCCCGCGACGCAGTTCCTGCGCCGTCACAAGGTCGCATTCGGCGAACATCCTTACGAATATGTCGAGCATGGCGGCACGGAGGAATCCGCGCGGCAACTCGGCGTGGAAGAGCATCGTGTCGTCAAGACGCTGGTGATGGAAGACGAGAACGCCAAGCCGCTCATCGTACTGATGCATGGCGATCGCACCGTGTCCACGAAGAACCTCGCGCGGCAGACGGGCGCCAAGCGCATCGAGCCCTGCAAGCCGGAAGTCGCGAACCGGCACTCGGGCTTTCTCGTCGGCGGAACGTCGCCGTTCGGCACGAAGAAGGCCATGCCCGTGTACGTCGAATCGAGCATTCTCGATCTCGATGTGATCTATCTGAACGGCGGGCGGCGCGGTTATCTCGTCAGCCTGAAGCCATCCGTGCTCACCGAACTGCTCGGTGCTACGCCCGTGCAGTGCGCGAGCGTCGATTAGAATGCCTTCCGCTCTCGCCACAACCTACAAGACACCATGATTTTTCTGATCGTCGCCGTCGCGTCCTATCTGATCGGCTCGATTTCATTCGCCGTCGTCGTGAGTCATGCGATGGGCCTCGCCGATCCCCGCTCGTACGGCTCGGGCAACCCCGGCGCGACCAACGTGCTGCGCACCGGCAACAAGAAGGCCGCGATTCTCACGCTCATCGGCGATGCGTTCAAGGGCTGGCTGCCCGTGTGGATCGTCGCGCATTTCGGCGCGAGCTTCGGACTGGACGCCGCGGGCATCAATACGGCGACGGCGCTCGCGGCCATCGCCGTGTTCCTCGGGCATCTGTACCCCGTGTTTTTCAAGTTCCAGGGCGGCAAGGGCGTCGCGACGGCGGCGGGCGTGCTGCTCGCGATTCATCCGGTGCTCGGGGTCGCGACGCTGCTCACCTGGCTCATCATCGCGTTCTTTTTCCGCTATTCGTCGTTGGCGGCGCTCGTCGCGGCCGTGTTCGCACCGTTCTTTCAGGTCTTCCTCTTCGGGCCGAGCCGCGTCTCGCTCGCCGTGCTGGCCATGAGCGCGCTGCTCATCTGGCGGCATCGGGCGAACATCTCGAAGCTGCTCGCGGGCAAGGAAAGCCGCATCGGCGAGAAGAAAAAGGCGGTCGAATAAAAAAGAGCCGTTCCGATGCGGGTCGGAACGGCTCTTTCGAAGCGTAAAAGCTCAGTCGCGGAAGTTGTTGAAGTCGAGCGGCGTATCCGTGACTTCCTTCTTCAAGAGCGCGATGGCGCTTTGCAGATCGTCGCGCTTCGTGCCTTGCACGCGCACCGCGTCGCCCTGAATGCTCGCCTGCACCTTGATCTTGCTGTCCTTCACGATCTTGACGATCTTCTTCGCCAGATCGCCCGACACGCCTTTCTTGACCGTGACGACCTGCTTGAGCTTGTCGCCGCCGATCTTCTCCTGCTTGCCGTAGTCGAGAAAACGCACGTCGACGCTGCGCTTGGCGAGTTTGTTCAGCAGGACGTCCTTCACCTGACCGAGCTTAAAATCGTCGTCGGCGTAGAGCGTGAGTTCGCGCTCCTTCTGCTCGACGCGCGAGTCCGAACCCTTGAAGTCGAAGCGCGTCGAGATTTCCTTGTTCGATTGCTCGATGGCGTTCTTCACTTCGATCATGTTTGCTTCGCTGACGACGTCAAACGATGGCATTGCCGTTTCTCCTTCATTGAGGCGAGCGCGCTGAAAGGGCGCGTCTCGCGCAATCGCTATAATCACGAACCTGACGTCATTCTACCGACGCGCTTCCTTCATGTCGCTTCAGCTTCTCACCGATTTCCCGCTCCTTGCGCACAACACGTTCGGCTTCGACGTGCGTGCGCGTCACGCCATGCGCATCGATTCCGTCGATGCGGCGGTTGCGCTCGCGCGCGATGAACGTATCGCCGGCATCCCGCAACTCGTGCTGGGCGGCGGCAGCAATGTCGTGCTGACGCGCGATTTCGACGGCGTCGCGCTGATCGTCGGCATCGCGGGCAAGCGCGTGATCGCCGAAGACGCCGACGCGTGGCTCATCGAAGCCGGCGCGGGCGAAAACTGGCACGCGTTCGTCGCCTGGACGCTCGCACAGGGCATGCCGGGCCTCGAAAACCTCGCGCTGATTCCCGGCACGGTCGGCGCGGCGCCCATTCAGAACATCGGCGCTTACGGGCTCGAAATGGGCGAGTGCTTCGAGCGCCTGAGCGCCGTCGAGCTCGCGACGGGCGAACGCGTGGACTTCGACCGCGCCGCATGCGCGTTCGGTTATCGCGACAGCTTCTTCAAGCGGGCAGGGCGCGGGCGCTTCATGATCACGTCGGTGGTGTTCCGCTTGCCGAAAGCGTGGACGCCGCGCGCGGATTACGCCGATGTCGCGCGCGCGCTCGAAGGCGCTTCGACGCGCGACGCGCAAGCCATTTTCGACGCGGTCGTCGCGGTGCGGCGCGCCAAGCTGCCCGACTGGACCGTGCTCGGCAACGCGGGCAGTTTCTTCAAGAATCCGGTCGTGAGCGCGCAGGCGTTCGCAGCGCTCAAGGCGCGCGAGCCGGGCGTCGTCTCGTACGCGCAGGCGGACGGGCAGGCGAAGCTCGCGGCGGGCTGGCTGATCGATCAATGCGGCTGGAAAGGGCGCGGCATCGGCGGCGCGGCGGTACACGACCGGCAGGCGCTCGTGCTCGTGAATCGCGGCGGCGCGACGGGCGCGCAAGTCCTCGAACTGGCCGAAGCCATCCAGCGCGATGTGCTCGCGCGTTTCGACGTGGAACTGGAGATGGAGCCGGTTCGCGTCTAAAGAAAAAACCCGCCGCGGCGGGTTTTTTCGTCAAGCGTCATGCGGGAAGGAATCAGTCCCCGCGCTGACGGCGCGCATTCTCGGCAATCCGCATGCGCAGCGCGTTCAACTTGATGAAGCCGCCGGCGTCGGCCTGGTTGTAGGCGCCGCCGTCATCGTCGAAGGTTGCGATGGTCTTGTCGAAGAGCGTTTCCTTCGAATCGCGCGCGACGACCGACACGCTGCCCTTGTAGAGCTTCACGCGCACCCAGCCGTTGACCTTTTCCTGCGTGTGATCGATCAGCACCTGGATCGCGCGGCGCTCCGGGCTCCACCAGTAGCCGTTGTAGATCAGCGATGCGTAGCGCGCCATCAGATCGTCCTTCAGGTGCGCCACTTCGCGGTCGAGCGTGATCGACTCGATGCCGCGGTGCGCCTTCAGCATGATCGTGCCGCCCGGCGTTTCATAGCAGCCGCGCGACTTCATGCCGACGTAACGGTTTTCGACCAGATCCAGACGGCCGATGCCGTGCTTGCCGCCGAGGCGGTTCAACTCGGTGAGCATGTCGGCCGGCGACAGGCGCTTGCCGTTCAGCGCGACCGGGTCGCCGTGCTCGTATTCGATGTCCAGATACTCCGGCTGATCCGGCGCCTCTTCCGGCGACACCGTCCAGCGCCACATGTCGGCTTCGGCCTCGGCCTTCGGGTCTTCCAGATGGCGGCCTTCGAACGAGATGTGCAGCAGGTTCGCGTCCATCGAGTAGGGCGCGCCGCCTTGCTTGTGCTTCATTTCGATCGGAATACCGGCCTTTTCCGCATACGCGAGCAGCTTTTCGCGCGAGAGCAGATCCCATTCACGCCACGGCGCGATCACCTTGATGCCCGGCTCCAGCGCGTAGTAGCCGAGCTCGAAGCGCACCTGATCGTTGCCCTTGCCGGTCGCGCCGTGCGACACGGCCTGCGCGCCGGTCGCGCGCGCGATCTCGATCTGGCGCTTGGCGATCAGCGGACGCGCGATCGACGTGCCGAGCAGATACTCGCCTTCGTAGATGGTGTTCGCGCGGAACATCGGGAACACGAAATCGCGGACGAATTCTTCGCGCAGATCGTCGATGAAGATGTTTTCAGGCTTGATGCCGAGCTGGATCGCCTTCTTGCGTGCAGGCTCCAGTTCCTCGCCCTGGCCGATATCGGCCGTGAAGGTGACGACTTCGGCGTCGTAGTTGTCCTGCAACCATTTCAGGATGACGGAGGTGTCGAGACCGCCCGAATAGGCGAGCACGACTTTCTTGATATCGCTCATGGTGAACTCGTGTGCGGAAAAGCCGGTGCGGCGGTTGTGCGCCGCTTCGCGTCCGCCGCGCGCGACGGGCATGAAGTGCGCGGAAAAAACACTATTTTGACATTAAAAAGCCGCGCTTCCGTAAATTTGGGATGCGCGGCTATATCCGGTCCGCCGGCTTAGTGATTCAGCTTGCCGAGCAGGAGATATTCCATCAGCGCCTTTTGCACGTGCAGGCGGTTCTCCGCCTCGTCCCAGACGACGCTCTGCGGACCGTCGATGACATCCGCGCTCACTTCTTCGCCGCGGTGCGCGGGCAGGCAGTGCATGAAGAGCGCGTCCGCGTTGGCGCGCGCCATCATCTCGGCGTCGACGCAATAATCGGCGAACGCCTTCATGCGCGCTTCGTTCTCGGCTTCGTAGCCCATGCTGGTCCAGACGTCCGTGGTGACGAGATCCGCGCCGGCGCAGGCGTCGTTCGGATCGTCGAATTCCTCGAAGAACGGCTTGCTGTCCTCGGAGACCAGCGCGGGATCGAGCTTGTATCCCAGCGGCGTGGAGAGGCGCAGCTTGAACCCGAGAATCTGCGCGGCCTCGATCCACGTGTAAAGCATGTTGTTCGCGTCGCCGACCCATGCCACGGTTTTGTCGTGAATCGGCCCGCGATGCTCGTAGAACGTGAAGATGTCGGCCAGCACCTGACACGGGTGATATTCGTTGGTCAGCCCGTTGATGACCGGCACGCGCGAGCTTTCCGCAAAGCGCCGGATGATGTCCTGACCGAACGTGCGGATCATGATGATGTCGACCATGCGCGAAATGACCTGCGCCGAATCCTCGATCGGCTCGCCGCGGCCGAGCTGCGTGTCGCGCGTGTTCATGAACACCGCGTGGCCGCCGAGCTGGAAGATGCCCGCCTCGAACGAGAGACGCGTGCGCGTCGAGCTCTTCTCGAAGATCATCGCGAGCGTGCGGTCGTGCAGGGGATGATACGTTTCGTAGTTCTTGAACTTGCGCTTCAGGATGCGCGCGCGTTCGAGCACGTACTCGTAGTCGTCGAGCGAAAAATCCTTGAACTGAAGATAGTGGCGAATTTTCTTGGCGGTCATGAAACGCAAGCGGCGGCTTCGAACCGGCCGCTTCGCTCATCCGCGCGGGCCGGACGGCGCCGCCGTCGGGAGTGGGTATCACTTTTGAGCATAAAGGATTTTGCGATGTTTGACGAGGCTGATGGCGCGGGCCGCCGCCGCCTTCGCGGCGTCTCTCGCCTGAGCGCGATGTCTGTGTGCGCTGCGGAATAGAGGCCGCTGCTGTATAATTACGCTCGCTCGTTTCAACAGTTCTGCAACACTCAGCACCGTTTCACGCGCATCAGCGGCGAAGGATTCGCAAGAATCCGGTCGGCGTGACGGTGTGCGTTTCCGATTCCGCGGTGGTTTGCCCAGTGCTGTCGAGTCCGCCATTCCTGTCGCGGGCGCGTACGGTTCTCACGGAACCGGCTCGCGCGGACCGCCGGGCGCCATCGCCGCGCCGGCTCTTTTGGTTTCCCGCGTCAGGCATGTGCGTTCCGGTGCGCGCCACCGGCCGTCAAAAGGTATTGCTACATGGCTGAATCATCCCCTACCGAATACTTCATACAAGGCATCACCAAGAGCGGGAGGAAGTTTCGGCCGAGCGACTGGTCCGAGCGTCTCGCGGGCGTGATGTCCGGCTTCGGGCCCAAAGCTAAAGGTCCGAATGCGCGCCTGCAATATTCCATCTACGTTCGCCCGACGATGATCGGCGACATCAAGGTCGTGATCGTCGATTCGCGCCTGCGCGACATCGAGCCGATGGCCTTCGACTTCGTGCTCAACTTCGCGAAGGACAACGATCTCGTCGTGACCGAGGCGTGCGAGCTGCCGCCGCACCACGGCACGCAGACGCAGCAGAACACCTGAAGCGCAGACAAGCGCAGACGCAAAAAAGCCCGCCGAAGCGGGCTTTTTCGTTACTGCGCAGCGGAAACAGGAAGCTGCTTCGGCGAACGCCGGCCCGAAGACCGAGGCGCGCGCCGGAAGCGAGCCGGAATTACTGGGCAGCGGGGGCTTGCAGGCCCTTGATGGCTGCAGCCAGGCGGCTCTTGTGACGAGCGGCCTTGTTCTTGTGGACGATCTTCTTGTCCGCGATGATGTCCATCGTCTTGACCGACGACTGGAACACTTCGGCGGCCTTGGCCTGATCGCCGGCTTCGATAGCCTTGCGAACTGCCTTGATGGCCGTGCGGAACTTCGAGCGCAGCGCCGAGTTGTGCGAGTTGGCTTTGGCGGCCTGACGGGCGCGCTTGCGAGCTTGTGCGGAATTTGCCATGACGGTTTCCTTTTTCCTGTTTCAGCTGTTTCTGCTGTTACCTTGGCGGAGCGCGCGGCCGGCGAGGGCCTTGAAGAGCCTGAGAGACGGGCTGTTCGAGCGTGCTGCCTTCGATCTGAAATCCCGGGAACGATTGCCCGAGAACCTTAAAACACCGCCGGCCAGGGCCGGAAAAGACGAGAGGCCACGCAAAGCGGAGCTTCGAAACCCGCGATTATAGCAAGGGAATATGAGACGTGACAAGCGCGGCGTCGGAACACCCCGGGCGGCGTCGCATTGTTGCGATCGGTCAATCGTGCGCTGTTGGCCGCCAGCAATAAGTCTAGTCTGGTGGGCGCGTCGCGGGCGTTCCGTATAATAAGCGCCCCATGAATCTATTTCGAGCCCTCCTGACGGTCAGCGGCTTCACGCTGCTGTCGCGCGTGACCGGCCTGATCCGCGAAACGCTGATCGCCCGAGCTTTCGGCGCCAGTCTCTATACCGACGCGTTTTATGTCGCGTTCCGCATTCCGAACCTGCTGCGGCGGCTGTCCGCGGAAGGCGCGTTCGCGCAGGCGTTCGTGCCGATCCTCGCCGAGTTCAAGAACAGCAAGGGCCACGATCCGACCAAGGCGCTCGTCGACGCGATGTCGACCGTGCTGACGTGGGCCCTCATTGCGCTGTCGATCGTCGGCATGGCGGGCGCGGCCTGGGTCGTGTTCGCGGTCGCATCGGGTCTCGAACACGAAGGCACCGCGTACGCACTCGCGGTCGACATGACGCGCATCATGTTCCCGTACATCGTCTTCATCTCGATGACGACGCTCGCGTCCGGCGTGCTCAACACCTACAAGCAGTTCTCGCTGCCCGCGTTCGCGCCGGTGCTGCTCAACGTGTCGTTCATCTTCGCGGCGGTATTCGTGGCGCCTCATCTGAAGATGCCGGTGTACGCGCTCGCCTACGCGGTGATCGTGGGCGGCATTCTGCAATTGCTCGTGCAGATTCCGGGGCTGAAGAAGATCGACATGGTGCCGCGCATCGGCCTGAGCTTTCCGCGCGCGCTCGCGCATCCGGGCGTGAAGCGCGTGCTGCTGAAAATGGTGCCCGCGACCTTCGCGGTGTCGGTCGGGCAGCTGAGCCTCATCATCAACACGAACATCGCGTCGAATATCGGGGCGGGCGCGGTGTCGTGGATCAACTATGCCGACCGGCTGATGGAGTTCCCCACCGCGCTCCTAGGCGCCGCGCTCGGCACGATTCTCCTGCCGAGCCTCTCGAAGGCGCACGTCGATGCCGACAACGTCGAATATTCCGCGCTGCTGGACTGGGGCCTGCGCATCACCTTCCTGCTGGCCGCGCCGAGCGCTGTCGCGCTGTTCTTCTTCGCCGAGCCGCTTACCGCCACGCTCTTTCACTACGGCAAGTTCGACAACCATTCCGTCGTGATGGTCGGCCGCGCGTTGTCGGCGTATGGCATCGGGCTGATCGGCCTCATCCTCATCAAGATTCTCGCGCCCGGCTTCTATGCGAAGCAGGACATCAAGACGCCGGTGAAGATCGCCGTCTTCGTCCTCGTGATGACGCAGGTCAGCAACTACGTCTTCGTGCCGATCTTTTCCCACGCGGGCCTGACGCTTTCCATCGGCCTCGGCGCGCTCGCCAATGCCGGTCTGTTGTTCCTGGGTCTGCGCCATCGCAAGATCTATCGCCCGTCGCCGGGCTGGCTGCGCTTTTTCGCGCAGCTGGTCGGCGCGTGCCTGATTCTTGCGGGCACGATGCATTGGGTGGCGATCAACTTCGACTGGATCGGCATGCGCGCGACGCCGTTCATGCGCATCGCGCTGCTCGGGGCGAGTCTTGTCGTGTTTGCCGCGCTATATTTCGGTATTCTGTCCGCAATGGGCTTCAAGTACGCCTATTTCAAGAGACGCACGCTTTGATGACGACGACGCGTATCCTCGACTACTTCTCTTCGCTGATGGCGGACGACGACACGCTTCCGCTCACGGAAGCGGCCTTGTCGCTCGCGCAGGACGCGTATCCCGACCTCGACATGCAGACGGTGCTCGCCGAGATCGACGAACTCGTGGTGCGTGCGCGCCGCCGGATGCCCGACGACGCGGACGTGAAGCAGAAAGTCGATGCGCTCAATCGTTACTTCTTCCGAGAGCTGGGTTTCTCCAGCAATCTCAACGATTACTACGATCCCGACAACAGCCATCTGAATGTGGTGCTGCGGCGCCGTCGCGGCATTCCGATATCGCTTGCCGTGGTCTATCTGGAAATGGCCGAGCAGCTCGGCGTGCCCGCGCGCGGCGTGTCGTTTCCTGGGCATTTCCTGCTGCGCGTCGCGACGCCCGGGCAGGATCTGATGCTCGATCCCACGACCGGTCAGACGCTTTCCGAAGCGCAGATGGTCGAGATGCTGGAGCCGTATGTGCAGCGTGCGGGCGAATCGATCGGCAGTGCGCTGCGCGTGCTGCTGCAGCCCGCGACGCGTCGCGAAATCATCGCGCGCATGCTGCGCAACCTGAAGGGCATCTACTTGCAGACGGAACGCTGGCAGCGCCTGCTCGCGGTCCAGCAGCGGCTCGTGATCGCGTTGCCGCACAGCATCGAGGAAGTGCGCGATCGCGGCTTCGCGTATGCGCGGCTCGATTATTTGCGCCCGGCGCTGGAGGATTTGCAGCGCTACATCGAGATTCGGCCCGACGCCGAAGACGCGACGGTCGTCGAAACCGAACTGCACGAGTTGCGGCAACGCACGCAGCACGGCGACTGAGCGCCGCCGCGCGCACTCACTTCGGCTGCATGCGGATCGCGCCGTCGAGGCGGATCACTTCGCCGTTGAGCATCGGGTTGTCGAAGATCTGCTTCACGAGCATCGCATATTCGTCGGGCTTGCCCAGACGCGGCGGGAACGGCACCATCGCGCCGAGCGCGTCCTGTACATCTTTGGGCATGCCGAGCAGCATCGGCGTTTCGAAGAGACCCGGAGCGATGGTCATCACGCGGATGCCGCTCTTGCTCAGATCGCGCGCAATCGGCAGCGTCATGCCCGCGACGCCGCTCTTCGACGCCGCATAAGCCGCCTGTCCCATCTGGCCGTCATAGGCGGCGACCGACGCCGTGTTCACGATCACGCCGCGCTCGCCCGCATCGTTCGCCTCGTTCTTCGACATCGCGTTCGCCGCGAGCCGGATCATGTTGAACGTGCCGATGAGATTCACGGCGATCACTTTCGAGAAGAGATCGAGCGCGTGCGGACCGTCGCGCCCGACTGTCTTTGCCGCCGGCGCGATGCCCGCGCAGTTCACGAGGCCGCGCAGCGTGCCGAGCTTCAGCGCGGCGTCGATGGCGCGCTGGCCGTCGCTTTCCTGGCTGACGTCGCATTTGACGAACGCGCCCGACAGTTCCTGTGCGAGCGCTTCGCCCGCTGCGTCGTTCATGTCGGCGAGCACGACCTTGCCGCCGTTCGCCGCGACGAGCCGCGCCGTCGCCGCGCCCAGACCGGATGCGCCGCCGGTGATCAGAAAGACGTTGTCCTGCATCTCCATGTTTCTTCTCCTTGATGTGATTCGCGCGCGAGGGCAGGGATGAGCGCCGCCCGCGCCGATAGTCGTCCTTGTGGGAAACGCGTCGATTGTAGCGAAGCCGCCTGCTGCAAAATCGCACGACGATCATGCGCGCTTACACGGATGCACGGGCACAAAAAAAACCGCTCACGAAGAGCGGGTTTTCATCGAACGCGAACGAACGCGAGCAGCTTTACTTCAGCGCGTCGAACACGCGCGCGCGGATTTCATCGACGGTGCCGAGACCCGAGATCTTGCGATACTCCGGCGCCTTGAGACCGTTCGATGCGCCGTTCTGCGCCCAGTCGTTGTAGTAGGCGATCAGCGGCTTGGTCTGCGCGACATACACGTCGAGACGCTTCTTCACGGTCTCTTCCTTGTCGTCGTCGCGCTGGATCAGCGGCTCGCCGGTGGCGTCGTCGGTCATCTCGACTTTCGGCGGATTGAACTTGACGTGGTACGTGCGGCCCGAAGCCGCATGCACGCGACGCCCGCTCATGCGCGTGATGATTTCGTCGAAAGGCACGTCGATTTCGAGCACGTAGTCGATCGCGACGCCCGCGTCTTTCATCGCCTCGGCTTGCGGCAGCGTGCGCGGAAAGCCGTCGAAGAGATAGCCGTTCTTGCAATCGTCGAGAAGCAGGCGTTCCTTCACGAGATTGATGATGAGCGAATCCGGCACGAGCTCGCCCGCGTCCATGTAGCGCTTCGCCTCGACGCCGAGCGGCGAGCCTGCCTTGACGGCCGCGCGCAGCATGTCGCCGGTCGAAATCTGCGGAATGCCGAATTTCTCCTTGATGAAGTTTGCCTGGGTGCCCTTGCCCGCACCGGGTGCGCCCAACAGGATCAAACGCATGGTGATCTCTCCGAATCGTCTATAAACCGCTTCAAGCCGCGAGGCTGATTTGACATCCGGTCAGCCAGGCTCGTGCGGCGTCGACGACTGGGCGCGCAGCCGAAAGGAGACGGCGGGCACCTGCGGACAGCGGCGCAACGTTGAGCGTGGCGCTGACCGGAAGGCTCGCGCAATCGCTTGATTATGCCACGGCTCTTTACGATCGCGACCGTAATAACGCGCATAGAAACCGCCCGAAACCCCGTCGGATGGGGCGTCTGGCGGGGTTTACACGGGTTGTGCCGCGGCTTTCAGTCGGCTTGAGGGAAGAGCGCCTGGACGCGCGCGAGATCGGCGGGCGTATCGACGCCCGGCGGCGGCGCATCCTGGGTCACGCGCACCACGATGCGCTCGCCGTGCCACAGCGCGCGCAGTTGCTCCAGCGCTTCGGCGGCCTCGATAGGCGCTTGCGCGAGATTCGGGAAGCCGCGCAGGAACTTCGCGCGATAGGCGTAGAGGCCGATATGCCGCAAGACGTTTTCCGGCACGACGGGCAGTTGCCCGAGCGCGGCGACGTCCGGCCAGTGCGGCTGCCAGAGATCGCGCGTCCAGGGAATCGGCGCGCGCGAAAAGTAAAGCGCGACGCTCTTCGCATCGAGCACGACCTTCACGACGTTCGGATTGAACACGTCCGCCGGATCGTGGATCGGATGCGCGGCCGTGGCGATCGCGCATTCGCGATGCGCCGCAAGGTGCGAGGCGACGTCGCGCACCAGTTGCGGATCGATGAGCGGCTCGTCGCCCTGCACGTTGACGACGATGGCGTCGTCGTCCCAGTTGAGGCGGGTCGCGACTTCGGCGAGGCGGTCCGTGCCGGTGGGATGATCGGAGCGCGTCAGCATCACTTCGATGCCGTGATCGCGTGCGGCCTCGACCACGCGGTCGGAGTCGGTCGCAACCAGCACGTGCGATGCGCCGGATTCACGCGCGCGCTCGGCAACGCGCACGACCATCGGCTTGCCGCCGATATCGGCGAGCGGCTTGTTCGGCAAGCGCGTGGAAGCGAGGCGCGCGGGAATGACCGCGATGAACGGAACAGACATGGTGTGTCTGCGGCTCAGGCGTCGCCGGCCGGTTTGAGTGGCTCGACGGGCGTGCCTTCGACGGTCTGGCGTGCTTCGTCGACGAGCATCACGGGGATGCCGTCGCGAATCGGATAAGCCAGTTTGTCGGCGCTGCAGACGAGTTCCTGCGCCGCGCGATCGTAAGTAAGCGGGCCTTTGCAGATCGGGCAAACGAGGATTTCAAGCAGACGTGCGTCCACGGAGTTTCTCCACAACAAGAGCGATGAGGCGCGGCCGCAGCACGGCTTGCACCGGAACGACCCAGATGCGTGCGTCGCGCCAGGCACCCAATTTTACTGCATCCTTTTCGGTGATCAGGATCGCATCGGCTTCGACGCCGGCGAACGGATTCTCGCGATACGCGTAGTGATCGGGGAACGCGCGGGTCGCGGGCGCGATGCCCGCCGCGCGCAGCGTCGCGAAGAAACGCTCCGGCGAGCCGATGCCCGCCGCGGCGACCACTTTCTCGCCCGCGAATTCGCCAAGCGGACGGCGCGCCGAAGGATCGTCGAGCAGCCACGCGTCGCCGGTTTCGAGTTCGAGGGCGAAGGTGTTCGGCCACGGCGGCAGCGTGCGCTCGTACGGACTGTTGACGAGCGTGGCGTCGCGGCGGCGCGACATCGGCTCGCGCAGCGGACCCGCGGGCAGCAGAAAGCCGTTGCCGCCGAGGCGGTCGTCGAACACGACGAGTTCGAACGCGCGCGCAAGGCGATAGTGCTGCAGGCCGTCGTCGGAGACTAGGACATCGACATTCGGATGCGCCTGGAGCAACGCCTTCGCCGCCGCTACGCGATCCGGGCAGACGAACACCGGCGCGTGCGTGCGGCGCGCGATCAAAAGGGGCTCGTCGCCCACCTGCGCGGCGCTGCTCGTCGGCGTGACGCTCGACGGCTTGGCGACCTTCGCGCCGTAGCCGCGCGAGACGACGCCCGGCTGGAACCCGGCGGCGCGCAGCGCTTCGACGAGCGCGATGACGGTCGGCGTCTTGCCGGTCCCGCCGACGGTCACATTGCCCACGACGACCACCGGCACGCCGACATCGACGCGCTTGATCCAGCCGAGGTCGAAGAAGGCGCGGCGCGTCGCGGCGACGGCGCCGAAAATGCAGGCGAACGGCGTCAGCGCCCACGCGACGGGGCCGCGCTTGCGCCATTCGCGGGCGAGGAAATTCTCGATCGGCGACTTGAGATCAGACATGGACCGCCCTTGCGCGGGACGCTGTCGGGAAGGAAGTCGGACGTGGCGTGACGTGCAACGGCAGCTCCTCGTGATGTCGGTTGGCGTTGAACGGATTCGCGGCGATACGCGGCTGACGGAACGCGCGGGCCGCTGCTCGAACCCGGCACTCTAGCGCGCGAGCGCCGTGTGCGCCAGTCGGCGGCGCGTGCGGCGAACATGGACGGCGCAATCCGAACGCCTGTGGATAACTCTGTGAAGAACTCACGCTCGCGCGGCTGCGAAGTCCCGTCAGGAAAGAGTTGCTCCGGCGCTTACACTGTTGAAGGATATTTTATTATTAAAAATCAATGAGTTGAAACGGAGTATCGGGCCTCCCGCGACGCTGCTGCACGTGCGGCGGTAAGTCTTTCTGTGTGGACACTTGCTACACTTGCGTACCGCGTCGAGCGACGTTTGTCCATCGGACAGGCGGCCGCAGCGCCAGGTTTTTTCCGTTCCCGCCATGACTCCCGACTCTCTGCCATCCCAAAACGGCGATGCCGTCATCCCCGTTTCCGCGCTCAATCGGGCGATCAGCTCGATGCTCGAACGCTCGTTTCCGCTCGTCTGGGTGTCGGGCGAGGTGTCGAACTTCACGCGGGCGGCGAGCGGCCACTGGTACTTTTCGATCAAGGATGCGGGCGCGCAAATGCGCTGCGTGATGTTCCGCGGCCGCGCACAGTATGCGGAATTCATGCCGCGCGAAGGCGACAAGATCGAGGTGCGCGCGCTCGTCACGATGTACGAGCCGCGCGGCGAGTTGCAGCTGAACGTGGAAGCGGTGCGCCGCACGGGGCAGGGCAGGCTCTTCGAAGCGTTCCTGCGCCTGAAGGCGCAACTCGAGAGCGAAGGGCTGTTCGCGCCCGAGCGCAAGCGTGCATTGCCGGCACATCCGCGCGGCATCGGCATCGTGACGTCGTTGCAGGCGGCGGCGCTGCGCGATGTGCTCACGACGCTCGCGCGCCGCGCGCCGCACGTGCCCGTCGTCGTGTATCCGGCGCCGGTGCAGGGCGCGGGCGTCGGCGAGAAGCTCGCGGCGATGGTCGAAGCGGCGAACGCGCGCCGCGAGGTCGATGCGCTCGACGTGCTCATCGTGTGCCGGGGCGGCGGCTCCATCGAAGATTTGTGGGCGTTCAACGAGGAAGTGCTTGCGCGCGCCATCGCGGCGAGCGGCTTGCCGGTGGTGAGCGGCGTCGGACACGAGACGGATTTCACCATTGCCGATTTCGCCGCCGACGTGCGCGCGCCGACGCCGACCGCCGCCGCCGAGCTCGTGAGCCCGCAGCGCGTGCTGCTCCTGCGCGAGCTGGATCATCGGCATGCGGCGCTCGCGCGCGGTTTCGGCCGGATGATGGAGCGCCGCGCGCAGCAGCTCGACTGGCTCGCGCGCAGGCTTGTAAGCCCCGCCGAGCGGCTCGCGCGGCAGCGGACGCATCTGCGTCAACTGGCGGGCCGCCTGGTCGCGGCGGGTGCGCGGCCCGTGCGCGATGCGCGCGCGCGCTTCGCGCTGGTGCAGTTCCGCTGGCAGCGCCGGCGCCCGGACGTCGCAGCAGAGCGCGAGCACCTGTTGCGGCTTGCCCAGCGCATCGGAAGTGCGCACGAGCGTCGTGCGGAACGCGAGAAGGCGTGCGTGTCGGAACTGGCGGCGCGCTTGCAGGTGCTGAGCCCGCAGCGCACGCTCGAACGCGGTTACGCGGCCCTCATCGACGCGCAGACGGGCCGCGCATTGCGTGCGCCGGCTGCGCTCAAGCCGAAGCGGCTGCTGACGGTCCACCTTGCGGAAGGATCGGCCGATGTGCTGCTCGCCGACGTGCAGCCACGCCTGTCAGACGAATTCTGAGCGTTCGATGCAGCGTACATTTGACGCGTGCGAAATTGCGCGCGGGAGCACTTTTTACGCCGCCCAAAGCGAATAGAAAGCGATCTTCCTCATAAAGGCACACGGTTTGCCGGGTTATCCCAACTCGCCTACAATCCATGCTCCACTGCATCATTCCTCACAGTCCCCCACAAACCACATAGAAAGGAAGCTCGCATCATGGAACATACGCTCCCGCCGCTGCCGTTCGACAAGAACGCGCTCGCTCCGCACATGTCGGAAGAAACGCTCGAGTATCACTATGGTAAGCATCACCAGACCTATGTGACCAACCTCAACAAGCTGATCCCGGGCACCGAATTCGAGAACCTGTCTCTCGAAGAGATCGTGAAGAAGTCCTCGGGCGGCGTGTTCAACAACTCCGCGCAGGTCTGGAATCACACGTTCTTCTGGAACAGCCTGTCGCCGAAGGGCGGCGGTGCACCGACCGGCGCGCTGGCCGACGCCATCAACGCCAAGTACGGCTCCTTCGACAAGTTCAAGGAAGAATTCGCGAAGGTCGCGACCGGCACGTTCGGTTCGGGCTGGACGTGGCTCGTGAAGAAGACCGACGGCACGGTGGATATCGTGTCGACGAGCAATGCCGCAACGCCGCTCACCACCGACGCGAAGGCGCTGTTGACCATCGACGTGTGGGAGCATGCGTATTACATCGACTATCGCAATGCGCGTCCGAAGTTCATCGAGGCTTACTGGAACATCGCCAACTGGGACTTCGCCGCGAAGAATTTCGGCGCGTAATAGCGCTCGATGCGAGGGTTTTGACGACCTTCGTGTGAAGTAGCGAAAGCCGCATCGGCCTTGGCCGATGCGGCTTTTTTCTTGGAGAGGTTCGGAGAAAGTCGCGTGTGTGAAGCGGGTTGATAGACCCTTGAATCTGATATCAATGATCTTTCGCTGCGATACAGATCATTCGGATTGCTAAACGTAGATCAGATTGCGGATCTACCGCATCTCGATCCGTTCGCATTTCTTGTCAGAAGATTCAGACACTCCAATCGCCCGCCCGCCGCTGCGCCATTCAAGCCACGAGCCTAAAATACCTCCTTGCCGCAAGGCTCTGCATCGGAAAGTCCATCATGAAGCGCTTCGCCTTTCTCTGCCTCACGGCCTGGTCAGCCGCGGCATTGCTCTTTTTCGGCCGCCATTCCGCCGCGCTCATCGCGCTGTCCGGCGTCATCGCGCTCGCGGGTTTCGATCTGTTGCGGCCGGATTCCAACCAGGGTTCGTGAGACTTATCGGCGCTTCGCCGCTTCCCAGTTGATGTCGACGCACAGCACTTGCAGGCCATACGGCGTTTGCGCGGCGATCGACGCCGTCACGCACAGGTGCGCCTCGTTGATCGAGAGATACGGCGCCGTCAGATGCACGCGGCCCGGCGCGCGCAACGCCTCGATGAAATACGGCCGGCGTTCCCAGCTTGCGCCTTCCGAATGCAATAGCGGACTGAAGCGCTTGGCCCGTTGCGAGGTGCGCACCACCGGCACGACGTTGTCGCCGATCTGCCGCCCGGACTGATCGAGCAGAAAGCAGCGCGCGGTTTCGGCGAGTTGCAGCAGTTCGCTCGTCGCGGCGACGAGCGTTTCGCCTTCCATCAGCTTGACCGCCGCGCGCTCGAGACCGCTCACGTACGGCTCCAGCCGCGCGCCTTGCGCCCGCTCGCGCGCCGCGACGCGTTCGCGCGACGCCGCCGACAACGCGTCCATCACGCCGGTCGCGACTTCGCTGTGCACCGCCTCCACGCTCGGCTGCGCGAAATACGCGCCCTGCACGAAATCGACGTTGCATTCGAGCGCGATCAGCGCGTCGCGCTCGGTCGCCAGGCCGCCCATCAGAACGAGTTGCCCCGATTCATGCAGCAGCGACACGAGACGAGGCAGCACGCGTTCGATATGCGAATGCTCCGTCGCCTGCTGCAGGATGCAGCGGTCAAGCGTCACGATATCGGGCCGCAGATGCCACACGCGATCGATATTCGAATGCTTCACGCCGAAGCCGTCCAGCGCGATCAGAAAGCCCGACTTGCGCAGCGAATCGACGATCGCGGCAAAGCGCGTCGTCTCGCCGCCGGCCTGCTCGGGCACTTCGAGCACGACGCGCTGCGGCGGAAGACCGATGTCCTTCAGCGACGCGAGCAGCGCATCGCCGTAGCTCGTGTCCATCAGCGCGGCCGGATGCAGGCTCAGGAAGAGCCATTCGTCGTGACTGTCGAACGCATTGAAATTGCCAAGATGCAGCGATTCAGCGAGCCGGCCGAGTTCGAGCAAATCGCCGCGCCGCGCGGCCTGCGTGAACACTTCGTGCGACGGAACATGGCGATGCGTGTCGTCGCGGGCGCGCAACGACGCGTGATAGCCGATCGCGCGGCGATGCGACACCGAGAAAACCGGCTGGAACACGCTGAAAACCGTGTACTCGCCGTACAGCACGGTGCGACGCGAGCCATCGTCGCCTGCGATGGGGCGGGGCGGCTGAAAGCGGGGCGGGTCGAGATCAACCATGCTCATGGTGTCGATGCTTGGAGCGAGTGACTTTATCGAGATAGTTTACCGGATCGGCACCCGAGCGTCAGAGCAAAAAGCGTGCAAATTCAATATTCAAGCGGCGCGCGCGGGGTTTCCGCGCATCCGGCGCGCGTATTCGTGTGCGGATTGAGCGCGTCGTGCCGCAGGCTTGGGAACGCGCGCCGCGCAAGCGTGCGGGAAGCACCGGCGCGGTGCGTCGTCACTCGCGCGCCGTTCAGTTTGCTTCCGACGGATCGGGCTTTCGGTGCGCCGCACGCACTTCCGGGGCGAGCTGGCCGAAGATCCACGCCGTCGCCGCCGTGATGACGCCCACGCACAGAAACGTCGCGTGGAACGCGGGCAGCGAGTTCTGCGGCGTCACGTGCGGCAGAATCCCGGTGAAGGTCGAGAGAATCGCGCCGGCGACGGTCACGCCGAGACTCATCGACAGCATCTGCACGAGCGAGAACAGGCTGTTGCCGCTGCTCGCGCCGCCGGTGCCGAGATCCTTCAGCGTGAGCGTGTTCATCGCGGTGAACTGCATCGAATTGACGGCGCCGAAGATCGCCAGTTGCACGAGCCGCAGCCACAGCGGTTGATGCGCGCTCGCGAGCGAGAAACTCGCCATCATCAGTCCGACGAGCACGGTGTTCACCACTAGCACGCGCCGATAACCATGCTTTTCGATCAGCCGCGTGACGAGCCGCTTGGACGCCATGCCCGCGGCCGCGACGGGAAGCATCATCATGCCGGCCTGAAACGCCGTGTAGCCGAGGCTCACCTGCAGCAGCAGCGGAATGAGATAGGGCATCGCGCCGCTGCCGATGCGCGCGAACAGATTGCCGAGCAGTCCGACGCTGAACGTGTGGATCTTGAAGAGATCGAGCGAGAAGATCGGCTGGGCGGCGCGCGTCGCGTGCAGACCGTACGCGACGAAGCAGCCGAACGACAGCACGAGTAACACGATGACGATCGCGTGCGCGAGGCCGAGATCGGCGAGGCCGTCGAGCGAGATCGTCAGCGCAACCATGCCGACGGCGAGCAGCAGATAGCCCGCGAGATCGAAGCGCGCGGTCGCCGGGTTGCGGCTGTCGGGCATGTACAGTTTCGTCGCGATGCAGCCGATCACGCCCACCGGCACGTTGATGAGAAAGATCCAGTGCCACGATGCGATCTGCACGAGCCAGCCGCCCAGCGTCGGACCGATGAGCGGACCGATCAGCCCCGGAATCGCGACGAACGCCAACGCCGAAAGATAGCGCTCCGCCGGAAACACGCGCAGCACGGCGAGGCGTCCGACCGGCAGCAGCATCGCGCCGCCCACGCCCTGCACGACGCGGTACGCGACGAGCGCCGTCAGCGACTGCGCGTTCGCGCACAACAGCGAGCCGATCGTGAACACCAGAATCGCGCTGAAGAACACGCGCCGCGTGCCGAGCTTGTCGGCGAGCCAGCCGGAGACGGGAATCATCATGGCCATCGTGAGCGAATAGGCGATCACGACGCCCTGCATGCGCAGCGGCGCGACGCCCAGGCTGCGGGCCATGGCGGGGAGCGCGGTGTTGACGATCGTCGAGTCGAGCGTCTGCATGAAGAAGCCCGTGGCGACGAGCCACAGCATGATGCTCAATGCGCGATCGGACGGTGCGGCGGCGGTCGTTTCGGTCATGTGGGCGCTTATTTGCGTAGTTCGGCGACGAAGTCGTAGTAGTCGTTGCGGCAGTACGTATCGGTGAGTTCGATCGCGCGCTGATCCGCCGTATAGCCGACACGCGTGATGAGCAAAAGCGCGTCGTGCGGCGCGATGCCCATTTGCCCGGCGATCTCCGGACTGGCGTTCACCGCGCGGAAATGCTGGAGCGCGCGCACGATGGAAAGCCCGCGCCCGTCGAGATAGCTGTACAGCGAATCGCCGATGGCTTGCGGATCGGGGATGCACGAGGCCGGAAAGGTCGAGTTTTCGACGGCCATCACGATATCGTCGGCGAGGCGCAGGCGTTTGAGCCGCGTGACGGTGGCGGCGGGCGAGAGGCCGAGCTGGATGACTTCATCGCGATTGGCGGGCTCGATGGTGCGCGAGAGCCACTTCGAACTGGGCTTGAAGCCGCGTCGCCTGAGCATTTCGGAGAAGCTCGACAGGCGCGACAGCGGATCTTCATAGCGCGGCGTGATGAAGCTGCCCGCGCCTTGCTCGCGGCGGATCAGCCCTTGCTCGACGAGCAGCGCGATCGCCTTTCTCGACGTGATCCGCGACACGCCGAGCGCTTCCGACAGCACACGCTCGGACGGCAGCGCTTCCCCGGCGTTCCAGCGATTGTCGTGGATCGCGGTGGCAAGCTTGCGGGCGAGTTGAAGATAGAGCGGAGTGTCGCTGTCCGGGTCCGGGCGCAAGTCGCGCCAGCGGTCTTCCGAGGTCGGGTTCATAAAGCGGACGCTGGTGGGCCAAGCGGGGATTTTAAGACAAACATCGATGATCAAGGGGCGCGTGATTCCCTATCCTGGCGAGGCTCGCCGTGCTGGAAAACGGGCGTGGCATCGGTTCTTGGCGGAGCATCGAGTTTCCGCGTTCGAAAAAAATCTAATTCAAGCCGGGCGCGTTATTCGGCATGGCGATTTGATGGGCAATCATCTCGTGGTCGTCGGCAGTGAAATGGGCCAGTCGATTGAATTTGTGAATCGTTACGCGGACGCTGGTCAATTAATATTCGATTTCCCCGTCAGCTAATTTGCTGTGTGAAGCCATATAAATACCGTGGTGCTCAATTTGATGTAATAAAGCGTGATGTTCTTTCAATTTCCTACAACGGTAAGATTTATACTGGACTTACCATTTTGTATGCTTGAGAAAATTAAATATGAGGGTATTTTGATTAAGAAAATAAGATTATTCATTATATGGTGTTTGGCAGCGATTTTTGTATCGGGATGCGGAGATGGCGGAAGTAACGCAACGCCCGATGCAGCGATCAAAAATACTGTCGATCAGCCTGCTTCAGTTCCGGCGGCAACCGCGAAGGGTTACGTATTACCGACTGTGATTTGGCCGCAAAGGCTGATCAACGTCTGCTGGAATCTAAGCGACGCAGAGTTCGCGCAGACCACGCAAGCGCGTGGTTGGACGCGTGCCGCTGTTGAAGAGACATGGGTTGCCAACTCACAAGTGGCGTTTGCCGGGTGGGGGCAATGTTCGAAAATAACCGATGGTTCCAGCTTCAATGGCATTCGCATCGGAGTTGAGGACGATGCCGAAAAAGCCCCTAATTCGTACTACGGGACGTATTCGATCTCCGTTAACCCGAGCATGATGCTTAACCTCACATATGCCAAGTGGGGTGCAAGCTATTGTCAGGGTCGCCTGGAATTCTGCGTTCGTGCGACAGCGGTTCACGAATTTGGACACGCGCTAGGATTTCTTCATGAGCAGGACCGTCCGGATAATCCTGCATGGTGTAATGAGCCCCGGTATCCTAGAGGCGACGCCATTATGATTGGCACCTGGGATCTCGCTTCAGTCATGAACTACTGCAATCCGCAATGGAACGGTGACGGCAAACTCAGCCCAACCGATATCGAGATGGTTCAGAAGTTCTACGGAGCGCCGCGGGAACAATGGACCTGGACCAATGCAACGCATCCGGCAGGCGCGGGGACCGTGCCGGGAGGCACATCAGGGGGCGGCGTATGGGTAGATCGAGGCATCTACTACATTCCCGGTGCGGGCCATGTGGACAGTCCATTGTCCGATTGGCGCTCTGAATCGGGTACGGGATGGGGTGGCTGGGGGCGAGTGACGCATACGACCAACCCAACCAACACCGAAGCGGACACCGATGACATTGGCCTCATCGGGACTGGCACGCTGCCGCTCGCACCAAAGATCCGTGTCTCCGATGCATGGCAGGATGCGCCGATCACGGGCGTGGCTCATGCGCCTCTGAAGAAGGACACCTCGATTTGCTACTCCGGAACTTCCGTCGATACGCAACGCGCGGGCACTTATCGTTGCGGCACCTTGGCAATGGATTGCCCGCGTACCGCCAATCGCTGTTATGTAACCAACGGAGGAGCCGCTCTCGTAAGCGCGGAAGACTCGGGCGGCCCGGTATGGTGGTATGACGGTTCAGGCGGCGTGACGCTCATGGGATGGGTTGTTTCCGCGCTCGACCAAGGGACGAAGATGGCCTTCGTGCCAGTCTGGACCTTGCAGGATCACGTCTGGACGCCGGAAGAAACCTTGACGTCGTGGGGCTTTCCGGCCGGGAACGATGGCACGGGATGCTTCTTGACGACCAAAGGATGCTTCCGCTCCTAGTTCGCCTGCATCAGGTCAGGGCGCGCGTGCTATCGCGCTGCCCTGACGGGCTATCCGCGCCGCCCTCGTTCGCTGTCAAACCGTTGGCATAGGCGGCTTGCTTCAAGCCGTAGCCGCCCCACCCACCCCACGCCCCGCGCGCATATAAAGCGCAACCGACAATCCCACCGCCGCAGCCGCCGCCAGCGCGGCAAACAGGAACACCGACCCATACCCCAACTCCCCGGCAACATACCCGGCGAGCGGCCCGGTCAGCCCGAGCGACAGATCGAGAAACACGGAATAAGCCGACAAAGCCGCCCCCCGGCTGGCGGGCGGCACGAGCCCGACCGCTTCCACGCCAAGCGCAGGAAACACGAGCGCAAACCCAAACCCGGTCAACGCCGCGCCCGCGAGCGCAAAAGTCGGCTCCGCGGCAAGCCACAGCATCAACAAACCCGCGCATTCGAACGCAAACGACACGATCGCCACGCGAAAACCGCCATACGCCTTGATCGTGTTCGCGAACAACAACCGCGCGCCGATGAACATCGTGCCGAACACCGTCAGCGACAAAGCCGCATTCGGCCAGTTATGCGCCGCGTAGTAAAGCGTGATGAACGTCGCGATCGAGCCGAAGCCCGCCGATCCGAGCGCGAGCCCCAAACCATGCGGCAGCACGCGGAAGAACACGCTGCGATACGACATCCGCTCGCCATGAACGACAGGCACGCTCGCCATGCGCGTCGCGAGCCAGTAACCGAAACCGCCGAGCGCGATCACGATCAGCCCGAGCGATGCGAAACCGAGCGCATGATCGATCGCCACACCGAGCGGCGCGCCGATGGCAAGCGCGCCGTAGGTCGCGATGCCGTTCCACGAAATCACCTTCGCGTTGTTCGTGACGCCGACGCGCCCGATGCCCCACGTAATCGATCCCGTGCCGACCCAGCTCTCGCCGAAACCGAGCACGAGCCGCGCGATGACCAGCAGCGCGAGACTCACCGCATGCCATTGCGCGGCGAGCGCCGAACCGAGCAAGAGCACGCCGCTCGCCGCGCACGCCGCGAGACCGTACAGCACGGTCTTCTTGGGGCCGAGCGTGTCGGCGGTGCGGCCGGCGAGCGGCCGCGACATGAGGGTCGCGAAGTACTGGACGCTGATCGCCGCACCCGCCATCACCGAGCCGTAGCCCAAGTCCGTGTGCACGAAACCCGGCAGCACTGCCAGCGGAATGCCGATCGTCAGGTAACAGAGAAATGTGTACAGGACGACGGGCAGAATGCGCAGCGTGACGGCGAAATCGCTCTGCGTCTGGGTGCGAGACTCGGTGGACATAGGGAAATTGCGGGGTTGAATTCGGCGCGAAGGCATGATTGTCACATATGTTGCGACGCAACGCCGCGCCCGTTTTGTAACCAGGTGGGACAAATTGCCGGTCCGGACGGCCGGAGTACATCGCGGAAAGCCTTACCCGGTAAGGCCCGGCGCACATATCGGACGAAGAATATGTCGTTCATGCAATGCCGCCTATGGGATGTGGATTTTGGTGGTGATAGCTTTCGAACCATCGAAGCGACAGGAACATTTCCGAATAGTCGCGAATGCCACCGGCTGCGTATCCCGCGCAACCAGCAAAAAAGCATCGAACAGCCCCGAGACATCCCATGAGCGAGCCGATCAACGAGTCGACCAATCAGCCGATCCGCTTCTATCACCGCAACGCGATCCAGGAAGTGAGCGGCGCATCGACGACACGCACCGTGCTGCAATACCTGCGCGAAGACGCGCGCTGCACCGGCACCAAGGAAGGCTGCGCCGAAGGCGACTGCGGCGCGTGCACGGTCGTCGTCGGCGAGCCGGACGGGCAGGGCGGCGTCGCGTTCAAGGCTGTCAACGCGTGCGTGCAATTCCTGCCGACGCTCGACGGCCGCGCGCTCTTCACCGTTGAAGACCTGCGCCAGCCGGACGGCACGCTGCATCCGGTGCAGCAGGCGCTCGTCGATTGCCACGGTTCGCAGTGCGGGTTCTGCACGCCCGGTTTCGCCATGTCGATGTTCGCGCTCTACGAAAAGCACGGTCATGCGACGACCGGCTGCGAGCACGCCTGCGCAAAGACCACGCCCTCGCGCCAGGAAATCAGCGACGCGCTCACGGGCAATCTGTGCCGCTGCACGGGTTATCGGCCGATCATCGACGCCGCCGAGCAGATGTTCGATCACGCGCCGCTCGCGCCCGTCAACGTGCCGGCGCTCGCCCGCACGCTCGACAGCCTGAAGCGCGACGATACGTTCCACTACGAGCACGCCGGCCGGCAGTTCGACGCACCGCGCACGGTCGAGGCGCTCGCCGCGCTGAAGGACAAGAACCCGAACGTGCGCATTCTCGCGGGCAGCACGGACATCGGCTTATGGGTGACGAAGCAGTTGCGCGATCTCGGCGACATCGCCTATGTCGGGCAAATCGAGGCGCTCAGGCATGTCGGGACGACGGACGACTGGATCGAGATCGGCGCGGGCGTGACGCTCGAGCGCGCGTATGCCGAGCTCGTGAAGACGTATCCCGAGCTCGAAGAAACGCGTCTGCGCTTCGCGTCGCTGCCGATCCGCAATGCGGGCACGCTCGGCGGCAACGTCGCGAACGGCTCGCCGATTGGCGATTCGATGCCCGGCCTCATCGCGCTGAATGCGCGCGTGGTGTTGCAAAGCGTGAACGGCACGCGCGAGATGCCGCTCGAAGATTTGTACATCGCGTACCAGAAGAAGGACATGACGGAGAACGAGTTCGTCGCGATGCTGAAAGTGCCGACGCGCACCGGCAAACGCGCGAAGCTGCAGTTCCGCGCGTACAAGCTGAGCAAGCGCTTCGACTCCGACATTTCCGCCGTGTACGCCGCGTTCGCGTACATCGCGGAGGGCGACACGATCCGCGAGCCGCGTCTTTGCTACGGCGGCATGGCCGCGACGCCGAAGCGCGCGGCGCATGCGGAAGCCATCTTGACCGACGCGCACTGGAACGAAGCCACCGCGCAAGCCGCGATGCTCGCGTTGAGCAAGGATTATCAGCCGCTCACCGACATGCGCGCGAGCAGCGACTACCGGCTCGATACCGCGAAAAGCCTGCTGTATCGCTTCTGGCTGGAAACGCGTTCGCACAATCCGCTTTCGAAGTCGCAACTCGATGTGCGTGCAATCGAACTGGTCGAAGCGAAGTAAGAAGAGGATACGAACATGAATCAGCAAGCAGAAGCCTTTCTCGCCGAAGCCCAGACGCTCGCGAACGACATCGACGATTTCAAGCAGGTGCATGTTTCGCGTCCGCACGAATCGGCGCATCTGCACGTGAGCGGACGCGCCAGCTATACCGATGACATTCCGCTCGTCGCGGGCACGCTGCACGCCGCGCTCGGCACGAGCCCGAAAGCGCACGCGAAAATTCTGTCGATGAACTTCGACGCCGTGCGCGCGACGCCGGGCGTGGTCGCCGTCTTCACCGCCGACGACATTCCCGGCGTGAACGATTGCGGTCCGATCATCCACGACGATCCGGTGCTGGCTCAGGGCATCGTGCAGTACATCGGCCAGCCGATGTTCATCGTCGTCGCGACCTCGCACGACACGGCGCGCCTCGCCGCACGCCGCGCGACCATCGAATTCGAAGACCTCGTGCCGATCCTCACGGCAGAAGACGCGCGCAAAGCGGAATCGTATGTGCTCAATCCGCTGAAGCTCTCGCGCGGCGATGCGCCAGGCCGCATGGCGAAGGCCGCGCATCACGAACGCGGCGCGATGAAGCTCGGCGGTCAGGAGCAGTTCTACCTCGAAGGGCAGATCGCCTACGCCGTGCCGAAGGACGACGACGGCATGCACGTCTACTGCTCGACGCAGCACCCGACTGAGATGCAGCATCTCGTCGCGCACGTGCTCAACGTGCATTCGCATAACGTGCTCGTCGAATGCCGCCGCATGGGCGGCGGCTTCGGCGGCAAGGAATCGCAATCGGGCATTTTCGCGTGCTGCGCATCGCTCGCCGCGTGGAAGCTCCTGTGCCCGGTGAAGCTGCGTCCGGACCGCGACGACGACATGATGATCACCGGCAAGCGCCACGACTTCGTGTACGACTTCGAAGTCGGCTACGACGACGACGGCCGGATCGATGGCGTCGCCGTGGACATGACATCGCGCTGCGGCTTTTCCGCCGATTTGTCGGGCCCGGTGATGACGCGCGCCGTCTGTCACTTCGACAACGCGTACTGGCTTTCGGACGTGAAGATCGAAGGCTATTGCGGCAAGACCAACACGCAGTCGAACACCGCGTTTCGCGGCTTCGGCGGGCCGCAGGGCGCGTTCGCGATCGAATACATCATGGATAACGTCGCGCGTTCGGTCGGCCGCGACTCGCTCGACGTGCGCTTCGCGAATCTCTACGGCAAGGGCGAGAACAACCAGACGCCGTATGGTCAGACGGTCGAAGACAACGTGCTGCACGCGTTGCTCGGCGAGCTCGAAACGACGAGCGACTATCGCCGCCGCCGCGCCGCCATCGACGAATTCAACGCGAACAACGAGATCCTGAAGAAAGGGCTCGCGCTGACGCCGGTGAAGTTCGGCATCGCGTTCAACGTCACGCACTTCAACCAGGCGGGCGCGCTGGTTCACATCTATACCGATGGCTCGATGCTCGTGAACCACGGCGGCACCGAAATGGGCCAGGGCCTGAACACGAAGGTCGCGCAGGTCGTCGCGCACGAGCTCGGCGTGAAGTTCGAGCGCGTGCGCGTCACGGCGACCGATACGAGCAAGGTCGCGAACACATCCGCGACGGCGGCCTCGACCGGCACCGATCTGAACGGCAAGGCCGCGCAGGATGCCGCGCGCCAGTTGCGCGAGCGGCTCGCGAAGTTCGCGGCGGAGAAGTTCGGCGGCGGCACGGTCGCGGCGTCCGAGGTGCGTTTCGCGAACGACCACGTGATCGTCGGCGGCGATGCGATTCCGTTCGGCGAAGTGGTGCAGAAGGCGTATCTCGCGCGCGTGCAGTTGTGGTCCGACGGCTTCTACGCGACGCCCAAGCTCTACTGGGACCAGGCGACGATGCAGGGCCGCCCGTTCTACTACTACTCGTACGGCGCGGCGGTGTCCGAAGTCGTCATCGACACGCTCACCGGCGAAATGCGCGTGCTGCGCGCGGACGCACTGCACGACGTGGGCGCATCGCTGAACCCGGCGCTCGACAAAGGCCAGGTCGAAGGTGCGTTCGTGCAGGGCATGGGCTGGCTCACGACCGAAGAACTGTGGTGGAACGACAAGGGCAAGCTGATGACGCACGCGCCGTCCACCTACAAGATTCCGACGACCAACGACATGCCCGCCGATTTCCGCGTGAACCTCTTCAAGAACCGCAACGTGGAGGACAGCATCCATCGCTCGAAGGCGGTCGGCGAGCCGCCGCTCCTGTTGCCGTTCTCGGTGTTCTTCGCGATCCGCGACGCGGTTTCCGCGGTCGGCGATCACAAGATCAACCCGCCGCTGAACGCGCCCGCCACCGCGGAGGAAATCCTGAGGGCCGTGAACGCGGTGCGGAGCGCACGGTCATGATGCACGTCGTCCTGTTCGGCGCGGGCCACGTCGGCCATGCGCTCGTGAAGGTGCTGGGCACGCTGCCGTGCGTCGTGCAGTGGGTCGATGCGCGCGACGAACTCTTCCCCGATGAAGTTCCGGCGAACGTGCAGATCGAAGCCACCGATCTGCCCGATGCGATCGTCGACGAAGCGCCCGCCGGCGCGTATTTCATCGTGATGACGCACGATCATTCGCTCGATTTCTCGCTGACGCAACGCATCATGCGGCGTGACGATTTCGCGTACTTCGGGCTGATCGGCTCGGCGACCAAGCGCGTGAAGTTCGAGCGGCGGCTGGTGGAGCGGGGCGTGGCCGCCGACCGCTTGCCGGAGATCACGTGTCCGATCGGCGTGGAAGGCATCGTCGATAAAGCGCCGGGATCGATCGCACTGGCGGTCGCGGCGCAGTTGCTGCGCGTGAGAGAAATGGCGGCTCGGCTGGGCGTGCCGTCGGGGCAGCGTTTGCGTGCGCTTTCCGCCGTGCGTTAAGCACGCTCGCACGGTCGCACGCTCCGCTTCGCCAAATTTGGTCACAGCGGCAGCGGGCCGTGGATGCGAACCCCTATCATCGTTGCGCCGGGCGCGATCTCCCGTGGATGTGTCCGGCGCAATCGAGAACACGATGGGGTGAGCAGTGAGTACTGGATTTGGCAAGCGCGTCAGCGCAATCGTTTCGACCGCGATCCTGCTGAGCGCGGTGGCATCGGTTCTTTATGCGCCGGCTGGCACGGCCGCGCCGGCGACCGTGCGGGACTTCGAGTGGATGGTCGGCAAGCTGCCCTCGGAGGTCGTCGGCGACCAGCGGTTCCGCAAGGCGTTCAACGAGCTTCGTCCCAATGAGTGGAAGCGGATCGTCGAGCGGTTCGGGGCATCGGATATCGCGGGCGTTCAGTTGAAGGACGGCTATTACTTCGCGTCGGGCTGCAAGCAGCACGCGTGCAGCAGCGATCTCGCCGCCTTTGCGATCAGCGCATCGACGGGAGAGGGCAGCGTGATGTACCGCGCAACCGTCAATGAAGCGACGGGCAAGACCGTCACGCGCAGCTTCTCGCCGCCCGACATGCCGATCGAGCGCACGCCGCTCGCCGCATGGGCGAAGGAGAACGCCCTGTAAGCGCGCTCGCGCTTCACGACACGCTTCACATCAAGCCGTTCTCCGTCCGGAACTTCCCCGGCGCGATGCCATACAGTTCCTTGAACCGCTTGCTGAACGCCGCCTCGGACTGATACCCGACCTCCGCCGCGACATCGGCGATGCTTTTCTTCGTGTGCGTGAGCATCGTGCTCGCGAGCTGCATGCGCACGTGGCTCAGCAACGCCAGCGGCGAGCTGTCCGAATGCGCGGAGAACGCGCGCATGAACGTGGCGCGCGACATCGCTGCTTCTTTCGCCAGCATTTCGAGGGTCCACGGCTCGGCGGGCCGCTCCAGCATCGCGATGATCGATGCGCCCAGCCGCCGGTTCGCCAGCAAGCCGAGCACGCCCGCAAGCGACGGCTGGCCGGCGAGCCACGCGCGCAGCACCATCGTGAAGAGCGCGGTGGACAAGGCCGTCACGATCGACGGCGCGCCCAGCTGCGAATCCTCGGCCTCGCGGCGCATCGTCTGCACGAGCGGCGCGAGATACGGCGCGGAGGCGTTCGAGAACGACACGTACACGACGTCCGGCAACACGTCGATCAATAGCGCGCGCGGCGCGTAGAGAAAGCGCCCGCACAACAGATCGACGCCCGGCGCGACTTCGCCGCAATTGCTTCGCACCGTGACCGCGCCGTTATCGCGCGCCTGCATCGCGCCTGCGGCCGGGCCGGATTCGCATGCCCGGATGCTCAGCACGTGCGCATCGCCGCGCGGCAGGAAGAAGATATCGCCCGCCTTCAGTTCGAGCGGCGTCTGGCCACGTCGCAACACCGTGCATTCGCCATCCAGCACGACGTGATACACCGCTTCGCCGGCAGGCGCGGGCGCGTGATCCAATTCCAGCGGGCCGCTCAGCAGGCAGCGCAAATCGAGCGCGCCGGAAAGGTTCGCAAGCTGGATCAGTTTGTCGAGAGCGTCCATGTGAGCGGGCAGCCGAGGAGGTCGTTCCGGATAGTACCGAAAGTCCCGTCCCTGCGCCGCGTGCACGCGCTACTTGGCGACTTCGCCCAGTTCCGCCGCGATGTCGCCGGAAGGGGCGGGCACGGTTTTCTTGCGCGTGAGCGTATCCGACACGCTCGACATCAGCGTGCGCAGCCAGGCCACATCGGTCGGCTGATCCGGCTGCGGCAGCGTCAATTGATAGCACTTGATGCGCGGAAACGGCACCGGCGAGTCGAGCACCGCGAGCGGCAGCAGCGCCGCATAGTGCTGGGCGAAGCGGCGCGGCGCGGTGAAGATCAGATCGGACTGCAGCAGCACTTGCGGCACCAGGCCGAAGTACGGAATCGTCGTCACGATGCGCCGCTCGATGCCCGCGCGCGCAAGCCCGATATCGATCGGATGACGCCTGCCGCCGCTGTACGGCGTCGGCGCGAGATGCGCGGCGAGCGCGTAGCGTTCGGCCGTCAGCGGCTCGCGTGCGAGCGGATGATTTGCGCGCATCAGGCAGACGAAAACATCGGTGAACAGATCCTCGCGCGCAAAACGCGGCTCGGGCTTCGTCCAGTTAGCGACCATCAGGTCGATTTCACCTTCG
This sequence comes from Caballeronia cordobensis, assembly GCF_001544575.2. Lineage (GTDB taxonomy): Bacteria > Pseudomonadota > Gammaproteobacteria > Burkholderiales > Burkholderiaceae > Caballeronia > Caballeronia cordobensis. Next base: position 91,327 of record NZ_FCNY02000023.1, read on the forward strand.
TCGAGCATGCGCTCGTGATCGCGCATCGGATTGAGCGACTCGATCTCGAGACGCGCGTGCGGCGCGGCGTCGCGAAAGGCGGCGACGAGCGTCGGCATGAAGAAATCGTTGAGGTAATCGGGCGCGGCGACGCGGAACGTGCGGCGCGAACTGGCCGGATCGAAATCGCCATGCGGCGTCGCGACGAATTCGACTTCGCGCAAGGCGCGCTGCGCGGGCGCGAGCAGCGATTCGCCGTACTCGGTCGGCACCATGCCCTGCTTGCCGCGCACGAGAATCGGATCGTTAAGGATCTCGCGCAAGCGGCGCAACGCCGTGCTGATCGCCGGCTGTGTCTGGTTCAGACGCTGCGCGGTCTGCGTCACGCTGCGCTCCAGCAAAAGCGTGCGCAAGACGCGGATCAGCCAGATGTCGAGTGAGTCGGCGGGGTCGTTCATGGCCTGCGAAGCGGTTGATCAGGATGCGCGGGCGCGAACTCGCGACCCCTCACCCGAAGTTAAACGCTTATCTTTTTTTGACGCCATAGCGAGCGCGCTATGCACGGCATAGGCGCGCCGCCCTCGACCGCGGCAGTCAGGCGAAATCGGCGTCGCGCGGCGCGGTCGGCAGCGCGCTGATGCGCTTCACTTCCGCGCCCTCCAGCCAGTTCGGCGAGCGCGCGACGTAGAGCACCATCGGCAGCGTGTCCTCGCCCCAGAAAATCTGATCGTTGACGAGGAAAGTCGGTACGCCGAACACGCCCATCGCCACGGCGCGGTCGTTATTGGCGCGCAGTTTCGCCTTGACGTCCTCGTCCTCGATGCGCGTTTCCGCTTCCGGCATGCCGACGTGCTGGCACAGCGCGCGAAAACCTTCGGGCGTCGCCGGGTCGCGTCCCTCGCGCCAGATGTAGCGGAAGATCTCGCGCACGCGGGCGATCTCGCCGTCCGCCAGCACGGCGAGCCGCAGCGCCTTGCTCGGATCGAACGGATGCGCGGGCGGCATCCTGAAGGGAATGCCCAGTTGCTCCGCGCGAAAGAGCGCGTGCCGGTAGGTGAAGACACGCTTGGACGGAATGGTCGCGGCGTGCGGCTGGCCCCATCGGTCGAGCAGCTTCATCAACTGGACGGGCACGAGTTCGAACGGCATGTCCGGCCATTTCTCGTGCTGCTCCAGCAGCAAGTACGAAAACGGCGAAATGAAGTCGAAGAAAAAGTACGGCTGACCACCACTGATCGAATGCGGGGCACTCATGTCACTTCTCCCTGAGTTTCCGTGGCTTTCAGGCGCGGGCGGCGGCTGAAGCCTCAACTATTGTTCGTTTTCCGGTCGTGTCCTGCATGCCGGATGCGGCGCGCGCGGGCATCGCATCTCTTCTTCCGTGTGCTCCTTTAGATATTACGTGCTGCCTTGTTCCGTGTCTGCCCGCGAAACGACAGCGGGCGCGTTCGTTTGCGCCACGTTGCGCGCGTGCGTCCCGGCGTCCTCTGCGCCTTGTGCCGCCGGTGCGTGCGCAAGACGCGTGCGCACGAAGCCGATGTGCTCGCGCAACACATAAAACTGATCCGCGAACGCGAGCGGCATCTTCATGCGATTCACGGCCGTTTCGATCGCGTCGATGCGGTCGAGCAGGGCGTCGCGCTGCGCGGTGTCCGGGCCGCTGATCGCTTCCCGCTCGATCGCAATGAGCGCGCCATACCACCGGTAGATGCGCGATTTCACGCGCCACCGGTACAGCCCCGGCACGAGCCGCAGGCCCGGAATCAGCACCACGATCAGCGGCACCAGCACGACGAGCACGCGATCCGCAAGACTCGCCACCCAGAACGGCAGCGTGCGGTAGATGAAACTCTTGCCCGACTTGTAATAGCGCTCGGCGTCGTCGCTGATGCGGAATTCGTGCACGAGCGGCGCGGGAAACTCGTTCGCGCGCTGCAGCAGATTGGCGCGGCCGTGCACTTCGCGCGCGGCCTCGATCAGCAGGTCGGAGAGCGCCGGGTGCAGGCTGTCGCGCGCGACCAGCTCGGCGGTCGGCGCGATCATGTGGACCGGGCGCGGGGGCAGATTGCGGGCGAAATCGAACGCGCCCATCGGCAGCTCGATTTCGGTGAGATACGGAAAGCGGCGTGCGTAGGCATCGGCCTGAGAGAAATCCATGAAGCGGATGCCCGTCGTGCGCAGGAGTTTGGCCATCGTCGGCGGCTGGGCAGAGTCGCCCGTCAGGAAGACGGCATCGACCTGGCCGGCCTCCAGCGCCTTCGCGGCTTCGTCCCCGGCGAGCGGCAGCAGCTCGGTGTCGCCGCCCGGCTCGATGCCGTTCGCCTTCAGAAGCGTGAGCGCCAGAACGCGCGTGCCGCTGCCTTCCGCGCCGATCGCGAGCCGCTTGCCCTTCAGTTCCGACAGGCGGCTGACCACCGCCGCGCCCCGGTAGAACACCGCGAGCGGCACGTAGGACACGCTGCCGAGCGATTCCAGATTGCCGTGCTGATCGTTGGTCGTGCCGGGTTTGGTCAGGCCGCCTTGCACGAATCCGACATCGACGTTCGATTTCGGGTCGTCGAGGCGCGTCAGGTTGTCGAGCGAGCCTTGCGTTTCCAGCACGTCGAGCGTGACGCGGTTGCGCGCGAGGATCGCCTTGTATTTCTGCGCGCTGTTCCAGAACGAGCTGCCTTTCGGCCCGGCCGCGATGGTCAGCGTGCTCGGCGGCGCGGGCTGGATCAGCCGCACGGCGAGCCAGAGCGCGGCGGCGCAGACGAGCAGGATCGGGCCGAAGGTGAGCGCCAGATCGCGCCAGGAGATGGCGACGAAGCGCGCGACGATCTTCGGTTGCGGCCTGCGTCTCGACGGGACGTCCGGATCGTCGCCCGGATCGTGTGCTGAAGGGTGGGTCATCTTCTCGGTGATCGCGAAACTTTGTGCCCCTGAGCTTACCTGATCGCGATGCGTCCCCGTCCGCGGAAACCGGCCCGGCGATGCCGCCGCATGCGCCACCGAGTGTGACAGACGTGTGTAGCCCCGCGCCCGGCCGGCGGGCGCTGTTGCGCGGGCGCGGCTGCGCGGAGGGCCGCGTCGCTAAATGCTTTGCGCTAATGGCCGCGCTGGGCTAAATTGACGTTCGCCGCCGCACGACATGGCCTTTCTCGCGCCGCAGCCCGCTATGTGGGCATGCGAGCTACCCGCCGCGAACCGGCGAAGGGCGCGCCAAGCATGCGCCATGCGGCAGGACATATTCGAGCCGACGGGTTTTGCCGCCCGACCAAACGGCCGCAGTTTGTTTCGTTTCGCCATCTCTCGCAGCACCGTGAGCCGCATTCGCCGGCTTGCCGCCGCTATGCCCGTGCGCCTTCGGGCAACGGGCGCGCGCGGCCCCGGTGAGTCACCCAGTCGTAAGCCCTGCCGCTGGGAATGCGGCCCGGATTGGAAGTGCAAAACGAGCGGAGTTGCATCTGTGCGAAGTCAACAAGCGAAACAAAAGGAGAAATCATGAAAGCAGTCGATCTGTTGAAGGCGCTGGGCGTGGTGGTGTGCGTGGCGGTGGCTTCGAGCGCCTATGCCCAGTCGAGCGACGCGGCGGCCACGAGCACCGAGTCGGCGGCGGCGACCAAGGCCCAGAAATCGACGGTCAAGAAGGAAGACCGCAAGCTCGGCTACGCGGTGCGCCGCGCGCTGTCGAAGGCGCAGGGCTTCGACGTGTCGAAGGTGTACGTGCGTGCGCGCAGCGGCGCGGTCACGCTGACCGGCACGGTGCCGGAAGGCGGCCAGATCGCCCAGGCGGAAGAAATCGCGAAGGGCGTGGCGGGCGTGAAGTCCGTGTCCAACAAGATCACGCTCGGCGTGCAAGGCGGCGGGCAATAACCGGGTCGCAGGCGGCGGGCGGCATCGCGTGATGCCGCTTTCTCCGCTTCTCTTGCGGGTCCAGGAACGGGCTCCGGCATTCCCGCCGGAGCCCGTTGTCGTTTGCAGCGTGGCGCGCGCTCAAGGCGGCGCGCGTGGCGGACAGGGAAACTCAGCAGCGACTCGTCATTCATTAGACGCGATACTTTCAACGACGGCCGCATGCTCGCAGGCTCGTTGCACCCATGAGGTTGCACCACTCGAACGGAACGAAAGGCGGAGGCAGACAATGAAAAGATGCGCGCGTTTCCAGAGGTTGCAGACTGTGCCGCGCCGGGCGTCGATCAGCGCGTTCGCGATGCTCGCCGCGTTAGCGCTCGCCGCCTGCCACGGCGGCAGCGACGACAACAACGGCGGCGGCACGCCGACCAACACGTTGCCGAATTTCGTCGCGGGCTCGGTCAACACACAGACTTACGACGGCGTCTCCGACGATCTGCTGACGGCCGGTCTGGGCAAGACGGGCCTGGCTTCGGCGACCGCGCCGGGGATCGCGAACAACGCGGCGCCCACGGCGGCCGAACTGCGGCGGCTCGCCATCTACTCGAACTATCGCGCGCTCGTCGACATGTCGGCGAATGGCGGCTATGGCCGCTTCTGGGGGCCGAACGTCGATCTGAACGGCAACGACACGCTCGGCGAGGGCAAGATCGCGGGCAAGGAATACATCGCCTACGCGGACGACGGCAGCGGCACGCAGAACGTCAGCCTGCTCGTGCAGATTCCGGCGAGCTTCAATCCGGATCAGCCTTGCATCGTCACGGCGACGTCGTCGGGATCGCGCGGCGTCTACGGCGCGATCTCCGCGGCGGGCGAGTGGGGGCTCAAGCGCGGCTGCGCGGTCGCCTACAACGACAAGGGCGGCGGCAATGGTGCGCACGAGCTGGCGACCAGTCTCGTCACGATGATCGACGGCACGCTCGCCAGCACCACGCTCGCCGGGACCAAGGCCATCTTCAAGGCGAACGTGAGCGCGTCGTCGCTTTCGTCGTTCAATTCGGCGTTCCCGAACCGCTACGCGTACAAACACGCGCATTCGCAACAGAATCCCGAAGCGAGCTGGGGCAAGAACACCTTGCAGGCGATTCAGTTCGCGTACTGGGCGCTCAACGACATGTTCGGGCCGGTGAGCGGCTCGACGCATCAGGTGCGCTACAACAAGGGCGACATCACGACGATCGCGTCGTCGGTGAGCAATGGCGGCGGCGCGGCGCTGGCGGCCGCGGAGCAGGACACCGATGGCTGGATCACGGCGGTCGTCGTCGGCGAGCCGCAGATCAATCTGAATCTGCCACCGCAGGTGTCGGTGCGGCAGGGCGGCGTGCCGGTCGGCTCGTTCGGGCGGCCGCTCGCGGACTACACGACGCTCGCCAATCTGCTGCAACCGTGCGCGGCGCTCGCGCCCGCGGCGGCCGGCGCGCCGTATCTGACGACGCTTCCGGTCGCGACGACCAACGCGATCCGCACGGCGCGCTGCGCGACGCTCGCCGCGAACGGGCTTGTCTCGGGCGGCAATACGGTCGCGCAGGCCACCGACGCGCTGAACCAGCTTCATCAGGCGGGTTATCAGACCGATTCAGATGCGCTCCAGGCGCCGATGTGGGACTCGCAGGCGGTGCCGGCCGTGGCCGTCACTTACGTCGATGCGTACATGAAGGCAAGCGTGCTCGACAACCTGTGCAACTTCAGCTTCGGCACGACCAACGCGGTCACGGGGGCGGCGGGCGTGGCGCCGGTCGTCTCGCCGATGCCGACGATCTTCGGCAACGGTAACGGCATTCCGCCGACCAACGGCATCAACCTCGTCTACAACGCCGGCACGGCGGGCGCGGCGGATCATCGCTTTGCCACGCCCGATGCCAGCTATCTCGGCGCGGCGTGTCTGCGCGGCCTGTGGGCGAACGGCAATGCGACGATCGTCGACAGCGTGAACGCCATCCGCGTGAATGCGAACCTGCGCGGCAAGCCCGCGATCATCGTGCAGGGCCGCGCGGACGCGCTCGTGCCGATCAATCATGCGTCGCGTCCGTACCTCGGCGCGAATCGCGTGGCGGAGGGCAACAAGAGCCAGCTTTCGCTCTACGAGATCGCGAACGGCCAGCATTTCGACGCTTTCCTGTCCGTGGCGGGCTTCGACACGCGCTTCATTCCGGTGCATTACTACGATATTCAGGCGCTCAACCTGATGTGGAATCACCTGAAGAACAATGCCGCGCTGCCGCCTTCGCAAGTGGTGCGCGCAGTGGCGCGCGGCGGCACGCCCGGTTCGGCGCCCGCGCTCGCGGCGTCGAACCTGCCGCCGATCGCGAGCGATCCGGGCGCGAACGCGATCACGGTGGGCGGCGGAACGGTGAACGTGCCGAATTGAACGCGGCGTCCCGGACCGGCGCTCAATGCGCCGGTGCGGACGCCGCGTTCGGCGCCGATGCGGCCACTGCCTCCGACGCGGCCGCCTGCGCCTGGCGCTTCGTTTCGGCCGCGGCATCCGATGCCTGGATGGCCGTGGCGGCTTCGGGCGTCTGCACGACGATCGGCGTCGGCGTGAGTTCGGGCGAACTGACGATGAGCGAGGGCGCGAGCGGCTTGCTCTTCACTTCATCGGACGCGATGGGCGAACTGCGCGGCACCGTGTTGAGGTAATGGCTCATCAGGTTGAAGAAGCGGTCGTAGAACTTGCCCGCGGGCACGGTCTCGCTCGAAATCTTGACCATCGCATCGCTGTTCGAACGGATCGGCAGCGAAAGCGAACCGAGCACCGAGAGGCCGACGCTCGCCGAGGTATCGCTCTTCTTGAGCGCGTAGCCGTCCTGCACGGCGTTCACGTAGGCGATGCTCTGGTTCGTCGCGTTCTCGCCGGGCGTGCACACGACGTGGAACGAGACGGCGACGTGCGTATCGGCGTTCGGCTGGAAATTCTTGGTGGCGTCGACGCTGTCGGGCTGACCCATCGTCGTGAGAAAGCCTTGCGAGAGCAGTGCGCGGCGCGCGGCCTCGCAGGTTTCGTTGACGGTGGCGTCGAAGTTGTGCGCGAACGGGCTCGCGCCCGTGGTGAACAGTTCCTGCTGATAGCTCGGCGTGACCGCTCCGCGGCCTCCGCACGCGGCGAGAGCGACGAGTCCGAGAGAGGCGAGGGCGAGACGCGGGGACGGCATGGGCATGAGAGGCGGCGGATCCAGAATTTGTGTCAACGACGGACACAAATTGTAGACCCGCCGGACTGGCCGATGAAAAAGCGCAGTCTAAAAACATCGTCGAATCTATCGCTTACAGCGTGATGAAAGGCGCTAACTTCGTCGATTCATCGCTTCGAGTGCGATCGTATGGATTACGGACGGCTGAAGTCGACCGGGTTCGCCGCCGACGGACGCACGATGCGATCGATAAAGCTCAGTCGGCTCGCATGCCCCGACGCCGACGCGCCTTCTTCCGCACCGCCGAAAGACGATGCAGCGACGCCTTGCTGCGCATTGACGCGCGCCTCGGCGGCCTGGATGTCGGCGGGGTAGTTAGTCTGGTCGCCAGTCGGGTTATAGCCGGCGCGTTCGAGCTGAACCAGCTCGGCGCGCACTTGCGCGCGGGTGACGGGACCGTCTTCGCGCGCCTGGGCGAAACTGGGCACGGCGAGCACGGCAGCGATGGCGAGCGCGGGAACGAGTGACTTGAACATGATGACCTCCGAATGCTGATTTAGGGAACGTTGCGGGTGGTGAGGTGTCTCTCCACTGCTTCGTCGTTGAGAATCAGTCTAGGCCGCAGCGTCCTAGGTAAAAACCCTGATCTGAACAAATCAGCCTTCGCAAATCAGCATTAATCACGTCTATCGGGTGTGCCGTCTTCATTGTTTTTATCGAAGTCGATGCGCGCGATGCCTTGTCCTACGGGATTCCCCGCTCGCTCCCTCCTTGAAATTGTCAAACTCGGTCCATATAATTGGCACTCACTGCACGAGAGTGCTAACAAGATTGCCGTCCGAAGAGAATGTTCTCCTAGGACGGGTTTTCCCGCGTTTTCAGTCTCAATCAAGAGAGGAGTGTGTATGAACCTTCGTCCTTTGCACGATCGCGTTATCGTCAAGCGTCTGGACCAGGAAACCAAGACCGCATCGGGCATCGTGATTCCGGAAGCTGCGGCTGAGAAGCCGGATCAAGGCGAAGTCCTGGCCATCGGCCCGGGCAAGCGCGATGACAAGGGCGCGCAAATCGCCCTCGACGTGAAGGTCGGCGACCGCGTGCTGTTCGGCAAGTACGCCGGTCAGACCGTCAAGGTCGACGGGCAGGAACTGCTCGTCATGCGCGAAGAAGACATCATGGCCGTTCTGGTCAAGTAAAGATCCTTCCTGCACGTTCGGCTTCGCGCGATCTCGCTTTCTCAAGCGCCGCAGCGAAGCCTGCACACTGAATAGACTCAAGGAGTTTGGATATGGCAGCTAAAGAAGTCACTTTTGGCGATTCCGCACGCGCCAAGATGGTCGAAGGCGTGAACATCCTGGCCAACGCGGTCAAGGTCACGCTGGGTCCGAAGGGCCGCAACGTCGTGCTCGAGCGCTCTTTCGGCGGCCCGACGGTCACGAAGGACGGTGTTTCGGTCGCGAAGGAAATCGAACTGAAGGACAAGCTCCAGAACATGGGCGCGCAAATGGTCAAGGAAGTCGCTTCCAAGACCAGCGACAACGCGGGCGACGGCACCACGACCGCTACCGTGCTCGCGCAATCGATCGTCCGCGAAGGCATGAAGTACGTCGCATCGGGCATGAACCCGATGGACCTGAAGCGCGGCATCGACAAGGCTGTTGCAGCCGCAATCGAAGAACTGCGCAAGATCAGCAAGCCCTGCACGACCAACAAGGAAATCGCACAAGTCGGCGCGATCTCGGCGAACAGCGACACGTCGATCGGCGATCGCATCGCTGAAGCGATGGACAAGGTCGGCAAGGAAGGCGTCATCACCGTCGAAGACGGCAAGTCGCTGCAAGACGAACTCGACGTCGTGGAAGGCATGCAGTTCGACCGCGGCTACCTGTCGCCGTACTTCATCAACAACCCGGACAAGCAAGTCGCCGTCCTCGAAAACCCGTTCGTGCTGCTGCACGACAAGAAGGTTTCGAACATCCGCGATCTGCTGCCGGTGCTGGAACAAGTCGCAAAGGCTGGCCGTCCGCTGCTGATCATCGCTGAAGACGTCGAAGGCGAAGCACTGGCTACGCTGGTCGTCAACAACATCCGCGGCATCCTGAAGACCGTTGCCGTGAAGGCTCCGGGCTTCGGCGACCGTCGCAAGGCCATGCTGGAAGACATCGCGATCCTGACCGGCGGTCAAGTGGTTGCGGAAGAAACCGGCCTCACGCTCGAAAAGGCAACGCTGGCTGAACTGGGCCAGGCGAAGCGCATCGAAGTGGGCAAGGAAAACACGACGATCATCGACGGCGCTGGCGAAGCCGTGAACATCGAAGCGCGCGTGAAGCAAGTGCGTACGCAGATCGAAGAAGCAACGTCGGATTACGACCGTGAAAAGCTGCAAGAGCGCGTGGCCAAGCTGGCCGGCGGCGTTGCGGTGATCAAGGTCGGCGCTGCGACCGAAGTCGAAATGAAGGAAAAGAAGGCACGTGTCGAAGACGCACTGCACGCAACGCGCGCAGCGGTGGAAGAAGGCATCGTGGCTGGCGGCGGCGTTGCGCTGATCCGCGCTCGCAAGGCGATCGAAGGCGTGAAGGGCGCGAATGCGGACCAGGACGCTGGCATCAAGATCGTGCTGCGCGCAATGGAAGAGCCGCTGCGCCAGATCGTCACGAACGGCGGCGAAGAAGCTTCGGTGGTCGTTGCGGCGGTTGCTCAGGGTTCGGGCAACTACGGCTACAACGCGGCGACCGGCGAGTACGGCGACCTGGTTGAAGCCGGCGTCGTCGATCCGACGAAGGTGACGCGTACCGCGCTGCAAAACGCGGCATCGGTGGCAGGCCTGCTGCTGACGACCGACGCAGCCGTTGCCGAACTGCCGAAGGAAGACGCTCCGATGCCTGGCGGCATGCCCGGCGGCATGGGCGGCATGGGCATGGACATGTAAGCAGGCGGAAGCCGATTACATCGGCGCGGGTCTCGAAAGAGGCTCGCGTCATGCCGAAAGAAAACCCGCAGCGATGCGGGTTTTTTTTCGCCTAGTTCATTTCGCCCAGTTCATTTGTTCATCTCATCGCGCAACTTCTGCGCCGCGGCCTTGTAGTCGTACGTCGGATAAAACTCCGTGCGATAGCCGCCCCACGCGGTTGTTTCGATCGCCCGGTTCACTTCGCGCAAGCGGTCGGCGGGCACGCGCAGCGTCACGACTTGCCCGATGCCCATCATCACGTACCACGACACCACTTCGATGCCCGGCGGCGGGAACGTCTTGAAGTAGCCCTGTTCCTTCAACTGCTGATTGATCTGCGGCAGCGTCTTCGATTCGTCGTGCTTGAGGAAGATCGTCAGCAGGAAGGTGCCGTCGCCCGCGGGCGTGGCGTTCTGCGCTTGACCCGGCGCGCTGAAACCAAGCAGTGAGGCGAGCAGCGTGGCTCCGATCAGGCGTGCAAGACGTTCTGCCGGCTTTCGCATCGGGCAATCCTCCAGAGAGTCAGACCTTGTGGTGAATCCGCAAGCGCTCCATCAGATGCAGCGCGTTGGGCTGCGCGTTGCCTTCCGCCGTGTTGTCGAAGACGCACCAGACCTCGGCCGTCTTCTTCGCGCGCGCGTGCAGCGTGTGGGCGAGATCGTCGAGGTAGGTGTAGTTATAGGAAGACTTGTAGAGCTCGGGCGAGCCGTGCAACCGCACGTACACGAGCGACGTGTCCGCGCGATGCTTGATCTCGCAATCGTCGGGAATCGGGTCGGCGTCCACGTAGGCGATGTGATGCGCCTTCAAGAGCGCCGCCGCGTGCGTGGTGAACCAGCTTTGTTCGCGCGCTTCGCACGCGACCGGCAGCTTCGTGCGCTCGCGCAGCGCCTTGAAAAACGTCTCGGCGATTTCATGATCGAAGGGCAGGCTCGGCGGGAGTTGCACGAGCCAGCAGCCGAGCTTGTCGCCGAGTTGCCCGGCCGCGTGAAGAAATTCGTCGAGCAGGGCTTCGGAGTTCGCGAGCCGCGCATCGTGCGTGATCGCCTTCGGCAGCTTGACGGAAAAGCGGAACGAATCGGGCACGCTCTCCGCCCAGTGCGCGTAGGTCTGTTCGCGATGCGGCTTGTAGAAGCTGGTGTTGATCTCGACGCACGTGAGCACGTGCGAGTAGCGTTCGAGATGCGTGCCTTCGTGCGGAAAACTGGCCGAGACGGCGCTCGACAGGCCCCAGCCCGCGCAGCCAATGCGAATCGCGCCTTGCGGGCCGGGCTTGTGCAGATGGGGCAGTCGATATGGCATGCGCTCGCGTGGCCTCCCTTATTGAATTCGTCGACACGGAAATCTTTGACGCGAAATCAGTGGCGCGCTTCTCCGGGCAGTCCCGGCGGATCGTCGGGCAGCGAGGACGCGTCGCTGTCTTCATCCGCGTCGTTCGAACGCGCCCAGAAGAAGCGGTCCGGCAGGTACGCGCCCATGCCGGGGCGGAACGCGGCGCGTGCTGCCTGGAAGACGTATTCCTGCGCCTCGCGCGCGGCCTCGGCCGGCTCCTGGCCATTGGCGAGCAGCGCGGCGACCGCCGAGCCGAGCGTATCGGTCAGGCCCATGATGCGTTGCACGCTGCGCTCCCACGTGTCCTGCCGCACCTGGCCTTCCTCGCTATAGAGCGTGTTGACGTGCCGGTGCGTGCCGGTTTCCATCGCGAGCACGTACTCGCAGCCCTGCGCGAGAATGTGCGAAATCGCGGAATCCAGCGTGGGCGATTCGGCGTCGCTGTCCGGCTGCGCGAGTTGCAGTAACGTGGCGTGATCGGCAATCAGCATGGTGGTTTGCGGCACGAGCAGATCGGCGAGCGATTCGCGCAGCTCGTCGGCGGACAGCACGTGTTCGTCGTCGAGCGTGAAATCGGGCGCGAGGATCAGCGGCACGTCGTCGTAGTCGGAAACGACTTCGGCGATGGCGGACACGAGTTCCGCGCGCGTCGCCGCGCCGATCTTGAAGGCGGCGATCGGCATGTCCTCCAGCAACATGCGCGCCTGGGTCGCGACGGTATCCGGGTCGAGGCCCGTCACTTCGTCGCAGGTCGCGGAGTCGCGCACCGCGTAGCCGGTGAGCACGGTCGCGCCGTGGCAGCCCATGCTGGCGAGCGTCAGCAGGTCGGCTTGCAGGCCCGAGCCGCCCGTGGGGTCCGAGAGGCCGAAGGTGAGTACGATCGGTGGGGAATCGCCGGTCATGGCAAAAGCGGACATTATGGTATTGGATGCTTGATTGGACGATCGGCGTAAAGCGGACCCGTCCGCGCCCTAAGCGCGTGAGCGGATGCCCGCCCGGTCATGTCTGATTATGCGTCCTAATGCCGCCCGGCTGTTTTCTTTGCGCACTTTTTTCCGGCGCGCTAGCCTTGGCACGGCACCCCGCATGACGGCCGTTTCGACCGATGTCACGCCGCGCGCGATTGCGGGCGGGCAGCTTGCTAGGCATCGACACGGCAACACGGTACCATCATGTCCTAATTTCAACCGACCAATCGACGCGGCATAAGTATGGAATACAGAAGCTGGATGTGCCTGATCTGCGGCTGGATCTACGACGAGGAGGCGGGATTGCCCGAAGAGGGCATCGCGCCGGGCACGCGCTGGGAGGACGTTCCAATCAACTGGACCTGTCCCGAATGCGGAGCCCGCAAGGAAGATTTCGAGATGGTTCAGATCTGATCTTGTCGTTCTGCCGCGCCGCATGACTCGCGTCATGCGGCGCGCGTTTTTTGCGGGCCGCGTTCCGCTGCGGCGGCGCGAGGCGCGTGCGGCTCGCGCGGTTTTCTGGTTTTGCAGCGTAACGCGAGTTCGTTGCGGCGAAAGAGGGCGCGAAAGCGTCGGCGGAGCGCATTCGATTCCCGCACCGGCCCGTTAGCGCATACGCTTGAAGCAGGCGCGGTGAGCGGCGCGCGGATCGCCCGCCGCACGTCGCCGTTTATCGATCGTGCAATCCAAACCGCGTGCGACGGCGATCCACCGCCGCGCCGGTGAACCGGCTTGTGAGCGCTTGTTATGACTTCTCGTCCCGATCTGCCCGTTGCATTCGAAGCCCTGCCCAATCCGCGCGGCGGATCGGTGCGACTCGCCGAAATGGCGCTCACCGACGCGCTGCATGCGTTCCAGCGTCAGGGCGAGACCGGCGCCGCGCTGAAACGCGCCATCGCCGCGTTGCATTCGGCGGGCTGGCTGCCCGCGCAGCGCTTCGCCGAGGCGCTCGCGCTCGTCGCGCCGCTCGGCGAGGAATCGGAGGGAAGCCGCGCGCGCATTGCCGAGGCGCTCGCGGTGTTCCGCGCGGCGGTCGAGCGCCACAATCTGCGCGAGTTGGCCTGTTCGACGGCGCTTTTCGATCACTATCGCGGGCTGCATGCGCTGCTCGCGGCGCACACGCGCGTCGCCCCGGTTTCGTACGACGATCTCGCGCTCGCCGGCCGTGCGATCGCCCCGGCGACGCTGCGCGGCTTCGCGCCGGCGCGGCTCGCGCACGTGCGGGCGCATTACGAGGAGACGCTGCTCAAGCTGCTGCGCGGACCGGCCGAAGCCTCCGCGGACTCGTTTGCGCGCCTCGATGCCTGTCTCGACGAACTGCGAGGCTCCGACCCCTACGATTTCTGGCGGCTCGCGTCTTCCACGGTGCGGGCGCTGCGCGAGCGCGCCGAGCGCAACGGCGCGGAACTCGACCATATTGCCGATGCAAAGCGCCTGTACGCGCGCTTCAACCTCGTGCTGGCCGATCAGGCGCATGCGCTTTCGTACGCGCCGCGCTCGCTCGTGCGCGCAACGCTCGCGCTCCTGTGGCGCGATTTCGCGCTATACGGCGCGGCGCCCGAAGACGCCGAACACGTCGATGTGCTGCGCGACTACGGCCTGACGGTGGCGTGGCACGTAGCGGCGACGCAGGCATCGGAAGCGGCCTGGGAAGAGGGCGCGGCGCGGGCGAGCGAGGAAGCCGCCCGCGACGCCCCGACGCGCGATCTCGGCGTGCTGCGCGTCAACGCCGCCGCCTACGAGGACTTCCTGCAGAGCGCGGAAACCTCGATCGACGCGCTCGTCGAGCGCGGCACGCAGGCGAGCGAAACCGGCACGGTGGACGAAGCGGCGGCGCTTTCCGCGGCGGACGCTTCGCACCGGCTGGGCGCGGCGGCCTGCGCGCTCGGGCTTGGGCACGTCGCGCTGCTCGCGGACACCCTCGGCCTCGCATGGCGGCGCGTCGCGCATCATGGCGAAACGCATGCGGATGGCGCCGAAGGCGCAACGCGCGGCCTCGACGCCACCGTGCCCGAACGCGCCGCGCAAATGCTGCGCTCGATGCTGCATCAGGCCGCCGCGGGCATCGCGCCGTCCGAAGGCCGCGGATCGATCGTCGCGCTGACATCGATGATCGAGCGGCCCGCGCTCATCACGCGTTAATCGTCATCCCGTTCGTCGGGTGCGATTTGTTTCGCGCCAGGCCCGCGCACAACGTCGTAGCGTGCGAGCGTGCGGTTTCTTGCTGCGCCGTGATCGACGAGCGGCTGCGGATAATCCGCGCCGAGTGCGATCTTCGCGGCTTTGATCGCATCGGGTTTCGCGAGCCACGGCGCGTGGATGTCGCGATCCGACAAACCGGCGATCTCCGGCACGTAATGGCGGATGAACTTGCCCGCGACGTCGAACTTCTTCGACTGCGTGACCGGATTGAAAATGCGGAAGTACGGTTGCGCGTCGCAACCGCTCGATGCGGCCCATTGCCATCCGCCGTTGTTGTTCGAAAGCTCGAAGTCGTTCAGAAGCGCTTCGAAATACGCTTCGCCGCGCCGCCAGTCGATGCCGAGATCCTTCGTCAGAAAACTCGCGACGACCATGCGCAGGCGATTATGCATATAGCCTGACGCATTGATTTGCCGCATCGCCGCATCGACGATCGGATAACCCGTCTGCCCGGCGCACCACGCCGCGAAGTTCGCATCGGCGGCGTCGCCGGTCTCCCAGCCGATGCGATCGTATTCCGGCCGGAACGCGCGATGATCGCCGGGCAGGCCGACGTGCGGAAAATGATGCAGCACGGAGAAATAGAACTCCCGCCAGATCAGCTCGCCGAGCCATGTTTCGGCGCCCTTGTCGCCGTGGCGTTGCGCGTCGTGCGCGCTGCGGGCGAGCGCGCGGATCGATACCGTGCCGTGCCGCAGATGCACGCCTAGAAAGCTCGGGCCTTTCAGCGCGGGAAAGTCCCGCGTGCGGCCGTAGTCGGACATGCGTTCGCGGAAGTCGTCGAAGAGCTCGAATGCACCGCTCGTGCCGGCGGGAAACGCGGGCGCGTGGGCGTCCGAAAAGCCGAGCGCGGGCAGCGACGGAATCGCATGCCTTGCGGTCGCGGGCGGCCTCGCCAGCGCGTTCAGACGATCTTCCGACGCATAGGGCTTGAGGGCGTCCGGCGTCAGCGTCTGGAGCCATTTGCGCTTGTACGGCGTGAAGACGGTGTAGGGCTTGCCGGTGCCTGTCATCACATCGTCATGATCGAAGACGGCCTGATCCTTGAAGGTGAAGAACGCGATGTCCTGGCTCGCGAGCTTTTGCCCAACCGCTTCGTCGCGCTCCTTGGCGGCCGGCTCGTAATCGCGGTTGGCGAAAACGGCGTTCACGCCGCAGTCGCGCGCAAGCGCAGGAATGTCGTGAAGCGGATGCCCATGCAGCGCAATCAGCCCGCCGCCCGCCTCGCGCAGCGTGCGGTCCAGCTCGACGGCGCTTGCATGAAAGAACGGCACGCGGCGATCGTTTTTGTCGAGCGGCGCGAGAATCTCGCGATCGAAAACGAAGGCGCACAGCACGCGGCGGCACCGTGTAAGCGCATGATAGAGTGCAGCATTGTCTGCTGCGCGCAGATCCCGCCGAAACCAGACCAGACCCACATCGAAGTCCGCCATCTCGTAGCGCCTTTGTTAAAATTCTGAATTATGTCCAAGACTTCCGATCGCATCAATTTGACGAATCAGTTCCTGATCGCCATGCCTTCCATGGTCGATCCGACGTTTTCGGGAACGGTGGTCTATCTTTGCGATCACACCGAGAAAGGCGCGCTCGGCCTCGTCATCAACAGGCCGACCGACATCGATCTCCAGTCGCTTTTCAACCGCATCGATCTGAAGCTCGAGATCGAGCCGCTCGTTCATTTGCCCGTGTATTTCGGCGGCCCCGTTCAGACCGAGCGCGGCTTCGTGCTGCACGAAGCGGGCGAGGGCGAACCGTATAGCTCGTCGATGAGCGTGCCCGGCGGCCTCGCCATGACCACGTCGAAGGACGTGCTCGAAGCGGTCGCGAGCGGCAAGGGCCCCGAACGCTTCCTGCTCACGCTCGGCCACGCCGGCTGGGGCGCGGGCCAGCTCGAAGAGGAAATCTCGAAGAACGGCTGGCTCACCGTGGAAGCCGACCCGCGCATCATTTTCGATGTGCCCGCCGAAGACCGTCTCGAAGCCGCGCTCTCGCTGCTCGGCGTGTCGCGCTCGATGTTGTCCGGCGAAGCAGGGCACGCATGAGCCGGGAAGCCACGCTGCTGGCATTCGATTACGGCGAGAAACGCATCGGTGTCGCCGTCGGCAACACGCTCACGAAAAACGCACGTGCGCTCGTCACGTTGCACAATCTCAACCGCGAACATCGCTTCGTCGAAGTGGGCAAGCTGCTCGACGAATGGAAGCCCGACGCCGTGGTGGTCGGCATGCCGATGCATCCCGATGGCACGCCGCACGAAATGAGCGCGCTCGCCAAGCGCTTCGGCAATCAGGTGAACGGCCGTTTCAACGTGCCGGTGCAATGGGTGGACGAGCGCTATTCGTCCGTCGACGCCAAGGCCGATCTGCGCGAGCGCGGCGTGCGCGCGAACGCGCGCGGCCGCTTCGACGAGATCGATGCCGAGGCCGCCCGCGTCATCCTTCAACAATATCTCGACGGACTTGCCGACGATCATGAGTTCCATTGACGCCGAGGCGCTCTACCGCGCGCTCGTCGACCAGATTCGCGCCGCGTTCGGTGAATCGCTTGCCGCGCCGGATGGCCCTGTGCTCGCCGGCATCTACAGCGGCGGCGTGTGGCTTGCCGAACGGCTCGCAAAAGACCTGAACGCGCCGAGCTTCGGCGTGGTGAACGTCGCGCTGCATCGCGACGACTACGCGAAAAAGGGCTTGCACAGCCAGGCGCGCCCGACCGACCTGCCTTTCGATGTGAACGGCCGGCGCATCGTCCTGATCGACGACGTGCTGTCCACGGGCCGCACCGTGCGCGCGGCGATCAACGAGCTGTACGACTATGGCCGTCCGGCGTCGATCGATCTCGCGGTGCTCGCCGATCGCGGCGGGCGCGAAATGCCGATCTTCGCGCGCTTCACCGGCGGCACGGTCGATGTGCCAGCGAGCGCGAATCTCGTGCTCGCGCGCCGCGACGACAACACGTTCACTTTCACGACCGAGCCGCGCGCAAACTGACGCGCGCTTCGCGTTTCCAGAAACACCGGGATCATCATGAACACTGCTATTCAGGGCGCAGCCGAATCGGGCGCGCCTGCCTCTGACAAGTTCCGGTACGGCTTTCTCAAAGGCAATCCGCAGCTCACGAAGAACGGCGAGCTGAAGCATTTGCTCACCATCGAAGGATTGCCGCGCTCGATCGTCACGCTCATTCTCGACACCGCCGAGCAGTTCGTGAGCGTGACCGACCGCGAAGTGAAAAAGGTGCCGCTTTTGCGCGGCAAGTCGGTGTTCAACCTCTTCTTCGAGAACTCGACACGCACGCGCACCACATTCGAGATCGCGGCGAAGCGCCTCTCGGCGGACGTGCTGAACCTGAACATCAACGCGTCCTCGACGAGCAAGGGCGAATCGCTGCTCGACACGATCAACAATCTCTCCGCGATGCACGCCGACATGTTCGTCGTGCGTCACGCGTCGAGCGGCGCGCCGTATCTGATCGCCGAGCATTGCGCACCGCACGTGCACGTGATCAACGCGGGCGATGGCCGTCATGCGCATCCGACGCAGGGCCTTCTCGACATGTACACGATCCGCCATTACAAGCGCGATTTCACGAAGCTGCGCGTGGCGATCGTCGGCGACATCCTGCATTCGCGGGTGGCGCGCTCGGACATTCACGCGCTCACCACGCTCGGCGTGCCCGAAGTGCGCGCGATCGGTCCGCGCACGCTCTTGCCGGGCAATCTCGATCAGATGGGCGTGCACGTCTATCACAACCTCGACGAAGGCCTGAAGGGCGTCGACGTGATCATCATGCTGCGCCTGCAGAACGAGCGCATGAGCGGTGCGCTGCTGCCGTCCGCGCAGGAGTATTTCAAGAGCTGGGGTCTCACGCCCGAGCGCCTCGCGCTCGCCGCGCCCGACGCCATCGTGATGCACCCCGGACCGATGAACCGCGGCGTCGAAATCGACTCGCAAGTGGCCGACGGCCCGCAGTCGGTCATTTTGAATCAGGTGACTTTCGGCATCGCCGTGCGTATGGCGGTGATGGGCATCGTGGCGGGGAATAGCGACTAAACATGAAGATTCAAATTCAAAACGGCACGCTCATCGACCCGGCCGCGGGCACCGAAGCACGCAAGGACGTGTTCATCGCAGCGGGACGTATCGTCGGGATCGGCGAGGCGCCGGCGGATTTCCACGCGGCCAAGGTAATCGACGCGAGCGGGCTGCATATCGCGCCGGGTTTCGTCGATCTGTCGGCGCGGCTGCGCGAGCCGGGTTTCGAGCACAAGGCGACGCTCGAATCCGAAATGGCCGCGGCGATGGCAGGCGGTGTGACGAGCCTCGTGTGCCCGCCCGACACCGATCCGACGCTCGACGAGCCCGGTCTCGTCGAAATGCTCAAGTTCCGCGCGCAGAAGCTGCATCTGGCGCATGTGTATCCGCTGGGCGCGCTCACGATGGGCCTCAAAGGCGAGGCCATCACCGAGATGGTCGAGCTGACCGAGGCGGGCTGCGTCGGCTTCTCGCAGGCCGATAACCCGATCGTCGATACGCGCACGCTGCAGCGCGCGCTGCAATACGCGACGACTTACGGCTATACCGTGTGGCTGCGCCCGCAGGACGCGTACATGTCGAAGGGCGGCGTGGCGGCGAGCGGCGCGGTGGCGTCGCGGCTCGGGCTGTCGGGCGTGCCGGTCGCGGCGGAAACCATCGCGCTGCATACCATCTTCGAACTGATGCGGGTGACGGGCGCGCGCGTGCATCTGTCGCATCTGTCGTCGGCGGCGGGCGTCGAGCTCGTGCGCGCGGCGAAGGCCGAGGGGCTCGCCGTGACCTGCGACGTGACCGTCAACCATGTGCATTTGACGGACATCGACATCGGCTATTTCGATTCGCAGTTCCGTCTCGATCCGCCGCTGCGTCAGCAACGCGACCGCGACGCGATCCGCGCCGGTCTCGCCGATGGCACCATCGACGCGATCTGTTCGGATCACACGCCGCTCGACGACGACGAAAAGCTCCTGCCCTTCGCCGAAGCGACGCCGGGCGCAACCGGCCTCGAACTGCTGCTTTCGCTGACGGTGAAGTGGGCGCGTGAAGCGAACGTGCCGCTCGTGAAGGCGCTGGCGCACATCACGTCCGCGCCCGCCGACGTGCTCAAGCTGCCCGCGGGCCGCATCACGACGGGCGCGCTCGCCGATCTCTGCGTGTTCGATGCCGCGAGCGACTGGCGCGTCGATCCGCAGAAGCTCAAGAGCCAGGGCCGCAATACGCCGTTCCTCGGCTACGAGTTGCCGGCGCGCGTGCGGGCGACGATCGTCGGCGGACACGTCGCTTACGAGAGCCGCTGATCATGTGGCTCGCATGGCGCAAGCTGCGGCTGCTCGTCCATTTGCTGCGCGGCATGTGGCTCGTCGCGACGCGGTTTCCGCGCGCGTCGGCGGCGGAGCGCATGCGGCTGAACCGCGCGTGGTCGATCGAGATGCTGCGCCTCGCGGGCATGAAGCTCGTCGTCCATAACGATGAAGCGCGGCTCGATGCGGGCGCGCTCGTCGTCGGCAATCACATTTCGTGGATCGATATTTACGTCATCAACGCGTGGCGTCCGACGCCGTTCGTGTCGAAGGCGGAGATTCGCAAGTGGCCGGTCGTCGGCTGGCTCGCGCATCAACTGGATACGGTGTTCGTGCAGCGCGAAAAGCGCAGCGATGCGAAGCGCATCATGCACGAGCTCGCGGCGCGCCTCGACGCCGGTGAGCTGATGTGCGTGTTCCCCGAAGGCACGACCACCGATGGCCGGTCGCTGCTGCCGTTTCACGCGAACATGTTTCAGGCGGCGGTGTCCGCCTCGTGCCCGGTGCAGCCCATTTGTCTGATGTACGAGGATGCGCAGGGCAGGCAGTCGACCGCGCCCGCGTATATCGGCGACATGACGCTCAACGATTCGCTCAGCGCGCTCCTGCGCGCCACGCCGCTCACCGCGCATCTGTACGTATGCGATCCGCTCGCGCCGGGCGCGGATCGGCGGCTGCTCGCGAGCGAGGCGCAGGCGGCGGTGGACGGGGCGTTGCAGCGCATGCGCGGCGCGCCCGCGGTCGTCGAAACGACGGCCGAGGCGCCGCTCACTTCTTCATCGAGCAGCTCACCTGCGTGAGCACGCGTTGCGCGGGATCGGCGGTCATGCGCAACGCCGATAGCTTGTTGCCCCACACGCAGCCCGAGTCGAGACACAGCACGTCGTCGCGAATCATCAGGCCGAGCGCGGCCCAGTGGCCGAACACGATCGTCACGTCGCGCGTGCGGCGCTCCGGCACGTCGAACCACGGCATATAGCCGGGCGGCGCGGCATCGGGGCCGCCGTTGTTGGCGAATTCCATCGCGCCTTCACGCGTGCAGAAGCGGATGCGCGTGAGCGCGTTGTAGATCACGCGCAGGCGATCGATGCCGATCAGCGTGTCTTCCCATCGATGTGGCTCGTTGCCGTACAGCGACGCGAGCGTTTCCTTCCAGTTCGGCGCGCGCAATGCCTGTTCGAGCTCGTGCGCGAGCTCCATCGTCATCGTTGCGTCCCATTGCGGCACCACGCCCGCATGGACCATCAGAATGCCGTTCTCGAAATGCGCGACCGGTTTGTGCCGCACCCATTCAATGAGATCGGCGGCGTCGGGCGCGGCGAGGATGTCATCGAGCGTGTCGCCTTTTTTTGGCTTGCGCAGACCGGCGGCGACTGAAAGCAGATTCAGATCGTGGTTGCCGAGCACGACGGTTGCGCGTGAGCCGAGCGCGATCACTTCGCGCAGGGTTTGCAGCGACTTCGGCCCGCGGTTGATGAGATCGCCGGCGAACCAGAGCGGCGTTGTCGGATCCGGTGCGGCTTTCTTAAGGAGACGCTCGAAAGGATCGCAGCAGCCCTGGAGATCGCCGAAGACGAGCGGGGCTGCGGAGAGGTCGAGACTGGAGGTGAGGGCGTCGGTCATCAAAAATAGCGTGTTGAGTTGGCCGTCAAGTTGGCGCGAAGCCGAAATATGCGGGCATTATGAAACAGATGGTGAATATCGTCGTCTGTGTCAGGTTGTCAAGCGTCCGGGCTCCGCATTGCCCGGCCTTATAATTCGCTGTTGACCATTTCACACAGTCGGGAAACGTTCAGTTTTCCGATCTGGCTTTAAGCAGCGAAGAGGGGCTTTTTATGATTCTCGTGACGGGCGGTGCCGGTTTTATCGGCGCCAATTTTGTTCTGGATTGGCTCGAAGGTTCGGATGAACCGGTTTTGAACGTCGACAA
>NZ_FCNY02000009.1 GCF_001544575.2 Caballeronia cordobensis
CGCTTGCCGTTGTGCGAATAGTGATACCAGTACAGCAGCATCGAGCCGAGCGAAGCCATCAGGCGATCGGCGATATCCTTCGCGCCCGGCACGTTGTGATCGTCCTTCTCGGGCAGCAGCGTGCCGAGCACGGAGACGCCGGTGCGCATCACGTCCATCGGATGCGCTGAGGCCGGAATCCATTCCAGTGCGGCCTTGAGATTCGCGGGCAGGCCGCGCAGCGCCTTCAGCTTGGTCTTGTACGCCTTCAGCTCGGCGGTATTCGGCAGCTTGCCGTGCACGAGCAGATAGGCGATCTCTTCGAACTCGGAAGTCGTCGCAACATCGAGAATGTCATAGCCGCGATAGTGCAGATCGTTGCCGGTCTTGCCCACCGTGCACAGCGCGGTATTGCCTGCCGTCACGCCGGACAATGCGACGGATTTCTTCGGCTTGAATGCGCCGGTTGCGGTGCTGTTGTCTGCTTCGCTCATCGATTTGTCTCCTGAAACAAGGGTCATTTCTGTGCCGCGAAAAGCTGATCCAGCTTGTCTTCGTAGGCGTGATAGCCAAGATACCGGTACAGATCGGCACGCGACTGCATCGTCTCTACGGCGGCCTTTTGCGTGCCGTCGCGCTTCACCGTTTCATAGAAGTTCAACGCCGCCGCGTTCATCGCACGATACGCGCCGCAGCAGTACAACGCGATATCGACGTTCGCGCTCTTCAACTCGTCGACGGTGAAGAAGGGCGTCGAACCGAACTCGGTCAGATTCGCGAGAATCGGCACGCGCACGGCAGCCTTGAAGCGGCGATAGTCGTCGAGGGTCTTCATCGCTTCGGGGAAGATCATGTCCGCGCCCGCTTCCACATACGCGACGGCGCGTTCGATCGCGGCGTCGATGCCTTCGGCGGCGGCGGCATCGGTGCGCGCCATGATGACGAAGGTGTCGTCCGTGCGCGCATCGACGGCGGCCTTCACGCGATCGACCATTTCGCCGGTCGGCACGACTTCCTTGCCCGGCCGGTGCCCGCAGCGCTTCTGCCCGACCTGATCCTCGATATGCACGGCGGCGACCCCCGCCTTGATGAACGAACGGATCGTGCGCGCGATGTTGAAAGCGCCGCCCCAGCCGGTGTCGATATCGACCATCAGCGGCAGCGACGACGCGTCGGTGATGCGGCGCGCGTCGATCAGCACGTCTTCCATCGTGCTGATGCCGAGGTCCGGCATGCCGAGCGAATTCGCGGCAACGCCGCCGCCCGACAGATAAAGCGCCTTGAAACCGACGGCTTCGGCCATCTTCGCGGCGTAAGCGGTGATCGCGCCGACGACCTGCAACGGCGCTTCCCCGGCGACGGCTGCGCGAAAGCGCGCGCCGGGCGTGTTGGTGGACAACTGGCTCATGTTTCTGCGTCTCCGAAAAGGTGCATCTCAAAAGGCAAGTTGCGGGCCATGCGCTAAGTCATTGATTTTTATGAGATGGCAATTCGACCGAACGAGCGTGTTATTTCAAAATTGAAATCGCTGTTTCAGGCACGAAATCGCAGCGGTATCATGAGCCGCCGCCTCTCTTTCGACGCATCGACATGGATCCTTCCCACACTCCGCGCATCTGGGCCATCGGCATCAGCAAGCTGCGCGACCTGTATCGCGATGTCGCGTCGGCTTACGACGGCGTCGCCGATCTGCGCATCGTCGCGCGCGGCTATGAAGATGCCGTCAACGATATCGAGCACGCGGGCGTCGATCGTCCGGATGTGATCGTCGCGGCGGGATCGAACGGCAGCTATCTGAAAGCGCGTACCGGCGTGCCGGTCGTGCTCGTCGCGCCGACGGGCTTCGACGTGATGCACGCGCTCGCGCGCGCCAAGCGCGAAGCGGATCGCGTCGCGCTCGTCACGCACGGCGAGACGCCGCCCGAGCTGAAGCGCTTCTTCGCGGCGTTTGGCGTCGAGGTCGAAAGCGCGTCCTATCTAGCCGCCGAAGACGCCGAAGCCTGCGTGCTCGATCTGCGCGATCGCGGCGTGAAGGCGATCGTCGGTCCGGGGCTCGTCACGGAACTCGCGGAAAAGGCCGGGCTCAGGTCGGTGTTTCTGTACTCGCGCCCGTCCGTGCAGGCGGCCATCGACACGGCGCTCGAAGTCGCGAACGCGACGCTCGCCGAGTCGATGCGACGCCGCCGCCTCGATCAGGTTCTGCAAAATCTGCGCGACGGCGTGATCGCGCTCGACGCGCAAGGCCGCATCGAGGCGCTTTCCGGCAAGATGGCGCAGCTTCTGCGGCTGAACCCGTCGCAGGCGGTCGGGCGGCGGCTCGCGGAGCTGGCGCCGGATGTGGCGGCGGCCGTACCGGCGGCGCCGGGCGAATCGCTGGAAACGGTGCGCGGCGCGAGCTATGTCGTGCATCGCAGCGCGTGGGGCGAGGGATCGAACGAAACGGGCGGCGCGATCGTCACGTTTCAGGAATCGGTCGCGCTGCAACGGATGGACCGCTCGGTGCGCACGCGTCAACGCGCGCCGCAACTGACGGCGCGCTACGTGATCGGCGATCTGCTCGGCGAAAGCGCGGCCATCGAAGCGGCCCGAGCGCGCATGCGCCGCTATGCGCGCTCGGAGGCGACCGTGCTGATTCGCGGCGAGAGCGGCACCGGCAAGGAGCTCGCGGCGCAGGGCATCCACAACGCGAGCGCGCGGCGCGAGTTCGCGTTCGTCGCGCTCAATTGCGGCGCGTTTCCGGAGACGCTGCTCGAAAGCGAGCTGTTCGGCTACGAGGAAGGCGCGTTCACGGGCGCGCGGCGCGGCGGCAAGCCAGGCCTGATCGAAACGGCGCATCGCGGCACGCTCTTTCTCGATGAAATCGGCGAAATGCCGCTGCCGCTGCAAAGCCGCCTGTTGCGTGTGCTGCAGGAGCGCGAAGTGGCGCGTCTCGGCTCCACGGAGCCGCTACAGGTCGATGTGCGCATCATCGCGGCGACGCATCGTGCGCTGACGGAGCACGTCGAAAAGGGCGAGTTTCGCGCGGACCTGTTCTATCGGCTGAATATTCTGAATCTGGCGCTGCCGCCTTTGCGCGAGCGCGCCGCCGATATCCCGATGCTCGCCGCGCATTTGCTGGCCAGAACGCGCCTATCGATCGACGACGACGCCCTCGCGATCCTGATGGCGTATCGCTGGCCGGGCAACGTGCGCGAGTTGCAAAACGTGATGGAGCGCGTCGCGGTGGAGATGGAGGACGAGCCGGAGCGGCCGGTGACGCCCGCGCTGCTCGCGGACATCGCGCCTGAAATCATGAACGGCGATCAGCCGGATCTCACGCTCAGGGCGCGCGTGAAACGCACGCAGGCCGATGAAGTGCGCGCCGTGCTCGACGCATTCGACGGGGACCGAGAGAAAGCGTGCGCCGCGCTCGGCATCAGCAAGACGACGCTGTGGCGCAAGCTGAGCGGTACGGGCTGACTCAGCCGCGTTCCTGCACGCACACCCACGGCGACGTGACGACGGCCCACAATTCCGGATCGCGCGCGGCGAGATCGGTGGCGGTTTCGGCTTGCATGCGTTCGATCAGTCCGGCGGAAAGCCATTGCGAGACCTGCTGCGTGTCGTCGTTGGCGACGGCTTCCGCGATGCTCACCAGATCGAGGTCGCCCTTCACCCAGATGAGCTTGCCCTGCGCGAAGAAGCGTTCCAGTTCGGACCAGCCGATCTGGGCGGTTTCACCGAGGAGCTTGGCGTAGAGCGGGCTGGGCGTGGGAGCGTCGGACATGAGAAAAGCGCAGAAGAAAACGAAAGGCGTCCGACACTATAGCGCAGTGCCGGACGCCTTCGTTTCAAACGACTGCTGCGAGAAGCGTTACAGGTCGAAGAAGACCGTTTCGTTCGGGCCGCGCAAATGGATGTCGAAGCGATAGATGCTGCCCGACGAATCCGCCTTGACCGACGCACCCGCCTCGCGCTTCGCGATCAGCGTATGGCGGCGCTCGGCCGGCACGCTCTGCAGCACCGTGTCCTTTGCGTTGGCGTCGCTTTCATCTTCGAAATAGATGCGCGTGTAGGTGTGCAGCAGCATGCCGCGCATCAGCACGATGACATCGAGATGCGGCGCGGAATCGTCGGCGGTCGCGCCCGGCTTCACGGTATCGAAGATGAAGCGCAGTTTCGGGTCCGTGCCCGTACCGCAGCGGGCGAAGCCGCGAAAGCCCGACTCGCGCGCTTCCTGCACGCTCTGCACGTAGCGGCCGTTCGCATCGGCCTGGGCGAGTTCGATCAGCGCGTCGTTGACGGGCTTGCCTTCCGCGTCGAACACGTTGCCGACGACGGCGATATGCTCGCCCGGCACTTCACGGTCCGCAGCCGACGCGGTGAAGAGGCTCTTCAGATCGAAGTTGTATTGCTCGGGCACGAGGCCGTAAGCGAAGTACGGACCGACGGTCTGCGAAGGGGTCTGTTTCAGCGTGGTCATGTTCGTTTTACTCCGTCGGCGTTTGGTCCGGGCCGCGCAGCACGATGTTGAATTCGTAGCCGAGCGCGTAGTTTTCCTGCGTCGTGTCGATCGAGAAGGACGACACGAGACGCTCGCGGGCGTGCTCGGGAATGCCCTGATAGATCGGATCGAGATCGAGCAGCGGATCGCCGGGGAAGTACATCTGCGTGACGAGGCGCGAGCCGAAGTATTCGCCGAAGAGCGAGAAGTGGATGTGCTGCGGACGCCACGCGTTCGGGTGATTGCCCCACGGATACGCGCCCGGCTTGATCGTCATGAAGCGATAGCGGCCTTCGTCGTCGGTCAGGCAGCGGCCCGCGCCGAGGAAGTTCGGGTCGAGCGGGGCGTCGTGCTGGTCCGCCTTGTGCACGTAACGGCCCGCGGCGTTCGCCTGCCACACTTCCACGAGCGTATTACGCACCGGCCGGCCGCCTTCGTCGAGCACGCGGCCCGTCACGATGATGCGCTCGCCGAGCGGATCGCCATTCTTGGCGGCGTTACGGGTGAGATCGTTGTCGAGCACGCCCAGATCGTCAGCGCCGTAGACCGGCACGCGCCGGTTGCGCAGGTTTTCCTTCAGCGGAACGAGCGGCAGGCCCGGGCTGCGCAGAATCGACGACTTGTAACCCGGCGACAGATACGCCGGATGCGATTCCCAGTCGCGCGGTGTGAGGATCGGTGAAGTCATGTCGACTGTCTCCTGTCATTGTGGGATTGAATAGGATGTTTCTGACGACTACTTTATATAACGCCGCAAGTTATGGAAAATGATGTTTTGTGCCTTCTTGCATAACGGAACGTCATGGATACCGACTTCACCAACACCCGCGTCAAGTTCCGGCATTTGCAGTGTTTTCTGGCCGTCACGCAGCTCGGCAGCGTGCAGCGCGCCGCCGACAGCCTATCGATCACGCAGCCCGCAGTCTCGAAGACGATCAGCGAGCTCGAATCCATTCTAGGCGTGCGTTTGTTCGAGCGCGGGCGGCGCGGCGCGGTGCCGACGCGCGAAGGGCGGCTCTTCGCGCCGCACGCGAGCGCCTGCGTCGCGTCCTTGCGCGAGGGCGTCGACATGCTGCTGCGCGAGCGCGGCGACGTGCCTGGCACCATCGCAATCGGCATCCTGCCGACGGTCGCGCCCGTGCTGCTCTCGCCCGCGCTCACGTCGTTCCGGCAGCAATGGCCGGCGGTGTCGCTCTCGGTATGGACGGATTCGAACGCGCTTCTGCTGGAAAAGCTGAAGGCGGGCGATGTCGATCTTGTCGTCGGACGGCTGTCGGAGCCGGAAGCGATGCACGGCTTGTCGTTCGAGCAGATCTATCGCGAGCCGCTGGCGGTGGTCGTGCGCCGCGAGCATCCGCTGACGCTGGAGACGCCGCTCACGCCGGCGCTGCTCGCGCGCTTTGCGATCGTGGTGCCGCCGTTCGGCACGCTGATCCGTCAGTCGGCTGAAAGCGTGCTCACCGCGTTCGGCGCGCATGCGCTGACGGCGCTCGTCGAGACCTTGTCGGTGTCGCTCGGGCGCTCACTCGCGATGAACAACGACGCCGTGTGGTTCGTGCCCGCCGGCGCGGTCGAGCAGGACATCGGGCTCGGGCTGCTCGCCTCGTTGCCGATGCCTTTCGCGGGCACCGATGAGCCGATCGGCCTGATCCGCCGCAACGACGCGGCGCGCACGCCGGTGGAGGAAGCGCTCGTCGACGCGCTGCGTGAAGCGGGCCGCTCGCGCGCACGGAGCAAATGACCGGCGTCGCCGGGCGGCGCGCAAGTTGCTGAAGCAGCATTTACCGCGCAGAGTTGGCGCGAAAGAAATACTATGACGAAAGGCAGTGAGAACGAAGTAAATGCAACAAACCGGTTCAGCAGTGGTCACATAAAACGCTGTCCGCCGCGGTCTTCGCAGATTCCGGCAGACCTTCCGCAGCACGCGCCGCACGCACCGAACTTGCCCGCAAGATGAAGACCGTATTGCTCGTCGACGACGACCCCGCCACCATCGAAGCCTGGACCGTCTGCATGCAGGGCGAGGACTGCAACGTCCTGTGCGCGTTCGATGGCAACGGAGCGCTGACGATCCTCGGCGAGCAAAGGGTGGACATCGTCGTCTCCGACTGGATGATGCCAGGGCTCGGCGGCGCGCTGCTCTGCCAGACGATGAAGAACGACGCGGCGCTCGCGCACATTCCTTTCCTGATGATTTCGGGGCATCCGAATCCGCCCGCGTTCGTCAGCTACGACGGCTATTTGCGCAAGCCCGTGGATATGGGCACGCTGATCGCCGCCGTGAACCGGCTGTGCGCCGCGAAGAAGCGGCCGCTGTACTGAGAGCGGCTAGCGCAGTTCGGCCAGCGCCTCGTCCATCTGCGTCTGCGCCATGCGGTTCAGTTCCTGCGGAATCTCGCAATCGAGCGGCAGGCAAGGCGTGACGATCACGCGGATATGTCCGCCCCGATCCGGCCAACCCTTCGCCGGCCAGACCTTGCCCGCGTCGTGCACCACGGGCACGACCGGCACCTTCGTCGCGCAGGCGAGGCGCACGCCACCGGAGGCCAGCTTGAGCGGCGCTTCGTGCGCGACGCGCGTGCCTTCGGGAAAGATCACCACCGAATCGCCTTTCTCGAGGCGCGCCGCGCACTCGCGCGTCACCGCCGTATGCGCCTGACGGATCGAGCCGCGGTCGAGGCTCACCATGTCGAGCCCGCGCAGCACCCAGCCGAAGAACGGAATGTTCATGAGCTCGTGCTTGAACACGAAGCTGATGCGGCGCGGAAAAAGCGCCATGAACGTGAGCGTTTCCCACGTCGATTCGTGCCGCGACAGGATGATGCACGGCCCGGCCGGCAAATGCTCCAGCCCTTCGACGGAACACGTGACGCCGGTGATGACGCGCATCATCACGACGACGGCGCGGCACCAGAGCGTCGCGAGCCGGTAACGCCCGTTGCGGCCGACGAACGGAAAGAGCGGCAGGATCAGGATCGACCAGACGATGCCGCTGCCTAGCAGATACGTTGCAAAGAGCCACTTGACGAGAGTACGGCGCATCGAAATTCGCTGGATGAAGGGAAGCGGGAAGCATAGCGCACGGCGCACGTCATGCGATGTCACCGATCGGATGCAACAATGGATGCCAACCCGAATTCAACAGCCGAGGATGAAAGCGCAATGGAAACCGAAACGCCGGTGCAGTTCGACGAAGGCATGCTCGACGTGGGCGACGGCCATTCGATCTACTGGCGCGCGCAGGGCCCGCGCGACGCGCCCGTGATGCTCGTCGTGCACGGCGGCCCCGGCGGCGCGATGAACGTGAAATGGGCCGAGGTGCTGGAAGAAGGGAAGTGGCGCGTCGTGTTCTTCGATCAGCGCGGCTGCGGCAAGTCCACGCCGTTCGGCAAGCTGGAGCACAACGGCATCGATGCGCTCGTCGGCGACATGGAGACGCTGCGCGTCGCGTTGCAGATCGACCGGTGGGCGATTTTCGGCGGTTCGTGGGGCACCACGCTCGGCCTCGCGTACGGCGTCGCGCATCCGGAACGGTGCCTGGGCTTCCTGCTGCGCGGCGTGTTTCTCGCGCGGCGCGAGGACATCGACTGGTTCCTGTGGGACGTGCGGCGCGTGTTCCCGGAGGCGCATCGCGCGTTTCTCGATGCGATCGAGGCGGCGTGCGGCAAGCGTCCATCGAACGCGCAGGACATCCTGCGGATGACGGAGGCGCCGCTCGCTCGCTTCGACGAAGCCGGCACGCGGCTCGCGCGCGCATGGACGCAATACGAGACGACGCTGTCGGTCGTCAACAAGCCGGAAAAGGAACCCGCCGACGAAGAGAAGCGCCCGAGCGCGGAAGCGAACGCCGCCGCGATCTCGATGGCGCTGCTCGAACGTCATTACATGGCGAACGAGCTGCCGCCGATGCCGCTGTTGCCGCTCATCGCGCGTATCGCGCATCTGCCTTGCCGGATCGTGCATGGCCGCTTCGACATGGTGTGTCCCGCCGATCAGGCGCTGGCGCTCGCCGCGCGCTGGCCGGGCGCGCAACTGGCGGTCGTGAACGCGGCGGGGCACTGGACCTTCGAGCCGGGCAATCTCGCGGCGTTGCGCGCGGGCGCGGCGGCGCTTGCGAGCGCGATCGGCGAGGCGAAGTAGACGCCAAGCAGACGCGAAGCAGACGCGCCTCAGAACATCGCCGGCGCCGCTTCGGTGAGTTTGCCCCAGTCGAGATCGACGCCGATCACCACCGGCTTCTCGGCGCGCTGCGTCGCGATCGTGAGCGTCATGCACAGTGACGTGCCCGTCACGGAAAGATAGGGCGCGGTCGTGATCACTTGCTGCGGCTTCGCGAGCGCATCGACGAAATACGAGCGATTGTCCCAGCGCCCGGTGGACGGGTCTGCGATCGGCGCGAAACGCGCGCTCGGCGCTTTCGCGGCGGCCCCGGCCAGGCCCGGCATGAACTCGCGGCCGCCCTGGTCGAGAAAGAAGCAGCTGAGCGTCGCGGGCAGCGCGAGCACGTCGGCGCAGGCGGCTTCGGTCGTCGTCCCCGAGGCGAAGCGCCGTGCCGCCTGCTTGATGCCGGAGCGATAGGGCAGCACGAGCAGGTCGCCCGCGAGCCGCTCGGCGCGGCGCATCTGGGCGAGCGCATCGAACACGTCTTCGAAAAGCGGCGTCGCGACGCCGCGCTCGGCCAGCGTCGGCGACGGCATGCCGAACAGATAACCCTGCACGAAATCGACGTTCGAGCGCGCGGCGAGCATCAGGTCGTCGCCCGTCTCGATGCCTTCCGCGACCACGAACATGCCCGACTCGTGCAGCAGGTCGACGAGCTTTGGCATCAGCGCGTCGCGCATGTGAGCGCTCTTCGTGCGCACGAGGCTGCGGTCGAGCTTCACGATGTCGGGCCTGAGCGTCAGCAGCCGGTCGATATTCGAATGTCCCGCGCCGAAGTCGTCGACGGCGACGAGAAAGCCTTGTCCGCGAAACGCCTGCGTCGCGCGCGAGAGTTCCTCGACGTCCGTGCCGCCGGATTCCAGCACCTCGATCACGAGGCGCTCCGGCGCGAGGCCGGCCGCGCGTGTCGCCGCCGCGAGCCGCACGGCATAGCCGGGATCGGTGAAGGTGGCGGGATTGATATTGATGAAGAGCCAGTGCGCGGCGGGCAAGAGCGCCGCCGCGTTGCGCAGATGCGTGCGGTGGCTCATGCGGTCGAGCTCCGTGAGCGTGCCCGCGACGATTGCCCGGCCGAACAGATCGAACGGATCGATCAGCGCGCCGCCGCCCGCGTCGCCGCGCAGCAACGCCTCGTAGCCCACCTCGCGCTGATGCGGAAGGCTGTAGATCGGTTGCAGATGCGTGCGCAGCGCGATGCCGTCGACGATCTCGTCGTGTCCGCTCGCCACGTTCACACGACGACGGCGGGCGCGGGCCGCGCGGCGCGCGCGAACGGCATGGGGACAGCGCGCACCGGCAAACGCACGCACGGGCGGGCACACAGGTCGATGAACAGCACGGCAGTCACGCGTTTCGATGGGGATGAGCGCAATATCGGCCGTTCGTGCGCAAACTTGAGCACAACGCCCGCCGGTTTGCCGCGCGCGCCCGTACGACCTATCTTTGTTGATGCGATGCTACGATCCGTGTGCAACTTAGGCCGGGCCGCCCTCGTCGAAAGTTGCCACGAACCAATCCGAGAGAGATAGATGGCGCAACAGAAAACCAATCCCAAACTCGAACAGGCGCTGACGCGCGGCGATCTCGCGATCCGTCAGGCGAACTCGGGCCGCGCCACCGCGGTGCTGCGCGCGCTCGGCAAGATGATCGTCGAGGCCTCCGCGACGATCGGCGTCGAAGCGCATGTCGTCATTCACGATGGCGACAAGATCTACGATCCCGCCGACGGCGTCTGGCCGCAGCAGTTGCTCGTCTCGCTCGACGGTCCCGTCGAGGAGAACGATCCGGACGAGATCCGCACGATCACGCTGCTCGCCGACACGCCCGCCACGATATTCCGCTGCGAATGGCAGCGCGCGGACGGGAACATCGGCCGGCAGGAAGGCCGCCCGCTCGCGATGGTCGCTTTCATTACCGACGTCGATATCCCCTGGCTCGACGAAGACGACTGATTTTTCTGATTCGTTTTAGCGGTTTTCACACGGCTGACATGATTATGTCGTGATAAGGCGGGCGTTTCTTTCGAGGAACGCCCGCTTTTTCTTTTGCCCGTTCTCCACGTTTGAAAATCCCAAACTCTGCACTTTCCGTGTTTCGCAGATTGTGCGAAACAAACTTGTAAGCAAACGTTACCGCGCCCCGTTTTTTTAGTGTTTTCGAGCGTTTACGCGATGCTCCGCGACGGTTCGGCGAACGCTATTCTCCCAATTGCCTCTCGCGTCAATAGGTGGCTGCTCGCCCTCGTTTCTTCACCCGGTTCGGGCTCGCATATTCCTGTACGACATATGCATATATTGGTTTGCAGCGGCTACCCGGCGATTGGCTCGTCGATTAGAAGCTTTCTTCCATCGCTTTAGCCTGAAATTTGCTCAGAAACAGCGGCAAGCACGCACCCCGTTTTTTGACTTCGTGAGAGGCTCGTTTCGCCCGTGTACGGGACCTACTTAAATAAATGTCCTCGGCACGCGGCAATTTCCAATCGCCAAGAAAAAATGGGGTTTACAAATGGAACGTCTCAACCTTGCCAACAACGCCGCCGCCAACCACACCGAACCGGCGGTTCGCCCAACACTCACGATCGTGCCCGCGCTTCAGAAATCCGAGCGCATGCCGTTTACTATTCGTATCGTCCGGGACGATGCCGGGCTGCAGAAAGCCGTGAGCATCCGGCGCTCGGCGTATGGGCGGCATCTGCCCGAATTCGCCGAATCGATGACGATCGAGCCTTCGGATCGCGATCGCGGCACGGCCGTCCTGCTGGCGGAGTCCAAGCTCGACGGCGCGCCGCTCGGGACCATGCGCATTCAGACCAATGCGTACGGGCGGCTCGCGGTCGAGCAATCGGTGCGTCTGCCGGATCATCTGGCGACGAGCCGCCTCGCGGAAGCGACGCGTCTCGGCGTTTCGGGCGGCATGGTGGGACGGGTGGTAAAGGTGGCGTTGTGCAAGGCGCTCTGGATGTTCTGCGAATTGCACGGGATCGATTACATGGTGATCACGGCGCGTACGCCGCTTGATCGGGAGTATGAAGCGATGCTCTTCAAGGATGTTTTCGGCGTCAATGAATTCCTGCCGATGACGCATGTCGGCGGATTGCCGCATCGCGTATTGGCGAAGGACGTCGCCGCGGCGCGCCAGCGCTGGGAAGAAGCCCGTCATCCGCTCTTCAATTACATGGTGCATACGCACCACCCGGATATCGATTTGCATTCTGTAGATTTATCTTTTGACTGGGAACCGGTACGATGCCCTGAGGCTCCGCTGATGGCTTACGGCAGATAAAAAGCACGATCGTATTTAGAAAGGCAATAGCGAATAACCGGACCCCGGAGCGGTCCGGTTGGCCAAAAGCGGCGGCGTGCGGGGTTTTCGGACTCGGCCGCTGCCTGCGCCGCGCATTTCGCGCCGGGCGCAAACGGGGGTTTTTCCAGGTATGGCGTCGGTTATTCCAGCTTCCTTATCGAGATTCAGACGCACGGGCTCGTGGATCGACGACGCGCTGTACGCGGTCGCCGTTTACGCCGTGCCCGTTCTGATTTTGCTCGGTACGATCGCGACGCTCTATTTCCTGCCGCGCCAATATGAAACGCGTGGCGCCGTTCCTCTCGAATTACGTGTTTTCTCCGATCAGAGCGGTCTAATGGGTCCGGCCGATGCGCGCGAAGCGCTGCAAGGCGCCGCGCCCGTTTCCCGTTACAGCACGCGTCTTTCCGAAAAACCGGTGTGGTTCGGCTTTACGACGCCCAGCATGAGCGCCGACTCGTCGACGGTCGTCGAATTGCCGTCCCGTCATGCGCAAACGCTTGCCTGCTGGAATGCAGATACGCTTGATCTTCTCGGCAAGGCCGACCGCGATCTCGTGAGCGGCGAAATGCGCGCGGTGAAAGCGGGCTTCTCGATTCAGGTCGGCCGGCTGAAACACGCCGAAAACATTATTTGCCGCGGCACGTTTTCGGGCCCGGCGCAAATCAATGCCTATGCGTGGGAATGGCAGGGCCTGCGCAATTCGTCGCTCGATTTTCAGGAAAGCTCGGGCCTCATCGCCGGCGGCCTGCTCACGCTTGCGGTATTCGTGTTCGTCACAGCGCTCATCAATCACGAGTGGACCTATGTGATTTTCGCGGTGTGGCTTGTCGGCAATCTGCGCCTGTGCGCGAACGCGATGGGCTGGGACATGCAGTGGGTGGGCCGCGTGCTGCCGTCGGAGTTCATGCAG
Organism: Caballeronia cordobensis; assembly: GCF_001544575.2. Taxonomy (GTDB): domain Bacteria; phylum Pseudomonadota; class Gammaproteobacteria; order Burkholderiales; family Burkholderiaceae; genus Caballeronia; species Caballeronia cordobensis. Next base: position 12,840 of record NZ_FCNY02000009.1, read on the forward strand.
CCGTTGCGGCAGTTCACTTTCGCCGCCTATTACCTGCTGACGGCCGCGCTCTTTCAGCAGCTCTTCCGGCGCGAGTTGCGCGTGGTCGGCTACAGGTGGCTGCTGCGCGTGATCCAGTATGTCGGCATCGTGCTGCTCGCCGCGGCGCTCGCGCTGCCGTACGAGTACTTCATCCCGGTGCTGTGGGTCATCGCCGGCTTCGGTATCTGCGTGCTGCTGTTCTTCCTCGCGCGGCTCGTGTGGATGGCGCGCTCGCGCACCGTGCTCTGGTATGTCGCGTCGCTCGGCGTCGTGCTGTTCTCCACGTTCTCGGAAGTGCTCGGCGCGGCCTTCGGGCTGAAGGTGCTCGTGGGCGGCGTGAACACGGTGATGGCCGCGCTCTCGTCGAGCATGATGGCCGCCTTCGCGATCGCCGAGCAGATGCGCGCCGAACGCGATTTCCGCCGCCAGGCGCAGATGGAATTGCGCAACACCTACGAAGTCACGCCGATCGGCCTCTTCACGCTCGATACCGACGGCCACTTCGTGCGCGCCAATCCCGCGTTGCGCGCCATGCTCGATCTGCAAAAGGCCGACTACAAGGTGCGGCACTGGAACGACTACTTCGAGGCCGGCGCGTGGGGCGCGTTGCAGGCGCTGGCGTCGAAGGGCAGCGACGGCGAGCTCGAAATGGGCGGCTCGTCCGAGCGCGGCACCGGCGAGCGGCGCTATCTGCTGAAGGCCATCCGCTCGAATGGCTGGATCGAAGGCTCGCTGCAGGACACGACGGAGCGCTCGAAAGCCGTCGAGCGCCTGCGCTTTCTCGCCGAGCATGATCCGCTCACCGGCTCGCTGAACCGCCGCGGCATCGAGAAGGCGATCTCCGCGCAAAGCGAAGAGACGCTGCCGTGGGCGCTGGCGTATGTCGATCTCGACCGCTTCAAGCTCGTCAACGATCTGTTCGGCCATCGCAGCGGCGACGAAGTGCTGCGCCAGGTCGCGGCGCGCACGCGCGCGCACTTCGGGCGCAGCTATCGGGTCGGGCGCATCGGCGGCGACGAGTTCGTCTGTGTGATGCACGATACGTCGATCGAAGACGCCATCGCGCAATGCCGCGAGCTCATCGCCATTTTGTCGGACGCGCCGTATCAGGTCGGCAATCGCGCGTTTCAGGTGAAGGCGTCGATCGGTCTCGTCGAATGCTCGCAGGGCGTGCGCGTGCAGGACGCGCTTTCGCATGCGGACCGCGCGTGCCGCGAGGCGAAGAAAGTCGCGCACACGCATCTCGTCACGTATCGCAAGGGCGCGGCCGCGTTCGAGGAGCGCGCGGAGGAGTTGCGGCTCGTCGAGACGCTCGGGCGCAATCGCCTGCCGCCGGGCCTGTTCCTCGTGATGCAGCCGATCATGTCGCTCTCGGCGCCGACCGAATCGCTCAATTTCGAAGTGCTGCTGCGCATGCGCTCTCCCGACGGCGCGACGCTGCCCGCCGGCAAGGTGATCGTCGCGGCAGAGGAATCGGGCAATATCGCGGCGATCGACCGCTGGGTCATCTCGACGTTGCTCGAATGGATCGAGACGCATCAGCATCAGCTCGGCAATACGCAGTTCGTCTGCGTGAATCTTTCCGGCGGCTCGCTCAACGACGAGCAGTTCATGGAGGACATCTTCGCGCTCTTCGCGCGCTATCAGTCGATCGTGCATTACCTGTGTCTCGAAATCACGGAGAGCGTCGCGCTGCACGATCTGGAGAACACGCAGCGCTTCATTTCGCGCGTGCACGACATGGGCGGCAAGATCGCGCTCGACGATTTCGGCGCGGGCTACACGTCGTTCAAATATCTGAAGGCGCTGTCCGCCGACGCCCTCAAGATCGACGGCGAATTCGTGCGCTCGATGTGCGCGCATCCGGCGGATATCGCGATCGTCGAGGCGATCGTCGCGCTTGCACGCAATCTCGGCATGCGCAGCGTGGCGGAGTGGGTCGAGGACATCGACACCTTGCGCGCGTTGCAGGAAATCGGCGTCGATTACGTGCAGGGCTTTCTCGTCGCGCGGCCGCAGGACAGCGCGGCGATTCTCGCGGCGAGTTCGGCCGCGAGCTTCGTGAAGGACCCGGAAGTGGTGAGCTTCGTCGAGTGCCTGTCGGAACCGGCGCAGGCCGCCGTGTTCGACTATGAGTGGCACGCGCGCGCATCGGGGACGCATTGAATCGCCGGTTTGCTCGCTTGCTAGAATCAGTGCACCAGATTCGAGCAAACGGGGACGAACCCATGAACCATGTCCGGCGCGCACGCGAGCGCCGCGAGGCACGCGCCGATGTCTGAGCGGCCCGCGCGCAAAGCCTCGATGCATTCGGTCGGCTCCAACCAGCTCGGCATGCGCCAGTTCAACGAGCGCATCGTCCTGCAGGCGATCCGGCTGCACGGCGCGCTGCCCAAGGCCGACGTCGCGCGCCTCACGCGCCTTTCCATGCAGACGGTTTCGCTGATCGTCGATCACCTCATCGACGACGGATTGCTGCAAAAAGATGCGCGCACGCGCGTGAAAGGGCGCATTGGCCAGCCTTCCGTGCCGATCTCGCTGCGCGCGGACGGCGCGTTTTCCATCGGCGTGAAAGTGGGGCGGCGCAGCCTCGACGTGCTCTCGATGGACTTCGCCGGCAGCATGCGCACGCGCGAAACCCTGGAATACGCCTATCCCGATCCGCACACGCTTTTCCCCGCGCTTGAGGCCCGGCTCGCGCGCGTGGTCGCCGCGCTCGGCGACGGCGCGCAAAAGATCGCGGGCATCGGCGTGGCCGCGCCGCTGTGGCTCGGCGGCTGGCGCGATTTCTTCGACACCCCGCCCGACGCGCTCGCGGCGTGGAACGACATCGACATTCGCGAACGCATTCAGTCGATGACCGCGCTGCCCGTCGAATTCGCCAAGGACACGACAGCCGCGTGCGCCGCCGAACTGGTGATGGGCCAGGGGCGCGGGCTGCGCAATTTCCTCTATGTGTTCATCGGGACGTTCATCGGCGGCGGGCTTGTCATCGACGGCAGACTGCACGCCGGGCCGAGCGGCAATGCGGGCGCCATCGGCTCGTTTCCGCTGTTTCACGGCCGCGCGCGGCGCGCCGGGCAACTGCTCAATACGGCATCGGTGTACGTGCTCGAAAAGGCGTTCGCCGCCGCGGGCGCGCCGGCCGCGGCCGCGCACGACGAGCGGGCCGTATCGTCGCCATTGCGCGCGCTAGCGGAGACGTGGATGGGCGAGACGTGTCCCGCGATCGCGACGGGCATCGCGTCGGCGGCGGCGCTGCTCGATCTCGAAGCCGTGGTCATCGACGGCGAAATCGATCGCACCTTGCTGCGCGAAGTCATCCGCCGCACCGACGGCGAACTCGCCGGTTTCGACTGGCAAGGCATGACACGCCCGCGTCTGGTCGAAGGGCAGATCGGCCCCGACGCGCGCGCGATGGGCGGCGCGATCCTGCCGCTCTATGCGCACTTCGCGCCGAAGCACGAGCTCTTTCTCAAACCGCTGGAAACCTGATTTCAGTCGAGCGACAGCCGCGCGGCGAATGCGAGCAGCGCGGCGGAGAAGGTCCAGCGCTGCACGGTCTGCGCTTTCGGATGACGGCGCAGCCAGCCGGAAATGCGTACCGCGCCCGCCGCGAGCGCGAGGTCGAACATCACGCCGACTGCGACCAGCACCACGCCCAGTTCAAGCACTTGCGACCAGACCGGCCCCGTCTCCGGCCGCACGAATTGCGGCAGCAGCACGGAACAGAACAGCAGCGCCTTCGGATTGAGGATGCTGCTCAAGATCCCTTTCATATACGCGGAACGCAGCGTGGACGCGGCGGCCTGGCCGGGCGCGGCGTCGAGTCCGAACGCGGGCGAGCGAAAAATCTGAATCGCGACGTACGACAGATACAGGCCGCCCGCGATGCGCACGCCGTCATAGAGCCACGGCGCGCTGCGCAAGAGCGCGGCGACGCCGAGCGCCGAGAGCGTCACGTGGGTCGCGCGCGCCGTGGCGAGCCCGGCGGCGACCGCGAGGCCATGCCGCAGACCGCGCGTGCCGCTCGTCTGAAGCATGAGCGCCATGTCCGGTCCCGGCAGCGCGTAGACGACTGCGAGCGCGCCGACGAAAACCCACAGCAAGTGTGCCGAGACCATGATGAATTCTCCTGTTTCGAAGGCATCATCGTGCCATTTCGGACGCGGCGGTTTCTGGTATTTTGCATCGACATTCTGAGCAGACTTGGCGTGATCCGCTAGAATTTTCGGAATCAGGAGAGGAAAGCGCTATGACCGAACTCGACCGTATCGACCGCGCCATGCTCGCGGCGCTCCAGCAGGATGGCCGCATGCCCGTCGCGAAGCTTGCCGAACGCGTCGGACTTAGCGAAACGCCGTGCGCGCGCCGGTTGAAGCGCCTCGAAAGCGACGGCTATATCGACGGCTATCGCGCGATGTTGTCGCGCAAGGCGCTCGAACTCGGCGTCGTCGCGTTTGCGCAGGTGCGCTTCAGCGTGCACGATCGCGCGCTGTCGGATCGCTTCGAGCGCGAGATTCACGGCATCGCGCGCATCGTGTCGTGCCACAACATTTCGGGCACGGCGGATTATCTGTTGCAGATCGTCGCGCGCGATCTCGACGAATATGGCGTCTTCATGCGCGACGTGCTACGGACGCTGCCCGGCGTCACGGCCGTCGAATCGATGCTTTCCCTGCGTGAAGTCAAGCGCGACGGCGGCCTGCCCTTGCCGTAAGCCTTGTCTATACAAGGACCGGACGAAAGCCTCGGGATTCCCCTAATACAACTGAAGTTGTATATACAAGAACATGAGACCCACTCGCCGCGGGTTTCCGCCCGCGCTCGCCGACTCACTTTCTTGATGCGCAGGAGCACTCCGTGACTTCATCCTCCCGTTTTCGCGACACCGAGATTCGCGCACCGCGCGGCACGCGTCTCAACGCCAAAAGCTGGCTCACCGAAGCGCCGCTGCGCATGCTGATGAACAATCTCGATCCCGACGTGGCCGAGAATCCGAAAGAGCTGGTCGTCTATGGCGGCATCGGCCGGGCGGCGCGCGACTGGGCGTGCTACGACAAGATCGTCGAGACGCTGAAGCGCCTCGAAGCGGACGAGACGCTGCTGGTGCAGTCGGGCAAGCCGGTCGGTGTGTTCCGGACGCACGAAAATGCGCCGCGCGTGCTGATCGCGAATTCGAACCTCGTGCCGCACTGGGCGAACTGGGAGCACTTCAACGAACTCGATGCGAAAGGCCTCGCGATGTACGGGCAGATGACCGCCGGAAGCTGGATCTACATCGGCAGCCAGGGCATCGTGCAGGGCACGTACGAGACCTTCGTCGAGGCAGGGCGGCAGCACTACGGCGGCGACCTGAAGGGCCGCTGGGTGCTCACCGCGGGGCTCGGCGGCATGGGCGGCGCGCAGCCGCTCGCGGCGACGCTCGCGGGCGCGTGTTCGCTGAATATCGAATGCCAGCAGAGCCGCATCGATTTCCGTCTGAAGACGCGTTACGTCGACGAACAGGCGACCGATCTCGACGACGCCCTCGCGCGCATTCAGCGCTACACGTCCGAAGGCCGCGCGATGTCCATCGCCCTGTGCGCCAACGCCGCCGACGTGCTGCCCGAACTCGTGCGGCGTGGCGTGCGCCCGGACATGGTCACGGATCAGACGAGCGCGCACGATCCGCTCAACGGCTATCTGCCGCAGGGGTGGACGTGGGCGCAGTATCGCGACCGCGCGCTGAGCGATCCGGCGGGAACCGTGAAGGCCGCGAAGCAATCGATGGCCGAGCACGTGCGCGCGATGCTCGCGTTCCGCGAACAAGGCGTGCCGACCTTCGACTACGGCAACAATATCCGCCAGATGGCGAAGGAAGAGGGCGTCGACAATGCCTTCGACTTTCCGGGCTTCGTGCCGGCGTATATCCGGCCGCTCTTTTGCCGCGGCGTCGGGCCGTTCCGCTGGGCGGCGCTGTCGGGCGATCCGGAGGATATCTACAAGACCGACGCAAAAGTGAAGGAACTCATCGCCGACGACGCGCATCTGCATCGCTGGCTCGACATGGCGCGCGAGCGCATCAGCTTTCAGGGCCTGCCCGCGCGTATCTGCTGGGTCGGGCTCGGGCAGCGCGCGAAGCTCGGCCTCGCGTTCAACGAGATGGTGCGCAACGGCGAGCTGTCGGCACCGGTCGTGATCGGCCGCGATCATCTCGATTCCGGCTCGGTCGCGAGTCCGAATCGCGAAACCGAAGCCATGCAGGACGGTTCCGACGCCGTTTCCGACTGGCCGCTGCTCAACGCGCTCCTGAACACGGCGAGCGGCGCGACGTGGGTGTCGATCCATCACGGCGGCGGCGTCGGCATGGGCTTCTCACAGCACGCGGGCGTCGTGATCGTATGCGACGGCAGCCGTGAAGCCGACGCGCGTATCGCACGCGTGCTGCACAACGATCCGGCGACGGGCGTCATGCGCCACGCCGACGCCGGCTACGACATCGCCGTTCAGTGTGCCCGCGAGCAGGGCCTCGACCTGCCGATGATCGCGCGATGAAAACGCTCTGGCACGGCTGCCACGCCGCGACGATGGCGGGCGGCAAGTATTCGGTCGTCGAAGACGCCGCGATTCTCACCGACGGCGCGCGCATCGAATGGATCGGGCCGCGCGCGTCGGCGCCGGATATCGGCGCATGCGAGCGCGTCGATCTCGACGGTGCGTGGGTGACGCCGGGCCTGATCGACTGTCACACGCACCTCGTGTTCGGCGGCGATCGCAGCGGCGAGTTCGAAGAGCGGCTCGAAGGCGTGAGCTACGCCGAGATCGCGGCGCGCGGCGGCGGCATCGCGAGCACGGTGCGCGCGACGCGCGAAGCCAGCGAGGACGCGTTGTTCGAAGCCGCGAAGGCGCGCGCGCTCGGCCTCGTGCGCGAAGGCGTGACCGCGCTCGAAGTGAAATCCGGCTACGGGCTCGATCTCGCGAACGAGCGCAAGATGCTGGCCGTCGCGCGGCGTCTCGGGCAAGCGCTGCCGCTGACCGTGCGCGCCACCTGCCTTGCGGCGCACGCCTTGCCGCCCGAATACGCGAATCGCGCGGATGACTACATCGCGTACGTCTGCGACGACTTGCTGCCCGCGCTCGTCGCCGAGGGACTTGTCGATGCGGTCGATGCGTTTTGCGAGCACATCGCGTTTTCGCCGCAGCAAGTCGAGCGTGTATTCCAATGCGCGCGCGATCTCGGCGTGCCCGTGAAGCTGCATGCGGAGCAGTTGTCGTCGTTGCACGGCTCGTCGCTTGCGGCGCGCTATCGGGCGCTGTCGGCGGATCATCTCGAATACATGACCGAAGACGATGCCGTGGCGATGGCGCAAGCCGGCACCGTCGCCGTACTGCTTCCGGGCGCGTTCTACATGTTGCGCGAAACGCAGTTGCCCCCGGTCGATGCGCTGCGGCGGCACCGCGTGCCGATCGCGCTGGCGAGCGATCTGAATCCCGGCACGTCGCCGGCGCTTTCGCTGCGCATGATGCTCAACATGGGCTGCACGCTGTTCCGCCTGACGCCGGAGGAGGCGCTCGCGGGCGTGACGATTCACGCGGCGAAGGCGCTCGGACTGCAGGCGACGCACGGTTCGCTGGAAGCGGGCAAGGCCGCGGATTTCGTCGCGTGGAAGATCGGCAGGCCTGCTGAGCTTTCCTATTGGCTCGGCGGCGCGCTGGAAAATCGCGTCGTGCGCGCGGGCGTGGAAATCGACTTCTCGCGCATCGCCGCATAAAAAGACGCCTCGTCCAAATCGGCGAGGCGTCTTGCTCGAACACGAAACGAGAAACGTCCGGGCGCGGCGTTACGAACTGCGCTTGCGGATCATGCCCCAGACCACGAGCAGGATGATCGCGCCAATGATCGAGGCGATCCACCCGGCAGGCTGCCCCGGCTGATACCAGCCCAGCGCGCGGCCGACGTAGCCCGCGATCAGCGAGCCCGCGATACCGAGCACGATGGTCATGATCCAGCCCATGTTGTCGTCGCCCGGCTTGATGGCCCGCGCGATGAGACCGACGACGAGTCCGACGATCAAAGTACCGATGAATGCAAGCATGCGGTTGCTCCTTGACTGAGTTTGACGGCTTCTTGACTGCGTTGCAGATGGATTCCGGATGGGCCCGGTACATTCAAATTAGCACGGCGCCATGCATTTGGGTATGACGCTGGCCACACGGCCTATGCCATAAGCATGAACGGTGCCGCGTGCGTGACCAAGGTAGAATTCGTTGCATTATCTGAATGCCTGATCGCACCGCAACGATATGACCGATTCCGAATTTCCTTCCACCGACGACGCGATTCACGAGGACCGCCTCTGGCGCGACGACGGCTGGACCGCCCGCGTGATCAAGAACGAGGACGACGACGGCTGGGCCGTCGAAATGATCCAGGCGGGCGAGGCCGAGCCTGCGCTCGTCGGCCCGTGGACGATGGGCCGCGACAAGAAAAACCCGAAGCCGCTCGACGCCAATGCGTTTCGAACGCTCGTCAAGACGGCGTCGGAAGTATTGCGCCGGCATGAACAGCAGCGCCATGCGATGCTGCACAAGAACGTCGCCATCGACGTGCGCGGCGAGGAGATGACGGTCACGCTGGAGATCGTTCCCGACGACGACGATCCGTACGCCAATCTCAAGGCGTTCGATGCCTTCGGCACGCAACTCGCGCATGTGCGTGTGTCGCCGGCATTCAAGCTCAGCAAGGCCAGCGCGGAACGCTGGGCCGAGAACGATTTCGCCAAGCCGGGCTCGGGCGGCTAGACGCGGTTGAGCGCGATTGAGCGCATAAACGAAAACGCCGTCGCGTTGTGCCGCGACGGCGTTTCAAGAGGATGACGAGCGGCGCTCTGGCGCTCAGCGATTTTTCACGACGAATTCGATCCTTCGATTCGCGAAACGTCCGCTCGCGGTTTCGTTGTCCGCAATCGGATTGGCGTCGCCGTAACCCGCCGCCGTGAGCGATTGCGGCGGCACGCCGCTCTTCACCAGGAAGCCGCGGACTGCCTGAGCCCGTTCCTTCGACACTTCGAGCTTGGCCGCTGCCGCGCCCAGCGTATCCGCATAGCCCGCGATTTCGAGATTCACCATCGAGCCCTTGGCTGCGCAGTTCTTGAGCAACTGCGCCGTCTCGCCGAGCGTGGCGTACGCGCTTTCCGGCAACTGCGCGCTCGAACGCGCGAAATTGACGACCTGAAGGTCGAGCACCTTGGTCAGCTTGCTGCCGGAGCACGGCGTGTCGGTGGCGAGCAGGCTCTTCATCGCGCTGCGAAAGGATTGCGTCGCCGTGGCGACCGCGCCATCCACGTCGAACGCGGCGACCTGGAACATGCCGCCGAGCGTGCCCTTCAGACGGTCCGTCCAGCCGAGCTTGGCGTTCGCGGCCGTGCCGCTCAGTTCCACCTTCGAGCCGCTCACCTTGGCTTCGGCGCCGGGCAGGGCCATCAGCGGGAAGAAATCGTTCAGGCGCGAAAGCCAGGTTGCGGGGCGCGTTTCAGGCACGATAGCGACGTTCGCGGTGAAGGCTTTGCCGAAACGAGCCGTCAGCGTGTCGAGCAGATGCTTCTTCTCGGCTTCCGTGCCGACCGTGGCCTCGATCGCGGGCGTGCCTGCCGCGTTGACGTTGAACAGCAATTGCGCATCTCTCCAGGAGGCGGGTGCGGTCGTCGGTGCAGGCGCGGCGACGGCCGATGCCGCCGTGGTGATCGGCGTGTCGGCGATGGCCGATGCGGCGATCGGGGCTTCGTCCACGGGCTGCGTGGCCGGCGCCGACACGTCCGCGACGTGCGGCGCTGCCGGAGCCGTACTCAGATCGATGCTGTCGCGTGTCGTGAAGCCGCGATAGTAGACCAGCGCGAGGATCAGGGCCAACACGGCGAACAGCACCCAGACCCACTTGTTCGAACGCTTCGCCGCGGGCTTGATGACCGGCTTGCGCAACGCAGGCTGAGACGGAGGCGCGGCTGCCGGGCGCGGCGCGGACTTCGCGACAGGCGCGCTCAGCACGGCGGCGGCTGCGGCGGGCTCCGGCGCTACCGCCACGGGCACGTCGTTGTCGATGCGCTGGTCCAGGCTCGATGCGACCGTAGCGAGACGGGGCGCGATGCAGCTGGTGAAGCCTTCGGTGTTGCCGACGCCGATTGCCGCCGCGACCGCGTTCGACATCGACGTATTGATTTCGCCGATCTGCTCGCGCAGGAGTTTCGGCACTTGCGTCAGGCCCCACTGCGCGAGCAGGAAATGCCGCTTCAGGGTGCCGAACAGCACCGCGGCGACGATGCCCGCGAGCGCCGAGGTAGCTTGCGTGGGAACGCCGGTCTCGGCAGATACGGCGTCGGTCAGCGCATCGACGCGCTGGCCGGTCGCGAGCGCGGCCAGCGCATGGCCGTTGGCTTCCAGTTGCTTGAGCCCGCCGGTGGTCGCGATAAGCTTGGAAAACTGATCGACGATATAAGCGTTCGTCTCCGGCTGCATGATGACGGCGTACACCGACTGCGCGCCGGGTACGAGCGTCGCCCGGTCCATCAGCGATGCCACGAGTCCGGGCGCGATGCGTGCCGCGACTTGCCGGACGATGGGCCCGGGTATGCCGAACTGTTGCGACAGCTGTTCCGCGATGTGGTCCGAGATCGCGGAATTGACCGCCTGGACGAGATTGATGCTCATCGACTGTCTTTCCTTTCTACATGGGCGCGCAACGCAGGCGCAATGGTGCAGCGCATTCTATATGCGCAGTTATCCTAAAAAGATTTAGGCAAACTTCTTTACGAAAATGGCGCGCCGATGCGACTGTGCGACGCTTCAGCGTGCGCGCGGGCTCATGCCAGTGAAGAACCTGAGAATGCGCTTTCCGGTGATGCCGAGCCATGACGGTTCGGCGGGCGCGGGTTCGTCGCTGTTCACCTGAAGCGCAAGGAGGGACAGCATGGAGTGAGAGCGAATGAGCGTGCGGTACGATGCGTCGAGCGGCGACGTCCACGCACACGTGCGGCAATCGTGTTTCGCGCACGTATTGCAGGGAGGTTGATCGCGATTCATGGCGGAGTCCTTTTCGAATACCTGCACATGATCTTCGATAAGCTTTCGCCTGACGATCAGAAGCTTCCGATTGAACTCTTGGTTTCGATCTCGGAAATAGGACAAACTAGTCGGGCGAGCCAGACACTGTTGCGCTGAAGTACTGAAAAGGAGAAGGCGATGCACTACCTGCTGATTTACGAACTTTGTTCGGATTATCTGGAGCGCCGCGCGCAATTCCGCGACGCGCATCTCGCCCTCGCGTGGGCCGCCGTCGAACGGGGCGAGATCGTGCTCGCCGGCGCGCTCGACGCGCCCACCGATCGCGCAATGCTGCTATTTCACAGCGATTCACCCGCGCCGGCGGAAGACTTCGCAAAAAACGATCCGTATGTGAAAAACGGCCTGGTCGAGCGCTGGGAAGTGCGCAAGTGGAACACGGTCGTGGGCGCGAGCGCGGCCACGCCTGTGCGATAATGCCGACGAGACAGTCACGCGTCGGCCGTTTCTTCCTCGGGACGATCGCGGCGCGTGGAACCCCGGCGCTGCGCCGAGCGATACAGGCTCGTGAGCGTATCGTCGATCTGCTGCGAGCGTTCGAAGAGCGCCGCGAGCCAGTCGACGAACACCGAGACGCGCGGGGTCGCCTGACGGCTCTTCAAGAACGCGACCGATACCTTCATCGGCGGCGACTTCCACTGCGGCAGCACTTCGCGCAATTGTCCCGAACGCAGATAGGACTGCGCCGCGATGCGCAACGGCTGGATCAGCCCGAGCCCTTCGACGCCGCACGCGAGATACGCGTGTTCGTCGGCGACCTGCACGAAGCCGCGCATCTTCATCGTGACGGGCTTGCCGTCGACATCGAAATCGAAGTCGGCGGGGCGGCCGCTTTTTTCCGACAGACAGTTCACCGCGACATGCTGCGGGAGTTCGTCGAGCGTTTGCGGCGTGCCGTGCTTTTCCAGATACGCGGGGCTCGCGCACGTCACCTGTTCGAGCATGCCGAGCCGGCGCGCGATCAGACCCGAATCCGGTAATTCGCCGAGCTGCACGCTGCAATCGACGCCTTCGCCGACGAGATCCACATTGCGATTGCCGATGCCGATCGACAGCTCGATCTGCGGATAGCGCGCGTGAAACTCCGGCAGCGCGGGCACGACGATCGAGGTCGCGACGGTATCGGGCATCTCGACGCGCAGCCGTCCGCGCAGGCGCTCTTCGCCCGCGCCGAAACCGGATTCGAGCTCGTCGATATCGGCGAGGATTTGCGCGCAGCGTTCGTAATAAGCGGCGCCATCGACGGTGAGATTCAGGCGCCGCGTCGTGCGTGCGAGCAGTTGCACGCCGACGAGCGCTTCGAGTTGTTGCACGGTCGTCGAAACACTCGCGCGCGGCATGCCGAGTGATTCGGCGGCGCGCGTGAAACTGTTCGTATCGACGACACGCGTAAAGACACGCATGGCATGGACGCGATCGATCACGTTGAGTTTTCCTTTTATGACGATTGAATGGCGATGCGCGAGTAAAAGCGACTCCACCGCGGCTATGAGGCTGCGGAAAAAAGGCGCATCGGCGATGGTTAGATCGTACGGACGGGAAGCGTCAACGTGAATACACAAAAATGGCGGATTCTTGCCTGATCCTTCGCGACGGCGAACATCAGAGCATCGGCATCTCGCCGCGCAGCCGGCCCGCGAAACCGGTCATGTCCGCGCCCGAAGGGGATTGGTACAGCCGCAAGCCCATCTCTGGAAGGATGGAGAGCAGATGATCGAACACGTCGCCCTGAATGCGCTCGTATTGCGTCCACGCGGTCGTCGCGGTGAAGCAGTAGACCTCGATCGGAATGCCCTGCGATTCGGGCTCCAGCATGCGCACCATCATGGCCATGTCCTGACGGATTTCCGGGTGCCGCTGCAGATACGCCAGCCCATACGCGCGAAACGTGCCGATATTCGTGAGCCGCCGCCGGTTGGCCGGCTCGTTGGCGAGCTCGCCGAGATTGCGGTTCGCCTGCTCGACTTCGGTCTGCTTCTGTTCCAGATAATCGTGCAGCAGGCGAAAGCGTTTCAGCCGCGCGGTTTCTTCGTCGGTGAGAAATCGCACGCATTGCGCGTCGATACGCAAGGTGCGCTTGATGCGCCGTCCGCCCGATTCGAACATATGCCGATAGTTGCGATAGCTCTCCGAAAAGAGCTTGTACGTCGGCACGGTCGTCACGGTGTTGTCCCAGTTCTGCACCTTGACCGTATGCAGCGCGATGTCCTTCACGAAGCCATCGGCGGCGGCTTGCGGCATTTCGATCCAGTCGCCGATGCGCAGCATGTCGTTCGACGTCAGTTGCGTGCTCGCGACCAGCGACAGCAACGTGTCCTTGAACACGAGCAGCAGCACCGCGGAAAGCGCGCCGAGACCGGAAAGCATCCAGAGCGGCGAGCGGTCGATGAGAATCGACAGCACCAGCACGCCGCACACGAGCGCGAGCGCGAGCTTGCCGATCTGGATATAGCCCTTGATCGAGCGCGTCTGCGCTTCCTTGCTTTCCGCATAGACGTCCTGCCACGCCGAGAGCGCGCTGCCCGCGGCGAGAAACACGCAGATCCACGCGCAGCCATGCGCGACGCGGCCGATGACCACGGCCCAGTGACCGATGCGCGGCACTTCGTCGATGCCGAGCGCGACCGTCGCGAACGGCACCGCGTACCAGAGCCGGTGATAGGCGCGATGCCTGATGAACGCGCGATCCCACTTCTCGTGCCCCGCGAGCACGAGCAGGCGGTGCGCGATACCCAGCACGATGCGCGCGACGACCCATTGAACGAACAGCGCGATCAGCGCGAGCATGACGAGACCCGCGACGAGCTGCGCCCACGGATGAGCGGCGAGTTGCTGCGGCAAAGGATCGGGAAGGAAATCGAAATTCATACTTATGGGTAGGAACAGGGAAGTGCGCCCGGTATTGTGCATGAACGCGCATCGAACACCGCGGCCGTGCGCGTGTTATCGGAACACGCCTCATCGGAACACGCCTTATCGAAAACCCGAGTTCGATGAAAATGAATTTTTTTTCACGAGGTTTTCGAGTAAATATACTTTCATCGTCACTCTGGCAAGGTCAGCAGAGCGTTTCATGTCCCGTTCCCTATCGGCCCATGCGCCTCATGCCGTTCGCACGCCGGCGAGCGCAGACGATCTGATCTCCGCGCGCATCGCCGCGGCCATGCCGACGCTCACGCCGATCCATCGGCGCATGGGCGCATTCGTGCTGGCCAACCTGTTCCGCTCGGCGACCATGCGTATCGACGAGTTGGCGGGCGCGGTGGGCGCGTCGGTCGCGACGGCGAACCGCTTTGCGCGCGCGCTCGGCTTTTCCGGCTATCCGGCGTTTCGCGAGGCGCTCGTGCGCGGCTTCGAGGCGACCATTGCGCCGGTCGAACGCTTGCGGACGGCGCTGGAATCGCCCGCGAGCGGCGCGGAAGTCTTCGATGCATCGCTCGCGCAGGCGGCCGCGAATCTGCGTCTCGCCCAGACGTCCGTCGATGGCGCGAGAGCCGAGGTGATCGTCGAGATGATTCTCGCCGCGCCGCGCGTCTTCGTGATCGGCTATGGCGCGAGCGCGTTTCTCGCCGGTCTGATGGAGCACGGGCTCACGCCGTATTGCTCGAACGTGCAGTCGCTCGCGCTGATGGGCGGGCCGTCGCACGCGGCGCGCCGGCTTTTCACGGCGTCGCGCGGCGACGTGCTCATCGCGATCGCGTTTCCGCGCTATGTCGACGACACCATCGCGCTCGCACGGCTCGCGCGCGATCACGGCTTGCGCGTCATCGCGATGACCGACAGCACGGCGTCGCCCCTCGCGCAAGTGGCGGACCTCGTGCTCGCGATCCGCGCCGAACGCAGGCTGGCGGCGAACTGCGACACGGCGGTGCTCGCGGTCATCGAAGCGCTGTGCGATGCGGTCGCGCATCGCGCGAAGCGGTCGGTCGAGGCGGCGTCGGGATTGACCGAATTCGTGCTGCCGTGGCTCGTCGCGCCGTCGCTCACACGAGAGCACACGGAACACGCCGAGCACGCTAAGCGCCGCACGCACGCGAAAAGAACCATTCACACGGAACCGCGCGAATCATGAAGGCCACACCAGTCATTGCGATTCACGGCGGCGCGGGCACGATCCTGCGCAGCGCGATGAACTCTGAAACCGAAGCGCGCTATCACGCGGCGCTCGAAGGCATCCTGCTCGCCGGACAGCGTGTGCTCGCCGATGGCGGCAGCGCGCTCGACGCCGTCACCGAAGCCGTGCGCCTGCTCGAAGATTGTCCGCTCTTCAACGCGGGCCACGGCGCGGTGTTCACGGCCGCCGGCACGCACGAACTCGACGCCTCCGTGATGGACGGCGCGACGCTCGAAGCCGGCGCCGTCAGTTGCGTGACGCGCGTGAAAAACCCGGTGCTCGCCGCGCGCCGCGTGCTCGACGTGAGCGAACACGTCATGTTCACCGCCGCGGGCGCGGAAGCGTTCGCACAGGCGCAGGGGCTGGAATTCGTCGATCCGTCGTACTTCTATACGGAGGCGCGCCATCAACAATGGATGAAGGCGCGCGGCACGTCGGGCACGATGCTCGATCACGACGCGACGACAAAGTTTGCCTTCGAGAATGATCCCATCGACCCCGACAAGAAGTTCGGCACCGTCGGCGCGGTCGCGCTCGATGCGCACGGTCATCTGGCGGCGGCCACGTCGACGGGCGGCATCACCAACAAGCAGGCGGGCCGCGTCGGCGATGCGCCGCTGATCGGCGCGGGCTGCTATGCGAACGACGCCACCTGCGCCGTGTCCACCACCGGCACGGGTGAAATGTTCATGCGCATGCTCGCGGCCTACGACGTCTCGGCGCAGATGGAGTATCGCGGCGCGTCGCTGGAAGACGCATCGCACGATGTCGTGATGAACCGTCTGCCGCGCATCGAAGGACGCGGCGGTCTTGTCGCCGTCGACGCGAAGGGCAATGTCGTGCTGCCGTTCAACACGGAAGGCATGTATCGCGGTTTCGCGCGCGTGGGCGAAACGCCCGTTACGGCGATCTATCGATGACGATACCGACCCTGCCCGATGCCCGCGTGATCGACGTGCGCGATCTGTCGGTCGCGTTTCGCTCGCGCTCGCGCACCATCGAAGCCGTGCGCAATATCTCGTTTGCCGTGGATCGCGGCGAGACGCTCGCGATCGTCGGCGAGTCGGGCTCGGGCAAGTCGGTCACGTCGCTCGCGCTGATGCGGCTCGTCGAGCACGGCGGCGGTCAGATCGTCTCGGGCAGCATCGCGTTTCGCCGACGCAACGGCATCACGCTCGATCTCGCGAAAGCCTCGTCCGCGACCATGCGCGGCGTGCGCGGCGCCGATATCGCGATGATCTTTCAGGAACCGATGACATCGCTCAATCCGGTGTTCACGGTCGGCGATCAGATCGCGGAAGCCATTGCGCTGCATCAGGGCAAGAGCCATGCACAAGCGCGCGCCGAAGCATTGCATCTGCTCGATCTCGTGCGCATTCCCGAATCCAAGCGCGTATTCGCGCGCTATCCGCACCAGTTGTCGGGCGGCATGCGCCAGCGCGTGATGATCGCGATGGCGCTCTCGTGCAAACCCGCGCTCCTGATCGCCGACGAGCCGACCACCGCGCTCGACGTCACCATTCAGGCGCAGATCCTGCAACTCGTGCGCGGCCTGCAGGACGAGATGAACATGGGCGTGATCTTCATCACGCACGACATGGGCGTGGTCGCCGAAGTGGCGGATCGCGTGCTCGTGATGTATCGCGGCGAGAAGGTCGAGGAAGCGCCATCGGACGCGCTGTTCCACGCGCCGAAGCATGCGTACACGAAGGCGCTGCTCGCCGCGGTGCCCACGCTCGGCGCGATGCGCGGCACCGACCGCCCCGCGAAATTCCCGATCCTCGAAGTCGAACCCGTGGATAGCGCGCCGGACGACGCGAGCGCGCTGCGTCCCTCTGCGGCGGTCGAGAAGGAACAGCAGCCCGCCGTCGACGAAACCGTGCAGCCCATCTTGCGCGTGCGCGATCTCGTCACGCGCTTTCCGGTGAAAAGCGGCCTGTTCGGACGCACGACCGCGGCCGTGCATGCGGTCGAGCGCGTGAGCTTCGAGCTGCGTCCGGGCGAAACGCTCGCGCTCGTCGGCGAATCGGGCTGCGGCAAATCGACCACGGGCCGGTCGCTTTTGCGTCTCGTCGAGAGCCAGAGCGGTTCGATCGAATTCGACGGACGCGATATCAGCAAGCTCGAAGGCCACGCGCTGCAAACACTGCGGCGCAATATCCAGTTCATCTTTCAGGACCCGTTCGCGTCGCTCAATCCGCGTCTGACAGTCGGCTTTTCGGTGATGGAGCCGCTGCTCGTGCATGGCGTCGCGAGCGGGAAGGAAGCGCAGGCGCGCGTCGACTGGCTGCTCGAAAAAGTCGGCTTGCCGCCCGAGGCCGCGCAGCGTTATCCGCATGAATTCTCGGGCGGTCAGCGGCAGCGCATCGCGATTGCAAGAGCGCTCGCGCTGAACCCGAAGGTCGTGATCGCCGACGAATCCGTCTCCGCGCTCGATGTGTCGGTGCGCGCGCAGATCGTCAATCTGATGCTCGACCTGCAGCGCGAACTCGGCGTGGCGTATCTCTTCATCTCGCACGACATGGCGGTCGTGGAGCGCGTGAGTCATCGCGTGGCGGTGATGTATCTCGGGCAGATCGTCGAGATCGGGCCGCGCGCGGCCGTGTTCGAAGCGCCGCGCCACCCGTACACGAGAAAGCTGATGAGCGCGGTGCCGGTTGCCGATCCGTCGCGGCGGCACGCCAAACGCATGCTCGCCGCCGACGAGATACCGAGCCCGATCCGCAAGCTCGGCGATGAGCCCGTCGTCGCAAAACTGGTTGCCGTCGGACCGGATCATTACGTTGCCGAGCATCACGTCGGCGGCGCTTACTAGAAGCACTTCAACAAGGAGTCCAACGATGCCGAGTTTCCAATTGCGCGCGACGCTCGCAGCAAGCGCGTTCGTCACACTGACCGCCCTCGTGCCCGCCGCGGCGCATGCGCAAAGCACCGCCGTGATGGCCGTTGCCTCGACCTTCACGACGATGGACCCGTACGACGCCAACGACACGCTCTCGCAGGCGGTGGCGAAGTCGTTCTATCAGGGCCTGTTCGGTTTCGACAAGGACATGAAGATTCAGAACGTGCTCGCCACGAGCTACGAGGCGAGCCCGGATGCGAAGGTCTATACGATCAAGCTGCGCCAGGGCGTGAAGTTTCACGACGGTACGGACTTCAACGCTGACGCCGTGAAGGCCGTATTCGACCGCGTGACGAATCCGGACAACAAGTTGAAGCGCTACAACCTCTTCAACAAGATCGAGAAGACGGAAGTGATCGATCCGTACACGGTGAAGATCACGCTGAAGATTCCGTTCTCGGCGTTCATCAACGTGCTCGCGCATCCTTCGGCGGTGATGATCTCGCCGGCCGCGCTGCAAAAGTATGGCAAGGAGATCGCGTTTCATCCCGTCGGCACGGGGCCGTTCGAGTTCGTCGAATGGAAGCAGACCGACGACCTGAAGGTGAAGAAGTTCGCGGGCTACTGGAAAAAGGGCCTGCCGAAGATCGACATGATCGACTGGAAGCCGGTCGTCGATAACAACACGCGCGCCGCGCTCATGAAGACGGGCGAGGCGGACTTCGCGTTCTCGGTGCCGTTCGAGCAGGCCGATTCGCTCAAGTCGAGCCCGAAGGTCGATCTGATCGCGGCGCCGTCGATCATTCAGCGCTATGTCAGCATGAACACGCTGCAAAAGCCCTTCGATAACCCGAAGGTGCGCGAGGCGATGAACTACGCGATCAACAAGGAAGCGCTCGTCAAGGTCGCGTTCGCGGGCTATGCCGTGCCGGCCGAAGGCGTCGTGCCGCCGGGCGTCGATTACGCGACGCCGAAGCTTGGCCCCTGGAAATACGATCCGGCCAAAGCGCGCGAACTGTTGAAGGAAGCGGGCTATCCGAACGGCTTCGAAACCGTATTGTGGTCCGGCTATAACCACACGACCGCGCAGAAGATCATCCAGTTCGTGCAGCAGCAGCTTTCGCAAGTGGGCGTGAAGGCGTCGGTCGAGGCGCTCGAAGCGGGGCAGCGCGTGCAGCGCATCGAAAGCGCGCCGGATCCCAAGACCGCGCCCGTGCGCATGCTCTACATCGGCTGGTCGTCGTCGACGGGCGAAGCGGACTGGGCGATCTCGCCGCTCCTGAGCGGCGGTTCCTTCCCGCCGAAGCTCTTCAACACCGCGTACTACAAGAACGATCAGGTCGACGAAGACTTGCAGAAGGCGCTCGCGACCACCGACCGCGGCGAGAAAGCGAAGCTCTACACCGATGCGCAAAAACGCATCTGGGCCGATGCGCCGTGGATCTTTCTCGTCACGGAAAAGGTCGTGTACGCGCGCAGCAAGCGTCTGTCCGGCGCGTACGTGATGCCCGACGGCTCGTTCAGCTTCGACGAGATCGCGATCAAGTAAGGCGCTTGGGCCGGGCACGCGCTGCCCGGCCTCATCTGAAGAAAAACGATGCTCAATTTCATCGCCAAACGATTGTTAGGCTTGCTGCCGACGCTCTTCATCGTCGCGGTGCTGGTGTTCTTTTTCGTGCACATGTTGCCGGGCGATCCGGCGCGTCTCGCCGCGGGCGCGGAAGCCGACGAAGCCACAGTCGCGCTCGTGCGCGCCGATCTGGGCCTCGACAAGCCGTTGCCGCAGCAACTGGTGAACTTCTTCGGCAAGATCGTGCATTTCGACTTCGGCATGTCCACGCGCAGCAAGCGGCCGGTATCGACGGAGATCGCCGAACGCTTCATGCCTACGTTGTGGCTCACGGTCGCGAGCATGGTGTGGGCGGTGATCTTCGGCATGGCGATCGGCATCGTGTCGGCTGTGTGGCGCAATCGCTGGCCGGACCGGCTGGGCATGACGCTCGCGGTGTCGGGCATCTCGTTTCCCGCCTTCGCGCTCGGCATGCTGCTGATGGAAATCTTTTCGGTGAAGCTCGGCTGGCTGCCGATCGTCGGCGATGGCTCGTGGCAAAGCTATGTGCTGCCGTCGCTCACATTGGGCGCGGCGGTCGCGGCGGTGATGGCGCGCTTCACGCGTGCGTCGTTCGTCGAAGTGCTCGGCGAAGATTTCGTGCGCACCGCGCGCGCGAAGGGCGTGCACGAGCCCATGGTCATCGTGAAGCATTGTCTGCGCAACGCGATGATTCCCGTCGTCACGATGATGGGCCTGCAGTTCGGCTTTCTGCTCGGCGGCTCGATCGTCGTGGAGAAAGTGTTCAACTGGCCGGGCCTCGGACGCCTGCTCGTCGATGCCGTCGAGATGCGCGACTATCCGGTGATTCAGGCGGAAGTGCTGCTGTTTTCGCTGGAATTCATCGTAATCAATCTGGTCGTGGACGTGCTGTACGCGATCATCAATCCGACCATTCGTTTCAAGTGAGGACGTGATGAGCGTAACAGCGCAAACGCCGGTCGCCGCCGCCCACGAAATCCGCACGCCGTGGAGCGAGTTCTGGCGCAAGTTCAAACGGCAGCATGTCGCGATGGTCGCGGCGGGCTTTGTGCTGCTGCTGGTCGTGATCGCGATCGTCGCGCCGTATATCGCGCCTTACGATCCGGAAAACTATTTCGATTACGACGCGCTCAATGCGGGCCCGTCCGCCGCGCACTGGTTCGGTGTGGATTCGCTCGGGCGCGATATTCTGAGCCGCATTCTCGTCGGCAGCCGCATCTCGCTGACGGCGGGTCTGCTCTCGGTCGTGATCGGCGCGGTCATCGGCACGTTCTTTGGCCTGCTCGCGGGCTATTACGAAGGCTGGTGGGATCGCATCGTAATGCGCATCGCGGACGTGCTGTTCGCCTTTCCCGGCATTTTGCTCGCGATCGGCGTCGTCGCGATTCTCGGCAACGGCATGGTGAACGTGGTGTGCGCGGTCGCGATCTTCAGCATTCCCGCGTTCGCGCGGCTCGTGCGCGGCAACACGCTCGCGCTGAAGCATCTCACGTATATCGAGGCGGCGAAGAGCATCGGCGCATCCGACTGGACGATCCTCGCGCGGCACATTCTGCCAGGCACGATCTCGTCGGTGGTCGTGTACTTCACGATGCGCATCGGCACGTCGATCATCACGGCGGCGAGCCTCTCGTTTCTCGGACTCGGCGCGCAGCCGCCGACGCCCGAGTGGGGCGCGATGCTCAACGAAGCGCGCGCCGACATGGCGATGGCCCCGCACGTCGCGATCTTCCCGAGCCTCGCGATCTTCTTCACGGTGCTCGCGTTCAATCTGCTCGGCGACGGCCTGCGCGACGCGCTCGATCCCAAACTCGACCGGCCATGACGATATCCGACGTCGCGGGCGTGACCGTCGGTCATTGCACGCTTGCGCAAGGCGCGATTCAGACCGGCGTCACGGTGATTCGTCCGCACGGCGGCGATGTGTACCGCGACAAGGTGCCCGCCGCGGCGTGCGTGATCAACGGCTTCGGCAAGAGCGTCGGGCTGGTGCAGCTCGATGAGCTCGGCGTGCTCGAAACGCCCATCGCGCTGACCAATACGTTCGGCGTCGGCACGGTTGCGAACGCGCAGATCCGCGCGGCCATCGCGGCGAATCCGCGCATCGGACGCGAAGAGCCAAGCGTGAATCCGCTCGTGTTCGAATGCAACGACGGCTATCTGAACGACATGCAGGCGCTCGCGATCGACGAGGCGCATTACGCGAGCGCGCTCGACGCCTGCAGCGCGCATTTCGCGCGCGGCGCGGTGGGCGCGGGGCGCGGCATGTCGTGCTTCGAGCTGAAGGGCGGCATTGGCTCGGCTTCGCGCATTGCGCGCATCGGCGAACAGTCCTTCACGACGGGCGCGCTCGTGCTCGCGAACTTCGGCAAGCTGCATCAACTGGTCATCGAAGGCGAAGCGGTCGGACGAAGGCTGCAAGCCAGCACGCACGCGACGCCCGAACAAGGCTCGATCATCATGCTGATCGCAACCGACGCGCCGCTCGATTCGCGCCAGTTGCGCCGCGTCGCGATGCGGGCCGCGGCCGGCCTCGCGCGCACCGGCTCGGTCTACGGCCACGGCAGCGGCGATATCGCGCTGGCCTTCACGACCGCGTACACGGCGCGGCACGATGCGGACTTCATCGCACTGCCGCCGCTCATCAACGACGCGCGGCTCGATCCGCTGTTCCAGGCCGCTGCCGAGAGCGTCGAGCACGCGATCCTCGACGCGCTCCATAGCGCCGAAACGGTCGCCGGACGCGACGGCCACCGGCGCTTATCGCTCAACGACGCATTGAAGGCACGCTCATGAAAGTGCTGATTTCAGTGGATATCGAAGGCATCGCGGGCGTGTTCCATCCGGAGCAGACGCGACCCGGCAACACCGAATACGAGCAGGCGCGCCGCTGGATGACGCACGAGGCGAACGCCGCCGCGCAAGGCGCATTCGAGGGCGGCGCGTCGCAGGTGTGGATCAACGATTCGCACGGCGGCTTTCGCAACCTGATGCCCGATTTGCTCGATCAGCGCGCGCGCCTCGTGCTCGGCAAGCCGCGCACGCTCGGCATGATGGCGGGGCTGGAGGCATCGCCGGACCTCGTGTTCATGATCGGCTATCACGCGCGGGCGCAAAGCCGCGGCATTCTCGCGCATACCATCAACAGCGCCGCGTTCGCGCGGGTTTCGCTCGATGGCGAGGAGACCGGCGAGGCCGGACTGTACGGCCGGCTCGCGGAGGAACAGGGCGCGCGCGTCGCGCTGCTTTCCGGCGACGACGTGTTCGGCGCCGAAACGCTGCCCGCGTTTCCCGGCGCGCGCTTCCTCTGCGTGAAGACCGCGCACGGCTATTCGAGCGGCGTGACGGAAACCCCGGCGGCGGCGTGCGAAGCGATCCGGCTCGCCGCGCGCGAGACGGTCGAAGGCGCGGCGGCCTCGGGCCACGCGCGGCGTTCCGCGTCCAGGGCGTATCGCTGCGAATTGCGTGCGCAAACCACCGCGTTCGCCGATCTCTTCTGCCAGTGGCCGGCGCTCGAACGCATCGATGCCGTGACCCTCGCTTTCGAGGCGCCGTCGGCCGAACACATCGTGCGAATGCTCAATTGTCTTTCGGCAATGTCCTTCATGATACGGTGAGGGTTTGAACCCGGCGCTTTGAGCATCGTCTTTGAGTATCGTTAGAATGGAGCCACGCGCAAGACCGGCTCTGGTTTTGACGTGTTTTTGCAGACGGCGCTCATGCACACGGTGAAGCTCGAACACAACGATGACGAAGTCCTCGATCCCGCCGATCCGCAACTCGTCGTGCGCGGCTCGCTGTTCATCGACGGTCATGACGCCGGCTGCTGGGAACAGCGGCGCGACGGCACGTGGGCGGCGCATGTGCGGCACAGGGAAGGCTGGATCGTCGAGACGAGCCGCGGCGCGTTGATCGACCGGCTCGCCCGCGAGGCATAACGCAGTTAATTTCAAACCGATTTCACATATTTCATGTATCTGTCGATCATCGCCGTAGGGCTCGGCGGCGGACTGGGTTCGCTGCTCCGATGGGTCCTCGGTCTGCGCCTGAATGCGATCTTTCCGAATCTGCCGCTCGGCACGTTCGCGGCGAACGTCATCGCCGGCTACATCATCGGCGTGGCGGTTGCCTTTTTTGCGCGCTATCCGGATATCTCGATGGAATGGCGTCTTTTCATCATTACCGGGCTGATGGGCGGGCTGTCCACGTTTTCCACGTTCTCGGCCGAAGTCGTCGCGCATCTCCAGCAAGGGCGGCTCGGCTGGGCGCTCGCCGAGATCGCGATCCACGTTTGCGCCTCGCTGCTCATGACCGCGCTCGGTATCGCGACGGTCGCGGTGGCGTCCTGAAGGCACGCAACGAAATCCGATTTCTCGCGATTTGAACGTTTGCGCGCGCCCTATCCCGACGTGTTTCCGCTATTTTCTTCCGCGTTTTCCAACGCCAATCCCTCGCTGCCTATGCAGCGGTTTTTTTCTTTGACAGTAACGAAGGTGATGAAATGCCAAGGCCGCCGCTCATCGATGTGAGACCGTATCGCACGAGCGATCTCGACGGTGTGATCGATCTGTTCCAACGCGCCGTTCGCGAAACGGCTTCGGCCGACTACAACGCAGCGCAGATCGAAGCCTGGGCGCAAGCCGACCGCGACGAATGGGAACTCGCGCGTCTGAGCCGCCCGACCTGGGTCGGTCTCGTGGACGGCGCGCTCGCCGGCTTCGCCGATCTCCAGAAAAACGGTCTGATCGACATGATGTTCGTCGATCCGAAATATCAGCGCAAAAGCGTCGCGACATCGCTGCTCGCGCGCATCGAGGCCGAAGCGGAAGAGGCCGGTCTGACGACGCTGCACACATATTCGAGCGTCACCGGGAAACCGTTCTTCGAATATTGCGGCTTCACGACGCTGCTCGCGCGCGCGATCGTGGTGCGCGAACAGCGCTTTGTTCAGTTCGTGATGGAGAAGGTGCTGGAAACGTAAAATCTGTATAGACAAGATGTGTAAAACCATCCGGGAGATCTCAGTGATATCCCGGATATCCCCTTGTTTCGTCCTTCATGCGCGTTTAGACTTGAGTCTAACTTGTATAGACAGGACGAACCATGATCACGCTCACGCCCGGAAAGCTGACTCTCCCGCAACTGCGCCGCATCGCGCGAGGCTCGGACCCGCTCGAACTCGATCCCGCCAGCTTCGGCGCGATCGATGCGAGCGCGCGCGCCGTCGCCGCCATTGCCGCAAAGGGCGATCCGGCTTACGGCATCAATACGGGCTTCGGGCGGCTCGCCAACACGCACATTCCGGCTGACCAGCTCGAACTGCTGCAGAAGAATCTCGTGCTGTCGCATGCGGTGGGCGTCGGCGAGCCGATGTCGCGTCCGGTCGTGCGGCTTCTGATGGCGCTCAAGCTGTCGAGCCTCGGGCGCGGTCATTCGGGCATCCGCCGCGAGGTCATCGACGCGCTCATCACGCTGTTCAACGCCGACGTGCTGCCGGTCATCCCGGTGAAGGGCTCGGTCGGCGCATCGGGCGATCTCGCGCCGCTCGCGCATATGTCGACAGTGCTGCTCGGTCTCGGCGACGTGACCATCCGCGGCGAACGCGCGAGCGCGCTCGACGGGCTGAAGGTCGCGGGCCTCAAGCCGCTCACGCTGCAGGCGAAGGAAGGGCTGGCGTTGCTGAACGGCACGCAGGCGTCCGCGGCGCTCGCGCTGTACAACCTGTTTGCCATCGAAGACCTGTTCCGCACGGGGCTCGTCGCGGGCGCGCTGTCGGTGGATGCGGCGGCGGGTTCGGTCGTGCCGTTCGATGCGCGCATCCACGAACTGCGCGGGCATCGCGGGCAGATGGAAGCGGCGGCCGCGTACCGCACGCTGCTGAAGGGCTCGGGCATCAACCTGTCGCACGCGGACTGCGACAAGGTGCAGGACCCATACAGCCTGCGCTGCCAGCCGCAGGTCATGGGCGCGTGTCTGGACCAGATGCGCCACGCCGCCGACATCCTGCTGATCGAATCGAACGCCGTCTCCGACAATCCGCTGATCTTCCCGGACACCGGCGAAGTGCTCTCGGGCGGCAACTTCCACGCGGAGCCGGTCGCGTTCGCCGCCGACAATCTCGCGCTCGCCGCCGCCGAAATCGGCGCGCTGGCGGAACGCCGCATCGCGCTGCTGATCGACGCGACGCTTTCTGGCCTGCCGCCTTTCCTCGTGCGCGACGGCGGCGTGAACTCCGGCTTCATGATCGCCCATGTGACGGCGGCTGCGCTCGCATCGGAGAACAAGACGCTCGCGCATCCGGCGTCGGTCGATTCGCTGCCGACGTCGGCGAATCAGGAAGATCACGTTTCGATGGCGACCTTCGCCGCGCGCAAGCTCGGCGACATCGCCAGCAACACGGCCAATATCCTCGCGATCGAGCTGCTCGCGGCGGCACAGGGCGTCGATCTGCGCGCGCCGCATCAGACCAGCGCGCCCTTGCTCGAAGTCGTGAAGACGCTGCGCGCGCACGTTCCGCACTACGATCTGGATCGTTACTTCGCGCCGGATATCGCCGCGATTGCCACGCTCGTGCAGGACGGCGCGATCGGCCGGCACAGCCCGTTCTCGTTCGCGTCGGAAGCGCCGGAACAAAGCGCATGAACACGCCCGCGTATCAGGAGATCAAGGATTACATTCTCCAGCGCATTCACGTAGGCGAGTGGAAGGAGGGCGATCAGGTGCCCTCCGAGAACGAACTCGCGCGCGAGTTCAAGGTCGCGCGCATGACCGTGAACCGCGCGCTGCGCGAGCTGACCGCCGATCAGGTGCTCACGCGCGTGCAGGGCGCGGGCACGTTCGTCGCGCAGCCGAAATACGCGTCGACGCTCGTCGAGATCCGCAGTATTTCCGATGAAATCGTCGCGCGCGGCCATGCATATCGCGCTGAGGTGCTGCATCTGGGCGCGTCGATCGTCGATGAACTGCTTTCCGACGAAATGCATCTCACGCTCGGCAGTCCGGTGTTTCATTCGCGCGTGCTGCACTTCGAGAACGACGAGCCGGTGCAGATGGAAGAGCGCTACGTGAATCCCGCACTCGCGCCGGAATACGCGCGCCAGGATTTCACGACGATCACGCCGAACCAGTACCTCATGTCCGCCGCGCCGCTGCAGCGCGTCGAATACCGGATCGAGGCGTCGGTGCCGTCGCCGGAGATTCGCCAGGCGCTCGCGATGAAAGAGCACGAGCCGTGTCTGCTGCTGCATCGGCGTACGTGGTCGCGCGACGCGGTCGCCTCGGTCGCCAATCTCTGGCATCCGGGCGATCGATATCAATTCACCGGGCATTTCTAATCTCATGATGATTCGCGCCGAATCGCTCACGCCCAGGCCGTGGAAGAACGGCGGCGGCGTGACGCGCGAGATCGCGGCGGGGCCGCCGGGCGCGTCGCTGGATGCGTTCGCGTGGCGTCTGTCGCTGGCGGATGTCGCTGAAGACGGCGCGTTCTCGACTTTCGCGGGTGTCGATCGCGTGCTCGTGCTGCTCGATGGCGCGGGCATGCGTCTGACGCAAGACGATGGCAGCGTGCACGCGCTCGATGCGCCGCTCGCAATCGCGCGCTTTGCCGGCGAAACGCCGATTCACGCGACCTTGATCGACGGCCCGACACGCGATTTCAACGTGATGGTGCGTCGCGATCGCGCCCGCGCGAGCTTGGAGATCCGGCGCGCTTCATGCTGCGTCGAAGTCGTGCACGATGTGACTTTCGTCTTCTGTGCGCGTGGCCGGATCGATATCAAGCTCGCCGACGGGACGCGCCATACGATCGAAACAGGCGATACGCTGCGCCTCGATCGCGCGGCCGTATCCGTGATGGAATGCGAGGCGTCGCATGACGCGGCGTGGCTGCACATCGGCATCGACATGGTGTAATGCGGCGAACGGCTCGCCAAGCAGCCGCGCCTCGATATAAGAACGGAGACTGAACATGAACGCTGCGAATCGCGCATTCTTTGCAGACCACGCGCGTCTCGCCGACGGGTGGCGGCGCGACGTGCTTCTCGAATGGGACGAAGGCGGCAAGCTCGTGCGCGTCACGCCGGGCAGCGCCGCGCCTGCGGGCGTCGAACGGGCGAAGGGGCCGGTCATGCCCGGCATGCCGAACCTGCACTCGCACGCGTTCCAGCGCGCGATGGCGGGCCTCACCGAATATCGCGCGAGCGTCGCCGACACGTTCTGGAGCTGGCGCGATCTCATGTATCGCTTCGCCGCGAAGATCGGTCCCGAGTCGCTCGCGGATATTGCGCACTGGCTTTACATCGAGATGCTGAAGGCGGGCTACACGTCGGTGTGCGAATTTCATTACGTGCATCACGCACCCGACGGCTCGCCTTACGCGAACCGCGCAGAACTGGCCGAGCGCGTCGTCGATGCGGCGGAGCGTGCGGGCATCGGCATCACGATGCTGCCGGTGCTCTACGAATACAGCGGCTTCAACAAGGGCGCGCCGCGCGACGATCAGCGGCGCTTTCTGAACACGCCCGACACGCTGCTCGCGCTCATCGAAACGCTCGCCGCCGCGCGGCCGGAGAACGGTGCGCGGCGTTACGGCGTCGCGCCGCATTCGTTGCGCGCGGTCGCGGGCGAATCGCTCGCGGCGCTGCTCGAAGGGCTCAAGGGGCTCGAAGGCCGCTTCGGTCATGCGCCGGTGCATATCCACGTCGCGGAGCAGGTCGCCGAAGTGGAAGCATGCGTCGCGGCGACCGGGCATCGTCCGGTGGAATGGCTGCTCGAACGCTTCAATGTCGACGAGCGCTGGTGCCTCGTGCACGCGACGCACATCGACGCGCACGAATGCGCGCGTCTCGCGGCGAGCGGCGCGGTCGTGGGCCTGTGTCTCACGACCGAGGCGAATCTCGGCGACGGCGTGTTTCCCTCGCGCGATTATCTCGATGCGGGCGGGCGCATCGGCATCGGTTCGGACAGTCATATCGGCGTGGACTGGCGCTCGGAGCTGCGTCTGCTCGAATACGGCCAGCGTCTGTGCCGCCGTCAGCGCAACGTGCTCGCATCGGCGACGCAGAGCCGTCCCGCCGAACGTCTTTTCGATGCCGCGCTCGACGGCGGCGCGCACGCGACAGGGCGGCCCGTCGGCGCGCTCGCGCCGGGCATGCGCGCGGACTGGCTCGTGCTCGACGACGCGCATCCGGGCATCGGCGGCCATGCGCCCGAGACGTGGCTGTCGAGCGCGGTGTTCTGCGAGCATGGCGAGACGCCGATCCGCGACGTGTTCGTGTCAGGCCGCAAGGTGGTCGATGCGCGCCGTCACGCGCACGAAGACGCAGCGCTCGCGCGTTATCGCGATGCCTTGCGCGGCTTGCTCGCCTGAGGTGGTGCCATGAACGACTCATCGATCTTCATGCTCGAACGCGGCAGCGCGCCGCTCCTGATTTCGATCCCGCACCGCGGCACGCAGATTCCCTGCGCGCTCGCCGACGAGATGACGCCGATCGCGAAACGCACCGAGGATTGCGACTGGCATCTGGAGAAGCTGTATGCGTTCGCGCGCAGCCTGGGCGCGTCGATTCTGACGCCGACTTACGCGCGCTATGTCATCGACCTGAACCGTCCGCCCGACGACGCCAGTCTCTATCCCGGCCGCGACACGACGGGCCTGTGTCCCATCGACACGTTCGACAAGGCGCCGCTTTACAAGCCGGGCCATGAGCCGTCGCGCGAGCAGATCGACGCGCGCCGCGCGATGTACTGGCAGCCGTATCACGATGCGCTCGCCGGCGAGATCGACGCGCTGCGGCATGCGCATGGCCGCGTGCTGCTATGGGAAGCGCATTCGATCCGCTCGGTGGTCCCGCGCTTTTTCGATGGCCGTTTGCCCGATTTCAACTTCGGCACGGCGGACGGCGCGTCGGCGGCGCCGGGCCTTGCCGAGCATCTCGCGCGAATCGTCGAGCGCGACGGACGTTATTCGACGGTCGCGAACGGGCGCTTCAAGGGCGGCTACATCACGCGCCGCTATGGCAGCCCGGCGCAGGGCGTGCACGCGGTTCAACTGGAGCTGACGCAGTGCAGCTACATGGAAGAATCGCCGCCATTCGCCTACGACGAGACGCGCGCGAACCAGGTTCAGCCCGTGTTGCGCGAGCTCCTGACAGGCGCACTGGCCTTTGTGACCACTGCCTGAACGCTGGCGCGGAAGTGACGATTGACTGACGCAGCCGTAATGGCGACGGGTTTTGCAATCGATTACGGTTGCGTCGGACAATGCAAATAATTACGGTTAATCAATAACTTAAGCGTCGTATCGAACTCGTGGAGCGCTGCATCCTGCGAAATGGATTGTTGCGAATCCAACAATTAAGTTTCGTGCAAATTGGGGTTTCCCCTAGGTCGTCTCCCTCCTACACTGTCTTCAAGCGAAACGAAATCAGAAACAGCTTAAAAAGCTTCCGATTCCGGTTCGATTTCAAAACAAGACTACTGGAGGTTCATCATGATCAAGGCATTCGTTCCCGCACTCGTCATCGCCACCGCTCTGGCTGCCCCGACTTTCGCATTCGCGCAAAGCAACGGCCCGGTGACCCGCGCTCAAGTCCGCGCAGAACTGGTTCAACTGGAAAAGGCCGGCTACAACCCGTCTGAAGATCGCGTGAACTATCCGCAAAACATTCAGGCTGCACAAGCCCGTGTGAACGCCGAAAACGGCGTCTCGGCTTACGGTCCTTCGGCAGCAGGCTCGTCGGATTCGGGCGCTCGCAAGAGCGTGCCGATGTCGGGCCGTGGCTCGGTCTACTTCGGTAACTGATCGGAACTCGTCGAAAAGTTCGACGAGGCAGCAGCAGTAGTGGTGGTAGCAGCGGTAGTGGTTGCAGTAGACGTCAGCAGAAAGCAGTACTTGCGAGAAAAGCAGCAGGCAGTACGGCAGTTGGCAATACCGCAGTGAAAGCAGTACAGCAATACCGCAGTAAGCATCAGGCAGTATGCATTAGGCAGTAAAGCGAACGCCGGCCGCTATCGAGGGGCCGGCGTTTTTTATTCAGCGTCCGTTTTCTCTTCGACGCGCGGCGAAACCGCGCCGCACGCGCGCAGCACGAGGCGCACGACTTCCTCCGTCTGTTCATCGAAAGCCTTGCGCGTCAGCGCGCGCTTGCCTTTGAGCGCGCGGATCTGCGCATCGAAATCGGCGTAATGCTGCGTGATCGCCCAGATCATGAACATGAACGTATCCGGCTCGACCGGCGCGAGCAGCCCGCGCGCGATCCAGCTTTCGATGACGGTCACGCGCGTTTCGAGCCACGGCTTCACGCGCTCGTTGAGAATGTCCTGCATGTGATGCGCGCCGTGGATGATCTCGCTCGCCCATACTTTCGAGCCGAGCGGCCTGCGCCGCGACAGCGCCATTTTCGCGCGCACATATCCGCCGATTGCTTCGACGGGATCGTCGCTGCATTCGAAGGTATCCGCCGCGCGATGCCAGTCTTCGAACAGATCTTCGAGCACGCGGCGATAGAGCGCGAGCTTGGTCGGGAAGTAGTAGTGCAGATTGGCTTTCGGCAAGCCGGCGCGTTCCGCGATCATCGCGGTGCTCGCGCCTTCCAGTCCTTTTTCCGCGAACACCTCCTCGGCGCACGCCAGAAGCTGCGCTTCGTTGCTCTCGCGAATCTGCGCCTTGCGCCTTCGCAAGGGCGGCGCGTTCCCGTTTTCGGTGATGCCGCCGGCGTCGTCGTCGTGTCTCATCGTCGAATTCTTGTGCATGTGAGCCGCATCGTGCCTGAATCGCGCCGTCGATGCACGCGGCGCTGCATCGCGACGTAAAAGCCGCCGAATCCAGCACCGGCCGATGCTGCATTGCAATGGCACGTTAATCGCTTGGTCCGTTCCGTGTTTGCCCGCACACGAAAGACGTTGATTTGCTTATTTTAATCGGCTACAACCTGTCCAACTGGACAGGATTTGAAAAGCGCTCGCATCGAAGAAGAAGCGTGTCGTTCGCATCATTCATCGCATAACAGAATTCATGCACCGTGCGCGCGCGGACTTGCACCGCCAGCGCCCGGCATGCACGAAACGAAGTCACTCACATACGAAGTCCGATCGTAAGGAGCGAGGCGCATGAACGTGGTAACGGATGCAATCAGAGAGGCGGGTCT
This sequence comes from Caballeronia cordobensis, assembly GCF_001544575.2. GTDB lineage: Bacteria > Pseudomonadota > Gammaproteobacteria > Burkholderiales > Burkholderiaceae > Caballeronia > Caballeronia cordobensis. Next base: position 44,654 of record NZ_FCNY02000009.1, read on the forward strand.
CGATACGTCCATCAGAGTGAATGGCCGGCGTCTATGGGACAGCCTCATGACGATGGCGAAAATCGGCGCGACGCCGAAGGGCGGCGTCTGCCGTCTCGCGCTCACGGATCTCGACAGGGAAGGCCGCGATCTCATCGTCGGCTGGGCGAAGGAAGCGGGCTGCACGGTGAGCGTCGATCAGATGGGCAACGTGTTCATGCGCCGCGCGGGCCGCAATCCCGACGCGCTGCCCGTGATGACCGGCTCGCACGCGGATTCACAGCCGACGGGCGGGCGCTTCGACGGCATCTACGGCGTGCTCGGCGGACTCGAAGTGATCCGCACGCTCAACGACCGCGGCATCGAGACGGAGCATCCGGTCGAAGTCGTCATCTGGACCAACGAGGAAGGCTCGCGATTCGCGCCCGCGATGGTCGCATCCGGCGTGTTCGCGGGCGTGTTCTCGCTCGACTACGGCCTGTCGCGCAAGGACGTCGATGGAAAAACGATCCGCGACGAACTCGAGCGCATCGGCTATGCGGGCGACGTGCCGTGCGGCGGACGCAAGCTGCATGCGGCGTTCGAACTGCACATCGAGCAAGGGCCGATTCTCGAGGCCGAGGACAAGACCATCGGCGTCGTCACCGATGCGCAGGGCCAGCGCTGGTACGAGATCACGCTGACGGGCCAGGAGGCGCACGCGGGCCCTACGCCCATGCCGCGCCGCAAGGATGCGCTGCTGGGCGCGTCGCGCGTCGTCGATCTCGTGAACCGCATCGGCCTCGATCATGCGCCGCTCGCCTGCGCGACGGTCGGCATGATGCAGGTGCATCCGAACTCGCGCAACGTGATTCCGGGGCGCGTGTTCTTCACCGTCGATTTCCGTCATCCCGACGATGCCGTGCTCGCGCGCATGGACGCCGCGCTGCGCGAAGGCGTCGCGCGCATCGCGGGCGAGATCGGGCTTTCGACCGAGCTCGAACAGATCTTTTACTACGAGCCCGTGAAGTTCGATTCGGCCTGCGTGCAGTCCGTGCGCGCGGCGGCCGGGCGCTTCGGCTATTCGCATCGCGACATGGTGTCGGGCGCGGGCCACGATGCGTGCTATCTCGCGCAGGTCGCGCCGACGTCGATGGTGTTCGTGCCCTGCGTCGACGGCATCAGTCATAACGAAATCGAAGACGCCACCGAAGCGTGGATCGAAGCGGGCGCGAACGTACTCTTGCACGCGATGCTGGAGCGCGCGTCGGAACCGGCTTCATAAGCGGTATTTTCCTCTGTCGTATTCCCGCCGTCCGCGTTCCCACGCGCGGACGAAAGGCACCCCCACGCCTGAAAAAAAAGGAACGCGCATGACCATGAAAGCAATCGGCGATATCGCGAGCCATCGCCTGACGCAGGAACAGCTCGCGTGCGAGTTCTCGGACGTCGCGCCTCTGCTCGACGCCACCGCCGCCGCTGCCGCCGCGAGCCGTTGTCACTACTGCTACGACGCGCCCTGCGTGCAGGCCTGTCCGACGCAAATCGATATCCCCGCGTTCATCCGCAAGATCGGCCACGGCAATCTGAAAGGCGCGGCCGTCGATATTCTCTCGGCGAATCCGCTCGGCGGCATGTGCGCGCGCGTGTGTCCGACCGAGATTCTTTGCGAAGGAAGTTGCGTGCGCAATCATCCCGGCGATGAAGCCGTGAAGATCGGCGCATTGCAGCGTCATGCAACCGATGCGGCGATGGCGAAAGGCGAGCCGTTGTTCAAACGCGCGCCGGAAACGGGCAGGCGCGTTGCGATCGTCGGCGCGGGACCGGCGGGGCTGGCGTGCGCGTACCGGCTTGCGTTGGCCGGACATGGCGCGGTGATCTTCGATGCGCGCGCGAAGCCGGGCGGCCTCAACGAATACGGCATCGCGGCGTATAAGACGGTGGAGGACTACGCGCAGCGCGAGATCGAATGGCTTTACTCGATTGGCGGCATCGAGATCAGGGCGAATCAGTCGCTGGGCCGCGACTTCACGCTCGACGAGTTGCGCAAGCAATACGACGCGGTGTTCATCGCGTTCGGACTCGCGGGCGTGCGCGAACTGGCGCTCCAGGGCGAATCGCTCGATGGCGTGATGAACGCGGTCGATTTCATCGAACGCGTGCGTCAGGCCGATGATCTCGCGAGCGTGCCGGTCGGGCGTCGCGTCGTCGTGATCGGCGGCGGCAACACGGCTGTCGATGCGTGCGTGCAGGCCGCCAAGCTCGGCGCTGCGAGCGTGACGATGGCGTATCGGCGCGGCGTCGAAGACATGAGCGCGACGTGGGCCGAGCGCGAGTTCGCGCAGACCCAAGGCGTGACGATTGTCACGCATGCGAAGCCCGTGCGTTTGATTGGCGATGACGGACACGTCACGGGCGTCGAGTTCGAACGCAACGGCGAGCGCTTCGTGACCGACGCGGACATGGTGCTGAAGGCCATCGGTCAGACGCTCGTGGCGGTCGGCATCGACAAGGCGCTATTGACGCTCGATGGCGGACGCATCGTCACCGATGAGAACCGTCAGACGACGCTTGCGAAAGTGTGGGCCGGCGGCGATTGCGCGACGCATGAAGGACTCGATCTCACCGTGCAGGCCGTGCAGGACGGCAAGCTCGCGGCGGCGTCCATCGACGCGTCGTTCGAGCTCACTGCGATCAAAGCCGCCTGACGTCAAAAGGAGACAAACGACATGGCCGATCTGACTTGCAAAATCGCCGGCATTACCTCGCCGAATCCTTTCTGGCTCGCGTCCGCGCCGCCGACCGACAAAGCGTACAACGTCAACCGCGCATTCGAGGCGGGCTGGGGCGGCGTGGTGTGGAAGACGCTCGGGCTCGATCCGCACGTCGTCAACGTGAGCTCGCGTTACGGCGCGGTGCAATGGAACGGGCAGCGTATCGCCGGGCTGAACAACATCGAGCTGATCACCGATCGTCCGCTCGACGTGAACCTGCGCGAAATCGAACAGGTCAAGCGCGACTGGCCCGATCGCGCGCTGATCGTCTCGCTGATGGTGCCGTGCAACGAGCACGACTGGAAGTGGATTCTCCGCCAGGTGGAAGACACGGGCGCGGACGCCGTCGAACTGAACTTCGGCTGTCCGCACGGCATGAGCGAGCGCGGCATGGGCGCGGCTGTTGGACAGGTGCCCGAGTATGTCGAGATGGTCACGCGCTGGGTGAAGGAGGGCACGAAGCTGCCGTGCCTCGTGAAGCTGACGCCGAATATCAGCGATATCCGCATGGGCTCGCGCGCCGCGTTCAAGGGCGGCGCGGACGGCGTGTCGCTCATCAACACGATCAACTCGATCGTCGCGGTCGATCTCGATCAGATGGCGCCGATGCCGACCGTCGACGGCAAGGGCACGCACGGCGGCTATTGCGGCCCTGCCGTGAAGCCGATCGCGCTCAACATGGTTGCGGAAATCGCGCGCGATCCGGAGACGCCGAACTTGCCGATATCGGGCATCGGCGGCATTTCGTCTTGGCGCGACGCCGCCGAGTTCATGGTGCTCGGCGCGGGCAGCGTGCAGGTGTGCACGGCGGCGATGCACTACGGCTTTCGCATCGTGTCCGATCTCGCCGATGGCCTCTCGAACTGGATGGACGAAAAAGGTTACGCGACGCTCGATGCCATTCGCGGCCGCGCCGTGGCGAATGTCACGGACTGGAAGAACCTCAATCTCAAGTACGACATCAAGGCGCGCATCGATCAGGACAAGTGCATCAAGTGCGGGCTGTGTCATATCGCGTGCGAGGACACGTCGCATCAGGCGATCCTGAAGGAGAAGGAAGGCAGGCGTCATTTCGAAGTGGTGGATGCCGAATGCGTCGGCTGCAATCTGTGCATGCATGTGTGCCCGGTCGAGCAATGCATCACGATGGAACGCGTCGATGCGGGCGAGTACGCGAACTGGACCACGCATCCGAACAATCCCGCGCGCGTCGATGCAGAAGAGCCCGCGAAAGCCGCATAAATTGCTTACTCAACCGGAGTGCAATCCATGAAGCAGACAGCGCACGATGTCGAGTCCAGCAGCCTGTATAACGACGATCTCGCGCCGACCGGTCCCGCGCAGCGCACGTGGAAGTGGTATCACTTCGCGGCGCTGTGGGTCGGCATGGTGATGAACATCGCGTCGTACATGCTGGCCGCGGGGCTCACCGATCAGGGCATGTCGCCGTGGCAGGCGGTGATGACGGTTCTGCTCGGCAACGTGATCGTGCTCGTGCCGATGCTGCTGATCGGTCATGCGGGCGCGAAGCATGGCATTCCGTATGCGGTGCTGGTTCGTTCGTCGTTCGGCACGCAGGGCGCGAAGCTGCCGGCGTTGCTGCGCGCGATCGTCGCGTGCGGCTGGTACGGCATTCAGACGTGGCTGGGCGGCAGCGCGATCTATACGCTCCTGAATATCCTCACCGGCAATGCGTTGCACGGCGCGGCGCTGCCGTTCATCGGCATATCGGTGGGGCAGCTCGCGTGCTTTCTCCTGTTCTGGGCCTTGCAGTTGTACTTCATCTGGCACGGCACGGATTCGATCCGCTGGCTCGAAAGCTGGTCCGCGCCGATCAAGGTCGTGATGTGCGTCGCGCTCGTCTGGTGGGCGACGACGAAAGCGGGCGGCCTCGGCTCGATGCTTTCGGCGCCGTCGCAGTTCGTGGCGGGCGGCAAGAAGGAGGGCCTTTTCTGGGCGACGTTCTGGCCGGGTCTCACTGCGATGGTCGGTTTCTGGGCGACGCTCGCGCTCAACATTCCCGACTTCACGCGCTTTGCGCGTTCGCAGCGCGACCAGATGATCGGCCAGTCGATCGGCTTGCCGGTGCCCATGGCCTTGCTTTCCGTGATCTCGGTCGTCGTGACTTCGGCGACGGTGGTGATCTATGGCAAGGCCATCTGGGACCCGATCGATCTCACTAGCCGCATGACCGGCATCGGCGTGGGCATTGCGTTGCTGATTCTGACGCTCGACACGATGTGCTGCAATCTTGCGGCCAATCTTGTCGGACCTGCTTATGATTTTTCTAGCCTTTGGCCGAAGGGGATTTCTTATCGCGCGGGCGGCATGATCACGGCGACGATCGCTATCGTCATGATGCCGTGGAAGATTCTCGCGACGACGCAGGGTTATATCTTTACGTGGCTCGTCGGGTATTCGGCGCTGCTCGGGCCGGTCGCGGGGATCATGATGGTGGATTACTTTTTTATTCGCGGCACGCGGCTCGATCATCGGGAGCTTTTTGCCGAAGACGGCGAGTATTCGTATAGCAATGGATGGAATGTTGCGGCTGTCGTTGCTTTGCTGGCTGGCGTGTTGCCGAATTTGCCGGGGTTCTTGCATACGGCGTTTCCTGCTTCGTTTTCGGGGGTGCCGGGGGTTTTTAATGCGATCTATACGTATGCGTGGTTTGTCGGGCTTGTGATTGCTGCTGTGGTTTATGGGTCTTGGATGAAGTTGCGGGGGAGTTCCAGAGCGGGGGTGTTGAGTGCTTGAGGTTTTGACTGTCGCCGGATCCCGTATTCGTGTCGGTCTATTAGCACTGCCCCTGTGCGGGGCGGCACCTACTTTCTTTGCTGCTGCAAAGAAAGTAGGCAAAGAAAGCAGCTCTCCCCAGCCTAAGCACTTCACGCCGGCCGCGGCACAGGCGATTGGCTGAATGGAACCCGGAGTAGCGAGTGTTCTCGTTGCCGTACCGGGCTTGGATCGCGCACGGTCTGACGAGCTAGTGCGCAAGGGGCGCGGGTTCAGCACGAAATAGCTTCGGCACAGCGCTACGCGCTGCCGCTGGGTATGCAAGGGAAACCCACGCATACCCGATTGACCCGTCGGCCGCGAAGCGGGCTGGAACTTGAAATGGCTGTACCAACACATTGAGTGGCGCGGTGTGACGGACCGTGCGCGATCCAAGCCCGATTGGGCCTTTGAGGGCACTCTTTAGGCGAGGACCGTTCCCCGAGGAGAGGAGTGGTCAACGTGCGTGTGACCGCGGGCGGTGAGAAAGCTGCTTTCTTTGGTGACTTTCTTTGCAGCAGCAAAGAAAGTTACCCCCGCCCCGGGGAGGGGCAGAGCCAATAGACCGACAAGAAAACAGGATTTCACGCAAACGCAAAAGCAAGCGCAAAGCAAGCGCAAGCAGAACCCAAACAGGAGGAACCAAAAAATGCCCACACTAATCCGCGGTGGCACCATCATCGACGCAGACCGCACCTACCGCGCCGACGTCCTCTGCGCAGAGCCCCAGGAAGGCGGCACCATCCTGGCCATCGCCCAGGACCTGAAACCCGATCCAAACACAAAAACCATCGACGCCGGCGGCCAATACATCATGCCCGGCGGCATCGATCCGCATACGCATATGGAACTGCCCTTCATGGGCACCACCGCCAGCGACGACTTCTACACCGGCACGGCAGCGGGCCTGTCGGGCGGCACGACGAGCATCATCGACTTCGTGATTCCGAGCCCGAAGCAACCCCTGATGGACGCCTTCAGGGAATGGCGCGGCTGGGCGGAAAAGGCCTCGGCGGATTACGGTTTTCACGTCGCGGTGACGTGGTGGGACGACTCCGTGCATCGCGACATGGGCCTGCTCGTCCACGAACACGGCGTGTCGAGCTTCAAGCACTTCATGGCCTACAAGAACGCCATCATGGCCGACGACGAAGTGCTCGTGAACAGCTTCACGCGCTCGCTCGAACTCGGCGCGCTGCCGACCGTGCACGCGGAAAACGGCGAGCTCGTCTTTCAGTTGCAGAAGCAATTGCTGGCCAAAGGCTTCACGGGACCGGAGGCGCATCCGCTGTCGCGTCCGCCCGAAGTGGAAGGCGAGGCGGCCAATCGCGCGATCCGCATCGCGCAGGTGCTCGGCGTGCCGCTCTACATCGTGCATGTGTCGGCGAAAGATGCCGTCGATGTCATCGCGAAAGCACGCAACGACGGGTTGCGCGTGTTCGGCGAAGTACTGCCGGGCCATCTCGTGATCGATGAATCGGTCTATCGCGATCCCGACTGGACGCGCGCCGCCGCACATGTGATGAGCCCGCCGTTTCGCACGAGCGAGCATCGCGAGGCGTTGTGGCGCGGTCTGCAATCAGGGCAATTGCACACGACCGCCACCGATCATTGCGTGTTCTGCGCGTCGCAGAAAGCAATGGGCCGCGAGGATTTCACCCGAATCCCGAACGGCTGCGGCGGCGTGGAAGATCGCATGGCGGTGCTGTGGCATCACGGCGTGAACATGGGACGTCTCACGCCGAATGAGTTCGTGCGCGTGACATCGACGAACGCCGCGCAGATCTTCAATCTCTATCCGCGAAAAGGCGCGGTTCAGGTGGGCGCGGACGCGGACCTCGTCGTATGGGACCCGAGCGCGACGCGCACGATTTCCGTGAAGACGCATCATCAGAACGTGGATTTCAACGTGTTCGAGGGCATGACGGTGCAGGGCGTCGCAACGCACACGCTCACGCGCGGCGCGCACGCGTGGGCCAACGGCGATCTGCGTGCGGAGCGCGGCGCGGGGCAATATCTGAAGCGTCCGCCGAACGCGTCGTACTTCGAGGCGGCGCGCGTTGCGAACAAGCTGAAGGAACCGCATCCGGTGAATCGCGCGGAAACGGCCTGATTGTGTCGGTCGGCATGGCCTTGCGCGGTGCGGCGCGAGGCTGTGCCGCATTCCGGCACTTTCACGCGCTTGCAAGCATAATCCGGCAGGCTCAAGCCTTTTGCATCGCCGGATCATGCCGATGAAAACCTCGAAAAAACTCCGCTTCCTCCCGGCGCTCGCCGCGCTTTTTCTGCCGCTCGCCTGCGCGGCCAATCCGAATGCGTTGTGGGAGATCGTCCATGACTATTGCGAGCCCGCCGCCGAAGGGGCGCGCGTGCAGCAGAAATGCGCGGACGTGAATCTAGCGGGCGGTTATGCGGTGCTGAAGGATCTCGTCGGCATCGCGCAATATCTGCTGATTCCGACCGCGCGCGTGAGCGGCATCGAAAGCCCGGAATTGCTGGAGCCGAATGCGCCCAACTACTTTCGCGATGCGTGGAACGCGCGCGGCTACGTGAACCGCGCGCTGCGTCGCACCTTGCCGCGCGATGAAGTGTCGCTGGCCATCAATTCCGCGAGCGGGCGCACGCAAAATCAGTTTCACATTCATATCGATTGCCTCGCGCACGACGTCGCGCAGACGCTTCGCGAACTGGGACCGACGATCGGCACGGACTGGGCGCCGCTGCCGGTGCGCCTGCGCGGTCACGTCTACAGCGCAATGCGCATCGACGACGCCGACCTCACGCATACCGATCCCTTCAAGCTCCTCGCGCCCTACGCCGCGAGCCGCGGCCAGACGATGGGCGAGCAGACGCTATTGCTCGCGGGCGCGACCCGCGGCGACGGCGCGCCTGTGTTCATCCTGCTCAACGATCACGTGCAGCCGGGCAACTGGGCTTCGTCGGAGGAGCTTCAGGATCACACGTGCTCGCTGGCCGATCGGTCTATAGAAAAGCCGTGACGCTTCCAGAAGAATGAAGTGACGCGATTGCTTCGGAATGCGCATCAAGTGCATGCATTTCGGAATTTCGCGCCTTGTCACTTCATCTTCTGGGAACCACAATGAATGCTCTTCGACATTACGTTTGACCCGTTGAAGGACGCGATCAATCGTCTTCAGCATGGCGTGTCGCTCGATCTTGCGAAAGAGATCGTCTGGAATGACGTCGTGTTGAAGATCGACAAACGTCGCGATTATAGAGAGGTTCGCGAAGTGGCCTATGTACCGCTTCGCGGCCGCACGTTCTGCGTGGTCCTCACGCGGAGACACAACGCGCTGCGCATCATCAGCCTGCGCCGCGCAAACAAAAGGGAAATACGCAAGTATGGAACATCAAACATTTAACGGACTCATTCTTCCAACCGACGAGGAAGAAGAGGCGATCAACCGCGGCATCGCGCTGGACCCCGACACGTGGGAACTCAGCGACGAGGAGTTCAAGGAGCTGAAACCCTATTCCGTCTGGATTCTCGAGAATCCTAACGGCACCGAACCTCCCACCGCGGCATGAGCTGTCACCCCGCGTCGCGCGCAGGCAGCCGATGCGCAAACACGCGCGGCGCGATTACTTCCACGCGCGCTTCGGGCAGCACGCGTTTCAATGTGCGCAGCGTGAACGCGAGATCTTCGCTGGCCGTATCGAATTCGAGCCGCAGGTCGCAGCCTTCACGCTGCGCCTGACTCACATAGATGCCGAGGGGCGAATGAAACAGCGCGCGTATGCGTTCCCGAGAGGCCTCGCCGTCGGCGAAATGCGCGACGGCCAGAATGCGTACGCGCTGGCATGCGCCGAAACCTTCATCCTGTAATTTTCTGCGGCTGACAGCCCACGCAAGCGACATGTCCATGGCCGTTGCTCCATCATGTTTTCCTTGAGTAGAAGCATAGGCCGGCTTTCATCAATGACGTGCCAAGAAACAGGCGCGGCGTGTAAAAAACGTATCAATCGAAGCCGTGGAAGACGGCATCGTCCGGGCCGATCGATGCAGGCGATTTCCACGCCGCGTCGCGCATCGAATGCTGCACCTGATGCTCGACGCCCAGCAGCACCGCGAAAATCGCCATGCGCACCGCGATACCGTTGTCGGTCTGGCGAAAGATCGCGAGCCGCGAGTCGTGATTCAGATCGGTTGCGAGATCGTTCGCGCCGGGGCGGCTGTCGCGCGGCAGGGGATGCATGATAAGCGTATCGCGGCCGCACGCGTCGTCCACGAGCGCCTGATTGATCTGGAAATCCGGCGTGTAGCCTTCGATCGACTCGTCGGCGAAACGCTCTTTCTGAATGCGCGTGGCATAGACCACGTCCGCGCCCGCGAGGCCCGCGCGCAAGTTGCTCGTTTGTTCGATCACGTGATCGCCGCGCGCGATCCGCTCGACGATATGCGTCGGCATCTCCAGCGAACGCGGCGACACGAGCGTGAACTTGAGCCCCTTGTAGAGCGAAAGCAGCTTGGCGAGGGAATGCACGGTGCGCCCGTACTTGAGATCGCCGACCATCGCGATATGCGCGCCGTCGACGATCTTCCCGAGACGCGAAAACTCGCGCTGGATCGTATAAAGATCGAGCAGCGCCTGGCTCGGATGCTCGCCGGGGCCGTCGCCGGCGTTGATCACGGGAATGTTGGTCGCGCGCGCAAACTCGGCGACCGAGCCTTGCTCCGGATGCCGCACGACGATCGCGTCGGCGTAACCGCTGATCACGCGGCTCGTGTCGTAGATCGATTCGCCCTTCGCCATCGACGAAAACGTGAAGCCCGTCGTGTCGCACACCGATCCGCCGAGCCGCGCGAACGCCGCGCCGAAACTCACGCGGGTGCGCGTGCTGGCTTCGAAGAAGAGGTTGGCGAGCACGGCGCCTTCGAGCACGCGCGTGATTTTCTTGCGCCGCGCGATCGGCTGCATCATGTCGGCCGTGCGGAACAGCGCCTCGGCCGATTCGCGCGAAAACTGGCCGATGGAGAGCAACTGCGGCCGGCCTTCGAAGTCGATAGCAGGATATGCGCTTTGCGTAGATCCGCCGTTTTCCGGCATACCCGACAGAATTTCGCCGACATAGCGGCCCGCGATTTCCGGCATGGCGCGCGACTCGGGCGACTCGTCCGGCAGCAGCCAGGTGTCGAGCGCGCGGCGCGATACGCCGATGCGCGACGCGAACGAATCGCGCGTCATGTTCAGACGCCGCATCGCGTCGCGAAGAAGGGTCTGCTGCTGGGTCATCGTCACCGCTCCGAAAATATACGCGGTGCGTATATTAGGTCACTCGCCGATCAGATGCAAGACGAGTTCGCGGTGATGCGGCGCCGTCCGATGCTCGAAGACGTAAATGCCTTGCCACGTGCCGAGCACCATCCGGCCCGCCTCGACCGGAATCGAAAGCTGGACGGTTGTCAGCGCGGTGCGCAGATGCGCGGGCATGTCGTCGGGGCCTTCGGTGTCGTGCACGTATCGACCGGGCGCTTCCGGCGCGACCGATTCGAAATAGCGCTCTAAATCGGCGCGCACGTCGGGATCGGCGTTCTCCTGGATCAGCAGGGAGGCCGACGTATGCCGGCAAAAGAGGGTGAGCAGGCCGGTGCGGATATTCTGAAGATCGATCCAGTGATCGATGTCGGGCGTGACTTCGTGCAGGCCGCGCGAGCCTGTCGCGACCGTCAGATGGTGGAGTGCCTGTTTCATGTCGGTAAGTTCCGGGAAAGGTGGGCGCCACGTTCATGAGTTTACCGGCTTCCTTGCGCGCCGAACCGTTGCGGTTCGATGAACTATCCTGTTGTGGACGATGGTTCCACGAAAGACGCTCCCGATGACCGAAACGCTTTCGATAAGACAATCCGCATCCGCGATGCTCCTTGCGGTCGCGATTGCCGCTCACGCCGACGACACGCGCGAAAACCGCGGCAACGATCCTTTCCTGCACGTATCGAGCGCCATCGCCGCTTGCCCCGCGCCGCTCGGCCCGTTCGAAACCGAACGGGAATGGCTGGACGAAGCGCATTACCGCATCGAGCGCGGCAATAGCTGCTGGATCGCCGGCCGCTGCCGTCTCTCGAACAGTTACGACTACGACAAGGAAATTGCGCAGAGCGTCACGCGGCGGCTCGCTTCGCTGAACGCGTCGCTGCAATGGCGCGAGAAAACGAGCCTGTGGCTGACGCTGCAACGCCGCTTCATCTATCTCGACGGCTGCGTATCGCGCGATTTCGACACCGCGCGCTTCGTGTCCGCGCTCGGCGAAACGGCCGATGTCGAAAAGGTCATCGACCGCACGACGCGTCGGCCGTGATCGCGTAATTGGCCTAAGCTGAAAGAGAGACCGAAAACGAGGAACCGCGGCGCGCGCTTGCGGTTTTGCCGATGAAAACCTGGCTGTGGCGCTGCGTCCGATGGCTCTGCTGGCTGATCGCATTCGCGCCCGTGAGCGCCGCCGCGACGGCCCCGGTCGCCGTGATTCCGCTGAAAGGCGCGATCGGCCCGGCGAGCGCGGATTTCGTCGTGCGCTCGCTCGCCCGCGCCGCCGAGGAGCACGCGCAGCTCGCGGTGCTCGAACTCGACACGCCCGGCGGCCTCGATCTTTCGATGCGCTCGATCATCCAGGCGATCCTTGCTTCGCCGGTGCCGGTGGCCGCGTTCATCGCGCCGAGCGGCGCGCGCGCGGCGAGCGCGGGCACGTACATCACCTATGCGAGCCACATCGCGGCGATGGCCCCCGGCACGAACCTCGGCGCGGCCTCGCCCGTGCAGTTGGGAATCGGTGGCGGCGGCGGCGGCGGCGGCGGCGCGGATCGCGAGGGCAAGTCCGCGTCGAACGCCGACGCGCAATCGACCGAAACGCGCAAGCAGATGCAGGACGCCTCGGCCTATATCCGCGGCCTCGCCCAATTGCGCGGGCGCAACGTGCAATGGGCCGAGCGCGCGGTGCGCGAAGCGGTCGCGCTGTCGGCGACGGAAGCGCTGGAGCAGAAAGTCATCGATCTGACCGCCGCCGACGTGCCCGATCTGCTCGCCAGGCTCGACGGCCGCCGCATCAAGACGGCGAGCGGCGAACACGTCCTCGCGACGAAGAACGCGCCGCTCGTCGTGCTGCAACCCGACTGGCGCAGCCGCTTTCTCGCGACCATCACGGACCCGAGCGTCGCGCTCATCCTGATGATGATCGGCATGTATGGGCTTTTCTTCGAGTTCGCCAATCCCGGCATGGTGCTGCCGGGCGTCGCCGGCGCGATCTGCCTGCTCGTCGGCTTGTTCGCGCTGCAACTCCTGCCGATCAATTTCGTCGGACTGGGACTGATCGTGCTCGGTCTCGGCTTTCTCGTCGCGGAAATGTTTCTGCCGACGTTCGGCTCGCTCGGCATCGGCGGGATCATCGCGTTCGCAATCGGCGCGCTCATGCTGATCGATACCGACGTGCCGGGCTTCGGCGTGCCGGTCGGCGTCGTGGTCGGGCTTGCGCTGTTCACCGCGCTGTTCGTTTTCACGGTGTCGGGCGTCGCGTTGAAGGCGCGCAGGCGTCCCGTCGTGAGCGGCGAAGAGGCGCTGCGCGGCAGTATCGGCGTGATGCTCGCGCATGAAGCCGAAGGCGGCTGGGCGCGCGTGCACGGCGAGCGATGGCGCGTGGAGGCGGCCGCGTCGTGCGCGTTGCCGCAGGAAGGCGCGCGCGTGCGGGTGCTGTCGCGGCATGGGCTGACACTGACGGTCGAGGCCATCGACGAACACATTCACAACGAGGCTTGAAAAATGGGGCTTACTTTCGGTTTCAGCGGCATTCTGATCGCGCTCGCGATCTTCATCGTGGCGTCGGCGGTGCGCATCTTTCGCGAGTACGAGCGCGGCGTCGTGTTCATGCTCGGGCGCTTCTGGAAAGTGAAAGGACCGGGGCTCGTGCTGATCATTCCGGTCGTGCAGCAGGTCGTGCGGATGGACTTGCGCACCGTCGTGTTCGACGTGCCGCCGCAGGACGTCATCACGCGCGACAACGTGTCGGTGAAGGTGAACGCGGTCGTGTACTTTCGCGTCGTCGATCCGGAGCGAGCGGTGATTCAGGTCGCGCGCTTTCTCGAAGCGACGAGCCAGCTTTCGCAAACCACCTTGCGCGCGATTCTCGGCAAGCACGAGCTCGACGAACTGCTGTCCGAGCGCGAGCGCCTGAACAGCGACATCCAGCGCGTGCTGGATTCGCAGACCGACGCGTGGGGCATCAAGGTATCGAACGTGGAGATCAAGGACGTCGACATCAACGAGACGATGATTCGCGCGATCGCCCGTCAGGCCGAAGCGGAGCGCGAGCGGCGTGCGAAGATCATTCACGCGGAAGGGGAATTGCAGGCCTCGGAGAAGCTCCTGCAGGCGGCGCAGATGCTCGCGCAGCAACCGCAGGCGATGCAACTGCGCTACCTGCAAACCCTGACGACGATCGCCGGCGACAAGAATTCGACGATCGTCTTTCCGGTGCCGGTCGATATCGTTTCCACCGTCATCGACCGGATCACTAAAGGCCCGCCGAAGCCTTAAGCGAGCTTCGGAAAATCGAGCGTCGTGTCATTCACGCGATTCACCAGATTCGTGAAGTTGATGACGCTCATCGCGAACAGCGTGTCGATGACCTGCGCTTCCGAATAACCCGCTTCGCGCACTTCGTCTAGACGCGCCGCGTCGATCGTGCCCGTCGTTCCCGTGAGATGCCGCACGAAGCGCACGAGCGCGTCGCGCTTTGCGTTGCCGGTGGCTTCGCCTGCGCGGATCTGCTGCGTTTCCAGTTGCGACAGCCCGACCATCTTGCCCACCAGCGTGTGCGCGGCGGCACAGTATTCACAGCCCACGAGTTCGCTCACGGCGAGCTTGATCGCTTCGACATCGGCCTTGTCGAGGCTGCTCTTCGCGAGAATCGCGTCGCCTTGAAGTGCTGCGCCGAGCGCGGCCGGGCTATGCGTGCCGATGGTCGCGTACGCGTTCGGCACCTTGCCCGCGGCCTTCTTGATGGCGGCGAAAAGATCGGCGGCGGCGCCGGTTGCTTCGTTGACGTTGATCTGGGAAAGACGGGACATGGTGTGCTCCTTCGTTCAGTGGTTGGCCATCTCGATGGCATGGGTGAACTTTAGGCGCGCACGGCTTGCGCGTGAATGCTCGCGCGGCTCGTAAAACCGCGCGATCGTCTCAACGTGCGAATGCGGCGGCTTCATGCCATCATCGGGGCTTTCCCGGCACGCATCGCGCGATTCTCGACACGCACATGGATTATCTGACGAGCCTGAAGGTGTTCTGCACCGTGGTCGAAGCCAAGAGCTTCGCGCGCGCAGCCGACATACTCGGCTTGTCGCCGCCGGTCGTGTCGCGGGCCATCGCGGGGCTCGAAACGCGGCTCGGCAGCCGGCTTTTCAATCGGACGACGCGGCAAATCTCGCTCACCGAAACCGCGGAGCGCTTCTTCGCGGATTGCTCGCGCGTGCTCGACGAACTCCAGGCGATGGAAGAGCGCGCCTCGCATCGCGCGAGCGAAGCGACCGGCCTCCTGCGGCTCGTCGCGCATACGACCGCCATGACGAGCCGCTACACGCCGCTCGTCGCGAGCTTCAGGCGCGCGCATCCGCACGTCGGCCTTGACGTCACGCTGACCGAACGGCCCGTGGATCTCGTCGGCGAAGGCTACGATCTCGCGCTCGTGCTGCCGTTCATGCTGTCCACCGATACGCCCGTTACGCGCCTGCTCGAAACCATTCCGCTCGTGCTCGTCGCGAGTCCCGCGTATCTCGCGCAACATGCCGCGCCGCGCCATCCGTCCGAACTCGTCGATCATCATTTCGTGCCGATGTCGCCGTCCATCCGCAAGCCGGTGCTGACGTTTCGCATCGGTGGCGAGGACGTGCGCGTGCCGGTGAATCACGATATCTCGTCGAACAGCGCGCTCTTCAATCGCGACATGGTGTTGCAAGGCTTCGGCATCGGCGTGCTGCCCGCGGCGCTCGTTCAGAGCGAGATCGCGGCGGGGCGGCTCGTCACGCTGCTCGACGCTTACGAGCGCGTCGATGCCGCGATCGAGATCCGCATTGCCTACAGTTCGCGCGCGCTGGTGCCGGCCAAGGTGCGCGCGTTCGTCGATCACGCGGTGCGTTTTTGCGCCGATGAACTCGCGCCGCCCGACCGGGCGCCGCTCGCCACGCTCCGGCAAGACTGAGGCGAAGCCTTATCCGGCGCGGCTTTGCGCGATTCTTTCCACCAGCGTTATTGTCTCGTGTGCGCCATGACGGTTGACATGGTGTATATGCACATCTAGTCTTCCGGGCTATGACGGGCAACGCAGGTTGCCCTTTTTCCAATTTAATATGTGCATATGCACAAACAAGCTCAATGACGACTCCTACGACGGAAATGCCATCGGTGGCGGCGCCGGCTCTCACGAGGCCGGCGCGGCGAATTCCCTGGATGCTGCTCGCGCTCGGGCTGATCGGACTGGTGTTGATCGCCGCCGCCTCGTATTGGGCGCTCGTGCTGCGCTTCGTCCAGACGACCGACGACGCCTATGTCGGCGGCGACGTCACCGTGCTCGCACCGAAGGTCAACGGCTTCGTCACCGACGTGCTCGTGCAGGACAACCAGCGCGTGAAGGCGGGGCAAGTGCTGATCCGCCTCGACGCGCGCGACTACGACGCGCGTCTCGCGCAGGCGAACGCGGAAGTGTCGAGCGCGCGTGCGGCCGTGGCCGAACTGCAGGCGAAGGACGCGCTGCAGGCCGCCGTGATCAATCAGCAGCAGGCGGAAGTGCGCGCGTCGTCGGCGGAACTCACGCGCAGCGGGCAGGATCGCGTGCGCTATCGCGAACTGGTGAAGGACGATGCGGTGTCGAATCAGATCGTCGAACGCGCGGATGCGGACTACACGAAGGCGCAGGCGGCGGTCGATCGCAGCGGCGCGTCGCTCGTCGCGGCGAAACGCCAGTTGAGCGTGATCGAAGCGCAGATCGCGGATGCCGAGGCGCGTGTCGCGACCGCCGAGGCCGCGCGGCGCGTCGCGGAACTGAACGTCGAATACACGACGATCCGCTCGCCCGTCGATGGCTACGTGGGCAACCGCACGGCGCGCGTCGGCGTGCTCGCGAACGTCGGCACCTCGCTTCTGACGATCATCCCCTCGACCGGACTGTGGATCGACGCCAACTTCAAGGAGGATCAGCTCAGGAAAATGCGCCCCGGCGACGAGGCCGATGTCGAACTCGATGCGTCGAGCGTGCCGCTCACCGGCCGCGTCGAAAGCCTCGCCCCCGCGACCGGCGCGACCTTCAGCGTGCTGCCCGCCGAGAACGCGACCGGCAACTTCACGAAGATCGTGCAGCGCGTGCCCGTGCGCATCCGTCTCGATGTGCCGAAGGGCATGGAATCCGTGCTGAGGCCGGGCCTGTCCGCGACCGTCAAGGTGCATCTGCGCAAACAGGCGAACGGCTGAGGAGCGCGGCCATGACTCACACGATTCCCTCCGATCCCGCCTCACAGCCGATCAAGCAGCGCGTGTTCGCCTTCGCGCTCATGTGCCTGGGCTTCTTCATGGCGACGCTCGATATCCAGATCGTCGCGTCGTCGCTGAAGGATATCGGCGGCGGCCTGTCCGCGAGCCAGGACGAGCTGTCCTGGGTGCAGACCTCGTATCTGATCGCGGAAATCCTCGTCATTCCGATGTCGGGCTGGCTCTCCAAAGTGATGTCCACGCGCTGGCTCTTCGTCGCTTCGGCGGTCGGCTTCACGATCACGAGCATGTTGTGCGGCATGGCATGGGACATCAATTCGATGATCCTCTTTCGCGGCATGCAGGGCGCGCTCGGCGCCGCGATGATTCCGACCGTGTTCACGACGGCCTTCGTGCTCTTTCCCGGCAAGCAGCGGCTGATCGCATCGACGACCATCGGCGCGCTGGCCTCGCTCGCGCCCGCGGTCGGCCCGGTGATCGGCGGATGGATCACGGATCAGTGGTCGTGGCATTGGCTGTTCTATCTGAACGTCGTGCCCGGTCTCGTCGTGGCGGTACTCGTGCCGAAGTACGTGCATATCGACGAGCCGAATCTTGCGTTGCTGAAGAAGGGCGACTATCTCGGCATCGCGCTGATGTCCGGCTTTCTCGGCTGTCTGGAGTACGTGCTCGAAGAAGGGCCGCGCAAGAACTGGTTCGGCGACGACGCGATCATCGCGTGTGCATGGATCTCCGGGATTTGCGGCTTTCTCTTTCTCGTGCACGCGTTCACGGCGAAAGATCCGGTTGTCGATCTGCGCGCGCTCGCGGTGCGCAACTTCGCGATCGGCAGTCTGCTTTCGTTCGTGACGGGCATCGGCATTTTCGTCTCGGTGTTTCTGACGCCCGTGTTTCTCGCCCGCGTGCGCGGTTTCGATTCGCTGCATACGGGTCTCGCGCTGCTTTCCGTCGGCTGTTTTCAGTTGATCGCCATCGGCTTTTATGGCTTCGCGACGCGCTACTTCGACATGCGCGTGCTGCTCGCCTTCGGTCTGATCTGCTTCGGCGCGGGCTGTTATCTCTATACGCCGCTGACGCACGACTGGGGCTGGCAAGAATTCCTTCTGCCGCAAGCGCTGCGCGGCATCGGCCAGCAATTCGCCGTGCCGCCCATCGTGACGATGGCGCTCGGCTCGCTGCCGCCGTCGCGGCTCAAATCGGCCAGCGGTCTGTTCAATCTGATGCGCAATCTCGGCGGCGCGATCGGCATTGCGGTCAGCGCGACGATGCTCAACGACCGTCTCAATCTGCACTACCTGCGCCTGAACGAGAACGTGACGATCGGCCGCCCGGTCATCGACGATCTGTTGTCGCGCAGCTCCGCCCATCTCGCGTCCGTCGCGGGCGATGCGCTGAACGCGTCGCAAGCGGGACTCGCCTCGCTGCATGCGCTCGTGATGCGCGAAGCGCTCGTGCTGACGTTCGCCGACTGCTTCTACGTGCTCGCGCTGTGTTTTCTCGTCGGCCTCGCGACGGTGTTCTTCGCGAAGCCGATCACGACCGCGCCGCCGTCGTCGGATGCGCATTGAACCGGGTCTTATCTGGATGCTTCGATCATGAAGAAACTGCTTGCCGAAATACTCGCGTGTCTGACGCTCGCCGCATGCGCGGTGCAGCCCGCCACGCACGCCGATCTGCCCGCGAAAGTGAACGCGACCGCGCCCGCCGGCTGGAGCGTCGATGTGCCGAAACAGGACGCCGATCCCACCGCGTGGTGGAACCAGTTCAACGACCCGGCGATGCATGAACTGGTCGCGTCGGTGCTGAACGACAACCTCGACGTGCAGGCCGCGGTCGAACGCGTGAAGCAGGCACAGGCGCTGACGACGCAACGCCGCGCCGCGCTGCTGCCGCAACTCGATCTGGGCGCGGGCGGATCGTACACGCGCCAGAACACGCCGCCGCCGCTTGGCTATGTGAAGCAGGCCGGCATCGGCCTCAATCTCAGCTGGACGCCCGATGTCTTCGGCGGCGAGCGTCTGGAACTGCTGGCGTCGCAGGCGCAGCTTGTTGGCCGCGAACATGCGGCGGATCAGATCAGGCTCGCGCTCGCGGCGAATACGGCGGGCGCGTATATCGATCTGCGCTGGGCGCAGGCGGAACTGAAAATCCTGCAAGACAACCGCGAGATTCGCGAGCGCGCGCTGAAGCTCACGCAGCGCCGTCTGCAATACGGCCTGTCGACGCAACTCGATGTCGCGCGTGCGCAGAATCAGTTGAGCGATCTGCTCTCGCGCATTCCGCGCACGCAGGCGACGATTCAGCATCAACTGAGCCTGATCGCGGTGTATTCGGGCCGCACGCCCGAGTCCGTCGACCGGCTGATGCTCGCGAACGCGGGGCCCGCGCCCGTCATTCCCGTGCCCGCGAATGGCGCGCCCAACATGCTCCCGTCCGATGCGTTGCTGCGCCGCCCGGACGTGCTCGTCGCGTATGCGACCGTGCAGCAGCGCGCGGCGGAAGTGGGCGTCGCGCGGGCGGAGCGTTATCCGAAGTTTTCGCTGCGGCTTTCCGATGGCCTGCTCGCCTCGTCGTATCTCGGCTTGCCGACCCTGACCGACAATCTCTTTTCGGCGGCGCTCAACGCGACCAGCCCGATCTTCAACGCGGGGCGCATCACCGCGGAGATCGAGCAGAACGAGAGCCGGATGCGCGAGTCGGAATTGCGCCTGCATCAGACCATGCTCGAAGCGCTGAAGGACGTGGAAGACACGCGCAGCGATCTCGTCAGCACGACCGAGTCGACCGCGCGCCTGACCGATGCGCTCGCCGCGTCGGGCCAGTCGCTCACGCTCTCGTCGCAGTTGTACAAGGGCGGCGCGGCCAGCTTCCTCGATGTGCTCGACGCGCAGCAATCGTATCTGCGCGACGCCGATGCGCTGAATCAATCGAAGCGTGAACACGCGCTCGCGGCGGTAGCGCTGTATCGCTCGCTGGGCGGCGGATGGAGCGTGACCGGCGATGACGGCGTCATCGAGACCGCGAACGCAAAAACGGAGACGACGAAATGAGCATGGTCGAAGAAACGGGCGCGGGCCTCGACGGCCTCTCGCAACTGCGCAAGCTGATCGCGTGCAAGCGCAGGCCGGGCATCATGGTGTCGCTGGATCTGGAATTCGTCGAAGTCGAGGCGGGCAGGGCGGTGTTCGCGGGCGTGCCGGGCGATCACGCGTACAACCCCATCGGCACCGTGCACGGCGGCTATGCCGCGACGCTGCTCGATTCCGCCTGCGGATGCGCGGTGCATTCGTGCCTGACCGCGACGCAGGCCTATACGACGCTCGAACTGAAAGTGGCGTATCACAAGGCGATCACGCGCGATTCGGGCATGCTGCGCGCCGAAGGGCGCGTGCTCTCGATCGGCCGCCGCGCCGCGTTCGCGCAAGCGTCGCTCAAGGATGCGAGCGGCTGGTTGTTCGCGTCGGCGACCTCGACCTTGCTCGTCATGGAGCGCTGAAAAGCCCGGTTCCTCATCGAAAGGAACCGGACTGAACGCGCTTTATTTCACGCTTTCCAGCGCCTTTCTCACCGTGCCGAAGATCTGATCGATCTGATCGTCTTCGATGATGAGCGGCGGCGAGAACGCGAGGATATCGCCGGTATAGCGCACGAGCACGCCCGCTTCGAAGCACTTGACGAACACTTCGTACGCGCGCGCGCCGGGCGCGCCTTCGCGCGGTTCCAGCTCGATGCCCGCCACGAGCCCGAGATTGCGAATGTCCTTCACATAAGGCGCGTCGCGCAGCGCGTGCGCGGCGCTCTCGAACTTCTCGGCCTTCGATGCCGCGCGCTCGAACAGCTTGTCGCGCGTATAGAGATCGAGCGTCGCGATCGCCGCCGCGGTCGCGACCGGATGCGCCGAGTACGTATAGCCGTGGAACAGTTCGATGGCGTTGGCCGCGCCCGCATTCACCACCGTGTCGTGCACGTTGCGATGCGCGGCGACCGCGCCCATCGGAATGGTTGCGTTGTTGATCGCCTTGGCCATCGTGATCATATCGGGCGTCACACCGAAATACTCGCTCGCGGTGGCCTTGCCGAGACGGCCGAAACCGGTGATGACTTCGTCGAAGATCAGGAGAATGCCGTGCTTCGTGCAGATGTCGCGCAGCTTCTGCAAGTAGCCCTTCGGCGGCACCAGCACGCCGGTCGAGCCCGCGAGCGGCTCCACGATCACGGCCGCGATCGTCGATGCATCGTGCAGCGCGACGATGCGCTCCAGTTCGTCGGCGAGATGCTCGCCCCATGCGGGCTGGCCCTTGGTGAACGCGTTGTGCCCGAGATCGTGCGTATGCGGCAGATGATCGACCGACGGCAGCAGCGCGCCCGAAAACGTCTTGCGGTTCGGCGCGATGCCGCCGACCGAAATGCCGCCGAAGCCGACGCCGTGATACCCGCGCTCGCGGCCGATCAGGCGCGTGCGCTGGCCTTCGCCGCGCGCGCGGTGATAAGCGAGCGCAATCTTCAGCGCAGTATCGACGGATTCCGAGCCCGAGTTCGTGAAGAAGATGCGATCGAGGCCTTGCGGCATGAGCCCGGCCACTTTGGTCGCCGCTTCGAAGGCGAGCGGATGGCCCATCTGGAAGGTCGGCGCGAAGTCGAGCGTCGAGAGCGTCTTTTGCACCGCGTCGACGATTTCCTCGCGGCAATGGCCCGCGTTCACGCACCAGAGGCCCGCCGTGCCGTCGAGCACTTCGCGGCCATCGGTCGAGCGGTAATACATGCCTTTCGCGCTTTCGAGCAGGCGCGGCGCGGCCTTGAACTGCCGATTGGCGGTGAAGGGCATCCAGAACGACGACAGGTCGTCGATGACGGGGCGGGCATTCATGACGGGTCTCCTCCTTGGAAAGTTCGGTCACTGCACTGTATTCCTCGGCAAAATTGCGCGGCATAGACAGTTGCTTGACTGCGCTGCCAACTGTGCTGGCAAAATGTCGCAAACTGTATTGGCCGATGCGCCCGAGCCGGGCTATCCTCGAATTCATGATCGAACTCAAGCTGGAGCGCGGCTCGCGTCAGGCGCCGACGCTCGTCGAACAACTGGTGCGCGCGTTCGCCACGGCGATCGAGGAGCAGACCTTGCGCGCGGGCGCGCTGCTGCCGTCGGTGCGGCGGCTCGCCGAAACGCAGGACCTGAGCACCTTCACGGTGACGGAAGCGTATGGCCGGCTCGTCTCGATGGGCCTCGTCACCGCGCGGCGCGGCTCGGGTTATCGCGTGGCCGTGCGCGCGCAGAGCGAGCGCGTGCGGGCCGTCGAGTGGCAGCCGCCGAGCCTCACCGCGACCTGGCTCCTGTCGGACGTCTTCGCCGATCATTCCGTGCCGATCAAGTCCGGCTGCGGCTGGCTGCCTAACGAATGGGTCAACGAAAGCGGCCTGCAACACGCGCTGCGCGCGGTGAGCCGCGTGCCGGCGGCGCGCATCGCCGATTACGGGCATCCGTATGGCTTCGCGCCGCTGCGCGAGCGGATCGCGGAGCAACTGGATCGTCACGGCCTGCCCGTCGATGCCGCGTCCAACGTGCTGCTGACCGCGGGCGCGACGCAGGCGCTCGATCTCATCGTGCGCACCTTGCTGCGCGCGGGCGACGCGGTTGTCGTCGAAGATCCGGGCTACTGCAATCTGCTGCAGATCCTGCGGCTTGCCGGGCTCGACGTGCACGGCGTGCCGCGCACCGTCGCGGGCATCGATACGGACGTGTTCGAGCGCATCGTGATCGAGCATCGGCCGAAAGCGGTTTTTCTCAACACGACCTTGCAGAACCCGACCGGCGCGACCTTCGGCATGGCGTCGGCGTTTCGTCTGATGCAGATCGCGGAGCGGCACGGCCTGTGGGTCGTCGAGGACGATGTGAACCGCGAGCTCGCGCCGCCCGGCGCGCCCCTGCTCGCGGCGATGGAAGGCCTGAGCCGCGTGCTGTACGTCGGCGGCTTTGCGAAGACGATCACGCCCGCGCTGCGCTGCGGTTATGTCGTCGCGGAGCGGGACGTGCTGCGCGAACTGGCGCGCACGAAAATGGCCGTGGGACTGACGTCGTCGGAGGCGACCGAGCGCATCGTCGAGAAAGTGCTGACGGAAGGGCGCTACGCGCGGCACGTCGAGTTTGTCGTGGAGAAGCTGAAGGACGCGCATGCGCTCGTCGAAGACCGCATGGATGCGCTGGGCATCGCGCTGTTCCGAAGACCGCGCGCGGGATTGTTCGTGTGGGGCGCGCTGCCGATCGATCCCGCCGAAGGCAGCGCTGTCGCGACGCGCGCCTTGCAACACGGCATCTGGCTCGCGCCGGGTTCCTATTTCAGGCCCGGCGATGCCGAGAGCGCATCGTTTCGATTCAACGTCCCTTATTCCGCGGACGATGCGCTCTGGGCATTTCTGGAAAAAACGATTAAAGCGATTTAAAAACGGTCACGCCATTATTTATTGCGCGACTTGTGAAGACGTGGAAGCCGAAACCTGTCCGCGCTGATTTTGCGCCGTGCGTTCCGTATTGCCGAAATCGCTGCGTCCTTGCGCGGATTCTTCCGCGGCGAAGGTTTGTGCGCTGACGCCATGCTGCGAAGCCGGCGCGCCGACATCCGGACGATAATGCGGCGCGGGACCATAACCGCTTGCGAACGCGGAACCGGCAAATACCGAACTCAATGCAATGGCAAAGCTCACTACGAGTCGCTTGTTCACAGAGTGCTCCAATGGAAATATGAGGAACGGCAATCGGAAAGCGCGTCGTTCGATTCGACACGCCCCCGACTTGTGAACGCAGTGTAGAAGGCATTCGCCAGTTTTTAATCGAGCGAAAAGCCAATTGAGTTTTCGTCGATCTCAAACAATGGGATAAAGCGGTGCGCCGCGCATCATGCGGATGGGCCGTCGTTCGCCGGCGGTATGGGCGTCGCCGGTGTGTCCGGTGCGGGTTGCTGCGGCGCAGGTGCGTTGGCTTCTTCGGGCGCCGCGGCTTGCGCGGCGCGTTTGCGTGGCGCGGCGCGCTTTGCCGCTGGCTTCGGTGCTGGCTTT
This sequence comes from Caballeronia cordobensis, assembly GCF_001544575.2. Classification (GTDB taxonomy): domain Bacteria; phylum Pseudomonadota; class Gammaproteobacteria; order Burkholderiales; family Burkholderiaceae; genus Caballeronia; species Caballeronia cordobensis. The sequence continues at coordinate 68,697 of NZ_FCNY02000009.1, forward strand.
GCCGCGGGCTTCGCCGTTTTAGCCGCGCTGGTCTTTTTGGCGGCGGGCGCCGTGGCGGATTTTTTCGCCGCGCTTGCGCGGGTCCGTGTGGCTTTCTTCGCTGCCGTCTTCGGCTTCTCCGCGCTTTCGACGGCTTGCGCGTCGATCAGAAACTTGCTGCGGTCCTTCACGTTCGCGATCCACGCCGGCGGCCGCGCCCAGCCGCTCCATGTTTCGCCCGTCTCCGGATTGCGATACTTCGCGGGCAGCTTGCCCTTTTTGGCGAGCTTGGTCATCGTTTCATGGCGGCCCGCCGGCGCGGGATACGCGACGCGCGGCTTCTTGGCGGGCTTCGTCTTTTTGCCGTGACGGGCGATATCGTCGGTCGTGAGGCCGTGCCGCTCCATCAGCGCGCGGATATCGTCGAGCACGGCTTGCGCGCGTTGCGCGATCAGCCGTTCCGCCTGCGCCTGGAGTTTCTTCAGCCTGGCTTGTATCTGCTTGAGCGTCGCCATCCCGGTCTCCTTTTCGTGAAGGCGCTAGTGCGAGCCGGCCCGCGAGCCGGCTCGCTTACTCTTCTTTACTCGCCGTAGATATCGAAGTCAAAGTACTTCTGCTCGATGCGCTTGTACGTGCCGTCCTTGATCATCGCGGCAATGGCGCCGTCGAGCTTCTCTTTCAGATCGGTATCTTCCTTGCGCAGGCCGATCGCGGTGCCGGGTCCGAAGATCGCGCTGTCTTCCAGCGCGCCGCCCGCGAAACCGTAGGGCTTGCCGCGCGGCGTTTCGAGAAAGCCGCGTTCGGCCTGCACGGCGTTTTGCAGCGAGGCGTCGAGACGGCCCGCGAGCAAGTCCGCATAGACCTGATCCTGATCCGCGTACGACACGACCTTCACGCCCTTGGCGCCCCAGTGCGCCTTCGCATAGGTTTCCTGCATCGAGCCCTGCTCGACGCCCACGGTCTTGCCCGCGAGCGATTCCGCCGTCGGCTGGATGGCCGAATCGCGCTTCGTCACGAGGCGCGTGGGTACGTGAAAGAGCTTGCTGGAGAAGGCGATCTGCTTGACGCGCGCGGGCGTCATGGACATCGTGGAGAGCACGGCGTCGAACTTGCGCGATTTGAGGCCCGGAATCATGCCGTCGAATGCATTCTCGACCCACACGCATTTCGCGTTGAGGCGGCGGCACAGTTCATTGCCGACATCGATGTCGAAGCCGACCAGCGTGCCGTCGGGCGCTTTCGATTCGAAAGGCGGATAGCTCGCATCGACGCCGAAGCGGATCGTCGACCATTCCTTCGCATGCGCGCCGATCGATACGGTCAGCAGCGAGCCCAACAACACCATCAACAGCCTCTTCACGATAGTCCCTTTTTCGATGAGTTATGAAGGTAGGCGGCATGCGCCGCCGACGCCGATTATAGAGGCGCGTTTCCGGGGCAATAAAAAAGCGGCTGCGATTCGCTTGAATCGCAGCCGCTTTAAAACGAAATGCTATTGAAGAAGTTATCCCGCACGCACTTCGACGCGGCGCGGACGCGCTTCCTCGCGACGCGGAATGGTGAGCTTCAGTACGCCGTTCGTGAGGTTGGCGTCGATCTTCGATGTGTCGAAGTCGTCGCTGACCGTGAAGGCGCGAGCGAAACGCGGCGCGCGCAGTTCGGCGTGATGCACGCGCACGGCGCCTTGCACCGGCAGTTCCGCTTCGGCTTCGATGGTGAGGCGCGCGTCGTGCACTTTCACGTCGAGCTTCTCGCGCGGCACGCCGGGCAGATCGGCCCAGAGCGTGATGCCGTGGCTGTCCTCGACGATATCGACGGCGGGCGTCACCGTTGCGCGGCGCGGCGTGTCTTCGCTATTGCGCGCGACTTCGTTCGTATTTTGCGGGGCGATTTGCGTGTTCTCGGTCATGATGGGCTCCCTCTTACTGAATGGTGATCGCGCGCGGCTTCGATGCTTCGCGCTTGCCGATGGTGATGGACAGCGTGCCGTTTTCATAACGCGCTTCGACCTTGTCGGCGTCGGCGTTTTGCGGCAGTTCGATCACGCGGCGAAAGCTCCCCGTGAAGCGTTCTTTCGCATACGTGCGCGCGCCTTCGGCGGCAGCTTGCGCGCGGCGCTCGCCGCTGATGGTCAGCGTGCCTTTATCGACGGTGACATCGAGCGAAGCAGGTTCGACGCCCGGCGCGAACGCGACGATATGAATCGCGTCGTCCGTGCTGCCGATGTTCAGGCGAGGGAAGGCATCCGCGCGGCTCGAACGAATGCTCGAAGGAAGATTGCCGAAGAGCGAGGACACCTGCCGTTGCATGCGGTCCAGCTCCGAGAAAACGTCGCCGCCAAAATAAAAGTCACTCATGGTCAGTCTCCGATAGTGCGGTCCGGCGCGGCCGGCAGCGGGGAATCAAAACGACAGCGCGGTGGTGGCTGCCTCTGCATCCAAGGTAGGAGCGAAGGCTATCGTTTCAATATCGGAGCACTATGTTTCAAGCGCTTTTTATTTTTTTCGGGCGGCTCTTGAAAGCCGCCGAAGGGCGCGCATATCCGTTCGAATGCGCGCCCGCTCGGCTTCTTCAGTGCGATGCGAGATCGCCCTGGTAATAGCCCGCAAATCGCGCGAACTGTCGTTCGGCATCCGCAGCATCCAGCCCTTCCTTGAGCACCGCGCTCGAAAACCCCGTGCGCTCCATCTGCACGAGCTGATCGATCAACACGTCGCCCGTTGCGCGCAAATCACCCCTGAAACCAAGGCGCCGGCGCAGCAGATAAGCCTGGCTGTACGCACGGCCATCGGTGAAATGCGGGAAGTGCAATTCAATGCGATCGAGCTCAGCCAGCCGGTCTTTCAGCGTGAGCGGATCGTCGTCGTTGGAGAGGCTCGCAACGCGTTCGTTCCTGTCCGAGCCGTGGTCCTCTTGCGTGAGAATGCGCATGCGTTGAACGCCGTTCATGCCGATACCTCCTCGTTCGCGCGCGCCGCATTCGCCGATGTCTTGAACGGCTCCAGTCCCACTCGCCGCACCGTGTCGATGAAACGCTCCTGATGCTCGCGCGTGTCGCGATACGTCGTCAGGATCGCTTCGATCGCATCGGGCACTTCGGCCGCGCTGAACGACGGCCCGATCACCTTGCCCGGTTGCGGCGCGCCGCTTGCCGCGCTGCCGTCCGATCCGCCGAGCGTGATCTGATACCACTCGCGTCCGTCCTTGTCGACGCCGAGCACGCCGATATGCCCGCTGTGATGATGCCCGCACGAGTTGATGCAGCCGCTGATATGCAGATCGATTTCGCCGATGTCGTCGAGTTCGTCGAGATCCTGATAGCGCTCGGTGACGGCTTGCGCGATCGGCAGCGAACGCGCATTCGCGAGCGCGCAGAAGTCGCCGCCGGGGCACGCGATCATGTCGGTGAGAAGCTGCACATTCGCGCTCGCGAAGCCCGCTTCGCGCGCCCGCCTGCCAGAGCGCGAAAAGCTCGCTTGCGCGCAACCCACGGCAGCACGACGTTTTGCGTCGGCGCGACAACAAGTACAAGGCGCGCATCAAGATACTGATGAAGGCCATGCGCGACGTTGCGTTGCAGCCAGCGCGTAAAGAGCGCGGGCCGATCGGCTTGCGCCTCATCGATGCTTGCATGCGACGCGTTCAACGCGGGCGGCCGTAACGGTTGTAGACGCGCACGATCGCCTCGATGTAATTCATGATGTGCGGGCACGGCAGGAACTCGCGCATCGGCGTGGCGATGACGGGCGTGCGTCCCATGCCGCCGCCCGCGCTCACGCGAAAGCCCAGTTCGCCGCGCTCGTCGCGCACGAGTTGCAGGCCGACGTCGTGCCAGGCGGTTGCCGCGCGGTCCTCGCTCGCGCCTGTTATCGCGATCTTGAACTTGCGCGGCAGAAACGCGAACTCGGGATGCAGCGTGGTCCATTGCCGCATGATCTCGGCGAACGGACGCGGATCCGCGACTTCGTCGGGCGCGACGCCCGCGCGCTCGTCGCAGGAAATATTGCGGATGCAGTTGCCGCTCGTCTGAATGCCGTGCATGTCGACGCTGGCGAGCAGGTCCATCACGTCCGCGGATTTGTTCAGCGGAATCCAGTTGAATTGCACGTTGGTGCGCGTCGTGAAATGCGCGCAATGCGAAGGCAACCGCGCGGTGCCGAGCTTGGCCTGAGCCTCGCTCGCCACGCGATAGACCTCCGGATCGGGATCGTCGTATTCGCGCGCGATGCGGCCGAGCACGCGCAACTGCGCGCTCGACAGTTCGCCATACGGCACGGCCACCCGCAGCATCGGCGCGTGGCGCTGCACGTACCAGCCGTTCTGCAAACGCAGCGGGCGGAATGCGTCTTCGCTCAGACGGCCGTCCTGCCAGCGCTCAAGCTGATCGCGGAACTGCGCGGCGCGGCTCTTCACGAAAGATTTGTCGAACTCGGTGTATCGGTACATGGATGCGGCCGGATGGCGGAGAAAGCGCCAACGATAGGGCGCGAGGCGGCATCAGAACAAGCAGCAGTTGCGATGAATTTCACGGCAGCAGTGCGCCGCGCGCCCGAATCTGCTACCGCCGAAAACCCCGCAACTGCTGCTGTTTTTCGCGCGCGGGCCGGCTCATCATGAACCCGTGAAAGAACAACCGGAGCCGGTCATGGAACTCTTGAAGATGATGCGCATCGTGCTGTGGAGCTTTTTCGGCGTGCGCAAGCGCGCGTCGCACAACGCCGATTTCGCGCAGGTGAAGTTGCCGATGTTGCCGGTCGTCGCGGTGATACTCGCCGCGACTTTCGGGCTCACGCTGCTGACGGTCGCGAAGTTCGCCACGGGCATCGCGCACTGATTTGCCGGCGCGCGCCGTATCCCGCTCTTACAATGGCGAACGGATGATTGCCACGAGCGAGGATAGGACGATGAAAGTAGGCATCTATGGCGCGGGCGCGATCGGCGGCTGGATCGGCGTGAAGCTCGCGCAGGCAGGCTGCGATGTGAGTGTGGTCGCCCGCGGCGCCACACTCGATGCGTTGAGGCAAGAGGGATTGCGCCTCGTCGAGAAAGACGCGGCGCATACCGTGAAGGTCGCGGCAAGCGCCAATCCCGCCGATCTCGGCGTGCAGGATCTCGTCGTGGTGGCGGTGAAGGCGCCCGCGATGGAATCGGTCGCGGCGCATGTCGCGCCCTTGCTTTCGCGCGACACCACCGTGCTGACCGCGATGAACGGCGTGCCCTGGTGGTTCTGCGACGGGCTCGGCGAGCCGTTCGCGGGCAAGCGCCTGTCGTCGGTCGATCCGCACGGCGCGATCGCCGCCGCGATCCCCAGCGCGCAGACGATCGGCTGCGTCGTGCATGCGAGCTGCTTCGTCGAGGCGCCGGGCGTGATACGTCATCATCAGGGCAAGGGGCTGATTCTCGGCGAAGCAACCGGCGCGCCGAATGCACGCACGGAATCGCTCGTCACGCTCTTCTCGATGGCGGGCTTCGACGTCACCCTCTCGCGGCAAATCCAGCGCGACGTCTGGTTCAAGCTGTGGGGCAACATGACGATGAACCCCATCAGCGCGATCACCGGCGCCACCACCGACCGCATTCTCGGCGACGATCTCGTGCGCGGCTTCGTCACCGGCGTGATGCTGGAGGCGAAGGAAATCGGCGCGCGCTTCGGCATTCCCATCGAGCAGGAGCCGGAAGACCGCCATGCCGTGACGCTCAAGCTGGGCGCCATGAAAACGTCGATGCTGCAGGACGTGCAGGCGGGCAAGGTGGTCGAGCTCGATGCGCTGGTCGCGTCGGTGCGCGAACTGGGCGCGATGACCGGCGTGCCCACGCCGTTCACCGACGCGCTGCTCGGCCTCGCGCGCCTGCACGCGCGCACGCTGGGGCTGTATCCGCCAGCGTGACGCCCTTTTACGCGACGACGATACGCAGCGGGTCCGCAGCCGCGAACGCTTCGGCCCGCTCCGCGCTCGGCGGATAGATCCATTCCGTGTTGATGCGCGTCTTCAGTTCTTTCGCCTGCGCGCCTGACATCTTCACTTCGCGTTCCCAGCCTTCCGTATAGACCGCGCCCCACGGGCCGAGATCGAGACACGTCACGTATTTCGGCTGGCTGTACGGGATCGGCGCTTCACCGAGCAAATCCGCCGCGACGTTGTGGCCCGCCGAGCGGCCGAGGTTCATCGCGTGCTGGCAGGACATCATCGCGTGGTTGCCTTCGTCGTCGGTGGCCGCGTAGGCGACATCGCCCGTCGCGTAGACCGTATCGACACCCAGCACGCGCAGATTGCGATCCACGTGCAGGCGGCCCAGCGCGTCGCGTTCGGCGGGAATCTGCGTGGTCAGCGTGCTCGCGCGCACGCCCGCGGTCCAGATCACCGTGCTCGCGTCGATCCGCTCGCCGTCCGACGTGGTGAGGCCGTTCGCATCCACCGACGCCACGCCCGTGCCGAGCCGCCATTGCACGCCGAGCGACTGCAGCGCTTCGACGATAACCGGGCGCGGACCGGCACCCAGTTCCTTCCCGATCACCGCATTGCGGTCGATGATGATGACGCGCGCCTCAGCGTTCTCGCCAAGCGCCGCGCGTAGCCGCGCCGGCATTTCCGCAGCCGTTTCGATCCCCGTGAATCCGCCGCCCGCAACGACGACGGTATTGCGCGCGGGCGTGTCCGGCTGCGCCGCGAGCCGCTTGATATGCGCTTCGAGCGCGGCGGCTTCGTCGACCTGATCGACGCTGAACGCGTGTTGCGCAAGCCCCGGAATCTGCGGACGGAAGAGGCGGCTGCCCGTTGCCAGAACGAGACGGTCGTAGTTCATCGTCGAACGCGAGCCGTTGCCGCCAACCACTTCGACCTGACTGCGCTCGACGTCGATGCGCTCGACCTTGCCCTGCACGAACCCGACGCCCGTGGAGGCGAAGATGTCCAGAAGCGGCGCCTTCATGCCCGCGGCGTTTTCTTCATAGAGACGCGGACGCACGTGCAGATGCGGCTCCGGCGCGATCAGCAAGACTTCGATATCCGTCCTGCCGTGCTGATCGATGAGACGCGCGGCGGAAAGGGCGCTCCACATGCCGGCAAAGCCGGCTCCGATTACCAGAATGCGCTTGGACATTTCGATGCTCCTTGGGATTCGATGTTGGGTTCGCTCGATGGACGGCTCGCCGCCGTCATCGATTAACTGCGATTCTATGAGTCGTAGATATCGAGCGCAAGATTTTTGGCGAGGCAAGCGAATGTTGTCTTGAATTCGCGTGTCTGGATAAAAATAGGTTCAACTCGGACACGACGAAGCGTAGTTGATGCGTATCGCTGGCCGCCGCGTTAAGCTGGGCGCGGCATGCAACGAAACATCAGAGGAAGCGAATGGAGCAACAGAACCCGCAAGAAGGCGCAAGCGAGCTGGTCCAGATGCGCGACATGCTGCGCGAGTTCGTTCGCGAACGCGACTGGAGCCGCTTCCACTCGCCGAAGAATCTGGCGGCGGCGCTGTCGGTCGAGGCGAGCGAACTGCTCGAACCGTTCACGTGGCTCGCCACCGGCGACAGAACCGAGCTCGATGAAGCCAAACTGCGCGCGATCCGTCACGAGATGGCGGACGTGCTCGCCTATCTCGTGATGCTCGCCGATGCGCTGGATGTCGATCTGCATCGCGCACTCATCGAAAAGATGGCGCTGAACCGGTCGAAGTATCCGGCGCACAAGGTGAAAGGCGACGCGCGCAAGTACACCGAATACGACGAGTAAGCGCGGGCGAGAAACGGTTAAGCTTGCCGTTCGTTTCCTTGGAGGATTGCCGATGGACTTTTCGCTCTCTGCGGAGTTGACCGATCTTCAGGCGCGCGTGCGCGCTTTCATCGCGGAAGAAATCGTTCCGCTCGAACGCGATCCGCGTTGCACGCCGCACGGGCCGAACGAGGCGCTGCGCGCCGAGCTGATCGCGAAGGGCCGCAAGGCCGGGCTGTTGTCGAGCCATGTCTCGCCGGAGTTCGGCGGCCTCGGCCTGAATCACGTCGCGAAGGCCATTCTGTTCGAGGAGGCGGGTTATTCGCCGCTCGGTCCCGTCGCGTTGAATATTGCCGCGCCGGACGAAGGCAACATGCATCTGCTCGAAGCGGTCGCCACACCCGAACTGAAGGAACGCTGGCTGCGCCCGCTCGCGGCGGGCGCGATCCGCTCGTGTTTCTGCATGACCGAGCCGCCGCCGGGCGCGGGCGCGGATCCCGCGATGCTGCAAACCACCGCCACGCAAGACGGCGACGACTACGTGATCGACGGCCGCAAATGGTTCATCACCGGCGCGGAAGGCGCGGCGGTCGCGATCATCATGGCGAAATTCGCGGATGGCCCCGCGACCATGTTCCTCGCGGACATGTCGAGCCCGGGCATCGTGATCGAGCGTGCGATGGATTCGCTCGACACCTGCTTTCCCGGCGGTCACGGCGTCGTGCGCTTCGAGGGCTTGCGCGTGCTGAAAGAGAACGTGCTGGGCGAGCCGGGCGAAGGCTTTCGCTACGCGCAGGTGCGGCTTTCGCCCGCGCGTCTCACGCACTGCATGCGCTGGCTCGGCGCGGCGCGTCGCGCTCACGATGTCGCGACGGCGTACGCGCGGCAGCGTCACGCGTTCGGCAAGGCGTTAGGCGAGCACGAGGGCGTCGGCTTCATGCTCGCGGATAACGAAATGGACCTGCACGTGACGCGCCTCGCCATCTGGCATTGCGCGTGGGTGCTGGATCAGGGCGTGCTCGGCAAGCACGAGTCGAGCGTCGCGAAGGTGGTGTCGTCGGAGGCGCTATGGCGCGTCGTCGACCGCTCGGTGCAGGTTCTGGGCGGACAGGGCGTCACGCATGAAACCGTCGTCGCGCGGATTTTCGCGGACATGCGCGCCTTCCGGATCTACGACGGTCCGTCGGAAGTGCATCGCTGGAGCATCGCGCGGCGCATTCTGCGCGGGCCGAAACCGCGCGCCGAATCCGCCTGACGAATTCGCCTGACGAATTCGCCGGCGAGCCGCCTTATTGCACGATGGTATTTCCCTGCGCCTGCCGCTGCGCGATGATGCGGCTTGCGCGCATGGCGTTGTCGGGGTAGTTGAGCCAATCGTTCGGATCGTAGCCGACCGAGCGCCACAGCAGGAATTCCTGCCGGACCTGCGCGCGCGTCTTGGGCGCGTTCGGGTCGCTCGTCTGCGCCTGCGGTTGCGCGAATGCGGAAGCGGCGCAGCATAGTGCCAGCGCGCCGAGAACGATGCGGGAAGCGGATGTCATGACGAATACCTCATACCGTGCAGCACGGTCATACTCATTCTAGGTGACAGAACGCGAAAGAGCAGAACACGTTCGCACATGTCCCCGCATACCGCATTCCCCGTCCTATACTCGGTGGCTTCGGGCGGGATGCCGGCACGGCGCAGAACCAGTAGCCTGAGATAAGTCACGAAAAAGAAACACACGATAAACAGGCGCAGTCATGAGCACGTCGGGCGTTGCCGTCACGAGCAGTTTTCCGGAGATGGATGAACTGAACGCGATTCGCGTCGCGGGCGGCGCGCGTTTCGCGTGGCGCACGATCGGCGAAGTGCGCGCGCAACAGCATACGTTTCCGCTTCTGAGCGCATCGATCGGCTCGGACGATCCGCAGGCGCCCGCCATCGGTTTTTTCGGCGGCGTTCATGGACTCGAATGCATCGGTACGCAACTCGTGCTCGAATACATGCGCGCGCTGTTGCGCCGGCTCGAATGGGACGACACGCTGCATCATCAATTGAGCGCGATCCGGCTCATCTTCATGCCGATCGTCAATCCCGGCGGCATGTTCGCCCGCACGCGCGCGAATCCGAACGGCGTCGATCTGATGCGCAACGCACCGCAAAGCGCTGAAGGGCGCGTGCCGTTTCTCGCGGGCGGCCAGCGCATCGGGCCGTGGCTGCCGTGGTATCGCGGCGCGGCGGACGGCCGCATGGAGGTCGAAAGCGCGGCGCTCCTGTCGCTCGTCGAAGAGCAATTGATGTCGCGGCCGCTCAGCTTCGCGCTCGACTGCCATTCGGGCTTCGGCTGGGATGACAGCATCTGGTTTCCCTACGCGCGCACCGAGCGGCAAATGGCGCATCTGCCCGAAATGTTTCTGCTGAAGACGATGTTCGAGGAGTCGTATCCGCATCACGGTTACGCGTTCGAGCCGCAGAGTCATCAATATCTGCTGCACGGCGACTTGTGGGACTTCGCGTACGACCGCTCGCGCCCGCCCAACATCTTTCTGCCGATGACGCTCGAACTCGGCTCCTGGCGCTGGATTCGCAAGAACCCGATGCAAGTGTTCTCGCGGCTAGGCATTTTCAATCCGATCAAGGCGCATCGGACGCGGCGCGTGTTGCGGCGTCATCCGAACTATTTCGATTTCCTCACGCGCGCCGCGTTCTCTTCGCGCCGCTGGCTGCCGAGCGGCGATTTCCGCGACGAAGTGATGCGCCGCGCGCGCGAACACTGGCAGCGCACGGGCGTGTCATGAGTCAGTGGATTCTCTTGCGCGGACTCACGCGCGAAGCGGAGCACTGGGGCGCGTTCGAGACGGCGCTGTCCGCGCACGGGCTCATCGGCGCGGGCGAGCGAGCGGTGTGCATCGATCTGCCGGGCAACGGCGCGGAACATGCGCAGGAAGCGCCGTCGTCCGTCGAAGCGATGACGGATTTCGTGCGCGCACGCGCCGCCGCGATGAACGTGCGCGCGCCGTACCGCGTCATCGCCATGTCGCTTGGCGCGATGGCCGCGACCGCGTGGGCGCAGCGGCATCCCGGCGAGATCGAGCGGCTCGTGCTGTTCAATACGAGCATGCGTCCGTTTGCGCGCGTGCACGAACGGCTGCGCCCTGCGTCATGGCCTACGCTCGTTCGCATCGCGATGAACTGGTCGAAACCCGAGCGATGCGAAGCGCTGATTCATCGCCTGACATGCAATCGCAATGATGCGTTCGACGCGGACATCGCGCACTGGGCGCGGCTGCGGCGCGCGCGTGGCGCGAGCGCGAAGAACGCCTTGCGGCAACTCGCGGCGGCCGCGCGTTTTTACGCGCGTCGCGATGCGCCGCGCTGTCCGGTGCTGCTGCTTGCATCGGCGGCCGATAGGCTCGTCGATCCGGCATGTTCCCTTCGCATTGCGCGGCAGTGGCGCGCGTCGCACGCGGTGCATCCGTGGGCGGGCCACGATCTGCCGCACGACGATGCGGACTGGACCTGCCGGACCATCGCAGCCTGGCTCGACGAAGATCGAGCGACTACGCGCGCGTGTGACACACGTATGACACGCGCGTGACTCCCCAACCTCACGTGAGCCGACCATGAAGCCACCGATCGTCAATCTGGACACGCTGGAACCGCAACCGCTGCCGCCGGCCTTCGCTCCGACAGGCCCGGCCGCCGAACGCTTCGCGCCGCGCATCGCGCGTATCGGCGGCATGCTCGGCGCGAAGAAGCTCGGCTACAGCCTCATCGTGCTGGAACCGGGCAAGCGGGCATTTCCGTTTCATCACCATCGCGTGAACGAAGAGATGTTCTTCGTCGTCGAAGGCGAGGGCGAGGTGCGCATCGGCAGCGAGACGCACGCGATTCGCGCCGGCGATATCATCGCGTGCCCGCCGGGCGATTCCGAAACGGCGCATCAGATCATCAACACGGGCAAAGCGACGCTGCGCTACCTTGCGATCAGCACGATGCAAACGCCCGAAGTGGTCGAATATCCCGATACTGGCCGCCAAGCCGTGCTCGTGGCCGACGAACCGGGTATCAAGGGATTGCGTGCCGTCTTTCGGGCAAGCGATTCGCTCGATTACTGGGAGGGCGAGTGAAACGGGCACGAACCTGACCGAATGGCGTCATTTCCGCCATCTCGCGTGTTATTGCAGGTAACAGTCACGTTTTTATTGTTAATTCTTGTGAGCCGCGTGCCTTCGACGCCACGCCTAGGGAAACCTCGTGTTGCAACGCAGCATCCCATTGCGTATGCTGTTTCTGGATGGCGGCTCGGCCGCCCGGAAGCATCGACACGAATAATCAAAACGCCAGTAAGCAAGGAGCGTTTCATTGAACGGGGGCCGGTAAGCGTTACGGGCGTCCGCTCGAAGGAGCCGCACATATGGAACTGACCACATCGTCGAAGCCGACGCTGCACGTCTTCCAGCAGGAAGGCGGGTGGCATTGGGGCATTACCGTCGAACGCGAGGCGGGCGGCGGAATGAAGGTCGTCGCCTATAGCGACGAAGGCTTCGATTCGGAGGAAGAAGCGCGCGAGGACGGCGAGCACGTGCTGCGCTCGGAAGACTGGCGCTCGCGTCAGAGTTTCAGCCGCAGCGAGCGCCGGCAAGGCTACTCCTGATCGGGGCGGCCGCGTTCGCCCCGAGGTTTTCCCGCTGTTTCCGCAGGTTTCCGTTGTTCCCGCCCCTCGCCGCATCTTTCCCCTGCACCAAAAACGCGCGACACTGAACGCACCTTCGTTCCGACCGAGGCGCCCGACATGTCGTCCGTTCCTTGTCCCGACCGCGCCACCCCCGACGATCTGCGCTTCGGCGTGCGCCGCATGACGCCCGGCGATGCCGATATCGCGCTCGACTGGGCCGCCAGCGAAGGCTGGAACCCAGGCCTCGACGACGCCCGCTCGTTCTTCGCCGCCGATCCGCACGGCTTTTTCGTCGGCACGTGGGACGGCGCGCCGATTGGCTGCATTTCGGCAGTCGCCTACGGCGATGCGTTCGGCTTCATCGGTCTTTATATCGTCAGCCCGGCATGGCGCGGCAAGGGGTTCGGCATGCGCCTGTGGGAAGAGGGCATGACTTATCTCGGCGCGCGCAACATCGGTCTCGACGGGGTGCTCGCGCAACAGCCGAACTATCGGAAATCCGGCTTCGTGCTGGCGTATCGCAACGTGCGCTATGAAGGTGTCGCGTTGGCGGATGACGAACCCGTCGATGGCGTGACGATCGCCGACGCGCTAAGCGTTCCGTTCGAACGGTTGCTCGACTACGACACGCGCATGTTCGCGTGCGAGCGCGCCGCGTTCCTGCGCGCGTGGCTGGCGCAGCCGCAGGCGCACGCGCGCGCGTGCATCGCGATCGACGGCGACAGCGTGCGCGGCTTCGCCGTGATTCGCCGCTGCGGCACGGGCCACAAGATCGGACCGCTTTTCGCCGACGATCTGCCGACGGCACGTGCGCTGTATCGCGCGCTGGTGTCGGGCGTGCAGGGCGAGGCCGTGTTCCTCGACGTGCCCGAGAGCAATCCCGCCGCGGTCGCGCTGGCCGTCGAACACGACATGCAGAGCGTCTTCGAAACGGCGCGCATGTACACGCGAGCGGCCCCGGACGTGCCGCTTGCGAACGTGTTCGGCGTAACGACTTTCGAACTCGGCTGAACGCGCGAAGGCGCTGCGGCCGGCATTCAGGCCGGTGGCGCGCCGTCGTGGAACATCGTCTTCAGTTGCGCGCGCAACTCGGGCGAGTCGGTGTGCTGATGCACGCTCATCGCGTGCTGCACGGCCGCTTCCATCAGCTCGTCTTCGGTGTCGGCGGAAAGAACGATGCTGCACTTCACATCGCTCGGGCATTCGCGGCAGTCGATGTACTTGCGTGTCATGGCTTCCTCCTCGCATGAGACGCTGATCCCAGTATAGGCCGCAATATAGGCGTCGTACGCTCGCCCCGCGCCCGATGTTTGCACGCGCGCGCGCGCTCCGGTAACGTGTGACGTCTGTGCCACTCGCGAGCCCGCTCATGAGCCACGATCATCCGCATCATCACGAACACGAACACGAAGGCAGCGCGCTGCCGGAGATGGATCTGCGCGTGCGCGCGCTCGAATCGCTGCTGGTCGAGAAGGGGTATGTCGATCCGCAGGCGCTCGATGTCTTCATCGAAACCTACGAGCACAAGGTCGGGCCGCGCAACGGCGCGCGCGTGGTCGCGAAGGCGTGGAGCGATCCGTCGTATCGCGCATGGCTTTTCGACGACGCTACCGCCGCCATCGCATCGCTCGGCTTCACCGGACGGCAGGGCGAGCACATGGTCGCGCTGGAAAACACGGAGGACGTGCACAACATGGTGGTCTGCACGCTGTGCTCGTGCTATCCGTGGTCGGTGCTCGGGCTGCCGCCGGTCTGGTATAAATCCGCGCCTTATCGGTCGCGCGCGGTGATCGACCCGCGCGGCGTGCTGAAGGATTTCGGCGTCGCGCTGCCGGAGCGCGTCGAGCTGCGCGTGTGGGATTCGACCGCCGAAGTGCGCTATCTCGTCGTACCGATGCGGCCCGCGGGCGCCGATCATCTCGACGAAGACGCGCTCGCGAATCTGGTCACGCGCGATTCGATGATCGGCACGGGCCTCGCGCTCGCGCCGTCGCAGGCAACGGGAGCATCGGCATGAACGCGGCACACGACATGGGCGGCATGCAGGCGTTCGGTCCTATCGAGATCGATGCGTGCGACGCGCCGGGCGCATCGCCGTTTCACGCGGAGTGGGAGCGGCGCGTGCTGGCCGTCACGCTCGCAATGGGCGCGACCGGGCAGTGGAACATCGACACGTCGCGCGCGGCGCGCGAAAGCCTGCCGCCCGCGCAGTATCTCGGCAGCAGCTATTACGAAATATGGTTCGCGGGCTTGCAGAAGCTGCTCATCGCGAAAGGCCTCGCGAATGCCGATGAAATCGCGAGCGGTCACGCGCAATCCGCCGCGAAGCCGAACGTGCGCGTGATGAAGGCGGCGGACGTGAGCGCGGCGCTCTTGCGCGGCGCGCCGGTCGATCGTCCGGCGAGCGCGCCCGCGCGCTTTGCGGTCGGCGACGCAGTCCGCACGAAGCTCATCAACCCGCCGACGCACACGCGTCTGCCGCGCTATTGCCGCGGCAAGGCGGGACGCATCGTCGCGGTGCGTGGCACACATGTGTTTCCCGATGAAAACGCGCTTGGCCACGGCGAGCATCCGCACTGGCTCTACACCGTGCGTTTCGATGCGAAGGAACTGTGGGGCGCGGACACGACGGCGTCGTCGGTGTGCGTCGATTGCTGGGAGCCGTATCTCGAATGACCTGCGACGAATCGAAGCTGCACGACCTGCGCGCCGCGCTGCCCGAACTGCCTTTCGACGGCGACGGCCCTGTGTTTCGCGCGCCGTGGGAAGCGCAGGCCTTCGCGATGACGCTCGCGCTGCACGAGCGCGGCATCTTCACGTGGAAGGAATGGGCGCATGCGTTGAGCGTCGCGATCAGCGATGCGCAGGCATCGGGCGATCCTGACCACGGCGACACGTATTACGCGCACTGGCTGAGCGCGCTGGAGCGTCTCAGCGCCGAGAAGGGCTGCGTGAGCGCGACCCTGCTCGCGCGCAGGCGCGTCGAATGGGATGAAGCCGCGCGCAGCACGCCGCACGGCGAGCCGATCGTCCTCGGTCGCAAGCGCGCGCTGCCTGAAGCGACGCTCGATGCGTATCGCGCGGCGATCTATCGCATCGACGCGACGCCGCGCATCGACATGAAGATCGGCGCGGCGAATGCGGCGGTCGTGTCCTTGCTGCTCCAGCATGACGTGGAGAGCGCGGTGTTCGTCACGGCCTTCAATCCGTTCGGCCACGTGCTCGCGCCCGAAGACAACGCGGCGCGTCAGCGCAGCCTGATCGAACGCGTCGGAGAGATGGGACTGCGCGCGCTGCCCGGCGAAGGCGTCGATCCGATGAATATCTGGAGCGCCGAAACGAGCCTTTTCGTGCTCGGCGCGACGCCCGGCACCGCCGACGCGCTCATGACCGGGTTCGGGCAGAACGCCGTCGTGTATGTGGATCGCGCGGGCGTGCCGGAATTGCTGCTGCATCCGGATTATCGTTGAATCAATTAACGGGGAGAATCGCATGCCGCTTGTTCGAATCGATCTGCTGAAGGGCAAGGAGAGCGCGTATCGCGCGGCCATTGGCGAAGTGGTGTACGACGCGATGCGCACGACGCTCGACGTGCCCGAGAACGATCGCTTTCAGATCATCACCGAGCATGGCGCGACGGATTTGATCCTCGATCGCACATACCTCGGCATCAGCCGCACGGACGATTGCATCGTGATTCAGGTCACGCTCAACGAAGGCCGCGATCTCGCAAAGAAGAAGGCGTTCTATAAGGCCGTAGCGGATGGCCTGCACGAACGCCTGAAACTGCGGCGCGAGGATGTGTTCATCAGCCTCGTCGAAGTGAAGAAGGAGAACTGGTCCTTCGGCAATGGCGAGGCGCAATACGCACCCCAATGACCGAAACGACGTCCGCGTTCGACATACACGCCTTACCGCTCCCCGCCGATGCGCCCGCCGACATCCGCGTGTGGCGCATCGCCCTGGACCTGACCGCTCCAATCGACGGCGCAGCCTACGCATCGCTGAACGATCACGAACGCGCCCGCGCCGCGCGTTTCTTGCGCCACGCGGACGCCGCGCGCTTCGCCACGATGCGCTGCGCGCTGCGCTATCTGCTCGCCGCCGAGACGGGCCGCGACGCCGCGAGCCTCGTTCTCGCCGCCAGCGAAAAGGGCAGACCCTATCTCTCGCAACCCGACGCCCCCGATTTCAACGTGTCGCACTCGGGCGCCTACGGATTGATCGCGATATCGCGGGCACGACGCGTGGGCGTCGATATCGAGGAAGCGCCACTGTCTTTCCATTGGCGCGAACTCGCCCCCGCGGTTCTCGCCGAGAGCGACCGCCGCGAAATCGAAGCCATGCCCGAAGCCGCGCGAAGCAGCGGGTTTTTCGACTGCTGGACGGCGAAGGAAGCGGTGTTGAAGGCGCACGGCGACGGCATCGGCGGCGGCGTGCTCACGCTGACCGGTTTTTCCGTGCTGCCCCGCGATGGCGTCCGCTATGCGCTCACGCGCAGCGCCGGCGCATTCGACGCCGTCTCGCTTGCCGCGCCGGCCGGATACGCGGCGGCGCTCGCCTGGGCGCGTTGATGCGCGCTTACGCTGCCTTCGTCTTGAGCAGATCGCGATGCGTGAGATAGAGCCGCAAATCGAATTCGATCTGGTGATAACCAGGCTGCATCAACTCGCAGAGCCGATAAAACGCCTTGTTGTGATCGCTTTCCTTCAGGTGCGCGAGTTCATGCACGACGATCATCCGAAGAAACTCGGGCGCGGTGTCCTTGAAGAGCGACGCGATGCGGATTTCCTTCTTCGCCTTGAGCTTTGCGCCCTGCACGCGCGAGATCGCGGTATGCAGACCGAGCGCGTGACGCAGCACATCGAGCTTGCTGTCGTAGAAAACCTTGTCGATGGCGGGCGCGACGCGCAGAAACTCCTGCTTCAGGTCTGAGCAATAGTCGTAAAGCGCGCGATCGGACTGGACCGCGTGCTTGCTCGGGTATCGCGCGTCGAGATAAGTGCCCAGCTGTTGCTGGGCGATCAGTCGGCGCACCTTGTCCTGAAGCGTGTTCGGGTAAGCGCTCAGGTATTTCAGGTGTTGCATGACGGCCAATTTCAGATGAATACGTTCAATGCCTGAATGCGCAGGCGGGCGTGGGGCGCTCGGATGAGCGTCCGCAGCGGGAATTGCGCAGCAATCTAGGAAACATTTTAGTCAACCGCACGCCGCCTCGCCGCCGTTGTGATCACAGAGCCTGTTTCGGCGCGCGCATTTCCGTAAGTTTATGTTTCAGCCCGGCCCCATTTGCGCACGCCATGCGAACATGCGCGCTTTCCTGACCACGGTGACGACGCGGGTTTCTTCATGGCATCGAGCAAGGCGCATCACGCGACCGGATGGGCCGCGGGCATCATCGCGGCGGCGGTCGTCACGCATCCCGTTTCGGCGGCGCGGGCGGATTTGCTCGCGGGCGTGCTCGCGCTGCTCGCAGGCGTTGCAGGCGCAACCGCGCCGGACTGGCTCGAAGTCGCATGGTGGACGCGCGCGCGCAAGCTGTGGATCACGCATCGCACGCTCACGCACTGGGGCATCGGCTGGGCGGCGCTGCTCGCGGTCTCGTATCATTTTCTCGGGCGGCATCCGGCGGCGCCGGTCGCGTTCGGCTTTGCCTGCGGCGGCCTCATGCATCTGTTCGCGGACTGGCCCAACCCGCTCGGCGTGCCGTGGATCGCGTCGCGCCATTCGCTCAATCTGTGGACGAGCGGACATTGCGATCTGATCATCGTGGCGGCGGCGTGGGCCGCGGCGCTTTTCGTCGTCGACGATGTCTGGTTTCATCATGCCTATGGCCGCATGCTGCTGAACGCGCTGCGCATCTAGCCCGACCATCGCGAGGAGTCTCGTTCTCATGCAACCGAATCGAATCACAAAGCGCTTCTTCCTGTTCTGCGCCGCAGTTTTGGCGATGCTCGCGCTCGGCGGCTGCGCGGGCTTCCTGAACCGCGACGCGATGCGCGTGACGGTCGCGGGCATCGAGCCGCTCGAAGGGCAGGGGCTGGAAATGCGCTTCGCCGTGAAGCTGCGCGTGCAGAATCCGAACGACGCGCCGATCGACTTCGACGGCGTCGCGCTCGATCTCGACCTCAACGGCCGCCCGTTCGCGAGCGGCGTGAGCGATCAGCGCGGCTCGGTGCCGCGCTTCGGGGAGTTGGTCGTCTCGGTGCCGGTCACCGTATCGGCGTTTTCGGTCGCGCGCCAGGCGCTGGGCTTCGCCACCGGCGACACGGTCAAAAAAGTGTCCTACGCCGTGCGCGGCAAGCTCGCGGGCGGCATGCTCGGCGGCGCGCGCTTTTCGGACACGGGGTACGTCGATATGCCGATGTCCGGCGCATCCGGCTACTGATCGTTTTCCCGCGGATCGTAGGGCACGACGCGGTCCGCTTCGTTCGCGTCGTTGCGCGCGACCACGGCGCGCGCCGGTTCCGTCGCGCTCAAATTGACGGGTTGATGCGGCACGCCGGGCGGAATGAAGACGAAATCGCCCGGCTCGTTGATGACCGATTCGGCCAGCCCCGGTCCATAGCGCGTCTCGATGCGCCCTTCCAGAACATAGATGCCCGTCTCGTAGCCGACATGCACGTGCGGCTCGGCCTGTCCGCCCGGCGGCACGACGACCAGATGCATCGACAGGCCGCGCGTGCCGGCCGTCTGCGCCGACAATCCGATGAAATACGGCAGACGCTGCACCGCGGTGGCGACTTCCTGCTGCGGCCGCACGGTGACGACCTTCTGCTGATCCTGCTGCATGGCGCTCTCCTTTCGGGCTTTCATCGACAATAGCCGATAGCGCGTGTCGCGCAAAGATCACGCGGCGCGGCTATCTTAGCCCGACAGGCGCGCACCGCCTTTGTGCAACCGCACATGCCCGACGCGCGGCCAAAAGCCCGCTCCGGCGCATAATCTCCTTGATTCGAAGAGCGTGCCGTAACCGCATCGCAACCGAAAGCCTCGGGAGGACACCATGCTGGTCAAGAACGAAGCGCGGGTCGAACACCTCATCAAGGATCTCCTCGAATTCGCGCGAGGACGATTGCCGGAAGCGACCTACGAGGTCATCGAGCCGCTTCTTCGCTATTACTACGAGCAGGTCGACGTGGAAGACATCGCGAGCCGCGATGTCGCCGATCTCTACGGCGCCGCGATGGCGCACTGGCAGACG
This sequence comes from Caballeronia cordobensis, assembly GCF_001544575.2. Taxonomy (GTDB): domain Bacteria; phylum Pseudomonadota; class Gammaproteobacteria; order Burkholderiales; family Burkholderiaceae; genus Caballeronia; species Caballeronia cordobensis. The sequence continues at coordinate 88,253 of NZ_FCNY02000009.1, forward strand.
GCGCAGAAGTTCGCGGGCGGACGCGAGGTGCTGCGCGTCTACAACCCGAATCTGGAGCAGCACGGCTGGCACTCGGATCATACGGTCGTCGAGATCGTGAACGACGACATGCCGTTTCTCGTCGATTCCGTGACGATGGAGCTGAATCGCTTAGGCCTCGCGCTGCATTCGGCGATTCATCCGGTGTTTCGCGTGTGGCGCGCGAGCAAGGGCGCGCATGCGGGCGAGATCGAGCGCATCGGGCAGGGCCACGCCGAAGCCGGCGACGGCGACTCGCAGCTTGAATCCTTCATCCATTTCGAAGTGGACCGCTGCAGCGACGGCGAGCGGCTCGACGAAGTGCGCGAGAACATCGCGCGCGTGCTTGGCGACGTGCGTGCGGCGGTCGAAGACTGGCCGAAAGTCACCGAATCGGCGCGTGTTGCGATCAGCGATCTGAAAACGCGCGACACGACGCCCGACGGCATCGAGTCGCGCGCGTTCCTCGAATGGATGGTCGCGGATCATTTCACGTTCCTCGGCTGCCGCGATTACGAACTCGTGGGGCACGAAGGCGGTTTCGCGCTGCGCGGCGTGCAGGGCTCGGGTCTGGGCATTCTGCGCGAAACCTTGCGCGCGCCGTCCGCGGGCGATCTCACGCCGCTGCCGCCGGGCGCGGCCGCGATCATCGAGAGCGCGGCGCCCATCTTTCTGACGAAGGCCAATTCGCGCGCGACGGTGCATCGGCCGGGCTATCTCGACTATGTCGGCGTGAAGCGCACGTCGCCGGACGGCAAGGTGATCGGCGAGCGGCGTTTTCTCGGGCTGTACACCTCGACCGCGTATCTCGTGCCGACCTCCGAAATTCCGATCGTGCGGCGCAAGTGCGCGAACATCGTGCGGCGCGCGGGCTTTCTGGAGAAAGGGCATCTGGCGAAATCGCTCATCAGCGTGCTGGAGCAGTATCCGCGCGACGAGCTGTTTCAGGCCGACGAAGACACGCTCTTCGAAATCGCGCTCGGCGTGCTGCGCCTGCAGGAACATCAGCGCACGCGGCTCTTCGTGCGGCGCGACCGCTTCGACCGTTTCGTGTCGTGCCTCGTGTTCGTGCCGCGCGACAAGTTCAACACCGACCTGCGCCGCCGCATCAGCCGCGTGCTGATGGAAGCGTTCAACGGCAAGAGCATCGAGTTCACGCCGCTGCTTTCCGAGTCGCCGCTCGCGCGCATTCATATCGTCGTGCGCGCGGACCGCGGCGCGATGCACGAAGTCGATACGCGCGAACTCGAAACGCGCATCGTGCAGGTCGCGCGCCGCTGGCAGGACGATCTCGCCGATGCGCTCATCGACAGTCACGGCGAAGAAGCCGGCAATCGGCTGTTGCAGCGTTACGCCGATTCGTTCCCGGCGGGTTATCGCGAGGATTATCCGGCGCGCACGGCGGTGCGCGACATCGAGCTGATCGAGGCGACGCATACGCGCCCCGGCGGCTTGTCGATGAGTCTTTACCGGCCGATCGAAGCGGGCAAGCGCGCGTTTCGCTTCAAGGTGTACCGCGCGGGCGATCCGATCGCGCTGTCGCACAGCCTGCCGATGCTGGAGCACCTCGGCGTGCGTGTCGATGAAGAACGGCCGTATCTGATCGAGCCGACGGGCGCGCCGAACGCGTGGATCCACGATTTCGGGCTGGAATTGCAGGACGATGTCGAGTTCGACATCGATCGCGTGAAGCCGCTCTTCGAGAACGCGTTCGCCGCGGTGTGGTCGGGCGAGATCGAGAACGACGACTACAACCGGCTCGTGCTGCGCGCGCAGTTCGGCTCGCGCGACGTCACGATCATGCGCGCGTACGCGAAGTATTTGCGGCAAGTCGGGTCCACGTTCAGCGACGCGTATATCGAGCGCGCGCTGATCGGCAATCCGCAGATCGCGAAGAAGCTGCTGCAGCTTTTCATGGTGCGCTTTGATCCGGCGCGCGGCGGGTCCGCGCAAGATCGCGAGCAGGCCGCCGAACGCGTGCTCGCCGATATCGAAGCGGCGCTCGATCAGGTGCCCAATCTCGACGAAGACCGCATTCTGCGGCAGTTTCTCGGCGTCATCACGGCGACGGTGCGCACGAATCATTTCCATCGCGATGCGAACGGCGAGGCGCGTCCGTATGTCTCGTTCAAGCTCGATCCGTCGAAGGTGCCGGGCCTGCCCGAGCCCAAGCCGATGTTCGAGATCTGGGTCTATGCGCCGCGCGTCGAGGGCGTGCATCTGCGCGGCGGGCGCGTCGCGCGTGGCGGGCTGCGCTGGTCGGATCGGCGCGAGGATTTCCGCACTGAAGTGCTCGGCCTCATGAAAGCGCAGATGGTGAAGAACACGGTGATCGTGCCGGTGGGATCGAAGGGCGGTTTCGTCGTGAAGAATCCGCCGCCGGTGACGGATCGCGAGGCGTTTCTCGCCGAAGGCGTCGCGTGCTATCAGATGTTCCTGCGCGGCCTGCTCGACGTGACCGACAACCGCACGCCCGAGGGCATCGTGCCGCCGCCGGATGTCGTGCGGCACGATCCGGATGACCCGTATCTCGTGGTCGCCGCCGACAAGGGCACGGCCACGTTCTCCGACTATGCGAACGCGATCGCGCACGAATACGGCTTCTGGCTCGACGATGCGTTCGCGTCCGGCGGCTCGGTCGGCTACGACCACAAGAAAATGGGCATCACCGCGCGCGGCGCGTGGGAGTCGGTGAAGCGCCATTTCCGCGAAATGAACTTCGATACGCAGACGACCGATTTCACCGTGGTGGGCGTCGGCGACATGTCCGGCGACGTGTTCGGCAACGGCATGCTGCTGTCGCGTCATATCAAGCTGATCGCGGCATTCGATCATCGGCATGTGTTTCTCGATCCGACGCCCGATACGGCGAAGAGCTTCGAGGAGCGCGCGCGGCTGTTCGCGCTGCCGCGTTCCAGTTGGGCCGATTACGACGCCTCGCTGATCTCGACGGGCGGGGGCGTGTATCCGCGCACGGCGAAGTCGATTCCGATCTCGCCGCAAGTGCAGGCGGCGCTCGGCATCAGCGCGGCGGTGCTCGCGCCGAACGAGCTGATGCACGCGATTCTGCTTGCCGAAGCCGATCTGCTCTACAACGGCGGCGTGGGCACGTATGTGAAGTCGACCGCGGAGACGCATCTACAGGTCGGCGACCGCACCAACGACGCGGTGCGCGTGAACGGCGCGGAGCTGCGCGTGAAAGTGGTCGCGGAAGGCGGCAATCTCGGCCTCACGCAACTGGGGCGCATCGAGTTCGCGCAGAAGGGCGGGCGCATCAACACGGATGCGATCGACAATTCGGCGGGCGTCGATTGCTCGGATCACGAAGTGAACATCAAGATTCTGCTGGGTCTCGTGGTCGCGGACGGCGAGATGACCGAGAAGCAGCGCAACGCCTTGCTTGCCGAAATGACCGATGAAGTCGGCCTGCTGGTGCTGAAGGACAACTACGCGCAGACGCAGGCGCTCTCGATCGCCAAGCGCCACGAAGCCGAAACGCTCGATGCCGAGGCGCGCATGATGCGCTATCTCGAACGCGCGGGCCGTCTGAAGCGGCGCATCGAGTTTCTGCCGAACGACGACGAGATCACCGAGCGCGCGGCGGCGAAGTCGGGGCTGACGTCGCCGGAACGCGCCGTCCTGCTCGCGTACGGAAAGATGTGGCTGTACGACGAACTGCTCGAATCGGACGTGCCGGAAGATGCGCTCGTCGCCGACATGCTGCCCGACTATTTCCCGAAGCCCTTGCAGCAGCGCTACAGCGAGACGATGCAGCGCCATCCGCTGAAACGCGAAATCCTCGCGACGCATCTGACCAATGCGCTCGTGAACCGTGTGGGCTGCACCTTCGTGCATCGGCTGATGGAAGAGACCGATGCGCGCCCGAGCGATATCGTGCGCGCGGCGCTGATGTCGCGCGATGTCTTCGATCTCGACGATCTGTGGCGCAGCATCGACGGGCTCGACAATATCGTCGCGGACGAAGTGCAGGCGCGCATGTTCGTGGAGGTCGTGCGCCTGCTCGACGATACGTCGCTGTGGTTCCTGCGCCATCTGAAGCACAACGGAACCGGCACGGCCGAGGCGAGGGGCCTGCTCGCGCGTTGCCGCGAGGCGGCGCAACGGCTCGCGCCGCAACTGCCCGCGCTCTTGCCCGCGACGCAGCTCGACGCGTGGTATGCGCGGCGGCGCGAACTGGAGGATGCGGGCGTGGAGAGCACGCTCGCGGCGCGCGTGGCGAGCGGCGAGATCGCGACCGCGGTGCTCGACAGCGCGGAAGTGGCGGCATGCTCGGAGCGCAGCCTGGAACTCGTCGCGAGCGTGTACTTCGGCATCGGCACTTTGCTCGATTATCGCGGCATCGCCGAACGGGCGATGGCGCTGCCGATCGCGACGCACTGGGATCTGCTCGCGCGCGCCGCGGCGCTGGAGGAACTCGCACGGCTCAAGCGCGCGCTGACGGTGAGCGCGCTGGAGCAGTCGCGCGGCATCGACGCGCCGGATGTGATCGTCGAAAGCTGGCGCGCGAAGCGGGAGGCCGCGCTCGACCGGTACACGCGTCTTTTGGCGGAATTGCGCGCGAGCGGCGGTGCGAGCTTGTCGATGTTGCTCGTGGTCGTGCGGGAGATGGCGGTGCTGGAGCGGGCTTGATCGGCGACAACCCGACTTGCCGAGACGGCGGCTGCGGATGCAGTCGCCGTTATTTTTAGGAATTTTCTTCCTCTCGAAAATTTTGAAATGCCAAATAATCGTCGGCGTTTTGAAATCGTCTGCTGATAGGCAGTCGATCTAACTTTCCGACGTTTTTGAGGCAATCAATGAAATTGACAAAAGGACGCTTGACGTTCGTCATCGCGTCTGCAACAGCGATCCTGAGCGGATGCGCGACCGAGGCGTCGCGCGCGTTGGCGGTGCCCGAAGTCGCCAGCGCCCAGAAGCCCTTCGCCGGCAAGCCGGTGCCGGTCGCGATCGGCAAATTCGATAATCGCTCGACTTATGGGCGCGGCCTGTTCTCGGACGGCGTCGACCGCCTCGGCAGTCAGGCCAAAACCATTCTCGTCACGGACTTGCAGCAGAGCCGCCGTTTCGCGGTGCTGGACCGCGACAATCTCGGTGAAACGAAGCAGGAAGCCGGCTACGCGAACAAGGCGCAGACGATCCGCGGCGCGAACTACGTCATCACCGGCGACGTCACCGAGTTCGGCCGCAAGGAAGTGGGCGACCAGGAACTCTTCGGCATTCTCGGCCGTGGAAAGACGCAGGTGGCCTACGCGAAAGTGAGCCTCAATATCGTCGATATCGCCACGTCCGAAGTCGTGACGTCGAGCCAGGGCGCGGGCGAGTTCAGCTTGTCGAACCGCGAAGTGATCGGCTTCGGCGGCACGTCGACCTATGACTCGACGCTCAACGGCAAGGTGCTCGATCTCGCCATCAGCGAAGCGGTCAATCACCTGGCCGAACAAGTCGACGGCGGCGTGCTGAAAGCCGCCAAGTAACGCTCGCTTCCAATCGAAAGACATGAACATGAAGAACCACACACTGACTGGCCTCGTGCTGCCGGTCGCGGCGGCGTGCGCGCTGCTGACGGGATGCGCGACCAAAACGCCATCGCTTTATCAATGGGACGGCTATCAGCCTCAGGTCTACGAATACTTCAAAGGCCAGAAGGATGCGGCCCAACAGATCGCGGCGCTGGAGCAGGCGCGTACGAAGATCTTCGCGAGCGACAAGACATTGCCGCCGGGATTCCGCGCGCATCTTGGCATGCTGTACGCAAGCGTTGGCAAGGGCGCCGAGGCCCGCCAGCAACTGACGGAAGAGAAGGAGCGGTTTCCCGAATCCTCCGCGTATATGGATTTCCTGTTGAGCAAACTTCAGTAAGCGCCGAACATGACCTTGAATATTTCCCGCAAACTCATCGCGGTTCTGTCGATTCTCCTGTTTCTGTCGGCGTGCGCTTCTTCGCGCAGCCAGCCCGACTACACGGCGTTTCGCAATAGCAAGCCGCGCTCGATTCTCGTGTTGCCGCCGATCAACGACACGAACGATGTCAACGCGACTTACGGCATGCTCTCCCAGATGACGATGCCGCTCGCCGAAGGCGGCTACTACGTGGTGCCGGTCGCCGCAATGGAAGAGACCTTCAAGCATAACGGCCTGACGCTGCCCAACGAGATTCAGGACGTCGCGCCGGCCAAGCTGCGCAGCATCTTCGGCGCGGATGCCGCGTTGTACACGAAGATCACCGACTACGGCTCGTCGTATCGGGTCATCGCGAACAAGACGCAGGTTTCGGCGCAAGCGAAGCTCGTCGACTTGCGTTCGGGCGAGACGCTCTGGAATGGTTCGGCAACGGCGAACGGCAGCGAAACCGGCTTCAATGTCAGCGTGGGCGGCGGGCTCGTCAGTGCGCTGGTGCAAACGGCGGTTAGCCAGGCCGTGAATGTCGCGACGGACAAATCCTGGGATGTCGCCGGATTGACCAGTCAGCGTCTGCTGGCGACAGGCGCGCCGAACGGCTTGCTGTACGGTCCGCGATCGCCGAAGTTCGGCACGGACTAAGCGAAACGGGGTTCTTACTACGACTGCGGCGCGTCCGGTACCCCGGCGCGCCGCAGTTTTTTTTACGGGCTACATCGTTGCCCGTGACACGTCAGTGCGTGAACTGGACGCGATTGTTCGGATTATTCAGATCCGTATGGAACGTGTCGTTGCGCGGCTGCTTGCGCGCTTCGTCGAAGCGGCGCGACTCGGCGCGTTCGTGGCCGCGATACTCGCCTTCGTGGCGGCCGTTGTCGTGGTGCGCATAAGCCTCACGGTTCTCGTGACGCTCGTGTTTCTCGTAATACGGCTTGGCAAACGCGCTCACGGAAACGCAAGCGATGATAGCGGCGGCGAGAAGCTTCTTGTTCATACAACAATTCCTTCAACGATTCGGCAGGCCGGATGACCTGCGCACGCAAAAAAACGCGGCACGTCACGCAGCGTTGACGTCGCTCACTCCGTTGTAAGGACTTTTGACATTTATTGGCAGAGGAGTGCCTTAAAACAAAGTTATCCGAATCGAATTCATAAAGCGCTGATTCCAATAACACGACGCGATGCCCACTTTGTCCGATTCATGCTAGATGACGAGTAAAAAATGGCTGCCTAAGGCCTTTACATCCTGTAAGTCACGGCATTAAATCAATGAGCGGGCCGCGGTCCGCTTTCGCAGTCTCTTCCCGTTCTCGTGATCTCCATGGCGCGCTTCTGATCGACCGGCCGGTTTCGATCCGACGACGGGTTCCTTGCGCTTTCGCCGTACCAGCTGGCAGGGTCGGGCACGTCGCGGCGCTTCATCCAGCAGCGAGGTCTCACAATGAGCAACATCTCAGGCGAAGCGATCGACACCTTCAAGGCGTCGGTGAGAGGCAGAGTCATCTCACCGTCGGATAACGACTACGACGAAGCACGCAAGGTCTGGAACGCGACCATCGACCGCCGCCCGGCGCTCATCGTGCGTTGCGCGGGCACCGCCGATGTCATCGCCGCGCTCGCGTTCGCGCGCGGCAACGGCATGCTCGTTTCGATTCGCGGCGGCTCGCACAACATCGCGGGCAGCGCAGTCAGCGACGACGCATTGATGATCGATCTCTCCGCGCTGAAATCCGTGCGCGTCGATCCCGCGGCGAAACGCGCGTACGTCGAGCCCGGTGCGTTGCTCTCCGACTTCGATCACGAAGCGCAGGCCTTCGGTCTCGCGACGCCGCTCGGCATCAATTCGACGACAGGCGTCGCCGGTCTCACGCTAGGCGGCGGATTCGGCTGGATCAGCCGCAAGTTCGGCGTGACGGTCGACAATCTCGTCGCGGCGGAAATCGTCACGGCGGACGGAAAATGGCGGCGCGTGAGCGCGGAGAGCGAGCCCGATCTTTTCTGGGCGCTGCGCGGCGGCGGCGGCAACTTCGGCGTCGTTACGCTGTTCGAATATCAGTTGCATGAAGTCGGGCCTGAGATCTACGGCGGCCTCGTCGTGTTTCCGCTGGAGCAGGCCGACGCTGTGCTGCCGAAGTATCGCGAGTTCGTCGCGCAAAGTCCCGATGAACTGACGGTGTGGGCCGTGCTGCGTCTCGCGCCGCCGCTGCCGTTCCTGCCCGAAGAGGCGCACGGAAAACCGGTGGTCGTGCTCGCGAGCTGCTATGTCGGGCCGGTCGAGAACGGCGAGCGGGCGCTTGCGCCCTTGCGCAGCTTCGGCACGCCCTACGGCGAGCATCTTGGCGCGATGCCTTTCGCGGCATGGCAGAAGGCATTCGATCCGCTGCTCACGCCGGGCGAGCGCAATTACTGGAAGTCGCACAATTTCGCGGGCCTCAACGATGAAACCTTCGGCATCCTGACGAATGCGGTGAACTCGCTTCCGTCGACGCAATGCGAAGTGTTCATCGGCGCGATGGGCGGGCAGACGAACCGCGTGCCTGTGGATGCGACCGCCTACGCGAATCGCGATTCCATTTACACGATCAACATTCATGGCCGCTGGAGCGACGCCGCCGATGACGAGAAGTGCACGAAGTGGGCGCGCGACATGTTCTCCGCCATGACGCCGCACGCGATCGGCAGCGTCTACGTGAACTTCATGACGGGTGAGGAGGGCGATCGCGTGAAGGCGGCGTATGGGCCAAACTACGAGCGGCTCGCCGAAGTGAAGCGGCGCTACGATCCGGACAATCTGTTCCGCAGCAATCAGAACATCACGCCCGCGGCGTAGTGCCCGGCGCGCCGTTTCTCGCGGGGGAGGCGGCGCGCATTGTCAGGCGCGATTCATGGCCGGTCGAGATGACGGCCGATATCGCGCGTCTCCATGTTCGACACGTCGCGGTCGATTTCCTCGTAGACGAGCTTGCGCGTTTCGCTGCTGAGATGCGGGCGCAGCACGCCGAGAAACCTGGGCTCGACGGCAAGCCGCAAGCGATCGAATCGCTGTTGCAGGCGGCTGCGCTCGAGAAACTCGGCGACGGTCCGCGCGAACTTCTCGCGTTCCTTGTCCGCCGTATCCGCCGCGCGCGGCGCCGGATGCCTGAGGTCCTCGATCTGCCGCAGATCCAGCTTCAATCCGTGCGTCTCGAAGATGCGCGCGCGGCTGCCGTCGGCGGCGAGAACCCAGGTGATGGCGGTCATGGTGTTCCTCCTGTTCGCCGGCCGAAGCAGGCTCCCGCCATTGTGCGCTGATTCCCGCGCGAGCGACGCCGTTTGCGCGCGTCATTCGCTTTCGCGATGCAGCATGACGCGCGCGCGACCGCTTTAAGGAAGCATCGATCCGCTCGCGGCAAAGCGCGCGTGAAACGAAAACGCCTGATCCAGACGGTGCGGCGTGTGCCCGCCGAGCGCTGCTGCATCGCGGTAATAGTCGCGCAAAAGATCGCGATACAGCGGATGCGCACAGTTCTGGATCACGCTCAGCGCACGTTCGCGCGGCGCGAGGCCCGTGAGATTCGCCAGCCCCCGCTCGGTCACGACGATATCCACATCGTGCTCGTTATGATCGCAATGCGGCACCATCGGCACGATGCTCGAAATACGGCCGTCCTTCGCGACCGACTTCGTCGCGAACACGGCGTACGCGGCATTGCGCGCGAAATCGCCGGAGCCGCCGATGCCGTTCATCATGTGCGTGCCGCCGACATGCGTCGAATTCACGTTGCCGTAGATATCGGCTTCGAGCGCCGTGTTGATCGCGATGAGGCCGAGCCGGCGAATCACCTCGGGATGATTGCTCACTTCCTGCGGCCGCAGCACGAGGCGGTCGCGATAGCGTTCGATATCGCGAAGCACCTTGTCCTGCCGTTGCGCGGACAGCGTGATCGACGCGCCCGAGGCGAAGGTCGCTCGGCCGGAATCGAGCAGATCGAAGGTCGAGTCCTGAAGCACTTCGGAGTAGATCGTCAGCGCCTCGAACGGCGACGCCGCAAACCCCGAGAGCACCGCGTTCGCAATCGTGCCGATGCCCGCCTGCAACGGCGGCAACTGCTTCGGCAAGCGTCCGCGCGACACTTCGTGTTGAAAGAACTCGATCAGATGCCCAGCGATGAGCGCGGTGTCTTCATCGGCCGGAAGCACGGTGGACGAACTGTCCGGCGTGTTCGTGATGACGATGGCGGCGATCTTTTCGATGGGAATCTCGATCGCCGCCGCGCCGATCCTGTCGTGCGGCTTCACGATCGGAAGCGGGTCGCGCTGCGGCCTGCGCTCCGGAATCCAGATATCGTGCAGGCCTTCGAGCGCCGCCGGCTGCGCCAGATTGATCTCCACGATCACGCGTTGCGCGAGTATCGCGAAGCTCGCCGAATTGCCGACCGATGTCGTCGGCACGATGCCGCCCGTCTCCGTGATCGCGGCCGCTTCGATGATCGCAAGATCGAGTTGGCCGAGCCGGTTCGCGCGCAACAGCTCGACGGTCTCCGACAGATGCTGATCGACGAACATCACGTCGCCGCGATTGATCGCGCGGCGCAAGGTTGTATCGACCTGAAACGGCAGGCGGCGCGTGAGCACGCCGGCTTCGGTGAGCAGGCGGTCGGTGTCATGGCCGAGCGATGCGCCCGTCATGAGCGTGATGCGCAGCGGCTCGCTTTCCTCACGCGCGCGGCGCGCGATTTCGAGCGGCACGGCCTTCGCGTCACCAGCGCGGGTGAAGCCGCTCGCGCCGACGATCATGCCGTCGCGAACGAGTTGCGCCGCGTCGGCGGCCGAGGTGATCTTGCCGCGCAAGGCGGTACAGCGGATACGGTCTTCGTACATCGAATCTATCTTCAGTGGCTTCGTTTAAACGAAGGCGATTATAGGTAGCGTGCACTGCCGTTAAAGCTGCAAGGTTGAAAGACATTGTTCAATGCAGTCAAACATTGTGCTTCGTCCCATTCAATGCACGCGCGAGGCATCGCACCGCCGGCGCTCCTGCGGCATAAGGGCGCGCCGCGAAAGCACTGCGATCAATATAGGGCGAGCATCGGCGCCGATAAATAGCCCTGCCAGGAAGGCACATTTGCAGTTCAGCGATCGAAAGGCGCATCGGGATCGACAAGCGCGGTGCGCACGACATGCAGATGCGCAAGCACGCGCTGCATGTCGCGCCGTGCAGCGCGCCCGGCGGGCACGGCATCGCGCACGCCTTGCGCGATCACGATCGACGCGACCACGGATGCGATCGCACGGCGCAGCGTCTCGCTGCCCGGCGCGCGAAACAGCACGGCGATGTCGCGCAGCACGCGCGCGAGCGATGCGCGCCACGCGCTCTGCAACGCATCGGGAAAGCAGTGCGCGTTCAATGCGCGCGCTTCGCGGCGCAGATCGATCATGGCCTGTCCGACTTCGAGCGTAACGAGCATCCACGAAAGCGCGCGGCGATGCTCGCGCGAACGCCGCACGAGCAAGCCGCGCAACTGGAACATCAGATCGTGCGTGCCCGAATGAAAGCGCTCGCCGAGATCCGCGAGCTTGCCTTCGCAGGCGAGCGCCGCCATCGCGCGCAGTTGCGCGAGCGTCCTGCCGACGAGCCATTGCGTGCGCGGCGGCACGACGACGGCGCACATCATGGCGACAGCGAGCATCGCGGCGAGAATCGCGAGGCCGTTGTTCAGCAGAAGGCCCGGATCGTAGACCATGCGGTTGTCGGGCGCGGCGAGCAGACAGAAGAACACGCAAAAACCGATGCCGTATCCGGCGGAAGCGGGACGCATCGCGAGGAACGCGCCTGCCGCGAGCGGTGGCGCGAGCATGGCGCACAGCAGCGCGATGCCATCGATCGCCGGGTAGACACGACACAGGAACACATAGCCCGTGACGATCGCGAGCGCGGCGCCAGCCGCCATCTGCATGATGAACTTCGAGGGCCGCGCCGATGCCGACGATAACCCGCAAGCCAGCGTCGCGCCGATCACGGCATGGCCGCCGCTCGGCCACGCGGTGACGATCCAGAACCACGCGGTCGCGGCGATGGCGATACCCGTGCGCATGAACGTCGCCGCGATGACGAAGCGGCTGGTCTTCGCTTCAAACCGCGAAGCCACGCTTTCATTCGAGAGATCGCTGTTCGATATCGATACATAGCGCAGCGTGTCGTCGACGAAGCGATTCAGCAGTTCGGCCGACGTCGTGAAGTCGAGGCGCGTCGCCAGCGTTGCCTTGTAGTGCGCGAGATGCACATCCAGCGCGTCGTGCTCGAAGATGCGCGCGAGTTCTTCGAGGAAAGGCGTGAGCGCATCGCGCGCGGCGGGCAGGCGCTTCATCGACTGGTCGAGCGCATGCAGGCGAGCGCAGACATCCATGAATGCGCTGTTGAGCGCCGCGAGCCCGCGACGCCCGGACGGCAGCGCGCGCGATTCATACGCCGCGACACCGCGCGTCGCTTCGAAGCCGACGATCTCATCGACGAAATCGGCGAAGCGGCGCTCACGCGCGACACGCGAAAGACGCCCGCGCAACACGTCCGACGCGAACGAGGCGAAACGCGCCTGACGCCGCGCGAGCGTCTGCGCGAGCGTGGCGCTGGCATGGCGCGGAAACACGAGCGCGCTCACGACGCTCGAACACACGATGCCGAGCATGACCTCCGCGCCGCGCGTGAGCGTCGCGATCAGCAGGCTATCGGGATCGGCGACGGCGGGAATGCCGATCAACGCGGCCGTATAACCGGCGAGCACGAAGCCGTACCAGCGGAACTGCCGATACCGCACGGCGAGCGCGATGCACGCCGCGACCCATGCGGTGAGCGCAAACATATAGAGCTCGGGCTGCTGCACGAACACGGCGCCCAGCACGAGCGCGGCGAACATGCCCAGCGCCGTGCCCGCGAAACGAGACACGCTCTTCGCGAGCACCATGCCGGCGAACGGCTGCATCAGCACGAAGGTGGTCGTCATCGCGACGCGCGGCTGCGGCAGCTCGAAGCGCATCGCGACGCCCATCGCGAGGAACGCGGCAAGGAGCGTTTTCGCGAGATGCAGCCAGACGTAACCATCGGTGACGAGCCAGTCCCGAATCGAATCGCGCGTCGACAAGCGTGTGTCCGGTCATCCAAGAAGGCGCCGATTGTAGGCAAACCGCCTTGCCGGATTAATGTGGGAATCAGGGAACATTCTTTCCTGATTCAACAACAATCGAGCGCGTGGGAAAGCGGACAATAGCGCTTTCCAGGCAATATGACGGTTCGATGGATACCCTACAGAACATGCGGGTCTTTACCCGCGTGATCGAAGCCGGCAGCTTCACGGCTGCGGCACAGTCGATGAACTCGACGACCGGCGCGATGTCGCGCGCCGTTTCCGAACTCGAAGCGCATCTGCGCACGCGCCTGATGAACCGCTCGACGCGGCGTCTCGCGCTCACATCGGCGGGCGAGCGGTATCTGAAGCGCGTGCGGCAGATTCTCGCCGATATCGACGGCGCGGAAGAAGAAGCGAGCTGCGCGCACGAGCATCCGTCGGGCACGCTGCGCATGTTCAGCTTCGCGAGCGTGGGGCAGCATTACATTCTGCCGGCCATCGCGCGATACCGCGCATCGTATCCCGATGTGAAGGTCGAATTGACGCTGTCGCAGCGCATGCCCGATCTCTTCGAAGGCAGCAGCGATGTCGCGGTGATTTCGGCGAGCGCGCTGTCGGACTCGGAAGTGATCTCGCACCAGCTCGGCACGACCTTCAGCATTCTGTGCGCATCGCCGGACTATCTGCGCGCGCGCGGAGTGCCGGAGGTGCCCGCCGATCTCGCGCAGCACGATTGCCTCACCTTGCAGACGCCGGCGTTTCCCGCGCGCGAATGGACGCTCGAAGGCCCCGACGGACGCGAGACCTTGCAGATCAGCGGACCGGTTCAGGTGAACATCGCGGAATCGCTCGCGGTGGCGATCCGCGAAGGCATGGGCATCGGCATGCTGCCGCTCTATGCGGCGATCGAAGGCTTGCGCAACGGCTCGCTCGTTCGCGTGCTGCCGCACCATACCTTGCAGCGCACGAATCTCTACGCGCTCTATGCGTCGCGCAAGTTCGTGGATGCGAAAACGCGCACATGGGTGGAGTTTCTGCGCGCGCATGTGCCCGATGTGATCGCGCGCGACGAAGCCTTGCTCGAGGAAGTCGGCCGGACGCGCGCGAACGTGTTGCGCGCGGCGTGACTCAGGTCTCGCTCCACATGCGCAGCAGGTTGTGATAGCAGCCGACGAGCGAGCGTTTCGCGGCTTCGTCGCCGTTGGTGGCGTTCAGGCGCTGGATCGAGTTGTCGAGATCGAAGAGCAGGGCGCGCTGCGCGTCGTCACGCACCAGGCTTTGCGCCCAGAAAAAGCTCGACACGCGCGCGCCGCGCGTAACCGGCCGCACCTGATGCAGGCTCGTCGCGGGATAGACGATCGCGTGTCCCGCGGGCAGCTTCACTTCCTGCACGCCATATGTATCTTCGATGATGAGCTCGCCGCCGTCGTACTCGTCGGGCGGCGTGAGAAACAGCGTGACGGAGACATCGGTGCGCACGCGCGCGCCATGACCGGGCACGATGCGAATGGCGCCATCGACATGACTGCCGAAATGCATGCCGCCTTCATAACGGTTGAATAGCGGCGGATACACGCGATTGGGCAACACCGCGCTGATGAAAAGCGGATGACGCTCGAGTGCGCCGACGATCGCATCGCCCATTTCGAGCGCGATCGGCGAGCCTTCCGCGATCTGCATGTTGCGCTTGACCGGCGCGCCCTGATAGCCCGCGGTCGCGCGGCCATCGACCCATGAGTCGCTTGCTTCGAGCCGCGCGCGCATCGCGGCGGCGTCGTCCGGGGAGAGCACGTCCGGTATCGAGAGGATCATCGTTATGGCCTTCTGGGCGCGCGCCGCATGCGAGGCGGCGCGCGCGGTTACATCAACGGAAGCGGTAATTCAAGGTCGCGAGGAACGTGCGGCCGAGGCCCGGCACCGCGCGCCCGCCGTCCGACGGAATCAGCGCATCGTAGTACTTCTTGTCGGTCAGGTTCAGCACGTTGAACTGGATATCGTAGCGCTTCTGATGATACGCGGCCATCACGTCCCAGCGCACGTAGCCGCCCACTTCCACGAGATTGTTGTTCGCCGCATAGCGCGACGACACGTACGACGGCCCGCCGCCAACTTGCCAGACCGGCGTGAAGTCGTAGGTCGTCCAGAACGTGAGCATGTGCTTCGGCGTGTTCGCGGGCACGTTCCCCTGCGTGCCGTCGAAGGACTTCAGGATGGTGCCGTCCATGTACGTGTAGCCGCCGAACATCTGCCATTTCGGCGTGATGTGGCCCGCCACGCCGAGCTGATAGCCGCGCACGCGGATATCGCCGTCTAGCGAGTACGTGCCGTCCGAGGCGAGCGTGCGCGCGTTCGTCTTCTCGATGCTGAAAAGCGATTGCGTCACCGACAATCCGCCGTTCAGCAGATCCCACTTCGAGCCGATCTCATACGACTTGTTGTGCTCGGGCGGCAGGTTCTGCTGGCCGCTCGTGAGCGTGAGCGCTTCGAGCGACGGATTGAACGACGTGCCATACGACACGTAGTACGACTGCCATTCCTGCGGCTGCCACACGACGCCGGTGCGCACGCTCGTGAAGTAGTTGGTCTGCGTCGCGTAGCCCGGCTGGTTGATCGAGTTATGGATCGACGCTTCATAGCGGTCCCAGCGCACGCCGCCGATCCACTTCCAGTGCTCGCCGATCGAGATCGTGTCGTTCAGGTACAGGCCGACATCGTTCGCGCTCGATTCGGCGAGATTGGTCGCCACCTCGCGATAGTTCGCCGGACGCGGCACGTACGGCGGATTGACGAGCGGCACGATCGCGAGCGTGTTCGAAGGCAGGCCCGGCGTGGTCGCGGTGAAGCTCTGGTTGCTGTACGTCTCGTGGCTCAGATCGACGCCCACGAGCGTGTCGTGCTTGAGAAAGCCGGTCGCGAACTTGCCCTGAAAATCGGTCGTGTTATAGACCGAATGATCGTTGATGTTGCGATCCTTGCCTTGCAGACGCACGAACAGCGACGACAGCGGCAGCGTCGTGTAATTGCCGTTCGAAAGCGCCGGCGACGTGCCGAGCGGCCCCGTCAGCACGGCCGCGGCGTTGGTCGCGCGTGCCTCGGTGCTGTAGTGGCTGAATTGCGTCTGGTTGCGCAGCGTGAACATGTCGTTGAAACGATGCTCGATGCGCGCGTTCACCGTCTGCACGTCCTGGATCGTGCGGTCGTCGGTGAAGCCGTAGAAGGTTTTCGGATCGACCGGCGCGGGGTGGCCGTTCAGCGGCGGAATGCCGTAGTCGGGCTGATCGCGGTTGTGCTGGATCAGCGCGGACAAGGTCACTTGCGTCGGCGTGCCGATGCCGAACTTCACTTCCGGCGCGACGCCGTAATCCTTGTTGTGCATCTCGTCGCGCGTGGAGCCGAGCGACTGGCCGAAGGCGTTGATACGGAACGCGGAGGTGTCCGTCATCGGCTGGTTGATGTCGACCGTCGTGCGATAGCGGTCGTGCGTGCCCGCCTGCAGCGAGACATCGGCGCGCGGCTTCATGTTCGGCTGCTTGCTGACCTGATTGATGACGCCGCCCGTCGAGCCGCGCCCGAAGTACAGCGACGAAGGGCCGTACAGCACGTCGATGGATTCGAGATTGAACGTATCGCGGTAATACTGGCCGCGATCGCGGAAGCCGTCGAGATAGATATCCGTGCGTGCCGAGAAGCCGCGCAGGTTGATGTTGTTGCCGATCTGGCCGCCTTCCGCCGCGCCGAGCGTGACGCCCGGCACGTTGCGCAGCGCATCGGAGAACGAGCTCACCGCCTGCGATTGCAGCACCGCCTTCGGCACCACGACGACCGCCTGCGGAATGTCGCGCAGCGCGGTCGGCACCTTGGCGCCGACGCTCGACACGTCCGCCTGAAAGTCGGGCGCGTCGGCCTGGCTCGTCACGTTGACGGCGGGCAGGGCGGCGGTTTCGGGTGCGGTGGAGGAAGCGGCGTCGGCGGGAGCGGCCTGCTGTCCTGTCTGCTGTGCGACTTGCAGTGCGGGAGGGGAATTCTGCGGTGCGGTTTGCGTGGACTGCGGTGCGGTCTGGGCGTAGAGCGGCGTGGCCACGGGAACCGCGGCAATCGTCATCAATGCCGCGGCGAGCGGCTTCTTCCTCAACATGTCGTTTCCCCGATGCTTGTTAGTGAAATGCGAATCGGCGGCGAAGCGGGTTTTCGCGTGCCGAATGTGATCGAACAGAAAATGGAAGCGGAGCAGGCGGCGTCGTCGAGAAGCGGCGGCGGCGCGTGTGCGCCCGACATTCGCGGCGCGCCTGATTGGGTCAGCCTATCGCCGTGATTGGGTTAAATGCGAATCAGTATCATTACATGTCGCAACAATATTTGGAAATAAACGTCACAAAAGTCGGGTCTTTTTTCCGGGTTCCGTGACGCCGACGCAACGTAAGCGTTGTAAGGTATGCCGATGTTCGCTTAATGCGATTGACGGCTGAGCGCCGCGCAGCATGGGATTGCGCATGCCAAGCGATTTGGCGCGCTTCGATGCGGCGGGATTGCGGACAAAAAGTGGCGGATGCGAATTTCGGCGTCGCGCGTTGCGGCGTTTCAGATTCCCGCGATGCCGGAAGTCACGAGCGCATGGGGACCGCTCGTCAGTTGTTCTTTGAGGAAGTCGATGCAGACGCGAATCTTCGCGGAGTGCGACGAGCGCGCCGATGTCACCGCCCAGACGTCCGCGCGCTGCCGGTACGCGGGCAAGACCGGCACGAGCGTGCCGTTGCGCAGACTGGATGCGATGTCCCAGATCGAGCCCATCACGATGCCGAAGCCTTGCTCGGCCCACTGGCGCACGATGTCGCTATGGTTCGACGCGACCGGCCCCGTCACCTTGACGCTTTCCTCGCCGTTCGGGCCGGCGAGACGCCACACGCCGAAACGCTGATAGCGTTCGCGAAAGAGCAGGCAGTCGTGTTGCGCGAGCTCGGCGAGCGTCTTCGGCGCGCCGCGCCGTTCGAGATACGCGGGCGCGGCGGCGAGCACGCGAAAGCTCTCGACCATCCGGTGCGCGATCAGATGCGGCTCCTGCACTTCGCCGACGCGTATGTCGATATCGAAGTTCTCGCCGACGAGATCGACGCGCCGGTCGAGCAATTCCAGCCAGATTTCGAGTCCCGGATGACGCCGCCGCAATAGCACGAGCGCGGGCGACACATGCTCGCGCCCGAGCCGCAGACTCGTACCGATGCGCAACAGGCCGCGCGGATCGTCGATGCCGGCGAAGGCGTCGGCCATGCCCTGCACGTCGTCGAGAATCTTCTGCGCCCACTGGAAGGCCGCTTCGCCGTCGCTCGTGATCGACACGCGGCGCGTCGTGCGCATGAAGAGCTTCACGCCGAGCGCCGTTTCCAGCATCGCGATGCGCTTGCTCACGTGCGCGGGCGAGATGCCCGTTTCGGTCGCGGCGGCGATGAAGCTCGAACGCCGCGCGACGATGCAGAAAAGCTGCAGGTCGCGCAGGAATTGATCATTGTTCGCGACGAGCGCGCCTGGCGTTTTCATCATGCGGCCGATCGTGCGCGCGTGCGCGTCCGGCCGCAAGCGAAACGCGCGCGCGACGCCATCAGTTCGACAGCGACAGATACGGCGAACTGAACGCCTGCGGCGGGAATACCGGCTGCGCGCCGCTCTGACGCGTGAAGCTGTAGCGCACGTACACGGCGGCGAGCCATTCCCGATACTGATACGCGTTGCCGAACGACGCCGTCGCACCGAACGCAAGCTGCGGCGCGAGCTGATATTCGCCCGTCGCGTTGAGCGAGTACGACACGCCCGTCTTGCTCTGGCCGGGATAGACCGCGCCCGCGTCCGGCGCGGCGCCCGAACCGGCCGCGATCGCCTGATACGTCGAGTTCGTCGGGAAGTAGTTCGACGCGTCCTGCCGGTAATGCTGCACGCCGATCGAGCCCTTCAGGTCGTACGTGAAGAGTCCCGAGCGCCCCGTGTACTCCACCGGGAAGTTCAGAATCACGTACTGCTGCGGGCTGAAGTAGCCGCCTTGCCCGTAAGTGAAGTACGAGAGGTTCTTGTCGTAGTGCATCAGCGTGGTGTTCGCGCCGATGGTCAGCGTCTGGTCCGCATCCTTGATGATGCGCGTGTAGATGCCGCCGCCGCCCTTCACCGCGTTGTTGGTCGCGACCTGCTTGCCGTCGAGGAACTGGTAGGCCGCGTTCACATAGACGCCGCTCGTGCTGTCGTCCCAGGCGAAGTCGGCGCGCGCGCCCGTCGAGGTGACGCCGCCCCATTCGAGGTTCGCGCCCGAGTCGCGCGTCCCGGCGTAGGACAAGAGGCTGTCGGTGACGGCGCGGCGTGCGACGGCGAGCGAGTACGACACCTTGTCGGTGATCGCGTTCTGATACTGCACGCCGCCGACGACGTTGGTCTCGCGGAATCCGAGCGGCGTCGTGCCGATATCGCCCTTGAAGTTGCGGTTCTCGTAGCCGAGCGCGAGGCCCACGCCCGTCGCCGTCTGCGAGCCGTAAGTGTTCGTCGGCGGATTGGCGGTCGCGCCGCGGCCCGAGCCGAAGCGCGCGAGCGTGTTCTGCGTGCTGGCCGCCGTGCCCGCGTCGAGCGTGACGGGCGTCGCGCGCACGATCACATGGCCGTTGCCCGCCTTGATGCGGCCTTCGATGGGCGCTTCGATATCGGTCAGATTCGACAGGCCGTCCTCGCCGTCGCGGCTGCGGAAGAAGAGGCCGCCCGAAATCGTGCTCGCCTGCTCTCGGTTGATCTGCGCGAGTTCCTCCGCGACACCCGCCGTCTGCGAATTCGCGACCGGCGCGGGAACGCCGCCGGCGCTCATCGTCGCGGCGGCGGCGGCGCGCTGCCCCGGCTGCGCTTGCGACGGGTAGTAAGGCTGCGCATAGCCCGCGGGCGGCTGCGGAATGTACGGCTGCTGCGCGTATTGCGGCGGCGCGTACTGCTGCGGCTGCGGGTAATAGGGCTGCTGCGGATACGGCGCCTGCGCGTAGGGCTGCGGGGGCGCGCCGTAAGCATAGGGATCGGCGGGACGAGCGGGCGCAGCCGCGGCTTTGCGCGACGTTGCCTGCTTTTTCGTGCTGGCGGCAGGCGGCGGCGCGTAGGCATTCGATTGCGCATCGCGCGCGCCGGGCGACATCGGCCAGGGCGCGGCGTACGGGTCCTGCGCGGCATAGGGCTGCTGCTGATACGGCTGCTGCTGATACTGCTGTTGCGGATACGCCGGCTGCTGATACTGCTGCTGCGGATAAGCCTGATACGCCCCGGCATCCTGTCCCGGATACGGCTGCAGCGGCGCGCCCGACTGCCCCGATCCATACGTGTCCGGGCCGTATCCACCGCTCGCGGCCGGACGTGGCGCGCTCTGCGGCGCGGGCGCGTTATAAGGCACGCTATAAGGCGCGGGCTGAGGAGGCGGCAGATAGGTCGGCACGGGCTGCGAATAACTTGGAGGTGGGGCCTGACGATAAGACGCGCCCGATGCGAGCGCCGGATTCGACGCGGTATCGACGGCGGTCTTGCCTTCGAACGGATTGGTGCCCGGCAGCGGATTCGAACCGATGCGGCTCATCGCCGTTTCCCAGCCACGCGGCACGTCGCTGCGCGCCTGGCCAGGCGGCGCGGCCTGCACCGGCGTATTGGCGGCCACGAGCGAGCGTTGCAGGAACTGCGCCGCGAGATCGAGCTTGCCCTGCGCGCGATACATCCGGCCGATCGCGGCGAGCACGGCCGGATCGTTCGGCGCGGCCTGATACGCCTGATTCGCGTAGGTTTCGGCGAGTTTGAAATCGCGCACGCCGCTCGCCGCGGACATGGCCGCCGTCTGCAAGCCGATGTCGTCGGGACGGCGCGACAGCGCTTTCTGGTAGCTCGCGAGCGCGCTGCGGTCATCGCCCGCCGAGGTGTACATGCGGCCGAGCGCCGCCTGCAGATCGGCGTTGTCGGGCATCGCGGCGAGCCACGGCGAGATCACGTCGTAGGCCGCGGCGAGATCGCCCTGCCTGCGCACGGTATCCGCGCGCGCGACGACGATGCCCACGTTCAGACTCTCGAAGTCGGCGCGCTGCTGCGTCGTGAGCGGCATCGACTGGAGGCGGCGCATGACGGAGCCGAGTTCGGCATCCTGCTGCGTCGCCGACAGAATGCCCGCGTATTGCAGCAGCAGGCCGGTGTCGTTCGGCGCATTGGCGATCGCGCCGCGCACGAGCGACAAGGCCCGCGCCGGATCGCCCGCCTTCAGATACGCCGATGCGACCGCGCCCACCAGTTCCGCGTTGCCGGCGGCGACCGGCTCGGCGCGGCGGAGGATCGCGAAGGCCTGCTGGCGCTGGCCCGCGGCGGCGGCGCGCGTCGCGAGTTCGGCCTGCTGTTGCACCCACAGGCGATGCTGCAGCGCGCTCATCGCGCTCGTGCGCTGGGCGGCGGGAATCCGTTCGAGCTGCGCGAGGCCCGCGGCCCAGTCCTTCGTTTCGGCGGACAGCAGCGCGCTGGCATAGAGCGCGTCGGTCATGTCGGGATGCGCGGCCACGAGGCCGTCCATCATGCTGCGCGCATTGCCGACCGCGCCCTGACGCACGTAGATGCGCGCGAGATCGAGCCGCAGCCACGGATCGTCGGGATTGTTGAGCAGCGCGTCTTCGAAGAGACTGCGCGCCGCGCCCAGATCGCCGCGCGCTTCGGCGGCGCGCGCCTGCGCGGCCTGCGCTTCGCCGCGCAGCTTGTTGATGCCGCCCGCTTTGGCCTGCTGTTCCGTGTTCAGGCGGTTGGCGAATTCGAGCGCCTCGTCGCCGCGTCCCTGTGCGGCGAGCGCGCCGACGAGCCCGCGGATCGCATCGGGATTGTCGGCCTGACGGCGCAGCGCCATGCGATACGCGGCTTCCGCGCCGCGCGGATCGCCGTTCGCGAGCAGCATTTCGCCGAGCAGCACTTGCGCGGTGACATCGGACGGATTGGTCGCGATCGCGCGTTCGAAGAGCGCCTTCGCCTGCGCGATCTGGCCGTTGCTGCGCGCGCCGATGGCATCGCTCGTATAGGTCCAGTAGGTCGCGCTCGTGAGCGCGTCTTTCCAGCGCGCCGGATTGCCGGCCCGCGAGGCTCGTTCGAGATAGGTGCGCGCTTCCGAGAAGCGCTCCTGCTTCAGCGCGGCGATGCCCATGCCGCCGAGCGCGTCGGCGTCGTTCGGGTCGCCCGCGAGCACCGTCGAAAACTTCGCCCGGGCCGTCACGAGATCGCCGCGATCCAGCGCGGTGAAGCCTTCCGCGACCACACGTCCGCGCGCATCGACGGCGGCGTCGGTCTGCGAGCGTTCGCGCGCGGTCTTGTCCTGCTGCACCATCGAATCGAAGCGCGCTTTCACGGCGGCGTCGTCGGGCGATAGTTGCAGATACGCCTGAAAAAGCGGTGCGTCCGATGCGCGCGCGCCGAGCCACAGGAGCGCCTGCCGCCAGCTTTTCTTCGCGTCCGCGCCGACGGCACTGTCGTTGGCCAGCTTCGCGAGCCGCGCGATGCCGTCGCGCCGCGTCGCATCGCGATAGGTCAGATGTTGCGCGTAGGCAAGTTGATAACGCGGCTCGTCGGGATACTGGCGCGCGAGCTGTTCGAGCCCGCGGCGCGCTTCGTCCCAGCCCTGCGGCGTCGCGGCGAGCGCCTGGTAATACTCCAGCTGAAGCTGCGGCGTCGTGGGCTTGCCTTCGATCGCGCGCTTGTATTCCTGCACCGCCGACGCGCTTTGTCCGCTTTGCGCGAGACGCCGCGCGTCGTTGACTGTCTGGTCGCGCGAGCTGGTTTCGCCCAGACGCCGGCCGAGTTCGTCGATATTCGGATAGTTCGGCGCAACCTGACGCAACTGCGCGAGATACTGCTGCGCGCCGCTGCCGTCCTTGCGGTCGGCGAGCACCATGCCCATGCCGAACAGCGCATCGGGCTGCTTCGGATTGATGCGCAGCACTTTCTGCCACGCCTGCTCCGCGAGGTCGCCGCGCTTGTGCGACTGCCAGTATTTGCCCTGATCGATGAGCACGGTCAGCGGATCGGCCGTGGCTTGCGCGAAGGCGAGAACGGGCGCGGCGCTGAGCATCGCCGCGATGACGCGTTTCCTGGTCCGGATCAGCATGCGCTTCTCCAGTTCGGCACGAGACGCCCGTTTTCATCGAAGCGATATTTCCCGTCGACGAAACCGCCTCCGAAAAGTCCGAGCACGCGGTCGTAGTAGACCGGCTCGCGTCCCGCGCCCGGCGGCGCGCTGAGCGCTTCGAGATGCGCGCGCGCAAGGCCCAGGCCGCGCTCGTCGTTCAGCGCCTTGAAGTACGGCGCGAGCGCGCCCCAATAGGAAAGCGGACCTTCGCCGCTTGCCGCGCCCGTCGTCACGTTGACTTTCTCCGGCGGGAAACCCGTCTGCGCGACGCTCTGGCGCATGCCGGGCAGCGCATCGAGCCACGGCCGCGCGAGCGGATCGCCCGCCGGCGCCATGCCGGCCCACAGATAGACGCGGATCGCATCGTAGCTGCCGATATCGCCGTTCTTCGGATCGACGACGAACTGGCCGTTCGAGCCGGCCTGGTACGCCGCCCAGTCCGGCGCGTAGCCGTGCGGCGACGTCACCTTGATCATCTTCGCGGCGCTTTGCGCGAGCTTCGCCCACGGGCCGTCGGGCATCTCGTGCGCAAGGCCGCGCAACAGCGGCAGCGGCAGATAGCTCGGGTTCAGGCGCGTCACGTCGCCGGTGCGAAAACCGTGCGGGCCGGGCAGCAGCATCGGCCCGAGGCCCGGCAGATCGACGACTTCCTGCTTCACGATCTGCGTCGCGAGCGCGAAGGCGAGCTTCGTGTACATCGGCTCCTTCCAGAGGCGGCCGGCCTGAAAGAGGTCGTAAGCGATCCACAAATCCGAATCCGACGCCGAGTTCGGGTCCATCACGCCGAACGAGCCGTCCGGCTTTTTGCCCCATTGCCACGCGGGCAGGCGCACGGTGTTCGCATCGAACTGATTCGCCGAGAGATTGCTGCGCGTCCAGTTGAAGAGCCGGTCGAACGTGGCGCGGTCGTTCGCGACGAGCGCGAAGAACATGCCGTAAGACTGGCCTTCGGACGTGGTCTGCTGCGCGTCGGTGGAGCGGTCGATCACGCGGCCATCGGCCTGCACGACGCGCTCGACGAAGATGCGGTACGCGGGCCAGTCGCACTGCTGAACGGCCTGAGCGGCCTGCGCGCCCGTGGCCGTGGCCGTGGCCGCGATGATCGCTCCGGCGAAAACTTTGGCGGTCGAAACCCGCATATCAATCCCTCAGGCGGCGTGCGGCGACCGCGCGCAGCATACGGTAGAACAGGGCAGCGATGATGAGCGCGGCGAGCACGCCGGCGATCACCAGCAGAATCGGGTGCGACGACAGCGCCCAGCGCATGTAATGCATGGGCGACAGATGACCGACGAAATACGCTTCTCCGTTCGACGTGACCGTGACGGTGCGGCCGTGAATCACCGCCACCGCACCTTGAATGGACGGCAGCAGGTCGTTGTCGAGCAGCGCGGCGGAGAGATCGGCGTCGGACTGGCCCGCGGCGCTGATGAGCGCGACCGCGCTGCGGCCGCTCTTCAGCGGCGATTCGAAGCCGGTCAGGAGGGCATCGCCGTTCGAACTCACGAGCGACAGATCCGCGCGCGCCGGCGAGCGTTCCGGACCTTGCTCGCCATGCCACCAGTCGACGACCTTGAAGGCGACATCGGAAAGCTGGAAGGTGCGCGCGTCGCCGTCGCCGGAGAAGGGCATGTGCTTCGCCCAGCGTTGCAGGAGCGGCTGACGGCCCGGCGAGCCGAGAATCAGCAGATCCTTGTCGGCGAAGCGGTCGACATCGTTCGCGCTCGTCACGGTGACGCCTGTCACGGGATAACCCGTCGATGCGCCCATGCGGCCCATTTCGAGCAGATACAGGCTGTAGTCGGCCGAATTCGGCTCGTTCGGCAGCACGACGGCCGTCTGCGAGAGATCGGCCATGCGCGTGAACGGGAAGCCGCCGTTCGCGAACGCGGCGAGATCGGGCAGCGCCATGTAATGCGGGAAGCCGGAGAGATCGATGGTCGAATTCGGATCGATCGCGCCGACGACGTTATCCAGCACGCGCCCCGTGCATTCGCCGGTCTTCGGGATGTCGTAGTAGAAGTGCAGGCGCAACTGCGCGCGCGGCGTGATGAGCAGCGGCGGCAGATACACCTCGCGGCGCGCGGCGACGGTCTTGTCCGGCAGCACGCGGCTGAAGTACGTGCCGAGATCGAAGGTCGAGGTCGATACCGCCGGAATGCGCAGCGACTGCACGAAGCCGTTGTTGACGCTGATATTGAGCGACGAGCGGTCCGGCGCGGGCCGCACGGTGTAGCGATAGCCGAGATCGACCGGCACGCCTTTGGTCTGCCACATGAAGAGGTCGGGCGGCACGCGCAGGTTCACGCGCACGGCGTCGGAATCGTAGCCGTGGGCGGTCAGATCGCGCGCTTCCGCCAGTTCGCCGAAGCGCACGGGGCGGTCGGTCGGCAGCCAGTTCGGCGCGTCGTAGGGGCGGCGCGGCTGAAGGTCGTTGAACTGCGTGATCGTCGCGCTCGTGCCCGACAGCGTGTTCTGGCCGACGCCGAGCGCCTTGGCGGCGGTCTTCAGTTCGTTCTCGTCGCGGCCGAGCACGAGCAGGAGACGCCCGCGCGCGTTGGCGTCGCGCTCGACGACGGCGATGGTCGGCCCGGACACCGGCGGAATCTCGACGCCCGCGACCTTCGCATCGCCGACGGCGAACACGACGGCGTTGCCCGAGAGCGGCACGTTGTCGGTTTGCGCGGGGAACACCGCGCCACGATAGCCGGCGAGCGAGCCGAAGTAAGACGCGACCATCCCGGCCGCTTCCAGCGCGGGCAGGCTCGGCTTGCCCGCGAACACGAAGGGCAGTTCGAGGCGGCGCACGTCGCGGCGGTCGAAGAACGGCTGCGGCAGCGCGGCGAGATCGGGCTTGTTCGCAATCGACGCGTACGTCAGGTCGAGCGAGCTTGCATTGCTGACGGTCGCCCACAACGTGGAGTTCGACGGGTCTTCGCACTGCTGCGTGTAATGGCCGATCAACTGCACGTTGAGGTGATTGAACTCGGTGATGAAGCGCGGATCGATGGCCACGTCGCGCGCAACCAGCACGCCGGCCTGATCGCGCGGCACGGGCAGCGTCGCGGCCACTTCGCCGTTGATCAGCACCTTGAGCTGCGAGATCGACGGCAACAGCGACGGCGAATAGCTGTAGATCAGATGCAGGATCGCGCCGGTCACGACTTCGTCGCCGCGCACCGAGAACGCGATGCCGTTCTGGCCGTCGGTGCCGCGCAATTGCAACGGATCGAGCGCGCCGTAATCGGCGAAAGTGAGCGTCTGACGGCGGCCGCCCGGCACCAGCGTGCCGGGATCGGCGGTGGTCGGAATGCGCGACGTGAGCGGCTTGTCGGGCTTGCCCGAGAACGCGGGCACGGGCACGGCGAGCGCGGGCTGCGCGAGCGTCGCCGGGTTATAGACCACGGCCGGACTCGGCGCGGGCACGGCGCCGACGCCGGTCGCCTGCTGCGCGCCGCCCGCTGCCGCATTGGCTTCCGCCGTGGCCGCGGCCGCAACGGAAGCGAACGGCGCCGCGAAGGCGGTCTGCAACGCCATGAAGACGGCCAGCGCACGCGCAAAAGGTCTTTCGCAAAAACGCGGCGCGCGCTCGCCCGTTTCGTTTTCAACGCGCAACTTCGACATACCCATGCCCATTATTGGTCTTTGGTTTTCAGCTTCTTCACATCGACTGGGCGCTTGTTCATCCAGGTTCGAAGGTCGCTGTACAGATGCTCGAACAAACCGGCGATGCCGCGCGTGCCCACCAGCAGCACATGCGACAGGCCGCGCAACGGCGTATCGGGACGGCGTCCCTCGGACCAGCCGGTCCAGGCGTCCGCGCGCGCGAACGTGGTCTTCACGAAGTCGTATTCCTGCTCGCGCGTGAGCGTCGAGAAACGCAGCCCGACGCGGCCCGGTTCCGTATAGCCGACGGTCGCCGGGAACGCGTATTCCTCGTCGCCGCGGAACAGCGAGACGGTGACGCGCTCGTGCATCGGCACTTCGATCTTGCTCGGCAGCGCGACGCCCACGCCGCCTTCCGAGTAGTCGATCGTTTCGCAGGCGAGCGTGCGGCCGGTCGAGAACTTGAGCATCACGGGCATCTTCATCGTGACGCGATGCGTGGCGCGCACCTGCCGCCGCTCGCTCGCCGCCGCCACCGACGCGCCCAGGATCAGCATGTTGTAGACCGTCCAGCAGAGGTTGAGGATGGTCGTGTTCACTTCGCTGCGCACGTGCCAGTAGATGACGATATGCACGATGCCGGCGACGAAGCCGAGCAGGTTCAGGAGCAGCAGGAAGAGGTAAGGGCGCGAGATGTACCAGTCGAAGTAATCCTTCGCGATCTGGCCGCCCTTGGCCGTCACGTTGAACTTGCCGAGCTTCGGATTGATGACGGCAAGCAGCGTCGGCGCGGTGATGTACGACGCGAGCACCGATTCATACACTTCGGCCCAGAACGAGTGACGGAAGCTGCGCTGCATGCGCGAATTGGTGATGCTCGCGTGCATCATGTGCGGCAGCGCGAAAATCGCGATGGTGCTCGCCGCCGCTTCGATCACGTGCGCGCCGAAGAACAGGTACGAGAGCGGCGCGGTCAGGAACACGAGACGCGGCACGCCGTAGAAGAAGTGCAGCATGCCGTTGAGATAGCAGAGCCGCTGGCCGATCTTGAGGCCCTTGCCGGTGAGCGGATTGTCGATGCGGAAAATCTGCGTCATGCCGCGCGCCCAGCGGATGCGCTGCCCGATGTGGCCCGAGAGACTTTCCGTCGCCAGACCGGCCGCTTGCGGAATCGCGAGATAGGCGGTCGTGTAGCCGAGCCGATGCAGCTTGAGCGCCGTATGCGCATCTTCGGTCACGGTTTCGACCGCGATGCCGCCGATCTCCTCCACCATCGAGCGGCGCAGCACCGCGCACGAGCCGCAGAAGAAGGTCGCGTTCCAGAGATCGTTGCCGTCCTGCACGAGGCCGTAGAACAGCTCGCCTTCGTTCGGCACCTTGCGGAACGTGCCGAGATTGCGCTCGAACGGATCGGGCGAAAAGAAATGGTGCGGCGTCTGCAGCATCGACAGCAGCTTGTCGCGCAGGAACCAGCCGAGGCAGATCTGCAGGAAGGAGCGCGTCGGAATGTGGTCGCAGTCGAAGATCGCGAGGAATTCGCCCTGGGTGATCTTCAGCGCCTCGTTGATGTTGCCCGCCTTCGCGTGGCGGTTATGCGTGCGGATCGTCCAGTTGACGCCCACTTCCTCGCAGAACGCCTTGAACTCGGGACGGCGGCCGTCGTCGAGCACGTGGATGGCGAGCTTGTCCTGCGGATAGTCGAGCGCGAGCGCCGCGTAGATCGTCGGCTTCACGACCGAAAGCGGCTCGTTGTAGGTCGGGATGAAGACATCGACGGTCGGCCACTGGCTGCGGTCGGCGGGCAGCGGCAGCGGCTTGCGCTTGAGCGGCCACGCGGTCTGAAAATAGCCGAGCAGCAGCACGAGCGCCGCGTAGACTTCGGCCGCGACGAGCAACAGGCCCCAGGCGGCGTCGAGCGGACGTTCCCAGTACGTGGTTTCGGTCAGACGCCAGAACATATAGCGGCCCGACGCGACCACCGACAGCACGATCATCACGAGCGTCGCGTACTGGCCTTGCAGACGGCGAAAGCCGAGCGCGCAAGCGAAGCAGATCGTCGCGAACGCGAGTTGCTGGCCGAAGGCGAGCGGCACCGTGACGACGAAATACAGCGCGAACGCGGCGAACACCGTGAGCAGGACCACGACGATCCGGCTGCCCCAGATGCCCGCATCGACGAAACGTTCGAGCCGCGAGGTCGCGACGCTCACCTCGGTTTCCGGCGACGGAATCTTGGGCGAACTCATGCGAGCTTCCTCGAAACGGCTATCGCGTCGACGGCGGACAGGAGCCAGTCGCCGCATGCGCGCAGATCCGCGGCGGCTTGCGAAAGCGGATCGTAATGAATGAGCGTCGTGTCGCAGGCGAGCGATTCGGAAACGCCCTCGTCCTGATGGATCACGCCCGGAAACAGTTTCGTGCCGAGCATGTTGCGCAGCACCTTCAGCACGTCCTTGGTCAACTGGCGCGACTGATCGACCTGATTGACGACATAGCCCTGTCCCGCGAAATTCTGACGCGGCGCGGCGTACGCATCGACCATGCGCTCCATGCCGGGGATCGCGGCGTAGGAGGCGGCGTCCGCGAGCACCACGTTGAGCGCGAAGTTGGCCGCGGTGAGCGCGGTGCGCGTGTAGACGGAGGAGCCCGGCGGCGTATCGACGATCACGATGTCGTTGGCGTCGAGCGCGAGCGATTCGAGCGCATGCGCGAGCCACGCGGGATCGCTGTCGACGAGCGCCTCGAAGCGGCGGCGATCGTCCTCGGTCACGGCGCCGTAGGGCAGCACCGTGACGCCGTCGACGCCGTCGAACATCACCGTTTGCCACGGGTCGCGGCTGAGCGTCGCGCGCGAAATGCCGTCGATGCTGTCGAGCGGAATGCCGAAGTGCAGGCGCAGCGCGTTCTGCGGATCGAGGTCGAGCACGATCACGCGGCGGTTGCGCGCGGCGAGCACCGAGGCGAGATTGGCGGCGAGCGTCGTCTTGCCGACCCCGCCTTTCGCGGAAACTACCGTGATGACTTTCATGAGCGTGGGAGGCGGCCCGCGCGCGGGGCGTGGCCTGCGCTTGCCTGCGTGTTCGAGGGTTCGGTGGCGGGGCGCTCGGCGCGGCGCAGGCGCTCGAACATGGCGTCGAGCGAAGCGGCGGGCGCGTGCGTCGCGTGCTGTGCTTGCGGCTTGAAGAGCTTGCCGAGGATCGATTGCGGCGCGGCGGATTCCGCTGCACGCGGCGCGGGCGCGGCCGGCGGTACCTGAACGGGCGCGCGGCGCGCGAGGAAATTCGCGCCGAGCGTGGCTGACGGTCGCGTCGTATCCGGTTTGCTGGCGGCCGCTTCGTTCGCCACCGGCGTTTGAACGGCCGGCACGCTGGCCGCGGGCGCGACTGCGGAATCCGGAATCGTTCCGGTTTCGTTCGACGCCGACTCGCCCATCACCGAGAAGCGCAATGCGCTCAGCGATTCCGCCGCGGGCGGATTGACGGGCGGAATCGTGCGGCGATGCGGACGCGTGAAAAGCTGCTGCTTGCCGCGATGAATCGGCGTCGGCGTCGGGGTCGAATGCGCGTCGGCAGCCTCGCCCGATGCTTCGTTCGCACGCGGGCGCGCGGCATTCGGCTGCGCCTCGCGGGGCGGCGCGATCTCGGGAATCGCGGGCTGCGCGAAGTCGAGCGTCGCAAGCAGCGGCCAGCGGGTGCGGGCCGACCTGGCCTCGTTCTCCCGGCCGATTTCCTGATAATCGCCTGCATTGCCGCCGAAATGATCGAACAGCTTCTCGATATCGCGCGAAGTATTCATGATGCCGCTTCCTCGTCGTGCTTTTTTTTGATGCCTGGCCGGTGCCGCTCGTTTTCGATCCGCCCGTCTGGCGGTCGATGCCGCCGCATCGAGGCGGCGGTCGGGGGTGCTGAAAAGCGTTTAAGCCGCGACGCGCGCGAGCCTGAATTCGATGGCCGCGTCGTCGCCGAACTCGCTCGCCTGCCGGATCGCGAGACCTTGCGCGCCGAGCGCGGCAAGCCACGCCTGGTAAGCGCCTTCAAGAAACGCGGGCGTCCACGCGAGCGCGCTTTCGCCGAATGCGGGCAGCGGCGCGCAGTAATGCACGATGCTCAAATAGTCGCGCTCGTCCGAGAGTTCGACGAAGCCCCAGTCGGTGTCGCGCCAGAGCGCGTTGAGCGCGTCGGCGAGCGCCGCGGTCGAATCGCACGGTGGCAAGGGACGGGCCTCGGCGAAGCGGCTGCCCACGCGATGCATCAACTGGCGCAGTTCGTTGCGCCCGATCTGCGCTTCGAACTCGTCCGCGAGCGCGCCCAGCACGCCGCGCCATTGCTTGGAGATCTGACTGTCCAACAGGTAATCGAAAATAGCGGCCATGTTTTTCGTTCGGCAGGGCGTGAGCCACAGCGCGTGGTTGATCGGTCTTGTTTACGTCCTCGCCGGGAATCCCTTTAATCCGCGAGCATCGATCCGGACGTTTGT
Source organism: Caballeronia cordobensis (assembly GCF_001544575.2). Lineage (GTDB taxonomy): Bacteria > Pseudomonadota > Gammaproteobacteria > Burkholderiales > Burkholderiaceae > Caballeronia > Caballeronia cordobensis. The sequence continues at coordinate 119,516 of NZ_FCNY02000009.1, forward strand.
CCAGGCGCTATTACACGTCTGAACTTACTTCAATGCAGTTCTTTTCGCCAGTGGAAAGACTAGCAGTGAATTTTTTGTCGGATCGGGCAAACAGGAGATCGCAGACGGCTCTTTTCGAGCGTTCGGCGCACGCGGGCATGGACGAAATATCGACACGCTTAGTGTCAGCCCGAATGGCCGGGCGGACCGGCACTCCTCGTCGGCGGCGGCAGTGTACCATCTCGTTAATCTGCTCGGCCGGGGGGCATCCGCTCTGATTCGTACGAATTGACTTTTGGCGGAATTGCTTACTTGCTTCGAATCGCGCGTATTTGTCGTACCTGAAAACGTGCGGCGCGAAAAAAAAAGCGCTCCGAATGGAGCGCTTTGCATGGGATCTTGAACGCTTACGGATTCGCGCGAACGGCGTCGCGAACGGCGTCCATCACGATGCCGTAATCGAGCGGGATGTCCAACGAATCGGAATAGCCGGGTTCATCGGCCGATTCCTTGGGGACAGCGCGAACCGGGATCGGTTCGTAGGCGGTTTCGCCTGCCGGATTTTCGCGTCCTTCGATGGCACCCTGCAATTGCGGATTCTTCACGGTTAACTCCTTCCGGTAATGGAGCGGCGAGAAACTGCAATATAAACCAATGTCATGACATTTTGGCGACTTCGATTTGGAAACTCGCTTCGACACTGCTGCGGGCGGCGCGCCGGTAATCGCCGCTGCCGCGCGTTTCGAAAGAGTGCGGGGCCTCTAGTTTAATGGCGCCGCGCGTTTTAGAAAGCCGATTTCGGTTATGACAATGGTGTGCCGATATACCGCAGCGCACGCGCAACCGGCCCGGAAATTGCATGACCATAGACTTGCTACGTATGCTTTTAATCGTGACCGCGCGCCGGTCGATTCTCCGATTCCGTATTCATCGGAAATAAACTCGATCCGAATGGGCGATTGTGCGCGGTTTATTTCCCTTTATCATGGACCGGCCGGTCGGGCTATGCCGGCGAGAATGCCGTTAAGAAAAAGGAGCAACAAACAATGAGCAGAATCGCGATCATCGGCGCGACGGGCAATGTCGGCAGCCGTCTGTTGGCAGAAGCGTTGCGGCGCGGACACACGGTGACGGCCATCGCGCGCGATGCGTCCGCACTCGCGGAGCATGAGGGCGTCACCACGCGGAACGTCGATGTGCTCGACGCGGACGCGCTCGCCGCCGCCGTCGCCGGACACGACGCGGTATTCAGCGCGACGCGCTTCGCCGCGGTGTCCGAGCCTGCGATCGTCGAACCGGTGAAGCGCGCGGGCGTGCGGCGGCTGATGGTCGTCGGCGGCGCGGGCAGCCTTTATGTCGCGCCGGGGCTGCGCGTGCTCGATGTGCCCGATTTTCCCGAGGCGTACCGGCCCGAAGCCACGGCGGGCGCCGCGTTTCTGGATGCGCTGCGCCGCGAACGCGAACTCGACTGGACTTTCATTTCGCCTTCGGCCGAATTCGTGCCGGGCGCGCGCACGCAAAAATTCCGCCTCGGCGTGGACGAATTGCTCGTCGATAGCAGCGGCCGAAGCTGGATCTCGTTCGAAGACTACGCGATCGCCTTCCTCGACGAGTTCGCGCGCGAAGCGCACATCCGGCAGCGGATCACGGTCGGATACTGAGCGGGGGCTCAGTATCCGCGACGTGCCGTCAGCCGTGCACGTCGGCTTCCACTTCCTCGCTGTTTTGCGGCATCGCGGCGGCGAGGATCATCGCGGCGGCGTTCTGCGGCTTCGGATCGCGCTGCGACGGACGGTAGACCTGATCGCCCCGGTGAATCGGCATCCCCGAGAGCGAACACACGCCCTCGGCGGTCGCCGTGGTCGCGCGCCAGCCTTGATAGCCGTAATGGCACGTACCGGGATCGGACCAGTACACGAGCGCCGTCGCGCTGCTCGGGCGCTCGATCACGCGCACGACGGCCTGAGGAAACGGCACGCGATCATCGGCATGATGCGGATGCGTGCGATTCCAGTCGCGCGTCAGGCGTTCAACGAACGCGCTTTCGGCGCGCGCGGTTTTTTGAGAAGGGGCTACGCGGGCGATATCCTTGGGCATCGCTTCGAGCAGGTGAACCGTCTGTGACCACGGGTCCGCTCTTTTCGAAAAAGCTGTCATGGCATTGTTCCAGGCTTTGACTCGACCTAGAACGTACGTCATTAAGCATATTCCGATAAATACTGCATCAGTGAATACACTATCCCGTTGTTACGAATAATCGGTCGGTGCGTGCCGGTGTTTCGCTGCGTGGGCCCATGCACTGCCTTTGCCGGCGGGCATTTGCGGAGGTCCGGGAGGTTGACCCCGGACCGGACAATGAGCCCCGTTTCGCGCAGATCATGACATGGACGCGCGAAATCGGCCTGAATGCACACGGTTTAACGCACGCTTTGCGGCTGCCATCGAGCCTCAGGCCCCACGCGGAACCCCGCCACATAGGCGTTCCGCCCGGTCCGAATGTCGTCCCTCAGCCCGCCACCGCGCGCGCCGCCGCGCGGCCTCGCAGCCATTCCAGCGCCAGCAGCAGGCTCGTCGAAAACACGATGAGGATCGTCGCGAGCGCGGCGATCGTCGGACTGATGTTTTCGCGGATGCCGGTAAACATCTGCCGCGGCAAGGTCGTCTGATCCGCGCCCGCGAGAAAGAGCGTGACCACGACTTCATCGAACGAGGTCGCGAAGGCGAACAGCGCGCCCGAAATCACGCCCGGCGCGATGACCGGCAGCGTCACGCGAAAGAAAGTCGTAAGCGGGCTCGCGCCGAGCGACTGACTTGCGCGCACAAGATTCGTATTGAAGTTCTGCAGCGTCGCGCCCACGGTCGTCACGACGAACGGCACGCCGAGCGCCGCATGCGCGAGAATCAGCCCGAAATACGTATTGGCGATGCCGAGCGGCGCAAAAAACAGATACATGCCGACGCCGACGACGATCACCGGCACGATCATCGGCGAAATGAGAACGGCCATCAGGGCGCTTTTGCCGATGAAATTCGCCTTCGTGAGCCCGACCGCCGCGAGCGTGCCGAGGATCGTCGCGACGAGCGTGGCGGAAGGCGCAACAATGAAGCTGTTCTTTGCGGCCATGCGCCATTCCTGCGACATGACGAGGTTGTGATACCAGCGCATCGACCAGCCCGGAATCGGGTAGACGAGGAAGGTGCTCGACGAGAACGAGAGCGGCACGATGGCGAGCACCGGCAGGATCAGATACAGCAGCGTCAGCACGCAGATGATGCGCAACGCGAAATACCAGATGCGCTCGATGCCCGACGTATGCGGCGCGAAAAGCGGTTTGGCGAGTTTCATGTTCCTTTACCCCAGGCTCACGTTCGAGCGCGTAAAGCGCCCGTAGACCACGTACAGCAGCAGCGTGGCGACCAGCAGCAGTGCGCCGAGCGCGCAAGCCATGCCCCAGTTGATCGTCACGTTCGTGAAGTAGGCGATGTAATAACTGACCATCTGATCGTTGGGCCCGCCGAGCAGCGCCGGCGTGATGTAGTAACCGATCGCGAGGATGAACACGAGCAGCACGCCTGCGCCGATGCCCGGGTACGTCTGCGGCACGTACACGCGCCAGAATGCGGCGAACGGATGACTGCCGAGCGACACCGCCGCGCGCTGGTACGTGGGCGGGACGGATTTCATCACGCTGTAGAGCGGCAGGATCATGAACGGCAGCAGGATATGCGTCATCGAGATATAGACGCCCACGCGGTTGAACAGCAGCGCGAGCGGCGAACCGATCAGTCCGGCCCCGAGCAGCGCCGTGTTCACCAGCCCTTCGCTCTGCAGCAGCACGATCCAGGCGGCGACCCGCACCAGCACGGACGTCCAGAACGGAATCAGCACGAGCACCATCACGAGATTGGCGCGGCGCGAGGGGAGCGTCGAGATCCAGTAGGCGAGCGGATAGCCGAGCAGCAGCGCGAACAGCGTCACGCCCCCGCCGATCACGAAGGTGCGGGCGAAGACATTCAGATAGATGGACTGATCCGGCCCGGCATGAACGATATCGCCGAAGCCGTCCTGCTTGTGATCGAGCGACGCGAGGATGTAGAAGGGCGAGTAGCGGCCCGCGTTTTTCGCGATCGCCTGCCAGTAGGCGGGATCGTTCCAGCGCTCGTCGATTTCCAGAATCTTCGCCTTGATCTGTGCGGCGGGCAGCGGCTTGCCGTCGTCGCCGGTCATGGGCATCGCGCGGGCGGTTTTCGCGACGAGCGAACGGTAGCCCGGAATTTCCGTGTTCAGGCGGCGGGCGAGCGCGCCCATCGATTCGCCTTCCGAGATCGCGGTGAGGTCTTGCGCGAGCGCAGCATAGGCTTCATCGGATGGCGGCGTCTTGCGGTCCCATTTCGCGAGCGCGGCGCCGGTGTGCGGCAGCGCAGTCGCCACTTCGGGATTTTCGATGGCGCGCGTGAGCAGAGCGCCGATCGGCACCACGAAAATCAGAAACAGAAAAATGGCGAGCGGCGCGATGAGCGCAAGCGCCATGGCGCGTTTTTTCGCGTCGGCGAGTTTCAGTTCGCGCTTGAGCCGCGCGCTCGATTCGCCCGACTCGTCCGCCGGGATCGTCATGGTGTTCACGCTTGTGTCTCCGTCTTTGCGGTCGCGCTTGCGGCGAAGCGCGACCGTCGTCCCAGCCAGGTCCTTACTTCGACGCCCACGCGGTGAAGCGCTGCTCCAGCTCGTCGCCGTGATCGGTCCAGAACGCCATGTCCTGCAGCACCGCGTTTTTCGCGTTTTCCGGCGAGTTCGGCATGTCGGCCTTGGTCTTCGCATCGAGTGCGGAAATCGCGGCCTTGTTCACCGGGCCGTAAGCGATGTGCTGCGCATAGACTTCCTGCGGCTTCTGCGACACCGAATACGCGATGAACTGCGTCGCCACGTCCTTGTTCGGCGAGCCCTTCGGAATGGCCCAGTAGTCGAGGTCGTAGATGCTGCCGTTCCACACGACCTTGAGGTTCTTGCCTTCCTTGCGCGCGGCGTCGATGCGCCCGTTATAGGCGGTGGACATCACGACATCGCCCGCGACGAGGAATTGCGGCGGCTGAGCGCCGGCTTCCCACCACTGGATAGACGGCTTCAGTTCGTCGAGCTTCTTGAACGCGCGGTCCGCGCCGGCCTTCGTGCCCAGCACCTTGTAGACGTCTTTCGGCGCGACGCCGTCGGCCATCAGCGCGAATTCGAGGTTGTAGCGCGCGCCCTTGCGCATGCCGCGCTTGCCGGGGAATTTCTTCGTATCCCAGAAATCGACCCAGCCTGCCGGCGCGCCCTTGAGCTTGTCGGCGTTATAGGCGAGGGCGGTCGACCACACGAAGAAGCCGACGCCGCACGTCGCCGGCGATTCGGGCACGAGATCCGACTTCTTCGCGATCTTCGACCAGTCGAGCTTCTCGTAGAGACCTTCGTCGCAGCCGCGGCCGAGATCGCCCGATTCGACTTCGACCACGTCCCAGTTGACGTGCTTCGCTTCGACCATCGCCTTGACCTTGGCCTGTTCGCCGTTGTATTCGACGGCCGTGACCTTGTTCTTGGTCGATTGCTCGAAGGGCTGATTGAACGCGACTTTCTGCGCGTCGCCGTTCGCGCCGCCGAAGTTGACGACGGTGATCTCCGCCGCCATCGACGCCGCCGATGCGCATGCGAGCGCGGCCGCCACGGAACACAGTGCGAGCTTCTTCATGATGGTTTCCTCTCTTCTTTGACTTGGTTTTGTCAGTGGAACTGCTGCCGATAAAGACGAACGCGCGTTTTCAGGCGAACACGCGCAGATGCTCGGGTGCGAATTCGAGCGCGACGGGCGCGCCGGGCGTGAAGCCGTCGAGCGCCGCCGTGCCGAGCGGCACCTTCACGAAACACTCGTCCTGCTCACGCACGCCGCAACGCATGCGCACGTGATCGCCGAAATAGATGAGGCTCTTCGCTTCGCCGGTGAGCGCGTTGGCGCCGTTGCCGTTGGCGTGGCCGTTGCCTTGCGTGAGCTTCATGCGTTCCGGGCGGATACACGCGATGGCCGACGCGCCAGGTTTCGCATTCGCGACATTGAGACCGGACAGGCGCGTGCCATCCGCGAGGCGGATCGCGCAGTAATCGCCCTGTGCATCTTCGATGGTGCCGCGCAGCCGGTTGCTGTCCCCGATGAAGTTGGCGACGAACTCGTTGCAAGGCGCTTCGTAGAGGTGATCGACGGTGTCGAGCTGCTGCACGATGCCCTTGTCGAACACCGCGACGCGGTCGGACATGGTGAGGGCCTCGCCCTGATCGTGCGTCACATAGACGAAGGTGACGCCGAGCTTCTCGTGCAGCGCCTTGAGCTCGATCTGCATGTGCTCGCGCAATTGCTTGTCGAGCGCGCCGAGCGGCTCGTCCATCAGCACGAGCTTGGGCTGGAACACGAGCGCGCGGGCGAGCGCGATGCGCTGCTGCTGGCCGCCCGAAAGCTGCGCCGGATAACGCTTCGCGAAGCTTTCCATGCGCACCATCTTGAGCGCGTCGTTGACGCGGTGCGCGCGTTCTTCGGCGGACATCCTGCGCACCGTCAACGGATATTCGACGTTTTGCTGTACCGACAAATGCGGAAAGAGCGCGTAGTTCTGAAACACCATGCCGATGTCGCGCTTATGCGGCGGCACTTTGTTGAGCAGCTTGCCGTCGAGCCAGATCTCGCCGCCGGTCGGAAACTCGAAGCCCGCGAGCATCATGAGACAGGTCGTCTTGCCGGACCCGGACGGCCCGAGCAGCGTGAGGAACTCGCCCTGATAGATGTCGAGATCGAGCGACTTGACGACGAGCGTTTCACCGTCGTACGTCTTTCGCACGCCGCGAAAGCTGACGATCACCTGTTCGGATTTCATCTTCCGTGTCTCCTTCGGAAATTCTTGATACCACCGGGAGTTTCATAGGACTCTCGGCAATTTTTTCCACCGCGTGAGCTAACTATATCCCTAGAAGGTTCTAGAATGGGGAACCATTTCATAAATCAGAATGGAGCCATTTCATGAGAGTGGCTCCGTGGCCGGGAGCGCCTCGTGGACACGATCATCCTTGCGGACTGGCTGAGCGCGCGGCTCGACCGTACGGCCGCCGAGCCGGTGTACCGGCAGATGCTGGAACTGATGCAGCAGGCCATTCTGACGAGCCAGCTCGCGCCGGGCACGAAGCTGCCGAGTTCGCGCACGCTCGCGATCGATCTGGGGATTGCGCGCAACACCGTGCTGCATGTCTACGACCAGCTCACGGCCGAAGGCTACGTCGTTTCGACGACCGGCAGCGGCACCTACGTTGCCGACACCGCGCCCCGCGATCGCGCCGCCGAGCGCGCGAAGTCCGGGGAGACCAAGACGCCGTGCACGATCTCGCGCCGCGGCGAGCGCCTGATCGCGCAGGCGGGCGTGTCGCCGAAGCAGTGGGGCGCGTTCATGCCCGGCGTGCCGGACGTCGCCGAGTTTCCGGCGCGGACCTGGAGCCGCTTGCAGGCCCGGCTCTGGAAGCGCGCGAGCCCCGACCTGCTCACCTATGCGCCCGGCAGCGGTTATCGGCCGCTGCGCCGCGCGCTGTCGGACTACCTGCGCGTCGCGCGCTCGGTGAAGTGCCAGCCTGACCAGATCATCATCACGACGGGCATTCATCAGTCAATCGACCTGACCGTGCGCCTGCTCACCGATTTCGGCGACCGCGCGTGGGTCGAGGAACCGTGCTACTGGGGCGTGCGCAGCGTGCTGCAATCGTCGGGGCTGACGCTCGTGCCGGTGCCGGTCGACGAGGAAGGGCTCAACCCGGCCGCGCGCGACATGGCCGAGCCGCCGCGCATCGCGCTGGTCACACCTTCGCATCAATATCCGCTCGGCATGGTGATGAGCCTGGCGCGGCGTCGCGCGTTGCTGGAATTCGCGCGTCAGCACAAGGTCTGGATCATCGAAGACGATTACGACAGCGAATTCCGCTATGGCAGCCGGCCGCTGTCATCGCTGCAGGGGCTCGACGACGCCGGGCAGGTGATCTACGTGGGCAGTCTCGGCAAGATGCTGTATCCCGGCTTGCGCATGGGCTACATGGTGGTGCCGGAGCATCTCGTCGAGACGTTTCGCATCGGCGTGGCGGAGCTCTATCGCGAAGGGCAACTGATGCAGCAGGCGGTGTTGACCGAGTTCATTCTCGATGGGCATCTCACGTCACACGTGCGCCGCATGCGCGGGCTGTACGGCGAACGCCGGGAGTTGCTGATCAATGCGATCCGCGCGCACTTCGGCGATGCGCTCGCCGTGCGCGGCGACGAAGCGGGCTTGCACTTCGTTCTGGAGTTGCCACAGGGCACCGACGACCGCGCTATTTCGGCCGATGCGTTGAGTGCCGGTGTGGTTACGCGGCCGCTCGTCAACTATTACATGAACCAGAACGAGGCGGTGCGTGGCCTCATGCTCGGCTATGCGTGCGTGCCCAATGAGCAGATCGCGCCGAACTTTGGAAAGCTTGCTGCGGTGATCGAGCGGGGCGTGATGGCGAGTGAAGGGATTGGAATGGGGGAAGGTGCCGTATGGCGTTGATGAGCTGTTTAAGGTAGGCAATATTCCAAATTAGCAGAAAAAAGTCTCTTAATTTGCAAAATGATTTGCTGTCTGGCATTCATTTATGGCTCTCGCAACATTTGAGGCATCAATAAATAAGAATAATCAAATGATGATAATGATTAAGGAATACGTAAGATGCTGACTACGCATTTCCTTCATCAAAGGGGCGTGAGGCGCTAGCCGAATCCTATAGTCGGATGACCTCATGAGGCCGACACGGGCTCGGATGCGGTTCTCCCGTGAGGCGTATAGCTAAGATTCATTAGAGTTCTTGCTTTGGGCAGACCTCTTTGCAAACTTAACTTTTACAATACATGGGACTACTAATTTTATAATTGGAGTTGATCGAATGAATAAGTTGGTTTATGCGGCGCTGGCATCCGGTGCAATGATCTTGGCTAGCGGCAGTGCATTTGCTTCGGACGGTACCATCACGTTCAACGGAGCACTGACCGCGCAGACTTGTACGGTCAACGGAGAGGGCCAAGGCAAAGACTTCACGGTGACGCTGCCGACTGTGTCCACGGCGAAACTGGCTGCATTGGGTCAGACGGCGGGTGCGACTAAATACAGTGTTGTGCTATCGGCATGCTCGCCTGTGACCTCCAGTAGCAAGGCATCGGTCTTCTATGAGGCTGGCGCTACTGTCGACCCGAGCGACGGTCGCCTGATCGTCGCAAGCGGTGGCGCTGCCAACGTCAAGCTGCAACTGAACAACTGGGACGGCTCGCAAATCAAGGCGGGCTATTCCGCCACTATGCAGAACTCGCAGCCGGCGGACATTTCGACCGGTACCGCAACCCTCAATTACCAAGTTCAATACTACGCCACGGGCGCGACTACTGCTGGCGCTGCTAATTCGTCGATCGTTTATAGCATCAACTATCAATAAGGCGAAACTTCGATCGATCAGCTAATTGTTCGATCGACTCACCGATATGGGTGGGCGCCAGCCCACCCGTTCTTCCTCTTCCAATCTGGTCGATCAGGTCGTCATGTGCCGTATGAAGCTGGCCGAAAAAATCCTCTCTGTCGTGGCGCTGATTTGCGCAGTTTCCGTGTTTTCCCCGGAAACAAATGCATCTGTCGTGGTTTCTGGTACGCGTGTCGTTTATAACCAGTCCGAATCCGAAGTCACGGTGAAGCTCACCAACAACGGTAAGCTCCCTGGCTTGACGAAGGTTTGGCTCGACAAGGGCGACCCGGACGCAAAACCCGACACGATCGATGTTCCGTTTTCCATCTCGCCGCCGATCATGCGTATCGATTCGGGGAAGTCGCAAACCTTGCGAATCATGTTCACGGGCGAGCCCTTGCCCGCTGACAAGGAAACGGTCTTCTACTTGAATGTGCTGGAAATTCCGCCCAAGGCGACAGGGGACGAGGCGAGTGCGAATCAGTTGCAGCTCGCGTTCCGGACACGCATCAAATTCTTTTATAGGCCAAATGGACTGACGCCCGCTGAACCGGCCGAAGCGCCTGGTCAGATTGTCTGGCACTTGAAGCAGGACGCCAAGGGCGCTTCCATCGAGGCGACGAATCCGACGCCCTACCACGTCAGCTTTGACCGAATCCAGGTGGGCGAGGGCGCTAATGCGCCTGCATTCGAGCAAGGCGGAATGGTCAACCCCGGAGAGACGAAAGCATTCCCGCTGAAGGGCGCAGTATCCGGCAGCGATATGAAAGTCGTCTACACCGCTATCAACGATTATGGCGGTCCGCAGAAAGGCGATGCCAAACTTGCGCCGTGACGTCAATGTGGATCATGACACATTTCGCGTGTCAACTAACGATGGGTGGCTGATGCCAATGCACTGAGGTTCCAGCTGTGGGATCGGTGCTGGCATCAAATAAGCTTCCTTAGGATAACTAGGTAATATGCAATACCGTTCCATTCACGCATCTGGGCCTCGCCTTCGACCCATAAGTTTCGTCACGCTCCATGCGATTGCGGCCATGGGTGCCAGCGCGCATGCATGGGCTGATGCACCTCAGCAATATGCCGCTGTGGAATTCAACGAACAGTTCCTCGGTTCCGGCGGTGAAAAGGTCGATATTTCCCGCTTCAATAAGGGGCAGGTTCTTCTCCCCGGCACCTTTCGGGCTGATACATACGTTAATCAGAACTGGAAGGGAAAGCTCAATATCGAGTTGCGGGAAGAGCCCGCGGGCTCTGGAGTCGTGCGCCCTTGTTTCACTGCGGACCTGTTGGAACGCATGGGCGTGGATTTACGTAAGCTGTCGCCCGAGTCGGCCGCTAAGCTTGCTGACGGCAATGTCGTATGCGCATCTCTGTCGGAGCTCATTCCGGACGCGACCGCCACATTCGACAGCGGCGAACAGCGCCTGGACCTCAGCGTTCCGCAGTTCTCGATGCTCAGCTCCGCGCGCGGTTATGTCGACCCGAAGTATTGGGATGACGGCGTTCCCGCCGCCACGCTGCAATACAACGCCAATGTCTACCATAGTACATCGGGGGGCATCGACACGAATTCCCAGTACCTTGGCCTCATCGGCGGTATCAATGCGGGACCGTGGCGGTTCAGGTACCAGGGCAATCTGACGAACAACAACAGGGGCGGTCAGCATTATCAAAGCGTGCAGACATACGTACAGCGCGCATTCAAGGACATCAAGAGCCAGTTGACGGGCGGTGACACCTTCACCGACGGCTCGCTATTCGATAGCTTCGGTGTGCGCGGCGTCACGCTCGGCACCGACGACCGCATGTATCCCGAATCGCAGCGCGGCTACGCGCCGGTCGTGCATGGCATTGCAAATAGCAATGCGAAAGTGCAGATTCGTCAGAATGGCAACATCATCTATGAAACGACGGTTGCGCCTGGCCCGTTCGAGATCAACGATCTCTATCCCACGGGTTATGGCGGCAATCTCGACGTTATCGTGACGGAAGCGGATGGCACGCAGCATGTTTCGAGCGTGCCGTATGCGCCGGCCGTCAATGCGCTGCGTCCGGGTCATACGCGGTATTTCGCCACCGTGGGCGAATATCGTGATCCGAACATCGGAATTCATCCGTTCGTGTCGCAGTTCACGGTCCAGCATGGCGTGAGCAACCTCGTCACGCTGTATGGCGGCGTGATTGCGGCCGACATGTATTTCTCGGGTGTTGTCGGGGCGGCGCTCAATACCAAACTGGGCGCTTTTGGTCTCGATGCGACTCAGTCGAGCGCCAGCTTCAAGGGCATCGGCACGCACAACGGCATGAGCTTCCGGTTGAGCTACTCCCGCCTGATCGAGCCAACGAATACCAACCTCGCGGTCGCCGCTTATCGTTACTCGACCAACGGCTTCCTGACGTTGGCGGATGCTGTCGGCATACGCCAGACCGGTGACGATAGCAAATCGAATCCATTGGTCGAAAGGGCCAAGAATCGTATCCAGTTCGTCATCAATCAAACACTCGGGGAAGGCGGAAAGTACGGTTCGCTGTATGCCATGGGCTCGCTCACGAGCTATTGGAATCGCGGTAACCACGACACGCAATATCAGATCGGCTACAACAACAGCTGGAAGCAGATCACCTACGGCGCATCGATGGTGCGGCAGTTCGTGCTGAACACCGGCCGGTGGGATAACCGGTTCATGGTGAACGTGTCGATTCCGCTGGGCTTCGGCTCTCATGCTCCGCGATCGACGACGTACTACCAGCACGATACGGCCAATGGCAGCAACTCGGTTCAGCAGTCCATCACGGGCACGCTCGGACAGGACAACGCCTTCTCATATGGCGTGAACGGCAATTTCAACGATGGCGGGCACAACGGCAACAGCGTGGCGAGCGGAGGCGGCAACCTGAGCTACATGTCGCCGGTCGCATTGCTGACGGTGAACGGAAGCGCCGGACGGAACTTCTCGCAGGTTGGCGCCGGGGTATCGGGCGGCGTCGTTGCGTGGCGCGGCGGGGTGGCGTTCACGCCGAGCATGAGCGAAACCGTCGTGGTCGTGGATGCAAAGGACGCCGCGGGCGCCCGTGTGACGAACGGCTCAGGGTTGCGCGTCGACCCGTGGGGACATGCCGTGGTCGCCGGTTTGCAGCCGTATTCGAACAACGAGATCGAAATCAATCCCAAGGGTCTCCCTATCAACATCGCGCTCAAGTCGACTGTGCAGCGTACTGCTCCCACAGCGGGCGCCGTCGTCGAGATGAAGTTCGAAACGGAGAATACGGGCCGACCGGCCGTGATGCGAGTGACGCAGGCCGATGGCAACCCCATTCCTTTCGGCGCACAGGTGGTCGACAGCTCGGACAACGTCGTGGGCGTCATTGCGCAGGGCAGCCGAATCATCGCTACCGGTCTCAAGGCAGACTCGGGAGCACTCAGCGTCAAATGGGGTGAGGCTGTGAATCAAAAGTGCTCGGTGCGCTATCAGTTGCCGGAACTCACGAAGGGCGGCAAGCCGAATTCCATCTCGATTGCGGACGGCGTCTGCCAATAAGGTATTTGCGTATCAAGGAAAGTCATGAACCTATTGAAATACGTGTTCTCATCGACGGTGCGACGCCTTGCGTGCTGTCTGGCGGTACTGTCGTTGTTGCCAGCCAGCGCGTGGGCGGCGTGGTCGTGCAATGCGACGGGCTCACCGGTCACATTGCAGCTTCCGGCATCGGTCGCGGTGGCAAGAGATCTCCCGGTCGGTACCATGCTGACCAACTGGGTGTCTTCAATTAATAACCAGAACATATTCACCTGCACTTCCAGTTCGACCTACGTAGGGATTTCTTTTTGGTACGCGGGGATGATCACCGTAGCTCCAATCGGGATGACGGTTAAGTACAACGGTATAGACTTCCCTGTGTACTCTACTAACGTCCCTGGAGTTGGTATCGCCATGGGCGGATATGCGAAGGCGAATGGCAAGGGTAATGCGAATCCCGCTCCGTATTCCTTCTGGTCGGTGAACAACGCGAGTGGCACCAACTATGGGTTAGGGGGGCAGCTGATCGTCGCGTTGGTCAAGACGGGCGACATCACACCCGGCACAGTGTCCGGCGGAGTTGTCTCCTCGGCTCGCGTTTTCACGGGAGTTTCAACTTTTTCGTCAGGCTCACTTGTTTCAGATCCGCCGGGGGTCGATTACAGCATCACGCCAGTTGTAATAACGGTGCTGACGTGTCAAACGCCAGACGTCGAAATTCCCATGGGGATCCACGGCCCTGATCTTCCATCTGTCGGCTCGCTTTCGAACAACCCGGCCGCGTTCAACATCGGTTTGAAGAACTGTCCGGGTGGGACCGCGGTGCCCGGTACTCAGGTGGGGCTGATAAACAGCATTCAGTACAAGATAGATCCATCGAATGGGACCGTTCCCGGATTCAGCAACGTAGCCGCATTGAGCGGGAATCCGTCTGCCGGCGGCGTCGGCATTCAACTGTTCGATAGTACCGGCGCTGTATTTCCCTTGGGTGTGAATCAGACCCTCAGCGGTTTCAACAGTACTGCTGGCGGCAATTACACAATACCGCTCACGGCGCGCTACTACCGCACGGGCACCTTAACGACTGGGCCCGCCAATACGACTATGACCGTCACGATGACCTATCTTTGAAACATAGTCACTGCTATCGAGACTTGAAAACGATGTGCCAACCAATCAAGGAGAAAACAAGAATGAAACCGTCGCATGTCATTCTCGCCACATGCCTGTGCCTAGGCGTGACTTCCGCGTATGCCGCCGACGCGACACTCACGTTCACCGGGACGATCACGCTTCCGACATGTACCATCGATCCGAACTCCGTTACTAAATCCATCGATCTCAAAACGGCGAGAACGACGGATTTCACTGCGGTCGGTTCAACGTTGAACGCAACCGCCTTCAACCTCGATCTGATCAATTGTGCGAGCAATACGAACGTGGGTATGACGGTGAGCGGGACGTCGGACACCGTGACGAGTGTGCTTAAGAATACAGGCAGCGCCGCGCAGGTAGGTGTGCAGGTTCTTCACGCAGCGAAAGCTGGCGACACAACGGGAACGCCGATCGCATTGGGTTCTGCGTTGAGTTTGGGTGTAGTCGATGCATCTGGCAGTATGACTATTCCGATGGTCGCGCAATTTTACCGTCTAGGTACGATGACCGCCGGCTCAGTAACGGCATCTGCGACAGTTAACTTCACCTACAACTAATAGCGATCTATTCATAGAGCGTCACTTTGATTAAAATCTTGTGGCGATGACACGAAGTCGCTAATTTAACTAATAGGAGTACTATGAAAATCATCGATCGTGCCGAGTTGGCTCAAGCACAGGTTTCGGGTGGCCAGGCGAAGGGTTCTAGCAGCTATTCGTCTGCATCCAACACCGTCAACATCACCATCAAGAGCAGCAACAACGATCACGACGGAGGCGTCATACCGTCGCAACATTGATTGGGCTCTGACTAATGTCTCTGCGGCTGGCCAATCACAGGCCAGCCGTCGCCAAGAGTGCTGCGTTTCAGTTGACGTTAGCTTCATTTCACGGGCCATCTGTTCCGACACCCTCGCTGAGCAGTCCAGCAGGTACCACTGCTGCGTTTCTTCCGAAGAGCGCTCTGTTCTGAAGGAAACCGTTCCCTTTGCCATGCTCCCTCGTCAGGGGCCCAAGCCAATCATCTTATTGGCCCGCTGCATTCGGCTTCGGCTTGGCACTGACCTGTTTTGATCGCCGAAGAAAGACTCAATTCGCTACGCGAAATATGGCGCGAACGGCCGCGCATCGCGCTCCAGATCTTATCGGTCGGACCTCATTGCTGCATTAAAGCAATAATAAATGCGAATCCCAGATTCTAGTTGAATCTAATCGATGGATCTAGTCATCGATTTAGGAAATTTCGCGTACGATAAAAAGGGTTTGGATCGTAATATGTCCCTACTTGGATGCGCATACCAAGTAAGGCCGAGGGTCGATGAGAATTAGTCGACCGCGTCGAACGAAGTCAGGTGTGCTGACGATTATAAAATCAGACTGCGGCTCGTTCGGGCGCCAGGCCGGGTCCTCTCGGAGACACTCCGGGAGAACATTTACTTTAATCAAACCTGGAAAGAATCATGCAAAAAATCGAACGCGCTGCTCTTGTGCAAGCTAATCTCGCGGGTGGCACGAAGGGCGGCTCTTATTCGTCGTCTACTGCGACGAATACCGTGAATATCACGATCGGTAGCTAATCAGTCTAAAGGGACATCATGCAAAAAATCGAACGCGCTGAACTTGTGCAGGCCAATCTCGCCGGTGGCTGCAAGGCCAATGCTGCGAGGGCTACTGCCACGAATACGGTGGTCATCTATGTCAACAAGCCGAACCCCTAAGCTTTGAGACTCCCTTGGGCCCTACGGATTTCCCGTTATACGGTCCGCCTCGGTGCCCCGGTCGGGGTGCCGGGGATGCTTAACGCTCTTCTTTTCTCCAAAGTTAAGGTGATTATATGATCAAGATTGATCGCGCCGTTTTGGCGCAAGCGAAGGTTGCAGGTGGTACCAAGACAAGTTCCAGTTCGACGTCGAATGCCACGAATAGCGTAACTGTGACGATTTCTGGCGGCTAGTTCAACTTCAGACGCCGCCGTAACGCGTCAGTGTCTGTTTCGCCTCGATGCCCCGATGCGGGGCCATTGAGGCGTTTGACTCTTATATGAGTTCGCAAACCGCAGCGACCCAGCGTATTTCAAGGTGTATGCGTCTCGCGGCGTTTCCAACTCCTAAGCAACAGCTCTTTTCCTAAATCTCACTCCCCAAATGGCAGCAGTGTCTTCCCTGCTCAGGCGATGGCTCGCGCGGCAGCGCTTCCGCGTACGGCGCGCTGTAATCGGCCGCATTCCGGCTCGCATGCTGGAGCCCATCTCCGAAGTCAATTGGATCATCGGTGGGGTTTTCAATATCCGATCGCGCGCCAACGGGGTCACTCGCGCGGAAATCGGTCGCGACGTGCTTGGTTTGCCGCGCGCCCAAGTTCTCCGCTCCAGACGTGCACAGCAACTCGAAAAACTGATCGACCAGCGAATCTATTTCGGACGAGCAATAAGAGGCGGCGAATCCTGGCCAGACCTGGAAGCAATCGCACGAACCCTCGCCGCGCGAATCACGAATCTGCGGCGCGAGTACCCCGGCCGCCCGGTCTTCCTGTCGCCGTTTCACTTCGTATCGCAGTACGCGAACATCTATGTCGTCGAACGCGTCGGCGCGCTGCTCGGCATCGCGTCACTGGCAGTCGTATCGGGCGTGCCTCGCAATCAGTATGGCGATGACCACGCCTTGATACCGGGCATCAACGTGCTTTACACCTACGGGGATGCGAACCGGCACGGTCTGGGTGTGCGTGTAGCCCGGTCGCTCAAGCGCGATGGCGTTGCGGTCCTGTTCTCGGACGTTCCGCCGGCCAGCATGCATCGTTATCCGATGGAAACCGTCGACGTATCCATGTTCGGGAAGAACGCGCGCATCCACAACGGCGTGTTTCGCACGGGCGCCAAGTTCGACGCGTTGCTGCTACCGTTCTTTCTGCGTTTCGCTGACGGTCGCTTCGAGGCGAAGATATTGGATTGCCTTGCGCTCGGCGCTGAAGGCGCGCCGCAGCAATTGGCAGGCTACATCCAGTCCGCGCTCATCGACAACTATGAGCAATGGCTTCCCGCCGGACATCCCGCGATGTACGCGTTTGCTCCCGCGCGCTGAGGGCATCGCCCGCTTCGCAGGCATACGCAGCAATTCATGAGGCAATACTGCCGGCAGCGCAACGTGTTCCGGGGCGCTACCGGCCAAGGTCAATTTGATGGAACCGGTTGATTTTCCAGAATTTAAAGATGTACGTTGGCGATGGATCATGTACACGACATCGGCAATCGTGGTCGCGGCGATCGCATTCGGTTTCATGCATGAGATCGAGCTGAAGCAGGACGTCCCGTGCGAAATCGTCTCGCCGTCGGAAGTGAAGATCCGAGGCCTGACAGGGCTGGTATCGGCGATCTACGTGCATCCGTCGCAGCGCGTGGAAGCCGGCAGCCCGCTGTTCCGGCTTGAGCGCGACCTGTCCTTATCGGCCGATGGACGCCGTCGCGACGAATTTGATGAGCAGATGCGCGATGCCCAGATTCGCGCGATCGACGCGCAGTACGGCGAACGCCGCATCCAGCTCAACGCGCAGCGCCAGGGCGCACTCGTGACCGCCGCGAGCCGCCGCGCGGAACTGGGCGCGCTCGATGAGCAGATCGCGCAGAACCGCCTGATCACAGGAGAGAGTGAAAAGCGCTTGTCGCGGCTCGAATCGGTAACGGATTACGTTACCGCCGACAAGATCGAGCAGGCGAGGGCGGAGGTACTCCAGAGCAAGGTAAGCAGTGCGCAGGGCGTGGCGCGGCGTCAGCAACTCGAAGGCGAAGTCGGCACATCGCAAAGCACGCAGGCGGCGATCGACGCCCAGTTGCGCGAACTCGACGCGCAGCACGCGCGCGACGTGCAGGACGTGCGCACGCGCTTCGAGCAGGCGCGGCAGGCGGCAACCGTTTCAGCGCCGCAGGCGGGCGTGGTTACATTCTCGAGTCTCGTCGCGGGACGCGTATTGGACAAGAGCGAAGTGCCTCTCGTGATCGCAACCGACGACAAAGGGCCGCTGCGCGCCGCGCTGCTGATTCCATCGCGACGCAGGGGCTTCGTGCGCGAGGGCCAGACTGTGCGGCTCAAGTTCGATGCTTTCCCTTACGTGAAATTCGGCACGTACGAGGCGCGCATCGACGCGATCTCCGGCACCACAGTCAGTTCGATGAATAGCGACGACAAGGACAAGACAACCACCGACGGCGACTACATGGCCTGGGCGACGCTGCGCGGCAAAACCTTCGACTTCGAAGGCCAGCACTTCGCCATTCTGCCCGGCATGCGCGCGACGGCGAGCGTCGTCGTCGAGCGCAGAACGATCGCCCAATGGGTGCTTGCTCCCTTGTTCCGCGTGTTGAGAGGCTGATGATGCGGGTGATCTATCAAAACGAAGTCGCGGAATGCGGCTATGCATGTCTCGCGATGGTGCTGAGTCACTTCGGTCGCGCTACGGAAGTCCGTGAACTGTCCGCCTACAAGCCGATTTCGGCGAACGGGTTGTCGCTGATGGACCTGTACGACGTCGCCATCGATTTCGGCTTGTCCGTGCAGGCTTATCGTTTCGACGTTTCCGAGCTGTCGAACGTCAAGAAGGGCTCTTTGCTGCATTTCGGCGGCGCGCATTTCGTGCTCTTCGAAAAGGTGTCGCGCGGCTATGTGCGCATCATCGATCCGGCGACGGGGCGGCGGCGCGTGTCGATGGACACGTTCATGCAGGCGATTTCCGGCTTCCTGCTCGAATTCGCGCCGACGCCGGACATGCCGCGCGTCAAGGCGAAATCGCGCGTGCCGGCGGCGCTCGCGCGCGTGCGGGCGCTCAATCCGCGACTGAAGGCGCAGATCGCGAAGGTGCTGTTCGTGTCGCTCGGTTGCGAGTTCGCGATTCTCGCCATGCCGTACTTCGGCAATCTCGTGCTCGACTACGTGGTCGCGGCGGACAATCGCAATCTGCTCAACGTGCTCGTGATGACGTTCGGCAGCATTTTTCTCGTCGGCGCGACGAGTCAGTATGTGCAAACCTACCTGACGGAACTGATCTACGGCCTCGCGCAAATCAATTCGACGGAAGGGTTGATCGGTCATCTGCTGCGCAATCCGATGTCGTGGTTCGAAAAGCGCCATGTCGGCGACGTGTTTGCGCGGGTCAAGGCGCAGGACGAAGTCAGCACCTTTGCGACGCGCAGCACGATTTCGCTGTGCATCGACGTGGTCGTCGGCGCGCTCGCGCTTGTGCTGATGCTGATCCAGAGCCGCCCGCTCACGGGCGTCGCGCTACTCGTGTTCGTCGTCTATGTCGCGTTCTCGCTCAGCATGTTCGCCGCGATGCGCGACACGCATGCGCTCGTCATGGAGACATCGGCGCGCTGCGACGATGCGCTCATCGAAACGATCCGCGCGGCCTCGCTGCTCAAGCTCGCGCAGGGCGAAGTGCGGCGCACGGCCATCTACATGACGAAGTTCAAGGTCTACATGGCGGCGCTTCTGCAAAACCGCCGCCTCGGCTTCGTGCGCGATGCGATCCTCAAGCTCGTCCAGTATGGCGACACGCTTCTGATCACCTGGCTCGCGGCGCGGCTCATGCTGGGGGGCAAGATATCGGTCGGCGTCTTCTATTCATTCCTGATCTACAAGTCGCTGATGTCGGACCGCTTCGCGCGGTCGATCAATGCGATGTTCCAGTATTTCATGTTGAGCGTGCCGGTTGGGCGCCTGGACGATATTGTCGCGACTGAAAACGAGCGCTATACGCCGCTCGCCGATAGTCAACGCGCAACCGAAGTGCGCAACTTCGAGCACATCCAGGTGCGCAACGTGTCGTTCAGCTATGGCATTTCCGATCAGCCCGTTCTCCGAAACGCGAGCCTCGATATCCGCAAGGGCGACAAGATCGTCATCACGGGACCGTCCGGGAGCGGCAAGTCGACGCTTTTCAAACTGCTGTCCGCGGCCGAGCCGCTTCAGGAAGGGCATATCGCGCTGAATGGCATCGCGTGGCCGAATCTTTCCGTCGACGAGATCCGCCGTCACGCCGCGCACATGCGCCAGGGCGACATCATTCTGCACGGCTCGATTGCGGACAACGTGACCATGTTCGCCGGCCATGTCGACGAAGACCGCGTGCACCGCCTGCTTGAGCAGGTCGGCCTGCTCGACGACGTCATGCGCCTGCCCATGCGCACGCGCACCGTCATCAGCGACACGATCGCCAACATCTCCGCCGGACAGCGCCAGCGGCTGCTGCTCGCGCGCGCGCTCTATCAGCAGCGCGAAGTGCTGATGCTGGACGAGCCGACGTCGAACCTGGACCCGGCGTCGGTGCAGCATATCGCACGCCTGCTGCAGAAGATCGACCGTACGGTCGTGGTCATCTCGCACGACATGTCACTCGCATCGACATTCGATGTCCGCTATCGGCTCATCGACGGCGCGTTCGTGCGCGACGCGGAAAACGAAGCGCTCGAAACACGGGACTACGTCGATGCGTAACCGTTCTCTCACAGCATGGAGCATGGCCGGCTGCCTGCTGATCGCGACCTGCGCGCGCGCCGAAGATCTCGCGGCGGTCGTCGAGCAGACGCTCGAATACGACTCGCAAATCGCGCAGGCGCGCGCGAACTACGAGGCGTCGAAACAGGCCGTGCCGATCGCCCGGGCCGCGCTTTTGCCGCAGATTTCGGGCGGATGGGGGCGCGCCTATAACCGGATCGATGTCGAGGAATTCCCGCGGCAGACGTATTGGCAAAGCGGCTGGATGGTGAACATTTCGCAGCCCATCTTCGACTGGACCAAATGGACCGCGTACCAGCAGGCCGATTTTGTCGTGGCGCAAGGCGCCGTCGGGCTTGCTGACGCACGGCAGGCCGCGATGCTGCGCGCGATCGTCGCGTATTTCGAGGCCTTGTCCGCCGAAGACGAACTCAAGCGCACGAACGACTATCTTGCCGCCATCGACGCTCAGCTCGACGTGATCCGCCGCAAGCGCGCAGCAGGCGAGACGACCGTGATCGACGTACAGGAAGCCGGCGTCGCGCGCGAACAGGCGCAATTACAGCGGCTGAATGCCGAGCAGGATCTTGCGGCGAAGCGGCGCGCGGTGGAGCAGGTCAGCGGACGCCCTTTCTCACGGCTCGCCGCGCTGCCGCCGACTGCCCCGCTGCCCCCGCTTGCGGGCGAGGGTGTCGATGTCTGGGCGGATCAGGCGAGAAGCAGCGGTTTCACGGTGCAGGCGAAACAACTGGAGTGGGAAATCGCCAAGATGGAGTCGAAGAAGGTGCGCGCGGCGCACTATCCGGTCGTCAACGTCACGGGATCGTACACGCCGGCGGGCGCGGCATCCGGTTATGCGCGGCCCACGACCACCACCACGGGCATGCTGTCCGTCATGATTCCGCTCTTTTCGGGCGGCGAGATTCAGGCGCGCCTCAGGCAAACGCTCGCGCTCGAAGACAAGGCGCAAGAGGGCATGACGACAGCCATGCGAGACGCGGAGGCCGCCGCCCGCGACGATCACGCGCGTTATGCCCGCGAGCGCGCACGGAGCGAATCGCTCGGGCGGCTTATTCGTTCGTCGCGCGATACGCTTTCCGCGACGGAGATCGGCTACAAGGTGGGCAGCCGCACGAGTCTCGACGTGCTGCGCGCGCTCGACACGCTGTACTCGACGCAGCGCGACTTCATGCGCTCGCGCTACGACGCGATCGTCGCGCTGCTCAAGCTGAAAGCGGATGCCGCGACGCTCGGTTCCGGCGATATCGCGCAAGTGAGTTCGATGCTGTCGCAGGGCGCCGACGTTGCACGCTGATTTCAGGCTTCGGACGCGCGCTTGATGGCCCGCACCACCCGCGCGAGCGCCTTCAGCGCCTCCGCGGGCGACTCCGCGAATTGCGCCGCGACGATCGCGCCGTCCACGGCCAGCGCGAGTGCCTGCGCATCCGGCTTCGCGCTGCGCGACGCCGGCATGAGCGCGCGGATGGCCGCCGTCATGTCGCGTTTGTGACGCCGCGAGATATCGACCGCCTGCGGCAGCGTCGCGCCGACTTCCACGACCGAATTGATGAACGCGCAGCCGCGATAGTTTTCGTCGCCGAACCATTCCGCGAGCGCCGGCACGAGCGCGTTGAGCGTGCCGCCGTGGCGCTTCAGCGCCGCGCGGAACCACGTCATCCAGTTGTCGTGGCGGAAGTCGAGAAATGCGACGATCAGATCGTCCTTGCTCGGAAAATATCGATAGAACGTTTTCTTCGCGACGCCCGATTCGGCGATGACGCGATCTACGCCTGTGGCGCGAATGCCATCGCGATAAAAAAGATCGTGAGCGGTAAGGAGGATACGCGCGTCCGGCGCGAGGCCGGCGGCATCGGGAAGTGCAGTGGGTTGGATCATGCAGCCGATTGTAGACAGGTTCGTCTACCTGCGCTAGAGTGCATCGGGTAGACGGACCTGTCTACCACTCTCCTTGCTCAAAAAGAGGCCACTCATGGAATCCAAGCCGCCGTTCCCGCCATTCGATGAAGAATCCGCCAAGCTGAAAGTCCGTCTCGCCGAAGACGCCTGGAACACGCGCGAGCCCGAACGCGTCTCGCTCGCCTACAGTGTGGACACGCGCTGGCGCAATCGCGCGGAATTCGCGAACGGGCGTGAGGAAGTCGTCGCGTTCCTGCGGCGCAAGTGGGCGCGCGAACTCGACTATCGGCTCATCAAGGAGTTGTGGGCGTACGAGGGCAACCGCATCGCGGTGCGCTTCGCCTACGAATGGCACGACGATGCGAACAACTGGTATCGCAGCTTCGGCAACGAAAACTGGGAATTCAACGAAGCAGGGCTGATGACGCATCGCCACGCGTCGATCAACGATCTGCCGATCAAGGAAGCGGACCGCAAGTATCACTGGCCGCTCGGCCGCCGGCCCGACGATCATGCGAGCCTGAGCGATCTGGGGTTCTGACGCAAGGGCCTCGAACGCGGCGGGCGGCCAGGCGTGGCCGCCGCGCCCGTGCCTAGATGTCGCGACGGCGGCGGAACGCCCACCATCCGGCGAGCGCGGTGAACGTGGCGACGATCACGACGAGCAGCCAGAAACCGTGATGATTCTCCGCGAACGGAATGCCGCCCACGTTCATGCCGAAAAAGCCCGCGACAATGTTGATCGGCAGCGCGAGCACGGTCACGAGCGTCAGCGTGAACAGCGTGCGGTTGCTTTGCTCGCCGAGCCGCGTCGACACCTCTTCCTGCAGCAGCTTGATGCGTTCGACGAGTCCCGCGAGATCGTTGAGCACGAGCGAAAACTCTTCGGTCGCGTCGCGCAGATCCTGAATGTCCTGCGAATGCAGCCAGCGCGGCGGCCGCGCGAGCAGCCGGAACACCGAGCCCGGTTCGGGCGCGAGCAGACGCTGAAGCCGCACGAGCACGCGCCGCAGGCCGCCGAGGTCGGTGCGCATCGTCGCGCCGCGCATCGAAAGGAACCGGTCCTCGATGCCATCGACCTCGACGCTCGTGCGCCGCACGATATGCACGAGCAGGTCCGCCTGGTCGCGCAGCAGGTGCGCGAGCAATTCGGCGGGGGAGCGGAACACTTCGCCGCGCTTGACCGACTCGCGCAGCGAATCGACGGAACGCAGCGGCTTGAGGCGCGCCGTCACGATCAGCTTCTGATGCGTGTACACCCAGAGCGTCGCGATCTCCGAAGGCGTCAGCTCGAAGTTGAACATCACGTCGTTGATGACAGCGAAAAGCGCGCCTTCCTGATGCTCGATACGCGTCGAGTGCGAGCCTTCGTTGAGGGTGTCGAAGAACGCGTCGGGCAGACCGAGACGCCCGCGCATCCAGCGCTCGCACGAACTGTTCGCGAGATCGAAATGCAGCCACACGAATTCCTTGCTCGTGTCGTCGCGCGCGAGCCATTGACTCGCGGCTTCGGCGTCGATCGGCTCGCCGGGATGATCGACATGAAATCGATAGCCGCAGACGAGGCCGGAAAAATCAGAGCCGTAAGGCGGTCTTTGCAAGGTAGCGGGATTCATGCGGGCGTTCTGTTGGCATTCTGGTAGATCGGCATTTCTGCGCGCGGCGCAAAGGCCGATACTTCGGACATTCGCGCTGCCACGCGCTAGTGTGCCACCGGTCGCGCCCCGAATCGCGATCGTAACGCGTGTACGGGATCGAAACGATGAACCCGAACGCGCCGGCGCACGCAAATATGACTGTCATATTGTCGGCGTATCATCGCGCCACGCAAACCGGGCGCTTTCGCTGCGCTCGCAGTGCGCGGGTGCCAACATGGGGAGAAGGCAGTGGAAGACCGAGACGATCTGGACGGGGCGACGCAAACCACGGCGGGAGGCCTCATCCGGCTCGCGTCGGTGATCGCCGGGCTTGCGCGCGAGGGCGCCATCGATACGCGCTTCGGCGCCAAGCTTTTCAAGCGGCTCGACAAGGAAGCGCGGCGCGTGTCCGGCGGCGCGGTCCCGCTCGACGAGACGGAGCAGGCAGCGCTCGTGGGCGCGCTCGGCGAACTCGATCTCGCGTTGCGCCAGCGCGACGCGGCCTCGCTCGTCGAAGCGAACGCGCGTCTGCGAGAAAGTGAAAGCGAAAGCGAAGCGGCGGCGCCCAAGCGTCGCAAGAGCAAGAAAGACAGCGACGCCTGAACGGGCCGGGAAGGCAGGCGCGAAACGTGCTGCGGCGCGAGCGTGTGCTTTCGTCCCCTGCCCATGCCCGTCACTCTGCATTCCCCTCACTGCGCGCTGTGGACGAACCGTAGCGTCGACGTCAACCACGAACAGTGGCGCATGCTCGTCGTCGATGACAACGCCTCCAGCGCCGAAGCGCTTTCGGCTGCGCTCGCCTCCGACGGCTGCGACACGCGCTTCGCCCTGTCCGGCGTCGATGCGCTGCGCGCGATCGACGTCTGGGTGCCGCACGTCGTCATTCTCGACATCACCATGCCCGAGCACGATGGCTACGCGACCGCGCGCGTGCTGCGCCGGATCGGCCGCACGCGCGACGCGGTGATCATCGCGTTTACCGCGCTCGGCGAGGAAATCGTGCGCGTGGAGGGGCTGCATTCGGGATTCGACGGCTACTGCCAGAAAGGCAATCCGCCGACCGCGCTCGTCGATCTGATTCGTCGGCTGATTCACTGACCTCGTCGGCGTTTCAAACGCCTGGCACGCTCGTGCGCGAAATAATTGTTCCGCCCCCGACAAACGGCGCGCTCGCGCCGTTCAGCCTAAGATCCGCCGAAACGCCCGCGTAGCAAGCCGCACGCGAAATTCAGCACGATCGTGCCGCCAGCGATTGTTGGCCCACAACGAAAACTGAATTGAAATTAATGGAGATAAAAAAGCGATAGTAGGGGTATACACTGCGCTTCATCGACGTAGCAGACAGTTTCTCGCAAGACCGCTGCGGCGCTTTCTGATTGAACGTCAAACCGTCTTTGGAGCACACCATGAAACGCAATCTTATCGCTACCCTTCTGATCGCCGCTTCCGCCTCGCTCGCCGCACCCGCTTTCGCGAGCGGCTACGGCCCGGCGCCGTTCTACCGTCCGGCTGTCGGCGCGCCGTCGTCGCAGCAAGGCCCGAGCGCGCAGACGATCGCCGCGGAACAAAACGCAAACGCCGTGAACTCGACGGCTTTCGGTGGCTCGCGTGACAACGTCGCGCAATCGGGCAACCGCACGCAATCGGCCAACAAGGCGCAATCGGTCTTCTTCGGTCAATAACCGGTTCGGCCTGGCCCGGCTCATCCGCCGGGCGCATCGGCTGAAAGACTGCTTCGGCGTCCGGAACGCAGACTCACAAGGTCTTCGTTCCGGGCGCCGATGCCGTTTCAGGCGGCAAGCGCGCCGCGCATCACGTTCGCGAGTTCCGACGCCTCGAACTTCGACACATACGCATTCGCGCCGACCTTGCGCACATGCTGCTCGTTGGCCGATCCCGACAGCGACGAGTGAATCACCACCGGAATGTGCATCAGCCCCGTCTCCGCCTTGATGCGGCGCGTGAGCGTGAAGCCGTCCATTTCCGGCATTTCCAGATCCGTGAGCACGAGCGCGATGTGATCCGCGACTTCGGTGCCTTCCTTCTGCGCCTTGCGCAGCGCCGCTTCCAGCACGTCCCACGCTTCCTGACCGGTTTTCGTCATCACGAAGGGCACGCCCATCGCGGTGAGGCTCTGCTCGATGAGCGCCCGCGCGACGCCCGAATCGTCCGCCGCCAGCACGCGCGCGCCGGGCTTCAGTTGCAGGCGGCCGGTGTTCGCTTCGGTGATGTCGCTTTCCCGCGACGGCAGCACATCGCGCACGATGCGCTCGACATCGAGCACCTGCGCGAGCCGCGAACCATCGACATTGCCGTCCAGACGCGCGAAGCTCGTTACGGTCTTGCCGCCCGAGTGCGATTCCGCCGAAAGCACCTGATTCCATTCGAGCCGCACGATATCGTCGACTTCCTCGACCGCGAAGCCTTGCGTCGTGCGCGCGAATTCGGTGACGAGCAGAATCTTCGGACCGTTCTTCGGCCGGCAGCCGGTGATGCGCGCGAGATCGATCACCGGAATGATCTGCCCGCGGATATCCGCGACGCCGAGAATTTCTTCGTTCGATCCGGCGACCGCCGTGATCGTCGGCATGGCGAGAATCTCGCGCACCTTGAACACGTTGATGCCGTAAAGCTCCCGCTGCTCGGAGCCCGGCGCCTCGCCGAGCCTGAACAGGAGCAATTCGAACATGTTGCTGCCCGCGAGCCGCACGCGCTGCTCGATATCCTGTTGTGAACTGCTCACCTCGTTCTCCCTCTAAGCGGTGCGTCGCTCCGCGTTGCCGTCGTGTGTCTGCCTTCTGGCGGATACTTTCCGCCGGATGCCTGATTAGCGGCATTAATCGACGAAACTGAAGGCGCGCGGGAAGCGGCGGGCGCGAAGAAACGCGGCGCGCGCCGCACTTGCACGTCACCGCGTTGATCTATACTTTTTCGAATGGTCGGGTTAATGCCGATGAAGGCATGGGGCGCGAGGCTTTACGCTCGACGCTGCAGCACAATCCGTCGAAGAGGCGCAACAACGTTTCCCGCATACAACGGAGGCGCTCGATGGCAACAGTCGCACAGGTTCTGAATTCGAAACCCGACCAGACGGTCTATACGGTTGCCGCAACGGCGTCGGTCTTCGATGCAATCAAGCTGATGGCCGACAAACACATTGGCGCGGTGATCGTCACGGAAGGCGACGAGATCGTGGGCATCATGACCGAGCGCGACTATGCGCGCAAAGTCGTCCTGATGGACCGCGCGTCGAAACAGACGCCCGTGCGCGACATCATGACCTCGCAGGTGCGCTACGTGCGCCCCGATCAAACCACCGACGACTGCATGGCGCTCATGACCGACAAGCGCATGCGCCATCTGCCGGTGATCGACGACGGCAAGCTCGTCGGCATGATCTCCATCGGCGATCTGGTGAAAAACATCATTTCCGAGCAGCAGTTCACCATCCAGCAACTGGAGTACTACATTCGCGGCGAGCACACGTAAGCATCGGCGCGTGTGGCGCGTCCGGCGGGCGCTGTGGTTGTAAGCCTTTCGTTATAATCGGCAAGCGCGTGCACGCGTGGGCCCGGCCTGCGCATGCGCGGGTCCGGCCCGGCGTGTGACCGCACGCGGGCAATCGAAGGAGCGCCGCCGATGACTCCAGCCGCTACATCCGCCACATCCGCCACGTCCGCTGCATTCGCCGAACCCGCGCGCACGCTCGCCGCCGACGCGCCGTTCTTCATCGTGATGAACGCGGGCTCGGGCCGCGGCCAGTCCGACGCGACGCGCGCCGTGCTCGAACGCGAACTCGGCGCGGTGGGCCGGCGTTTCGCGCTGCGTATCGTGGACGATCCACGCCGCCTCGCGAGTGTCGCGCGCGAAGCGGCGGCGGAGGCATGCGCGCAAAACGGCGTGCTCGTCGGCGCGGGCGGCGACGGCACGCTGTGCGCCGTCGCCCATGCCGCGCATGAGGCGGGCTGTCCGTTCGCGGTCCTGCCGCGCGGCACCTTCAACTATTTCAGCCGCGATCACGGCATTCCCGCCGACCCCGAAGAATCGACGAAACTCCTGATCAACGCGCGCGCCTGGGCCGTGCAGGTGGGCTTCGTCAACGAGCGCATGTTTCTCGTCAACGCAAGCCTCGGCCTTTATCCGCGGCTGCTCGAAGACCGCGAAATCTACAAGCGGCAATTCGGCCGCAGCCGGCTCGTCGCGCTGTGGTCGGCGCTCTCGACGCTGCTCAAGCCGCACCGGCACCTGCGCCTGCATATCGATCACGACGGCCGCACGACCGAGATCCGCTCGTCCACGCTCTTTGTCGGCAACAACCGGCTGCAGATGGAGCAGATCGGCATGCCGGACGAGGCGCACGCGCTGGAACAGGGTTTGCTCGTGGCCATTGCGCCGCGTCCGGTGGGACGCCTCATGCATCTGTGGCTTTCGCTGCATGGCGCGGCGGGACGGCTGTCCGATTCGGATCACGTCGTGAGCTTCACGTTCGGGCGCATCACGGTGATGCATCCGTCGAAGAAGCGGAAAAGGATCAAGATCGCGACGGATGGCGAGATTGCGAGGCTGCCGATGCCGCTAGAATTCCGCGTTTCCGACAAGCCGCTATGGCTGCTCAAGCCCGAGCCGGAGGCGGCGCAAGCAAATCGCTCATGACCGTGCTGCTGCAGATTTCCGATACCCATTTCGGCACCGAACGGCCGCTCGTCGTCGCGGCGCTGCTGCGTCTCGCCGATGCGCTCGCGCCCGATCTCGTCGTGCTGTCGGGCGATATCACGCAGCGCGCGCGCAGGTCGCAGTTCGCGGCGGCACGCGCGTTCGTCGATGCGCTCGGCGCGACGCCGACGCTCGTCGTCCCCGGCAATCACGACATTCCGCTCTTCAACCCGCTTGCGCGGCTGTGCTATCCGTACGCGAATCATCAACGCGTGTTCGGCGCGGAGCTGGAACCCGCGTTCGAGTCGCCGGACCTGCTCGTGCTCGGCGTGAACACGACGCGGGCGTACCGCCACAAGAACGGCGAAGTGTCGATGCAGCAGATCAGGCGTGTCGCCGCGCGTCTCGATGCGGCGAGCGCGGCGCAATTGCGCGTGGTCGTCACGCACCAGCCGGTGGCCGTCACGCGCGCGCAGGACGAGAAAAATCTGCTGCATAACCGCGAGCGCGCGGTGCAGCGCTGGGCGCGCGCGGGCGCGGACCTGATTCTCGGCGGGCACATTCATCTTCCTTACGTACTGCCGCTGCACGATACCTTCGCGGGCCTCGCGCGCCGCATGTGGGCGGTGCAGGCGGGCACGGCGCTGTCGTCGCGCACGCGCGGGACCATCGACAATTCGGTCAACGTGATCCGCCATGACGCGTCCGCGGGCGGCGCGCGGCAAACCCTGGTCGAGCGCTGGGATTACTCGGAGACGAGCGGGGCGTTCGAACAGATCGCGCGGCACGAACTGGCGCTGGACGGCGCCACGCCGCCGCTCGCCGTCACGTTGCCCGGATGACGAGCTCGGCGAAACCCGTGGCGGCGTCGTGCTCCCGCGTGTAGCGCTCGCCGGGCAGATTCGCGACGACGATCTCCGCCGTCGTGCGCACGATGCAGCCCGGCGCGACATGGCCGCCGCGCACGCGGCCATCGGCATCGGCAATGCTCATGTGCAGATGCGGCCCCTGCGCGGAGAGCGTGCCCGCGAGCGTCAGGATTTCGAGGTCGCCGCGCCATTCGGATGCGTCGTCGCGGCCCGCGTAGCGAATCCGCGCGACGCTCAGGCTGCCGATGCCTTGCAGCACATACGCGGCGGTGAGCGCGCGTTCGCGGAAAGCGAGATCGAGCGCGGCGCGCAGATCGTCGCCGGGCGAGAGACGGAGCGTGATCGCGAGCATGGAATAAGGGGAAGAGACGGATTGTTTCAAGACTACACGCTCACGGCCCGTGATGGCATCATGGGCGCGACCCGACGCGTGCACAGGCCGATGGAGGCGCCATGAGTTTCGAACTGAAGATGCTGGCGTGGACGCTCGTGCTCGCGCTGGTGCAAGTGTTGCTCCCTGCCGTGGTGCGCAACCGCGAAGTCGGCCTCAAATATCAGGCCGGCCCGCGCGACGCCGCGACGCCGCCGCCCGGCCGGCTTTCCGGCCGGCTGATGCGCGCGCAGGCCAACCTGTTCGAGACGCTGCCGATTTTCGCCGTCGCGGTGCTGATCGTGCATGTGACCGGGCGCGAGAATCCGATGACCCATTACGGCGCGCTCACGTATTTCGTCGCGCGCCTCGTGTACGTGCCGCTCTACGCGGCGGGCGTGCCGTTCGTGCGCTCGCTCGTGTGGCTGTTGTCGATCGTCGGCATCGTGCAGATTCTCGTTCCCATCATCTGAAAAGGAGTGACGGGCAATGACCGATCAACCTTCGACCATCGAGATCGAAACCGCGCCGGACCCCGAGTTCGCCGTGATCCTGATGCACGGCCTCGGCGCCGACGCCAACGACTTCGTGCCGCTCGTGCCCGAACTGCGTCTCGCCGATGCGCCCGCCATCCGCTTCGTGTTTCCGAACGCGCCGGAAATCGCCGTCACGGCGAACAACGGCTACGTGATGCGCGCGTGGTACGACATCCTCTCCTTCGAGGGCATCAATCGCCGCGTGGACGAGGCGGGCATCGTGGCTTCGGTGGCCCGCGTGCGCGCGCTCATCCAGGAGCAGAACGCGCGCGGCATTCCGAGCGAACGCATATTCGTCGCCGGCTTCTCGCAGGGCGGCGCGATGACCTATCACGCGGGCCTCACGCATCCCGAGAAGCTCGCGGGGCTGATCGTGCTGTCGGGCTACATTCCGTCCGAAGGCCTCGTCGATGAATCGCTCAGCGAAGCCAACCGCTCGATCCCGATCTTCGCCGCCCACGGCACCTTCGACGACGTGCTGAACGTGAGTCTCGGCGAGCAGGCGGTGGAATTCGCGCGCCAGCAGGGCTGCGATGTCGAATGGCACGCGTATCCAATGCCGCATTCGGTTTGCATGGAGGAAGTCGAGGCGCTGCGCGCGTGGCTCGGCGCGCGCCTAGCTCGATAGCGTTTTCGCGAAGAGTTCGAGCACCGCGTCCGCATCCACGCCGATGCACGCGTCGCACGCCGGGCGCGTGTCCCAGCCGGGCGCGGGCGAATCCGTGCGCATCGAGGCGGGCTTTTGTATCGTGAGGCCCGCGGCGATGCCATCGGTCAGCACGCGCACCGGGCCGCGCCGCGTCGTGTAAAGCGCGCGCGCGACGATGAACGCCGCCGCCGAATAATCGTGCGCGTAGATGCCCCGGCTCATGCCGTCGGCGGCATGAAAGCGTTCGTAGAAGCGCGACACGTCCCACACGAAACGGCCCGCGTCGCCCGCGCGGTCGCGCAGCGCGGCCAGAAACGCGGTCGTCATGACGGTTTCGTGCGTGACGTCCAGACCCACGATCGACACGTTCCACGGCGCGCCGAACACGATATCGGCGGCGTCCGGGTCGGCGTGCATGTTCGCTTCGGCGGCGGGCGTCGCGTTGCCGAGCGTGCCGTGGATGCCGAACGCGCCGCCCATCACGACGACTTCGCGCACGCGCTGTGCGATCTCCGGCGCGTCCTGCAAGGCGAGCGCGAGATTGGTCATCGGCCCGACCGCGAGCAGCGTGATTTCGCCCGGATACGCCCGCACCGCGTCGATGATGAAGCGATGCGCCGCGCGGCCGTCTTCGGGCTTGTCCACATGCCCGATGCGCTCGATGTCGCCGAGCGCGTCGTTGCCGTGGATGTGCGAGATCGGCACCGGCGGCAGGCCTTTCAGCGGCGCCGCCGCGCCGCGCGCGACCGGCACGCGCGGCGCGAAACGCGAGGCGAGATAGCGCGCATTGCGGGTCGTGGTGTCGATATCGGCGTTGCCAAACACGCTCGTGATGCCGACGAACTCGATGTCCGGATGCCGCGCCAGAAACACGAGCGCGATGGCGTCGTCGATGCCGGGATCGGTGTCGTAGATGATCCGGTGCTTCGTCATGCCGCAGTCACCGCGCACTCTCCGGCGATCAGCGTCACCATTTCGCGGCGCAGTTCGGCGGGGCTCACGGGCTTCGACAGCACGTCGTGGTCGCACGCGAGCGGCACGATCGTCGCGGCCGGCTCGCCCGTCACGACGAGGCAGGGGCAGGGCCGCCCGAGCTTGCGCGCGCTCAGCATCGCGACTTCGCGCGCCGTCTTGAAGTCACGCAGCCGGTAGTCGGTGATGATGAGATCGGGGAAGCGCTCGATCGTCGCGAGAATCTCCTCGTATTCCTCGAAGGTCGCGGCGGAGTCGTAGAGCACGCCCCATTGCGACAGCAGCGCTTCGGTGGACGCGCGCACGAGGCCGTCGTCTTCCACGAGCAGCACGTAGCGGCCGCTGAGCTGCGCGGCCTCGGCGGCTTCGGAACGCGCCGGCGCGCGTGCCGACGGCGTGTCGAGCGACGGCCCGCACAGCGGCATTTCCAGCGAGAAACGCGAGCCGCGCCCTTCGGTGGACTTGAGCTCGATGCGGTGCTGATCCAGCATCGACACGACCGCATTGACGATCGACAGCCCCAGGCCGAGCCCCTTGTCGCGGTCCTGCTCGGGATTGTCGACCTGAAAGAACGGCTGGAAGATCGCGTCGAAATAATCGGCGGGAATGCCGATGCCGTTGTCCAGCACGTCGATGCGCGCGCGCGTGGCCGAACGCACCACGCCGATGATGACCGTCGGCTTCGACGTCTTGCTCGTATCCGCGTACTTGATGCCGTTCGACACGAGATTGGCGACCGCGCGCCCGAGCCAGTGCGCGTCGCTCCTCACGCAGACGACGTCTTCCTTCGGCAGCCGCAGCCGCAATTCGACGCCCCGGCTCGTCGCGAACGGGCGCAACTGCTCGGCGGCTTCCTCGACGATGCTGCGCACGTCGAATACGTGATAGCGCGGCACGACGCGGCCCGATTCCAGCCGCGACAGATCGAGCACGGCGTTCAAGAGGCGCGCGAGGATCACGGACGAGCGTCCGCATTCGTTGATGAGCCGCTCGGCCTGATCGAACTCGCCGTTGCGGATGGCTTCGGCGGCCGCCTGCAGGAACAGGTTCAGCGCGTGCATCGGCTGGCGCAGATCGTGGGTCGCGGCGGCGAGGAAGTTGGACTTCTCGCGGCTCGCGGTCTGCGCGGCGATCATCTGCTGCTCGCGCAGGGCGAGCAGCGCGTTGGTCTTGTTCTCCTGATCCTTCTTCGACACTTCCAGCTCGCGGTTCTTGCGGCCGAGCGAGACGTTCGCCGCGCGCAATTCGTCGTTGAGCGACGCGAGCGCGCGCTCCGAGCTATAGCGTTCGCGCGACACGCGCTCGGCGTGCGTGCAGACGCCGTGCCCCACGACCACGACGTTGAACATATAGAAGACGCCGGCGAGGAAGTCTTCCGTGTTGAGCAGATGGATGGCGACCTGCAGCAGCACGATCGACGCCAGCGTGATCACCCCCGCGGTCAGCGCGACGCGCGAGCGCAGGTAGAAGAAGCTGAACTGGAAGAACAGCGCGAGACACAGGCCGATGAAATGCTGCGTGTAGTTATAAGGCGCGGGCGTGATCGCGACCATCGCGAGGATCAGGCACAAGAGCCCGTAGATGCCCGTGAGAATGATGCGCTGCGAGCTCGCGTGCGAGCGGAACGACGGCCGGAGCACCAGCACGCCGACGAAAAACAGCAGCGCGATGCCCGCGAAGCGCAGCGCGAGGATGGCCGGCAGGCGCGAGTCGAGCGCCTGGTTGCCGCGCGCGAAGCTCAGGTCCCACCAGAGAAAGCATGTCCATATGGCGAGCGCGAGCAGCGTCGATGCGCGCCGGAACGCGCAAAAGCGCTGACTGTGGTCTTCGAGGAACTGCGCCTCCAGCGCGGCGTCGGAGAACGGCGCCGGAATGGACAGATTGCGCACCAGGCTCGCGCCGGCCTCACGGGCGGCCGCGAACAGAATCCCTGGGGTGCGCACGTCGGCGGCGCGTTGCGGTACGGCCATCTTCATGCTCGCTCACGGAATCGGGATATCTACTTTAGGCCAATGCGGTCATACCAATACGCCTTTTTTTAGCCATCCGCGGTTATAACCGGAAATTATTGCGTCTATATGGCGGGTTTTGGCGGCAGGCGCCGAGGCGGGAGGGGGAAGGGAGGAAAAAAGCGGCCCGAACGATGCCGGGAGCCGAACGGCGAGCGTCTCGTTTCCGCTCGCCGATTCGAAGGACAGCCAACTCGAATGCCCCCCGCACGAGGACGAGGGCGCGTCTTGCGGATACCGCTCAGGCTTTCGGCTTGGCCTTGGTGGTGCGTTTCGTGACCTGCATTTCCTTCGTGCCTGCGGCCTTCGCGGGCGATGCCTTGCTGCCGGCCGTTTTCTTGCGGCTCGACATTTCCGTTTCGGCGGGTTGGCTCGCTTGAGCCTTGCGTGGGGATGGCATGCTGACCTCCTTCAGTGCGTGTCCATATCGACACACTGATAACCATAGGATGCGGCCCGCCCGTATTCAAGACACACGCGGCCTGGCCGCAACGCATCGGCGAAAAAACTTCTGAGAGCGAAGCATTTCGATGCGTTCAGCGGATCAGCTTGAGCCCCGCCGGCAGCGTTTCGCCGAACACGCGCCCCTCGTCGGCGCGATCGAGCTCGACGGTCTCGCGCACCATCGCGATCCACGCCGCCGGTGCGCCCATCGTTTCAAGGCGCTGGACGACGGCCAGGCGCACATCGTCGGGGAGATCGCGCGAGCGGTCGCCGGTCATGCGCGCGATCTGCACGGCGGCGAACGCGGCGGGATCGACCTTCTTCCAGTCGAGCGCGAGGATCGCATCGAGCCACGCGACGGCGATATCCGGCGGCACGACGCCGTGCGCGCTGCCGTAAAAGGGCGCGCGCGCGCCGATGCGCCCGAGCGCCCACCAGCTCTGCACGTTCTCCGAAGGTTTCCTGAGGCGCGTGAGCAGCCACTCGCCGACTTCGATCTTGCGTTCGACCGGCACGCGTTCCAGCGACGCCGCGAGCCGCACCATGTCCTCGTAACCCGCGCGCGCCGCGCCCGCTGCCTTGCGATAGCGGCTCGTGCCGGGCGGCTGGAGCACGAACGCCATGTCGTCCAGAAGCCGCAACTGCGCGGCTTCGGGCAGGCCGCCCGCCGCGCGGCGCCAGAGCGTCCACCATTCGGACCAGATCTGGCTCTCGTTGCTGTACTGGATGCCCTGATCGAAGAGCGTCCATAACTGCTCGACGCGCCATTCGTCGAGCGGATGGCCGAAACCCGGCCGCATGCAGTAGCCCGCGAGATTGAGCCACAGGCGCTCGTGATCGGCGCTGCGGCGGCGTTTCTTCGCGCGCTCGAACAGCGCGCCGAAGAGTTCGCGCAAGAGCGCGATGTCCCAGCCGTCGCGCGCGCCGAGCGCCTGTTCGAGTTGCGCCCGCAGGCGCTTGACCTCCTTCGGGCCGACATCCTGCGACTTCGCGCCGAACGTGCGGTCGATCAGTTCGATGGCTTTCGGCAACGCCGGATGCGCTTCGCTCGCGGTCTCGTCGCTGTCCTGCCCGTCGCGGCGCAACTGAAACTCCAGCAGCCAGCGCCTCGCGGGATCGTCGACGGCGATGCAGTGCATCTCCAGCGTGCCGACTTCGGTGAGCGACGTGGTGAGTTGCACCGCCGTTTCGCTCGCCTTGCCCTGGCCCGCGGCGCGCGGATCGACGACCGTCGCGATCGGCGGCAGGCGCACGAAATCGCCCGATGCGGCCG
The DNA here is from genome assembly GCF_001544575.2 of Caballeronia cordobensis. GTDB lineage: Bacteria > Pseudomonadota > Gammaproteobacteria > Burkholderiales > Burkholderiaceae > Caballeronia > Caballeronia cordobensis. The sequence goes on from NZ_FCNY02000009.1 coordinate 155,510, forward strand.
CGAGGTCCGCCAGCTCGCCCGCCTTGAACCCGGCCTCCGCCACCGATGACGCCAGGTGAAAGCGCACCGGCGCACCGAGCGTGAGCGCGAACGTGCGGTCGGCGAGATGGATCGGCTGGCCTTCCTCGGTGCCGCGCGGCAGCACGCAGACGCCGCGCGCCGCGCTGGCATCGTCTTCGAGCAGGAGGAAGAAGCTGCGCGCCGAGCCGCCGCCGATTCTGGGCGCATGGCCCGCGCGCGCGAGCGCATAGGCGACCGCGCCGCGCGCGACGGCGACATCGGGATGGCCGTTCGCGAGCACGTTGACGGCTTCGCCGCGCCATGCCGAGAGCGTATCGGCGATACGGCGCGCGAGCGGATCGGCGCGAAACACGCCGCCGTTCAAGAGCAAGGTGTCCGGAATGGCGGGCGTTTCGGCTGGCACGTCGAGCGCCTTGCGCGCCTCGCCCGCGTGCTGGCCGAGAAACGCCGCGACATGCCGCGTGATGGCCGCGTCGCTCGCATAGGGCAGCCCGAACTCGACGATGCCGCCACGCGCGCGCGTCGGCCGGTCGCTCGCGGACACCATCGGAAAGAAGCCGTCGACGATGATCCGTTCGAGTTCGTCGCGCGTCACATCGGCCGAACGGGCGCCGCCGATGAGCTTCGAACCCGCGCCGAGCAGCGTGATCGACGCGGACGCGGGCGCACCGTCTCCCGTTGCGCCCAGCAGTTGCTCCTTCGTGGCGCGGCAGCGCTCGACCAGTTCCGACAGGCGCGCCGCCGAAAGCCGCGTGTCGCCGCCCGTGAGCCGCTTTTCGACGAGATGCGCGAGCGCGAGATCCATGTTGTCGCCGCCGAGCATCAGATGGTTGCCCACGCCGATGCGTGTCAGTTCGGGCTCGCCGTCCTTCATGGCGACCTGGATCAGCGTGAGGTCGGTCGTGCCGCCGCCGACATCGACGATCAGCACGAGACGCGTCGCGGCGAGTTCGTCCGCCAGCGTCGCGCGATGATGAAACAGCCAGTCGTAGAACGCGGCCTGCGGTTCTTCGAGCAGCCGCAGCGTGTCGAGGCCCGCCATGCGCGCCGCTTCGAGCGTCAGCGCCCGCGCGCCTTCATCGAAGGAAGCGGGCACGGTCAGCACCACGTCCTGCTGGTCGAGCGGCGCATCGGCAAAGCGCTCGTTCCACGCCGCGTGCACGTGCGCCAGATAGCTCGCGCTCGCGATCACGGGCGAGATTTTCTCGACGTCGTCGCCCGCGCCCCACGGCAAGATCGGCGCGAGGCGATCGACCGCCGCATGCGACAGCCAGCTTTTCGCGCTCGACACGAGGCGGCCAGGCACCTGCGCGCCGAGCGCGCGGGCAAACCGGCCGATGACCGCGGGCGCTTCCATCTCGCCCCACGGCAATTGCAGATCCTCGGATTTGAGCTCGCCCGGCGCGTAGTGATAGCGCAGCGAAGGCAGAAGCGGCTGGGCCGCGACTTCGCCCGCGCCCACGAGCTGCTCGATCTCGAACACGCGGATATCGTGCGAGCCCGTTTCTGCATAAGCGACGACGGTATTGCTCGTTCCCAGGTCGATGCCGACGCTGTAGCGCGCACGCGCCGCCGCTTTTTTCTTTCGCGTGGACACTTACAGGCCCATGCCCTGATCCACGCCCGAGTTCGCGCCGCCGCGCACGTCGAACTCGACTTTCCAGCGCTCGGACGAGCCGCGCGGAACCGCTTCGAGTTCGAGCGTGCCCGCTTCGGTCACGCGCGCATGCAGCTTGACGGGCACGACTTCGCCCGGCGTGCGGCCTTCGGGCGGCAGCGATGCCTCGATCTCTTCGAGCTCCTGCAATTCGTCCGGCTGCCAGTAGTCGAGCAGCGTGCCGACCGTGTCCTGACGCCGCACCGACGAGCCGAAGAAGCGGAAATGCACCGGCTCGCCGACCACCAGCCCGAATTCCTGCGCGGGCAGGGCGGCGTCGGTGCCTTCCTCCATGCCGAACGGCGCGACGCACAGCGCCTGCACGGGCGGCTCCAGGCCGGGCACGGCGGGCATCGCCGATTCGACCGCGACGTAGTACGCGCGCGCCGTGCCGCCGCGAATGCGCACGCCCTTGCCGCGCCGCACGTAGCCGTAGTAAGCCGCGCCGCGCGCCACCGCCAGATCGAGATCCGCGCCTTCGAGCAGCCGCGCGGGCGGCGCGTTCTCGGCGGCGAGCCATGCGTTGAGCGTCGTCATCACGCGCTCGACGAGCAGCGGCGACTTGAACACGCCGCCGTTGAAGAGCACGGCGGTCGGGTGCAGCAGCGTCGCGCCCTGCGGTGCTTCATGCTGCAAGCCTTCGACTTCCGCAAGCGCATTCACCTGACGGCCGAGGAACGCGGCGAGATGGCGCGTGACGGCGGCGTCCTGCGCATACGGCAGACCGAGTTGCGTCAGACCGACGCGCGCGCGCGAAACCGGCCGCGCGGCGGCATCGACTTGCGGGAAAAAGCCTTCGAGCAGGATTTGCGTGAGCTCGGCGCGCGTCAGTTCGGTGCGCAGCGACCCGCCGATCAGCTTCGAGCCGCGGCTCGGCACGACGAGCGGCACGGCGTCGGTCGATGGATAGGACAGCAGCGTTTCCTTCGCCGAGCGGCACGCGTAGGTGAGCGCGCGCAACTGCCACGGATCGGCCTGCGTCCCCGCCGCCGCCAGCTTGCGCGCGACGGTGTGCGCGAGCGCCAGGTCCATGTTGTCGCCGCCGAGCAGGATATGTTCGCCGACAGCCACGCGATGCAGCTCCAGATTTCCTTCGCGCTCGACGACCGCGATCAGCGAAAGGTCGGTCGTGCCGCCGCCGACATCGACGACGAGAATGACATCGCCCACTTTGACCTGCTTGCGCCAGCCGCCCGCCGACTTCTGAATCCAGCTATACAGCGCGGCCTGCGGTTCTTCGAGCAGCGTCATGCGCGTGTAGCCGGCGGCCGCCGCGGCTTCGGCCGTGAGTTCGCGCGCGGCGGGATCGAACGACGCGGGAATCGTCACGGTCACATCTTGCTGATCGAACGGCGCGTCCGGATGCGCGTGATTCCACGCCTCTCGCAGATGCGTGAGATAACGCACCGAGCTTTCCATCGGCGAGACACGCTCGACTTCCTCGGGCGCATCCGACGGCAGAATCGCCGCGCGGCGATCGACGCCCGGATGGCACAGCCAGCTTTTCGCGCTGGAGACGAGGCGGATCGGCGTGCCCGCGCCGCGCGTGCGCGCCAGTTCCCCGACGATGAATGTGCGCTCCTGCGTCCACGGCAGCGTCAGATCGCCGGGCGCGAGCTCGTTTTCATGCGGCAGATAGAGAAACGAAGGCAGCAGGTCGCGCTCTTCGGCGGCGCCGGGCGCGGTCAGTTGCGAAACAGGAAGCACGCCTTGCGCGGTCTTTTCGCCGTCGCTTGCGCTCATGTCGACATAGGAGAGCGCGCAGTGCGTCGTGCCGAGATCGACGCCGATCGAATAGCGCGCCGGGTTTTCGTTCGAGTTGATGTCGCTCACAGTTCCACCTCCGCCGGCGCGACGATGCTCGCATCATGGGACGGCGCGAGCTTCGGCAGGCGCGTGTCCTCGACCTTCCATCCACGATGGCTGATGCTGCCCGAAAAGGGCGGTTTGCCGACGACATTGCCCGTGAGGCGCACGGCGGCCGCGTCGAAGCCTTCCTGCAGCGTGATGCGGCTGCCTTCGGCTTCGCCGCGTACCGGCTTGATCGAGAAATGCTCGCGCAGCACCGCGCGGCAGCCGTCGTGCACGAGGCGGGCGGCCGCGCCGATATCGGCGTCGGTGTATTGGGCGATGTCTTCCTCGACGAAATCGATGAAACGCGCGTCGCGCTGCAAGAGACCGAGCAGTTGCAGGGCGGCGACGGGGCTGGCTTCCTTCAGCGCGGAAGGCGCGGGCTGCACGGGCGCGGCGGCCGGCTTCGGCGGCTGCGGCGCTTGTGGCTTCTCGGGCGCGGCAGGCGCGACGGGCGCGGCTTCGGGCGCGAGCGGCGCTTCGCGCAAGCGCTGTACGCGGCCCGCGAACGCCGCATTGCCCAGAATGCCGAAGAAGGCGCCGAAGGCAATGCCTATCCTGCCGAAAAAGCCTGGGTTCATATCGGTCATGTGATGCTCCTGTTGGCCGCGCGAGGACGACCTTATCCTCGGGCGGCGCGGGTGGCCGGTGTTCGATGCCGTATCGGCGGGGTTGATGCCGGGAATCTTAAGACGTGTGGGCGCGGCGGTTCAGCGGGCCGCGGCACACGAACGAAAACGCCAACGGCGTTTATACCGTATCCCGATATTGTCCATGATGCCGCGCCCCGGATCGAAAAAAGCGCCGTAACGGGTGCGCGCGGGCGTCATTCTCGTGATTTGCCCGCTCAAGTCAAGGTTCAGGCCTCAGGGTGCAGGCGTCAGGCTTCAGGCCTTGTAGCCGATCTTGCGCAGCAGATCCTTGCGCCACTGCACGTCCTCCGCCGTTTCGACGCCGAGCGGCGGCAGCCCGTCGATCACGCCGACGATCCCGCGCCCCTGATCCGTCTGCGCGACGAGCACCTGCGTCGGATTGGCGGTCGCGCAGAAGATGCGGCACACCTCCGGCACGTTCTTGACGGTATTGAGCACGTTGACGGGAAAAAAGCCGTCGCCGAGCACGATGATGAAGCTATGCCCCGCGCCGATGCGCTGCGCGTTGCCCGCGGCCATCTCGACGAGCGCGTCGTCCGTGCCCGACGTGCGCACGAGCCGCTTGCCCGACGCCTCGCAGAACGCGAGCCCGAAGCGGATGCCGGGCACCGCGCCGACGAGCGCCTCGTGCAGATCCTCGACCGTCTTGATGAAATGCGACTGGCCGAGGATGAAGTTGGTGTCCTCGGGCTTGTCGATGGCGATGGCGAGCAGTTCCATGGCGAATCTCCGGTACGCGCTGGAGATTCCATGGTAGGCGCTTTTCTACGCACGCACGCCGAAGCCCGCGACGTAAGCGGCCGCATCGCCGCCATCCCACACGCGGCCGTCGCAGAGCGTCGCCGCGCGCCGCTCGCCGGGCACCGCGATGCCCGCGGCCTGCGCCGCCTCGCGGTAAAGCGCGGTCTGATTGACGGCCCGCGCGATGGCGGCATCGTCGAGACCGGCGTCGAGCATGCCCCAGCGCCGGTATTGCGTGATGAACCACAGCCCGTCCGATATGCGCGGATAGTTGACCGCGCCGTCATCGAAGAAACGCAGCGGCAGCGCGCGCGCATCGCCGCCGTCGGGCGCGGCGAGGCGCGGCTCGATCAGCGCGCTTGGCACGCCGAGCAGCGCGGGCGACGCCAGCGCCTGCGCGATGTCCGCGCGATGCCCGGCCGTATCGAGCCAGGCGCACGCGTCGAGCAGGGTGCGCACGAGCGCGCGCGCCGTGTTCGGATTGAGCGCGACGAAATCGCGCCGGCACGCGAGCACCTTTTCCGGATGGTCCGGCCAGATCTCGCTCGTGTACGCGACCGTCCTGCCCGCGCCGCGCGCCTCGGCCACCGCGTGCCACGGCTCGCCCGCGCAGAAGCCGTCGAGCGCGCCTTCGACGAGGGCATCGGCCATGCGCGGCGGCGGAATCACGACGCTTTGCACGTCGCGCAACGGATGCACGCCGTTAGCCGCGAGCCAGTAGTACAGCCACATCGCGTGCGTGCCGGTCGGAAACGTCTGCGCGATGACAGGCTTGCGGCCGAGCGACGACAGCGCATCTTTGACGCTCGCGCCGTCGCGGATCGCGTCGGCGAGCGGGCCCGACAGCGTGATCGCCTGACCGTTGCGATTGAGGACCATCAGCACGGCCATGTCCGCTTGCGGTCCGCCGATGCCGAGCTGCACGCCGTACACGAGCCCGTAAAGCGCATGCGCCGCGTCGAGTTCGCCGGAGAGCAGCTTGTCGCGCACGGCGGCCCACGAAGGCTGACGGCATAGCTCGATGGTGATGCCGTGGCGCGCGCCGAGTTCGCGCAGCGCGGCGACGGCGAGCGGCGCGGCATCGGACAGCGCGACGAAGCCAAGCCGCAGATGCGTGCGCTCGGGCTGGGAAGAGGTGATGTTCATAAGATGTCGGTGAATCTAGAGCAGATCGGCCAGCGCGAGCAACTGGCGCGCGATTTCCGCGACCTTCACGCCCTGATCCATCGCGCGCTTGCGCAGCGCCGCGTAAGCCTCCTGCTCGGACATGCCGCGCTTGTCCATCAGAAGACGCTTCGCGCGGTCGATGACCTTGCGCTGTTCCAGTTCGTTCTCCACTTGCGCGAGGCGTTGCCGCAACTGTTCTTCGTGCGCGAAGCGTGCGAGCGCCACCTCGATGATCGGCGCGAGCCGCGCGCTCGCGAGCCCTTCGACGGAATACGCGGTCACGCCCGCGCCGACGGCCGCGCGAATGAACTGCTGATCGGCGTCGTTGCTGAACATCAGCACGGGACGCGGCGCGGCCTTGTTCATCACCGCGAGCTGTTCGAGCGTGTCGCGCGAAGGCGATTCGGTGTCGATGATGACGACATCCGGTTTCTGACTCTCGACGGCCTCGTGCAGCGCCGACGGCGCGGCGACTTCGGCGAGCATCTCATAGCCCATGCGCGCGAGTTGCTCGCGCAAGTCGCCGATGGGTTTGTCGGTGTCGGTGACGAGAAGAACGCGCAGCATGCGCGCCGCTTCACGCGGCATGAGCGAGTCCTTTTGTGTCGGCGGCACGCGCTGCGAATTCCGCCGCTTCGCCGATCGCCCCGCCGATGAGAATCACCGCCGGACTGCCGAGGCCAGCGTCGGCGGCCTCTTGCGCGAGCCGGTCGAGCGTCGTGACGAGGCGCTTTTCAATCGGCGATCCCGCGTTCTGCACGATCGCCGCCGGCGTGCTCGCGGGCAGTGCGTCGGAGAGCGCCGCCGTGAGGCTCGCGATGCGGCTCATGCCCATGTAGATCGCGAGCGTGGTGCCGGTTGCGGCGAGCGCGGCCCAGTCCGGCTGACCGTGATCCTGCATGTGCGCGGTGACGAAGGTCACGCCCTGGCAATGATCGCGATGCGTGAGCGAGATGCCGAGTCCCGCCGCCGCCGCGAAGCCCGACGACACGCCGTTGACGATCTCGACCGCGATATGCGCGTCGCGCAACGCCGCGATCTCTTCGCCCGCGCGTCCGAAAAGCAGCGCGTCGCCGCCTTTCACGCGCACCACATGCAGCCCTTTCTTCGCATAACGCTGCATGAGGCGCTGAATGAAGGCCTGCGGCGTCGATCTGCAGCCGCCGCGCTTGCCGACGCGAATCACGCGCGCATGCGGCGCGAGCGTGACGATGTCGGCGTTGGCGAGATCGTCGAGCAGCAGGATATCGGCGGCGGCGAGCGCCTTCGCGGCGCGCAAGGTGAGCAGGTCCAGATCGCCCGGGCCCGCGCTCAACAAGGTGACTTTGCCTGTGGTGGTGCTCATCGTTGCTTCCTGATTCTTTGCGTAGTGGGGCTGCATCGGCGGGGCAAACGCCGAAAGCGTCCGCTCGTGCCGCTGCACGAAGGGACGCCATTGTCCTTGCTTTTCACGTCGTCGTGCCGCGCGCGCCGTTGCTCGCGGCGCTTTCATCAATGCAATAAGCGGGCCATTGGACACTATGCGCGTCTTTCGCACTGTCGTTGTGCGTGGATCTCATGCGCGGCACCGGTTCGACGCGAACGTGCCTCGCGCAGGCGAACCGGATCGCATGAATCGAACGCACGGCATCAGTGCTGCGTCGCACCATCGCTGTGCCCGGCTGCATCGAAACATGACGTGCATCGCGGGCGCATCCGCGGTGCATGCATTGACAAGAGCCATACGCAGCAATGCTTTCCGGCCGATAGCGAGCGCATGGCATAGGCCTTGCCTTATGCCGTGTCATCGGATCAACGGCGATCCGTCCTGAATACAGCGCCCGGCAGGTTGCAGCCATGCGGGCATCGGACAACGGCGTCCCCCGCATTCGGCCAACCGGTCGCATGCGCGGGACGCCTTTCTTTTTTTGGGAAGGACGATGGACAAAGCCACCCGGATCGATCTCTTCAGCATGCGCAGCGCGCCGATGCGCGCGTTCCATCTCACGTGGATGGCGTTCTTCGTGTGCTTCTTCGCGTGGTTCGCGTGCGCGCCGCTCATGCCGCTCATCAAGCGCGAGTACGGTCTCACGGCCGATCAGATCGCCAACATCAATATCGCGGCGGTCGCCGTGACGATTCTCGTGCGTCTCGTCGTCGGCCCGATGTGCGATCGCTTCGGCCCGCGCCGCGTGTATAGCGCGCTGCTGCTCGCGGGTTCCCTGCCGGTGCTCGGCGCGGCGCTTTCGACGGGCTATGACAGCTTCCTGTGGTGCCGCCTCGCGATCGGCGCGATTGGCGCGAGCTTCGTCATCACGCAGTACCACACCTCGGTGATGTTCGCGCCGAACGTCGTCGGCACCGCGAATGCGACGACCGCCGGCTGGGGCAACGCAGGCGCGGGCGCGGCGCAGGCGATCATTCCGCTCCTCGTCGCAGCCGCGATCGCGCTCGGCGCGGGTGAAGCATCGGCATGGCGCGTCGCGCTGATCGTGCCGGGCATCGCGATGCCGGTCATGGCGTACTTCTACTGGCGCTACACGCAGGACTGCCCGCAAGGCGATTTCGCGACGCTGCGCCGCGCGGGCATCGCGATCGACGGCGGCAAGAAGGGCGGCTGGCAGAGCTTTCTCACGGCGTGCGCGAACTATCGCGTGTGGATGCTCTTCGTGACGTATGGCGCGTGCTTCGGCGTGGAAGTGTTCATCCACAACATCGCGGCCATCTACTACGTCGATCACTTCAATCTCACGCTCGGCCAGGCCGGCATGGCCGCGGGCAGCTTCGGCCTGCTCGCGCTGTTCGCCCGCGCGCTCGGCGGCTGGCTGTCCGACAAGGCGGCTGCCAAGCGCGGTCTCGACATTCGCGCGACGCTGCTCTTCGCGTTGATCGCGGGCGAAGGCATCGGCCTCTATGCGTTCGCGCATGCATCGAGCGTCGTGAGCGCCGTCGTCGCCATGCTCGCGTTCGGTCTCTTCACGCACATGGCCTGCGGCGCGACCTACGCGCTGGTGCCGTTCATCGATCGAAAGGCGCTCGGCGGCGTGGCCGGCGTGATCGGCGCGGGCGGCAATGTCGGCGCGGTCGCGGCGGGCTTCCTGATGAAAGGCCTCGGCAACGCGCAGGCGACGCTCTCGATGCTCGGCGTGATCGTCGCGGGCACGGCACTGTGTGCGCTCGCCGTGCGCTTCTCGCCGGAACACAAGGCACGCGAAGCCGCGCTGCGCGAAAGCGCGCTCGCAGCGAACAATGTCGTTGCAAACTAAAAAGGTATCCTGATGAAAATCGTCGTCATCGGCCACGGCATGGTCGGCCACAAGTTCCTCGAATGTCTCGCCGAGAGCGGCCAGCAGGCGCTCGACGTGACGGTGCTGTGCGAAGAACCTCGCGCCGCCTACGATCGCGTGCATCTCACCGGGTTCTTCACGGGCAAGTCGGCGGACGATCTTTCGCTCGTGCAGGAAGGCTTTTTCGAGCAGTCGGGCTATGTGCTGAAGCTCAACGCGCGCGCGGTCGCGATCGATCGCGCCGCGCGCACCGTGACGGCATCGAACGGCGATGTGCTGGCGTACGACAAGCTCGTGCTCGCGACCGGCTCGTATCCGTTCGTGCCGCCGGTCGAAGGCCGGGACCGCGAAGGCTGCTTCGTGTATCGCACGATCGAGGATCTCGAAGCGATGCAGGCCTTCGGCGCGCGCGCGAAGACCGGCACGGTGATCGGCGGCGGTTTGCTCGGGCTGGAAGCGGCGAAGGCGTTGCGCGACATGGGGCTCGCCACGCATGTCGTCGAATTCGCGCCGCGCCTGATGGCCGTGCAGGTCGACGACGGCGGCGGACGCGTGCTGCGCGGCAAGATCGAAGAACTCGGCGTGACGGTGCACACGGGCAAGAACACGCTCGCGATCGTCGAGGGCGAAGGCGCGGTCAATCGCATGAATTTCGCCGATGAAACGCATCTCGACACCGACATGATCGTGTTCTCGGCGGGCATTCGTCCGCGCGACGATATCGCGCGCGCGGCGGGCCTCGACATCGGCGCGCGCGGCGGCATCGTGATCGACGATGCATGCCGCACGAGCGATGCCGATATCTTCGCGATCGGCGAATGCGCGCTGTGGAAAGGGCAATTGTTCGGCCTCGTTGCGCCCGGTTACGACATGGCGCGCATCGTCGCCAAGCAGATCGCAGGCACAGAAGCCGCGTTCGCCGGCGCCGACATGAGCACGAAACTCAAGCTGATGGGCGTCGATGTGGCGAGCATCGGCGATGCGCACGGCAAGACGCCGGGCAGCCGCACGTATCAGTACAGCGACGAGCGCAAGCAGGTCTACAAGAAGCTCGTCGTGTCCGATTGCGGCAAGTTCCTGCACGGCGCGGTGATGGTCGGCGATGCGACGGAATACGGCACGCTGCTGCAAATGATGTTGAACAAGATCGAATTGCCCGAAGCGCCCGAGTTCCTGATCCTTCCTTCGAGCGATGGCAAGGCAAAGCCGGCGCTCGGCGTCGAAGCCTTGCCCGAAGCGGCGCAAATCTGCTCGTGCAACAACGTGAGCAAGGCGGAAATCTGCGCGGCGGTATGCGCAGGCGCGACGAGCATCGGCGCGATCAAGTCGTCATGCAAGGCGGGCGCGTCGTGCGGCGGCTGCGTGCCGCTCGTCACGCAGGTGATGAAGTCGGAGATGAAGCGGCAAGGCCTCGCCGTGAACAACCATATCTGCGAGCACTTTCCGTATTCGCGTCAGGAGCTGTATCACATCGCGCGCGTGGAAGGGCATCGCACATTCGGCGCGCTGCTCGCGAAGCATGGCAAAGGGCGCGGCTGCGATATCTGCAAGCCGGCTGTCGCGAACATTCTCGCGTCGTGCTGGAACGAATTCGTGCTGAAGAAGGAGCACGCGAGCCTGCAGGATTCGAACGATTACTACCTCGCCAACATTCAACGCGACGGCACGTATAGCGTCGTGCCGCGCATGCCGGGCGGCGAAGTGACGCCCGATGGTTTGATTGCGGTCGGTCAGGTCGCGAAGAAATACGGGCTTTATACGAAGATCACCGGCGGCCAGCGCGTGGATATGTTCGGCGCGCGCGTCGAGCAGTTGCCGTTCATCTGGGAAGAGCTGATCGAAGCGGGCTTCGAATCGGGCCATGCCTATGGCAAGGCGCTGCGCACAGTGAAGTCCTGCGTCGGCTCGACGTGGTGCCGCTATGGCGTCGGCGATTCGGTCGGTCTCGCGATCGAACTCGAAAACCGCTACAAGGGCCTGCGCACGCCGCACAAGATCAAGTTCGGCGTGTCGGGCTGCACGCGCGAATGCGCCGAAGCGCAAGGCAAGGACGTCGGCGTGATCGCGACGGAAAAGGGCTGGAATCTCTACGTGTGCGGCAACGGCGGCATGAAGCCGCGTCACGCCGAACTCATCGCCTCCGATCTCGATCACGACACGCTCGTGCGTTACATCGACCGCTTTCTGATGTTCTACGTGCGCACGGCGGACCGCTTGCAACGCACGAGCGTATGGCGCGACAACCTCGAAGGCGGCCTCGATTATCTGATCGACGTGGTCATCAACGACAAGCTCGAGATTGCCGCCGAACTCGAAGCGGAGATGCAGCTCGTGGTCGATACCTACGAAGACGAATGGAAGAAGGCCGTTACCGATCCGCATACGCGCAAGCGCTTCCGTCACTTCGTCAACAGCGACGCCGGCGATGCGAACGTGACGTTTGTCGAAGAGCGCGGCCAGATTCGTCCCGCGACGCTGGAAGAACGCAAGTCGAAGATCGTCGAAACCGTCTAACGCCCAGGAGAAAAACATCATGAACGACCGCATCGAACAGGACTGGACCGCCGTGTGCGAACTCGACGACATCGTGCCCGATACGGGCGTGTGCGCGCTCGTGAAGGGCACGCAGGTCGCGGTGTTTCATCTCGCGGGCGAAGACGCGGACCTCTATGCGATCGACAATTACGATCCGCATTCGCAGGCGGCGGTGCTCTCGCGCGGCATCGTCGGCAGCGTGGGCGAGCGCATCGTGGTGGCCTCGCCGATCTACAAGCAGCACTTCGATCTGCGCACCGGCGAATGCCTCGAAGCGCCGGAGCTTTCGGTGAGCGCGTATCGCGTGAAGGTCGCGGGCGGCAAGGTCTGGGTCGCCGCATGAAGACGGAATATGCGGTTGCGGGCATCGCCTCTTTGAACGGCGCGCCGGTGGCGCGGCAGCGCCTGGTCGTCGTCGGCAACGGCATGGCGGGCATGCGCACGGTCGAAGAGTTGCTGAAGATCGCGCCCGATCTGTACGACATCACCGTGTTCGGCGCGGAGCCGTACGGCAACTACAACCGCATTCTGCTGTCGCCGGTGCTCGCGGGTGAGAAGCGCGTCGACGACATCATTCTCAACACGCGCGAGTGGTACGACGCGAACGACATCACGCTGCATGCGGGCGACGCCGTGACCGAAATCGATCGCGTGCGGCGCATCGTGCGCTCGGAGAAGGGCGTCGAGGCGCGTTACGACCGGCTGCTGATCGCGACTGGTTCGAAGCCGTTCATCATTCCGGTCCCCGGTTGCGATCTCCCCGGTGTGATTGCATTCAGAGATATTCAGGATGTCGAAACGATGCTCGATGCGGCGCGCGATCATCGTCATGCGGTGATCATCGGCGGCGGCCTGCTCGGGCTCGAAGCGGCGAACGGCTTGCAGCGGCAGGGCATGTCGGTGACGGTCGTGCATGCGACCGATAGCCTGATGGATCGTCAACTCGACGCGAGCGCGGCCGCCTTGCTCAAACGCTCCCTCGAAGCAAAGGGGCTGCGCTTCGCCATGGCCACGCAGACCACCGCGATCATTGGGGAAGACCGCGTGCGCGCGGTGCGTTTCGCCGACGGCACGCAGATCGACGCCGACCTCGTCGTGATGACGGCGGGCGTGCGCCCGAATATCGCGCTGGCGCAGGCGTCGGGCCTGCATTGCGAACGCGCGATCGTCGTCGACGACACGCTGCAGACCTTCGATCCGCGCGTCTATGCGGTGGGCGAATGCGTGCAGCATCGTTCGGCGACCTTCGGTCTCGTCGCACCGATCTGGGATCAGGCGCGCGTGGCGGGCGCGCATCTCGCGGGCGCGGGGCATCGCCGCTATGTGCAGCGCGCGACCGCGACCAAGCTCAAGGTCACCGGCGTCGATCTGTATTCCGCGGGCGATTTCATCGGCGGCGACGGCAGCGAGGATCTCGTGCTGCGCGATCCGCGACGCGGCGTCTACAAGCGGCTCGTGCTGCAGGCGGGACGCCTGATCGGCGCGGTGCTGTATGGCGACGTGAAAGACGGCGGCTGGTACTTCGATCTCATTCAGGACCGCGCGGATGTCTCGCATCTGCGTGGCAGACTGTTGTTCGGCAAGGCGCTTTGCGAAAGTGAGATTTGCAATTGAGCATCCCAATCGTTCCAGTCAAAACCACGTGCCCCTATTGCGGCGTCGGCTGCGGCGTTCAGGCGTCGCCGAAGAGCGCGACGGAAGTCGTTATCGCCGGCGATGAAGCGCATCCGTCCAACTTCGGCCGCCTGTGCGTGAAAGGCTCGGCGCTCGGCGATACGGTCGGGCTCGATGGCCGTCTGCTCAATCCGAAATTGCGCGACAAGCGCAGCGGCGCGCTCACCGACGTTTCATGGGACGACGCCATCGGCACAGTGGCGGACGGCTTCGCGCGCATCGTCGAAGAGCACGGTCCGGACGCTGTCGCGCTGTATGTATCGGGCCAGTTGCTCACCGAGGATTACTACGTCGCGAACAAGCTGATGAAGGGCTACATCGGCAGCGCGAACATCGATACGAACTCGCGGCTGTGCATGTCGTCGTCGGTGGCGGGGCACAAGCGCGCGTTCGGCGAAGACCTCGTGCCGATGAGCTATGAGGATCTCGAACGCGCGGATCTCATCGTGCTCGTCGGCTCGAATACGGCATGGTGTCATCCGATTCTTTTCCAGCGCATCGTGAAGATGAAGGAGACGCGGCCCGATACGAAGATCGTCGTGATCGATCCGCGTCACACCGCGACGTGCGAGATGGCGGACCTGCATTTGCCGCTCAAGCCCGGCAGCGACGTGCGGCTCTTCAACGGCCTGCTCGCCTTTCTCGCGGAACACGGCGCGACGGATGCGGCTTTCGTCGATGCGCACACCCAGGGCTTCGACGCGGCGCTTGCGGCGGCCGGGCCTTGCGATCTCGCGCAAACCGCGAAGGACTGCAAGCTCGATCAGCACGACCTGATGACGTTCTATCGCCTGTTCGCACGCACCGAGCGCGTGGTGACGGTGTATTCGCAAGGCGTGAATCAGTCGAGCGCGGGCACGGACAAGGTCAACGGCATCATCAACTGCCATCTGCTGACGGGGCGTATCGGCAAGCCGGGCATGGGGCCGTTCTCGTTCACGGGACAGCCGAACGCGATGGGGGGACGCGAAGTCGGCGGTCTCGCCAATACGCTCGCGGCGCATCTTGAGTTCGGCGATTCGCTGCACGGCGACATCGTGCAGACGTTCTGGTCCTCGCCGAAGATCGCGCAACGTGCGGGCCTGAAGGCCGTCGACCTGTTCGATGCGATCGAAGCGGGCCGCGTGAAAGCGGTGTGGATCATGGGCACGAATCCGGTCGTCAGCCTGCCGGACGGCGATCGCGTGAAGCGCGCGCTCGAACAGTGCGAGCTCGTGGTGGCCTCGGACATCGTCGAGAAGACGGATACGAACGCCGTCGCCGATGTGCTGCTGCCCGCGCTCGGCTGGGGCGAAAAAGACGGCACGGTGACGAATTCGGAGCGGCGCATCTCGCGCCAGCGCGCCTTCGTTCCGGCGCCGGGCAACGCGCGCGCCGACTGGCGCATCGTCTGCGACGTGGCGCGGCGCATGGGTTTTGCAGGTTTCGATTTCGCGGGACCGCACGAGATTTTCGATGAGCACGCGCGTCTGTCTTCGTATCGCAACGACGCGTCCACGGGCGTCTATCGCGCATTCAACGTGGGCGGCCTGGCCGGCATGAGCCGCGCGCAATACGACGCGCTGAAGCCGGTTCAGTGGCCTTTGCTCGCAGCCGGCGAAGAGGGCGCGGCGCGTCTCTTCGAAGATGGCCGCTTCAGTCATGCGGACGGCCGCGCGCGCTTCATTGCGACGGTGCCGCGCGCGCCGGTCAACGCGCCCGATGAAGACCATCCGCTCGTGCTCAACACGGGCCGCGTGCGCGACCAATGGCACACGATGACGCGCACGGGCCGCTCCGCGAAGCTCGCGGGGCATATCGGCGAATCGTTCATCGACATGCATCCGCAGGACGCGCTTGCCTGCGGCGTGCGCGAGGGCGAACTCGCGCGCGTGGCGAGCCGTTGGGGTTCGATGGTCGCGCGCGTGCAGCACGGCGGCGGCATGCCGCGCGGCAGCGTCTTCGTGCCGATTCACTGGAACGATCAGGTCGCCTCCGATGCGCGCGTCGGCGCGGTGGTCAATCCCGTGGTCGATCCGGTATCGGGCGAACCGGAGTTCAAGCACACGCCGGTGTCGGTCGAGAAATTCCACGTCGCATGGCATGGGTTTTCGCTCTCACGCAGCACGCCCGATCTCGACCGCGTCACGCACTGGACGCGCGTGCATGGCACGCGTTTCGTGCGCTTCGAAATGGCGGGCCGCAATCGCTTCGATGCGGCGCATGGCGATCATCACGACTGGGCGCGCGCGCTCTTTCATATCGACGATCATCACGCGGACTGGATCGAATACGAGGACAAGAGCGCGGGCGTGTATCGCGCGGCGCATCTCGTGGACGACCGCATCGAGAGTTGCGTGTTCATCTCCGAGCGGCCCGATCTTCCCGCGCGCGCGTGGCTCGCGAGTCTCTTCGAGAAAGACCGTCTCGACGACGACGACCGCGCGAGCCTCCTGCTCGGCCAGCCGGCGGCCAGGGGTGAAGATACCGGACCGACCGTGTGCTCGTGCTTCGGCGTCGGACGCAATACGATCTGCAGCGCGATCCGCGAGAAGGGGCTGAAGAGCGCCGCGGAGATCACGTCGTGCCTCAAGGCCGGCGGCAATTGCGGGTCGTGCGTGCCGGAGTTGAAGAAGCTCATCGTCGAAACGGAAATGGCGCGGCTCAGCACGGTCTGATTGCCGGACTGCTGCTTGGGTCCGATGCACGAACGCGGGCGAACATCGTCCGCGTTTTTGCTTTTTACGCGCCGCATCTTCATGCGGATCCGTGGAAACCCGCGAAAACAGGGCGTTTGCGGGCTTCTGGTCTGTTCATATGAGCGCTGGCCAACCAAATTTCTCACGATTTGGTGTGACGTGAAGTTTAGTGTTGCCTGCCCCACGCTTGCCGCTTTTCATCTTCCGTACAGTCACCTCAAAACACAGGCACACAAAAAAGACCAGGTGCCTGAAACAACATAAAAGCGTGTTACGGGGATCGCGATGAAGAAGAACGCAAAGCAAATCGAAAGAGCGGAAGGCCTGCGCGCCGTGATCCGCTCGACGGGCACCATCAGCCCGTCCCAAGCCAGCCTCGACCTGACCGACTCGATGCACGAACGACGACTTCGTCCGATCGAAGTGCGCGCCGCTTCGGCTTTCGCATCGATTCCGATCTGATTCATCCGCGCCCGAAGCGCGACCCTCTTTCATACACCCGCTGAATTTTTCACACCGTTTCACCCAGGCGAAATTCAGGCAGGCGAATGAAATAGGAATACTAACGAAGTAGTTTTCACTGCCGTGCCAGCTACATACCGGCGTCGATGTAGCAGGGAATTACCGTGCGCCTTCACTTGGAGACATCACCATGCAACGCAAACTGATCGCAGCAGCCGCCGCTCTTTCGCTCGTTTCCGCCGCTGCTTTCGCAACGGGCACGAACTCCAGCTCGAGCTCGACGTCGGGCGGCACCTCCGCCGCCGCCGTGTACGGCTTCGGCTCGTTCACCGCGACCAACGCCGGCATCGCCAACGGCCACGCATCGGCCACGGCAGGACAAGGCCACGGCGTGACGGGCAACACGACCAATGCAACGACCGGCCACATCAACACGACGTCGGCGAGCGGCAAGGGCTTCGGCGGTTCGACGGCTACGGGCGTCTCGGGCGCCGACGCCGCGGCGAACGCCTGGAGCAAGCTCGGTGGCGGCTGGCGTTAAGCACCCCGTGAAGGACCGCGGACTTCGCCGCAACGGGGTTCGCTTGGTCCTACCGGTGTGAACGTGGTTCGAACAACAAAAAACGAAATCCAATCTTACCGATTCGATAAGGAATGCAAATCATGAAACGCACTCTCATCGCTGCCGCACTGCTCTCGCTGGTCTCCGTCTCCGCGATGGCCACGGGCACGAACTCCAGCTCGAGCTCGACCTCGGGCGGCTCGACCTCCGCTTCGGTCTCGGGCTTCGGCCACTTCACCGCCAGCAACTACGGCACGGCCAATGGCAACGCGCAGTCGGTCGCCGGCAACATGTTCGGCGTGACGGGCAACAAGACCAACGCCACGACCAGCCACACCAACACGTCGAACGTCGGCGGATTCGGACACGGCACGTCGTCGGCAGGCGGCACCTCGGGCGCGGACGCAGCGGCCAATGCATGGAGCAAACTCGGCGGCGGCTGGCGCTAAGCCGACCGTGAGCCACGGCAGGGGCGGCGTCATCACGAGACGCGTGCTTGCGCGACACCGCCTTTGCCGAATCTATAAAAAAACTCTAAGCCGTCCGGGGTCGTCATGTGCCGTGACGTTCCCCTTTCCTTCCGGAGAACCAAAATGAACAAGACCACTTTGCAACTGGCATGTGCGGTGCTGTTCTGCGCAGCGCAACTTGCCCACGCTGACACCACGGCCAATTCCTCGTCGGGCTCCGTCTCGGGGTCGACTTCGACCGGCATCGGTCAGGGCGGGGGATCGAGCCTGAATAACATCGGCACGTCGGCGAATTCGACGGCCAACACCAGTTCCAATTCATCGTCGGTCGGCGGCCTGGGCGTGGCGAACGCCAACGGCGGCCGTTCGTCGGCGCAAGGCGGTTCGTCGAACGTCAACATCTCGCTTTCCATGCCGGCGCTTGCAAATTCCAGCACGGGCGCGAACGGCTCGGGCTCCGCCGGCACGGGCTCCACCAGCGGCACGGACGCGACTGGCAAGGCCTCCACCGGCCCCGGCACGAGCGCGTTCGACACGCGCACGACCGTCGATTACAACCAGAGCTCGTACTCGGTGCGCACGACGCCGTCGATCGCCGCGCCCGCGCTCACGACGACGCTGTCCGACACCTGCATGGGCTCGGCGAGCTTCGGCCTGTCGATCACGGGCTTCGGCGCGACCGGCGGCACGACGCTCGTCGATCAGGCTTGCGTGCGCCGTCTCGATGCGCGTGAATTCCGCGCGATGGGCCTGACCGATGTCGCGCTCGCGCTCCTGTGCCAGAGCGATGCGAATCGCCGCGCGGTGGAAGCGACCGGCCATCTGTGCCCGGGCACGACCACGCCGCTCGCGAAGTCGGGCGCGGACGCCGTTCTTTCGGATGACGAAAAGTTTCGCGATCCGCTGATTCGCGCGCGCCTCGGCCTGCCCGTGACCGCCGCGAACAATCCGGACGTCAACCTGAAGACGCAGGACGCCGCCAAGCAGGCGCAGCCCGCGCCCGCGAAGCAGGTTGCGCAGCCGACGCCGGTCGCGGCCCGGGCGTACGATAAGGCTGACGTGTCGGATGGCGTCGAAGTGGCGAGCACGCCCATCGGCGAAAAGATCGAAGTCTCGCTGGTGCAGTGAGGAAGCGGTACATCCAGGGCTCAATTGCGCTCTGGAGCAGAAGAGGCGCGCCCGAGCGATCGGGCCGTCTCTCCCTTTGAAGGGTTGGCTCTGAAAGACTGGTCCCGGAGAGTCAACCCTCGTTTTCCCGCTTAGGTTTGCATGAGGCAGGCGATGAAAAGTCAGAAGAAAACAGCGGCCATCGCGCTCGCGGCGGCAGCGATGATCTCGATGATGCCGATGCACGCACACGCCGACGCCAGCGGCGGCCTGATCTGGGCCGCGAACCCGGCGGGGGTGCAGGCGATGCCCGACGCGCAGGCGCTCGCGCTCTTGCCTTCGAGCGGTTACGTGCCCTTGGAGACCGCGGGCGGCAAGTGCCTGCTCGTCGCGCGGCGCGGCACGAAGATCGTCGCGGTGGAGCTGTCGCCGCTTGCGATCGGCACGAAGATCATCGGATGGAAGCCGCAGGAAATCGACATGAGCACGCTCACGTCGAAGTGGGGCTACGTGCCGCCGAAATCGTCGATCGATACGAAGAGCTTCGGCAATCCCGTCACGAACACGCTCTCCGCGCAGAGCAAGACCGATACGTCGAAGGGCGGAACGTTCGCGCGCGCGAGCAGCTGGAGCAACGGCAACGTGGAAGCGCATAGCAGCGCGATCGCCTCGGCCAACGGCGAGACGGAAGCCGCCGAATCCGTGACGGTGAACGGCAAGACGTATCGCAAATACAGCCATTTCAAGCCGGCCACGGCAGACGCGCCGGTCGCGGCATCGGACGAATATTTCTGTCAGTGAAGCGCGCGGGCGCGCCTCATGTCGCGGCGGATTTCGTTTCGACGACCGGCGGAACCGGCAGCGCCACATCGTGCGTGGGCCGCGTCTCGTTGCCGAAACGCGCGACCGAGAACGAGAACGTGTTGATGCCGTTCGTGCTCGTCGCGGACACCGTGCCGCGATGCATCTCCGCCACCGCCTTGACGATGGCGAGCCCGAGGCCGTGATTCTCGCGGCTGTTCGTGCGCGAACTTTCCGCGCGATAGAAACGGTCGAAGAGATGCGCCATCACTTGCGGCTGAATCGGCTCGCCCGGATTGGCCACCGCAATGCGCACGCGCCCATGTTCGCGCGTGACCGAGACGGCGATCGTCGCACCGGGCGCGCAATGCTGAATCGCGTTCATCACGAGATTGGTCAGCGCGCGTCCGAATAGCGACGTGTTGACGAAAGCGCGGGCGTCGCCGCTTGCGGTCGCACCGACCTGCGCTTCCTCCAGCGGAATCTCGAGAAACTCCAGCGTGCGATTGACTTCCGCCGCGAGCGACACTTCGACGAGCCCCGTCGCGCGTTCGCCCTGATCGGCGCGCGCCAGAAACAGCATGTCGTTGATGATCGCGCGCACGCGTTCGAACTCTTCGAGATTCGATTGCAGCGTATGACGCAGTTCGTCGATGGAGCGATCGCGCGTCAACGCCACTTCCGTCTGACCGATGAGGATCGTGACCGGCGTGCGCAATTCGTGCGCGACATCGGCGTTGAAGGATTCGAGCCGCCCGTAGGCGTGATCGAGCCGTTCGAGCGCGCCATTGAAGGACTTCGCGAGATCTTCCAGCTCCATCGGCAGCGCGCGCGTATTGAGGCGTTGCGAGCGGTTGGTCGGGCTCAGCTTCGATGCATCGCGCGTGAGCCGCGTGAGCGGCGCGAGACCGAGGCGCGCGACGGAATAGCTGAGCAGCAGCACCGCGACGGTCGAGAGCGCCATGAACGCGGCGAGCGCAAGACCGAACGCGCGCATCGTGTGAACGTTGGGCGAACAGTCGATCGCGACGAAGAGCTGCAAGGGCGGACGGTCCGCGTTCGGCGGAATCGTCAGCGTGGTCATCAGCATGTCGTAGGCGCGGTCTTTGGGGCGAAAGCGTTCATAGCCGCCCAGCACGCGTTTGATGACGCGGCCCTCGGGCGGCGCGCCGTACTCGAAGCGCGGGTCATTGCTGGACACGGCGAAGAGCGTGGAGCCGTCGCGCGGCGTGATGTCCGCGAGCTTCTCTTTGGCGATCTTCCACTTGTCCGGGTTCGATACGTGCGTGACGATGAGCCGCGCAATCTCCGCGCGATTGTCGAGCGAGTCGCGCAAGTGCTGCTCCAGTTGCACACGCAGCACGAGAAAGAGCCCTGAGCCGACGAGCGAAAACACGAACAGCGCAACGAGCGCGAACATCACGGCGAGACGCCGCGAGATGGAGCGCTGCGTGCGCGGTTCGTTCGCGTCGCCGCGCTCGTGCGGCGACGACGTCCACTGCGTGTTCATGATGGTCTCGCGTCTTCCCTGGCGTCGCGCGTGTCGCGGACTTCGCGCACTTCGAGCACGTAGCCCATGCCGCGCACGGTATGCAGCAGTTTCGTGCGGAACGGTCCGTCGAGTTTCGCGCGCAAACGCTTGATCGCCGTTTCGACGACGTTCGTGTGGCTTTCGAAATCGACTTCCCAGACGAGTTCGGTGATCGCGGTCTTCGACAGGATATCGCCGTGACGGCGCGCGAGCACCGAGAGCAGTTGAAACTCTTTCGCGGTGAGATCGAGCCGCACGCCATCGCGCGTCGCGCGCCGGCCGATCAGATCGACATACAGATCGCCCACGGAGATGAGCGTGGATTCCTGCGCGCGCGTGCGGCGCGCGAGCGCGTGCAACCGCTCGACCAGTTCGAGGAACGAGAAGGGCTTGGTCAGATAATCGTCCGCGCCTTCGCGCAAGCCGCGCACGCGATCGTTGATGTGATCGCGCGCGGTGAGCATGATGACGGGCGTGGACTTCTGCATGCGCAGCGCCTTCAGCACCGCGAAGCCGTCGCGTCTTGGCAGCATGACGTCCAGCACGATCACGTCGTAGTCGTATTCGATGGCGAGATGCGTGCCTTCCTCGCCGTCCATCGCGACATCGACGACCCAGCCTTGCTCGGTCAGGCCCGAGCGCAGGTAGTCCACCACTTTATGTTCGTCTTCGACTATCAGGACTTTCATGCCTGGCACCTGTGCGCGTTCAGTGTGTGCTTACCGTGTTGTTCAACTGCTCACTATACGAGCCTCGCGGGCTTCGTGCTTGTTTTGCTTACGTTTCTACTGGGTCTGACGCGTCGAGTCCGCGATCTTTTCCGCGTCGTTCGCGTCCCAGCCGCCACCCAGCGCCTTCACCAGCGCCACCGACGTGGTGCGCTGCTGGCCGCGAATCTGCACATCCTGACGCTGGCTCGTGAGCAATTGCTGCTGCGCGGTGATGACGTCGAGATACGCGACGAGCCCGCCGGAATAACGGTCGTTCGCAAGCGACAGCAAGCGTTGCGCGTCGACGACGGCCGCATGCGATTGCTTCGCCGCGCCATCCAGCACCGACAATCCGACGATGCCGTCCTGCACTTGCTGAAACGCGCCGAGCACCGTCTGCCTATAGTTCGCGACCGCCGCGGCGTATCCTTCGTTGGCGAAATCGACGCCCGCCGCGCGCCGTCCGCCATCGAATACGACCTGGCTCGCCATCGTGCCGATGGTCCACAAGAGACTCGGCGCGGAAATCAGGCTTGAAAACGCGGTGCTTTCCCAGCCGATCGCGCCGTTCAGCGTGACGCTCGGAAAGAACGCTGCCTTGGCGACGCCGATTTGCGCATTGGCCGCGGCCATCGCGCGCTCGGCCGAGGCAACGTCGGGCCTGCGCTGCAGCACGTCGCTGGGCACGCCGAGCGGAATCGGCGGCAGCGCGGCGTCGTCCAGCGCGGGGGCGATCGAGAATTGCGGTGCGGGCGTGCCGACGAGCGCGGCGATCGCATGCTCGAACTGCGCGCGCTGATTCACGAGCAGTTGCGCCTGCACGCGCGTCTGGTCGAGCAGCGCCTGCTGCTGCAAGACGTCGAGGCCCGACACGGCGCCCAGATCGTGCTGCGCTTTCACATAGTCGAGCGCTTTCTTCTGCAGATCGACGGAGCGGTTCAGCACGTCGATTTCCGCATCGAGCTCGCGCATCGAAAAGTAATCGCTCGCGAGATCGGTCGTGAGCACGAGGCGCGCATTGGCGAGATCGTCGCGCGACTGATCGGCGCTCGCATGCGCGGCTTCCACTTCGCGCCGGATGCGGCCGAAGAGATCGACGTCGTAATTGACGCTCGGCGCGAGCTTCAAATCGTTCTGCACTGTGGAACTGCTCGGCGTCGCGTAGTTGGTGACGGGCCGGTTGCGCGATACGCGCGTGCGCGAGGCGTTCGCGCCGAGATCGACTTCGGGCAGCGCGAGCGCCGATGTTTGTGCGAGCGTCGCGCGGGCCTGCGCGTAATGCGCGCTCGCGGCGGCGAGCGTCTGATTCTGCGCGAGCGCCTGCGTTTCGAGGCCGCTCAGCGTGGCGTCGCTGAAAGACTGCCACCAGTCGAGCGCGAGCGGCGCATGCGAAGGCTCGCCCACGCGCCAGTACGAATCCGTTTTCCAGTCGGGCGGGGTCTCGGCGACGGGTCGGCGATAATCCGGCCCGACCGTGCAGGCCGCGAGCATCGATACCAGCGTGAGGCAAAGCGCGGCTTTCATGATGCGGCCTTGTTGCCCGCCGCGGGCTGAGCGACGACGACATGATCGCCGTCCGCGATCGAATCGCTCGGGTTGATGATGACCTTGTCGCTTGCATCGACGCCGCTTTCGATTTCGAGCGATTGCCCGAGATCCTGCGCGATCACGACCTTGTGAAGATGCACGACACCGTTCGCATCCACGACCGCGAGACGCGGGCCTTCCGCGCGAAACAGCAGCGCGTTGCCCGGCACGAGCAGGCGCGCATGCGCGGCGGCGGGCAGCGCGACCTGCACATACGCGCCGGGACGCAGGCGGCCATCGGGATTGGGCAGCGTCACTTCGATCTGCAAGGAGCGCGTGGGCACGTCGATCGCGCCGGAGACATGCGTGATCTTGCCGTGGAACTGCTCGCCCGGCAGTTCGGCCTGCGTCACGGTCACGTCCTGACCGGCGCGCGCGCTCTGCGCATACGCCTGCGGCATCTGCACGAACACGCGCAACGGATCGGACTGCGCGAGCGCGAAGAGCGCGCGGCTCGTGCCGCTGCCCGCATCGATGAGATCGCCCACATCCACGTTGCGCTGCGTGACGACGCCCGCGAACGGCGCGACGATGCGCTTGAACGATTCGAGCTGACGCAGACGCTTCACATTGGCATCGGCGGCGGCGAGATTCGCGACGTCCTGGTTGTAGGTGCTTTGACGTTCGTCGAGCTCCTGCTGCGAGACCGCGTCG
This sequence comes from Caballeronia cordobensis, assembly GCF_001544575.2. Classification (GTDB taxonomy): domain Bacteria; phylum Pseudomonadota; class Gammaproteobacteria; order Burkholderiales; family Burkholderiaceae; genus Caballeronia; species Caballeronia cordobensis. The sequence continues at coordinate 179,637 of NZ_FCNY02000009.1, forward strand.
CGCTCACGCAATTGCTGCCAGCGTTGCAGCGAGCTTTTCGCAAGCCCCAGGCTCGATGCGGTCTGATCGCGCTGCGCGACCGCCTGCGCGAGCTCCTGATCGATCTCGGGCGTATCGAGATCGGCGAGCAGCTGGCCTTGCTTCACGCGCGCGCCGATATCGACATACCAGTGCAGCAGATAACCCGTCGCGCGTGCGTAGATCGGCGATTCGACAAAGCCGCGCAAGGTGCCCGGCAAGGTCGTTTCACCGCCGCCGTCGGTCTGCGTGGGCGCGACGACGTTCACGTATTGCTGCGCGTTTTGCTGCGTGCGCGCGGTCATCGAGCGGTTGTGCATCATGTCGCTGACGACGGTGCGCGCGGCGCCGATCGCGAGCAGCGCGAGCACGATGACGAGCGCGATCTTCGCGCGTTTCCATTCGACATTGCGCGGCGGCAGCGCGGGCCCTTCGTTCGGGTCGCGTGCGGGAATCGCAAGCGATGCGTGGTTCTTTTCGGTCATGTTCGTCTTGATGCCGTGATGTCAGTGGTGTCCGCTGCCGTCTTCGAGTTGCGATGGATGCTTGCGATCCGCGCGGCGGGCGAGGCGCGCATGAATGCCCGCGAAGACGAGCGGCACGAAAAAGAGCGTGGAAACCGTGGCGAACAACAGGCCGCCGATCACCGCGCGGCCGAGCGGCGCGTTCTGCTCCGCGCCTTCGCCGAGACCGAGCGCCATCGGCACCATGCCGATGATCATCGCGAACGCGGTCATCAGCACGGGACGGATGCGGCTCGCGCCCGCTTCGAGCGCGGCGGTGAGCGGCGGCATGCCGGCATTCAGACGCTGGCGCGCGAACGAAACCATCAGAATGCTGTTTGCGGTGGCGACGCCCATCGTCATGATCGCGCCGGTGAGCGCGGGCACGGAGAGATGCGTGCCGGTGAGAAAGAGCATCCAGATGATGCCCGCGAGCGCGGCGGGCAACGCGCTCACGATGATGAGCGGATCGACCCACGACTGGAAGTTCACGACGATCAGGAGATACACGAGCACGATCGCCATGGCGACGCCGAGACCGAGGCCGACGAACGACGTGCGCATGGTCTCGACCTGTCCGCGCACGACGATCTGGCTGCCGCGCGGAAGCGTCTTGCGTGCTTCATCGACGAGATGGTTCACCTGCCGCGCGACGCCGCCGAGATCGCGTCCTTCCACGCTGACGAAAAGATCGATCACGGGCCGGATGTTGTAGTGCGTGACCACGGCGAACTGCGTCTGCGGCGAGAGGCGCACGAGATTGCCGAGCAGTTGCGTGGGACCGTTGAGCGAGGCGGAGACGGGCGTGCGCAGCAATTCGTCGATCGATGAAACCTGATACTGCGGCGTCTGCACCGCGAGGTTGTATTCGACGCCGTTGCGCGGATTGAACCAGAAACCCGGCGCGGTCTGCGAGCTGCCCGACAGCGAGACGAGCACGTTCTGCGCGACGTTGCTCGCGGAAAGATTCAGTTGCTGCAAGCGCGTGCGGTCCATTTGCAGATCGATCGCGGGCTCGTCGAGCTTTTGCTGAATGTGCGTATCGACATTGCCGGGAATCATGCGGATCTGCTTCATCAGCTTGCTCGCGGCTTCGAAATTCGCCTTGCCGTTCTGCCCTTGAATCTGCACGTCGATGGCGGCGGGCAAGCCGAAGTTCAGAATCTGCGTGACGATATCCGCCGGCTGAAAGAAGAACTCGACGCCGGGAAAGCGGCGCGGCAAGAGCGCACGCAATTCGTCGATGTACTTCTGCGTCGGCGCGTGATTTTCCTTGAGCGCGACCTGAATCTCGCCATCGAGCGTGCCGATCGTGCCCGCGTTGCTGTACGAGAGATTGATGCCGCTATACGGCAGTCCGAGGTTATCGAGGATCGTCGCGAGCTCGTCTTGCGGCACGATCTGGCGCACGACCTTTTCGACTTCATCGGCGAGCCGCGCGGTTTCCTCGATGCGCGTGCCGGTGGGCGCGCGCATGTGCATGCGGATATCGCCCGCATCGACGCTCGGGAAGAAGTCTTCGCCGAGCACGAACACGAGGCCCGCCGAGAGCAGGCAGAAGCCGAGAAAGAGCGTGGCGAAGCGGCGCCGGCGCACGAGCAGCGTCGAGAGAATCACGATATACGCGCCGCGCATGCGCTCGAAGCCGCGATCGAAACGGCGATGCAGGCGCATGAAGAGATTCGGCTTTGCCTTTGAATCGGGCGCGTGCGCGTGGCCCATCAGGAGCATGGCGAGCGTCGGCACGAGCGTGCGCGACAGGATGTACGACGCCAGCATCGCGAATACGACGGCTTCGGCCAGCGGCACGAACAGGAATTTGGCGACGCCGGTGAGGAAGAACATCGGCACGAATACGATGCAGATGCACAACGTCGACACCAGCGCGGGCACGGCGATTTCCCCCGCGCCTTCGAGAATCGCGTCGTGCAGATTCGTGCCCATGTGCAGATGCCGCTCGATGTTTTCGATCGTCACCGTGGCATCGTCGACGAGAATGCCGACCGCGAGCGCGAGGCCGCCCAGCGTCATGATGTTGATGGTTTGCCCGAGCGCATGCAGCACGATCAGCGACGAGAGGATCGAAAGCGGAATCGAGATCGCGATGATGCAGGTGCTGCGCCAGTTGCCGAGAAAGAGCAGGATCATCGCGGCGGTGAGCGCGGCGGCGATCAGCGCTTCACGTACGACGCCTTGCACGGCCGCCTTCACGAACACGGACTGATCGAAGAGCGCGCTGATCTTGAGATCCGGCGGCAACGATGCGCGCGCTTGCGGCAACAGATCCTGCAACGTGTTGACGATGGAAAGCGTCGACGCGGTGCCGTTCTTCAGCACGGAGATCAGCACGCCGCGCCGGCCGTCCTGCCGCACGACATTGGTCTGCGGCGAGAAGCCGTCGCGCACGTGCGCGACTTCGCGCAGGTACGTGGTCGCGCCGTTGATCGTGCGCACCGGGATATCGTTCAGGCCCGCGACGGTCGCGGGCGAGCCGTTCATGTTGATCGTGTATTCCTTCGGGCCGATCTTCGCGGTGCCCGTCGGCAAGATCAGGTTTTGCGCATTGACGGCCTGCACGACGTCGGTCGGCGTGAGGCCCTTGGCGAGCAGGGCGCGCGTATCGAGATCGACGGAAATAAGGCGCGTCTTGCCGCCATACGGATAAGGCACGGCCGCGCCGGGAATCGTGACGAGCTGCGGGCGCAGGAAGTTGAGCGCGGTGTCGTTGAGATCCTGTTCCGACTGCTTCGGACTCGACAGACCGAGCTGGATCACCGGAATGCTCGACGCCGAATAGCTGATGACGAGCGGCGGCGTCGCGCCCGGCGGCATCTGCTTCAACTGCGCCTGCTCGACCGCGACGGTCTGCGCGATCGCCGTCTGAATGTTCGCGGTGGGCTGCAAGAAGAGCTTGATGATCGCGATGCCTTGCAGCGATTGCGACTCGATGTGCTCGATGTTGTTCACCGTGGTCGTGAGGCTGCGCTCGTTGACCGACGTGATGCGATTGGCCATGTCCTGCGCGGAGAGGCCTGTGTAGTTCCAGATGATGCTGACGACGGGAATATCGATTTCGGGCAGCACGTCCACCGGAGTCGTCATCAGGACGAAGGGCGTGGCGAGCAGAATCATGATGGCCATCACGATGAACGTGTAGGGCCGTTTAAGCGCAACGTTGACTATCCACATTGAGTCGTTCGGAAGATGCTGGGGAAGGGCGCTGCGAAAGAGGCGAGCAAGGCGTGCGGTTCGCCATCGGTGTCGCTATGGTAGTGGCCGGGTGCCAACGACAATATGACGTGAATATGGCGCGTCCGTCAGATTAGGCGTTTTGAAAGAAAGCTTGCGAAAGCGCGCGGTCAGGGCCGCGCGCGTTGTTCAACTGCTTTGGGAATAGCACCGCTTCAATGCAGGTAACGTTCTGCATTGGGCAGCGCCGTTACTGCGCGTTCTGCTGCGCCGGGGCCTGGCCGGAAGCGGACGTGCCGTCCGGCGACGCGCCGTAGGCGGTCGATGACTGCAGCTTTTCTTCCGCTGCCTGGATGTTGTCCGGATAGAAAGCGTCGCGCTCGGACGGGTTATAGCCCGCCTGCTCGACGCGTTGCAGGTCCTGCTTGACCTGTGCGCGCGTGAGGCCTTCGCTTTGTGCGAGCGCGGCGAGCGGCGCGGCGGCAAGCGCGACGACGGCGATGCGAGTGATCAGTTTCATGGCGTACTCCTCATGCGATTGAAGGATGGACGCGGCGTGCGGCTGCGCGATGTGCAGCATCGGCACGGCCGCCACGGCCACCCTCGAATTCTATTTGTCGTACCGTGACGACATGCTGGCGATCACATGGCGCTTTGGTCAGATTGGAACGCGTGCTGAACGCGCTGCACAGCGAAGATAAGGGGCGTCTGTGATTGTGCGCAGCCGATGTTAGACTCGCCCGCGTGAGGCCTTCTGTAAGCCTTGTCTTGCGCGTCCCGGACACCGCATCAGGAACAACAAATTGCCGTTCAATCTGCCGACCACGGCCACCGCGCCGTTCTGCCCATCCGAAGTCAAAGGCTCCGTCGCGGTTTCGCCGCACGCGCCGCTATGGAAAAAGCTATTGCAGTTCGCAGGGCCGGGCTTGCTCATTTCCATTGGCTATATGGATCCGGGCAACTGGGCCACGGATATCGAAGCGGGCTCGCGTTACGGCTATAACCTTCTTTTCGTCGTCGTGCTGTCGAGTCTCGCGGCGATGGTGCTGCAATGTCTTTCGATGCGGCTTGGCATCGTCACCGGCAAGGACCTCGCGCAATTGTCGCGCGAGCGCTATGCCAAGCCCGTCGCGAATGCGCAATGGATGTTCGCGGAGATATCGATCATTGCGTGCGATCTCGCCGAAGTGCTCGGCGGTGCGCTCGCCTTTCATTTGCTGTTCGGCGTCTCGCTGATATGGGGCGTCGTGCTGACGGCCTTCGATACGCTCATCGTGCTCGGACTCAAGGGCAAGAACTTTCGCGATCTCGAAGCGATCATGCTCGGTCTCATCGCGACGATCGGCGTGGGGTATGTCATCGAGCTCTTTCTCGTGAAACCGCATTGGCCCTCGGTGGCGGCGGGGCTCGTGCCGTCGCTTCATGCGCTGAGCGATCGCGAACCGCTCTATCTCGCGATCGGCATTCTCGGCGCGACCGTGATGCCGCATAACCTGTATCTGCATTCGTCGATCGTGCAGACGCGCGTGGTCGATCGCGATGCGAAAAGCCTTGCATCGGCGATCACGCTCTCGCGGCTCGATACCATCGTGTCGCTCATTCTTGCCTTGCTTATCAACGCGGCCATCCTGATTCTCGCGGCATCGGCGTTTCATGCAACAGGGCATACGCAAGTCACCGAGATCGAAGATGCGTACAAGCTGCTTGCGCCGATCGTCGGCACCGGTCTCGCCGCGGTTCTGTTCGCGGTCACGCTGTTCGCTTCGGGACAAAGCTCGACCTTCACCGGAACGATCGCCGGGCAGGTCATCATGGAAGGCTTTCTGCGGCTGAAGATTCCGTGTTATCAGCGCAGATTCATCACGCGGGCGCTCGCGCTCGTGCCGGCGTTGATCGGCGTGTATCTGATGGGCAATGGCGCGGTCGGCAAGCTGCTCGTCGCGAGCCAGGTGGTGTTGAGCCTGCAACTGCCGTTCGCGCTCTATCCGCTGATTCGCATGACGAGCGATCGCACCTTGATGGGCGAGTTCGCGAACAGGACATATATGAAACTCGTCGCGTGGCTGCTGTTTAGCGTGATCAGCGCGGCGAATGCGTGGCTCGTGGTGCAGACGGTGGCGGACTGGCTTGCGTGAATGAAAAAGCGCCATGCATCTTTCGAATGCATGGCGCTTCGTCGAAGCTATCCGTGTCGCCTTACTTCATCGCCACCGATACATTCGGCTTCGCCGCGACTGCCGCCGGAATGGCGCCATCCACAGGCTTCGTCTCGTCCACCGTCGTGCGTCCGCCATCGCGGAAGAACGCTTGCTCGGCCGCCTTATTCAGCACGAGAATGCTGATCCGCCGATTGGTCGGCTCATCGACGACATCTTTATTCAGCGGCAATACATCGGCAAGACCGCGCACTTGCAGCACCTTGCTTTCCTTCATGCCGCCCGCAACCAGCGCGCGCCGTGCGGCATTCGCGCGCTCGCCCGACAGCTCCCAGTTCGAATAGCCCGCCTGACCGCCGGAATAGGGCACGGCGTCGGTATGGCCCGCGATCGACACGCGGTTATCGACATCGTTCAGCGATGCGCCGATGTTCGTCAGAATCGTCGTCACATAACTTTCGAGCCTGAAGCTGCCCGAAGCGAACATCGGCCGCTTGAGCGAATCGACGATCTCGATGCGCAAGCCTTCGCTCGTGATCGCAATGCGAATCTGGTCCTTATATGCGCGCAGCGCGGGCATTTGCTCGATGAGCGCCATGAGCTTCTGCTTGAGTTGCTGCAACTTCTGCAGATCATCCATCGCGACGGCCGCGCGCGCGATGCTTTGCGGTACAGGCTGCGTCTGGCTCTTCTTGCCTTCGCCGGGACGCGTGCTCGACAAATCCTTGCCGCCGCCCGTGATGACGCTCGTGTGCGCCGACGCGCCGCCGTCGTTGCCGAACAGCGCGGAGAGCGGCGTGTTGAAGTATTGCTCGATGCCTTCCTTGTCGTACTTCGACGTCGAGCCGAGCAGCCACATCAGCAGAAAGAACGCCATCATCGCCGTGACGAAGTCGGCATAGGCGATCTTCCATGCGCCGCCGTGATGACCGTGGCCGTGCGCCTTCTTCTTGCGCTTCACCACGACGGTGGGCGCAAGCACGGATTGCAGCGGATCGCGTGAGGGTTTCTCAGCCATGTGCGTGTTCCTCGTGGCTCATCTCGTCTTAGCTCGCCGCCTTCGGCATCTTGGTCGCGCGCACCGCGTCGTCGAGTTCCTTGAAGCTCGGGCGATCGGCGGTGAACAGCACCTTGCGGCCGAACTCGACGGCGATCGTCGGGGCGTAGCCGTTCATCGATGCAAGCAGCACGGACTTCACGCACTGGAACGGCTTGGCTTCGGCCGCGCCCTTCGCATTGAGCAGGTCCGCGAGCGGGCCGATGAAGCCGTACGCCAGCAGAATGCCGAGGAACGTGCCGACCAGTGCGCCCGCGATCATTTCGCCGAGCACGGCGGGCGCGGCGCCCACCGAGCCCATCGTGTGCACGACGCCCATCACCGCGGCGACGATGCCGAACGCGGGCAGGCCGTCGGCCATCTTCTGGATCGCGTTCGCGGCCACCGAGCTTTCGGTGTGATGCGTCTCGAGCTCTTCGTCCATCAGGTCCTGCATTTCGAGCGCGTTGACATTGCCCGCCGACATCATGCGCAAATAGTCGACGATGAAATCGAGCAGATGATGATCCGCCATCACATGCTCGTACTTCTGGAAGACCGGGCTCGATTCGGGCGCGTCGACATCGGCTTCGAGCGCCATCATTCCTTCCTTGCGCGCCTTTTGCAGCAGTTCGTAAAGCAGCGCGATCAGCGCGACGTATTTCTCTTTCGTGTAGCCGCCGCCCTTGAACGCCTTCGGAATCGACTGCAAGGTTTTCTTGAGCGTGGCCGTAGGATTCGATACGACGAACGCGCCGATTGCCGCGCCGAAAATACACAGCAGCTCGAACGGTTGCACGAGCGCGGCGAGGTGGCCGCCGACGCCGATGAAGCTTCCGATCACCGAGCCGATGACCACCACCCATCCGATGATGACAAACATGTTTTCTCCGCAGATGTCCGGGCGCCGCGGGCAGTGCGCGCTCGGGCTTGAGACGCGCACGACTCGCGACGCATTGTTCGCTTGTTGTGGGGCTTATCGGCTCGAAATGGCCGAAGTTTAAGGGTGTGGCGCGCAAGTTTTTCTGCGCAAATGTTTGCGCGGCAAATCTTACGTCCGTTCGCCTTGACGTCGCAGGTAATGGATCGTGCGCGGGGCATCGACTAACATCGGTCGCATGAACTCGACCCTCGTTGCTCCCATCGTTCAATCGACCGTCGGCACGCTGTTGCGCGAATGGCGTCAGCGCCGGCGCATGAGCCAGCTCGATCTCGCCGGCGTGGCGGACGTTTCCACGCGCCATCTGAGTTTCGTCGAATCGGGCCGCTCGCTGCCGAGCCGCGACATGCTGATGCGCCTCGCCGAGCAGCTCGAGGTGCCGCTGCGCGAGCGCAACACACTGATGGTCGCGGCCGGTTATGCGCCGCTTTATCGCGAGCGCACGCTCGCCGATCCGCAACTCGCGGCGGCGCGGCGCGCGGTCGATCTCGTGCTGAAAGGGCACGAGCCGTATCCCGCGCTCGCCGTCGATCGCCACTGGACGATGATCGCGGCCAACGCGGCGCTCGCGCCGCTCGTCGCCTCGGCGCATGCGGAACTGCTCGCGCCGCCGGTGAACGTGCTGCGCCTGTCGATGCATCCGCGAGGCCTCGCGAATGTCATCGAGAACTGGCACGAATGGCGCGCGCATCTGCTCGCGCGGCTTTCCCGGCAGGTCGAAGTTTCGGGCGATGCGACGCTCGCCGCGCTGCTCGCGGAACTCGGCGCGTATCCCGCGCCCGCGCATGCGCGGCACGCATCGCGCGGCGACGCCGATCCGGTCGTCGTGCCCTTGCGCATGCGCACGCCGCACGGCGTCCTGTCGTTCTTCAGCACGACGACCGTTTTCGGCACGCCCGTCGATATCACGTTGTCGGAACTTGCGATCGAAGCCTTCTTTCCCGCCGACGACGCCACCGCCGATATTCTGCGCGCCCTGGCCGACGCACGACGCTGAGCTTGCGCCGCGTCGCGCATGCTTACAGAATTGAACCTGGCGTCAAGGTGCGAATCTATGAGAAGACGGGCCGCTCGGAGCATGCGCGGCCTTTGTCAGCTTTTGTCCAACCAACGCGGAAGACAGCGATGATTCAAACATTCGAGCAAGTAATCGGCGGGCAAAAGATGCAGTTCTGCGCGAGTCTCGCGGAAGGCGGCGGGCCGGCGCGTGTGATCATCAGCCGGGCGGATTCGGCGGAGTCGCTCGTGATCGTCGAAGCGGACGGCATCATCGGCGCGATCAAGGCCGAAGTGGAAGCGCCCGCGTCCCTCGTCGCCGATGCCGTACGCAAGGCGCAGCAGGAAGCGCTGATCGAGCGCGCGCTGGAAACCGGCGCCGTGCAGACCACGAGCCTATAGGCGTTTTCCGGCGCAGGAAGAAAAGATGCCCGCGCGGCTCGTCGAGCCGCGCGGGCATTGCCTTATGCGCGCTTATTGCGCTGGCGGCTCACATGCGCGGCTCGCCGTTTTTCGGATCGGCGGGCACCATCGGCGTCGCCGAATCCGGGCCGTCGGGCATGTCCGGATCGTCCGGGTTCGGCGGGGCGTCCGGGTCGAGCAGCTTGTCCGGGTCCGGTTCAAGCGGCTCCTCGGGGGAGCGGGGCATCGTCGACATGGTGTTCTCCTCAGGAAGATGGCGCGCTCCGGCCCGTTCGGCTCGTTTCCGGAGCGCTTCGCCCGAGCGATGCAACGGGCGTTCCCGCCATCGCTCGCGCTCAATCCGCTTGGTCCGCGACCGGGCCGCGCGCACGCTTCGCATCGTCTGTGCGCGCCGCCGGATTGCTCACGTGGCGCGCCGTCAGCGCGGCGCAAAGCAGCAGCACGACGGACATCCCCGCCGACCAGCGCACCGCCTCGACGATCTGCGCCGCGCCCGCCGCATTGTCGCCGTGACCCGCGAGCGCGCCGAACGCCGCGACGCCGATCGCGCCCGCCGCCTGCCGCGCCGTGTTGAGCACCGCCGAGGCCGTGCCCGCGCGTTGCTGGCCGACGGTGCCGAGCAGCGCGGTCGTCATCGCGGGGACGGCGAGGCCCATGCCGGATGGAATCAGCAGGAAAGGCACGAGCAGCGCTGCGGTGGGCGTCGTCGCATCGACGAAAGCGAGCGCGGCAAAACCGGCGGCATCGAGCAACGCGCCGAAGATCATCGGGCCGCGCGAGCCGAAGCGCGCCACCACGGGACCGCTCGCGAGGTTCGAGATCAGGAAGCCGCCCGTCAGCGGCAGGAACGCGAGGCCGGTCTGCAAGGGCGTATGGCCGAGCACCCGTTGCAGATACAGGCTCAGCACGAACACCATCCCATAATAGGTGAGATTCACGCCGATGCCGAAGACCACCGCCGCGCTGAACGTGCGCTCGGCGAAGAGCGCGAGCGGCAGCATCGGCGCGCGGCTCCCGCGCTCGACGGCGATGAACGCGCCGCCCGCCGCCAGCGCCAGCACGAACCCGCCGATCACGAACGGATGCGCGGCCCCGAGCGGACGCATCTCGATCACCGCGCCGACCAGCGCCGCGAGCGCGACGATCGCGAGCGCCTGGCCGGGCAGGTCGATGCCGCGCGCATGTTCGCGATCGTTTTTCGGCGCGTCCACCCAGAGCAAGGTCGCGACGATGCCCGCCGCGCAGAGCGGCAGATTGACCCAGAAGATGCTGCGCCAGCCGAAGGCCGCGATCAGCACGCCGCCGACGATCGGGCCCGCCGCGATCGACACCGCGCCCGCCGCCGTCCACAAGCCGACCGCGCGTGCCCGGATGCGCCGGTCATGGCCGCATGCGGCGTTCAGGAGCGCGAGCGAGTTCGGCAGCATGGCCGCGGCGCCGACGCCTTGCAGCGCGCGCGCGGCGATCAGTTGCGGCGCATCGCGCGAAAAGGCGCACGCGAGCGACGCCAGCGCGAAGAGCGCGAGTCCGCCCGTGAACATGCGCCGCGCGCCGAAGCGGTCGCCGAGCGCGCCCGCGGAGAGCATCAGCGCGGCGAACGCGAGCGCGTAACTGTCGATGGTCCATTGCAGGCTCGCGACGTTCGCGCGCAGATCGTGGCCGAGGCTCGCGAGCGCGACATTGACGATCGAGACATCGAGTTGAGAGACGACGAAGCCGACGCTGGTCGCCGTGACGACGAGGATCTGTCGCACGGACAGATGCGTCGCGGAGGAGGAAAGGTTCGAGTTCATGCCGGTCATCGTACGCACGGCGCGCGTTCGATGTTTCGGCCTGCGATGAAACGTGAAAGGCAAATGAAAAATGGCGCGCCGCGTGAACGGCGCGCCATGATGTGCGACGAGACTTAACGCGTTTGCTTGATGAAAAGCGTCGTCAGCGCGCCGACCACGCACAGCGCGCCGACATAGAGCGCGGGCGCCATCGGGCTCGATTTCATCATCAGCGAAACGACGATCGGCGTGAGCCCGCCGAACACCGCATACGCGACGTTGTAAGAGAACGAGATGCCGGAGAAGCGCACGGCCGGCGGGAACGACTTCACCATCACGAACGGAATCGCGCCGATCACGCCGACGAAAAAGCCCGCGAGCGCATACCACGGCAGCAGCACGGAGGCGTCGAGCGCGACTTGCTGGAACATCAGCCAGTAGGACACGGCGAGCGCCATGCCGCCGACGAAAATCGTCTTGCCCGCGCCGATGCGGCCCGCGATTGCGCCCGCGAGCACGCAGCCGATCGTGAGACAGAGCGTCGCCGCGCAATTCGCGACGAGCACCGTCGCCGGGGCGATGTGAAACTGCTTCTGCAGGAGCGTCGGCGTCATCAGGATCACGACGACGATCGCTGCCGAGAGCATCCACGTAAGCAGCATCGAGACGACGACCGCGCGCCCGTGATCGCGCAGCACGGCCTTGAGCGGAATCTCCGCCGCGATCGCCTTGCGCTGTTGCAGCTCGGCGAAGACCGGCGTTTCATGCAGCCAGCGGCGCAGATAGACCGAGCACAGACCGAAAAGGCCGCCGAGCAGGAACGGCAGACGCCACGCGAAATCCGCGACTTCGGCGGGCGCGAAGCTCTTGTTGATCGTCGTGGCGATCAGCGAGCCGAGCAGGATGCCCGCCGTGAGGCCGGCCGTGAGCGTGCCGCACGCATAGCCGACATGCCGTCCGGGCACGTGCTCGGAGACGAAGACCCATGCGCCCGGCACTTCGCCGCCGACGGCCGCGCCCTGCATCACGCGAAACAGAAGCAGCAGCACGGGCGCCATCAGCCCGATCGACGCGTAAGTGGGCAGAAGGCCCATCAGGAGCGTCGGCACGGACATCAGCAGGACGGAGAGCGTGAACATGCGCTTGCGGCCGAGCAGGTCGCCGAAGTGCGCCATGACGATGCCGCCGAGCGGCCGCGCGAGATAGCCCGCCGCGAAGATGCCGAAGGTCTGCAACTGGCGCAGCCAGTCGGGAATGGCGGGCGGAAAGAACAGTTGGCCGATGACCGGCGCGAAGAACACGAAGATGATGAAGTCGTAGAACTCGAGCGCGCCGCCGAGCGCGGCCAGCGTGAGTGTCTTGTAATCGCCGCGCGTGAGCGCACGGCCGGCCGCGCGGGGCGCGTCGGACAGAGGTGTTGCCTGCATCGAAAAGAAAACCCGTGAGTGGAAAAGCCACGCGAGACGCGCGGTAGGACGAGGCTTTGCCCTGCGGGATCGATGAAACGCGCCGGGTGGACGCGGAGCGTGGGTCGGGCGCGGATTCGAAAGCCGCCGCCCGCCGTCCGCGCTGCGGGCTGCGACGGACAGTCGCGGCGCAGCTTGCCGCGCGACGTTTCGGTAAAACGGCGGCAGCGGGAACTTTAGAGCCGAAGGCGGCATGTTACAGGATGAAAGCCGCCGCAAAAGCGCAAAACCGTTCTTTTTTGAGATGAGTGGCGCGCATCGGACGCCACGGGCGGCGGTGAGCGCGCCGTCACATGCGTTGACAATTCGGACGAGTCCGATGGGAAAGGGGGGCACCGGTGCCCAGAATTCGCTGCATGAATCCCCCGTCTCATCCCGCGACGGGACGCCCGGCGAGCGCACGAAAGTGCGGCATCTGCCCCATGTCCCCCTCGGACTCATCAGGTTAGACACCATGCGCGTCGCCGTTTTGCAAACCGACCCAAGTTATAGAAATCTCATCAGCGACGTCGTGAAACGACTCGGCCACAGCTGCGTGACGTTCGGCGATGGCCTCGTGCTGTCGAAAGCGCTTTCCCGCTCCACCGTCGATCTGCTGATTCTCGACTGGAATTCCACGGGCCTGTGCGGTCTCGACCTGCTGAAATCGGTGCGTTCGAGCTTCGGCGAGCGCGTGCCCGTTCTGTTCGCGACGCCGGACGGCGCCGAGCACAACATCGTGTGCGCATTGACCGCGGGCGCGGACGACTACGTCGTCTATCCGATCCGTCCGGGCGAATTCGGCGCGCGAATCGAAGCGCTCCTGCGCCGCGCCTATCCCGCCACGACCAGCGCGTGCCTGGAAGTCGGTCCGTACCGCTTCGACGCCCGCCAGCAAACCGTCACCGTGCGCGGCAAGCCGGTTCAACTGAGCGGCACGCAATTCCGTCTCGCGCAACTGTTCTTCTCGAACATCGGCCGCGTGCTGTCGCGCGATCATATTTTCGCGATGGTCTGGGGCCGCGAGTTCCGTGAAACCACGCGTACTATCGACAGTCACGTGTCGCGCCTGCGACTCGCGCTCGAAATCGAGCCGGTCAACAACTTCCGCTTGCAGCCGGTCTACAAGAGCGGCTATCGCCTGCTGCATCTTTACGATGAAGGCGAGGACAGCGGCGGCGAGCACGCCGATCCCGAGCGGGCGCAGATCGCCGCTTAAGGTCTGACGCCGTATCAACGAAAAATGCCGTCGCGATGACGGCATTTTTCATTTGCGCCGAGGGTTTTCAGAAGCTCGGCAGCGCCGGGCGCGTTTCGATGCCGTGCCGGATCAGCGCTTCGACTTCCTTGCGCTCCTCGCCCGCGAGCGGCAGGCGCGGCGGGCGCACCGGCTCGGTGCCAAGACCGACGATCGCCTCGGCCAGCTTGATGTTCTGCACGAGCTTGTGCGACACATCGAGCGCGAGCAGCGGCGCAAACCACCGGTAGATCGCGCGCGCTTCCTCGACGCGCCCCGCGCGGATCAGCTTGTAGATCGCAACCGTCTCACGCGGGAACGCGCAGACGAGACCGGCCACCCAGCCTTGCGCGCCCATCAGGATCGCTTCCATGGCCAGATTGTCCACGCCGCAGAAGAGCGCGTACCGGTCGCCCGTCTCGTTGATGAGATCGGTGATACGCCGCACGTCGCCGCTCGATTCCTTGATGGCGGCGAATTTGCGGTCTTCGGCCAGCTCGGCGAACATCTTCGGCGTGACATCGACGCCATAGGCAAGCGGATTGTTGTAGACCATCAGCGGCAGCGGGCTCGCATCCGCGACCATGCGGAAGTGATTGAGCGTCTCGCGCCGGTCCGAGAGATAGCGCAGGCCGGGCAACACCATATAGCCCGCCGCGCCGTGGCGCGCGGCGCGTTCGGCCTGGCGGCAGCCGTCGAGCGTGCTGTTCTCCGCAATCGTCAGCAGCACCGGCACGCGGCCGCGCGCGGCGTCCACGGCGATGTCGAGCACGTCGAGCTTCTCGTCGAGCGAGAGCGTCGAGGCTTCGCCGAGCGATCCGCACACGATGATGCCATCGACGCCGGCTTCGATCTGCGCGTCGATATTCTTCGCGGTCCATGCGCGATCTATGCTGAAATCGGCGTTGAACTTGGTGGTCACGGCGGGCATCACGCCTTCCCAGATATGCGTCACGGCGAGTCTCCGAAATGATTGGAACGGTACGCAGTGTAAGTACCGTAAATTCGGGCGTCTTGCGCGTTTCGCGCGCGCCGCGTGCCGATTTCGGCATAGCCTCCGCACACCGGTTCCCGGCCGCCCGAACGCGCGCCGCGACTATGCCGATTTCGTCATCGAAACGGCGAAGCCGCTTCAAGACGCTCGCCGCGCGCGTTTCTACGATAGGCGGCATGAAAACCATCGACATCATCGACTCGCACACGGGCGGCGAACCGACGCGCCTCGTGACCGCGGGCGGCCCGGATCTGGGCGCAGGCACGCTCGCGCAGCGTCTCGACACGTTTCGCACGCGTTTCGACGACTGGCGGCGCGCCATCGTGACCGAGCCGCGCGGCTCCGACGTGATGGTCGGCGCGCTGCTGTGCGAGCCCGACGATCCCGGCGCGGCGGCGGGCGTCATCTTCTTCAACAACGTCGGCTATCTCGGCATGTGCGGGCACGGCACGATCGGGCTTGTGGCGTCGCTGGCGCATGCGGGGCGGATCGCGCCGGGGCGGCATCGGATCGACACGCCCGTCGGCCCGGTCGACGCCACGCTCAACGCGAACGGCAGCGTCAGCGTGCGCAACGTGCCCGCGTACCGGCACGCGCGCGCCGTGACGATCGACGTGCCGGGGCAAGGCCCGCTCACCGGCGACGTCGCGTGGGGCGGCAACTGGTTTTTTCTCGTCGCGGATCACGGGCGCGAACTCGTGCCCGCGCGCATCGCGGAATTGACCGCGTTCACCGAGGCGATCCGCGATGCGCTGCACGCGCAAGGCATCGCCGGCGCGGATGGCGCTTACATCGACCATATCGAGTTGTTCGCGGATTCGCCGGTTGAGGGCGTGGACAGCCGCAACTTCGTGCTGTGTCCTGGCAGCGCCTACGACCGCTCGCCGTGCGGCACCGGCACGAGCGCGAAGCTCGCGTGCCTCGCCGCGGACGATCTGCTCGCGCCGGGCGCGGTGTGGCGGCAGGAGAGCATCATCGGCAGCGTGTTCGAGGGCAGTTACGTGATGGACAGCGAACTGCTCGTACCGACCATCACGGGCCACGCGCACATCATGGGCGAAGGCCGGCTCGTGTTCGACGAGCGCGATCCGTTCATGAAAGGCCTATGACGGCGGACGTGATCGTCGTCGGCGGCGGCATCGTCGGGGCAGCGTGCGCGGCGGAACTCGCGGCGCGCGGCCTGACGGTCGAGGTGCTGGAGGCGCGCGGCATCGGCGGCGGCGCGACGGCGGCGGGCATGGGCCACATCGTCGTGATGAACGACTCGCCCGCCGAATTCGCGCTGGCGCGCGCTTCGCGCGAACTGTGGCATGCGCTCGGCCCGCAGTTGCGCGAGCGCGATGCGTTCACGCGCTGCGGCACGGTCTGGGTCGCCGAGGACGAGGAAGAGCTCGACGCCGCCCGCGCGATGCGCGACGCCTTCGCCGCGGCGGGCGTGCGCGCCCACCTGCTCGACCGCGCCGCGCTGCGCGAAGCCGAACCGGCGGTGAGCCACGCGATGCATGGCGGCCTCCTGATCGACGACGACGCCATCGTGTACGCGCCCTGCGCGGCGCAGTTTCTGCTGACGAGTTCGCCACGCATCCGCGTCTCGACCGGCTGCGCCGTGCGCGCCGTCGATGCCGGCGGCGCGCACGCCAGCGTCACGCTCGCGAACGGCGAGCAGCGCATGGCCGCGCATGTGGTTGTCGCGAACGGGCTCGCGGCGCCGGAGCTGATCGCGGGCGTGCCGATCGAAGCGAAGAAAGGACATTTGCTCATCACCGATCGTTATCCGGGCATGCTTCGTCATCAGGTGCTGGAGCTCGGCTACATCAAGAGCGCGCATCACGCGCGCGGCACATCGGTGGCGTTCAACGCGCAGGCGCGCCCGACGGGACAACTGCTGATCGGCTCGTCGCGGCAGTTCGGCACGCTCGATCCCGCCGTCGAAATCGACGTGCTCGGCGCGATGCTCTCGCGCGCGTCGCACTATCTGCCGGGCATCGGCGCGCTCGATGCGATCCGCGCGTGGACGGGCTTTCGTGCCGCGACGCCCGACGGTCTGCCGCTGATCGGCCCGGCGCGCTTTCCCGGAGACCGGCTGTGGCTCGCCACGGGCCACGAAGGGCTCGGCGTGACGACATCGCTCGGCACGGCGCAACTCATCGCCGCTCAGATGCTCGGCGAGCCTGTGCCTTTCGACATGCCCGACATCCACGCTTTCTCTGCGCAACGGTTCGCGAAGGAGCACGCCGATGGCTGAACTCGTTCGCGTGACCATCGACGGCGAAGCGCTCGCCGTGCCCGCTTTCACGACAGTTGCCGCCGCAATCGCGATGCGCGGCATCGGCGCGACGCGGCGTTCCGTCACCGGCGAGCCGCGCGCCGCGCTGTGCGGCATGGGCGTGTGTCACGAATGCCGCGTGAGCGTCGACGGCCGCGCGCACGTGCTCGGCTGTCAGACGGTGTGTCGCGACGGCCTGTCCATCGAGACGATGCGATGAAGGTCGAAACCTGTGATATCGCGATCGTCGGCGCGGGACCGGCGGGGCTGAACGCGGCGCGGGTGGCGGCGCGAGCGGGCGTGCGCGTCGTGCTCGTCGACGACAATCCGCGCCCGGGCGGACAGATCTGGCGGCAAGGCCCGACGCTCGCACCCGCCACGCCGTTGCGCGAATGGCTCGATGACGCCCGCACGCACGCGAACCTTGTCGCGATGAACGCGACGAAAGTCGCCGCCGCGCCCGGCGGCAAGCGCCTCATGCTGGAACGCGACGGCGCGCCGGTCGCGCTCGCGTATTCGAAGCTGATCCTCGCCACCGGCGCGCGCGAGCGGCTCTTGCCGTTCGACGGCTGGACGCTGCCTGGCGTCACGGGCGCGGGCGGCTTGCAGGCGCTCGTCAAGGGCGGGATGCCGGTGCGCGGCGAGCGCATCGTCGTCGCGGGAAGCGGGCCGCTGTTGCTCGCGGCCGCCGATACCGCCCGCCGCCACGGCGCGCACGTCGTCGCGGTGATCGAGCAGGCGCCGCTTGCGCGCGTCGCGCGCTTCGTCGCGTCGCTGGCGCTGACGCCGGGCAAGCTGGCGCAGGCCGCCGCGCTCGGCACGGTGCGGTATCGGACGGGCAGCGTGGTCGTGAAAGCGCATGGCGATGCGCGCGTCGAAGCGGTCACGATCCGCGCGAAGGGACGTGAAACGACGCTCGCCGCGGACCGCGTCGCGTGCGGTTACGGACTCGTGCCGAACGCGACGCTCGCGCTCGCGCTCGGCTGCGCCACCGACGAAAACGAAGGCGCGATCACGGTCGACGACACCCAGCGCACGTCGCAAGCCGATATCTTCGCGGCGGGCGAATGCACGGGCATCGGCGGCATGGAGCTGGCGAGCGTCGAAGGGGCGCTGGCGGCGCACGCGGCGCTCGGCGCGGCCGCCGATGCGCAGATCGCGCGTCTCGTGCGCGAGCGCGATCGCTGGCGTGCGTTCGCGCGGCGCGTGGCGCGGGCGTTCGAGCTGGGCGACGAGGCGCGCGCGATGCCGTCGCCGGACACCTTGCTGTGCCGCTGCGAAGACGTGCCGGTCGGCGCGGTCGCCGCGCATACCGACTGGCGCGACGCCAAACTGCACACGCGCTGCGGCATGGGACGATGCCAGGGGCGCGTGTGCGGCGAGGCGGCGTCGGTGTATTTCGGCTGGCCGCGTGCGGCGGCGCGCCCGCCGTTCGCGCCCGCGCGCATCGACACGCTGATCGCCGCGCGCGATCACGCCGAACCGATCGTTCGATAGTGGGGCGAGCGCCAATTTCGACCGCGCGTGCGCGCTCCTATAATCGCTTGCTTCCCATTCCATCGAGCGCAATCCGACTCTTCACGCATGACGGCTCTCATGACCAGCACGGCGTCGGTCGCGCAAACCGCATCGACGTTCTCCGAGATGCTCGCGCATTTCGCGCTGCTCGCGCCGGTATTCGACGCGATGCCCGATATCGTGTTCTTCGTGAAGGACCGCGACGCGCGCTATGCGATGGTCAATCGCACGCTCGCGCGACGCTGCGGCCACAAGGACGACAAATCGGCGCTCCTCGGCAAAACCGCGGAAGATGTGTTCCCGCGGCGCTTCGGACGCATCTACACGGCGCAGGATCAGGCGATCATCGCGCAGGGGCATCAGCTCATCGATCAGCTCGAACTGCATCTCTATCCGGGGCGCGAGCCCGGCTGGTGCATGACCTGCAAGCAGCCGCTGCATGACAGGCACGGGGACATCGTCGGGCTCGCGGGCATTTCGCGCGACTTGCAGGCGGCCGAGGGCACGCATCCGGCCTACAGCCGGCTCGCGGCGGTGGTGCAGCACATTCAGGAAAATTACGTGCAGCCGCTCAACATGCGGCAGCTCGCGCACATGGCGAACATGTCGATCGCGCAACTGGAGCGTTATTTTCACAAGGTCTTTCATCTGACGCCGCGTCAGGTTCTGCTGAAGACGCGGCTCGACGCGGCCACGGCGCTGCTCGTTTCGCAGGAGAAAGTCACCGACGTCGCCGCGCTGTGCGGCTACACCGACCACAGCGCCTTCACGCGCCAGTTCAAGGCGACGGTGGGCATCACGCCGAGCGAATATCGCGCGCTTTTGCAGGCGGGGACGGCCGCCGCGTCGCGCCCCGATTCCGCGCGGGAAGCAAACGTCTGACGGGAAATCAGGGCGCGGCTGGTGCCGGAATTACACGGTCGTGCGCCCGTTTCGTCGATTCGACGGGCGCGCGCAGGCGGGAACGCCCGCCGGACATGGCGCTCGCGGGAAATGCATGCAAGCCGGTCCGGATTTTGCTCTTTGAGGCACGCAGCGAACGGACGACATTGCGCCCCGCCGCTGCCGATACCGCGAGGCGTTCCGCACCGGCGCACACGCGGCGTAAATAGCGGTGCGTTCGGAATTCCCGCCGCGTTTTCGTGTCAATCAATTGCGCGCGATGTGCGCGCGGCGGCGACAAGCTGGAGACCTCCGCGAGAATTCCGTTTTTGGCAGTTGAAAAGAACATCATGAGCGAAGTAGCAAGACTGGGGCATATGCGGATCGTGCTGATCGAAGACGATCCGGAGAGCAGGGCGTCCCTGCAGATGTTGCTGCAGGAAGAAGGCGCTGAAGTCATCGCCGTAGCCGACGCCGAAGACGGCGCGCAAGCGGCGATCGAGCATCTTCCCGATGCGGTGATCTGCGATCTCGATTTACCCGAGATGGACGGTTTTTATCTCATCCAACGTTTGCGCGATCACGAAATACGCGGAAATCTGCCGCCGTCCGTGGCGATCGCGCTGACCGGGCATGACGGCGACGAATACCGTCTGCGCAGCATCGGCGAGGGTTTCCAGCATTTCATGACCAAGCCCGTGCATCCCGACGAACTCGTCACGCTGATACAGGACGCGGCCGGCGCTCGCGTCGTGATGTGATGTGATGCGTCGTGCGCCGCCCGTCAAGGCGGCGCGTTTGAACGCGTGTCAGGACCGGTCGCGGTTGCGCGCCCGCGTCGCGCCCGTGATCACGGCGATGCCGAGCATGATGACGGCGACGATCATGATCGTGTGCTGCGACACGTGCATCGCGACCAGCGCCCACGATACGCCGCCTATGAAAATCAGCCAGCCTACGAGATAGATGATTAGCGTCATCGACTTCTCCTTTTTTCGTTGTGTGCGGAAATCGTAGTGCGGCCAGCATGAAAGGGTCTTATCCTTGAACGCCGGGCGCGCATCGGTTCGCTACATGCAAGTGGCGTACCGCGGTGTAGGCGTCGCGATGAACGAGAACTGAAAAATGCTGACCGTGCATCAGGAAACCAAAAGTCTGTGCATCACTTGATGAGCGCTCGATTCCGCTAGTTGTCTCCCGAAAGGTGGAGGATTCGCGATGGTGCCTAGCCGGCGATCTGTCGTGTAATTTGCCGCGCGTTGATGTGGTGACGGAACAGGCGTCGATAGGCGTCGGTCCGAATGCTCCAGTCCCAGCGTTTGATGAATTGCAAATTCTCGGTAGATAGCTCTTGACGTTTCTGTTCCGACTTTGCCAAAACTTCAAGTGCGTTTGCAAGCGCGACGGGACTGCGTTCTCGAAGAATGAACTGCTTCTGCTTCGGCCCAAAAGCTTCGGGGACGATGCCGACGTCCGTCGTTACTACAGGCACGCCACAAGCCATAGCCTCAAGGACCGGGTTTGGCGTTCCTTCCGCTTCCGAACAGCAGACCAATACATCTACCGAGTTGTAATACTGCGGCATCCTATCGTGAGAAATATGCCGGATCTGGCGATCCGCGAAGAATTCTTCGAACGCGACTCCCCGGTCTACGAGGATCTGCAAGGCTGGTCTGAGAATGGTGTGGAAGCCTTTCGGATCCCGCACGCGACCTTCTTCCGTGTGTGCGCCCCAAGCGCTATTTCCTGACCAGCCAATTCGCAGCGGCCGGTCTGGACCTCCGGAGAAACGCTCAAGATTTGCTGGCTTGAATCTAAGAAGGTCAACGCCGTCGGGCGTTTCAATATCAGGAAAAGGATAACCCGGAAGCTTCTGATAGATCTCTTTCAGTCTCTTGGAACTGACCGAATAGCCGTTGGCCAACTCAACGAACATGGGAGTTCGGTGGTGAACCTCGCCAGGAGTGAGAAAGAGGTGGTCGAAGACTGTCAACGTCACGGGTCGTGGCGAGATGACTTCCGTAACGAAGTTGTTCCAGTTTCCGTAAATCCGGTCTATCCGTGCGCGCTCCCAAGGCTCGTTCACGAGTGACAGAGGTTCGCGCCACAGGTAGTGGACAAGGTCATGGTCTTTCGTCATCTCGAGAAGGAGCGTTGGCTGTGCCACGTCTTGAAACGTAAGAACGTCGAATTCGAACTCGTCGGAGACGTGCTTGACGATCTCATTGGCGATATTCGCCAACGCCCAACTGTTAGTGTCGACAATCAATGCGACGCGAGGTTTCGAGGTGGTTCCATTTCTCGGCTTCGACGCCGAAGCGTTCTTGCGGTGAACATCCAGCCCGAGTTCGAGCTCTCGCTGCCGGATCCAGTCATCGACACCGTCCGTCCAGACCTTGTACCCGTGCTTCTTCTCAAAGTACTCGGCTGCGGCTTCGAGGCGCCGGCGAGCAAATCTGGCTCGCTCGTAGTCAATATCATCGGAAGTTGTCGGCTTCAAGTGATCGTGAACGAGTGCGCGAACGTCGCTTGCTCCCACCTTCAGGCCGGCTCGAAACAGCCGGACTGAGAATTCGAAGTCTTCGAAACCAACGAACATCCCTTCGTCAAAACCACCCTGCGCGACAAAGGTGTCTTTCTTAAAAACAGAAGCGCAGCCCGACATGA
Source organism: Caballeronia cordobensis (assembly GCF_001544575.2). GTDB lineage: Bacteria > Pseudomonadota > Gammaproteobacteria > Burkholderiales > Burkholderiaceae > Caballeronia > Caballeronia cordobensis. The sequence goes on from NZ_FCNY02000009.1 coordinate 201,679, forward strand.
ACGTCGCCAGGTATCCTGGGCCGTCCTGACCCGTGTAACTCGGGCGGTGCGCGCTTCCTCCTCCGACGATGAAGTCGTCCATGTCGAAGTTCAGATACAAGTGGCCGCCGCGAATGAAGTTAGTCTTGGCGTCTTCGTTGAGGACTGCCATCGTCATGAAGTGACAGCCCAGGAGAGCGATGTCGGTTTGCAACTGGGCAAGCGGATTCTTGATGAGGTAGACATCGTTATCCAGACTCATCACCCATTCCGTACGGACGTGAGGCATCGTCCGGTTCCGTCCGCCGGCGACGCCGAAGTTGTCGCCGAGTTCTTCTATCCGCCAGCGATACGGCATGCCATGCAGATACCGGCGCAAGGTCTCGCGCTCTTCTTCCGTCGATCCATTATCGATGACGAGAAGCTCTCCCGCGAAATCGGGTATGTGCTCAGCAATAGATCTGCAGAGTTTGATCGATAGCTTGCTGCGGTTCAACGAAAGAAAGGTAATGGTGAGATGTTCACCATTCAGGCCGATATTTGGTCCTTCGCGCCTTCCGGAGTCCGCGTTCAGAAACTCATGGTGCCTGTGTGTGATGTACGGCCTCGCTTCGAGGCCCATCTCCAATGTATCGGTATTATCGAGCATGGCTACGTCGCATAGAGTTCAAGACAAGTCCAACGAATCGAAGGACAAAATCTGGGACAAACTTCCTAATCATCCACCACGCTCTGACGATATTCCAAGGAACACCCGCCAAGTGAGCGTTCGCAGCGTTCACGGAACTTATCAGACGCCGAATCTCTTGGTGGCTGCTATCTAACTGCTCAGAAAGCTCCTGAACTTCACCGTTGAAACGAGTAGTGGTTGCGTCACGCTCTCGCTCGCACTTCTCCAAAGCTCGCCATACTGATGCGACTTCGGCCTGTGCTGCTCGCCGGGACATACCAAGCCGCTCATTTTCCTTCTTCGCAAAATGCAGTTCTTCCTGCGCGGCATGAAGACCGGCTTCGGCTTGTTGCAATTTGAGAGCTAGCCTCTGCGATTCAGTCGTCTCTCGCAATATGTCCGTCTGCGCGGCATGAAGACCGTCTTCGGTCTGTTGCAATTTGAGAGCTAGCCTCTGCGATTCAGTCGTCTCTCGCAGTACGTCCGTCTGCGCGGCATGAAGATCGGCTTCGGTCTGTTGCAATTTGAGAGCTAGCCTCTGCAATTCAGTCGTCTCTCGCAGTACGTCCGTCGCGTCAGGCTTGATTGCCCAAATGCCATCCCTCGGAAACAGCGCTTGCCGTCCAAGGTTCATCGATACGGGATAGCCCGCAAACATCGTCCTCGGGATTGCTCGTTTTCCCCAGACGCCGACATAGAAGGCCGCTTCGGGAGGAAGCACGTCGCTCTCGATCTGAGATGGCACGAACACTGCCGAGTCGATGTCTTTGAACTCAAGCATCAGATCTTGGCCGGTGCCGGCGTTACCGCTAGGTACTCCGCCATTCTCAGCAGCGATGGAGAAGCCAATTCCAAGGGTTCCCAACTGCCATGATTGAGCTTTGCCAAGGACCTTTTCGGTCAAAGCCTTGAACTCTTCCAGAGTGAACTTTCGTTTGTGAAACTCATTGAAACCACCTCGATCGTAGTACCAGTAGTCGTTAGGGGCTGAGATAACGATCGTCGCGTTGTCGCTGGCCAAGCTCTTGATATTTTCAAGGAAAAGTTCGGGGTCGTCGACATGTTCGATCGTCTCCATCGACACGATCAAATCGAATTGCTGAGGTCCCGCAAGTTCGGCGAGCTTCTCGCCCGAGCCGCATTCGAAAGTGAGACCGTCGGCTTTGAAGCGTTTCTTTGCGTTTGCGACCGCTTTTTCCGAGATGTCGACGCCGAGCACGGACTTCGCGCCCCACTTGCTGATTAGCCAGGATCCGTAACCCTCGCCGCAAGCGACATCAAGCACTTTGCGGCCACTGCATAGATCCTTGACAGTGAGGTATCTTGCGATGTGAATAGCTGCTTCGATCGCAATGTAGCGAGAGCGAGAATCCCCGCCAAACTCTAGACGTTCCATATGTGCTTTCGTTTATGAATCTTTTGTTGATTGATTTCTGTAGCGTTTTGCTTCCGGCTATGAGCTTGCGATGATCTTGCTCTCGCCCCTTTCCACTTCGTTCACTGGGTAGGGCGCGTCGGACAGTACGACGGAGGGCGTGGTGTAGCGGAACTTGAAAGCGAAGAACGGCCGCTCGATCATGGCGTAAGTGATGCTCGACAACAGAAGAACCGCTGGGACTGCGAAAAGTATGCCGGCAAGGAATACATTGAAGTTCCAATCGTAAGAGAATGGAACGACGCCGATATAGCGTTGCAACTGCGGTATAGCAACGTATTGCATCACATAGATGGAAAAGCTTATTGCGCCGAACTTGGCTAACAGGTTGTCCAATACGCTCGGGAGGCTTACCGGCCAGCAAAGATAAGAGAGCGCGAGCACACCCCAGACAGCAGCTTCGATCGCGGGCCAAACAATCCACAAAGCAGATTGGTTCGTTCCCGGATAGCCGCCGAAGTACAGGTTGAACACCGTCAACGTCGCCATCACCAACACGACGGCGCATGGAAATAGGAGGTGGTTCGACAAGCACCGAGGGCGTCGCTTATAGATGATTGCAGCGAGCATTCCTATAACGAACTGATCCATTCGGCCAAGAATCGTCCAATAGCCGAAGTCTCGCGCATCGCCGTAGAGATTGAAGTAGCACGCCTTCAGAAAGATGAAGAGAGCAAGTAATCCGATCAGATAACGCGGGCCTCGGGTGTTCGTAAATTTATTGAGGAACGGGAAAACCGCGTAGAACTGAAACTCTACCCCGATGGTCCAGAGCTGTCCGAAGTACGGGACCGCTAATACAGAATAGAAATTCACCATTGGAAATGCGAAGAGTGCCATATCCATTGGTTTGAAGTCCCACCGCTTGGTGCTGAACGCGACAACTAGAGCAAAGACATAGAGCGGATAGATCCGAACGACCCGCGACAAAAGGAAATTCTTGTAGTTGATTTCCTTTCCAAGGCCGATGTGTGCGAAGATAAATCCACTCAACACCATGAAAAGCGCGACACCCGTATGGCCGTCAGCGATTATGGCGGCGAACGGGAAATGCGATCGATAACCCGCACTAACATAGTCGTGAAAGAAGTGGTACAGGAGAACGATTGCGGCGGCACCGAATCGCAAATGATCCAGCCGTTGAAGATACGCGGTATTCAGGAGCGGACCGTGCGCGTTACTTGGCGTGGTAGCAGGAGGTAGAAGCAACTTGAGGCCGACGACCGAGATGGCCAATGTCAGCGCAAAGATGCACAGCCCTAGCGCTGCTTTCGACAGAGAGATGATGCTTTTTGCAGGGGCTAGAGAGACAAGCTTGATGTAAAAGGTCTTGCCGAACGGATCGTAGAGATCGAGATGGGTGCGCTTGCCGTTCACGGTGACATCGACCGTACCACCATTTGGAGTCGAGATGAGCGCGAGCATATCGCTGGAGGAGATTTCGCCACTCCATTGCATGCTCGAAGACGGCTGATTGTTTACGGACTGAGTCGAAAAGGTGTCATTGTCCCGCTTCCAGTCGGAAGCGACAGACGAGGCAATGCGGCTCGGCAACGTCACGGCGACATTGTTGCCCGTTGACAACGTATTTTTATCGGTAGCCGCGGCGATAGCTATCTGCGCGTCCGTACGGGAAGACGTCATCAAATAGCCGAAACAGGCGATTAGCGCGAGCGAGACTGCAATGCACCATCGCAAAGCTTGATCACTCGTCAGGCGTGATCGCCCGAGCAATTCTTTTTTCATAAGGCCTTCAATTTACATACAAGCTACGTAATTTCCGCAGAGCGTTGCTGCGAATGAAATTGAAGTCTTCGTCGATTCGCTCAATAATCAACACGAAGGGCTGAATCTCCCTCCGCGGCAGCATGCCGTGATCCGGTCAGATACCCGCAGAAATGAAACGTAGTCGCAAATCCCGCCGGTTTTGCGAATTTAATTTTTGTGACAGAGGAAGCCGATTTACAAACAACGGCCAGTAAAGTCGGAGACAAGAAACTTCAAGTGACAATCTACGCATATCCGGTGATAGGAGCGCGCGGATTATTAAGGCGCGACCGACTATACGCGCTGCATGAGATATTACGGGTATGTAATTGTGTGAATGTCAAATTTGGTATTTATTTGGTCAATTTTCATCAGATAATTGTGGAATCCGAAAAAAATACCGACTTGAGTCCACTTAGCGGAGGGGCGGGCGGGTTTCCACCGCAACATTGCAGTGGTGATGCTGTATAGCGAACAGTATGCATAGAGGCGCACGACGGCGCGCAGAATGTTAGGAATGACCTTCTGAGAAGACTAGGAACGGGCGTTTCCAGTCGCGTTACACTCCCGCAAAACAAGGCCTCCGGCTCGAAACGCACGAATTCACCATGCTGACCGTCCACCACCTCAACAACTCCCGCTCCCAGCGCGTGCTCTGGATGCTCGAAGAGCTCGGCGTCGAATACGAGCTGAAGCGCTATCAGCGCGATCCGCGCACCATGCTCGCGCCGCCCGAACTGCGCGCGGTGCATCCGCTGGGCAAATCGCCGGTCGTCACCGACGGCGATCTCACGCTCGCGGAGTCCGGCGCGATCATCGACTATCTGGTCGAGCGTTATGGCGATGGGCGCTTTTCGCCGCCGCCGGGCACATCGGCCGAACGCGTGCGCTACAACTACTGGATGCACTACGCGGAAGGCTCGGCCATGCCGCCGCTTTTGCTCAAGCTCGTCGCGCGCCGGCTGGAAAGCGCAAAGATGCCGTTCTTCGCCAGGCCAATCGCGCGGCGCATCGCGCAGACGATGCAAAGCAGTTTCATCGATCCGCAATTGCGGCTGCACTTCGGCTATATCGAAGCGGCGCTTGCGAAATCGACGTGGTTCGCGGGCGAAACCTTCAGCGCCGCCGACGTCCAGATGAGCTTTCCGCTCGAAACCGGCGGCCAGCGCGCCGGCGCGAAATCGATGCCGCATATCCGCGCGTTTCTTGAACGCATTCACGCGCGGCCCGCGTACCAGCGTGCGCTCGAGCGCGGCGGGCGCTACGACTTCGCCACCTGATCGATACCTCGGGCGCGTTGCGTACAATGACTCGCACGCAACCACTCAGCCCAAAGGCGACGCATGGCCCGAATCGTTCCCGACGACTGGAAGAATCTCGACGCGACCGGCGCGGCGGCGCGCGAGCTCGAAACGCTCGCGCTCCTCGAAAAGCTGCCCGAGGACTACACGGTCTATCACGGCGTGCACTGGACGCGCATCAACGAAGGGTTTTCCGTCTTCGGCGAAGCGGACTTCGTGGTGGTCGCGCCGTCGGGCCGCGTGCTGATGATCGAGATGAAGGCGGGATTCCTGCGCGAAACCGGCGCCGGTCTCGTGAAGGTGTATCTGCAGAAGGAGCGAAACGTCGCGATCCAGCTTGCGCGCACGCTGGAAAATCTGCATCGGCGCTTCACGGCGGCGTTCGGCGCGGGCACGTACCGGATCGAGGAATTGCTGTATTGCCCCGATTACACCGTGAAGAACGCCGCGATTGCGGGCGTCGCGCCGGCGCGCATCGTCGATGCGAGCCGCAAGTCGCAGCTGCCGCGCGTGGTGCTGGAGATTCTGCCGCCGGACGAACCGCGCTTCGAAGCGGCGGCGCGCATCCATCATTTTCTCGCCGATGAACTCTCGCTCACGCCCGACACCAACGCGCTCGTCGGGGCCGCGAACACGCTCGTCACGCGCCTGTCGGGCGGGCTTGCAACCTGGGCGCGCCGGCTCGAATTCGAACCGTTTCGCCTGCGCGTGATCGCCACCGCCGGCGCGGGCAAGACGCAGCTTGCCGTGCGCGTGATGCGCGAGTCGCTCGCGCAAGGCAAGAGCGTGCTTTACGTGTGCTTCAACCGGCCGCTCGCCGACCATATCCGCGCCATCGCGCCGAAGGAGGCGAAGGTTGCGAATTACCATCAACTGAGCGCGGCGGTGGCGCGCGATGCGGGCAGCCCGCCCGATTTCAGCCAGCCCAATGTCTTCGCGACGCTCGAAGAGCGTTTCGCCGCCGTGCCGGTGCCCGAGCACTGGAAGACCGACGTGCTGATTGTTGACGAAGGTCAGGATTTTCAGGCGGCGTGGGTCGAGGCGCTCGAACGCCTGCTGAACCCGGACGGCGCGTGGTGGTGGCTCGAAGATCCGATGCAGAACCTTTATTTGCGCGAGCCGGTGCCGCTGCCGGGCTGGACCATCCTGCGCGAGACCACGAACTACCGCAGCCCGCGCGATCTGCTCGGCTTCATCCGCAAGATCGTCGGGCCCGAGGTGCGGCTCGATGCGGGCAGCCCGTTCGACGGCTCGGACGTCACGATATCGACCTACGAGGACGGTCATCCCGAAGAGATCGTCGAGGCGACCAAGCGTGCGATCACGCAGGCGCTGTCGCTCGGTTTTCGCAAGCAGGACATCGCCGTGCTGTCGTTCCGGGGCCGCGAGGGCTCGGCGCTCACGGCCGTCGATCACCTCGGCCCGCACCGGCTGCGGGCGTTCACCGGCACGTACGATCTGTTCGGCAATCCGGAATATCGCGAAGGCGACGTGCTGCTCGAATCGATCTATCGCTTCAAGGGGCAATCGGCGCCGTGCGTGATCCTCACGGAAGTCGATTTCGATGCGCTCGACGAGCAGGCCGCGCGCAAGATTTTCGTCGGCGCGACGCGGGCGACGATGAAGCTGATCGTGGTCGCATCCGGGCGCGCGGCCCGGGCCATCGAAGCGTTGCAGTAGCGCATGGCCGTCGCGAGCACCGAGCCTTCACTGCGTGCCCACGAGGCGCGCCCCTGGTTCCGCCGTCTCTGGTACGCGACGCTGATCGCGCTCGCGGTCGCCCCGCCCATAGGCGCGGTCGGCTACATGCTGTATTCGGGCCTCGTCGCGCGCGAGACGCACCGGCTCGTCGTGCCCTACGACGTCTATTGGGACGCGGCGCAGTTGCAGGTCGCCTTCGAGCGTTTCGAGAATCACGTGCTGCTTTATCGCAACGGCATCGACGAGGACGCCAATGCCGTGCGCGTGAGTTATCGCCTGTTGCGGGCGCGGCTTTCGCAGGTGGCGGCGTCGGCGGTGTCGTCGGACGGTCAGGAAGCGCTGCTGAACCGGCAGCGCGAAATCCTGCGGCAGTTGCAGACGGCGCTCGATTCGATCGAGACCGATGTCGCCGGGCTTCATAACGACGAGCGCCAGCACACCTTGCGCGTGATCGGCGTGCTGCGCCAGAACGCGCCCGTCGTCGCGGAACTCGCGGGCGGGCGGCGTCTCATCGATATCGCCGAGCGCGAGGCGATCGTGCGCGATTTCGAGGCAAAGCGCCGCTATCTGATCTACGGCGGCATCGTGCTCGGGCTGCTGTCGGCGGCGGCGACCGTGCTGTTGCTGCTGAACGGCTATCGGCGCACGCGGCTCATCGAGCAGCAGCGGGCGGCGCTCGCGGCGGAGCATCAGGCGACGCGCGCGGCGCGCGAGGCCGGCGTCGCGAAGGACACGTTCCTTGGCATGATCAGCCACGAATTGCGCACGCCGCTGCACGCGATCGTCTCGTCGGTGGAACTGCTCGGCCTGAACGCGCGCGGCGAGCCGGATCGCAAGATCATGCAGCGCCTCGAAGCGGGCGCGCGGCATCTCGAAGCGCAGATGCGAGATCTCACCGATTACGCGCGTCTCGGCGCGGGCAAGCTGGAACTGCGCATGGCCGTGTTCGATCCGGTGGACCTGCTCGAATCCATCGTCGATGCGAACACGCCCGCCGCGGGCGCGAAGGGGCTGGCGCTGCGCGGCGACTACGCGGGCGAGCGCGGGCCGATCGAATCGGACCCGCATCGCGTGCGGCAGATCGTGACCAATCTCGTCACCAACGCGATCAAGTACACCGAGGCCGGTTCCATCGACGTGCATTTCGCGCGCACCGACAAGCAGCTTCATATTTCCGTGATCGACACGGGGCCGGGTATCGCGCGCGAGCAGTTACCGCTGATCTTCCAGGAATTCACGCAGCTCGATTCGTCCAGCACGCGGCGCTTCGACGGCGCGGGCATGGGGCTCGCGGTCGTGCGCGGGCTCGTCGATCTGCTCGGCGGCAAGATCGAGGTGTCGAGCGAAGTGGGACAGGGCGCCGCGTTTCGCGTGAGCCTGCCGGCGGCCTCGGCCGCGCATCTGCCCGAGCGCGGCGAGCAGGACGCGCTTGCGCCCGAGTTGCGCAGATCGCGCGTGCTCGTGATCGACGACCACGAGTCGATTCGCGATTCGCTGAGCGAGATGCTCACGCATCTGGGTTATTCGGCCGTCGCGATGCCGGATGTCGACAGCGCGCTCGCGTGGCTGCGCGCCAACGACGCCGACGTCATCCTCGCCGACCTGCACATGCCCGGCAAGGACGGCTACTCGTTCGCGAACGAATACCGCGCGCGCAGTGCGCCGGGCGCGAGCGTGCCGATCATCGCGGTGAGCGCGTACGCACCCGAACTCGTGGACCCGAGCGCGGTGGTGCTGTTCTTCGACTATTTGCTGAAGCCGGTGCGCTACGAAGTGCTGAAGGACGCCGTGCACCGCGCGGTGACGGTGCGCCGGCGCGCCGCGTGAGGTGTTGCCCGGACCCTAACTGCGCATCAGCCGCTTGGAAAGATCCGCGACCAGAATGCCGAGCCGCGCGGGCTTCTCGAAGCAGGCCACGTTGTAATCGCGGATGACCTGGCTGATCTCCGATTCGCTCGCCTTGCCGGTGGTGAGCTCGCCCGTCAGCACGAAAACCGGCGCATCCGGATTGTCCGACTCGCGCACCGCGCGGATCGCGTCCGCCGAGGTATGCACGCCGAACAGCCAGTCGATCACGACGGCGTCGAACACCTGCGTCTGCAGCGCCTCGCGAAAGGCGTCGAGGCCGTAGAAGGCCATCGCCGCGAAGCCGGTGGCTTCGAGATAATCGTGCAGATTGTCGGCGGAGGCGTGATCGTCGTCGACCACGGCGATCACGGGTTTGTCGGTGTCGGGGCGGCGCGGCTGGATTTCGATCTTGTGGACGTCGCTGGCCGCGTGCAGCAGCACGCCTTCGTGCTTCGTGACGATCCAGCGGCCGTTCAGTTTCTGCGCGATGAAGTCCGGGCGGCTGCCCGCTTCGAGCGCGTTGCCGACCCACGCCATGCACGGAATTTCGAGCGAACCGAGCTTGAGCACGGCGTCGTGCGCGGTGCCTTCGGTTTCGTCGGGGCGCGTGTTGATCGAATCGAACAGCTTGAGCGCGGGTTCGTCGAAGGCGTCGGCGACGCGGCGGATCTGCGCGAGCGTCCACGGACTGTTGCCGCGCAATTTGCGATGGCCCTGCGAAAAACTCAGGTCGAGGATGCGGCACAACTCGGCGGTCTGCTGCCGCTTTCCGATGCCATGACGGGCCATGAGTTCGCGCACGCGTTCGGCGACGGCGAGCGATTCCGAGGAAGACGTTTCAGTGACCATACTGCCAGTCGGATGCGTGAAAGTGAGACCGCTAGGGCGAGGTTCGGCGCGTGGCGCGCGACGTTGAGCGCAGTCGATCCGACATTGTAAACGGCGCGGGCGGCCGCGCTCAAAAAGGCCTTGGCGGAACGTGCGCAACACCTTGATCTTACTGACGAAACGGGCCGGCGCGCCGTTCGCTGGCGCGCAGTTCGCAAGCCTGCGGCGCGCGCTTTCACATCGCGTCGATGACCGCGTCGACGAGTTCGCGCGGCGTGCTGAAGGCGCCCGGCGCGGCGGCGAGCGCGGCAAGCCGGTTGTCGATCAGCAGCGATGCGAGCCCGTGCACGTGCGCCCACGCCGACGCCATCGCGACCGCCTGATCCGGACTCATCGCGCCGAATGCGCTCTGGCTGCCCGGCGCGATATCGGGCGCGGAATCGAATACATCGGCGAGACCGGCCGCCGACATGCGCCGCGCTTCGACGAGCGAGGGCCGGTCCGTATCGAGCAATTCGTTGCGCGACATCAGCCGGAACAGGTCGGGATTCGCGACGGCGAAATCGATATAGCCATGCGCGGTCGCGCGGCCGCGTTCGGCACCGGGTTCGACGCCCGCCGCGCGCGCGCGCATCGATTGCGCGAGCCGCCGATGCCCGCTCGCCGCAAGCTCGGCGAGCACGCCGGACGTATCGCCGAAATGATGCTGGGGCGCGGTGTGCGACACGCCCGCCTCGCGCGCGATGGCGCGCAGCGTGAGTCCGCGCAAGCCGTCGCGGCGCAGGACGGTTTCCGCCGCGTTCAGCAGCGCGTCCGGCAGCGAGCCGTGATGGTAGGGATGCGGCGCGTTCTCCGCCGCCTTCGCGGGGCGGCCGCGTTTTCTTGCGGGCGTGGGGTTCTGCATAGGAATGAAAACTCGCTGGTCGATCAATCTTTACAATGGAAATTTATATTGACGGATGTGGGCGCGAAAGTCAAAATCTTTCCAACGTAAAGATTAACGGCGACAGGCGCTTCGATGCGAAAGCCAGGCGCGAACGCCGCAAAACTTCCGATCAATCGCATTACGGTTTACAGGAGAACGATCATGTCCTTTCAAGATATTTTGGTGGGTACGCCTACTTGGGTTTGGGTGCTGCTCGTGGTGCTGGTTTCGCGCGGCATGAAGGCGATGAAGGGCGGCACCGCGCCGCTGTCGAAGCTGGGCATCGTGCCGGCGATCTTTGCAGCCTGGGGCTTGCTGCACCTTCTGTCCGACCACGCGACGGGCTGGGACACGGCGCTGATGTGGGTGGCGGGCGGCGCGCTGGGCGTGGGCATCGGCGCGGCGATCGCAAAGCGAAGCGGCCTGACCGTGGACCGGACGCTGCGCACGGTCACGCTGCCCGGCTCGGCGGTGCCGCTCGTGCTGATCCTGCTGACTTTCGCGATGAAATTCTGGATCGGCTTCGAGCTCGCGACGTCGGCGCATCTTGGCGTGGATTCGACCTTCGTCGTGCTCAACGGCCTCGTGTCCGGCGTGGTGGCGGGGATTTTCGCGGGGCGCTTCCTGATCTACTGGCTGGCGCTGCGCCCCGAAGCGACGCCCATGCTGGAACGGCTTTAAGCGGGTCGCCGCGCGGTGGTTCGCATCACGCCATCGCGGGCACGGCGGGAATGTCGTCGAGGAGCGTCGAGAGTTCGCTCCTCGCATCGCGTCCACTGAATTCGCGCAGTGTCGCGAGCAGCGTGCGCCACGGCGCGGGCCAGCGGGTTTCGCGCACGCAGCGCCCGTTGGCGTCGGTGATGCGCAGTACGGTGGTGTCGGGAAAGTAGGTGAGGGTGACGGGCATGCCGTCGAGTACGCAGGTGGCGGTGCAGGCTTTCGGTGTGAACATGCTTTATTGGATGAGTTTTTGTCGTATGAGGCGCAAGCCTTGAGCAATGCGCGTGCCAGCTGCCGCGCGCGCTAGCCCCGACGCCGTTCCATCGGCGCGATCCGAAGCAAAGTTCGTCAATGTTGAAAGGAGTATTGTCCGAAATCACGACAATTGACGCGTTTTAGCCGGCTACACTGCGAGCATCACTGACAGGAGGCTGCCGTGCTCGTCGCTGTTCTTTTTGTTTGCCCGATAGGCGTCGCCGCACTTTTTGGCTTCGCGATCGTCGCCGACAGACACTTCAGAGATTCAAATCCAGCCAAACGGACGATGTAGCGTCTCAAGCGATCCGCTTTTGCTATCGAACGATCGCCCTTTCGAATTGTTGCGCTATTGCTGCCGGTCTATAGTGCCTCTCACGGCATAGAACCCGAAGCAGACGAACAACGAAAGGAGACGAATCCATGAACCGTATCGACCTCAGCGGCCGCGTCGCGATCATCACAGGCGGCGCGCGCGGCATCGGCCTCGCGACCGCGGAACGCGCGCTCGAATCCGGCGCCGAGGTCTCCCTCTGGGACGTCGACAGCGAGCGCCTCGCGCGCACGCGCGCCGAACTCTCGGCGAAGCACGGCGAGCGCACGATCAGCGAGGCCGTCGTCGAACTGACCGACGAATCGTCCGTGGACGCCGCCGTGAAAAAGACGCTCGCCGCGCACGGCAAGATCGACGTGCTCGTCAACAACGCGGGCATCACCGGCGGCAACGGCACGACCTGGGAACTTGCGCCCGACGTATGGCGGCGCGTCATCGACGTCAATCTGATCGGGCCTTATCTGACCTGCCGCGCGGTCGTGCCGCACATGCTGAAGGCGGGCTACGGGCGCATCGTGAATATCGCGTCGATCGCGGGCAAGGAAGGCAATCCGAACGCGTCGCATTACAGCGCCTCGAAGGCCGGATTGATCGGCCTCACGAAATCGCTCGGCAAGGAGCTTGCGGGAAAGAACATCCTCGTGAACGCCGTCACGCCCGCCGCCGCGAAAACCGAAATCTTCGATTCGATGTCGCAGCAGCACATCGACTACATGCTCTCCAAAATCCCGATGAACCGCTTCCTGATGCCGCAGGAGGCCGCTTCCCTCATTCTCTGGCTCTCGTCCGAAGACTGCGCGTTCAGCACCGGCGCCGTGTTCGATCTGTCCGGCGGACGCGCGACGTACTGACGCCCTCATCGGGAGAAAGCACATGAACCATTCCGCACCGCCGGAAGGGGCGGTCACGTCGCGCGTCATGCGCCGTCTGCTGCCTTTTCTGCTGCTCATGTACGTGCTGGCGTTTCTGGACCGCGCGAACATCGGTTTCGCGCAGAAAGCGTTGCAACAGGACACCGGCCTCAGCAATACCGCGTTCGCTTTCGGCGCGGGCGTGTTCTTCGTCGGCTACGCCCTCTTCGAAGTGCCGAGCAATTTGCTGTTGCACCGCGTCGGCGCGAAGCTGTGGATGTGCCGCATCATGGTGACGTGGGGCCTCGTCTCGGCAGCGATGGCCTTCGCGCATTCGGCCACGACGTTCTATGCACTGCGCTTTTTGCTCGGTGTCGCCGAAGCCGGATTCTTTCCGGGCATCGTCTATTACCTGATGCGCTGGTTTCCGCAATCGTCGCGGGCTCGGGCGCTGGGCGTCTTTTACTTCGGCGCGCCGCTCGCGTTCATCTTCGGCGCGCCGTTGTCCGGTCTGCTGCTCGACCTGCATGGCGCGTTCGGCCTGAAAGGCTGGCAATGGCTCTTTCTCGTCGAAGGCCTGCTGGCGTCGATCGTCGGCGTGTGGGCGTTCTGGTATCTCGACGACGATCCCGCGAAAGCGCGCTGGCTCTCGCATGAACAGCGCGCGTTGCTCGTCGCCCGCCTGGCCGACGATGCGCGCGCCGCGTCGTCGCACGGGCCGCGCAGCGTGCTCGCGGCGCTCGTCGACGCGCGCGTGCTCGTGCTGTGCTGCGTGTACTTCCTGATCCAGGCGGCGGTGTACGGCGTCGTGTTTTATCTGCCGCAACAGGTGTCCGCGCTGCTCGGCACGAAAGTGGGCTTTCGCGTCGGGCTCGTGACCGCGCTGCCGTGGATCGCGGCGGTGATCGTCACGTGGATCGTGCCGCGCCACGCCGATCGCACGGGCCGGCATCGCCTGTACGCGGCGGCGCTGCTCACGATCTCGGGCGCCGCGATCGCGGTCTCCGGTCTGTCCGGCGTCCCGGCGGTCTCGCTCATCGCGCTGTGCTGCGCGGCGAGCGGCTTCATCGCGGCACAGCCGCTTTTCTGGACCTTCCCGACGCGCTATCTGACGGGCGCGGCGGCCGCGGCCGGCATTGCGCTCATCAATTCGCTCGGCGGGCTCGGCGGTTTCTTTGCGCCGATGGCCCGCACCGCCGCCGAAGCCGCGTTCCATTCGACGAGCGCGGGCCTCATGGTGCTCGCCGGCGCGAGCGTGCTCGCGGCGATCGTCATCGTCTTCGTGGTGCGCACGCCGCAACGTCATTCGATTCCGGGCCGCGAGGCCGCCAACGCATCCTGATCCGAAGGAGAACCAACATGTCCATGCCGACCATCAAGCAGGTGCGCGCCTTCACGGTCCGAGGCGGCGGCGCCGATTACCACGACCAGGGCGCAGATCACTGGATCGACGATCACGTCGCCACGCCGATGGCACGCTATCCCGAATACCGCAAGAGCCGCCAGTCGTTCGGGCTGAACGTGCTCGGCTCGCTCGTCGTCGAGATCGAGGCGAGCGACGGCACGGTCGGCTTCGCGGTGACGACGGGCGGCGAGATCGGCGCGTTCATCGTCGAGAAGCATCTCGCGCGCTTTCTCGAAGGGCAGCGCGTGACCGACATCGAAAAGATGTGGGATCAGATGTACAACGCGACGCTCTATTACGGGCGCAAGGGCATTGTGCTCAACGCGATTTCAGGCGTCGATCTCGCGCTGTGGGACCTGCTCGCGAAGGTGCGCAAGGAGCCGGTGTTTCATCTGCTCGGCGGACCCGTGCGCGACGAACTCCAGTTCTACGCCACCGGCGCGCGCCCGGACCTCGCGAAGGACATGGGCTTCATCGGCGGCAAGATGCCCTTGCAGCACGGCCCGGCGGAAGGCGAGGAAGGGCTCGCGAAAAACATCGCGAAACTCGCCGATATGCGCGCGAAGGTCGGCGGCGATTTCTGGCTCATGTTCGATTGCTGGATGAGCCTCGATCTCAACTACGCGAAGCGCCTTGCGAACGCGGCGCGCGAGCATGGGCTGAAGTGGATCGAGGAAGCGCTGCCGCCCGACGACTACTGGGGCTACGCGGAACTGCGCCGTTCGGTGCCGGCCGGCATGATGGTGACGACCGGCGAGCACGAAGCGACGCGCTGGGGCTTTCGCATGCTGTTCGAGATGGGTTGCGCGGATCTTGTGCAGCCGGATGTCGGCTGGTGCGGCGGCATCACGGAGCTCATCAAGATTTCGGCGCTCGCGGACGCGCACAACGTGCTCGTCGTGCCGCACGGATCGTCGGTGTACAGCTATCACTTCGTCGTGACGCGCCACAACTCGCCGTTCGCCGAATTTCTGATGATGGCGCCCCAAGCCGATCAGGTCGTGCCGATGTTCACGCCGCTCCTGCTGGACGAACCCGTGCCGGTGAACGGCCGCATGAAAGTGCCGGAGACGCCCGGCTTCGGCGTCCGGCTGAATCCGGAATGCGCGCTGACACGGCCTTACACGCACTGACGCCCATCGGGTGAGGTCCTGAAACTGTGACAGTTTGAGACAGATATGGCGGTCCGAAGCCAATCGTAAGACTTATGATTTCCGGGCAGTCGATTGGATGTTCGAAGTAAATCTGTCTCAAAAGGAAATCACTCGAATGGCAGCGTTATCCCACAAATGGTCGGCGCTCGTAACCGCGACCTGCCTCGCTTTCGGTCTGTCGTCGGCGTATGCGGCCAATCCGCCCGCGGCGGCTGCGGCGCAGCTTCAATGGCCGCGCGAACTCGACACGTCCACGCAGCGCATCGAAATGTATCAGCCTCAGATCGAGCAATGGAACGGCAATCGCATCGCGGGGCGCGCGGCGGTGGCCGTGGGCGCGGCGAGCGGCACGGCCTCGCCGACCTACGGCGTCGCGCAATTCACCGCCGACGCCGATATCGACAAGTCATCGGGTCTCGTGCACTTGAGCAACATCACGATCGGCGAGGTCAGCGTGCCGACCGATCCGGGCGTTGCGAACAGCGTGAAGAGCGCGATCGTCGCGCATCTGCCGGCGCACGGCATGACCGTGTCGCTCGACGAGTTGCAGACGAGCTACGCGGTATCGAAGCAGGCCGGCGGCGCGGAGAAGATCGCGGTGCAGAATCCGGTACCGAACATCGTGTTCGCGTCCGCGCCGACGATGCTCGTGATGATCGACGGCAATCCGGCCTGGCGCGATGTCGGCGGGACGGGGTATCAGCGCGCCCTCAATAGCCGCGCGATGCTACTGAAAGACGGCGGCGGCCATGTCTACGTGAGCGCGGGCGGCTACTGGTACGCGGCGCAATCGGTGAACGGTCCGTGGGCCGTGCTCGGCGAGACGCCGCAGGCGCTCACCGACGCGGCGAAAAAGGCCGACGCCGCGCAGAAGGCCGACGCGATGCTGCCGCAAAACGGCAAGCGCGCGACGCAGCCGCCCGCCGTGCTGGTCGCCACGCAGCCAACGGAGCTTGTCGTCACCGATGGCCCGGCCAAGCTCGAACCGGTCGCGGGCACGGGCTTGCTGACCGTGACGAACACGGACCATGCGGTGTTCGTCGAGCCGCAGACCAATCACTACTATGTGCTGGTGTCGGGACGCTGGTTCGCGGGATCGTCCGACAAGGGGCCGTGGCAGTACGTCGCGGGCCAGGACTTGCCGAAGGATTTCGCGAAGATTTCGCCGCGGGACCCGAAGGGCAACGTGCTCGTGTCGGTGCCGGGCACGCCGCAGGCGAAGGAAGCGGCGATTGCCGCGACCATTCCGCAGACCGCGACCGTCTCGCGTGCGAAGGCGCATCTGAGCGTCGCGTATGACGGCTCGCCGCACTTCCAGTCGATCGAAGGCACGCCGCTGCAATACGCGGTGAATACGGCGACGCCGGTCATCGAAGTGAATCGCTCGCAGTACTACGCGGTGCAGAACGGCGTGTGGTTCGCCGCCGCCGCGCCGGGCGGCCCGTGGGCGGTCGCCGCCGAAGTCCCCAGCGTCATCTACACGATTCCGGTTCAGTCGCCGCTGCATTACGTGACCTACGTGCGTGTCTATTCCGCGACGCCGGAGGCGGTGGTCGTCGGCTACACGCCGGGGTACATGGGCGTCGTCGTGGACAACAGCGGCACCGTGGTCTACGGAACGGGCTATGCATATCAGCCGTATGTCGGCGAGACGGTCTACTACGGCGCGCCGCCGACCTACGGCTACAACGCGGGCTTCGCGATGGACGCGGCCGTGGGCTTCGCGTTCGGTTTCGCCGCCGGTGCGATCTGGGGCTCGTGCGCGCCATACTGGGGCCCGTATTGGGGCGGCTACTATGGCGGCGGCGGCTGGGGCAACGTCAATATCAACCAGGCGAACTTCTATGGCCGCTGGGGCAATGGAACCGTCACGCACGCAACGGGCTACAACCCGTGGACCGGCACCGAGTGGCGCGGCACGGCGGGCGCGGGCTGGAATCCGGCGACAGGTGCGCACTGGCAAGGCAGCCGGGGCGCGGCGTTCAATCCGTATTCGGGCAACTTCGCGGCGGGGCGTCAGGGCTCGTTCGCGAATCCGCTGACGGGCCGCGAAGGGGCGGGCCGGGCGGGCGTCGTCGGCAATACGCACACCGGCAACTATGCGGCCGGGCGCGAAGGCGTGGTGGCGAACCCGGTCACGGGTCGCGCGGCGGCAGGACGCGCGGGCATTGTGGGCAACGCCTACAACGGCAACTACGCGGCGGGCCGGCAGGTCGCTGGATACAACGCGCAGACGGGCCGCGCGGGCGTCGCGGAGCGGGGCGTGACCGGCAACGCGCAGAATGGGACCGCGCAGGCCGTGAACCGGGGCATCGTCACGAACAAGTCGCGCGGCAATGCGGTTGCCTGGAATAACGGCGATGTCTACGCCGCGCACGACGGCAACGTCTATCAGCACTCGCAGGACAACGGCTGGCAGCAGCATACGTCCAATGGCTGGCAGCCGGTCGATCACAACAACGCGGCGCTGAACAGCAATCTCGATCAGATGCGCCAGTCGCGCGACGGCGGCGAGCAGCGCTTCAACAATCGCTTCGGCGGCGGTGGCGGCGGCTTCAACGGCGGTGGCGGCGGTGGCTTCCACGGCGGCGGAGGCGGCGGTTTTCACGGAGGCTTCCGCCGCTAGGCGCGCATAGGCCAACGCGGATGCCGGCGCGCGCCGGCATCCGCCCGACAAGGAGGAGACACATGCTTCTGGACAACAAGGTGGTCGTGGTGACGGGCGGTTCGCGCGGTATCGGCCGGGCGATTGCGCTCGCGAGCGCGCGCGAAGGCGCGGATGTCGCGATCAACTACTGGCGCGATAACGATAGCGCGTACGGGAAGGCCTCGGCGGTGGAATCGATCGTCGGCGAGATCGAGGCGCTCGGACGCCGCGCCATCGCGGTCGAAGGCAACGTCGCCGAGCGCGAGACGGGCATCGAGCTGATCGCGCGCACCGTCGAGGCGTTCGGCCGCGTCGACGTGCTGTCGAGCAACGCGGGCATCTGTCCGTTTCACGCGTTTCTCGACATGCCGGCTTCGGTGTACGAAACCACCGTCGCGGTGAACCTGAACGGCGCGTTCTACGTCGCGCAGGCCGCGGCGAACCAGATGAAGGCGCAGGGCACGGGCGGCGCGATCGTCGCCACCAGTTCGATCAGCGCGCTGGTCGGCGGCGGCATGCAGACGCACTACACGCCGACGAAAGCGGGCGTCCATTCGCTGATGCAATCCTGCGCGATCGCACTGGGGCCGTACGGCATCCGCTGCAATTCGGTGATGCCCGGCACCATCGCGACCGACCTCAACGCGGACGATCTCGCCGATCCCGGCAAGCGCGCGTACATGGAAAAGCGCATTCCGCTGGGCCGCCTGGGCGCGCCGGACGACGTCGCGCAATGCGTCGTGTTTCTCGCCTCGGACCGCGCGCGCTATGTGACGGGCGCGTCGCTGCTCGTCGATGGCGGTCTGTTCGTCAATCTGCAATAGCGGGAAGCGACGCCGCCGAGTATTTCCGCAGCAGCGCGATGAAGTACTCCGCCGGCTCGCTTAACGTCTCGAACTTGCGCCGCAGCAGCCCGAAACCCGACAGACGCTTGCCGATTTCAATCGGCAATTCGACCAGCAACTGCGCGCGCAGATAATCGCGCACGACGGATTCGGGCAGCATCGCGACGGCCTCGCTGTTCTGCAGCAGTTGCAGCGTCGCGAAGATCGATGCGCACTCGACGATATCGGCGGGCGTCGTCAATCCGGCGCGCGCGAGTTCGTCTTCGAAGAGGCCGCGCGCGGGGCTCGTGATCGGCTGCAGAATCCATGGCCAGCTCACGAGCGTGTCGAGCGCGAGCGCCGCCTTGTCCGCGAGCGGATGCCCCGCGCGCACGACGAGCCGCATCGCCTCGCGGGCGAGCGGTTCGAAGTCGAAATCGTTGTGCTGCAAGGGCGTGGTCAGGCGGCCGAGCGCGAGATCGACTTCGCGGCGATGCAGCAATTGCACGACCTGATCGCTCGTCTCGCCCAGTATGCGCACGTTCAGGAGCGGCCGCTCCGACTTCAGTTCGGCAACCGCCATCGCCAGCACGTCGGGCGCGGCGCCCATGATCGCGCCGACGGTCAGTTGCCCGTGGCCGCCGCGGCGCTTGGCATCGAGATCGTCGGCGAAGCGCGTGAGATCGGCGAGCGAACGGCGCGCGTAGGCGAGCGCGGCGGTGCCGAGCGGCGTCGGCTGCATGCCGCGCGCATTGCGCTCGAAGAGCAGAAAGCCGAACGCCTCCTCGATATCCGCGAGCATGCGGCTCGCGCTCGGCTGCGCGACGTTGATCGTCTCGGCGGCCTGATGCAGATTGCGCGCGTCGTCCAGCGCGACCAGCAGCGCCAGATGCTTGAACTTCAGGCGGTTGACCAGCGCATTCGGCGACACACTTTGGGACACGTTTTGATTCATTCGACAGTCCGTGCGAAACCGCGCGAAGATACGGCGCAGCGATACGTTTTTGCGATCGGCCAATCCTGCATTCGGATTGTCGTGTTATCGGTCGGCGAATTATAGTCGCAGCACAACGAGTCCCGGACAGAGGACTCACTCAACAAAACAAGGCGGGCCGCCATGGAGACAGTGGCATTTCGCATGACCCTGAAGCCGGGCATGCGCGAGGAATACGAGCAGCGTCACCGCGAAATCTGGCCGGAACTGGCCGATGCGCTGCGCGCCGCGGGCATCCGCGATTACTGGATCTTTCTCGACGAATCGACCGGACATCTCTTCGCCAGCTACAAGCGCACCGAAACGCATACGACGGATTCGCTTGCCGCGCTGCCCGTCATGCGCAAGTGGTGGGACCACATGGCCGAACTGATGGAAACGCATGCGGACAACGCGCCCATTGCGACGCCGCTCGCGCCGGTCTTTCATCTTCCCTGAAACGTTCGCCTCTTTCGCGAGGAACGCCACATGCAGGTCGTCGATCCGCATATCCACTTGTGGGATCTGTCCACGCACCATTACCCCTGGCTTGCGAATCCGCAGACGTCGTTCGTCGGCGATGCGCGCGACTTGCAGCACGATTATCTGCTCGCCGATCTGCTGCGCGACGCAGAGGATGTCGAAATTTTGAAGCTCGTGCACGTGGATGCGAATCACGATCCCGCCGATCCGGTCGAGGAAACGCGCTGGCTGCAAGGCATCGCCGATCGGGAGGGCATGCCGAACGGCATCGTCGCGGGCGCGGATCTGTCGGCGGACAACGCCCAGCACGTACTCGAAGCGCACGCGGCGTTCGCCAATACGCGCGGCATCCGCCAGATTCTCAACGTGCACGACGACAAGCTTTACGACTACGTCGGACGCCACTACATGCGCGAGCCGCAATGGCGCAAAAACTTCGGGCTTTTGAAGCGCTACGGCCTGTCGTTCGACCTGCAGCTTTATCCCGCGCAAATGGAAGAGGCCGCGCTTCTCGCCCGCGAACATGCCGACACGCAGTTCATCGTCAATCATGCGGGCATGTTCGTCGATCGTGATTCCACGTCTGGATTCAGGGCGTGGCGGGACGGCATGCGCCTGCTTGCCGCCTGCCCGAACGTCGCGGTGAAGCTGAGCGGCTTCGCGATGTTCGATCACGACTGGACCATCGAGAGCCTGCGCCCTTACGTGCACGAAACCATCGACACGTTCGGCAGCGAGCGCGCGATGTTCGCATCGAATTTTCCGGTCGATCGCCTGTTCGGCACGTACCCGGCGTTGTGGAACGCGTATGCGCGTATCGTCGGCGGCGCGAGCGACAGCGAGATAGAGGCGCTCTTCGTGCGCAATGCGGAGCGGATTTACCGCATCTAGGGAGACAAGGAATGACGCCAAGACTCGAACTCAGGCGCGCCAGCAAATCGTTCGGCCGTGTGCGCGCGCTCGGCGACGCCAGCCTGAAACTCTTTCCGGGTGAAGTGCACGCGCTGCTCGGCGAGAACGGCGCGGGTAAATCTACGCTCGTCAAACTGCTCGCGGGCGTGTATCAGCCCGACGCGGGCGAACTGCTCGTCGAAGGCGTGGCGCGGCGTTTCGCGAGTCCCGCCGAGGCGCGCGATGCGGGCATCGCCGTGATTTATCAGGAGCCGACGCTGTTCGCGGATCTCTCCATCGCGGAGAACATTTGCATGGGCCGGCAGCCGCGCGACCGCTTCGGGCGCATTCGCTACGACGCGATGCATCGCGAGGTGGATGCGCTCCTGTCTTCGCTCGGCGTGAATCTGCGCGCGCAGCGGCTCGTGCGCGGGCTGTCGATCGCGGATCAGCAAGTGGTCGAGATCGCCAAGGCGCTGTCGCTCGACGCCAACGTGCTCATCATGGACGAGCCGACCGCCGCGTTGTCCTTGCCGGAGGTCGAGCGCCTGTTCGCGATCGTGCGCGCCCTGAAGGAGCGCGACGTGGCGATTCTCTTCATCACGCATCGGCTCGACGAAGTGTTCGCCCTCACGCAGCGCATGACGATCATGCGCGACGGCATGAAGGTCGATGACGCGCTCACGCAGGACATGACGATCGACGCGATCGTGAGCAAGATGGTCGGCCGCGATCTCGACACCTTCTATCCGAAAGCCGACGTGACACCCGGCGACGTGCGCCTTTCGGTGCGCAATCTCACGCGCGAAGGCGTGTTCAAGAACGTGTCCTTCGATGTGCGCGCGGGCGAGATCGTCGCGCTGGCGGGACTCGTCGGCGCGGGGCGCAGCGAAGTCGCGCGCGCGATCTTCGGCATCGATCCCGTCGATGGCGGCGACGTGAAGATCGCGGGCAAGACGCTTGCGCTCGGACGTCCCGCCGCCGCCGTGCGCGCCGGCCTCGCGCTCGTGCCGGAAGATCGCCGCGCGCAAGGACTCGCGCTCGAACTGAGCATCGCGCGCAATGCGTCGCTGACCGTGCTCGGACGCCTGATGCGCCACGGCTTCATCACCGCGAAAAGCGAATCGGCGCTCGCGTCGGACTGGGGCGCGCGCCTGCGCCTGAAAGCGGGCGATCTCGATGCGCCCGTCGGCACGCTCTCGGGCGGCAATCAGCAGAAAGTCGTGCTCGGCAAGTGGCTCGCGACGAACCCGAAGGTGCTCATCATCGACGAGCCGACGCGCGGCATCGATGTCGGTGCGAAAGCGGAGGTGTATCGCACGCTCGCGGAACTCGTGAAGGAGGGCATGGCCGTGCTGATGATTTCGAGCGAACTGCCCGAAGTCCTCGGCATGGCGGACCGCGTGCTCGTGATGCACGAAGGCCGTATCAGCGCGGATATCGCCCGCGCGGAGGCGAACGAGGAACGCGTGATGAGCGCCGCACTGGGCGCAACACCTAACGCACTGGGGCGCGCGGCATGATGACACGACATTCCCCGACACTGCCCGCGATGCCCGCCGCCGACACGAAACGCGAAAGCCTCGCGGTTTCGATCGCGAAGAGCCGCGAACTGACGCTCTTCATCGTGCTGCTCGTGCTGATCGGCGCGACGGCCGCCGTGAAGCCCGACTTCCTCAATCTGCAGAATCTGCGCGACGTGCTGCTCAACGTATCGATCATCGGCCTGCTGACGGCTGGCATGACGATCGTGATGCTGATGCGGCATATCGATCTCTCCGTGGCGTCGGTGGTCGGCGTGAGCGCGTACGCGGTCGGCAGCCTTTTCGTGATGTTCCCGCACATGCCGGTGTTCGTCGCGATGCTCGCGGGCATGGGCATCGGGCTTGCGATCGGCGCGCTGAACGGTGCGCTCGTCACGTTCGGGCGGGTGCCTTCGCTCGTCGCGACGCTCTCGACGCTCTATATCGTGCGCGGCGCGGACTATGCCTGGGTCCACGGCGGCCAGATCAACGCGACGAGCCTGCCCGATGCGTTCGCTTCCATCGCGACGGGCTCGCTCCTGGGCGTGCCGAATCTCGTGCTGATCGCGCTCGTGGTGCTGGTCGCGCTGTCGGTGTATCTGAAGCAGTATCGCGGCGGGCGCGAGCATTACGCGATCGGCTCGAACCCGGAAGCCGCGCGGCTCGCGGGCATCCGGGTGGACCGGCGCGTGATGATCGGCTTCCTGCTGTCCGGCGCGATCGCGGGCCTGGCCGGCGTGCTCTGGCTCGCGCGCTTCGGCACCGTCGATGCCAGCACGGCGAAGGGCATCGAATTGCAGGTGGTCGCGGCGGCGGTGGTCGGCAGCGTGGCGATCACGGGCGGCGTCGGCACCATCGCGGGCGCGACGCTCGGCGCGCTCGTGCTCGGCGTCATCAACATCGCGCTGGTGGTGCTGCGCGTGTCGCCGTTCTGGCAGCAGGCGATTCAAGGCGCGCTGATCGTCGCGGCGATCGCGCTCGATACCTTGCTCGCGCGGTCCGTCGCGCGCCGCATGATGAGGAAACGCGATCATGGCTAAACCGGACTCCGCTTTGTCTGTGGCGAAGCGCCGCCATCTGCAATGGGAAGCGATGCTCGCCATCGTGCTTGCCGTGTCGCTGATCGGCGGGCGCGTGTTGTCGCCGATGTTTCTTTCGTCGGCGAATATCTCCAACATGCTCGCCGACTTCACCGAGATCGCGCTGATCGCGCTGCCGATGACGCTCATCATCGTCGCGGCGGAGATCGATCTGTCGGTGGCGTCGGTGCTCGGCGCATCGAGCGCGCTGATGGGCGTGCTGTGGCACATGGGCCTGCCCATGCCGCTCGTGATCGTCCTCGTGCTTCTGTTCGGGGCGCTCGCGGGCTTCCTGAACGGGCTCGTGATCGTGCGCTTCAACCTGCCGTCGCTCGCGGTGACGATCGGCACGCTCGCGCTGTTTCGCGGTCTCGCGTACGTGCTGCTCGGCGATCAGGCCATCGCGGATTTTCCGGCGTCGTACACGGCGTTCGGCATCGATACGATCGCTGGTTCGTTTCTGCCGATGCCCTTCGTGCTCGTCATCGCGGGCGCGATCGTCTTCACGGTCCTGCTGCAGGCGACGCCGTTCGGCCGCAGCCTTTACGCGATCGGCGCGAATCCGACGGCCGCGCAGTTTTCGGGCATCGATGTGGCGAAGACCAAGCTGAAGCTCTTCATGATGTCCGGCGCGCTGGCCGCGCTGGCCGGCATCGTCTACACGCTGCGCTTCACGAGCGCGCGCGGCGACAACGGCGAGGGCTTCGAGCTTTCCGTGATCGCGGCGGTGCTGTTCGGCGGCGTGAGCATCTTCGGCGGACGCGGCTCGATGATCGGCGTGCTGCTGTCGCTCGTCATCATCGGCGTGTTGCGCAATGCGCTGACGCTCGCGGACGTATCGAGCGAAACGCTCACGATCGTGACGGGCGCGCTGCTGCTGTCGTCGGTGCTGATTCCGAATCTCGTCGCGCGCTGGCGGGCGGCGCGCGAGAAGCGTCTGATGCTGGCGCAGACGCCGTAGTTCAGATGTTGTCCGTGGATAACCAGCGCACTCATGCGCAATGACAGGAGACTTTTCGACATGAAAAACCCCATTCGATGCGTGCGCGGCCCGGCGCTGGCGGCGGCCTTTCTCGCCGCGACCGTCGCGCTGACGGCGAGCGCCGCGGATATCAAGAGCGGCCTGAAGATCGCCTTCTTGCCGAAGCAGATCAACAACCCGTACGAAGTCATCGCCGATGACGGCGGCATGGCCGCGATCAAGGAATTCAAGGGCGACGGCAAGGTCGTGGGGCCGTCGGATGCGGGCGCGTCGTCGCAGGTGAGCTATATCAACACGCTCATCACACAGCGGCAAAACGCGATCGTGATCGCGGCGAACGATGCGAACGCGGTCGTGCCGTATCTGAAGAAGGCGATGTCGCAGGGCATCAAGGTCGTGACCTTCGATTCCGACACTGCGGCCGATGGCCGGCAGATCTTCGTGAACCAGGCCGATTCGGAGGCGATCGGACGCGGGCAGATTCAGTTGCTGTCGAAGCTGATCGGCGGCGAGGGCGAATTCGCGATTCTCTCCGCGACGCCGAACGCGACGAATCAGAATACGTGGATCAAATGGATGCAGGAGGAGTTGAAGAAGCCCGAATATTCGAAGATGAAGCTCGTGAAGATCGCCTATGGCAACGACGACGATCAGAAGTCGTTCGTCGAGACGCAGGGCTTGCTGCAGGCGTACCCGAACCTGAAGGGCATCGTCGCGCCGACATCGGTCGGGATCGCGGCGGCGGCGCGGTATATCTCGAGCTCGCCGTCGAAGGGCAAGGTCGTGGTGACGGGACTCGGCACGCCGAACCAGATGCGCGCGTTCGTGAAGAACGGCACCGTGAAGGCGTTCCAGTTGTGGGACCCGGGCCAGTTGGGCTATCTCGCGGCCTTCGCGGCGGCGAATCTCGCATCGGGAACGATCACCGGCAAGGAAGGCGATTCGTTCGATGCGGGCAAGCTCGGCAAGCGCACGGTGGGCAAGAGCGGAGAAGTGATCCTCGGACCGCCGACGACGTTCGATGCGGCGAATATCGATCAGTTTAATTTCTGAGCAAGCGCGCCTGTTCGCCCCGCCTTGCGCGGGGCTTTTTTGCGCTCGATCACTTCACCGTCTGCCCGCTCCTCAACACCTGCACGGCCGTCGCCGACTCGAACTTCGCGTGCACGGCATCGCCCGCCTTCAGCCCGGCGAGCGACACATCCGGCGCGACGTCGAGCGTCACCGTGCGGCTCGGTCCGCGCAAGGTCACGCTCCGCTTTTTCGCGTCGATGCGCTCGATCGTCCCGATCACCTCGACCACGCGCGCCTGCGCCATCACACCGCCGGATGCCGGAATCGCCGCTTCGGTGTCGATGCGCTGGCGGATGCCGTCCGACTTCACCTTCGAGACGCGCACGAGCAGCGCGGCGCGATAGTCGATGTTGACGATATCGCCGAGCTTCAGCTTCTTGACATCGCCGATCTCCGGATTGACCGCCACCTCGGCGACACGTCCCTGAGGGCCTTGCAGCGACACGCTGTTGGTCACGGGATCGATGCCGACCACGCGCGCCTGCACCTGCACGACGGCCGCCGCGCCGCGCGCATCGGGACCCGATGCCGCGTCCTGAGCCAGGGCGCTGCCCGCCGCGGTGAAAGCGAGTGCCGCGCACGCCGTCAGAATCCTGATTGCGCGATGCGGCCGTTGAGTTGACGAGCGAATCATGCGTTGTCTCCTTGTCTTGAGATGGCGCTTCGATGAACGTGAGCGCCGCGGCTTTCAGCGGCGCGATTTCGACAGCAAATGTCCGAGCCCGAGATTGGTCGCGATCTGCCAGATATAAACGCGCGAGTAACGCACGCCGTAGCGCCGCTCGATCAACTCGCGCAGGCGCGCGTTGGTCCAGGTGGCGCTTTCGAAGCCGTGCTCGCGGGCCGATCCCTGCAAGGCGGCGGCGATCCAGTCGAGCGCTTCCCGGTCGAGCACCGACGCGCGCCCGCCGACGCCCATCTGCGCGAGCGCGTCGAGGCCGCCCTCGGCGACGATCGCCTTGTAGCGCCGCACTGTCTGCACCGACAGATGCAGCGCGTCGGCCACCGTATCGACCGATGCGCCATCGAGCAGCATTCGCCCAGCCGTCATGCGTCGCATCACGCTCGGCAGTGTTTTCGGATGGGTGTGCATCGCGCGCGGCGCTCGAATGGTTCGGATTACATGCGAACCGCCCAATACGTCAGGCGCGGCACGGCGAGCCGCAAGCCGTATCCGGCGCTCGTCCCTGCGCCGGCCCATATGCAGGCCAGCACGCCGGCCCATGCGCGCCGAGAGCGGGTGCAACGTTGCGGCGTCCGTATGCGTTCATGCGTGCCCCCTTGTCGAATGGAGACGGCGGGACTTGATCGGGCGTGCTTGACGTCAGGTCGATGCGCGGCTTCGCGTGCGAGCCGGCTTACAGGGAAGTACCAATAAACGTTTTCGGGCGCGATGGGCAACCATCGGCGAAAATTTTTTGAGCTTGATAATTCGAAATGAATTGCCTATGAACGCTGCCAATAGGCAATAGATACCCATGCGGCAGCGCGCCGGCGATGCGCGGCGCGCAATGCCGCACGCGTGCGTTTCGACGCGTGTCCATGTCGACGCGCAGCGCGCGCCCTCACTCCGCCCGGCTGGGTTCGCAACGGCGCTCAGACGCGATAGAACTCGATGTCCTGGCCCGCGTGCACCGCGCGCTTGAGCCACTCGGGCATATCGCCGAGGCCGTCCCACGTGTCGCCATTCGCGTTGCGGAATATCGGCACGGCGCTGCCTGCCGATTGCGGCATCAAAGGCAACTGCGGCATCGGCCGCTTCGTCTTGGGCGCGCCATGAGCCCCGTTGGTCTTGGTGAAGGAGGGCGGTGGGGTCGCCGCCGCCGGCGCTTCGGCCAATGCTTCGGCCAACGCTCTTTCCGTAATGCCGAACTCAGCCATTCGGCTACGCAAATACGCAATGATGCTGTCTCGCTTTCTTTCGTCCACGGCTTTCCTGATTCAACTTTTTGATTTTCAGAGGACGAACCGAAACCCCGCGCGGACCGGGGCGGTTCGATGACTTGAATATATGTGTTTTATGAAGCGTGACGCAGGGCCTGCCTCACGTCAATTAGTGTATTTACCGCACGCCTATTAATTCGCCCGGCGACTTTGCCTTTAATGCGGGCATTGCCCCGAATGCGAACGTTCGCCCGCTCAAACGCCGCCGGACGGACGCGCGCAACGCGAACGCGCGGAAAGTCACGACGGGGAGCCACGAACCGGAGGCGAAGCCAGTGCCGCCGATGCAGCATGGCGGCCGAAAACCTCGCTTAACTCTATTGTATGCTGCCTGCGCCAACTGTTAAATCGTTTTAACGGCTATGTTGTTCCCCAGGTAATTCCGCACCGTGGGCGCGAATGGCGGCAATCAGTTCCGCCGGCGTAATTTCATAACGCACTTCGCGGTGAATGCCCGGTTTGCGCTCGTCGATTTCAATGAGCAGAACGGCTTTGCCGTCCGCCGCGGGTTCGAGGCGCAGCGAACGCACTTCCTGTCCGCTGGCGTCGTCGTATTCCGTCAGGAGCGTCATGGCGCCGGTGGCGGCGCTTCTCGGTATCGACATTCTTCCTCCCGTCTTGCGACGTCGTTGTTGTTGTTTCGCCGCGCCATCCACCAGCGTGCACGAAATTCGGGCGCGCTGCGCAAGGTGTCGGCTAGGCGAATAGAGCAGACGCGAAAGGCGGCGCGGCCCGCGCCGCCTTCCGGTATCTCATTATTGCCTGTCAAAAGCGCGCCCGTCCAGCGTCTGACTTTTGGCAGGCTTGCGACCCCGAATTTTACTCAGGCGGCGCCGGCGATCGCGTCGCGCGCCTGGCTCGCGATCTCGAACGAGCGCAGGCGCGCCCGGTGGTCGAAGATCTGCGCGGTAATGATGAGCTCGTCGGCCTGAGTCTGGGCGATCACCGAGCGCAGGCCGGCCTCCACGTCGGCCGCGTCTCCCACGACGGAACACGCGAGCGAGTGCTCGACGCCCGCGCGCTCGGCGTCCGTCCACGCGATCGCGTTCGTCGGCGGCGGCAACTGGCCCGGCGTGCCACGGCGCAGATTGATGAACTGCTGTTGCAGCGACGTGAAAAGAAAGTGCGCTTCATCGGCGGTATCGGCGGCGAAGACATTCACGCCGACCATCGCATAGGGCTTTTTCAGGGTCGCGGAGGGCCGGAACTGCGCGCGATAGACCTCCAGCGCGGTCAGCAGATAATCCGGCGCGAAATGCGATGCGAACGCGAACGGCAGGCCGAGCGCGGCGGCGAGCTGTGCGGAAAACAGCGACGAGCCGAGCAGCCAGATCGGCACATGCAGGCCCGCGCCGGGCACCGCGCGCACGCGCTGGCCTTCGACCGGATCGGCGAAATAGCGTTGCAGTTCGACGACATCGTCCGGAAACGAGTCGGCGCTGCCCTGTAAATCGCGGCGCAGCGCCCGCGCGGTCGTCTGGTCGGTGCCAGGCGCGCGGCCGAGGCCGAGATCGATGCGCCCCGGAAACAGCGACGCGAGCGTGCCGAACTGCTCCGCGATCACGAGCGGCGCGTGATTCGGCAGCATGATGCCGCCCGAACCGACGCGAATCGTCGACGTGCCCGCCGCGATATGGCCGATTACGACGGACGTCGCCGCGCTGGCGATGCCCGTCATGTTGTGATGCTCGGCGAGCCAGTAGCGCAGATAGCCCCAGCGCTCGGCGTGGCGGGCGAGATCGAGCGAATGAGCGAAGGCGTCGGCCGGTGTCGCGCCGAGCGGAACCGGAGAAAGGTCGAGTAGCGAAAAGGGGATCATTGCGGCTTTCCGAAAACGTGGCGATGCGCGATGCGGATCGCGCCGCAGGCCACGCGCTGAAAAAACCGATTGTGCCGAAACTCGGCGAAGTCTGCCGGATCGGTCAGGCGAGCCGTGGATAGCCCCGCGAAATCGCGTCGCGTTCGAGCGCGAGGATCGGTTCGTAGTCGGCGAGCGTGCGCTTTGCCACGCCCTTGAGCCGCAGCCGCCGGGCGAGCGGGGCGTCGCGGTCGAGCGCATCGGCGAGGGCGCGAAAAAGCGTGTCGAGCGCCTCTTGCGGCACACGCGCCGACGCGATGAACGGCAGCGCGCCCGCGCTGGCCGTCATGCCGATCACGCGCGCGCGCCCGGCGGGTTCCGGCAGATGCGTCTGCGCGAACGCATACGTGACGCAATCGATCGCAGCGACATCCGCGCGGGCGTCCGCGAGCGCGCGCAGCGACGCGAGATGCGCGCCGGTTTTCGTCACCGAGGCGAAAAACCGTCCGTCGTTCGCGAACGGCGCGACCGCGTGGCGCAGGAAGTTCATGCCGCTGTTGGAATCGTCGTCGTTATAGGCGGCGCGCAGGCCGCGGCAGGCTTCAAGCGACTGCGCCTCCACATGCGCGCCCGCGACGATCACGCTGCGATACGTGCCGTTCTCGCAGCCGGGCGCGTCGAAGTCGGGCGTCGCGACGAGCCGCACGCGATTCGCGAGCGCGTGCACGAGCGGATAGCCGCAGGTCTGCGACAGCAGCACGTCGTCGCGCAGCCAGAATGCGGTGAGATCCGGACCCGGATCGACAATCTCGAGCGTATCGCCGCGCGCACGCAGCCAGTCAGCGAGACCGTCGCGGACATGCGCGAGCAGCGCGCGCCAGTCGTCGGCGAGCGCGGGCGTGACGTTGTACATCGGCAGGGCGGCGATCCAGTGCATGCGCGCAATCGTACAGGGCGGCGCGTCAGCTCGCGAGGCGGGCCGTGTCGCGGCCACGCGCGGCTTCGTTGCGGCCCGCGTCCGCGCCCGCACCCGCGACTGGCGCGGCGAACGGATGCACCGGCTCGGCACCTTGCGCGAACGCGTGGCGGCGCGCCCATTCGCCGTATCCGCGCACGATGAAACCGCCATTGCTCGCGCGATAGGCGTCGCGCCGGCGCGCATAGATCTCGCCGAGCGCGAACCACGGCACGCCGGGCAGGTCGTGATGCACGGCGTGATAGTTGTTGTTGAGAAAGAGCAGCCGCCACGGCCACGCAGCCTCGTTGACGACCGTGCGTTCGCTTTCGCGCTCCGCCGCGCGATGCTCCTGAAATGAGCGCACCGAAGCCAGCGCGAGCGATGCATAGCCGACGCCGAACACGAACGCGCGCCACGGAATGCCGCAGCGGGATTCGAGCCAGCCCGCGAGCAGCGCGAGCAAGGCGAGATGCACGGCCCAGCTCGCGACGATCCGCCAGCGTCCTTCCGCTACGGCCTGCGCCGCCTCCCGCCACGACGCCGCGATCGAGAACCACGGCCCGATCAGCATGCGTCCCGCGAAGGTATTGCGCGCGGCGAGCGCGGCGCGCAGGACCGGGCCGGCGTTCGTCCATTGCGCGGGCGTCACGTAGTAGCTCTCGGGATCGCGGGCGGGGTCGGTGAGATGCACGTCGTCGTGATGGCGCAGATGCGATTCGCGATAGACCTCGTACGGAAACCACACCGCGAGCGGCGCGAGACCGAAAAGCATGTTGACGAGCGGCCAGCGCGTCGGATGCGCGTGAATCAGCTCGTGCTGCAGCGACATGTACCAGCACGAGAGCACCGCGAGCAGCGCGACGGAAGGCACGAGCCCGAGCGTGCGCGCATTGAGCGCGACGCCGAACCAGCCGCCGTAGATCGCGGCGATCACCATCCACGTCGGCCATTCGCTGCGCCAGCCGAAAGTGTCGCGCCGGCGCTGGAGTTCCTGGCGTTGGTCGTCGTCGAGATAGCGGGGCATGGCGGACTTGAGCAATGGCGAAGGGCCATCCTAGCGGGGCGCTTCATCCGTCCAAACCAACGATTCCGCCTAAGGTTTTCGCGATCGGCGAATAAGCTTCGATGACGAAACCGAATATTGGCCACGCTTTTGCGCACGGTATTCTTTGTCCCTTTAATACCCATCGCGCCCCCATGCACGAGCCGATCGAGCCGCACCGCACCCTGCCGCGCAAATCCGCGCGCCTCATCGCCGGACTGATCGCGTTCAATGTGCTCGCGTGGGTCTGGGCGCTCGTCGCGTTCCGTCACCATCCGCTGCTGCTCGGCACGTCGCTGCTCGCGTATTCGCTCGGCCTGCGCCACGCGGTCGACGCCGACCATATCGCCGCCATCGACAACGTCACGCGCAAGCTGATGCAGGAAGGCAAGCGCCCGCTGTTCGCCGGTTTGTTCTTTTCGCTCGGCCATTCGACGATCGTCATCGCGGCCACCGCGCTGATCGCCGCGACCGCGCTCGCCGTGCAGGGAAGCTTCGCTGAATTTCGCGAGATCGGCGGGATCATCGGCACGTCGGTGTCGTCGCTCTTTCTGTTCGCCATCGCGGCGATGAACCTCTTCGTGCTGCGCGGTGTGTGGCGCGCGTTCCGGCGCGTGCGGCGCGGCGAGGCGTGCCGCGACGAAGACATCGACCTGCTCGCCGCCGGCGGCGGCCCGCTCGCGCGTCTGGCGCGGCCGCTTTTCCGGCTGATCGGCAAGAGCTGGCATATGTATCCGCTCGGCTTTCTGTTCGGGCTCGGGTTCGACACGGCGACCGAAATCGGCCTGATGGGCATCGCGGCGGCCGAAGCGGCGCGCGGCATGTCCGTCTGGTCGATTCTCGTGTTTCCGGCGCTGTTCACGGCGGGCATGTCGCTCATCGACACCGCCGACAGCCTGCTGATGACGCGCGCCTACGGCTGGGCGTTCGTGAAGCCGGTGCGCAAGCTGTACTACAACCTCACCGTCACGTTGGCCTCGGTGCTGATCGCGGTGCTGGTCGGCGGCATCGAGGCGCTCGGGCTGATCGCGGACCGGCTGCAACTGAAGGGCGGGCTGTGGGATCTGGCCGCGTCGCTCTCGGAGCACTTCGGCGTGCTGGGCTATGGCATCGTCGGCGTGTTCGCTGCCTGCTGGCTCGTGTCCGTGCTGATCTACAAATGGCGCGGCTATGAAACGCTGGATGGCGGCATCGCCCGGTAAGCTGCTGGGCATTCTTCCTGCTTCGTGGATGCGCCAGCCGCTCATCCACTTCCCGTATCGAGCGGCGTTCAGGGAGAACGATCATGAACGAGCCGCAAGCCGGGGCGAACTCGCCGAATCTCGATAGCGCCGAACAGGAACAGGCCGCCGAGCATTCCGCGCCACATCCGCTCGTGATCCACGAGATCGTGCGCGAAGAGGGCGAAGTGGCGATGGAGCGGACCTTCGGCGCGCTCATGTGGTCGGCGCTCGCGGCAGGTCTCTCGATGGGCTTCTCGTTTCTCGTCCAGGCGATTCTCGAAAGCGCGCTGCCGGAAACCGGCTGGCGCGGACTGGTGTCGAGCTTCGGCTACACCATCGGTTTCGTGTTCGTGATTCTCGGACGCCAGCAGCTCTTCACGGAAAGCACGCTGACGGCGGTGCTGCCCGTGCTCACGCGGCGCGATGTCGGGACGCTGATCAAGGCGCTGCGGCTCTGGGCGATCGTGCTGTTCTTCAATCTCGTGGGCACGACGATCTTCGCCGCCATCCTGCAGATTCGCGGCGTGTTCTCGCCGGAAGTCGGCGACGCGCTCGCCCACCTTTCGATGATGCCGCTTTCAGCCGATTTCGCCGTGACGCTGGTGCGCGGCGTGTTTTCCGGCTGGCTCATCGCGCTGATGGTGTGGCTCCTGCCAAGCGCGCGCGCAGGGCGGCTGCTCACGATTCTGCTCGTGACCTACACCGTCGCCGTGAGCAAGCTCACGCACGTGATCGCCGGATCGGTCGAATCCGCCTATGCGGTGATGATCGGCGCGGCCAGCCTCTCCGATTACTTCCTCGTGTTTCTCGTGCCGACCTTCATCGGCAACGTGATTGGCGGCGTGTCGCTGGTCGCGATCGTCAACCATGCGGCGATCGCGCCGGAGATCACGAGCCTGCCGCGGACACGCCGCGACTGAACGGCGCAGGGCTTACTTGTTGCTGCCCGCGCCCGTGCCGTACAGGCCGTTGCCGAAGCCGGTAGTGCCATCCGGCTTCTGGTCCTTGCCGGCGGTCGCGGCGCGTCCCTTCGCGGCGTCCTTCGACTGCGGCTTGTGCGATTCGTGCATCGGCGTGCCCGAGGGCTCGCTGCGCGCGCTCGAATCCGACTGACGCTGCTCCTGTGCGCCGGCCCCGCCGCCGCTCGTGATCTGCGCGACGCCGTAAGTGCTGAACGCCGCGACGACGCTGGCGACGATCGCGTTCGCGAGCATCGGCCAGATCCGGCGCGCTCCGTGCGCACGCTCGTGACGATGGATGGACATGACGACTCCCGGCAAGATCGAAAGACTTGCTTTCGAGCAGGAACGATGCCAGGCCGGGCCGGGCGCGTTCGAGCCGCGCGTGTCATGACACATCGTGAGTTCGCAGGCCGTTGCCCGCCCGGCTCGTCACGAGACACGGGCGTCAACGATGGGATCGCGCCGCGGCGCGAGTGGCGAAAGCGGTGGTTCAGGCCGCTTTCGCCCAGAGCCTGTTGGTCGATTTCCTGCGGCTGCCCGAACCGTCGCGCGGACCGCTGTCGACGGTGTCGAGCGCAATGCGCAGCGCTTCGATACGCTGCTTCTGCGCCGGAACGAGCGCATAGCCTTTCGTCACGGCCGCAAGACGCTCGCGCCAGTATTCGACGTTGAGCGTGCCTGAAGCCTGCTTGTGCATCGTGCGGAGCTGCGCGAGCGCGCGCTCGATATGCTGAAGCTCAATATCGGCCAATGCCGAGGGCAAAAGGCTGCCCGCGGCCTCGCTTTTCTTCTTTTTCATGTGGTCTTCCTCTCGGCCATGCGGCGCGCCATCCCAACTTCGGATTTGCGCACCGTTCAGGCACCCCGTTCACCCGCGCTATTTTTTGAACCCGTCGCGGGTGGCCCTTGCTCTTTTCTTCGGATGACCGACCGTGGCCCTGATCAATGGGTCCGATCGTTAGCAAAAATGTACGCAAGGCGAGCCCGGTGGCTCCGTCTGTCATCGCACACTCGTGCGAGCGGACCGGGGAATTTCGATGTTGCGCCGCGAGAGGGGCGGCGCAACCAGCGCGAGGCGGCGCTTATTCGTCGTGCCCGGCCGTGCGCTTGCCGCTGCGGCCGATCTGCTCCTCCATCGCGAGATCGAGCTTGCTCACCTTGCGCGGCTTGGCCGGCTCGCGCGCGTTGACGAACGCGACGAACTCGTCCATCGGCATCGGCTCGGAGAGCTTTTTCGAGCCTTCTGCCGAGCGCTCGGCGAGATAGAAGTAGCCGCCGGGCATGGAGATGGCGGCGTAGCTGGCGTTGCCGCTGCGCGTTTTGAGCCGTTCGACGGCGCTGATGGCTTTGGTCGAGCGCATGGCTTACTTGTCCGTCGAGTCCTGGCTCGGCGTGTCCGAAGGCGCGCACTTCTTGCCCGCGCCCTCGATCCACAGATTCGACGGATGACGCTTGCCCGGATAAAAGCGATACGTGGTCTCGCCGTTGTCGTAACGCACCTTGATGACGTTCGAGTCGCCGAATTCGAGCATCACGCCTTGCGGAATGGCGGTCTGCTGATATTTCGCGTCGTGCTTCCTGGCTTCGTCGGCGATGCATTGCACGATGCCGTTCACCTTGTTCTGAGTCGACGATTTTTCGACTTCGGGTTGTCCGGCGTCTTCGTTGTGAAACTGGGCGCAGGCGGCGAAAAGCACAGGCAGCGCGAGCGCCGCGGCGAGTTTTTTCATGGTGTTTCCCGTTTTGTCTCTGTGTGCCGAACACGACATTAGAGCACAAGCCCTTTACAGTCCGGTCAGGTTCGCGGGGATGCTGGCGAGCGTTGCTGAAGGCGGCGCAGCAAGGGCCGCGCCCGCGTTGCGCATCACGCGTCCGGCGGCACGCCGAGCAGCGGCAGCGCCCCGCCGACGATGCCCGAGAACACCGGCCCGGCGACCGTGCCGCCGTAGTAGGTGCCGCCCGTGGGCTCGTCGATCATCACGGCGACGATCACGCGCGGATCGCTCATCGGCGCAATGCCGACGAACGACGCGCGGTACTTGTTCGCCGCGTACGAGCGCCCGACCTGCTTGCGCGCGGTGCCCGTCTTGCCGCCGACGCGATAGCCGTCGACCGCCGCCGCGCGCCCGGTGCCGTGATCGCCGATCGCCATTTCGAGCATGTTGCGCACGGCTTTCGCCGTTGCGGGCTTCGTCACTTCGAGCGGCGCGCGGCGCGTTTCGCCTTGAATCAGCGTCGCGGGGTGAAAGCGGCCGTCGCCCGCGTAGGCGGTGTAGATCTGCGCGATCTGCACGAGCGAGAGCGACAGGCCGTAGCCGTAGGCCATCGTCGCCTGCTCGATCGGCTTCCAGCGCTCGGGCGCGCGCAGCCGGCCGGTCGCCGCGCCCGGAAAGGTCAGTTCGGGCGCGCGGCCGATGCCGTAATCGCGATACTTGTCCCAGATCGTCTGCGCGGGAATCTGCAGCGCGAGCTTCGTCAGCGCGACGTTGCTCGACATCTGCACCGCCTCGGCCACGGTGATGACGCCGTGGTTCGACGTGTCGTGAATCACGTTCGGGCCGATCTTCATGCTGCCCGGCGCCGTGTCGATGCGCGTTTCGGGCCGCACCTTGCCGAGGTCGATCGACAGCGCGGCGACGAGCGGCTTGATCGTCGAGCCGGGCTCGAAGGTGTCAGTGAGCGCGCGGTTGCGCAACTGCTCGCCGGTCAGGCGCGTGCGGTCGTTCGGATCGAAGCTCGGATAGTTGGCGAGCGCGAGCACTTCGCCGTTTTTCGCATCGAGCACGACGACGCTGCCCGCGCGCGCCTTGTGCTTCGCGATCGCCGCCTTCAGTTGCGAATGCGCAAGCTGCTGGATGCGCCGGTCGATGGTCAGCTGAATGGTCTCCCCGTTCTGCGGCAGCGCCGGCTCGCCGATCTGCGACACGACGCGCCCGAGGCGGTCGCGGATCACTTCGCGCTGGCCGGCTTCGCCCGTGAGACGCGCGTCGGCGGCAAGTTCGACGCCTTCCTGCCCGTGATCTTCGTTGTTGGTGAAGCCGACCACGTGCGCCGCCGATTCGCCTTCGGGATAGAAGCGCTTCGTGTCCGGCACGAGCGTGATGCCCGCGCGCCCGATCGTCGCGATGCGCTCGGCGGTTTCGGCTTCCACCTGGCGTTTGAGCAGCACGAACGCGCGGTTGCCGTCGATGCGCCGCTGCAGTTCCTTTGGCGGCATGTCGAGCAGACGCGCGATTTCATTGCCGTGATCGCCGTCGAAGAGTTTCGGCGACAGCCACACTTCGTAGGTGGCGAGGCTCACGGCCAGCATCGCGCCGTTGCGATCGACGATGCGCCCGCGCGTCGCCGACAACGCCAGCGTGCGCTGATAACGCTTCTGTCCTTCGCCGAGATAGAACTTGTGGTCGATCACCTGCACCCACAGCGCGCGCCCGGCGAGCGCCATGAAGGCCGCCGTCACGCCGATGAGCACGAGCCGCGAGCGCCACGCGGGCAGGGTATGCACGAGCACCGTGCTGCGATGATGCGTCTGGAAATCACTGCCGCCGCGCGTCTTCTTCTTGAACATCGTGATCTTGTGATTTAGCTTGGTTGTGCCGGGCGCGATGCGCGCTCAAGGCAGGCGCGCGAGCGCGGCGTCGAGATCGGCGTTATCCGGCAGACGAATGCCGAGCTCGGTTTCAAGGACGCGGCGCAGCGCGGGCACATCGCCGAGTTCGCGATGCGTGCTGCCTTCGTGTTCGTCGTGCACCGAAAAACGCCGGTTGAGCAGGCCGAAGCGCTTGCCCGGCGCGAGGCGCGCGGCAAGCAGGTTGTGCAGGAAAATCGACTGCGGATACGTGGACACGAAATGGTTGGCCATGTCGTAGTCGGCGTCATACTGCGGGTCGAGGTCGAAGCGGTATACATTCGTCCACGCGCCGTTCACGAGCGCCTTCAGGATAAAGGCGGTCGGCTCGCCGCCCGCGTCGTCGAGGCGAAACGCGCCGTGAGGCGTGATCTGTTCGAGGCCGGTCTGAAGGGCGAGCGGCGCGGAGAGCGTCATGCCACCGAAGCCGACATCGGCGAGAAAGGTGCCTTCGTCGACATCGACGAGCAGCAGCATGTGCGTGCGCGCGGGCATGTCGGGCGCGTCGCGGCCCCACAGGACACGGCCCGCGAAGCCGCGCACGCGAAAACCCAGCGTCGTCAGGACGCTGCGAAACAGCAGATTGTGTTCGTAGCAATAGCCGCCGCGACGGCTCGCGACGAGCTTGTGCTGGATCGATTCGAGATCGAGCCTGACGGGACGGCCGAGCAGCACGTCGAGATTTTCGAAGGGAATCGCCTGGGGATGCAGCAGATGCAGCGCGCGCAGGGTATCGAGCGTCGGCTCGGGCCGGGCGGGGCCGCCGAAGCCGATGCGCTCGAAGTATGCGGTAAGGTCGATGGAAGTGTCGTGTGCGTTCATGGGTGTGCCGGCCTCTGGGGTCGTCGATGTCGCAATGTCCGCGCGCTCGGTCGCAGGCGCGCATATTTTACGACACGAAAGGTTAAAAATTACAAAATGCATACATTTTTCGACGCATTCGCTTGCGGCGCGTCGTCCGAATGAACTGTGCCGCATCGATGCAGGTCTTTCCAGGTTCAACGCGCAACTGACAAGGGGCGACACGCCATGCAGAACGAAGCGAACGAATCGAAACAGTCGAACCAAGCGGAGCCCGCATGCGAGACCTGCGCGGGCAAGCATCCCGCGCCGCCTTGCACGCTCGTAATCTTCGGGGCGGGCGGCGATCTCACCAAGCGCCTTCTGATGCCGTCGCTCTACAACCTGTCCGCCGACAAGCTGCTCGACGACAGCATGGAGATCATCGGCGTGAATCACGGCGAGCGCGAGACGTCCGAATGGCGCGACGAGCTCACGCAGTCGTTGCGCTCGTTCGCCTCGGACAAGGCGGCGACCTTTCACACGTCGCAACTGAACGAGGACGCGTGGAACTGGGTCGCCGGACGGCTCGAATATTTTGGCGGGGAATTCGAGGAAGACGAGACCTTCGCGCGGCTGAAGGCGCGGCTCGCCAAGGCGAAGTCGGGCAACGTCGTGTTCTATCTCGCGGTCGGCGCGCGCTTTTTCGAGCCGATCATCAAGCATCTCGGCGCGGCGGGGCTGCTCGAAGAGAAGGAGGGGCGCTTCAGGCGCATCGTGATCGAAAAGCCTTTCGGCAGCGATCTCGCGTCCGCGCAGGAACTGAACCGCTGCCTGCTCGAATTCGCGGACGAATCGCAGGTGTATCGCATCGACCATTTTCTCGGCAAGGACACGGTGCAGAGCATTCTCGCCGTGCGCTTCGCCAACGCGATGTTCGAGCCCGTCTGGCGGCGCGAGTACATCGACAACGTGCAGATCACCGCGGCGGAGACGATCGGCGTGGAAGGGCGCGGCCCGTTCTACGAGCAGACGGGCGCGTTTCGCGACATGCTGCCGAACCATCTGTTCCAGTTGCTCGGCATGGTGGCGATGGAGCCGCCCAATTCGTTCGATGCCGAATCCGTGCGCGACCGCAAAGCCGAAGTCTTCGACGCGATCCGCCCGCTCACGGCGAACGATGTCGTGCTCGGCCAGTACGAAGCGGGCCCGGCCGGTCCGGGCTATCGGGACGAGCCGGGCGTCGCGAAGGACAGCCGCACCGAGACCTATGCGGCGGCGCGCGTGTATGTCGAGAACTGGCGCTGGGCGGGCGTGCCGTTTTATCTGCGCACCGGCAAGCGGCTGACCGAGCGGCGCACGGAAATCGCCGTGCAACTGAAGGCCGTGCCGTTTCTGCTCTTTCGCGACACGCCCGTCGATGCCCTTACGCCGAACGTTTTCACGCTGCGCATCGATCCCGAGCACGGCACGAGCTTCGACTTCAACGTGAAGGTGCCGGGCCCGGTCATGCAGATCGGCAAGGTGCGCTCGAGATTCAGCTACGCGGATTTCTTCGCGGAGCGCGCGAACGTCGGCTATGAGACGCTGCTCTACGACTGCATGCTCGGCGACGCGACGCTCTTTCAACGCGCCGACAGCATCGAGACGGCGTGGGCGGCGGTCGATCGCGTGCTGCATCCGGACAGCCCGCTCGCCGTGCACGGCTATGCGGCGGGCAGCGCCGGACCGGAGGCGGCCGATCAGCTGCTCGCGCAGGACGGCCGCGTGTGGCGGTCGCTCACCGATCCGCACAAGAAAGACTGATCTCATCCATCCGAGAACGACAACCAATAGGACAACGAGCGTGAGCACAGCATCCAAAGCCAGACACAAGACGCATGTCACTGCCGACAAACTCGCGATCAAGGCCGAGCGCATCCTCGCGATCGATATCGGCGGGACCGGGCTGAAGGCCGCGATCATCTCGGAAGACGGCGAGATGAAGAGCGATCGCGTGCGCGTGGCGACGCCGCATCCGGCGAAACCCGACGTGGTCGTCGAGACGCTGATCGAGCTGGTGAAGCCGATCGTCGCCGAGCCGCCGACGCATATTTCCATCGGTTTTCCGGGCGTCGTGCGCGACAACGTGGTCGTGACCGCGCCGAATCTCGGCACGACGCAATGGCGCGGCGTGCCGCTCGCGCAGTTGCTCGCCGAACGACTCGGCAACGTGCCCGCGCGCATGATCAACGACGCCGACATGCAGGGGCTCGCGGCAATCGAAGGGCGCGGCATCGAGATGGTGCTGACGCTCGGGACCGGCGCGGGCACCGCGCTTTTCCGCGATGGCGAGCTGATGCCGCATCTGGAGCTCGCGCATCATCCGGTCGCGAAGGACAAGACCTACGACGAATATATCGGCAACGCGGCGCGCGAGAAGGCGGGCAAGAAGCGCTGGAGCCGGCGCGTGGAAAAGATCATCGGTATTCTCGCGACGCTCGTGAACTACGACCGTCTGTGGATCGGCGGCGGTAATGCGGCGCACATCAAGTTCAAGCTGCCCGACAACGTGGCGATCGTGTCGAACGCGGCGGGCATCGAAGGCGGCGCGCGGCTGTGGCATCCGCGCTCGGTGCGCGAGACGCGCCAGTTGCCGCACTTCAACCAGCGCGAAGGGGCGAACTGATGAACGCCAACGGCAAATACGGCCTCTTCAGCGCGACCGGCGACGGCGCCGCGGCGTTCGACGCGCTCGCGCAAGTGGAGCTCGTCGTGACCGATTGCGACGGCACGCTGCTCTACACCGACAAGGCGCTCGGTCAGCCCGCCATCGACGCGGTGCGCCGCCTGCTTGACGCCGGCGTGCGCTTCACGGTGGCGAGCAGCCGGCCGGGCAAGGGCATGCGGCATATCGTCGAGGCGCTCGGCGTCGATATGCCGTACGCGTCGTACAACGGCGGCAGTCTGGTGCGGCCGCGGACGTGGGAACTGCTGTCGTCGCACAAGCTGCCGCGCGATGTCGTGCAGACGTCGCTGGAGATGTTCGCCGCCGCGAATGTCGACGTGTGGGTCTTCATCGACGATAACTGGTATCTCACGAATCCCGACGCGACCTACGTGCCGCTCGAAACCCGCACGGTCGGCTACGAGGGCGTGCGCGTCACGCGTTTCGACGACATCGATCTCGACGCGGTCGACAAGATCGTCGGCTCGACGGCGGATACGGCGCACCTCGCGCAGGTCGAAGCCGCCTTGCAAAAGGCGCTGGAAGGGCGCGGCCACGCGGCGCGCTCGCAGACCTACTACCTCGACGTGACGAGCCTCGAAGCGAACAAGGGCACGGCGGTGCGCGAACTCGCGCGGATCGCGAACGTGCCGCTCGACCGCGTGGCCGTGCTCGGCGACATGGGCAACGACATGGCGATGTTCGAGATCGCGGGGGTATCGATCGCGATGGGACAGGCGTCGGAAACCGTGCAGCGTCGCGCGAGCCTGGTCTCGAAAAGCAACGACGAGGACGGCTTCGCGATCGGCATCGACGCGCTGCTGGCGGCGCGGCACGAGG
Organism: Caballeronia cordobensis; assembly: GCF_001544575.2. Taxonomy (GTDB): domain Bacteria; phylum Pseudomonadota; class Gammaproteobacteria; order Burkholderiales; family Burkholderiaceae; genus Caballeronia; species Caballeronia cordobensis. The sequence goes on from NZ_FCNY02000009.1 coordinate 243,210, forward strand.
CGCGAAACGGGTAAGGCGGGCAGGGTGGGCATCGACGCGAGGCGCCGCCAGCGTGGCGAAGCGCGAGGCGTCGAAGTACAGGGCGATCCGCGAAAGGGTTCAGAAGCGTGCGCTGCGGATCAGGCTCACGCCGGTTGCATGACTACGAGGTGAATCAGCGACGGCGCATCGGCGCGCGCGGTGCGCCGCCGCCTGCGCGTTCGTCCTTGTGACGGAAGTTGATGCGGCCCTTGGTCAGGTCGTACACCGAGAGTTCCAGCGTCACGCGGTCGCCGGCGAGAATGCGGATGTGGTTCTTGCGCATGCGGCCCGAGGCGTACGCGCCCACGACGACGCCGTTGTCCAGCGTCACGCGGTAGCGGCTGTCGGGAAGCACTTCGTCAACGATGCCGTCGAGTTCGATGAGTTCTTCTTTCGCCATATGGGGCTCCTGTGGTCAGTTGTAATGGGTGCTGCTGTACACGATGGACATTGCGTGTTTCACGCCAATGAATGCCCGCGCCGGGCTGCCCGGCGCAATCGTCGCGGCGATTGGTGAGAGGCGATGCAAAGCGCGGCCTGGCACGCCCGGCACGATCAAACGTGCCCTTCGGAGCGCGCCGCGTCTCGCTTTCAGGCTCGTCGTGAGCTTGACGGCATAGGCCGGACGACCGTGCATGCCGCGTTGGCGGCGCGCCGTGGCCGGCATGACCGGGGCGGCGACATCGGCGTACAGCGAGCCGACGTGCGGTGTGAAACGAAAAACGATGAATCCGGGAAGTGAGCGCGCTTGCGGTACGCTTACGTCATATGCGGTCGAGGGGCCAATTTGCAAGGCCTGCCGACATTTTCGCGCAAATCGGTTGATTAGACAACGAATTTCGTTGAAAGGTTCCGGTTTGGCCGCCAGCCGTTGCGCCGGAGACGGGGTGGGCGCGGTGGGTGTTATAGCCATCCGGCCTTCCTGAAGCGCCAGTAGAGCACGACATCGACGACGAGCATCACCCCGAGCACCGCCGGGTAGCCGTACGCCCAGTCGAGCTCCGGTATTCGATGAAAGTTCATGCCGTAGATGCCGGCGATCATCGTCGGCACGGCGAAGAGCGCGGCGAACGAGCCGAGGCGCTTGGTCACTTCGCTCTCCGCGAGCGCGATCAGGCCGAGATTCACCTGGATCGCCGTGACGATCATTTCGCGCCGCCCCTCGATGGTCTTCACGATGCGCAGCAAGTGATCGTACACATCGCGGAAATATTCCTGCATGCCGGAACAGACGCCGGGCGAGCGGCCGCCATACAGTTTGCTGACAGCTTCGAGCAGCGGCGCGGTGTGATGCTGAAGAATCGTCATGCGGCGCTTCAGCGAATACAGATCCTCGATGATCTCGCGCGATTCCACCGAGCCTTTCTGCTCGAAGATGCGCTCTTCCACTTCGTCCACTTCCGCACCGAGCGTTTCGAGCACGGGAAAGTAGCGATCGACGACCGCATCGAGCAGCGCATACATCACGAACGCGGGGCCGTGCTTGAGCAGATGCGGCTCGCGCTCGCAGCGCTTGCGCACCTCCTGAAAGCCTTGCGTCGTGCGATTGCGCACCGAGAGCACGTAGTTCCTGCCGACGAACACGTTCATTTCGCCGACGAGCACGTCGCCTTCTTCATCGAACTCGACCGTATGGAAGACGGCGAACAGCGAGTCGCCATATTCCTCGATCTTGGGCCGCTGATGGCCATGCTGCGCGTCTTCGACCGCCAGTTCGTGCAGTCCGAACTGATGCGTCATGTGCGCGAGCTCGCCGGGACCGGGCTCTTTCAGTGCAACCCAAATGAAAGAGTCGGGCAGATCCCGATACGCGTTGATATCGTCGATCTCGACGTCGGCGAGCTTGCGGCCGTTCTGATAAGCCGCGCAATTGACCAGCATGAGGCGCCCTTTATAGTTATGTCGATGTGACGGGCCACGCGTCGACGGGCGCTCGAAGTCGCATGATTCGCTTGGGGCGCGAGCGCGTGGCCTCCGTCTTCGAATCTTAGCCGGACATGCGAGGTGTTGCCAGCGAGCGAGCATCTCCTGCCGCTCGTTGCGTGCCGTCAGTTCGATGCGTAGTCTAGACTGTGCTCCGACGGCGCCGGCAGCGACGCGACGTGCGTGGCTTGCGAGTCGAATTTGGTGAGCTTGCCCTCGACCGTCGCGCCGATATCCATGCGCAGCTTCTGGTAGAAGATGTTGCCCGTCACGCGCGCGTTCGACTGAAGTTCGACGAAATGCGCGACGGTGACGTCGCCGGTAACGCAGCCGTTGATGATGACATCGTAGGCGCTGACGTTGCCGCGAATCGCGCCCTGGTCGCTGATGACGAGCAGCGTTTCTTCGCCGGGGCGGCCCGTCACGTTGCCCGTGACCTGGCCGTCCATGCGCAGGCCTTCGCTGAACTCGAGATCGCCCGAGATATGGACGTTATGCGCGACGAGCGTCGCGAGTTTGGCGAGCTTGACGTTGTTGGGATCTTTCTTCGACGAGAACATGTCGGGTCCTTGTGATGCGGTAAAAGGGTTGCGTGAAGCGCGCTGCTCAGTGGGATCAGTTGGGTCCGCGCTGTTTCTTGAGGAACGCGAGGTCCGTTTGCAGGCGCTGAATGTCGGCGGCGCTGTCCTTCACCCGTTGTTCGAGCGAGGCGCGGCTCGCCGCTTCCTGCTCGAACGCGAACTGTGCGTGCGCAAGCTGGTCGCGCAGCTTTTGTTCGGAGACGGGCGGCGCGCACAGCGTATCGAGCTTGCGCACCTCTTCGTGCGAGCGCTTGAGCGCGAAGCCCGCGGCGGCGAGCGCCGCGATCGCGCACACCGCCGCGATCGCGCCCAGCCAGATGCCGCCCCCGCGCTTGGGCGTGAGCGAATAGGACTGGCGCGTGAGCTGCGAGCGCCGCTTCGAATCAACTTTGCGCATTCGGCTTGCGCTTGAAGAGCGCCAGATAAGGATTGGGATTGATCTGCGCGCCGTCGACGATCACTTCGAAATGCAGGTGCGGGCCCGTGGAGCGCCCGGTCGAACCGACCTCCGCGATTTCCTGCTGGGGCATCACGTAGTCGCCGGTCTTCACGAGGAGGCGCGACGCATGCCCGTAGCGCGTCACCATGCCGTTGCTGTGACGAATATCGACCGCATTGCCGTAGCCGTTGCGCTCGCCGGCCTGCACGACGCGTCCGCCCGCGCTCGCGAGAATCGGCGTGCCGGTCGGCGCGACGAGATCGACGCCCGGATGAAAGCTCAGACGCCCGGTGAACGGATCGTAACGATTGCCGTAAGGCGAGCCGCTGCGCGAGCCGGGCGCCGGATCGCGGCCGGGAAACGCCATGTACGAGGCGTAGTGGGCAAGCGTCTGCGTCTGCAGTTGCGAGACTTCGTCGTTCAGGCAATCGATGACGCGCTGCGAGCCCTTGAGGCGCTGGCGCGGCGTGCCGCTGCTTGCGCGCGCGGTATCGCACAGCCGCGGCGGCAGCGCCGGCCCGCCCGCGCCGTCGAGCGCCGCGTTGCCTTCCTCGCTGTCCGGCAGCGGTGGCACATCGTGTACGCCGGGGGCGCTCGCGCCGCCGTGCGCGGCCTTCAGGCGGTCGTCGAAATCGTGCAGCTCGTGAACCTGCGCGGATAGCCCTTCGACGCGCGGCGTGAGCTGGATCAGCGCGGCGTTCAGACGGCCGAGTTCCTCGATCTCGTACGAGCGGCGCGACATCAGCGCCTGCTCTTCGCCGAGATGGCTGCGGGCGAACATCGTGCCGATCGCGATGCCGAGCGCGAGCGCGGCGATCAGAAGCGCAATGGCGCCGATGATCGCGATGGCGCGCGCGGTGCGCGCTTCCACGAAACGGATGCGCTGGCGGGACATGGTCCGCCGTGACCAGATGACGAAAGCCATCAGCGCGGGCGGCGGCTCAAGAAGCCGGCAGAAGAAAAACTAGGAAAATTCACGGATGGGAGTGCGCCGCGCTCTCCACGGCAAAACAATGAAACTGGGCGGCGATTATGCCGTACGCTTCATCGGCCGGTCATGTTTAAACAGGATATCGAAGCAAAATTCCACGATTTTGTGCGGTTAAATTTTGTTGCGTGCAAACGGTGAGGTTCGCTAGCACGTTTGTCTGGTCTGCACTGTCATAAAACTTCGATTCATCAGGATGACTTGACGTCGACCCATGCCATCTGCTGGCCATCGCCCATCAGGAAGGCGCGATTCGCTTCCGCCGCCGCGCGCAGATAGTCCCACACGGCGGTGATGCGCTTCAGCTTGCGCAAGTCCTCGCGGCACGACAGATAAAAGGCGCGCGTGACGACGATCTCGTCGGGCAGAACGGGCACGAAGCGCGGATCGGGCGAGGTCATAAAACACGGCAGGATCGCGAGCGCGCGCCCTTGCAGCGCGGCGAAGTACTGCGCGATCGCGCTCGTGCTGCGCCAGCGCGACACCGCGCCCGGCACGGCGCGTTCGAGATACAGCAGCTCGTAGCTGAAGGCGAGATCGTCGATATAGCTGGCGAAGCGATGCCGGCGCAGGTCCTCGGCGCTGCGGATCGGCTCGTGCGCGTCGAGATACTCGGCCGTTGCGTAGAGCTTGAGCCGGTACTCGCAGAGCTTCGTATAGACGTACTGGCCCTGCTCGGGGCGCTCCAGCGTCACCGCGATATCCGCCTCCCGCTTCGAGAGGCTCACGAAATGCGGCACCGGCAGCAGGTCGATGGAAATGTTCGGATGCGCGTCCTGAAAGCGCGCGAGCTGCGGCGCGAGAAAGAAGCAGCCGAAGCCTTCCGTCGAACCGACGCGCACATGGCCCGACAACGCATGCCCCGTATTGGCGATCTGCTCGGTGGCCGACTGCACCGTCGTCTCGATCGAATCGACGAAGCCGAGCAGGCGCTGGCCTTCGGCGGTCAGAATGAATCCGCCGCTGCGCGACTTGTCGAACAGGAGGGTGCCGAGCGCGTCTTCGAGCGCCCGGACGCGCCGCGCGACCGTCGTGTAATCGACGCCGAGGCGCTTGGCCGCCCCGCTCGCGCGCTGCGTGCGGGCGACTTCCAGAAAGAAGCGCAGGTCGTCCCAGTTGAGGCGGCCGAGGTCGAGTTTGCCGGGGCTTTGCATGGCGTTTTTTTGCATATCGATCGGGTGTTTTTATAGTGCCATGATGGACTTTTGCATAACTATACTCAAGCAAACGAGCCTGCCCAAGCGCGGGCCGAATTTCTATAAAACGGAGACGACATGCTTTTCCCCTGCGCCGCCCGGCGTGTCTTCGTTTTTCGCCTGTCCGCAACTCATCCACAAGGAGTGACTCGTGAATATCGCTGCTGAACATCCGGCGCAGAGTGCGTCCGTCCGTACGGCCAAACTGCTCATCGACGGCCAGTTGGTGGATTCGAAAACGGCCGAGTGGCGCGACATCGTCAATCCGGCGACGCAGGAGGTGGTCGGCCGCGTGCCCTTCGCGACGACGGACGAAGTGAACGCCGCCGTTGCCGCAGCGCACAAGGCGTTTCAGACCTGGCGCACGACGCCGCTCGGCGTGCGCATGCGCCTCATGCTCAAGTTTCAGGATCTGGTGCGCCAGAACCAGAAGCGCATCGCTCAGACGCTCACGGCCGAGCAGGGCAAGACACTTGCCGACGCCGAGGGCGACATCTTCCGCGGGCTCGAAGTCGTCGAACATGCATGCTCGATCAGCACGCTGCAGCAAGGCGAGTTTTCCGAAAACGTCGCGGGCGGCGTCGATACGTACACGCTGCGTCAGCCGATCGGCGTCTGCGCGGGCATCACGCCGTTCAATTTCCCCGCGATGATTCCGCTGTGGATGTTCCCGATGGCGATCGTCTGCGGCAACACTTTCGTGCTGAAGCCATCGGAGCAGGACCCGCTTTCGACGATGGAGCTCGTCGAACTGGCGCTCGAAGCAGGCGTGCCGGCGGGCGTGCTCAACGTCGTGCACGGCGGCAAGGAGGTCGTCGACGCGATCTGCACGCATCCCGATATCAAGGCGATTTCCTTCGTCGGCTCGACGGCCGTCGGCACGCACGTCTACAACCTCGCGAGCCAGCACGGCAAGCGCGTGCAATCGATGATGGGCGCGAAGAATCACGCCATCGTGCTGCCCGATGCGAACAAGGAGCAGACGCTCAACGCGCTCGCGGGCGCGGGCTTCGGCGCGGCGGGTCAGCGCTGCATGGCGACGTCGGTGGCGGTGTTCGTCGGCGCGTCGAAGGACTGGATTCCCGAACTGGTCGAGAAGGCGAAGACGCTCAAGGTCAACGCGGGCACGGAGCCGAACACGGACGTCGGACCGGTCGTGTCGAAGACGGCGAAGGAACGCATTCTCGGGCTTATCGGCAAGGGCGTGGAAGAGGGCGCGACGCTCGCGCTCGATGGCCGCGGGATCGGCGTGACGGGCTACGAGCAGGGCAACTTCATCGGCCCGACGGTCTTCACGAACGTCAACACCGACATGTCGATCTATAAGACCGAGATCTTCGGCCCGGTGCTGTGCGTGCTCGAAACCGACACGCTCGACGACGCCATCGCGCTCGTCAACCGCAATCCGATGGGCAACGGCGTGGGTCTCTTCACGCAAAGCGGCGCGGCGGCGCGCAAGTTCCAGAGCGAGATCGACATCGGACAGGTAGGCATCAACATCCCGATTCCGGTGCCGGTGCCGGCGTTCAGCTTCACGGGCTCGCGCGGCTCGAAGCTCGGCGATCTCGGGCCGTACGGCAAACAGGTCGTGCAGTTCTATACGCAGACGAAAACCGTCACCGCGCGCTGGTTCGACGACGCCACCGTGAACGACGGCGTGAACACGACCATTTCCCTTCGCTGAGGAGGCGTCTCATGCAAATCGGCTTCGTGGGTCTGGGTCACATGGGCGGTCCGATGGCCGCCAATCTGCTGAAGGCGGGCCACGCCGTGACGGCGTTCGATCTCGTGCAGGACGCGCTCGACGCGGCGAAAACGGCGGGCGCGACGCTGGCCGTGTCGCCGCGCGCGGCGGCTGAAGGCGCGGAGGTCGTCATCACCATGCTGCCAGCCGCCCAGCACGTGAAAGCGGTCTATCTCAACGATGACGGCGTGCTGGCGGGCGTCGCGAAAGGCGTGCCGCTGGTGGACAGCAGCACGATCGATCCGGCCACCGCGAAACTCATCGGCGCGGCGGCGGGCAAGCAGGGCAATCCGTTCGCGGATGCGCCGGTGTCGGGCGGCGTCGTCGGCGCGCAGGCGGGCACGCTGACCTTCATGGTCGGCGCGGACGAAGCGCTTTTTGAAACGCTGCGTCCCGTGCTGGCCGGCATGGGCAAAAATATGGTGCGCTGCGGCGAGACCGGCACGGGTCAGATCGCGAAGATCTGCAACAACCTGCTGCTCGGGATTTCCATGATCGGCGTCGCCGAAGCGATGAAGCTCGGGGAAACGCTCGGCATCGATCCGACGAAACTGGCGAGCATCGTCAATACATCGACGGGGCGTTGCTGGAGTTCGGATACGTGTAATCCCTATCCGGGCATCGTCGAAACGGCGCCCGCGTCGCGCGGTTATTCGGGCGGCTTCGGCGCGGATCTCATGTTGAAGGACCTGGGCCTCGCCGTCGATGCCGCGCGCGGCGCGAAGCAGCCGGTCTTCATGGGCGCGCTGGCACAACAGTTGTATCAGTCGATGAGCCAGCAGGGACTCGGCGGATTGGATTTTTCGGGCATCATCAAGCTATACGCAAAGCAACAAATCGAGTAAAAGTGAATCAAAGAAGTAAATGATCTGGCACGCACGTGCGTGCCAGATCGGCTTCAATAAATAACGGCTTTATTCAGTTGCACTGCACAACGCATCGCGCAAAAGCATACTGGGCGCGATCATCGGGAATACGATGATTCGCTTTCCAAAAAAATGTCCTATTCTGAAAGCACGACGCCCGTATGCCGTTCGAGTCGAACGCTCCGGTTGCGCCACGGTGCTGGTAGAACGCCCGTCGTTTTCGGGCAATCAGATGAGGAGTACGCGATGCAAGTAACACGACACTTCAATATGGAATTGCGGCACGCCACGGTGCCGACTTATGTAGCCAGCTATTTCTTTCCGTTGCTGCTATTGGCATACGAAGTCTGGCGTGTAGGGTCCTGGGTGGCGGTAAACGGCTTCAACTTCATGAACTTCAACTCGATGGGTTACGAGTTCGCGTTGATGATTGCCGTGTTCTGCATGCAGATCATCGTGGAAATCGCGTTCCTCGCGGGCGCCGTGCTGACGAAGCATAAAGACGTCGGGCATCGGGTGGCCAATTTGTTGCTCGGTCTTTTCTGCTCGATGGTCGTGCTCGGTTTCGACCTTGCGCTGCAATATGGCCTGAGCGGAACTTAATAGGGCAATACCTGATTCGTCTTAGTAAAAAATCAACGCCGGCTGATTATCAGCCGGCGTTTTTATTTGTGCATTGCAACTTGAAGCCGATTTAACAACCCGCCGCGCTTGGCAGCGACGGCGGCGTTTCCGAACGTTCCTCATAGCATTTTCTGTCCGCATCCTTCAATGCGCTGCGCAGGCCTTCTTCAACCACCGGGTGATAAAAAGGCAGCTTGAGCGCTTCATCCAGCGTCAGTTCGAGTTGCAGCGCCCACGCGAGCAGATGACCCAGATGTTCCATCGCCGGGCCGCAGCCTTGCGCGCCGCGCAGCTTGCCGGTTTTCGCGTCGGCATAAACATGCAGCAGGCCGCGATTCTGCCGCATCACGCGGCTTCGGCCCTGGTTCTCGAACGATGCCTCTCCGGTCACGGTCATCTGCTTGTCGAGCTTGTCGTAAGACGCGCCGACGATCGCCACCTGCGGCTCGCTGAACACGAGCGAAAACGGCACCTTGCGTTTGACCGCCCGCACGTCGGGAAAGCGCGCGGCGTTGTCGCCGGCCAGTTTGCCCTCGTCGGCGGCGTCGTGAAGCCACGGACGCGTACCGTCGCAATCGCCCGCGACGAAGATCGCGCTCTTGCCGCATTGCATCGTGGTTTCGTCGAATCGCGGCACGCCTTTTTCGTTCAGGTCGATGCCCGCATTTTCCAGCGCAAGCGGCTTGAGGTTCGGCGCGCGGCCCGTCGCGGCGAGAACCAGATCGAACGACTCGGCGCGCGTTTCGCCCTCGGCGGAGGCAAAGCGCAGGAACGGCTTGCCGTCGCGCAGGGACATCTCGTCGAGCTTCGCGTCGGCATCGAGGTGGAATTCGTCGGCGAGCGCGGCGACGAGTGCATCGCGCACGGGCTTGTCGCTGAGCGCCGCCACGTGGCCGCTCTTGCCGAACATGAAAATCTCGACGCCCAGACGCGCGAGCGCCTGCCCGAGTTCAAGCGCGATCGGCCCCGCGCCGAACACGGCGATGCGCTTGGGCAGCGTGCGCAGTTCGAACAGATCGTCGCTCGTGATGAGCGTGTCGCCGAACACTTTCAGCTCGTCGGGCACGGTGGGCGCAGCGCCCGTCGCGATCACGATGCGCTTCGCCGCCACGCGCGTATGGTCGCCGACGGCCAGGCGCGTCGGCGATTCGAAGCGCGCCTGGCCGCGCAACAGCGAACCGTCCGGCAGCGCATCGATTTCGGCGAGCACACTCTTGACGAAGCTGTCCCGCTCGCGGCGCACATAGTCGAGCACGCGCGCATGGTCGGCGTCGAGCTCATGCGTGCCTTCGATGCCGCGCGGCGCGAGCGCTTGCGCATCGTGCAGGCCATTGGCCGCCGCGAGCAGCAGCTTGGACGGCATGCAGCCGACGCGCGCGCAGGTCGTGCCGAACTCGCCGCTCTCGATCAGCACCGCGCTCACGCCCGCGAGCCGCGCCGCGCGAAACGCGGCCATGCCGGCCGTGCCCGCGCCGATCACGGCGACGTCCACTTCAATTTCGTTCATCGCGTTTCCCGTCGTTTCATCGTCGATGCGTGCTTCAGCCGTTGTCCGCGAATCCCGGATAGAGCGTCATGCCGCCATCGACGAAAAGCGTCGTGCCGACGACGTAATCGCTCTCGTCGGACGCGAGCCAGACAGCCGCACGGCCGATATCCTCGACCTCGCCGACGCGCCCGTACGGAATCAGCGTCAGCAGCTTGTCGAGCTTCTCCGGTGTGTTCCAGACGTCCGCGTTGATCGGCGTGCGGATCGCGCCGGGTGCGATGCCGTTGACGCGGATGCGCTGCGGCGCGACTTCCTGCGCGAGCGTTTTCATCATCATCTGGATGCCGCCTTTGGACGCCGCGTAGTTCGCATGCCCCGCCCACGGAATGACTTCGTGGACCGAGCTCATGCAGATGATCTTGCCGAGCGCTTTCGACACGTCGCGCATGCCGCGCCGCTCGAACTCGCGCACCGCGCGCTGCGCCGTGAGAAATTGCCCGGTGAGATTGGTTTCGATGACAGTCTTCCAGTCGGCGAGCGTGAGCGCGGTGAATTTTGCGTCCTTCTGCAAACCCGAATTCGCGATGACGATATCCACCGTGCCCCAGCGTTTCACGACGGCATCGAACATGGCATCGACTTGCGCTTCCTCGGCGACGTCCGCGCCCACGGCGATCGCCTCGCCGCCTTTCGCGGTAATCGCAGCGGCGAGTTTCTCGGCGGGTTCCGCGTGCGCGTGATAGTTGATGGCGACGTGCGCGCCCGCATCGGCAAGCGCGATCGCGACGCCCGTGCCGATGCCCGAACTCGCGCCCGTCACGAGCGCGATCTGGCCTGCCAGGGGTTTATGCATGTGCGTGTCCGTCTGAAGGTCCAACGGGCGCGCCGCAAGATGCGCGCCCGGCGGCGCTCACGCGTCCAGCAAGCCCTGATACACCTCCGCGTACTGAAGCGCCGCCGCTTCCCAGCCGAAGTTCTGCCCCATCGCGCGTTTGACGACCGCTTTCCAGTCCGTGCGCCGCGCCTTCAGCGCGAACGCGCGCCGAATCGCGCCGACGATGCCCGCACGGTCGAAGCTGTCGAAGACGAAGCCGGTCGCGAGATCGTCGGCGAGATTTTCGAGGGAGGAATCGACGACGGTATCCGCGAGCCCGCCCACGCGATGCACGAGCGGCAGCGAGCCGTAGGCAAGCGCGTAGAGCTGCGTGAGACCGCACGGCTCGAAGCGCGACGGCACCATCACGACGTCGCTGCCCGCGATGATCGAATGCGACAGCGTCTCATCGAAGCCGAGCTCGACCGCGACCGCGCCCGGATGTGCCGCCGCCGCGTTCTTCATGCCGGTTTCGAGCGCCGGGTCGCCGGTGCCGAGCACGGCGAGCTGGCCGCCGCGCTGCACGATGTCCGGCACGGCCGAGAGCAGCAGATCGAGACCCTTCTGCTCGGTCAGCCGGCTGACGACGCCGAAGAGCAGGGCGTCGTCGTCCTTCGCGAGGCCCATGCGCTCCTGCAGCGCCGCCTTGCACTTCGACTTGCCCGAGGCCGGTTTCGCCGCCGTGTATTTCGACGCGATGGATTCGTCGACGGCCGGGCTCCATATCGAATAATCGACGCCGTTCAGAATGCCGGCGATATCGTGCGTGCGCGTCTGCAACAAGCCGTGCAGACCCGCGCCGTGCGCCTGCGTCTGGATTTCGCGCGCGTAGGTCGGGCTCACGGTCGTGATGCGGTCGGCGTAATAGAGGCCCGCCTTAAGGAAGGAGACGTGACCGTAGAACTCCAGGCCTTCCACCGCGTAGAAGTCGGCGGGAAGCTGGAGCAGGCCGAAGTCCGCCGCCGGGAACGTGCCCTGATACGCGAGGTTGTGCACGGTCATCACGCTCGCCACGCGCGGCGCGCCGCTGCGTTGGAACGCGCGCAGGTAGGCGGGCGCGAGTCCCGCGTGCCAGTCGTGCGCGTGCACGATATGCGGCTTCCATGCCGGATCGGCGCCCGTCGCGATACGCGCCGCCGCCCAGCCGAGCAGCGCGAAGCGGCGGTCGTTGTCGGCATACGGATGATTCGCCGCATCCATGTACGGATTGCCCGGACGGTCGTAGAACCGGTCCGCGCGCACCACGTAGACGATCACGCCGTGCGGCTTCAGCACGCCGCGCTCCAGCCGCACGTTGCCCGCGCCGAACGCGCCGCCCAGATCGGCGACGGGTTCGAGGTCCGCGAGCCCCGCGAGCACCGCCGGGAAGCCCGGCAACACGACGCGCGCATGCGTGCCCAGTTGCGATTGCGCCGGCGGCAGCGCGCCGACCACATCGGCGAGGCCGCCGGTCTTCAGCAGCGGATACATTTCTGCTGCGGCATGCAGCACGCAAACGGTCATCGGCGCTCCTGTCGATTCGGTTCGTTTCGTCGCGTCCGGCTAGCGCTGCGAGAGCCGCGCCAGCGCATCGCGCGTGATCAGCGTGACGCCGGATTCGGTGCGGAAGAAGCGCGCGGCGTCGTCGTCCGGATCCTCGCCGACCACGAGACCTTCCGGCACCGTGCAGCCCCGGTCGATCACGACCTTCTGCAGGCGGCAACTCGGCCCCACGGTCACTTGCGGCAACAAGACTGCCTCATTGATGTTACAGAACGAGTGCACCCGCACCGCCGACGAAAACACCGACTTCGACACCTGCGATCCCGAGATCACGCAGCCGCCGCACACGAGCAGATTCGTGATCGCGCCTTGCTGGCCGTTCAGGTCGCGCACGAACTTGCCGGGCGGCAGTTGCTCCTGATTCGTCCAGATCGGCCATTTGCGGTCATACAAATCGAGTTCCGGGATCGTCGAGGCGAGGTCGAGGTTGGCCTCCCAGTACGCGTCGACGGTGCCGACGTCGCGCCAGTACGCGGGCGCGTCCGGATCGCTGCTGGAGGTCACGCACGACATGCCGAACGGATGCGCGATCGCCTTGCCCGTGGTCACGACGCGCGGAATGATGTCCTTGCCGAAATCGTGATCCGTGTTCGACGTCTCGATGTTCTCCTGCAGCATGTCGTAGAGATACTTCGCGCTGAACACGTAGATGCCCATGCTCGCAAGCGCGACGTCGGGCTTGCCGGGCATGGCGGGCGGATCGGCGGGCTTTTCGAGGAAATCGGTGACGCGGCGGTTTTCATCGACATGCATCACGCCGAATGCGACCGCGTCCATGCGCGGCACCTCGATGCAGCCGACCGTGCAGTCCGCGCCGCTCTCCACATGGTCGAGCACCATGCGCGTGTAGTCCATCTTGTAGATGTGATCGCCCGCCAGCACGATGACGAACTCCGGCCCGATGGAGCGCACGATATCGAGGTTCTGATACACGGCGTCAGCGGTGCCGCGATACCAGCTCGAATCGACGCGCTGCTGGGCCGGCCAGATATCGATGAACTCGTTGAACTCGCCGCGCAGAAAACCCCAGCCGCGCTGCAGATGGCGGATGAGCGAATGCGCCTTGTATTGCGTGACGACGGCGATGCGGCGGATGCCGGAATTGAGGCAGTTGGACAGCGCGAAATCGATGATGCGGTACTTGCCGCCGAAATGCACGGCGGGCTTCACGCGCTTGTCGGTGAGCGGCCCGAGACGCGTGCCGCGCCCGCCGGCAAGGACGATTGCGAGGGTCGACTTCTGCAAATCGGTGCGATTCTTAGACAGCGTCTCCATGTCAGCCTCCTGATTTGACCTGCGACTATTGATGTATTGCCGTGTGTTCGTCCTCGTATGCTTTTCGATGTGGCCGCCGCGCAGCCGTTGCAGCATTATCCGGCGCGCGTTCGGATTCGTGTGCCGGAGTTCGCGATTTTTTCGCTGAGCGCAGCGCGCCGGTTTATGCGGTGCGGTTCGAGCAAGGCGCGTGCCGAACGCGCACGGGCGTGCTGTGCGCCGCGTCCGGCCCGCCGATGTGTTGCAGCCGCGCGACCGTTTGGGCTTCTGATCGATCGCGCCGCTCGACAAAGCGCGTTCGCTCAATTTATAACGAGACGCCATGCCGCAGTGCGTCGAGGCGCGGCACAATACGATGCATGCGATGCCCGACGCCGCTTTACGCGCGGCGCCTGCGGGCGTGGTATCCGAAGCCGCCGTCGCGCTGCGCTGCACGACGCCGGCGCGACAAACGTTTCACCTGACCGGACACGATCAATCGGGAAAGCAGAACATGAACAACGTCCTGAGCATTCAATCGCATGTGGTGTTCGGCCATGCGGGCAACAGCGCGGCGGTCTTTCCGATGCGGCGTCTCGGCGTCAACGTCTGGCCGCTCAACACCGTGCAGTTCTCCAATCACACGCAATACGGCCGCTGGACCGGCAGCGCGTTCGACGCCGACGAACTCCAGAACGTGATCGAGGGCATCGGCGCGATCGGCGTGCTGGCACGCTGCAACGCGGTGCTGTCGGGCTACATGGGCACGCCGGAGCAGGGGCGCGCGGTCGTCGAGATCGTGAAGATGGTGAAGGCGGTGAATCCGCGAGCGCTCTATTTCTGCGATCCGGTCATGGGCCAGACGGGCGGCTGCACGGTCGCGCCGGGCATCGAGGATTTCCTCGTCACGACGATGCCCGAAATCGCCGACGCGATCATGCCCAATCACGTCGAGCTCGAAAAGCTCGTCGGGCGTCCGATCGAAACCGTGGAAGAGGCCGTCGATGCCTGCCGGGAAATCATCGCGCGCGGCCCGCGCACCGTGCTGGTGAAACACCTGCTCGACCGCAACAGCCGCGCCGACACCTTCAACATGCTCGCCGTCACGCCGACCGAAGCCTGGTTCGCGCAGCGTCCGCTTTATCCGTTCGCGCGGCAGCCGGTGGGCGTCGGCGATCTGACGAGCGCGGTGTTCGTCGCGCGCACGCTGCAGGGCGATTCGTTGCGCAACGCGCTGGAGCACACGCTCGCGGCGGTCAACGCGGTCGTCAGGGCGACTTACGAGGCGGGGCGCTACGAGCTGGAAATCGTCGCGTCGCAGGATGAAATCGCGAAGCCGATCGACCGTTTCCCCGCGATTCGCGTGACCGGCACGGAGATGGTCAAAGGCGGCTAGTCCGCTTTGCCGTTCGCCTCCATCAGGCCGAAGCGCCAGGACAGGCGCCGCGTCGCGGCGAGCAACGCGCGGGCGAGCGGACCGTCCGCGGCGCTGTCGAAGCCGCCCGCCGAGCCGATCAACGCGATCACGAGGCACACGCTACCCGTGTGATCGAACACCGGCGCGGCGAGCGTGTGGATGCCGGGCACCGGCGCGCCGAGCGCGGTGTCGAGGCCGTCTTTCCGGATGCCGTCGAGGCGCGCCGCATCCGGTTTCGCGTCCGCCGCGCCCGCGAGACGGATGCCGTCCTGCTGCATCAGGCTCGCGCGCATGTCGGCGGGAAGATGCGCGGCAAAGACGCGTCCGATCGCCGTATTGACGAGCGACATCGCTGTGCCGATGCGCAGGCTCACGTGCTGCGGCCGCGCCGACTCCTCCAGCCGGATCACCGTGGGACCGAGCGGCCCGAGCGCGGCGGCCGCTACGGTCATCGAGGTGCTCGCGGCGAGCGCGACGATCTCGCTTTCCGCGTCGCGGATCGGCGAAAGACGCTGCAGCGCGATGAGCCCGAGCTCCCGGCTCAACGCGCCCGCATGAAACAGCCCGGCGTCGTCGCGCGCGAGCAGGCCCACCTTCACGAGACTCACCAGATGCGCGAACGCTTTCGCCGGCGGCATGCCGGCCGCGGCGGCGAGATCGCGTAACGTAAGCGGCTCGCCTGCGGCGACCAGCGCGCGCAGGAGATCGCCCGTCGCGTCGAGCGCGTTGATGCCGCGCTGCGGCCTCGCGTCTTCGTCGAATGTCGTCATGGGAGTAGGTCCGTGATGGTGCGCGCGGCGTCTTTCAGCGCGCGGGCGAGCGCGCCGTCCCAGGCGACGTCGGCGAGGCCGGTCGGTCCGATCGCCGTGAGCGCGAGCTGCATGCGCCCGGCGCTGTCGAACACCGGCACGCTCATGCTGCTGACGCCCGGGCTCGGCGCATCGACGCTGCGTTCGATGCCGCGCGTCCGTATCTCATCGATGCGCGCGTCCATGCCGGGCGCATCCGTCTCCTGCTGATGCGCAAGCATCGCGGCGACGCGGCTTGCGTCGTCGAAGGCGCGGAATACGCGGCCCGTCGACGTCGAGGACAGCGACATCACCGTGCCGACGTGCAGATTCACATGCAGCGGATGGCCGCCGCGTTCGTAGCGCACGATCGTCGGCCCCTGCGGCCCGGCGACGCTGACCGCGACGCTCATGCCCGTGGCGAGCGCCAGCGCCGCGACGCGCGGCGCGGCCGCCCGGTACGCCGGCTGATGCTCCAGATTCAGCAGCCCGAGCCGCAGCGAAAGCGGGCCCGGCTCATAATTCCCCGTGAGCGCGTCGCGCTTCACCAGCCCGAGCCGCGTGAGACTCACGAGATAGGTATGCGCCTGCGCGCTCGACAGTTCCGCTGCTTCGGCGAGCGCGCCGAGCGCAAGCGGCTCGCGGCGCGCGGCGAGCGCCGCGAGCAGTCGCGCGCCGACTTCGACGCTCTGAATCCCGCGCTGCTTCTTTTCCTCGCTGGTTTCGGAACTGGCCAAGTGCACTCCGCGTTCGATGAAAAAGGCAGATGTTATCCGAGCAGCAAGCGTCCGATGAGGCGATTCAGTATTTACCCGGAATTTGCAAATAACAAGTGCGCTTGCTGTTGACAAATATCGGCATCGCGCCGATCATCCACGCATCCTCACGAGAATGGAAGCGAGACACGATCATGGCAAAAGCATTCGCATCGCAGGCCGATCTGGAAGAGAAGAAGATCACCTTCACGCAACTGTCCGAGAACGCCTACGCCTACACGGCGGAGGGCGATCCGAACTCGGGCGTCATCATTGGCGACGACGGCGTGCTGATCGTCGATACGACCGCGACGCCCGCGATGGCGCAGGATCTCATCGAGAAAATCCGCAGCGTCACCGACAAGCCGATCAAATACGTCGTGCTGTCGCACTATCACGCGGTGCGCGTGCTCGGCGCGTCGGCGTATTTCGCGGAAGGCGCGCAGCAGGTTATCGCGAGCCGCGGCACGTATGAAATGATCGTCGAGCGCGGCGAGCAGGACATGAAATCGGAGATCGAGCGCTTTCCGCGTCTTTTCGCGGGCGTCGAGACCGTGCCGGGCCTGACGTGGCCGACGCTCGTCTTCGAGCGCGAAATCACGCTGTTCCTCGGCAAGCTCGAAGTGAAAATCGCGCATCTCGGCTCGGGCCACACGAAGGGCGATACGGTCGTCTGGCTGCCGTCGCAGAAAGTGCTGTTCTCGGGCGATCTGGTCGAATACGACGCGGCCTGCTATTGCGGCGATGCGCAACTCGAAGAATGGCCCGCGACGCTCGAAGCGCTGCGCGCGCTGAAGGCCGACAAGCTCGTGCCGGGGCGCGGCCCCGCGCTGCTGTCGCCGGCCGAAGTGGACAAAGGCCTCGACTACACGAAGGATTTCGTCACGACGCTGCTGCAGGCGGGCCGCGAAGCCGTCGCCGATAAGCTCGATCTGAAAGGCTCGATGGCGCACACGCGCAAGGCGATGGACCCGAAGTTCGGCCACGTCTTCATCTACGAGCACTGTCTGCCGTTCGACGTCTCGCGCGCCTACGACGAAGCGAGCGGCATCAAGCATCCGCGCATCTGGACGGCCCAACGCGACAAGGACATGTGGGCCGCGCTGCAGGACTGACGTTCTTCTCTGGCGGCGCGCTCTAGCGAAAGCGCGCCGCATTCCCCTCTAAAGGCTCAACAGGCGCGCAAGACGCCGGCCTAAACACGCCCATCTGGAGCGAGACATGTCGAAGTCGATCGTTACGGCGGCGCTCAACCCGAGCGCCGCCGGGGAAGCGCACGCCCTCACCGACGAGGCGCTGTTGCGCAAAGTCGCGTGGCGCATCATTCCGTTTCTGTTCCTCTGCTACGTGGTGTCGTTTCTGGACCGCATCAATATCGGCTTCGCGCAATTGCAGATGAAGCACGATCTCGGCTTCTCCGATGCGATGTACGGTCTCGGCGCAGCCGTCTTCTACGTCGGCTATGTGCTCTTCGAGGTGCCGAGCAATCTGTTGCTCGCGAAATTCGGCGCGCGCCGGACGTTCACGCGCATCATGCTGCTGTGGGGCGCGGCGTCCGTCGGCATGATGTTCGTCGCGACGCCCGGCCATTTTTATCTGCTGCGTTTTCTGCTCGGCGTGTTCGAGGCGGGCTTCTTTCCGGGCATCGTGCTGTATCTGACGTACTGGTTTCCGGCGAAACGGCGCGCGGGCGTGATGTCGGTGTTCTTCGCGGGCGTCGCGGTCGCGGGCGTGTTCGGCGGGCTCGTGTCCGGCTGGATCATGCGCGACATGGCGGGCGTCATGGGGCTGCACGGCTGGCAGTGGATGTTCGCGATCGAAGGCGCGCCAGCGGTGCTGCTCGGCCTGATCGCGTTGCGCCTGCTCGTCGATACGCCGCGCGATGCGCGCTGGCTCACGCAGCCGGAGCAGGAGCGGCTCGCGGCGCTGTGCTCGGAACCGTCCGGCGACGCGGGCGCGCACGACCGCCACGGTCTGCTCGATGCGCTGCGCAACCCGCGCATCTATCTCTTCGCGTTCATCTATTTTTCGCTGACGTGCGCGTCGCTCACGCTGAGCTTCTGGATGCCGCTGATGATCCGCGATTTCGGCATCACCGACGTGATGTCAGTGAGCCTGTACACGGTGGTGCCGAACGCGATCGGCGCGGTGGGACTGATTCTGATCGCGCGTCATTCCGACCGCGTCGGCGAACGGCGCAAGCATTTCGCGTGCTGCACGATCGGCGGCGGCCTCGCGCTCGCGGCGCTCACGCTGCATCCGCCGAGCTTTGCGCTGATGCTCGCGATTCTGTCGCTCGCCGCAACGCTGATCTTCGCCGCGCTGCCGATCTTCTGGGCCGTACCCGCGAGCCATCTGCCGGGCAAGAGCGCGGCGGCGGGCATCGCGTTCATCAGCAGTATCGGCATTACGAGCGGGATCGTGAGTCCGTGGGTGATCGGGCAGATCCGCACCTCGACGGGCAGCATGGATCTCGCCGTGCATCTGCTCGCCGTGCTGCTCTTCGCGAGCGGCGCCGCGCTGTTCTTTGGGTTGCGGCGTCGCGCGTGAATTCAGGAGGCCGCGGCTGCGGCCAATGCCTTGAAATTCTCCGGCGTCGCGAAGGCGAGATATTCGGCCTGCATCTCGGGCGTGAGGAATTCGAGCATCGTCGAGTTTTCGATCCAGAGTTCGATCACATGGAAGAAGTCGTTGCCGCGCGTGCAGTGCACCGCGCGCCAGCCCTCGCGCTCGCCGATCGCGACGACTTCCGCCGCGCCGAGTTTCGTCGCCATCGCCATATGGAAGGCGCTGTACTGCGGGCGCTTGAACGTGCCTGCGCCGTAGCTCACGCTGTCCTCTTGATCGCCGCCCGGCGTGATCACCTGATCGCTCGGATACACCTCGATGATGCTGCCGCGATCGTCGCCCGCGACGGCCATCCACGCGCCGGGAAACGGCGAAAAGGGCGCGGCGAATCCGCCCCATAATTCGGCGAGCACCTGCGCGACGTGTTTCGGATCGTTGGCGGGCATGGAGGCGTGGAAGATCATCGCGATGGACTCCGGTGGATGCGGGGAGAAAGTCGATTCGCAGTGCTGCGGTGCCGGGATTCTTGCAGAGTCTATTGATATGAGTGTTTTCATACGCGTCAGGACTCAGCGCTTATCCGACAAACGCAGCGCGAATTAAGCGGCCGCCGCGGATTGCCGCGCCGTCATGCCGATGCGAAAGCGGCCAGATCCGCCGTCAGCCGTGCGGCATCGCTCAGAAAGATACCGTGCGGCGCGCCTTCGTACACGAGGAGCCGCGCATTCGGAATCAGGCGCGCCGTGCGTTGCGAGGTCAGTTCCAGCGGATTCGATACGTCGGCATCGCCCTGCACGATGAGCGTCGGCACATCGACATCGCGCAACTCGTCGCGGAAATCGCCGCCGTTCACTGTTTCGTTGCAGGCAAGAAGCGCGTGATGCGAGGTGCGCAGCGCCATTTCGCGAATCCAGTCGATCATGGCCTGTGACGCGCGCGGTCCCGCGAACGGACGCGCATTGTCGGCGAGCCATTGCGGATAGTCGGTCATGAGATCGTGCTGAAAGGCGTCGGCATAAGCGCGATCGATGCCGCCGGGATTGTCCGGCGTCTTCGCGAGCATCGGCAAGGTCGAGGCGATCAGCACGAGCCGCGCGACGCGCGCGCTGCCGTGACGCGTCAGATAGCGCACGGCTTCCGCGCCGCCCATCGAATAGCCGGCGAGCGTGAGACCGGACAGATCGAGCGCTTCGATGATACCGGCGAGGTCGTCCGCGAGCGTGTCGTAGTCGTAGCCGCCGCCCGGATCGCTGGAACGTCCGTGGCCGCGCCGGTCATAAGCGACGCAGCGAAATCCCTGGCGCACGAGCGGCAGCATCTGGTATGCCCACATGTCGCCCGGCAGCGAATAGCTCGGAACGAAAAAGATCGTCTTGCCGTTTGCAACGGCGTGCTCGGGCCGCCAGTCGCGGTAGAACAGCTCGACGCCATCGGCGGTTCCAATGAACCCCGGCCGGGTGATGGTTGCATGAAGTCGCATGTCCGTCTCCTTGTCGATGAGCAATGTGATGGCATCGTCGCAGGAGAAAGGCGGCCGGACAATTACGTCGAAGGTAAAGGATGGTTGCCTCGGAGCAGTAGTTACTTGGGCAAAAGCTTCGCTGCGAACGAAACTCTGGCCGTCAATTCGTACCCTCCAATTTGCGCGGGACCACGTGCGCGCCTACATCGCCACTTATGCGTATGCTTCGCTTCGATCGATTGAAAAAGGTAGGGAAAGGGGTTCTCATCGAAGCTTTGACAGCGAATTGCCCACGTTAGTATGCAAGATGAATGGGGCTGAGGCCGACGGACTGAAATGGCACTGGGCGGCCAATGGCTGAGGATGATGCAACACAAACACCTATAAGCATGAACGTAACGACGTCAGATGACTGTATCGGGATCTCGCCCGATCATCCGTGGGCAAAACACTTCATCGCTCTGGCGTACCGCGATGGGGCTTTCTCATTAATTCCGAATAATTTTTTTAAGGATTGGCTCGACGAAGAGGCGACTGTCGGGACTTTTCGCATCGGCAGAGCGTCGGGCTTGGGAGTCGGCTCGATCGCCAAGTATGACGCCGACGCGCAGAGCCTCAATATCGGGAAGTTCGTCGCCGGTGGCCTCAGATTGCGCTTCCTTCTGAACGGTCAGCACGAGATGAAGACGATCTCGACCGCCATGTTCAGTGTGTACGGTAACGGCTTGCGAAACGTTGCGCCGCCGCAAATGCCGACACGGTTATCCACAATGACGTTTGGATCGGTGACGAAGCGCTGTTCCTTGGAGGTAGCACTGTGGAGAGTGGATGTGTGATCGGTGCGCGAACCGTCATACCCCCTAACTTCCGAAGCGAGCCGTATGGAATCTATGTGGGCTCTCCCGCGCGTCTCGTCAAATTCCGTTTTCCCGAAAAAATACGGGAATGCCTCATGGAATTGGCATGGTGGGACATGCCGCTGCAATGGATCAAAGACCACAATGACGCTTTTCTCGCTGATTTGACCAGTGACGAGGGACGTGCGCTGGAGATGCTGTCTGAGTTGAAGCGAGCGAAAAGTTCTTGGGTTGAAGCGCCGCAGGCGGGCTAAAGCCGAAGTCACTCAGCGCCCCAAGGCAGATCTTGCCGTCGCGAAGCATTCCCCTTAGAAATGAAAAACCGGCGTGGCCGCATGCACAAAAAAAAGCCGCCCGAGAGAAGGCGGCGAGAGCGCGTCCGGTGTGGGCCTCGTCGTCGAGGGTGGACGCGTGAGGAGACAGGAGCAACCATGTGCAGTATGGCAAAGCCTCGCGCGGCGCTCAATCGCCATGTCGAATTACTGCGTTTCAGCATTCATTTGATGAATGGTACGGAATGCGAATGAATCGAGGCATTGGTGCGAAGTTTAAGATTTTTCTCGCCTTTATCCGGGCTTTTCGCTCGCGAGATTGAGATAGACTCGGCGGACGTTTCAAACATCCGCGGCGCCGCCATTCATGCCCTTCGATTCAACTTCGCCGCCGCTTTTCGACCATGCGGATCACGCGCTTTCCATCGCACTCGACCTTCGTAGTTCGGGCGACTGGCCCGCGCTCGAACAGTTCTGCCTGAACGCGCTGCAGCGCTTCCCGCAGGATATCGAATTGCGGTGGCAACTGAGTCATTGCTTCTGGCTGCGTCACGACAGCGTCGCGGCGGAAGCCGTCATGCGCGAGGCCGCGCTGCATCATCCCGGCAATGGCCTCGTGAGCGGCGCGATCGCGATGTATCTCAACGAGCAGTCGCGCTTCGCCGAAGCCGAAGCGATGTATCGCGTGGCGCTGACCGAATCGCCGGATGAGCACGGTTTCGCCATCGATCTCGCGGATCTCGAATTGCGGCGCGGCGCGTGGCGCGACGGCTGGCTGCGCTTCGATCGCCGCCTGAATCGCTCGCAGCATGGCGAGAACGGCGTCGTCGCGCGGATGGAGCGTGTCGGGCCGAGCTGGCGCGGGCAAGCGCTGGATGGCAAACGGGTCGTGGTGTACAGCGAACTCGGGCTCGGCGACGATATCCAGTTCGTACGTTACTTTCCTCAGTTCGCGGAAGGCGTGCGGCGCAACGGCGGCGAGGCGCTGCTCGCGGTGCGCGCGGCCTTGCATCCGCTTATCCGGCGCTTCGTGCCGGATTGCGTCGCGCTCGAAGCGCACGACTTCGGCACGGTCGATTACACCGTCGCAATGATGAGCATGCCGCTGTGGATCGGGCTGCTGCCGCATCAGGTCGATGGTCGCGCGTATCTGCATGCCGCGCCGGAACGCATCGACATATGGCGGCGCATGCTCGCGTCGGACGGCAGCGATGCGTTGCGCGTCGGTCTCGTATGGGCGGGCAGCCCGACGCACCGCCGCGACGCCCAGCGCAGCGTGCCAATCGCCGCGCTCGCGCCGCTCTGGCGCTTGCCGGGCGTCGCTTTCTACCCGGTCGCACCGGGCCGCGAAGGGGATATCGCGGCAATGCGCTCGGCCGGCGCGCGCATCGCGGAACTGCCGGAATATACCGAGCATTTTCATGATTCGGCCGCGCTCGTCAGCGCGCTCGACGTGCTCGTGACCGTGGACAGTTCGCCGCTCCATCTTGGCGGCGCGCTAGGCAAACCCGTGCTCGCGATGATCGATGGCGCGTCGCACTGGTGCTGGGGGGAGGGCGAGACGCAGCCGTGGTACGACTCGGTGCGGCTCGTGCGGCAGCGCAGGCCGGGCGACTGGACGCCCGTGGTGGAGCGTGTCGCCGCGGCGCTGTGCGGGCGGCTCGCCCAGCGTGCCGCAATGCGAAGTCAGCAGGCGTCGGCGCTCGCCAGTCTCGGGTAGCCGGGCTGGTTCGAATCGATCGTCGTCACGCACGCGCCGTCGCTGAGATCGAGGGTGCTATCGACATCGCGCTTCGAGCCGTCTTTCATCTGCACGCTGTAGCGGTAGACCTTCGCCGTGGGTTCCGGGCTCTTCTGGAACAGGCTCGTCAGATCGAAGCTCAGACCCGCGCCGGCACCCGCGCCGCTCCAGCCATTGCCGCCGAGTCCGCCGCCGCCCACCCCGAGCGTGGGACCGGACGAAGGCGCCGCGCCCGTCGCAACCGTCGTCAGATATTGTTTGCCGACGATGCGGCCCACCGCCAGTGTGCTATCCGCCGGCAACGGCGCCGAGGCGCCCGGTGCGCTCGCGCATGCGGCGAGCATCGCAAAAGCGATGACCGCGAAGCCTGCGCTTGCCGCGCGTCGAATAATGGTGTGATCCGATTTCATTCCAGCCTCTTGCGTGCGTCTGCACGCGTTTCATTGGCCCTCGAAGCGATCGTGCGATTCTCGCGTGGAATCGCATGCTCGCGCCGGCGCGGCTGGAAGCGTCGTCAGAAAAACGCCGCCCGAAGGAGGGCGGCGCGTGCCGGCGATCGGCTCCAAGACCGGCGGGCCGGCGCGCTTCGCGAGGGACGCGAATGCGCGGCCGGAATGTTGAACGAATGCGGGTGGCGATTGAACCAGATTGCTCCGATTCAACGTGCAATGTCGCGTTTAGTCACTACTTCAGCAAATAAGCGACGATCGCATCGCAGACGCGGCCGAACATCTGCGTGCCGGTGACGGTCGTGCAGCCGCGTGCGCGGGCCGCTTCGATGAAGGGCGTAAGCGGCGGCTTGGTCACGACGTCGCCGACGAACGTCGTCGAAGGCAGGTTGGAGACGTCGATCGGCAGCGGATCGCCCGGACGCATGCCCGCCGGCGACGCGTTCACGATGAGGTCGTAAGTCTCTGCGGGCGAATCGTCGGCGACGCTCACCGCGCCGCGGCCCAGTGCGGCGAGTCGCGAGGCGAGGGCGCCGGTGCGCGCGGCATCGAAATCGCGAATCGCGAGCGACGCGACGCCCGCATCGACGAGCGCATGGCCGATCGCCGAGCCTGCGCCACCCGCGCCGATCAGCAGCGCCCGCTTGGCGCGCGGCTCGCAGCCGGCGTCGCGCAGGGCCGCGACCATGCCGATGCCGTCCGATGCGCCGCCGTGCCAGGTGCCGTCGGCGTTGCGCTTGAGCATGTTGACCGCGCCGAGGAACGCGCCTTCATCGGTGAGCGACTTGCAATATGTCGTCGCGCTGAACTTGTGCGGCACCGTGATGATCACGCCGTCGCAGTTCTGCAAGCGGTCGATGCCGGCGAAGAACGCGTCGAGATCGTCCGGCGCGACGTGGGCTGGAATCACGATGGCGTCGCGGCCAGCCGCACGCAATGCAGCCGTGACGCCGGACGGTGAACGCACCTGCGCGATCGGGTCGCCGACGATGAAATAGACGCGCGTCGCGCCGCTCAAGCCCGCGTCGAGCGATGCGGAAAAGTTAGTGTCCTGCGCCATTGCCTCAATTGTCTCCGTGAATTCGCATATCTGAATGCTAGTTGAAAATGGAATAGCATTCAACAAAAATAGAATCTGTCACGAAAGCAACTAACGGTCAAGTATTGTTCACAACCGCAAACGCGTGCCGGCGCGGCACGCGAACCGACGCGTCTACAGCGTCTCGGGCGCGGGTTCCGCCGGACTGGCGCCCGCCGCCGCGAGCGCTTCGTGCAGCGTCTCGAAAACATTCGACGCGCCGAGCACCGGCGTCAGCCCATGCCGGTCCATGTCGTTGCGCAAGAATGGGTTCACGCGCCCGAACAGCACCGCGACGCCGCGTCCGCGCAGCGTTTCGATCAGATCGCCGATCGTGCGGGCGGCGGAATAATCGAGATCGGTGATCGCGCCCGCATCGACGATCACGTGGCGCACATCTTCGGACGCCGTATCGACGAGCTGCGTCAGTTCCGACGCGAAAAAGTGATCGTTCGCGTAGAAGAGGTCTGCGCCGAAGCGGTAGACGATCAGATTCGGCGCGGTCATCGCGCCGGGCTTCGTCGGCATGAACTGCCACGGTTTGCCGGGCGCGACGGGCGTGAGCACCATCGTGTGTGGATGGTAGCTGTGGCGCACGTGCCGCATGAGCGACAGCGCGACCGCGAGCAGAATCCCATGCTCGACGCCCACCAGCACGACCGCGCCCGCCGTGATGAGCGCGAGCGCGAACTCGCCGGGGCTTTCGGCGCGAATGTCCTTCAGGCTTTGCACGTTGACGAGCCCGATCGCGATGGTGAAGACGATGGCCGCCAGCACGCAATGCGGCAGATATCGCAGATAGCCGCTCAGAAAAAGCAGGACGATCGCCACGACCGCTGCGAACACCAGTTGTCCGAACTGGCTGCGCGTGCCGGCGCGTTCGGCCATCGCGGTCTGCGTCGGGCTGCCGTTGACGACGAACGTCCCGCTCATCGCCGCCGCCGCGTTGGCCGCCGCGAGGCCGAGAATATCGCTGTTGGTATCGACTTCCTCGCGATACTGCTGCGCGAACACGCGTGCCGCCGCGGCGCTCTGCGCGATGATCATCACGAAGCACGACGCCGCCACCGGCATCAGTTCGAGACATTGCTGCCAGGTGACAGCGGGAAAGCGCAGCGGCGGCAATCCGCCTTCGACCGCGCCGAGCACCGAGATGCCGTGCGCGGCGAAGTCGAACGCCTTGCTCGCGGCGATGCTGCCGATCACCGCGATGAGTGCGACCGGCACGCGCGGCGCGATGCGCTTGCAGCCGAGAATCGCGACGATCACGGCCAGCGCGAGCGCAAGCGTCGGCCCGTGCGCGTGCATCGCATGACTGACGACATAGGCGAGCTGCGCCAGGCTGCGCGACGACGGATACGGCACGGTCATGCCGAATAGATCGCCGAGCATGGCGATCGACACCTGAACGCCCACGCCCGCCAGAAACCCGACGAGCACCGTGCGCGACAGAAAATCGGCAAGAAAGCCGAGTTTGAAGAGCCGCGCCAGCAGGAGGAGCGCGGCCGTCTGCAGCGCGACCATGCCCGCGAGCGCGACGTATTCGGGGCTGCTCATCGCAGCCATCGACGAGAGTTTGCTCGCGAAAATCGTCGCCGTGGCGGAGTCGGCCGCCACCACGAGATGCCGCGACGCCCCGAACAGCGCGAACGCGATGAGCGGGATGAACGCGGTGTAGAGACCCGTCACCGCGGGCATGCCGGCGATGCGCGCGTAGCCGAGCACCTGCGGAATATCCATCGACGCAAGCGAGACGCCGGCGAGCGCGTCACGCAACGCCGCAGCGCGATCGAGCGGAAGAATGCCTTTGAGAAATCGCCTGCCCGCCGCCGGGCTTCGAGTCGGATCGTGCATGTGGACACCGTGTTCCTGGAGAAACGAATCGTGCCCCATTGAGCGGGCGGTGCCAAGCCGCGGTTTTGTCTACCGACAAAGGCGCGTTTCAATCACCCAGGCGCGTCATACGTCGAACGGCGTCTCAAAAAAGAGCTTGGCTTCCTCTGCTTTTCTGGAATACTATTCCACTATCAAAGCGAGTTCTAAAGAGAACGGAACGGAGCCAAAGCGGAATGGTGGAGACACTGGATAACTTGGGACCCAACGAGACCTTCGACGTGGTCGTCGTCGGGGCGGGCGGCGCGGGCATGTCGGCGGCGCTGGTCGCGGCCATCGACGGCGCGCGCGTGCTGCTCGTCGAGCACACGGAATACGTCGGCGGCACGACGGCCTACTCGGCGGGCACGACGTGGATTCCCGCGTCGATGCACGCGGCGAGCGTCAATCGCGACGATACGTCCGCGAACGCCGAAGCCTTTCTGACTCGCGCGGTCGGCGAGCGTAGCAGCGCCGCGATGCGCCGCGCGTTCCTCGATGCGGGCCCGAGAGCGGTGGCGCATATCGAAGCGAATTCCGACGTGAAATACCGCGCGCGGCCGTTTCATCCCGATTACCTGTCGGAAGTCGAGGGTTCGACCTTGCGCGGCCGCGCGCTGGAACCGCTGCCGTTCGACGGCCGCAAGCTCGGACGCGCGTTCTCGCTGATCCGTCCGCCGATTCCCGAATTCACCGTGCTCGGCGGCATGATGGTCGATCGCGACGATGTCGGGCATCTGCTCAACATGACGAAGTCGTTCGCGTCGTTGCGGCATGCGGCGAAACTGCTTGCGCGTCACGCCCGCGACCGCATGAGTTCGCCGCGCGGCACGCGCCTCGTGATGGGCAACGCGCTGATCGGGCGCTTGCTGTATTCGTTGCTTCAGCGCGGCGTCACGGTGCTGACGAGCACGAAGGTCGAGGCGCTTCATTCAGGCGCAAACGGCATCGAAGCCGTCACGCTCAGTCGTATCAACGAACGGCGGCGCGTCGCCGTGAAGGGCGGCGTGATTCTCGCGAGCGGCGGTTTCAATCGGCATCCGAAGCGTCGCGGCGAGATGCTGCCGGGCGCCGATCCCGCCTGGTGCCCCGGCGCGCCCGGTCACAGCGGCAGCGCGCAGGATCTCGCGCTCGCGGCGGGCGCGCGTTTTGGCGATGGCGCGTTGTCGAACGCGTTCTGGGCGCCGGTTTCCGTGCGCAAGCGCGCCGACGGCACCACGGCTGTGTTTCCGCATTTCCTGATGGATCGCGGCAAGCCGGGCATGATCACCGTCGATAAAGCGGGCAAGCGCTTCGTCAACGAGAACACGTCGTATCACCTGTTCGGCATCGCGATGCAGAAAGCGAACCCAACGACGCCCGCCGTGCCCGCGTATCTCGTCACGGATTCCGAAGGATTGCGCAAGTACGGCCTCGGCATGGTGCGTCCGGGCGGAAAGGGACTCGCCCCGTTTCTCGCCGATGGCTATCTCGTGGAAGGCACGACGCTAGATCAACTCGCGGACAAGCTCGGCATCGACAAGAACGGACTCGCGGAGAGCGTCGCGCGCAACAATCGGTATGCGCAAACGGGCGTCGATTTGGATTTTCAGCGCGGCACGACGGCGTATCAGAACGCCAACGGTGACGCCAGCTCGACCGGCCCGAACAAGTGCCTCGGCCCGATCGGAACGGCGCCGTTCTACGCGGTGCGGCTCTATCCGGGCGATATCGGTGCTGCGACCGGCCTCGTCACCGACAGCGACGCGCGCGTGCTGAATCGCGCCGACGCGCCGATCGACGGCCTCTACGCCTGCGGCAACGACATGCAATCGGTCATGGGCGGCGTTTATCCCGGCCCCGGCATCACGCTCGGGCCCGGTCTCGCGTTCGGCTATCTCGCGGCGCGGCACGCGGCGGCGCGCGCGAAACAACCGGCGAGCGCCGCGCTCACACTTCCGCTCGAATGCGACACGCACGTGCCCGCCCGATGAAACACGAACCGATTCTCGAATGCGACGTGCTCGTGCTGGGTTCCGGCGCGGGCGGTTTGTCCACCGCGGTGACGGCGGCGACGCAGGGCTTGTCCGTGCTCGTCTGCGAGAAGGAAGACGTGTTCGGCGGCACGACGGCGTGGTCGGGCGGCTGGATGTGGATTCCGCGCAATCCGCTCGCGACGCGCGCGGGCATCGTGGAAGACGAAAGCGCGCCGCGCACGTATCTGAAGAACGAGCTCGGCGCGAACTACGACGCCGCCAAGGCCGATGCGCTCATCGAGCACGGCCCGCGCATGGTCGAATTCTTCGAGCGTCATACGTCGATGCGTTTCATCGACGGCAACCGCATTCCCGATTTTCATACGACGCAAGGCGCGGCCACGGGCGGCCGCTCGGTCTGCGCGATGCCGTTCGATGGCCGCGAGCTCGGGCCGCTCATCGGCAAGCTGCGCCCGCCTTTGGCCGAAGTGACGATCAAGGGCATGGCGATCGCGTCGGGACAGGATCTCGCGCATTTCCTCAATGCGACGCGCAACGCGAAGTCGGCGTGGCACGTGACGAAGCGCTTCGCCGCGTTCGCCTGGCACAAACTGCGCTACGGCCGCTCGATGCATCTCGTGAACGGCAACGCGCTCGTTGCGCGGCTGTTGAAATCGGCGGCGGATCGCGGCGTCGATCTGCGCACGCGCGCGAAGGCAGTCTCGCTCTTGCGCAAGGCGAATCGCGTGACGGGCGCGCGCGTCGAGATCGACGGCGTGATGCATGCGGTGCGTGCGCGATGCGGCGTCGTGCTGGCGTGCGGCGGATATCCGCACGACGCGAAGCGTCAGGCCGGCACGTTTCCGACGATGCCGCACTGGTCCGCCGCGCCGCGCAGCAATACCGGCGACGGCATTCGCATCGGCGAGGAAGCGGGCGCGCATTTCGATGCGTCGCTCGAAGCGCCCGCCGCGTGGGCGCCCGTGTCGCTCGTGCCGAAGCGCACGGGCGAGGCCGCTGCGTTTCCGCATCTGATCGAGCGCGCGAAGCCGGGCGTGATCGCCGTGACGCGCGCGGGCCGGCGCTTCACGAACGAGGCGTCGTCGTATTACGACTTCATCTCGTCGCTGATCGGCACGACGCCGCCGGGCGAAGAAGTGTGCGCGTGGCTCGTCTGCGATCATCGGTTTCAGCGGCGTTACGGGCTCGGTTTCGCGAAGCCGTTTCCGTTTCCGCTCAAGGCATATGAGCGCTCGGGCTATCTGAAATCCGCGCCGACGCTCGAAGCGCTGGCCGCACAATGCGGCATCGATGCGCGCGGTCTCGCCGATACCGTCGCCACGTACAACAGCTACGCGAAAGACGGCTTCGATCCGCAATTTCACAAAGGCTCGACGCCGTACAACCGCGTGCAGGGCGATGCATCGCACGCACCGAATCCGTGCCTCGCGCCGATCGCCGACGGGCCGTTCCATGCGGTGAAGATCGTGCCCGGCAGCCTCGGCACTTTCGCCGGCCTCGCGACGGATGCCCGTTCGCGCGTGCTCGATGACGCGCGCGCGCCGATTCCCGGCCTCTACGCGGTCGGCAACGACGCCGCGAGCATGATGGGCGGCCACTATCCGGCGGGCGGCATCACGCTCGGGCCCGCGATGACTTTCGGCTATCTCGCGGGCCTCGAACTGGCGTCGCCGGACATCGACGAAAACATCACGAATCTCCCGAACTTCAAACAGGCAAGGACGCTGCAATGACGCTCTACGACACAGTCACGTTGACGGTGAAAATCGGCACGAACGCGCAGGTTTTCGAAAACATTCAGGCAAGTGGCGACGCGCCCGGCTCGAAATTGCTCGGCTGCTGGTATTCGGATATCGGCGCGCTCGGCAAAGTGATGGTGCTGCGCGGCTTCGAATCCGAAGCGGCGTTGATCAAGGAACGCCAGCGTTTGCTGCTCGAAGGCAATCCGTTCGGCTGCGGCGAGTTCATCACGGATGTCGAAGTGAGCAGCTACGCGCTGTTCCCGTTTCTCCCGCCGATCGAGCCGGCCGTGCACGGCGGCATCTACGAGATGCGGGTCTACGGCACCAAGCTCGCGAGCCTGCAACATACGATCGACGCGTGGAAAAACGCCGTGCCGGAGCGCACGAAGCGCTCGCCGCTCATCGGCGCGATGTATGCGCTCGACGGCACCGTGCCGCGTTTTCTCAACATCTGGCCGTACCCGAGCGTGGACGAGCGCTCGCGCATTCGCGCCGAAGCCGTGAAGGACGGCATCTGGCCGCCCAAGGGCGGACCGGCCCATCTCACGACGATGGAAGCGACCATCTACGTGCCCGCGCCGTTCTCGCCGCTGCGCTAACCCTCACGGAGACGACGCAGATGTCACGACGCAAGCTGTCCTTGTCCGCACTGACGGTTCTCGAACTGACGCCGCCGCAGATGGTCGAGTGCGCGGCCAGGGCGGGCTACGATTTCGTCGGCTTGCGGCTTTTGCCCGCGACCGACACGGAAGTGCGGCACGAGATCGTCGGCGCGACGCCGATGAAGCGCGAAACGCTCGCCGTTTTGAGAGACACCGGCTTAGGCGTGCTCGATGCCGAAATCCTGCGGCTCAAGCCCGATACGAACGTCGCCGATTACGAGCCGATGCTCGCCACCGCCGCCGAATTGGGCGCGCGTTACGTGCTCGTCGCGGGCAACGATCCGGACGAGGCGCGCACGGCCGAGCGGCTCGCCGCGCTGTGCGATATCGCGAAGCCGTACGGCTTGTCGCCGTCGCTGGAGCCGATGCCCTGGACCGACGCGAAGGACATCGTGCAGGGCGCGCGCATCGTGAAGGCGGCGGCGCGCGCGAATACGGGACTGATCGTCGATCCGATTCATTTCGACCGCGCGGGTTCGTCGACGCACACGTTGCGCGAGCTGCCGCGCGAGTGGTTCGGCTACGTGCAGTTCTGCGACGCGCCCGCCGAACGGCCCGCCGATCTCGACACGCTGCTGTATCAGGCGCGCGCCGAGCGGATGATTCCGGGAGAGGGCGGGCTCGATCTGGCCGGCATTCTGCGCGCGCTGCCCGACGACCTGCCGCTTTCCATCGAAGTGCCGACGAACGCGTGGGCGAAGACCGCGAACGCGCTCACCCGGGCGACGCGCCTGCGCGAGGCGACGCTCGCGGTGCTTCGGGAGGCGTACGCCGAACTTTGACGCGCGCCAGTTGAATTCCGAGGTGGAATCGTGTTCTCATTCCGAATCATCGGAACTTCGAGAGACTGACACATGGCGGGAAATCTGGAGCGGGCGTTGTCGATCATCGAGCTGCTGGCGAAAAACGGCGGGCGCATGCAGCTCGCCGCCATCGCCGACACGCTCAACATTCCGCGCAGCGGCACGCACCGGCTGCTCGCGATGCTGATCGACGAAGGCTATGTCCGTCAGGACGAGGATCACGGCGAGTACATGCTCGCGCTCAAGCTCGTGTCGCTCGCGCTCATTTATCTGTCGACGGGCGGCGTGCTCGACGTGTCGCAGCCCGTGCTCGACCGGCTCGCGGCGCAGTCGGGCGAACTGGCGCGCGTGGGCGTGGTCGAGGACGATCACATTACGTTCGTCGGCAAGGCGCAGGGCGCGAAATCGGGCCTGCGCTACGATCCGGATATGGGCAGCCAGCCGCCGCTGCATTGCACGGCGAGCGGGCAGGCGTGGCTGTCGTCGCTATCGGACGAGGAAGCGCTCGAACTCGTGTCGAAGCAGGGCGGACTGGGCAAGCCGGGGCAGGGCGGGCCGAGGGCGCCGAAGACCATCCAGCAGTTTCTCGCGGATCTGCACGCGGCCCGCAAACGGGGTTATGGCATCGCGAGCGAGACCTACGAAGCCGGCATGACGTCGATGGCCGCGCCGATTCATCATCCGGTGACGGGCGTGGTCGTGGGCGTCGTGAGCCTCGCGGGCCCGACGAGCCGCCTGCCGGAAGCGCGGCTGAAGGAGCTTGCGCCGGCCCTGCTCGAAGCCGCGTCGGATATGGGCGCGGCGACGCTGAGCTCGCCGTATTTCAAGCGGCCGGCTGCGAGTGTGGAAGTGCCCGCTGAAAAGGTGCCGGGCAAGGCGAAGGCGAAGAACGTCAGCGCCGTTTGACGCCGTTTGACGCCGGATTAGGCCGAACGGACGAGGTGACGCGGCGAAAACGGCTGCGTTATCATCGTTTTCATCATGAAACGAGAATTTGAAATGCCCACTCCGCTCGATCCCATCGTGTCCGAATTCGCCACTGTCGAGGAAGCCGAGGCTTATGATCAGTGGTTTCGGGCGAAGATCCAGGCTGCACGCGACAATCCCGGCCCGCTCATCCCCCACGACGAAGCGATGTCGCGCATTCGCAAGAAGCTTCAGGCGAGAATCAGAGAGCAAGAGAAGCTGCGGAAGTGATGCTGCCGATTCGATGGACTACAAAAGCGCTCGACAACCTCGATGAACTGACTGATCACATCGCCGAAGACAGTATCTGGGCAGCGGTCGATATATTCGAGCTCATTCAAAACAGTGTCATCCCCGCGGCGACTCATCCTTACCTTTTCCGCCCGGGGCGTCTTTCGGGAACGCGCGAGATCGTCGCGCATCCCAACTACATCGTCGTCTACGAAATCGTCGATGGATGGATTCAGGTAATGGGCGTTGTCCATTCACGGCGCCAATATCCGCGATAGCCTGTCCTGGGGCGGAGCGCCTTTCATGCGGCGCTTCCTGCTCCCGTTCTACTCCTGCACTATCCTCAAAACACCCAGCCCTCGCGAGGCCGATCATGAACGCGACGTCCGTCGGCGCGCCCTTACGCGAAGTCGACGATTTACCGTCGCCGCGCGGCCTGCCTCTCGTCGGCAATCTGCACCAGTTGCCGCCCGCCACGCATCATCTGACGCTGGAGCGCTGGGCCGCCGAACTTGGCACGCCCTACGTGTTCCGCTTCGGCACGACGCCCGTCACGGTCTGGAACGATATCGAGCTGTCGCACGCGGTGTTGCGAGAGCGGCCGCATCGCTATCGTCGCTATGCGCCCATCGAGAATATTCTCAAAGAATTCGGCTGCAACGGGCTCTTTTCGATCGAAGGCGCGGCATGGGAGCCGCAGCGCCGTCTCGTGATGCAGGCGCTCTCGATTCCGCATATCAAGGCGTTCTATCCGACGCTCGCCGCGATCGCCGAGCGGTTGCGGCGACGCTGGGAAGCGGCGGCGCGCGCGGGCCGCGTGGTCGACATGACCGGGGACCTCAAGCGCTTCACGGTCGATGTGACGAGCGCGCTCGCATTCGGCGAAGATCCGAACACGCTGGAAAACGAGCGCGTGCTGATCCAGGAACAACTCGCGATGCTCCTGCCGATGCTGATGTCGCGCGTCAACGCGCCGTTCGCGTACTGGCACTACGTGAAGTTTCCGCGCGACCGCAAGTTCGACGAAGCCATGTCGGCCGTGCATCGCTATATCCGCGAACTAATGGCGCGCACGCGCGCGCGGATGCGCGAGCAGGCCGCGCAAACGCGCGAAAGCGCCGCGCCGCAGAATCTGCTCGAAGCGATGATCGCCATGCGCGATACCCCCGGCTCCGGCATCACCGACGACGAAGTCGCCGCCAACGTACTGACGATGCTCGTCGCGGGCGAGGACACCACGGCGACGTCGATTGCATGGGCGCTGCTCTTTCTCGGCACCGACGACGCATTGCAGGCGCGCGTCGCCGCGGACTCACGGCGCGTGCTCGGCGACGCGGCCGTCTGCTCCGACTACACCGCGATGCGCGAGCTCGACCTGTGCGAAGCCGTGTGCACGGAGGCGAGCCGGCTGCATCCGATTGCGCCCTATCTGTCGCTGGAGCCGCTCGAAGAAGTGCGTCTTCAAGGCGTGCGCTTGCCCGCGGGCACCAAGATGTTCCTCCTGAACCGCCCCGCGATGCTCGATCCGCACAACTTCGCCGATCCCCGCCGCTACGATCCCGACCGATGGCTGCATGACCAGTATCGCGAAGGCGCGCACGAGCCGCGCGCGTATCTGCAATTCGGCGCGGGACCGCGCGTATGTCCGGGACGGCACCTGGCGGCGGTGGAAATGCGGCTCGTCGTATCGATGCTGACGGCAAATTTCATCGCGCAACTGGCGACGAATCCCGCCGATATCCAC
Source organism: Caballeronia cordobensis (assembly GCF_001544575.2). GTDB lineage: Bacteria > Pseudomonadota > Gammaproteobacteria > Burkholderiales > Burkholderiaceae > Caballeronia > Caballeronia cordobensis. Next base: position 278,134 of record NZ_FCNY02000009.1, read on the forward strand.
GAGATCTGCGCCTTCGTCTCGGTGCCGAGCGAAATGCCGATGCGTCTTGTCCTGCGATAGCGGCGTTACCGCGCATCCGCGACATCGGCGGGCGCGACCGGCACGCCGCCGCCCGTCGCCATCCACAACACTTCGGCGTCTTCCTCGCTCGTCGAGATCGCCGCGTGGCCGGTGCGGCTGTCGAAATAGATGCTGTCGCCCGCGTTCAGATGCGTCGGCGCGTAGAGTTCGGAATACAGGCACACGCTGCCGCTGATCACATAGAGAAATTCCTCGCCTTCGTGGCGGCCCCAGTCGTCGAAGGCGTCGAGCGTGTGCGCCGAAATGCGGATGCGAAATGGCAGCATCGCCTTGTGCGCGAGCTCGGTGGCGAGCAGTTCCATCTGATAGCCGCGATACGCGTGGCGCTGCCCTTCGTCGCGGCGCGTGAGCGCGCGCCGGCCGCTTGCGCTCGGTGCGGGCGCGGTGCCGAACAGCTCGGCGAGATCGATCTGCAGACCGCGCACGATTTTCTGCAGCACGTCGAAAGTCGGCGACATTAGACCGTTTTCGATCTTCGAGAGCGCCGAGCGCGACACCCCGCACAGGCGGCTCGCCGTTTCGAGCGTCAGGTCTTGCGCGAGCCGCGCGCGTTTCACCCGGCGTCCGAGGTCGGCCGCGGATTGATCGGACATGTTCTTCGTGCTGAGGCTGGGCATGGGGAAATGCGGTCGTAAAGGCTTTTTTGTTTCCGATAATAACATCGCGCAAACGGCGCGCGCCTGCTGCGCGTACCGGCACGCTGCCCGAATCTACCGCCGCAAAAGGCCGCGCGCATTGGTGACAACCCCAATATTGATCACGTTGTCCACCGCCCGGACAGCGCGTATAGTTTCCAGGCTTACGCAAGTTTCCGATCAGAAACTTCGTTCCAGGGACAACCCGCTTCAAAAGGACTTCATCGTGGACGCACAATCGATTCTTTCCGACCTCGGCATCGCGAGCCTCGTGACCGACGGCGACCTCGTCGCCACTTCACCGATCAGCGGAGAAGTCATCGGCCGGGTGAAACAGCACACCACCGCCGACGTGGATGCCGCGCTCGGCGCCGCGCGCACCGCGTTCGCCACGTGGCGCAACGTGCCCGCGCCGCGCCGCGGCGAGCTCGTGCGGCTGCTCGGCAATCGCCTGCGCGAGAAAAAGGAAGCGCTCGGCCGCCTCGTGTCGCTCGAAGCGGGCAAGATTCTCCAGGAAGGTCTGGGCGAAGTGCAGGAAATGATCGATATCTGCGATTTCGCCGTCGGCCTCTCGCGCCAGTTGTACGGCCTCACGATCGCGTCCGAGCGCCCCGGCCACCGCATGGCCGAGACGTGGCACCCGTTCGGCGTGTGCACGATCATCTCGGCGTTCAATTTCCCGGTCGCGGTATGGTCGTGGAACGCGGCGCTCGCGCTCGTGTGCGGCAACGCGGTCGTGTGGAAGCCGTCCGAGAAAACGCCGCTCACCGCGCTCGCGGTCGATCGCATTATGCGCGACGCCATCGACGAATTCGGCTCCGCGCCGGCGGGCCTCGCTTCGCTGATCGTGGGCGGACGCGAAGTCGGCGCGGCACTCGTCGCGGACAAGCGCTCGGACATCGTCAGCGCGACCGGCAGCACGGAAATGGGCCGCAAGGTCGGCGTCGCGGTGGCGCAGCGCTTCGGCCGCTCGATTCTGGAACTCGGCGGCAACAACGCGGGCATCGTGTCGCACACGGCAAACCGCGATCTCGCGCTGCGCGGCATTCTCTTTTCGGCGGTCGGCACGGCGGGGCAGCGCTGCACGTCGCTGCGGCGTCTGTTCGTCCATGAAAGCATCTACGACGAAACCGTCGCGCGCCTGAAAGATCTCTACGCGAAAGTCCCGGTCGGCAATCCGCTGGAGCAGGGCGTGCTGATGGGCCCGCTCATCGACGTGCAGGCGTTCGCGCGCATGCAGGACGCGCTCGAACAGGCGAAGGGCGAGGGCGGCAAAGTGTCCGGCGGCGAGCGCGTCAGCGTGAAGGGTCACGAAAACGGCTATTACGTGCGCCCCGCGCTCGTCGAAATGCCGTCGCAAACGGAGGTCGTGCTGAAGGAAACCTTCGCGCCGATCCTCTACGTGATGCGCTATTCCGATTTCGATGACGCCATCGCCGCAAACAACGCCGCCGCGCACGGCCTGTCGTCGTGCACATTCACCACCGATCTGCGCGAAGCGGAGCGCTTCCTGTCGGCATCGGGCAGCGATTGCGGCATCGCGAACGTGAACATCGGACCGAGCGGCGCGGAAATCGGCGGCGCGTTCGGCGGCGAGAAAGAAACCGGCGGCGGCCGCGAGTCGGGCTCGGACGCGTGGAAGGCCTACATGCGCCGCGCGACCAACACGATCAACTATTCGTCGGAATTGCCGCTCGCGCAGGGCATCGACTTCAATCTCGGCTGAGGGCACGGTGAGTCCAGGCGTTGTCATCGTCGGTGGTGGGGTGATCGGCAGTTCGGTCGCGTATTTTCTGCGTGCGGCCGATCCGTCCGTGCCGGTCACGGTGATCGAGCGCGATCCGACTTACGCGTGCTCGTCGTCGGCGCTTTCGGCGGCGTCGATCCGGCAGCAGTTCTCCACGCCGCTTTCCGTGCGCATGTCGCTCTTCGGCATCGAGTTCCTGCGATCGGTCGGCGAGCGGCTCGAAGTGGATGGCGAGCGTCCGTCGATCGATCTGCACGAGGGCGGTTATCTGTTTCTCGCGACCGCGCAGGGCGAGGCGACGCTGCGCGAGAATCACGCGTTGCAGCGCGAACTCGGCGCGGACATCAGCCTGCTCGATCCCGCGCGATTGCAAGCGCGCTTTCCGTGGCTGAACACCGAGGATCTCGCGGCGGGCGCGTTCGGCGAAAGCGGCGAGGGCTGGTTCGATGGCTACGGCCTCGTGCAGGCGTTGCGGCGCAAGGCGCAAGCGCTCGGCGCGCGGTATGTGCCGACGGAAGTGGTCGGCATCGAACGCGCGGGCCGGCGTGCCACGGCCGTGCGCGCGGCGAACGGCGAAACCTACGCGTGCGATGTCCTCGTGAACGCGGCGGGCGCGTGGGCGCGCGGCGTCGCGGCGATGCTCGGCGTCGAGATTCCGGTGTATGCACGGCGGCGCAGCATCTTCAACGTGTCGTCGCCCGCGAAGCTCGAACGCGCGCCCTTGCTGATCGATCCGAGCGGCGTCTACTTCCGTCCGGAGGGGCGCACGTATATTTGCGGCACGTCGCCCTCGGCGGACAACGACCCCGACGACCTGCCGCTCGATCAGGTCGATCACGCGCTGTTCGACGATGTGATCTGGCCGACGCTCGCGCACCGCGTGCCGGAATTCGAGGCGCTGCGCGTCGAGCGCTGCTGGTCCGGCTATTACGAATACAACGTGCTCGACCAGAATGCGATCATCGGCGCGCACCCGGACGTCGAGAATTGCATTTTCGCGAACGGCTTCAGCGGACACGGGCTGCAGCAAGGCCCGGCGACGGGACGCGGCGTGAGCGAACTCATCCTGCACGGACGCTACGAAACGCTGGATTTATCGCCGCTCGACTGGACGCGCGTGCTCGAAGGGCGCCCGTTCATCGAAAAGAATGTCGTATAACAGATAAAAGACCGGCGAATGCCTTTTTCCATAATCGATGATTTAAGTCTGCCCGGTCCCGAACCGGGCATTTTTTTAGCTACGGAAATAGACAAGCGCATTGAGACCGGTTTGCCGGTGCGTTTCGAACGGGCATTCTTATCATCATCGTCATGCAATCGGGCTGCGTCCATTAATGAAATCCACTAGGGCCAGCCGCCTTCGAGAAGCGCATTCTGGAACCATCAAACGCTTTTTCGCGCTTTAACGAAAGGAGACAAAACATGGAAGCCAATACGAGCGCGCATTACTATGCCTGGATCGATGAAGGCGAAATGCCTCACGATACGAGCGTCCCCGTGTCGCACCGGTCCACACAGGTATCGGCGGCGCCAGAATATGTCGCGGAGATCTGCGGACGTTTTGCCAAAACCGAAGAGGAAAAAAATTCCTGCGTGATTCGCGGCTATAACTGAACGCCTTAAAACAGTGTGTTGCGCGCCTGACACGGTTTGTCATCGCGCGCATAAACTTGAGAGATGACGCGCATGGCGTGATTCATGACGCGACCTCATGAAACGTGTAATGCCGGTGATATTCATTCGGTAATGCGGCCGTGTGTGTGCGTTATCTGACAGAAGACGCCGTGTAAATCGAACCCGCCGCGTGCGGGTTTTTTCATGTTTGCCGTGCGTCGCCACGGTCCGCCCGCGTTCGGCAGCCCGCCCCCGCCGATGGCACAATCGCTCGCAACGAGGCGATATCAGGAGCAAAGGTGGCGAATCTGGATCTCGACAATCCGTTTCTCGAAGCGCTTGGCGCGGTCTTCACCGAATGGCGGGCGGGCTACGCCGAATTCAGGATGCCGATTCATGCCGGTCATCTGAACCGGCAGCGCATCCTGCAAGGCGGCGCGATCGCCACGCTGCTCGACGCGGCCTGCGGCTACGCGGGTCTTTTCACGACGGGCGCCGCGCCCGTGCACGGCTTCACGCTCTCGCTCACGGTGAATTACCTGGATCGCGGCATTGGCGATCAGGTCGTCGCGAAGGGCTTTCTCGAACGGCAAGGCCGCTCGGTGTATTTCGCGCGCGGCGAGGCGTGGATCGACGGCCGCGTGATGATCGCGAGCGCGCAAGGCACCTTCAAATACGCGCGCTGATGGCCACGCGAAATCTTCTCAGACGTCTGGATCTCACGACGCTGCAGCTCTTTCTGGCGGTGTTCGAGGAAGGCACGCTGACGCGCGCGGCGGAGCGCGAGGCGATCGCGGTCTCGGCGGCGAGCAAGCGGCTGCTCGAACTGGAGCAGGCGGTGGGGGCGGTGCTGTTCGAGCGCAAGGCGCGCGGCATGGACCTGACGCCCGCGGGCGAAACGCTGCTGCATCACGCGCGGCGCGTGCTGCGCGATGTCGAGAACATCGGCATCGAACTCGCGGAGCACGCGAGCGGCGTGCGCGGCTACGTCCGGATGATGGCGAATCTGTCGGCGATCGTCGAATTCCTGCCGGAAGACCTGCGCGCGTTCTCGTCCGTGCACGATCAGATCAAGATCGATCTGGAGGAAAGGCCGAGCGGCGGCATCGTCGAAGGCGTGGCGGACAGTCTCGTCGATCTCGGCATCTGCTCGGGCGACGCCGACACGCGCGGCCTCGAAAGCGCGCATTACCGGCACGACCGCCTGTGCATCGTGACGCCGGGCGATCATCCGCTGGCGCATCGCGAAAGCGTGGCGTTCGCCGACACGCTCGATTTCGATCACATCGGCCTGCACTCGGCCAGCTCCATCAACATGCGCACCCATCTCGCCGCACGACAGGCGGGGCGCGCGCTGCGGCTGCGCATCCACGTACCGGGTTTCGACGCCGTTTGCCGCATGGTGCAGGCCGGCATGGGCGTGGGCGTGCTGCCGCTGCAAGTGTTCGAAGCGATGGGCCGCCAGCTCGGAATTGCCGCCGTAGCGCTCGACGAGGAATGGGCCGCGCGCAGTCTCGTCATCGTCGTGCGCGATTCGGATGCGCTTTCGCCGGTGAGCCGGCTGCTGTTCGATCATCTGCGCACCGTCGAAGCGCGCGGCTAGCTTTCAAAATCCCCGCGAGCGTTCGCGTTTGGCGAACGGTGCTTGCCGAAATGCGGTTGGACGGGGCGTAGCGTTCGCCAATAAGCTTGTCTCACAGCACAAATTTCAGGAGACAAGCAGCATGAGCGGACCCCTTCAGGGCATTCGCGTCATCGAGATCGGCACGTTGATCGCCGCGCCTTTCGCGGCGCGCATGCTGGCCGAATTCGGCGCGGAAGTCATCAAGATCGAAACGCCCAACGGCGGCGATCCCCTTCGCAAATGGCGCAAGCTCCACGAGGGCACCTCGCTCTGGTGGTATCTGCAGTCGCGCAACAAGAAGTCGGTGTGCGTCAACCTCAAGTCGCCCGAAGGCGCCGGCGTCATCAAGCGGCTGGCGGCGGACGCGGACATCGTCATCGAAAACATGCGTCCCGGCGCGCTCGAAAAGCTCGGCCTCGGCTGGGACGTGCTGCACGCCATCAACCCGAAGCTGACGATGGTGCGCATCTCCGGTTACGGACAGACCGGTCCGTACCGCGATCGTCCGGGCTTCGGCGCGATCGGCGAAGCGATGGGCGGCATCCGCTACACGACCGGCGACGCCGAAGGGCTGCCCGCGCGCGTCGGCGTGAGCCTCGGCGATTCGCTCGCCTCGCTGCACGGCGTGATCGGCGCGCTGATGTCGGTACTGCGCGTGAAGACCGGCCAGGGCGACGGCCAGGTGGTCGATGTGTCGCTCGTCGAAAGCGTCTTCAACCTGATGGAAAGTCTCGTCCCCGAATACGACCTGCTCGGCCATGTGCGCGAGCGCAGCGGCGGGGCGCTGCCGGGCATCGCGCCGTCGAACACGTATCGCACGGAGGATGGCGGCTTCGTCGTGATCGCGGGCAACAGCGATCCGATCTACAAGCGCCTGATGCACGTGATCGGCCGCGCCGATCTCGCCGACGATCCCGCGCTCGCCCACAACGACGGCCGCGTGAAGCAGAGCGCGATGCTCGACGAAGCGATCACCGCATGGACTTCGCATCACTCGATGAACGAGGTGCTCGCGACGATGGAGCGCGAGGAAGTGCCGGCGGGCCGCATCTATTCGGTCGCGGACATCGTCGAGGATGCCCACTATCAAGCGCGCGACATGCTGTTGCAGGCGGACCTGCCGGGCGGCGTCGCGGTGAAGATGCCGGGCATCGTGCCGAAACTCTCCGACACGCCGGGCGAAGTGCGCTGGCAGGGTCCGGCGCTCGGCGAGCACACGGCGCCAGTGCTCGAAGCGCTCGGTTTCGATGCGGACGAAGTGGAGCGGCTGCGCGCCGCGGGAGCGGTGCAATGAATTACGAATGCAAAGAACCCTTGATCGTTCAGGAAGTCGCGCCGCGCGACGGCCTGCAGATCGAAAAGCAGTGGGTCGAGACCGAAGACAAGATCGCGCTGATCGACGGCCTTTCCGCGTGCGGCTTCACGCGCATCGAGGCGGGCTCGTTCGTGTCGCCGAAAGCGATTCCCGCATTGCGCGACGGCGACGCCGTGTTCAACGGCATCCGCCGTTCCTTGCGGACGATCTACGTCGCGCTCGTGCCGAACGCGAAGGGCGCGGAACGCGCGCTCGCCGCGCAGGCGGACGAGCTGAACCTCGTGATGTCCGCGAGCCAGACGCACAACCGCGCCAACATGCGCATGAGCTGCGAGGCTTCGCTGGCCGGTTTCGGCGATATCGTGAAGCGGGTTCAGGGCGACGCCGACGTGACGCTGAACGCCACCATTGCCACCGCGTTTGGCTGCCCGTTCGAAGGGCGCATCGATGAAGACCGTGTCGTGTCGATTGCGCGGACGTATCGCGAGATGGGCATCGCGGGCGTCACCCTCGCCGATACGACGGGCATGGCGAATCCGCGTCAGGTCGCTCGGCTCGTCGCCCGCGTGCTCGAACACGTGCCCGCCGCCGATCTGACGCTGCACTTTCACAACACGCGCGGCCTCGGCCTCGCCAACGTGCTCGCCGCCTACGACGTGGGCGCGCGCCGCTTCGACGCCGCGCTCGGCGGTCTCGGCGGCTGCCCGTTCGCGCCGGGCGCGTCGGGAAACATCTGCACCGAAGACCTCGTGAATCTGTGCGACGAAATGGAAATTCCGACGGGCGTCGATCTGCAGAAGCTGATCGCGCTGTCGCGCACGGTGCCCGCGCTCGTCGGCCATGAGGTGTCCGGCCAGGTCGCGAAGGCGGGACGCAACTGCGATCTGCATCCGGCGCCCGATTACGTGCGGGCCATCTGAATTCAAAAGACCAAAACATCATCGGAGACAAACATGAGCGATCTGAGCGTAGGCACGGCTAACGAGCCGCAAGCGACCGAAAACACCGCGGACATCATCCGCAAAGTGGCGTGGCGGCTCATGCCGCTCATCATGCTGTGTTATCTGTTCGCGTTTTTCGACCGCATCAACATCAGCTTCGCGAAGTTTCAGCTACAAAGCTCGCTAGGCTTTTCGGATACCGCTTACGGTCTCGGCGCGAGCCTTTTCGTGATCGGCTACGTGCTCTTCGAAGTGCCGAGCAACATGCTGCTCTACAAGGTCGGCGCGCGCCGCTGGATCGCGCGCATCATGATTTCGTGGGGCATCGCGACCGCGCTGATGGTCTTCGTGCAGACCGAATGGCAGTTCTACGGGCTGCGCTTCATCATCGGCGCGATGGAAGCGGGCTTCGCGCCCGGCGTGCTGTATTACCTGACGCTGTGGTTCCCGGCGAGCTATCGCGGCCGCATCACGTCGCTGCTGTTTCTGGCGTCGGCGTTCTCGGGTCTCGTCGGCGCGCCGATTTCGGGTCTCGTGCTCGGCCACATGAACGGCGTGTTCGGCATCGCCGGCTGGCACTGGCTGTTCCTGCTCGGCGGCCTGCCGTGCGTGCTGCTCGGCTTTCTCGTGCTGAAGGTGCTGAAGGATCGCGTCGATGACGCCGCGTGGCTCACCGCGTCCGAGAAGACGTATCTGAAGAGCCAGATTTCGACGCAAAGCCAGCACACGGACACCGGCCATTCGCTGTTCGGCGCGATCAAGACGCCCGGCTTTCTGATGCTCGGCCTGATCTATTTCCTGATCCAGATCGCGTCGTACGGTCTGAACTTCTGGGCGCCGCACCTGATCCGCGCGGCGGGCACGCAGAATCCGACGATCATCGGTCTTCTGACGGCGGTGCCGTATATCTGCGGCGCAATCTGCATGGTGGTGGTCGGGCGCATGTCGGACCGGTCGGGCGAGCGCCGCAAGTTCGTCGCGATCTTGCTCGTGATGGCGGCGGTGGGTTTCTTCGCGGCGGGCATCTTCGACAAGCAGACGACCCTTCTGATCGCCGCCCTCGGCGTGATGGGCGCGGGCGTGATCGCATCGATCCCGGCGTTCTGGGCGTTGCCGCCCAAGCTGCTGACGGGTGCGGGCGCGGCGGGCGGCATCGCGTTGATCAATACGCTCGGGCAGCTCGGCGGCATCGTCAGCCCGGTGATGGTGGGCCGCATCCGCGACACGATGGGCAGCACGACGCCCGCGCTGTACGCGATCGGCGCGATGAGCGTGATCTGCGCGCTGCTGCTGCTGTTCGGCTTGCCGCAATCCCTCAGGCAGCGGGACCACTCGGAGCACAAGGCTTGAGGCTTCGGCGAGTGTAAGCGTTTCTCAAAGTCAAAGCGCCCGGCGGACACTCCCCCGGGCGCTTTGCGCTTCAACCCTTCCAGGTCCACTCGCGGATCTCGTCGCGGTCGATGCCTTCCTCATGCGCATACCGCACGCTCTCGATGATCTGATTCTTGAGCCATTCCTTGGTATGCGCGCTGCTGCCGGCGATGCGCGGCACGCGGTCGATCACGTCGATCGCGAGCGTGTAGCGGTCCACGCCGTTGATGATCGCGAGCTCGAACGGCGTGTTGATATTGCCGCGCTCCCGATACCCATGCACGTGCATGTTCGCGTGATTCGTGCGGTTGTACGTGAGCTTGTGCACGAGCGTCGGATATGAATGGAAGTTGAAGATCACGGGCTTGTCGCGCGTGAAGATCGAATCGAAATCGCGATGCGACAGGCCGTGCGGATGATCGGTGTCCGGCAGCAGCCTGAACAGATCGACCACGTTCACGAAGCGAATCTTGAGGTCGGCGCAATGCGCCTTCAGGATCTCGACGGCGGCGAGCGCTTCCATCGTCGCGATATCGCCCGCGCACGCGATCACCGCGTCCGGTTCCGCGCCCTGATCGGTCGAGGCCCAGTCCCAGATGCCGATACCCTTCGCGCAATGCACGATCGCGTCGCGCATGCTCAGGTACTGCAAATGCGGCTGCTTGTCCGCGACGATCACGTTGACGTAATCGTGCGTGCGCAGGCAGTGATCGGCGACGCTCAAGAGGCAGTTCGCATCGGGCGGCAGATAGATGCGCACGACGCCCGGGCTCTTGTTGGTGACGACATCGAGAAAGCCGGGGTCCTGGTGCGTGAAGCCGTTGTGATCCTGCCGCCACACGAGCGACGTGATGAGCAGGTTGATCGAGGGAACCGGGCGGCGCCACGCGAGTTCGTTTTTCGCTTTTTCGAGCCACTTCGCGTGCTGGTTGAACATCGAGTCGATCACGTGTACGAAGGCTTCGTAGGTCGCGAAGAGGCCGTGGCGGCCCGTCAGCACATAGCCTTCGAACCAGCCTTCGAGCGTGTGCTCGGAGAGCATTTCCATCACGCGGCCATCGATGGACAGCGCGCCGCCGTCGTCGTCCTCGGGCAGCGTTTGCGCGAGCCAGCGCTTGCCGGACGCCTCGTAGACGCCATCGAGCTTGTTGCTCGCGGTTTCGTCCGGGCCGAAGAGACGGAAGCGCGTCATGTTGCGGCGGATCACGTCGCGCAGGAAGGTGGCGAGCACGGCCGTCGGCGACTGATAGACGCTCGCCGCGCGCTTGAACTCGAACGCGTAGTCGCGGATATCGGGCAGATCGAGCGATTGCGGCAGCACGCCGCCATTCGCGTGCGGATTCGCGCTGATGCGCCGCGTGCCTTCAGGCGCGAGCGCGCGCAGCGTGTCGACCGGGCGGCCGTCTTCGTCGAAGAGTTCCTCGGGCCGGTAGCTGCGCAGCCAGCTTTCGAGCAGCGCGAGATTGCGGTGATTGCTGGCCGGATCGGCGATCGGCACCTGATGCGAGCGCCAGTAGTTCTCGACCTTGTGGCCGTCCACTTCCTTCGGGCCGGTCCAGCCTTTGGGCGTGCGCAGGACGATCATGGGCCAGCGCGGGCGCGTCACGTTTTCGGGATTTGCGCGCGCGTTCGCCTGAATCGCGCGGATTTCGCCGATGCAGCGTTCGAGCGTCGCCGCCATGCGCTGATGCATCGCCTCGGGCTCGTCGCCTTCGACGAAATGCGCCGTGTAGCCGTAGCCCTTGAAGAGCGCGTCGAGTTCGTCGTGCGGAATGCGCGCGAGAATCGTCGGATTGGCGATCTTGTAGCCGTTCAGATGGAGGATCGGCAGCACCGCGCCGTCGGTCGCGGGATTGAGAAACTTGTTCGAATGCCACGAGGTGGCGAGCGGGCCGGTTTCCGCTTCGCCGTCGCCCACAACGGTCGCGACGATCAGATCGGGATTGTCGAACGCCGCGCCGAACGCATGCGAGAGGCTATAGCCGAGCTCGCCGCCTTCGTGGATGGACCCCGGCGTCTCCGGCGTGCAGTGCGAGCCGATGCCGCCCGGCGATGAAAACGCGCGAAACAGCTTCAGCATGCCGCGCTCGTCGGCGCTGCGATCGGGATAGATTTCCGAGTAGTGGCCTTCGAGCCAGGCGTTCGCGAGCGTCGCCGGCGCGCCGTGTCCGGGGCCGGAGACGAACAGCACGTTCAGATCGTCGCGTTTGATCAGGCGATTCAGATGCACCCACACGAACGACTGGCCCGGATCGGAGCCCCAGTGGCCCAGCAGACGCCGTTTGATGTGTTCCGGCCTGAGCGGCTCGCGCAACAGCGGATTCGCGCGCAGGTAGATCATGCCGGCCGAAAGATAATTGCAGGCCCGCCAGTACGCGTCGATTTTCGCGAGGAGATCGGGGGCGAGAGGGGTCTCGAGAGCGGTCGAGGGCGTGACGTCGTCGTTCAATTGCTTCTCCTTGGCAAATGAAAGGATGGGTCGAGCGTCGTGCGTGCGGCTTCGCGCAGGATTGGCTCCTGCGCGCGGTTCCATGATCGAGGGTGTATGTGGCGTGACGGTTGCAGCGAGCGCGACGCCGGTTTCAAGCGTCGCAAACCATCTTAAAGCGGTTCGGCCGGATCGACAGCGGGGCGCGTCATTCCATCGCGGTGTGCTTGAGGTCGTAGTCCATCAGCACGGCGCGGTTGTCCTGCCACATGCCGATGTAATGAACCATGAAGCTGTCCGGCCGGCGGTAGACACACGGCGTATTCAGATCGATGAAGCTGTGAATCTGTGCCGTGTCGAAGCCGGACTGCGCCTCGAAGGCGCGAATGAAGAAGTGCTGGTCGCCCTGGCTTGCGTAGACGTGCGACTTGTCGTCCACCTGCGCGCACTCGTTCATGATGTGCGCCAGCGCGTCGTAGTTTTCCTGATTGCGCTGAAAGCCCATGATGCCGGAGTTGAAACTCCACGTGCCGACGTCGCGCGCAAGCACGGTGTTGCGCTCGTGCGTGAGCGGTTCGAGCCGCCGGTTCATGTCGTTGATGAGCACGTCGGCGTCGAGCCAGAACACCCATTGATGATGCGGCAGGTATTCGCGCAGCAAGGCGGCCTTGAACCAGTTGCCGGAGCTTTTGCCGTCGTTCAGTTGAGGCGGAATATCGCGATGCACGTACAGCGTATAGCCATGACGCTCGCAATAGCGCCTGAAGTTGGCCTCGGCGATGCGCCCGTAACGCGCGATGTTCGGCGTATACAGCATGACGAGCGCGATCGCGCGGCCCGGCTGCGAGACGCTATGCGTGGCTGTCTCGCGCACGCCGTTATCCGGGAAAGAGAGATACGGCAGCCCGCGCGCGGTGCATTCGTTGATGTGCTCGAACGCGGCGGCGCGAAAACGCCGGTGGTGCTTTTCGTCGCGAAAACTGGCGGCGAACGCATTCCAGGTCGCCCAGACGCTTTCGAGATTGGCCGCCACCGGCGCGACGACACAGACGTCGCCGATGCGAAAGTGAGCCGGGCTGGCGTCGAAGGCTTGCAGCAAGCCGGCTTCGTGCTCCGGCAATGCGCATCCGTAGCGGCACGTGCCGAGGAGATCCGCAATCTGCTGGCGCACGGACTCCGTGTTGCGGAAGAGGAGCACGTCCGTCTGCGCATGCTCCGATTCGGTGCGCACGACGAGCCAGTCCCGGCCCGCCATCAGGAGCGGCAATTCCACCGGCTGAAGAATGGCGGCGTTTTCGTTCAGCAGCAGCACGATTTCATGCGGCGCGGCTTCGTGCAAGTAATGCAGCAGCGTTTCGTATTTATAGACCCAGCGAACGCCCGGGTTGCTGCCGGACAGGTCCGACATATCGATCTCGACGTGGCGATACCCCTGCGCGCGGGCGTAGTGCCGATGATTGGCGAGCGCGCCGGGCGCGCGGTCGAACAGAAGGCTGATGACGATCATGAAAGCGAAAACGAGAAGAAGCGACGGTGCGTCGCACGATGCGCTCGCGGACGGGCCGCGCGAGCTAAACCGTCTAGCATCGCTGCCGCACGCCCCGGTTCGCATCGGAGCCGTCTGAAAACTGACGGAAAGACGCGATTTCTCAAGCGCTCATAAAATGTCCGAATGATCCGAAAAGCCCGTTCCGCCGATGACCCCCTGCGCGGCTTCCATCCCGCCGTCGCGGGCTGGTTCCGCTCGCGCTTTGCCGCGCCGACCGCGGCGCAGGCGCGCGCGTGGCCGCTCGTGCACGCGCGCCGCTCGACGCTCGTCGCCGCGCCGACGGGCTCGGGCAAGACGCTCACGGCCTTTCTCGCCGCCATCGACGAACTCGTGCGCGACGGCATCGCGCTCGGCGGCGCGCTGCCGGACGAAACGCGCGTGGTCTATGTGTCGCCGCTGAAGGCGTTGTCGAACGACATACACGTCAATCTGGAAGCGCCGCTCGCGGGCATCGCGCAGACCTTGCGCGAATCCGGCGTGGCCGCGCCCGAGATCCGCGCGGCCGTGCGCACCGGCGACACGACGCAGCAGGAACGCAACGCCGTGAAGAAGCGCCCGCCGCATATCCTCGTGACGACGCCGGAATCGCTTTACGTGCTGCTTTCGTCCGATTCGGGACGCGCGATGCTCTCGACCACGCGCACCGTGATCGTCGACGAGATTCATGCGGTCGCGGGCAGCAAGCGCGGCTCGCACCTGAGCCTGTCGCTCGCGCGCCTCGATGCGCTGTGCGAGGACGCGGGCGGAGCGCGCCCGGTGCGCGTCGGCCTCTCGGCGACGCAAAAGCCCATTGAACTGGTCGCGAAGTTCCTCGTCGGGGAGCGCAATGCGTGCGAAATCGTCGATGTCGGTCATGCCCGCGCGCGCGATCTCGCCCTCGATATCCCGCCGATGCCGCTCGAAGCGATCATGTCCAACGACATGTGGGAGCGCGTCTACGACCGTCTCGCGGATTTGTCGGCGCAGCACCGGACCACGCTCGTGTTCGTCAACACGCGGCGCATGGCCGAGCGCGCGGCGCGACATTTGACCGAGCGCCTCGGCAAAGAGGCGGTCGCGGCGCATCACGGCAGCCTCGCGCGCGAGCATCGGCTTGCGGCGGAGCAGCGCCTGAAGCGCGGCGAGCTGCGCGTGCTGATCGCCACGGCGTCGCTCGAACTGGGTATCGATATCGGCGACGTGGATCTCGTCTGCCAGATCGGCTCGCCCGGTTCGATCGGCGCGTTCCTGCAGCGCGTCGGGCGCTCTGGGCATCACGTCGGCGGCACGCCCAAGGGGCGGCTTTTTCCGACTTCGCGCGACGATCTGATCGAATGCGCCGCGCTGCTCGATTGCGTGCGGCGCGGCGAGCTCGACGCCCTCTCGATCCCGCACGCGCCGCTCGACGTGCTCGCGCAGCAGATCACCGCCGAAGTGGCGTGCCGCGAATGGAGCGAGGACGCGCTTTTCGAGCGCATCACGCAGGCGTATCCGTATGCGACGCTGGATCGCGCGCATTACGAGGCGGTGCTGCGCACGCTCGCGGAAGGCTACACCGGGCGGCAGGGCGTGCGCGCGGCCTACGTGCATCGCGACGCCGTGTCGCGCACCCTGCGAGGCCGGCGCGGCGGCAAGCTGACGGCGGTCACGTCGGGCGGCGCGATTCCCGACAACGCCGATTTCGCCGTGCTGCTCGAACCACAGGGCTTGCAGATCGGCACGGTGAACGAGGATTTCGCCGTCGAGAGTCTCGCGGGCGACATCTTCCAGCTCGGCAATACGTCGTACCGCATCGTGCGAGTGGAAGGCGGACGCGTGCGCGTGGAAAACGCGAACGGCCAGCCGCCGAACATTCCGTTCTGGCTCGGCGAAGCGCCCGGCCGCAGCGACGAGCTTTCGCACGCCATTGCGCGGCTGCGCGGCGAGATCGACGCGCGGCTCTCGCAAGGCAGTGCCGATGCCGCGATCGCATGGCTCGCGGAAGAAACCGGCATCGACGAAGAAGCTGCGCGGCAGATCGTCGATTATCTGGCGCGCTCGCGCGCCGCGCTCACCGTGCTGCCGACGCAGGACACGCTCGTCATGGAGCGCTTTTTCGATGAATCCGGCGGCACGCAACTCGTCATCCACGCGCCGTTCGGCAGCCGCGTGAATCGCGCGTGGGGCCTCGCGCTGCGCAAGCGCTTTTGCCGCACCTTCAACTTCGAGCTGCAGGCGGCGGCGACGGAAGACGCCATCGTGCTGTCGCTGACGGGCAGCCACAGCTTTGCGCTCGACGAGGTCTGGCGCTATCTGAAATCGGCGACGGCGGAGCATCTGCTGATTCAGGCGCTGCTCGACGCGCCGCTTTTTGGCGTGCGCTGGCGCTGGAACGCGACCAACGCGCTCGCGCTGCCGCGCTACACGGGCGGGCGCAAGGTCGCGCCGCAGTTGCAGCGCATGAAAAGCGAGGACCTGCTCGCGGCGGTGTTTCCGGATCAGGTCGCGTGCGCGGAGAACATCGCCGGCGAGCGCGATGTGCCGGCGCATCCGCTCGTTGAGCAGACGATCGACGACTGCCTGCACGACGCCATGGATAGCGAAGCGTGGCTCGCGCTTCTGCGACGCATCGAAACGGGCGCGGTGCGGCTCGTCACGCGCGAACTGCCCGCGCCGTCGCCGCTCGCGGCCGAGATTCTCTCGGCGCGGCCCTACGCGTTTCTCGACGACGCGCCGCTCGAAGAGCGCCGCACGCAGGCGGTGCTCGCGCGCCGCTGGACCGATGCGCAATCCGCGGACGATCTCGGCGCGCTCGATCCCGAAGCCATTGCGAGCGTGCGCGAGGAAGCGTGGCCGGACGTCACGAGCGCCGACGAAATGCACGAGGCGCTGACGACGCTCGCCTGCATCACCGAAGCCGAAGCGCAACGCAATCCGCAGTGGGAAGCATGGCTCGATGGGCTCGCGCGTTCGGGCCGCGCAACGCGCCTGCAGATCGCGGACCACGACGCGCTATGGACGCCCGTCGAACGGCTCGCGTGCGTGCGCGCGGTCTACGAACATGCGCCGATGCATCCGGCGCTGCGGCCGCCTCCCGGCTTCGACGACGCCTGGGCGCCCGACGATGCGCTCGTCGAGATCGTGCGCGCGCGGCTGTCGGGCGCGGGGCCGTCGACCGTGCCGGACATCGCGCGTCCGCTCGCGCTGCCCGCCTCGGCGATCGCGCTGGCGCTGACGCGGCTCGAAGCGCAGGGCTATGTCATGCGCGGCCGCTTCACGCCGGGCGCCGGGACCGAAGAGTGGTGCGAGCGGCATTTGCTCGCGCGGATTCATCGCTATACCGTGCGGCGGCTGCGGCGCGAGATCGAGCCGGTCGAGCGGCAGGATTTCATGCGCTTTCTGCTCGAATGGCAGCGCGTCGCGCCCGATGCCCACGGCGAGGGCCGCGATGCGCTCGGCGCGGTGCTCGAACAGCTCGAAGGTTTCGAGGCGCCGGCGGTTGCGTGGGAAGACGAAATCCTGCCGGCGCGCATCGCCGATTATTCCGGCATGTGGCTCGACGAGCTCTGCCGCGCCGGCAAGCTCGTCTGGACGCGTCCCGCGGGACGCGCGCGCGCGTCGGGCGGGCCGGTGCGCGGCACGCCCATCGTGCTGCTGCCGCGCCGTCATCTCGGCGCGTGGAACGCCTTGATGGCGCCCGACGAAGCGCCGCAGCTTTCATCGCGCGCCGATCGCGTGTTCGACGCGCTGAAAACCCACGGCGCGATGTTCTTCGACGAACTTCTCGCCGACGTGCGGCTGTTGCGCACCGAACTGGAAGACGCGCTCGGCGAACTGGTCGCGCTCGGCCTCGTCAACGCGGACAGCTTCGCGGGCTTGCGCGCGCTGCTCGCCCCAGCGGCGAAGCGCAACGCGTTTGCGCGCCGTCCGCGGCGCGGCGGCCTGTTCATCGGCGGAATGGACGATGCCGGCCGCTGGGCGCTTCTGCGCCGCGCGACACCCGGCGAAGCGCGCGACGACGGCGATATCGAGCACGTCGCGCTGACGCTGCTGCGGCGCTACGGTGTCGTGTTCTGGCGTCTGCTCGAACGCGAAGCCCAATGGCTGCCGCCGTGGCGCGATCTGCTGCGCGTGTATCACCGGCTCGAAGCGCGCGGCGAGATTCGCGGCGGGCGCTTCGTCGCGGGGCTCGCGGGCGAGCAGTTCGCGCTGCCCGACGCCGTTCCGCTTCTGCGCGACATGCGCAAGCGGCCGAAGGACGGCGCGCTCGTGGCGCTGTCGGCGGTCGATCCGCTCAATCTCGTCGGCACGCTTTTGCCGGGCGAGAAAGTGCCGGCGCTGGCGGGCAATCGTGTGCTGTATCTGGATGGCGTGCCGGTCGGCGCGGTCATCGCGGGCAAGACGCGCTATCTCGGGGAATTCGAAGGGGAAGGGCGCGAGCGCGTGCGGCTCGCGCTGGTGAAGCGCAGCGCGCGTTCGCTCGGCGGTGCAAGCGCGGGAGCGAGCGTGGCGCTGCGCAATTAGCGGCGCGTCAGGTCTTCTTGACGAGCTTCGTCGTGAATGGTCCGCTCTGCGCGGCCGGCACGTCCTTTACCGGCACGCCCGGATAATCGACGACACGGTTCACGTTCGACGCCAGCCGGATGCGAAACGACGGACGCAAGCCGTCGCGCGCGCCGCCGACGATCGTGTTCATCGCCTGTCTGTCGAGCTCGACGCTGTCGGCGAGATCCCTGATTTTGATGACTGGCATGAGTGTTCCTCCATGATGGGGAGTCGACGTCTCCGATGAGTATAGGCAAACTGCCGTAAGCGTTCATCGGTCGGAAAAACGCCAATGGCGGCGAAAGGCGCGAGCCTTCTGCCGCAAGGACGTTTGCAAAATCGATGCGAGAGCCATGCCAGATCGTCGCGCCGCCGCACGCACATGCGCCAACGCGTTGATTTGCCGAAGTTTTCACCAACGCCGTCCACGCCACGCGAAACAAAGCTCCGAAGAATCTGCCGCTCGTGCGCCGACACTTCCTCTCGATGTGTCGGTCTCCGAACGACATGTGCGCGACGCCGCGCATGATCGAAAACGCCATTTGCACAAGCGCCATGCGAAGGCTAGTATCGACAGAGCACCGGGGGTTTGTTACGACAAGTGGATTGTCGATCGATTGGAGCCGCGTCGCGTCCCACAGATGACAAGTTTTGCGCAAGCGATTCGACTATATCGGGGCGACGGCGGGTCGCGCGACGAGTTCTTTGCCGGCGTGGACGGGGCGTTGGCGACCGAGCAGACTCCGCCGCAGCGGCTCATGGAGATCCTCGACGCGGAGCACGCGGCGCGGCCGTTGCCGCCCGATATCTATGCGGCCATCCGGCGGCGCATCGAGCACACCGCGCGCACGCGTCCCGACGCCGATTCCGCGACCGGCCCCGCCGGCCGTGACGAAACGCGCCTGCAGACCACGCCCGGCTTCTCGCCGCCGCCATCGGGCGATGCGAGCAGCGGCACCGGCGGCACCTTCGGCCAGGCGACTCAGGTGATCGTGGACCGCGATCAGCAGATGAAAGGCGTCGGCGACACGCTCAACAGCCGCTTCGTGCTGGAGGAGTGTCTCGGCATCGGCGGCATGGGCACCGTGTACAAGGCGCTCGATCTGCGCAAGCTGGAGGCGTCGGACCGGCGGCCGTACGTCGCGATCAAGGTGCTCAATCTTCAGTTCCGCGGCAATCCGAAATCGCTGATCGCGTTGCAGCGCGAGGCGCGCAAGGCGCAGCAGCTCGCGCACCGGAACATCGTCACCGTGTACGACTTCGACCGCGACGGGCAGGTCGTTTATCTGACGATGGAATATCTCTCCGGCCAGCCGCTCTCGCGGTTGCTTCGGAACCCGAATTTCAAGGGCATGCCCTTCGCCGAGGTTTTTCCGATCTTCAAGGGCATGGCCAATGCGCTCGCGTATGCGCACGAGCGCGGCTTCGTTCACTGCGACTTCAAGCCCGCCAACGTGTTCTTGACGGACACGTCGGAAGTAAAGGTCATCGACTTCGGCATTTCGCGCGTGATTCAGCGTCCTGAAGAAGAATCCGAAGCCACCGTGTTCGATCCCGGCAGCCTCGGCGCGCTGACGCCCGCGTATGCGAGCCCGGAAATGCTGGAGCATCGCGAGCCCGATCCGCGCGACGATATCTACGCGCTCGCCTGTATCGCGTATGAACTGCTGACGGCGAAGCATCCGTTCGAGCGCGTGCCCGCGTTGCAGGCGAAGAGCGCGGGCATGAAGCCGCAACGCCCTGAAAATCTCGGCAGCAAGCAGTGGAAGGCGCTCAAGGCCGCGCTCGCGTTTGAACGCGAAGCGAGAACGCCGAGCGTCGCGCAGTTTCTCGATGAAATCAGCGAGGAGCACGCCGCGACGCCGGCGGGCCGCAAGGCGAAGAAAAGCGCCGCACCCAAGATCGCGATCGGCGCGGCAGTGGTCGTGGCGGCGGCGATCGCGGGCGCGGGCTACTACTTCTACGAAGAGTCCAAAGGCGGCGAGCAGACCGCGCACGAAGCGCCGCCACCCCCATCCGAAGGCAGCGCATCCGGCACGGTGACGCCGCATGCGCCCGGCGCCGTGCCGGCTTCCGCTGTGGTCGTCACGCCCGCCTTGCCCGCGACGCCCGTGCCCGAACTTACCGTGGCGGCCGTCACGCCCGTGCTGGCGAGCGTGCCGTGCTCGGCGCTGGTTGCGTCGGTGCACGATCAGACCGTGGACGTGCAAGGCTTCGTGTCGCAGAAATACGGCCTCGCGCGGCTCAAGGAAGCGCTCGGCCGCGTGCCCGGCGTGAAGACGACGAACTTCGGCGTGCAGCAGGTCGCCGACGACAAATGCGATCTGCTCAAGGTGTTCGGCCCGTACTGGACGACCAACCGGCAATCGGGCAGGCCGGCGTCGGTGCATACGCGTTCGCGCGTGACGCGCCTGACCGAGGGCGATCCGCTCATCGTCGAGTTGATGACGCCCGCGTTCGATTCCTACGTCAACGTTGATTACTACATGCTCGACGGCAGCGTCGTGCATCTCGTCCCCAATGCGCGCTCGCGCGACAATCAGGCGCCGCCGAACTACACGGCGACCATCGGGACGATGGGCGACTGGGTCGTCGGCAAGCCGTTCGGCTCGGAGATGATCGTGCTGACCGTTGCGCCCGCGCCGCTCTTCGATGCGCCGCGCCCCGACAGCGAAGCCAAAACCGAATACCTGCGCGCCGTCGAGAAACGGCTGTCCGCGCTCGCGGGCAAGTACGGACAGGATCGCGTGGCCGTCGATATCTTCCAGATCACGACGCAGGCGAAGAAGTAAGTCCGGCTCAGGGCTTGGCAGCGGAGGCCAGTACGCACGGCATCGGCACGAGCAGCTCGCCGTGCTGCGAATACGCCATCACGCGCGTCTTCACTTCCTGTTCGATCGATGCGAGCGCGCTCTTCGATTGCGCGCGCAGCAGCGCCGCCATGCGTACTCCGCCATGCATCAGGCCGTCGAACGGCGTTTCCGGCAGCACGAGATGCCAGGTCTGCTCGACCTCGTCGGCGCGCGCCGCGGCAAAGCCCGCCCCGGTGAGCACGCGCACGCACTCCTCGGGATCGCTGAAGCGGAAGAAGGGCGGCGACGGCGGCAGACCGACATCGAGCTTGCCGTGAAGCTGGATCGCATCGAGCACCATGCCGAAGCCGACGGCGCGCTCGGGCGGCGTCCATGCGGTGAACGCGACGCGCCCGCCCCGTCGCAGCACGCGCGCGGCTTCTTCCAGCGCGCGTTCGGGTTCCGGGAAATGCAGCACGCCGAAGCTGATGCCGACCGCATCGAAACTTTCGGCATCGAAGGGCAGATGCTCGGCGCCCGCAATCTGGAATTCGACCTCGGGATGAAGCTGGCGCGCATGCGCGATCATCGATGCGGAGAAGTCGACCGCCGCCGCGGTCGCGCCACGCTCGATCGCCGCGGCGGCCAGATTGCCGGGCCCGGCGGCGACATCGAGCATGCGCGTGCCGGGACCGACCTGAAGCGCATCGAGCAGCGCCGGATGCGACTGAACAGTAAGCCTTCCGAAATAATCCTCGTACGACTGGACGACATGCTCCCAGCCGTCCTTCTCGAACGCCGCGAAATCGTCGAATTGCATGACGCACCTCCGCCCGCCGCTCGCGCGGCCTGGGTCGTTGCCGGAGGCCGGGCCCCGCGAGCGCCGCGAGGCTAGGTCTTGGGCTTCTCGATAGAAGCTTTCAGCTCGTTCAGCGCGTCTTCCATGCGCTTGCTGACGAGCGCATAGGCTTCCGCCTGAGTCTGCTGGGTGGTGCGCGCGATGTCCTGCATATCGGCGAGAGCGTTGTGCAGCGCGCGTTGCACGACTTCGTTGGCGTTGAAGGGAGGCTGGGTCGACGTGGTGGCGAATTGTTTTGCGATGGATTCCAGATCGCCCAGGGTCCGGCGCAGGATTTCGAGCTGTTTGTCGCGCAGCGCTTCCATGCCGCCGAACGCGACGCGGTTGGTCGCCGCGAGCGCCTCGACGTCCTTGCGCCGCGACTCCATGATCGCGGTGACGTCGAACCCCGGAAGCTGGTACTGCTGGAACATGGCGGCGAACTGGCTGAACGGATCGCTGAAGTTTTGATTCATCGTGCCTCCCCAGGTTCTTTCGGTCGAATGCGAGCCACGCTTGCGGGCAAAAGGCGAGCCTGACCCGGCCGGTATGGGCCGCGCGCGAAACCATGCCAACGCGCGCGCGGCCGGCACCTGATACTACCAATATAAGCCGTGGATTTGGGGCAAGGGAAAACACCAGAACGACCGGTCTGGATTTGATGCAGGTCAAATCGCGGCGCACGGCCGGAGCGACCATTGAAGCATGGCGGCGGCGCACGCGAGCACGCCGCCCGACCGTCGGGAGAACATCATGATCAGGGGTGAAGGGCGCATCGTCGCGGCTCTGGGCGCCGTGTTCCTCACGTTGGGCGGCATCCATGCGGCTTTGCGCGGCTTGCTGTTCGACGAGACGGCCGTGACCTACTACGGCGTGCTCGCGATTCTCATCGGGGCTGCGTCGTTCGTCGTGATGCTTACACCGCTGCCGAGCGACGAGCCCTGACGATTCCTGTACGCACGGGTCAGCTGTCCTCCTCGCCAGCGAAGACGCCGTGTTCCGCCTTGATCTGCTCCCGGTCGATGCACTGCACGTGCCAGCGGCCGGTGGTCTTCACGCCCGCGCCGTCCGCATACCAGAGCACGCGTCCCGCGAGACCTTCGCGGGGGCCGTTGGGCGCGTCGAAATCGAGACGTTCGAGCACGCAGATGGGATCTTCGACGTGCTGTCCGCAGATCATCGTTCCGTTCGAGCCGGAGCGCAGTCCGCCCCAGTCAGGCACCTCCACCGCCTGGTGTCCCTCGCGCGACCAGCGGCGTGTTTCCTTGTCGAGCCACAGGATGGCGAACGCAGCGGATTGAGCGCCTTCGAAGCCATCCAGCTTGACCGTGATACGCATGTCATCCTCCATGAAGAATTCGATGGACCCGAGACGCTCAGCACGTTTGCGCCGGCCATGAGCGTCGTCGATTGAATGGCGGCTTGCACCGCGCGTATTGTTAGGGCGTTACGGCGGCCGTGACGGGCCGCGATGTCTGGTTCGAACTGCCTGCGGAAGATAAGTTTAATCGTGCCGCATGTAATGGGTTCCATCGCCGGGGTGTTCGTCATGCATGCCGACGTTCGGATCAGACAAGCAAGACGGATGCCGAATTACGTTTGTGGCGTAGGTTCGCTTCGTGCCTGCTTGTATGAAGTTTAGTACCACATTCTGACGGCTTGGCGACAAGTATCGGAGGCATTTCGACGCACGGATCGCTGATTCGCACCGGATGAACGCAGTGCATCATCGGGTTCGAAGCCCGCTCGCGCAACGTGCATCGGTGCACCACGACGGCTTTTCGTGCCCCACGGCATTGCACCGCAAGAAATCGAATTTTCTTTGCATCGAAACAGGGGAAGCATCCATGCGAGCAATGGTCTTCGAGGGCGGCGCGCCGCGCCTGCATCCGCGCGATCTGCCGGACCCGTCGCCGCGTGCGGGCGAATTGCTCATCGATGTCCACGCGTGCGGCGTGTGCCGCACCGATCTGCATGTCGTCGATGGGGAACTCGCTCACCCGAAGCGGCCCGTTATTCCCGGGCATGAAATCGTCGGGACGGTCGCGCGGCTCGGCGCGGGCGTGAGCGGGTTTTCGCCCGGCGAGCGCGTGGGCGTGCCGTGGCTCGGGTCCACCTGCGGACATTGCCGCTATTGCGCGTCGGGCCGCGAAAATCTTTGCGATACGCCGGGTTTCACCGGCTATACGATCGACGGCGGCTACGCGGAGCGCGTCGTTGCGGATGCGCGATATTGTCTGCACCTGCCGGAGCGTTATTCGGACGTGGAAGCGGCGCCGCTGCTGTGCGCGGGACTCATCGGCTATCGCACGCTTGCGATGGCGGGCGACGCGCAACGTATCGGCATCTACGGTTTTGGCGCTGCAGCGCATATCGTGGCGCAGGTTGCGCGGCATCAGGGGCGTGCGGTCTATGCGTTCACGCGTCCGGGCGATTTCGCCGCGCAGAAGCTTGCGCTCGATCTGAACGCGTATTGGGCGGGTGGCAGCGACGAGGCCCCGCCCGAGGAGCTCGACGCCGCGCTCATCTTTGCGCCAGCCGGTGCGCTCGTGCCCACGGCGCTCAAGGCGGTGGCGAAAGGCGGGGCCGTGGTGTGTGGCGGCATCCACATGAGTGAAATTCCTTCGTTTTCTTATGATCTGCTGTGGGGGGAGCGGCGTGTGGTGTCGGTCGCGAATCTCACGCGTGAGGATGGGCGGGCGTTTATGCGCATCGCGGGGGAGGTTCATCTCGATTTGCATACGACGTGCTATGCGCTCGATGATGCTAATGCTGCGCTTGATGATCTTCGCGAGGGCAGGGTGACGGGGGCGGCGGTTCTGGGCGTTTCGTTGAGAACTTGAGTTCGTGTCGGTCTATTAGCACTGCCCCTCCCCGGGGCGGGGGTAACTTTCTTTGCTGCTGCAAAGAAAGTCACCAAAGAAAGCAGCTCTCCCCATCCAAAGTGCTTCATGCCGGCCGCGGCACAGGCGATTGGCTGAATGGCCCGGCAGTAGCGAGTGCCCTCATCGCCGGGCCGGGCTTGGATCGCGCACGGTCCGTCTCATCGCAGCGCATGACTTGTTGGCTCAGCCCTCGCTAGCTCCGGCCCCGCTGCGCGGCCGCAGGGTCGTTCGGGACTTCAGTGGTGGGCGAGCATCGCGCGGTCGACTATGCGTACCTGACGCCCGTTCAGGCCGATTGCGCCTTCGCGTTGCAGCTTCGAGAGCATGCGGCTCACGGTTTCCAGTTCGAGTCCGAGATAGCTGCCGATATCCGCACGCGTCATCGGGAGGAGCAGTTCGGATGCCGCGCCCGCTTCGAGCCGCTCCGAAAAATCCAGCAGGAAGGCGGCGACGCGCTCGCGCGCGGGCATCGTGCCAAGCATCAAAGCGAGACGCGACGCGCGCACGATTTCCGCACTCATAATCGCGAGCAGTTCGTGCTGCATTGCAGCGTATTCGCGGCACAGCGGTTCCAGAATGCCCACCGGCATGATGCGCACGACGCTCGTTTCGAGCGCGACGGCGTCGCTTTCATGACGGCTCGTGCACACGCCGTCGAGGCCGAGCGTTTCATTGGCGAAGTGAAAGCCGGTGACTTGCGTGTGCGGGGCGCTATCGTCGTCGGTGCTGGGATAGGTCGCCACGGTCTTGAAGCAGCCGCTTTGCACGGTGTACAGGCTTCGCAGCGGTTCGCCCGCGCAATACAGCGCGTCGCCGCGCTCGACGGTGCGCGTCGGAAATGGAATGGCGTCGGCGTCCGAGAGACGGACGTTCAAGGTCGGCGCGCTTTCCCGCACCCCGCGCCTGAGCGAAGCGCCTGAGTCGATTGACGGTTCCATGAGGTTTCCTCCTACAGACCAGTATGGTTCACGGATGGAGGAAAGGAAAATCCGTCTCGCTAGCGCGCGGCGTCGCCCGAAAGCGGCAGCACAATGCACGATTGCGCGCCGCCGCCTTCGCGCGCGCGCAGTTCGAGCGTGCCGCCGTGCAGCCGCGCAATGCGCTCGACGATCGCAAGGCCGAGGCCCGTGCCCTTCGGCTGGCCTTCGCCGCCGCCGCGCTTGAACGGCTGCTTGAGCGCTTCCGGGTCTTGGCCGCCGAGCCCCTTGCCGCGATCCGCGATCACGACGCATGCGGTGTTCGCCTGCCTGTCGGTCCACGTGCGCACCTCCAGTCCGACGACGCCGTACAGCACCGCGTTCTGCATCAGATTCATGAGCATGCGCATCATGCTGATCGGACGAAACGGAAACGGCCCGATCTCGCCGAGATCGAGGGCGAATTCGTGTCCGAGTCCGGCGAAATCGGCCGCGAGGTTGGCGATCAGCGCGTTGAGATCGCCGACGACGGGCGTCTCCTTCGCGCCGCTGCCCGCGTAATCCATGAACTGCTGAAGAATCGTGTCGATGGTGTCCAGATAGCCTTCCGCCGATGCCGCGAACGCCGCGTCCGTCGACGGGACGGAGGACATCGCCATCGCGAGGCGCAGCTTGGTCATCGGCGTGCGGATGTCGTGCGAGACGCCCGCGAGCATCAGCGCGCGCGTGGCTTCGGCTTCCTTCAGCGCGGCCGTCATGCGATTGAACGCGCCGCTGACCTGCGCGATTTCGGTCGGGCCGTCGGTCGGGAGGACGCCCGGTTCGCCGCCCGCCGAGACGAGCCGCGCGGCGTCGGCAAGATCCGCGAGCGGGCGGTTCAGGTGGCGCTGGATCAGATAAGCCGTCGCGAACGCGAGCGCGCCCAGTCCGAGCGACAGCAGAAGCGCGGTGGCGAGGCCGTCGTCGTGCGCGGCTTCGGGCACCGGCAGCGCGAGCCAGCGCGGTTCGCCCGACAGATGCGCGCGTATCCACAGACGCTGCTGGCCATCGTCGGAGGTGTCGCTGCCTTGCCAGCGCACCAGCATGTCCGCGGGCAGATGACGCCGCAGACTCTCGACGAAAGTTCGCCGCCAATATGACTGATAGAAGCGCAGCCGCGATTCCGGCGGCGTCGCGCTCGCGCCAGCGGGCAGATCGGCGCGCAAATCGAGCTGCGGGGAGACGGTTTTCACCGTGCCGGGCGGCGTGGTTTTGAGCAGCGTGTCGAGCGTAACGATATAGCTCGCGAACGCGCCCGCCGCCCGCTCGATGCGCGGCGTCTGAATGAAGTGCAGCAGTGCCGAGATCGCGCAAATCTGGCTCACCGCGACCAGCGCGACGAGCAGCAGCACGTTGCGCGCGAAAAGAGAGCGCGGCACGACGCTCACGATTCGACTTCGGCGAGCAGCATGTAGCCCACGCCCCACACGGTCTTGATGAAGCGCGGCTTGCCCGGATCTTCCTCGACGATCTGCCGCAGCCGCAGCACCTGCACGTCGATGCTCCGGTCGAGCGCGTCGTGGTCGCGGCCGCGCGTGCGGGCGATGAGGTTGTCGCGGCTCACCGCGCGGTTCGGCGACGAGCCGAGCGCGCCCAGCAATTGCATCTGCGCCGAATGAATCTCGAACGGCTCGTCCTTCCGATACAGCTTCTGCTTGCTCAGATCGAGACGGAAATCGCCGAAGCGGATGATCTGCTGCGTATGCGTCGGGTCGCCCGCGGCGATCTTCTGGCGGCGCAGCAACGCGCGCACGCGTGCGACGAGTTCCTGCGGCAGAAAGGGCTTGGCGAGGTAATCGTCCGCGCCGGTTTCGAGGCCGACGACCTTGTCGACGGGGTCGCCTTTGGCGGTGAGCATCAGAATCGGCAGCGTCTGGCCTTCGGCGCGCAGACGCTTGCAGACCGAGAGGCCGTCTTCCGGCTCCATCATCCAGTCGAGCACCAGCAGATCGAAAGGTTCGCGCTGAAGGTAGCGGTCGAGCCGCTTGCCGTTCTCGACCACGCGCACCTCGAAACCCTGCGAACTCAGAAAACGCTGCAGCATGTTGCGCAGTTCGGCCTCGTCGTCGAGCACGATGATTTTCGGCAGGGTGTCCATGGGGTCTCCGGATCAGCGTTGCGCGGCGTGCTCGCGCATGAAGGCTTCGATCTGCGGCAGGGTGACGTAGCCGTTCTTTTGCGTGTCGATTTCGTCGAAGTGCTTCGCCACCATTGGCATGCCCGTCGATGCCTGTTCGCGGGTGAGCTTGCCGTCGTGCGTCGTGTTGGCGCTCGAGAAGCGGGTTTGCAACTGGCCGAGCGCGTGTTCGACGCGCGGGCTCGCGCCCATCGGCTGCGTGGCGGTTTGCGCGAACGCGGCGCCTGGGGCGACACACCCCGCGCATAGGGCAAGGATGACGAGGATCTTTCGCATGGCGCTCTCCCTGATTCGATTCGAATGATCGTGAAACGGTGATGCCATTCTATTGAGCCGCGTGGCGAACGCAATCTCGGGGATGCGATGAATCGTGTCGCCGCATTTCATCGAGATTCTGCCGACATCGCCTGAAATAAGTTAGGTCTCACGCTGCCCGTGGCGCTTCGCTATCGTTGTCATCGCCGGCCCATGAGCGATTCGCGCTCCGCCGAAATGACCACCTTGCGAGGCATGAGGACATCACCATGAATATTCGTTTGCTCAGCGTTTCCGCCGTTGCCGCCATCAGCCTGACCTGCGCGAAGACCGCGTCGGCTGGAACGAGCGTGCAGGTTTCTTATGTCGCGCCCGCGATCGTCTATGCGCCGCCGCGCCCCGTGTATTACTACGCGCCGCCGCCCAGGCCGACGTACTACTACATGCCCGCGCGCACCGTGGTGGTCGAACCGGTCGTCGCGCCCGTGGCTGTTGCTGTGCCCCCGCCGCCGCCGAGGCCGCCGGTGGTGGCCGTATCCGCCTATGCCCCCGCGCCGGCGGTCCGCGTGATGTATGCGCAGCCGGTGCTCGCGGCGCCCGTCGTCGTGGTGCGCTGAACGACGCCGCTCGCGCGTGGCAAGAGCATAGTGCATCGGGCGCTTTGAATGCGTCATGCAATACGCAAGATGCGAGGCGCAAGATGCAATACGCAAGATGCAAAGCGCGGTGACCTTGGGCGCTGCCTTCTATACTGGATGAACCGCATCGGCCGACGCGCCGATGCGCCGGCGAGCCCGGCGCGGCGCGCCGTTTCATGGCGTTCCAACAGGAGGATCGAGCCATGCTATTCATCGTCAACTGGACGGCGCAACCCAATGTCGAAAGACAGGCGGCCGAGCGATTCCTGCAAACGCGCGGCGCGCCGCCGGACGGCATCCATCTGCTGGGACGCTGGCACGCGATCGGCTCCATCTGGGGCATCGCCGTGTGCGAATGCGACGACCTGGATCCGCTCGCGCGCTGGGCGCACGAATGGGCCGATCTCTTCATGTTCGACATCAAGCCGGCGATCACCGACGAGCAGGTCGGCCGAATGCTCGCCGATTACGCCGAACGGCAATAGCCGGGCAGGGGCGCGATTCATCGTACGAACACGCGGCATCGGCTTAGGGTTTGCGTGGCTTGCAGCGCGGAGCACGATGCTTCAACATTACAAACGTACTAGTTAGTTCAAATTTGAGTGCTGTCCGCGGTCCCCGCCGTGTCCGAAGGATGGCGCCGTCAAGGAGCGAAGTGTGACCCAATCCCCAACGAAAGAACCCTGCGTCATATCGGTTGCCATTACCGGCTCGGTGCCGCGCAAGAAGGACAATCCCGCCGTGCCGATCACGATTGCGGAGCAGATCGAGAGCACGCACGAGGCGTATGAAGCGGGCGCGACGCTCGTCCATCTGCACGTGCGCGACGAAGACGAGCGTTCGAGCTCTGACCGTCATCGCTTTGCGGAATTGCAGGAAGGCATTCGCAAGCATTGTCCGGACATCATCATCCAGTTTTCGACGGGCGGGCGCGGGCGTTCCTTCGAGCAGCGCGGCGCGATGCTGGATCTGAAGCCCGACATGGCATCGCTTGCCACGGGTTCGGTCAATTTTCCGACGATCGTCTACGAGAATCCGCCCGACTTCGTGCGCTCGCTCGCGCAGACGATGCTCGATCACAACGTGAAACCCGAGATCGAGATCTTCGATCTGGCGATGCTCTATAGCACCGTCGATCTCGTGAATCAGGGCTTGCTCAAGTCGCCGGTGCATGTTCAGTTCGTGCTCGGCGTGAAGAATGCGTTGCCCGCGCGGCTCGAGATTCTCGAGTTCGAGGTCGAGCAGTTGAAGAAGAATCTGCCCGATGCGACGTGGACGGCCGCGGGCATCGGTCGCCATCAACTCGAAGTGAATCACTGGACGTTGCAGTTGGGCGGACATTGCCGCACGGGGCTCGAGGACAACGTGCGCTGGGACAAGGACACGCTCGCGAAGAGCAACGCGCAACTGGTGAGCCGCGTGGCGTCGCTGTGCGCGGAGTACGGGCGGCCGGTGGCGAAGGCGAAGGAAGCGAGGAAGTTATTGTCGCTTTGAGGTACAGGGTGTTGAACGAGGCGCGCTGGAGGGGGACCGCAGCGCGCTTTTTTTGTTTGTGGCTATGCGGATGATTGGGCCGCTCACGTATGCCGCTCTGTTCTTTCGGAATCGATGATAGTACTGCTAATCGGTGTGGAGAAACATGCTAGGTTTCTTCAACATCGGCTTCGAGGGGATTACACCGTCCAGTATGACAATCCCGCGCACACCAGCGTCACTTTCGGCGTGCCCGCAAAGTCCGTTACGCTCAAGAACGCATCCATACGCACCGCCGAATCCCGCAGCCGAAAATCTGCCTTACAATTCATGTCCACCCTGACAAGCACGTCACGCGCGACATGACCGAGCGTAAGTTATCCGGGCTCGCCGACCGGATCTACAACGACATCCTCAACAGCATCGTGGAAGGCGAATTCAAGGAGGGCGACCGGCTGCTCACCGAACATGCGCTCGCCGAACGCTTCGCGACTTCGCGTCCCACGGTGCGCGAGGCGCTCGCACGGTTGCGCGCGGACGGCATCATCGTGACGCGGCGAGGCTCGGGCACCATCGTCGGACGCCGTCCCGATCCGGACGTGCGCCGTTTCGCGCCGCTCGAAACATTGTCCGACATTCGCCGTTGCTACGAATTTCGCGTGGTGACGGAGTCCGGCGCGGCGGAACTCGCCGCCATCAAGGCCGACGACGACGATATCCGCGCGATCCAGCACGCCTGGGACCAGCTCGAACGCGTGGTCGAAACACAGCAGGGCATTGGCGCGAAAGACGACTTCGCGTTTCATCTCGCGGTGGCGCGCGCATCCAAGAACCCGTTCTTCATTACCGTGCTGTCGTTCATCGAGGAACACGTCGAGTTCAGCATGAATCTGTCGCGCAATCTGTCGTTCGTGAAGATGCTCGAACGGCAAAAGCTCGTTCAGCGCGAGCATTTCGAGGTGCTGGAGGCCATCCGCGCGCGAGACCCCGCGCGGGCTGGAAAAGCCATGAAAACGCATCTCGAAAACGCGGTCGATCGCATGTTCGGCAGCTAAGCGCCTGCGCTGCGGTTGTCACACAACCTGTGTGACTGCGCGCTCCATCCCGCTTTTTATGGCGAAGTTGTTTGACAACTTTGCGGTGCTTGTTGCTGCGGTTGCGGGCGCGAATGTGGCCCAACCGATATCGGAAACGGAAAGCGGCGACTGCGCGGGTCGTCGGCGAGCGCCTCAGCAAGCGTCACGTACGCAAAAACCACTCATCCCGTCAACGTTCGGGGAAACCTCCAGGAAACCCAGGTTAAAAGCAGGTTAAAACGGGAGGTAACACATTGTCGGGGTATATCCCGAGGCGTCGAGCAAAGCGCTATCGGCAGAGGAAAAAGCGCGTGTTTGCTTTCGGTAACAGCGTCGACAGGCCGCGATTTGCTTGACATCCTATAACCTCGTTAGCTATTTTTCAGCATCCAGCCGCAACGAGGACGCACGCGCACAGACTCGACACATCAAAACCAAGCATAAACAGGCCGGCGATCCCGACGATCAGCCCGGACCTTTTCCCGACCACGGTTGCGAGAGAAGTGAGGAGACAAAATGGCTTTCAAGGCAGGACTGACGGTGAAACTGGCGGCGGTGTGCGTCGCCGTGAGCGCGGCATTCGGCATGAGCGCGGCGCGCGCGGCCGATCCGGTGTCGATCAACATCGTCGATGTCGCAGGCAATCTGCAACTGACGCAAAAGGGCTTCGAAGCGTTCAAGGCGAAGCATCCCGATCTCGTTTCGAGCATCACCTTCACGAACGCGCCCGCGCCGCAACTGCCGGGCAAGATCAAGGCGATGCAGGCGGCGGGGCGCTCGGACATCGACCTCGTCGTGACCGGCACCGATGCGCTCGCGGCCGGCATCCAGCAAGGTCTGTGGGAAAAGCTGCTGCCCGAAAACGCCAAGGCCTTCGCCGGCGTGCTCGACAAGTACGCCCCCGGCCCGCGCAAGATGCAGGATATCGCGCAAGGCTACGGCCTCGAAGTCACCTACATGCCCGCCGGGCCGCTGCTCGAATACAACCCGGCCAAAGTCACCGATGTGCCGAAAACGCCCGATCAACTGCTCGCGTGGTGCAAGGCGCATCCGAACAAGCTGATCTACGCGCGCCCGGCGAACTCCGGCCCCGGCCGCACGTTCCTGATGGGCCTGCCGTACGTGCTCGGCGACAAGGACCCGATGGACCCGATCAACGGCTGGGACAAGACCTGGGCCTTCCTCAAGCAACTGAATGACTGCATCCCGTATTACCCGGGCGGCACCTCGGCCGTGATGAAGGAACTCGGCGAAGGCACGCGCGACATGACCGTCACCGTGACGGGCTGGGACATCAATCCGCGCGCGCTCGGCATCGTGCCCGCCGAATTCAAGGTGGCCGCGTTCGACAACATGACCTGGGTCAACGACGCGCACTACATGGTGATCCCGAAGGGCGTGCCGAAGGAAAAGCTCGACGTGCTCTACAAGCTGATGAACTTCATGCTCGAACCGGCACAGCAGGCCTTGACGTATGACGACGGCTATTTCTATCCGGGCCCGGCGGTGAAGGACGTGCCGCTGTCGATGGCGCCGGCGAAGAGCCAGGAAGTCATTCAGAAGTTCGGCCGGCCCGAGTACGCGAAGCTGCTCGCGGACCGTCCGCACGTCCTGCCGCTCAACGCGCAGGCGATGGTCGCCGCGTTCCAGAAATGGGACCGCGAAATCGGCGCGGCGAAGACGAAGTAAGCCGGCGTATCGCTGCCATGAGACGGCGACGTTCCTCGCGAGGAGCGTCGCCGCTTGTACAAAAAAGCGCAGGAAATTGTCATGAAGCACACTTTTGAGCAGTTGCGCCTCGACTCGGTCTCGCGCAGCTTCACCAACGCGGAAGGGCAGCAGCTCGCGGCGTTGAAGGGCCTCGATCTCAACATTCAGCGCGGCGAGTTCATCGCGCTGCTGGGGCCGTCGGGCTGCGGCAAGTCGACCGCGCTGAACTGCATCGCCGGATTGCAGCCGCTCACGGGCGGCGGCATCTGGCTCGACGACAAGCGTATCGACGTGCTGCCGCCCGAAAAGCGCGGCTTCGGCATGGTCTTTCAGAATTACGCGCTGTTTCCGCATATGTCCGTGCTGGATAACGTCGGCTTCGGATTGAAGATGCGCGGCATGCCGAAGGCGGAAGCGACGAAACGCGCGAAGGCCGCCTTGCAGTTGGTGCAATTGATCGGGCACGACGCCAAGCTGCCGGGGCAATTGTCGGGCGGCCAGCAACAGCGCGTGGCGATCGCGCGCGCAATCGTCATCGAGCCGCCGCTCGTCTTGATGGACGAGCCGCTTTCGAATCTCGACACCAAGCTGCGCATCGAGATGCGCGCGGAGATTCGCCGCATCCACGGCAAGCTGGAGCGCGCGACGATCTACGTTACGCACGACCAGGACGAGGCGCTGTCGATGGCCGACCGCATCGTCGTGATGAAGGAAGGCGTCGTGCAACAGGTTGCCGCGCCGAAAGAAGTGTATTCGCGGCCGAAAAACCTGCATGTCGCGCGCTTCATGGGCTTTCGCAATGTCGTGCCGGCGACGCTCGAAGGCACGCAGGGCGAGTGCGTCGCGGTCAATGCGAACGGCGTGAAGCTGCTCGGCACGCCGATGGAAGGTTTCGACAGCAAGAGCGTTTCTGTCGCGCTGCGTCCGGAAGACATGGAACGCGCCGCGCCCGGCTCGGAGAACGCGTTCGATGCGCACGTCGAAGTCGTCGAATATGGCGGGCGCGATTCGCTCATCATCGTGAATACCGCGTTCGGCAAGCTGTGGGCGCGCATCGCGGGCGAATGCAGCGAAGGCGAGCGCATTGCGTTGCGCGTCGCGCCGTCCAAAACGCTCGTCTACGGAGAAGACAAATGATCGCGCTCCCTGCAGAGCGCGATCCGAAGGGCTGGCTCGTCGCGCCTGCGCTCATTTTCATTCTCGCGCTCTTCATCTATCCGTTCGCCTACGGGCTGATGCTGTCGTTCAGCCCGATGAACGGCGGCGGCGTCTGGGCCAACTACGTCACGTTCTTCACCGACTCGTCGATGTGGCCGACGATCATCGTCACGTTGAAGCTCGCCGTGCCCGCGACGATCATCAACGTTGGCGTGTCGGTGCCGGTCGCGTTTGCGTTGCGGCGCACGTCGCCGTGGCAGAAATTCGTGACGACGCTGCTCGTCGTGCCGGTGACGCTCGGCACCGTGCTCATCGCGGACGGCATGCTGACGTATTTCAGTCCCAACGGCTGGTTTCCGCAGGCCTTGCAGGCGCTGCATCTGTACGGCGATGAAGTGCGCCTCACGCACAACTACTGGGGCGTGCTGATTTCGCTGATCGTGTCGGGCTTTCCGTTCGCGTTCTTGCTGACGCTGTCGTACGTGACCGGCATCGATCCGACGCTCGCGCGCGCCGCCGCGACGCTCGGCGCGAGCCCGTGGCAGCAGTTCCGTCAGATTTATCTGCCGCTGCTGTTGCCGGGCCTCACGATGACCGCGTGCCTGTCGTTCGTGCAGGCGTTTTCGGTGTTTCCATCGGCGGTGCTGCTCGGCGCACCGGCCGGCCCGACGCGCGTGATTTCGATCGCCGCATCGGAAGCCGCGTTCGAAAGCTACGACTACGCGCTGGCATCGACCATCGCGATCGTGATGGGTTTCGTGCAACTGCTGGTGGTGGGCGGCATGCTCGGCGCGCGCCGCTTCTTCTACACGGGTCCGGTGACGGGAGGCAAGGGATAATGACGACGGATAACCGCGCCGCGTCCGGCTGGCAAGCCGCCGCGCCGACCTCTGGCAAGGGCAGACAGATGAAACAGCAAGCGAGCCTGCGCGACAAATTATGGAAGGTCTTCGTCTGGACGACGATGGGCTTCTTCCTCGTCAACGTGCTGCTATTGATCGCGACCGTGGCCGTGAACTCGGTGGCGACGCGCTGGTTCGGCACGCTCCTGCCGCAGGGCTTCACGCTGCACTGGTACGCGCAGGCATGGAGTGACTTCCAGCTTTCGAGCGTGCTGCTCGTCACGCTCGAAGTGGTGGGCGCGGTGGTGCTGCTGTCCATCGTGCTCGGCGTGCCGGCGGCGTATGCGCTCGCCCGCGTGCAGATCCCCGGCAAGCGCTTCGCGATGCTCGTGTTCCTGCTGCCGCTCATGGTGCCGCCCGTGACCTACGGCATTCCGATGGCGACGGTCATGTACAAGTTCCATCTCGCGGGCACGCTGACCGGCGTGATTCTCGCGAACCTGGTGCCTGCGCTACCGTTCGTCATTCTCGTGATGACGCCCTTCATCGAGCAGATCGATCCGAATCTGGAATCGGCCGCGCGGATTTTCGGGGCGAACACGTTCCGCTACTTCCGCTACGTGCTGCTGCCGCTGCTCGTGCCGGGCATGCTGGCGGCGGGGCTGCTCGTGCTGGTGCGCACCATCGGCATGTTCGAACTGACGTTCTTCACCGCGGGGCCGACGACGCAGACGCTCGTCGTCGCGCTGTACTACGCGGTGTTCTCGACAGGCGTGCGCGCGCCGCAGTCCATCGACGCGATGGCGATGATCTACATGGCCATCACGATGGTCTGGGTGCTGATCGCGCTGCAGTTCGTGAGCCCGACGCAGCTCGTGTCGCGCGTGAAGGAACAGAAGCAGTGATGTCCGCCCGCGCCGCCGTGCGCGGGCTCCATTCATACCGAAGCCGAGTCGTGACGAAATTTCGTGAAGTCGTAACGTTGCAGGCCGAGCCGCGCGTCTCAATCTCGAGCGGGGCGCATGTCGTCGAAGTCGCGCCGGCGGCGGGCGGGCGCATGACGCGCTTCGCCACGCACGGCGAGCGGGGCCTCGTGGATTGGCTCGCGCCCGTGACCGTCGACAGTTGGCCGTGCGACGCGTGGCCGAAAGGCGGGAGTTATCCGCTCGTGCCGTTTTCCAACCGCGTGCGCGACGCGCGCTTTCCCGCGCCGGACGGTTCGGTCGTCGAACTCGCGACGTTTCCCGGCATGGCGCACGCGCTGCATGGCTTCGGCCAGTTCGCGGCGTGGCGCGTCGAGTTGCAGGAGGCGGATTGCGTCGTGTTGCGCTACGTGCACGGCGAGGGCGAGCACGGCTGGCCGTGGGCGTTCGAAGCCGTGCAACTGATCGAGGCGAACGCACGCGGCGCGCGCCTGTCGATGCGCATCGTGAACCGTTCATCGAGTCCGATGCCGGCCGGGCTGGGTTTTCATCCGTACTTCGGCGCAACCGAAGCCGAGCTTCACACGACGACGCACTGGCGTCACGAAGCGGAAATCGCGATCGAGCCGACCGACGAACGTCCCGCGCATCGCCATGGGCGGGAAGCGGAAGGCTACACGCGTTATCTGAGCGGCTGGGACGGCCGCGCGATGCTGCGCTACGCCGACGGCCGCACGCTCGAACTCGTCGCTGGCGACGCGCTGAGCCATGTCGTCGTGCATTGTCCGGCGGGCGCGGGTTATTTATGCGTCGAGCCGGTCTCGCATGTGAGCGACGGCTTCAATCTCGCGGCGCGTGGACTGCCGGGGACGGGCATCGCCGTCATCGAGCCAGGTAGTGAAATACAGGCGTCGCTCTCGATGGCAGCCGGCGCGATCCCGGCCCGACACGCCGGCGCCGCCGCCTGACGCGCGCTTCGACACAAGCGCGCTCGCGAACCGCGGGACAGCGCGACGCATGCGCCGGCACGATTCCCCCGACGATGCAGATATCCGTGTTCATGGCGCACCTCCAGTGACATTCAGCGCGTGAGCGGCATCGAAAAAAACGATTCGACGAGATCGACGATGCGCCACGTCGCGCAGGGCCGGCGGCAATGGGCGTCGAAGCCGGCTTCCTTGAGCGTCTGCACGGGATCGGCGGGCCAGACGTTGCTCATCGCGACGAAGAGCCGCCCGGTCACATCCGCATCCATGCGCAGCGTGCGGGAAAAGACGTAGCCGGATTCGTTGTCGAAACTCGTGTCGAGCAGGAGCGCGTGCGGCTGCCAGCTTTGCACCAGCGCGCGCACCGATTTCAGATCTTGCGAATGGATGACCTGCAAGCCTTTGAGCCGAAGTTGCACGGCGAGCGAATCGCCGATCGACTTGTCCTTGTGGGCGATCAGCACGCGGCGCGATGCATCGCCGGTGCGGGCCCGCTTGATACGCCACAACGCGAATTCACTTTCGTTGTCGGCCAGACGGCTTGACATCTCATCCTCCATTCTCGTATTGGGTAACGTGGTCGATTCGATGCAGCCAGTTTCGACCGGACGTGCTTATCGGAAAACCCGGCACGGGGAGGGGGCGCGGAGGATTTTGGGAGACTGCCGAATGTATCCCTGCGAAAGAGGGGTGGAAGTACGGCCGTGCGCGCGTAATATCGGAACCGTTCTCGGAGCGTCGCAATGGAAAATGGCTATTTCAAAACTGTGTTGCTGGTAGAGGACGAAGGGCTCACCCGGAGCGCCATGAAGAGTCTCATTCTGGCGAACGAACCTTTGCTCGAAATCGACGAAGCCGATGGGTTCGAGCAGGCGAAAGCCAAGCTTTCCGCCAATACCTACGATCTGATGTTTCTCGACTACCACTTGCGCGGCCAGGCCACGGGCCTGGATCTGCTCAATTGGATCCGCGAGGAAGAGCGAGAGATTCAGACGATCATGCTGTCCGCGCAGGACGACCGCGACACGGTGCTCGAATGCATCAAGAACGGCGCGTGCGGGTTCATCTCGAAGGGCAGCGAGCAGGGCGCGGGCGTGTTCCGGGAGGCGCTGAAGACCATCCTCAACGGGCGCGTCTATCTGCCGAACACGGTGCTCGGCAAGGGCGGGCACAGTCCCAAGCCGGTGTCGCCGCATGCGGGCGTGACGGTCGAATCGCTCGATCTGCCGCCGCGCCTGACTGAAACGCTGCGCTATCTGCTGCAGGGACTGTCGAACAAGGCGATCGCGCGCAAGATGAATATCAGCGAAAACACCGCCAAGGAATATTCGAGCGATTTGCTCGCGCGCTTTCACGTGACGCGGCGAACGTTTCTGATCGTCGAAATGGCGCGGCGCGGAATCGAAATGCCGATGAGCAATACGTCGTCGGCGTCCTGAGTCATCGATTTATCCTCTTTTCGACGCGGGCGCACCCGAAAGGGCGCCCGCGTCGTCGCGTGCGCGCCTTTTTCGGATCGTTCCGAGGAATACATCCCGGGATGGTAAGGTAGAGCCCGGATCAATTTCGAGATGAGGTCGGCGCAGGTGATTCGCAGGATGACGTTCATAAAAATGCAAGGTGCTGGCACGGCATTCACGCTGACGGCGGCGCTCCTTCTCGGTGCATGCGCGCCGCTTCCGCAGCAGAGCGACGCCGATGCCGCCGCGGCGGCCTCCGCCGCATCGGCTGCGCAGGCCGCCCAAGCCGCGCCCAGGCCCGCAGCGCCGCCCGCTGCGCCGGGCGAACAGCGCATCATGGTCGGCACCGCGAACGGCTACCATCTGATGATCAAGACGACGCCCCCGCCGCAAGTCTGCGACGGCGATGCTTTCGCCGACGGCGTGCGCTACGGCTACGCGCTGACGTGGAACCGGCTCGTCGGCGAGGACATGCGCAATGGCGGCAAGGCGAAGCGCAAGTTCGACGCCTCGGCGGTCCACTCCCAGGACGACCAGTACAAGATCCAGTGGGACGGCAAGGAGCGCGTCAATGCGTGTGCGTCGGACGGCTATCTGGTCGGCCGGGTCGTCGGGACGCATCTGGCGGGCGTCGACATGCGCGGCGGCAAGCCGTCCTGAGCGCGACGAACGGCGAACGCGATCAATCGCAGGTGTGCGTGGCCGCGACGTAGCGGCCCGCGATGGCGACGTCGCCGTAGATCGTGTAGCCCGTGCCGTTCGCCGATGCCTGCGCGATCACCAGCACCACCGAATTGCTCGTCAGGCCGCCGCTCGGAATGGAAACGGCCTGCGTGTCGCTGCTCGGCGAGTATTCGCGCACGCGCCCGGCGATCGGCGTCCATTTTTCCTTCACGCACCGGACGAAATCGTACGGCTTGAATTGCGACGTGCCGGAGCCGATCGGCACGGTCTTGAGCAGGGCGTCGTCCGTCGCAACGCACGCGCTCAACGCGCACGCACCGATTGCAGCCAACCAGGTTGTGATGCTTTTTCTCATAGTTCCGATGCCCTTTTTTACATTATCCGCTTAGACTTCCGCCCCGTATTCCTTCGATGCCGGCAAAGCGCGGGCGTCGATCCTAACCGCTAACCCGACAAACCGTAAAGCGTGCGCGACCGGTCGTTCGTGCAAATTCGATCGCCCGGAAGACGCGCCAAATCTGAAAGCAAGCTTTCGATTAGTAGTTTTCCCAATATTAGTCAAGTCGGGTCAACCGTCGCCGTTATATAGGCGTTTCACACGTTAAAGCCTTTTGTATGGCGCGAGCGCGGGCGGCGGGAGCCGAGTGTGGCGCTCACCGGCCGCGTGCGTTGCGCGGGCCCCCGATAAACCGTGATGTAACGCTGTCATCGACCGTTCGCGGCCGCTGTGCAGCGTGAGCCAGTTTGATAGAACGCATGTCTCGCACAAAGTTGCTCGCCCGGCTTCGCGCCATGTCTGCCTTCGGACGCCCGTCCGGCAGCGTCGATTTTCAGCGGTTCGCCGCGCCCGTGCTCACGGTCGTGATCTGCGTGCTGCTGCTGGTGGTTTTCCAGCACCTTTCCCGCGCGGTCGATTACAAATCGGTGATCCACTCGCTGCGCGTCATGACGCCGCAAGCCTGGGTCGCCGCGCTGTTCGCGACCGCGCTTTCGTTTGCCGCGCTGGTCGGGCGCGACGCGGTGGGACTGCGCCACATCGGCGTCGCGGTGCCGCGCTCGCTGCTGTGGGTCGGCGCGACGGTCGGTTCCGCGCTCGGCAACGTGACGGGTTTCGGCGCGCTGACGGGCGGCGCTGTGCGCTGCCGCGTCTACGGCGCGGCGGAAGTCACGCCGGCGCAGGTCGGCCGCCTCACCATTTTCACGAGCGTCACGCTCGCGCTTTCGCTGGCATTCATGGCCGCCGCCGGCATGCTGTTCGGCGCGGGCACGCTTTCGCCGATGATGCATCTTCCGCCCGCCGCCTTGCGTATGACCGGCGCGGCGCTGCTCGCGGTGTTCGCGGCGATGGTCATCGTCTGCGGCCGTGAGCCGCGCACGCTGCGCTCGCGCTGGAAGTGGCTCGCGTTCACCGTGCCGGCGCGCCGCGATTTCGTCGCGCAAGCCGCGCTCGCCGTCGTCGATGTGCTCGGCGCCGGCCTCGCGCTCTGGGCCTTGCTGCCGAATCCGCAAGTCGGCTTCGGCGAGTTCATGACCGTGTTTTCGGCGGCGATGCTGCTCGGCATGATCGGCCATACGCCGGGCGGCGTCGGCGTGTTCGAGGCGGCGATGGTCTTCGCGCTCGGCGGCAGCGCCCAGACGCCGGATGTGCTCGCCGCGCTGCTCGCGTATCGCGCGATCTACTTCGGCCTGCCGCTGATCCTGTCGGCGGGCGTGATGGCGGCGTTCGAAGGCCGCGCGCTCAAGGGCCGCTTCGGCTTCCTGCATCCGCGTCACGTTTCGCAACTGGCGCCGGTGTTCCTGTCGATCATCACGTTCGCGGCGGGCTCGATGCTCGTTATCTCCGGCGCGACGCCCGCGTTCAAGATGCGTATCGCGCTGTTGCAGACCATCGTCCCGCTGTGGGTGCTGGAAAGCTCGCAACTGCTCGGTTCGGTGCTCGGCGTGCTGCTGCTTTTCGTCGCACGCGGCCTGATGCGCCGGCTCGACGCAGCCTGGTGGCTCGCGCTGATTCTCGTCGTGACGAACCTCGCGCTGTCGCTGGCGAAGGGGTTGGCGTTCGTCGAAGCGGGCGTGCTGGCGTTTCTCGTCGTGCTGCTCGTCGCGACGCGCGAGCGTTTCAATCGCCGTTCGTCGCTGTTCGCCGAGCGCTTCACCGCGACCTGGCTGATTTCCATCGGCGTCGTGATGGCGCTCGCCGTCTGGATCATGTTCTTCGCGTTCCGCGACGTGCCGTACAGCCGCGATCTCTGGTGGCAGTTCGCCTTCGACGAGCGCGCTCCGCGTGCGCTGCGCGCCACGCTCGCGGCGGCGGTGTTCGCGTCGGCGTTCGGTCTGTGGCAATTGCTCCGTCCGGCGGCGGGCCGCTTCGTGAAGCCCGCGCCGCAGGATCTCGCCGACGCCGCGCGCATCTTCCGCGCCCAGGAGCGCAGCGACGCGGGCCTCGCGATGATGGGCGACAAGAGCTTCCTTTTCTCCGAGTCGCGCGAAGCCTTTCTGATGTACGCGAAGCACGGCCGCACGTGGGCCGCGCTGCATGATCCGGTCGGTCCGCGCCGCGAGTGGGCGGAACTGATCCGCAAGTTCGTCGAGCTCGCGCATGCGCACAATGGCCGCGCGGCGTTCTATCAGGTGCGCGCCGACGCGCTGCCGCTCTATCTCGAC
Source organism: Caballeronia cordobensis (assembly GCF_001544575.2). Classification (GTDB taxonomy): domain Bacteria; phylum Pseudomonadota; class Gammaproteobacteria; order Burkholderiales; family Burkholderiaceae; genus Caballeronia; species Caballeronia cordobensis. The sequence goes on from NZ_FCNY02000009.1 coordinate 319,416, forward strand.
GCCGGCCTCACGCTGATGAAGCTCGGCGAGGAGGCCCACGTCGCGCTGTCCGATTTCGATCTGAAGGGCTCGCACCGTTCGCATCTGCGTTATGCGCTGAAGCGCGGCGAGCGCGATGGCTTCGACACGGAGGTGATCGGGCCGGCGCACATCGCCGAGAGCCTGCCGATGCTGCGCGCGATCTCCGACGACTGGCTCGAAAGCCGCTCCGCGCGCGAAAAGAGCTTCTCGGTCGCCGCGTTCAATGAAGAGTATCTCGCGGCGCAATCCGTGTTGCTCGTGCGTCAGGAGGGCAAGCCGGTCGCGTTCGTCACCTTCATGACGACGGACATGAACACCGAAGCGACCGTCGGCGTGATGCGGCATGTCGCGCAAGCATCGCCGTACGCGATGGAATACCTCTTCACCAAGCTCGCGCTGCATCTGAAGGAAGCGGGGTTCAGGTCGCTGTCGCTCGGCATCGCGCCGTTGTCGGGCATGGAGCCGACGCCGCTCGCCTCGCACTGGCATCGGCTCGCCGGGCTCGTGTGGCGTTTCGGCGGACGTTTCTACAACTTCCGCGGTCTGCGCGGATTCAAAAGCAAGTTCCAGCCGCGCTGGGAGCCGCGTTATCTGGCGGCATCCGGTTCGGTTGGCGTATTTTTTACTTTGGCGGATCTTTCGCTCCTCGCGGGCGGCTGGCGTTCATGAAATTCCTTTGCAAGACAATCGTGGCGGCGCTTTGCGGCATCGCCACGTTCGGCGCTGCGCATGCGGCCGAAACCATTTCCGGTGGACGTTACGGAAATGTGCACCTGACGAAACCGACGGGCGCGATGACAGGCATCGTCGTGCTGTTCTCGGAAAAAAGCGGCTGGAGCCCGGCCGACAGCCAGGCCGCCGACGCGCTCGCCGCCAAGGGCGCGATGGTCATCGGCGTCGATACGATGCGTTACGCCGCGCGCGTGAAGGCCGACAAGGACCCCTACGAGCGCAAATGCCACAACCTCGTCGGCGATGCGGAGAACATGAGCCATCAGCTCGAACGCACCGTGCAGACCGATCACTACTACGCGCCGATTCTCGTCGGCGCGGGCCAGGGCGCGACGCTCGCCGAGAGCGCGCTGAAGCAGGCGCCGGACAATACGGTTGCGGGCGCGGTGTCACTCGCGCCGGATGCGAAGCTCGACGCGCGCTTCAATCCGTGTCCGCCTGACCCGACGATCATCCACGCGGCGGGCCTGCCGGGCTTCATGGAGCGCGCGGCCACGCTCGAAGCGGGGCGCTCGAAGGCGGATGCGCTCGTCGCGATGACCGCGCCGCATCTGAAGAAGCCCGCGGCGCCGGCCGCGGCAGCGACGACGCAGCCGGCGGCCAAAAAGTCCGACGCCGCGCACGACAGCGACGTCTCGGATCTGCCGCTGATCGAATTGCGCGCCGCGCAGCCGACCGATCTCCTCGCGATCGTCATTTCCGGCGACGGCGGCTGGCGCGATCTCGACAAGACGATGGCGCTCGCGCTGCAAAAGGATGGCGTGTCGGTGATCGGCATCGACTCGCTGCGCTATTTCTGGAGCGAGAAGACGCCGCAGCAGACGGCCAACGATATCGCCCGCGTGATCCGCGCGTACAACGCGCGCTGGCATACGAGCCATGTGGCGCTAGTCGGCTATTCGTTCGGCGCGGACGTGATGCCGTTCGCGTACAACCGTCTGCCGGACGCGGTGCGCAGCCAGGTGTCGTATATCTCGCTGATGGGCTTTTCGCCCGCGGCGGACTTCCAGATTCGCGTGACCGGCTGGCTCGGCATGCCCGCGAGCGAAAAGGCGCTGAAGGTGCGGCCAGAATTCGACAAGCTGCCGCCGCCGATGGTGCAATGCATCTACGGCGAGAAGGAGGAGGACACGCTGTGCCCGCAGCTCACGAAGACGGGCATCGAAGTCGTGAAACTGCCGGGCGATCATCACTTCGGCGGCGATTACGACGCGCTCGCGCGCCGCATTCTGGCGGGGTGGCGCAAGCAGATCGCGGCGCGGCAGGGGTGATTAAAGCGCTTCGAGCAATCGAAGCGTTTCGGGGTGCTTCTCCACCAGACGGATAAGCACCGCCGCCTGTGCGTTCGGTCGTGCCTTTCCCTGTTCCCAGTTTTGCCATGTTCGCACATTGACGCGAAGCCGGTGTGCCATGACGGCTTGCGAAACGTGAGCCGTTTCGCGGACATGCCGTATTTCGTCCGCGCTGACTTCGACGGGATCAGGCGCTTCGACGCTGACCTTGCGTAAAGTCATCTTGCCTTGCCGCTCGGCGGACAGCGCTTCGAGTCCTTCGCTGAGTTCGGAAAACAGGCTTCGCTTCTTCATATCGCATTCCTTCGGCTGACCTCTATTGCCAGCAACCGCGCCAGGACCGCGCGCTCGCTGCTGGACAGGTCACTCATTTCATCCTTGTCATAAAGCGTGAACATCCAGAACTGGGCGCCCTCGAACCACCGGTAGTGGATCACTCGAAGCCCGCCTCGCTTCCCCTTGTTGCGTCGCTTGTCGCCGAAGCGGATCTTCCTGAGACCGCCGGTTCCCTTGATGAGGTCGCCCGCCTCGGCATTCGCCAGCAATAGGAGTTGAAGTTCGCGGTACTCGTCGTCCGTGAGATAGTCGGACCTGTGACGCTGGAACGGTGGCAGCTCGACAAAAATCGCTTGCATGAACGAAAGAAAATATACGCAATCTGCGTATATTAAGCAAGCGATGCACGAGCGCAGCGCGTTTCACAAAAATTGAATCTTTCCCGCCTTCAATTAAACGGCCCCAGATAATCCCGCTTGCCGATCGGCGCGCCGAGATGCCTCAGAATGTCGTGCGTCGTGACCACATGAAAATAAAAGTTCGGCAGCCCGAAGCCGAACAGATAATCGTCGCCTGAAAACGACGGCGAGAAGTCGGGAAACTTCAGCGTGACCGTGCGCGTCTCGCAACCGGCGAGCGACGCCTTGTCGATGCTCTTCAGAAACGCGATGGTCTTGTCGATGCGCGCCTGCAGCGACACGAAACTGTCCTCGTTGTCCTCGAAGCGCGGCGCTTCGATGCCGGCAAGACGCGCGGCCGATAGCTTCGCCGTGTCGCTCGCACGCTGGATTTGCGCGACGAGTGGCAGCATGTCGGGCGCGAGACGCGCGTTAATGACATCGCCGTGAGCGAGGCCTTTCTGATCCGCGAAAGCGGCGCCCTTTTTCAGCAGATCCGCGCACACTTCGAGTCCGCGAATGAAGACGGGAATCGATGCGCGATACATCGTAAGAGACATGGAATTGCGCTCCTTGAGTTTTTGGTTTCGACTGCGGCAGGGCTGACAAGCATAGCGCCCCGCGCCTGAGCCCGCTCAACCCGACGCGTGCCGCGCTTCCCACGCGCGCAACGCCGCCTCGTAACGTTCGAGCGCTTCCTGATAAAGATCGAACACGCACGGATTGCAGCCGCTCTGACAGCAATCTTCCGGCAAGGGTCGCTCGGGCGGGCTCGGGCGCGGGTCGTCGTCGTGATCGGGCATCGGCGTAGGAAAGGCGTGGACGGTCCATTGTGCATCGGCTTCGCGAGGCGGACGCGAGCGGCTAGACTTTGGCGGCGGATCGCGCCGCGCGCAATGCGATACTGCGCGCGGGGCACTTGTCCGCCCGTCATCACGTCGACAGGACCGAGGACTCACGCGATGAATCAGATCGTCAGCCTTGCGATCTCCGGCGCGCTTGCGAGCGCCTTGCTGGCCGGCTGCGCCGTGCCGCCGGATACCCCCGCGACGACTGCGTCGAGCGCCGCGCCGCAGGGCGCGTACTCCGCCGAAATCCGCCGTACGCAGGACGGCATTCCGCACATCCGCGCCGCCGACGTCGGCAGCCTCGGCTTCGGATTCGGCTACGCGCAGGCGCAAGACAACCTCTGCACGCTCGCCGATGGCTTCGTCACGTATCGCGGCGAGCGCTCGGCCTGGTTCGGACCGGACGCCCGCCCGGCGTCGGCGGCGACGTTCGGTCAGCCACGCAACATCGACGCTGATTTCTTCTTTCGCCTCGTCGGCGATCAGGTCACCGTCGAGCGTTACCGCGCGGCGCAGCCGGCCGATTTGCGCAGTCTGATCGACGGCTTCGCGAGCGGCTACAACCGCTATCTCGCCGATCTGAACGCGGGCCGCTTTCCGGGCGCGCACGCGACGTGCCGCGGCAAGCCGTGGGTCGGCAACATCAGCGCCGGCGACGTCACGCTGCGGCTGATCGCGGCGAATCTCGCGAGCGGCTCGGCGCGCTTCGTGACGCCGATCGCGACGGCGCATCCGCCCAGGCCTGCCCCAACGACGAGCCCTCGCACTGATAAAGGCGCGCCGCAAACGGCGCTCGACGCGCTGCGCTATTCGATCGGCGAGCATCCGGGCATCGGCAGCAACGCGCTCGCATTCGGCGCGCCGATCACGCGCGACAAGCGCAGCATCCTGTTCGGCAATCCGCACTGGTTCTGGCGCGGGCCCGACCGTTTCTATCAGGCGCAATTGACGATTCCCGGCCAGATGAACGTCGCGGGCGTGTCGTTCCTCGGCGTGCCGCTGATCGTGCTCGGCTTCAACGAAAACATCGCGTGGACGCACACCGTCTCGAGCGCGCGGCGATTCGGCATCTTCCAGTTGACGCTCGATCCCGCTGATCCGACGCGCTATCTCGTCGATGGCCAAAGCGAAGCGATGACGCCCGTGCCGCTCTCGGTGCGCGCCCGCCGCGCCGACGGCAGTGTCGAAACCGTGTCGCGCACGCTGTACCGCACGCGTTTCGGGCCTGTCGTCGATCTCTCCGCGATGGCGCAGGGTCTCGGCTGGAACGCGCAGCGCGCGTATGCGCTCGCCGACGTGAACGTCGACAACACGCGCGTGTTCCAGAACTTCTTCGCATGGAATCAGGCCCGCTCGCTCGCCGACTTCATGGCGATCCAGAAGCGCTACGCGGCGATGCCGTGGGCGAACACTTTCGCGATCGGGCGCGGCGACGAGCGTGTCTGGTTCGCCGATATCGGCCCGATTCCGAACGTGCCCGATGCGCTCGCCCAGTCATGCACGACGCCCGCCGGCCGCGCGTTCGCGGCGCGCGTGCCGGGCGTGCCTTTCCTCGACGGCTCGAAGAGCGCATGCGCGTGGCGCGTCGATCCGGCGAGCGTGCAGCCGGGCGCGCTGCCGCTGGATCAACTGCCGAATACCGTGCGCGGCGATTACGTCGGCAATTTCAACGACAGCTACTGGCTCACCAATGCGAACGCGCCGATGTCGGGCTATCCGCTCATCGCGGGCGCGACGCGCACGGAGCAGTCGCTGCGCACGCGTTATGGCCATCTGCTCGCCGCGCGATTGCAGCGCGAGCGCGGCGGCGTGACGCGCGAGGCGCTGGAGACGGCCGTGCTGGAGACGAACTCGATGTCCGAGCGGCTCTTTCGCAAGCCGCTGCTCGACGCGGTCTGCACGGTCAACGAAGCGGGCGGCCCGCTGCACGAGCCCTGCGAAGTGTTGCGGCGCTGGAACGGCACGGCGGAGATCGACGCGCGCGGCGCGAATCTGTGGGACGAGTTCTGGCTGCGCGTGACGCGCATCGCGCCGGAGCGTCTGTACGAGTCGGGTTTCGATCCGAACAAGCCGCTCGCGACGCCCGGCGGCTTCAACGTCGACAATCCGGCCGTGCTTCAGGACTTGCGCCAGGCGCTCGGCGGCGCGGCGCTCGCGCTCAGGCTCAACGGCTTCGCGATCGATTCGCGGCGCGGCGACATTCTCTATACGACGCGCAACGGCGCTCGCGTGCCGCTTTACGGCGGCTGCGACGAGGCGGGCTATTTCACGATCGTCTGCGCGCGGCGGCCGCTCGACCGGCAAGGCTATCCGATGGACGCGAGCGGGCAGGGCGACAGCTACGTGCAGGTCGTGACGTTCGGCGAGAACGGCGTGGAAGCGGACACGATGCTGTCGCATTCCGAATCCGACGATCCGGCCTCGCCGCATTCCGGCGACGCGACGCGCGCGTTCGCCGCGAAACGCTGGCTGCGCTTTCCTTTTAGCGAACAGGCGATCGATTCTGACCCGGCGGTGACGCGCGCCGTTGTATCGGCCACGCGCGATCAGGCGGCGAGCGCGGCGGGACGCTAACAATTCGCTTCAAAAGGCGCGCGTCCGGTCGAGCGGCGAGCAAATCCCGTCTATCATGGAAGTTTGCTCGAATGGAATTACGGTCATGACTATCGGCGACAGCACGCAACACGACGAAGCGGTGCGGCTCGATTCCGCCGCGCTGCGGGATTTCGTGGAACGCAAGTGGAACGACGAGATCGTGCCCGCACTCACCGACTACATCGCGGTGCCCGCGAAAAGCCCGATGTTCGACAGCGACTGGGCGCGCCACGGCTTTATCGAGCGCGTGGTCACGGACGCGGTGGACTGGGTCAAGACACAGCCGGTGAAAGGCCTGAAAGTCGAGATCGTGCGCTTGCCCGAGCGCACGCCGGTCATTTTCTTCGAAGCGCCCGCGACGCGTTCCGGCAGCACGGAAACGGTCGTGCTGTACGGCCACCTGGACAAGCAGCCGGAGTTCGAAGGCTGGCGCAGCGATCTCGGCCCATGGACGCCGAAACTCGAAGACGACAAGCTCTACGGCCGCGGCGGCGCCGACGACGGCTACGCGACCTACGCCAGCATCACCGCGCTCGCGGCGCTGGACGCGCAGGGCGTCGAACGGCCGCGCTGCGTCGGCATTATCGAGACGTGCGAGGAATCCGGCAGCTACGATCTTCTGCCTTACATCGACGCGCTGCGCGACCGGCTCGGCGACGTCGGCCTCGTGATCTGTCTCGATTCCGGCGCGGGCAACTACGATCAGCTCTGGCTCACGACTTCGCTGCGCGGGCTCGTCGCGGGCGATCTCGAAGTGCAGGTGCTCGACGAGGGCATCCACTCGGGCGGCTACGGCGGCATTGCGCCCTCGGCGTTCCGCATTCTGCGGCAACTGTTCGAGCGTCTGGAAGATTCGAGCACCGGCGATCTGTTGCCGAAGGAATTTCACTGCGCGATCCCGATGATGCGCCGCCGCGAAGCCGAAACCACCGCGCGCATTCTCGGCGACGACGTTTGGAAGAAGCTGCCGTGGGCCTGCGGTCAAGACGGCGGCAGCGTGCTGCCGACGACGACCGATCCGCGCGAAGCGCTGCTGAATTCGACGTGGCGTCCATCGCTCACGGTGACGGGCGCATCCGGCCTGCCGCCGCTCGCCGATGCGGGCAACGTGCTCGCACCGCGCACGGCGTTCAAGCTGTCGCTGCGCCTGCCGCCGCTCGTCGATGCGACCGAGGCCGTCACGCGGCTGCAACGGCTGCTCGAACGCGACGCGCCGTACAACGCCAAGGTCACGTTCAAGCCGGAAGCGGGCGCGGCCACGGGCTGGAACGCGCCCGATCTCGCGCCGTGGCTCGCAACCTCGCTCAACGAGGCGTCGAAACGTCACTTCGGCGCGAATGTCGCGTATATCGGCCAAGGCGGCACGATTCCGCTCATGAACACGCTGAAAGAAGGCTTTCCGCGCTCGCAGTTCATGGTGTGCGGCGTGCTCGGCCCGCGATCGAATGCACACGGCCCGAACGAGTTCCTGCACATTCCGTACGCGAAGAAGCTGACGGCTTCCGTCGCGGAAGTGATCGCGGCCGCGCCCTGAGCCGCCGCAAGTCGTTCGATGAATCTGCAAGCCCGGTTCGACCGGGCTTTTTTTCGGCCGTTTTCAGCGATTTTGTAAAAACAAACTGGTAAGGCCAGTTGATCGTCTGTAAAGTGGGAGGCCCGCGTGTCTCGAAAAGGACGCGCGCGCCATCTAACTACGGAGACGAGTGTCGCAATGAATGCATCCCCCACGTCCAATCTTGCCGCCAACGAACGACGCATCGCCGCCGACACGCTGCACGCCTACGTGCGCGCGATCTGGGAATCCGCCGGCAGCGCGCCGCGCGAGGCGGAACTGGTCGCGGATCACCTCGTGATGTCGAATCTGTCGGGCCATGACTCGCACGGCGTCGGGATGATTCCGCGTTACGTCGCGTCGCTCGGCGAGGGGCAATTGAAGCTCAACACGCACGCCGAGATCGTGCGCGACGCCGGCGCGGTGCTCACCGTCGACGGCCGTAAGGGATTCGGGCAGGTCGTCGCTTACGAGGCGATGGAACACGGCATCGAGCGCGCGAAGAAGCTCGGCGTGTGCGCCGTGGGCTTGCGCAACGCGCATCACATCGGGCGCATCGGCCACTGGGCGGAGCAGTGCGCGAAGGCGGGGCTCGTGTCGTTCCACTTCGTGAACGTGGCGGGCGATCCGCTCGTCGCGCCGTATGGCGGCATCGACCGGCGCTTCGGCACGAATCCGTTCTGCGCGGCGTATCCGCGCGCGGGCAAGAGCCCGCTCGTGCTCGACTTCGCGACGGCCGGCATCGCGTACGGCAAGACGCGCGTCGCCTACAACAAGGGCGTGAAGGTCGCGCCGGGCATGCTGCTCGATCACGAAGGCAAGCCGACCGTCGAGCCGAAGGTGATGCACGAAGAGCCGTTCGGCTCGCTCACCGCGTTCGGCCTGCACAAGGGTTCGGGACTCGCCGCGCTGTGCGAGATTTTCGGCGGGGCGCTGTCGGGCGGCTATACGACGCACGAGAGCACGCTGGAACAGTCGAGCGCGATCATCAACTGCATGACCTCGGTGATCGTCGATCCGAACGCGTTCGACGCACCCGCCGCGCAAGCGGAAGCCGAGGCGTTCCTCGAATGGATGAAGGCGTCGCCCCGCGCCGAGGGCATCGATGCGATCTACGCGCCGGGCGAGCCGGAAGACGCACGTCGCGCGGACCGCAGCGCGAACGGCATCGCGATCGACCCGACGACGTGGACGCAAATCCGCGATTCGGCGACCCAATCGGGCATGGCGGAAGCGGACATCGAAAAGTTCGCGAGCGCGCTGAAGTAAGTTTCGATGCAGGGCGCGGCAAATTGGTCAAGCCAGTTTGCCGCGCCGCGCGCGATTACGCGGTCATGTCCTGCGCGATCCAGTCGATGACCGACGTGCGCTTCGGATTCCAGCCGAGCACTTCACGCGTGCGCTGGCTGCGCACGCGGCTGTTCGAACCGAGACCGTACGACGCCATCTCGTAGCCCCATTCCTCGATCGCCTGATCGAGCGGCCAGTCCTCCGGCCCGCGCAGCCCGAGCGCCTTCGCCATGGCGGCGGTCATATCGCGAAACTGCGCTTCGCCGCTCTCGACGAAGTAGAACGTGCCCGCCGGTGACTTCTCGAGCGCGAGGCGGTAGATCTCGACGACATCGTCGATATGCACGTTCGACCAGATGTTCAGCCCGCGTCCCACATGCCGCACGATGCCGCTCTTCTTCGCCTGCCGTTCCAGGCGCGGCAGCTGCACGCTCGACGTATCCGGCACGGCGCCGTGCCCGTAGATCAGCGTGTTGCAGAGCACGGCGGAACGCACGCCGCGCTTCGCGGCGTCCAGCACGAGCTTGTCGATGGCGACGCGCGGCGCCTTGTCGGGCGTCGGTTCCGGCAAATCGTTCTCGGTGTAGATCTTGTCCGATGCTTCGCCGCCCGACGCGTCGCCGACGATGCTCGACCCGCTCGTGTGCAGAAACGGCTTGTTCGAGCCTTCGAGCGCGGCGATCAGCGCCTCGACCGCGCCGCGATGATCGCTGCTCGCCGCGTTGATGACCGCATCGGCGGCGCGCGCTTCGGCGGCCAGCAGGGCGGTGTCGTCCAGACTGCCGATCACCGGCTCGATATTCAGACGCTTCAGGTCGTCGGCCTGCTCGGCGCGCCGGATCAGCCCGCGCACGCGATGGCCGTCGCGCGCGAGTCCCGCCGCAATCGATCCGCCGATGAAACCGCCCGCGCCCGTAATGAAAATGTTCATATTCCTGCTCCGTTGAATGTTCAAACTGCGATGAATGCAGTATGGACCGCTTCGACTTTCGCAAAAACAGTGATAGTCTCAAATGAAACTTGACTTCGAATCAATAATTTGAAGACCAACACGGATGAACTGCTCGTTTTCGTCACGGTGATCGACGCCGGTTCGATGACGGCCGCCGCCGAAATGCTTCAGCAGACGGTATCTGGCGTGAGCCGCACATTGACGCGGCTGGAGAAGAAGCTCGATGCGACGCTCGTGCGCCGCACGACGCGCCGTCTGCAACTGACCGACGAAGGCGAGCTTTTTCTCGCGCGCGCCCGTGCCATCCTCGCGGCGATGGAAGATGCCGAAGAAACGATGGCGCGCCATCGCGAGCGGCCCGCCGGAAGGCTGCGCGTGGACGCGGCCTCGCCGTTCGTGCTTCACTGCATCGTGCCGCACGTGCAGGCGTTCGCGGCGCTGTATCCGGAGATCACGCTGGAATTGACGAGCAACGAGCGCATCGTGGACTTGCTGGAGCAGCGCGTGGATATCGCCATTCGCATCGGCGCGCTCCAGGATTCGACGCTGCGCGCCCGCGCGCTCGGCAGCAGCCGTCTGCGCGTGCTGGCGAGTCCCGCTTATCTCGCGGAACACGGCGAGCCGCGCGACATCGACGAACTGATGCGCGCGCGCCTGATCGGTTTCACCGCGCCCGAAAGTCTCAACGACTGGCCGCTCGCCGACACGCGCGACGGCCGCGGCGCGTCGTTCGTGTCGATCCGCCCGGCGATCGCGGCATCGAGCGGCGAGACGATACGGCAGCTTGCACTCGATGGCGGCGGCATTGCCTGCCTCGCCGAGTTCATGACCGCCGCCGACGTGCGCGCGGGCCGCTTGCGCACGATACTCGACGACATCCTCGAAGACGTGCGCCAGCCGGTCAACGCGGTGTATTACCAGAGCGAATCGATGGCGGTCCGCTCGCGCGCATTTCTCGATTTCCTCGCGAGCAGGCTCGAACTCTGATGCGCGCTGCCCGCCGATTCAACCCAACCCACCCGAACCCGACCATGCCACCGATCGAAACCATCACCGCGCCCGGCCTGCCCATTCCCGCCGGCCACTACAGCCACGCTACGCGCGCGGGCAACCTCGTCTGCGTCTCCGGTCAGTTGCCGGTCCGCCCCGACGGCACGCATACCGGCGACCTGCCGTTCGAAGCGCAGGCCGAGCAGACGCTGTCGAACCTGCGAACCGTGCTCGAAGCGGCGGGCGCGGGTTTTTCGGACTGCATCGAAGTGACGGTGTATCTCGTCGGCGTCGAGCACTGGAAGGCCTTCAACGAGATTTACGCGCGCCACTTCGGCGCGTGGAAGCCGGCGCGCGCCGTCGTGCCCGTCGGCGCGCTGCACTACGGCTATCTGCTGGAAATTTCCGCGCGCGCCTGGGTCGAGCGCGCGTAGCCGTTAGGCCAGATCCAGCGGATTCGTCAGGTCGCCGAGTGGCGTCTCGCCATTCGCCGCGAACGCGCGATCCCGCGCCGCGACGCCTTCGAGCGGTGCGAGATCGTGCACGCGCGAGATGAAGCGCAGGATCGAGTTCGTGTCGTAGACCGTGTGATCGACGTAGCCCTTTTTGGCGAAGGGCGAAATCACGAGCGCCGGAATGCGCGAGCCGGGACCCCAGCGATCGCCCTTCGGCGGCGACACGTGATCCCACCAGCCGCCGTTTTCGTCGACGGTGACGACGATCACGGTGTTCTGCCACTGCGGCCCGCGCCGGATGTGCTCGATCACGTTCGAGATATGGCGGTCGCCCGAGGCGATGTCGGCGTACCCCGCGTGCATGTTGAGATTGCCCTGCGGCTTGTAGAACGTGACGGTCGGCAGGCGGCCTGCATCGATGTCGGCGAGCAGCTTGTTCGTCGATGGATCGTCGCCGAGACCGGCGTCACGCAGATGCTGTGCGCGCGCGGCCGTACCCGGCGCGAAGTTCGCGAAGTAATTGAACGGCTGATGGTGATACTGAAAATCCGGCACGGCGCCGGTGTCGCGATGCTCCAGCGCATACTGCCAGGCGCCGGAATACCATGCCCAGTCGACGTTCCTCTCCGACAGACGATCGCCGATGGTCGCGTAGGTCTGCGGCGGCAGCACGAGCGCGTTCGATCTGTCGGCGAAACGCGGATCGCCGCCTTGCGGGGGCGGCACGTTGCTCGGCTGATACGGCGGAAACATGGTGTTGACCGCGTAGCCGTCGGCGGTGAGCGCGCCGTCGCGCACGTATTTGGGCGGTCCCTGGAGCGCTGATTGGGGCGAATCCGGCGCGAGCTTCAGGCGCGTGCCCTTGGGGTCGTCGCCCTCGATGACCGCGAGCAGCTTCGCCGCCGGTCCGCTCTTCGCATCCGGATAGAAGGGCGCCTGCGCCGAAATCAGGAAGATATGGTTCAGCCACGAGCCGCCGAATGCCGACATGAAGAAGTTGTCGCAGAGCGTGTATTGCTGCGCCAGCCCCCACAGCCTGAGCGTGTCGGGCGAGTTCCGGTAATGGCCCATGACGAGTCCGCCCGAATCGCCCCAGGCCGCGAACTGATTGTTGCGGCCGGCGTTGATCTGCATCTGGTTCTGGTAAAAGCGATGCACGAGATCCCGCGTGATGACGGAATTGGGCAGCGGCGCGCCCTGCGCGTCCATGATCTGAAAGGGCGCGTTGCGCAGACCGGCGATCTGCGGCTCGGTGATCGCGTAGCGCTTGCCGTCGACCTCTTGCGCCTGCGGCACGAGCCCGCCCCAGATTTTCGGCAGGGTGGGCATGGGCGTGGCGCCGTCGCGATCGAGTTGCACGTAGCGAGAAGCGGGCACCGCCGACAGCGGATACTGCACGCCCGGATAGTCGCCGTAGAGATTCGTGAAGCTGCGATTTTCGGCGTAAATCACGACGATGTTCCGCACTTTGGCCGCGAGCGTGCGATCGAGCGCGAGGTCAGCCGCGGTCTTGGGCGTGGCCGGCTTTTGGTCGAACAGATTGCACCCGCCGAGCGACAGGCCTGCGATGCCGACGCCCGCCGCGAGCAGCCGGCGCCGTGCGGGGTCCGCAGGGGCGTCGCCGGAAGGGGTGTCGTTGTCGTTGCTGGAGGGAAGCTCGTTTTGCGGATGGTCGTGCTCATTCATCGCCTGACTCCTCGTGAATAGGCGCACACGCCGATGGCGCGCGCCTGCATGATCGGCACCGAAAGATGACGCGCCTGTACACGGCGCCCCCATTCGACCGTCCTGCGGCTGACGGGTCGATTGAGCGGCAATGATGCCGCAACGGCCGGTTGCGTGAAAGCTGGCCGAACGGCATAGGAGAAAAATCAGAACGACGTGCGACTCGGCCTATGTCTTTTGGCCGACTGGAAACCGCAATGCAGGGTGACTAACATCAACTGAATACGAGCTTAGCTCCGACGAGAACCAGCGTCGCGGCGAGCACATGGCGCAGCAGCGCTTCCGGCGCCTTGGAGGACAGCATGCTGCCAATGGCAATGCCCGGAATCGAGCCGACGAGAAGCGAAGCGAGCAGCGACCAGTCGACCGAGCCGAGCATCCAGTGGCCCGCGCCGGCAATCAGCGTCAGCGGCACGGCGTGCGCCACGTCGGAGCCGACGATGCGCACCGTCGCGAGACGCGGATAGAGCAGGAGCAGCACGGTCACGCCGATCGCGCCCGCGCCCACGGAGGTAATGGAGACCAGCATGCCGAGTATCGCGCCGGTCGCAACGGTCCAGGCGGCGGTGCGCACCGGGTGTTCGGGGCGGCCGTGGCCCTTTTTATAGGCGAAGCGCGCGAGTTGCGGCCGGAAAATCAGCGAGACGGCGGTAATGAGCAGCGCGGTGCCGAGAATAAGCTGGATGAGCCGCGCGGTGCCTGGCGATGCAATGCCGTGCTCATGCAGGAAATACAGTGTGATGGCGGCGGCCGGCACGCTGCCCGCCGCGAGACGGCCGGTGATGCGCCAGTCGACCGAGCCCTTGATGCCGTGCACGAGCGTGCCGGCGGTCTTGGTCGCGGCGGCGTACAGCAGGTCGGTGCCCACTGCCGTCGCGGGGTGAATGCCGAACAGCAGCACGAGCAGCGGCGTCATCAGCGAACCGCCGCCCACGCCCGTCAGGCCGACCAGGAACCCTACCGCGAGCCCTGAGGCAGAATAAAGTAAGTCGATATGCGGAAATGACATTGCGCGCGGAGAACCCGTCAGGCGTGGTTGGGTCGAAAAACCGTCGATGATAGCGGGTAAGCGGCTCACTTGCTTCAGGAAGCGCGCGAGAGAGGCATGGGCGCGCATTTGCGGAAGCTTACGAAACACCCTGCAGATCACTTTCAGGAAGGTGCGATGAATACACAGCAACAGACGCAGGAACAGGTGCAGGAACAGATCCAGCAGTCGCAGGCCAGACTGGCGGACGAAGCGTTCATCCCCACCGAGCACGCCAGCATGCCGAGCGAGCGCCAGTTCGTGCTGAAGTCGGGCAACACCTTCGCCGTGTACGACGCGAACGGCGACATCCGCGGCCACGACGACGGACTTTTCGTCAACGACACGCGCGTGCTCTCGGAACTGGTGCTGACCTTCGGCGGCCGCGCGCCGTCGCTGCTTTCGGGCAGCGTATCGAGCGACAACGCCGTGTTCACCGCGCACCTGACGAACCGCCCGTTGCCGCCGATCGGCGGGGCGCGCACGCCCGAGGGCGTGATTCACGTCGAGCGCAAGCGCGTGCTGTCGGGGCATGTACTGCACGAGAGCATCGTGCTCACGAACTACGGCACCGAGCCCTCCACCGTGCCGCTTTCGATTTCCTTCGCGGCGGACTTCCTGGACATGTTCGAGGTGCGCGGCGCGACGCGCGGCAAGCGCGGCACTCTGCGGCCGCCGGAGATCGAGAACGGCGAAGTGGTGCTGCGTTATGTCGGACTCGATGAAGTGGAACGCACGGCGCGTATCCAGTTCACGCCCGCGCCGGACGTGCTCTCGCCGACGCGCGCGGATTACGCGCTGCATATCCAGTCGGAAACCGCGATCTCCATGTATCTGTCGGTGACGGCTGTGACGCACGCCCTGTCAGACGCCAGTGAGGAAAGCAAGCGCAACGCGGCGGAAGCGGCCGAGTGTGCGCCCGAATCAGGCCGCCCGGCGATTCGCGAGGCGCTCGTCGAGGCGCATCGCCGCATGCGGGACCGGCGCCGCGCCAGCGCGCGCGTGCGCTCGAGCAATCCGCTCTTCAGCGAATGGATCGACCGTTCGCTCGCCGACCTGGGCCTGCTCACCACCGATCTCGAAACCGGCCCTTATCCGTACGCAGGCATCCCTTGGTTTTCGACGGCGTTCGGCCGCGACGCCATCATCACGTCGCTGCAGATGCTCTGGCTGCATCCCACGCTCGCGCGCGGCGTGCTGCGCTTTCTCGCCGCCCATCAGGCGCGAGAGGACTCCGCGTTTCGCGATGCCGAAATCGGCAAGATCATGCATGAGACGCGCAAGAGCGAAATGGCCGCGACCGGCGAGGTGCCGTTCGCGCTGTACTACGGCGGCGTGGACAGCACGCCGCTCTTCATCGTGCTGGCGGGCGCCTACGTGGAGCGTACCGGCGACCGCGAGCTGATCGATGAAATCTGGCCGGCGCTGCAACTCGCGGCGCAATGGGTCGCGCGCCATTGCGACAAGAACCCGCACGGCCTGCTCGACTATCAGCGCGCGTCGGAGCACGGTCTCGCGAATCAGGGCTGGAAGGACAGTCAGGATTCCGTTTTCCACGCGGACGGCAAATTCCCGATCGGGCCGATCGCGCTGGTTGAAGTGCAGGCGTACGCGTCCACCGCGTTTTCCACGATGGCGCGCCTCGCCCGCGAGCGTGGCGAAGACGAGCAGGCGGGCGACTACGAGCGGCGCGCGCGGCACATTCGCGAACGCGTGGAGGAGATGTACTGGATGCCGGAGATGGACTTTTACGGCATCGCGCTCGACGGCAAGGGCGAACTGTGCCGCGTGCTCTCATCGAACGCGGGGCATCTGCTTGCGTTCGATCTCGTCGAGCGCAAGCGTGGCGAAGCCGTCGCGCGTCAGCTCGAATCGACGCTCTTTCATACCGGCTGGGGCGTGCGCACGCTGGCCGCGAGCCAGCCGCGCTTCAATCCGATGTCGTATCACAACGGCTCCGTGTGGCCGCACGACACGGCGCTGTGCGCGCGCGGTCTCGCGCGTTACGGCGAGCGCGGCGCGGCCGTGGGCTTGCTGCAATCGCTGTTCGAAGCGGCCGTCACCTTCGACATGCGTCTGCCGGAGCTGTTTTGCGGATTCACGCGCCAGCGCGGCGAGCGGCCGATTGCATATCCGGTCGCATGCCTGCCGCAAGCCTGGGCGGCGGGTGCGCCTTTCATGGTTCTGGAAGCGTGTCTCGGCGTGACCGTCGACGCCATTAACGACGAAGTGCGCATCGACCGGCCGCAACTGCCCGAGGGTATCGACTGGCTGGAAATCGGCGATCTGCGCCTCGGCGACAAGATCGCCACGATCACCTTCCGGCGCGTCGGCGGGCAGGTGATTCCGTCGGTGGACGGCGACGTGCGGGTCGTCGCCGTGCTCTGAAGCGGCGAGCGGTTTAAACCGGCTTAAACCGCCACGCTGCCGACGTAGTTTTCCGCGAGCGCCGTGGCGGCGGCGCGCGAGGTCGTCACGTGTTCGAGTTCCGCCACTTGCAGCCGCTGCTCGAACGGCGAGGTGTCGTCGAGCTTGTGCAGCATGCGCGTCATCCACCACGAGAAATGCTCGGCGCGCCACACGCGCTTGAGCGCCGTCTCGGTGTAGCGGGCGAGCTTGTCGCTGTGGCCTTCCTTGTAGAAATCGACGAGCGCGGCGTTCAGCACGCGCACGTCCGACACCGCGAGGTTCAGGCCTTTCGCGCCGGTCGGCGGCACGATGTGCGCGGCGTCGCCGGCGAGAAAGAGCTTGCCGGACTGCATCGGCGTGGAAACGAAGCTGCGCATGCCGACGATATTCTTCTGGAAGATCTTGCCTTCCGTGATCTGCCAGCCATCGGCGGTATCCACGCGTGCGTGCAGTTCGGCCCAGATGCGGTCGTCCGACCAGGCATCGACGGAATCCTTCGGATCGCACTGGAAATACATGCGCTGTACGCCCGGCGAGCGCGTGCTGATGAGCGCGAAGCCGCGGTCGTGGCGCGCGTAGATGAGTTCGTCGGAAGAGGGCGGCGCTTCGACCAGAATGCCGAACCAGCCGAACGGATAGATACGCTGATAGTCCTGCCGCACCGCCTCGGGAATGCACTGGCGCGCCACGCCCTGCGAGCCGTCGCAACCGATGATGAAATCGCATTCGAGTTCTTCGTCGCGGCCTTCGTGCTGATACTTGATGCGCGGATTGCGGTCGCTGCCCTCGTGGAAGTCGTGCAGCGACACGTTCGACACGTTGAACTTGAGCGCGCCATTCGCCGCCAGCCGCGCCGCGACGAGATCCTTGATGACTTCGTGCTGCGCGTACACCGTGATCGAATGTCCGGTCAGTTCGGTCAGCGCAATGCGGCGTCGCTGGCCCTCGAACGCGAGCTCGAAGCCGTGATGCAGCGCGCCTTCGGCCTGCATGCGTGCGCCGAGGCCGGCCTGGCTGAGCGTGTCCATCGTGCCTTGTTCGAGCACGCCGGCGCGAATGGTCGATTCGATATCGTTCTGGCTGCGCGCTTCGAGCACGACCGATTCGATGCCGCGCAGATGCAGCAGATGGGAGAGAAGGAGTCCGGCGGGGCCCGCGCCGATAATGCCGACTTGTGTACGCATGATGTCTCCGTGAGGCAGTGGTGATGTTGTGCGTACAGTGTCGGAAAAGCGGCCTTATGCCGCAATGCGATAGCGAAGATAGGGTCTATCTGTTTTTGAGATAAAGGCCCAAAATGGGCCGAAAACGTCCCGAACTGAGGGTAAATCCCTACGTTAAGCGGGCGGCGTTGGACGCCGCCCGCGCCTTGACACTCACTCCGCGCGCTCTTCCTTCAACTGATTGCGCCGGTATTCGCCCTGCCGCGTGAGCATCCAGCCGGGATATTCGGCGGGCAACTGGCTCACTTCGTCGAGTGCAGCGAGTTCGTCCGCGTTGAGCCGGACCTTCGTCGCTGCGATGTTGTCGTCCAGTTGCTCCACGCGTTTCGCGCCGATGATCACGCTAGACACCGCCTTCTGATGCAGCAGCCACGCCAGCGCGACCTGCGCGACCGACACGCCTTTGGCCTCGGCCACGCGGCGCATCACGTCGACGCAGTCATGCGCGCGTTCGACATTGACGGGCGGAAAATCGAACTTGGTGCGGCGGCTACCTTCTTCCTTGCCGCCGTCGCGCGTGTACTTGCCGGACAGCAGGCCGCCCGCGAGCGGACTCCACACCATCAGGCCGACGTTCTCGCTTTGCAGCAGCGGCACGATCTCGCGCTCCAGGTCGCGGCCCGCGATCGTGTAATACGCCTGGAGCGACTCGAAGCGCGCGAGCCCGAGCCGTTCCGAAATGCCGAGCGCCTTCATGATCTGCCACGCGGCCCAGTTCGACACGCCGATATAGCGCACATGCCCGTGCTGCACGAGATTGTCGAGCGCGCGCAGGGTTTCCTCGATCGGCGTCGCCGGATCGAAGCCGTGAATCTGGTACAGATCGACGTGATCGAGTTGAAGGCGCTTCAGACTCGCCTTCACGCCGTCGATGATGTGATAGCGCGACGCACCCCGCGAATTCGCCCCCTTGGTGCCGGTTTCGCCGAGAATCTTCGTCGCGACGACCACGTTTTCGCGCGGCACCTTCAGGTTCTTCAACGCCTGACCGGTGATGATTTCGGAGCGGCCGTCGGCATAGACATCGGCGGTATCGATGAAATTGATGCCCGCGTCGAGCGAGCGCCCGATCAGCGCGTCCGCCTCCGCCTGCTGCAACTGCCCGATGTTGTCCCAGATTCCGCCGGTGCCGCCGCCGAAGGTCATCGTGCCCAAGCACAGTTCGGAGACGAAAAGACCGGTATTGCCGAATTTCCTGTAGCGCATGGTTGCTCCCGAGTGACGCCGAGTGACGCCGGGTGACGGATAGGGCGCGGCATCGCACGAGCAAGACGAGGCGATCCGCACAGGCAATGCAGTATCGTCCCGGCGCGCGGCCGGGTCATAGCCTGATCCTGTTCGATCCTTGCCTGTTCCTGCAAACGCGCAGGGCGGCCCCGAGCAATCCCGCGCGGGCGCGAGTAAGCTAGTCGGACTCCTCCCATCTCGAAATAGTCCGCGAATCATGGCTTTGAACGACACGCCCGGCCTCGCCGGAAAAGACAGTCACGACCAGCCGAGAGAGGGCCGCCACGGCGGCACGGCCGATGCCGCGCTGGATCAGGCGCGGCTCGACCTCGTCGCGCTGCTCGACCGTTTCACCATCGGTTGCGAGGGCTCGGTCGAAACGCCGGTGCCGGGACTTTTCCTGCATCGCATCATGAATCCGGGCGGGCCGAAGCATGGCATCCAGACACCGGCGCTCGCGCTGATTGCGCAAGGCAGCAAGCGTCTCATGGTCGGCGACGAGGTCTATATTTACGATCCGATGCACTATCTGGTGTCGTCGGTGGATTTGCCCGTGTGCGGGCAGGTCTCGGTGGCGAGCGAATCGGAGCCGTATCTGGGCATGCGGCTCGATCTCGATGTCGACGAAATCACGTCGCTGATCCAGGACGAACACCTGCCGCCCGCGACGCAGGCCGACGCATCGCGCGGCCTGTACGTGAACCGCCTCGGCAACACGATGCTCGACGCGGTCCTGCGCCTGTTGCACCTCGTCGATCACCCCGAAGATGTGCCGATTCTCGCGCCGCTCGTGAAGCGCGAGATTCTCTATCGGCTGCTGATGAACGGCTCGGGCGCGCGGCTGCGTCAGATCGCGCTGCAGGACAGCCAGACGCAGCGCATCGCCAAGGCCATTCAGTTACTGCGCCAGAATTTCGATCAGCCGCTGCGTGTGGAAGATATCGCGCGCGACGTGCACATGAGCGTGTCGTCGCTGCATCATCATTTCAAGGCCGTCACCGCCATGAGCCCGCTGCAGTATCAGAAGCAGTTGCGGCTGCAGGAAGCGCGCCGCCTGATGATGCTCGATATTGTCGACGCCGCCACGGCCGCGCATCGCGTGGGCTACGAGAGCGCGTCTCAGTTCAGCCGCGAATACAGCCGCCTGTTCGGCGCGCCGCCGCTGCGCGATACCCGCCGCTGGCGCGATGCGACGGCGGCCGCGGCCGGCGCCTGAACAACAATATTTCGATGAACCCCTGGCCGAGCGCGCGCGAATGGTCTTGAATGGATTGCCGACAGCCGATGCGAAGGCGCTGCCGCATCGATTTATTTCATCGTCCGCGGAATAGTGCAGCGCTTACGAACGTTCTACGGATACTTCTACAACAGGAAAGATGAAATGAAGAAGCGCATCCAGATGTTCGCCGCTGCCGCAACGGTCGCAACCGTGTTCGCCTCGCTCGCTTCGTCCGCGCAAGCCGCGGCGCCGAAGGAAGCCAACGGCATGTATGTCGATGAAAACGGCATGACGCTCTATACCTTCGACAAGGACACCAAAGGCGGCGCGAGCGCCTGCACGGGCGGCTGCGCGCAGGCGTGGCCCGCCGCCATGGCAAGCGATTCGGACAAGCCGAGCGGCAAATGGACCATGGAATCCGCCGATGGCGGCAAGCAATGGGCCTACGACGGCAAGCGCGTCTATCGCTTCGCGAAGGACACGAAGCCCGGCGACAAGAACGGGGACAACTTCCGCGACGTCTGGCATGTCGTGAAGCCCTGAAAGCGTTCGCATCGCGGCGGACTCGCGGAATAAACCGGCGAGTCCGCCGGTCTATCAATCAACGGGTATGGATCATGAAACGATCGATCGGAGTGACGGCGCTCCTGATCGCGCTCGGCCTCGCATTCGGCGCGGCCGGTTGCGCGACCGGCACGCAAAGTGCGCCGGGATCATCGGGCGCGCCGAGCGCGCCGGCGGGCGGAGGCAGCTACTGATGACGCGGGCTTTCATTGCGTCGCGCGCGCAGACGGACGCGCGGCCTTGAGCTTCGAGAGCGACCTGCTCGCGCATCTGCCGCAGTTGCGGCGCTATGCGCGCGCCCTGACGGGAGACCGCGCCTGGGCCGACGATCTGGTGCAGGACGCGACCGAGCGCGCGCTCAACCGCGCGAAATCGTTCCAGGCCGGCACGAATCTACGCGCGTGGCTATTCACGATCATGCGCAATCTGTATATCGACCAGTTGCGCGGGCGCCGCGACATCGCGGTCGACGACGAAACCGCGCCCTGGCGGCACATGGCCGCGCCGCGCGGGGAAATCGACGGCCTCGTGCTGCGCGACGTGCAGCGCGCGCTGTACTGTCTACCGGTCGAGCAGCGCGAAGTGATGCTGCTCGTGTGTGTCGAGGAAATGAGTTATCAGGAGGCCTCCGTGGTGTTGAACGTGCCGACCGGAACCGTGATGTCGCGCCTTTCGCGGGCGCGGGAGCACATGCGCGTTCTGCTCGGCGAGGAACCGGGCCGCAAGGCGTCGGCGTCGCTGAAAGTGGTGAGCCGCTCATGACGAATCAAGACCGTCCATCCGAAGGCGGCGACCGTATGGGGCCGCCGAAGCCCGATCGCGATCTGCAGGCGCTGTCCGCCTTTATCGACGACGAACTGCCCGGCGACGAGCGCGACGCCGTGGCCGCGCGCATCGCGGCCGATCCCGCGAGCCAGGCGACCGTCGATGCGTATCGCGCGCAGGACAATGCGCTGCGCGCGCTGTTCGCCGATCAGACCGAGCCGCAAGTGGTTCGGCTGCGGCCGCGCTCGCGCGAGCGCTATCTGATCGCGGCGTGCTTTCTGGTCGTCGGCATCGCGTGCGGGTATCTGATGCACATGCTTCTGCCCGCGCTCGGCGAGAAGCCGCGCTTCGCGGAGCGCGCGGATATCGCGTATGCGGTGTACGCGCCCGAGCAGCGGCATGCGGTGGAAGTGGCGGCGTCGCAGCAGGATCATCTGGTCACGTGGCTCTCGAAGCGGCTCAATCGCGCGGTGACGATTCCGTCGCTGGCCGAGTACGGTTTTCAGCTCGTCGGCGGACGCCTGTTGCCGGACGAAGAGGGGCCCGCCGCGCAGTTCATGTACCAGAACGCGGCGGGCGAGCGCCTCACGCTCTACATGACGACCGCCACGATCCGCGGGAATGACAACCGTATCCGGATGCTGAAGGACGGTCAGCGCACGACGTTCTACTGGGCGTGGAACCGGGTCGGCTATGCGCTCTCGGGGCAGATCGGCGAGGCGAAGCTGCAGGCGATCGCCTATGACACCTGCAAGGAGCTCGGCGGCGATCCCAAAAACTGGTGAGCCGTCGATCCAAGAAAAAGGCCGCAGCGAAAACGATTCGCTGCGGCCTTTCTTCATGCGCAGGCCGGCTTAGTAATAACGATGCGGCGGCGGCGGTGCAACGCGGTGGTGATGACGCTCCCACTCGCTGCGCTGCCAGTAACGATGACCATCCCAGTAGCGGTCGCCATGCCAGCCGACGTTCACGTGATGCGGCGCGGGGCGATGCATGTCCGCCGAAGCGACGTTCGCGAGGCCCATGCCCAGCGCGGCGGCGAGGGAGGCGATCAGCAGGCTCTTTTTCGTCTTGTTCATGATGTTGGCTCCTTTCTCGTGTGCCCGTTCAACCGATGCGCGCACGGAACTGCGATGCATCGGGTAAGAGTTCAGTGGGTCGATTCAGTGCGGGTTCAATCGCGGTAATAGCCATGATGATGGTGATATCCGCCGCCATCCGGCACGACGATGCAGCCCGACAGCGCGCTAGTCAGCAACACGCCCAACGCTGCCAGGATCGCTAGTTTCTTCATTGGTTTCTCCCTGTGAATCCGTGAGAACCAATTTAGCGGTTCGCAAAATGACAAGCCGTGTTCGTTTGTAAGCAAACGTGTAACCTGAAATAATTGCAACGGCCGCCTGAAAGGAAGCGGCGCGACGCGACGCGCCCGTTGCAAGCGGGCGCGCAACGCGTTATCCTGAACTCCGATTCGAAATGTCGGAGTGAACATGTCTCACATCAGCACGGGCGTCGAGTATGCGCTGCATTGCATGCTGTATCTCGCGGAGCCCCCGCACGGCGTGCGCGAGGCGAGCGTGCGCGACCTCGCTGAGTTGCAGGGCGTGCCGGCGGAGTATGTCGCGAAGCTCTTCACCAAGCTGCACAAGGCCGGGCTCGTGGTGGCGACGGAAGGCGCGCGTGGCGGTTTCGCGCTCGCGCGGCCGTCGCGTGAGATCAGCGTGCTCGATGTCGTGGACGCGATCGACGGCGACAAGCCGCTTTTCGACTGCAGAGAGATTCGCGCGCGCTGCGCCGTGTTCGGCGAAGACGCGCCGCCCTGGGCGACGAGCGGCGTCTGCGCGGTTCACGCGGTGATGAAGAATGCCGAGAAGCGCATGCGCGAGGCGCTGGCGGCGGACCGCATCTCCGATCTCGCGGACCGCTTGCATGCCAAGGCGCCGCGCACGTTCGCGCCGCAGGTCGTCAAGTGGCTGGACGAGCGCACCCACCAGCGGCGCGCGGGCAGAACCTGAGGTTCGAGCCGGACTAGCGGACGATCCTCGGCTTCATGTTCGGCGTGAGCGACACGCCGACCACGTGACCATCGCGCACGCCGCAACGGCTATCCACGCGCGTCCATTGTTCCTTGCCGCGCGCCTTCGCAAAGGCGCGCATCACGATCACCTTGTCCACGGGAATCGGGTTGCCGACGCTGAAGATCGCAGTATCGTCGTCGATTTTCGCGGACAGCACGCGCCGGTCGGGGACGATCAGCGTGTCGTACTTCGGCGCGTTCTCGACCCAGCGATCGAAAGCGGCGACGCATTGCGCGACGGATTCCGGCACGTGGAGCTTCGTCAGATACGAATAATCCTCGGGCAGATCTCGCGCTTCCTGCGCTTCGGCGAACTGAAACATCGACGCGGACAGCGCGAGCGCGCACAAGACGGGGGCAAGCATGTTCTTCATGCGATGAACGATGAAAAAGGGCGTTCGGAACGGGCGGGCAGAGCGCGGGATCGCCAAGGACACGGATCGCGTGAATGGCGCTGTGAGGGAGGCGCGCGCCTGCGCTGGAATGGCGCGAAGTATACCGTGTGAAGTTTTGTCACGTCGAGTGAATTGCGCATTCCGAATGCCGATCGAAAGCATCGCGCGGGGCGTTGTATCCTTCGAATCGGACGAACTCGGCGGCGAGGTGCGCAATGAAAGCGGTGCAATGGTCGCAACAGGACGGCACGGGGCTCGAATATCTGGTTCTGAACGAGTCGCCGGATGGCGCCGTGATCGAAAGCGCGGTCGTGGGCGAAGACGAGGCGCATGCCTTCGGCCTCGTCTATCGCATCGAGTGCGATGCGCGCTGGCAGGTCACGCGTCTCGCGCTCAAGCTCGCGGGCGGCGCAACGCTCGATCTGCATCGCAAGGGCGGCGACAACGGCGACGCGCATGCGTGGAGCGGTGCGAACGGCGAAGCGCACGAACTGCTGCGCGGCTGCATCGATGTGGACATCACCGCGACGCCTTTCACCAACACCTTGCCGATCCGCCGTCTGCGGCTCGAACGCGGCGAGCGGCGCGTGATTCGCGTCGTCTACGTGCGCGTGCCCGAGCTCAGCGTGAGCGCCGTGGAGCAGGCGTACACGTGCCTCGAGCCGGATCGCTGCTATCGCTACGAAGGGCTCGATACGGGCTTCACGGCAGATATCACCGTCGATGAAGACGGCCTCGTGCTCGACTATCCCGGCCTCTATACGCGCATCCGGCGATAATAAGCGCACCTCCGCTTCGAACCGCTTCGGACGATTGCCACGATGACCGACACCACTTTCCCCCGTCTCACGAGCCTGTCCCACGGCGGCGGCTGCGGCTGCAAGATCGCGCCCGGCTTGCTCGCCGATCTGCTCAAACGCACGACGCCGCTGCCCGCGTTTCCGAATCTTCTCGTCGGCAACGACACCGCCGACGACGCCGCCGTCTACAAGCTCAACGACGAGCAGGCGATCGTCGCGACCACGGACTTCTTCATGCCGATCGTCGACGATCCGTTCGACTTCGGCCGCATCGCCGCGACCAATGCGCTCTCCGATGTCTACGCGATGGGCGGCAAGCCGATCCTCGCGCTCGCGCTCGTCGGCATGCCGATCAACGTGCTGCCGCACGAGGTCATCGCGCAAGTGCTGAAGGGCGGCGAAGCAGTGTGCGCCGAAGCGGGCATTCCCGTCGCGGGCGGGCATTCCATCGATTCCGTCGAGCCGATCTACGGGCTCGCGGCGCTCGGCATCGTGCATCCGTCGCGCGTGAAACGCAACGCGGCCGCGCGCGCGGGCGACGTGCTCGTGCTCGGCAAGCCGCTCGGCGTCGGCGTGCTGTCGGCGGCGCTCAAGAAAGAAAAGCTCGATGCAGCCGGCTACAAGGCGATGATCGATGCGACCACGAAGCTCAATCGGCCGGGCGCGGAACTCGCGCAACTCGACGGCGTGCACGCGCTCACCGACGTCACCGGCTTCGGCCTGCTCGGCCATGCGCTCGAACTCGCGCGCGGCGCGAAGCTCACGGCGCGCATCCGCTATGCCGATTTGCCCTGGCTGCCGCAGGTGCGCGAGTTCGTGCGCGAGGGCATCTACACGGGCGCGTCCGGGCGCAACTGGAACGCTTACGGCCATGACGTTTCGCTGAACGCGCAGGGCAAGGAAGGGGACGAGGCCCGCGCCTTGCTGACCGATCCGCAGACTTCGGGCGGCCTGCTCGTGTCGTGCGCGCCGGAAGCCGTGAACGACGTGCTCGCCATCTTCCGCGCGGACGGCTTCGAAGATGCCAGCGTGATCGGCGAAATGACGGACGGCGCGAGCCGCGTCGACGTGAGCTGATCGACCCTCGACAATCAAAAAGAACCGCATGAAGGAAGAATCCCCGAAAGCCATTTTCTACGCGCTCGCCGCGAACTTCGGCATCGCCGTCTGCAAGTTCGGGGCGGCGGCCTACACCGGTTCGGGCGCGATGTTCGCCGAAGCCATCCATTCCACCGCGGATTGCGGCAACCAACTGCTGCTGCTCTTCGGCCTGAAGCGCGCGCAGGCGCCCGCGAACGCGCTGCATCCGCTCGGCTCGGGGCGCGAGATCTATTTTTACGCGCTCATCGTCGCGCTGCTGCTGTTCTTCGTGGGCGGTGCGTTTTCGGTGTACGAGGGCGCGCATCGGCTGCTGCATCACGAGCCGTTGAGCAATCCGATCGTCGCGCTCGTGATCCTCGGCGTCTCCGTCGTGCTCGAAGCGTTTTCGCTCGCGGGCGCGATACGCGAAATCCGCAAGGGCGCGCCGAACAAGACCTTGTGGCGATGGTTCCGCGAGACGCGCGAATCGGAACTGCTCGTGGTCGCGGGCGAGGACGTCGCGGCGCTCCTCGGCCTCGCGATCGCGTTCGCCGCGGTGCTCATGACCATGCTCACCGGCAATCCCGCCTACGACGCGGCGGGATCGGTCGGCGTCGGCGTGCTGCTGATGATCATCGCGTTTCTCGTCGCGCGCGAAGTCAAGTCGATGATCGTCGGCGAATCGGCGAGTCCGGAAGTGCGCAAGGCGATCGATGCGCACCTGCGGGCGCGTCCCGAAATCAAGCGCATCATCAGCCTCATCACGCTGCAGTGGGGCAAGCATGTGGTCGTTGCCGTGCAGGCGGAAATGCTCGACTATCCGAGCGGGCGCGCGATGATCGATGCGATCAACCTCATCGAGGACGATCTTCAGCGTGCGTTTCCGCAAGTGCGCTGGGTATTCTTCGAACCCGATATCGCGCGCGATCGCGGCGAACCCGCGACTGTGTGACCGCAGTGAACGCAGTGAACGCATGAGGGCGCCGGGGATGGTTTTTGCTGGCCCGACCACACCGCGCTAACATAGGCCGAGCCATTTCGAGATCATCCGACCCATGCGCAAATTGTTCCTTTCTGCATTCTTCATCGTTTTATCGAGCAGTCTTTCGCTTATTTCGCAGTCCTCCTTCGCTGCGGCCGATGCCACGCAAAACGCGTCGCAAGCCGTTGCGCTGACGCCGCAACAGGCGCGCGACGCGCTTTCGGTGCTGAACGATCCCGCGCGCCGCGCTCAGGTCGCCGATACGCTGCGCGCCATCGCGGCGGCCGGTGCTTTGGCCGCGCCCGCGAGCGCGCCGCAGAGCGCGTCGGCATCGGCATCGGCAACTTCGGCGGCGCCCGCGTCGGGGGCGTCCGGCGTGCTGGCCCATTCGCTGACGGCGAACGGGCTCGCGTCGCAGATATCGCGTCAGGCGGGGCACTGGCTCGTGGAGATCGGGGCGGGCATCCGTCATTCCGTCGCCGCGCTGCTCGACTTCGGCTCGATGGCCTCGTGGTGGCGTGATCGCATGTCGAGCGACGAGGCGCGCGCGCTCATCGGGCATGTCGCGTGGACCGTGCTCGCTTCGCTCTTGCCCGCGCTGCTGCTCGAATTCCTGTGCTCGCGCCTGCTCGCCAAGCCGCGCGCGCGGATCGCGGCGCGCGGCGTCGCCGATGCGGAGGACCAGCAGCCCGAGCTCGTGCGCGAGCAACGCGCCGCCGAACGTGAAGAAGACGCCGCGGCCAGAAGCGGCGACGAAACCGCGATACATCTCGCCGAGCGCAAGGTCGACACCGCGCGCGGACAACGTCATGCGGCGCGTCACTGGACGCTCCTGCAGCGCTTGCCCAGCGCGCTGCTCCACGGCTTTCTCGCCATGGTGCCGCTCGTCGTGTTCATTGGCGCGGTGACGGTGCTGATGTCGGTGTTCATCGACGACAACACGCCCGAAGCGCGGGTCGCGGGCTCGATCATCGACGTCTATCTGGTGTGCCGCGCAATCGTGATCGTGAGCGGCTTCTTCTTCGCGCCGCGCGCGCCGGGCTTGCGTCTCATCCAGATGGGCGATCTCCATGCGGCCTACCTGCATCGCTGGCTGCGGCGCACCGTGTGCGTCGCGGGCGCGGGCATCGCGCTCGCCAACGCCGCGGAGCCGATCGGCTTGTCCGACGATGCGCGCATCGCCATCCTGAAGATCGTGCTGCTCGGGGTGCATCTGATGATCGCGTTCGTGATCTTCGAGAGCCGGGTGCCGGTGGCCGAGCGCATCCGGGCGAGCGCGCGGACGAATCGCTCGGTGCGGCTCTTCGGCAACTGGGTCGCCGATGTCTGGGCGGGCGTCGCGATCTTCTTCGTGATCGCGCTGTGGTTCGTGTGGGCGCTCGACGTGCGCAACGGCTACCGAACGCTCTTTCATCTGGGCGGCCTGTCGCTGCTCGTGCTGGTCGGCGCGCGCGTGGTGGCGATCGTCGTGTTCGGCGCGCTCGGCCGCGTCTTCCATCGCGAGGACGAGGACGACCTCACGGGCGAGTCGATCGTGCGCCGCCGCGCGTATCGCTATTACCCGGCGCTGCGGCGTATCGTGCAGACGCTCATCTTCATCGCGATGATGGTCGCGCTGCTCCAGGTGTGGGGCATCGACATCATTCATTTCTTCACGTCGGGCGGGGTCGGCAACCGGCTCGCGTCCGCGCTCATCACGATCGTGATCGCGGCGGCGTTCGCGGTGCTCGTGTGGGAGGCCGCGAACATCGTCGTCGAGCAGCGTCTCGAACAGTGGACCGCGAGCGGCGAACGTCTGCGCGCCGCGCGCCTGCGCACGCTGTTGCCGATGATGCGCACCGGCCTTTTCATCGTCATCGCGATGGTCGTGGTGCTGACGGGTCTCTCGGAGATCGGCGTGAACACCGCGCCCTTGCTCGCGAGCGCGAGCATCTTCGGCGTGGCGCTCGGCTTCGGCTCGCAGAAGCTCGTGCAGGATTTCATCACCGGCATCTTCCTGCTGATGGAAAACGCGTTGCAGGTCGGCGACTGGGTGACGCTCGCGGGCGTGTCGGGCACGGTCGAGTATCTGTCGATCCGCACGGTGCGGCTGCGCGGCGGCGACGGCTCGCTCTACACGGTGCCGTTCAGCTCCGTTTCGACGGTGAACAACACGAATCGCGGCATCGGCAACGCGGCGGTGCGCGTGTCGATCGCGCTCGGCCAGGACGTCGATCTCGCCATTTCCACGCTGAAGGAAATCGGCGCCGCCTTGCGCGACGACGAAGCGTTCCGCGACGGCATTCTGTCCGACTTCAGCTTCTGGGGCGTCGATGCCGTCGATGGCTCGACCGTCACCCTCGCCGGTCAGATGCAGTGCCGCGACAGCACGCGCTGGCCGGTGCAGCGCGAGTTCAACCGCCGCATCCTGAACGAATTCACGGCGCGCGGCATCGAGATCGCGAATCCGCAGCGCAATTTCGTGATCGTCAACGGCGGCAATCAGGAAGGCTCGCCCGATGCGAACGAAGCGGGCGCGGATCAGCAAGGCGAGCCGTCGAAGGCCGCGCAGCATCCGACGAGCGAAGCGGCGGGCGCGCCAAGCGTGGCGTCGAATGCGCCGCCGCCGCGGTCGTCGCAAGGCGGGACGTGATCCTATAATCGTCTCGGCGCCGATCGCGCCCATGATCGCGCCCACTGCCGGGCGCGATTTTTTTTTGCATGATCGACTGTCTGCGAGGAGCACGCCCGCCATGAGAGACCCCGCATCGCGAACGAAGAAAATAACGAAAGCCGTCGCCGCGGTGGCGTGTGCGGCCAGTCTCGCGGGATGCGCCTCTTCGCCGCGTT
Organism: Caballeronia cordobensis; assembly: GCF_001544575.2. Classification (GTDB taxonomy): domain Bacteria; phylum Pseudomonadota; class Gammaproteobacteria; order Burkholderiales; family Burkholderiaceae; genus Caballeronia; species Caballeronia cordobensis. The sequence goes on from NZ_FCNY02000009.1 coordinate 349,139, forward strand.
CCGTCGACAGCGCGGCCGGCGCGCGCGAAGTCAAGGTGATGATCGTCACGATGTTCGCGCCCGAAGGCAAAGTCTGGCTGGACCGGCTCGGCCCGTGGGACGCCGTCAAGGTGGCGGGCCTGTCGCCGGATTATCCGGACGTCCATTGCAATCGCGACGATGTTTGCGTCGTCACCACGGGCATGGGCCACACCAACGCGGCGGCGTCGATGATGGCGCTCGCGTTTTCGGACCGCTTCGACTTGCGCCGTACGTACTTTCTGGTCGCGGGCATCGCGGGCATCGATCCGGCGCAGGGCACGGTCGGCTCGGCGGCGTGGGCGAAGTATCTCGTCGATTTCGGCCCGCAATGGGAACTCGATGCGCGCGAAAAGCCCGCCGCCTGGCCAAGCGGGTTCACGGGCATCAACACGAAAAATCCGAACGAAAAGCCGCCGCCCGACTATCGCACGGAAGTCTTCGCCCTCGATGCCTCGCTCGCCGACACCGCCTACGCACTCTCACGCAACGTGACCCTCGCCGACAGCGACGCGGCCCAGGCCGCCCGCGCCAAATTCAACTACGCGCCGGCGAACCAGCCGCCGCGCGTGATCCAGTGCGACACGCTCGCCGGCGACACATGGTGGTCGGGCAGGTTCATCGGCGAACGGGCGCGCGCGTGGACGCGTCTGCTCACCGACGGCCGCGGCGTCTACTGCACGACGCAGCAGGAGGACAACGCGACCTACGAGGCGCTCAGGCGGGCGGCAAGCGCGCACCGGGTGGATGTCGCGCGCGTCGCGGTGCTGCGCGCTGGATCGGATTTCGATCGGCCCTACGAAGGGCAGAGCGCGGTCGAGAATTTGCTCGACTACGCGGCGCAAGGCGGTTTTGCGCCGGCACTCGAAAATTTGTATCGCGCCGGTAATCCGTTCGTACGGGAAGTTGTTACAAACTGGGGCGTGTGGAGAAACGGCGCGCCGAAAAGGTAACAGACCGCGTTACAAACAAGGGTAACAAAGACCGTAACAAGTAATAGGTAATTATTTCCTAATTTTCGTTGCATCGGTAAAGCCCGTCTGAGTGGCGATTTTGGCGTTTATTCTTCTGATGAATAGCGCTAAAAATAGGCGATACCGATGTCAACCGAATCTCGAAATCCCCCGTTATTGCTGGCGGCCAGCGATTTCACCGACAAAAACGAAGCTGCCCTGATTTTGCGCGGTAAACATAAGAAGAATAGAAATGGTCCGGCAAAATCAGTCAAAATCTCCATACCGAAAAAATTACCGATCGAAAGTGTTGTTTGCAACAAAATATTATTGAGATGTGCTTGCTTTCGTCTCAGACAGTTCTTAGAATCCGTCTCACAGTGGTTGTTACAAGATGTAACTCACTGAAACAAAGATTACGCGGTACGTAGCCGGGCAGAACTAGCCCGGTGAGGCACAAAAAAGATATCGGCGAAAAGCCGGCGGGAAATTCGGGGATTTACTGGAAGTTGCAACCATGAACGGTCGCGAAACGCTGGAATCGATCCGGGAAATCAACTTGTCGTACATCATGCTCGCGCAGCGTCTGTTGCGCGAAGACCGCGCCATCGGCATGTTCCGGCTCGGTCTGTCGGCGGAGCTCGCCGATCTGCTGTCGGGCCTCACGCTCGCGCAGGTCGTTAAGCTTGCGTCGTCGGATAACCTGCTTTGCGCATTCCGCTTCAATGATCACACGATGCTGTCGGCTTTGACGCAACCCGCGAAGAACGCGGACATCGCGCCGACGCACGCGGCCATCCTGCTGGCTGGCCAGCCGGCTGAACAGTTCGCTTAAGGTGACCCAGGTGACGGAGCGAGCCATGCTGAAGAAGAGCCTCACTGAAGACGCCCAGGAAGTGTTCCGCGCCATCGCGTTGATCGAACTCGGCGCGCGCATGCAGGTGCTGGAGAGCGAACTCACGCTCTCGCGCGACCGCATGATCCGCCTCTATCGCGAAGTGAAGGGTGTATCGCCGCCGAAGGGCATGCTGCCGTTCTCGGCCGACTGGTACATGACGTGGCTCGCCAACATCCACGCATCGCTTTTCTACAACACCTATACGTTCCTCAAGAATGAAGCTGGTTGCTCGCATCTCGATGCGTTGACCAAAGGGTATCGGCTGTATCTCGAGCACTGCAACCATAGCGGCGCCGAGGCGGTACTCGATCTCACGCGGGCCTGGACTCTTGTGCGCTTCTTCGACGCGGGCATGCTGCAGATGACGCCGTGCTGCCGCTGCACCGGGAAGTTTGTCGCACACAAACATGATTTGCAGAACAACGTGGTGTGCGGGGCCTGCCAGCCGCCGTCACGCGCGGGGAAGACCAAGAAAGCGGCGGCCGCTAAACAGGCCAGCAAAGAAGCCGCTCTGGAGGTGGTGATGTCGAAGAACGAAGTGCCGGAGCATGCGGAGCACACGGTACTCGCAAACGTAGCGGCGTTACAGTCGCAACGGGCAGGCCTGGTCGCACAGGCCGCTTAGGCGGTAGCGGCGGCGGCCGCCCTCCGGGGACCGTCCGCGAGGATGGTGGACGACCGGCCCGCCGCTACCGCGTTTTACTTTTTCCGTACCGAATTCATGCGGCTCGGCGTCGAAAGGCGCCGGGCCGCTTTCTCGTCCGGCCAGTAAAATGCTTCGATGGCATGGGCTTTCGGGGTATCGGTTTGGCTTTGGCACAACAGGGTTTTCTGCTGACTCGTCACTGGCGCGACACCGCGGCCGGGACGGAAGTCGATTTCTGGCTCGCCACCGGCGACGGCCCGAAGAAAATCCGCATCGCGTTGCAAACGAGCGTCGCGTTCATCCGCGCCGAGGATCGCGCGAAGGCGGAGCCGATCGTCGCCGGCGTGCGTGACGCCTATCTGCGCGAACTGCCGCTCAAGGATTTCCGTCAGAAGCCGGTGCTCGGGCTGTATTGCCCGCACTATCGCCCGTTGCTCGCGCTCGAAAAGACGCTGCGCGGCGCGGGCGTCAACGTCTTCGAGGCGGACATTCGCCCGCACGAGCGCTATCTGATGGAGCGCTTCATCACCGCGCCGGTGTCGTTCGAGGGCGTCGAGCGCGACGGCGCCATTTTCAGCGAGCTGAAGCCCGCGCCGGATTACCGGCCGTCGCTCAAAATCGTCTCGCTCGATATCGAAACGAGCCTCAAGGGCGATCTCTATTCGATCGCGCTCGAAGGTTGCGGCGCGCGTCAGGTCTTCATGCTCGGCCAGCCGAACGGCGATGCGGCCGGGACGGATTTCGCGCTCGATTATTGCGATTCCCGCGCCGACATGCTGCGCCGTTTCAACGCGTGGATCGCGCATCACGACCCGGACGCGATCATCGGCTGGAACGTCGTGCAATTCGATTTGCGCATTCTTCAGCGGCACGCCGACGACTACGGCGTGCCGCTCGCGCTCGGCCGCGACGGCAGTGCCGCCGAGTGGCGCGAGCACGGCATGAACCGCAATCACTGGTTCATCGCGATCGCGGGGCGGCTCGTGATCGACGGCATCGAGGCGCTGCGCTCGGCGACGTGGAATTTTCCGTCGTTCAGTCTCGAATACGTCGCGCAGTCGCTGTTGGGCGTTGGCAAGGCGATCGACAGTCCCTATGCGCGCATGGATGAAATCGAGCGGCGTTTTCGGGAAGACAAACCCGCGCTCGCGCATTACAACCTGAGCGATTGCGAACTGGTCACGAAAGTCTTCGAGAAGACGGAGCTGCTGTCGTTTCTGCTCGAACGCGCGACCGTCACGGGCCTGCAGGCCGATCGCAGCGGCGGCTCGGTCGCGGCGTTCACGCATCTGTACATGCCGCGGATGCACCGGCTGGGCTTCGTCGCGCCGAATCTCGGCGACGTGCCCGAGGAAGCGAGCCCCGGCGGCTTCGTGATGGACTCGCGTCCCGGTCTTTACGATTCCGTGCTCGTGCTTGATTACAAGAGCCTGTATCCGTCGATCATCCGCACCTTTCTGATCGATCCGGCCGGACTCGCGCAAGGCATGGCGACGCCCGATGAAACCGCGACCGTGCCCGGCTTTCGCGGCGCGCGTTTCTCGCGCGAGACGCACTGCCTGCCCGCGATCGTCGCGCAGGTGTGGGAAGGGCGCGAGGCGGCGAAGCGTCAGCACAACAAACCGCTGTCGCAGGCGCTCAAGATCATCATGAACTCGTTTTACGGCGTGCTCGGATCGAGCGGTTGCCGCTTTTTCGATCCGCGTCTCGCGTCGTCGATCACCATGCGCGGTCACGAGATCATGCATCGCACGCGCGAGCTGATCGAGGCGCGCGGCTACAGCGTCATCTACGGCGATACGGATTCGACCTTCGTCTGGCTGCGCCGCGCGCGCACCGAAGACGACGCGGCGCGCATCGGCCGCGCGCTCGTCGCGCATGTGAACGCCTACTGGCGGGACCATCTGCGCGACGCGTTCGGCCTCGACAGCGCGCTCGAACTGCAATTCGAAACGCACTTCAAACGCTTTCTGATGCCGACGATTCGCGGCACGGAAGAGGGCAGCAAAAAGCGCTATGCCGGACTGACGGCGCGCGCGGATGGCAGCGAGGACATCGTCTACAAGGGCCTGGAAACCGTGCGCACCGACTGGACGCCGCTCGCGCAGCGTTTCCAGCAGGAGCTGTACATGCGCATCTTCAAGGGCGAGGCGTATCAGGAGTACGTGCGCGATTACGTCGTGCGGACGCGGCGCGGCGAGCTGGACGAGTTGCTCGTCTATCGAAAGCGGCTGCGGCGCACGCTCGGCGACTATCAGCGCAACGTGCCGCCGCACGTGCGCGCCGCGCGCATCGCCGACGAATACAACGCGCGCGCCGGCCGTCCGCTGCAATATCAGAACGGCGGCTGGATCAGCTATGTGATAACGACGGCCGGTCCCGAGCCGGTCGAGGCGCGGCATGCGCCGATCGACTACGAGCACTACGTGAGCAAGCAGCTTCAACCGGTCGCGGATGGCATCCTGCCCTTCATGCGCGACGATTTCACCGCGCTCATGTCCGGCCAGAAAGCGCTGTTCTAGCGCCGGTTCAGGCTAGAACCGCACGCCGACACCCGCTTCGATGATGTCCGCGTCGCGGTCGTAGCGCGTGACCATGCGATTCCACGTGACGCGCGCGAGCCAGCGGTCCGTGAAGCGGTAGCTCGCCGATACGGAGACGAGACCGGAAAAGCGTCCGTCGCCGGTGCGGTTTTGCGGCAGATCGTCGTTTTGCGTGATCGACAGATACGGGCCGATACCGACGCCTAACGTGAGCCTGTCGTCGAAGAAGGCGCGCGTCGCCCAGAGCTGCGCGGCGACGCCATCGCGGCGCGACTGCACGTGGCCGCCTTCATGCAGGTACGAGGCGGTGAAATCGACGTAGTGCCACAACCCGCGCCGGTACTCGATGCTTTCCGCGAGATTCGATTCCGAGTCGGGGCTGTTCAGGATCGTCGTGCCGAGCATCACGGTGACTTCGTTGCTCGTAACGTTCGTCGTGCGCGACGGCGGCCGCGCGCGCGGACCCGGTCCATCGGGCGCGTCGAGCTGATAGCCGATGCCGAAAAGCAGCGCGGTCGTATCCGGACCGCCGTACGCCTGCACGCGATTGAGCTTCACTTCCGCGATCCAGCGGTTGTCGAAGTAATACGCGGCGCGCAGCGAAAACAGGCCGCCCCAGCCGTGCGTGTTCGAATAGCCGCCACCCAGTTGCGCCTGCTTGGTGTCGAACCAGCGATACGGCCCCGCGCCCGCCGACAATTCCAGCCGGTTGTTCCAGAGCGGCAGCCGTCCCCAGAACTGCACGGCCTGGCCGTCGCGGTGATGATCGGGAATATGGCCTTCATTCAGCCACGAGAAGCTCCACGCGGCGTAGCGGCCGAGCCCCTCGCGATAGGTCCCTTCCCAGGAATACGTGTTGTTGCTGCTGCTCTTGAGCGCGCCGGCGAGCACCGACAATTCCTGCGCGTGCAATGCAGTGCTCGCGAAGCCGAGCCCCGCGCAGGCGATGACCCAGGCGGCGGCTCTGCAATGTCGTTCTTTTTTAAAGTTTGTCATTACACGAAGTCGGATTGCTGGAACTTCCGGCAATTTTCGTCGGGGCCTGTTCGTCGGAGCATACCGGCTTAGGAAAATTCTTGCATGAAACGGACTCATTCCTATTTGATGAGGCGATTGGTGAAACGTTTGCGCGGAAGTTTCGATCCGCCTACGTTCGCGGCCACTCACACGCGGGGTTACGCGCCCGGCCGACCTTGCGTAGATTGATCGAATGCGTTTCCGATCATGCAAGCGAGGTAAACCGTGGACTCCACTCCTATCGAATATCGAGGCTGCGAGCTCTCGGTCATCGTCCGGCATCTGGCCGGCCAGTTCGTCGCGACGCTGCTGATCGAGCGGCCCGGCGGCGTGCGTCGCGCAATCGGTCCGTTTCGCGCATTTCCCACCGCGCTCGCCGCCGCGAGCTACGCGATCGAATGCGGCAAGGCGGAACTCGACGGCCGTCTGGCTGCACGCGGGCCGCAGGTCGCGCTGAGAGGCTGAGGTTCACGCCGGACTCGGGCATCCGGAGACAACCCAGAAGCACAATCCGGTGCCCCGCTATAACATGGCGTTCTTCAAAGAATCGACGCCGCGCATGTTCGGATTTCGAACGATTTCGATGCTGTTCATCGCCGTGGGGCTGCCGGCGTGCATAACGACGCCCGCGCCGCCCGCGCCGGTTTGCGCGACGGGCGAGCAGCGCGTCGTGAGCGATCTCGTCTATTTCGGCGCCGGCCGTGCAAAGGGCGCCGTGACGTCGGGTGAATGGGACGACTTCCTGCGCGATGAAGTCACGCCGCGCTTTCCGCAAGGCTTCAGCGTGTGGCAGGCTCGTGGCCAGTGGCGCGCGGGCGATGGCGCGATCATGCGCGAGCCATCCTGGGTGCTGAGCGTGGTGCATCCCGACGACGAAGCCAGCGATACCGCCATCGGTGAACTGCGGGAGCGCTATCGCGTGCGTTTCGAGCAGGAGTCGACGATGCGCGTCAGGCAAGCGGCGTGCGCATCGTTCTAAGGCTGCGTGCGCCGTTCATGCGAACAAGGCGGCGCACGCGCCCCGCGTTAGACGGCGTAGCACGCGCGACCCGCACCGTCGTCAAGATGTACTCCTAAAAATTCATGAAATCAGCGAGTTCTTAGTGTCGAGCGGCCGTTTAGTCCAATAATTGCAGGTTTCCGCTGCTCTCACGGGCCACATAAACGGTCGCCCGCAGCCCTCGTCTTTCGATTGTTGAACCGCCGTGACCATGACTATCCTGGTTAGCTGTTTCGCTGATCGCAACGCGACATCGTCGCTCGACAACCATGTCGAGTATTGTCGGCGCACGAATGTGAAACATCGTTTCGAAGCGATATCCCGATGCGTCGATTCGATCGAGTTGCGCACGCTTTACAAGTACCAGTTGCTGAGCGACGTGTTGCGCGAGAGCGAAGAGGGCGAAGTCGTTATCTTCGCGACAGAAAACGCGCTCTTCATTCGCTTTCACGATTTCGAGCCGATCATGGCGGGCCGCGACGTGTTGTTGACTAAGGGCCATTTCGGCGTCAACACCGAGATCTTCGTGCTGCGAAATAACGAACAGAATCGCCGCATCGCCCGTGGTCTCGCCGCACGGTGCCGCAAGTACTATGACTACGGCGCGTTCGTCACCGAAGAGGCGCTGCTCGAAGATCTGCCGACCGTACCCGACTGGGACCCGCTGAACGGCGTGGTGCCGATAGCGTCGATGTGGTCGAGTCAGCATCCGGATCTGCATGGTAGCCAGGTCGTCGCGGTCTCGCTCGTCTACACGCCGCGGCTTTACAGCAAATACGGCCCGCAATGGCGCGCCGTGTTCGCACGGCATGTGAACGCGTGCCACGCATCGGGCGAACCGAGCGTGTTACAAAACGCGGCTCCGCTTCTCATCGATTCGAACGAGCCGCTTTCCGTGTATCAGCCGGGACGCGCCATCGCGGTCGTGATGCTCTATACGCCGAATATCGCAAGCTACGCCCGCTTTGGAGAGGCGAGCCTGCGCGCCTACTGCGAGCGGCACGGGTACACGCTTTACGTGTATCGCGACGTGCCGCCGGACTTTAAGCGCGACGCCTGCGGCAACTGGGTCAAGCCTTTCCTCCTCAGCAAGTATCTGCCGCATCACGACTGGGTGTTCTGGATGGACGCCGATATCATCGCGATGAACCAGACGGTGAAGCTGGAGAAGTTCACCGAAGGGCGCGACCGCGTGCTGACGGCGGACATCTGCGGTTGGGCGTTCAATTCGGGCGTGATGGGCTTTCGTCATGTCGAGACGAATGCGCGCCTGCTCGACGCCGTGCTTGCGAAGGTATACGAGATCGAGGACGTCAAGTCCACGTTCGCGAGTCACGGCGATCAATACATCTTCATGGAAGTGTCGATGGGGCAGGGCCTGTGCCCCGAGATGGATTCGCCCGAACTCGTGAGCTTCAGGGAGTTGAACACGCCGTGGTATTACGCGGACCGGAACACGTTCCTGTGCCACTTCCACGGCCTGAGCACGGAGCTGCGGGCCTTGTACATGTCAATGGACTGCGTGCCCGACGGCGGCTTCGAAGCCGTCGGATGACAGGCCCCGTCAACGCCGGCCGGATGCAAAACGCGTCTGCCGCTTACGTTCCGTGCACGAAGGTCTTCCTCATGAGCGATTCACGCGGATCGATCGCTTCCTGTAGGGCCGGCTCCGGCGCGAAATGCCATGCGAGACTGCGCGCCCGCACACGCCGCGCCGGCTTGACGTTCTGCCGCCGGCGCACGAGCGAGCGCACCGCGCGGGCGAGCGCCAGATCGATCGCGCCGCGCCAGTCGCGCGCGATCGATGTCGCCACGACCTTGTTTTCCCGGCTCACCTGCAATTCCACCTGACAGCGCTTGTCGACCCCTCCGCGCGGGCCGTTGATGTCGGACAGGCTGACGGTCGCTTTCGAGATCAGCCACGCGAGGCGGCGAAAGACGAATTCGCTGCGCGCCTTCGCGAGTTCGTGCATCGCAATGGCTTCGGGTTCGCGGGACTTGAACAGGACTTTCATTGAGGCCTCCTCGTTGGACATGAATCCAGCGTAAGGCGTCGGCTCGCTGCGAAAAAGCAGAAGCAATGGAACACGAACTTCGGAAAAACCGAAGTTCAGCCCGCGGCGTGCGCGAGCACTTGCTGCGTCAACGGATGATGCCGCCCGCGCCGCGACACGATCGCGTGCACTTCCTCCTTCACGTCGGGCGAGCGGCCGAGCCAGCGCAGGCCGCGCAGAAGCGGTGCATCGCCCGCGCCGAATTCCGCGAGCGGAAACACGCCGAGCCCGCGCGCGCCGAACACCGCCATCAGCGCGCTATCCTCGAATTCGCCGACGATGTGCGGCGCGATGCCTTGCGTTTCCAGCCATCGATCGAGCCGCGCTCTGAGCGACGAATGACCGGTCGGCAACAGCATGGGCAGCGACGCGAGACTGTGCGGGAACTGGTCGATGGCGCTCTTGCGCACGATGGAAGCGGGCCCGTACCAGTCGACCGGCGAAGCGACGAGCCGCTCGCTCGTGAGACGCAGATTCTGATTGTGCGGCGCGGCGTGGCTCGCGAGCACGAGATCGAGCCGATGCAGCGCGAGTTCGCCGAGCAGTTCGTCGGTCTCGCCTTCATGACACAAAAGACGCAGCGACGGATTGCCGAGCACGGGCGCGAGCAGCGCATGCGCGGCGAGCTTGGAAATGCCGTCCGACAATCCGACCGCGAGACGCGCAAGCGTGCCGCTCGCGGCGCCGCGCACTTCGTCCTGGATGAGCTGGCCGATCTGGAAGATTTCCTCGGCGCGCGCGAACGCCGCCTGGCCCGCTTCGGTCATCGTGACGCCGCGCCCGGCGGGCTTCAGCAACTGATGACCCAGCGCTTTTTCCAGATCGCGCACCTGGGCGCTGATGGTCTGCACCGCCATGTCGAGGCGCTCCGCCGCGCGCGCGAACCCGCCTTCCTTCACGACGACCCAGAAGTAATGCAGATGCCGGTAGTTGAGCATGCGTGCCTTTCGTGGTTTTTGCCTCGGTTCGAATAAACCGAAGTCTGGCTTCGATTATCGCTGATTTTTCCGAGCGCGCGAACGGACCATCATGGCGCGAAACGTCCAATCAATCCTCCTTCCTCGCTCATGGAATATCTTCTTTCGCTTGCCGCCGATCCCGCCGTCTGGGCCGCGCTCGTTACACTGATCGTGATGGAAGTCGTGCTCGGCATCGACAACCTCGTCTTTATTTCGATTCTCAGCAACAAGCTGCCTGTGGCGCAACGCGCGCGCACGCAGCGCATCGGCATCATGCTCGCGCTCGTGATGCGGCTGGCGCTGCTCGGCACCGTCGCGTGGATCGCGCAACTGACCGCCCCGGTGTTCTCTGTCTTCGACCACGCGTTCTCGTGGCGCGATCTCATTCTGCTTGCGGGCGGCCTGTTCCTCGTCTGGAAGGCGACCAAGGAAATGCATCATCACGTGAGAAAGGATCACGACGATGAGGCCGGCGTCTTATCGAGCGCCGGCACCCTGACCGCGTGGTCCGCGATCGGCCAGATTCTGGTGCTCGACCTCGTGTTCTCCGTCGACAGCATCATCACGGCGGTCGGCATGACGGACCATCTGCCGATCATGTTCATCGCCGTCATCTTCGCCGTCGCGACGATGCTCTTCGCCGCGCAACCGCTGTCGCGCTTCATCGAGCGCAATCCGACGGTCGTGACGCTCGCGCTCTCGTTCCTGCTCGTGATCGCGATGACGCTGATCGCCGAAGGTTTCGGCACGCACGTGCCGAAAGGCTACATCTACGCGGCAATGGGCTTCGCTGGATTCGTCGAAGGGTTGAATCTGCTGGCGCGCGGCGCGAAGGTCAAGCGCGAGCGGCGCGTTCACGGCGATGCACGGCATGAAGGGCTTCAGGCCGGCGAGGCGCGCTGAAAGACGAAGCACAGGCCAAAGAAAGCTGACGAATAGCATTGCCCGCCGCGCACTGTGCGGCACCCGGCAGTCCGCGCGATATCGGGCGGGAATTCGCCTTGCTTATCTCCGGCCAAGTGACTACGGTAAGCGATAGCCCGCGCCGCATTCTTTCGGTTCCCGAAATATCGGCTGAAACATCCGCCGAAAGAAGCGCCGCGCGGTCACTGCGATCAATCGTCTTCGGAATGGACCAGGATGAGCCCGCATTGGGAGATCGGCACGGCGAGCGAGGGGTTCGAGCCCATCGCGCCGCACGCGCTCGCATCCGTCGCGCGGATCGATCCGTATATCGTGTGGGCCAACGCGACGCAGTATCGCGATCTCGGCGGCATGCCGCACGGCCGCATTCCGATCGCCATCGAGATGAAGCAGGGCGGCGGCACCGCGCGGCAGTTCGCGCAGGAAATCGAGCGGCGCGGCTGGCAGAGCTGGATCTGGATGTCGGCGCTCTACCGCGATCCGCCGCCCGCGCTCGAAGCCACGCGCTTTTGCACCGCCCACGTCACGCGCGAGTTCTACGCGCGCCTCGGCACCGATCTCGCCGGTAAATTCGAGCGCTTCACGGAAGCGCTGGCGATCATCTCGCACGCCGACGGCCCCGTGGACCGCGTTCCGGCCAGCCACGCGGCCACGCACGCTGCTGCGGGCAACGCGATCGTCGGGATTTGCGACGAGGACGTCACGTTCACGCACCGGCGTTTTTCCGAGGACGGCACGGGCACGCGCACGCGCTTTCTGTGCTTCTGGAACCAGAACGATGCCGCCGATACGGCCGCCACGCTCGGCTACGGAAGCGAGCTGCTCAAACATCAGATGGACGCGCTGCTCGGCGACGTGCGGCTCTCCGTCGAAGCCGCGCAGACGGCGGGCGGGGCGCGCGTCTATGCCTTCGCGCACGGCGACGACGCGAGCCAGCCGGTCGATCACGACGCGCCCTTGCCGATGGTCGGCGTGCAGCTCAAGAAACGCTGCCGCTCGATGCGCGACGCCTTCGGCCCCTGTCTCGACGCCGAAGTGCTCGACGCGGTTCGCTATATCGTGCAGCGCGCGCGGGAGATCGGCGGCGCGGCGTGCCATGCGCTCGTCAGTGTGAGCGCGGGCAACGCGGCGTGGCAACAGGACGGCAGCTCGCTCATCGAAAGCGCGCTCGACGAATTGATGGACACCGGCGCATGCTCCGTCGTGCTGCCGTCCGGCAACGCCGACATGTCGCGCTGCCGCGGCGCGCTGACCATCGCGCAACGCGCCGTGGCGGAACTGCGCTGGCCGGTGCGCGCGTACGCGTCGTCGCCGAGTCTCGCGGAGATCTGGTTCGCCAGCAACGACGGCGCGCCCAGCATCGACGTGCAGATCGTGCCGCCGGGCGGTATTGCGAGCGCATGGCTCACGCTCGGCGATATCGCCACCTACACGCGCGGCGGCGAAGCGATCTGCACCGTCGTGCATCTCGGCCGGGGCGCGCGCGGCAACGGGCATATGATTCTCATCGCGCTCGCGCCGACATCCGCGCGCAGCGGCCTGCGCCGCGCGGCGGCGGGTGAATGGCTGGTGCGGCTGCGCAACAACGCGCGCTCGGGCGTGACCGCCTATACGTGGATGCAGTGCGACGAATCATCCGGCGATACGCCGCTCGTCGCCCCAACGCGTTAGAGAAATCAGCCGCGCGAATGCATCGCCATGATTTCCTGCAGATCGAGATCGTGCTCCAGCGAATGCAGCAGCTCGTCGTGGATCTGCCCCGCGCGATGCATGCGCAGCAACTCCGCGCGGCCGGCCGCGATCGCGGCGAGCACGACGTCGTAATGCGCATGGCGCGCGTCCGCCGGGAAGGTCTCCATGTCCTGAAAGCGCTTCGTGAGCCCCGCCCGATACGTGTACTGTTCGAGCAGGCGCGGGTGGATCACATTGCCGTCGGCGTCGCGCACGAGCGGCTGGATCGCGGCGAGTTGCGCCTCTTCCATGCGCGCCCACGCCTGCGGTTCGCTGAGATGACGCGACGAGCGCTCGTGCCCGGCCGCGAGCGAGAGCCACGCGATCAGCGGGCCGATGGTCGCGCCTTGCAGCAGCACCGTGACGAGAATGACCGCGAAGCCCGCGAACACGATGAGATCGCGGCCCGGCATCGCCTCGGGCAAGGAGAGCGCGACCGCGAGCGTCACCACGCCCCGCATGCCGGCCCAGCTCACGACCGTCGCCGCGCGCCAGTCGGGTACGGCGGCGCTGGCTTCTTCGCCCTGTGCGCGCTTGCGGCCGGTGACGGTCCACGCGAGCCACTTCACGCTTTCCGTGGCGAACACCCAGACGAAGCGCGACAGGATCACGACCGCGATCACCGCGGCCGTCGCCGGTCCGAGCAGCGAAAAGGCGTCGCCGATGCCGCCCAGACGCACGACGATGCCGCGCAGCGACAACCCGATCAGGACGAACACGAGCGCCTCCAGCACGAACACGACCACTTGCCAGAACGCCGTGCCGCGCATGCGCTGCGCCGCCGAGAACACTTCGTGCTGATGCCAGCCGACGACCATGCCGCACGTGACCGTGGCGATCACGCTCGACACGCCGAGCTCTTCGCCCGCGATATAGCTGACCCACGACGTAAGCATCGACGTGGTGATGACGAGGTAATCGTCCTCCAGCGCGCGCATGACTTTCACGGCGATGAAGCCCGCCACGATCCCGACGACGATGCCGCCGATCGCGAGGCCCGCGAAGCTCGCCACCGCGCGCGGCGCGCTGAACACGCCGCTCAGCGCCGCGACCATCGCGAAGCGGAACAGCACGAGGCCCGCAGCATCGTTCAACAGGCTTTCGCCTTCGAGCAGCACCATCAACCGTCGCGGCAGCGCCACGCGTTCGAGCACCGCCTTGGCCGCGACGGCGTCGGGCGGCGAGACGACCGCGCCGAGCGCAAAGCACGCGGCCCACGGCAGCGCGGGCACGACCAGATGCACCGCGACGCCGACGACGAGCGTGGTGAAGGCCACCGCGCCGATCGCGAGCAGCAGGATGCCGCTGAGATTGCGCTTGAAATCGTCCCAGACGAAGAAATACGCGCCGTACATCAGAAGCGGCGGCAGAAACACGACCAGCACGAGTTCCGGGTCGAGCTCGAAATGCGGCAGTCCCGGCACGAACGCCATCGCGACACCGCCGATGAGCAGCGCCGCGGCGGGCGGCAGACGCAGGCGCCGGGCGAGCACTTCCAGCGCGATGATGGCGATCAGTGAGACGAGCACCAGGTTGAATGCCGTTGCGGCGTGCATGACTTGTCCTCGGGTTCAGATGGGTTTTCTTATGATGCAATGCGCGGCGGACCACGCAGACGCTGCCTCGCGCGCTGCTACCATCGACGCGGTCCGGGCCGCGAGCCGGGGTGTCATCGTATCCGAAAGGAGTGAAAATGAGACGAAAGTCGTCGGGCGTCGCGGTTGCGGCGGTGCTGGTGGGCGTCGCCGTGGCGGCCGTGGTCTACATTGCGAGCTTCGGCAAGTCGCGCCACGCGGATGCGCCCGTGCCGGCGGTCTCGACCTTCGCCGCGCAGAACGGCGCGGCGAGTGCAGCCGCCTTCGGCGATGCGCCGCGCGAGCATGTCACGGCGTCGGGCGAGCAGACCGCAGCGCAATAAAGCGCAAGGTCCCGAATCTGTCATTCCCGACAGGAATATGACTTGCTGCCCGCCCGATGTCGCCTTTACAAGGCTCATCGGGAGCAGACTGCGATGGGACATGATCCCGGGCAGATTCCACCCGCCGCGCTGCCCGTCGATGGGCGCGGCATGATCGGCAACATGAAGACGGCGGCGCTCGTGTCGCTGTCCGGCGCGATCGATTTCATGTGCTTTCCGCGCATCGACTCGCCAACGGTCTTCGCCGCGCTGCTCGATCGCGAGCGCGGCGGCGCCTTTTCGATCACGCCGCGCGAGCCGCACGCGAACGTCAAGCAGATGTATCTGCCCGAAACGAACGTGCTGCTCACGCGCTTCATGACCGGCGATGGCGTCTGCGAACTGCTCGACCTGATGCCGGTCGCATCTGAGGCGAACGCGGCCGGTACGGCGCCCAACTGCGTGTTGCGCATCGCGCGGCTCGTGTACGGACGCATGACGCTCGACGTGCGCTGTGATCCGCGCTTCGATTACGCGCGCGCGAAGCATTCGGCGCGGGCCGTGGAGCAGGGCGTCGAGTTTGTCCGCGACGATGGCGCGCCGTCCTTGCGTCTGCTCGCGAACGTGCCGCTCGCCATCGAGGATGCGGGCGCGCGCGCCACGCTCGACCTCGCGCAAGGCGAATGCGCGTGCTTCGCGCTCGGCGACGCCAACGGCCTCGGCGAGATCGGCGCGAATCACGATGCGGTGCTCGAACAGACCATCGATTACTGGAAGACGTGGTCGTCGCGCTCGACATATCGCGGGCGCTATCGCGAAGTCGTGCTGCGCTCGGCGCTCACGCTCAAGCTCCTGAGCTCGGAAGAATTCGGCGCGATCGTCGCCGCGCCGACCTTCGGCCTGCCCGAAACGCACGACGGCTCGCGCCGCTGGGATTATCGCTATACCTGGATTCGCGACGCGGCGTTCTCCGTCTACGCGTTGCTGCGCCTCGGCTATACCGGCGAGGCGGAACGCTTCATGAAGTGGATTGCCGAACGCAGCCGCGACTGCAGCGCGCACGGTCAGTTGCGCGTGATGTACGCGGTCGATGGCGCCGACGCGCTCGCGGAAGCCGAACTGAAAAGCCTCGTCGGCGAAGTGCCGGGGCAGGTGGTCGTCGGCAACGAAGCGCGCGGGCAGATCCAGCTTGATGTCTACGGCGCGCTGCTCGACTCGGTGTATCTCTACAACAAGTACGGCGCGGCCATTTCCTACGACGGCTGGCGGCACGTCACGCGCACGGTCGATTACGTCGTCGAGCACTGGCGCGAGGCGGATCACGGCATCTGGGAGTTTCGCAACGGCACGCGCGCGCTGCTGCATTCGCGCCTGATGTGCTGGGTGACGGTCGATCGCGCGCTGCGTCTCGCCGAGAAGCGCTCGCTGCCCGCGCCGCTCGCAAGCTGGTTCGACACGCGCGATGCGATTCATCGCGACATCCACGAGCAGTTCTGGAACGACGACCTGCAAAGCTTCGTGCAGACGCCCGGTTCCGCCACGCTCGACGCCGCCGCGCTGATGATGCCGCTCGTGCGCTTCATCGGCCCGAAAGATCCGCGCTGGATCGGCACGCTCGATGCGATCGGGCGGGAGTTGCGCGTCGATCCGCTGATTTTCCGCTATACGCGCGGCTCGACGCTCGACGGCTTGCCGGGCATGGAAGGCGGCTTCTCGGCGTGCTCGTTCTGGTACGCGGAGGCGCTCGCGCGCGCGGGGCGTGTCGACGAAGGGCGGCTCGTCTTCGAAAAGATGCTGGCGTACGCGAATCATGTCGGTCTCTTCTCGGAGGAAGTGGCGATCAGCGGCGAAGCGCTCGGCAATTTTCCGCAGGCGCTCACGCATCTCGCGCTCATCAGCGCCGCGTATCAGCTCGATCGCGACCTCGATCGCGTGCACGTGCCCTGGACCTGAGCGCTTCCACGCGCCGCGCCGCGACGCTGTATCCTTGCTGCTCACGCTTTTCGTGAACGGAGGAACGGCGCATGAACGGCAAGACGCTCATGACGTGCATCGACGCGGCGCACGCGTCGCTCAAGGAACATGCCGACGAAATCGCGTCGCTCGATCAGGCGATCGGCGACGGCGATCACATCATCAACCTGCTGCGCGGCATGGATGCGCTCGCGGCGCTGCGCGCGTCGATCGAAGCCGAAGCCTTCGCGCCCGCGCTCAAGCTGGCGGCGGCGAAAGTGCTTTCCACGGTCGGCGGCTCGTCCGGGCCGCTCTTCTTTTCGATGCTCACGGGCATGGCGAAAGCCGCGCCCGATGATGACGACGTGAAGGCGTTCGCGCGCGCCTTCGCGGCGGGCGTGGACGCCGTCGGCCAGCGCGGCAAGACCGGCACGGGCAGCAAGACGATGATGGACGTGCTGATTCCCGTCGCCGAACGATTCACCGCCCTGGCCGACGCGGGCGCTTCGAAGCAGGACGTGCTCGAAGCGCTGCCGCGCGTCGCCGAAGACAACATGCTCGCCACGCGCGACATGCTCGCCACCAAAGGGCGCGCCTCGTTTCTCGGCGAGCGCTCGCGCGGTCATATCGATCCGGGCGCGCGGTCGAGCCAGCTCATGATCGCCGCGGTCTGCGCGCATCTCGCGCAAGACGGCGCCTGAACACAACAAGGAGCAGGGGACATGAAGAAGTTCATCAATCGCGTCGACGATTACCTGTCGGAGAGCCTCGCGGGTTTCGCCGCCGCGCACGCCGATCTCGTCACGGTCAGCTTCGACCCGCTGTACATCGTGCGCAAGACGCTCAAGCCCGGCAAGGTGGCGATCATTTCGGGCGGCGGCTCGGGTCACGAGCCGCTGCATGGCGGCTTCGTCGGTCACGGCATGCTCGACGCCGCGTGCCCCGGCCAGGTCTTCACCTCGCCGACGCCCGATCAGATGATGGCCGCGGCGCAGGCCGCCGACACCGGCGCGGGCGTGCTGTTCATCGTGAAGAACTATTCGGGCGATCTGATGAACTTCGAGATGGCGTCCGAGCTGTGCGAGATGCCCAATGCATCGGTGCTGGTCAACGATGACGTCGCCGTCGAGAATTCCAGCTTCACGACCGGCAGGCGTGGCGTCGCGGGCACGGTGATCGTCGAAAAGCTCGTCGGCAGCTTCGCGGAAACCGGCGCCGACCTGCAGGCGTGCAGGGCGTTCGGCGAACGGGTAACGGCGCGCATTGCGTCGATGGGCGTCGCGTTTTCGAGCTGCACGGTGCCTGCCGCGGGCAAGCCGACCTTCGCGCTCGGCGACGATGAAATCGAAATCGGCGTCGGCATACACGGCGAGCCGGGACGCAGGCGCGCGAAGTTCGACACGGCGAACGCCATCGCAGACGAACTGCTCGCGGCGATGGTCGAAGACCTGAAGCCGGCCGCCGACGCGCCGTTGCTATTGCTCGTCAACGGGCTCGGCGGCACGCCGCTATCGGAGCTGTATCTGCTGTATCACGCGGCACGGACCTGGCTCGACGGGCGCGGCCTGAGCGTGGCGCGCTCGCAGGTGGGCGCGTTGACGACATCGCTGGACATGGCGGGCGCGTCGCTCACGCTCTGCACGCTCGACGACGAAATGATGCGGCACTGGGACAGCCCCGTGCATACCGCGGGACTGCGCTGGGGCATGTGATCATTCCGCGCGCTCCGGCAGCAGCGCCGCCAGCAGCCGCCGCAGTTCGGCGGCTTCGCGCGGCGTGAGCCTCGCCGTGAGGATGCGTTCGACTTCCTCGACCCGCGGCCGCAACGCCGCAAGCTGCTTCTTGCCCGCCGCGGTGAGAAAGAGCACATAGCTGCGCTTGTCGACGGGATCGTCGGAGCGAGCGATCAAGCCGTTGCGAACCATGCGCGCGACGAGATCGGCGATGGTCGAACGGTCCACGTCGAGTTCATCGCCGAGCTGCCGCTGATTGACGCCCGGCGTTCGTTGCAGGATCTCGAGCGCCGCGTACTGGACGCTCGTGATCTCCGCGGAGACTTCGCTGAGCCATACCGCCACATGGCGCTGCTGGGCGCGGCGCACGAGGCTGCCCGTGAATTTCGCGAGCGTTTCGGGTTCGTCTTTTCTGGTCGGCAATTTCGCGGAGTCGTTGTAGGTCAGTGCGCGCGGAAGATGGGCCGGAAGAAGGCGGCCAGTTCCTCGTAGGCATCGAGTGGCAGAACGTGCGCGACATACTGATCCGGACGGACCACGACGAGCACGCCCCGTTCGCGGTCGATGCCACGCTCGTCGAAGATATCAGTCGCCGCGTCGCTCGTAAATGCCTTCTCGTAGTCGACGAGACCGTGACGTCCCTTGCGCGGCAGCAGCAGCGCGGGGAGTTCTTCGAGCCGCACTTCGCGATGAGGCTGCTGGAGCACCGCACGCACGTCGAGCACGCTGTCGATGTCGGCGTCTTTCGGCGTAAAGCGCTGCAAGACGGAATCGGGCGACGTGGCGAGATGTTCGCACCACGCATGAAGCGCACTGCGCTTTGCATCCGCGAATGCATACAGACGCCAGCGGCCATCGGCGCGCGCGGCGTGGCCGAGATGCATCGGTTTGGCATCGGCCAGGCGCACGACGGGCGACGAATGAAAGCGCGTGCCGATCGTAAAGCCCTTCGCCAGCGGCTGATGCGTCGATTCGCCCGTGAGCACCGCCGGCCGATAGTGCGTCGCGACGCCCGCCGTATAGCGGCCCGCGCGCACGAAGTACGCCTGAAGCTCGGCCGGATCGACGCCGCCTGCTTCGGGCCGGTTCGGGTCCTTCGGCGGCGCGGCCATCATCGCGGACCATTCCTTGTCGAAGTCGATCAACTCCTGCGCGATCGGCTGGCGCTCGTCGGAATAGGTGCGCAACAAGTCGGCGCCGCTGCGTCCCTGCAATACCGCGCCGAGTTTCCAGCCGAGATTGAAGCCGTCCTGCATCGACACGTTCATGCCCTGGCCGGCTTTAGCGCTATGCGTATGACAGGCGTCGCCGGCGATGAACACGCGCGGCTCGCGCGACGTTCCATCGGCCGCGAGGGCGTCGTCGAAACGGTCGCTCAGACGCTGTCCCACTTCGTAGACCGAGAACCACGCGACTTCCTTCACATCGAGCGAGTAGGGATGCAGGATGCGCTGCGCCGTCTCGATGATGTGATCGACCGACGTCTGCTTGATGCCGTCGCGATTGTCGGGCGAGACCTCGCCCAGATCGACATAGAAGCGCACGAGATAGCCGCCTTCGCGCGGAATGATGAGCAGATTGCCTTTGCTCGCGGACTGTATCGCCGCCTTCAGCCGAATGTCGGGGAAGTCGGTCACGGCGAGCGCATCCATGACGCCCCACGCGTGGTTCGCGGCATCGCCACGCAGCGTTTGCCCGATAGCGGTGCGCACGCGGCTGCGCGCGCCGTCGCAACCCACGACATAGCGCGCGCGCACGGTCACCTGCTCGTCGAGCCGCGCGGCGTCGGTGCGGCGCATCGTGACGCGCACGGGATAATCGCCGGCATCGTCGCGCTGCACGTCGATGACTTCGAGATCGTAGTCCGGTTCCAGACGGTGCGCGGAACGGCGCATGACATCGAGCAGATAGTCCTGCACGCGCGCCTGATTGACGATCACATGTGGAAACTCCGACATACCTGTTTCGGTATCCTGAACACGTCCGGTACGTTTGATTGCGCCGCGATCCTGCGCATCGGGACGCCAGAACACGGTCTCGTTCACCCAATAGGCTTCGCGCATCAGGCGGTCGCTGAGGCCGAACGCATTGAACATTTCGACGGTGCGGCACGCGACGCCGTCCGCCTGTCCCATCTGCAGCGGTCCCGCGCGGCGTTCGACGATACGCAGGTCGATGCCTGGAAACTGCGAGAGCTGCGCCGCGAGCACGAGCCCGGCGGGGCCGCTCCCGACGATGAGCACGTCCACCGTGTCGGGCATTTCCGTGCGGGGCGCGCCGTCGGCAGCGGGTTCGATCGTCGGATCGCCGACCCGAAAGCCATTGAGATGAAACTGCATGGTGTCTTTCCTCCATTCGATGCGCGTCAGTGTGATGAGAAATATACTCCGTACACCAACCATTTCCAAGATTTTCCGGCGCGCCTGATGTTTACCCCTAGTTTTGGTCGATAAGAACGCGGTCTTTGTCGTATCAAATGAGGTAAGGGAGCGTAAGAATGCGTTACAGACTGCGGCCAGTCCGTGTGATAAAAAGCTTGTCGCAGCGGCTGCCTTTATCGCTTTCGGGGAGTAAAGCGTGGGCTGGCCACGCCGCTGGCTTCCGAGTCGTCCAACAATAAACAGACGCCTTCCGGCGTCGATTCTTTTCGGCGAAAAGCTTCAGTGTCGGAGGCACAACATGTTGACCCTGGCGGTCGAATCGGTAAGACGGCGCTTACGGGGCGTTCATCAGGACCACAAACGGATTGCACGAAGCGCGGTCGTGCTGCTTGTTTTCGTTCTCGCCGGAAAATGCATAGGCGCATCGAAGGAAATGGCGATCGCTTATCGCTACGGGATCAGCGGAGTCGTCGATGCCTATCAGCTTGCACTGACGCTCGTCACCTGGCTTCCGACGATGATCACGAACCAGTTGAGCGTGCTGCTCGTTCCGGCGCTCGTCGCATTAAGGAAGGACAAGTCCCAGCAGAACGGATTTCTCGGCGAACTGGAAGGCATGGGGCTCGTCATCGGGTTTGCATCGTGTCTGCTGCTGTTTCTCTTCTGGCCGTACATGGCCGAACTCGTCGCAAAGAATCTTGCCGACACGACCCGCGAAACGGTCGGGCGGATGATCATCGGCATGGCGCCCGCCGGCGTGCTGAGCTTCACGATCTGCATTTCGTCGTCGCGGCTGCAGGCATCGGGACGGCACATCAATACCTTGCTCGAATGCGTGCCGGCCATCGGTTTGCTGGTCTTCGTCTTGGCCGCGCGCGATAACGATTCGATCATGCCGCTCGTGCTGGGCACGTCGATCGGCTTCGTGATTCAGAGCCTGTGGCTGAGAATCCTGGCGCGGCGTGCCGATGCTTTGGCCGCCGCGCCGCGCCTGTCGACGCGTGCGCGCCAATGGCCGAACACCGTTCGCTCGATGGGCACGCTCATGATCGGCTCGGTCGCCGCGGGCCTGTGGCTGCCGGTGGATCAATACTTCATGGCGCAGCAGGGCGACGGCGCCATCGCCACGCTCGGCTATGCGAACCGGCTGCTGTCGTTGCTGCTCAGCATGGGCGCGCTCGCGATCAGCCGCGCGACCTTGCCGATTCTCTCGGAGATCCTGTTTCAGGGCGACCACGCCCGCGCGCGCAACACCGCGCTGAAATGGTCGGGGATCATGTTGACAGTCGGCGTCGTCGGCGCGGGCATTGCGTACGCGCTCGCGCCGTATGTCATCAGGCTGCTGTTTCAGAAGGGCGCTTTCACGGCGGAGGACACCATCGCGGTAACGAACCTGTTCCGCTTCGGGCTCGTGCAGGTGCCGTTTTATTTCGGCATGTGCGTGCTGGTCCAGTTGTTCGCGAGCGAGACGCGCTACCGGACCATTTCCGTCATCTCCGTTCTGGGCTTTGGCGTCAAGATTCTAGGCAACGTCGTGCTGGCCCGGCTCTATGGCGCGCAAGGCGTGCTTCTCGCTACCGGCGTCGGCGCGGCGAGCGTGCTCGCTTGCTATGTCTTCGGAACGCGATACATTCCGCTCGCGACGGATACAGGCCGGCGCGGCCCGGCCGATTGAAAGTAGGCGGCTAATTCAGTGAGGCGATGCGAACGGGAGAACATCGACACCTATTTTTTATCCGCGGAATTGACGATATAGTGGGCCGAATCGCGAGCCTTGCGACCAATGTTCAGCAGATGCCTAACCTCGTGCCGGCATCATGATGCCGGCGTCAGCCAATAACATTCCTCTGAACGGGTGTGCGACATGAAAGTGCTCCTTTCCTTCCTCGCGGCTTCGGCGCTTTGTCTTGTGACGGCGGCGGCCAGCGCCCAGCAAACCGTTCACATTGGGGTTTCGGCGCCGCTCACCGGCCTGGGCGCGGCCAACGGCAAGGACATCGAAAACGGCGTGCGTCTTGCCGTGGAGGAGGCGAATGCGCAACGCCTCACTATCGGCGGGCAGCCGGTCAAATTCGAACTCGCATCCGTCGATGATCAGGGCGATCCGCGCATCGGCGTTCAAGTGGCGCAGAAGCTCGTCGACGATGGCGTCGTGGCCGTGGTCGGCTACTACAACTCCGGCGTGGCGCTGCCTTCGGCGCCGATCTTCGCGCGCGCGGGCATTCCGTTGATCGACCCGGCGGCGACGAATCCGGCGATCACACGCCAAGGCTTGAACAACGTGTTCCGCATCATCGCGACCGACACGCAGAACTCGGGCAACGCGGGCACGTATGCCGTGAAAGTCACGAAAGCGAAGCGAATCGCGGTGATGGACGACCGGACGGCTTTTGGACAAGGCGCGGTCGAGGAATTCAAGAAGGCGGTGCAAGCGGCGGGCGGCCAGGTCGTCGCCGAGGAATACACCACCGACAAGGCCGTCGAGTTCAATGCGCAATTGACGAACATAAAGGCCGCCAACGCGGACCTGCTGTATTTCGGCGGCCTCGATGGCCAGGCGGGCCTGATCGTCAAGCGCATGAAGCAACTGGGCATCCGGGCGCAGTTCGTGGGAAGCGGCGGAATTGCCGACAGCGTGTTCATCAGTTCGGCGGGCAATGCGGCCGAAGGTGCGATGGCATGGGAGTATGGCCGGCCTGTCGAGTCATTGCCGGAAGGGCGCGCGTTCGCGGAAAAATTCAAGAAGCGCTTTGGCGCGGAAACGCTGACTTACGCGCCGTTCGCTTACGACTGCGCGTGGCTTGCCATCACGGCGATGAAGCAGGCCAACTCCGTCAAACCCGCGACGTTCATGGAGACGCTGCGGAAGATGCAATATAACGGTATTACCGGGCATATTTCGTTTGATAAATACGGAGACCTGAATAGCCCGACGTCGACGCTTTATCAGGTGAAGGGGATGAAGTGGCAGCCGGTTACGACGATTGGGGCGGAGAAGTAGTCGGTCCGTCCTCACGAAAACGCGCCACCAACCGCCGAATTTGCCCCGTGGTGAGCGCCAGCCGCTCGGCGGCATGCCACCACGGCTTGAGCCGTCCGTCCACGACGTCCTGAATGACCTTGAATCGATCGAGTTCGCACATGGTCATGGTGATCTGTCCAGTGCTCGCCATCGAAGCCTACGTGCCGCGAACCCGCGAACGGTCAGCTTACGTGCCATCAAAGCGGACATTTGAACTTAGCTACTACAATACAATGTTGCTGCTAAGTTCAAATGTCGGGATTGGGGGTGCGGCGGAATTCTTGGACTGGGTTATGTCGTCAGCCCGAGACTCTCCCGGTATTCAATCGGACTGAGTGCGCCAAGCGAGATCTTGATCCGTTTCTCGTTGTACCAGCGAATGTACGAGTCAACGACCTCAATGAATTGGTCGGTGCTGATGGCCTGCCAGTCCCGAGAGTAAAACAGTTCCGTCTTCAGCCGTCCAAAGAAGCCTTCGCACGCCGCATTATCGGGCGAGCAGCCCTTGCGCGACATTGAACGAATCAGATTGGCCTCACGTATTCGGGCAAGCCATCCAGGCCAGCGATAATGCGCACCGCGATCTGAATGAACCACAGGCCGGGTGTTGCTATTGCTCATTGTTTCGACCGCAGCATCGAGCATCGTGTTCACAAGCTCGGCGTCTGGTCGCGTACCGATCGACCAACTGATCACGAGTCCATCGAAGCAGTCAATGATCGGCGACAGATAGACTTTGCCGGCAGGAATCTGGAACTCTGTGATGTCTGTGAGCCACTTTTCATTCGGTGCTGCGGCCCGGAAGTCCCGGTTGATAAGGTTATCTGGAGCGGGACCAATTTCTCCAGCGTAGGAGCCGTATCGACGTCGCCCCGTCGTGGCCGCGCTTAGATGTTCCTGCTTCATCAAGCGCCGAACGACCTTCTCCGAGATGAAGACTTTCTGCCTGCCAAGTGCCGCACGCACCCTGCGATATCCGTAGCAGCAGTGATTCAGTTCAAAGATATCTGCAATGGCAAGGCGTACACCAGCATACTTGTCGGCAGTCTGTATCCGCGCCCGGTGATAGAAGTAGGAGCTACGGGCGAGCCCCAATTCAGCAAGAAGCTCCGGCAGCGTGTAAGCCTGTTTCAGGGCATCAACCAGCTCCGTCTTCTCCCGATTCGTCAGGAGTTGCGGGTCGACGCCCAGGCCTTTTTTTAATATTTCATTGGCCTTCTTCAGGATGTCGTGTTCGATCTGGAGCTTCCGGATGTCTCGCCGGAGTGATTCGACCTGCTGCTCCAGCGTCGTCTGCTCGGAGGTCTGTGGCGCATCGTTGCGGAGTGTCATGATTGAAACAGCCTCCTGACCGAGTAACCGATTTCTCCAGTTGTACAGCGTTGGGCGGCTCACGCCAATCTTTTTGGCAATTGCCTCGGCGCTTTCCCGTCGAATGCACAGATCGATGACCGCTGTCTGTCTGAACTCTGGCGCGTAACGACTACCTGAAGTCTTCCCGAGAGCGCGTTTCTTTCGGTCAGGATGCAATTCGTCGAGCCAGGAGACGAGCGTCCCACGTCCCGGATATCCCAAGGCCTTTGTTGTTGCTGCCAGACACTGGCCGTGGCTCATGTAGTGGTCCGTGGCCGCCTTTTTTTGTTCTGCCGAGTAGCGCGGCCTCAAGCAAATGCGTTCCCTCGGCAAATCCAGGCACCGCTCGTACGCGTGATACCAACGTTCGAGAGATTTCGTTGTGGGATAGCCTAATTGACGAACCGTTGCGGTAAGGCGCTTTCCAAGCCTCAAGTAGAGCTTCACTGCTCGGATGCGGTCTTCGTACGAATACATGGACTAGCTCCTGATAGTCCAAGAATTCCGCCGCCCCCCAAACGCGACATTTGAATCTAGGACCTACATACAATGTCACGGCCAGATTGAAATGTCGTAGCGGCAGCTAAATACAGATGTCGTACTTGTTCTGTGTTTGGTTCTCACA
>NZ_FCNY02000002.1 GCF_001544575.2 Caballeronia cordobensis
TAGGCGTCGGTTTCTTGAGCATGGCGCTCATTTAACGACAAAGCCCTGGCAAGAGCCAGGGCTTTGTCAGCAGTCTGAGGGCACCGGTCGGTGCCCTTTTTTATGTCATCGGCGGAACAAGGTGCCGAGCCGATCGACCGCTTCTTGCAGCTTCGCATACGCGGTGGCATACGAAACACGGATATAGCGCTGCGGCGCGTGAAAGCCGAAGTCCATGCCGGGCACGAGCACGACGCCCGCGTCATGGAGCATCGAGTGCGTGAGTGCATCACTGTTGCCGGCGGCGGTGTGGTGGACGGTGGTCGTGTCGGCGTAGACATAGAAGGCGCCGTCGGGCACGACCGGCACGCCAAAGCCGAGCGAGCGCAGCGCCGGCACGATGTAATCGCGCCGCCGCTTGAATTCGAGCCGGCGCGCTTCGTAGATCGCGATGGTTTCAGGCTCGAAACACGCGAGCGCCGCATGCTGTGCGAGCGCCGACGCGCAGATGAACAGATTCTGCGACAGCTTCTCGACCGCGCTCACCATCGCGTGCGGCACGACGAGCCAGCCGAGCCGCCAGCCGGTCATGTTGAAATACTTCGAGAAGCTGTTGACCGTCACCACGTCGTCGCCGAAGGAGAGGGCGGAGACGGGCTTCGCGTCGTAGCTCAAGCCCTGATAGATCTCGTCGACGATCGTGAAGCCGCCGCGCGCGCGCACCGTCTCGACGATGCGCCGCAACTCGTCCGGTTCGATCGACGTGCCCGTCGGGTTCGACGGCGACGCGAGCAGCACGCCGCGCGTCTTGTCGTTCCAGTGTTCCTCGACGTGCTCGGCCGTGAGTTGAAAACGCTCGGCCGGGCCGCTTGCGACGAGCACCGGCTTGCCATCCGCCGCCGACACGAAATGCCGGTTGCACGGATAGCACGGATCGGGCATCAGCACTTCGTCGCCGTTATCGACGAGCGCCATGCACGCGAGCAAAAGCGCCGCCGACGCGCCCGCCGTCACGACGATGCGCTCCGGATCGACCGTGAGGCCGAACGTATCGCGATAATGCCCCGCGATCGCTTCCCTCAGCGCGTGAATGCCGAGCGCGTTGGTGTACTGCGTGACGCCGCGCTTCAATGCGTCGGCGGCGGCGCGGGTGACGGGCTCGGGCGCAGTGAAATCCGGCTCGCCGATGCTCATGTGGATGACGTCGCGGCCCGCGCGTTCGAGCGCCTGAGCCTCTTTCATCAACTCCATCACGTAGAAAGGCTCGATCGCGCCGACGCGCGACGCGAGCCTGACGAGCGGTTCGGCGCTCTCGCTCATCACGCGCCGCGCCCGCGCGCCTGCGCTTCGGTGGGGCGCATGACGACGGCGAGCTTGTCGAGCACGCCGTTCACGTATTTGTAGCCGTCCGAGCCGCCGAAGGTCTTCGTCAGTTCGACCGCTTCATTGATGACGACGCGATACGGCACGTCGATGTGATGCTTGAATTCGAACGCGGCGACCAGCAGCACGGCGCGCTCGACCGGCGACAACTGCTCGATCGGTCGGTCCAAGCACGGCTGCAACTGCTCGGACAAGGCGTCGGACTCCTTGATCACGCCATGCAGGATCGCATCGAGATGCGCCTGGTCGGCCTTGTCGAAGCCTTGCGCGCTGCGCAACTGCGCGTCGATTTCGCCGGCGGGCGCACCCGACAGCAGCCATTGATAAAGCCCTTGCGTCGCGAGTTCGCGCGAACGGCGTCGAGCGCTCTTCATGCGCGGTCCTCGTCTTCTTCTTCGTCTTCTTCATCGCCGTCGAGCTGTTCGAGCGCGACGGACAGATTCGCCATTTCGACCGCCACGCGTGCGGCGTCGCGGCCCTTTTCGGTCATGCGCGCGACGGCCTGCTCGTCGTTCTCGGTCGTCAGCACGGCGTTGGCCACCGGAATGCCGAAGTCGAGCGCGATACGCGAGATGCCCGAGCCGCTTTCGTTCGACACGAGTTCGAAGTGATACGTCTCGCCGCGCACGACGGCGCCGAGCGCGATGAGCGCGTCGAACTGGCCGGATTCGGCGAGCTTTTGCAGTGCGAGCGGAATTTCCAGCGCGCCGGGCACGGTGACGAGCAGCACGTCCTGGCCGATCACGCCGAGGCGTTCCAGTTCCTCGATGCACGCATCGGCGAGGCCGTTGCACACCGGTTCGTTAAAGCGCGACTGCACGATGCCGATGCGCAGGCCGTCGCCGTCGAGGTTCGGCTGATATTGTCCGATTTCCATGAATGTTTTTTCCGTTGGTTCAGATAGTTTTGCGTCAGGCCGAGCGAAGCTGCGTAATGCTCAGATTGCCCGGATTGCCCGAATCGACGGGCGCGGCCGTCGCGGGGCAGCCGGGCATCGGCACGAAGCCCGTCACTTCGAGCCCGTAGCCCGACATGCTGCCGAGCTTGCGCGGATTCGCGAGCACCTGCATTTTGCCGACACCCAGATCGCGCAGGATCTGCGCGCCGATGCCGTAAGTCTTGAAGTCGATCGGGCGGCGCTTCAGTTCGGCAGCCTTGTCCTGCTGTTCGAAGGCGCGGAACACATCGATGAGATGTTCCTTCGTGTCGCCGCAGTTGAGCATGACGATCGCGCCGAGATCGCGCGCGGCGATTTCCTTCATCGCGGCGTCGACGGTCCACGAATGGGTCGAGGAATCGATTTCGAGCAGATCGAGCACCGACAGCGGTTCGTGCACCCGCACCGGCGTTTCGCGGTCGGGGCGCGGCGTGCCGCGCACGAGCGCGATGTGCGGCGAGCGCGTCGGCTCGTCGCGATACAGCACCGCGCGGAACGGGCCGTGCGCGGTCTGCATCGTCCGCTCGCAGACTTTTTCGATGATCGATTCGGTGCGGCTGCGGTAATGGATCAGGTCGGCGATCGTGCCGATCTTGATGCCGTGCTGCTGGCTGAATTCGATGAGATCCGGCAGACGCGCCATTTCGCCGTCGTCCTTGATGATCTCGCAGATCACCGCGGCGGGCGTGAGCCCGGCGAGCGCCGTGAAATCGCAGCCGGCTTCGGTGTGGCCCGCGCGCACGAGCACGCCGCCCGGCTGCGCCATGATCGGGAATACGTGGCCGGGCTGCACGATGTGTTCGGCGCGCGCGTCGTGCGCGACCGCGGCGGCGATGGTTTTCGCGCGATCGGCGGCGGAAATGCCGGTCGTCACGCCTTCGGCCGCCTCGATGCTCACCGTGAACGCCGTGCCGTACTGCGTGCCGTTGCGATGCGTCATGAGCGGCAGGTTCAGTTGCCTGCAGCGTTCCTGCGTGAGCGTGAGGCAGACGAGGCCGCGGCCGTGCTTCGCCATGAAGTTGATGGCTTCGGGCGTGACGAATTCGGCGGCGATGACGAGATCGCCTTCATTCTCGCGGTCTTCTTCGTCGACGAGGATCACCATCCGGCCGGCTTTCAGTTCAGCGATGATCTCAGGAGTGGAGGCGAGCGACATGGTGACGTCCCGTGCGGGGTCCGGTTTGGGGAAAGCGCGTATTTTACGCCACGGCCGATGGACAGTCGTTGAAATCGGCGGCGTTTCTCCAGTGGAGTTTTCCTAACCCATTCGGACGAATGGCGCCGTAGCAGCGGTACTGCGACACTGGCGTCATCTCAATTCAAACAGGTGCGAATTTTGTACAATGCTCAGTACATTAAATCGAATGGAGCCGGCCATGGCTTACACCGCAAAGGACATCATCCCGCTGTCGCAGGCGCGCGCCAATCTCTCCGAACTCGTCGACGAGGTGCGCGGCGGGACTGAAAAAATCATCACGAAAAATGGAGAGAGCTGCGCCGCGCTGATCAGCACGGAGAAGCTCGAGATGTACTACCGAATGGAACGCAATCGAATCCACATGTTGCTGCTGCAAGATGCCCTCGCAGGCCTGGACGATCTCAAGACCGGGCGACACGAAGATGCCGACGACTATTTCAAACGCCTGAGGGCGCGTTTGAAGGCAGGGCGCGAAGAAGGCGGAGGCGCGGACCGTGAATGATGAACGAAAGCGCTTTTCCGTGCGCATCATGGGCTGTTTCGACACGCGGCTCACGGATATCGAGCGGCACTGCGATCGAACCGGCCGTCTGCAGGCCTTTGATCTGCTGGTCGAATCGCTTCACGACCGGGCGCTGCCGCTGTTGCGCAGGTTTCCCGCAATCGGCCGGCGCGTGCTGAATACGAACCCCGACACGGTTCACGCGCTACTGGCGTATGAGCAGATCGTCGAGGCCACGGTCGTTGCGAGCAGCGCGCCGGAGCTGCGCGAGTATATTTTCGACGACTATGTTCTGCTTTATTTGCTGACGGACGACACGATCTATCTCGTGTCGATCCGTCACAGCAAGGAAGTGTCGTTCGACTTCGAATACCTGTGGGGAGCCGAGCGCTGACATCGCATCGGCAGCAACCTCGTTACCCCGCGCTCATCATCCGCTCGACATACCGCGCGATCAGATCGATCTCCAGATTGACCTTCGCGCCTTTCGACAGAGCGTTGAGCGTCGTCACTTCGACGGTATGCGGAATCAGGTTGATGGAGAATTCGCAGCCATCGGCGCGGTCGCTGACCGAGTTCACCGTGAGACTCACGCCGTTCACCGTCACCGAGCCCTTGTAGGCCAGATACTTGCCGATCTCCTTCGGCGCGACGATGCGCAATTCGTGCGACTCGCCGACAGGCTCGAACTTCGACACGACACCGAGCCCATCCACGTGACCGGACACGAGATGCCCGCCCAGCCGGTCGTGCGCGCGCAAGGCCTTTTCCAGATTCACCTTGGCGCCCGCATCGCCGAGACCGACGGTCTTGTTCAGGCTTTCGCGCGACACGTCGACGTCGAAGGCGTCAGCGGACTTCTGAATCACCGTCATGCACGCGCCCTGAATGGCGATGCTGTCGCCGAGCTCGACGTCGGCGAGATCGAGGCCGCCCGCCGCGACCGTCAGACGAACGCCCGCTTCCTCCGCGCCGAGCGGCGTGACTTTTTCGATGCGGCCCACCGCCGCGACAATTCCTGTAAACATCGGCTAGCTTCCTTGAATCGTAGGTAATCAGTTCGCGACGTTCGCCTCTGCGAAGCGCGCGAGAATGCGCAGATCGTCGCCGAGCCGGTCGATGCGATGAAACTTCAGATGCGGCCGCGCATCGAGCGTTTCGGGCGGCGCGAAGTCGAACATGCCGGGCGCGCTGCCGAGCAGGCTCGGCGCGAGATAGACCAGCAGTTCGTCGACGCAGCCCTCGCGCAACAGCGAGCCGTTCAGCTTGTGGCCCGCTTCGACGTGCAATTCGTTGATGCCGCGATCCGCGAGCGCCGTGAGCATGGCGGGCAGATCGACCTTGCCGTGCTCGTTCGAAAGCTCGATCGGCTCCGCGCCTTTTTCGCGCAGCGCGTCGATGCGCGCGGGTTCGGCGTCGGCTGCGTGGAAAATCCACGGCGGCGCGCCGTCGAGGATGCGCGCGTGGAGCGGCACGTCCAGACGGCTGTCGATCAACACGCGCTGCGGCTGACGCGGCGTGTCCACCGCGCGCACGGTCAGTTGCGGATCGTCCTCGCGCACCGTGCCGATGCCCGTCAGGATCGCGCAGGCGCGGGCGCGCCACGCGTGGCCATCGGCGCGCGCGTCTTCGCCCGTGATCCACTGGCTTTCGCCCGAAGGCAGGCCGGTGCGGCCGTCGAGCGTCGCCGCGACCTTCATGCGCACCCACGGACGGCGGCGCGTCATGCGCGACACGAAGCCGATGTTCATTTCCTGCGCCTCGTTCGCGAGCAGGCCGCAGCGCACATCGATGCCCGCGTCGCGCAGCATCGCGAGACCGCGGCCGGACACGGCCGGATTCGGATCTTCCATCGCGGCGATGACTTTCTCGACGCGCGCATCGATCAGCGCATGCGTGCACGGCGGCGTGCGCCCGAAGTGGCTGCACGGTTCGAGCGACACGTACGCCGTCGCGCCGCGCGGGTCCTTGCCGCGCGAACGGGCGTCTTTCAGCGCCTGCACTTCGGCATGATCCTGACCGGCCGGCTGCGTAAAGCCCATGCCGATCACTTCGCCGTTCTTGACGAGCACGCAGCCGACGCGCGGATTCGGCGTCGTCGTGTACATGCCCTTCGAGGCGAGCGCGAGCGCGCGCTCCATGTGGGTGAAGTCGGTTTGCGAGAACATCGGCGCGGCCCGGAAAGCGTCAGGCCGCGAGCGACGCGAATGCGCCGCGCGCCGCGTCGAGGGTCGCGTCGATGACGGCGTCGTCGTGCGCGCTCGACACAAAGCCCGCTTCGAACGCGGACGGCGCGAAGTACACACCGGCGTCGAGCATCGCGTGGAAGAACGCGTTGAAGCGCTTCGTGTCGCCTTGCTGGATCTGCGCGAAGCTGCCCGGCACGTCGTTCATGAAGTAGAGGCCGAACATGCCGCCGATGGAATCGGCGGAGAAGGGCACTTTGGCGTCGCGGGCGGCGTTCGCGAGGCCATCGACGAGCTTGCGCGTTTGTTTTGCCAGCTCCTCGTAGAAGCCGGGGCGCTGGATCAACTGTAATGTCTTGAGACCCGCGGCCACCGCGATCGGATTGCCCGACAGCGTGCCCGCCTGATAGACGCCGCCGAGCGGCGCGAGATGCGCCATGATGTCGCGCCGTCCGCCGAAGGCCGCCGCCGGCATGCCGCCGCCGATGACCTTGCCGAGGCAGGTGAG
The DNA here is from genome assembly GCF_001544575.2 of Caballeronia cordobensis. Taxonomy (GTDB): domain Bacteria; phylum Pseudomonadota; class Gammaproteobacteria; order Burkholderiales; family Burkholderiaceae; genus Caballeronia; species Caballeronia cordobensis. Next base: position 6,694 of record NZ_FCNY02000002.1, read on the forward strand.
ATCCGGCTTGATGCCGTAGACCTGCTGCGCGCCGCCGAGCGCGACGCGAAAGCCGCACATGACTTCGTCGAAAATCAGGACCGCGCCGTACTCGTTGCAGCGCTCGCGCAGCGCATTCAGGAACTCGGGCGTCGCGCGCACGAGGTTCATGTTGCCCGCGACCGGCTCGACGATCACCGAGGCGATTTCCGCGCCGAACGCCGCGAACGCTTCGTTCAGTTGCTCGACGTTGTTGTATTCGAGCACGGTCGTGTGCTTCGCGATATCGGCGGGCACGCCCGCGGAAGTCGGATTGCCGAACGTGAGCAGGCCGGAGCCGGCCTTCACGAGCAGGCTGTCCGCATGACCGTGATAGCAGCCCTCGAACTTGATGATACGGCTGCGGTTGGTGAAGCCGCGCGCGAGACGCAGTGCGCTCATGGTCGCTTCGGTGCCGGACGACACCATGCGCACCTGTTCGATCGACGGCACGAGCTTGCAGATTTCCTCGGCGATTTCGATTTCGGCTTCGGTCGGCGCGCCGAACGAGAAGCCGTTCGCGAGCACGCGCTGGACGGCGTCGAGCACTTCGGGATGCACGTGGCCGAGGATCATCGGGCCCCACGAGCCGATGTAGTCGATGTAGCGCTTGCCCTCGGCGTCCCAGAGGTACGGCCCCTCTGCGCGCTCGATGAAACGCGGCGTGCCGCCGACCGAGCGGAACGCCCGCACCGGCGAGTTCACGCCGCCAGGAATGGTTCGCTGGGCGCGTTCGAAGAGAGCTTGATTCTTGGACATGGAGAAAGCCTGCGCTGAAAGTGGATGCGGGAGTCGCGGGAGGCGGCCGGACGCGAAAGCGGCGAGGAACGCAGCGCGCAAGGCGCGCGGGCCGACGCGAAAACGATGCTGAAATTGTACCGGAGTCGATGCGAACGGGCCGTGTCGTTTCAGGCGTCTAGGCCCGCGATGGCCGCCGCCCGGTGCGTTCGGTCCAGAGCTTTTCCAGCGCGCCTTCCGCCATCGGCTTGATGAGCGTGCCGGACATTTGCGCGTCCCATGTCTGCACCGAGAACGGATGCGCCCGCAGTTCGTCGCGCGTGACGACGACTTTTTCGTGCGCATCGGCCAGAAAGTCGTACACGAAATCGATGCACAGCCGATAGCCGCGCTTGCTGCCGGCATCGGGCACTTCGTAGGGCGCGCGCGTCACCCAGCCCGACGCGAATACGCCCTTCGGTTCCTGCGACACGCGATGCACGAACACGCGATCGCCCGGCATCAGCCCGCGCGCGGTGCCGCAGCCCCAGACGTCGGCGACCGCTTCGCCCGCCGCGACACGCCGCGCGAAATCGGGCAACTCGGGCCACGGCCACTTTTTGGGGCTCCAGATCAGCAGAAAGGCGGTCATCGGTTCGATGAGACGGGTGAAGAAGAGCGAAGAGCTTAGCGCAACGTGCCGCACAGGGCCGGATCGCGACGAGGCGTCGCGTACAATGATTGCTCCTTACGCTGCCGAAAGGCTGCGTGACCTCGACACTCCCCCTCCCGCGAACCCATGTCCGACACCCCCCGGCGCCGGCCCGATGCCCGTCTGATCCTGTTGCTCGGCGCCCTTGCCGCGTGCGGCCCGCTGTCGATCGACATGTATCTGCCGAGCCTGCCGGCGCTTGCCGCATCGTTCGGCACGAGCCCGGCCGCCGCGCAAAGCACGCTCACGAGCTTCATGTTCGGCTTCTCGTTCGGCATGCTGCTCTACGGCCCGCTCTCCGACGCCTACGGCCGGCGGCCCGTGCTGCTTGGCGGCATCGCGTTGTACGCGCTCGCGAGCATCGGCTGCGCGGCGGCGTTGTCCATCGACGCGCTTGTCCTCGTGCGCTTCCTGCAGGCGCTCGGCGCGGGCGCGGCCTCGGTGCTGGCGCGCGCGATTGCTCGCGACGCCCACGAGCCGGGCGACGCCGCCCGCGTGCTGTCGATGCTTTCCATCGTCACGTCGATCGGACCGTTGCTCGCGCCGCTCATCGGCGGGCAGCTTCTGCTGCTGGGCGGCTGGCGCGTGGTGTTCGTCGCGCTGACGCTCTTCGGCGTGACCTGCGCCGTGACCGCCTATCTGCGCGTTCCCGAGACGTGGCCGAAAGAAAAGCGCGCGAGCGCGGCGGTGGGCAAATCGTTCGCGGCGTACGGGCACCTGCTGACCGATCCCGTCACCTGGGGCCACATGATGTGCGGCGGCATGGCGTTCGCGTCGATGTTCGCGTATATCACCGCGACGCCTTTCGTCTATATCGATTACTTCCACGTCAAGCCGCAGTACTACGGGCTGCTGTTCGGGCTGAATATCGTCGGCATCATCGCGGGGAATGTGCTGAACACGCGGTTCGTCGGGCGCGTCGGCGCGATGAAGATGATCTCGGCCGCGTCGTTCGTGAGCGTCGCGGCGGCGCTCGCGGTCGCGCTCGTTTCGCTGACCGGATGGGGCGGGCTGTGGTCGATCGTCGCGACGCTCTTTTTCGTCGTCGGCGTGGTCGGTCTGCTTTCGGCGAACTGCACGACGGAACTGATGCATCGCTATCCGAAGAACGCGGGCGCGGCCGCCGCCGTGTTCGGCGCGATGCAGCTTGCGCTCGGCGCGCTCGCGAGCGTCGCGATTGGGTTGTTTCACGATGTCTCGCCGCACGGCATGGGCGTGGTGATCGGCGTGTGCGGCGTGCTGACGTTCGCGGGCCGCACGCTGGTGCTGCGCTCGCATGCGGCGCCGGTGAAGGTGTGAGCGCGCCTGCGGGCGCTGCTTCTCGCATCGGCTCGGGACGAAAAAAAGCCTCGCGCGGAGGCGAGGCCAAAAGGTCGAACTGTTTTGAATCTCGTGATCGGTGGTGCCTGGTCAAAGGTGCATTCCGGGTCGAGCGTCGTTTTTTTGCTGGTCCCTTCGCGTCTGGTCAAAGGTGCTTTCGGGCCGGTTCGGTTTCAGTGGCGATAGGCATGTTCCTTGGAATGGACGGTCAGGTGTCTGGTCAAAGGCGCTTCTGATCAGTCCGGGTCGATTCGGTATGTCGTCACTATATGCAGCGGCGATGCGCCGCTGTATCGACGGAATTTGAATCGAGACCGGACACCTGTCTTTTCCGGGAAATGCTCTGTTTCGCCGCGCGAATGACGGAATCAACCGAGCGGGCCGATGGTCGCCGCGAGGAACGTGAAGGCCGCCGCTTCCGCCTGCGCGACGGCTTCCGGCTCCACGCCCGCGCCGTGTCCGCCTTCACCGGTTTCCTGATACCAGACCGCCTCGTGGCCTTGCGCCTGCATTTTCGCGGTCATCTTGCGCGCGTGGCCGGGATGCACGCGGTCGTCGCTCGTCGATGACGTGAAGAGCGCCGGCGGATACGCCACCTTCGCCTTCACGTTCTGATACGGCGAATACGCTAGCAGATGACGCAGATCGTCGGCGTCGTCCGGATCGCCGTATTCATCGATCCACGATGCGCCTTGCAGCAGCAAGTGAAAGCGCGCCATATCGAAGAGCGGCACTTCGGCGAGCACCGCGCCGAACAGGTCGGGGCGCTGCACCATGCATGCGCCCGTGAGCAGGCCGCCGTTGCTGCCGCCGCGAATCGCGAGTTGCTTCGGCGTGGTGACGCCGGTATCGACCAGCGCCTGCGCGACCGCGATGAAATCGTCGAACGCAATCTGCCGGTTTTCACGCAACGCCGCCTGATGCCACGCCGGCCCGAACTCGCCGCCGCCGCGAATATTGGCGACCGCGTAGAGCCCGCCGCGCTCGAGCCACGCGATGCCGGTGGTCGCGTCGTACTGCGGATCGAGCGCGACCTCGAAGCCGCCGTACCCGTAAAGCAGGCACGGGCGCGCGTGCGTCGCGGTCTCGACATCTTTGCCGATCAGCCAGTACGGAATGCGCTCGCCATCCGGCGCGAACGCGTGGCGGCGCACGGCGGCGAGACCCGCCGCGTCGAACTGCGCGGGCAGGCGCGCGAGCAGTTGCCACGGCGCGTCGCTCGACAGATCGGCATGATGCAGCGACGGCGGCGTCAGAAAGTGCTCGACGTGGATGAGCACGGTATCGTCGCGCTCGCTGTCGATCGAATCGACCCACGACTGGCTCGCGTCCGGCAGCGCGAATTCGCGCGCTTCCCATTCGCCGCTTTCCTGCGATGGCGCGCGCATGAGCGTGACGCGCGGCGTGCCGTCGTCCATCTGCGAGACGATGAGGAATTGTTTCGTGAAGTCGATGCCCGCGAGCACGAGCCGCTCGGACGGCGCAAACAGCGTGGTGAAATGGCGCGAGCCTGCGAGGAACGCATCGCGCCGGATGACCGTGAGCGTGCCGGGCGCGTGGCGGCGGCCGCCCGCGTTCCAGAACTTGCGCGGTGTAACGAAGAGCCAGCCGTTCCAGTGCTCGATTTCCACATGCGCGGGCAGATCGTACTGACGCCATGCGTTGGCGGTTTCGTCGAGCCAATAGTTGAGCGTGTCGTAGAACGTCACGGCGCGCGACGCGAGATGCAGCTTTTCGATCGGATCGTAGTCGACGCCCGCCGACACGTCGCGCCGCTCGCCTTCGAACACGACGGGCGCACTGCTGAGCGGCGTGCCGCGCTTCCATCGACGCGACTGGCGCGGAAAGCCCGAGGTCGTCAGCGCGGGGCGCGGGTTCGTTTTGCTGTCGTCCCAGCCGACGTAGACCGTATCGCAATCGATCCACGAAATATCGTGCTTGCCGACATCGGGTAGCGCGAAGCCGTCTGCGACGAAGGCCTTCGATGCGATGTCGAACTCGCGCACGATCACCGCATCCGAGCCGCCCGGCGAGAGGCTCACGAGCGCCCGGTCGTAATCGGGGTAGAGCATGTCGAAATCGGCGAGCGCCCAGCGCGTGTCGTCATCGGCGCGCGTGTTGAGATCGAGCGCGTCGACATCGAGGATCGTTTCCCATTCGGTCGCGCCCGCGAGCCAGGACGCCCACGGCGTGCGGCGCACGATGCCGAGCGGATGCGCCTCGTCCTGCCATGTGTTGTAAGCCCAGTCGCCATAGCGCGAGCAGGCGACGATGCGGTCCTTCGACGTGTACGCTTTTTCGAGCTTCCCGGCGAGCGCGCGCGCTTCGGGCGTCGCGCCGAACGCGGCTTCGGTGCGGCGGTTCTGGGCGTCGACCCAGGCTTGGGCGCGGGCGTCGTCGAGGGATTCGAGGCCGATGAAGGGATCGGCGCCGCTCGCTGCGGGCCACGCGAGTTCGGGATGCGAGGAGAGGAGAGTCATGCGGCTTTGGTCGTTCGAGATGCAGAACGAGGATTGTGCCTGTAATGGCACATGTGGGCACGCCTGCATCGCGCCGGTCTAGGCGACCAGCCGCTCCAGTTCCTGAGTCATTCGTGGCTCGACATCCCGAGCTTCCTTCACCAGATTGACCTGTTTCGCTGTTTTGGACACATCGAGAAGGTGCGTATCGACGCGATAGCCGCCACGATCGTTCAGCCACGCGAGAATGTCGGACAGATGCCAGACGGACGGATTGCCTTCGTGAATCGGCGCTGGAAATTCCATCGCGTTCGCGAGCATCAGCTTGCGCATGTTCTGACGGGTCATACCCGTTACTTCGGCGACGTCCGTGAGTCCGACGAAGTCCGGACCCGCTTCGATCAGGCGCGCGGTGGGAATGGCCTGCTTTACGTTCTTGAGCGCGGAGAAGATGGCGTTCCTGGCGTTGCGCCGCTCGCGCCTGAAGGCGAGTGCGATGCGTCCGGGCTGACCGATTCCGATCGTTGCGTCATCGCATCCGGATTCCGCGAGCCGTTCGAGGAGTTGCTCATGGTCGCAGTCTTCTGCCGACAAGCGGTACTTGAGCGTGAATTCGTATTCCATGAGATGTTCGTGCGCCTCATCGTGCAGTGCATTTTTTGCGGGTAGAGCAGTTGTCAACGACTCGCTTCAAGTCGTTCGCGTGATTCACCGCATTGCGAGGCGTGCTCCAGATGCTTGTGATGCAGAATTCTCCGCAACGACATTCCGCATCGTTATACGGGCAATACATTCGTCCCCACGCGTGCCCGTTACCTTTCTTGGGCTCGACGACCCACCCGTTCGCTTCGGCGTAGAGCAGGGCGGCCTCGATCTCTTTCTTCGCATGCGGTCGTTTCATCGGCAGTTCAGTCTATTCATGGCTAGTCTGGTTGTCAAGTGACAACCAGAGGCGACTGCGCCAGCCGGCATTGTCAATGATGATTCGCCGGCAGGCGACTGCGGCCAATCTTATCGACGATCACGAGTTAATTGCGATACGAAGTAATCCGAAATATGAGAACGCTGCGTCTGAAAACGTCAGCCTCAAACGAAAAGAGCCGCGCGAAGCGCGGCTCTCAACATCAACCAAAAAACACCCTCAAGCCAGCCTTTCCTCCGTCTGCGGATCGAACAGCACCGCCTTCGACACATCGAACAGCAGCGTCATGTCCGAGGTCGGCTTCGGGTTCGACGCCGGATGCACGCGCGACACGATGCGCTTGCCGTTCACCTGCGCGAACACGAGCGTGTCCGGGCCGGTCGGCTCGATCACGTCGACGCGCACATCGACTGGTTGCAGGCTCGCATCGGACACGTCGTGCGCCGAACGCGAATCGGTGATGCGTTCCGGACGCAGGCCGAGGATCACGTCCTGCCCGATCTTGCCGCGCAGCTTCGATGCATCGAACGGTAGATTCAGCACCTTCTGCGCGACGCCCGTATCGAGCTGCAAGCCGATGCCCGAGCCCGACTCGACCAGCTTGCCGGTGATGAAGTTCATCGGCGGCGCGCCGATGAAGCCTGCCACGAACAGATTCGACGGCGAATCGTAAATCTCCTGCGGCGCGCCGAACTGCTGCACGATGCCGTCCTTCATGACCGCAATGCGGTCGCCGAGCGTCATCGCTTCGATCTGATCGTGCGTCACGTAGACGATCGTCGTGCCCAGGCGCTGATGCAGCAGCTTGATCTCGGAACGCATCTCGATGCGCAACTTCGCGTCGAGGTTCGACAAAGGCTCGTCGAACAGGAACATCACCGGATCGCGCGCGAGTGCACGGCCCATCGCCACGCGCTGACGCTGGCCGCCGGAAAGCTGCCCCGGCTTGCGATCCAGCAGATGGCCAATCTGCAGCGTCTCCGACACGCGATCGACGATCTTCTTCTGCTCGTCCTTCGGCACCTTGCGGATGTTGAGGCCGAACGAAATGTTGTCGCGCACGCTCATCGAAGGGTAGAGCGCGTAGGACTGGAACACCATCGCGATATCGCGGTCCTTCGGCGAGAGGTCGTTGACCGTCTTGCCGTCGATCATGATGTCGCCCTTGGTCACGGTTTCGAGCCCGGCGATCATGTTCAGCAGGGTCGATTTGCCGCAGCCCGAGCCGCCGACGAGGATCAGGAACTGACCGTCCTCGATGTCGATGTTGACGCCCTTGAGAACCGGCACCCCGTTCGGGTAGGTCTTGTACACGTCACGGATGGAAAGGCTTGCCATGTGAATCCTCTATATCTCTGTCGAACGATGTCCGATTAACCCTTCACCGCGCCGGCCGTCAGCCCGCGCACGAAATAACGTCCGGCGATCATGTAGACGAGAATCGTCGGCAATGCGGCGATAATCGCGCCCGCCATGTCCACGTTGTATTCCTTCACGCCCGTCGATGTGTTCACGAGGTTGTTCAGCGCGACCGTGATCGGCATCGAATCGACGCCCGAAAACACGATCCCGAACAGGAAGTCGTTCCAGATCTGCGTGAATTGCCAGATCAGGCACACCATGAAAATCGGCAGCGAGACGGGCAGCAGGATCTTCGTGAAGATGGTGAAGAAACCCGCGCCGTCGATACGCGCCGCCTTCACCAGTTCAGCCGGAATGCTCACGTAGAAATTGCGGAAGAACATCGTGGTGAACGCGATGCCGTAGATCACGTGCACGAGCACGAGGCCGGTCGTGGTGTTCGACAGGCCGAGATAGCCCTGCAGGCGCGCCATCGGCAGAAGAATGGCCTGGAAGGGGATGAAGCAGCCGACCAGCAGCATCGTGAAGAACGCGTCCGCGCCGCGAAAGCGCCAGTGCGTGAGCACGTAGCCATTGAACGCGCCGACGAACGACGAGATCAGCACGGCGGGAATCACCATGCGCACGGAGTTCATGAAGAACGGCTGCATGCCGTCGCAGCGCACGCCGGTGCACGCTTCCTGCCACGCCTTCACCCACGGCGCGAACGTGAAGTGCGACGGCGGCGTCAGCAGGTTGCCCGTGCGAAGCTGATCGAGGTCCTTGAACGACGTCGAGAGCATCACGTAGATCGGGAACAGGAAGTACAGCGCGAACAGAATCAGCACCGCGTAGATGACGGCGCGGCTCAAAGTCATCTTAGGCTGCATTTCGCGTGCTCCTCGATTCGAGATACATGAGCGGCACGAGCACCGCGACGACGGTGGCGAGCATCATCATCGATGACGCCGCGCCCACGCCCAACTGTCCGCGGTTGAACGAGAACGTGTACATGAAGATGGCGGGCAGCGACGACGACGTGCCCGGACCGCCCGCCGTCAATGCGACGACCAGGTCGAAGGTCTTGATCGTGATGTGGCAGAGAATCAGCAGTACGGAGAAGAACACCGGGCGCATGCTCGGAATCACGATCTTGCGGTAGATGGTCGGCAAGGTCGCGCCATCGACTTGGGCGGCCTTGAAGATTTCGCTATCGACGCCGCGCAGGCCCGCGAGGAAAAGGGCCATCACGAAGCCGGTCGATTGCCAGACCGCCGCAATCACGACGCAGAAAATCGCCTTGTCCGGGTCGCCGAGCCAGTTGAACGAGAAGCTCGTCCAGCCCCAGTCGTGAAAAACTTTCTCCAGACCGAGGCCGGGGTTCAGAATCCACTGCCACGCGGTGCCGGTCACGATGAACGAGAGCGCCATCGGGTAGAGAAAAATCGCGCGCAACGCGCCTTCGTTGCGGATCTTCTGGTCCAGAAGGATCGCGAGGAAGAGGCCGAGGAACACGCAAATTCCGATGAACGGAATGCCGAACCAGCCGAGGTTGGCGGCGGAAGTCCACCAGACATCGTTGGCGAAGAGTTGCCGGTACCGGTCGAGGCCGGCGAAATCGTAGCGCGGCATCAGCCGCGATTCCGACAGCGACAGATACCCGGTAATGGCGATGAAGCCATACACGAAGACGAGCGCGATCAAGACGCTGGGAGCGAGCACCAGCTTCGGAATCAGGCGATCGGCGAGCGCCGCCGTCGGTGAAGCGCGACGGGGCGGATTTTGCGGTTTCTTGTCCGCGGTGATGGAGGCAGTCACGACTCGACTCCTGGAAGATGCGCCCGCGCGTCTCGTGCGTTTAGGTGCACTGATTTGCGCGTCTGTGGCGAAAGGGCTGCTGGCGCTGAAAGGCGCGACGCTACCTGGGTGTCTCGTTTTTCCGCCCGGCACGCGCCGGGCGGACACTGCGTTACTTCGTCTTGGCGGCGTTCGCGAGCGCTGCGACCGCGCTCTTCGAATCCTGCGACGAGTTCATGAACTTCGTCACGACGTCGGTCATCGCGCCGGCGACGGCATCGCCCTGCGCCATGCCGTGCGCGAGCGACGGAACGTAGCCGCCCGATTTGATCGCCGTTTGTTCATCAGCGTAGGACTTCTTCGCGCAGTCGTCGAATTTATCCATCGACACGCCCAGACGCACCGGGATCGAGCCTTTGTTCAGGCTGAACTGTTCCTGGAATTCCGGCGTCATGATGGTCTTCGCGAGCGCGAGCTGACCCGGCGTTGCCGCCTTCTGGCCCTTCTGCTGGAAGAACACGAACGAATCGACGTTGAAGGTGTAGGCCTTTTCCGTGCCCGGCACCGGCGCGCAGATATAGTCCGTGCCCGCCTTCTTGTTCGCGCCGGCGAATTCGCCCTTCGCCCAGTCGCCCATGAACTGCATGCCGGCCTTGCCGTTGATGACCATGGCCGTCGCGAGGTTCCAGTCACGGCCCGTGCGGCCGCTGTCGAAGTAGCCCTGGATCTTGCGAACCGTGTCGAACACCTGAACCATCTTGTCCGAGGTCAGGGTCTTCTGGTCCAGATCGACGATTGCCTTCTTGTAGAAGTCCGCGCCCTGCGACAGCACGACGTCTTCCCACAGCGTCAGGTCCTGCCACGGCTGGCCGCCCATCGCGATCGGCATGATGCCCGCGGCTTTCATCTTGTCGGCGACCTGGAAGAACTCGTTCCAGTTGGCCGGCACCTTGCCGCCGGCCTTATCCAGCGCGGCCTTGTTGATGTACAGCCAGTTCACGCGGTGCACCGAGAAGGGCGCGGCGACATAGTGGCCGTCGGCGTGGATGATCTTGTCGATTTCCGGCGGCAGGTTCTTTTTCCAGTCGCCGGCGACGGAATCGATCGGCACGAGCACGCCTTGCTCGGCCCATTCCTGGATCAGCGGGCCCTTGATCTGCGCCGCCGACGGCGCATTGCCCGAAATCACCTGCGTCTTCAGCGCGGTCATGGCGGCCGCGCCCGCGCCGCCCGCGACAGCGAAGTCCTTCCAGGTGTAACCCTGCTTCGTCATGTCGTCCTTGAGCACGCCGACTGCCTTGGATTCGCCGCCGGACGTCCACCAGTGCAGCACGGAAACGGCTTCGGCAGCCTGAACCGCCGACGCCGTCGCGCCGCACAGAAGACCTGCGGCGCACAGCGCGCCCATGAGCTTACGGACTTTCATTGTTAATCTCCTCCAGACACCTGATCAAGAAACGATTGGCTCCCGATGCCGCCAGAAGCATGGCTAAGAAGCGGTGGTCAAAAGCGGTGGTCAAAAAAACGGCAAAGCTGGATGGCCGGAAATCGGCGGTGTCGGCGGGGAAGCGGGCAAGGCGCACGTCACGCGAGCGCGGCATGCCGGGCCGGCAGACCGATGTACGGCCGCACGGCGCTCAAGCGATGAGTGAATTGAATCGCAACGGCTTGTCTCCTCTTTTGATTTTTGCCCGGCCGTTCATGCTTCGCCACGAAGGGCGCGCTCGACGGCGAGGCGCGAGGCTCGATTGCATGGGAACCGGCACGCGCTCTTTCCGGGGAAAGCGGCGAGCCGCTGGCTCCATTACCATGCGCTCAGAACGTCTATCCAAAAAACCGCAAATCACCCGGATTGATCCGGTTGACGAAGGGCCGTTTTTCAGAGATCGACATTTCCTCTTGATTTGGATTGTAGTTAAACTACAATTCAGTGTCAAAAAAATTTTTATCGGACTACGGCGCGTGCCGGGCGTCCGGTAACTTCTTGGGCGGCGCGCCCCGATTCGACTCACATCCGGTTCTCGAACCCACGTTCAGACACATGCACAGCGACTCGAACTTCACCTTCGTACTCTTCGGCGGCACCGGCGACCTCTCGATGCGCAAGATTCTTCCCGCGCTCTTCGAGGCCCATCGCGCGGGCATGCTCAACCCGTCGGGCAAGATCGTCTCGGTCGCGCGCGAAGCCAAGGAGCAAGCCGAATACCGCGCCTGGGTGGAAGATCACGTGAAACCTCACGTGTCGAAGCACGGCGTGGACGAGTCCGCGTGGCGCAGCTTCGTCGAGCGCTTCGAATACGTCGGACTCGACCTCGGCCGCGCGGAAGACTTCGTTCTGTTGCGCGACGTGCTGGGCCGCCACGGCGGCACGCGCGTCTTTTATCTCGCGACGGGGCCGTCGCTTTTCGTGCCGATCTGCCGCGGGCTCGCCGATGTCGGGCTGAACCAGGATTCGCGCATCGTGCTGGAGAAGCCGCTCGGCTACGACCTGAAGTCGTCGAACGCGATCAACGACGCGGTCGGCGAAATTTTCCAGGAAGAGCAGATCTACCGGATCGACCACTATCTCGGCAAGGAGCCGGTGCAGAACCTGCTCGCGCTGCGTTTCGGCAATGCGCTCTTCGAGCCGCTGTGGCGGCGCGAATGGGTCGAGAGCATCCAGATCACGATCGCGGAAGAATTGGGCGTGGAAGCGCGCGGCGACTTCTACGACAATACGGGCGCGCTGCGCGACATGGTGCAGAACCATTTGCTGCAATTGCTCTCCATCGTGACGATGGAGCCGCCGCACTCGATGGATTCCGACTCCGTGCGCGACGAAAAGCTGCGCGTGCTGCGCGCGCTCAAGCCCGTCGACGAGCGCGATATCAGCCGCGTCGCGGTGCGCGGGCAATATCATGCGGGTGTGATCCGCGGCACGCAGGTGCCGGCGTACGCGACAGAGAAGGGCGTGCGGCCCGACAGCGGCACGGAGACCTTCGTCGCGCTGAAGGTCGAGATCGAGAACTGGCGCTGGGCGGGCGTGCCGTTTTTCCTGCGCACGGGCAAGCGGCTCGCGGATCGCGTCGCGGAGATCGTCGTGAATTTCCGCGCGGTGCCGCACTCGTCGCTCGGGTCCATGCCGTTGCGCGCCGGCGCGAACCGGCTCGTGATCCGGCTGCAGCCCAACGAGTCGATTCGTCTCTATTGCCTGGCGAAGCAGCCCGGCGAGGGCATGAATCTCGCGAGCGTGCATCTGGATCTCGCGTTCGATCAGTTCTTCAAGGAAGGACAGATGGAGGCGTATCAGCGCCTGCTGCTCGATGTGATCAACGGGCGGCTCGCGCTATTCGTGCGGCGCGACGAGCAGGAAGCGGCATGGCGCTGGGTCGAGCCGATTCTGAACGCGTGGGCGTCGTCGACGACCCGGCCGAAGCCGTACGCGGCCGGCACGTGGGGCCCGGCGGCGTCGAGCGCGATGCTCGCGCAGGCGGGCACGTGCTGGCTCGAAGAGGAGAATTGACGGCGTGAGCCCGACGCCGCCCGAACGGGAATGCAGGACTCCGCTTCGCCCATCGTCGCGATGGTGCGAACGCATGGCGGATCGATAAACCAGAACAAGCAGGAGGAGCAAGTGATCGAGCTTCGTACATTCGACGATCCGCGGGCCCACGCGGACGCGCTCGCCAAAGCCGTGGGCGACGCGCTGAAGGCGACCCTCGCGGCAAGGGGCGCGGCTTCGGCCGGCGCCACGGGACAAACTGCGCACGCCACGCTCGCGGTATCGGGCGGATCGAGCCCGAAGCCGTTCTTGCAGACGCTTTCGCGCGCGCCGCTCGACTGGGCGCATATCGACGTGACGCTCGTCGACGATCGCTGGGTGCCCGAGACCGATCCGGCCAGCAACGCGACCTTCGCGCGCGAGACGCTGCTCCAGAACGCGGCCGCGTCGGCCTATTTTCTGCCGCTCGTCGATACGGCCATCCCGCTCGAAGCGCACATCGCCGCACTGAACGCCGATCCCCGCCGCCGTCTGCCGGATGTCGCCGTGCTCGGCATGGGCGAGGACGGCCACACGGCCTCGATCTTCGCCGATGCGCCCGAGTGGGATGTCGCGATCTCGACGCCTGAGCGCTTCGTCGCCGTGCATCCGGGCGCGGCGCCGCATGCGCGCGTGAGCCTGTCGATGTCGGCGATGCAGCAGATCGGGCAGTTGTATCTGTTCATCGCCGGGCAGAAGAAACTCGACGTCCTGAACGCGGCGCTCGCCGCGCCGCAGAAGAACGCCATCTCGACGCTGGCCCACGCTCAAGGAGTGAAGCTCGATGTCTACTGGTGTGCATAAGGCAGCGGCTCAGCACGCCGACGGACCGAGGCTACTCGCCGACATCGGCGGCACCAACGCGCGTTTCGCGCTGGAAACGGCGCCCGGCGAGATCGGGCAGATCCGTGTCTATCCGGGCGCCGACTACCCCGGCATCGCGGAGGTGATGCAGCAGTATCTGAAGGACACCAAGGTCGGGCGCGTGAATCACGCGGCGATCGCCATCGCCAATCCGGTCGACGGCGATCACGTGAAGATGACCAATCACGACTGGAGCTTCTCGATCGAGGCGACGCGCCGCGCGCTCGGCTTCGATACGCTGCTCGTCGTCAACGATTTCACCGCGCTCGCGATGGCGCTGCCCGGCCTGACCGATGCGCAGCGCGAGCAGATCGGCGGCGGCGCGCGTCGGCAGAACAGCGTGATCGGCCTGCTCGGACCGGGCACGGGCCTGGGCGTCTCGGGTCTCATTCCCGCCGATGACCGCTGGATCGCGCTCGGCAGCGAAGGCGGTCACGCCACGTTCTCGCCGTTCGACGAGCGCGAAGACCTCGTGATGCGCTTCGCGCGCCGCAAGTTTCCGCACGTCTCGTTCGAGCGCGTGTGCGCGGGGCAGGGGCTGGAGCTGATCTATCGAGCTTTGGCCGAACGCGACAAAGTCTCCGTCGCGGACGATTTCACCGCCGCCGACGTGACGCACCGCGCACTGCAAGGCGAAGCGCTCGCGCTCGAAACCGTGAACTGCTTCTGCGCGATTCTCGGCACGTTCGCGGGCAATATCGCGGTGACGCTGGGCGCGCTGGGCGGCATTTATATCGGCGGCGGCATCGTGCTCAAGCTCGGCGAACTGTTCCACAAGTCGCCGTTTCGCGAGCGCTTCGAGGCGAAAGGGCGCTTTCAGCAGTATTTGTCGGGCATTCCGACGTACATCATCACGGCGGAATATCCGGCGTTTCTCGGCGTGTCCGCGATTCTGTCGGAGCAGTTGTCGAACCGCGCGAACAGCGGCTCGTCGGCGGTGTTCGAGCGCATTCGGCAGATGCGCGACGCGTTGACGCCCGCCGAGCGGCGCGTCGCGGATCTCGCGCTGAATCATCCGCGCTCGATCATCAACGATCCGATCATCGACATCGCGCGCAAGGCCGACGTGAGCCAGCCGACCGTGATCCGCTTTTGCCGCTCGCTCGGCTGTCAGGGCTTGTCCGACTTCAAGCTGAAGCTCGCGACCGGTCTGACGGGCACGATTCCGGTGAGCCACAGTCAGGTGCATCTGGGCGACACGGCTACCGACTTCGGCGCGAAAGTGCTGGACAACACCGTGTCCGCGATCCTGCAGTTGCGCGAGCATCTGAATTTCGAGAACGTCGAGCGCGCGATCGATATTCTCAACGGCGCGCGGCGCATCGAGTTCTACGGGCTCGGCAATTCGAACATCGTCGCGCAGGACGCGCATTACAAGTTCTTCCGCTTCGGTATCCCGACGATCGCTTACGGCGACCTGTACATGCAGGCGGCCTCCGCCGCGCTGCTCGGCAAGGGCGACGTGATCGTGGCGGTGTCGAAGTCGGGGCGCGCGCCGGAACTGCTGCGCGTGCTCGAAGTGGCGATGCAGCAGGGCGCGACGGTTATCGCGATCACGTCGAGCAACACGCCGCTCGCCAAGCGCGCGACCGTGGCGCTCGAGACGGATCACATCGAGATCCGCGAGTCGCAGCTTTCGATGATCTCGCGCATTCTGCATCTCGTGATCATCGACATCCTCGCGGTCGGCGTGGCGATCCGCCGCGCGGCGCCGAAGCCGGGCGCGAAGATCAGCGAGGCGGTCGCGAAGGCGCGTCAATCCGGCGACGATGACGCCGCCGCCGTGCTCGACTGGCTGAGCCACGGCGCATCGGGCATGGCGCGGGATTGAGGCGCCGTCAAAGAGAACGGCCCGCGCGGGCCGTTCGTTCTTTGAGCGATCTACGCGAGATCCAGAAACTGCAACACGTTGCGCTTGACGACGTCGCGGTCGTTATCGACGCAAATCAGGTGATAGCTGTTCTCCAGCACCACGAGTTCCGAATCGCCGATGCGCTCGCGCAGGAAGGTCGCCGAGCGCAGGCTCGTCAGTTCGTCCTCGCGCGCATGCATGACGAGCGTGGCGCAGCCGATCGCGTGCGCTGAACGCTTCACCTTGCGGCGCAGGCGGTCCACTTCGCGCAGACACGCGAGCGGCACCCAGCGGTAGTGGAAATTGTCGCCGCGTTCGAACTTTGCCTTCACGACCGAGCGCACCAGCGCGTTCTTGACGCCATAGGGCTCGTCTTCGGCGATACGCATCCGCGCGGGCAGCAACGGCACACGGTAGAGCGCATGACGCGCGGCCGCGTACCACGGCGTCGCCCAGCCGTCGAGGAAAACCGGCGGGGCGAGCGCGATCAGCTTGCCGCGCCGGTGCTCTTCCGCCGCGCACAGCGCGATCGCGAGCAACGCGCCCATGCACATGCCGATGACATGCACCGTCTCGTATTCCTGCGAGACCTCGCGATACGTCTTGCGCACGGCGTCGAGCCAATCCTCTGCGCGCACGCCGACGAGATCGTGCGGCCGGCCGCCGTGGCCCGGCAGCGTGAGCGAGTGCGTGTCGATCCCTCCGCGTTTCAGCGTTTTGTGCAGCGAGCCAAGGTCGAACCGCGTGCCGCCGAGGCCGTGGATGAGCAGCGCGGCGGTGCGGTTCGCGCTCATGGCGCCGCCCCCGACGGCACGGCCACGCGTGCGCGCGACAAGCAAGCAGCAATGCAATAGGAAACGGCCCAAACAAGGCCGCCAAAATCGGATGACCGACGCATTAACGTCTCGTGATTGAAAGCAAGTCGCGAGGCTAAAGGCGGCCGATCTTTGCGGGAAGGTTGCGGATTCCCAAAGTTCGACGGACTAGGATAAGTGCCTAGTCCGTGAAACATTCAGTTCGGCGCGCGTTTCTGAACAACGGGCAGCGGGCGTCAAAAAAGTGCGATTCCCTCGCGGAATCGCACCTCTATGCGGTCTCGAACCGTCCTGAGAATCAGAACGAGTGCTGGATGCCCGCGTACACGCCGGTCTGACTGTGGCCGCGCAACGGGTTGTCCGTCGATGCAGCCGAGCCGTAGTTGTTGGCGTTCAGACCATAGTTCGCGGACTTGCTGTTCTGCACGGTGGCGACCTGCAGATCGAACAGGGTGCGCTTGGAGAGGTTGTACGAACCGCCGACCGAATAGATGGTCGCGTTACCCGCGCCGTTGTTGCCGTTGACGTGATAGACCGCGGCGATCAAGGCGGCGGCCGGCGTGGCCTGCCACGTTACGCCACCCCATTCATGATCGAGCGTGGTCGGCTGGCCGGGCAACTGCGTGACCATCCCCGAACTGCGGATCGCCTGATAACCGCCCTGGAGCTTGAACTGGCCCAAGAACACGTTGAGCATCGCGGTGTATTCGCGCGAATAGGCGTAGGCGCCGTTGCCGTTCGCCTTGTTCACCGGAACGTAAGCGCCGCCGAGCGTGCCGTTGTTCGGATTGCGAATCTCGTCGTAGATGCCGCGGACCTGGAAGTACGGGGCGGTGTACGTGATCTGCGCGCCGGCCTGACGACCCTGATCGGTCGTGCCGTTGCCGTTCCAGCCCGTCGCGTTGGAGAACGCGTACTGTCCGTAGAAATCGAAGCCCGCGACCTTCGGCGACTGGTACGAGATGTTGTTGCTCGATTGCGGCCAGTTGCGCCCGCGCACCAGCGAAGCCGACGACCAGGCCGACTGCCCGAACGGATCGAAGTCCCATATGCCGTTGGAGATGAAGAGCTCACGCCCCAGCAACACGGTGCCGAGCCGGTCGTTGGCGATACCCACCGTCGCCCAGCGATTGAACAGGTTGCCTTGTGCCGCGCCGTTCATCGCGTTGAATCCGTTTTCGAGCTGGAACACCGCGCGATTGCCGCCGCCCAGATCTTCCGCGCCCTTGATGCCCCAGAGGCTCGTGCCCCAGTCGCCGCTTTCCGCGCGGAAGCGGTTTGCGCTGCCGGTCGCGCCGCCGTTCGGACCGACGCCTGTCGGCACGCCGCTCATGTATTCGAGCCCCGCATCCAGACGGCCATAGAGCGTCACGCTGCTCTGCGCCTGCGCAACCGCGCTGAAGGTGAGCAGCGCCGCGGCCGCCAATAAAGCTTTTCTCATCATCTCCTCTGAACCCCGCAAATAACAGATTTCGAAAAATACGTTCTCGTTCGGGCCTTATCCGTTTTACGTATCGGCCCGATTGCGGATTTTGGAGGAGAACTATCTATATTCGGGATTCCGGGCTGTAGTTTTTTGTCTCGCGATGTAATGAATCTTCCTGAGCGACGATGCGTACCGCGCGCGCCAATAAAAAACGGTGCGATACCCTTTCGGGCATCGCACCGATACGCGCCTCTCGCAGCAGCGTGAAAACCTTCTTAAACGTTTCTTAGGTCAGACTCGTCGCTTAGAACGAGTGCTGGATACCTGCGTACACGCCCGTCTGGCTGTGGCCGGGGAACGGATTGTCCGTCGAAGCAGCCGAGCCGTAGTTGTTGGCGTTCAAACCGTAGTTGGCGGTCTTGCTGTTCTGCACCGTCGCGACCTGCAGGTCGAGCAGCGTGCGCTTGGACAGGTTGTACGAGCCGCCGACCGTGTAGATGGTCGCATTGCCCGCGCCGTTGTTGCCGTTGACGTGATAGACCGCGGCGATCAGCGCGGCCGCCGGCGTCGCTTGCCACGTCACGCCGCCCCACTCGTGATCGAGCGTGGTCGGCTGGCCGGGCAACTGACCGGTCATGCCCGAGCTGCGGATCGCCTGATAGGCGCCCTGGATCTTGAACTGGCCGAGGAAGACGTTGAACATCGCCGTGTATTCACGCGAATACGCATAGGCGCCGTTGCCGCCGCTGCCGCCGTCGATCGGGTTGTAGACGCCGCCGAGCGTACCGTTCGCCGGATTGCGGATTTCGTCGTACATACCGCGCACCTGGAAGAGCGGCGTCGTGTACGTGACGTACGCACCCGCTTCGCGGCCTTGCGGGGTCGTGCCGTTACCGTTCCAGTTCGTCGCGTTGGAGAGCGAGTACTGGCCGTAGAAGTCCAGGCCCGCGAACTTCGGCGACTGGTACGAAATGTTGTTGCTCGACTGCGGCCAGTTGCGGCCACGCACCAGCGACGCCGACGACCAGTTCGACTGGCCGAACGGATCGAAGTCCCACACGCCGTTCGCGATGAAGAGCTCACGGCCCAGCAACAGGGTACCGAACTGGTTGTTCGCGATACCGACCGTCGCCCAGCGATTGAAGAGACCGCCGCCGCCCGGGCCTGCGCCCGTCATGGTGTTGAAGCTGCCTTCCAACTGGAACACGGCGCGGTAGCCGCCGCCGAGGTCTTCGACGCCTTTCATGCCCCACAAGCTCGTGCCCCAGTCGCCGCTTTCCGCCCTGAAGCGGTGCGAAGAGCCGGTGGCGGGTGCGCCGGCCGGGCCGGTCGGCACACCGTTCATGTATTCGAGCCCGGCGTCCAGGCGGCCATACAGCGTCACGCTGCTTTGAGCGTGCGCCACCGCGCTGAACGTCAGCAGTGCTGCCGACGCGAGCAAAGCTTTCTTCATCATCTCCTCCAACCCTGTCAAGAAATAGAACCCAAGTGCTGCTGTGTGGTTCGATGCGGGCGCACCCAACCGAAAAATCGTTTTCAGAGGAAGGACACGCGGGCTGTAGTGCTTGTGACGATTCGCGCGTCGTGGGCGCAAACCCGGCGCCGATCCGTCGATCGGTGCCGTTCCTCCGTTTCTTTTGGACTTTTGAAGTAAAACTACTTTTTGCGTACTTCGTTTTGGTACTTTCGTTACCAATTTAACAAAATACGTTATAGCCGCCAAAGAAAATCGAGGCTCGGGAGACGTGTGTGTCAAAAATGCAATGCCCATGTGGTAGGAACGCTACCCAAAGCATGGGAAACGCCCCGCAAAGCCTTATGGCATCAGGGCTTTAGCTGGCCGTAAGTTTCGGGGTCGGGTTTGTCGCCTATTGACGCCGGCGTGCGGTGGCGCTAGTTCGCGTAGGGGCGACAGGGCGGGTTTCAGCAAAGGGGCGCGGACGAAAAAAAGGCGCCTCGCGGGCGCCTTTTTTAAGAGAGTTTTTATTTCGGGTTACTTGAGACTGCCCGACAGGAACTGTTTGAGCCGCTCGCTCTTCGGGTTGCCGAAAACGGCATCGGGATGACCTTCCTCTTCGATGCGCCCCTGGTGCAGAAACACCACATGGTTCGACACGTTGCGCGCGAAGGCCATTTCGTGCGTGACGACGATCATCGTGCGGCCTTCCTCGGCGAGCGTCTGCATCACCTTGAGCACTTCGCCGACGAGCTCGGGATCGAGCGCCGAGGTCGGTTCGTCGAAGAGCATGACGTCGGGGTGCATCGCGAGCGCGCGCGCAATGGCCACGCGCTGCTGCTGTCCGCCCGACAGATGCGACGGATACTGCTTCTCGAGACGCGGCGCGAGCCCGACCTTTTCCAGATACGTGCGCGCGCGCTCCTCGGCGTCCTTCTTCGAGAGCCCGAGCACGTTCACGGGCGCTTCGATCACATTCTCCAGCACGTTCATGTGCGACCACAGATTGAAGTGCTGAAAGACCATCGAGAGCTTCGAGCGCACCTGACGCAACTGCTGCGGGTCCGCGGCCTTGAGCGCGCCGGTCTTGTCCTTCATCGTGCGGACTTCGTCGCCGTCGACGAAGATGCGCCCCTGATTCGGCTGCTCCAGAAAGTTGATACAGCGCAGCATCGTGCTCTTGCCCGAGCCCGACGAGCCGATGATGCTGATCACGTCGCCGGCTTTCGCCTTGAGCGAAACGCCCTTCAGAACTTCGTTGCTGCCGTACTGCTTGTGGATGTCGTCGACGAAAAGCTTGTGCTGCTGGGAAATCATGAACGGTCCTTGGGCGGCGATGGTCTTATTTGCCTTGCGGCCGCAAATAAGCGAGCCAGCGATGCTCGGCGCGGCGGAACAGCCACACGAGCGCGAACGAAATGCAGAGATAGAGCAGGGCGGCGATGCCGAACGCCTCGAACGACTGATACGTCGCGGAATTCACGTCGCGGGCGATCTTGAGGATGTCCGGCACGGTCGCGGTGAACGCGACGGTGGTCGCGTGCAGCATCAGGATCACTTCGTTGCTGTAGTACGGCAGCGCCCGTCTCAGCGCGGACGGCAAAATCACCCGCCGATACAGCGTGAACGACGACATGCCGTAGGCGCGCGCCGCTTCGATCTCGCCGTAGGGCGTCGCCTTGATCGCGCCGGCGAAGATTTCGGTGGTGTACGCGCAAGTGTTCAGCGTGAACGCCAGAAGTGTGCAGTTCATGCCGCTTCTGAAGAACTCGGCGAGCAACATGTGATCGCGCACGACCTGCAAACTGTACAGACCCGTGTAGCAAAGCAGGAGCTGCACGTAGAGCGGCGTGCCGCGAAACACATACGTATAGAGCCACACGGCGCGCGACAGCAGCTTGTTCTTCGAGACGCGCGCGACCGCGAGCGGCACCGAAAGACAAAAGCCCAGGCCGATGGAAATGACCAGCAGCCACATCGTGATCGCGAGACCGGTGATGCGGTAGCCGTCGGTGAAGAGATAGTTCTTCCAGTATTCCTGGATGATTTCGATCATGATCCGTGCCGCTCTTTCATGGGCAATTTAGAGGTCGGCCTTGCGCACGCCGATGGAATAGCGCCGCTCCAGCCAGATCAGCACGAGATTCGAGACCGTGGTGATTGCAAGATAGATCGCGCCCGCGAGAAGCGTGAAGAAGAAGAAACGCAGCGTGCCCTTGCCCGCGTCCTGCGAGGCCTTGACGACGTCCGCGAGCCCGATGATCGACACGAGCGCCGTCGCCTTGACCATCACCTGCCAGTTGTTGCCGATGCCGGGCAGCGCGAAGCGCATCATCTGCGGAAACATGATGCGCGAGAAGGTCTGCCACGGCGTCATGCCGTACGCCGCGCCCGCTTCGAGCTGGCCGCGCGGAACCGACAAAAACGCGCCGCGGAACGTCTCGGTGAAATACGCCCCATAGATGAAGCCGAGCACGAGAATGCCGGCGAGAAACGGATCGATGTCGATCTGATCCCAGCCCATCGCATCGGTGAACAGGTTCAGCCAGATCTGGATGCTGTAGAAGAGCAGCAGCATCAGCACGAGATCGGGCACGCCGCGGATGAGCGTCGTGTAGACGGTGCCGGCGCCCGACGCCAGGCGATTCTTCGACAGCTTCGCCGCCGCGCCGATCAGCCCGATCACGAAGGCGAACGCGAGCGACAGCACCGCCAGCTTGACGGTCTGCCAGGTGCCCGCGAGGATCAGCGGACCGTAGCCTTGCAACATGGTGATTCCTTGATAAGGTGCCTAACGTGCATGGAGTGCGGCGCACGGCGGTCTCGCGCGCGTGGCGCCCGCGCCGCCCGCGCCTGTGGGTAAAGGCGCGGCGCGCGATGCGTTCGGTTCATGTCTCTTCTCAGCCGGCGGCGCTTTGCCCCGCGTCATCGGCTGTCCTGCTCCGGCCGCTTCTCGCTTCACGGCCGGCGGTCGGTATTCTAGTTGGTCAAAATTGCGGGCTGCCGTTGCTGCTAACCCTGCGGCGAGCAATTGTTGCGCCGCGGCGGCCTCGCTTTTTCTCTGATTTCCCGGCGTCCCGATGCGGCGAACCGCACGGCGGACAAGGCTCGCGGACGGCCGCAACCCATCGCCACGCCGGGCCACGCCGGAAAAGCGCGGTATTTTACCCGAACCCGGCCGGCGCGCGAACGAGAAGCCGGAGGCGTCCGATTACATGCATCAGCGGAACGATGTAGTGCCGCCGCACGCGTTGTTTCGGCGGGGCCGCGCCCTTACATTCTCTCCATTGCAAAACAACGCCTTGGGCGGGAGCAAACATCATGATCGAGATTCGCCGCAGCAACGAACGGGGTCACGCCAACCACGGATGGCTGGACTCGTATCACAGCTTCTCCTTCGCCGATTACTACGATCCGGAGCACATGCACTTCGGCGCGCTGCGGGTGATCAACGAAGACCGCGTCGCGGGCGGCCAGGGCTTCGGCGCACACGGCCATCGCGATATGGAAATCGTGAGCTACGTGCTCGACGGCGCGCTCGCCCACAAGGACAGCATGGGCAACGGCTCGACGATCCGTCCCGGCGACGTGCAGCGCATGAGCGCGGGCACCGGCGTGCGCCACAGCGAGTTCAACGGCTCGCCGACCGACACCGCGCATTTCCTGCAGATCTGGATCATTCCGGATGCGCCGGGCGGTGCGCCGGGCTACGAGGAAAAGCGCTTCGCCGACGATGAAAAGCGCGGCCGTCTGCGCGTGATCGCATCGCCGGAAGGTGCGGACGGTTCGGTGACGATCGGCGCCAACGCGCGCATTTTCGCGGGCCTCTTCGACGGCGACGAGCGCGCGGACTTCGACGTGCCGGCGGGCCGCCGCGTGTATGTGCACGTGGCGCGCGGCGCGGTGACCGTGAACGGCGAGGCGCTCGGCCCGGGCGACGCCGCGAAGCTCGAAGACGTCTCGAAGGTGACGGTCGAGAAGGGCGAGAACGCGGAAGTGCTGCTGTTCGACCTCGTTTGATCGCCGTCCCGAGGTAAAAAAAGGGCCGCGGAGCGCACGCTCCGCGGCCTTTTGCCATGCGCCGCGCCGGATTACGGCTTCGCGGTGGCCGATGCGCCCGCCGCCGCGCCCGGTGCGCCGTGCTTCTGCCAGCGCTCGTGACGCTTCTGTTCGTGCTCGCGCATCTTCGCGAAGTGCTTCTTGAGCGCCGTGCTGACGGTCGTCTTCTGCTGATCGTTCAGCGAGTGATAGAAGTTGAGCCACGCGGTCGCGGTCTGCTCGCGCAGTTGCGACGCCTGCTGATCCAGCTTCTGATGCGCGGCGTGCATCGCGTCGAGGTCGAGGATCGCCTGGCTTTCCGCCGACTTGAACTGCTCGTGCATCTGGCGGCGTGCGTCGCGCATCTGCTGGTGGCTCTGCTTCATCGTATCGAGCGCCGTCTGCCAGAGCTTTTCCTGATCCGCGTTGAGCTTCAACTGGCCGTGCAATTCGTCCAGTTGCTTCTTCATGCGCATTTCCATGCGATGCCCGCCGGGGCCGCCGTGGCCGCCCATCATGGCCGGGCCGCCGGAGGCCGGCGCGGGCGGCGCGTCGGTGGTGGCGGCGTAAGCCGTGCCGAACGTCAGCGCGATTGCAGCAGCGGCGGCGGTGAGAATGCGATATTGCTTGGCCATCTTGTAACTCCCTGGATTGTTGTCGAAGCCGAAGCCGCGAGACCGTGATCGATGCATCGGACCGTGGGTCGAGTCTTGCGCTTGTCGGTGAGACACAGCGTAGGGGTTCGGACCGCGGCGCGTGTTACGGGATGGTTTAGGCTTGTTACGCCGGTTTACGCCCGCCTTTCGTGGTAACACCCCGTAACCCTTATGGCGCGGCTGTCATCAATCGCGGTCCGGCTCACGCGCTAAACTCCATCCCATGACTACGCAAATACTTGTCGTCGACGACGACGCCGAACTGCGCGACCTTCTGCGCGACTATCTGGTCCGGCAGGGCATCGAGGTCTCGGTGCTGCATGACGCCGGTGGACTCGAACGCCGGATCGAACGCGAGCGTCCCGATCTCATCGTGCTCGATCTGATGATGCCGGGCGTCGACGGCCTCACCGCGCTCAAATCGCTGCGCGCGTCCGGCGACGACATTCCCGTCATCATGCTGACCGCGCGCGCGGACGACGTGGACCGCATCGTCGGCCTCGAACTCGGCGCGGACGACTACCTCGGCAAGCCGTTCAACCCGCGCGAACTGCTCGCGCGCGTCCAGGCGGTGCTGCGCCGCCGCCGCACGATTCCGTCGGCGGCGCCCGAGCAGCGCGAGCCGTACTCGTTCGGCCGCTTCCGGCTGGATTTCCAGTCGCGCACGCTGCAACAGGACGACAAGCCGCTCACGCTGTCCGGCAGCGAATTCGCGCTGCTCAAGATCTTCGTGAACAACCCGATGCGCACGCTCACCCGCGAGCGCTTGCTCGAACTGCTGCACGGCCCGGAATATGACGGCACCGACCGCGGCATCGACGTGCAGGTGTGGCGCCTGCGCCGCATTCTGGAGACGGACCCGTCCGCGCCGCGCTTCATCCAGACGGTGCGGGGGCGCGGCTACGTGTTCGTGCCGGACGGCGAGCAAAATGCGCCGGGCAATTGATACGCTGTTCGGCCGGCTGGTCGTCATCGTCATCGGCATGCTGGTGCTGTCGCATGTCGCGTGGTTCGCGATCATCCGCTTCGAGCGCGACAACGTGCAGACGCGCTTCGCCGTCGAGGAGGCCGTGTTCCTCGTCGAGGCGGTGCGCCAGCACATCGCCAATACGCCGGATCAGCCCTTGCCGCCGCGCGTGCGCGTGGTGGGGCTCGAGAGCCCGGACGTGCCGAGACAGCCCGACGAGGACATCCCGCCGCCGCTGCAACGCTTTCTGGAAGATCTGAAAGACCGTCTGCCCGACGGCACTGAGGTACGCCTGAACGAACCCGGCGGCCCGCCGAGCGTGTGGGTGCACGGCGCGAAGGACACGGGCTGGATCGTCGTGCCGGTGCAGCCGCTGCGCCCGCCGCGCTCGCGCGACCGCATGCTCGTGTGGCTCGCGCTGATCTTTTCCACCGCCGTGCTTGCCGCGCTGTTCGGCGCGTGGCAGTTGCAGAATCCGCTGCGCGGACTGGCGCAGGCGGTGCAGCGATTCGGGCGCGGCCAGCCGACGCCGCCGGTGCCCGAACGCGGCCCGCGCGAGTTGCGGCAGCTCACGCACGGCTTCAACCAGATGGTGCGCGAAGTCTCGCAGACCGAAAACGACCGCGCCGTGATGCTCGCGGGCGTCGCGCACGATCTGAAGACGCCGCTTGCGCGTCTACGCCTGCGCGCCGAAATGATGGACGACGAGAAGATGCGCGACGGCGTGGTGCGCGACGTCGATTCGATGGCGCATATCGTCGATCAATTTCTCGTGTTCGCGCACGACCGCCCGGACGGCAGCGAGCCGGTCCCGGTGGACGAGCAATGCGAACGCATCGTGCGGGCGTATCGGGCGGTGTCGCCGGGCGCGCAGCCCGTGCGCCTGAATCTCGAGGCCGGGCCGTCGTTCGTGCTGCCCGCGGCCACGCTGGACCGGCTGCTGTCGAATCTGCTCGACAACGCGCATGCGTATGGCGCGCCGCCTGTCGTCATCGAAACGCGGCGGGACGCGAAGGGCTGGGTGTTGTCCGTGGCCGATCACGGCAAGGGCATTGCGCCGGACGATCTCATCAAGGCGAGCCGGCCGTTCGTGCGGCTCGATCCGGCGCGCGGCGGCAGCGGCCACAGCGGGCTCGGGCTTGCCATCGTCGAGCGGCTCGCCCGGCGCGTGGGCGGCGAGTGCGAGATCGGCAATCGTGCCGAAGGCGGGCTGCGGGTCGCCATGACGTTTCCTTTCGAGGTCGCCACGCAGCCGCTCGCCGAGCGCCGCGCCGGCCCGCAGCACGAGGAGCGCGCGCTCTGACGCGCGCGCCGGCGGAAAACGGCGTCAGTCGAACAGCGTTTCGAGCGCCGACGCCGCTTCGCTGTCGACCGTGTTGTACGTCACCGTCGAGGCCTCGAAAATGTAATGCGTCGTGTACTTGCCGAGGCGCGAGAGAATCTCTTCCTGAATCACCTCGGGCGCGAGGTCGATCTTCAGGAACCACGCCGTCGAGGAAAGCCGCGTCTGAAACGAGCCATACTCGGCGAGCAGATGGTCGAACGTTTCAGCGTCCTGATCGCGGCACACGATGACCAGATTTCCCTTCATGCAATCCTCCCGGCTGGGGCAAGCGGCATTCGTTATCGAACATCGATGATACCTGCGGGATGCGTGCGCGTCGCGACATGCACGTGACCGTGCGATGACCCGACGCACGCGAAGGGCACATTGAAGGGCGGATCATTTCCCCGCGAGCGTGTCCTCGGGATGCCGCGCGGACGAGCCCGGATCGGCCGGGCGCACTTCGCTGCGGTCGCGCCCGCGCGATTTCGCCTCGTAGAGCGCGAGGTCGGCGCGCGACAGGATCCATTCGAGCGCATCGTCGGGCGCGAGCTCGGTAATGCCGATCGAGACGGAAAGCGCCGCATCGTCCGGCAGATGCGCGCAATGCTCGTGATGAAAGCGCTTGCGCAGCCGCTCCAGCACGGCTTGCGCATCGGCGAGCGAAGTCTGCGGCAGCAGAATGCCGAACTCCTCGCCGCCCAGCCGGCCGATCGCATCGCTCGGGCGGAGTTGCGCGCGGCACACTTCGACGAAATGCTCCAGCGCGCGATCGCCCGACGCGTGGCCGAACCGGTCGTTGATCTGCTTGAAGTGGTCGAGATCGGCGATCGCCACCGACAGCGGCGTGCCGGCCGAGCGCGCGAGTTCCACTTCATGACGCAGCGTGTCGAGGAAATAGCGCCGCGAGAGGGCGCCCGTCAGCGCGTCGTGGCGGGCTTCGGCGGAGAGCAGCGTATTGGCCGACTGCAACTGCTCGGCGAGATCGCGGGTCGCGCGGTGCAGACGCCGCTCCCGCGAGTACGACGTCGCGATCACGATGGCGAGCGTAACCACGCCCGCCATCGTCAGGAACACGAGGAAGCGGTCGCGGCTGTGATTGCGGCTGATTTCCGGCCAGCTCGTGAGCGGATGCACGATATGCGCCGAGAGGCCCGAGTTCAGGCCGGTGCGCTCGTCGTAGAGCGAGGGCACGTTGCTGCCGTTCGCGGCGTAGAAGGTCTGTGCGAGCGCGGGCGCGAGCCAGTGCTCGGACGCGCGCATCTGCTCGCCGATGTGCGATACGCGCAGCTCCGGAAACGACTCGCGCCGGTAATGCTCGAGGCGCTCGCGCTCGGTCATGCGCGCGACGGGCGCATTGGGCATCGCTTCGTATTCGAGCTGGCCGTCGTGCGCCATCACCACGACGCCGTTTTCGTCGGTCACGAAGGTGCCGGCGCGCGACACCCAGTGCCGCAGGCGGTCGATGCTCACCTTCGCGATCACCGCGCCGACGAGAATGCCGTCCTCGTAGGCGGGCGCGGCGATGAAAATGCCCGGTTCGCCGGAGAGCCGTCCGACGCCATACATCTCGATGAAGCCGCCGAGCAGCGCGCGCGTGACGTAGCCGCGCGCGCTCATGTCGTAGCCGATGAAGCTGTCGTCGTCGTTGGCGTTGCTCGACGCGATGCAGAAGCCCCGTTCGTTGACGAGCCAGATCGAATCGAGTCCGGAGAAGCCCTGCGCTTCGTGCAGGAAGTGGTTGACTTTCGCGAGGCCGGCTCGCGCTGTCCAGTCCTTGCGGCGTTCGAGTTCCGTCGCGGCCGGGTTCGAGGCATAATTCCGCGACTCCGCCAGTGCCCGCTGCGTGAGGTCCATCTGCGCGAGCGTCGCGGGAATGGCGCGCGACATCGCCAGATCGCTCGCGATGATCTGCGCCATGTTGTCGACGATGGACGCCGCCATCTGGCGCTCCGTGCGCACCGTCGCCGTCATCTCCTGTTGTACCATTCGGTCCGACAACAAGCCGGCGGCAATCCAGCACGCGCATGCCAGCGCCGCGAGGCCGAGCGTCGCGATCAGACGGTGCAGGATGAGCTTGTTCATCGAACTCGGGCGGCCTGGACGGTCACGCCGTGCACGGGCGGCACGCGCGCTTCGCGCGCGGGGGAGGCTGCTCGGCGCGCACCGTGCGGGCGCGCGGATTGCAGCGCAGGCGGTCTGCCGCTGGACGGACCAAGGGGACCACGGGCGCAACGGCGCGGCGGGTCGGGCTCGGGTGATTTTGCGGCTCGGATCTGGCGTCGTCTCGCATCGCTTCGGCGCTCAATTTATTGTTCGTGATAAGCCAAGATTGGACGATGTTTTTCGCCGCCTATCAAGCGCCTTCTTGCGGCGAGCGACGTGCGTCGAACACAACGGACGTGCGCCGCGCAAAAACGCTTGCCGCCATGCTGCCCGGTCCGGGCGGGCTGCGGCCAGACTGAAAGGAAGCGAAAGCACGCGGGCGCAGGCACATCCGGCGCGGATTGCCCTTTATTTTGCCCGTGCCGTGCTGAAGAGCAACAGAAAGATCGCACGAATCGCGCGCCGGGCCGCATGACGGTTGTGCCTGTCACATCGGTTGGTGTAGTGTCGGTCGGTTCTGCGCGGGCGATTTCCGGCGCGGCGGCTGCCTGGCGCCGTTCTTTGTGCTCTTTGTGCTCTTCGTCGCGCCTTTCGTGTCGTCCTTTCGGCGGTTGCGTGCGTTGAGCATGGGGCCGTCCCGGGCAAAAGGCTTCTTGCCCGCCCGACGGCTCGCTTGCCGTCTCAAGCAACATCCCGCGTTCGCGCGGCCGGAACAAAGCCTTACGGGGAGGGCCTTCATGGAATTTGGTTTCAATCTGAATCGCACGGCGAATGCGTCGGCGTGGCGGCTCCTGCCCAACCGCTGGGATTTCGTGGCGTTCCCGATGATCATCTGCATCATCGCGCTCGCCGCCGTCGGCTTTCACGAAACGCTTGCGCCGATCTCGACGCTGCAGACGCAGGCGATCTCGCTCGATCCCGCGAATCTACCCGAGTACGCATTGCGCACGACCTTGCGCATGCTGCTGGCGATGGTCGCATCGCTCGTCTTCACGCTGATCTACGGCACGCTCGCGGCGAAGAGCCGGCGCGCGTCGCTCGTGCTCGTGCCGATTCTCGACATCCTCCAGTCGGTGCCGGTGCTGGGCTACATCTCCTTCACGGTGACGTTTTTCCTGGCGATGTTTCCGGGCCGCGTGATCGGCGCCGAGTGCGCGGCGATCTTCGCGATCTTCACGAGCCAGGCGTGGAACATGACGTTCAGCTTCTATCAGTCGCTGCGCACGGTGCCGCGCGATCTGGACGAAGTCTCGCGCGGCTTTCACCTCACCAACTGGCAGCGTTTCTGGAAGCTCGAAGTGCCGTTTTCGATGCCCGGCCTCATCTGGAACATGATGATGTCGATGTCGGGCGGCTGGTTCTTCGTCGTCGCCTCCGAGGCGATCACCGTCGGCAACCGCACGATCGTGCTGCCGGGCATCGGCGCGTATCTGGCCACGGCCATCGGCGAGCGCAATCTCGGCGCGATCGGCTGGGTGATCCTCGCGATGATCGTCGTCATCCTCGCCTACGACCAGTTGATGTTCCGGCCGCTCGTCGCGTGGGCGGACAAATTCCGCATGGAGTTCACGAGTTCGGGCAACGAGCCGTCATCGTGGCTGCTCGACCTGATCCGCCGCACGCGCCTGATTCACCGCCTGCTCGTGCCGGCGGGCTGGATCCTCGCGCGGCTCGCGCGCGTGCCGATCAAACTGCCGTCGCTGCAGGGCGCGTTCGAGACCGTCGGGCTGCCGCTGCGCGCCAAGGTGCCGTCGACGCGCGTCGGCGATATCGCGTGGGGCACGGCGCTCTTGCTCATCACCGTGTTCGTCGTGTGGAAGGTCGCCTCGTTCGTCGCGACGGGCGTGACGTGGGGCGAAGTCGGCCACGTGTTCGTGCTCGGCATCATCACGCTGCTGCGCGTGGTCGTGCTGATCGCGATCGCGTCGGTGATCTGGGTGCCCGTCGGCGTGCTGATCGGCCTGCGGCCGGCGCTCGCGGAGAAAGTCCAGCCGCTCGCGCAGTTTCTGGCCGCTTTCCCGGCCAATCTGCTGTTTCCGGTGTTCGTCGTGGTGATCGTGCGCTGGAACCTGAACCCGGATATCTGGCTGTCGCCGCTCATCGTGCTCGGAACGCAGTGGTATATCCTCTTCAACGTCATCGCGGGGGCGTCGGCTTATCCGAACGATTATCGCGAGGCCGCGACCAACTTCCAGATTCGCGGCTGGCAGTGGTGGAAGAAGGCCATGCTGCCGGGCATCTTTCCTTATTACATCACCGGGGCGATCACCGCGTCGGGCGGCGCGTGGAACGCGAGCATCGTCGCGGAGGCGGTGTCGTGGGGCAAGACGGAAGTCGTCGCGCATGGCCTCGGCGCGTACATCGCCCAGAACACCGCCGCGGGCGATTATCCGAAGATCATTCTCGGCATCGCCGTGATGTCGCTGTTCGTCACGCTGTTCAACCGACTGTTGTGGCGCCCGCTATACGCCTACGCCGAAGCAAGACTCCGGCTGGATTGAGGACGAGTTCCGATGCAGAACCTGAAAAATACGCAGACCCTCCAGCGCACCGCGGGCGCGGCGCCGGCCGGCACGCCGCCGCGTCTGGGCGCGGAAATCCTGCGCGTGCAGAACGTGAGCCGCGGCTTCAACAAGACGCAGGGCGAGCTGCTCGTGCTCGACGATGCGAACCTCGCGCTGCGCGAAGGCGAGATCGTCGGTTTGCTCGGGCGCTCCGGCTCGGGCAAGTCCACGCTCTTGCGCATCATCGCGGGGCTGATCGAGCCGACCGCGGGTGAAGTCACCTATCTGAACGAGCCGTTGAAGGGGCCCGCGAAGGGCGTCGCGATGGTGTTCCAGACCTTCGCGCTGTTTCCCTGGCTGACCGTGCTGCAGAACGTGGAAGCGGGGCTGGAGGCGCAGGGAGTGGGCGCACGCGAGCGTCGCGAGCGGGCGCTTGCCGCGATCGACCTGATCGGTCTCGACGGCTTCGAGAACGCGTATCCGCGCGAGTTGTCGGGCGGCATGCGCCAGCGCGTGGGCTTCGCGCGGGCGCTGGTCGTCGATCCGACCTTGCTGCTGATGGACGAGCCGTTCTCCGCGCTCGACGTGCTGACCGCCGAAAACCTGCGCACCGATCTGCTCGATCTGTGGACGCAGGGGCGCATGCCGATCAAATCGGTGCTGATCGTCACGCACAACATCGAGGAAGCGGTGTTCATGTGCGACCGCATTCTGGTGCTGTCGTCGAATCCGGGCCGCGTGATGGCCGAAATCAAGGTGCCGTTCAAGCATCCGCGCAATCGTCTCGATCCGGCGTTCCGCCGGCTCGTCGACGACATTTACGCGAAGATGACCGCCCGGCAGATGGACGAAACGAAGAAGAAGGGGCTCGAAGCGGGAAGCTGGCTGCCGTCGGTGTCGACGAATCTGATGGCGGGTCTCATCGAAACGCTCGCGGCCGAGCCGTACCACGGCCGCGCGGACATGCCGGAAATCGCGCGGACGCTGCATCTCGAAGTCGATGATCTTTTTCCGATCGCGGAAGTGCTCCAGCATCTCGGTTTCGCCGATGTGCGCGAGGGCGACATCTTTCTCACGCCGCAGGCGCGCGTATTCGCGGAGCTGGGTACGCAGGAGCGCAAGATGATGTTCGCAGAGCATCTGCTGCGGCACGTGCCGCTTGCGGCGCGCATCAAGAAGGTACTGAACGAGCGGCCGGGGCATCGCGCGCCGCGGCTTCGCTTCGAGCAGGAACTCGAAGATTTTCTCTCCGACAAGGCCGCGCAGGAAACGCTCGATGCGGTCATCGACTGGGGACGGTACGGGGAAATTTTCTCGTACAACGATCAGACCGAGATGCTGAGCCTGGAGGATGTGGAGGCTTGAAGATCGCCGGTTTGGGTTGATTCGAAGGCGCGGTCGCCGGCAACGGAACCGCGCCTTTTACTTGGGCGCTGGCCGTTTGGCTGAATGTTCGCGCAGTGCGTTGAAACGTAACGTTCTCGTCTTGAAGATCATTGCTGCGTGTGTAAGATTACACACGCGGCATTCGGAGACGAGATGGAATCATCGCGCTTGATACGGATGCTGATGGATGACGGCTGGCAGTTGGACCGAATCGTCGGCAGTCACCACCATTTCAAACGCCGCGGGAGCACGAGACTGGTCACGGTGCCTCACCCGAGAAAGGACCTTTCCATTGGTACGGTCAGAAGCGTCCTCAAGACCGCCGGGCTGCTCAACCGGCTGTACTCTTCCTAACGGAGATTCGAAAGTGGAATTCCCTGTCGCCATTCATAAAGATCCGGACAGTTGTTACGGGGTGACTGTGCCCGATATCCCTGGCGTGTTCTCCGCGGGAGATACGGTTGACGAGGCGATGAAGAATACGAAAGAGGCGATCTACACCCACGTCTCGATTCTCATCGAGGATGGTCTGGACGTCTCCCTCGTGCCTTCCCCGATCGAAGATCTCATGCCCAACCCCGACTTCGCCGGCGCCATCTGGGCCTACGTCGAAGTCGATCTCTCGAAGCTCGACGCGCGTCCCGAGCGCATCAACATCAGCCTGCCGCGCTTCGTGCTGCACAAGATCGACAGCTATGTCGAAGCGCGCCACGAGACACGCAGCGGCTTTCTCGCGCGCGTCGCACTCGAAGCGATCGCCAACGGCTGAAACGGCAAAAAGCGCGGTCTCCACAGGGAACGCCGCGCTTTCGCTATCCAGCCGCAAGGGACTACTACTGCAAATTCCCCCAACGCTCGACCGCAGGCTCCGCCGACGCCCACTTCCATCCCTCGGGCTGCTGGCAGGCCGTGGCGATGAACCATTCGGCGGGTGCTTTGGCGTCGTCGCCATCGACCACCGAGAAGGCGAATTCCTTGCATGACGCGAGCGCGCTGCCGAACTCGCGCAGCACGCGCACTTCGCCGTGGCCGTTTTCGACCGGCAAGGTGTGCTTGACCTTCCACGGCCGTGTCTCGCCGACTTGCGAGACGCCGGCCGTCACCGCGATCATGACCTGCTGATCCTGATGCAGCGATTTGGTCACGCGCTTGACCGCTTCGTCCGTGGCCGCCTGCACCGCGATGCCCACGCCGAAGCCGATGGCCGGATTCGTCGTGACCGCGCCCGTCGCGACGCCGGCCAGCGCGCCCGTTGCCGCGCCGATCGACGCGCAGCCGCTCATCGTCACGCAGGCGGCGGCGAGCGCTGCGATGCAGCCGAGGCGCAAGGAGAAAGGTCCGTCGAAAAGCACGGTCATTGCAGCGAGCCCCAGCGCGGCGTCGCCGGTTCCGCCGACGCCCATTTCCACTTGTTGCCGTCACGGCACACCGACGCCACGTAGAACGCGCTGCCGGCGGGGCGGTCCTTGGTCGCGTCGCGGTCCACGGAGAACACGATTTCCTTGCAATCGAGCACGCCGCTGCTGATGGTGCGGCTCACCGTCACGCGGCCTTTTTCGTCTTCTTCGATCGGCACCGAATGCACGACCTTCCACGGCGCGACCGCGCCGACCGCGAGCGGCCCGGCGATGGAAGCGATCTGATCTTGCGTATTGGTATGGACGACGCGCTGCGAATATTGCACGCCCGCGCGCGCCGCGGCGACCGCGCCGAGGCCGATGCCCGTCGCCACCGCGGCATTGCTGGTGACGCTGTTCGCGATCGCTGCGCCCGCGATACCCGCACCCGCGGTCGCGCCTTCGCTGTAGAGCGAGTTACAGCCGCTGAGGCTCACGCAAGCGATGGCGCCAGTGATGACCGCGGCGAGCGCGGCGGCGCGCGGCCCGCGCCGTTGGACCCTGATCTGCATGTTGCTTTTTCCTTCGTCTGCCCGTTCCGCCGATGCTTGCCATCGGGTTCGAGGGGCTCGAATCTACTTGAGGTTTCGCCGTCTGATGGCCGCCCGGCAACGCAAAGAGGCAGCCGCGATGCCCGGGCTTCGCGCATTCTGAAGCATGCTTCTAATTACCGCCTGAGGAAAATTGCAAGAAATTGCAAACGGGAAGAGCACATTGCGATCCACGTCACGATCGCGGCCAAAAAAAACGAGCGCGTCGGTGCGCGCTCGTTCGATGGTGGGCGATGAAAGCCGGGCGGGCGCTCAGCTTTCGTGGTTCGAACCCGTGTCGCCGGAGTCCGTATCTTCGTTTTCGTACGCGCCGAGGCGGTTGTACAAGGTCTTGAGGCTCACGCCAAGGGCCTTCGCCGCGCGCCGCTTGTCGCCGCCGCAGTGCTTGAGGGTGCCGAGAATGATCTGCTTTTGCGCATCGGCGAGCGGCGTGCCGACCCACACGTTCATCGCATCGCCTTGCGTGACGGGCTTCTTCACCCGCGACGCGAGATGCGGATGCGCGATCTCCACCGTCCTTTCCGCCAGAATGAACGCGCGATAAACCGTGTTCTTCAGCTCGCGCACGTTGCCCGGCCACGAGTAAGTGCGCAGCACGTCGAGCGCGCGCTTGCTGAACACCTTGGTCGTGCCTTCCTGTGCATTCATCTCGGTCAGAAAATGCTGCGCGAGCAGTTCGCGGTCCGAATCGCGCTCGCGCAGGGGCGGCGCGCGCAGCGGGAAGACGGCAAGGCGATACATCAGATCCTCGCGCAGTCCGTTTTCCTTGACGGCCAGGACAGGATCGCGATTGGTCGCGGCGATCACGCGCACGTCCGAACGGATGAGATCGTTGCCGCCGACGCGGAAGAACGTGCCCGTCTCCAGCGCGCGCAGCAGCTTCACCTGCCGCACGGGCGACATTTCCGTCACTTCGTCGAGGAAGAGCGTGCCGCCGTTCGCGTGCTCGAAATAGCCGATGCGTCCCTGCACCGCGCCCGTGAAGCTGCCTTTCTCATGCCCGAAGAGTTCGGCCTCGATGAGGTTGTCGGGAATCGCGCCGCAGTTCACGGCGATGAACGGCGCGTCCTTGCGCGCGCTGTGGTCGTGAATCGTCCGGGCGACGAGCTCCTTGCCGGTGCCCGACTCGCCGATGATCAGCGCGGTCGCATCGGTGGCGGCGACGCGCTCGATCTGCGCGTACAACTCCTGCATCACGGGCGAGGAGCCGTAGAGCAGTCCATAGGACTTCAAGCCCGGCACTTCTCCCGTGTTGCGCTTTCTTTGCGCGGGTGTATCGCCGACCGCAATGGGCGGCGGATCCAGATCGGTTGACGCCATGTGTCCTGATCGTTCCTGATTCTGCGTATGGGGTGGGCGGGCGGCGGACCGCGCGCGCGTCTCGTGTCGCGGCCGTCTGTACGCAGCCGGCGCTCGCGGCGCGACCGTGAATGACCGCGCATCGGCATGTGACGCGCCCGTGCGCGCTGCCCGTCGGCTCACGTTCTCCGTGGGCCGCTCTCCTGGTCGTGCGTCGGTCGAGGATCGTCTGCATCGGCTGCTTTCGCATCCGAATCGTTGCGAACGAGCCTGTCTCAATATTCGCTATTTAACCATTCGCAACGGCTTGGCGGCAATGCGTGGACTCACTCGGGGCGGATTTTGTCGGCGGCTTTTACGGGCCTTGTGTAGTTTGCGGAAAGGTTCTCCTTTCGGCGTCGAAAAATTACAAAGCGACGGCGTAATTGTTACCCGATCAGCGCCGAAAACATGCGCTTGCTTAAGGCTATTCGGACGTGGCACGAAAGCTGCATACCCGTAGGTCATCGTGATTCTTATTCGAAAGTTCGCCGACGAAGCATCGCGTCCGAGGCGTACACACGAGGATGGGCGAGAGAGGCAAACGCATCATGGAAGACTTTTTCAGTTTCGAAGTGGCCGCGCGAGAGCGCACCAACCCGCGCACGGCGTCGACACGGCCCGTCCGGGCACGGCGCACGCACGCCGCGGGCGGCGATCGGCAGGAACTCGCGGCCGGCGAGCCGATCGACATCTATCACTGGGCGGCGGTCGCGCTCGTGACCGCGCTCATGTGCGCGGTGCTAGGCTATGCGGCGGGCACGCCAGCGCTCGCGCGCGCCGCGAACGTGACGAGCCTCGTGTTCGGTGCGATGGGCGGCGCGTTGATGGCGAGCGGCGTCGTGCGCAGTCTGCGCGCGCGGCTCGCGGCGGACGGGCAGCTTGCCGTGCCCCGCGTGCCGGTCGCGGAATCGCAATGATGCGGTATTGATGCCGCTGGATTGCCGCCGCGCTGCGGCACGACCCGGCGTCGCGCTCCACTCACCCCACTTAGGCGAGGACTTCATCCCATGAGTCAAACGACTGTCCAGCTTGCGTTGGGCAAGCAAAAAATCATCGAGGACATCAAGGTGCTGCTGAACGACTCCGAAGAGTTGTTGCGGCTGTCGGCCACGTTGCCCGGCGAGGGTGTCGATGCACTGCGCTCGCGTCTGCGCGATCACGTCGATTCGGCGCGCGTCGCGCTGGAGGACGCTCAGGCGAGCGCGCAAAGCCGCTATCGCGCGGGCGTCGATTGCACCGAAAAATACGTGAAGGACAACCCCTGGCAGTCGCTCGGCATGGCCGCCGGCGTCGGTTTTCTGCTCGGGCTTCTGGTTTCGCGCTGATTCGCCATTCGCGATTTTCGGGTGAATCGGAGCGCCGCCGGTTTTTCACGGCGGCATCGAATTTCTTGACGATGGGAGAGAACACACATGGCACGGCCTTCGATCGGAATCTTCGGCGCGCTGTTCGCAGTGGGCGGCGTTCTCGCATGGAAATGGGTGCAATCGCAAAATCTGGCCGGCCGGCGTACGGCGCGCGATCTGAACCGCTGGGAAGACGAGGGCGGCAAGGTGCTGACGCCCGCCGGCACGCAAGCCGTGAATGGCGAAGCGGTAGGCGGGACGGCGGATGCGTGGCATTTTCCGCGGAGCTGATTTCACGGCTCGAACTCACGACTATCCATTGATGCGATCAATGAAAACGCGCGCCGCATCAGCGTGCGTTTTCATCTTGATAAACCTTTATAATCAGCGAAACGTCTGCAATAAGTTGCCTAAATGGAAAAACTTACGCAGCAGCCGTACCCCAAGCGTGCAGAACATCGGTAACTATTTTATTTATCGCGCATTTTGCGTCGGACCGATTATTTTTAATCGGGCGTAACCGTGAATCGCACCGGCCCGGGCGGCGTCCTTGCCGCGCGGAGAAGACCACGCCACCACCGGGCGTGTGACCCTGAAACGCTTTGGAAGAATTCGAGACGCAATGCCACATGTATTGATTGTCGATGACGATCCCAGTACGCGCGAAGCGCTAGCCGCGATCATCGGCGAAGATGGATTGACGACGGCCGTCGCCAGCGATTTGCGCGAGGCGCGCATTCAGCTCGTGCGTCAGACGCCGGACGTCGTATTCACCGATCTGAAACTGCCCGACGGCACCGGCGTCGATCTTTTCGAAGATCTGGACCCGCGCTCGGGCGTGGAAGTGATCGTGATCACCGGCCATGCGACGGTGGAGTCCGCCGTCAGCGCGCTCAAGATGGGCGCGGCGGATTACCTCGTCAAGCCGATCAACATGCAGCGCGTGAAGGCGATCCTTTCGCGCCTTCCGCGCGCCGGCGATCTGAAGGCGGAAATCGGCACCTTGCGCGGCGAGTTGCGCCGCATGGGCCGCTTCGGTCTGATGCTCGGCAATTCGCCGGCGATGCAGACCGTCTACGATCAGATCGGCCGCGTCGCGCCGACGGCCGCATCCGTCTTGCTGATCGGCGAATCCGGCACCGGCAAGGAAGTCGCCGCGCAGACGCTGCACGAGCTCAGCCTGCGCCGCAAACATTCGTTCATCGCGGTGAACTGCGGCGCGATCTCGCCGAACCTCATCGAATCGGAGATGTTCGGCCACGAGCGCGGCGCGTTTACGGGCGCGGACCGTCAGCACAAGGGTTATTTCGAGCGCGCGAACGGCGGCACGCTGTTCCTCGACGAAATCACCGAAATGCCGATCGAGCTTCAGGTGAAGCTCCTGCGCGTGCTGGAAACGGGCATGTTCATGCGCGTGGGCACGACCAAGGAAATCGAAACGGACGTACGCCTGATCGCCGCGACCAATCGCGATCCCGAGCAGGCCGTGCTGGAAGGCAAGTTGCGTCTCGACCTGTATCACCGTCTCAACGTCTTCCCGATCAACCTGCCGCCGCTGCGCGACCGGGGCAAGGACGTCGAGTTGCTCGGCCAGGCGTTCCTGGACGAACTGAATTCGCGCTACAGCACGAAGAAGGGTTTTCCGGCCGCCGTGCGCGACATGCTCGCCTCCTACAACTGGCCCGGCAACGTGCGCGAGCTGAAGAATTACGTACAGCGCGCGTACATCATGTCGGCGTCGGATTCGGACAGCACGGCGACCGTGCCGTTGCAAATTTCGCTGTCGAAGCCGTCGGCGGGCACGGCCGTGACGATTCCGTTTGGCACGTCGCTCGCGCAGGCTGACCGTCAACTGATTCTCGCGACGCTCGACCAATGCGGCGGCGTGAAGACGCGCGCCGCGGAAATCCTCGGCATCAGCCTGAAAACGCTCTATAACCGGCTCGTCGAGTATGGTGAGGATGCCAATAAGGCGGCGGTGGGCGAGGGCGGCGACGTCAACGAGCCGGATAGCGAAAATCCTTGAACGTCGCGTATCTTTAGACAAAAACACGCCTGCGTCTTACTAAAGCGCAGGCGTTTTTCATTTGGCAGGCGCGTTTTCTACGCCGATAATGTGACAGAGGGATGCGGACCGGGCGCTTTCGTAGGGGCATGCCCCTTGCGGTAGATCGAATGACATCGGCGCACGCCGTGACGGCGCGACGCGGATGGGAAAGTACGATCACAAGACCGCAAGGAGCCCGTCATGTCCCTCGAAGCACAGACGCCGCAGCCGCCCGACCCGCCGGTAACGCCGCCCGACCAGCCGCCGCCCACGCCGATTCCGCCGGACACGAATCCGGACCCGACGCGCGAGCCGCCCGTGCCGCCGTCGCAGCCGATCGGCGATCCGCCGCCGGGGCCCGGCGAATCGCCGCATGTGTATTAGCGGCGCCGAAGGACGTTGGACCGCAGACGTTGGACAATGCCCAGAATTCGTGCAAGGTTTGAATAAGTTTCCATCCCGGACGTAGGGATTACAACGGATGACGCAATAATGACCGGCGACACGCCCTGTCGCCGGTCGTTTTTTCTGAAGCCGCGCTTGAAACGAGCGCACCGGTCCGACGCCGCCGACGTCACTATCGCGACGGCCTTCTTTTCTGGAGGCATCATGAGGCATCCCGCACTTCGACGCTCCGCGCGTCACTCGTCCAAGCGC
This sequence comes from Caballeronia cordobensis, assembly GCF_001544575.2. GTDB lineage: Bacteria > Pseudomonadota > Gammaproteobacteria > Burkholderiales > Burkholderiaceae > Caballeronia > Caballeronia cordobensis. Next base: position 46,233 of record NZ_FCNY02000002.1, read on the forward strand.
GAAGCCCGCGCCGAAGCCGCCAAGGCGGGCGGCGTGCAGAGCGCATCGGCGCCGCCCGCCGAGCACGACCCGGCCGGGCAGAACCGCCCCGCGCCTGGCGCACCGCCCGACGGCGAGCACAATCAGGGCGGCGTGCGGCGCGAGGGAATCGACTATCAGCGCGATCTGGGCTCCGAGCAGGACGCGTGATTCAGGCCGGCCGAAGCACCCGGCACAAGAACAAAAATTTCTACGCGGCGCGCATTCGCCGCGTGTTTTCGTTCGTCCGTAACATCTCCATACAAACTTTTATTTACAGATTTCGACATAACGGCACATCTTTTGCATACCCTTAATCGCCAATTCGAGCATGCAACGACAACTGATGAGGTGATGCTGTAATGAGCAGATTGATCGTGGTATCGAATCGCGTCGCTCCGATCCAGGAAGGCAAGCCCAGCGCGGGCGGCCTCGCGATCGGCGTGCTGGACGCGCTCAAGGAAACGGGCGGCGTGTGGTTCGGGTGGAGCGGCGAGATCGTCGGTGAGGCGGGCGCTCCGGTGGCCGAGCAAAGCGGCAAAGTAACCTACGCGACCGTCGGACTTACGCGTCGCGATTACGACCAGTACTACCGCGGCTTCTCGAACGCGACCCTGTGGCCGACGTTTCACTACCGCAATGACCTCTCGCGTTTCGATCGCGAGGAGTACGCCGGTTACATGCGCGTCAACGCGAGCCTCGCCGCGAAGCTCAAGACGCTCCTCAAGCCCGACGACATCATCTGGGTGCACGACTATCACATGCTCCCGTTCGCGCAGGAACTGAGAAAGCTCGGCGTCGCGAATCCGATCGGCTTTTTCCTGCATATTCCGTTTCCGGTGCCCGAGATGATGCGCACCGTGCCGCCGCACGAGGAACTGATCGCGGCGATGTGCCAGTACGACGTCGTCGGCTTCCAGACGGATGCCGATAAGCAGTCGTTCATCGATTATGTGGAGCGCACCGGCCGCGGCCATTACAGCGACGACGGCATGCTTCAGGCGTTCGGCCGCATGCTGAAAGTGGGCGCGTATCCGATCGGCATCTATCCGGACGCCATCGCCAAGGCCGCCGAGCAGTTTTCCAACCGCAAGCAGGTGAAGAGCCTGCGCGACAGCATGAACGGTCGCAAGCTCATCATGAGCGTCGACCGTCTGGATTACTCGAAGGGTCTCGTCGAGCGCTTTCAGGCCTTCGAGCGGCTCCTGCTGAACGCGCCGGGCTGGCATGGCCGTGTCTCGCTCGTGCAGATCGCGCCGCCGACGCGCTCGGACGTGCAGACGTATCAGCGCATCCGCCAGAATCTCGAAGGCGAGGCGGGGCGCATCAACGGGCGTTTCGCGCAGCTCGACTGGACGCCGATCCAGTACCTCAACCGCAAGTACGAGCGCAACCTGCTGATGGCGCTGTTCCGGCTCTCGCAGGTTGGTTACGTGACACCGCTGCGCGACGGCATGAATCTCGTCGCGAAGGAGTATGTCGCGTCGCAGGACCCGGCCGATCCGGGCGCGCTGGTGCTTTCGCAATTCGCGGGCGCGGCGGATCAGTTGCCGGGCGCGCTGGTCGTCAACCCGTTCGATTTGTCGCAGATGTCCGAAGCGCTGGAGAGAGCGCTGTCGATGCCGCTCGCGGAGCGCAAGGCGCGTCACGCCGACATGATGGTGCCGCTGCGCGAGAACAATCTTTCGGTCTGGCGCGATTCGTTCCTTTCGGATCTGCGCAGCGTCGCGACGGCGACGTCGGTCACGGAAAAGACCGTCAAGACGGTGAAGCAGGGCGCGAGCGAGGCGAAGCGTCCGGCGGCGAAGGCCTGATTTCTTCGCAGTAAGCTGTGTACACGGCCCCGCGCTTCGGAAGGAGCGCGGGGTTTTTCATGCGCCGACGCGCCGTTCGCGGAACGGGTTTTGCGGATTCATCATGGACACGATCCAACGGAGGTCATGATGAGCGGAAGCACACTGAACCCGCCGGAAGACGACGGCGTGGAATACGGCAAGGGACACGGCACGGGCGCGCTCGGACCGAGCGACTCGTCCGACAGCGGCTCGGACGTGCAGGGCGAGAAGCGCTATCCGGGCGACATCGAAGACGAGCTCGATGCGCACGCGATCGGCCAGTCCAGAGCCGAACTCGACAGCGACACCGACCGCGCGGGCACGGGCGAAGTCGCATCGGCGGACGGCGATAACAACCTGCAATCCGACGCCGATATCCTGCCCGATGACATCGAGGACGACACGCGCGGCCTCGTCGATGAAGACGCCGACCCTGACCCTGACGCGGACCGAAGCTGAGCGCTTCATGAGGTGCAATCGCGGCGCGCTCGTGACGGAGCGCGCCGTTTTTTGCACGCGCAACGCGTGTCGGGGCTAACATCGTCGGTTGACACATTCGCCCTTTACGCCTTCGATGGATCAGGACGTCCCCACTCAAACCGCGCCCATCGCCTCGGGCCGCACTTCGCGTTTCGGCTGGCTCTCGTGGATCGTCGATCCGATCGTGCAATGGACGCAGGATCACTGCCTGATGTTCTCGGCGGCGATCGCGTTTTTCGCCGCGTTCTCGCTCGCCCCGACGCTCGTTATCGTGATCGCGGTGGCAAGCGTGTTCTTCGGCGCGGATGCCGTGCAGGGGCGGCTCTTCGATGAAATCAGCGGTGTCGTTGGCGTCGATGCGGCGCACGCGCTGGAGGCGATCGTCGCGAACGCGTGGCATGCGGATATCGCGCGCAGCACCGCGATTCTGTCGCTCGCGGGCGTGCTGGTTGGCGCGTCGGCGACGTTCTCTTCGCTGCACAGCGCGCTCAACGTGATCTGGCCGACGCCCGCCGTGAGCACGCGCGAAAGTATCGTCACGCTATTGCGCGTGCGGCTGATGTCGTTCGGGCTGGTGGTCGGGTCGGGATTGCTCGTCGCTGCGCTGCTGGTGATGGATGCGCTCGTCGAATTGCTCGGGCACTGGGCGCTCGGCGATGGCAGTCCGTTCGTGGTGCTGTCCGGGCTCACGCGGCGCGCGATATCGCTCGCTGTGCTGATGATCGCGTTCAGCGTGCTGCTCAAGTTTCTGCCGACTACGCGAATGCTCTGGCGCGATGCTGCGCTCGGTGCTGCGGCGGCCGCATTGCTGTTTGAAGGTGGTAAGCGGTTGTTTGCGTTTTATCTTGCGCACGCGGGGACGGCGAATATGTTCGGCGCGGCTGGGTCGCTGGCGATTATTCTCATGTGGCTGTATTACTCGGCGGCCGTGTTTTTGCTCGGGGCGGAGCTTTCCGCTACCGCGGCGAGGAAGCGGACGCATCGGGCGTCGGGGTGGCGTTAGGTTTTGCTTGTTTTTTTCGTGGAGCTTGCTTTGGTGTTGGTCTATTAGCACTGCCCCTCCCCGGGGCGGGGGTAACTTTCTTTGCTGCTGCAAAGAAAGTCACCAAAGAAAGCAGCTTTGTCACCGCCCGCGGTCACACGCAGTTTGGCCATGCTTGCCAGCCCACGGTGGCACTCGCCTAAAGAGTGCCCTCACAGGCCCAACCGCGCTTGGATCGCGCACGGTCTGACAAGCCAGTGCGCGAAGCGCGCTGGTTCAGCACGAAATAGCACCTGCACAGCGCTGCGCGCTGCCGTGGGGTATGCGAGGGAAACCAGCGAACACGAATGCAATCGCATACCCGATTAACCCGTCGGCCGCGAAGCGGGCTGGAGCTTGAAATGGCTGTGCCGGTTCGTTACGCGGCGCGATGTGACGGATCGTGCGCGATCCAAGCCCGATTAGTTCTTCGAGGGCACTCTTTAGGCGAGGGCCATTCCCCGAGGAGAAAAGTGGCCAACGTGCGTGTGACCGCGGGCGGTGAGAAAGCTGCTTTCTTTGGTGACTTTCTTTGCAGCAGCAAAGAAAGTTACCCCCGCCCCGGGGAGGGGCAGAGCTAATAGACCGACAACAATGCAAGTTCCCCGCAAAACAAGCCCCGTAGCCGCCTCAAGCCTGCCGCCGCAACTCCGCCGGCGGCACCTTCATCAAATGCCGATACTTCGCCACCGTGCGCCGCGCGACGATCACCCCCTGATCCGCAAGCATCTTCGCAAGACTCACATCCGACAGCGGATCGCGCGTATTTTCCTTCGAGATCATTTCCTTCAGAAGCGCCCGCACGGCCGCGGCCGAACACGTGCCACCGCTCTCGGTGCTCAACTCCCGCGGGAAGAAGTGCTTGAACTCGAAAATGCCACGCGGCGTCGCCATGTACTTGTTGCCCGTCGCACGCGAAATGGTCGATTCGTGCAGGCCGAGCTCGTCGGCGACATCGCGCAGAACAAGCGGCTTGAGCGCAATCTCGCCGTAATCGAAGAACGCCTTCTGATGCGAAACGATGCACTCGGCAACGCGCTGGATCGTCGTGAAGCGCTGCTGCGCGTTGCGGATCAGCCAGCGCGCTTCCTGCAACTGCTGTGCGAGCGGCGAACGGCTCGCGCCCGCCGACTGCGCGAACAACTCGGCGTACATGCGATGAATCCGCGCGCGCGGCAACACCGCCGGGTTGATCGTCACGACCCACTGCTTTTTCGCCTGACGCACGATGACGTCCGGCACGACGTAATTGTCCTCGCTCGAACCGTAGTTCTCGCCTGGCTTCGGATCGAGACGGCGCACGAGCGCGCATGCGATGCGCAGTTCATCCGCGCTGCAGCCGATCTTCTTCTGCAACTCCGCCTGCTCGCGCCGTGCGAGCCGCTCCAGATGATGCCTGACGATTTCGAGCGCGACAGCGCGGCCCGGCGTCTCCTCGTCCAGCGCTTCGAGTTGCAGGGAAAGGCATTCGGAGAGCGTGCGTGCGCCGACGCCCGGCTTGTCGAGCGACTGCACGAGTCTGAGCGCGATGACGAGCTCGTCTTCGTTCAGCGCCGGCTCGATCTCGACGACGCCCGCAAGCTCGCTCAGTTCCTGACGCAGATAACCGTCGTCGTCGAGCGCTTCGATGATGAGTTGCGCAATCGCGCGGTCGCGCTCGTTCAGTTGATACAGGCGCAGCGCGTCGTGCAGCGTCTCATGCAGCGACGGCTCGATGCGCACCCAGTCGGCGGGATCGGAACCTTCGCCGTCGCCGTTGCCGCGCGAAGCGCCGCGGCCGAACGGATCGGACGAGAAGTCGCTCACGGCATCGTCGCGGGAACTGGTGTCTGCACTGGCTTCGCTCTCCATGCTCGGTTCGGACGTGAGCGGGGCTTCGGCCGCCGTGTCGGCGGTCGTCGTGGAACTGCCGTTGTCGGCGCCGAGGGCGTTGTCTTCGGTCTGCGACTCGTCGTATTCGAGGAAGGGATTCGTATCCAGCGCGTTGCGCAATTCCTGCTGGAACTCCAGCGACGAGAGTTGCAGGAGACGAACCGACTGCTGGAGGCGCGGCGTGAGCGCCAGTGTTTGCTTTGCGCGGAGTTCGAGTGTAGGCGGCATTGCTTGCTAATCCTCGATTGTTCTAGACCTGATTGTTCTAGACGTAGTTGGGCGGGCTTTGCGGCTAGTTAAAGCAACAGCCATGCCATCTAACGATAAGCTCGTGCGGCGATTACGTTTTTCGTCGTCCGCTTCCTTCTGTCGGCGGCCTGGGCGGCCGTTTTCAACGCAGTTTTTACACGCGCCCGGCCAAAAGCGACGCGCGTTTCGCGCCGCGCCGCCCGCGCAGCGACGGGCATGTCTGACCATGTCGAAGATTTGTTCGAAAGCTCACGTTGCCCTTTGCGCAGCGGGGATTCGCGGGCTGATCAGCCGCGTTTCTATCGCGCCCGCAGCGGATGAGGCACGCAAGTTGCGGTTGGAGGGAACGATCCGCGTGCTACGGGCGCGGACGTGACAAACAGCGTCCCCCGCGCGCATCGAATGAAGCGGGCGAACGGGGCGCGAGACCAAAATCGACAAAATGGGAGTATTGCCATGAAGACGACTCAAATCCTGAAGGCAGCCGGCGGTATCGCGTGTGTGGTGTTTGCGCTGAACGTGGGGGCACAGACGAATTCGACGACATCGAAGAGCAGCGCCGATACGTCCATGGGCCAGAAGGTCGACGACAGCGCGATCACCACCAAGGTCAAGGCCGAGCTGCTGGGCGCGAAGAACGTCAAATCCACGCATATCCACGTGAAGACGCGCGCAGGCATCGTCTCGCTGACGGGTTCGGTGCCGTCGGCGGAGGACAAGACCGCCGCTGAAGAGGTCGTCTCGAACGTCTCGGGTGTTGCTTCCGTGAAGAACCATCTTAAAATTGCCGCCAAGTAATGGCATAGTTCGTATGCCCGGCTTCGCCACGGCGGGCCGCGGTTGAGTGCCAGCAGTACGGAACCCGCGCGGGGTTCGACGATTCGCCTCTTTCGGCGAGCAGTCGGGCTCCAGCGCGGGTTCTCGCATGTGAGCGCAGGGTTTGCGGTTCCGCACGGCGTTCTAGTCGCAGCTTCACGCATGACGCTTCACGCAGTGCGCATCACCTCGCAGCACTTCGAAACTTAAAACACGAGTACGACCGTTCAGGACGGTACTTACCCAGGCGGCTCTCGAATGCGCAGTAGCCCGGCGTTCAGAGGCCCCGGCAAAAAGGAGCTCTTCATGAAGACGAAAAAGATGGCATTGATCGGCGCGCTCGCGCTGGCGTTCTCGACGACGGCGTTCGCGCAGGCAGCGTCCGATGCGGCCGGAACCGCGGGCACGCATGCGAAAAAGGAGAAGGGCACCTATCTGCATCAGCAGAACAAGGCGCACAAGCTGAAGGGCGCATCGGCGGCTGCGGCGGCTTCGTCGCTCGGCACGAACGACAAGGGTCAGCCGCAGTAACGCGTCTTTTGCACGCTGGACGAACGAACGGCCGCATCATGCGGCCGTTTGTGTTTTGGCGGCCCCGGATGGCGCAGGGGCCGCGCGCTTCATTGCATCAGGACTTGGCGGCGGCGTACTGATCGCGCAAATCGCGGATGCGATCGTGATTTTCCAGCACGCCCTGATACTGCCGCTCCACGACGGCGCGGATATCGGCAGGCAGGTCCTTGTCGAGCGCCTCGCGATAGTTCTTCTTCGCGGCATCCTCACCGCGCTCGCACTCGGCGAGAATCCCGTGATCGCTGTGGCCGGTCACGGCGGACTTCACATCGACCCAGCCGCGATGCAGCGCGCCTGTCACCGAGCCGCCGGTTTCGGGCTTGCCGCCCAGTCGCGCGACGAGGTCCTGCAACTCGCGCGCGCCTTCCGCGCATTTTTGCGCGCGGTTCTGAAACAGCAGCTTGAGGCTCGGGTCACGCGTGTCCTCGGCGGCCTTGAGAAATCCCTTTTCGCCGTCCTTCGAGGTTTCGACGAGATCGTTGAGTACCGATACGACGTTCGTGCTCATGCAACACCTCCTTTTCGTTTGACATTCCCAGTGCGCGCCTCCCCTCGGGATGCGGCTCGCCGATGTATTGCGCACGCGCCGTGCCAGCAGGCGTCGAAGCGAGCGGCATGCGACTTGCTGTCGTCCACGCACTACAGCGCGCGTCCGAAACGAGACGCGCGCACATGAACGGCAACAGGAGAGCGTAGTGAAATACTTCAATCGACTCGCGAATCGCGAGTTTCTGATCCTCGTGGCCGTCGCGGCATCGGCGCTGACCTTGCAGGTGCGCGAGCATGTCGCCGATGCGCAACCAACGTACGCGCCTCATGCAATCGACGAGCGCTTATGCGAGCCATCTGCTTCAAACGAAGACGAAGCGCCGCGCATGCTGCCCGCCGACTGCGGCATTCGCGCCGATATGCGGACGCATCGGGCGCGGGCTCGGTGGGTTTGAATCGAGTGCGTCAGTAGAAAGAGAAACGCCCGCGCGAGGCGGGCGTCATCATCGAACCGATAAACGAAGCAATCACACGCGCGATTGCGCGAACTCGCCCACCGGATGCGGCGGCTGCAACGGATCGAAGTCGCTCCAGCGGCCTTGTTTCCAGCGTCCCGACGCACGCTCGATATCGAGCCCGCCCGCTTCGCGCAACGCGGTCGCGGCCTGATCCTGCGTTTCCGGCGCCACGTGCACGGCCACGAGCACGCCCGCATGACGCGCCGGCTCCTCGGCCTGCCCGGCGGTTCTGGCCTTCTTCGTATGCGACATCGCGCCGGCGAGCGACCCGATATACGCGCCGACGCCCGCAGCGATCACGGACACCAGCAGCGGCGCGTGGAAGACGGCGAAGATCGCCGCGCCCACCACCGCGCCGATCACCGCGCCGATCGTCACGCCCTTGCCCGCACCCTTCGGCGCGGCGCTCGCACCGGGGTCGGTGCCGACATCGCCGCCAACCGGATAGCGCGCGTGCTGCCCGCTCGGATTGACGAAGAAAAGAGTCACGTCTTCTTCGAGGAAGCCGCGCGCGAAGAGCTTCTGGGCCGCCGATTCGGCGGCGCGAAAAGTCTGGAATCGGCCCGCAATGATCAGGGACATGTTCCCTCCTTGTTGGCTTGGGGTTGGTCGTGTTCGCCGGATTGGCCGCGCCGCATGACGAGCGCCCGCGCGCTCATTCCGGCTCCATGCCGGCGACGCGAAACAATCCGCTTCTCAGCACGACGGGCTGGCCGCCGTTGTCGTCGAGCACTTCGGCGCAGACCGCGCGAATGCGCGCCGCGCCTTGTTCGAAAGCCGCGAGCAAATCTTCCTCGCGCGGGGACTGCGCGCCGAAATGGTCTTCCAGCGCCTCGGCGGTGATCGAACAGACGACCGGCTCGCCGTCGATGAGCGCGGCGAAGTGGATCGCGAGATCGTCGCCGTCATAAACGGGGGATTCGTCTGCAAACGTGATGTGCATGGTCGAGTCCTCATAAGCTGGGCGAGAAGCGGGACGAGAAGCGCGGCTGATCATGCCCGCACCGTTGGCGATAGTGGCGACGCTCATGACGCCGCCATCGCTTTCGCGAGTTGCTGCGCCATCTCGTAGTGATGGCTGATGACCGGCAACGCCTTGCTCGCCGCCGCCTTCAGCGCGCTGTCACTGCCGCTTTCGCTTTCCTTCTTGAACAGTTCGACGGCCTTCTGATGCCCGCTCACGGCTACCTTTTCAATATAGGCCTTGTCGAACTCCGCGCCCTGAAGATTTTGCAGGCTGCCGATCAGGGCGGAATCGGCGACGGGCGGCGCGGTGATGCCGTGCCGTTTCGCGATGACGTCGAGATTGCGCGCGAGCTTCGTGTGATCGACGATCATTCGCTGTGCGAATTCCCGCACCTGCCGGCCGCTCGCATGGGCGAGCGCGAGCTTGCTTGCGGCGAGTTCCGTCGCGCCCGCCTGACCGGCGTCCTGCAGGAACTGTTGATCGGCGGGGGAGAGCGTCGGGCTTTGCGCGACGCTCTCGGTCTGCGCGCCGGCGACGGGCACGCACGCGGCGGCGGCCAGCGCGAGCGTCAGCACGCGCATGACGGAGGGGAGCGATGCGGAGTGCGTGACGCTCATGCCGCGCGCGCCTTGCCGAGCGCCTCGATCAACGCCTGGTTGAAGGCGGGCAGATCGTCGGGCTTGCGGCTCGTGATGAGATTGCCGTCGATCTGCACTTCCTGATCGACCCATGTGCCGCCTGCATTGCGTACGTCGTCCTGAAGGCTCGGCCAGCTCGTCATCGTGCGGCCCGCGACGATGCCCGCCGAGATCGGCAGCCAGCCGCCATGGCAGATCACGGCAATCGGCTTCTTCGCGCGGTCAGCGTCCTTCACGAAGCCCTGCGCCTTCGCATCGAGCCGGATCGCGTCGCCGTTCACGACGCCGCCCGGCAGGACGAGCGCGTCGTAATCGGCGGCGTTGGCGGCATCGAAGGTGATGTCGACGTTCACCTTGTCGCCCTTGTCGACGTGCTTGAAGCCCTGAATCTGACCGGGCTTCTGCGAGACCACATCGACCTGCGCGCCCGCTTCCTTCAGCGCGCGCTGCGGCTCGACGAGTTCCGCCTCTTCGAAGCCGTCGACGGCGAGAATGGCGACCTTGAGGCCGTTGAGGGTATTGGCCATGAACACACTCCTCGTTGCTGATATCCGGACATTGCGCGTGGCGCGCGATTCATGTCCGGAGTTTCAGCAAGGGGTGTGCCTAGCGAGGGGCGCGTCAGGCCGGCTCGACGCTGCGTTTGCCGGTCAGGCGCAACATGCTGACCACGGCGGCGGCGGCCGCGAACACCGCTGCGACGGCGAGCGCGATCACCGCGCCTTGCTGCGGCGCGAGGCCGAAGATCAGCGCGACGAGCGCCGCGCCGAGCGTCTGCCCCGTGAGTCGCGCGGTGCCGAGCATGCCGCTTGCGCCGCCGCTGCGATGACGCGGCGCGGAGGCGAGCATCTGACGATTGTTGGGCGACTGGAAAAGACCGAAGCCGAGTCCGCACACGGCCATGCGCCAGGCGATGTCGAATGCGTCCGGATGCGCGCCGACGCTCGCGAGCAACGCGAGCCCGACGGTGAGAATCGCAAGGCCGATGCCGCCGAGCAGCCCCGCCGAATACCGGTCCGCGAGCACGCCCGCGATGGGCGCGACGAACACGATCACGAGCGGCCACGGCGTCATCAGAAAGCCGGTCTCGACCTGGCTCATGCCGAACTTGCCCTGCAGCAGAAACGGCAGCGACACGAACGCGAGCATCTGCGCGCAGAACGAGCACACCGACGTGCCCACCGACAGCGCGAACACCGGAATGCGCATCAGATCGACGGGCAGGAGCGGCGCGCTTTGCGTGAGTTGCCGCCGCACGAAGAAGTAGCCGATGACCGCCGCCGCGACGATTTCGCCGACGAGATACGGCCGATGCTCGCCATGTCCGAAGCCATCGACCGCGACGATCGCGATGCCGAAGAAGAGCGCATTCATGATCGCGCTGATGTAGTCGTACGGCTGCCGATGCCCCGGCGTGCGCGGCAGCGACTTCCAGCCGAACGCGAACGCCGCGAGACCGATCGGCACGTTGATGGCGAAGAGCCACGGCCAGGTCGCGACGGCGAGCACGCCCGAGGCGACCGTCGGGCCGATCACCGACGAGATGGCGACGACTGTCGCGTTGATGGACACGCCGCGCCCGATCTGGTCCTGCGGATAGATGACGCGCACGAGCGCCGTGTTCACGCTCATGATGCCCGCCGCGCCGAAGCCCTGGATCACGCGCGCGATGGTGAGCGTGGCGAGCGAGCCCGCGAGCGCGCACGCGAGCGACGAAACCGTGAAGAGCGCGAGCCCTATCATGTACACGCGCCGGTAGCCGATGCGGTCGCCCAGCGAAGCGAGCGGCAGCAGCGAAATGGTGATGGCGAGCTGGTAGGCGTTGACGACCCAGATGGAGTCGGCGGGCGAGGCGTTCAGATTGCGCGCGATGGTCGGCAGCGCGACGTTGGCGATGGCGCCGTCCAGCACCGAGAGCGTGATGCCGAGCGCGACGACAGCAATGGCCCAGTATCGCTGGGGCAGCGGCAAACCTTGTTCGGAATCCATCGATGACCGGGAAGTGGCGGGCGGCGCATTGTATGCCGCGCCGTTTTCAAACGGCTTGTGAGTCGGCGCGGCCGCGGCAGCCGCGCCCCGTCCGCAGGCTTACTTCAGCTCGTAGAGACCGGTGTAGGTGGCCGAATCGATCTCGTTCAGATGCGTCATGAAGCGCGCGACCGCATTGGTCGTGCTGGCGTCGAGCGGAAGGTTCTCCGCGGAGAGCGCATGAATGCGGAAGATGTAGCGATGCGGCTTGTCGCCCCGCGGCGGCGCCGCGCCGCCGAAGCCGACCGTGCCGTAGTCGTTGCGAAGCTGCAGCGCGCCCTGCGGAAGCAGCGCGCCGTCCGCCGTGCCGGCGTTGCGCGGCAGCGAGCGCACGTCGGGCGGAATATTGACCACGATCCAGTGCCAGAAGCCGCTGCCCGTGGGCGCGTCGGGATCGTAGACGGTGAGTGCGAGACTGCGCGTGTCGGCGGGCGGGGCTTCCCATTGCAGCGCCGGGGAAACGTTGTCGCCCGCGCCGCCGAAGGCTTGCTGGTCGAATTCCTGCGCGCGCGTCATGAAGCCGTTTGCCGGAAATTCGTCGGACCAGATGCGGAAATCAGCCATGAGAGTCGTGCCTCCTTCTTCTTGCAATGTGGATGGATGCGGCACTGCGCACCGGACCGCGTGATGCCGCGGTCAGCCAGGCGGTGCAGCAAACGTGCCCGCGCATTGCGCGCCGGAAGCGCGCGCATCGCGAGGGCATAGCGAATCGAGTGTAGCATCCGCCCCCGATATCCGGCTTGCGCACAATCGCCGCGGCGGCGCGTTCCTCCGGACCGCGATTCGGCCCCGGAAATACGACGCGCGATACAATAATGAGATGAATTCAGCCGGCGCGAGCCGAAAGGACGATCATGCCCAACGACCCGCGCCGCGCTGCCGGTCAATTCATGCCGGCGGGCCTGCCGGAGGACGATGCCGACATGTTCGACCTCGCGCCGGTCTCGCTCTGGCTCGAAGACTTCAGCGCCGTGCGTGAGCAGTTCGAACGCTGGCGCGCCGCGGGCGTCGCCGATCTGCGCGCGTTTCTCGCCGAGAATCCCGCACGCGTCGCGGAGTGTTCGTCGCGCATTCGCATCGTGAAGGTCAACCGCCGCACGCTGTCGCTCTTCAACGCGAAGGACGCCGATCATCTCGTGCAGAACGTCGATCGCGTCTTCCGCGACGACATGCTCACCACGCACGTCGACGAGCTCGACCAGCTCTGGTCCGGCAAGACAAGTTTCGTGAGCCAGACGGTCAACTACACGCTCGACGGCAAGCGCCTCGACGTGCTGCTCAAGGCCGTCATCCTGCCGGGGCATGAAGATTCGTGGAGCCGCGTGCTCGTCACCATCGAAGACATTACCGAGCTCGAAGCGATGCGCCGCACGGCGGCCGCGAGCGCGCTCTACGCGCGCGGGCTCTTCGAGCATTCGCCGGTGTCGCTGTGGGTCGAGGATTTCAGTTCCGTGAAGGCGCTGCTCGACGACGTGCGCGAGCGCGGCATCGTCGATTTCCGCACGTTCACGAACGTGCATCCGGAGTTCGTCGAACGCTGCATGCAGGAGATTCACGTGCTCGACGTGAATCAGCACACGCTGCGCATGTTCGCCGCGCACGACAAGGCGACGCTGCTCGCGCGCCTGCCCGAGATCTTTCGCGACGACATGCAGCAGCACTTCCAGGAACAGCTGATCGATCTGTGGGACGGCAAGCTCTTTCATCAGCGCGAAGTGCTCAACTATTCGCTGGACGGCAACGAGGTGCACGTGCACTTGCAGTTCTCGGTGTTTCCGGGGCACGAGGCGCGCTGGGATCTCGTGCTCGTCGCGCTCACCGACATCACCGCGCGCAAGAAGGCCGAGGCGTATCTGGAATTCCTCGGCAAGCACGACGTGCTCACGAAGCTCAAGAACCGCTCGTTCTACATCGACGAAATCAACCGGCTCGAACGCAAGGGCCCGTTCCCGGTGACGGCGATCGCGGTCGATGTGAACGGGCTCAAAGCCGTCAACGATCAACTCGGCCACGCCGCCGGCGATGCGCTCCTGCGGCGCGCGGGCGAAGTGCTCGGCAAGGCGGTGGAAAAGCCGTTTCAGGCGGCGCGCATCGGCGGCGACGAGTTCATGGTACTCATGCCCGGCACCGACGAGCGCGGCGGCGAGGCGGTCATCGAGAGCATTCGCCAGTTGCTCGAAGTGAACAACCAGTTCTATTCGGGCATGCCGCTTTCTTTCGCGATGGGCGCGGCCACGGCGCACGAAGGCGAGCGGCTCGAAGCGATGCTGCAACGCGCCGATGCCGCGATGTATGCCGAAAAGCGCTTGCACTACGACGGCAAGGGCGAGTGACGGGTGCGTGACAGGTTCTCGACTATTGCGGCTGCGTGACTTCGTCCATGCCGCGATCGATCGCCGGGCACGCCTCGCCGATCTCCTTCTTGTACTCGGCGGGATTGCTCGTCTTCAGCTTCTCGAAGCGCTCGACGGTCGGTTGCGCCTGTGCGAGGCCGAGCTTCCATTCGCCGTCGAAATCGGGTGCGTCGGGATAGCTGCGGCGAACGACGTCGCGAAAACGCGCGATCTTCGCGGCATCGAGATGACACACGTCCGCCGCGCCGCGCGCGATGTTCGCGCTCGTCATGACGCCTTCGGCCGCCATCAGTTGCTTCGAGGACGGATGGCCGGGCGGCATGGCCGTCTGCGCGGTCGCGAAGGAACACCACGCCGTCAGACAGAGGAGTGCAGGGAGCTTGGTGCGCATTGGATTCGTATAGGTTTGCGGGGATGAAAAATTATAGGTGACGTAGCCCGAATCGAATGCCGCCGACGCTAAAGATGCCTATATAGCCCGTGCTAGAATCGATTCTCAACGCCGTTCTCAGACAGAAAAATGAAAAAAGGAAGCAAGGCCGCCCCTGCCGCGCCCTCGTCGACCACAGCGGAAGGGCGCCGCAAGTACGATCCTGAGGAGACCAAGCGGAACATTCTCGACATCGCCACGCAGGAGTTCTCGGCGATGGGACTCGCGGGCGCGCGCGTCGACGCCATCGCGGAGCGCACCAACACCACCAAGCGCATGCTGTACTACTACTTCGGCAGCAAGGAAGGGCTGTACGAGGCGGTTCTGGAGCAGGTGTACGGCGATATCCGCGCGCTCGAACAGGAGTTGCAGCTCGCGGAAATGGACCCGGAAGAAGCGCTGCGCGAATTCATCGGCTTCACGTTCGACTATCACGACAAGCATCGCGATTTCGTGCGTCTCGTCACGATCGAAAACATTCACGCGGCGAAGTACATCGAGCAGTCGAAGACCTTCAAGGCGCGCAATTCGACTGTCGTGAAGACCATCGAGGATCTCATCGCGCGCGGCGTCGCGGCGGGCAAGTTTCGCGACGACGTCGATCCGATCGACCTGCATCTGATGATCAGCTCGTTCTGCTTTCACCGCGTGGGCAACCGTCACACGTGGGGCGCGGCGTTCGGGCGCGATCCGTCGGGGCCGCGTGCGCGGGCGCGTCATCGCGAGATGATCGTCGATGCGGTGCTGCGCTACATGCGGCGCGACGGCTGACGTTTTTATCGCGCCAATGACGAAACGGCGACGCTCTCGCGAGGTCGCCGTTGTCTATTGCAATCGATGAATCAGCTTTCCAGCAAGCTCTGGAAGTGCGCGAACATGCGCTCGGCATCCGGCTCGCGGCCGGTGAAGATGCGCAGCGCATCGACGGCCTGACACACCGCCATGCCGCCGCCGCTCACCGTGCGGCAGCCGATGGCTTTCGCCGCCTTCAGCAGTTCCGTTTCGAGCGGGAAATACACGATCTCCGCGACCCACAATTCCTTGTGCAGATAATCCGCCGGCAACGGCAGGCCGGGCAGCTTCGCCATGCCGGTAGGCGTCGCGTGGATGAGCCCGCTCGCCGACGCCAGCGTGTCGCGCAGATCGCCGCCGCTTTTCACGACGCGGTCCGGAAAGCGCGCCGCGAGTTCGGCGGCGAGCGAGGCGGCGCGCGCATCGTCCGAATCGAACAGCGTGAGTTCGCGTGCGCCCATCGTGAGCGCCGCGTGCGCGACGGCCGCGCCCGCGCCGCCCGCGCCGAGCTGCACGACGCGTTCGAGCGGCACGCCCGGCAGCCCGCGCTGGAACGCGCGCGCGAAGCCCGACCAGTCCGTGTTGTAGCCGATGCGCTTGCCGTCCTTCAGCACCACCGTGTTGACGGCGCCGAGCGCGCGGGCGTCGGGGTCGAGGTCATCGAGCAACGGGATCACGCTTTGTTTGCACGGATACGTGATGTTCAGGCCGTCGTAGCCCATGCGCTCGGCCGCGACGAGCAGATCGGGCAGGGCGGACGGTTCCAGCGCGAGCGCCTGCAGGTCGATGCGCCGGTAGACGTAATTGAGCCCCAGATGGGCGCCTTCCTTTTCGTGCATGGCGGGCGTGAGCGAGCCGCCGATGCCCGATCCGATCAGGCCGATGAGATACGAAGTCTTGTTGGTCATGCGAGCGCTCCGGCACGGTGCACTGTTGTTGCAGTGCGAAATTGAATACGCGCAGTGTGAACGCACGCGCGAGCCTTGTCGGTTCGTGTTTTCACTAATTTGTACGGTCTAGTTAGTTTGTTATGATCTCGCAGAATGACATGGATTGCGCGCGTCTGCCGTACGGACGTCCTACACTGGAAAGCACCGCATCCATCCCGCATTCACTGAATTGCTACGAGGAGGCAGCGATGCTGCGTTCAATCCGGACTTCCATCGCGACGGTATCCATCAGCGGCACGCTTCCCGAGAAGCTGCGCGCCATCAAGGCGGCTGGCTTCGACGGCGTCGAGATTTTCGAGAACGATCTGCTGTATTTCGACGGCACGCCCGCCGATGTGCGCCGCATGTGTGCCGACCTTGGCCTCGAAATCTATTTGTTCCAGCCGTTTCGCGATTTCGACGGCGTGAGCGCCGAACGGCTCGCGAAGAATGTCGAGCGCGCCAAACGCAAGTTCGAGCTGATGCACGAGCTCGGCACGGACCGCATCCTCGTGTGCAGCAACGTGTCGCCGGACACCATTCGCGACGACGCGCTGCTCGTCGATCAGCTCGGCGTGCTCGCGAAAATCGCGGAAGAGGCCGGCGTGATCGTCGCGTACGAGGCGCTCGCGTGGGGCCGCTACGTCAATTCGTACAAGCACGCGTGGAAGCTCGTCGATGCCGTGAATCATCCGAGCCTCGGTCTCGCGCTCGACACCTTCCATACGCTGTCGATCCGCGATTCGGTGGACGAGATCGCGTCGATTCCGGGCGAGCGCATCGCGTTCGTGCAGATTGCCGATGCGCCCGTGCTCGCGATGGACGTGCTCGAATGGAGCCGTCACTATCGATGCTTTCCGGGGCAGGGCGCGTTCGATGTCGCGGGCTTCACGGCGCGCGTGCTCGAATCGGGCTACAAGGGGCCGCTCTCGCTGGAAATTTTCAACGATGGTTTTCGCGCCGCGCCGACCGCGATCACGGCGGCGGACGGCCATCGCTCGCTGCGTTTTCTGGAGGAGCAGACGCGCGCGCTGATGGGAGACAAGGCGCCGCCGGAACTCTTCAATCCGCCCGCGCCGCCCGAGCACATCGGCTTCCAGTTCCTCGAATTCGCCGTCGACGATTCCACGCGCGAGCATCTCGCGCAATGGCTCGGCAGGCTCGGCTTCAGGCTCGCGGGCAAGCATCGCTCGAAGGATGTGGCGCTGTACCGGCACGGCGCGGGCTCCATCGTGCTCAATGCCGAAGCCGACTCGTTCGCGAGTGCGTTCTTTCAGAAGCACGGCTTGTCGCTGTGCGCGTCGGCGTTTCATGTCGATGATGCGAAGCTCGCCTTCGAGCGCGCCGCGGCGTACGGCTCGCAGCCGTTTTCGGGGCGCGTCGGCCCGAACGAGCGCGTCGTGCCGGGCGTGCAGTCGCCCGACGGCAGTCTCGATTATTTCGTCGACGAAGCGAAGGGCGGCCCGACGCTCTGGGAGTCGGACTTCAATCTGACGGATATCGACGGGCCTTATGAAGTGGGGCCGCTGTCGCGCATCGATCACGTGTGCCTCTCGCTGCCCGCCGATGCGCTCGATACGTGGGTCTTGTTCTTCCGCAGCGCGTTCGGCTTCGAGACTGAGCCGGCCGTGCTCGTGCCCGATCCGTACGGCCTCGTTCGCAGCCGCGCGGTGCGCAGCCGCGACGGTTCCGTGCGCATTGCGCTGAACGCATCGGTGGACCGCTATACGGCGGTGGCCGAATCGCTGTCGACCTATCGCGGCTCGGGGCTGAATCACGTCGCGTTCAGCACGCCGGATATCTTCGACGCCATTCCTCGCCTCGAAGCCGATGGCGTGAAGTTCCTGCGCATCCCGCGCAACTACTACGACGATCTGGTCGCGCGCTTCGGCCTGCCCGACGAGCAGATCGAACAGATGCGCGAGCACAACATCCTCTACGATCGCGACGAGCGCGGCGGCGAGTTCTTCCACGCGTACACGGAGCAGCTCGACCAGCGTTTCTTCCTGGAAGTGATCGAGCGGCGCGGCGGTTACGATGGCTACGGCGCGGCCAACGCGGCCGTGCGACTCGCGGCGCACGCGCAACAGCAGCAGCGTGCGCGGCAGGCGGCTTAGAAACGGAAACGCGTCAGGTTGTCAGGCGCTGTGTGATTTTTCGCTGGCGACGCGTGCGCGTTCCCGGCTGAGCTCTTCCTCGCGCGCGCGCCCGGCGGCTTCGAAGGCATCGATATACAGATACAGCCGGTGCACGGTCTGAATCTGCGTGTGCGAGAGATGCGACTGGCGCATGATCGAGGCGAGCCGCGCGCGCCAGTACGAAGGCGGCAGCAACGGGCCGCCCAGATCGCACGACAATGAACGACGTAACACCAGTTCGAGGTGCGTCAGGTCCTGGTCCGCCAGCAACGCCGAAAACGCGCCCTGCGGCTTGATATCGGGAAATGGGTTCATTACTCCGATGGCGGCGCGATTCGGCGAGACTTGATAGGGACAAACCCGCATGTAGCGCGTGTTTTTTTCGATGCGCGCCGCAGCGTTCGAATTTGTTCATGCCGAACCGGAAGCCGCCATGCGCGTTTGCTATACTCTGCGCTCGCTCGCCGACGCATCGCGCGGGCGCGGTCCGCTCCCCGTAGTTCAATGGATAGAACGAGTGCCTCCTAAGCGCTAGATGCAGGTTCGATTCCTGCCGGGGGGACCAAATTGATTTCGCGAGATTCGGCGAAATCGTCATCACCATCAACGTGCCTGCAAAAAGGGTTTTCCATGGAAAACCCGGCGCGTCCACGCCGCTCTCTCACCCACCTCCCAGCGATATCGGAAATCTCGATCTATACGGGCCTTTAAATACAATACGTATTGCTAATCAAAAATTGGGGAATCCACCTTGTCCAAGATGATTCCCCACCGCTGCATCAGAACGGCTTGGTCGGCAGATACTTCCCGTCGAGCGTGATCACGGCGCGCGAGCCGCCTTCCGGATCGTCCACTTTCTTGATGTCCAGCTTGAAGTTGATCGCGCTGATGATGCCGTCGCCGAACTTCTCATGAACCAGCGCCTTCAGCGTCGATCCGTAGATCTGCACGATTTCGTAGAACCGGTAGATCGTCGGATCGGTCGGCACGCCGCCCGGAATGCTGCCGCGTACAGGGATGGCTTGCAGCAGGCGAACGGCGTCTTCGCCGAGTTCGAGCTTGTCGGCCACCACTTGCGCGGCCTTGGCCGGCAGCGGGTGCTGGCCGAGCAGGGCGGCGGTGACGAAGGCGATGCTCAAACCCGTGCCTTCATTGATCTGCTCGAACGTCAGGTTCTTGCGAACCTTCGCGTCGATGATGATGTCGGTCAGTGCTTGACGGGGGGCCTGGCTGGAAATGGATTGCGTCATGACGATGCTCCTTTCGATCGAATCGAGTGTGAGTGGAAAACGGTGGGTCAGGCTGCGAGATCGAGCCGGGCCGGGGTTGCGCACGTATGAGGATGTTCAGCGAGCGAGACGAACCGGTTGGTCGCGCCGTCGAGCGTGTCGATCGAGCCGGTCTCGATGTCGTACACCCACCCGTGCAGGCTCAGACGTCCCTGTTCGAGCGCGAGCCGCACGGAGGGATGCGTCTTGATGTTGGCGAGCTGGGCGATCACGTTCTCGCGGACCATCGAGTCGACTCTGTCGCGCTCGCTCTTATGCTCACGCGCCTCGTTGACGACCTTCGCGGAGTCCGCGTAATGCAGCCAGTTGCGCACGGCCGGCATATGGTCCAGGCACTTGCAGGTGGCGATGGCCGTCATCGCGCCGCAGTCGGAGTGGCCGCAAATCACCACATCGGTTACGCCGAGCGCCGCGACCGCGTATTCGACCGTTGCCGTCACGCCGCCCGGTTCCGGGCCGTATGACGGCACGATATTGCCGGCGTTGCGGATCACGAACAGGTCGCCGGGCTCGCGCTGCGTGACGAGTTCGGGCACGAGGCGGCTGTCCGAACAGGAAATGAACAGGGTTTTTGGATGCTGGCTGGTGGCCAGTTGCCTGAAAAGCTCGGAGCGCTTGGGGAACGCGTCGCGCTGAAACTTCAGAAAGCCGTCGATGATGTCTTGCATGTTCCGCTCCATCTCAGTGTGCGTGTCGGGAATCGATGGATGAAGAATGCGCCGGGCGAGCTATAGTGTCCAAGACCGGTTTCTTATTCTTCCCATAGGCAGCACCAATAGTTCGGAGGGAACCATGCTGCTCCGGCACATCCGTTACTTTCTGGCGGTCGCGGAACACCGCAATTTCACGCGGGCGGCCGAGGCGCTGCACGTGTCGCAGCCGACGCTGTCGCAACAGATCAGGCAACTGGAGGATGCGATGAGCGCGCAATTGCTCGACCGTTCCGGACGGACGATCCAGCTGACCGACGCCGGCGCCGCCTATCTGCTTTACGCGCAGCGGGCGCTTCAGGATCTGGAAGCGGGCCAGCGGGCCATCCACGACGTGCGGGACCTGACGCGCGGTTCACTGCGCCTCGCGATGACCCCGACCTTCACGGCCTATCTGATCGGCCCGCTGCTGCAGGCGTACAACCACCGCTATCCGAACATCACGCTCAACATCCGCGAAATGCCGCAGGAGCGCCTGGAGGCGTTGCTGAATGAAGACGCGCTCGATGTCGGCATCGCATTCAGCGACACGCACTCTCCCGATATCGAGACACAGGCGCTTTTCGTCGAGGCGCTGGCGATGGTGATCGGCAAGTCGCATCCGTATGCGAAAAAGCGCGGCGCGCTGACGCTTCGCGAGTTCGAGTGTGAAGCGCTCGTCCTGCTCAACGAAGAATTCGCGACGCGGCACTACATCGACCGGTATTGCAGGCAGCACGGCGTTGCGCCGCGTATTGCGATGGAGGTCAATTCGATCAGCGCGGTCATCGAGCTCGTGCGTCGCAGCACGTTGGCGACGCTGCTGCCCGCCGCGATCGCGCGCGAGCACCGCGAACTGTGTCTCGTGGAACTGGAGCCGGCGCTGCCGCAGCGAACCGCCGCGTTGTTGCTGCGCAAAGGCGCGTATCGAAGCGCGGCAACGAGCGCCTTCATCGCGCTCGCGCACGATCCGGCATTGAATCGTAAGCCCCTTCGCGCCGATAATGCGACGACCTGAGACTCGCCTCCACGGCTCATGCGTTCATGACCGAAATCGAATCCGCGGTGCTCGTTTTCATCCTCCTGCTCGCCAGCACGGGCCTCGGCGCGATCGTGCGGCCGCTCTTGCCCGAGGAGCACAAGGCGCAGGAAACGGTGCAACTGGTCCAGTTGCTCGTCGGCATGCTGGTCACGTTCGCGGCGCTCGTGCTCGGTCTTCTGACCGCATCGGCGAAAACGATTTTCGACACTACGAATACCGACATGCGCGGCTACGCGACCTCGATCATCGAGCTCGACCGCACGATGCGCGACTACGGCGGCGAGCTCGATCCGGCGCGCAAGCTGTTGCGCGCCTACACCGCCGCGGCGATCGCGAGCACGTGGCCGCGCGAAACGCCGCCGCCGGGCGATGACTATCCGAAAGTCGAGCCGTCAGGAAAGGACGACAGCCTCGCGAACGCGACGCTCGGCGCGCTGTTGAGCCGCGCCCAACACGACGTGCGCATGCTGCGACCGCGCGATGACTACCATCGCCAGCTCGCCGCCGAGGCCACCGCGCGCTTCGAGCAACTCATCGCGCAGCGCTGGAAGCTGGTCGAAGAGGCGCACGGCTCGATCTCCTATCCGTTCGACCGCATTCTCGTCGGGTGGCTGCTCATCATCTTTCTGTGCTTCGGGCTGATCGCGCCGCGCAACGCGCTCTCGCTCGTGACGATCATGCTCGGGGCGCTCTCGATCGCGTCGGCGGTGCTCGTGATCCTCGATCTCGATACGCCGTTCAGCGGCCCGATCATGGTCGGCAGCCAGCCGTTGCGCGACGCGCTCGCGTATCAGAGCCGCTGATGCGCTACGACGATCCGCGTCTCGTCGCGCTATACGACACCCTCAATCCGTTCGCCGACGATACGGCGTTCTATCTCGCGCTGGCGCAATCCGCGCGGCATGTCGTCGATCTCGGCTGCGGCACGGGGCTGCTCGCGTGCGAGCTGGCAAAGCGCGGTCATCGCGTGACGGGCATCGATCCGTCGCCGCACATGCTGAGCGTGGCGCGCGCGCGGGCGCACGGCGACACGGTGACATGGATCGAAGGCGATGCGAGCGCGCTGCCATTCGTCGGCGCGGCGGATCTGCTCGTGATGACGGGGCACGTCGCGCAAGTGTTTCTCGACGATGCGGCGCTCGCCGCGACGCTCGCGGCCGCGCGCCGCGCGGTGCGCCCCGGCGGTGCGATCGCGTTCGAGAGCCGCAATCCGTCGGCGCGCGCGTGGGAGCACTGGACGCCGGAGCGGTCCGCGAGGCGCGTCGTCGCGCCGGACGGCAGGGCGGTCGATGTCTGGCACGAGCGGCACGCCGCGCCGGACCCGCTCGCGACCGGGCGCGCGGCGTTCACCACGCACTATCGCTTCATGCCGGAGCCGGCAACGAACATGGCCGGGGAGACGCTCAGCGCGACGAGCGAACTGCGCTTTCGCACGCTCGACGAGCTGACGCAGATGCTGACCGGCGCGGGTTTCGCGACGATCGACTGGTACGGAGACTGGAATCGCGCGCCGGTGGGCGAAGCGAGCCGCGAGCTGATCGCGGTGGCGCGCTGAAAAGCGAACTGAAACGCGGCGGCGTGGATCAGAATTCGACGACGACGAAATCGGCCTTGCCCACGTCGCACAGCGGGCAGCGCCAGTCGGCGGGAATGTCGTCGAAGCGGGTTCCGGCGGCGATGCCTTCGTCCGGCAGGCCTTCTTCCTCGTTGTAGATCCAGCCGCAAATCAGGCAGACCCAGCTTTTGTATTCGATGACTTCGCTCACGACAGACTCTTGATTCGAAAGAAATAAACGGACCGTGTGCGCCAGAGGACAACCCGGCGCGCGGCGAGACGGCATCTTACAGGAATTGGCGCGATCGTTCCCCGAACGGCGCGCCGCGCTGCGCCATGTCATATTGCGGGCGCAGGATGGTACGGATACGCGCGTCCGAAAGCCCGGTGTATGCTTTTCGGGGATTTCGGCGCCGATTTCGCGCCATCGACCGGTTTCACAACACGGAGAAAACAATGAAGCAAAAGCTCTTGAGTGCGATGCTGTCGGGCGCAATTCTGTTGTCGTTCGCTGGCGCGGCGCACGCGCAGGCGCGCGTCTATTTCGTCGAGCCGAAGGACGGCGCGACCGTCACGAGTCCCGTGCACGTCAAATTCGGCGTCGACGGCATGTCGGTCGCGCCGGCCGGCACGATGACCGAAGGCACGGGGCATCATCATCTGCTGATCGACGAAAAGCCGATTCCGAAAGGCACGGTCATCCCGATGGACGACAAAAACCTGCACTACGGCAAGGGCCAGACCGAAGCCGACGTGAAGCTGCCGCCCGGCGATCACACGCTGACGATGCAGTTCGCCGACGGCGCACATCGCTCTTACGGGCCGGAAATGAGCCAGACCATCAAGGTGCATGTCAAACAGTAATCGATGACGCGCATGGCGGCCGGGGCGCCGCCATGCCGTCAGGCCTATCCCTTCCGGACGATGCAGTGGCGCGCGCCGCGCCCGGTACAATGGGCGCTTCCAACGGCTGGCATGCGTGCCGCCGGTTCTTCGCCATTCATCTGGTTTTCCCATGTCGCTTTATTCCATCACGGACGCGCAGCTCGCGTTCGGCCACGTCGCATTGCTCGACCACGCCGATTTCTCGCTGGAAGCGGGCGAGCGCGTCGGGCTGATCGGCCGCAACGGCGCCGGCAAGTCGTCGCTCCTGAAGATCGTCGCGGGCCTCGCCGCGCCCGATGACGGCCTCGTCACGCGTCAGAGCGAGCTTACGACCGTCTACGTGCCGCAAGAGCCCGAGTTCGATCTCGACGCCTCCGTGTTCGATGTCGTCGCCTCCGGCCTGACCGACGCGCGCGCGCTGCTCGACGAATACGACGCCGTCGCGCACGCGCTTGCCGACACGCCCGAAGGCGCGCAGCACGACGCGCTGCTCGCGCGCATGAACGCGCTGCAATCGGCGCTCGATCTGCGCGATGCGTGGAACTGGCGCACGCGCGTGGCGACCACGCTCGCGCAGATCGGCCTCGACGGCGACGCCCGCGCGGGCGACCTGTCCGGCGGCATGAAAAAGCGTGTGGCGCTGGCGCGTGCGCTCGTTGTGCAGCCGGACGTGCTGCTGCTCGACGAGCCGACCAACCATCTCGACTTCGACGGCATCCGCTGGCTCGAGGAACTGCTGGTCACCTTGCGCAGCGGGCTGCTGTTCATCACGCACGATCGCGCGTTTCTGGATCGCGTGGCCACGCGCATCGTCGAACTGGATCGCGGGCGATTGCTGTCGTATCCGGGCAATTTCAGCGCGTATCAGACGCGCAAGGCGCAACAGCTCGAAGTCGAACAGGTCGAACAGGCGAAGTTCGACAAGCTGCTCGCGCAAGAGGAAGTGTGGATTCGCAAGGGCGTCGAGGCGCGGCGCACGCGCAGCGTCGGGCGCATCGCGCGGCTCGTGGAAATGCGCAATGAACGGGCCGAGCGCCGCAACGTGCAAGGCAACGTGAAGCTCGACGTCGGACAGGGCGAAAAGTCGGGCAAGATCGTCGCGGAGCTGACCGAGGTGACGAAGCGCTTCGGCGAACGCACGATCGTCGACAGCTTCACCGCGACCGTGATGCGCGGCGACAAGATCGGTCTCGTCGGCCCGAACGGCGCGGGCAAGACCACGCTGCTCAAACTCATTCTCGGCGAACTTCAGCCCGACGAAGGGCGCGTGCGCACCGGCACCAACATTCAGGCCGCGTATTTCGATCAGATGCGCGCGCAACTCGATCTCGACAAGTCGCTCGCCGACACCATCAGCCCCGGCAGCGAATGGGTCGAAGTGAACGGCGTGAAAAAGCACGTCATGAGCTATCTCGGCGACTTCCTGTTCGCACCGGAGCGTGCGCGCTCGCCGGTGCGCTCGCTCTCGGGCGGCGAGCGCAACCGTCTGCTGCTCGCGCGCCTGTTCGCACGCCCCGCGAACGTGCTCGTGCTCGACGAACCCACCAACGATCTCGACATTCCGACGCTCGAACTGCTCGAAGAACTGCTCGCGGATTACGACGGCACCGTGTTGCTGGTGAGCCACGACCGGGCGTTCCTCGACAACGTCGTGACTTCGGTGTTCGCGGCGGAAGGCGGCGGCGCATGGCGCGAGTATGTCGGCGGCTTCTCCGACTGGCAGATTCAGCGCGAACGTTCGGAGCGCATCGCGGAAGAGGCGGCGCGTCAGACCGCGAAGGAAGCGCCCAAAGACGACGCGCCGAAGGAGAGCGCGGCGGGCCGCAACGCGCAGCGCACCGTGAAGCTCTCGTTCAAGGAGCAGCGCGAGCTGGAGGCGCTGCCGGGGCGCATCGCCGAGCTGGAAAACGAGCAGAAGACGATCGGCGCGCAACTCGAAGACGGCTCGATCTTCGCGAAGGACGCGAAAGAGGGCGCGCGTCTGTCGGAGCGTCATGCGGCGATCGAAGAGGAATTGCTCGTCGCCCTCGAACGCTGGGAAGAGCTGGAAGCGAAGCGCAAATAAGCACGCTGGCACGCCGCGCGCGTGTCGGTTTCGTGAATGGGGAGGGTTCGCGCGCGCAGCGCGTTTTTGCCGCCGAGGTGGGCGCGGCGGGCGAAAACCGCTATTCTCCTAGCGCGGCTCGGATCGGCGGGCGGTTTTCCGCCTCGCTCATGAGGCATCCGGCCAGGCACATTCATCAAGCATCCGTCGGCTTCGCCGGGCGTCACGTTGTGGCATTTCCCGCGAGAACGCCCGAGAAGCCGGATCAACGTTCAACTATGTCCACGAAAAAATCCAGCGCAATGGCGGCAGGAACGGAACGAGGCAAACGTCCTGTCATGAACGCCAAGGCAGCCGGCTACAGCGAAGCATCGATCAAGGTGCTCAAGGGCCTGGAGCCGGTCAAGCAGCGGCCCGGCATGTACACGCGCACCGAGAACCCGCTGCACATCATCCAGGAAGTGATCGACAACGCCTCCGACGAAGCGCTCGGCGGCTACGGCAAGCAGATCACCGTCACGCTGCATAACGACAACTCCGTCTCCGTCGATGATGACGGCCGCGGCATTCCCTTCGGCCTGCATCCGGAAGAAGGCGTGCCGGTCGTCGAGATCGTGTTCACGCGGCTGCACGCGGGCGGCAAGTTCGACAAGGCCGCGGGCGGCGCGTACACGTTCTCGGGCGGCCTGCACGGCGTCGGCGTCTCGGTGACGAACGCGCTCGCCACGCGTCTCGAAGTGACCGTCTGGCGCGACAACAAGGTCGCGCAACTCGCGTTTTCCAATGGCGATGTCATCGAGGAACTCAGCACGCGCGCTCCCGAACGCGGCGAGAAGAAGAGCGGCACGCGCGTGCGTGCGTGGCCGAATCCGAAGTACTTCGATTCCGCGAATCTGCCGCTCGGCGAATTGCAGCGTCTTTTGCGTTCGAAAGCCGTGCTGCTGCCGGGCGTCGAAGTGGCGCTCGTCATCGAGAAAACGGGCGAACGTCAGACGTGGAAGTACGAAGACGGCCTGCGCGGCTATCTGCTCGAAGGCATGGGCGGCAGCGAACTGCTGATTCCGCTGTTCGAAGGCGAGCGCTATGCCGAAAGCTCGAAGAACACTGAAGAGACTTTCGCGGAAGGCGAGGGCGCGTCGTGGGTCGTCGCGTGGAGCGAGGAAGGGCCGCTGCTGCGTGAATCGTATGTGAACCTGATTCCGACGCCCGCGGGCGGCACGCACGAATCCGGCCTGCGCGACGGGCTTTTTCAGGCGGTGAAGAACTTCGTCGAGATTCATAACCTGCAGCCGAAGGGCGTGAAGCTGCTCGCGGAAGACGTGTTCGCGCGCGTGTCCTTCGTGCTTTCGGCGAAGGTGCTCGATCCGCAGTTTCAAGGGCAGATCAAGGAACGGCTGAATAGCCGCGACGCGGTGAAGCTGGTGTCGTCGTTCTCGCGGCCGGCGCTGGAGTTGTGGCTCAATCAGCATGTCGAGTACGGCAAGAAGCTCGCGGAACTCGTGATCCGTCAGGCGCAGGCGCGCACGCGCGCGGGCCAGAAGATCGAGAAGAAGAAGAGTTCGGGCGTGGCCGTGCTGCCGGGCAAGCTCACCGACTGCGAATCGACGGATATCGCGCGCAACGAACTCTTCCTCGTCGAAGGCGATTCGGCGGGCGGCTCCGCGAAGATGGGCCGCGACAAGGAATTTCAGGCCATTCTGCCTCTGCGCGGCAAGGTGCTGAACACGTGGGAAACCGAGCGCGATCGTCTCTTCGCGAACAACGAAGTGCATGACATTGCGGTCGCGATTGGCGTCGATCCGCATGGTCCGGACGATCAGATCGATCTCTCGAATCTGCGCTACGGCAAGATCTGCATCCTTTCCGATGCGGACGTCGACGGCGCGCACATTCAGGTGCTCTTGCTGACGCTCTTCTTCAAGCACTTCCCGCAACTGATCGAGCGCGGCCATGTGTGCGTCGCGCGGCCGCCGCTCTTTCGCGTCGATGCGCCCGCGCGCGGCAAGAAGCCCGCGCAGAAGCTCTATGCGCTGGACGAAGGCGAGCTCGAAGCGATCCTCGACAAGCTGCGCAAGGACGGCGTGCGCGAAACGGCATGGACCATCAGCCGCTTCAAGGGCCTGGGCGAAATGAGCGCGGAACAGCTTTGGGACACGACGATGAACCCCGACACGCGGCGCCTTTTGCCGGTCGCGCTCGGTGAACTCGGCTTCGACCTCACCGTCTCGCGCATGACGATGCTGATGGGCAAGGGCGAAGCGGCGTCGCGCCGAAGCTGGCTCGAAGAGAAAGGCAACGAAGTCGAAGCGGACATCTGAGCTCGGCTTGAAGCAACGCACAACGGATTAATCGATGGGAATCACAGACGATCTCTTCGCCGAACAGACCGCACCGGACGGCGAACAACTCACCCTCGGCGACTACGCCGAACGCGCGTATCTCGACTACGCGGTGAGCGTGGTGAAGGGCCGCGCGCTGCCCGATGTCAGCGACGGCCAGAAGCCCGTGCAGCGCCGCATTCTCTATGCGATGAGCGAAATGGGCCTCGCCGCCAACGCGAAGCCCGTGAAATCGGCGCGCGTCGTCGGCGACGTGCTCGGCAAGTACCATCCGCACGGCGATCAGTCGGCGTATGACGCGCTCGTGCGTCTCGCGCAGGACTTTTCGATGCGCTATCCGCTCATCGACGGTCAGGGCAACTTCGGCTCGCGCGACGGCGACGGCGCCGCGGCCATGCGCTACACCGAAGCGCGCCTGACGCCGATCGCGCGCCTCCTGCTCGATGAAATCGATCAGGGCACCGTCGATTTCATGCCGAACTACGACGGCTCGTTCGAAGAGCCGAAGCTGTTGCCCGCGCGTCTGCCGTTCCTGCTGCTGAACGGCGCATCGGGCATCGCGGTCGGTCTCGCGACGGAATGTCCGTCGCACAACTTGCGTGAAGTGGCGGCGGCGGCCGTCGCGATGATCCGCGATCCGAAGATCGGTCACGCGGGTCTCATGGAAAAGCTGCCCGGACCGGACTTTCCGGGCGGCGGGCAGATCATCTCGTCGCAGGCGGACATCTCGGCGGCGTACGAAACCGGCCGCGGCTCGCTCAAGGTGCGCGCGCGCTGGAAGATCGAAGAGCTCGCGCGCGGGCAGTGGCAACTCGTCATCAACGAATTGCCGCCGAACACGTCGGGTCAGAAGGTGCTCGAAGAAATCGAGGAACTGACCAACCCGAAGATCAAGCTCGGCAAGAAGACGCTCACGCCCGAGCAATTGCAGACCAAGCAGTCGATGCTCGCGCTGCTCGACGCCGTGCGCGACGAGTCCGGCAAGGACGCCCCCGTGCGGCTCGTGTTCGAACCGAAGTCGAGCCGCATCGACCAGACGGAGTTCGTCAACACGCTGCTGGCCCATACGAGCCTGGAATCGAACGCGTCGATCAATCTCGTGATGATCGGCGTGGATGGCCGGCCGCGTCAGAAGGGCATCGTCGAAATTCTGCACGAGTGGGTCGGCTTCAGGTTCGTGACGGTCACGCGGCGCACGCAGCATCGTCTTTCCAAGGTCAACGACCGCATCCATATTCTCGAAGGGCGGATGATCGTCTTTCTGAATATCGATGAAGTCATTCGCATCATTCGCGAAAGCGAGGAGCCGAAGCAGGCGCTGATCGCGCGCTTCAACCTGTCGGACCGGCAGGCGGAAGACATCCTCGAAATTCGCTTGCGTCAGTTGGCGCGGCTCGAAGCGATCAAGATCGAGCAGGAGTTGAAGGACCTGGGCGAAGAGAAGGCGAAGCTCGAAGAACTGCTCAACAGTGACGCCGCGATGAAGCGGCTGCTCATCAAGGAGATCGAAGCCGACGCGAAGCAATTCGGCGACGATCGCCGCACGCTGATCCAGCAAGCAACGCGCGCGACGTTCGAAGCGCGTGTCGTCGACGAGCCGGTGACGGTGGTCGTGTCGCAAAAGGGCTGGGTGCGTGCGCTCAAGGGCCACGGGCTCGATCCGGCAGGCTTCACGTTCAAGCAGGGCGACGGCCTCTACGCCGCTTTCCAGGCGCGCACGCCGGATTCGCTCGTCGCGTGGGGCAGCAAGGGGCGCGTGTATTCCGTGCCGGTTTCTGCGCTGCCGGGCGGGCGCGGCGACGGCGTACCGGTGACGTCGCTGATCGAGCTCGAATCGGGCACGCATCTGCTGCATTACTTCGCGGCGAACGCGGAGCAGCAACTGCTGCTGGCGTCAAGCAACGGCTTTGGCTTCGTCGCGAAGCTCGGCGATCTGATCAGCCGCCAGAAGGCGGGCAAGGCGTTCATGACGATCGACGAAGGCGCAGCGCCGCTCGCGCCGATGCCTGTCGTTCCCGGCGCGACGTATGTGGCGTGTCTGTCGAGCACGGGGCGTTTGCTCGTGTTCGGCATGGACGAGATGAAGACGCTCTCGGGCGGCGGCCGCGGCGTGATTCTGATGGCGCTCGATCCGAAGGAGACCTTGCGTCAGGCGCTCGCGATCGATGCGCGCGGCGTCGTGATGATCGGCACCGGACGCGGCGGGAAAGTGAGGGACGAGAAGCTCGCGGGTTCGCAGATGCAACTGCATTTGAGCAAGCGGGCGAGGAAGGGAAGGGCGCCGGATTCGTCGTTGAAGGTGACGGATCTGCGGCCGGTGTTCGAGGGGTGAGGGTTACGGGGCGCGGCGCGGTTACGACTGCGCCGCGATTCACAGGATCGCCTTGTACAGTGCAAGCGATTTGCACGTCTGAACCAGCCCCTGCTTCAGCAAAATTTCAATGAACCGCTCCGGCTCCAGCGGAGGATGCCGCAGTTGCTTGCGCTGCTGCTGCGCGGCACGAATGACGGCTGCCGGGGCAAGATCGAACAGCTCATCGGCGAACACGTCGGGATGCCGCGTCTCAATACCCAATGGGCTCAACACGCTCGCCGGGAAGTCTTTCTCGTTGAACGTGACGATCACGCTGGCGCCGCTGCGAATGGCGGCCGCCAGAACGTGGCGATCGTCGTCATCGGGCAAGTTCAATCCGGCCATCAGGTCCTCGTGCCCGGTGACGAGCGCATCGGGAATCGCCAGGTCCATTAGCTCGGCTGTTCGATCGACTTGATCTCTGGTCAGGTCGGGACGGTTTTTCAAGAGATTGCGTTTCCACTCTTCGTGAATCTGCCGGCTCCATCTTGCCCGGAACTGTCCTGACAGACCGAGCCACATGAGAAAGTCGCGCAGGGGAGCCGGGTACAGCACGCAAGCATCATAAATGACTATGAATCGGGAACTCTTCATTCGTAGTCCATTCCTAGTCTCTGTGCCTGCTCGGCCAACGCCTTCATTGCTGCTTCGCTCGTGCGGTCGCGCTCGGCTTTATAACGCATGACATCGGCAAAGCGGATGCGCCGATGTTTGCCGGTCTTGTGGAACGGCAGTGCTTCTGCGTCGAGCAGTTTGACGAGATGTGGCCGTGAGACGTTGAGCAGGTCAGCGGCTTCCTGCGTCGTGAGTTCGGCATGAACCGGCACAATCTTGACGGCGTTGCCGTCGGCGAGTTCGGCGAGGATGTCGACCAGAAGTCGAAGCGCCGATGTCGGCAACTCGATCTGATGCGCTTCGTCCTTGTCGTCGAAGATCTGAATTCGCTGTGTCTCGAAGCTGGTCGACAGGTACGTGGCGAGTGTGCGTTGCCCCTCGACTGCCGCCCGCACTTCGCGTTCGACCGGCAGATTCACGTCGGGAAAGGTAGTTCGTGTCATGGCGTGCCCCGCTTGAATGAGCGTAGTGCGCCATTTTATTCGAAATAAACGAAACTCGAAATAAACGAAAACAATGAACAAAGCCATCGAAGCGGCGCTCTTTCTGCATTTGCTCGGCGTAGCCGTTTGGATAGGCGGCATGGTCTTCGCGCATTTCTGCCTGCGTCCCGCGCTCGGCGATCTCACGCCGCAGCTACGCTTGCCGCTGTGGGAGTCGGTGTTCGCGCGCTTCTTCAACTGGGTGGCCGCCTCGGTGCTCGTGATTCTCGTCACCGGCGGCTTTCTGCTCGTGGAGTTCGGCGGCGGTCACGCAGCGTGGCCGCTGCATGCAATGGCCGGGCTCGGCATCGTGATGATGCTGATCTTCGGGCATATCCGCTTCGCGGTGTTTCCGCGCATCCGCCGCGCCGTGCAGGCGCAGAACTGGCCCGACGGCGCGCGCGCGGTCGGCACCGTGCGACGGCTCGTCGTGATCAATCTCGTGCTCGGCGTCGTGACGATCGGCACGGCAGTGCTTTCGCGCGGCTTCTGAACCGCTGAATCAGCCGCCGCGCTCGTCGGAAAGCGCGGTGTTCGATTCGCGTCCGGCATCCTTGCGCGAGCGCGGCGCCTGCCCGCGCGGCCATCCGCATACACCGAAGCGATCGAGCAACGCCTGCACGCCATCCGCCGGCACGGGCCGCGAGAACAGGAAGCCTTGCGCTTCCACCGGCCCGAGCGCCGCAAGCCAGGCAATCTGCTCCTCGCGCTCGGTGCCTTCCACGACCACGGTCAGCCCCAGCGATCGCGCCAGATTGACGATCGCCGAGACCATCACGCAGACGCTCCGGTCCTCCGGAATCGCCTGGATGAAGGAGCGGTCCACCTTGAGCGTATCCACCGAAAAGCGGTTCAGATACGACAGCGACGAATACCCCGTGCCGAAGTCGTCCAGCGCGATGCGCACGCCCAGACGCTTCAGCGCGACGATCTTCTCCTGCACCAGCTCCGGATACTCCACCATCACGGTTTCGGTGATTTCGAGCTCCAGCTTGTC
Organism: Caballeronia cordobensis; assembly: GCF_001544575.2. Lineage (GTDB taxonomy): Bacteria > Pseudomonadota > Gammaproteobacteria > Burkholderiales > Burkholderiaceae > Caballeronia > Caballeronia cordobensis. Next base: position 78,670 of record NZ_FCNY02000002.1, read on the forward strand.
CGGAGGAATGCCGCTCGCCTCGATTGCGCGCGCGACCGTCTCCAGCAAATCGCCGCGCCAGAACTGCACGGCCGAGATGTTCACCGCGAGCGACAGCCCCGCGTAACCGTCGCGCTGCCATTGCGCGAGCTGCAGGCACGCGGTGTGAATCACGAAGTCGCCGACCGCGACGATCAATCCGGTGGACTCCGCGACCGGAATGAACTCATTGGCCGGAATAAGCCCGTGCTGCGGATGATTCCAGCGCACGAGCGCCTCGAAGCCGGTGATGCAGCGGCGCGTCAGGTCGATCTTCGGCTGATAGACGAGGAAAAGCTGCTGCTCCGTGAGCGCCACGCGCAGTTGCTGCTCCCACTTCATCAGATGATCCGCGCGATGCGACAGTTGCGGCGAATAGAACTGATAGCAGTTCCGGCCCGCGTCCTTCGCGCTGTACATCGCGAGATCGGCCTTCTTCAAGAGATCGATTTCGCTTTCGTTCGATACGGAATAGAGCGCGATGCCGATGCTCGCGTGCAGCACGAACGCGCTGCCGCGCACGTCGAACGGCGTGGCGAACATGGTCGAGATATCGTCGGCGAGCGTGACGGCGCGTTGCTCGACTTCGTCGCCCTTCACGACGACGACGAACTCGTCGCCACCGATGCGCGACAGCGTGCCGCTTTGGCCCACGGTCTCCGCAAGCCGCGACGCGGTCATTTGCAGGACGATGTCGCCGGCGTTGTGACCGAGCGTGTCGTTGACGGTCTTGAAGTTGTCGAGGTCGATGAAGAGCAGCGCGAGCCGCCCGATGTTCTCCGGTTGCGCCACGTCCTGACGCAGCGCGCGCAGCGTCGAATAGCGGTTGCGCAAGCCGGTGAGCAGATCGTATTCGACGAGATGCGTCATCTCGCGCTCGCGTCCGAGCAGCTTGCCGATGAGGCCCGTCGCCACCGCGAAGAAGCCGAGCATCGCGAGCGAGATAAAGCTCGCCATCAGCAGATAGACGTTGCGCGTGTGGTTGTAGTCGGTCATCTCCTCGCGCTCGGAGAGGCCGACGAGCACGCCGAGCGGATAGCCGTCGATATGCCGGTACGAGACGATGCGCTTCACGTGATCGATCGGATCGACATAGATGCCCGACGCGTGATCGGTCGTCGGATAGACGCCGCTCGCGCTGAATTCGGCGTGCGCGCGTTCGGCCGGGCCGCCGCCTTTCGCGACGGCATGCGTCGCGGCGTTGTCGGAGAGACCGCCGGCGGTGCTGCGCGCGAGCACCGAGCCTGAATCCGAAACGACGGCGATCACGCCTTCATGGCCGATCGACGCAACGTTATAGAAGTCGTTCGTGAAGTAGGTCGGATTCTCCGAGACGACCACGACGCCCGCGAACGAGCCGTCCGCGTGATTGAGCCGCCGCGTAATCTGCAGGGTCCATTGTCCCGACACGCGCCCGCGCACCGGACGGCTGATGTAGAGCAGATCGTCGTTCGAATGCGCATGGACCTTGAAGTGCTCGCGGTCCGACAGGTCGATGGGCTTCGGATGCGGGTCCGACGTATTGCCGATGAGCGTGCCGTATTCGTCGATGAGCGAGACCTGCACGAGCGTGTCGCTCTGCACGACGCCTTTCTCGACCGTCGCGACGAGATCGAAGTTGTCGGGCGATTTCTCGTACTCGTACTTGACGAAGCGCGTGATCTGATCGACCTGATGAATCGCCTTGATGGTGTGCTGTTCGAGCGCGGAGGAGAGGATGGCGGCGGAGGCCATCGATTCATGCGTGGTCGCTTCGCGCTCGACCGAAAGCCGCGCGAAGATCACCGCCCACAGCAGCACCAGCACGAAGCTGCCGAGCACGGGAATGGCGAGCAGCGCGCGCCGGCGTCGTGTGGAGGCTGCGCCGCGAAGCGCGTCCGAAAAGACGTGAGTGCGTATGCGCTTCATGACGCGTCCGTGCACGCGCGATCGCGTAGCGCGTGGCGTGCTGCGAACTGCGCGAAGTGGATGAAGCGATGCATGTCGTGAGTCGTTCGGCCGAATCGATTGAATAGAGCGCGTGCGTCGCGCAGCGAAGGGTCGGCACAGAAACTGTCCGGGGCGCGGGTCACGGCCCGAACCATAGCAGCAGGCAGCGCAACGGCGGTTCGGCGAGCCGTGTTGTCCAGCAGCGCGCGACCTCCGTCAGGAGCGAAACGACGAGCGTCCGGTGTGGTTAGAAGCATACGTTTGCGCCGCGGCGCAGACGGTTCACCTAACGACGCAAAACCGTCCGCGGACATGAACCGCAAGCGCCATCCCCGATTGTTCAGATATTAACGAAGCCTCGAAGATTAAGAAAGGGGCGCAGCTTGGGGGTATACGCGCGGCCGTGCCGCCGCGCGTAGGTCATTGTTTCAAAGGCAGAAAGTGCCGTCGATCACAGTTACCGAAGCGCCCCCGATCCACGCCTGCGCGCCGCTCGCTTCGTCGTCGTAGGCGATGTTCACGCGGCCCTCGCGCCCAAGCACGGTGCCTTGACGCACCGTAAACGACGCGCCGGGCCGCTTGCCTTGCGCGCTCAGCAGCGTGGCGAGCGCCGCGTTGGCGCTGCCCGTCACCGGGTCTTCGATGTTCTCCGCGCCGAGCAGGATCACGCGCAGCTCGAACGTCGCCGGTCCGCCGCGCTCATGCGGCCCGTAGACCGCGATGCCGTGCGTGCCGACTTCCTCGACGAGCGTTTGTAGCGATTCGCGCGCCTGGCCTTGCAGCGTCAGCGCGAGGCACTGCGCGGCATTCTGCACGCGCACGACGAGCCATGGCGCGCCGTTGTTCACGGCGGCGGGCGGTGCGCTGAAATCGATTACGGCCGAACCGAGCGTGGCGGCGAGCCGGTCGTTCTGCGCGGCGTTCAGCGGCACGATGGTGGCGGGCGGCGCGGCGAACGCCCACTCGCCGTCATCGCGTTCGGCGAGCGTCACGAGACCGACGCCGCATTCCTGCACCAGCCGCCCGGGCGTCTTCGGCATGTAGCCGCTGTCGATCAACGCGTGCGCGCTGCCGAGCGTCGGATGTCCGGCGAACGGCAGTTCGACCGCCGTCGTGAAAATGCGCACGCGATAGTCGGCGCGCGGATCGGTCGGCGGCAGGAGAAAGACCGTTTCCGAAAGATTGGTCCAGTGCGCGATGGCCTGCATGCGTTCGGTCGAAAGACCTTCGGCGTCGAAGATCACCGCGAGCGGGTTGCCCTTGAACGGAACCGGCGTGAACACATCGACCTGCTTGAACTGTACGGTGCGTGAGGACATGATTTTTTTTCAGCGTCGTTGAGACATAAAAAAACCCGACGGCCTGAGCGCGTCGGGTTTCGTTCCGAAGCGGAAAGCGCCTTAAGCGACTTCCGCGATCATTTCGATCTCGACACACGCGCCGAGTGGAATCTGCGCGACGCCGAACGCCGAGCGCGCATGCTTGCCGGCATCGCCGAAGACTTCCGCAATTAGCTCCGACGCGCCGTTCGTGACGATGTGCTGCTCGGTGAATTCGAACGTCGAGTTCACGAGGCTCATCAGCTTGACGATGCGCTTCACCTTGTTCAGATCGCCGACATGCGCATGCAGCGTCGCGATCAGATCGATGGCGACGCTCCTCGCGGCGGCCTTGCCTTCTTCCGTCGTGATGTCGTGGCCGAGCTTGCCGGCGTGCACCTTGCCGTCCTTCTTCGCGATATGGCCGGACAGATACACGGTGTTGCCGCTTTGCGCGCTCATCACATAAGCGGCGGCGGGCGCGCCCGCGGCGGGCAGTTCGATGCCGAGTTCCTTCAGCTTGTCGTACACGTTCGATGCCATCGGTTGCTCCTCTAAACGTTGAAAATCAGATGCTCGCGCGAATCAGCGCGCCGAGTTTCGCCACGCCGGCGTCGATCGTTGCCGGCGGCACGGTGACGAACGAGAGGCGCATCGTATGGCGCTCGGGTTCGTTCGCGAAGAACGGGCCGCCCGGCACGAAGGCCACGTTTTGCGCGATCGCCTGCTCCAGCAGCTTCATCGAATCGATATGCTTCGGCAGCTTTACCCACACGAACATGCCGCCTTCCGGGCGGTTCCATTCGACTCCGGCGGGCATGTGGCGTTCCAGCGCGTCGAGCATCGCGTGGCATTGATCGCGATAAAGCGCGCGGATGGTCGGCACGTGCCGGTCGAGAAAGCCGTCCTTCACCACTTCGTAGACGATGCGCTGCGTGAGGCTCGGCGTATGCAGATCGGTCGCCTGCTTGGCCTGCACGAGTTTGAAGTGCAGCTCCTCGGGCGCGATGATGTAGCCCACGCGTAAACCCGGCGCGAGCACCTTCGAGAACGAGCCGAGATGCACGATGTGGTCGGGCGCCATTGAGAGCAGCGTGGGCAGCGGGGCGCCGGCGTAATCGAGCGCGCCGTAGGGATCGTCTTCGATCACCGGGAATGAAGCCTTCTGCGCGAACGCGGCGAGAGCGCGGCGGCGTTCGAGCGGCAGGCGGCGGCCCGTCGGGTTCTGGAAGTTCGGCTGCGCGTAGAGCAGGCGCGCGTCTGCGGTGAGCGCGGCATCGAGCGCTTCGGGAATCAGGCCGGATTCGTCGGTGGGCACCTGCGCGTAGTGCGGCTCGAACAGCGAGAACGACTGCAGCGCGCCGAGGTACGTGGGCGTTTCGACGAGCACGCGGCTACCCGGATCGATGAGCGTCTTGCCGAGCAGATCGAGCGCCTGCTGCGAGCCGGTCGTGATGAGCACCTGCGTCGGGCGGATATGCGCGCCGTTCACCGAATAGCGCGCCGCGACCCATTCGCGCAGCGGCATATAGCCTTCGGTCGCGCTGTACTGGAGGGCGGCCGCGGCCTGATCGCGCAGGATGTGCTCCGAGGCATGGCGCATTTCCTCGACCGGAAAGGTCGCGGGCGAGGGCAGGCCGCCCGCGAAGGAAATGACTTCCGGCCGTTCCGTGACCTTCAGGATTTCGCGAATCGCCGAACTGGTGAGCTTGCGGGCGCGTTCGGAGAGTTGCCACGGCGTGGCGCGGAGATCGGCTTGGTTCATGGAAATGCCTCGGTTGTCTCGGGTGTGTCTCGGGAGTGTTTTTTATCGCGGACCATGCCGCAAACGTCGATTATCGCGCGAGTGCGTCATCTTGCGTGGGTCGTGCGGGCGGCGACCGGCGCGGACGGCGGCGCGGCGCGCACGGCGGCCTTGCGGCCAAGCACGACGGTGACGATCACGGCGGCCGCATACAGCCACGTCGATCCGCTCACGTGTTCGCCGAAGAAAAGCGCGGAAAACGCCATCGTGAAGAAGATTTGCAGCAGTTGAACCTGCCCGACGCGCGCGATCCCGCCCATCGCCAGGCCGGCATACCAGGCGAAGAAGCCGATGAACTGCGAAAACAGCGTGACATAGCCGAACGCGAGCCACGTGCGCAGCGCGAGCGGTTCCGGATGCGCCATATGATGCGCCCACGCGAGCCAGCCGACCGGCAACACCAGAAACGGCGCGGAGACCACGAGCGCCCAGCAGATCACCTGCCAGCCGCCCATCTGACGCGCGAGGCGTGCGCCTTCCGCATAGCCGAGCGCGCCGATGCCGACCGCGACGAGCATCAGCAGGTCGCCGGCCTGCAGGCCGCCGCCCGCCTGCAACGCGAACGCGACGACGATCGCGCTGCCCGCGATCGCGCTCGCCCAGAACGCCTTCGAGGGCCGCTCGTGCGAGAGCCACGCGGCATAGACCGCGACGCACAGCGGCTGCAGGCCGTTCACGACCGCGCCGTGCGAGGCGGGCACGCTTTTCATGGCCCAGGCGGAAAACACCGGAAACGCGATGATGACGCCGAGCGACACCACGGCCAGGCTCTTGACCTGCGGCCACGTCGGCAGCTTTTCGCGACGCCAGAGCAGGAGCGCTGCGGCCGGAACCGCCGCGACGAGCGCGCGCCCGAGCCCGTTCAGGATCGGATGCACTTGCTCGACCACGATGCGCGTCATCGGCAGCGTGAGGCTGAAAATGACGACGCCGATCAGGCCCAGCAGCATGCCTTCGGTTTCGCGGGTCTTCATCGTGTAGCGTCTCCTTGTTTGGACCGGTGCGTCAGTCCTTGGTATCGGGTGATGATGCTGCTTTCGTCGTGCGGCGGCGCTTCGCCGCCTGAGCTGCTTCTTCCTCGCGCGCCGCTGCCGCTTCCGCCGATTCGCCGAGCGTCAGCACGGAACCGTCCGGCAAATCGAACTCGGCGACGAGCACGGGCGCGCCCGCCGTCGCCTCGACGCGCATCAGATGCGCCGCGCCGAGCCACGCGAGTTGCGCCGCGAGCGTCTGCGCCTCCGGATGAAAGCCCGTCAGCGAGCGCAGCGCGATGCCCGATTCCGGCAACGTCGCGCTCGGATGGCGCGGCGTGTCCCACTGAATCAGCGACGGCAGCACGCCATCGCCCGCGCCTTGCCACGACGGAAACGCGCCGTCGTCGCGGACGGTGAGGCCCCATGTATTGCCGCCCCGCGACATGGCCGCGACCGGCGCGATGCGATCCGGATACTGTTCGCGCCAGCGCCCGAGCGACTTGGGCCGTTCGACGCGCGCCACCCAGTGCACGAGTTGCGGGCCGTGCGCTTCGAGCCGGTGTTGCAGCGCCGGATCGTCGAGCGCGAAAAGACGCGGCCTCGTCGATTCGGCGGGCGCGGCGGCCGGATCGATCGCGATGACTTCGAGATACGCGCCGTCCCACAGATTCAGCAGGCGGTTGTGCGTGCGCATCGACGGATGCGCGCCGCCACCCGCTGTCTCGACGCCGAATTTCGCGGCGACGAAGCGCGCGCCTTCGTCCAGCGTGCGTGCGGCGATCACGAGGTGATCGAGTTTGAGTCGATGTTCGGTCATGACGGGCGAAGCGAGCCAAAAAGGGGCCGATAGCATAACGCGTCCCTCGTGCGCGCCGGGAGCCCGAAAGCAAAATGTAGCCGCTATCACCGTAACAGTAACGGTACAATCGGCCCAATACTATTCGGTACAGTTTTCCACCGGCGCACGCCAGCGTGCGCCGAAGACCGGAGGCTCGCATGTCCGTTCCGCTCGACCAGATTCCCGCCCCGCACGACGCGGCCCAGCTCACGCTCGTCGACCAACTGGTGCAGTGGGGCCGCCGCCGCATCGACGAGCGCGTGTTCCGTCCCGGCATGCGCATGCCGTCGATCCGCAAGCTCGCGCTCGACAAGGGCGTGTCGCGCTTCACGGTCGTCGAGGCTTACGAGCGGCTCGTCGCGCACGGCTACCTCGATTCGCGGCGCGGCTCCGGTTTCTACGTGCGCGAGCGCAGCGGACCGACGCTCGTTGCGAAGGGCGAAACGCCGGCGCTCGCGGCGGAGCGCGAGCCGGTGCAGAACACCATCGACGTGGTCTGGCTGCTGCGCAACATGCTGCATACGTCGAGCCCGGAAAAAGGGCCGGGGCTCGGCTATCTGCCGGGACGCTGGCTCGACGGCGAACTGATCACCAACGCGCTGCGCGCGCTGTCGCGGCAGAGCGGTGCGCAGATGCTCGGCTTCGGCACGCCGCAAGGATTCTTGCCGCTGCGCCAGCAGTTGCAGACGCGGCTCGCCGAACTGGAAATCGGCGCGTCGGCGGCCAGGCAGATCGTGCTCGTGTCGGGCATCACGCAGGCGATCGACCTGATCGCGCGCCTCTACGTCAAACCGGGCGATGCGGTGATCGTCGGCGATCCGGCGTGGTTCCAGATGTTCGGCCGCTTCGCCTCGCAAGGCGCGCGGCTTATCGGCATGCCGTACACGCAGGACGGCCCCGATCTCGACGCGCTCGAAACGCTGGTCGCGACTTGGCGTCCGAAGATGCTCATCATCAACTCTGTCCTGCAGAATCCGACGGGCACGTCGCTCACGGGCAGCCAGGCGTTTCGCATCCTGCAACTGGCGCAGGAATACGATTTCATCGTCGTCGAGGACGATGTTTACGGCGACCTGTGCCCGCCGGCGTTTCCCGCGACGCGTCTCGCCTCGCTCGATCAATTGAAGCGCGTGATCTTTCTCGGCAGCTTTTCGAAAACGCTCGCGGCGAATCTGCGCGTCGGCTATATCGCGGCGGCGCCCGAGGTGGCGAAGGCGCTGGCCGACCAGAAGATGCTCGTCGGCATGACGAGCCCCGAACTCAACGAGCGCGTCGTCTACAAGGTGCTGACGGAAGGGCATTACCGGCGGCATGTCGAGCGCCTGCGCGCGCGGCTCGACGGCGTGCGCGAGAAGACCGCGCGCATGCTGGAGAAGACCGGCCTGCGCCTCTTCGCAACGCCCGGCGCGGGCATGTTCCTGTGGGCGGATGCGGGTGTCGATTCCGATGGCCTCGCGGCAGCGGGACACGAAGCCGGTTTTCTGCTGACGCCAGGCAGTCTTTTTTCGCCGCATCAGTCGCCGACGACGTGGATGCGTTTCAATATCGCCAATTGCGGCGATCCGGCGCTGGCCGAATTCCTCTCGAATTACCTGGATAAGGCCGCGCGGCGCAGCGCCTGAGCGCGGCGTCCCGGCAGGTTCTGCCGATCGGCGGGCGCGCGGATGAAATCGTCGAGCACGGATTCGTAGCACGCGAGCGCGTTGTCCACTTGCCGGTAGCGATGCTCGTACAAGCCGCTTTGCCCGTCGCAGAATTTCAGCGCGAAATAGTCCGCGAGCAGGTTGCCTTGCGCTTCCATGTTGTAGTCGGACAGACGCTTGCCGTCGCCAAGCGTGTAGGCGTACGGCAAGCCGATGCGCAGTGCGCCGCGCAAGCGCACCGGATAGCCGAGCTGGAACTGCCACACGTGCGTCATTTCGTGGATGAACCACATGCGGCCGGCCAGGGCGCAGGCGGAAAAGTCGTCCTGAAAGCAGCCGGGCGGAAAATACAGGTTGCCGTTGGGCGCCATCGCCGTGCGGCGTGGCTGCAGGCCGAACGGCAGATAGGCGCAGGCGTAGACCGCGACCTTCGGGTAGTCGATCGCATCGCCGAACACGAGCCGGGCCATCGCGGTTTCGCCGGGCGTGAGCGGGCGGGCGTGGCGTTTTCTGAAGAGCGGCATCGCGGTGCGGGAGGGAATCGGTCGTTCGCAAGCCACATCTTACGATGGCTCTTGAAAATTGCGGCGCTGCCCTCATATCGGACGAATTCGCGGCGAGGCAAGACAAGAGGGCTGCCCGCCCGATCGACTTCAGGCACCAACGAAATCAACACAGAGGACCCGAGCATGGCGCAAGAAACCATGAGCTTTCAGGCAGAAGTGAAGCAGCTTCTGCACCTGATGATCCATTCGCTCTACAGCAACAAGGAAATTTTCCTGCGTGAGCTGATTTCCAACGCGTCGGACGCCGCCGACAAGCTGCGCTTCGAAGCCATCGAAAATAGCGCGCTGTACGAAAGCGATCCGGATCTGCGCATCCGCGTGTCGTACGACAAGGCCGCGCGCACGGTCACCATCGACGACAACGGCATCGGCATGAGCCGCGACGAGGCCATCTCGCATCTCGGCACCATCGCGCGTTCGGGCACGAAGGAATTCTTCTCGAAGCTCTCGGGCGACCAGCAGAAGGACGCGGCGCTCATCGGGCAGTTTGGCGTGGGCTTCTATTCGGGCTTTATCGTCGCGGACAAGATCACGGTCGAGACGCGCCGCGCGGGCTTGCCGGCGAACCAAGGCGTGCGCTGGACGAGCGCGGGCGAGGGCGATTTCGAAGTCGAGGACATCGAGCGCGCGCAACGCGGCACCACCATCACGCTGCATCTGCGTGCGGACGAGGACGACCTGCTGTCCACGCACCGCCTCAAGTCGATCATCCAGAAGTATTCGGATCACGTCGCGCTGCCCATCCTGATGAAGAAGGAAGAATGGGACGCCGAAAAGAGCGAGATGGTCACGAAGGACGAGGACGAGACCGTCAATCAGGCGAGCGCGCTGTGGACGCGCCCGAAGAACGACATCACGGACGAGCAGTACAAGCAGTTCTATCAGCACATCTCGCACGACCACGACGATCCGCTCGCCTGGACGCACAATCGCGTCGAAGGCCGCAGCGAGTACACGCAACTGCTGTACGTGCCGAAGCACGCGCCGTTCGATCTGTGGAACCGTGAGCATCGCGGCGGGCTCAAGCTGTACGTGAAGCGCGTGTTCATCATGGACGACGCCGAGCAATTGCTGCCCGCCTATCTGCGCTTCGTGAAGGGCGTGGTCGATTCGGCCGATCTGCCGCTCAACGTGTCGCGCGAAATCCTGCAGGAAAGCCGCGACGTGAAGGCGATTCGCGAAGGCGTGACCAAGCGCGTGCTGTCGATGCTCGAAGACATCGCGACGTCGTCCGCCGAAGCCACGGAAGACGCCGACAAGCAGAAGTATCAGACGTTCTGGAACGAGTTCGGTCAGGTTTTGAAGGAAGGCATCGGCGAGGACTTCAGCAATCGCGAGCGCATCGCGAAGCTGGTGCGCTTCGCATCGACGCAGAACGACAGCGCCGAACAGAACGTGTCGCTGGCGGATTACGTCGCGCGCATGAAGCCCGAGCAGACGAAGATCTATTACGTCACCGCCGATAGCTGGCAGGCCGCGAAGAACAGCCCGCATCTCGAAGTGTTCCGCAAGAAGGGCGTCGAAGTGCTGCTGCTCACGGACCGCGTCGACGAGTGGATGCTGTCGTTCCTGAACGAGTTCGATGGCAAGCCCTTGCAGAGCGTCGCGCGCGGCGATCTCGATCTCGGCGCGCTCAACGACGAGGAAAAGCAGCAGCAGGAGAAGGTCGGCGAGGAACTGAAGCCGCTCGTCGAGAAGATGAAGGAAGCGCTCGAAGGCAAGGCGAAGGACGTGCGTCTCACGTTCCGTTTGACGGATTCGCCGAGCTGTCTCGTCGCGGATGAAGGCGACATGAGCGGTTATCTGCAACGCATGCTGAAGGCGGCGGGCCAGAATGCGCCGCAAGCGGAGCCGATTCTCGAAGTGAATCCGGAGCATCCGCTCGTGAAGGCCTTGAACACCGACAGCGCCAACTTCGCGGACTGGTGCCATCTGCTGTTCGATCAGGCGCTGCTTGCCGAAGGCGGCGCGCTGGAAGATCCGGCGAGTTTCGTGAAGCGCACGAACGCGTTGTTGCTGGCGCGTTAAGAAGCTGCGCGCGCTTGGTTAAGGACGCGCCGCCGGGAAACCGGCGGCGCGTTTTTCATTTCAGCTTGCGTTCCTTGTTGGACTGCGCAAGGACCGACGCGGCGAGCGTCTTCGTTTCTTCCGAATACTTGTTGCTGTGAAGCACCTCGCTCGCCTTATGCTCCATCTCGGCGCTCGTTTGCTTGCTGGTGTGCGATTGCGACAAGGCCGAAGCGGCGAGACTTTTCTTGATGGCCGACGCCTTCGGGTCATGCAGCGTTTCCGCCGCGAGATGCGCTACTTTCTGCGATGTCTGTTTCTTGTTTTTCGACATGCGATGTCCTCTCGATGATGTGCCGATGTTCGCGCTTGAAGCGCGGCCGGACCCGGCACACGAACCGGCGGCTCAGTTTCTTTCACGAAGCACGCTGATTCCATACGAATCGTCCTAAGCAAGAGCCGGTCATATAATCCGCAGCATGCTCACGCCCAACGATCCCACCGACGCGCACTGGCGCGTCGTCCCGCTCCCCACGCTTTCCGACGCACGAAAGGACTGGCTCACCCGAGGCGGCTCGCTGACGGCGCACTTGCGCACGCTCGGCGCGGTGACGGTCGAGGTCACGCGCGAGGCCGTCGACATGCCCTGGCGCGACGAAGCGCGCGCCCTGCGCATTACGCCGCGCACGCCCGTGTGGGTGCGCGAAGTCGCATTGAAAGTGGATGGCGTGCCGTTCGTCGTCGCGCACAGCATCGTCGCGCTCGCGCACAGCACGGGCGTGTGGCAGTCGATGCGCCGCCTGCGCACGCGGCCGCTCGCGGAACTGCTCTACAGCGACAGCAGCGTGTCGCGCTCGGCGCTCGCAAGCAGCCGGATCACGGCGCGGCATCCGCTGTATAGGCTGGCGTCGGCGCAGATGGAGGGAGGCCACGCGCTCGTCGCCAGACGCTCGGTCTTCAAGCGCCACGGCGCGCCGCTGATGGTCACCGAATGCATGCTCGACGCGCTCTGGACGCGCCTTGCCGCGTCGCATGCGCCGAGCCATCGCGAACATGCGCGCGCTTACGATCATCTGAGTTCGCATGCGAAGCGCGTCGCGCACGGCGAGGCGAAATGAAGCTCGCAGGCTTTCCTCCGGTCGGCGACGAAGCGACGCGCACGCTCATCCTCGGCAGCTTTCCCGGCGTCGCGTCGCTCGCAGCGACGCAGTATTACGCGCATCCGCGCAATCAGTTCTGGCGGCTCGTCGGCGCGGCAATCGGCGAACCGCTGCACGAGCTGAGCTACGACGAACGCCTCGCACGGCTGATAAAACATGGCATCGGCCTGTGGGACGTGCTCGCCGCCTGCGAGCGCGAAGGCAGTCTCGACGCCGCGATCCGCAACGCATCGCCGAACGATTTCGCCGCGTTCCACGTGCGCTTTCCGAAGCTGCGCCGCGTGTGCTTCAACGGCAAGACCTCGGGCAAGTTCGCGCCCGTGCTCGCCGCGGCGGGCTATGACACGCTGGTGCTGCCATCGTCCAGCGCGGCCAATGCTATCCTCTCGTTCGATCAAAAATTGCGCATCTGGCGCGACATCCTCACCACACAATGACGAATCTCATCAAGCGCGCGTCGGCCGAAGCCCGCGCGTTCGGCCGCAAGAAAGACGACAACAAGGCAAAGCGCAAACGCGATGATCGCGATCACGACGATCTCGCCAACGCGCCGCGCATCGACGCGCCGCGCAAGCCGCGCTTCGCACCCGTGACGTTCTCGGAAGAGGGCGGCGTGCGCTATCTGCACTTCGGCACCGAATGGGTGCAAGGCGCGATGCGCCTGAAAAAGCCCGATCACATCGAGCTCGAATACGCGCAGCAGATGATGGCGTGGCTGCTCTTCGTCGAGACGCCCGCGCGCATCGTGCAGCTCGGGCTCGGCGCGGCCGCGCTGACGAAGTTCTGTCATCGCTTTCTGAAGCGCGCGAAGGTGGAAGCCGTCGAGCTGAATCCGGCGGTCGTGATCGCCGCGCGCGCGATGTTCGAGCTGCCCTACGACGACGCGCGCCTCACCGTCACGGAGCGCGACGCGTGGGAGTTCGTCAACGACCGCGCGAATCACGGCACGACCGGCGCGTTGCAGATCGATCTCTACGACGCCACCGCGCGCGGCCCCGTGCTCGACAGCGTGTCGTTCTATCGCGCATGCCGCGCATGTCTCACGCCTGAAGCGGGTGTCGTGACGATCAACCTGTTCGGCGATCATCCGAGCTTCGTGCGCAACATGCGTCACCTGAACGAAGCGTTCGATCGGCGCGTCATCGCGCTGCCCGAAGTGCATGACGGCAACCGCGTCGCGATCGCGTTCGCCGGTCCCGCGCTCGACGTGCCGTTCGCCGCGCTCGACGCACGCGCGAGGGTCATCGAAACGCAACTCGGCCTGCCCGCGCGCAAGTGGGTCAAAGGTCTCGCCGAAAGCGCGGGCGTTGCGACGAGCGGTTCCTTCGCGATCTGATTGGCGAAGCACAAGGCCAAGGCCCGGCGCAAGGGTTTTGGCCTATTTACAAATTCCTTTCAAATCAGCGGAATAGTCGGGATTCTCCCTGCTTGACCGTCTTTTAAGGGTCCATATACTCCCTCTGTTATTTCGGGGCGCTTTCAGCGGCGTGTCTACCCGACAACCGGCATCCCGCCGGGCTCGCAATAACCCCAGCGAATCAAAACAAAGAGGAGACCGTTCATGGCCCACGAAGCTGCGACCGGCACCGGACAACCGCGCAATAAGCATTGGCTTTGGCTTCTGATCCTTCCGTGGATCGGTGTGGTATGGGTGCCGTTTTACAACAAGATCGAGCCCGTTCTGTGGGGCTTTCCGTATTTTTACTGGTACCAGCTTCTCTGGGTGCTGATCAGCGCGGTCATTACGGCCGTGGTCTACGTGAAGACCAAGGCGCTGCCCTCCGGCCGTAAGAATGGAGGTGCGGCATGATGAATCTCACCGCAACCATCGTCTTCGTTCTCTTCTTCGTCGGCGTCACGATTCTCGGCTTCGTCGCCGCGCACTGGCGCAAGGGCGACCTCGGCCAGCTCGACGAATGGGGTCTCGGCGGACGCCGCTTCGGCACCATCGTCACGTGGTTCCTGCTCGGCGGCGATCTCTATACCGCGTACACATTCGTCGCGGTGCCGGCGCTCGTGTTCGGCGCGGGCGCGACGGGTTTCTTCGCGCTGCCGTACACCATCCTCATCTATCCGTTCGCGTTCGTCGTGTTTCCGAAGCTCTGGAGCATCGCGAAGCGTCACGGCTATGTGACCGCCGCCGACTTCGTGCACGCGCGCTACAACAGCCGCATGCTCGCGCTCGCCGTCGCGGTGACGGGCATCGTCGCGACGATGCCGTACATCGCGCTGCAACTGGTGGGCATCGAAGTGGTGATCGGCGCGCTCGGCTTCTCGACGCAAGGCTTCGTCGGCGATTTGCCGCTCATCATCGCGTTCGCGATTCTCGCCGCGTACACGTACACGTCGGGCCTGCGCGCGCCCGCGATGATCGCCGTGGTGAAGGACGTGCTGATCTACATCACCATCATCGCCGCGATGATCGTGATTCCCGCGCAGCTCGGCGGTTTCGGCCACATCTTCAGCACGGTTCCGCCCGAGAAGCTGTTGCTGAAAGCGCCCGACGCGACGAGCCTGAACGGCTACAGCGCCTATGCGACGCTTGCGGTCGGCTCCGCGCTCGCGCTCTTCCTGTACCCGCACTCGGTGACGGCGATTCTGTCGTCGAACTCGGGCAACACGATCCGCCGCAACATGTCGCTCCTGCCGGCGTACTCGCTCGTGCTCGGCCTGCTCGCGCTGCTCGGCTACATGGCGCTGGCGTCGGGCGTGAAGGACATGCCGGAATACGCGTCGTACTTCAAGGCTTACGGCGCGAACTTCGCGGTGCCGGCGCTCTTCCTGCACTACTTCCCGTCCTGGTTCGTGGGCGTGGCGTTCGCGGCGATCGGCATCGGCGCGCTCGTGCCGGCGGCGATCATGTCGATCGCGGCGGCGAATCTGTACACGCGCAACGTGCATCGCGAGTTCGTCAACACGAGGATGACGCCTGAGCAGGAAACCAACGTCGCCAAGCTGGTGTCGCTGATCGTGAAGGTCGGCGCGGTCGTGTTCATTCTCGCGCTGCCGCTGACCTACGCAATCCAGTTGCAACTGCTCGGCGGCATCTGGATCATCCAGACGCTGCCCGCGCTCGTGCTCGGCCTCTATACGCGCGTGCTCGATCATCGCGGCCTGCTGCTCGGCTGGGCGGTGGGCATCGGCGTCGGCACGTGGATGGCCGTCTCGCTGCAACTGAAAGGCTCGATCTATCCGCTGCATCTCTTCGGCTATGTCGTGCCGGGCTACGCGGCCGTGTGGGCGCTGATCGCGAACCTGATCGTTTCGATCGTCGTGAGCGTGCTGGTGCGCGTGCTGGGCCTCAAGCGCTCGGAAGACCGCACGCGTCCGGAAGACTATCTGGACATCGTGGAAGGCTGATCCGCCAAGCCGTGGCCGCGCGTCGGGCAGCCGTTCGACGCGCAGCCCCAAAAGCTGGTAAAACGCCCGTAGCAGCCGAATGGCCGTTACGGGCGTTTCGTTTTTCTTTTTCGTTTCGTTTTCGTTTTTCGACCGCCTTCGTTGTGAGGCGTGTGTCTTCACCGACGCGAGCGAACCATGCTTTCACCGACATCGACGTCACCCCGGCGCAGCCAACTCGCGCGCCTTCTGCACTGGATCGCCTCGCCGTACTTCCGCTACCGGCACGCGGCGCTGATCCACGCGGTGCGCGTCGGCCTCGCGATGGCCGTATCGATCGCCGTCACGACGGGCATCGACATGCCGCACGGCGTGTGGGCATCCGTTTCGGTGCTCGTCGTGATCGGCGGCTTGCAGCACTACGGCAACATCCGCAAGAAGGCGGCGGAACGCGCGGTCGGCACGATGCTCGGCGCGTCCTTTGGTCTGGTGCTCATCGTCGCGCAAATGCTCACCGGCTCGTCGATGGTCTTCTTCGTGCTGATGTGCGTGATCGCGGGCGGCTGCGCCTACTACGCGATCGGCAAGGCGGGTTATGTCGCGCTGCTCACGGCGATCACGATGGTGATCGTCTCCGGCCACGGCGATCTGCCGCTTTCCACCGGGCTGTGGCGCACGGCCAACGTGCTGATCGGCGTCGTGATCGCGCTCGGATTCTCGTTCGTGCTGCCGCAGTACGCGACCTATTCGTGGCGCTACCGTCTCGCGGACAATCTGCGCGAATGCGCGAAGCTCTACGGCGCCTTGCTCGACGGCACGCCGCTTCTCGCGGAGGAGTCCGCCCAGCGCTTTTTCAAGATGAGCCAGCGGCTCGTGCAGTCGAGAGGGCTGATGGAATCGGTCTCGAAGGAAACCGACGTGACGATGGCGCGGCTCGAAGAGATCCAGCGCCTGCACCGTTCGATTCTTGCGGCGCTGGAGTTGCTGGTGGGCTCGATGCCCGAAGCGGCGGGCGCATCGCCGGACCGTTTCGCGATCGCATGCACGCCGCGCGAATACACGGTGCGCCAGCAACTCCTGCAGATGGCGCGTGCGTTGCGCTTCGGGCGCGTGGGCTTGCTGTATCGCGCGGTGGAGTTATCGCCGCTGCCGCCGCCGCACATCGACGAGAAGGCCAGCGACGCGACGCAGGGCATGCACTGGCTCGCGATGCGTTTCGTCGAGCAGGTGGAACGCTTGCGGCTGCGTCTGTCGGAAATCGAGCGGCAGTGGAATATCGAAGGCGCGCGGCCGCTTGGCGAGTAACGGTCGTTGACGACGCTCAGACGGCCTGAACTTCGTCGGGCTGCACCACGTTGATGAGCCAGGGCACGCCGAAGCGATCCGTCAGCATGCCGAAACCTTGCGTCCAGAACGTGTTTTGCCACGGTGTGAGCACGTTGCCGCCCTCGGCGAGCATGTTGAAGATGCGCTCGCCCGCGGGCGCGTCGTCCGCGGCGATCGACAGCGTGAATCCGGAGTAGTCCTTGCGCGGCTGGCCGTAGCGGCCGTCCGACACCATGATCGCGTTCGGTCCGACGTGGAACACCGCGTGCATGACCTTGTCCTGCCAGTCGGGCGGGGCGTTGCCGCCGTCGGGCGCATCGCGGAAGCGGACCAGCGCGGCGATCTGCGCGCCGAATGCGGCCTGATACAGTTCGAGCGCCGCGGCGCAGTCGCCGTTATAGAAAATGTAGGTATCCAGTTGCATGACCGAACGGCTCCGTGCATAGAAAGCGGACATGCCGCCAGAGCACGGAAGTCTATTGCAACGCGATGCCGCATTGACTCGGAATTAGTCAAATTGCGTCACGAAGAAGCGCAATGAAAAAAACCGCAAATCGAAACCGCGCGGCGGCTCGATTTGCGGTTCTGTCCGTAGACTTTCAGGCCATCGGATGAGGACGATTTACTGCAACGAGGTGATCAGCTTTTCGAGCTTGATCGCGTCGGCGGCGAAGGTGCGGATGCCTTCCGCGAGCTTTTCGGTCGCCATTGCGTCGTCGTTGACGAGGAAGCGGAAGGTCGGCTCGTCGACGCCGATTTTCTCCACGTTCTCGTTCTTGACGTTTTCCGGCGAGAGCTTGCGCTCCACCGTGTCGTTACTGTCGGCGAGCTTCTTGAGCAAATCGGGGCTGATCGTCAGCAGATCGCAGCCGGCGAGTTCGGTGATCTGGCTCACCGTGCGGAAGCTCGCGCCCATGACTTCGGTCTTGTAGCCGAACTTCTTGTAGTACGAGTAGATGCGGCGCACCGACTGCACGCCCGGATCGTTCGCGCCGCCGTTCTTCGCTTCGTCCCATTCCGCGCCGGCGGACTTCTTGTACCAGTCGTAGATGCGGCCGACGAACGGCGAAATGAGTTGCGCGCCCGCTTCGGCGCATGCGACGGCCTGCGCAAGCGAGAAGAGCAGCGTCATGTTGCAGTGGATGCCTTCCTTTTGCAGCACTTCCGCCGCGCGGATGCCTTCCCACGTCGATGCGAGCTTGATCAGCACGCGGTCGCGGCTCACGCCCGCGTTTTCGTACAGCTTGATGATGTCGTGCGCCTTGTCGATCGAGGCCTTCGTGTCGAACGAGAGGCGCGCATCCACTTCCGTCGAGACGCGGCCCGGAATGATCTTCAGAATCTCGGTGCCGAACGCGACCAGCAGATTGTCGATGATCTGCGGCATCGGCTGCTTCGCGTGCTCCTTGACGGTCTTTTCGAGCAGCGGCTTGTAATCGTCCTTCTGGACGGCCTTCAGAATGAGCGACGGATTGGTCGTCGCGTCCTGCGGCTTGAATGCGATGAATTGCTGGAAGTCGCCCGTGTCGGCGACGACGGTCGTGTATTGCTTGAGCTGGTCGAGAGCGGATGTCATGTCGAGTCTGAGACGCGATGCGCCTTGTCAAAGTGCGGTCGTAACCCGCGGATTGCCCATGAATGCGACGCCGCGCGGCGACTTCGTTCGCGCGGCGCGCCCCTGAATGTCATTCCCTCATTCTAGTCCCGAGCGCGGCGAGCGCGCTGAGTGCGTGTGAATCCGTTTGAACCCGTGCCGGACGACGCCGGTTTCGACCGGGCGCGCGAGCATGCGTTCAATCGGCGGCGTAGGCGAGTTCGTGCCAGCGCCGCACCGTGCCCGAGCCGAGCTGGCCGCGCGCGAACCGCATCTTGCGCACCTCGTCGAGCGCATGCGCGTCTTTCGCGGCGTCGCCGCAGCTCATCTTCAGCACGACGTCCTGCACGTGCCCGGCGTCGTCGAGCAGCACGCGCACGATCGTCTTGCGTTTCTGGGCGCCGGGCGTGGTGCGCGCGAGCAGTTTATCGATCAAAGCCATGACGGAATACCACCAACCTGTGACAAAAATCCAGCCGGAAATTCGGGGCCGGTTCCGCCATTGTAGGCCGCCTCAGGGTCGCCGCGCGTTGAGCACGACATGCGTCACGATGCCCGCGACCAGTCCCCAGAATGCCGATCCAATCGACAGCAGCGTCAGGCCCGAGGCCGTCACCATGAACGTGACGAGCGCGGGCTCGCGTTGGCGCGCGTCCTGCATCGCGTTGGTGAGGCCGCTCATGATCGAGCCGAAGAGGGCGAGCGCCGCGACGGAGACGACGAGCTCCTTCGGAAAGGCCGCGAACAGCGCGGCGATGGTCGCGCCGAACGTGCCCGCGATCAGATAGAAGATGCCGCACCAGACGGCCGCCGTGTACCGCCTGTCGCGATTCTCGTGCGCTTCGCGGCCGGTGCAGATCGCGGCGGTGATGGCGGCGAGATTCACGCCGTGCGAGCCGAACGGCGCGAGCACGAGCGAGGCGATGCCGGTGGTCGAGATGAGCGGCGCGGAAGGCGTCGCGTAGCCGTCCGCGCGCAGCACGGCGAGTCCGGGCACGTTCTGCGAGGCCATCGCGACGACGAAAAGCGGCACGCCGATGCTGATGGCCGAGGCGAGCGAGAACGCGGGCATCGTGAAGACGGGATGCGCGAGCGCGACATGAAAGCGCGAGAAGTCGAGCAGCCCGAGCCCGCCGGCGACTGCGACGCCCACCACGAGCGTCGCAGGAATCGCGTAGCGCGGCGTGAAGCGCTTTGCCGTGAGATATGCGAAGAACATCACGACGACGAGCGCCGTGCGATGTCCGGCGGCGCGAAAGATTTCGATGCCGATCTCGAACAGGATGCCCGCGAGCAGCGCGGCGGCGATGCCCGACGGGACGCGTTTCATCAGCGTGTCGAACCAGCCGGTGAGACCGACCGCGGTCAGCAGCACCGCGCAGACGATGAACGCGCCGATCGCATCGGCATACGCGACGTTCGGCAGCGACGAAACGAGCAGCGCCGCGCCAGGCGTCGACCACGCGACGACGACCGGCGCGCGGTAGCGCAGCGACAGGCCGATCGTGCAGACCGCCATGCCCATCGAGAGCGCCCAGATCCACGACGAAATCTGCGCGTCGGTGAGATGCGCGGCCTGGCCCGCCTGGAACATGAGCACGAGCGAACTGGTGTAGCCGGTCATCATCGCGACGAAGCCGGCGACGACGGTGGACAGCGACGTATCAAAGAGAAAACGCGGCGCGGCGGGCGCCGGAGCGGAAGCTTTCATGTCGAGTTTCTTATTTGGACAGCGCGCGCATCGCGGCTTCGAGGCCGGCCATCGTGAGGCCGTACATGCGGTTGCCGAGGACGTTGCGGATCGCGGCGATCGACTGCCGGTATTCCCATAGCCGCTCGGGCTCGGGATTGAGCCACGCATGATGCGGAAACTGGTCCGCCAGACGGCGCAGCCACACCGCGCCCGCCTCGGCATTGTTGTATTCGACGGAGCCGCCCGGCTGAAGCACTTCGTAGGGACTCATGGTCGCGTCGCCGACGAAGATCAGCTTGTACTCCGGCGTGAACTTGTGCAGCACGTCGAACGTGGGCGTGCGTTCCTGATGACGGCGGCGATTGTTCTTCCACAGATAGTCGTACACGCAGTTGTGGAAGTAGTAGAACTCGAGATGCTTGAACTCGGCCTTCGCCGCCGAGAAGAGCTCTTCGACGCGCTTGATGTGATCGTCCATCGAGCCGCCGACATCGAGCAGCATCAGCACTTTCACGTTGTTGTGGCGCTCGGGCACCATCTTGAGATCGAGCCAGCCCGCGTTGGCGGCGGTGCTGCGGATCGTGTCGGGCAGGTCGAGCTCTTCTGCCGCGCCTTCACGCGCGAAGCGCCGCAGACGCCGCAGCGCGACCTTGATGTTGCGCGTGCCGATTTCCACCTGATCGTCGTAATCCTTGTACGCGCGCTCGTCCCACACTTTCACGGCCGTGCGATTGCCCGACGATTCACCGCCGATGCGAATGCCTTCCGGGTTGTAGCCGCCATGCCCGAACGGCGACGTGCCGCCCGTGCCGATCCACTTGTTGCCGCCTTCGTGACGTTCCTTCTGCTCGTCCATCAGTTCCTTCAGGCGCTCCATCAGCTTGTCGAGGCCGCCGAGCGCCTCGATGCGCTTCTTTTCCTCCGGCGTGAACTCGCGGTCGAGGCGTTTTTTGAGCCAGTCGAGCGGAATGTCGAAGGCTTCGTCGGGCAACTGCGTCAGGCCGTGGAAGTAGGCGCCGAACGCGCGGTCGAACTTGTCGAAGTACTTCTCGTCCTTCACGAGCGTCATGCGCGCGAGGAAATAGAACTCGTCGAGCGATGGCGAGATCACCCGCGCCTTCAGCCCTTCGAGCAGGGTCAGATATTCCTTGACCGAGACGGGCAGCTTCGCGTCGCGCAGCGAGTAGAAGAAGTCGATCAGCATGGCGCGCTCTCCATCGTGACGTAGTTCAGCGGTCGAGCCGGTAGTTGAGATTGGCGCGCACCGCCGGCCATTCCGACTGGATGATGGAAAACACGACGGTATCGCGCAAGACGCCATCGCGGCCAATCTGATGGTTGCGCAGAATGCCGTCCTGTTTCGCGCCGAGCCGCGCGATCGCCGCGCGCGATGCGTGATTCATGAAATGCGTGCGGAACTCGACCGCGATCGCGTTCAGCTTGTCGAATGCGTGCGTGAGCAGCAACAGCTTGGCTTCGGTGTTGAGCGCGGTCTTTTGCATGCGCTTCGCATACCACGTATGGCCGATCTCCAGCCGCCGGTTCGCTTCGTCCACCGCGAAATAGCGCGTCGAGCCGACGATGTCGCCCGTTTTCGCATCGATGACCGCGAAGGGATGCGCGCCGAGGCGGTCGCGCATGTCCAGCGCGGTCTCGATATAGGCGCGCGTCTTGTCGGGCGAGGGCACGAAGGTGTACCAGAGCTTCCACAATTCGCCGTCGCTCGCGGCGGCCGTCAGCGCCTGTTCGTGCTCGTGCGTGAGCGGCACGAGCTTCACATGTGCGCCTTCCAGCGTGACGGGTTCGATCCAGCGGCTCATTGTCTAGCGATGGTTGCGGTTCATGAAAAGCAGCCGTTCGAAGAGCGCGACATCCTGCTCGTTCTTCAGAAGCGCGCCGTGCAGCGGCGGCACGATCTGCTTCTGGTCCGACGAGCGCAGCGCTTCGGACGGAATGTCTTCCGCGAGCAGCAGCTTGAGCCAGTCGAGCAGTTCGGAGGTCGACGGCTTTTTCTTCAGCCCCGACACGCCGCGCAATTCGAAGAAGCTCTGCATGGCCGCGGCCAGCAGTTCCTGCTTGATGCCGGGAAAATGCACGTCGACGATCGCTTTCATCGTCTCGGCATCGGGGAACTTGATGTAGTGGAAGAAGCAGCGGCGCAGGAACGCGTCCGGCAACTCCTTTTCGTTGTTCGACGTGATGATGACGAGCGGCCGATGCTTCGCTTTCACGAGCTCGCGCGTCTCGTAGACGTAGAACTCCATGCGGTCGAGCTCGCGCAGCAGGTCGTTCGGAAATTCGATGTCCGCCTTGTCGATCTCGTCGATGAGCAGCACGCTTTGCTGGTCGGAATCGAACGCCTGCCACAGCACGCCCTTGACGATGTAATTGCGGATATCCTTCACGCGTTCGTCGCCGAGCTGTGAATCGCGCAGCCGCGATACGGCGTCGTATTCGTAGAGGCCCTGCTGCGCCTTGGTCGTCGATTTGATATGCCATTGCAGGAGCGGCATGCCGAGCGCGTCCGCCACTTCTTCCGCGAGCATGGTCTTGCCGGTGCCGGGCTCGCCCTTGATGAGCAGCGGCCGTTGCAGCGTCATCGCGGCGTTGACCGCGAGCTTGAGATCGTCGGTTGCGACGTATTGCGATGAGCCTTCGAAACGCATGACGAAGATCCGGTTGGCAAAAAAATCCCAGTATAAGTCAGAAGACCTTTCGGCATTGAGGCCCGCCGGGTATCGTTTGAGCCGCTCCATCGGCGGGTGGCCGCATGCGCCGGGATGCGTTTCTAGCGAGCGCGCAGGCGGGCTCGTCGGTTGTACAGGGACGAAATGTCGCAGGCCAAACCACTGCGTTTCAGCCGGTTCCCATTGCCAGCAAGGCTTCCGCGCGGTTCGTGTGTGGACGGAGGGTAGGTCGCGCGGTACAATTAGCGCGATTTTTTTGGCCTGCGTGGCGACAGACCCTGCAGCAGCAAACAGTCCCGAGAAGGTTGTAGCGCGCTCGGCGCGGGCCACGGCCTTTTGAGCGCCGGATTTCCCCTCAAGCCAGGTTAGAAGAGCTATGAACAATTTCGTCGGCAAATGTGCCGTGATTGCAGCGCTGTCCGGTCTCGCCGGCTTCGCGACCGAGGCGTCGGCCGACGTCGTCGGCAACGCGAAGGCTGCGGAGGGCAAGGTCGCGATGTGCATCGGCTGCCACGGCATCCCCGGCTATCGCACCGCGTACCCCGAGGTCTATGAAGTGCCGATGCTGGGCGGCCAGAACGCGCAGTACATCGCCAACGCGCTGCATGCCTACAAGAAGGGCGACCGTCATTTCGACACGATGCGCGCTATCGCGACGACGCTCTCGGATCAGGACATCGCCGATATCGCCGCGTACTACGCTGCGCAGACTCCCCAATCGAAGAACAATCCCGACAAGTAATCCCGGCGTCGAAGCACGCCAGAGCGACAACGGGAAGGAGAATTCATGAAGCCCTCCAAGGCACTTCAAAGCAGCTTCAAGGCAGCATGCGCGGCAGCGGCGCTGATCGGCATGACGTCGTTCGGCGCGGCGCACGCGGCCGACGTGAGCAACGGCAAGGCGCTCTCGGACAGCCACAACTGCGCGGCCTGTCACGGCCCCGGCCTCAACAAGCCGGTGAGCGGCGAGTATCCGCGTCTCGCGGGTCAGCATGCGACCTATATCTACTGGGCGCTGCGCCAGTATCAGATCGGCGGCAACAACCCGAACTTCGGCCGCAACAACGCCATCATGGCGGCGCAGGTGCAAAGCCTGTCGCAGAGCGACCTGAAGGATCTCGCGGCTTATATCGAATCGCTCGACGGCAGTCTCGTCCTGAAGAAGTAAGCGCGCGTCGTTCGGCCAGGCCCAGACAAACGAAACACCCCGCTCGAAGCGGGGTGTTTTGCTTGATGGGCCGGTTTCGATGCTCAGTCGCGCGAAGCACGCCGCTCGATCAGGGCGAGATAGGCGTCGGTGTCCGGCGGCGTGCCCGAGCGCTGCGCTTCCCAGATCACTTGCCCGAGGCAGTCCATGATCGCGTGCTGTGCGTCGTGCGGCGAGCCGAGCCGCGCGACGAGCCTGTCGTGCGCCCGGCGGATGCCCGGCGGCTGATCGATCGACAACTGCTCGCTGATCGCCAGATGCATCGACAGATGCAGAAACGGATTGGTCTGGCCGCGATCCGGCGAGTAATCGGTGTCTCGCGCTTCGGGGTTCGCGAGCGCGTCGTGATATTCGGGATGCTCGCCGATCCAGTCGGCGGCCATGCTTTCGAGCGGCGTCAGGATTTCGCCGGCGCGCTCCTTGCGCCACGTCTCGGTGAAGAACTGGCGAACTTCGTCGCGGCTGGGGTTGAACATAAGGTATTGATTCGATGCGGGTTTCGTAACCCGCTATTGTAGACTGCGGCGCCGCGGGCCGCTCATTCCACCGGCGCGGGCGTCTTCGGCCGGTATTCGCACAGCGGCTCGATCGCGCAATGCCAGCACTCGGGCACGCGCGCCTTGCAGACATAGCGCCCGTGCAGAATGAGCCAGTGATGCGCGTCGTGCAGGAACTCCTTCGGCGTGAACTTTTCGAGCGCGGTCTCGACCGTGCGCACGTCCTTGCCGGGCGCGAGCCCCGTGCGGTTCGCGACGCGGAAGATGTGCGTATCGACGGCGATCGTCGGATGCCCGAACGCCGTGTTCAGGATGACGTTCGCGGTCTTGCGGCCGACGCCGGGCAGCGCTTCGAGCGCCTCGCGATCGTCCGGCACTTCTCCGCCGTGTCGGTCGATGAGAATCCGGCACGTCGCGATCACGTTTTTCGCCTTCGTGCGATAGAGCCCGATGGTGCGGATAAAGTCCGAGACGCCTTCTTCGCCGAGCGCGAGCACCGCCGTCGGCGTGTTGGCGACGGGAAACATCTTGCGCATCGCCTTGTTCACCGAAACATCCGTGGCCTGAGCGGAAAGCATCACCGCGATCAGCAGTTCGAAGGGCGTCGTGTATTCGAGCTCGGTCGTCGGATGCGGATTCAGGCTTTGCAGCGTTTCGTAGATGGCGCGGCGCTTGGTGGCGTTCATTCGTGGCGTTGATTTTTGGCGTTCACGTTGGCGGAGCGCTCGCCGTCGCCGGGATGGGACGCGTTTTCGCCGTCCGTCAGTCCGAGCCGGCGGCGGCGCGCTTCGGCCGCGTCGATCTGCGCCTGAACATCCGTGCTGACATGCTCGGTGTTTTTCGGACCCGCGCCGAGGCTGGCCATCTCTTCCTTTTTCTTGCGCGCACGTTCGAGCGCGGCCTGGATGATCGCGCGCTTCTTCGCTTCGGGATCGTCCTGCGCGGCGGGCGCTTCGGGCTTTTCCTGCGCTTTGGATTCGGCCTGCGAGCGCGACGCCTGGCGCGCGTTCGCCCGCGCTTCGGCCGCCGCGCGCTCGCGTTCGAGGCGCGTCATGCGCCGGTCATGCCGCGCGCGCGCCGCATCGGCTTCCTCCTGGCTCCATGCGTCCCAGCCGGTGCGCGGGCCGGTCACGGGAACCATCGCGATGCAATCGACCGGGCAGGGCGGCACGCACAGATCGCAGCCCGTGCACAGTTCGGCGATGACCGTGTGCATCTGCTTCGCCGCGCCGGCGATCGCATCGACCGGGCAAGCCTGCATGCACAGCGTGCAGCCGATGCACACGTTCTCGTCGATGACGGCGAGCGGGCGCGCGCGCTCCTCGCCATGCGTCGTGTCGAGCGGAATCACGGGCTTGTCGAGCAGCGCGGCGAGGCGCGCGATGCCTTGCGCGCCGCCGGGCGGGCACTGGTTGTAGTTCGCCTCGCCCGCGGCGATGGCTTCGGCGTAGGGACGGCAGGCCGGATAGCCGCACTTGGTGCATTGCGTCTGCGGCAGCAGGTCTTCGATGCGCTCTGCGAGCGTTCTGGAAACGGTGGCGGTCACGGGGAATGGCGATGTTGCCTTGGGGACTGGCGCGGCATGCGCGCGCTCGGCTTTAACCGTCATTATCGCCGAAGTCGTCAACGGTCGTGCCGAATGTCTTTCAATCCTAATTGCCAATGTTCGTTCAATGTGCGCATAATCGAAGTGCTTTTCCGTTTGACCGCAGGACGGTGTTTCCCAATTAACCAATGGGCAGCGCCCGTTCACGTCATGTACCCCATTGCGGGCCGCGTGACGCTAACCCGGCAACGCGGCTCCCGAGTCATGCCATCATGAATCAGCCGAAAATCAAAAGAGATCCGGAAGGCACCCGGCGCCGTATTTTGCTTGCCGCCGCAGAGGAATTCGCGGCCGGTGGGCTGTTCGGCGCTCGCGTCGATCAAATTGCGCGCCGGGCGGAGACCAATGAGCGCATGCTCTATTACTACTTCGGTAGCAAGGAGCAGTTATTCACGGCGGTGCTGGAACACGCGCTTGCCGCGCTCGTCGACGCCGAGCGCACGCTCGAACTCGACGGCATTGCGCCCATCGAAGCCATGACGCGCCTCGCGCATTTCGTCTGGGATTATTACCGCGACCATCCCGAGCTTTTGCGGCTCATCAATAACGAAAATCTGCACGAAGCGCGGTATATCAAAGGATCGAATCGAATACGCGAGCTCATTTCGCCTATCGTCGCGACGCTCACGGCCATTCTCGATCGCGGACAGAAGGCAGGATTGTTTCGCACCGATGTCGATCCGCTCAAGTTCTACATCATTCTGTCGGGGCTCGGCTATTACATCGTCTCGAATCGCTTCACGCTGGAAGCCACTTTCGGGCTCGACTTCAGCGAGCAGGGGCAGCGCGATCAGATCGTGCGGATGAATACCGAATTGCTGATGGCGTATCTGACGCGCCGCTGATTCGCGAACTTCGCGCACGCGTTGCCCGAAGAAAAAACGTCGCGCCTTTTGCAGGGCGCGACGTTTTCGTTTGATGCGATGGAATCGGTTTCGACGCTTTTAAGCTCAGACGTTCACGCCGGCACCGCTTCGGTTTTCGGCGTCTTGTCGTGTTCGAGGATGAACTCGCGCAATTGCGGATACACCATCGTGCGCCAGCGCCGGCCCGAGAAAATGCCGTAGTGGCCGGCCTTTTCCGCCGTGAAATGCCGCTTGTGCTTCGCCGGGAGGCCGGTGCACAGATCGTGCGCGGCGCGCGTCTGGCCGCTGCCGGAAATATCGTCGAGTTCGCCTTCGATCGTGAAGAGCGCCGTGTGCTTGATGTCCTGCGGACGCACGAGCTCGCCTTCGACTTCCCACGTGCCTTCCGCGAGCCGGAACTCCTGGAACACGACGCGGATGGTCTCCAGATAATACTCGGCGGCCATGTCGAGCACGGCGTTGTATTCGTCGTAGAAACGGCGGTGCTGTTCGGCGTCGTCATCGTCGCCGCGCAGCAGGTTTTGATAGAAGTCCCAATGGGCCGTAAGGTGGCGCTCCGGATTCATCGCGACGAAGCCCGCGTGCTGCAGGAAGCCCGGATACACCTTGCGGCCGACGCCCGGATAGTTCGCCGGCACCGTGTAGATGACGTTGTTCTCGAACCACTCGTAGGAATGCTCATTGGCGAGCGAGTTGACGGACGTGGGGCTGCGGCGCGCGTCGATCGGGCCGCCCATCATCGTCATGGTGCGCGGCGTGTCTTCGCCGCGGCTCGCCATCAGCGAAATGGCGGCGAGCACCGGCACGGTCGGCTGACACACCGAGATCACGTGCAGATCTTTCGCGCCGATATGGCGGATGAATTCCTGAATGTACGCGACGTAATCGTCCAGATGGAACGGGCCATTCTCGATCGGCACCATGCGCGCGTCGATCCAGTCGGTGATGTAGACCTTGTGGTCCTGCAACAGGGTCTTCACCGTATCGCGCAGGAGTGTCGAGTGATGGCCGGAAAGCGGCGCGCACACGAGCACGATCGGCTCGTTCTTGAGCTTGGTGACGGTGCCGCTGTCGTCCGCGAAGCGCTTGAAGCGCAGCAGGCGGCAGAACGGCTTTTCGACGACCGTCTGCTCGACGATCGGAATGTTATGGCCGTCCTTGACGATCTGATGAATGCTGAACTCGGGCTTTTCGTAGTCTTTGCCAAGCCGGTAGAGCAACTCGTACGCGGCGGCCAGACGGCTCGAACCGGGAACGTAGGCGAGGGGGCTGGCCGGGTTGACGAACGACTTCGATGCGGCCTGGGCCCATGCTGTGAGGGGAGACAGCACGGCTCGCTGAAATTCGTGAATTTGATAGAGCATGGTTGCCCCAGTAACTCCGGTGAAACCGGTACGCCCGTTGATCCCGGCAAACCTCCCGGGGATGAGCTTCAACGGCATTCGAAGATCCCCGGCGGCGCGACGGGCTGTCGCCGCGCTGCGGGGCACTGTCTTTCCTGCGACGCTGCATGCCTTTTCTGTGTTGCCACCTGCGCGTTATCGACCCTCAGCAACAAATCCTTGAGTCTAGGCAAGATTTTCCGCGCATTAAATGTTCAATTCAACCAACAGGTTGAAATTGCCGGCCTGGAAACAACACATCTGCGAATACTAACTTTTGTGCATTGCACCAATATTACCGTGCGCCGCCCGTTTTCGCCAAACAAAACAGCTATTTAAGATTTTCCCGCCGCCGCATCGACCGCAGCGGGGGCGTCCGCGTCTTCGTGGTTCTCCGAGCCAGTCGGCTGGCCGGTCGCCTTGGCCATCTCTTCCTCGTGCCGCATCAGGTTCATCCCCGTGTGCACCAGCGCCACGTGGGTGAAAGCCTGCGGAAAGTTGCCCACCATGCGCTTCGCCACCGTGTCGTACTCCTCGGCCAGCAAGCCGACGTCGTTCGCGAGACCGACAAGGCGCTCGAACATCCGGTGCGCCTCGTCGATCCGGCCCTGCAACGCCAGGTTGTCGACCAGCCAGAAGCTACAAGCTAGAAACGTGCCTTCCCCAGGCGGCAGTCCGTCGGAGACTTCGGCGGTGTGATAGCGCTTGACAAGACCATCGTGCGTCAAATCGGTCTCGATCGCATGTACGGTTCCGGTCACTCGCGGATCTTTTGGCGGCAAAAATCCGAGCAAGGGAATAAGCAGCAGGCTTGCGTCGAGCGCGTCGCTGCCGTACGCCTGCGTGAACGAGTTCAGCTTCGGGTTCCAGCCTTTCTTCAGCACTTCGGCGCGGATGCGCGCGCGCATCTCCCGCCAGTGGTCGATCGGACCGGGCAGCTCGAACTTCTCCGCCGACTTGATCGCGCGGTCGTACGCGACCCACGCCATGACCTTCGAAAAGGTGAAGTGTTGGGGCCCGCCACGCACTTCCCAGATGCCTTCGTCGGGTCGATCCCAGATCGTGTCGAGGTGCTCCAGCATCGCGCACTGGATTGACCATGCCGTCTCGTCGGTCTGCAGGCCGCCGACACGCGCGAGGTGCAGCGCGTTCATCACTTCGCCATAGACGTCGATCTGCAACTGGTCGACCGCGCCGTTGCCGATGCGCACCGGCGCCGCGCCCTCATAGCCCGGCAGCCACGGGATTTCCCACTCGGGCAGGCGGCGCTCGCCCGCGATGCCGTACATGATCTGGATCTGCGAGGGCGAGCCGGCCATCACGCGGCCGAGCCACGCCCGCCACGCGCGGGCTTCGTCGTAGTAGCCGCCGCGCATCATCGCGAGCAGGGTGATGGTCGCATCGCGCAGCCAGCAGTATCGATAATCCCAGTTGCGCGTGCCGCCCAGTTGCTCGGGCAGCGAGGTGGTCGGCGCCGCGACGATGCCGCCGGTCGGCTCGTAGGCGAGCGCCTTCAAGGTGATGAGCGAGCGGCGAATAGCCGGCGCCCACTGGCCCTTGAGCTCGCTCTGGCCCGACCATTCGCGCCAGTGGTTCTCGGTGCGCGCAAGCTGCGTATGCGGATCGGACGCATGCGGCACGCGCAGATGCGATTGCGAATAGCACAGCGAAAAGGGCACGCGCTCGCCGGCGCTCACATCGAAGCAGGCCGTCGTATGCATGTTTTCGCCGACGAGCTCGACGGGCGTGCGCAGCACCGCCAGATCGGGTCCGGCGATCGCGCGGATGCCGCTGTCGTCGGGCAGGCGGCTGACCCAGGGCACGGCCGAGCCGTAATCGAAGCGCAGGACCAGTTCCATCTTCATGCGCACGGTGCCGCGCCGTCCGATCACGATGCGCACGAGTTCCGAATGCCCGTTGCGCAGCGGCATGAAGTCGACGATCGTCACCGCGCCCTGCGGCGTTTCGAAATCGGTCTCGAGGACGAGGGTGTCCTCGCGGTAGCGGCGTTTGATGACGGGCATCTCGCCGTCGGCCATCTCCGGGGCGATCAGCCATCGTCCGTGCTCCGGCGTGCCGAGCAGCGCGGCGAAACACGCGCCGGAATCGAAGCGCGGCCAGCACAGCCAGTCGACCGAGCCTTCGCGGGAAATGAGAGCGGCGGTGTGGCCGTCGCCGACCATCGCATAGTCTTCAATCAGTGCAGGCATGAGCGAACATCATCCTCCTGGCGGCACGGGCCGAACCAAAGCGCGCGCCGCGGGTTGAGCGGGAGATCCGGGACGCATGCTGCGAGCGTGCTCCGGGCAAGCGCCGCGTCCACGACATACGGGACGTCACGCATGCTTTCTGGCCGCATTCTGCCGCATTCGTTCGATCCGAGCAGAAAAGCGGGCCGGGCACGCAGCGCGCCGCGCCATGCGGCATGCGACGGCATGCCGCGGGCAACTGGCGGAAAAGCGCGAACGAAGCGCCGATGAATCCGTTGAAAAAACATTCGACTGATGTTTACAATGAAGTTTCGCGAAAGCTTTCGGCGCGGTTTCCCTTGTTTCTTCTTGTTACGCGGTGCGGCTGAAACTCTTTGACCTTTCGCGCGTCTTTCAAGCATGATCCCGGCCGCTCCCGCCGGTCCTTTACGTACCTTAACGTAGCGTTTTCGAGGAACAGAACCCATGCTCTATCCGTCGAAAGCTGACTGCATCGCCATTCTTTCCGCCGCGAGCCGCGTCCCGGACGCCGACACGCTCCTCGCGCTCGATCACACCCATCTCGGCCTGTCGCGCAACGCAATGGTCACCGCCGCGGCCTTTCTCACCGAACGCGCCTGTTTCAGCCGCTATAGCTTCGGTGTCGCCGGCGTTTCGGTCGGCGCGTTGTCGTTGCAGGGGCGCCTGCGTCTCGATCAGCTCGCGAACGGCTGACGCGCGCAGATTCTGGCGCGGCAGGACCGCGCGTACTTCCACCTGTACTTTTTTCGTGACACTTTGCGCACGCGAGCGGTTCAGTCCGTGCGCGTGCGTTCGTTCGTCTTCGCGCGTGCGACCGTCGAAACGTCAGAAATGCGCCGATCCCATGCCGAACAAGCCGATCAGACCGATCACGATCAGATAGATCGCGACGATGAAGTTGAGAAGCCGCGGCATCACGAGAATCAGAATCCCGGCAATCAGCGAAACCAGCGGGGCAAGGCTTAGATGGATAGTCATCGCGGCAACTCCTGTTGTTGATTCGAATCGTGTCGGTTGACCTGTGGCGCGGTGGTGTATCTTGGCTGCGAGCCATCTTTCGCGATGGCGCCGGCGCCTTTGGAGCGGAACTTGCTCCCGCACGTCGCGGGCTTCGCGATGCCGCGCGCTCGCATCGCTTCGCCTTGCTCCGAAAACAAGCGGCAAAGAAACGATGAGGAGGTTTCATGCACCCGAGCCATCCATTCGGCGCGAACGCGCTGATGCCGCTCTTGCAAGACGCGCGCCCGATGCGCGCCAGAACCGTCGCGTGGGCGAGAGGCATGGCGCTGATGCTGTCGCTGGCGGCGGCGCAGGCGTTCGCGCAATCCGCCCCGGCGTCGGCCACGTCGGCCACGCCCGCCACGCCTGGCGCTGCGAGCGGCACGGCCGCCGTGGGCGCGTCGGGCGGCCCGGTCTTCGATCTGCTCGTCGGCACTTATACCGGCGGCGGCAAGAGCGAAGGCATCTATGTCTATCGCTTCGATACGGGCAATGGCGAACTGTCGCGCATCGCGTCGGCGCAGACGGTGAATCCGTCGTATCTCGTCGTGAGCCGCGACCGGAATTACGTGTACGCGGTGAACGAATTGCCCGGCGACAACGGCCCGGCAACGCAGCGCGGCGGCGTGAGCGCGTTTCGCTTTGATCGCGCGACTGGCCAGTTGAGCTTTCTGAACCGCGTTTCCTCGGACGGCAACGATCCGTGCTATCTGGCGATCTCGCCCGACGGCAAATATCTGCTGACCGCCAACTATTCGGTCGCGTCCAATCCGGGCGGCAGTTTCGCCGTCTTTCCGCTCGCGGCGAACGGTCAGTTGGGTACGTCGGTGCTGACGGTGCATCACGAGGGCGGCGGCCCGGTCAAAGGGCGGCAGGACAATTCGCACGTCCACTCGACCGTCTTCTCGCCCGACGGCAAGTATCTTTTCGCACAGGATCTCGGCGTCGACAAGGTGTTCGCGTATCGCTACACGCCCGATCCGTCGCAGTCGAAGCGCGGGCTGTTCGGGCCGACCGAAGCGCGCTACGCGCCCGTCGCGCCGGGCTCCGGCCCGCGCCATCTGATATTCGACGAAAGCGGCAGGCGCGCCTATCTGACGACCGAACTGAACGCGTCGGTGCTCGTGTTCGATTATCGCGACGGCAAGCTCACGCAAGTTCAGACCGTATCGATGATCGCGCCGGGCTTCAGAGGCAAGATCGGCGGCGGCGCGATCCATCTGTCGCCGGACGGGCGCTTCCTCTACGCGACGAATCGCGGCGATGCGAACGAGATCGTCGCGTTCTCGGTCGATCCGAAAAACGGGCATCTGAAGCTCGTCAAGCGTTATCCGACGCTCGGCAAGACGCCGCGCGAATTCGCCATCGATCCGACCGGGCGCTGGCTCGTCGTCGGCAATCAGGAAAGCGACAGCGCCTATTTCTTCCGCCGCGATCCGGAATCGGGCGAACTCGCGTCGGACCCGAAGCGCCTGTCGATCGGCTCGCCGGTGGATTTCAAGTTCGTGTCGCCTTCGTGAGCGGATGACGACCGGTTCGCGACCATGAAAAGCACATGGGTCAAGGCGGTCACGGTATCGACGCTATGCGCGCCGCTCGCCGTCCTTGCGAGCGGCACGGACTGCGACTATCAACGGGACTGGATCTCGTCGGCGTGCGAGCGCGTGATGCGCGTCGCGCACGAAGGCACGTGGGATCTGTATGTGACCGGCTATGGCTGGCACATCGACGGCTTCGACAACCGCAGCGAGTTGAACCCGTGGTCGTACGGCGGCGGCGCGGGCAAGCACTGGACCGATGCGAACGGCAACGAGGACATTCTGTTCGCGTTCGCTTTTTCGGACTCGCATCACAACGTCCAGCCGATCGGCGGCTATGCGCGACAGTGGTACACGAAGCCGGTGCTGGGCGGCTTGCAGGCGGGGGGCGGATTCTTCGTCGGCGTGACGGCGCGCAGCGATATCGCGCATTACCTGCCGTTGCCGCTCGCGCTGCCGATCGGTTCCGTGCGCTTTCAGCGCGCCTCGGCGATGGCGACCTTCATCCCGCGCATTCCTGGCCTGAACGACGGCGACGTGGCGTTTTTCTGGGGCCGCTATGAGTTCTAGTACGATGCAATCCGCACGGCGCCATGCGACAGCGCGCGACTGAAAGGTGTACTGAGGAAATTTGAAAGGCAATGGCAGGAAACACACGATTGAACACCGCTCACCCGCTCGACGCCAATGAACGCCCGCTCAAGCGCAAGGAGGCCGCGCCGCCGGGTTTCATCAGCGCGTTCAGCTTCGCCGGCGGCGAGGCGTTGCGGCTCACGTGGGACGAAGCGCGCGATGCGGTCGTGGGCGACGGCCCGACGTGGCTGCACTTGTCCGCGAACGACGATACCGTCGAAGGCTGGCTCGAAGGCGTCACGTCGATGCCCGATGTCGCGCGCGAGTTCCTGAACGGCGAGGACAAGCGTCCGCGCGTGCATATCGGCTCGAACTTCATGTATGGCGTCGTCGCGGACCTCGAACTCGTGGCGAAGACGCCGGATGCCGCCGCGCCCGGCGCGCGCGAGGTGAACCGCGCGACCGGCGCGCTGCGCTTTTACGTCGACCGGCACCGCATGATCACGGTGCGCGCGCGGCCGCTCGAATCGACCGACCGGCTGCGCCACGCCGTGCTCGAAGGCACGACGTTCCGCGACACCGTCGATCTCTTCGCGGGATTGATTCGCGCGCTGAACGAGACTTTCGCGGACCGCATCGACGAAATCGGCGACTGTCTCGACGATGTCGAGGAAAGCGTGCTCGAAGGCGGTCACGTGAAGTGCCGCTCGGTGCTGGGCGATGTGCGGCGGCGTCTCGTGGAAGTGCGGCGCTTCATCGACCCGGAGCGCAACGCGCTGACCCAGCTCGTGCTGCGCAAGCTGGAATGGGCCGAGCCGCGTTCGATGGAAGCGCTCGTCCAGGCGATTCAGGTGCTGAACGGTCTGGGCGGCGGGCTGGAAGGGCTCTACGAGCGCGCGAAGCTCTTGCAGGATGAAATCGCCGCGGCGCTTTCGGAAGACATCAACCGCAAGCTGCTGTGGCTCGCGATCATGTCCGCGTTGCTGTTGCCCGCAACGCTCGTGACGGGCATCTTCGGCATGAACGTGGCCGGGCTGCCGGGCACGAAAGATCCCGTTTCGTTCTGGATCGTGATCGGCGTGATGGCGGCCTGCGCCGCCATCACGATCTTCCTGTTGCGCCGCTTGCGGCTCTGGTGAAGCCCGCGCCGCGTCAGTCCGCCGGGCCGGGCGGCGCGAGCACTTCGCGGTTGCCGTTGCTGCCCATCGGCGAGACGAGGCCGGCGCTTTCCATCTGCTCGACGAGCCGCGCCGCGCGGTTATAGCCGATGCGCAATTGCCGCTGCACCGACGAAATCGACGCGCGCCGCGTGCGCACGACGAAGGCCACGGCTTCGTCGTAGAGCGGATCGGCTTCGGCGTCGGGCGTGTCGCCGAAGAGGTCGGGCGTGCCGCCCTCGGCGGTCGGGCCGGACAGAATGCCTTCCTCGTACTCGGGCTCGCCGAACTGCTTCAGATGCTCGACCACGCGATGCACTTCCTCGTCCGCGACGAACGCGCCGTGCACGCGCTGCGGATAGCCCGTGCCGGGCGGCAGGAACAGCATGTCGCCCGCGCCGAGCAGCGATTCCGCGCCCATCTGGTCGAGAATCGTGCGCGAATCGATCTTCGACGACACCTGGAACGCCACGCGCGTCGGAATATTCGCCTTGATGAGGCCGGTGATCACGTCCACCGAAGGCCGTTGCGTCGCGAGAATCAGGTGAATGCCCGCCGCGCGCGCCTTTTGCGCGAGCCGCGCGATCAACTGCTCGATCTGCTTGCCGGCGACCATCATCAAATCGGCCAGTTCGTCGATGATCACGACGATGAGCGGCAGCGTGGACAGCGGCTCGGGCGCATCGGGCGTCAGCGAGAACGGGTTCGTGAGCTTCTTGCCCGCGGCTTCGGTATTGCGGATCTTCTGGTTGAAGCCTTGCAGATTGCGCACGCCGACCGCCGACATCAGCCGGTAGCGCTTCTCCATTTCGCCGACGCACCAGTTGAGCGCGTTCGACGCGAGCTTCATGTCGGTCACGACCGGTGCGAGCAGATGCGGAATGCCCTCGTAGACGGACAATTCCAGCATCTTCGGGTCGATCATGATGAGGCGCACGTCCTCGGGCTTCGCCTTGTAGAGCAGCGAGAGGATCATCGCGTTGATCGCCACCGACTTGCCCGAGCCCGTCGTGCCCGCGACGAGCATGTGCGGCGCCTTCGCGAGATCCGTCACGACCGGATTGCCGATGATGTCCTTGCCCATCGCGATCGTCAGATTGGACTTCGAGCTGCGGTAGACGTCGGCCTCGAGAATCTCCGAAAGCCGGATCATCTGACGCTTCGCGTTCGGCAGTTCCAGGCCCATGCAGGTCTTGCCGGGAATCGTCTCGACGACGCGGATCGACGTGAGGCCGAGCCCGCGCGACAGATCCTTCATCAGCCCGACGATCTGGCTGCCGCGCACGCCGAGCGCCGGCTCGACCTCGAAGCGCGTGATGACCGGACCGGCCGATGCGCCGACCACCGTCACCGGCACCTTGAATTCCTGAAGGCGCTGCTCGATCAACAGGCCGGTTTCGGCGAGGTGCTCTTCGGAAACGGGTTCGGCTTCGTCCGAGGCGGGTTCGAGCAGATCGAGCGTCGGCAATTCCACCGCTGATGCGTGCGGCGCGTGGAACTCGAATTCGGCAGGCGCGGAGCCCCGCACGGGTGCGCGGGGTTCGGGCGGGGAGCCGGGCGGCGTGCTTGGCCGGCTTTCGGCGTGCGCGGCCGCCACGCTGGTCGCGATGGGAAAGCGCACGACGTTCGACGGCGACGCGAATTCGTCGCCCGCCGCCTGGCGCTCGGCTTCAGGCGCGTCCGCGTCCTCTTCGAGCTCGGCTGGCGCTTCGAGTGCCGCGACCGGTTCATCGGCGATGTGCACGAGCGACGGGGGAGGGGGCTCGCGCTCTTCGCTGCCCGAATCGACGGCGTCGAGCCACGGCGGCGTCTGCGCGATCTCGCGCGCGTCATGCACCGGGGGCAAAACGGCAATCGGCTCCTCAATCTGGGGCGACGGCGGCTCGGACAGCATTTCGATGGGCGCGGGCGCTTGCGCCTCGATCGTGGCGATTTCGCTGGCCGGCGGCGAAGCGGGTTGCGGCGGTGCGATCGGCTCGGCCACGGCTTCTGCGAGCGGCGGCTCAGGCAGGCGGATGTCGAAAAGCGGCGGCGGCTCGACGAGCGCGGGCGCGATCGCCAGGGCGTCGATCAGCGGTAGGTCGTCGTGGTCTTCGATCGTGGGCGCGGGTGTGGGCGGCACTATCGGCGTAATCGGCGCTATCGACGGTTCAGCGCGCGGGATTTCGACGGATTCCACGGCAGGCTCATCGCTCGGCGCCGCTGCCAACGCCGGCGCTTCGGCCTCCGGCGGAATGGCCGACTGACCCGCGCGCGCCATCGCGACGTGTCCGCGAGCGAGGCTCGCGCCCGCCAGCGACGTCCACAACGCGGTCTTTTCCTCGATGGAACGCAGCGTCGCCTGAATGGCGTCGGGCGCGGGCGGCGGCGAGGGCGGTCCGAGCGGCGCGGCCGGGCGCGAGAACGCGGGCGCGGCGAGCGGCGCCGACGCGAACTCGCGCGGGGCGGCGCTCGCGACCGGGCGCGCGAGCGGGCGTCTGAACCCTTGCGGCGGCTGCTGAGATTGTGGCAACGATGCCCCGCGCGCGGCATGCCCAGCCGGCGCGACGGACGTCGACAGGCTCGCCGCGCCCGTGCTCCGTTGCGCGGGCATCGAAGACGGCGGACTGCGCGGACGATCCACGCGCGGCGCGGGCGTCGGCTGCGTCCGGGCACGCGGCTCGTCGGCAGCGACGGACGCGCGCAAGCCCGATCCCGACGGCTCGAACGCGGACGCCTGACGCGGCGGGAACGGCGCGCGGGCATCGCGATTCGCCGAAGACACGGGCGGATTCAACCAGCCCGAAGGCGCGACGGGTTCAGTGTGCGTGGCCGGCCGCGGGACGCCGGCCGCCTCGAAGGCGGGACGTTTCGCATACGCTTCGGCAGTGGCCACGGCGCTCGCGCTGGCCGCGGCGGCGCGGCCGGCGTTCTTGCCCACCGCGGGCGGCCGCCACACGGTCGGCCGCTGATAACGGCTGCTGCGATTGCCGGTTGGCAGGCCGAGCGTGGGTTCGTCGGGCGCAATGCGCGATGACGACGCATCGAAACGCTCCGCGCGATGGCCGCGCTCCTGGGACTCGCGAGGTGTCTTCGCGCGGGGGCGGCGCGCAAACCAGCTCGCGATTTTGTCGCGGCCCGGCGCGCTTTGCCGCGGCTCGCTCTCGCGCTCGCGCGGCGTGAGCCAGCTTTGCGGCAGGCCGAAGCCGAACGCCTCGTCGGCCCAGGCCAGCACCGAGCGCCAGCTGAATTCGACGAGCCACGGCAGGAAGATCGCGAGCACCAGCGCCGCGATCGCGGCCGCGCCGCCCGGATGCGCGATGCCGCTCAGGCCCGAGGCGAGCGCGCGTCCGCAGCGATTGATATTCACCTGCGTTTCGAACGAGCCCGCGAGCGCACCTTCGAGCGTGCTGCTCGCGAGCAGCACGGCGACGAAGCCGAGCCAGAGACGGATCGTGCCTGCACCGCGCGTGCCGCCCGGCAGCGCGAGCCTGACGATGCGCCAGAGAAGCGGAAGAAACCAGACGACCGATGCACCGAACCAGCCGAGAACTACCATGTGCATGCCTGAGATTGAATCAATGTTGTGTCAAACGGATGAGACTGCTGCCCGGCCACGGCGATGCCGCCTGCGGTCCGGGCTGTTCGATGGAGCAGTTTAACGGGTGCCGCGCATGTGCGACGCGCCTGCCGCAAGTACGCAACACCTGTTTCGACAATGCGCGCGGCGCGCTCCTTACTTCCCGGCGCGTGGCGCGAAGGTGAGCACCTGACCGTCGTCGAGCGTGAGTTGCAGCGCTTGCGGAGGATTCATCTGCACGCCGCTTTTTGCGACGTGCGCGAGCGCGTCGAGATACGGCCGCTCGAGCGCGGCGCCCGCGCCGGAGACGCACGCCATGCGGGTGCCGGCGAGCGGGCCGAACGTGAGCTTGCCGTTCTTGAGATCGTAGGCGCCGCTGAAGCGGTTGCAGCCCGAAAAGCCGCTCGCCCGGCGATGCCCGCTCGCGGTCGAAAAATCGAGCGTGAGCGGCTGCGCGGCGTTCTCGCCCGCATGCGGCACGGCGCGCGGCTGGCCGCTCGCGTCGGTCCAGCTCGTGAGCGCCCATTGCGTGTCGTCGAGCAACTGCGTGGCGGCGGGATTATAGGGATCCGTGGGCGGGGCCGCCACATCCGGGTGTTTCGGCATCGCGCAGCCGGCGGCGATGCTCGCGGCGGCAATCAGCGTGCAAGTGCGGGAAACCAGCGAGAGCCATGCTTTGCGGCGCGACAGGAAACCTGACGATGAGCGCGGCCGGGAAAAAACGGTAGCGGACGCGCGAAGGAAGGGACTGGGCATCGATGATCCTGAAGCTGGCGAAACCGTAAGGGTATCGCACGCGTCCTACGATTTGTCCAGCTTCCGGATGCAACAAAATGATCGGCGGCGTCCTGGCAACGCCGATGCAAGCGGCGACCGCGCGGGGAATTCCGGTGCGCGTTCGCGTGTCAATACCGTCTGTGACGACGCTGTCGGCAAGCCGGACGGCAAAGTGCCGGTGCGCGCGCTGCGTGTTAACATCGCGGCCATTCAATATCGCGGCCCACCCGGCTTTCGAGCATGGCCGGCCTCGCCACTCGACCGATCCCTGGAGCACTCATGCAGACCGATCCTTTCCGTCCCGGCGCCTTGCGCATCGGTACGCCGCTGTCCCCCAACGCGACGCGCGTGATGCTGCTCGGCGCGGGCGAACTCGGCAAGGAAGTGATCATCGCGTTGCAGCGTCTGGGTGTGGAAGTGATCGCGGTCGATCGTTACGCGAATGCGCCGGGGCATCAGGTTGCGCATCGCGCGCACGTCATCGACATGACGGACGGCGCAGCGTTGCGCGCGCTCGTCGAACAGGAGCGGCCGCATCTGATCGTGCCGGAGATCGAGGCGATCGCGACCGATGCGCTCGCCGAAATCGAATCGGCCGGGCTCGCGACCGTCATTCCGACCGCGCGCGCCACGCAGCTCACGATGAACCGCGAAGGCATCCGGCGTCTCGCCGCCGAGGAGCTCGGGCTGCCGACTTCGCCGTATGCGTTCGCGCAATCGCTCGACGAGATGAAGGCGGCGATCGGCACGATCGGCTTCCCGTGCGTGGTGAAACCGGTGATGTCCTCGTCGGGCAAGGGGCAGTCGGTGCTGAAAAGCGACGCGGATATCGAACCCGCGTGGCAGTACGCGATGGCGGGCGGCCGCGTGAATCACGGGCGTGTGATCGTCGAGGGTTTCATCGACTTCGACTATGAAATCACGCAGCTCACGGTGCGCGCGGCGGATGCGGCGAGCGGCGAGACGCAGACGTATTTCTGCGAGCCGATCGGCCATGTGCAGGTGGCGGGCGATTACGTCGAATCGTGGCAGCCGCAGGCGATGAGTCCGGCCGCGCTCGCGAAAGCGCGCGACGTCGCCGCGAAGGTGACGACCGCGCTGGGCGGCCGGGGGCTCTTCGGCGTCGAGCTTTTCGTGCGCGGCGACGATGTGTGGTTCTCGGAAGTGAGCCCGCGTCCGCACGACACCGGCCTCGTCACGCTCGCGACGCAGCGCTTCTCCGAGTTCGAGCTGCATGCGCGCGCGATTCTCGGCTTGCCTGTCGATACCACGCTCGCCACGCCGGGCGCGTCCGCCGTGATCTACGGCGGGCTGGAGCAAGCGGGCATCGCGTTCGAGGGCGTGGCTGAAGCGCTCGCCGTGCCGGGCGCGGATCTGCGGCTGTTCGGCAAGCCGGAAAGCTTCGCGAAGCGGCGCATGGGCGTCGCGCTGGCGACGGGCGCGGACACGGAGCAGGCGCGCGAGCGCGCAAGGCTCGCGGCGTCGAAGGTTACGCCGGTGGCGGCAAGTTAAGCGAAGAGAAGCGAACAAGGCAAGCGGCGCGCGAGCGCGGGCGGGAGCAAGAACGTGAACTGGAAAGCACTGGCCACGCTCGTCGTGGCGTCCATCGGACTGTCGGGCTGCGGCCTCGCGGCGGCGCCGTGCCGGATCGCATCGGCGGGACTGAAGATCGTGCCGGTCGTCGGCCACGTCGCCGCCGCGCCCACCGATGCCTGCGCGGACGTGATCGACCCGTGACGCGATCCGTCATCGCCATCGCCCACGCACCGGCATCCAACGAACCACGAACCGAACGATGAAAAAGCTCTTCGCCTTGCTGCTCGCGTCGCTCTGCGCCCACACCGCGCTCGCCATGCCGCTCACCGTGCCGCAGATCCAGACCGCATCCACGCAAACGACCCGCTACGACTGCAAGGACGGCAAGAGCGTGTCCGTGCAGTACACCAACACCCGGAACCATCAGAGCTTCGCGGCGCTGACCGTCGACGGGCGCAAGCTGCTGTTCGTCAACGTGATCGCGGGATCGGGCGCGAAATACGTCGCCGATCAATACACCTGGTGGACCAAGGGTCCGCAGGCCAATCTCTACGACGAAATGGCCGCGAAGGACGCGCCGCCGCTGCTCGCCGATTGCGAGGCGCGCAAGAAGTAGGGCCGGGCGCGCCGCGTGCTGGTTCGGCTTCGACCGGCGCGGCGGCGTGCCGCCGGAGCCGGGCGGCGCACGGTGCTACAATGTGCGGCTTTCCGGCTGTGAATTCGCGGCCGGACCGAATTTCGAGTTTTCCGGCATCGCCGTCGATGCCGGTTCGGGCGGTTCGAGCGGTACGCGGCCTGAGGCGTCCACGAACCGCGAGCGAGCGATGCACGTGCCTTGAAGGCGTCATCGAAGCCGTGTTCCATTTGGGCGCGGGCTCGCGAATCGAAACGAATCGAAACGAACGGCGCTCGAACCGGGCGCGCCAGACACGATAAACCAGCCGCCCAAGCCCGGCGCCGCGCACGATGTGCCGATCGCGTGCGCCCACGAAACCCATCCGCGTAAGCAAGCGATCGCGACGATCGACCCAACGACCCGACCGATTTTTACGCGCGCCGCATCGAGCGGCATTATTTGCGATAGCCAATATAGTCACCATGTCCGATTCCGTCGCCACGAACACGTCCACCGCTTTGGGCGCCGCGCCTACGTTCGACCAGTTCGGTTTGGCCGCCGACATCCTGAAGGCGGTGCGCGAGTCCGGCTACACCACGCCCACGCCGATCCA
The DNA here is from genome assembly GCF_001544575.2 of Caballeronia cordobensis. Taxonomy (GTDB): domain Bacteria; phylum Pseudomonadota; class Gammaproteobacteria; order Burkholderiales; family Burkholderiaceae; genus Caballeronia; species Caballeronia cordobensis. The sequence continues at coordinate 120,724 of NZ_FCNY02000002.1, forward strand.
GGCGCAGGCGATTCCGGTCGTCCTCGCGGGCCGCGATGTCATGGGCGCCGCGCAGACCGGCACCGGCAAGACCGCGAGTTTCTCGCTGCCGATCATCCAGCGCCTGTTGCCGAGCGCGAACACGAGCGCCTCGCCGGCGCGCCATCCGGTGCGCGCGCTGATGCTCACGCCCACGCGCGAACTCGCCGATCAGGTCGCCGCCAACGTGCAGACGTACTCGAAGCACACGCCGCTGCGCAGCACGGTCGTGTTCGGCGGCGTCGACATGAACCCGCAGTCCGATGCGCTGCGCCGGGGCGTCGAAATCCTGATCGCGACGCCCGGACGCCTGCTCGATCACGTCCAGCAGAAAACGGTCAATCTGGGCCAGGTCCAGATGCTGGTGCTCGACGAAGCCGACCGCATGCTCGACATGGGCTTTCTGCCCGACCTGCAACGCATCCTGAATCTGCTGCCGAAGGAGCGTCAGACGCTGCTGTTCTCCGCGACGTTCTCGCCGGAAATCAAGAAGCTCGCGTCCACGTATCTGCGCAATCCGCAGACGATCGAAGTCGCCCGCAGCAATTCGACCGCGACGAACGTGCGTCAGATCGTCTTCGAGGTTCATGAAAGCGACAAATCCGGCGCGGTCGCGCAGCTCATTCGCGAGCGCGAGCTGAAGCAGGTGATCGTGTTCTGCAACAGCAAGATCGGCGCGAGCCGGCTCGCGCGCGTGCTGGAGAAGGACGGCATCGTCGCGACGGCGATTCACGGCGACCGTTCGCAAAGCGAGCGCATGCAGGCGCTCGACGCGTTCAAGCGCGGCGAGATCGAAGCGCTCGTCGCCACCGATGTCGCCGCGCGCGGTCTTGATATCGCCGAATTGCCGGCGGTCATCAACTTCGACCTGCCGTTCAACGCGGAAGATTATGTGCACCGCATCGGCCGCACGGGGCGCGCGGGCGCGTCGGGCGACGCGCTGTCGCTGTGCAGCGCGAACGAGCGCAAGCAACTCGCCGACATCGAAAAGCTCATCAAGCGTCCGCTCGAAGTCGAGCCGCTCGAAGTGACGATGCGCGCGCGCCGCGATGGTGCGACGTCCGCGCCGCGGCGCGACGAGCGCTTCGGCCGTTCGGAGCGCACCGAGCACCGTCACGGATCGCGCGACGAAGCCGGCTCGCGCCGCCGCACGGCGGGCACGCATGATCGTCCGCGCGGCCGTCAGCAGCCCATCGACGAGTTTTTCCTGAAGCCCTACGAGCCGTCGCCCTCGGCGATGAAGCGTCAGGAGGAAACGGTCGAGCCCGAGCGCAAGAGCGCGCCGAAGCAGCCGCTCGCGGCCTTGCTCGGCGGATTGGGCATGCCGCGCAAGTCGTCGTAAAGGTCAGAAAGGCAGCCCGCGTGGCTGCCTTTTTTGCGTCTGGCGGCGGAATTCAGCGCGCGAAGCGCTGCGCCCATGCGGCCGTCGCGGCGCTGTAGAACGTATCGAGCGACGAGATCGATGAAAGCGACGACGCAACGTCGAGGCCCAGATGGCGCGCCGCCTGCACGAGCGCATCGAGCGGCGCGTGGCGATCGAGCGGGGCCGCGCCCGTCTGCTTGCTGAGCTTCTCGCCGGCGTCGTTATTGACGACAGGCACATGCAGATAAGCCGGCGTCGGCACGTCGAGACACCGTTGCAGGTAGATTTGCCGCGCCGTCGAATCGAGCAGATCGGCGCCGCGCACGACATGCGTGATGTTCGCGTCGGCATCGTCGACGACGACCGCGAGTTGATACGCCCACAAGCCGTCCGCCCGCTTCAGCGCGAAATCCCCGACCTCGGTGGCCAGATCTTGTGATTGCATGCCTTGCCAACGATCCTGAAACGACACGACGGCCGCCGCGCCATCCGGCACGCGCAGCCGCCATGCGCGCGCGGGTTTTCCATGCAGACCGTTTCGGCACGTGCCCGGATAGGCGAGGGTGGCGTGGCGCGCATGTGCGTGTAGCAGCGAATCCGCGATTTCGCGCCGCGTGCAGCCGCACGGATAGATGAAGCCCGCCGCCTGCAACCGCGCGAACGCCGCCGCATAGGCCGCGTCGCGTTCGCTCTGCCAGACCGGAAGCGAATCGGAATGCATGCCGAAGTGCGCGAGCGTCGCGAGGATGTCATCGGCGGCGCCGGGCACGGTGCGCGGCGCGTCCACGTCTTCGATGCGCACGATCCAGCTTCCGCCGTGCGCGCGGGCATCGAGAAAACTGGCGAGCGCGCTGACGAGCGAGCCCGCATGGAGCGGACCGGTCGGCGAGGGCGCGAATCGGCCGCGATACGTCATTCGGTCTTACGCCGCCGCGCGGGCCTTCGCGTCGGGATGGCAGGCCGGACACGTCTCGCCCGGCTTGTAGTACGGCGACGCCTGATCTTCCACCGGCACCACGGCGCGGCAACCGAAGCATTGCGCGGTCGCGGTCGGCTGCAGGTTCGGATCGAGCGCGGTGCGGTAATCGAACACGAAGCACTCGCCGGTGTAATGCGCGCCGCCCACTTCCTCGAAATACTTGAGAATGCCGCCTTCGAGCTGATAAACATGCTCGATGCCCACTTCCTTCATGTGAATCGCGGCCTTTTCACAGCGAATGCCGCCGGTGCAGAACGACACGACCGTCTTGCCTTCCATATCCGCGCGATTCTTTTCGATGACTTCCGGAAACTCGCTGAACTTCGTGATGCGGTAATCGAGCGCATTGTCGAACGTGCCGACATCCACTTCGAACGCGTTGCGCGTGTCGAGCATCACGACCGGGCGGCCCGCGTCGTCGTGGCCGCGGTCGAGCCACGTCTTGAGCGTGGGCGCATCCACGAAAGGCGCGCGGCCGAGTTCCGGCTTGATCGCGGGCTTTTTCATCGTGATGATTTCGCGCTTGAGCTTCACCAGCATGCGGCGAAAGGGCTGCTTCGCGGAGAGGCTTTCCTTGAATTGCAGATCGGCGAAACGGCCGCCGAAGAGCGCATCCGTGCGGATGTAATCGATGAACTCGCGGACTTCGGACACCGGCCCGGCGATGAAAAGATTGATGCCCTCCGGCGCCAGCAGAATCGTGCCCTTGAGACCGAGCGCGTTGCAGCGTTCGGTGACGAGCGGCCGCCACGCGGGGCCGTCTTCGATGCTGACGAATTTGTAGGCGGAGAGGTTCAGAATGCTCATGATCGGATGACGCGCGATGCGGCGTGTAACAGGTAAGAACGAGTAAATGTTGCGGACGGACGCGCCGCGCAAAACACGTATTATCCCGCAAACGGCGCGCGCTCCCGCATTACGCGATGCGGCGATTCCCGCCGCCTTGCGCACGCGCAATATCGATCGCCTTCAAGGGCTTATCCGTTCGGCCAATGCGCCGCCGTCAGGGCAATTTCGGGACGGCCCGCATGTACAATACCGCCATGTCAGATCCCCGCTTCGTTCATCTCCGCGTCCACTCCGAATTCTCGATCGCCGACGGCATCGTACGGCTGGACGATGTCGTCAAGGCTGCCGCACAAGACGGACAAGGCGCGCTCGCGCTGACCGATCTCGGCAACGCATTCGGTCTCGTGCGCTTTTACAAGGAAGCGCGCGGCAAGGGTGTGAAGCCCATCGCCGGTTGCGACGTCTGGATCACCAATCCAGACGACCGCGACAAGCCCTCGCGCCTGCTTTTGCTCGTGCGCGACAAGCAGGGCTATCTGAACCTGTGCGAACTGCTGAGCCGCGCGTGGCTGACGAATCAGTATCGCGGCCGCGCCGAGGTCATGCTGGAGTGGCTCGAAGGCGGCCTGGCGCAAGGCCTGCTCGCGCTGTCGGGCGCGCAGACGGGCGATATCGGCATGGCGTTCGCCGCGGGCAATGCGGCGAGCGCGCAACGTCACGCCGAGCGCTGGGCGAAGCTCTTTCCCAATGCGTTCTACATCGAACTGCAGCGCGCGGGACAGCCGGGCGAGCAGGGCTACATTCAGGAAGCCGTCGCGCTGGCCGCGAAGCTGCGCTTGCCGGTCGTCGCGACGCATCCGATGCAGTTCATGACCCCCGACGATTTCACCGCGCACGAAGCGCGCGTGTGCATTTCGGAAGGCGATATCCTCGCGAATCCGCGCCGGCAGAAGCGCTTCACGCAAGATCAGTTTTTCCGCACGCAGGACGAAATGTGCGCGCTCTTCGCGGATATTCCTTCCGCGCTCGCGAACACGGTGGAGATCGCCAGGCGCTGCAATCTGACGCTCGAACTCGGCAAGCCGAAGCTGCCGCTCTTCCCGACACCCGATGGCATGTCGCTCGACGACTATCTCGTGCAACTGTCGAAGGAAGGGCTCGAAGTCCGCCTGCAGCAGCTTTATCCCGATGAAACCGAACGCGAGGCGCAGCGCGAAACGTATTACGCGCGCCTCGATTTCGAGTGCGGCACGATCATCAAGATGGGCTTTCCGGGCTACTTCCTGATCGTCGCCGACTTCATCATGTGGGCGAAGAACAATGGCGTGCCGGTCGGTCCGGGCCGCGGTTCGGGCGCAGGCTCGCTCGTCGCGTATGCGCTCGGCATTACCGATCTCGACCCGCTGCGCTACAACCTGCTGTTCGAACGCTTCCTGAATCCGGAACGCGTGTCGATGCCCGACTTCGACATCGACTTCTGTCAGGAAGGGCGCGACCGCGTCATCCAGTACGTGAAGGGCAAGTACGGCGCGGACGCCGTGTCGCAGATCGCGACCTTCGGCACGATGGCGGCGAAGGCCGCGGTGCGCGACATCGGCCGCGTGCTCGATCTGGGCTACATGTTCACCGATGGCATCGCCAAGCTGATTCCGTTCAAGCCGGGCAAGCACGTGACCATCGCGGACGCGATGAAGGAAGAGCCGACGCTGCAGGAGCGCTTCGATTCCGAAGACGAAGTGCATCAGTTGCTCGAACTCGCGCAGCGCGTCGAAGGGCTCACGCGTAACGTCGGCATGCACGCGGGCGGCGTTCTGATCGCGCCGGGCAAGCTCACGGACTTTTGCCCGCTCTACACGCAGGGCGAAGACGGCGGCGTCGTCAGTCAGTACGACAAGGACGACGTAGAAGCCGTCGGCCTCGTGAAGTTCGACTTTCTGGGCCTCACCACGCTCACCATTCTCGACTGGGCCGAGCGTTACATCCGGCGCCTCGATCCGTCGAAGCAAGACTGGAATCTCGCGCAAGTGCCGCTCGACGATCCGGTCTCGTTCCAGATACTGAAGAAAGCGAACACCGTCGCCGTGTTCCAGCTGGAAAGCCGCGGCATGCAGGGCATGCTGAAGGACGCGCAGCCGGACCGCTTCGAGGACATCATCGCGCTCGTGGCGCTGTATCGCCCAGGCCCGATGGACCTGATTCCGAGCTTCTGCGCGCGCAAGCACGGGCGCGAGATCGTCGAGTATCCGGATCCGCGCGTCGAACCTGTTCTGAAAGAGACCTACGGCATCATGGTCTATCAGGAGCAGGTGATGCAGATGGCGCAGATCATCGGCGGCTATTCGCTCGGCGGCGCGGACTTGCTGCGCCGCGCGATGGGCAAGAAAAAGCCCGAGGAAATGGCGCAGCACCGCGAGATCTTCGCTCAGGGCGCGGCAGTGAATGGCCTGACGCGCGCGAAGTCCGACGAAATCTTCGACCTGATGGAGAAGTTCGCCGGCTACGGCTTCAACAAGTCGCACGCGGCGGCCTACGCGCTGCTCGCGTATTACACGGCGTGGCTGAAAGCGCATCATCCGGCCGAATTCATGGCGGCCAACATGTCGCTCGCCATGGACGACACCGACAAGGTGAAGATCCTTTTCGAGGATTGCGCGACCAACGGCATGAAGGTGCTGCCGCCGGATATCAATCAGTCGGCGTATCGCTTCGAGCCGGTCGCGGAGGCCGACGGCACGCGCTCGAAGACGATCCGCTACGGCCTGGGCGCGGTGAAGGGCAGCGGCCAGAACGCGATCGAGGAAATCCTGCGCGCGCGAGAAGACGGCCTGTTCGTCGATCTGTTCGATTTCTGCGAGCGCATCGACCGGCGTGTCGTGAATCGCCGCACCGTCGAGGCGCTGATCCGCTCGGGCGCGTTCGACACGCTGCATGCGAATCGCGCGCAACTGCTCGCTTCCGTGCCGCTCGCGATGGAAGCCGCCGACCAGGCCGCCGCCAACGCCATGCAGGCCGGTCTCTTCGACATGGGCGACGCCACGCTCGCGAAGCACGAATACGTCGACGAACCGATGTGGTCGGACAAGAAGCGCCTGCAGGAAGAAAAGACCGCACTCGGCTTCTATCTGTCGGGGCATCTTTTCGATGCCTACAAGGGCGAGGTGCGCCGTTTCGTGCGCCAGAAAATCGGCGAGCTGAAGGAAGGGCGCGACAAGCTGGTCGCGGGCGTCATCTCCGCGATGCGCACGCAGATGACCCAGCGCGGCAAGATGCTGATCGTCAATCTCGACGATGGCAGCGGCCAGTGCGAAGTCACCGTCTTCAACGAGCAGTTCGAGGCGAACAAGGCGCTCTTCAAGGAAGACGAGCTGCTCGTCGTGCAGGGGCAGGCGCGCAACGATGCGTTCACGGGCGGCATCCGCTTCACCGTCGATACGGCGATGGATCTCGAACGCGCGCGCAGCCGTTATGCGCAGTCCGTGAAAGTCGAAATGAACGGCAACGCCGATGCGCTGCGTTTGCGCCGCGTGCTCGAAGCGCATGCCGCGGGCGCGCAGAGCGAACCGCCGCCGATGCCGGTCAAGGAAAACGGCCGTCAACGCTCGAGCGCGCCGATTCCGAACGGGCTGAACGTGAGCATCGTCTATCGCAGCGAACATGCGGAGGGTGAGGTGCGTCTCGGCGATGCGTGGCGCGTCAAGCCCACCGACGAACTCATCACGGCGCTGCGCGGCGAGTTCGCGGGCAGCGCGATCGAGATCGTGTATTGAGGCGCGTCGCGCTTCAGCGAGGCTGGTCGAGATGCGCCAGCTTCAGAAACCGGTAGTAGACGGTCTGAGCATTGAAGACGGCGATCAGAAAGCCGGCGCGGCCATCGAGAAAACCGCGTCGCAGCAGGTAGGTTCGCGCAAATGCCCACAGTCCGCGCGTGATCGCGATGCTCAGGCTGCCTCGCTTGCCTGCCGCGTGGCGCTGCAGCGCGCCCGCCGTGGAATACGCGTCCAGCTTGCGCAGGACGGTCTCGAAGTCTTCGTAAGAGTAATGCATCAGCTTGCCTTGCAGGCGCACGGCGGGTGTCTTCGCCGCCATCACCAGCCGTTCGTGCACGAGGTCGTCCGAGAAGCGCGCCGACGAGCGCCTGAAAAGCCGCGGAATCCAGTCCGGATACCAGCCGCTGTGTTCGATCCACTGGCCGCAAAAGCTCGACAGGCGGTCCACCGCGTACACGTCGGCGGCGGGCGCGGCGATGGCGGCGCGGATCGCGGCGGCGAGTTCCGGCGTGACGACCTCGTCGGCATCGATGGAAAGCACCCAATCGGTCGAAAGGGCGTCGAGCGCCCGATTCTTCTGCGGGCCGAAGCCGGGCCAGTCCCGCTCGACGATCACGCGGGCGCCGTGTGCGCGCGCGATCTCCGCGGTTGCGTCGGTGCTGCCGCCATCGATCACCACGATGTCATCGGCGAAAGAAACGGATGTCAGGCATTGCGCGAGCCGCGCGGCCGCGTTGTAGGTGATGAGAGCGATGCCGAGTGTGGGTTGCGTCATGTCGTGGTGATGAAAAACGGGTGCGCGCCGGATGCATGCTGACGCGTATTCTAAGACCATCGATCGCAAGCGCCTCGCCGGTGAAGGAACGCGCCTGTAATGTGAGCTTCGCATCAACGACGGTTTAAAATGAGCGAAATTGTGACGCCCGGCCAGAAGGCGTTCGGCATGACCTTCCGCCCGGCCGCGTCTCGCGCGCGGGGCATCGCAATGTAGAGGACGATTTGAGCGAGAAGCAGACACTGAGAAAAACCATCGGCGGCGGCGAGCATTCATCGTCCACGGCCGTCGTCAGGCGGCTGTGGCCTTATATCCGGCCGTTGATGAGCATCGTGCTGCTCGGCCTCGTCGCCATGGGGTTCGTCGCCGCGAGCGAAGCGGGCATCCCGATGCTGCTCAAACCCCTGCTCGATCATGGCTTCGGCACGAACGGCAGCGAGAAGGCTAAATGGGTGGTGCCCGCGGCCGTGATCGGCCTCGCGCTCGTGCGGGGCAGCGCGCAGTACGCCTCGGGCTATCTGCTTTCTTACGTGTCGAACAAGATCCTGCTGCAGTTGCGGCTCCAGATGTTCGATCGCATGATTCACGCGAGCGCGGGCTTTTTCCAGCGCGAGACGGCGAGCACGGTCATCAACGCGATCGTCTTCGAAGTCAATCAGGTGCTGCAGATCTTGTCCGGCGTGGTCGTGACGCTCGTGCGCGACTCGCTCACTGTCGTCTTCCTGTTGGGCTATCTCTTCATCCTCAACTGGCGTCTCACGCTGATCGTCGCGCTGATCCTGCCTGCCATCGGCTGGCTGGTTTCGAAGATCAACCGCCGCCTGCGCCGTCTGAACCGGGAGCATCAGATGCTCACCAACGATCTCTCGTATATCGTCGAAGAGACCGTGGGCGGCTATAAGGTCATGAAGGTGCATAACGGCGAGCCGTACGAGACCGGCCGTTTCACGGAGATGAGCAACCGCCTGCGCGGCTACTCCATGCGCATGCAGGTGTCGGGCGGGCTCGCGCAACCGTTGACGCAGTTTCTGGCGTCGATCGCGCTCGCCATCGTGATCACCATCGCCGTGCTGCAATCCGCAAGCGACCAGACCACGGTCGGCGGCTTCGTCGCCTTCGTGACGTCGATGCTGCTCGTCATTTCACCGCTCAAGCATCTGATCGACGTCAATCAGCCGCTGCAGCGCGGCGTGACCGCGGCCGAGCTGATTTTCGGCCTCATCGATGAACCGCCGGAGCCCGCGGGCGGCGGCCGCCGCCTCGAACGGGCTCAGGGCAGCATCGAGTTTCGCAACGTGTCGTTCAACTATGGGTCGCGCGAGCGCGCCACGCTGGATCGCGTGTCGTTCAAAGTCGCGCCCGGCGAGATGGTCGCGCTGGCGGGGCCGTCGGGAAGCGGCAAGACCACGTTGGCGAACCTGCTGCCGCGCTTTTTCGATCCCGCCGAGGGCGAGGTGCTCGTCGATGGCGTGCCGTTGCCCGAGTTCGCCTTGCGCGACCTGCGCGCCCAGATCGCGATGGTCAGCCAGGACGTCGTGCTCTTCAACGACACCATCGCCGCCAATGTCGCGTATGGTACGATCCCCAACCGCGAAAAGGTGCTGGCCGCGCTCGCCGCGGCCAATCTGGCGGACGTCGTATCGTCGCTGCCGCAGGGCATCGATACGCTCGTCGGCGGAAACGGCATGCGTTTGTCGGGCGGGCAGCGCCAGCGTCTCGCGATCGCGCGCGCCATCTACAAGGACGCGCCGATTCTCGTGCTCGATGAAGCCACGTCGGCCCTGGACTCGGAATCGGAGCGGCATGTGCAGTCGGCGCTCGAAACGCTGATGAAAGGCCGCACGACGCTCGTGATCGCGCATCGTCTGTCGACCATCGAGCGCGCCGACCGGATCGTCGTGCTGGATGGCGGAAAGATCATCGAGCAGGGTAGCCACTCGGAGCTGTTGCGACTGGACGGGCTCTATGCCCATCTGCATCGCATCCAATATCAGCAGCAGGCGGCCTGATTCGTTCGCGGGGCGCTTTGTCCGCGGGCGCAGCGGCAAAGCGCATGGCGAGCGTTGCGGCGTGTCTTTGCGGTCCGTCGATACAATCGGCGATTCGCGAGCCTTTACCCGCGTTACTCACAACTGTCATGCCTAATGCAGCTCCGAAGCCGGTGATTCATATCATCAACGGTTTCATGAATGAAAACGGTGGCAGCGAGCAGGAAGCGCTGCACCTCGCCGGTCTCCTGCGAGACCGAAGCGAGTTGGCACTGTGGTCGTCCTCGTCGCGTTTTTCGCGCGATCTCGCGCAGCGCTACGGGATTCGCCGCATTGGCCTTCGCCCGGGAACGCGTCCGGAGGGGGGCACCTTCGTTTTCGTGGGCGCGCACTGGCGTCACACCGCGTGGCCGTATCTCGTGCGAGCGCCGCGCCGCCTGATCTACGTCTTCAATACGTTTCATCCGAAAATTCTCTCGCTGACGGCGGCGCATCCCTTCATGCTGCGCTGGCCACGGACCGAGTATGTGGCGATCTCCGACTTCCAGCGCAGCCTGCTCGGCGTCGAATGTGAAGTGCAGCCGTCTCCGATCGACATCGCGCGTTTCTCGCCTTCGCCCGATCCGCGCCCGGACAACGCCCGGCCCGTGATCGGCCGGCTGAGCCGCGATACGACCGACAAGCACGATACCGACGATATCCCGCTCTATCGGGCGTGGATCGAGGACGGCGCGGAAGTCAGGCTGCAGGGCGCGACCCAGTTTTCCGCCGCATCGGGCGACGCGCTCGGCGCCATGCTCCGGATGCAAATCCTGCCCGAGGGCGCGGTTCCGACCGTCGCGTTCTTGCGCGGGCTCGATATCTTTTATTATCGGACTGGCGCGCACGTGGAGACCTTCGGGCGCGTCGTGCTCGAAGCGATGGCGTGCGGCCTGCCGGTCGTCTGTCACCGGCGCGGCGGTTATGCCGACTGGATCCGGCACGGCGAGAACGGTTTCCTTTTCGATCGTTCCGACGAGGCAGACCAACTGGTGCGCACGCTTCTCGCGAACGCCGGCCTGCGCAAAACGATCGGCGAACGCGCGCGCGCGACGGTGGAGACGATGTATTCGGCCAAAGCGGCCCGGGAACGTGCCGACTTCTATCTGCGCGAGCCACGCTGAAAAAACACGACCTGAAAGCGCGCCTTGGGCGCTCGATCCGAAACGGGGTAGCAGAACATCACAATGCAAGTCACACACATCTCAATGCTGGGCCGTTCGGGAACGGAGTCGTACTCATTGTTTCTGGCGCGGTGGTTCGCGCTGATCACGCTGTCGCTGATCCCCATTTCGACGGCGGGCGTCAACGTCGGTTCGGCCGCGTTCGCGCTGTTCGCGCTGATTTCGCCCGAAGTCTGGCGTCGCGCACGGCCTTTGCTGACGTGGACGGCGGGCGCCACCGCCGCGCTCGCGCTGTTCGTCGTGCTGAGTCTGAGCCTGGCTTACAGTTCCGCTGGATTCGCGGAGGCGCTCGACTTCCTGATGAAGTATCGGAAGCTGCTGTTCATCCCGCTCCTGCTGCTCGTTTTCGCGGACGACGCCGGCAAGCTCTTTGCGCGCGCTGCCGTCTGGAGCCTGTTCGCCACGCTCGTGCTCACTATGGTGCTGACATACACGAACGCGTTCGGCTGGACGTCGCTCGGTCCGATGCACGCGGACGACCCGGTCAGGCGGCCCTGGGTGTTCAAGGATCACATCTCGGGCGGCCTGATGATGGCGTTCCTCGTCTGCCTGTCCTTTGCGCTTGCGAAGGCGGCGAGCGGCTGGCGAAGCAAGGTGCTGTATCTCGTGGCGCTGCTCGCGCTGATCAACGTCCTGTTCGTGCTTCAGGGGCGCACCGGGCAGGTCGTGGCGATTGCGTATGTCGCGATCTATCTGGTCGTGCAGGCGGCGCAGTTCCGCCGTTACGACAAGCGCGCGCGCCTGCTTGCGGGCGTGGGTGTGGCCGCCGTGTGCGTCTGTATCGCCGCTTTCGTGCTCTACGCCAAAGACCGGCGGCTTGCGGACACGGCGCAGGAAGTCTCGCAGTTCGAGACGCAAAACAAGAATACGTCGATGGGCGTGCGGCTGCTGTTCTACCGCCGCAGCATCGAGCTGATGTCGCACCGGCCGATTGCCGGCTACGGCGTGGGAAGCGTGCGCACGCAGTTCGAGCGTCTCGCGAGCGCGCAGACCGGCGGGCATGCGGCGATGGCGGGCAATCCCCACAACGAGTTCTTCCTGATGGGCGTGCAGCTCGGGCTCATCGGCGTGGCGCTGTTCGTGTGGTTCCTGGTCGCGATCGGGCGAGAGTGCCGGCGGCTGGCGGAGCCCGCGAAGCTGATCGCGATCGGCTACCTTTTCGCGTTCGTCCTCGGCTGCCTCGCGAACTCTCTGCTGCTGAACTTCACGGAAGGCAATCTCTTCGTCTTCCTCATCGGCATATTGATCGGCACGGCGCCCGGGAAAGGCCGCGATGTGGCGGCGGCGCGAGCGCGAGCCTGACGATCGCTGGACGATGCGCACGGCGTCGCATCAACACGATGTCGTGTTGTTTGACCTTTTCAAGACGCTGATTTTTTGCTCGATGGCATCTGAGACTCGCGGACAACTGCTCAACGGGTGGCCCGCAGTCAGCTTTTGAACCGCTTTTCGTTGCCCGCGGATCGTCGGAGACTGCATCACGTACAATTCGAGACGATTCGTTCAGAAAGAAGATAAGGCAGCCATGGGGTATCAACCAGGCGTTCCGAGAATGCAGACGCGTGTCGACGCAAGTCAGATACCCGCTTTGGATGGCTTGCGGGGCCTGGCGGCAATGTGGGTTTTTTTGTGCCATGTGCAGATTCTTACCGGGATGAAGTCCATCCCGATTCTTTCCTATGGCGAACTGGCGGTGGATTTATTCATGTTCCTTTCCGGGTTCCTGATGGCGCACCACTACTTGGAGCGGCGTGCCGACGAGCCATGGAACACGGGTCGCACGTGGTGGAGATTTTGGTGCAGGCGCTTCTTTCGAATTACCCCGGCCTACTACCTGTTGCTCTTGATTTCGTTCGCCGCCGGTCACTATCTTGCTGATGCACGCACTTCGATTGCGCATTTCTGGCCAGCGACGGCCACATTGGACTCGCGTTATCTCGATCACAGTGTCTGGAACGTATTGACGCACGTTACCTATTCGTTCGGCGTCCTGCCTCGATATTCGTTCAACACCGCGTTACCAGACTGGTCGATTGGCTTGGAAATGCAGTTCTATGCCGTGTTTCCTTTGCTGATGCTGCTGATTGCGAGGCACGGAGTTTTCATCGCGATCGCGGGGTTGGCGATCGTTGCTTTTGCAGTTCAGTTGATGGCACCGGGCTTGTTCGCGGCTTTTCCCATGCCCTCATTCCTGCCGATGAAGTTATATATGTTCCTCGCTGGCATGGTCGCAGCACTGACGCGAGACAGCTCGAAGGCAACGCGGGGCCTGATGCTCGCTGCAAGCCTGCCTTCGATTCAGTTCGCGCTACATCCGGACGCCATGTCAGGCGTACGAATCGTGCTTGTCGTTGCCCTTTTCATGCTCCTCTCGGCAGAATCCGTGGGCCACGGTGCGGGGTCGATGCGGGCCGTACGCGCAGCGCGCAGGTTGCTTGGCATGCGGATAGGCAAGGTACTGGGCGATCTTGCTTACGGTTTCTACCTGATCCACTTGTTGATTCTTCTACCCGTCGCCGGATACCTGACGAAATTCGAAGGCTATCTGAACGCTTCCGCTCCGCTTCGATTCGCCGTAGTCGCTACGGTCGTGGGAGCGGCGACCCTTGGGCTCTCCTGGGTATTGCATCGAGTGGTCGAGAAACCAGGAATCGCACTCGGCAAGCGTCTGCTCACACCTGGGCTACGCACTTCGGCCAACCTCCCGGCGTCGCGCGATGACGCAGTTCGCCGATTCTAGTCAGCCCTGAAATCAGCGTCACGGTTTGAAACCGCCCCATGCTTCGTCGATTCTGGATTCTGGAAGATCCGAACCGGCACCGCCCGATCCTCACATCAACACAATGTCATACTGCTCCTGACTCAGATTCGACTCCACCTGCAACGAAACCGGTTTCCCGATGAAGTCCATCAGCATCGCCAGATGCTGCGATTCCTCTTCAAGAAACAGATCGATGACCTGCTGCGAAGCCACCACGCGAAACTCGCGCGGATTGAACTGTCGCGACTCGCGCATGATCTCGCGCAGCACGTCGTAGCACACGGTGCGCGGCGTCTTCACCTGCCCCTTGCCCTCACACGTCGGGCAAGCCTCGCACAGCACGTGAGCCAGCGATTCGCGCGTGCGCTTTCTCGTCATCTCGACGAGCCCCAGCTGCGAGAACCCGTTGACGGTCACGCGCGTGCGGTCCCGCGACAGCGCCTTCTTCAGTTCGCCCAGCACCTGATCCCGATGCTCGACATTCTCCATGTCGATGAAATCGATGATGATGATCCCGCCCAGATTCCTCAAGCGCAGTTGCCGCGCGATCGTGTGGGCCGCTTCGAGATTGGTCTTGAAGATCGTGTCGTCGAAATTGCGCGCGCCGACGTAACCGCCCGTGTTCACGTCGATGGTCGTCATCGCCTCGGTCTGGTCGATCATCAGATAGCCGCCCGACTTCAGATCGACGCGCCGCGACAGCGCCCGCTGAATCTCCGTCTCGATGTTGTACAGATCGAAGAGCGGCCGCTCGCCGGTGTAGTGATGCAGCCGCGACGCCACCGCCGGCGTGAACTCGGCCGCGAAGTCCGCGAGCATCTGATACGTCTCGCGTGAATCCACCTGAATGCGCGTGGTTTCGTCGTTGACGAAATCGCGCAGCACGCGTTGCGCGAGGTTCAGATCCTGATAGAGCAGGGACGTGGGCGGCACGCGCTGCGCCTGCGCGACGATGGTCGCCCACGTCTTGCGCAGATACGCGACATCGGCGGCCAGCTCTTCGCTCGTCGCGTCTTCCGCGATGGTCCGCACGATATAGCCGCCTTTCTCGTCGGCGGGCAACACGGCCGTCAGGCGCGCGCGCACGGCCTCGCGCTCCGCTTCGCTCTCGATCTTCTGCGAGATGCCGATATGCGGGTCCTGCGGCAGATACACGAGCGTGCGCCCCGCGATGCTCACTTGCGTCGACAGGCGCGCGCCTTTCGTGCCGATCGGGTCCTTCACGACCTGCACCATCAGCGCCTGGCCTTCGAAGACGATTTTCTCGATCGGCACATGCGGCGTCGAATTGTGCGACTCGCCCGCAATGCGCGGATGCCAGATATCGGCGACATGGAGAAACGCGGCGCGCTCCAGACCGATATCGATGAACGCGGACTGCATGCCTGGCAGCACGCGCACGACCTTGCCGAGATAGACATTGCCGACGCGTCCGCGCGACAGCGTGCGCTCGACGTGAAGTTCCTGAACGGCGCCTTGCTGAACCAGTGCGACGCGGGTTTCCTGCGGTGTGACGTTGATCAGGATTTCTTCGTTCATGGCCTGTTTAGAATTCGACGCGCGCCACGCGCAAGAGAGCTGCGGTTTCGAAAAGGGGCAGACCCATGATACCCGAATAGGACCCGTCGATTCGCTCGATGAACTCGGCCGCGCGGCCCTGAATCCCATACGCGCCCGCCTTGCCGAGCGGCTCGCCCGATGCCGCGTAGCGCTGCAGCGCAGCACGGTCGGCTTTCGCGAAACGCACATGCGAGCGCGAGAGCACGGGATCGAGCAGCGCGCCCGCGCCATCCACGACGGCGATCGCGGTCAGCACTTCGTGCGCGCGGCCGGCGAGGCGTTCGAGCATCGCGACCGCGTCTTCTTCGTGCAGCGGCTTGCCGAGGATCAGTCCGTCGATGGTCACGGTCGTATCGGCGACGAGAATCGGCGCGTTCGCGTGTTTGCCGTTGAGAAGACGCGCGCGCGCCGCATGCGCCTTGAGCGCGCACACGCGCACGACGTAGGCATCGGCGGCTTCGCCGGGCAGCTCGGCTTCGAGCGCTTCGGCGTCTTCATCGGGACGGGGAAGAAGGAGTTCGTACTGCACGCCGAGCTGACGCAGCAGTTCTTGCCGGCGCGGACTTTGGGACGCGAGATAGACGAAAGGGTGAGTCATCGGGAACCTGATTTCGAATGACGCGCGCGGCATTCGAAGTCCAGCTTCGCTCCCGCCTCACGCGCGATGATAAGGATGATTCTGCGTGATGCTCCACGCCCGGTAAAGCTGTTCGGCGAGCAGCACGCGCACCATGCCGTGCGGCAGCGTGAGACTCGACACGCGCAGCAGGATTTCGGCACGCGATTTCACATCCGGATGAAGCCCGTCCGCGCCGCCGATCACGAAGGCGACGTCGCGCCCGTCTTGCTGCCAGCCGGGCAGGGCGTTCGCAAGCTGCATCGTGGTCCAGTCGCGGCCGCGTTCGTCGAGCGCGACGACGCGCGCGTTCTTCGGCAAGGCAGCTTCGATGCGCTGTTTTTCGGCCGCCATCACGCTCTCGGCGTTGCGTCCCGACGAGCGCTGCTCGGGCTTGATCTCTTTCAGCTCGATGCGCAACTCGGGCGGCATGCGCTTCGCATATTCGTCGAAGCCATTCGTGATCCAGTCGGGCATCTTGTGTCCGACGGCGAGGATGACCAGCTTCATCGAATGAAGCGGGATCAGTGCTTGCGCGTGGTCTTGCGCGCGGGACGCTTGACCGCGGGCGCGGCGTTTTCGTCGTCCTCGTCTTCGTCCGCGGTGACGCTCGCGCCGCCGAACATGTTCGGCTTTTGCAGCTTCACGCGCACGGGCTTGTCGCCCCAGACTTCTTCGAGGTTGTAGTACTGGCGCAGCGCGGGCTGAAGGATGTGCACGACCGCGTCGCCGCAATCGACCAGCACCCATTCGCCGATCTCTTCGCCTTCCGTGCTGATGATATCGCCGCCCGCTTCCTTGACCTTCTCGCGCACGCTGTTGGCGAGCGCCTTGGTCTGGCGGTTCGACGTGCCGCTCGCCACGACCACGCGGTCGAAGAGGGACGTGAGATGCGTCGTGTTGAACACCTTGATGTCTTGCGCCTTGACGTCTTCCAGACCGTCGATGATCGCGCGTTGCAGCTTCTGAAGTTCCATAGTTACCGTGTCTTTACCGTGTCCGGTACAGGTGATGTTGAACAATATAGTCCCATACTGCCTCGGGGACGTGCTTCTGGACCTGGGCGCGCGCCTCGGCCGCGTCTGTCATCGTGCGCGCGGCTTCGCGGATCGCCGTGGCGGATACGTCGAGCAGGAGCGTTTCGTCGATGAGCATGTGCCCGTGCGGGCTCGCCTGCAGTGTCTCGCGCGGCGCGGCGCGCTGCGCGACTTCCGCGGCAACGGCCGGCGACAGCGTCGCGACATCGAAGCCCGGGCGCGTTTCCACGCAGACGTGCGCGTAGTCGAAGAGCTCTTTCCATCGATGCCAGGAGTCGAGCTTGACGAGCTGGTCGGCGCCCATCAGAAGCGAGATCGACGCCTGCGCGCCTTCGCGCTCGCGCCAGTGCGCCAGCGTGTCGACGGTATAGGTGTCGCCCTGGCGATCGATTTCATCGGTGCCGACGGTGATGCGCACGCCGTCGAGCGTGAGCGATGCGGCGGCCGCGCGCGTCATCGCCAGCCGATGCTCCGGCGCCGAGACGCCCGCTTTTTGCCACGGCTGGCCGGCGGGCAACAGCACGAGCTCGGTCAGCCCAAGCAGTTCGACGAAGCGCCGCGCGAGCGCGAGATGTCCGTTGTGGATCGGATCGAAGGTGCCGCCGAAAATGCCGACGCGTTTCGTGCAGGGCGCAGCGGGGTTCAAAGCCATTCGCGCCGCACCAGAAAGTCCGAATAGAGCCGCGCCTCGGGCGTGCCCGGCGCGGGGGTCCAGTCGTAGCGCCAGTTCGCGGCGGGCGGCATCGACATGAGGATCGACTCGGTGCGTCCGCCGCTTTGCAGCCCGAAGTGCGTGCCGCGGTCGAACACGAGATTGAACTCGACGTAGCGCCCGCGCCGGTACGCCTGAAACTCGCGCTCGCGCTCGGTGTACGGCGTGTCGCAGCGGCGCTCGATGATCGGCAGATAGGCTTTCAGGAATGCATCGCCGACGCTTCGCATTAGCGCGAACGCCCGCTCGAAGCCGCCTTCCGCGTAATCATCGAAGAAAATGCCGCCGATGCCGCGCTGCTCGTTGCGATGCTTCAGATAGAAATACTCGTCGCACCACGTCTTGAAGCGCGGATACAGCGCGACGCCGAACGGATCGAGCGCGTCGCGGCAAACCTGATGGAAATGGCGCGCGTCGTCCTCGTAGCCGTAAATCGGCGTCAGATCCATGCCGCCGCCGAACCAGAAGATCGGCGGTTCGCCTTCCTTGAGCGCAGTGAGCATGCGCACGTTGGCGTGCACGGTCGGGCAGTGCGGATTGCGCGGATGCATGACGAGCGAGACGCCG
The DNA here is from genome assembly GCF_001544575.2 of Caballeronia cordobensis. Lineage (GTDB taxonomy): Bacteria > Pseudomonadota > Gammaproteobacteria > Burkholderiales > Burkholderiaceae > Caballeronia > Caballeronia cordobensis. The sequence continues at coordinate 138,879 of NZ_FCNY02000002.1, forward strand.
AGCGCCTCGAAGCCGCGTCCGGCGAGTTGCGGACGCGCCGCGCTCGCGGAGGGCGGAAGGGCGTCGCCCTGCACGTCGGAGAAGCCGATGCCGCCGCGCTCGAAAAAGCCGCCGCCTTCCAGAATGCGCGTCACGCCGCCGCCGCGCAGATGCGCGCCGGGCTCGCGGGTCCAGGCGTCGGTGGCGAAAGCGGTGCCGTCGAAGTTGCCGAGCGCATCGGCGATACGCGTTTGCAGGCCCGTCAGATAGTCGCGCACGGCCCCGATATCGCGGGATGCGTCTTCTTGCTCGCGCGGTTCCGCGCTGCGGTTCGGTTCACTCATCGATTGCGGCTGGTCGGTTCCGGGGTTAACCCTTCGTTTCGAAACGCTTAAAAGCGCGCTGCCGGACACGAGGTCCGGCAGCGCGTCGCTCATGCGGGCCTTCCGGCCGCGCTTAGCCGTGCTTGTCGGCGGGCTTTTCGGTGCTTTTATCGGCGGATTGCTTGCGGTTCACCGCGCGATAGCCGATATCCCGGCGATACTGCATGCCGTCGAACGAGATCTGATTCACTGTATCGTAGACCACGGATTGCGCGCCGCGTACGGTATCCGCCAATCCGACCACGCATAGCACGCGCCCGCCCGACGTCGTGAGCTTGCCGTCGGCGAGCGTGGTGCCTGCATGGAAAGTGACGGAATTCTCGGTTTCCGCGGGAATGCCGTTGATGCGGTCGCCCTTTCTCGGCGTGTCCGGATAGTTGTGCGCGGCCAGCACGACGCCGAGCGCGGTGCGGCGGTCCCAGTCGAGATCGACGGTGTCGAGCTTGCCGTCGATCGCCAGTTCCACGACCTTCGAGAAATCGCCCTTCAGGCGCGCCATGATCGGCTGCGTCTCGGGATCGCCCATGCGGCAGTTGAATTCGAGCGTCTTCGGGTTGCCGTTCGCGTCGATCATCAGGCCCGCGTACAGGAAGCCGGTGAAGCGGATGCCGTCGTTTTCCATGCCGCGCACGGTCGGCTGGATGATCTCGCGCATCACGCGCGCGTGCAGTTGCGGCGTGACGATCGGCGCGGGCGAATACGCGCCCATGCCGCCGGTGTTCGGGCCGCGGTCGGCGTCGAGCAGACGCTTGTGATCCTGGCTGGAGGCGAGCGGCAGCACGTGCTTGCCGTCCACCATCACGATGAAGCTCGCTTCCTCGCCCGCGAGAAATTCTTCGATGACCACGCGCGCGCCCGCATCGCCGAGCTTGTTGTCCGCGAGCATCGCATCGACGGCGCCGTGCGCTTCTTCCAGCGTCATCGCCACGACCACGCCCTTGCCGGCTGCGAGCCCGTCCGCCTTGACGACGATCGGCGCGCCTTTCGCGTCGATGTACGCGTGCGCGGCGGCGATGTCGGAGAAGGTCTCGTACTCGGCCGTGGGGATGTTGTGGCGCTTCATGAACGCCTTGGCGAAGTCTTTCGAGCTTTCGAGCTGCGCGGCTTCCTTCGTCGGCCCGAAAATCTTCAGGCCGCGCGAGCGGAACAGATTGACGATGCCGGCCGCGAGCGGCTGTTCCGGACCCACGAGCGTGAACGCGACATGTTCCTTTTCGACGAAATCGGCGAGCTCCGCCGGGTCCGTGATGTCGACGTTGCGCAGGCGCTCGTCCTGCGCGGTGCCGCCGTTGCCCGGCGCGACATAAACGATCTGCACGCGCGGCGATTGCGCGAGCTTCCAGGCCAGCGCGTGTTCGCGGCCGCCGGAACCGACGACGAGTAACTTCATGTGAATCCCCGAAATCCTGACAAAAAGCGGCTTGAGTAAAAGCGGCGGGCGCATCGACCATAAAGCGCGCGCATGACGGCCGTCATGGCGCCGCGAAGGCGGCTCGCGCTGACATCGGCTGCGTCACGCGCCTTCCACGGGCGATGCCGCGCCGCGGCGACTCGGTGTCGAACGAGCGGCGCTGCTCCGGCATGTGGAGCCGAAGCGAAAGACATTCCATCGAGGGCGGGCGAAATCCGGTTTCGCCGCGCCCCTCGCGATCCGAAGCTTCAGTCTTCGTTGATCGCGGCGTTCGTATAGACCTCTTGCACGTCGTCGAGATTTTCGAGCGCGTCGAGCAGTTTTTGCATCTTCACCGCGTCGTCGCCGCTGAACTCGACTTCCGTCTGCGGTTTCATCGTCACTTCGGCGAGTTCCGCCTTGAAGCCCGCGGCTTCGAGCGCGTCCTTCACCTTCTGGAAATCGTTCGGCGGGCATACCACTTCGATGCTGCCGTCTTCGTTCGTGACCACGTCGTCCGCGCCGGCTTCGAGCGCCGCGTCCATCAGCTTGTCTTCCGGCGTGCCGGGCGCGAACAGGAACTGGCCGACGTGATCGAACATGAACGACACCGAGCCGTCCGTGCCCATGTTGCCGCCGAACTTCGAGAATGCGTGGCGCACTTCCGCGACGGTGCGGGTGCGGTTGTCCGTCATCGTGTCGACGATGATCGCCGCGCCGCCGATGCCATAGCCTTCGTAGCGGATTTCTTCGTAGTTCGCGCCATCGACGCCGCCGGTGCCGCGCTGGATCGCGCGATTGATGTTGTCCTTCGGCATGTTGGCGTCGTAGGCCTTGTCGACGGCGAGGCGCAGGCGCGGATTCGAATCGATCTCGCCGCCGCCCATGCGCGCCGCGACCTGGATTTCCTTGATGAGGCGTGTCCAGACCTTGCCTTTCTTCGCGTCGGCCGCGGCCTTCTTATGCTTGATGTTGGCCCATTTCGAATGACCCGCCATTACCTTTCTCCATCGCGCGCGGAACTGGAAGCCGCGCGCCTAGTGTGCTGTCGTGCTGAAAATGTCTGTTCGCGTTCCGCTTGCCGCGTTCATGGATCGCGCGTGCGCGCGCTTCGTTCGTGAACGGCGGCCGGGTTCGCCCGCGGACCGCGTGGACCAGTCGGGTCCGGCGTAATCCGAATAGGAACAGACCGAAATTTTAGCATGGCGGGGCGTGCGCTCAGTGCCGCTGTGCGCGGATCTGCGCGGCAAAGACGGCGCAAACCGGAGGAAATCACGCCGAATCGGGGCGTAATCGCAAAACGGCGCGCAAAGGCGCGCTGAAACGAAAACCGCCGCGCGTGGCGCGGCGGTCGGTAGAAGCGCTTAACGACGCTCAGTTCTTCGTGCCGAAGAGCCGGTCGCCCGCGTCGCCGAGGCCGGGGACGATATACGCATGGTCGTTCAGATGCGAATCCAGTGACGCGACATAGAGCTTCACGTCCGGATGCGCGTCCTGGAACACCTTCACGCCCTCGGGCGCGGCGACCAGCGCGACGAAAACGATGTTCTCGGCCTGCACCTTGCGCCGCTTCATGACATCGACGGCATGCACCGCCGAATAGCCCGTCGCGACCATCGGATCGCACAGGATGAAGACGCGCTCTTCCAGATCGGGCGGCAGGCGCACGAGATATTCCACCGGGCGGTGATCCTCGGCCCGGTACACGCCGATATGCCCGACGCGCGCCGAGGGCACCAGGTCGAGCAGGCCGTCCGACATGCCGATGCCCGCGCGCAGCACCGGCACGATCGCGAGCTTCTTGCCGGCGATCACGGGCGCGTCGATCTCGACGAGCGGCGTCTCCACGCGCTTGGTCGTGAGCGGCAGGTTGCGCGTGATTTCGTAGCCCATCAGCAGCGTGATTTCCCGCAGCAGTTCGCGAAACGTGCGCGTCGACGTGTCCTTGTCGCGCATGTGCGTGAGCTTGTGCTGGATCAGCGGGTGATCGAGGATAAAGAGATTGGGAAAGCGGCTGTCTTGTTTCATGGGTCTCGCGCGCTGCGCGTCCTGCTCGTGTGATGGGCTGCCATTCGTTACTTTTGCGCCTCGCCTGGGGCGACGCGGACAGTGGCGACAGTTTACCCAAAACGCGGCGTGCCCCTAAGACTATTCGGCCCGCCGACGTTGCCGCCCCGATTCTTCTAGAATTGCGCGGAGACATCGCAAATTGTGACAAACAAAACTGGAGGAAGCACGATGGATATGGGAATCGCGGGCCGTACGGCGCTGGTGTGCGCAGCGAGCAAGGGACTCGGACGCGGCTGCGCCGAGGCGCTCGCCGCCGAGGGCGTGAATCTGGTGATCACCGCGCGCACGGCCGAAACGCTCGAAGCGACCGCGGCGCACATTCGCGCGCAATACGGCGTCGACGTGAAAACCGTCGCGGGCGACATCACGACGCCCGAAGGGCATGCCGCCGCGCTCGCCGCGTGCCCGTCGCCGGACATTCTGGTGAACAACGCGGGCGGGCCGCCGCCGGGCGACTTCCGCACCTTCACGCACGACATGTGGATCAAGGCGCTCGAAGGCAACATGCTGACGCCGATCGAGCTCATGAAAGCGACCATCGACGGGATGATCGAGCGCGGTTACGGGCGCATCGTGAATATCACGAGTTCATCGGTGAAAGCGCCGATCGACGTGCTCGGGCTCTCCAATGGCGCGCGCTCGGGTCTGACCGGCTTCGTCGCGGGCGTCGCGCGCAAGGTCGCGGCGACCGGCGTCACCATCAACAATCTGCTGCCGGGCTCGTTCGACACCGACCGCATCGCCGTCACGCTCGAAGCGCAGGCGAAGGCGCAGAATCTTCCGCTCGACGAAGTGCGCAAGCGCCGCGCGGAAAGTCTGCCGGCGGGACGCTTCGGCACGTCCGAGGAATTCGGCAAGGCGTGCGCGTTCCTGTGCAGCGTGCATGCGGGCTACATCACCGGGCAGAATCTGCTGATCGACGGCGGCGCGTACCCCGGCACCTACTGATAGCGAGCACACCATGACCACACGCGTCGCGCTGATCGCGCACGACATGAAAAAGGACGACATCGTCACGCTCGCGGGCGAATTCGCCGATACGCTCGCGCAGTGCGAACTCGTCGCCACGGGCACGACGGGCGGGCGCATTGCGGCGGCGCACGGGCTCGACGTCGAGCGCAAGCTGTCCGGCCCGCACGGCGGCGATTTGCAGATCGGCGCGGAACTGGCGGAAGGGCGCGTGAATATCGTGATCTTCCTGCGCGACCCGATGACCCCGCAGCCGCATGAGCCCGACATCAACGCGCTGGTGCGCGCCTGCGACGTGCACAACGTGCCGTGCGCGACCAATATCGCGACGGCGCGCATGATCCTCGACGATTTGCGCCTGCGCTTTGCGCGGGCCGCGTGAGCAGGAAGCGAGCACGAACCGAGCACGAACAAGGAGAACGAAGCGATGACCAAGGCAATCCGATTCGACAAGGCCGGCGGCCCCGACGTCATGAAGTGGGTCGATGTGGACGTGGGCGCGCCGGGCAAGGGCGAAATCCGCGTGAAGCATCACGCCGTGGGGCTGAATTTCATCGACGTCTACTTCCGCACCGGCCTCTATCCGATGCCGCTGCCCGGCGGCCTCGGCATGGAAGCCGCGGGCGAGGTGACGGCGGTGGGCGAGGGCGTCACGCAATTCAAGCCGGGCGATCGCGTCGCGTATGCATCGCGTCCGCCGGGCGCGTATGCGGAGGAGCGCGTGATGTCGGCGGACTACGTCGTCAAGCTGCCGGATGCGATCAGCTACGAGGATGCCGCGTCGATCATGCTGCAAGGCCTCACCGCGCAATATCTGCTGCGCCGGACCTATCGCGTGAAAGCGGGCGATACCGTGCTGATTCACGCGGCGGCGGGCGGCGTCGGCATGATCGCGTGCCAGTGGGCGAAGGCGCTCGGCGCGACGGTGATCGGCACGGTCGGCTCGGACGAGAAGGCCGCGCTCGCCAAGGCGCACGGCTGCGATCATCCGATCGTCTACACGCGCGAGAATTTCACGCAGCGCGTGCGCGAGATCACCAACGGCGCGGGCGTGCCGGTGGTGTACGACTCGATCGGCAAGGACACGTATATCGCGTCGCTCGACTGCCTCGCACCGCTCGGGCTTTTCGTGAGCTTCGGGAATTCGTCGGGACCGTTGCCGCCGCTCGATTCGTCGGAGCTTGCCGGACGCGGCTCGCTGTATTTCACGCGGCCCACGCTTTTCAGCTACATCGCCAAGCGCAGCGATCTCGACACGATGGCCGCGGAGCTGTTCGAAGTCGTCTCGTCGGGCAAAGTGAAGACCAACGTGCGCCAGCGCTATCCGCTCGCCGAGGCCGCGCGCGCGCACGAAGACCTCGAAGCGCGCAAGACCACCGGCTCGACGATTCTGCTGCCTTGAGTTCGAACCCGACCGCAACCGTCGTTCTCATCGAGGACGAGAAGCAGATTCGCCGCTTCGTGCGCGTCTCGCTCGAAGGTCAGGGCATGACCGTTCACGAGGCGGAAACCGGGCAGCAGGGCCTCGTCGAAGCCGCGACGCGCAAGCCGGATCTCGTGATCGTCGATCTTGGCCTGCCCGACACCGACGGCATCGACGTGATTCGGGAACTGCGCGGCTGGACCGAGCTGCCGATCATCGTGCTGTCGGCGCGCACGCAGGAAGAGGAGAAAGTGGCCGCGCTCGATGCCGGCGCGGACGATTACCTCACCAAGCCCTTCGGCGTCTCCGAACTGATGGCGCGGATTCGCGCGCATCTGCGGCGGCGCAATCAGGCGTCGGGCAGCGAGACGCCGGTCGTGACCTTCGGCGATGTGACCGTCGATCTCGCGCTGCGACGCGTCGCGCGAAGCGGCGAGAACGTGCATCTGACGCCGATCGAATACCGGCTGCTCTCGACGCTCGTGCGGCACGCGGGCCGCGTGCTCACGCACCGGCAATTGCTGGTGGAAGTGTGGGGGCCGTCGCATGTCGAGAGTCCGCATTACCTGCGCATCTACATGGCGCATTTGCGGCAGAAGCTCGAACGCGATCCCGCGCAGCCCGAGCATATCGTGACGGAAACGGGTGTCGGCTACAGGCTCGTCGGCGCAGCGTGATGGGCGTGTTGCGCGTGTTGCAGCGATAGCGTGTTCAGCACGATATCGATGGGCTGGTCGCCGCCGACGAACGCGATCAGCCGATCCCGTATGCCGAGCGTCACGCACTGCACCGCGATCCGCGCGACATCGGCGCGCGCGACCTGCGGCTTGTGTGTCGTGAGCGCGTCGGCGAGCGCGATCGCGCCGTGCGCGGGCTCATCCGACAGCGGGCCGGGACGCAGAATCGCAAACGGCACGCCGCGACGCGCGACATAGGCATCGGCTTCGCGCTTCATCCGCGAATAATGGCGGAACGCAAAGCCGCTGCGTTCCGGATAAAACGCCGACAGCGCGCTCACGACGACGAGTTGCCGCACGCGCCGGCGCTTCGCGTAATCGGCGGTGCGCATGACGGCGTCGCGATCGATCGCGCGTTGCTCGTGCACGCCTTCGTCGTGCGCCGAACCGGCCGCGTAGATCACGTGCGTGATGTCGTCGAAGGCGTGGGAGAAGTCGTTGGCGAGATCGCCGAGCACGATTTCCGCGCCCATCGCGGCGAACTCGCTCTTGTGCGCGGATTTTCGCAGCATCGCGCGAAGGGAAATGGCTTCTTCGTGCAGGCGCGCGGCGATGAGGCGGCCCGTGCGGCCATGCGCGCCGATCAGCAGAACCTTCAGCGTTTTCATGCGGGGACACTCCTTCGCCGTGGTTTTCTATCCGACAAAGTAGGTCATTTTGGCGCGGTGCGCTGCGCGACGCGTTTGCGTCCGCAGCATTTTCTCACTGGCTCATTCGGATGCGTTCGCCGGTTGCGCGCCGCTCTGACGGCGCGCACGCCGTTGCTCCGCGCGAATGCGGAAGCGGTCCATGTACAGATAGACGACGGGCGTCGTATACAGCGTCAGCATCTGGCTCACGATCAGCCCGCCGACGATCGCGATGCCGAGCGGCGCGCGCATCTCCGAGCCTTCGCCGGTGCCGAACGCGAGCGGCAACGCGCCGAGGAGGGCGGCGGCCGTCGTCATCATGATCGGGCGAAAGCGCAGGAGACACGCCTCGCGAATCGCGTCCTGCGGCGTGGACGCGCCGTGACGCGTCGCCTCGATGGCGAAATCGACCATCATGATCGCGTTCTTCTTCACGATGCCGATCAGCAGAATGACCGCGATCAGCGCGATGATGCTGAACTCCGTCTTGAACAAAAGCAGCGCAAGCAGCGCGCCGATGCCCGCCGACGGCAGCGTCGAGAGAATCGTGATCGGATGAATGTAGCTCTCGTACAGGATGCCGAGCACGATATAAACCGCCGCGAGCGCCGCGAGAATCAGGAGCGGCTGATCGTTGAGCGACTGCTGGAACGCCTGCGCCGTGCCCTGGAAACTGCCGTGGATGGTCTGCGGCATGCCGATCTCCGCCATCGTTTCGTAGATGGCGGCGGTCGCGTCCGACAGCGACTTGCCCGGCGGCAGATTGAACGAAATCGTCGACGCGACGAACTGGCTCTGGTGATTGACCGACAACGGCGTGTTGCCCGGGCCGAACTTCGCGATGGCCGACAGCGGGACCATCGTTTCCTTCGCGGTCGACACCGCCGAGCCCGACGACGAGCCGTTCTTGCCGGTGGCCGCAATCGCGTTGGTCGCCGAATTTTTCACGGCGGCGAGCGCGAGGGCGGCGGTCGTGTCGGTTGCGCTCGTCGAGGCGCCGCCCGCGCCCGTGGAGCCCGTCGCGGCTGTCGAAGCCGAAGCCGAAGTCGTCGTCGATTGCGTCGATGCCGAGCCGCTTGCCGTGCCGCCCGACGTGCTGATCCAGATCTGCTTGAGCATCTCCGGGTCTTGCCAGTACTTCGGCGCGAGCTCCATCACGACGTGATACTGCGACAGCGGGTTGTAGATCGTCGAGACCTGGCGCTGGCCGAACGCGTCATACAGCGTGTTGTCGATCTGCGCGGGCTTGATGCCGAGGCGCGCGGCGGTGGCGCGGTCGAACGTGACCATGGCTTCGAGGCCGCCTTGCTGCTGGTCCGAGTTGACGTCGGTGAGTTCGGGGCGCTTTTGCAGCGCGTCGGTGAGAAGCGGGCCCCACTTGTAGAGATCGGACGTGGTGTCGGACAAGAGCGTGAACTGATACTGCGCGTTCGACTGCCGTCCGCCCACGCGAATGTCCTGCACCGCCTGCAGGAAGGTGCGCGCGCCCGCGACATCCGCGAGCGGCTTGCGCAGGCGGTTGATGACCTGGTCGGCGGACACCTTGCGCTCGCTCTTGGGCTTGAGCGAAATGAACATGAAGCCCGAATTGGTCGAGCGCCCGCCGGTGAAGCCCGCGACGCTGTCCACGGCCGGATCCGCTTCGACGATCTTCATCATCTCCGCGAACTTTATCTTCATGGCCTGAAAGGACGTGCTCTGGTCCGCCTGAATGCCGCCGACGATGCGCCCGGTGTCCTGCTGCGGGAAAAAGCCCTTCGGCACGATCACATACAGATAAATGTTCAGCCCGATGGTCGCGAGCAGGATCATGAGGATCGTGCGCGGATGCGCGAGCGCCCAGCCGAGCGTGCGCTCATAGCCGTTCTGCATGCGCGTGAACTGGCGCTCCAGCCAGCGCGCGATGCGGCCTTCTTCCTTGCGCTCGCCCGGCTCCTGCAGGAGGCGCGAGCACATCATCGGCGTGACGGTCAGCGAGACGACGAGCGACACGCCAATGGCAAGCGACAGCGTGAGCGCGAACTCGCGGAACAGCCGCCCGACGATGCCGCCCATGAGCAGGATCGGCAGGAACACGGCGACGAGCGACACGCTGATCGACAACACCGTGAAGCCGACTTCGCGGGCGCCGAGTATCGCGGCCTGCATGCGCGGCACGCCTTTCTCGACATGCCGCGTGATGTTTTCCAGCACGACGATCGCGTCGTCGACGACGAAGCCCGTCGCGATGGTGAGCGCCATCAGCGAGAGATTGTCGAGCGAGAAGCCGAGCAGATACATGGCCGCGAACGTGCCGATGATCGATATCGGCACGGCGACGCTCGGTATCAGCGTGGCGCGCCAGTTGCGCAGGAACAGGAACACGACCATCACGACGAGCGCCACCGCGATCATGAGCGTGAGCTCCGTGTCGTGCAGCGACGAGCGGATCGTGACGGAGCGGTCGGCGGTCGGGGTGATCTGCACGTCGGCGGGCAGCGCGGCCTGCAACTGCGGCAGCATGGATTTGACGCGGTCGATCGTCTCGATGATGTTCGCGCCCGGCTGCCGGTACAGAATCACGAGCACCGCGCGCTTGTTGTTGATGAGGCCGAGATTGCGCAGATCCTCGACCGAATCGACCACTTCGCCGACATCGGACAGCTTCACCGCCGAGCCGTTGCGGTACGCGACCACGAGATCCTTGTACTGCGCGGCCTTGCTCGCCTGATCGTTCGTGTAAAGCTGGACGCGGGTGCCCTTGAACTCGATCGCGCCCTTCGGACTGTTCGCATTCGCCGATGCGAGCGCGGCGCGCACGTCTTCCAGCCCGATGCCGTAGTGGAACAGCGCGCCCGGCTCCAGCTCGACGCGCACGGCCGGGTTCGCGGAGCCGCTCACATCGACTTCGCCGACGCCCGGCACCGTCGAGAGCGTCTGCTGCAGCACGGTCGCGGCGGAATCGTAGAGCGAGCCCGCCGTGCGCGTGGGCGAGGAGAGCGCGAGCACGAGAATCGGCGCATCGGCCGGATTGACCTTGTGATAGGTCGGGTTCTGACGCAGCGAGGCCGGCAGGTCGGCGCGCGCGGCGTTGATCGCGGCCTGCACGTCGCGCGCGGCGCCGTCGATGTCGCGGTTCAGCCCGAACTGCAATGTGATACGCGTGCTGCCGACGGAGCTCATCGACGTCATTTCGCTGACGTCGGCGATGGTGCCCAGATGCCGTTCGAGCGGACTCGCGACGCTCGTCGCAACGGTTTCCGGGCTCGCGCCGGGCAGGCTCGCCTGCACGGAAATGGTCGGGAAATCGACTTGCGGCAGCGGCGCGACCGGCAGCTTCACGAACGCGAACATGCCCGCGAGCGCGATCCCGATCGCGAGCAGCGTGGTCGCGACGGGCCGGCCGATGAAGATGCGCGACAGGTTCATGCCTTACCGTCCTTCACCTGCGGCCGCCGCGTCCGGCGCGCGGCCAAAGCGCGCGCGCAGCTTGCGGGCGAGCGAATCGAAGCCGAGATAAATGACGGGTGTGGTGAAGAGCGTGAGCAACTGCGACACGATCAGCCCGCCAACGATCGCGATGCCGAGCGGATGCCGCAGCTCCGAGCCCGCGCCCCAGCCGAGCATCAGCGGCAGCGCGCCGAGCAACGCGGCCATCGTCGTCATGAGAATCGGGCGGAAGCGCAGGAGGCACGCCTGAAAGATCGCCTCGCGCGGCGGCTTGCCTTCATCGCGTTCGGCTTCGAGCGCAAAGTCGATCATCATGATCGCGTTCTTCTTCACGATGCCGATCAGCAGCACGATGCCGATAATGCCGATGATGTCGAGATCGTGCCCGGTGATCATCAGCGAGAGCAGCGCGCCGACGCCCGCGGAAGGCAGCGTCGAGAGAATCGTGATCGGATGGATGAAGCTCTCGTACAGCACGCCGAGCACGATGTACATCGTGACGATGGCCGCGAGAATCAGGAACAGTTCGTTCGACAGCGACGCCTGGAACGCGAGCGCCGCGCCCTGGAAGCGGATCTGGAACGACGCGGGCAAGCCGATGTCCTGCTTCGCCTGCTCGATCGCCTTCACCGCCTCGCCGAGCGACGCGCCTTTCGCGAGGTTGAAGGAAACGGTCGTCGCCGGAAACTGGCCGAGGTGCGTGACGAGCAGCGGCGCGGCGCGCTCGTGGAACTTCGCGATGGACGAAAGCGGCACCTGGCCGTTGCTCGCGGTGGAGGAGGGCAGGTAGATGCCGTTGAGCGTCTCGCTGTAGTGCGCGTCGGACGGTTCGGCTTCCAGGATCACGCGATACTGGTTCGACTGCGTGAAGATCGTCGAGATGATGCGTTGGCCGAACGCGTCGTAGAGTGCGTTGTCGACCGTCGCGGGCGTGATGCCGAAGCGCGCCGCCGTCGCGCGGTCGATCTCGATATACACCGACTGGCCGTTCTGCTGCAGATCCGTCGCGACGTCCGTCAAGATCGACGTGTGCTGCAGGCGGTCGACGAGCTTCGGCACCCATTCCGCGAATTCGGCCGGATTCGGGTCCGTCAGCATGAACTGATATTGCGTGGGGCTCACGGTCGAGTCGATCGTCAGATCCTGCACCGGCTGCATATAGAGCTTGATGCCGGGAATGTCCGCCACTTCGCTCTGGATCGTGCGGATGATCTCGCTCGACGTGTTGTCGCGGTCGTCGCGCGGTTTCAGGTTGATCAGCATGCGCCCGTTGTTGAGCGTGATATTCGTGCCGTCGACGCCGACGAACGAGGTCAGGCTTTCCACGTCCGGGTTCTGCAGAATCTTCTTCGCCAGCGCCTGTTGCTGCTCGGCGACTGCCTGATACGACGCGGCCTGCGGCGCCTGCGTGATGGCCTGGATCACGCCCGTGTCCTGCGTCGGGAAGAAGCCCTTCGGAATGTAGACGTACAGCACGGCCGTGAAAACGAGCGTGAGCACGAAGACGAACAGCGTCGCGTGCTGACGCGCCAGCACCCAGTTCAGCGCGACCGCATAGCGCCCGATCACGTAATCGATGAACTGGTGCGCGCGTGCTTCGAAGCGCTTGCTTTCCTTCGGCGGCGTGTGGCGCAAGAGCTTCGCGCACATCATCGGCACCAGCGTGAGCGAGACGATCGCCGAAATGACGATGGTCACCGCGAGCGTGATCGCAAACTCGTGGAAGAGGCGGCCGACGACATCGCCCATGAAGAGCAGCGGAATCAGCACGGCGATGAGCGACACCGTCAGCGAAATGATGGTGAAGCCGATCTGTTTCGAGCCCTTCAATGCCGCTTCGAGCGGCGGATCGCCTTCCTCGACGTAGCGCGCGATGTTTTCGATCATCACGATGGCGTCGTCGACGACGAAACCCGTCGCGATGGTGAGCGCCATCAGCGAGAGGTTGTCGAGCGAAAAGCCGCACAGATACATGACCGCGAGCGTGCCGACCAGCGAGAGCGGCACGGACAAGCTCGGAATGATGGTCGCGTAGACGTTCGCGAGGAACAGATAGATGACGAGCACGACCAGCACGACCGACAGCGCGAGCTCGAACTGCACGTCGCGCACGGACGCGCGAATCGTGGTGGTGCGGTCGGTGACGACGCGCACGTCGAGCGCCGCGGGCAGCGATTGCTGCAACTGCGGCAGGATTTTCTTGATGCCGTCGACGACCGCGATCACGTTCGCGCCCGGCTGTCGCTGCACGTTCAGGATGATGGCGGGCGTCGAATCGACCCACGCGCCGAGCTTCGTGTTCTCCGGTCCCTCGACGATGCTCGCGACATCGGTCAGCATCACCGGCCGGCCGCTGCGATAGGCGACCACCGCGCTCTGGTAGGCGGCGGCGTCGGTGAGCTGGTCGTTCGCGTTGATCGTATAGGCGCGGGTGGGGCCGTCGAAGTTGCCCTTCGGCGTATTGACGTTGAGGTTGGCAATGGTGGTGCGCAGGTCGTCGATATTCAGGCCATACGACGCGAGCGCGCGCGTGTTCGCCCGGATGCGCACGGCGGGGCGGTTGCCGCCGCTCACCGATACGAGACCCACGCCCGCCACCTGCGAAATCTTCTGCGCGAGACGCGTGTCCGCGAGATCCTGAACCTGGGTCAGCGGCAGTGTTTTCGAACTGACCGCGAGCGTCATGATCGGCGCGTCGGCGGGATTCACCTTCGCGTAGATCGGCGGCGCGGGCAGGTCGGACGGCAGCAGGTTGCCCGCCGCGTTGATCGCCGCCTGCACTTCCTGTTCGGCGATATCGAGTGGCAGGTCGAGCGAGAACTGCAAGGTGATGACCGACGCGCCCGCCGAGCTTTGCGACGACATCTGATTCAGGCTCGCCATCTGCCCGAACTGCTTTTCGAGCGGCGCGGTGACGCTCGACGTCATCACGTCGGGCGATGCGCCCGGATAGAACGTCTGCACCTGAATGGTCGGATAGTCGACGGCGGGCAGCGCGGAGAGCGGCAGAAAACGCAGCGCGACCAGGCCGACCAGCATGATCGCCGCCATCAGGAGCGCCGTGCCGACCGGGCGCAGGATAAAAATGCGGGATGGATTCATGCGTTGGCTAACGTGTTACGGCTGCTGCGATTGCTGGCGGCGATGTCCGCCGTGGCGCGTGCCCGAGGCGGCGGAAGCGGGCGCGGCCGCCGAAGCGCCCGAGGCGCCCGATGCACCCGAGGCCGCCTTCGCCTTTTCGGCCGGAATCGTGATCTTCGCGCCTTCCTTGAGGCGGTCCGAGCCGTCGATCACCACGCGCTCGCCCACTTGCAGGCCCGACTTGATGCTGGTGCGCTCGCCGTCGACCGGGCCGATCTTCACGTTGCGCACCGTCACGGTGTTGTCCGGCTTCACGACGTACACGAACGCGCCCGACGAGCCGTTCAGCACCGCGGAAGTCGGCACGATGGTCGCGCTCTTGATGACGTCGACGAGCAGTTTCGTGTTCACGAACTGATTCGGGAAAAGCATGCTTTCCTTGTTGTCGAACGTGGCGCGCAGCTTGACGGTGCCGGTGGTCGTGTCGATCTGGTTGTCGACCGTTTCGAGGAAGCCCGCTTCGAGCGCCGTGGTGTTGGCGCGGTCGTATGCCGTGACCGACATCTTCGTGCCCGCGCGCAGCGGCTTGAGAATGGCGGCGAGGTTGTCTTCCGAAGTCGTGAAGATCACGCTGATCGGCTGCAACTGTGTAATGACGACGACGCCGTTGGTGTCGCCGGTCGTCACGTAGTTGCCGGGATCGACCTGGCGCAGGCCGACGCGCCCCGACACCGGCGCCGTGATGCGCGCGTAGGTCAGGTCGAGCTTGTAGGTATCGACGTTCGCCTGGTCGGACTTCACCGCTCCTTCGTACTGCTTCACGAGCGAGGCTTGCGTGTCGACCTGCTGTTTGGCGATGGAATCCTGCGACAGCAGCGTCTGGTAGCGCTGCAAGTCGAGACGCGCGGTCTGCAAGAGCGCCTGATCTTTCGCGAGCGCGCCTTCGGCGTTGCGCAACGAGATTTCATACGGACGCGGGTCGATCTGGGCGAGCACGTCGCCTTTCTTGACCATCTGGCCTTCCCTGAAAGCGACATCGACGAGCGTGCCGTTCAGTTGCGTCTTGACCGTGACGTTCGCAAGCGGCGTGACCGTGCCGAGCGAATTGATGACGACCGGCATTTCACCCTGCGTGACGCTCGCCACGTGCACCGGCTGCGGCTGGTTCGCCGCGCTCGGGCCGCCGCGCCGGCCGCCCTGACGCGCTTCGGACTGGCCGCTCGCGCCGCTGCCGCTGCCACTGCCGCGATTCCACGGATGCCACCACGCGAGCGCGCCCGCGACGATCAGGATCGCGACGATGAGCGGCACGATCCGGCGACGCCGCGGCGCGGGCTCGATGGCGGCGTGTGTAGGAGGCGTCGGGCGCTGCCCGGAGGGATTCTTATGGTCGTCCATCGGTTCGGTGGCTGGGTCTTTCAAAACTGTCGTACGGAGCGCGGATGGGCGGCGGTCGCGATTCGGGCGCGCATGAACCGCAACCGAAGCGGAAGCCTTGCATGGTCGGGGCCGCGAAAGCGGGCGCAAGGCCGGAGAGTTGGCTGGACTCGCGGCGCGGCCCCGGTGCGCGCGAAGCATGATGCTACGTCCCGTACCGGGGGCCGTCCACCCGTCATTCTTTCTGTTGATTACGACTGTTACACGCGTGCGGGCGCTGGCTTTCGACGTCGTTGCACAGTTTCACGCGGCGCTCAGTCTAACTGGCGGCGCGCGTGCCGCCGATCTCGCGCGTGATGTTGCCGATGCATTCGAGCAGGGCGGGCGCCACGGCGTCGAACAGGATTTCGCGGGGGCATTGATGCGCGGCGCCGCCGCAGTTGACCGAGTAGCGCTCTTCCGACGGTCCGACGAAGCCGGCCGCGACGGCGTTGAGTCCGTGATGCCATTCGCCGAGCGAAGTCGCGAAGCCCAGGCGCAATGCATCGTCGATGCCGCGCTGCAAGCCGCCCGAGATGGCAGGCCAGTCGTCGCCCGATGCGGTCTGGAGACTGCCGATGAGCGCGCGCCGGTCCGCCTCCGACAGCACCGCAAGATACGCGCGCCCGACCGCCGTGCGGCTCAGGTCCATGCGGCCGCCGACTTCGAGTCGCGAGACGAGCACGGCCGATCGCGGCCGAATGGCATCGATTACAACCATTTCCAAACGATCGCGCACGGCAAGATGGACAGATAGTCCTGTATGCTCGGCGAGCCGGATGAGAAACGGGCGCGCCCGTGCGCGAATATCGAAATTGCGTAAGAATCCGTTGCTCAGTTCGAGCACGGACGCGGTCAGCACGAAGCGTTCGCTGTCCGGCAGACGATGCAGCAGTCCCGCGCCGACGAGCGTCGCGGTAATGCGCGAGATCGTCGGCTTCGGAATGCCGGTCCAGTCGGTCAGCTCGCGGTTGCTCACGGGCGCATCGGCGGCGGCGATCCTGCGCAGCACGTCCAGCCCGCGCGCAAGCGCGGTGACTTCTTCGCCGTCCTTTTCCCGGACACGCTCTCGGCCCATCGACCGATCAATTTGCATAGGCATTTGTTTTGTGAAACATCGTTTTATTTGATAACTGACCGCAATTCTACAAGCAGGAATCAAGAAACTTGCAAACGATGCAAGAGTTCACAATAAGCGGCATGACTGATGAAAGTTTTTTCCGCAATGGCATGAGTTGAGCGATGGATGGGCACTTGCCCGGACTGCGAAATTTTGCTTGACTTGGGCAGCGATCCCGGAAAAAATGGAACCGAATTTCGAAACCCGAAGCGATGTGCGCGAATGCGCTTCCCGTTAAGGTTTGATGACAGGCTCTCAGGTTCTAGCACGGCCCTCGGAATGGCTAGAACTTTTAAGGCGCTACGGAAACGTAGCGCCTTTTTTTTCGCCCGCGCGTTCGCGAAATGCTTCGGCGCGAATATACCTTTAATGCGGGCGAACCGCATCGGCTAAACGGGCGCGGGGAAGGCGGGGGACCTGCGAAGGGGGCCTGCAAGAGAGGCGGCGAAGGCGCGATGCTCGCCGCGCCGAAAGCTCAATACACGCTGCTGAACACACGCGGCGGCTTGCGCAAACGCTTGCCGCGCACAATCCAGTAGACGCTCGCGCACACGAGCAGCAGCGCGACGGCGAAGACGATCAGCGGCGAGATTTGTTGCGGCGGCGGCGGGGTTGTCGCAATGAGCAAGGCAGCGAAGAATGCCGCGCCCGCCTGATAGTACGAGCGATTGGCGAGATTGCGGCGCATGCGGACAGTCGTGAATCGTGAGATCGGGGCGCGGGTAAACGGCTCGAACAACATGCACCCTGCGACAAGGGCGATAGCGACATTCATGAAGAGCATGGTGCTGGACATCGTGGAGGCGGGACGCGGCGAATATATGCCAAGGCGATATCGGCTAAAACCAGAAGTCTCTTAAATGTAGAGGGAACGTTCTATTCACGATTTTTTCGCGGATGCGCTTTCTATGAAACCATTTTGAAAGGCTAATAAAGTGCGCTTGTCGGCGATCAGGTTCCCCTGCGATGCAAGGTTCGGCCATTCGACGTGGCGTATGATGTGGCCGAAATCTTGAGATGCTCACAGCCGTGCGCGCGAATGCGCACGCATCACGCGGAAGGTAACACCATGCAGATGAATCCCATGACCCGAATCGTCATCGCGCTCGCGGCGCTCGGCGTGCTCGCCGCATGCGAGAAGCACGACGCCACCGCGGGGCAGGCCGCGGGCGCCTTCAACAACCTGGCGAGCCAGACCAGCCAGAAGTTCGATCAGGCGGCGAGTTACGTCGGCCAGAAAGTCGATGCGGCCAAGCAGTCGGCGCAGCAGAACATCGGCAATGCCGGCTCGATGCCCGATATTTCCGCGAGCGGCGTGGCTGCGACGGCCCGCTCGAACTTCGACAATGCGGCGAGCGCGACCAATGCCGCGATCAATAACGCCGCGAGCGCGACCGGCGCGGGCCTGCAGTCGGCCGGGCGCAAGTTGCAGGAATGGTCCGCGCAGGGCAGCGCGTCGAACACGTCGGCGGGAGCGGCCAGTCCTTCGGGCGAAGGCAGCGGTGCGCGCACGGAGATGGACAAATAGCGCGAACAAGCGTGTCGCGGGACGAATCGCAGCGCCGTTTCATCTGAAAAATCGGCGCGCGACGCTTAACATTCGGTTACGTCCGCAACGGTCGGGCGTCTAGTCACAGCCGCTAAACTGGCGGTCTTTCAGAAATCGAGACCGTTATGAAGTCACGCAACCTCGCGCGGCCACGCGCGTGGGCGTCAGTCGCGATGTCCTGGATGGCGGCGCTCGCGCGGGTCCGCGCGCGACATATTGGCTGCGCAATTTCGTTGGTCATCTCGTCGATGCTTGCCGCATCGATCGCCCACGCGGGGCCCGCACTCACGCTGCCTACTTTCCAGGAACTGATCACGCCGGCCGCGCCCGCATCCGCGCCAGAGCCTGCGTCGGGAGCGGATGCGCCCGCCATGTCCGATGCCGAGATGCTGCGCTCGCTCGACAACATCATCACGACGCTCGACAGCGACAAGCAGCGCGCGGCGCTCGTCGCGCAACTGAAGCATCTGCGCGACGCCAAGCGCGCGGCCGACACCGCCGCGCCCGCATCGGGCGTTGCGGCCTCCGACGCCGCCGCGAGCGGCACGCCGGCGTCCGCGCCGGCGGCGCCTTCGGTCGTCGCGACGATGGCGCAGAACGCGGGCCTGCTCGGCGCGATCGCGTCGGCGCTCACCAACATCGAGGCCGACGTGAAGCGCGGCAAGACGCCGTTCGCGTATTGGGTCGGGCGCTTCAACGCGGCGGGCAACGAGCTCTTCACGATCGTCACGAGCCAGAGCCGCGAATCGTTTGGCCGCACGCTCTTCAACTTCTTCGCGACGCTCCTGGGCTGGGGCGCGTGCGCGTTCGTGCTCGTCTACATCCAGCGGCGCGTGCAGGCGCGCTACGGCATCGACACGGGCCTGCATTCGAATCCGACCACGGGCGAACTGCTGCGCTTCACGTTGCGTCGCGTGGCGCCGTATCTGTTCGCGTTTCTCGCGGCGCTGACTTTCACGCATTACATGCCGCTGTCGCTCGGCCGCACGCTGGCGATGGTCACCGCTTACGCGATCGTCGCGGGCGCGGTGTTCTCGGCGATCTGTCTCATCATGTTTTCGCTGTTCGGCTCGGCGCACCGGCGCGTGGCGGTGAACGTGCTGATCGTGCGCGCGCGGCGGCTCCTGTTTCTGATCGGCACGCTCGGCGCGCTCGGCGACGCCGCCGCCAATTACGATGTCGCGCAGCAACTCGGCACCAATCTCTCCGCGCTGATATCGACGTGCGCGAACATGGGCGCGGCGGGCCTCACCGCGTATTTCGCGCTGGCCTATCAGCGTCCCGTCGCGCATCTGATCCGCAGCCGCACCTACGAGCAGCGCAACACGCGCAAGGCCGCAACCGAAACCTTCGAAGTGGTCGCCTCGCTGTGGCAATTGCCGCTGTTGCTGCTCGCGTCGGCGTCGGTGGTGGCGACGCTGATGGGCATCGGCACGTCGGAGAACGTCTTGCAGATGGCGATCGCGACCGCAGGGCTGCTCGTCGTCGCGTTCTTTCTGTCGGCGATCGTCGTGCGCATCACGCGGCCGAAGTCACGCAAGCCGCGCCGGCAATCGGCGTACGTGCGCAGGCTGATCAAGTTCGTCGGCACGATGATCGTCGTCGGCGTGTGGCTGGTGTTTCTGGAACTGTCGTCGCGCTTCTGGGGTTTTTCGCTCGCGCACATGGCCGAGCAAAGCGTCGCGGCGCGCGGCATCACGCACGCGGTCGCGATGATCGTGCTGACGTTCTTCGTCGTCTGGCTGATCTGGATTCTCATCGACACGGGCATTCAGGAAGCGCTGCGCCCGGATGCCGCGCGGCGCGGTGGGCGCGGCCCGAGCATGCGCGCGCGCACCATGCTGCCGCTCGTGCGCAACGTCGTGTTCGTGTTCCTGCTGACGGTCGCTGCGATCGTCACGGCCGCCAATCTCGGCCTGAACGTGACGCCGCTGCTCGCGGGCGCGGGCGTGATCGGTCTCGCGGTCGGTTTCGGCGCGCAGTCGCTGGTCGCGGATCTGATCACGGGGCTTTTCATCATCATCGAGGACACGATTTCGGTCGGCGATTCGATCGAGGTCGAGGGCGGCCACGCGGGCATCGTCGAAAGTCTGACGATACGCACGGTGCGTCTGCGCGACGGGCAGGGCGCGATCCACGCGATTCCGTTCTCGCAGATCAAGACGGTGAAAAACCTGTCGCGCGACTTCGCGTACGCGGTGTTTGAAGTGCGCGTGCCGTTTTCCGCCGACATCGACGACGTCACGCAGATGATCCGCGAAGTCGGCGCCGATCTGATGGCCGATTTCCGATACCGCCTCGAAATGCTCGGGCCGGTCGAAGTGTGGGGCCTCGACCGCTTCGATCCGAACTGGATGGTCGTGAAAGGGCAGATCAAGACGCGGCCGCTGCAGCAATGGAGCGTCGCGCGGGCGTTCAATCTGCGCATCAAGCGCAAGATGGACGAAGCGGGCATGGAGATTCCGGTGCCGCAAATGCACGTTCAGATGACGCGCGATGCGATGTCCGGCCTCGACGCCGAAGGGCGCGAACGCGCGCGCCGCATCTGGACCGGCGAGGCGAACGCGCCGGTGGAAGAGGAAGAAGAGGCGTTGACGGCCGGGTCGGGCCCTGCGCGTGGGACGAAGCCCGCGACGGCCGCGGCGCGCGACGTGTCGCACGAACCCCAGGCCGCGCCGCCGCCGACCGATCAGTCCGTGCCGATTCCGCCGCAGATTCCGACGGCGTCCGAGCCGGGGAAGGGCTGAGCGCGCGCCGCTTTACGTCGTCTTATGCCGCGAGCAGATCGTTGACATGCGTGGCGATCTGCGCGCCCGCGACGCCGTAGATATGCAGCGACACGGCGCGCGCGGTGGCATCGGCGGGATTGCCGAGCTGATGAATCGCGCCGCGTCCCGCATCCACGTAAGACACCGCGCCCGGCGCGCGGGCGTGCCGCCGCGTGGCGACCGCGCAATGTTCGAGCGGGTCCCAGCGATAAAGCGTCTCCTCCAGCGTGCCTTCGATCACCGCATAGCCGCACCACGTCCGGTGGCCATGCACCGGGCTCGCTTGCCCCGGCTCCCAGACGAGCGCGGCGATCGCATAGCGATTCAGTGGATCGGCGGCGAGCAGATGACGGCAATAGGCTTGCGCATTGCTTGTGCGCTGATCCGGGCGCAGCAGGTCCGGCCCGGCGATGGCGCGTTGCAGCGCGAGGCGCACGCGTTGCCCGAACGACGCGCCCGGGGCCGTTTCGGCGGCCTCGAACGCGGCGTCGATTTCGCGGCACAGCTGTTCCAGCGCCGCGCTCGGATTGCCGCCGGAAGCGGGGAAGAAGGGCCGCGCCGGGCGGCTGACATGTTCGGATCGCATAGTGAGAGGGCCGTCTTGCTGTCGTTATCGGGTCAAACTATTTATACCGGCTTGCCTCCAGAAATAGTTTCCATATAATTCCGCTCGGATAGCCAGAAATAGAATAATTTCCTCCAAGGGGTGCAGCATGGGAATGGACCTCATCGACCGCAAACTGCTCGAATTACTGCAGAACGACGTGACGATGCCCATCGCGGAGCTCGCGCAACGCGTGAATCTGTCGCAGACGCCGTGCTGGAAGCGCGTTCAGCGACTCAAGGAGACGGGCGTGATTCGCGCGCAGGTGGCGCTTTGCGATCCGAAGAAGCTGGGCGTGGGCACGACGGTGTTCGTCGCGGTGCGCACGAATCAGCACACGCAGACATGGGCGGAAGATTTCACGCGCGCCGTGCGCGACATTCCGGAAGTGGTCGAGGTGTACCGGATGAGCGGCGAGACCGATTATCTTCTGCGCGTCGTGGTGTCCGATATCGACGACTACGATCGCGTGTACAAGCAGCTCATCCGCGCGGTGCCGCTTTACGACGTGAGTTCGAGCTTCGCAATGGAGCAGATCAAGTATTCGACGGCATTGCCGGTGCGGCCGACGCTTGCGCCTTGAGCTTCGGATGCTCACAGGCGCTGCAGGAGAATCGCGCCTGTTCACTGCTTTTTCGCAGATAAAGTTAGGAATTACAAGCAATACGCGGAGATTGAGCGTGTGTATGATGAGACTCGCTGGGCATTAGATTCGATGAGATTCGGTATCCTTATCGAATCAAAAAGCCCAAGGGGGCGTGCCCCGTCTCGTCATCACGGCCTGCGGGCCTTTAATCCAGAGGAACAAACACAATGATTGAAATCAGCCGTCATGCATTGGCTCAATCCGGTGTCGCGGGCGGAGCCGCGAAGCAATCCGGCAAGTCCTGCCCGATCGAGCCGAGTACGCCGACTCAGTCGGGGATGACGTCCACGCTCGTGGTTGTCGACGGCAAGGTCGTCGTCGACCGCACGGTCGTGTTCTGACCAACCGCCGCGTGATGAAGCGAGAATGGCGGAATCGCAAGATCCGCCATTCTCGCTTTCTCATTGCGCCGCGGATGGCGTTCGGCGGCGCTACCTCGCCCGGCCATTCGAATAAAAAAGCCGCCCGGGGAGGGCGGCGCAACGCGTCCGGTCACTAGGTATCCCGGCCTTGCCCCTTGCAGCCGAGCCGGGATCGGATGCGCATGGAATCGTGTGTAGTATTGCCGTTCAGGGAGACGGCGTTCAAGCGCGCCGGTGCAGCAGAGAATTTCAGGCCGGGCGCGCGCATAGCGAAACGCTTTACACCGTCGAGCACGGGAGCGCGCCAGTGCGGCGCAACCCGACTGAAATCCAGCGAGGGTAGGATGGCGGTTCTTTCCACGAACCGCGCCTTTCCCACGCTTCCCTCCATGAACAACGCCCCACGCGATCCCCGTCACGACAAGCCGAAGAAAAACCCGACCCGCGCCGTGAGCGTGTTCATCGTCGTGGTCGTTTTGATCGTGATCGGCACGGTCCTCTTTAACGCGATCCGCGAAAAACGCGAGTTCGATCGGGATAACGCGCAGCCGTCCGCTGCGAGCGACGTGCGTCCGGCCGTGCCCGCGATCGGCGCGTCCCAATAGCGGCGTCAGGCCGGCAAACGAATCTGCGCCGCGTCTTTTCCGATGAGCGACGCGGCCGTCAACATCTGCTTGCACTGATGCGCGAGCAGCTTCAGATCATGCAGCGCGTCGGCGGGCAGCGACTGCGCGCGCTCGGCCTCGACCACCATCTTGTCGAGATCGCGCCGCAGCGCCTTCAAGGCTTCGGCTTGCGCAAGCGGCGTATCGGGCTGCGGCGCGGCGGGAAGATTGTCCTCGGCGCCCGCGAGATTGTCGCGCACGACGCCGAACGTGCGCTGCACCGGATCGAACGGCTGGCCGCCCGCTTCATTGAGCGATTGCAGCAGCGGCGCGGCGGCGGTGATCTGCGAGGCGAGCACATGGCTCTGCACGAGCAGGTCGTTCAGTTCGGCGACGTACCGCTGCTGCGCCTTCGGCTCCAGCATCATGCGCTGAAATGCCTGCGCCAGATTGGCGAACGCAATGTGCACGTTCTTGCGCGCAAGCCGGTAGCGGAAGTCGCGGTCGAGCGCGGTGGCGGCGACCGTCGCCGCGGCGGACGCGCCCTTGCTCGCCGTGGCCGCCGTGCTTTCCCCGATGCTCACCGACGACAGGCGTTGCGCCGTCGCGCTCGCGGCTTTCATGGCCGAATCCGCGACGATCGCCGGGTCGGGCGGCGGCTCTTTGACGGCGTCACCGGCCGTTGCTGCCGCTGACACGGCGGCGAGCGCATTCGCATCGGCAAAGACCGCACGATCGGCCGGAGAAGCCGCGCGCGCCTTTTCTGCCTGCGCCGCCTGCGTCTGAGCCGTCTGCGCCGCAGGCTTCGCCCGCCACCACCAGCTGGCTTCGAGATAGTTGCGCGTGGCGGCGAGCAGGTCCTTCACGAGCTTGCCCATCAGCCGATATTCCCAATACGGGAAAAGATGACTCGCCGCAATGGCGATCGCACAGCCGACGACCGTGTCGATCGCGCGCTCGCCGATGAGCCGCAAGCTGCCCGGCGCGAGCAGATGGAACATCAAGAGCACATACGACGACGTGAACACCACGCTCGCCGCGTAGTTGAAGAGCAGCAGGCTGTAGCTCATCACCATCGACGCGAACATCACGATGAGCAGGATATGCGGCTCCTTCACGAAGAGAATCAGCGCGATGGTCACCGCGCAGCCGATCGCCGTGCCGATGATCCGCTGCGTATTGCGCTGCTTCGTGAGCGAGTAGCCGGGCTTCAGAATGATGACGGTGGTCATCACGATCCAGTACGCGTTGGTGAGCGGCAAAAGACGCCCGACCCAGTAACCGATGCCCACCGCGATGGTCACGCGCAACGCATGCCGGAAGCTCGGCGAGGCCATCGTGAGATTGGAGAATATCTGCATGAACGGCACGCGCCGGCTCGAAATGAAGCGCGACAACGCGTGGTCGATCCGCACTTCGGTTTCGGTCTGGCTCGCGTCGTCGCGTGTGCGGCGGCGCATCTTGTCGATGAGGCGCGTGGCGCTCCACAAGCGCCTGAACACGGCGGTGGCCGCCGTGTACGCTTCGGGATTCTTCTCCGGCAGGCCATGCTTGCGCATGAGTTCCAGTTCGTATTCGATCGCGCGCAGTTCGGCTTTCACGCTGATCTGCTTGCCGGCCGGATCGTTTTGCAGCACCGCAAGCCCGATTTCCTCGAGGTCGGCGGCGGCCTTGCGCATCAGGTCACGATAGAAAACGAGCACGTCGGAACCCGCGAAGGTCTTTCTGACGAGCGGATAATCCGTATGCGCGCCGACGAAAAACTCGTGCAAATCGACCACATTGATGAACAGGTTGAAGAGCCGGGCGCGCCGCGGGTCGAGCTTGCCGCTCTTCACTTTCGGCAGATTGCGCAGCACGATGTCGCGCGCCGCTTCCTGCCGCTCCACGGCCGCGATCTGCTTTTCGATGAGCGCGCGGTAACATTCGTCGAGATCGGCTTCGCCATCGTAAAACTCGGCGCGCGCGAGCAGATACTCCGCACAGCTGAACATGCTTTCGGCCAGCGCCTGCTGCTCGATGCGATACACGAGCAGATGACTCACGAGCGTCGCCCAGTACGTGTACCAGAGGCCGCCCAGGAGAATCCACGACGCGTTGACGAGCGCCTGCATCGGCGTGAAATGCTCCTCGAGCGTGACGACCATCATGAAGAGCGTGGCGAAACTGATCTGCGGCCAGCGGTTGCCGTACACGACGATGAGCGACAGCACGAACGTGAGCGGCACGATGGTCAGCCAGAGCGTGAGCGCATGCGCCGAAGCAATACCCGTTGCAAGCGCCGCAACGAAGCCGATGATCGAGCACGCCAGCATCTCGTTGTGCTTGTGCCGCAGTGGGCCGGGCATGTCGACGACACACGCGCCGAGCGCGCCGGTCGCGATCGTGAAACCAAGCTCGCGATTGTGAAAAACGATGAGCATCAGAACGGCGGGTAGCGACACGCCCACGGCGATGCGCAAGCCGCCGAAGAAATACTGGCTGTAAATAAACTTCCTGATTTCGAACGAATAGCGCATCGACTTCCTGTTTTTTGACGCTCGTTGATGTTTCGGGGGACGAGGCGAGAACGAGTCTAACTCAACTCCCATGGGCTTCGGACCTCGGCCATTCGGCCAGGTTCTCGGCGCCGCGCGTGCTTTGCTATGCTGGCGCCTGAACTGACAAAGCTTTTCAAATCGCGCCATTTTCTGGCGTGTAGCAAACCGCCTTCCATGCTCGAACTCTTCTATTCGAACCGTCACGAGACGCTCGCCGCCGCGCTCTTCGAAGACCTCGACGCCTTCGCGATGCGCGAGGGCGATCCCTTCGCGCGCGAGGCCGTGATCGTGCCGAGCGCTGCCCTGCGGCGGCGACTCGAACTCGACATGGCCGAGCGCTTCGGCATCTGCGCGAACGTCGAATTTTGCTATCTGGCGCAATGGCTGTGGGCGCAGATCGGGCGCGTGCTGCCAGTTCCAACGCATTCGCCGTTCGCGCCGGACCGGCTCGCGTGGCGCTGCTACCGGCTCTTCGAAGACCCGTCGTTTGGCGATTCGGCGCGGCTCTCGACCTACCTCCACGCCGCCGACGATTCGATGCGCTATGAGCTCGCGCGCCGCATCGCAACGGTCTTCGACCACTATCTGACCTATCGGCCGGAGTGGCTGGGACAATGGCAGGCGGGCGGGTCGATTCTGGCGGGCGGTTCCGGCTCGGGCGCCGAAGCCGACACGCGCGGTCCGCGCCTCGCGGGCGCGAACGAGATCCAGCGCGAGGACGAACGCTGGCAGGCCGCGCTCTGGCGCGCGCTGCTCGCGGATCTCGCGGTCGATCCGAACGGCCACGAAAAAGACCCGACGCCGCCCGCGTACCGCTTTCTCGCCGATGCGCCCCATCTCGATCTCGATGCCGCGATGCGCGCGCAATGGCCGCGCCGCATCAGCGTGTTCGCGCTGCCGACCATGCCGCCGCTGCATATCGCGCTCTTGCGCGAGCTGTCACGCTGGATCGACGTGCGCGTCTATGCGAGCAATCCGTGCCGCGAGTTCTGGTTCGATATCGTAAGCGAGGCGCGCGTCGAGCAACTCGAATTGAAAGGCGAGGCGGATTATCAGGAAGTCGGTCATCCGCTGCTCGCGGAATGGGGCCGGCAGACGCAGGCGCAGCTTCACATGCTGCACGAACTGACCGAGCGCGCGGCGTCCAGCGAACGGCAGCATTTCGAAGGCAATCCCGCCCCGACCTGGCTCGCGCGCGTGCAGAACGGCATTCTCGCGCTCGATGAGGAGAACGCCGGGCCGCAGCCCGAGGCGATCACCGCGAACGGCATCGAAGTGCATGTGTGCCACAGCCTGTCGCGTCAGCTCGAAGTGCTGCACGACCGGCTGCTCGACTGGTTCGACGATATCGAAGGGCTGGAGCCGTCGGACGTGCTCGTCGCGTTTCCGGATCTCGCCGTGGCGGGGCCGCTCATCGACGGCATTTTCGGCACCGCGCCCGCGGGGGCGAGCAACGAGCGGCGGCGCATTCCGTATCGCATCACGGGCCTGCCGCCGTCGCAGGCGAATCCGGTGGCGCGCGCGCTCATCGACTGGCTCGCGCTCACCGAGCGCAGCGTCGGCGCGCCGGAGCTCGTCGAATGGCTGCGTGTGGACGCCATCGCGGCGCGCTATGGCATCGACGCCGGCGCGCTCGAAACGGCGCAGGCGTGGCTCGCGGCGGCGGGCGCGCGGCGCGCCCGCCACACGTTCGCCGATGCGCTCACGCGTCTCTATCTCGGCTATGCGTTGCCGGAGGGCGGCGCGCCGGTCGCGGAGTGGCTGCCGATCGAAGGCGCGAACGGCTCGGACGCCGAGTTGCTCGGCCGCCTCACGCGCTTCGTCGACGACATCGACGCCTTCGCCGAGCGCATCGCGAGCCCGCGCACCGCGCGCGCCTGGGGCGATCTGCTGCTCGATGCGCTCGAACGCTTTTTCGATGCGGGCGTGGCCTTCACCGATGCGCTGTCCGACGTGCGCGGCGCGATCGATGCGCTCGTCGTCGCCATGGACGAGGGCGCGGGCGCAACGGAAGTGTCGGCGGCGGTGATCCGCACCGCGCTTACCGATACGCTCGACGATCCCGCACGCGGCGGCGTGCCGTGGGGCGGCGTCACGTTTTCGTCGCTGACGAGCCTGCGCGGCCTGCCGTATCGCGTGGTCTGCCTGCTCGGCATGGACGACGGCATGCTGCCGAGCCTCACGCGCGCCGACGAGTTCGACCTGATGGCGCGCTTTTCCCGGCTCGGCGACCGGCAGCGCCGCGACGACGAGCGCAATCTGTTCCTCGATCTCATGCTGGCCGCGCGCGACCGGTTCATGATCGCCTACACGGGCCGCAGCATTCGCGACAACGCCGTGCTGCCGCCCGCCGCGCTCATCGACGAACTGCTCGACTATCTGGCGAAGTCGGTCGCGGGCAAGCACGCGGCGCCCGAGGCGCTGGAATCGGCGCGCGCGAGCTTCGTGTTCGAGCATCCGCTGCAGCCTTACGCGCCCGACTATTTCAACGAGGAAGGCCGGCTCTTCACCTACGAGCCCGAGCGCGCCGAACTCGCGCGCGCGCTGGAGTCCGGCAAAACGCAGCCGGTCGCGCCGTTTTTCTCCGCGCCCCTGCCGCGCGAAGACGACGTGCAGACGGTCGCTTTCGACGACTTCGTGCGCTTCTGGCGGCATCCCGCGCGCGCGCTGCTGCGCGACAGGCTCGGCATTGCGCTCTTCGATGCCGAAGCCGAGCTCGACGACACCGAGCCGTTCGAACTGGGCTTCTCAGGCCGCGATGCGCTTGCCGCGCGCGTGCTGCCCGCATTGCTCGAAGCCGCCGATGACAACGATCGCGCCGCCCGCGAACGCGCGCGCCGTGTCGCGCGTGCGAGCCCCGAAATGCCCGGTGGCGCGACGGGCGGCGTGTGGCAGGCGCGCGAGCTGCACGCGCTCGGACATCTGGCGGAGCGCGTGCGGGCCTCGACGGCGGCGGGCATCGAACGTCTGCCGTTCTCGCTCGACCTCACGCCGCGCTGGCCCCATCCACACGATCAGGATGACGTCGCGCTCTTCGGCGCGCACGACGATGCACTCGTCGATCTCCGTCCGATGACGCTCGTCGGCACGCTCAACGCGCTGACGCCGCAAGGTCAGGTGATCTATCGCTACGACGCGCCGCGCGCGCGCGACTATCTTTCGGCGTGGCTCGCGCATCTCGCGTATTGCGCGGCGCTGCCCGACGGCCCGCGCCGCACGGTGTGGCATGGCCGCGGCTCGCAGGCGGCGGACTTCGAGCTCGCGCCCGTCGCCGATCCGCTCGCGCATCTCGCCGCGCTCGCCGCGCTGTATCGCGCGGGACGGCGCATGCCGCTCCGGTTCTTTCCGAAAAGCGCGTGGCTCAAGGTGAAAGAGGGCGATGCGAAAGCGCAGGGCGCGTGGGAGTCCGAGCGCACGCGCGCCGAGTCCGACGATCCCGTTTTGCGCATCGCGTTTCGCGGCGCGAATCTCGCACTGGACGACGCCTTCGCAGCCATCGCGCGCATCGTGTTCGAACCGCTCGTGCAACATCTGCGGAGCGGCGCATGACTATTCTGGATAACAACGAAGTGCGCGAACTCGACGTCTTCTCATGCGCGCTCGACGGCGTGAACCAGATCGAGGCGTCCGCCGGCACGGGCAAGACGTGGAACATCTGCGCGCTCTACGTGCGCCTGCTGCTCGAAAAGCGGCTGTCCGTCGAGCAGATTCTCGTCGTGACATTCACGAAGGCCGCGACCGCCGAGTTGCACGAGCGCATCCGCTCGCGGCTCGCGGGCGTCGCGCATGCAATCGAAAACGGCGACGCCGGCGGCGATCCGTTCATCGAGCAGCTTTTCGATACGACGCTCGCGGACCTCGACGCCGATGAAGCCGCGAAGCGCCTGCGCATCGCGGTATCCACGTTCGATCAGGCCGCGATCCACACGATTCACGCGTTCTGCCAGCGCGCGCTGCAGGAAGCGCCGTTCGCCGCGGCGATGCCCTTCGCCTTCGAGATGGAAGCCGACGACAGCGCGCTGCGCTTCGAACTGGCGGCGGACTTCTGGCGCGAGCGCGTCGAGCCGGTCGCGGCGCGCACGCCGTCGTTCGCGTCGTGGCTCGTTGCGAAAGGCGCTGGACCCGCATCGCTCGATGCGCAACTCGCGCGGCGGCTGAAGAAGCCGCTTGCGGCGCTGCGCTTCGGCGACACCGGCGCGGCGGAAGCCGCCGACATGCAGGCCCTTTTCGACGAGGCTTGCGCGTTGTGGAACGCCGAGCGCGACAGCATCGTGAAGCTGCTCGCCGACGCGCAGGGCGCGCTCAAGGGCAACAGCTACAGCGCGAAGATCGTGGGCGAGGCCATCGATGCGTGGACCGCCTATTTCGCCGAAGGCGACTGCCACGCGCCGCCGCCCGAACGCGCGCTCAAGCTCACGGCCACCGCGCTCGCCAAAGGCACGAAGGCGAAGAACACGCCGCCCGAGCACGCCTTCTTCGACCAGGCCGAGGCGCTCGCCGCGTCCGCCGCCGCCGCCGAGGCGTCGCAGCGCGCGATGTGGCTCGACATCGTGCGCGAATGGCTCGCTCACGCGCCCGCCGAACTCGCCGCGCGAAAGCGCGCGCGCCGCGTCGTGTCGTTCGACGATCTGCTGTCGAACCTGCATCACGCGCTCGTCAAGCATGCGTGGCTCGCCGAGGCGTTGCGCGCGCGTTATCCGGCTGCGCTCATCGACGAATTCCAGGACACGGACCCGCTGCAATACGCGATCTTTAGCCGCGTGTTCGCGCCGCACGGGCCGCTTTTTCTGGTCGGCGATCCGAAGCAGGCGATCTACAGTTTCCGCGCCGCCGACCTACACACGTATCTCGCCGCGCGCGACGGCGCGAGCGCGCGCTATACGCTCGCGGTCAACCAACGTTCGACGCCGCCGATCATCGAGGCGTGCAACCGCGTGTTCGAAGCGAATGCGAAGGCGTTCATCCTCGATGGGCTGGACTATCAGCCGGTGCGCGCGGGCACGAGGAAGCGCGGACCGTTCGTCGATGAGACGCCCGCCGCGGCGTATGCCGACATCGCCGATTTTTGCGTGTGGATGCTGCCGCATGGTGAATCGGCGCTTGCAAAAACCCATGCGCAGCGCGATGCCGCCGAAGCCTGCGCCGCCGAGATCGCGCGGCTTCTGCGCGGGGCGGCGCGCGGCGAAGTGAGAATCGGCGACAAGGCGCTGTCGGCGGGCGATATCGCCGTGCTCGTGCAGACGCATCGGCAGGGCAGTCTGGTGAAGCGCGTGCTCGCGTCGTGGGGCATCGGCAGTGTCGAACTCGCGCAGGCCTCGGTGTTCGGCTCGCCCGACGCCGAGCAGATCGAGCGCGTGCTTGCCGCCATCGATACGCCCGGCGACCTGCGCCGCCTGCGCGCGGCGCTCGCGACCGACTGGTTCGGGCTCGACGCCGCCGCGCTCTGGCGTCTCGAACACGCCGACGCCGCCGATCCGCATGGCGAGCCGATCGATTCGACGAGCTGGGTCGAGCGCTTTTCGCGCTATCGCACGATCTGGCACGAGCGCGGCTTCGCCGTGATGTGGCGCACGCTCGCGCGCGAACTGTCGATCGCGACGCGTCTCGTCGCGCGGCCCGACGGCGAGCGCCGGCTCACCAATGTCAATCATCTCGCGGAGCTGTTGCAGGCGAGATCGGCCGAGCAGCCGGGCATCGCGCCGACGCTGCGCTGGCTCGCCGCGCAACGCGAGCGGCAAGGCGGCGGCGAGGAAGCGCAACTGCGTCTCGAATCGGACCGCAATCTCGTGCAGATCGTGACCGTGCACAAGTCGAAAGGGCTGGAGTATGCGGTCGTGTTCTGTCCGTTCCTGAACGACGGCAGCGCGCGCGAGCCGTCCGCCTCGGGCCTGCCGGATGCGCGCGAATATCACGACGATGCGGGTGTCGCCGTGCTGCATTACGGCATCGAAGGCGACGAGGACGATCACGTGAGCGGAACGATCGCGCGCGAGCAGGCCGCCGAGCGGGCGCGCCTCGTCTATGTCGCGCTGACGCGGGCGGTGTTCCGCTGTTATGTCGTCGCGGGTTTTTATCTCTCGAACCGCTCGACGAAGGAGTCGCGCCGCAGCGTGCTCAACTGGCTCGTCGCGGGCAACGGTCGCGAGTTCGACGCGTTCAGCAAGGCGCCGCCCGAGGACGCGGAGATCGCCGCGGCGTGGCACGCGCTCGCGGCGAAATGCGATGGCGCGATCGGCGTCGCACCGCTGCCGGTCATCGAGATGCGCGAGCCGCTCGTCGCCGATATGTCGAACCAGCACGAGATCGCCGCGCGTACGAACCGGCGCATCTTGCGCGACTCATGGCGCATGGCGAGCTTCAGTTCGCTGATCGCCGCGGGCGCGCGCGACGAAGCGAATCAGGCGCAGCCGGCCGAAGCGCGGCCCGACCACGACGCACTCGCCGCGCTCAAGGACGATGCGCGCGCGCAAGCGTCGGCGAAGAAGGAAGCGCCGCTCGCCGAAGACGACATCCTCGCGTTTCCGCGCGGTGCGGCGGCGGGCGAATGCCTGCATCGCATGTACGAGCTTGCCGATTTCACGGAGCCGTCGAAGTGGCCGGAAGCCGTCGAGCGCGCGCTGCACGAGCATCCGACGCCCGCGCCGGAAGCGCTGGCACCGCAGCTTCGTCCGATGATGCTGCGCCTGCTCGCCGATACCGTCGCCGCCGAAATCGCGCCGGGCATGCGGCTGCACGACATCGCCATGACGCGCCGCATGAACGAGCTGGAGTTTCTGTTTCCGGCCGAGGCGCTCGATTTCACCGCGTTGCGGCGCGTGCTCGCGGCGCACGGCTTTCCCGACGTCGCGCTGGAGTCCGGCGCGCTGCGCGGGTTCATCAAGGGATTCATCGACATGATCGTCGAGCACGAGGGGCGTTACTGGATCATCGACTGGAAGTCGAATCATCTCGGCGACGCCGCCTCCGACTACGCCGCCGCGCCGCTCGGCGTCGCGATGGCGGAACATGCGTATCACCTTCAGGCGCTCGTGTACGTGGTCGCGCTGCATCGCTACTTGCGCGCGCGCTTGCCCGGCTACGCGTACGACACGCATATCGGCGGCTATCTGTATCTGTTCGTGCGCGGCGTGCGTCCCGACTGGCGCGACGGCGATGCGGCGAGCGGCGTGCATCGCGGGCGGCCGTCGCTGGAACTGGTCGAAGCGCTCGACCGGCTGATGGCGGGAGGCGCGGCATGAGTACGCCCGCTGTCACGCCCCCTGTCACGCCCGATCTCGTCGAACGCGCGGGCGCGGACGAAAGCGCCGCGCTTGCGGAAGGCTTCGCGCGGCGCATGAAGGCGCTCGCGATTCGGCTCGACGCCGACGAACGCGGCGTGCTGTGGGCCGAGCGCGCTGCGCTGGCGTTGAGCCGCGCCACTGCGCAGGGTCACGTCTGCCTGCCGCTCGCCACGCTCGCGCGCCGTCATGACGAGCGCTTTCACGAGGCGCGCGACGCGTTGCTCGCGAGCGGCGTCGCGTGCCTCGTGCGCGACGATGCGCGTGCGGACGCGGCGGATCTGCTGCCGCTCGTCATCGACGAGGATGGGCGGCTCTATCTCGCGCGTTACTTCGATTACGAGCGACGGCTCGCAGAGGCGCTCGTCGAACGCTCGCGCGGCGCGGGTGCGCAGATGCTGCCGCGGGCTATCGAAGCGCAGGCTGCGCGCATCGCGCGCTATTTCGGCCCGCGCGCCGGCGACGATATCGACTGGCAGCGCGTTGCCGCATTCGTCGCGCTGGCGGGGCGGCTGACGATCGTGAGCGGCGGCCCGGGCACCGGCAAGACCACAACCGTCGTGGGCGTGCTCGCGTGCCTGCTCGACGACGATCCGCAACTGCGCATCGCGCTCGCCGCGCCGACCGGCAAGGCCGCGCAGCGCATGCAGGAAGCGCTGATCGAGCGCGCCGACAAGCTGCCGCCCGAACTCGCCGCGCGGCTGCCGCGCACCTCGTTCACCCTGCAACGGCTGCTCGGCGTGCAGGCGGACGGGCGCTTCCGGCATCATCGCGACAATCCGCTGCCGTACGACGTGATCGTCGTCGACGAAGCCTCGATGATCGACGTCGCGCTCGCGGCGCATCTGCTCGAAGCCGTCGCGCCGTCGAGCCGGCTCGTGATGCTCGGCGACAAGGATCAGCTTTCGGCGGTCGAGGCGGGCGCGGTGTTCGCGGAACTGAGCGCTGAGCCGTCGTTCAGCGGCGCGGGCGTCGCACGGATCGCGTCGGCGCTGGCGCTCGACGTAAAAAAGCTTCAGCCCGTGGTGCCGCACGCCGAGCCACCGTCGGGCGATCCGCAGCTCGGACTCTTCGACGCGCCGCCGGAAGCGCCCGGCCCGGCATCCGCGCTGACCGATTGCGTCGTCTGGTTGCAGAAAAACTATCGCTTCGGGCTCGATTCGGACATCGGGCGTTTGTCGATCGCGATCCGCGACGGCGACGAAAAGGCCGCGCTTCATGCGCTCGACGCTTCCGGCGAACGCGCCGCCGCGCTTTTCGACGATGGCGACACGGCGCTCTCCGAGCGCACGCTCGCGCGCCTCGCGAAGGGCTTCGCGCCATATGCGCAAGCGCTGTTGGCCGTGCTCGAAGACGAAGACGCCGATCACGCGCAACTCTTCGACGCGCTCAACCGCTATCGCGTGCTGTGCGCGACCCGCAAGGGACCGCGTGGCGTGGACGAAGTGAACGCGCGCATCGCCGCGAAAGTGCGCGAGCAGGCGGGCATTGCGCTTGCGCTCGGTGCGCAGTGGTTCGCCGGACGGCCGGTGATCGTCACGCGCAACGACTATGCGCTCGGGCTTTTCAATGGCGATATCGGCATTGCGCTGCCGGGCGCGGACGGGCTCTTGCGCGTGGCGTTCCGCATGGCCGATGGCGCGCTGCGCTACGTGTCGCCCGCCGCGCTGCCGCCGCACGATACCGCGTTCGCGCTGACCGTCCACAAGTCGCAGGGCTCGGAGTTCGAGCATGCGTCGCTCGTGTTGCCCGGCGTGTTCGTGCGCGTGTTGTCGCGCGAGCTGGTGTATACGGCGATCACGCGCGCGAAGCGCAGAATCGACGTGATCGGCTCGGCGGCGATCTTTGCGCAGGCGGTGAGAGAACCGACGCAACGCGATTCCGGGCTGGCCGCGCGCATGCAGCGCTTATCGAGGGAAATCGAACGATGACAACCGACAGCCTCGCCGTGCCGCCCAACGAAATCGAGCTGACGGCCGTGCGCGCGCAAGGCGCGGGCGGTCAGAACGTCAACAAGGTGTCGAGTGCGATCCATCTGCGCTTCGATATTCGCGCGTCGTCGTTGCCGGAGCACATCAAGGCGCGCCTGCTCGCGCTCTCCGACAGCCGCGTGACGCGCGAGGGCGTGATCGTCATCAAGGCGCAGGAGCATCGCACGCAGGACATGAACCGGGCGGCGGCCCTGGCGCGGCTCGACGAACTGATTCGCAGCGTTTCGGTGACGCGGCGCAAGCGCATCGCGACCAAGCCGACGCGCGCATCGCAAACGCGGCGCGTGGAAGGCAAGGTGAAGCGCGGCGCGATCAAGGCGGGACGCGGGCCGGTGCGCGGCGAGTAAATCGAAAAGTCAGCCTTGCCGCCACGTCGGCGGGACGTCCACGCGCGGGCCGAGGAAATACGACTTGAGCGCAACGCGTCCGATCACGCGCCCGAGTTCGGCGAACGCGCAGTAGTTGCCGATCATGAGGAAGAGAAGAATCTGAATCGCCCAGAACTGCGGCCAGTTGATATGCGCGAGGAGTTCGTGATGCGCCGCCGCCAGGCCGTGCGTCTCCTTCCAGAATTCGAATAGACGCTCGAAGTAGTGCAGGATGCCGGCGACGATGGTGTAAATGAGCGTTTTCCACGCCGCATTCCAGACGAGCGGATGGTCCGGATAGCGATTGATGAACGGCAGCATGTTGGCGAGCAACACGGACTTGCCGAGAATCAGCGAAGCGAAGACGACCGAAACCGACGTCGGCAGCGAGATGCCGGTGCCTTTCAGCATCAGCGCGCGAATGATGACGACGGCATTCAGAAGAACGAAGAAGAAGAGCGTGGGCGGCACCATCTTCATCATTTCATGCTTCAGCTTGGCGAACGAAACGGCCATGTCGGCTCCTTGCGCAAAAAGCGCGAAGGATGACGCGGCTTCCCGTAAGACGCAACGCGCATCCAAATAATTTGACGGATGCGCATGCGCGAGCCCGGCCTTACGGCGCGAGCTTGCGCCGCCCCGCAAAGGACGTGCGCTTCACCGCGCCGGTGGCGAGCGCCGTGCCCGCGAGCACGATCGCGCAACCCGTCATCATCACGAGCGAGACGTGCTCGCCGAGAAAGAGCGCGCCCCACAAGATGCCGAAGAGCGGGATGACGAACGTCACGGTCATCGCGCGCGCGGGACCGGCCACCGCCACCAGATGGAAATAGATGAAGTACGCGATGCCCGTGCAGCCGATGCCGAGCGCGAGCACCGCGCCCCATGCGTGCGCGGACACCGGCGCGGCGGGCCACGTGAAGAAAGCGATCGGCGCGAGCGTCAGGGTGGCGCCGATCATGCTGCCGGCGGCGTTGGTCATCGCGTCGACGTCCATCAGATACTTTTTTGCGAAGTTGCCCGCGACGCCATACAGCGCCGATGCCGCGAGCGCCGCGGCCGCCGCGAGCATGCCTTGCGTGGGCAGCGCGGCGTCGTGGCCCGCGTGCTCGGGCGCGATCTGGTTCCACACCAGCACGAGCACGCCCGCGAAACCGATCGCCATGCCGATCGTGCGCGCGGTCGTCAGACGGTCGCGCAGCCACAGATACGCGACGAGCGCGCCGAAGAGCGGCGTCGTCGCGTTGATGACGGACGTCGCGCCGGCCGAAAGCGTCAGCTCGGCATACGCGAAAAGGCAGAACGGGGCGGCCGAGTTGAGAATGCCGACCGCGAGCAGTTGCGGCCAGCGTGCGCGCAGCGTCGCGGCGGTAGCGGCGAGCGGACGGCGCGCGAGCAGCATGCCGCCCAGAAACAGCGCGCCGATGCCGACGCGCAAGGCCATCAGCGGCGCGACGCCGAACTCGGCGACGCCCACGCGGATGAAGAGAAACGACGCGCCCCATAGGGCGGCGAGGACGATCAGTTGCAGCAGATTGGCGGGTGACATGGCGGGCGGACTTCGGTATGCATAGCGAAAGTCCGCGCATGGTAGCACCGCGCGCGTCTCGAAAAGACGCTTGCTGAAAGACTGCGCAAGAAACGGGAGATCAGTGCGGCGGAATCATCCACGTCAGCACGTTCTGTTGCAGCCAGACGAGCACGCCGAGCAGGATCGTGAGCAGGATCGAATGCCAGAACGTGCGCGCGAAGACGAGGCCTTCCTTGCCCTTGAGCTCGGTCGTGGCCACGCCGGTGGAGATGTTCTGCGGCGAGATCATCTTGCCCATCACGCCGCCCGACGAATTGGTCGCCGCCATCAGCACCGGATTGAGATTGAGCTGGTTCGCCGCCACGACCTGAAGATTGCCGAACAGCGCATTGCCCGACGTATCGCTGCCGGACAGGAACACCGCCACCCAGCCGAGGAAGGCGGAGACGAGCGGGAAGAACGGCCCGACCGACGCGACGCCCAGGCCCAGCGTGTAGTTCATGCCCGAGTAGTTCATCAGATACGCCAACCCGACGATGGTCGCGACCGTGAGAATGGCGATGCGCGTCTGCACCCAGGTATCGGCGATCGCCGCGCTGTATTCCCGCGCGGGCAGCTTCACCATGAGCGCGGTGATGATCGACGCGACGAGAATCGCGGTGCCCGTCGCGAGCGGCTGGAAGTCCCAGATCGCGCCGTAGGGCTGGTTGTAGAGCGTGATGTAGACGGCTTTGTCGAGACCCGGCCACGCGATTTTCACATCGCCGATCAGGAAGATCTTCAGCACCGTCCACACGATCACGACCACCGACACGACGATCCACGGCACCCAGCCGTGGCCGCCCGAGAGCGTCGCGTCCGTGCCCGGAAGGCGCTCGGCGTTGACCGCGAAGCGCTCGTCGGCGACGGGCTTCCACACGCGCAGAAACGCGATCGTCAGGATCAGCGAGACGAGCGATGACAGCACGTCGGTCAGCGCATAGCTGATGAAATTCGACGTGACGAACTGCGTGAGCGCGAACGCGCCGCCGGAGACAAGCAGCACCGGCCAGATGCGCAGCATGTTGCGAAAGCCCGCATAGACGCCGATCACGTAGAACGGCAGGAAGAACGCGAAGAGCGGCAACTGGCGGCCGACCATTTTCGCGAGGGCGTCGGTGGGCAGGTGCGTGACCGCGCCGAGCACGGTGATCGGCACGCCGAGCGCGCCGAATGCAACCGGCGCCGTGTTGAAGATCAGCGTGAATGTCAGCGCTTCGAGCGTCGGAAAACCGAGCAGGATCAGAAGCGAACTCGTGATGGCGATCGGCGTGCCGAAGCCCGAAATGCCTTCGAGCAGCGCGCCGAACGAAAAGCCGATCACCACGAGCACGATGCGCCGGTCGTTCGGCAGGTTATCGACCATCCACTGGCGAAAAGCCTCGAAGCGCCCCGAGCGTTGTGCGACGTTGTAGAGCAGGATCGCCGCGAACACGATCCACATGACCGGCCACAGCGCGAACACCGCGCCGGCCGCGACCGAATCGAGCGCGAGCCCGACCGGAAAATGCCAGCCCGCCACGGCGATGACGAGCGCGAGGATCAGGCCCGCGAGCGACGCCTGCCATGCCGGACGGCGCGCCCAGCCGAGCAGCACGAGCACGAGCACGATCGGCAGCGCGGCGACGACGAAAGAAGCGAAGAGGGAATGGGCGATCGGGGTGAGAAGCTGATGGAACATCGGGTCTCCTTGCCGGGGTCATGTGCGGCAGCGGCGACGAGCCGATACCGCGCTCGCGCGTGGCGTTCGATGTCCTGCTTCGCTGCGGTCGCCGGTTAAGCAAGCGCATAACGCGCTCACTAAGAATAGGGCGCGAACGGCTGGCGTCAAGGAGTCAATGGCGGTTCATTGCGGCGCGGGCGTCGCGCAGGGACGTGACGGGACGCGCCGCATGCGGGCGCGTCGTCACAGGCGAAGAGACAATCAGCTTTCGGCGATGGCGGCGGGCGTGCCGTCGTCGCGGCCGGCGGGCGGCGTCTGGCGAAACACCCAGACGGTCAGAAGGGCGAGCGAGGCGAGCATCCACGCCAGGAAAAACAAGAAGGCCATCATGTCCGATCCCCCGATACGGAAAGCGTGTGCGGAAAAATGTGCTGCGGTAATAGGGGAGCTATATAGCCAGAAGCATGCCAATCGTCTGGCGAAATCGGCCGATGCCTTGTCGGATAAGGAAAGTGTCGGGGCGCACAAAGTGGTTCGAGGCGTGCGCCGCCAGATTTGAGTCGGAAAATGTTGCAGCGATGTTACGCGACGCCGTTTAAGCCGATGTTTGTCTCATCTGATGTAACGGTCCGATGCGCCGTTCAGTGCCCGCGGCCGCCTCCGCCGTGCCATCCGCCTCCACCGCCGCCGTGCCAGTTGTTGCCGCCGCCGCCATGCCATCCACCGCCGCCGCCGTGCCAGCCGTGTCCGTTCCAGCCGCCGCCGTGCCAGCCGCGGCCCCAGCAGCATCCGCTGCCGCCCCAGTAGCCGAAGCTGAATGAGACCGCGGGATAGCCATAGCCGTAGCCGTAATAGGCCGGGTACGCCGCATAAGGCGGGTAGTAAGGATAGGGATAAGGGTACGGATAGGTCTGGTAGTAATCGGCGTAAGGCGCTCCGACCGCGTACTCGTACTGCGGTGGAAGCGTGGCCGCCGCCGCGCCGGATGCCGCCTGTCCGGGCAGCGAGAATTCGCGCTGGACGTAGGTCGCGTCGACGACGGGATAAGACGGATACGCCGGATAGCCGTAGTAATAGCACCCGCTGACGAGAAGCCCGGCAGCGAGCGCGACGGCGGCCGTTGCGGGTCCGGAAATGATGCGGGCGGAAATCATGATGCTGCTCCTTGCACTGCGGCTTGCCGGACCTCTGAATCGGATGCGAAGCGTGCGGGTCCGTTAAGGAGAAGCTTAGTCGACCGGCGCAGGACCGACACCGTGCGTCACGTCAAAAAGCGTTACGGCGCGCGATTTTGTATCAGATATGAAACAACGGGTCGCTTCGGGCGAGGCGTCGCGCCTCGCCGCCCGGAAGATTACTTGCCGACCTGATTGCCGATGACACCCCCGACTGCCGCGCCGCCGAGCGTCGAAAGCGCGCTGCCGCCGATGACCGCTCCGCCCGCCGCGCCCACGCCGGCGCCGATCGCGGTATCCCGTTGACGCGTGGTCATGTCGCCGCAAGCGGTCAGTCCTCCGAGGAACGCAACGACCATTGCAGCGGCGCCGATCTGTCTCATGGTTTTCATGTCGACTCTCCAATTCGATGATGAAGTGAATCGGCTGCGAAGCGCCGTTCGAGCGTTCGGACGTTTTCGCCGGTTCATTCAGGCATCAGCACGAAAAGTGCCCGAATCCTCCGATTAACCCGGTCAGCCAGTTCCCGCAAGGCTTTGCGCCGCGCGAAGGCAAAAAAAACGGCCTGCCGCACGTCTCGTGCGACAGGCCGTCGTCAGCCTTAGGCAAGCATCACGTCGGCTGATAGATTTCCGCGCCTTTCTTCACGAACTCGATCGCCTTCGTCTCCATGCCTTTGGCGAGCGCCTCGTTTTCGGACACGCCTTGCTTCGCGGCGAAGTCGCGCACGTCCTGCGTGATCTTCATCGAGCAGAAGTGCGGGCCGCACATCGAGCAGAAATGCGCGACCTTGGCGGAATCCTTGGGCAGCGTTTCATCGTGGAATTCGCGCGCCTTGTCCGGATCGAGGCCGAGGTTGAACTGGTCTTCCCAGCGGAACTCGAAGCGCGCCTTCGAGAGCGCGTTGTCGCGCACCTGCGCGCCCGGATGACCCTTCGCCAGATCGGCCGCGTGCGCCGCGAGCTTGTAGGTGATGATGCCTTCCTTCACGTCGTCCTTGTTCGGCAGGCCGAGATGCTCCTTCGGCGTGACGTAGCAGAGCATCGCGGTGCCGAACCAGCCGATCATCGCCGCGCCGATGCCCGACGTGATGTGGTCGTAACCCGGCGCGATATCCGTCGTGAGCGGCCCGAGCGTGTAGAAGGGCGCTTCGTCGCACCACTCCAGTTGCAGGTCCATGTTCTCCTTGATGAGCTGCATCGGCACGTGGCCGGGGCCTTCGATCATCACCTGCACGTCGTGCTTCCATGCGATCTGCGTGAGTTCGCCGAGCGTCTTCAGTTCGCCGAGCTGGGCTTCGTCGTTGGCGTCGTAGATCGAGCCGGGGCGCAGGCCGTCGCCGAGCGAGAACGAGACATCGTATTGCTTCATGATTTCGCAGATGTCTTCGAAGTGCTCGTAGATGAAGCTTTCCTTGTGATGCGCGAGGCACCACTTGGCCATGATCGAGCCGCCGCGCGAGACGATGCCCGTCATGCGGTTGGCCGTCAGCGGCACGTATTGCAGGCGCACGCCCGCGTGAATCGTGAAGTAATCGACGCCTTGCTCCGCTTGCTCGATGAGCGTGTCGCGGAAGATTTCCCAGGTCAGGTCTTCGGCCTTGCCGTTGACCTTTTCAAGCGCCTGATAGATCGGCACCGTGCCGATCGGCACCGGCGAATTGCGCACGATCCACTCGCGCGTTTCGTGGATGTGCTTGCCGGTCGAGAGATCCATCACCGTGTCGCCGCCCCAGCGGATCGCCCACGTCATCTTGTCGACTTCCTCGCCGATCGACGAGCTCACCGCCGAATTGCCGATGTTCGCGTTGATCTTCACGAGGAAGTTGCGGCCGATGATCATCGGCTCGCTTTCCGGGTGATTGATGTTCGCCGGGATGATCGCGCGGCCGCGCGCCACTTCCTCGCGCACGAATTCGGGCGTGATTTCCTTGAGCGCATCCTTGCCGAACGCCGCTGCGCCGAACGCCTGTCCGGCGTGCTGACGGCCCATCATCGCCGCGAGCTTTTCGCCGTTCGGGCCGCTCGACTTCAGGCTTTCGAGATATTCCGCGCGCCGCTGATTTTCGCGAATCGCGATGTACTCCATCTCCGGCGTGACGATGCCGGCGCGCGCGTAGTGCATCTGCGTGACGTTCTTGCCTTCGAGCGCGCGGCGCGGCTTGCGGTGCAGGCCGGGAAAGCGCAGCTCGGCGGTCTTCGCATCGGCGGCGCGTTCGCGGCCGTAGTCGCTCGACAGGCCCGCAAGTTCCTCGGTGTCGCCGCGCTTCTCGATCCACGCGCCGCGCAGTGCTTCCAGACCCGAGCGAATGTCGATGTGCGCGTCCGGGTCGGTGTACGGACCCGACGTGTCGTAGACGTAGACCGGCGGATTCTTCTCGGCGCCGAAGCCATCGGGCGTGTCCGACTGCGTGATTTCGCGCATCGGCACGCGGATGTCCGGCGTCGAACCTTCGACGTAGACCTTGCGCGAGTTCGGCAGGGGCGCGATGGCGGCGGCATCGACGACGGCGTTCTCGGACAGGAACTTGGGGTTGGCATTCATGTGTTGTATCTCCTGTGTGGGACGGTTATTTCCGAAGCGCGACGCGAACGAGCGACACCGAGCTCGGCTGACTCAGGAGCTAAACAGGGAGGAACGAGATGGAAAGGTACGGGTTCGGAAGAAGTGGCGGGATGCTGCAAACCGTCGAACCCGAACGCTTCCCTGCGCTGGCATTATCCAGATCAGGTTCAAAGGGTATTTCTCACCCACGCCGCACGAAGCGATTCGATCGATGAAACCGGTTGAAATCGCGATGCGCAACGCAGGACCCCCGCGTTAGCAGCCGCCACCTTACACCGTGGCGTGGCGTGTTGGCAACCATCTTCAAATTCCGTCGTTCGTAGAGGGCGCTTACTGCATAATGGCGGGCGCCGCGAACTTCCGGGTTTTCCCGAAGATCGAGCGGCCCCTTCCCGCGCCATCCGCCTCTTCGTTTTCCGTCATGCCGTCCTGTCTGGTTTTGCCTGTTTTCGTCCGGCGCGCAGCCGTCGCGGAGTAATGCATGTCCGCTCTGCCGCCGCCGCGTCTGCCGTTCAGTTTTCCCGACCGTTTTCCGTTTCGCGCGCCGCGTTCCTTCAAGGGGCAGGTGGCGCTCGCGCTCGCGGTCGTCTATCTCGTGTGGGGATCGACGTATCTCGGGATTCACCTGTCGCTCGAATCGTTTCCGCCGCTCATGCTCGGCGGGCTGCGCAACCTGTTCGCGGGCGCCGGGCTGTTCGCGATCGCCGTGCATCGCAAGGCGGTGTGGCCCAGCGCGCGGGAAGTGCGCAACGCGGCGATCGTCGGCACCTTGCTCGAAGGATTGTCCAGCGGGATGATGGCCTACGGCATGCGCACCGTCGGCACCGGCACCGCCGCCGTGATGGTGGCCACGGTGCCGCTCTTCGCGACGATCTTCACCGCGCTCGCGGGCCGCGCCGTCGCGAAGGGCGAGTGGTTCGCGGTGGCGTTGGGCCTCGTCGGCATCGTGCTGCTGAATCACGGCGATCCGTCGCCGAGTTCCACGTTCGGCACACTCGCCATTCTGTGCGCGGCGATCCTCTGGGCGGGCGGCGCGCATCTCGCGACCCGGCTGCCGCAGCCTTCCGATCTGCTGATGTCCACGGCCTTGCAGATCGGGCTGGGCGGATTGATCGCGACGGGCATCGCGCTGTTGTCCGGCGAGCGGCTCACGCACGTCGCGCCGGGGGCCGGGCTCGCGTTCGTCTATCTCGTGACCGTCGGTTCGATGGCCGCGTATGTCGCGTATAACTTCCTGATCCGCAACACGAGCACGATCGTCGCGACGAGTTGCCTGTACGTGAACCCGGTCGTCGCGGTCCTGCTCGGCGCGGCGCTGCTCGGCGAGATCATCACGCAGTGGACCGTCATCGCGACGCTCGTCATCCTGCTTTCCGTCGGGCTTTCGTTCTGGTTCGACTATCGGCGGCGCGGGCTGGCCTGAGCGTCCCCGCGTTGTAAAAGCCGCTTCGCGCACCGGCGGACTGCATCGTTCGATGCCGCTCCGCCGCGTGTCTTTCACACGTCCCGAATAATTCCTCTAACGATTCCGGAAGCCCCGTCCTGTATGGCTTTGCCGGGCGCGAGGGAGTCATTCATGTCCCTCAGGGGCACATCCTTTGCTGATGGCAGGCACCCGCATCGCCGGCGCGATTGACGTCGACCGATCGGTCAAGAAAGAAAACAGAACCAGGGTCCACGAATCGGGCGCAAGCCTTCGTCCGGACCCGGCCAACGAGGTGTCGATCAAAATAAAGGAAGGTGAAATCATGAAGCTCATCCGCACCGCTGCCGCGCTCGCTGCCGTCGCTGCTCTGCTCTCCGCTTGCGGAGGAAGCTCCGACGATGTCGGCAAGGAAATCGGCGTCACGCCGCCGGAAGTCCATTTCATTCACGCGATCCCGAGCGGGCCGAACGTCGACTTCTACGACAACGGCAAGATCCTGCAGCCGAATCTCGCGTACAAGACCGTGACCAACTTCGCGAACATCGACACCGGCCAGCACAACTTCTCCTACGCCGCGGTCAACACGACGACGCAGCTCGCGACCGATACCAGCATCAGCAATGCCGCGAAGGGCCACGAGTACACGGTGATCGCGTTGCCGGATGCGGGCTTCGTGCCGTCGATCG
Organism: Caballeronia cordobensis; assembly: GCF_001544575.2. Classification (GTDB taxonomy): domain Bacteria; phylum Pseudomonadota; class Gammaproteobacteria; order Burkholderiales; family Burkholderiaceae; genus Caballeronia; species Caballeronia cordobensis. The sequence continues at coordinate 183,300 of NZ_FCNY02000002.1, forward strand.
CGGTGATCGACGATCCCTTCGACAAGGGACTGCTGTCGACGAGCGCACGGGTTCGCGCCTTCAATGCCTCGACCAACGCGCCGAATCTGGACATCTATCTAGTGGCGCCGGGCACGAACATCGCCAACGTGAGCCCGACGATGGCGGGTGTCGCCTACAAGAACGCCGTGCCCGCGTCGACGCAGGACTCGCTCTATGTTTCCGGCAGCACGTATCAGCTTATCGCGACGCTGCCGGGCTCGAAGACGCCGGTCTATACGTCGGCATCGTTCAATCTCGGCAACAACGCGGACTGGCTCGTGACGACGCTGCCTTCGGGCAACGCGGCTTCGCAACTGGTGCCGGGCAAGATTCGCGTGCTGGTGGCGCAGGGCGGCAACACGCAGCAGCCGGCGCTGGAGTTGCCCGACACGCAATGACGTAGCGGGTGCTAAGAGACTTAGTCCGGCCGCCTATCGCGGCCGGATTTTTTTGCGCCATGCGTGGGAGCAACGGCACAAAAAAATCCCGCCACACGAGGTGGCGGGAAGAGAGGGAACTACAGCAACGCTATGGAACGATTGTTACTTGTGCTGCTCAGCGGAGTTCGAAATGGCCTGGCCGCCCTTCGAAATGTCCTGGCCCGCGCCCGAGACGGTGTTGCAGCCCGCGAGAGCCGCCGTGCCCGCGATCAGCAGCAGAGCGATGAGTCGAGTCATGTTGTATTCCCCTTGGAGTTGAAATGCGTGACAGGAATCGGTTCGCGCATCGTTTCGAGTGACGGACGCCTCATGCCGCCCGGCCTATCGGTCTAGTAATCATAAAAAAGCGCGGCGTCGCGGGCTGTAGGCACGCATGCGATTTTCGTGTCGGCGGCGTCCGCACTTCGTGTCGGCATCGTCTTACGCGGATTGCGCCAGGTCGGTGGCGTCGGCGCTGCGCTCGCGCGGCATCGATACGCTGATCGCCGTGCCGTGCGGCGTGACGCGCTCGATCTCGAAGCGCCCGCCGCGCGCCGACACGCGCTGACGCATGCCGACGAGCCCATGCGTCTGCGTGCGCTTCAGATCCTGCGGACGGATGCCGATGCCATCATCGGTAATCGAGAGCGAGACGTTCTCTTCACCGACGCCAAGCGCCACGCGGATGCGGCTCGCGCGCGCGTATTTCGCCGCGTTCGTGAGCGACTCCTGCGCGACGCGAAAGAGCGCGATCTCGATCGCCTCGCCGAGCTTCACGTCTTCGCCCGGCAAATCGAATTCGATGCTCCAGCCGTTGCGTTGCGCGGCTTCGTCGGCGAGCGAGCGCAGGGCGGTCACGAGCCCGAAGTTGGCGAGCACGGTCGGGCGCATGTCTTCGATGATCCGCCGCTTGAGCGCGATGCCCTGATCCAGATTGCCGAGCGCGCGCGCGAGCTTTTCGGCCATCGCGGGCTCGGCGTCCTTCAGCTTGCCGCGCACCCACGCGACATCCATCTTGCTCGCGGTGAGAATCGAGCCGAGCTCGTCGTGGAGTTCGCGCGCGAGCTCCGTCTTTTCGTTTTCGCTGACGGACTGCAAATGCCACGCGAGCGCTTCCAGTTGCCGCGTGCGCGCGAATACGAGCTGATCCAGCTCCTCCTGCTGCGTGATGAGCGCCTTCTGCACGCGCGCCTGCTTGTCGAGCTGAATGCCCAGATTGCGAAAGAGCAGCAGGAACAACACGATGTTGAGCGCGCATAGCGCAGCGACGCATAGCGTCGAGATGCGCTGATCGGCGCGGCTCGCATCGAGCGCGTGCTGGGCGCGCCGTTCTTCGTTCAGGCGCAGGAGCGCGAGCGCGGCGTCGAGGGTCGCGCTCGTGCCTGCGCTCGCGCTCGCGTCGGCCGGCGTGGGGACGGCGGCATCGGCGGCGTCTTTCGATGGCTCCGCGAGACGCGCCGTGCCGTGCGCGATTTCATCGTCGGCGGCGGCGCGGATTTGCGCGAAGCTCGCGAGCGCCGCGTCGTCGCCGATGCGCCGGTAATACGCATCGAGCGAGGCGAGCGTGCGCCGCACGCGTGCCGCCGTGTCCGCGAAATGCGCCTGATACGCGCCGTCCGGCTTGAGCGCAAAGCCGCGCTCGTCGGCGGTGAGCGTCGCAATATCGGCGGCGAGTGTCGAGAGTTGCGCGGTCGCGCCTTTGGCGTCGAGCGCGGTTTCGTACTCCGCCGCGATCCGCATGCGTCCCGACTCCAGGATCACGAGACCGCCCACGGTGATGACGATCGCGACTGTCATCGCGACGGCCCAGCTATAGCGGCGCATCCAGTCGTTCAGGCGCGACGCGCGATGCGCGATGCCCGCGGGCGCGGGCCGGGCGGCGGCTTTCGGCATGGCGGAGTCGTCGGCGAAGATCGGCGATTCCGGTGGCGAATGAAGTGGCGATTCCCCGGGCAGCATCGTCGGTATGTGGCTCATGGTGTCGTCGGATCGGCGTTTCACGGCGCGCAGCCGATTTGAAAGCAGGTGTCGGTGGATTCCCACAGCAAAAAAGGAGCCTGCCCGAATGCGCGTCCAGAAACGCGTCGCTAGGATGGATGCGTCATCCATTCTTACGGGGAACGATCATGCTCAAGTGGGCATTGTTTTTCGCGATCGTGGCTGTGATCGCCGGCGTGCTGGGCTTTACGGGCGTCGCCGCCGGGGCTGCCGCCATCGCCAAGTTCTTGTTCGTGCTGTTCCTGATTCTCTGCGTCGTGTTTCTGGTGCTGGGCTTCGTCGTCACGAAAAAAGCCATCGATTAGCGCCGCGCTCAGCCGATAGCGCGACACCGGTTCCCATCACCCGTTTTTGCAGGAGGTCACATGCTTCACTACGCTGCTGTCTTTTTCGTCATCGCCCTCATCGCGGCCGTGTTCGGTTTCACGGGCATCGCGGCCGGCGCGGCGGAAATCGCGAAGATCCTTTTCTTCATTTTTCTCGTCGTGTTCGTGGTCACGTTGCTGCTCGGCGTCTTCCGAACGTGACGCGCGGTTCGCGCCGAACCGCGAGCCATCGGGCCGCGCGGGGGATTCTCGTCCGCCGCGCGGCCTTTTCGGGCGATCAGGCATGCCGCATGCATCGCAGTCCCTGATTGAATAGCAGGGCGCTATAGATAAGCCGCGCTTCACGAGCGCGCACGCCCGATCCAGCGACCGTCATCTCATTCCTATCTGTGAGGAGCGAACCAAATGTCCAAATCGTCTGCTGTAAAAGCCGCGCCGAGCCAGTCCACGGACGCCTTCGTCCTCGATCTCGACAAGATTCGCGCCGACGCGCGCCAGCACATGGACGAAGGTCCCGTCACGTCGAGCTATGGCGCCGATCGCGAGACCGTGCTGAAGCTGCTCAACGACTCGCTCGCGACCGAGATCGTCTGCACGCTGCGCTACAAGCGCCACTATTTCATGGCGAAGGGCATCCATTCGGAAGCCGTCGCGCAGGAGTTTCTCGAGCACGCCAACGAGGAGCAGGAGCACGCCGACACGCTCGCCGAGCGCATCGTCCAACTGGGCGGGGAGCCGAATTTCGCGCCCGACAGCCTGAAGTCGCGCTCGCATTCGGAGTACAAGGAAGGCCACGATCTGATCGACATGATTCGCGAGAATCTGATCGCGGAGCGCATCGCGATCGATACGTATCGCGAGATCATCCGCTATCTCGGCGACAAGGACGTCACGACGCGGCGACTCTTCGAAGAGATCCTGGCCGTCGAGGAAGAGCACGCCGACGACATGGCCGATCTGCTCGCCGGCCGCAACGGATAAGGCCTCGCGCGCCGGACGCGCCTTGTGCGCAGCGCGCGCGTCCGGCGCATCCGAACGATGACCGCTCAACTCCTACAAGAACGTCCGGCAGCGCGGACGACCCGAATGATTCGAGTCTTGATAGCCGACGATCACGCGATCGTGCGCAGCGGGTTCCGGCAGTTCGTCGCGGACGAGCCCGACATGGAAGTCACCGCGGAAGCCGCGACGGGCGACGAGGCCATCGCGCGCGTGCGCGAGCAGGCGTTCGACGTCGTGCTGCTCGATATCGCGATGCCCGACAAGAACGGCGTCGACACCTTGCGCGTGATCAAGCAGATCCGGCCGGAGCAGGGCGTGCTGATGCTGTCGGGCTTTCCGGAGAGCCAGTACGCGATCAACCTGCTGAAGGCGGGCGCGAACGGCTATCTGAACAAGGACGCCGCGCCGGACGAAATCGTGCGTGCGATCCGCACGGTGGCGCGCGGGCATCGGTATCTGTCGGAATTCATCGCCGATGCGCTCGCCGACAAGCTCGACAAGCCCGCCGCCGAGCGGCCGCACGAACTGCTTTCGGAGCGCGAGTTCCAGATCTTTTGCAAGCTCGCGGGCGGCCAGATTCCGACGGAGATCGCGCAGGAACTGCATCTGTCGGTGAAGACGGTGAGCACGTACCGCGCGCGCGTGCTGGAAAAAATGCGGCTCGCCAATAACGCCGATCTCACCTATTACGCGATCAAGAACGGACTGATCGAATAGCGGCGCGGAGGGTGCCCGACGTGGGCGATCAAATCATGACCGACGATCGACGAAGAGCGCCGCTCGCGCCGCTTGCGGCGCTGCTGATCGAGGACTCGCCGCTGATCCGCCGCAGCCTGACCGAGGCGATCGAGGCGCTCAAGTCCTGGCGCGTGACCGCGTTCGCCGATACGCCCGACGACGCCATCGCGCTTCTGTCGTCGCAGGCGTTCGACGCGGTGATCGTCGATCTGCAACTGAAGCGCGGCTCGGGTATCGACGTGCTCGCCTGGCTCGAAGCGAGCGGCGTGGCGCGCGCGCGCGGCGCGTTCGTCGCGGTGCTGACCAATCACGCACTGCCGGCGTACCGCGAGCGGTGCCTGCAATTCGGCGTGCGTCACTTCTTCGACAAATCCCTCGAATTCGATCGCGTACTCGACGCGCTGCACGACTACGCGCGCGAGCGCGTCTGAGCGCCTTCGCGTCCGCGCCAGTGGCTGAAGGCGGCCAGCGCCGTCGCGGCGAGCCCGGCCAGGCACACGCCCGTCCAGCCCATCGCGTGCCAGGCGAGCGAGGCCGCCGCCGATCCCAGCGATCCGCCGATGAAATACGCGACCATGTAGACCGTGTTCACGCGGCTGCGCGCTTCGGGCTTGAGCGCGTAGATGCGCGACTGGTTCGAAATCTGCGCGGCCTGCACGCCGACATCGAGCACGATCACGCCGATCACGAGCCCGACGATGCTCGTCGCCGAAAAGGCGAACACGACGAACGACAGCGCGACGAGCCCGATGCACAGCGAAATGACGGCGCGCGGCCCGCGCTTGTCGGCGGATTTCCCGGCGAGTGGCGCGGCGAGCGCCCCCGCCGCGCCGACGATGCCGAACAGCCCCGCCGCCTGCGGACCCATGTGAAACGGCGCGCCCGCGAGCAGCAGCGTGAGGATCGACCAAAAGATGCTGAACGCTGCGAAGAGTGCGCCGCCCGTCAGCGCGGCTTCGCGCAGCGCCGCGCTTTCCACGGTGAGACGCCACAACGAGCCGAGCAGCTTGCCGTAGGACAGCGTCGAAGTCGGCCGGCTCTTCGGCAGCCGCGCGATCACGATGACCGCGAGCGCGACGGTCGCGATCACGGATGCGCCGAACACTGCGCGCCAGCCGAAATACTGGGCGACGAAGCCGGACACGGTGCGCGCGAGCAGGATGCCGAGCAAGAGACCGCTCATCACCATGCCGACGGCGTGGCCGCGCTCGGCCGCGGGCGCGAGTTCGGCGGAGAAGGGCACCGCCTGCTGCGCGATGGTCGAGACGATGCCGATCGCAAGGCTCGCCGCGATCAGCACCGCGAGCGTCGGCGCGCTCGCCGCCACGACGAGCGACACGCCGAGCGCCGCGAGTTGCAGCAGAATCAGAAGCCGCCGGTCGAAGCGGTCGCCGAGCGGCGCGAGCACGAGCATGCCGAGCGCATAGCCCAGTTGCGTCGACGCGGGCACCGCGCCGATCAGCCACGCGCTTTCGGGGAAGCTCGCGCGGAAGTCGTCGAGCAGCGGCTGATTGAAGTAGATGTTGGCGACCGAGACGCCCGCGATGGTGGCGAGCAGCCACAGCGTCGCGCGCGAGTAATGCGGATGGCGCTCGGACGGATTCGACTGAGGAGAAGCGGGCATGGATCGCGGGGCATGATGACCAGCCGCCGATCATACGCAAGACGCGCGCGCGCCGCAGCGCGCCGCGCCGTTAGAAAGGCTGCGGCCCGCCGCCCTGTTCGACGCTCACGCAATGCGTGACGAGGCCGAGATCCGCGCGCCACAGATGCAGCCCGAATGCGGGCGGCTCCATGACGAAGGCTTCCGGGCCATCGGGCTTCAGTTGCAGGGCGACCTGATGCGCCGTCGAGGGCGCGCACCACACGATCGTGCCGCCGAAACGCGCGGTGATCGCCCGATGCACATGGCCGCACACGATGCGCTCCACGTTCGGATGACGCCGCAGGAGCGCGTCGAGCGCGCGGCTGTCGTCGGGGGCGAGGCGAATGTCGTCCATGAAGCCGATACCGCACGCAAACGGCGGATGATGCATGGCGATCAGCACGGGCCGTTCGCGCGAGGCGTCGAGCTCCGCTTCGAGCCAGCCGAGGCGGGTTGCGCACAGCCGGCCCGCGCCCGAGCCGGGATCGAGCGTGTCGAGCGCGATCACGCGGACGCCGCCGACATCGAATGCGTACTGGAGGAAGGCCTCGTGGCCCGCGAATTCGGGGCGATCGCCGAACACCGCGCGCAGATTGCCGCGATCGTCGTGATTGCCGGCGAGCACGCGCCACGGCATCTCGAGCGTATCGAGCAGCGTGCGCAGATGCCGGTATTCGTCGATGCCGCCCGCGTCGACGAGATCGCCCGTGACGAGCACCGTGTCGGGGCGCGGATCGAGCGCATTGAGCACGCCGATGGCGCGGGAAAGAAAGGCGGCCGTATCGACGCGGCCGTAGGCGAGCGTGCCCGGCGGCGTGATGTGCAGATCGCTGATCTGGGCGAGCAGCATGCGCGTGTCTCTCCTCGTCGCGGGCGGGGGATCGGCTTTATTCGTCGGCGTCTTCTGCCGGCGGCTTTGGCGCGAGTTTCGCGGGCACGAGCCACTGGAAACCGGTCATCGATGTCTCGCGGAACGTGCATTCGGCGGCTGCCGTGACCATCACCGGCTTGGTGGCGGGCGGCTTCGGCGGGTTCTGGATCGTGCCGTGCACGACCACCCGCGAGCCATGATAACTCGCGCCGGAGCCGGTGATTCTGAGCGGTGCGCTCGCGGCGTCGGGATACTCGGCGCGCGCCTTGTCCTTGCAGGCTTCGACGTTCTTGTAGTAGGACGTGCAGCCCGCGAGATACGCGAGGGGGATAAAGAGCAGGAGCAGGCGAAGCTTCATCGATGAATCCGGTTCGAAGCCCGATGCCGCGAGGTGCATCGGAGCGTGATGAAAGTCGGGCGAAGCTTTATAACACGCGTGCCGCCCGACGGCTTGTTTTACCGCGCGATGCGGTAGCACAATCGGCATTGGCGTTTTTTCGAGCGCGTTCGATCGCGATGGAGGCGACCGCCATGCAGAAGGACATCGAAGTAGGCGACTACCTGCTTGCCATGCAGGCCGTGCCCCGGCCGCGCGAGACCGACGAGGCCGACGAGGAAGCCGGTGTGGCCCCGTCCGAGGGCTATGCGATTCGCGTGCGCGTGACGCGGCTCGACAAGCAGCCCTTGCACGGTTCGAAGCTCGCCGACGATTCCGGCGAAATGACGGGCGACCACGGCCTGTTCGAGACCGTCGCCGAGGCGATCGCGCACGGCGAGGCGTGGGGACGGCATTACGTCGCCCGCGTGCTGGGGCATTCGGTGTAGCGGCGGGGCCGCGAAAGAGGGGGCGCGCTCCCCGCGTCGGGCGGGTGCCGGGCGGCGGCCGGCGTCACTAGACTGGGCTCATCGTCCGGATCGACCCGAGGCCGCCATGTCGCCCGTTGCCCTGTATATCACGCCCCATTACATCGCTTCCGTGCGCAGGGGGAAGTCGCGCGACTGCTTCGCGGGGACGGTACGCTTCATCGATGTGGACGCGCTGCCGTTCGATATCGAACATGTGTGCCTCCTGGATCGCGATACGGCGATCGAGGCGCTTTTCGATGCCGTGAGGGATGCGCAGAGGCTGTTGAACGCGGTGTGAGGGGGGGCTTCGAGGTGGCGGATGGTGCCGGGGACCGGACTCGAACCGGCAAGCCGTGAGGCGGCGGATTTTAAGTCCGCTATGTTTACCAATTTCATCACCCCGGCAGGGCGGACGCGATTCTACCATTGCCCTCATAATCGTCGGCATCGAATCATGCGCGAGGGCACGCAATGCGCATCGGCGTCATCTCCGACACCCACAATCTCGTGCGCCCCGAGGCGCTCGCCGCTTTGCGCGGGGTCGCGCACATCATCCACGCGGGCGATATCTGCAAACGCGACGTGCTCGATACGCTCGCCTCGCTCGCGCCGCTCACGGTCGTGCGCGGCAATAACGATATCGGCGACGGCGTCGCGCACCTCGCCGCGCATGCGCGCATCGAACTCGGCGGCGCGACGATCCACGTCGTGCACGACATCGCCGATGCGCCGAAGGAGCTCGACGGCATCGATGTCGTCGTGACGGGCCACTCGCACAAGCCGGTCATCGAGCATCGCGGCGCGGTGCTTTTCGTGAACCCCGGCAGCGCGGGGCCGCGCCGTTTCAAATTGCCGATTTCGCTCGCGCTGCTCGATATCGACGATGGCAAGCCGCAAGCGCACATCGTGCAGCTCATGACGTGAAAAAGCCGGCGCATCGAGCGCCGGCTCCTTTTTCCATCGCGCGGACGTCAGGCGCGCACCGTGCCTTCCGGGAATGTATCGTCCATTTCGGCGGCTTCACGATGGCCGCGCAGAATCGCATGCGCTTCCGCTTTCGACGACACCGCCGGCGGCGAGCCCTTCAGCGGCTTCTTCGCCGTTTCGGAGAGCGCGAGCACGGACACGATGCCGATCAGCGACGCGCCCATCAGATAGTACGCGGGCATCATCAGGTTGCCGGTCGTGTCGACGAGCCATGCCGTGACGAGCGGCGTCGTGCCGCCGAACAGCGACACCGACACGTTGAAGCCGATCGCGAGCGCGCCGTAGCGGATCTTCGTCGGGAAGAGGGCGGGCAGCGACGACGGCATCACACCCGTGAACGTCGAAAGCAGCGCGCCGAGCATCATCATGCCCGCGAAAATCGACGGCACCGTGCCCACGCGGATCAGTTGCAGCGCCGGAATCGACAGCACCAGCAAGCCGATACACCCTGCGAGCATCACCGGCTTGCGGCCGATCGCGTCCGACAGGCGGCCCGCGAGGATCGTCAGCGGCACCATCAGCACCATCACGACGAGCACGATGAAGAGGCCATGCGACTCGTTGAACTTGAGCGTCGCCGACAGATAGCTCGGCAGATACGACAGCGCCATGTAGTCGGTCACGTTGAAGATCAGCACGAGGCCGACACACTGCAGGAGCGGCTTCCATTGCTGGAGCAGCGTCTCGCGGAACTGCTGCTTCGTCGTCTCGTGCGAGACGGCTTCCGCCTTCTCGGCTTCGCGCTGGAACGCCGGCGTCTCTTCGAGCTTCATCCGGATGTACAGACCGATCAGGCCGAGCGGACCCGCGATGATGAACGGAATGCGCCAGCCCCAGCTAAGCAGCGCGTCCTGCGACATGACGGCCGTCATCACCGCGACGACGCCCGCGCCAAGCACGTAACCGACCAGCGTGCCGCACTCCAGGAAGCTCGACATGAAACCGCGTTTCTTGTCCGGCGAGAATTCGGCGATGAAGGTCGCCGCGCCGCCGTACTCGCCGCCCGTCGAAAAGCCCTGCACGAGGCGTGCGACGAGCAGGAGCACCGGCGCCATCACGCCGATCGTGTCGTAGCTCGGAATCAGGCCGATACAGAAGGTGCCGACGGCCATCATGATCATCGTCATCGCGAGCACGCGCTTGCGGCCGATGCGGTCGCCGAGCGGGCCGAACACCATGCCGCCGATCGGGCGCACGAGAAACGCGGCCGCGAACGTGCCGAAAGTCGCGAGCAACTGCGCCGCCGGGCTCGACGACGGGAAGAACACCTTGCCGAGCGTCACGGCGATGTAGCTGTACACGCCGAAGTCGAACCACTCCATCGCGTTGCCGATGGCCATGGCGCCGACGGCGCGCTTCAACAAGGATTGATCGACGATGGTGATGTCGTCGAGGGTGAGGTCGGGCTTCTGACTCGATGGTTCGTTATTGCGCCAAAGGCCCTCGTGAAGAGAAGACATAGTTCGAAAAACTCCGTATTCGATCCCGAAGGCCCGCAAGGAACTTCGGGTGCGTCGCCGCGGAGGACGGACGCCAATTGCCGGGATAGTGCAGTTTCGAGACGGCGCCGCGAACGCTTGAGACGAAAGCAAAGGCTTCCCACAGCCTCGGGCCGAACGGCTCGACGCTGATGAGCGAAAAGAAACACGGTGCCGGTGCCTCGCGCGGGTGTGGTCGCGAAAATGCACTCGGTGAAACAAACGAGTTTGACGTGCGGACGGCGAGCTCTACGGAAAACGTGAACTGCCGCGGGTGGGCCGCGACGTCGGCGAAAAAACTGCTTGAGACGAAAAAGGCCGGCGTTGTTGCTTGAAACCGACGCGCCTCTTTGTATGAAAACTGTCACTACCGCGCGATGAGCCGAAGCGTGCTTCGGAAACAATTACGCGTGAATGATGGTGAATTGCTGTTGATAACGAGCAAGATAATAACACGATGACAGACGATGTGCAAACCGCTTACTTCCTACGGTATCGTGCGAAGCGCCCGATCCCTTGCTGGCTATAGGATTGCGCCGAATCTCACGGTGTACTGAACGGACCAATTTCCCGGCGCGCGGACAAGAAAAAACCGGCCGCATGGGCCGGTTCTTGCAGGGCGACTGAACGCGCTTTCAGCTTTGCGGCGGCACGTAGCCCGAAGCCGTATCGGCGCCTTCGCCGAAGAAGTATTTTTCCGTCTGCTTGATGAGGTACTGGCGCGCGCGCGGATCGGCCATGTTCAGACGATTCTCGTTGATGAGCATCGTCTGCTGTTTGAGCCAGCCTTGCCAGGCTTCCTTGGAGATCGTTTCGTAGATGCGCTTGCCGAGTTCGCCGGGCAGCGGCGGGAAATCCAGTCCTTCGGCTTCCTTGCCGAGCTTCGCGCATTGAACCATTCGGGCCATTGTGAGTTTCTCCTCTGTAGCGGGGACGAAGCGCGTGTCTCGCGCTTCAGATCATGTTGTTCAAAGCTGTTTCATCAGGACGAGCGACTTGCGCTGCCAGTTGTAGAGGCGCCTGCGGTCTTCGGGCAGGTCGTCCACGGTCACCTTCACGAAGCCGCGTTTCAGGAACCAGTGCTCGGTGCGCGTCGTCAGCACGAAGATGCGCGTCAAACCGCGCGCGCGGGCGCGCTGCTCGATGCGCTTCAGGAGCCGCTCGCCGTCGCCCGAACCTTGCGCCTCGGGCGCGACCGTCAGGCACGCCATCTCGCCGATGCGCTCCTGCGTGTACGGATAGAGCGCCGCGCAGCCAAACAGCACGCCATCGTGCTCGATCACCGAGAAGTGGTCGATATCGCGTTCGATCTGGTGCCGCCCGCGCCGCACCAGCGTGCCGTCGGATTCGAGCGGCTCGATCAGCGTGAGAATGCCGCCGACGTCGTCCGGCGTCGCTTCGCGCAGGCTTTCGAGATTCTCGTACGAGATCATCGTGCCGACGCCATCGTGCAGGAAGAGTTCGAGCAGCACGCTGCCGTCGAGCGAATACGGAATGATGTGCCCGCGCGCCACGCCGCCGCGGCACGCGCGCACCGTATGCTTCAGATAGAACGCCGTGTCGCCCTGCAATTCGCCGCTTTCCTGCAGGCGATAGGCGTCGTCGAGCGACATTTCGCGAATCAGTGCGCCTTCCGCATCGACCAGGCCGTCGATCTCGGTGACGAAAATGATCTTGTCGGCGCGCAGCGCGATGGCCGCGGCGGACGCGACGTCTTCCATCGACAGATTGAACGCTTCGCCCGTCGGCGAAAAACCGAGCGACGAGAGCAGTACGATCTTGTTCGACGCGAGCGACTGGCGCACGGAGTCGCCGTCGATCTTGCGCACGACGCCCGTGTGCTGGAAATCGACGCCGTCGAGAATGCCGACCGGCCGAGCCGTCACGAAGTTGCCCGACACCACGCTGATGTGCGCGTGGGCCATCGGCGTGTTCGGCAAGCCCTGGCTGATCGCGGCCTCGATGTCGAGGCGCACTTCGCCGGCCGCTTCCTTGGCGGATTCGAGCGCTCGGGCGTCGGTGATGCGCAATCCGTGCGAGAACGACGATTCGACGCCGTGCAGGCTCAGTTGCTCGTCGAGCTGCGGGCGCGAGCCGTGCACGAGCACGACGTGGATGCCCATTGCGTGCAGCAGGCCGACGTCCTGCACGAGCGCGTTCAGGCGTCCTTCGTGCACCAGCTCGCCGCCGAACGCGACGACGAAGGTCTTGTTCCGGAACGCGTGAATGTACGGCGCGACGGAGCGCATCCATTCGACGAACTGGGCGAGGGGATTCGGTGCTTCGGGCTCTGCCGCAACCGGCTGCGAGGCCGCCTGTGTGCTCATCGTGAGGTCGGTTTGGGAATTCATCCCGGGATTATAATGCGACGCTATGCCGAATGTTTTCCGACCCGCCCGCCCCGGCCAGCAGGGCACGCCCCAATCCGCCGATAAAGCCACCGACACTCAGGACCAGCTGAAGAAGCTGCGTGAAAGCCTGCTGCGCGAAGCGCGGGAGGGCGAAGGCGCGGGCGCCGCCGGCGAGACGGCGGGATTGAGCAAGAAGGAACTCGCCGCCCGGCGGTTTGCGGGCACGAAAGCGGAGGCCGCAGCGGCTCCGAAACCGCCGCAGCCGAAAGCGCCTGAGCGTCCGCAGCCTGCTAAGACAGCGCCGGCGAAATCCGATCAGCGTCCGCAGCCTGCGAAGAAAACACCGCCGCCACAACCCGATCAGCCTTCGCGCAAGCCGCGAGACGACGAGCGCGGAGCAGCACAGGCTGCTTCGCGACCGCAACCGCAAGCGAAACCACAACCGCAACCGCGACCGAAGCGCGACCTTCCGCAACGGGTCGCGCAGAACCGGCCCGCCGAAACTCGCCAGCCGGACACGACCCCACGCGCACCGCGAGTCGTCGAACGCCGAAACGAAGCGCCGAAATCCGAACGCCCGTCCGAAGTATTTGAACCGCGCGAACCGCGTCAGCCGCGCGCGCCGCGCGTCGTCACGCCGAATCCCGTTCCGCCGATCACGTTCCCCGAAGCGCTTCCCGTTTCCGGCCGGCGCGAGGAGATCGCGCGCGCGATCGACGCGAATCAGGTCGTGATCGTCAGCGGCGAGACCGGCTCCGGCAAGACCACGCAACTGCCGAAAATCTGTCTCGCGCTCGGGCGCGGCCTCGGCGCGGGCGGCGGCGGGCTCATCGGGCACACGCAGCCGCGGCGTATCGCGGCATCGGCCACGGGCAGGCGCATCGCGGAAGAACTCGGCACGCCGTTTGGCGAAGTGGTCGGCTACAAGGTCCGCTTCACGGACAATCTCGCGCCGGGCGCGTCCGTCAAGCTGATGACGGACGGCATCCTGCTCGCGGAAACGCAGACCGATCCGCTCCTCAAGGCCTACGACACGATCATCATCGACGAGGCGCACGAGCGCAGCCTCAACATCGACTTTCTGCTCGGCTATCTGAAGGAAATCCTGCCGAAGCGCCCGGACCTGAAGCTGATCGTCACTTCCGCGACCATCGACGCCGAACGCTTTGCGCGCCATTTCGGCAGCGACGAAAAACCCGCGCCGGTCATCGAAGTGAGCGGGCGGCTGTATCCGGTGGAAGTGCGCTACCGGCCGATCGAAGAGGAAAGCGAGGCGATCAAGAACGCGCAGGGCACGGCACCGAAGCGCAACGACCGGAAAACGGATCGCGATCTGATGGAAGGCATCGTCGATGCCGTCGATGAACTGTGCCGCGTCGGTCCCGGCGACGTGCTCGTGTTCCTGCCGGGCGAGCGCGAAATCCGCGACGCCGCCGAAGCGCTGCGCAAGCACCATCCGCCGCACACGGAAATTCTGCCGCTTTTCGCGCGGCTGTCCGCGCAGGAGCAGGAGCGCGTGTTCAGGCCCTCGAACGCGCGGCGCATCGTGCTCGCGACCAATGTCGCGGAAACGTCGCTGACGGTGCCGGGCATCCGCTATGTCGTCGATACCGGCAGCGCGCGCGTGAAGCGCTATTCGTATCGCAACAAGGTCGAGCAGTTGCAGATCGAGCCGGTGTCGCAGGCGGCGGCGAACCAGCGCGCGGGCCGTTGCGGGCGCGTCGCGGACGGCGTGTGCGTCCGTCTCTACGACGAAGCCGATTTCCAGTCGCGGCCGCGCTTCACCGATCCGGAAATCCTGCGCTCGTCGCTCGCCGCCGTGATTCTGCGCATGAAGTCGCTGCATCTGACGGCGATCGAAACGTTCCCGTTCATCGAGCCGCCGCCGGGCCGCGCCATCGCCGACGGCTATCAGTTGCTGAACGAACTCGGCGCCGTCGACGACGACAACGCGCTCACGCCGCTCGGCCGCGAACTCGCGCGCCTGCCGCTCGATCCGCGCGTCGGGCGAATGATTCTCGCGGCGCGCGATCATCACGCGCTCGCGGAAGTGCTGATCATCGCCTCCGCCTTGTCCGTGCAGGACCCGCGCGACCGGCCGATCGAAGCGCAGGAGCAGGCGGATCAGGCGCATCGCCAGTTCGTCGACGAGCGTTCCGAATTCCTGCAGTGGACGCGCATCTGGAAGTGGTTCGAAGACGCCGTCGCGCACAAGAAATCGAACAAGCAGCTTGCCGATGCGTGCCGCGCGAACTTCCTGTCGCATCTGCGGTTGCGCGAATGGCGCGACGTGCATTCGCAATTGCTGACGGTCGTGCGCGAACACGGCTGGCGGCTGAACGAATCCGATGCGACCTTCGAGCAGATTCATCTTTCGCTCTTGACGGGTTTGCTCGGCAATGTCGGTCTGAAGGCCGACGACGAGCCGCATTATCTCGGCGCGCGCGGCATCAAGTTTCATCTGTGGCCGGGCTCGGCGCTGCTGAAGAAAGCGGGGCGCTGGGTGATGGCGGGCGAGCTCGTCGAAACGAGCCGGCTGTACGCGCGCACCATCGCGAAAATCGAGCCGGAATGGCTGGAGACGGTCGGTGCGCACTTGCTGAAGACATCGCTTTCGGACGCGCACTGGGAGAAAAAAGCCGCGCAGGTCGTCGCCTACGAGCGCGCGACGCTTTACGGCCTGACCGTCTACGCGCGCCGGCGCGTGAGTTTCGGCAAGCAGGACCCGAAATACGCGCGCGAGCTGTTCATTCGCGGCGCGCTCGTCGAAGGCGAATTCGATACGCGCCTGCCGTTCTTCGCGCACAACCGCAAGCTGGTGGCCGATATCGAGCAACTGGAGCACAAGTCGCGCCGACAGGACGTGCTGGTCGACGACGAACTCATCCACGGCTTCTACGACGCGCTGATTCCCGACGGCATGTGGACGGGCGCCGCGTTCGAACGCTGGTATCGCGACGAGCAGAAGAAAGAGGGCAACGACAAGCTCCTGTTCCTCTCGCGCGACGACCTGATGCGCCACGAAGCCGCCGGCGTCACGACCGATCTGTTCCCGAAGCGCATGACGATGTCGGGCATCGAGATGTCGCTCACCTATCACTTCGAGCCGGGCGCGCCGCGCGACGGCGTGACGCTGCAAGTGCCGCTCTACGGGCTGAATCAGGTCGATGCGCGCCGCGTCGAATGGCTCGTGCCGGGCATGATCAAGGAGAAGGCGCAACTGCTCTTGAAGTCGCTTCCGCAGAAGCTGCGCCGCCACGTCGTGCCGCTGCCGGAATACGCGGCGGGATTCGCCGAGCGGCACGCCGGGCCGAAGTTCGGCGCGGGCGCGCTCGTCGATACGCTCATCGCCGATATTCGCGAGCAGACGCAGGTCGCGGTGCGGGGCGCGGACTTCAAGCTCGAAACGCTGCCCGCGCATCTGTTCATGAATTTCAAGGTGATCGACGAGCATGGCCGCCAGCTCGCGATGGGCCGCAACCTCGCGCAATTGCGTGCGGAACTCGGCGGCCAGGCGCAGCAGCAGTTCCAGAAGCTGACCTCGGCGGCGGCATTCGATGCGCTCTCGGGAGAATCGGAATCGCCGCCGCAAGCGCCGCAACCCGGCGAGGGCACCGCGCTTTATGAAAACCTCACGACGTGGAACTTCGGCAAGCTGCCCGATCTGCTCGAAATCCGCCGGCGCGGGCAGACCTTGTTCGGCTATCCGGCGCTGGTCGATCGCGGCACGCATTGCGACGTCGAAGTGTTCGACTCGCCCGAGGAGGCGGCGCGGATTCATCGCGCGGGCTTGCGGCGGCTGTTCGCGCTGCAATTGCGCGAGCCGATCCGCTATCTCGAGAAGAACCTGCCGGGCCTGCGCGAGATGTCCATGCAATACATGGCGCTCGGCACCGCGGAGGAGTTGCGCGATCAGATCGTCGAGACGGCGCTGGATCGCGCGTGCCTGCAAGACCCGCTTCCCGACGACGACGCCAGTTTCCACGCGCGCCGCGACGCCGCGAAAGGGCGCCTGACGCTGCTCGCGAACGAAATCGCGCGGCTCGTCGGCACGATTCTCGCGGAATACGCGGCGCTGGCCAAAAAGCTCGCGCAGGCGAAATCGTTCGCGTCGGCGTATGCGGATATGCAGGCGCAGGCGGGCGCGCTGATCGGCAAACGCTTCGTCATCGACACGCCTTATGCGCAGCTTGCGCACTTTCCGCGTTATCTGAAGGGCATCGGGCTGCGCATCGACAAGCTGAAGGCCGACCCGGCCCGCGATGCACGGCTCTTCGCCGATCTTCAGCCGCTCGCGCAGCATCATCAGCGCGCGCTTGCGCAGCGCGGAGGCGTCGCGGATGCGCGGCTCGCCGAATATCGCTGGCTGCTGGAGGAATTGCGCGTGTCGCTTTTCGCGCAGGAATTGCGCACGCCGATGCCGGTTTCGGTGAAGCGCCTGTACAAGGTCTGGGAATCGATGCAGCGATGACGAGCGACTGAGGGCGACTGAGAAGTGTCTGAAAGGCTTTCATTTCTTGCGCCGAAGCAGCGCATTGCGCAAAAAGCCGCACCTGGTCAACGCGCCGCGCGAGGCAAACGTTCTACAATGACGCCTGCCTTTCGAAACCCAATTCCCATGCGCAACATATTCCGTTCCGGCCACGCTTGCGGCCGTTTCCGTGCGGCTGCCGCACGCGCCGCGCTTGCCGCCGGCGCCGCGCTCGTCGCCACCGCGGCGTTCGCCAACAATGTCATCGTGCTCAATTCGGCGGAAGCCACGCTGAGCCTCATCGACGAAAACACGCGTCAGGTCGTCGGCACCGTGCCCACCGGCAAGGAGCCGCACCACCTGATGCCCTTGCCCGACAATTCCTCGCTGATCGTCGCGAATTCGGTGTCGAACAATCTGATGTTCGTCGATCCGAAAACCGGCGCGTTCCAGCGCTGGGTTCAGGACATCGAGGACCCGTACCAGATCGGCTTTTCGCCGGACAAGAAGTGGTTCGTGTCCACCGGTCTGCGTCTCGACCGTCTCGACATCTATCACTTCGACGGCAAGAACCTCGCCATCGCGAAGCGCCTGCCGCTCGCGACCATGCCGAGCCATATC
This sequence comes from Caballeronia cordobensis, assembly GCF_001544575.2. GTDB lineage: Bacteria > Pseudomonadota > Gammaproteobacteria > Burkholderiales > Burkholderiaceae > Caballeronia > Caballeronia cordobensis. The sequence continues at coordinate 201,074 of NZ_FCNY02000002.1, forward strand.
GCGTTCACCAACGACAGCTCGACGGCGTTCATCTCCCTGCAGGTTTCGGGCGAGATCGCCGCGATCGACCTCGCGACGCAGACCGTGAAATGGAAGATGAAGGTCGGCAAGGTGCCGGCGGGCGTGTGGCTTACGCCGGGCGACAAATTTCTGCTCGTCGGCATGACCGGCGCGGATTACGTGGCCGTGGTCGACTGGCGCAACCAGAAGGTCGTCAAGACCATCACGACGGGCAAGGGCGCGCACAACTTCCGCTCGATGGTCGACGGCAAGCACGTGCTGGTGTCGAACCGCGTCGCGAACACGATCAGCATCATCGACGAAGACGCGCTCACGAATGTCGGCGATATCACCGGACTGCTGCCGGGCCCGGATGACATGGAACTTTCCGCCGACAAGAAGTATCTGTGGGTTACGTTCCGCTTCGCGAAGCATGTCGGCGTGATCGACCTTGCAAATCGTAAGCTTATCGAGACGATCAAGGTGGGCCGTTCGCCGCACGGCATCTACTTCTTCAATCGCGCGCCGGTCACGGCGCCGAACGGGGCGTAAGCAGAACAGGGCGCGCAACCGCGCCCTGTACTACGATGGAGGCAGGTCCGGCGCAACCGGGCCGCCGCTAGCACCACGGAGCACCATGTTGCATTCCATTCTTTCGGCTCTCGACAGTTTCGTCTCGTCGCTGCAGACACTGCTTTACGTCGATGTCGTCCAGCCGGCGCTGTTCAAGCTCGGCATGATGGACTACGACGAAGACACCTACGACGCGCTCTACTGGGTGATCGTCGGCGTGCTGGAAGTCCTCACGATGTACGCGATCCTGCGTCCGCTCGAAGCGTTCCGCCCCGCGGAAACGTGGAAGGACCGCAAGGGCGTGCGCGTGGACGTGCTCTACACGTGGATCGTCAAGCTCGGCATCCTCAATCTGTTTTTCTTCTTCACGTTCCAGCCGCTTTTCGATTCGCTGCAAAGCTGGCTGCGCCTCCACAGCGTGCCGAATCTCGAGATCGACAATCTCTGGCCGGGCGTGACCACGGAACCGCTCGTCACCTTCATCATCTATCTGCTGATCCTCGATTTCGCGGGCTACTGGTATCACCGCCTGGAGCATCGTTTCGGCATCTGGTGGGAACTGCACGCGGTGCATCACAGCCAGCGGAAGATGTCGCTCTGGACCGACGACCGTAACCATCTGCTCGACGACGTCCTGCAAGCGAGCTTCTTCGCGTGCGTCGCGCTCGTGATCGGCGTGGAGCCGTCGCAATTCGTCGTGCTCGTCGCCATCACCAATTTCATGCAGAGCGTGCAGCACGCGAATATCCGGCTGCATTTCGGCTGGTTTGGCGAGCGGATCTTCGTGAGCCCGGCGTTTCATCGGCGCCATCACGCGATCGGTTTCGGTCACGAAGGCACGACCTACGGCTGCAATTTCGGCGTGCTGTTTTCCTTCTGGGACATCCTGTTCCGCTCGGCTTCGTTCGACCGTACCGTCGAGCCGACGGGCATTCGCGACCAGCTCGGTGCGCCGGGCATCGCGCCTGTCCATTACGGCGACGGCTTCATCGAGCAGCACTGGCTCGCGTTCAAGCGCATCGCCGCGCGTCTTTCGACACGCCGCGCGTCCACATCGGACAACTCGGCGGCCGTCTGACCGTTCCCTCGAGACCAGCGCCCGCGGGCGGCGCTGGTTTATCCTGTCGGTTCTTCCTTTACCTTCTAAGAATCACGCATGAGTGACTTGCTGCGTTCGTTCGTGCGCGCGCTTGCGAACGTCTTTCATCCGCGCATGCTCTGGCTCACGCTGATGCCCTTCGGCGTCGCCACGGTGGTCTGGGGCGCGGTCCTCTGGTTTTTCTGGCAGACGCTGACGGGCGCCGCGAACGTCTGGCTCGACGGCTGGGCGCTCACCTCCGCGATGTATCGCCTTTTCGATACGGTCGGCTTCTCGTCGCTGCATGCGGTAATCGCGCCGTTTCTCGTCGTCATCATGACGGTGCCGCTGATCGTCGTGACGGTGCTGCTGCTTATCGCGACCATTTCGATGCCGGGCGTCGTCAAGCTGCTCACGCGCCGGCCGAAAGGGCATTACGCGTCGCTGGAAGAGCGGCGCGGCGGCTCGTGGTACGGCAGCCTCGGGCATTCGGTCGTGACGACTGTCGTGTGCCTCGTGCTGCTCGTCGTGACGCTGCCGCTGTGGCTCATTCCGCCGTTCTTCGCACTGATTCCGCCGCTGCTGTGGGGCTGGCTGACGTATCGCGTGATGACCTACGACGCGCTGGCGCTGCACGCGAGCGCGGACGAGCGCCGCGCGATCGTGCGCGAGGCGCGCTGGCCGCTGCTGAGCATCGGCATCGTGAGCGGCCTGCTGAGTTCCGTGCCGACGATGCTCTGGGCATGGTCGGTCTGGCTGCTGCCGCTTTTCCCGGTCGTCGCCGTGGTGACGATCTGGGCGTATGCGTTCATCCTCGTGTTTTCCGCGCTCTGGTTCGCGCATTACTGTCTGCACGCGCTCGAACGCCTGCGCGCGAGCGCGCCGCATTACGCGGCGATCACAGTCGAAACCCGCGACGTATCACTGAAAGATTAGAGAGGCATTCATGGGCATTGGCGTCATCATCATCGGCGACGAAATTCTGTCCGGCCGCCGCACGGACAAGCATCTGCCGAAAATCATCGAATTGCTGGGCGCGCGCGGCCTGTCGCTCGACTGGGCAGACTATGTCGGCGACGATCCCGCGCGCATTACCGCGACGCTCGCGCGCACGTTCGCATCGGGCGATATCGTGTTCTCGACGGGCGGCATCGGCGCTACGCCCGACGATCACACGCGCCAGTGCGCGGCGAAGGCACTCGGTGTGCCGCTTGAACTGCATCCTGAAGCCGCGGAACTGATTCGCGCGCGCATCCGCGACACGGCCGCCGAAGCGGGCAAGCCGGTCGATCTGGAATCGCCCGAGAATCTGCATCGGCTGAACATGGGCACGTTTCCGCAGGGCGCGGCGATCATTCCGAACAGCTACAACAAGATTCCGGGCTTTTCCGTCGGCGACCATCATTTCGTGCCGGGCTTTCCCGTCATGGCCTGGCCGATGATCGAATGGGTGCTCGACAACAAGTACGCGCATCTGCATCACGCGGTGCCGCATGTCGAGCGTTCGCTGCTCGTTTTCGGCCTGCCGGAATCGCGCATCACGCCGCTGATGGTCGCGATCGAGCGCGATTTCGACGGCGTGCGGGCGTTCAGCCTGCCGAGTGTCGGCGATGCGACGCGCGGGGCGCTTTATGCGCGCTCGCACATCGATCTGGGCGTGAAGGGCGATCCGGAACAGGCGAATGCGGCGTTCGAGGTGCTGCGCGAGGGCGTGATCGCGCTGGGCGGCGAAGTCGTGGAAGTGCCGCCGGAGGAAGCGAAGTGACGTTGCTCGAAGTCATCGCGACGACCGTTTCCGACGCGCGCGCGGCCGAACGCGGCGGCGCGGACCGGCTCGAACTCATCACCGCGATGGGCGAGGGCGGGCTGACGCCGAGCATCGGCCTGATCGAATCCGTGGTGGACGCGGTCGGCATTCCGGTGAACGTGATCGTGCGGCCGCACAGCCGCTCGTTCGTCTACGATGCCGACGACTACGCGGTCATGCTGCGCGACGTGCGCGCGATTGCGAAGACGGGCGCGAACGCGATCGTCACCGGCATGTTGCGCGCAAATGGCGATATCGATACCGATGGCCTCGCGCGCGTGATCGAGGCCGCCGATGGCTTGCCGTTCACGTTCCACCGCGCATTCGATGAAACGCGCGATCTCTTGGCCGCCTTCGATACGCTGCTGCGCTTTGAGGCCGTGACGAACGTGCTGACTTCGGGCGGCAGGCCGTCCGTGTTGGAGGGCGAGGCGACGATCGCCAGACTCGTCGAAAGGGCGGCGGGCACGCGCTGCGCGGTGCTGGCGGGCGCCGGACTGACTATCGATGCGGTAGCGCGGTTCGTCGTGTCGACAGGCGTGCGCGCGGTGCATTTCGGCTCGGGCGTGAGAGTCGACGGAAAGGGGCTCGCGCCTGTCGATGAAGGGCGAGTCAGGCGCGTGCGAACGCTGCTCGATGCGCAGAGCTAAAGACGTCGCTCAAGCCCCGATCCACGGCAACCCGCGAAAGCACCATCCCGCCACCGTCTTCCGGTGTCCCTGTCCATCCTTGTCGCCTTCGAAGCCTTCGAGCAGGTCATACGCCTGCCCATAGCCTTCCTTCTGCGCCACGACCGCCGCGAGCTTCGAACGGGCCGCGCTGCGGCATAGAAACACGACAGGCGTATCCGGAGTGGCGACCTGTCGCAATTGTTCGATAAACTCGGCGTTCGGCACCGAGCCGGGGTAGCGGATCCATTCGATGTGCGCGTATTGCGCGCCGTCGATCGCGGGGCGGCCGACCCAATCCAGTTCGGCGCGGGTGCGGACATCGATCAGCCGCACGCGCGGATCGAGCTGCAGCAGTTCGAATGCTTCGGCGGGAGAAAACGCGCCCGCGTAGGTGAGCTTGTTGTCGGCGGCGCGCTGGGCGGCCTGGCTATAGAGTTGTTCGAGCGTGCTCATGGCGGTCTCCGTAAGGCGCAAAGAATCATTCTAGCGTGCACGGGAGCCGCGCCGGGTGCAGGATGAATGCGCGATTGTGGTGCAAGAATACGTCGATGCACCTGAGTGGTGCCGTGATAAATCTGGACAAACGAGTGCGCACCGAAAAGGTGCGCGCGGTAGGAGCGGCAAACCGGAAACCTTTTCATCGTACGGATCGGTTTCACTCGAAACGCGCGCTGCTTCAAGCGCTTAGCGCAAAGTTGGTGCGCTTGGCACGGAAGCTGCTTTTCCATCCTCGATTGAATCGATGTTCAGGATTGGTCGGGGCGGCGAAGCGATTCGCCGACTTTTGTTAATCAGGAGATAGGTAATGAGTAAATCCGTGGCCGACGTCATGCAACTCGTCAAGGACGAGGACGTCAAGTTCGTCGACTTCCGCTTCACCGACACGCGCGGCAAAGAACAACACGTCTCCGTGCCGGTTTCGCACTTCGACGAAGACAAATTTGAAAGCGGCCACGCTTTCGACGGCTCGTCCATCGCAGGCTGGAAGGGCATCGAAGCGTCGGACATGCTGCTCGTTCCGGATGCGAACACTGCGTTCATCGACCCGTTCTACGAAGAAGCCACGCTGGTGCTCTCCTGCGACGTGGTCGAGCCGGCCGACGGCAAGGGCTACGAGCGCGACCCGCGTTCGCTCGCCAAGCGCGCCGAAGCCTATCTCAAGAGCTCGGGCCTGGGCGACACCGCCTTCTTCGGTCCGGAGCCGGAATTCTTCATTTTCGACTCGGTGCAGTGGAACACGGATCAGTCGGGCACGTTCGTGAAGATCGGCTCGGAAGAAGCGCCGTGGTCGTCGGCGAAGGAATTCGAAGGCGGCAATACGGGCCACCGTCCGGGCACGAAGGGCGGCTACTTCCCGGTCGCTCCCGTCGACACGTTCCAGGACATCCGCTCGGAAATGTGTCTGCTGCTCGAACAGATCGGCATTCCGGTCGAAGTGCATCACCACGAAGTGGCGGGCCAGGGCCAGAACGAAATCGGCACGAAGTTCTCGACGCTGGTGCAGCGCGCGGACTGGCTGCAGCAGATGAAGTACATCATCCATAACGTGGCGCACACGTATGGCAAGACGGCGACCTTCATGCCGAAGCCGGTCGTCGGCGACAACGGCTCGGGCATGCACGTGCACCAGTCGATCTGGAAAGATGGCCAGAACCTGTTCGCGGGCAACGGCTACGCAGGCCTCTCGGAATTCGCGCTGTTCTATATCGGCGGCATCATCAAGCACGCACGCGCGCTGAACGCGATCACGAACCCGGGTACGAACTCGTACAAGCGTCTCGTGCCGCACTTCGAAGCGCCCGTGAAGCTGGCTTACTCGGCACGCAACCGTTCGGCATCGATCCGTATTCCGCACGTGAGCAACCCGAAGGGCCGCCGTATCGAAACGCGCTTCCCGGATCCGCTGGCGAACCCGTACCTGTGCTTCTCCGCGCTGATGATGGCGGGTCTCGACGGCGTGCAGAACAAGATTCATCCGGGCGAAGCCGCGGACAAGAATCTGTACGACCTGCCGCCGGAAGAAGACAAGAAGATCCCGACCGTGTGCGCGGGCCTCGACCAGGCCCTCGACGCGCTCGACGCGGATCGCGAGTTCCTGACGCGCGGCGGCGTGTTCACGGATTCGATGCTCGACGCATACATCGAACTGAAGACGCAGGAGTTGCAGCGTTATCGTCAGTCGGTGCATCCGATCGAGTTCGAGATGTACTACTCGCTGTAAGCCGCATGCGCGCAACGCATGTAAAGCGATGACGAAAAAGGGACGGCGCGCCGTCCCTTTTTTAATCGCCGAGCGTGTCATGAATCAACAAGAAGATCGGTGTCACGAACGGCCTCACTCATTGCACGATGGTGTTAAAGAATCTCATCAAGGCGCGTAAAGGCCACGCCGACGCGCTCTCCGACGACACGCAGCTCGCCGCGACGGGGCTGTTGCCCGGACTGGAAGCGCTGCCTACGGTCGTGCTCGTGCTCGACATGCGCAACCTGCGGATTGCCTACGCGAACCCTTCGGCGGAATCGATGCTGGAGATGTCGCGCAAGCAATTGACGCAGATGAAATGGCCCGAGCTCTTCGCCGATGCGAACGAACTGGCGGCCACGATCGCGTCGATCGCGGAGAACCGCTTCAACGCGACGCGGCTCGACGCCGTGCTCGAACGGCCGAGCCGCGAGCCGGTGCACGTGCATGCGATCGTCGGTTATCTCGAAGCCGCGCCGGACTACCTGCTGCTGGAACTCTTCGAGAACGAGCGGCATCTGCGCACGGATCGCGAAGAGCGCATCCACGATCTCACCGCGGTCAACAAGCAACTGATCCGCAATCTCGCGCACGAGATCAAGAATCCGCTCGGCGGCATTCGCGGCGCGGCGCAGTTGCTCGAATTCGAGCTCGGCGAGCGCGAACGCGACGAGTTGCGCGAGTACACGCAGGTCATCATCAAGGAATCCGATCGATTGCAGACGCTCGTCGACAGGCTGCTCGAGCCGCACCGGCATCCGCATATCGTCGGCGATGTGAATATCCACGAAGTCTGCGAGCGCGTGCGCGCCGTGATCCTCGCCGAGTTTCCGCGCGGCCTCACGATCGAGCGCGATTACGACGTCAGCGTGCCCGACTTGCGCGGCGACAAGGAGCAGTTGATCCAGGCGCTGTTGAATATCGTGCGCAACGCGGCCGAAGCGCTGAAGGAACGCATCTCGCAAGGCGATGCGAAGATCGAACTGCGCACGCGCATCGCGCGCAAGGTGACGATCGGCAAGAAGCTGCACAAACTGGCACTGGACTTGCATATCACTGACAACGGCCCCGGCATTCCCGATGAAATCCGCGACCGGATCTTCTTTCCGCTCGTCTCGGGCAGGGAAGACGGCAGCGGTCTCGGTCTCACGCTCGCGCAATCGTTCGTGCATCAGCACGAAGGGTTGATCGAAGTGGAAAGCCGGCCGGGCTGCACCGAGTTCGCCATCCTGCTGCCCTTCGAGAACTGACATCGACGACCATCCACTTCACGCCAGGAACGCCACCCACGCCTTGACGCCTGACCGTTTCGACGGGCTCACACCGAACCACACGAAGACTTCTCGCCGAACGATATGAAGCCGATCTGGATAGTAGACGACGACCAATCCATCCGCTGGGTGCTGGAAAAGGCCCTCGCACGAGAAAACTTCACGACGCGCAGCTTCTCGGGCGTGCGCGACGCGCTTGCCGCGCTCGAACAGGAAAGCCCGCAAGTGCTGGTTTCCGACATCCGCATGCCGGGCGGCTCCGGGCTCGAACTGCTGCAGACCGTGCGCGACCGTTTGCCGGGTTTGCCGGTCATCATCATGACGGCGTTTTCGGATCTCGACAGCGCGGTCGCCGCGTTTCAGGGCGGCGCGTTCGAGTATCTCGCCAAGCCGTTCGATGTCGATAAAGCGGTCGAGCTGATCCGCCGCGCCGTCGACGAAAGCATGCGTGGCGAAGCGGCGTATGACGAGCGCGTGACCGAAACGCCCGAGATGCTCGGCCAGGCGCCCGCGATGCAGGACATGTTCCGCGCGATCGGCCGCCTGTCGCATTCGGCCGCGACGGTGCTCATCACGGGCGAATCAGGCACCGGAAAGGAGCTTGTCGCGCGCGCCTTGCACCGACATAGCCCACGCGCTAACGGACCGTTCATCGCGCTGAACACGGCGGCGATTCCGAAGGATCTGCTGGAATCCGAACTATTCGGCCACGAGCGCGGCGCGTTCACGGGCGCGCAGGCGATGCGCCAGGGCCGCTTCGAGCAGGCCGAGAACGGCACGCTCTTTCTCGATGAAATCGGCGACATGCCGTTCGATCTGCAGACGCGTCTGTTGCGCGTGCTGTCGGATGGGCAGTTCTATCGCGTGGGCGGGCACAATCCGCTGCGGGCGAACGTGCGCGTGATCGCGGCGACGCATCAGAATCTCGACGCGCGCGTGCGGCAGGGCTTGTTTCGCGAGGACTTGTATCACCGCCTCAACGTGATCCGCCTGCGCCTGCCCGCGTTGCGCGAGCGCAGCGAGGACATTCCGCTGCTCGCGCGGCATTTCCTGCAGAAGAGCGCGCGCGATCTGGGCGTGGAGCCCAAGCGCGTTTCCGACGACGCGCTTGCGTATCTCGCGTCGTTGCCGTTTCCGGGCAACGTCCGCCAGTTGGAGAACCTCTGCAACTGGCTCACGGTAATGGCGCCCGCGCAAGTGATCGAGCAAAAGGATCTGCCGCCCGATCTCGTGCCGCGTCAGGACGTCACGCCGGAGAGCATCGCCGTGTCGACGGATGGCGCGGTCGCCGCGAACCCGGTCGTGCAGAACGGCGCGGGCGCGATTGCCGCGCCGCTTGCGGGCGCGACGGCGAGCGTATGGGAAAACGGTTTGCGCACGGAAGTCGCGCGCCTCTTGCGCGAGAATTCCGCCGATGTCATGGATGAACTCGCGCGCCGCTTCGAGGCGGCCGTGATTCGCGAAGCGCTCGACTTCACGCGCGGGCGCAAGGTGGAAGCGGCGGAGCGGCTGGGGATCGGCCGCAATACGATCACGCGCAAGATTCAGGAATTGCATCTCGACGCGTGACGTTTGCTTGAACAGGGATCAGTCGATGGTTGCGATCACGGGCGTGTGGTCCGACGGCTGATCCCACTTGCGCGGCACCTTGTCCACTTCGCACGCCGTGCAGCGCGCCGCGAGTTCCTGCGACAGCAAGATGTGATCGATGCGCAGCCCCGCGTTGCGGCGAAACGCCAGCATCCGGTAATCCCACCACGTAAAGAGCTTCTCGGCCTGCTCGAATTTGCGGAAGGCATCCGTGAGCCCGAGTTCGATGAGCTGCGTGAAGTGCGCGCGCTCTTCCGGCGACACGAGATTCTGTCCTTCCCAGGCTTTCGGATCGTGCACGTCGCGATCTTCCGGCGCGATGTTGTAATCGCCGCAGAGCGCGAGTTGCGGATGACGCGCCATGTCTTCGCGCAGCCATACGCGCAGCGCATCCAGCCAGCGCATCTTGTAGGCGAACTTCTCGGAGCCGGGCGCCTGTCCGTTCGGGAAATAGGCCGAGATGATGCGCACGCCATCGACCGTCGCGGCGATCACGCGCTGCTGAAGGTCTTCGAAACCGGGAATATTGCGCACGACGTTGATTTCATCGACCTCGTAGTTCGATTCGGCGCGCACCAGGATGCCGACGCCGTTGTACGTCTTCTGACCCGCGAACCAGCTTTTGTAGCCCGCGGCTTCGAGTTCCGCGCGCGGGAATTTCTCGTCGGGGAGCTTGAGTTCCTGAAGGCACAGGACGTCGACCTGCGATGCTGCGAGCCAGTCGATGACGTGCTGCTGGCGGACTTTGAGGGAGTTGACGTTCCAGGTGGCGATTTTCATGACGTGACCGGTGTTGGTTTGCTTATCGTCGGCTGAACGATTGGCGGCGACCGCTCGCGACGGGGATTCAGCATCATACCGATAAGAGCAGTTGCGTCCATCCGGGCATGAATCTCGGGTTGGTAGAATTCGACGTGTAACGCGAGGTTCAGGAAGTGGATCACGCGCCTTTACAAAAATTTGCAATGCTAATTAGATTACTAAATTATTCGTTCGATCCAGGGCGAGTCGACCAAGCCAGGGGATGTTCGTCAAGCCATGGTCTGAAGGTTTGCCATGAGTCACGAAACTGTGCGAGCGAAGCGTTCGCCCTGATAAAGCCGTCACAATATTCTTTCTGAAATCAGATTCCAATGAGCACGTTCGATAGTACGAAGCGTTTGCTGCCTGAGATTCTCGCTGACATCACAAAAGGCAAGATTCAGCTTCCCGATTTTCAGCGTGGATGGGTATGGGACGATGATCACATCCGTAGCCTGCTCGTCAGCGTCGCAAGATCTTTTCCTGTGGGCGCCGTCATGTTGTTGGAGACAGGCGGAGAAACGCGATTTCAAGTTCGCCCGGTCGAGGGAGTCAGTCTTCCTCCTGATGGCCCCGACGCCGAACTGCTGATTTTGGATGGTCAGCAACGGCTAACTACGCTCACGCAAGTGCTCGCGTCGCAATCATCGGTGAAGACGAGGACCGACAACGGCAAATCGATCGAACGGCATTACTACTGGCACATTCCCACGGCACTCGAAGGCGGCGAGCGTCTCGACGACGCCATCATTGCGACCGACGACGACCGCGTCCTGCGCACCAACTTCGGGCGCGATGTCGTGCTGGACCTGAGCACGACGCGGAATGAATGCAGTCTGCTCTATTTTCCCTGCGACCAGATCCTTAACTCCGACGAGTGGGAAGAAGCACTCCAGGAGTATGCGCAGGAGCATTTCGCGCTATACATCAAGTTTCGGAAAGAAGTGCTGTCGGCGTTCCGAAACTATCAACTGCCCGTGATTCAGCTCGGTCGAGCGACTTCTAAAGAAGCGGTCTGTCTCGTCTTCGAAAAAGTCAACACGGGCGGCGTTCCGCTGAACGTATTCGAACTCGTTACGGCTACTTACGCCGCTGAGGGCTTCAACTTGCGCGACGATTGGCTCGGTAACGCACGACGCAGGATTGCGGGAAGGTTCCCGCGTTTGCGCGAGGATGCGGTGCTGACGCTCGTCGAGTCGACCGACTTCCTTCAAGCCGTCTCGATGCTTCACACACTGGAGCAACGCGTCGCTGACCTCGCCGTCGGCAAGACGGGCAAGGCTGTCCAACCCGTGAGCGCGAAACGGGCATCAATCCTCTCCATGCCGCTTTCTGCCTATGTAAAGTGGGCCGACGATGTGGAGATGGGCTTCGTCGCCGCCGCTCAATTCCTTCGCATGGAGTGCATCACCAAGCCTCGGGAATTGCCGTATCGAACACAACTCGCGCCGCTTGCCGCCATCATGGCCCAACTTAAGCGGCGCTGGCTGGAACCTGTCATATACACGAAGCTCTCTCAGTGGTTCTGGTGTGGCGTACTCGGTGAACTGTACGGTGGCGCGATCGAGACTCGCATCGCGAATGACGTTGAGGATGTTCTTGCCTGGATCGAATCCGATAAATCCACGCCGAGGACCGTCGCCGATGCGGTGTTCAATTCGGACCGGCTGGATCGGATGTCGTCGCGTCTTTCTGCCGCTTATAAAGGTCTGAATGTTTTGCTGCTGCGCGAGGGCGCGCATGACTTCTTTTGGAAAGCGGAAATTCGCGCGCTCGATCAGGAGGAACTCGCGCTCGATATTCACCATATTTTTCCGCAGAGCTGGTGCGAAAATAATGGCATAAGGCGAGCCGCCTTCAATTCCGTGGTGAACAAGACGCCCATTTCCTATAAGGCCAATCGCATGATAGGAGGTCAGCCGCCATCAAACTATGTGCGAAAGCTGCAGACACACAAGCAGGTGCAACTTGGAGACGCCGAGATGAATGCGATCCTGGCGAGCCGTCGAATCGATGCGGGTTCGCTTCGGCGAGATGATTTCGAGCGGTTCTACGCGCGGCGAAAGAGTGCATTGATCGAATTAATCGAGCAAGCAATGGGAAAGAAGTCGCCCGCGCCTTCTGCTACGTCAATGCTCTCAGAGGAAGAGTCGTCTGATGAGGACGCATCGTTTGAGTTGCGTCCCCCGAGTTCACCTTCGGGCGAGCTCTTTAATCATTAATTCGCAGTCAGGCGTGCGGTGATAAGAATGTTGCCCGCGCATTGACAGTCAAGTATGCGAGCCGCGCGCTGCGACCGCGTGAGACTGTCACCAACGCGTCGTCGCCGTGCAGCGCGCGCGACTTTTACACCATTTTTACACCGCACGCTCCACCTTTATCCCGCCCTTTACACCAATCCTCGTAATCTCCCCTCAGTCCTAAACCGCACAAGGGGAGAACACGACAATGGACTTGCTTTACCTCGCCGGCATCGTCCTTTTCTGGGGGCTTTGCGTGGCGCTCACGAGCGGCTGCGAGCAACTGCGCCGCCGCGCGTCGGGAGGCCGCTCATGAATCTCTGGATGATGTGGCTCGCCGCAGCCTCGACGCTGCTGCTTTTCGTCTACCTCGTGTACGCGCTTCTGCGTGCGGAGGATCTCGAATGAACGCGAATACCTTCACGCAGACGGCGATATTCATCGTCGTGCTGATCGCGCTCGCGCTTCCGCTCGGGCGCTACATGGCGAACGTGTTCGAGGGCACGTCCGTCGTCGTGCGCAGAATCGGGCGGCCTGTCGAGTCCGTGTTCTATCGCCTCGCGGGCGTCGATCCCGAGTCGGAGATGTCGTGGAAGCAGTACGCGCTCGCCGTGCTGCTCTTCAACGCGTTGGGCGCGCTCGTGCTGTACGCGATCCTGCGCCTGCAAGGCATGTTGCCGCTCAACCCGCAGGGCATGAGCGGCATGACGCCCGACGCCGCGTTCAACACCGCCGTCAGCTTCGTTGCCAACACGAACTGGCAGGACTACGGCGGCGAAAGCACGCTCGGCTATCTCGCGCAGATGCTCGGCCTCACGGTGCAGAACTTTCTGTCGGCGGCGACGGGCATCGCCGTGGTGATCGCGCTGATACGCGGCTTCAAGCGCCATAGCGCGCAGACCATCGGCAATTTCTGGGTCGATCTCATACGCTCGACGCTCTACGTGCTCATGCCGCTCGCGGTCGTGTTCGCGCTCGTGTTCGTCAGCCAGGGCGTGATCCAGAACTTCAAGGCATATGAAGACGTGCCGACGCTCGAAGTCACGCAATACAAAACGCAAACCCAGACGCAAACGGAAACCGTCAAGGTCGATAAACAGACGCTGCCGATGGGCCCGGTCGCATCGCAGGAGTCGATCAAGATGCTCGGCACCAATGGCGGCGGCTTCTTCAACGCGAACTCGGCGCATCCGTTCGAGAACCCGACGCCGTTTTCCAACTTCATGCAGATGCTCGCCATCCTGATCATTCCGGCGGGGCTGTGCATGACCTTCGGGCGCATGGTCGGCGACCGGCGTCAGGGCTATGCCGTCCTCGCGGCGATGACCATCGCGCTCACGGTCGCGTGCGTCGCCGAGATCTCGGCGGAACAGGCGGGCAATCCGCTCTTCGCGTCGCTTCATGTCGATACGCACGCGTCCGCGCTGCAGGCGGGCGGCAACATGGAAGGCAAGGAAACGCGCCTCGGCATCGCGCAATCGGGCATCTTCACCGTGGTGACGACGGCGGCATCCTGCGGCGCGGTCGCCGATATGCACGACTCGCTGACACCGCTCGGCGGCCTCGTCCCGATGCTGCTGATCCAGCTCGGCGAAGTGATTTTCGGCGGCGTCGGCTCCGGTCTCTACGGCATGCTCGCGTTCGCACTGCTGGCGGTGTTCGTCGCCGGGCTGATGATCGGGCGCACGCCCGAATACATCGGCAAGAAGATCGAAGCGTTCGACATGAAGATGGTGTCCATCGTCATCCTGCTCACGCCACTGCTGGTGCTCGTGGGGACGTCCATCGCCGTGCTCACGGAAGCGGGCAAGGCGGGTATCGCGAATCCGGGCGCGCACGGTTTCTCCGAAATCCTCTACGCCTTCAGCTCCGCCGCCAACAACAACGGCAGCGCGTTCGCGGGGCTCTCGGTGAATACGCCGTTCTACAACTCGATGCTCGCCATCGCGATGTGGTTCGGGCGCTTCGGCACCATCGTGCCGATTCTCGCGATCGCGGGTTCGCTCGCCGCGAAAAAGCGCCTCGCCGTGAATGCGGGCACGTTGCCGACCCACGGTCCGCTCTTCGTGGTGCTGCTGCTCGGCACGCTCCTGCTCGTCGGCGCGCTGACGTATGTACCTGCGCTCGCGCTCGGCCCGATCGTCGAGCATCTCACCATGATCGCAGGCCACTGAACTTCGAGGACAGCATGACCCAACTGAATCAAACGCCGCCGCTGCATCGTCCGGAGAATCTCGGGCAGGCGCGCACGGCGGCACGCTCGATGTTCGATCCGTCGCTGCTCAGGCCCGCGATCGCCGATGCGTTCAAGAAGCTCGCGCCGCGCACGCAGTTGCGCAATCCGGTGATGTTCTGCGTCTACGTCGGCAGCATTCTGACGACGGTGCTCTGGATCGCCGCGCTCGCCGGGGACGCCGAAGCGCCCGCGGGCTTCATCCTCGCGATCGCGCTGTGGTTGTGGTTCACCGTGCTCTTCGCGAACTTCGCCGAGGCGCTCGCGGAAGGGCGTTCGAAGGCGCAGGCCGCGTCGCTGCGGCAGGCGAAGCACAACGTGATGGCGAAGAAGCTCAACGAGCCGCATCCGAAATCGCCGATCCGCATCACGACCTCGACGGATCTCGTGAAAGGCGATGTGGTGCTGGTCGAAGCGGGCGATGTCATTCCCGCCGACGGCGACGTGATCGAAGGCGTCGCGTCCGTCGACGAATCCGCGATCACGGGCGAGTCCGCGCCGGTGATCCGCGAGTCGGGCGGCGACTTCTCGTCGGTCACGGGCGGCACGCGCGTGCTGTCGGACTGGATCGTGGTGCGTGTGTCGGTGAATCCCGGCGAGGCGTTTCTCGATCGCATGATCGCGATGGTCGAAGGCGCGAAGCGTCAGAAGACGCCGAACGAAATCGCGCTGACGATCCTGCTCGTCGCGCTGACGCTCGTGCTGCTGTTCGCCACGGCCACGCTGCTGCCGTTCTCGATGTTTGCCGTGGACGCGGCGAAGCAGGGCCATGTCGTGACGATCACCGCGCTCGTCGCGCTGCTCGTATGTCTGATTCCGACGACCATCGGCGGGCTGCTGTCCGCAATCGGCGTCGCGGGCATGAGCCGCATGTTGCAGGCGAACGTGATCGCAACCTCGGGCCGCGCCGTGGAAGCGGCCGGCGACGTCGACGTGCTGCTGCTCGACAAGACCGGCACCATCACGCTCGGGAATCGCCAGGCGTCGTCGTTCGTGCCGGCGCCGGGCATCGCCGAGCGCGATCTCGCCGATGCGGCGCAACTCGCGTCGCTGGCCGACGAGACGCCGGAAGGCCGCAGTATCGTCGTGCTGGCGAAGCAGCGCTTCAACATCCGCGAGCGCGACCTGGGCCTGCTGCACGCGAACTTCCTCGCATTCTCGGCGCAGTCGCGCATGAGCGGCGTCGATCTGCCCAATCGCGAGATCCGCAAGGGTGCGGCCGAAGCGGTGAAGAAGTATGTCGAGGAACGCGGCGGGCGTTTTCCGCAGGACGTGCAGAGCGCCGTCGATGAGATCGCGCGTCGCGGCAGCACGCCGCTCGTGGTCGCGGAAAGCATCGAAGGCAGGACGCGCGCGCTCGGCGTGATCGAGCTGAAGGACATCGTGAAGGGCGGCATTCGCGAGCGTTTCGCGGAGTTGCGCAAGATGGGCATCAAGACGGTGATGGTGACGGGCGACAATCGCCTGACCGCGGCGGCGATCGCGGCGGAAGCGGGCGTCGACGACTTCCTCGCCGAAGCGACGCCCGAGGCGAAGCTCTCGACGATCCGCGCGCATCAGGCCGAGGGGCGGCTGGTGGCGATGACGGGCGACGGCACCAACGATGCCCCCGCGCTCGCCCAGGCCGACGTTGCCGTGGCGATGAACACGGGCACGCAGGCCGCGAAGGAAGCGGGCAACATGGTCGATCTCGACTCGAACCCGACGAAGCTGATCGAGATCGTCGAGATCGGCAAGCAGATGCTGATGACGCGCGGTTCGCTCACGACGTTTTCGATTGCTAACGATGTCGCGAAGTACTTCGCGATCATTCCGGCCGCGTTCGCGACGACTTATCCGCAATTGCGCGTGCTGGACGTGATGCATCTGGCGTCGCCTTCGTCGGCGATTTTGTCGGCGGTGATCTTCAATGCGCTGATCATCGTGTTTCTGATTCCGCTCGCGCTGAAGGGCGTGAAGTATCGCGCGTTGGGCGCGGCGACGCTCTTGCGGCGCAATCTTCTGGTCTACGGCCTGGGCGGCATCGTGCTGCCGTTTCCGGTCATCAAGCTGATCGATATGGTGATCACCGCACTCGGATGGAGTTGAAATCATGAAGAACATCTTGCGTCCCGTTATTGTGATGTTCGTCGCGCTGACGATCGTTACGGGGCTCGTTTATCCGGCGATCGTGACGGCGGTCGGGCAGGCGGCGTTTCATCGCGAGGCGAACGGCAGTCTGATCGAGCGCGATGGGAAGGTGGTCGGCTCGGAACTGATCGGGCAGCAGTTCGATGCGCCTCGGTATTTCTGGGGGCGTTTGTCGGCGACGACGCCGAATCCTTATAACGCTGGCGGGTCCAGCGGCTCGAATCTCGGGCCGACGAATGGGGCGCTGGCTGACGAGGTCAAGGGGAGGATTGCTGCTTTGGGTGCTTCTGGTGCCTCCGGCGCTTCCGGCGCTGTGCCGGTTGATCTTGTGACTTCTTCTGGTAGCGGGCTCGATCCGGAGATCAGTCCGGCGGCGGCGGCGTATCAGGTTGAACGCGTTGCGCGGGAGAGAGGGATGGCCGCTGCGCAGGTCGAAGCGCTTGTCGCTGGGGCTACTATGGGGCGGCAGTTTGGAGTGTTCGGGGAGCCGCGGGTGAATGTGCTTAAATTGAATCTTGCGTTGGATGCCGCTGGGGCGGCGAAGTAGTTTTTTTTGGCCGGATCCCGTTTTCGTGTTGGTTTATTAGCATTGCCCCTGTGCGGGGCGGCACCTACTTTCTTTGCTGCTGCAAAGAAAGTAGGCAAAGAAAGCAGCTTCGTCACCGCCCGCGGTCACACGCAGTTTGGCCACTTTTCTCCTCCGAGGCGGCACTCGCCTAAGTGTCGCCGTCGAAGGACCTACCGGGCTTGGATCGCGCACGGTCTGACAAGCCATGACTTTGAGGGCGCTGGTTCAGCACGAAATAGCTTCGGCACAGCGCTACGCGCTGCCGCCGGGTATGCAAGGGAAACCGCCGCATACCTGATTGACCCGTCGGCCGCGAAGCGGGCCGGAGCTTGAAATGGCTGTACCAGTTTGTTGTGTGGTGCGATGTGGCGGACCGTGCGCGATCCAAGCCCGATTGGTCTTGTGAGGGCACTCTTTAGGCGAGGGCCGTTCCCGGAGGAGAAAAATGGCCAACGTGCGTGTGACCGCGGGCGGTGAGAAAGCTGCTTTCTTTGGTGACTTTCTTTGCAGCAGCAAAGAAAGTTACCCCCGCCCCGGGGAGGGGCAGTGCTAATAAACCAACAACAAACCGGGATCCGGCAAATAGCCGAAGCAAAACGAACCTCCAAAGCGCCAGCAAGAACCCATGCCCCGCCCAACCCCCGACGAACTCCTCGACAAACTCCATCGAGAGGAAGAAAAACGCCACCGCGGCACGCTGAAAGTCTTCTTTGGCGCATCAGCCGGCGTGGGCAAGACCTTCGCGATGTTGCAGGCTGCGCGCCGCCGCCGCGACGAGGGCGTGGACGTGGTCATAGGCATCGTCGAAACCCATGGCCGGAAGGAAACCCTCGCGCTCCTGGAAGGACTGGAAACACTGCCCCCCGCGCGCATCGAATACAAGCACCGCGTCATCACAGAATTCGATCTCGACGCCGCGCTGCAAAGAAAACCGCAACTGATCCTCGTCGACGAACTCGCGCATTCGAACGTGCAAGGCTCGCGTCACCTGAAGCGCTGGCAGGACGTGCAAGAACTGCTCGATGCGAACATCGACGTCTATACGACCGTCAACGTCCAGCACCTCGAAAGCCTCAACGATATCGTCGGCCGCATCACGGGCATTCGCGTCTGGGAAACCGTGCCCGACCGCGTCTTCGATCTCGCCGATGAAGTCACGCTCGTCGATCTGCCGCCCGAGGAACTGCTCGACCGCCTGCGCGAAGGGAAGGTCTATCTGCCGCAGCAGGCCGAACACGCCGTGCGCAACTTCTTTCGCAAAGGCAATCTCATCGCGCTGCGCGAACTGGCGTTGCGGCGCACCGCGGACCGCGTCGATGCGCAAATGCGCGAGTACCGCGCCGATCAGTCGATCGAACGCATCTGGCGCGCGCGCGAACGGCTGATCGCCTGCATCGGCCCCGGCCCGGAAAGCGCCACGCTCGTGCGCGCGGCCGCGCGGCTCGCCGCGGCGCTCAAGGCGGACTGGCTCGCGGTCTACGTCGAAACGCCGAAGCTGCAACGCCTCTCCGACGACATCAGAAAACGCACGCTCGATGCGCTCAAACTCGCCTCCGAACTCGGCGCGGAAACCGTGACGCTCGATGGCGCCGATGCCGCCGCGACGCTCATCGACTATGCGCACATGCGCAACGTGTCGAAGCTCGTGGCGGGCGCATCGGGCAGGGCGGGGTGGCGGCGGCGCTTCGAGCGGACGGTGAGCGAGCGCATCATCGGCCAAGGCTCGGATATCGACGTGACGCTCGTCTCGACCGGCACGCGCGATGCGGATCGCCGCACGCTCGCCGAGGCTTTCGGCACCTGGCGCGACGGCGCGCATTCGTCGCCGCGCGCGTATGGCTATGCGCTGGCGATCGGCGCGGGCATCACGCTCGTCGCGCAAGGGCTCGCCGCGCGCCAGATCGCGATCACGAATCTCGTGATGCTCTATCTGCTCGGCGTGATCTTCGCGGCGGTGAAGCTCGGGCGCGGACCGGGCGTGATGCTGTCGTTTCTGTCGGTCGCGGCGTTCGATTTCTTCTTCGTCGCGCCCGAGCTTTCGTTCTCCGTGACGGACACGCAATATCTGCTCACCTTCGTCGTGATGCTGCTCACCTCGCTCACGATCAGCCATCTCACGTCGAGCCTGCGGCGCGAGGCGCGCATCGCGTCGCAGCGCGAGCGCCGCACCGGCGCCATGTACGCGATGACCAAAGAGCTCGCCGCCGCGCTGATGACCGAGCAGATCATCGAGATCGGCACGCGGCATGTCGCCGAAGTGTTTCAGTCTAAAGTCGCGATCCTTTTGCCCGACGCCGCCGACAAGGTCAGGCAGAAAGTCGGCGAGCCCAATCCCGATGTGACGCTCGACGCCGCGTGCCTCGATCTCGACATCGCGCAATGGGTCTACGATCAGCAAAAGCCGGCGGGACGCGGCACGGACACCCTGCCCGCGAGCCAGGCGCTCTATCTGCCGCTCAAGGCGCCGATGCGCACACGCGGCGTGCTCGCGCTTTCGACCGGGCGCGAAGCCGAGCTTGCGGTGCCCGAGCAGCGCCGCATGATCGAGACGTTCGCGTCGCAGATCGCGCTCGCGCTCGAACGCGTGCATTACGTCGAGATCGCACAGGACGCGCTCGTCAACATGGAATCGGAGCGGCTGCGCAATTCGCTGCTGTCGGCGATTTCGCACGATCTGCGCACGCCGCTCACGTCGATCGTCGGCTTCGCGTCGGTGCTCGAAGAACAGGCGCGCGAAGCGGGCGGCGGCGCGCATGCGTCGCAGGAACTCGTGCACGCGATTCACGAGGAAGCGCTGCGCATGAGCGGGCTCGTCGTCAATCTGCTCGACATGGCGCGGCTGCAAGCCGGCGCGATCCGCCTGAACCGGCAGTGGTCGATGCTGGAGGAAACCGTCGGCGCGGCGCTCGCCACGTCGCGGCGCGTGCTCGCGGGGCGCGCGGTGCAGGCGCATGTGCCGGCGAACTTGCCGCTGCTGCGGCTCGACGCCGTGCTGATGGAGCGCCTCTTCGCGAACCTGCTGGAGAACGCCGCGAAGTACACGCCGCCGGGCACGCCGATCCGTATCGGCGCGGCGCTGGAACATGAGGGCGATGCGCGCTTCGTGCGCGTGTGCATCGACGACGAAGGGCCGGGTTTGCCGTCCGGCATGCAGCATCGTCTCTTCGACAAATTCACGCGCGGCGAGAAAGAATCGGCGCAACCGGGCATCGGGCTCGGTCTCGCGATCTGCCGTGCGATCGTCGAGGCGCATGGCGGGCAGATCGGCGCGGAAAATCGCGCGGACGCGAACGGGCGCATCGAAGGCGCGCGCTTCTGGTTCACGCTGCCCGCGAACGATGCCGCGCCGGAAGACGTGCCGCCCGACGAAGATGTCGAATCGAAGTCGGCAGGCGATGTCTGAGCGGCGCCGGCCATCGGCTGTCCAACGCCGTTCGCCGCCGCGCCTTATGATGTCCGCTCACGAAAAAACCGCCCACGACCGATGAGCCAACCCACCCTGAACGGACAGCGCGTGCAGCTTCGCCCGCTGCAACGCGAAGACCGCGCCGCCTTGCTCGATGCCGCCGCCGATGGCGAGCTCTGGAATCTGAGCGTGACGGTCGTGCCTAACGAAGACACGATCGACCGATACATCGAGACGGCGCTGGCGGGCCGCGATGCGGGCACGGTGATGCCGTTCGCCGTCGTGCGGCTTCGGGATGGCAAGGTTGTCGGCAGCACGCGCTACTGGAAGATCGACCGCGCGAACCGCAAGCTGGAGATCGGCCATACGTGGCTCGCGGCATCGACGCAGCGCACGGGCATCAACAGGGAAGCGAAATATCTGCTGCTCGCGCACGCGTTCGAAGCGATGCAGTGCGTGCGCGTGCAGTTCACGACCGACGAGCGCAACGAGAAATCACGCGCGGCGATACTCGGCGTCGGCGCGACGCAGGAGGGCGTCGTGCGGCACGAGCGCATCATGCCCGATGGACGCAAACGCAACTCGGTGCGCTTTTCGATCATCGACGACGAATGGCCCGGCGTCAAAGCGATGCTGCTTGCGAAGCTCGATCGTCGAGCGTAGCGCGCGCCTTCAGCGCTTTCACGCGCGCTTTCATGAAGGCGACGAAGCGCGCCGTGACCGTGCTCTCGCGCCCGGCGTGCCATGCGAGTCCGACGCGCCATCGCGCGGGCCGGTCGCGCAAGGTCAACACGCGGGCATCGCGCAGCAGATATTGCGCGCGCGAAGGCAGGAACGCCGCGCCCACGCCGCCCGCCACCGATGCCAGCACGGACTGGATGTCGTCCGCTTCCTGAATCACGCGCGGCGTGAAGCCGTGCTCCGCGCACCAGCGATCGATCTGCGCAGCCAGTCCCGGCCCGCGCGTGCGCGTCAGCGCGATGAATCCCGGCTCGTTCAGCTCGTTCAGATTCGCGGGCAGACGCGTGTGGCGCGTGTGCTCGGGCACGGCGAGCGCGAGCGTCTCGTCGAGCAGGGTGAAGCCCGAGAGCCCGGCGCTCGCGGGCATGCGCATGAATCCGACATCGAGCTTGCCCGCGAGAATGCGATGCGTCTGCTCGTGCGACGAAAGATCGTGCAGCGTGATGCGCACACCCGGATTCAGCGCGCCGAATTCCGCGATGAGCTTCGGCACGTGCGTGAGCGTGGACAGGCACAAGCCGGCGCGCAGAAACCCGCGCGTGCCGCTGGCCGCTTCGCGCGCGCGGGCGAGCACGGTGTCCGCATCGCGCACGAGCGTTTGCGCATCGGCGATGAAGCCGTCGCCAAAGGCTGTCAGGTCCGCGCCGTGACGGCCGCGCTCGAACAGGCGCGCGCCGAGGCTCGCTTCCAGCGCGGCGATCTGCTTGCTGAGCGCGGGCTGGCTCAAATGCAAGGCTTCGGCGGCGCGGCCGAAATGACGCAGTTCGGCGATGGTGAGAAAGGCGCGCAGGAGCTTCAGTTCCATGGTCTTCGATTCCAGCAAGTAATCGAATCGATCGAAACATTCATTTTACTAATCGATGCGCGAGCGGTTCAATAAGGCCGTCTACTCGTTTTTGCCGGAGGCTCGCTTGGAAGTCCGCCTGGAAGCCGCATCGTTTCGCATCGCCGTGATCGGGCTCGAATCCGACGATCGCACTTTCATGGCCGCAAAGCTCGCCGATGCCGCGCGGCAGGGCGTGCAACTCGCCGTCTTCCCGCCCGCCGCGCTGGATGACGCGCACGCCGAATCGTTCGATGACCTCGTGGCCCGGATCAGCGCCGCCGTCGATGCGACCGGCGTCGCGGCGGGCATCGGCTGGATCGAGCGCACGGAAGACGGCCGCCTTTACGATAGCTACGCCCTGTGCTTTCCGGGCGGCGCGCGTGTGCGGCATCGCAAGCTGCATGCGACGCGACGGGGCCTTCACGGCGGCAACGGCTTCACGGTGTTCGACGCGCCGTTCGGCATGCGCATTGGCGTGCTGATCGGCGAGGACAACGATGTCGTCGAGAACGTGCGGATGACGGCGCTGATGGGCGCGACGCTGCTCATCGCGCCGGTGCGCGGCGAGCGGCCGCATCGCGCGACGCTCGCCGCACGCGCCGCCGACAACGGCATGTATATCGCCTATGGCCACGCATCGGGCGAGCAAGCGCTGATCGTCGGTCCCGATGGCCGCGTGCTCGCGCGTCATGCCGCCGCGAGCGATGGCCTGATCGTCGCGCGCGTGTCGCCTTCGCTGGCGGCGGCGAGCAGCGGACGGCGGGCGCTGGCCGCGCGCCGGCCCGAACTGTACGCGCCGCTCGCGCATCGGGGCAACGCGTATCCGATTGCGATCGAAACCGAGCGCGCGTCGCCGCGCGGCGCGCTGCCGCTCAGCTTCGCGATCGTCGGCCGGAATCGCGTGATGCGCTGATGCGTTAAAGCGTGCGCGCACGGCATTTCTGTCCCGATACAATCGAGCGACACAGTACGGGACGGAGGCTTCGCACATGGATTTGATCATTCGCCGCGCGGCGCTCGCGGATTCGCGCGAACTTGTCGATATCGGCATGGAAGCAGGGCGCATCGCCGCGATCGAGCCGCATCTTTCGGCGACGGCGCGCGAAGAGATCGATGCAAACGGCTCGCTCGTCACCGCGCCTTTCGTCGATGCGCATTTCCACATGGACGCGACGCTTTCCTACGGCCTGCCGCGCGTGAACGCGTCGGGCACGCTGCTCGAAGGCATCGCGCTGTGGGGCGAACTGAAGCCCGATCTCACGCAGGAAGCGCTCGTCGAGCGCGCATTGCAGTACTGCGACTGGGCCGTCGCGCGCGGGCTGCTGGCGATTCGTTCTCACGTCGATGTCTGCGATCCGCGCCTGCTCGCCGTCGAGGCGCTCGTCGAAGTGAAGCGGCGCGTGAAGCCGTATCTCGATCTGCAACTCGTCGCGTTTCCGCAAGACGGCGTGTTGCGCAGCGCGGGTGCGTTCGAGAACCTGAAGCGCGCGATTGCGCTGGGCGTGGATGTCGTCGGCGGCATTCCGCACTTCGAGCGCACGATGGCGGATGGCGCGGCATCGGTGAAACTGCTGTGCGAATACGCGGCGGAGCAGGGCTTGCGCGTGGACATGCACTGCGACGAGTCCGACGATCCGATGTCGCGTCATATCGAAACGCTCGCGGCGGAAACGCATCGGCTCGGGCTGCATGGGCGTGTGACCGGCTCGCATCTCACGTCGATGCATTCGATGGATAACTACTACGTCAGCAAGCTCATTCCGCTGATGCGCGAGGCGGGCGTGAACGCGATTGCGAATCCGCTCATCAACATCACGTTGCAGGGGCGCTCGGATACGTATCCGAAACGCAGAGGCATGACGCGCGTGCCTGAACTGATGGCGGCAAGCGTCACGGTGGCGTTCGGCCATGATTGCGTGATGGACCCGTGGTATAGCCTCGGCTCCGGCGACATGCTCGAAGTCGCGCATATGGGCCTGCACGTCGCGCAGATGACGGGCGTCGATGCGATGCGCTCGTGCTTCGACGCGGTGACGAAGAATCCGGCGCGGATTCTCGGGCTGGAAGGCTATGGCATCGAAGTGGGATGCAACGCGGATTGCGTGGTGCTTGATGCGCGGGACCCTATCGAGGCGATTCGACTCAGGGCGGCGCGCATCGCGGTCGTGCGACAGGGCAAGGTGGTGAGCCGAAGCCCGGCGGTGCGCGCGGCGTTGTCGCTGGAAGGCCGGCCGTCGCAAGTCGATTTCCGCATCGAGCGGCAATGATTCTCGACGTTGCCGGGCCGGCTTTGCGTCACTGCGCCGACAGATAGAACGCCTGATCGCGCTGCGGCGTGACGCCGACGACAGTGAGCTGGCCGTTCACGACCGTCGCTTCGACGGGCATCGACACGTTATCGAGCAAGCACGCCGCGCCGGTGAAACTGAGCGTGCCGTCGAGCAGATGCTTGCCGCTCGCGCGAGGCTTGAACGTGCCGGTGAACGTGCACGCGAGCTGCACGCCCCTGGCGGTGCCGTCGGCCGCGAACGTGATCGTCGATGCGGGCGACACGCCGGTTGCGCTCGTCCACGTGCGCGCGACGTCGTTGATCGAAATCGGGGTGTCGTACGTCGAGTTGTAGTTGCCGTTGAAGTTCGTCGCCGTGGTGTCCGGGCTGACGAAGAGGCTGGTCGTCGCGGAAAGCGTGCTCTTCGCGGTGAAATTGCCGGTCAGCGAGCCGCCGCGGATCGCGCCGAGCGAGTGGAAGCCGTTGGTCGCGGAATCGGTGAACGAGCCGTCGGTCGCGCTCATGATGCCTTCGATCAGCCAGATGAACGAGCCGCCCCGCGTGAAGATGCTGAAGTACTGTCCGTTTTCCAGCACGATCGTCTGCGCCGCCACCGACTGCGACGAGTTCACCGCGCCATACCAGATGCCTTCCGGCAGTGCATGCGACGTCGTCGGAACGCATGACTTCGTGAGATTGCTCAGGTCGGACACGCAGGTTTTGTCGTCGCTGCCGCCGCCTCCGCATGCGGCAAGAATGGGCAGAGCGAGCAGCATCAGTTTCTGGAGCAGTTTCATGTCTTTTTTTGCGTTCCGATTGATTGCAGCGCACGCCCTAAGGCGCGCCGACAACGGGATATCGGAAGGCAGGCATGAAATCTTTAGCGATAAAAAAACCCCGGCCACACGACCGGGGTTTCACTTGAGCGAGGCGCAGGTCAGCTCGCCGCCGCCCCCGACATCCCGTTATGCCTCAACAACGCATCGATATCCGGCTCGCGTCCACGAAACGCCTTGAACGAATCCATCGCCGGGCGGCTGCCGCCGACTTCCAGAATCTCCCGCCGATAACGCGTGCCCGTGCTCGCGTCCAGCACCGAACCGTTGCCGGCCTTGGCCGCTTCCTCGAACGCCGCGTACGCATCGGCTGAAAGCACTTCGGCCCACTTGTAGCTGTAGTACCCCGCGGCATACCCACCCGCGAAGATATGGCTGAACGTGTTCGGCCAGCGCGAGAACGGCGCTTGCGGAATCACATGGAACTTCTCGTTGATCTCGCGCGCAAGGTCGTTCACGTTCTGCGTCGCGTTCGCCGGATCGTAAGACGTGTGCAGCACCATATCGAACATCGAGAACACGATCTGGCGCAGCGTGCCCAGACCGCTCTGGAAGTTCTTCGCGGCGAGCATCTTGTCGAACAGTTCGCGCGGCAGCGGCGCGCCGGTATCGACGTGCGCGGACATGTCGGTGAGCACGTCCCACTCCCAGCAGAAGTTCTCCATGAATTGCGACGGCAATTCGACCGCATCCCACTCGACGCCGTTGATGCCCGACACGCCCAGCTCGTCGACGCGCGTGAGCATGTGATGCAGCCCGTGCCCGAACTCGTGGAACAGCGTGATCACTTCGTCGTGCGTGAAGCACGCGGGCTTGCCGCCAACAGGCGCGGAGAAGTTGCAGGTGAGATAGGCGACCGGCGTCTGCACGCCGCCTTGCGTGCGCTTGTGACGTGAACGCGCGTCGTCCATCCACGCGCCGCCGCGCTTGCCTTCGCGCGCGTAAAGATCGAGATAGAACTGCGCGACGAGCGTGCCGTCCTTGTTTTCGACGCGGAAGAAGCGGACGTCGGGGTTCCACACGGCGGCCTCGTCGCGGCGAATCGACACGTTGAAAAGCGTTTCCGTGACCTTGAAGAGTCCCTTCAGCACGGCTTCCTGCGGAAAGTACTGCTTCACTTCGTTTTCGGAAAACGAATAACGCTTCTGACGCAGCTTTTCGGCCGCATACGCGATATCCCACGGCTGAAGCTCGGGCATGCCGAGTTCCGTCGCGGCGAAAGCGCGCAGTTCCATCCAGTCGTTTTCGGCGTAAGGACGCGCGCGTTTCGCGAGATCTTCGAGGAAGGCGATAACCTGCGCGGGCGACTCGGCCATCTTCGGTGCAAGCGACACTTCCGCAAAATTCTGATAGCCGAGCGTCTTCGCTTCTTCCTCGCGCAGCTTCAGATTTTCGACGACGTTCGCCGTGTTGTCCCATTCGGCCTTGCCGCCGCCGTAGGTCGCGCCGAGCTCGGACGCGCGCGTAACGTACGCGCGGTACATCGCTTCGCGCATCGGGCGATGTTCGGCATATTGCAGCACCGGGAAATACGACGGGAAATGCAGCGTGAATTTCCAGCCCTGCTTGCCGTCGCGCTGGGCGGCTTCGCGGGCCGCTTCGATCACGTCGTCGGGCAGGCCGGCGAGATCGCTTTCCTGCGTGACGACATACGCATAGGCGTTCGTCGAATCGAGCACGTGATCGGAGAACGCCTTCGCGAGCGCCGCCTGTTCTTCCTGCAACTGCGCGAACCGCGGCTTGCGGTCTTCGGGCAGTTCGGCACCGGAAAGGCGGAAGTCGCGCAGCGAATTGTCGAGGATTTTCTTGCGCTCGGCGGACAGCCCGGCGAATTCCGTGCCGGCGGCAATCGCCTTGTACTTCTCGTACAGCGCGAGATTCTGGCCGACGCTCGCGGAAAATTCGGTGACGCGCGGCAGGTTTTCGGCGTGGGCGGCACGCAGTTCGGGCGTATCGGCGACCGCGTTCAGATGGCCGATGACGCCCCACGCGCGCGACAGTTTTTCCGATTCCTGCTCGACCGCCTCGACGACGTCCTTCCAGGTCGCGGGCGTCTCGGGCGCGGCCGCGCGATCGACGGCGGCTTTCGCATCGGCGAGCAGCACGTCGAGCGCCGGCGTGACGTGCGCGGGCTCGATTTCGCCAAAGCGCGGAAGATCGGAAAAATCGAGCAGCGGATTGGCTGCTGCCGTGTTGGAGGTATTGGTGGTATCGCTCATGGCTCTCCCGTTCTGGTGTTGGGTGAAGCGCACGTCGCGGGGTGGGCAGCACGCCCCGCGCCGGCTCGTTTGGAGATTATTGGGGCGGGCGGGGCAAATTCCAATTGATTGTTTTTAAGGGGGCGATGAACGGTGGTTCGCCCCCGCGCCGCGGCTCAGGCCTGCGCCGCGCGCTCGGCCGCCTCGATTGTGTTCACGAGCAGCATCGTGATGGTCATCGGGCCGACGCCGCCCGGCACCGGCGTGATGGTGCCGGCCACTTCCTTCACCGCGGCGAAATCGACGTCGCCGCACAGCTTGCCTTCGTCGTTGCGGTTCATGCCGACGTCGATGACCGTTGCGCCGGGCTTCACCATGTCCGCGGTGACGATGTCGCGCCGTCCGACCGCCGCGACGATCACATCGGCGTCGCGGGTGTGCTTGCCGAGATCGCGCGTCTTGCTATGACAAATCGTGACGGTCGCGCCGGCTTCGAGCAAGAGCAGCGCCATCGGCTTGCCGACGATGTTCGAGCGGCCGATCACCACCGCGTTCGCGCCTTTCAGGTCGATCTCGTGCGCCTCGAACATCTTCATGATGCCGTAGGGCGTACAGGGGCGGAAAAGCGGTTTGCCGGTCAGCAGCGCGCCCGCATTGGCGACGTGAAAACCGTCGACGTCCTTCTGCGGCGCGATTGCTTCGATCACCTTGTGGCTGTCGATATGCGCGGGAAGCGGCAGTTGCACGAGAATGCCGTGAATCGACGCATCGGCGTTGAGCTTCGCGATGTGCGCGAGCAGCTCGCTTTCCGTGAGCGTCGCGGGGAAGCGGTCCATCACCGAGTGCAGGCCGTTGTCCTGGCACGCCTTCACTTTGTTGCGGACGTAGACTTCGCTCGCGGGGTTGTCGCCGACGAGCACGACGGCCAGGCCCGGCTTGTGTCCACGAGCGGTGAGGGCGGCGGCGCGGCGGGCGACATCCGCGCGAAGGGTCTTGGAAAGGGCGTTGCCGTCGATGAGTTGGGCGGTCATGGCGAATCGGATCGAGAATGGGCGAGGGCGCGAGGGCATGAAGCTGGCGCCGTGCCCGCGGCTCTGTGCGGCTGCGGTGCGCGGCGCTCGCGCGGGGTGCTGGGCGCATTTTCGGCCAATGCGCCCCTGGGAAAGGGCGAAATTATACCGCCGGGGGCATTCCCGCGTTCTGACTCGCCGTTGCCGCCAATCTTCCGATGCTTACTGAGTGACCGCCTGCCAGGACGAATCCGGGTCGAACGACTTGATCGCGGCCGCGCGCTGGATCGACGCGGGGCCGAGATCCTTCTCGTAGATCTGCCCGTCCTGATTGACGATGAAGGTCATCACGCCGGTCTGGCCGTAGCGCGCGGGCGTCGCGATCAGGCCGAAACCGTCCTTGAGTTGCCCGCCCTGCATGTAGTTCTTCGCGCCGCCTTGCGCGTGCGCGCCCTGCGCGGTCAGGATGCGGTAGTGGTAGCCGTAGTAGCCGTCCTTATCGGTCGGCTTGTTCGGCATCGTCGCGGCCAGCGGCCCAAGCGGGCTGTCGGGCTCGCCGGGTGCCGAGTGCCAGTAGAGGCCGTCGTGTTTGCCGCTCGTGCTGACGAAGCGGTCGGCGTAGCGGTCCGCCGCCTTGCGATAGTCGTTTTGCGCGGCGACGTAGGCGAGCGCGACCTGCATCGCCGAGTTTTCGTTGCGGCCGATGCGCCGCGTCAGCATTTCGTCGTGCGCGGCGCGCATGTCGAAGCGCCAGCCCTTCGCGACCTTCACGAGCGGAATCGGCAGCGTCCAGCCGCTCGTGCCCGCTTCGATATGCGCGGCCGGGCGGCCATCGAGCGGCTCTTTATCCTCGACGATGCGGTGTTGCTGCGCCCAGGCGCCGAGATACGCGTAGATGTCCTCCCTGCCGATCGCGCCCTCGGGCACGTAACGCCGGTGGTCCTTGCCGAGCACTTTGGCGAGCGCGGTTTCGTCGTTGGTGGCGATGGCGTCGGTGAGCGCCTCTGCCGCGGCTTCGGCGGTCGGATACACGGCCTGCGCCCTGGGCGCCGGGGCGCAGAACGCGAGCGAGACGGCGACGAGCGCGCGCAGCAAGGGCTTGCTGATTGAAGCGGATGCTTGATTACGGGTCATGTCGGGCTCCTGGTTCTGGCGTTCGCCGCGTGCGTGCGCGGCGCGTGGGCCTTGCATCGGACATCAACGGCGATGAAAACCGCCGCCGCCGCCGCCTCGCTGGAACCCGCCGCCCCCGCGCTCGAATCCGCCGCCTCCGCGCTGCACGCCGCCGCCGCCCGCGCCGAAGCCGCCGCCCCCGCCCGCCTCGCGCTGTACGCCGCCGCCCCTGCCGCCGACAGGCTCGTGCGACCGGTTCGCGAGCGACTCGCGGCTCGCCTGTCCGCGCTGCGCGTCCTGCCGCGCGCCGTTGCCGTCGCCCGCGCCGCGCAGCGCGTTGTCGCGGTTCACGTTCTGCGATCGCTGGCGCAGGTCGCTCGTGTCGCGCGCGTTCGGGCCGCCCTGTTGCCGGATGCTCTGCGCTCTCTGGCTTGCCGATTCGTTGAGGTTCTGCCCGGTGCGCTGCTGCAGCGTCTGCGCGGCCTGCGCGCGCGCATCCTCGCGTCCGCGAAACTGGTTGGCGTTCGCGCCGCGATTCACGTTGTTCAAATTCTGGCGGTTCGCCGCGACATTGGTGCGGTTGAACTGCGGATCGTTGCGGTTCCAGCGCACGTTGTTGCTGTTCGCGTTGATGCGGTTGTTCGTGTTGATGTTGTTGTAACGGTTCACGTTGACATTCACATCGCCGTGGCCCCAGTTGCAGTTGCCCCACAACGAATTCACGACCGCGACGCCCGCGCCGAATGCGAGGCCCGACATGAAGCCCGTTGCGATCGCATAGCCGGGCGGCGGCGGCACATAGACCGGCGGATACGCGGGATACGGCCAGGTGCCGTAGACGACCGTCGGGTTATACGTCGGCACATAGACGACTTGCGGATTGGCCGGCTCGATCTGGATCACCGTCGTGCTGGTGGTCGTGCTGCCGGGCGGCGGCGGCGCCGTCGTGACTTTCTGCTGCTCGGTCGTCTTGAGATTGCCCGCCTTTTGCGCCGCGCTGCGCAGACGCTGCACCGAGTCCATCACGTCGCTGGGCTGCGCGATGAAGGCGTTGCCGAGCTGCGTCACCCAGTCGATCTTGGAGGCCATCGTCGCGAGCGCCTGCGGGAACGCGACGAGCGATTGCACGCTCGGGTCCCAGGGCTCGGACTGCACGGCTTTCACCGCGTCGTCGCCCTTGACGTTCGGATTCGCCTTCGACCACGCTTGCGCTTCGGTGACCTGCGATGGATACGTCGACGCCATCAGCACCTGCGCGAGCAGTGCGTCGGGGTACAGCGCGACGGGCGCGGTGAGCGCGTCGAGCTGCTGATTGGTGAGTTTCTGGCTCGCGGGCGCGGCGGCCTGCGTTTGCGCGTGCGCGACGTTCGCATGCCACGCGAGAAGCGGCATCGCGGTGAGCGTGGCGGCGAGCACGATCGAGCTCAGCGTGCCGGTGCGCGAACCATTGACGAGATTTCGTTTCGACATCGAGTCCCCCGTGCAAGACGTTGCACTGCCTGTTGCGCGTTGCCGGATTGAAGCGAAGGAATCAGGCCGTGAGCGGCGTGATTCAGCCAATATCACTTTTCAGTTCGGCAGACAACGGGGCTTCGGAGGGAAGAAAAGGCGGGCGCGTTTGCTGCGAAAATCGCATCAAAGCGCGCTGCCATGCGCGACTGCGGCCGGCGCGAAAACGCCGGCCGCGGAAGGGGAAGGGAAGCGTTACTGTTGCGGCTTGTTGGACAGCGCGAGGCGCAGCAGATCCGCGACGGTATTCACGGAGAGCTTCTCCATGATGTTCGCGCGATGCGCTTCGACCGTCTTGATGCTGATGCCGAGATCGTCGGCGATCTGCTTGTTGAGCCGCCCCGCGATGATGCGCTCGAGCACCTGATGCTCGCGCGCCGTCAGCTTGCCGAGGCGCTCGGCGGCGGCGCGCTGCTGCTGCACGCTCGTGCTCTCGCTGCGCGCCTTCTCCAGCATGCGCTCCACGAGCTTGCGCAGTTCGGCTTCGTCGAACGGCTTCTCGATGAAGTCCATCGCGCCTTTTTTCATGGTCGAGACGGCCATCGGCACGTCGCCGTGACCCGTCACGAAGATGATCGGCAGGAGCGAGTTCTCGGCGATGAGCTTTTCCTGCAATTCGAGCCCCGTCATGCCGGCCATGCGCACGTCGAGAATCAGACAGGAGATCGCGCCGGAATGGCTGATCGGCAAATAGACGTCGAGGAACGATTCCGCGCTGGAGAAGCATTGAACCCGATAGCCGTTTGCTTCGAGCAGCCAGCGCAAGGAATCACGCACGGCTTCGTCATCGTCGACGACGAAGACGGTTTCCTGAGTGGTGACTGTGCTCATAGTTCTCCCGTAACTGTTTGTTGTCTCGTATGTTCGTCCTGCGCATCCGTGCCGCCTGAGCCCGAACCGCCTTCCACTTCGCCGATCGGCAGGCTGCAGTGGAAAGTCGCGCCGGTCACGTGCCCGTCCGCTTCGACGTTGTTGACCACCCAAAGGCGTCCGCGATGCGACTCGATGATCGAGCGGCAGATATTCAGACCCATGCCCATGCCGTCGGATTTCGTGCTGTAGAACGGCTCGAAGAGGCGTTCCGCGGTCGCTTCGTCCACACCCGGACCCTGATCGACCACGCTGATGCAAACGAAGCCGCCGTCCATGCGCTGCACGACGACGCGTATGACCGGATCAACGGCGTTCGGCTTCGCATCATGCATGGCTTCCGCGGCATTTTTCAACAGGTTGACCAACACTTGTTCGATCAAAACCGGATCGACGTAAATCACCGGCATGCGCGAGCGGATTTCGGTGACCATGCGGATCTTGCGTTTGCGCGCCTCGATCTCCGCGAGACCGACCGCGTCCGCGACGATATCCGCGACGCGCGCGGCCTGGCGCTTCGGTTCCGAGCGCTTCACGAATTCGCGGATGCGTTTGATGATCATGCCCGCGCGCACGGCCTGCTGGGCGGTCTTTTCGAGCACGGGAAGGAGCGTCTCCTGCGTCATGCGGCCGGATTTGACCAGCGCGACACAGCCCGAGCAGTAGTTGTTGATGGCGGCGAGCGGCTGATTCAGCTCGTGCGCGAGCGACGACGCCATTTCGCCCATCGTCATGAGACGGCTCGTGAACTGCAGCTTTTCTTCCTGCTGATGCGCGAGTTCCTGCGCCTGCTTGCGCTGCGTGATGTCGGTCGCGATCTGCATCTGCGCGAGATGGCCGTCCACCCACTGGATGTACTGGCGGCGCACTTCGAACCACTTCTGGATGCCTTCGACATAGACCTCCTGCGCGTCCGCCGAGCTTTCGGTGAGCGCGGTGGCGGGCAGGCCCGCGAAGGTATCGACCATGTCGATGTCGTCGGACGAGCTTTGCGAGCCGCCGTCGAACGCGGCGCCGGCGAGCTCCAGATGCCCGTCCGGGCGAATGCCGAACAGATGCCGGTAATAGCGGTTCGCGAAGAGCAGTTCGGCTTCGTCGGCGGCGAGCACGGACACGGCGGCGTCGAGGCTTTCGAGCACCGTGGTGAAGCGCTCGTGCGCGGCGGCGAGTTCCTCGCGCGCGCGCTTGGGCTCGGTGATGTCCGTCATCGACGACATCCAGCCGGTCTGACGCCCCGAGCTGTCGATGAGCGGCGAGACATAGAGGCGCGCGTGGAAGAACGAGCCGTCCTTGCGGCGCACGCGCAGCTCGAACCCGGAAGAGGGCGCCTTGCCGCGCAAGGTCATGTCGAGCTGGCGCTGCATCTCGGGATACGCGTCGCGCGGCCAGTACGGGAACGGCGCATTCTTGCCGACGAGATCGCTTTCATCCCAGCCGGTCATGCGGCAGAACGCCGGATTCACGTGCGTGATGCGCCCGTGCATGTCGAGCACGCGCATGCCGATCAGCACGGAGTTTTCCATCGCGCGGCGGAAAAACGCTTCGGCGTAGAGCGCCTGCTGCGCCTCGAAACGCTGGCGCGTATGCTTCCAGAGACTCCACAAGCTCCACAGCACGAAGCACGACAGCCCGGCGACGAGCCAGACGAGCGTGTTGTTGGTGAAGTTCGTGAGCTGCGGATACGAATACACGCGCACCGAAAGCCCCTGGCCGGGCGGGTCGAGCGGCAGGTCGTAGAACATGTCGCGCGGCAGGCGCGGGCGGCTCGACGTGGTCGCGAGCTCGCGGTTGTTCAGATCGGTGATGGAGATCTTGTACTTCGCCGACAGTTCGCTCGGAATGTCGTGCTTGAGAATGCCTTCGATCGAGAACACCGCCGCGATCGAGCCGAGAAACTCGCGGTCGCGGAAAACGGGCGTCTGCAGCGTGATATAGCCGTTGCCGAGGTCGTCGTAGAGCAACGGCGAGTAGACTTGGCGGCGAGTGGTGCGCGCTTCCTCGAAGGCGGCTTGCACGGCCTCGTCCATCTGCGTTTCGTTCGGCTTCGCGAGGCGCGATCCGAGCACGGGCAGCGGCGTATTGGGCCAGCGCGGCTTATGCTCGCTCGTGTACCAGTTCATGTAGAGGATCTCGGGATGCCCCTGCATGATGTCGGTGGAGGATGTCTGGAAGGTTTGCGGGTCGCCGTGCCCGGTCGCGATGTCGCGCGCGAGCGCCTGAATCTGCTCTTGCGCGCCCGTCATCGACAGGCGTATTTGTTGCTGTGCCCACGCGACATTCCGGTACAGCGTGTCTTCCTGCTGCTGTTGCTCGCGCCGGTTCAGACTCCAGAGGATGAGACTCATCACCACCAGAAATACGAGGATGGAAATAAGCGGCGTGAGTAAATAGGAGTTCGACCACCACGGTCCGTGGTGCCAGCGGGAGGGCGAGGCGTCGGTCGGCTTGCGCGCGGACCTCGCCGAGCGTTTGATCAGCCGTTCGGTCAACATGGAAGCGATTGTAACGCACCACCTGATTGTTAAATGGCGTAAAAAGACGGTAAAGAAGCCTCAACCGCCGGAAATGGAGGAGAAACATCTGAACAAAAAAGTCTTATCGGACGGTGCGTTGCAGCAATTTTTCGTATGGTGAGATGAACTCTCATGATTTGAAAAATTCCTTGCGTCATGATCTCGACCCTCTTTAGAATTGCCGGCACGCGGCCAGTGCCCGCCTTTCCGTGTCTTCGCGCGCGGGCGTGCGCCGGCGGTTTTCAGAGAGTGTTCCTCACATCAGGAGACGAGCATGTCCGCTGTACCCGACGAAGTTCTCAAATATGTCGCCAACGCCAAGGACGACGATCCCCAGGAAACCGCCGAGTGGCTGGACGCGCTCGACGGCGTGATTTCCGCGGTCGGTCCTGATCGCGCGCACTACCTGATCGAGAAACAAATCGAATTCGCTCGCGTGCACGGCGAGCACCTGCCGTTCTCGGCGAACACGCCGTACATCAACACGATTCCCGTCGCGTCGCAGTCGAAGATCCCCGGCGATCAGGACATCGAACACCGCATTCGCTCGTACACGCGCTGGAACGCCATCGCCATGGTGCTGCGCGCGGGCAAGGACACCAACGTCGGCGGGCATATCGCTTCGTTCGCTTCGGCGGCCACGCTGTACGACGTCGGCTTCAACCACTTCTGGCACGCGCCGTCGAAAGAGCACGGCGGCGACCTCGTGTTCGTGCAGGGCCACTCGTCGCCGGGCGTGTACTCGCGCGCGTTCCTGCTCGGCCGTCTGAACGAAAAGCAACTGAACAACTTCCGCCAGGAAGTGGGCGGCGAGGGCATCTCGTCGTATCCGCATCCGTGGCTGATGCCGGATTTCTGGCAATTCCCGACCGTCTCGATGGGCCTCGGCCCGATCATGGCCATCTATCAGGCGCGCTTCATGAAGTACATGCAGGCGCGCGGCATGGCCAAGACCGAAGGCCGCAAGGTCTGGGCGTTCCTGGGCGACGGCGAGACCGACGAGCCGGAATCGCTCGGCGCGATCGGCATGGCCGGCCGCGAGCGTCTGGATAACCTCGTGTTCGTCATCAACTGCAACCTGCAGCGCCTGGACGGCCCGGTGCGCGGCAACGGCAAGATCATCCAGGAACTGGAAAGCGAATTCCGCGGCGCGGGCTGGAACGTCATCAAGGTGATCTGGGGCAGCCGCTGGGACGCGCTCTTCGCACGCGACAAGTCCGGCGCGCTGATGCGCCGCATGATGGAAGTCGTCGACGGCGAATACCAGACGTACAAGTCGGAGTCGGGCGCGTTCGTGCGCGAGCACTTCTTCAACACGCCGGAACTGAAGGCGCTGGTCTCCGACTGGTCCGATGACGACATCTGGAACCTGAACCGCGGCGGCCACGATCCGCACAAGATCTACGCGGCTTTCGACGCAGCGACCAAGACGAAGGGCGCGCCGACCGTCATCCTCGCCAAGACCATCAAGGGTTATGGCATGGGCGAGCACGGCCAGGCGATGAACATCACGCACCAGCAGAAGAAGCTGCCGATCGACACGCTGAAGAAATTCCGCGACCAGTTCCGTCTGCCGCTCACCGACGAACAGATCGCCGACGTGCCGTACCTCACGTTCGAGGAAGGCTCGAAGGAACTCGAGTACATGCGCCAGAAGCGCATGGACCTGGGCGGCTATCTGCCGACGCGCCGCGAGAAGGCGGAATCGCTGCCGGTGCCGGCGCTCGCCGCGTTCGAGCCGCTGCTGAAGGGCACGGGGGAAGGCCGCGAAATCTCCACGACGATGGCGTTCGTGCGGATTCTCAACATCCTCCTGAAGGACAAGGCGCTCGGCAAGCGCGTCGTGCCGATCGTCCCGGACGAGTCGCGCACCTTCGGCATGGAAGGCCTGTTCCGCCAGATCGGCATCTGGAATCAGGAAGGCCAGAAGTACGTGCCGGAAGATTCCGATCAGCTCATGTTCTACAAGGAATCGACGACGGGTCAGATTCTGCAGGAAGGCATCAACGAAGCCGGTGGCATGTGTGACTGGATCGCGGCCGCGACGTCGTACTCGACGCACGGCGAGATCATGATCCCGTTCTACATCTTCTATTCGATGTTCGGCTTCCAGCGCATCGGCGATCTGGCATGGGCCGCGGGCGACATGCGCTCGCGCGGCTTCCTGCTCGGCGGCACCGCGGGCCGCACGACGCTCAACGGCGAAGGCCTGCAGCACGAAGACGGCCACTCGCTCCTGTGGGCGGCGTCGATTCCGAACTGCGTGAGCTACGACCCGACGTTCGGCTACGAACTCGCGGTCATCATGCAGGACGGCCTGCGCCGCATGGTCGCGGACCAGGAAGACGTGTACTACTACATCACGGTGATGAACGAGAACTACGAGCATCCGGCGATCCCGCAAGGCGATGCCGTGGCTTCGGACATCATCAAGGGCATGTACTCGTTCCGCAAGTCCGACGCGCCCGCCAAGGCGCACGTCCAGCTCATGGGCGCGGGCACGATCTTCAACGAAGTGATCGCCGCCGCCCAGTTGCTGAAAGACGACTGGGGCGTGTCCGCCGATCTCTGGAGCGTGCCGAGCTTCACCGAGCTCGCGCGTGAAGGTCAGGCCGTCGAGCGTTACAACCTGCTGCATCCGACGGAAGAGAAGCGCGTGGCGCACGTCACGAAGCTGCTGACGGGCGCGAAGGGTCCGGTGATCGCATCGACGGACTACATCCGCGCGCTGACCGACCAGATCCGGGCGTTCGTGCCGCAGAAGTTCGTGGTGCTCGGCACCGACGGCTACGGCCGCTCGGATACGCGCGAAGCGCTGCGCCACTTCTTCGAAGTCGACCGCTACTGGGTGACGCTGGCCGCGTTGAACGCGCTGGCCGACGAAGGCACGATCGAGCGCAAGGTCGTCGCCGAGGCGATCAAGAAGTACAACCTCGACCCGTCCAAACCCAACCCGATGACCGTCTAAAGGCATCGCCCCCGTGCGTTGTGACGCGGCCTCTCTCCGAAGCGGAGGGAGGCCGCGTGCAACCCAGGAGACACTAATAATGAGTCAAGCGATCGAAGTCAAAGTGCCGGACATCGGCGATTACAAGGACGTCCCCGTGATCGAAGTGCTGGTCAAGGTGGGCGATACCGTGGAGCCCGAGCAGTCGCTCGTCACGCTCGAATCCGATAAAGCCACGATGGACGTGCCGAGCTCGGCAGCGGGCGTCGTGAAGGAAATCAAGGTCAAGGTGGGCGACAACGTGTCGGAAGGCACGCTGATCGTCGTGCTGGAAGGCGGTGCGTTCGCCGCAGCGCCGGCTCCGGCCGCCGCGCCCGCATCCGCGCCGGCCGCTGCGCCCGCGCCCGCCGCGGCGTCGGGCGGCGGTTCCGTCGACGTGAAAGTGCCGGACATCGGCGATTTCAAGGACATTCCGGTCATCGAGATCGCCGTGAAAGTGGGCGACAAGGTGGAGAAGGAACAGTCGCTCGTCACGCTCGAATCCGACAAGGCGACGATGGACGTGCCGAGCCCCGCCGCGGGCACGGTGAAGGAACTGAAGGTCAAGATCGGCGACACGGTCTCCGAAGGCACGCTGATTCTCGTGCTCGAAGGTGGCGCGGATGGCGCGGCGGCAGCGCCGTCGCCCGCTCCCGCTCCCGCCGCCGCGAAGGAAGTGCCGTCGGATGCGCCCGCGAAGCCCGCGCCCGCGCCGAAGGAAGCGCCGTCCGCTCTCGCGCAGG
Organism: Caballeronia cordobensis; assembly: GCF_001544575.2. Classification (GTDB taxonomy): domain Bacteria; phylum Pseudomonadota; class Gammaproteobacteria; order Burkholderiales; family Burkholderiaceae; genus Caballeronia; species Caballeronia cordobensis. Next base: position 239,298 of record NZ_FCNY02000002.1, read on the forward strand.
CGCCCGTGATGCCTGCCGGCGACGGCACGCGCACATCGAGCCATGCGTCGCCTTCGGTGCGCAAGTTCGCGCGCGAACTGGGCGTCGATGTGTCGCGCGTGCGCGGCACGGGGCCCAAGAACCGCATCACGCAAGGCGACATCACCGCGTTCGTGAAGGGCGTGATGTCCGGTCAGGGCGCGGCGCCTGCCGCTGCCGCTCCGGCTGGCGGTGGCGGCGGCGAGCTGGGCCTGCTGCCGTGGCCGAAGATCGACTTCACGAAGTTCGGTCCGGTCGATCCGAAGCCGCTCTCGCGCATCAAGAAGATCTCGGGTGCGAACCTGCATCGCAACTGGGTGATGATCCCGCACGTCACGAACAACGACGAAGCCGACATCACCGAGCTCGAAGAGCTGCGCGTGAAGCTCAACAAGGAGCACGAGAAAGCGGGCGTGAAGTTCACGATGCTCGCGTTCGTCATCAAGGCCGTGGTTTCGGCGCTCAAGAAGTTCCCGGACTTCAACGCGAGCCTGGACGGCGACAACCTCGTCTTCAAGCAGTACTACCACATCGGTTTCGCAGCCGATACGCCGAACGGTCTCGTCGTTCCGGTGATCCGCGACGCCGACAAGAAGGGCCTCGTGGATATCGCCAAGGAGATGGCGGACCTGTCGAAGCTCGCGCGCGACGGCAAGCTGAAGCCGGATCAGATGCAGGGCGGCTGCTTCTCGATCTCGTCGCTGGGCGGCATCGGCGGAACGCACTTCACGCCGATCATCAACGCACCCGAAGTCGCGATCCTCGGTCTGTCGCGCGGCTATCAGAAGCCGGTGTGGGACGGCAAGCAGTTCGTGCCGCGCCTCACGCTGCCGATGTCGCTGTCGTACGACCATCGCGTCATCGACGGTGCGGCCGCCGCGCGCTTCAACGCGTATCTGTCGGCGATTCTGGCGGATTTCCGTCGCGTCATTCTCTGATCGTCTGATCTGGCCGACGGCGGAACCCCGGGCGTGTGCCTGAGGTTCCATCCGCACATCTCTTAGGGGACAACATGAGTCTCGTCGAACTAAAAGTACCCGACATCGGCGACTTCTCCGATGTCGATGTCATCGAAGTCAATATCAAGCCCGGCGACGCCATTGAAAAGGAACAGGGCGTCATCACGCTCGAAACCGACAAGGCCACGATGGAAGTGCCCGCCGATGTCGCGGGCACGATCAAGGAAGTGAAGGTCAAGCAGGGCGACAAGGTGTCGCAAGGCTCGGTCATCGCGATGATCGAAACGGAAGGCGCGGCTGCCGCGGCCGCGCCGGCCGCTGCGCCCGCACCGGCTGCGGCTGCTCCGGCGCCGGCGCCGGCTTCGGGCGGCGGCGTGCAGGATGTGAAGGTGCCGGACATCGGCGACTTCAAGGACATTCCGGTCATCGAAATTCACGTGAAGCCGGGCGATACGGTCGAGAAGGAGCAGTCGCTCATCACGCTCGAATCCGACAAGGCGACGATGGACGTGCCGTCGCCCGCCGCGGGCACGGTGAAGGAAGTGAAGGTCAAGGTGGGCGACAATGTGTCGGAAGGCACGCTGGTGCTGACGCTCGAAGGCGGTGCGGTTGCGGCTGCGCCTCAGAAGGCGGCTCCGGCTTCGGCGCCGGCCGCAGCCCCGACGCCCGCTCCGCAGGCCGGCAGCTATTCCGGCTCGGCGGACGTCGAATGCGACATGCTCGTGCTCGGCGCGGGCCCCGGCGGTTATTCGGCGGCGTTCCGCGCAGCCGATCTCGGCATGAAGACCGTGCTCGTCGAACGTTACTCGACGCTCGGCGGCGTGTGCCTGAACGTCGGCTGCATTCCGTCGAAGGCGCTTTTGCACACCGCGCTCGTGATGGATGAAACGAAGGAGCTGGCCGCGCACGGCATCAGCTTCGGCGAGCCGAAGATCGATCTCGACAAGCTGCGCGGCTTCAAGGAAGGCGTCGTCAAGAAGCTGACCGGCGGTCTCGCAGGCATGGCGAAGGCGCGCAAGGTGACGGTCGTGACGGGCGTCGGCAATTTCGTCGATCCGAATCACATGGAAGTGCAGGGGCCGGACGGCAAGAAGGTCGTCAAGTTCAAGCAGGCGATCATCGCGGCTGGTTCGCAAGCCGTGAAGCTGCCGTTCTTCCCGGACGATCCGCGTGTCGTCGATTCGACCGGCGCGCTCGAACTGCGTCAGATTCCGAAGCGCATGCTGGTGGTGGGCGGCGGCATTATCGGCCTGGAAATGGCGACGGTGTATTCGACGCTCGGCTCGGACATCGACGTCGTCGAAATGCTCGACGGCCTGATGCTCGGCGCGGACCGCGATCTCGTGAAGGTCTGGGAGAAGTTCAACAGCAAGCGTTTCACCAACGTCATGCTGAAGACCAAGACGACCAAGGCCGAAGCGAAGGAAGACGGCATCTACGTGACCTTCGAAGGCGAGAAGGCGCCGGCCGAACCGCAACGTTACGACCTCGTGCTGCTCGCGGTCGGCCGCAGCCCGAACGGCGGCAAGATCGGCGCGGACAAGGCGGGCGTCGCGGTGACGGATCGCGGCTTCATCGACGTCGACAAGCAGATGCGCACCAACGTGCCGCACATCTTTGCGATCGGCGATCTCGTCGGCCAGCCGATGCTCGCGCACAAGGCCGTGCACGAAGGTCACGTCGCGGCGGAAGCGGCGCACGGCGAGAAAGCGTATTTCGATGCGCTGCAGATTCCGTCCGTCGCTTATACGGACCCGGAAGTGGCGTGGGCGGGCAAGACGGAAGATCAGTGCAAGGCCGAAGGCATCAAGTTCGGCAAGGCCGTGTTCCCGTGGGCCGCATCGGGCCGCGCGATCGCCAATGGCCGCGACGAAGGCTTCACCAAGCTCATTTTCGATGAGGAAACGCATCGCGTGATCGGCGGCGGCATTGTCGGTCTGAATGCGGGCGATCTGATCAGCGAAGTGTGTCTCGCGATCGAAATGGGCGCGGATGCGACCGACATCGGCAAGACGATCCACCCGCACCCGACGCTCGGCGAATCGGTCGGCATGGCGGCGGAACTGTACGAAGGCGTGTGCACGGACCTGCCGCCGCAGCGCAAGAAGTAAGCTCCGGCGCTTCGTAAAAGTGCAAAAGGCGCGCTCCTGTTATGGGAGCGCGCCTTTCTTGTGTGCAGCGATCCAAACCACAGACCCACAGACGACAAAAAACCCGGCGCGGTGGCCGGGTTTTTCGTGATGCGTGCTGCACTACGCCGGGCAGAACCCGGCGGCAAACTTAGGCAACCGACTTCTTCGCGACGCGCGAAGCTTGTTCCGTCGCTTGCGTAGCAGCCTTCGTCGCAGCCGTGGCAGCGGCGTTGAAGTTGCTTTCAGCGATTTCGACAGCTTGCTTCGTTGCCTTGTGAACCGTTTCGTACGTCGTGTTGGCGGCGGTGATGGCCGACTTCATCACGGCGACAGCGGTTTCCGAACCGGCCGGTGCGTTCTTCGCGACGTTGTCGACGAGCGTTTGCACCTTGCGGTTTTGCTCTTCGTACTGCGCTTCCGCGACGCGGGCGAATTCGGCTTGCGTGGCCGATGCGATTTCATACAGGTGACGGCCGTACGACAGCACCTTTTCCGCGACCGGCTGGGTCAGGCTGGCTTGCAGCGCGAGCAGTTCTTGCGCGTCCTTGACCGACAGCGCGCGCTGTGCGTTTTCCTGGCTTTCGGCCAGCGTGGACTTCACGACTTGCAGGTTCAGTTCGACGAGCTTTTCAACGCCTTCGAATGCCTTGTTCGTGAGGCCGAACAGCGTGTCGAAGTTGGCTTTCTGTGCAGCGGCGATTTGCTCGGGGGTCAACAGCGTCATCTCAGGCTCCTGATGGCCGACCCATCAAAGCGCGGGTCGTGGTTTGGTAGATCCGGCTCGGCGAACCTGCCGGTTAGGTGCAACTGCAATTGGTGCGTCGCAACATGAAGCCCATTTTAGAGATATTCCGTTGGATGTCAAGCACTTTTTGTGCGTCGCACCATCGGGGAAAACCGTTGTTAAACAAGAGCTTACTTTGTGGGGAAGGAGCGAAATGCGTGCGGGGAAACCCCTAGCCGCCTACGGCTGGAAAGGGCTGCAAGACAGGGTGCTCACCCTCGCATGCTCCGATGAAAGCACGGCTGCATGAACTTTTGATGTTGCCCTTGCCGCGATGCAAAAGGAGGTTTCTCATGCATGTCTTATTTTTAAGACGCCGCCGTACACCAAATTGTTGAAGAAACGTTAACATTTCGGCTGCCCAAACTGCCGCAAGCGGTGCGGGCCGTGGCTGCACCTCATTCCCTCGATCGAAAATCTGCGTTTTGTCCGATCTGTTTCACCGGTTCGACTAAAGTCGTGGAAAGTTTTGCCGATAGTGCGTGTGTCGTCGGGCAGAAAAGGGCGCTGTCGGCAGCACGGTTTCGCCGCGTCGATCGTTTCTTCCGATCGCGGCGCGTGGTCAATCGGCAATAAGCAATCACGGCTTACAACTCGGTTTAACGAGTGCCCATAAGTACTTAATATTGCTTAAATTTCGTAGCTTCACTACACTTGGCGGTACTCTCCAGCCGCCCAACAGAACACTAATGAAAACCGAAATGTTTTCGTCGTTGAAGATGGTGCATGGCGTGGCGATGCGCTCCGCATTGTCCCTCGCCGTCTCCATCGCAGTCGCGACGTCCTTCGCAGCGGTTCCGGCTGAAGCCCTCGCGAAGACCACTACTACCGCAACCAAGACAGCAAAGAAGCCCGTCAAAGCTGAAAAACCGGCCCGCGTGGCGAAGACCACGCTCCGGGCGCCGAAACCGGCGAAAGCCGCGAAGGTCGCCGCCGCCGATGACGACGACGACGCGCCCCGCGCGTCGAAGAAGCGCCGCGTCGCCTATCGCATGGAGCCGCACGCGCGCCGCGCCGCGGTGCACGCGGTGGCCTTCCAGCCGCGCGCGACGTCGGTCGGCCAGGCGTTCGGGCTGCATGACACGCCCGATAGCCTCGCGCTGCGTTCGAGCGTCGCCTATGTCGTCGATCAGAACACGTCCGAGACGCTCTTCGACAAGAACTCGCGCGCCGTCGTGCCCATCGCGTCGATCACCAAGCTGATGACGGCCATGGTCGTGCTCGACTCGCACATGCCGCTCACCGACGAGCTCGCCGTCACCGACGAAGATCGCGATTACGAGAAGTTCACCGGCTCGCGCCTCGCGGTCGGCTCGGCGCTCAATCGCGAAGACATGCTGCACATCGCGCTGATGGCCTCCGAGAATCGCGCGGCCGCGGCGCTGTCGCGCTATTACCCCGGCGGCCGTCCGGGCTTCATCGCCGCGATGAACGCGAAGGCGAAGTCCCTCGGCATGACCGATACGCACTTCGAGAATTCCACGGGTCTCACGAGCCAGAACGTGTCGAGCGCGCGCGATCTCGTGAAGATGGTGAATGCCGCGTACCAGTATCCGCTGATCCGCAAGTTCTCGACCGACCGCAGCTACGAGGTGTTCACGGGCAAGCGCAATCTCGCGTACAACAGCACCAACGCGCTGATTCGCAATGCATCGTGGGATATCGGTTTGCAGAAGACGGGTTTCATCAACGAAGCGGGCGAGTGCCTCGTGATGCAGGCGAACGTGAACGGCCGCCAGGTCGTGATGGTGCTGCTCGACTCGTACGGCAAGTATTCGCGCTTCGCCGATGCGGGCCGCCTGCGCTCGTATCTCGACACGCTCGGCGAGCCTCACATCATGAGCGCCGACATGGGCAGTGGCGCAAACCCTTAAGCGCTTCTTCGCTTCACGGACGCAAAAGCAAAACGGGATTCATCGAAAGACGAATCCCGTTTTTTCATGCGCCGCGGATTCAGCGATGCGCGTGTTGAGCCTGCTGCGCTTCCATTGCGGCCTCTTCCGGGCGATAGCCCAGTTGCCGCGAGATTTCGAGCGCGGTATGGCTCAGTTGCTTGAGCCACGCGTCCTGCAGACGATCGGCCGGCGCGGATAGCGACAGGCCGGCGACGAGCCGCCCGGTGTCGTCATAGATGCCGGCCGCGATGCAGCGCACGCCGAGCTCCAGCTCTTCGTTGTCGCGCGCGCACGCTTGCTGGCGCACGTGCGAGAGCTCGCGTTCGAGTTTGGTGAGATCGGTGATGCTGTTCTGCGTGTGGCCCGACAAACCGGTGCGCATTGCGTAGGCGCGCACGCGCGACGCTTCGTCGGCGGCGAGAAAGAGCTTGCCGACCGAAGTCAGATGCAAGGGCGCCCGGCCGCCGATCGCGCGCACGACCTGCATGCCCGAGCGCTCGGAATAGGCGCGCTCGATATACACGATCTCGTCGCCCTGACGGACGGACAGATTGACCGTTTGCCCGGTTTGCCGATGCAGTTCGCGCATCGGCGGCATGGCGGCTTCGCGCACCGAAAGACGCGCTTTCACCAGATTGCCGAGCTCAAGCAGGCGCATGCCGAGCCGGTACGTGCCGGGATCGGAGCGGTCGACGAGCCGGCACAGCACCATGTCGTTCAGGATGCGGTGCGCGGTGGACGGGTGCAGGTCGGTGCTCTGCGACAGCTCTTTCAGGCTGACGGGATCAGTGTGGTCGGCGAGGGCGTCGAGAAGACGCATCATGCGCTCGATCACCTGAATGGAGGTTTTGGATTCCGGGTTCGTATCGCTCATCGTAAAAAATCGGTTGATGCGTCAAACAGCGGAACGGCAATTGTATCTCATAATGTGAAAAAAGCGAACGCTGTTGGGGAACATCGATCGTCCCAAATACGCGCGGGCCGCCGCGAACGCCGTCGCGCGGGACTTTCGCGGATAATCGGCGTGCGTTCACATCACTTCTACAAAACAGGAAACGCCCCCAATGCGAGTCGGACTTTTCGTCACGTGTCTCATCGACATGATGCGTCCTGAAATCGGCTTCTCTGTCATCAAGCTGATCGAGCGCGCGGGTTTCGAGGTCATCGTGCCGCCGTCCCAGACGTGCTGCGGCCAGCCGGCCTACAACTCCGGCGACCGGCCGCTCGCGCGCGATCTCGCCGAGAAAACGCTGCGCGAATTCGAGCAGTTCGATTACGTGGTCGTGCCGTCGGGTTCGTGCGGCGGCATGATCCGCGCGCATTACGGCGATCTTTTTCGAGACGATCCGCAACTGATGAACCGCTTCGCGCGCCTGCAGCCGCGCGTTTTCGAGCTCACCGATTTTCTCGTGACCGTCGCAAAGGCGCGCATGGAGCCGGGCGCGTTCGACGGCATGGTCACGTATCACGATTCCTGCTCGGGCCTGCGCGAGCTCGGCGTGAAGTCGCAGCCGCGCGAACTGCTGGCGCAAGCGGGCGTGCCGCTGACCGAGATGAGCGGCTGCGAACACTGCTGCGGCTTTGGCGGCACGTTCGCGGTGAAGTACGGCGACATCTCGACCGCGATCGTCGACGAGAAATGCGCGAACATCAAGGCAAGCGGCGCGGATGCCGTCGTGCTCGGCGATCTCGGCTGCATGCTGAACATCGAAGGACGGCTGCGCAGAACCGGAGACACGAGCACGCGCGTGCTGCATATCGCGCAAGTGCTCGCGGGCGACGTGACCCGCAACGCCTGAAGGAGCGACCCATGCAAGTCCAGACGATGCACTTCAAGGCGCGCGCTTCATCGAAACTCGCCGACGAGCGCCTGCAGCAGAATCTCACCAAGCTCTCGACCAAGTTCGTGAGCGCGCGGGCGAGCGCGGTGCGCGACATCGATTTCGAAGCGACCCGCGCCGCGCTGAAGGAGCGCCGCAATCGCGCGCTCGAGAATCTCGACGTATGGCTCGAAACCTTCGAGCGCGAAGCGACGCGGCGCGGCGCGACGGTGCTCTATGCCGAATCGACGCAGGACGCGGCGAAGCTCGTCGCCGAGATTGCCCGCAAGCACGACGTGAAGAAGGTCATCAAGACCAAGTCGATGGTCTCGGAAGAGATGCAACTGAACCGCGTGCTCGGCGAGATGGGCGTGCAGTCGATCGAAACCGATCTCGGCGAATACATCCTGCAGATCAACGACAACGAGCCGCCGAGCCATATCATCGCGCCGGTCGTGCATAAGGATAAGGAACAGATCGCCGATCTCTTCGCGAAGACGCACAACAAGCCGCGTCTTACCGACATTCCCGAGATGACGCGCGAGGCGCGCGAGGTGCTGCGTCCGCATTTCATGTCGGCGGACATGGGCGTGACGGGCGGCAACTTCGTGATCGCCGAGACGGGGTCGGTGGCCGTCGTGACGAACGAGGGCAACGAAGGCATGTGCACGGTGATGCCGCGCGTGCATGTCGCGGTGACGGGCATCGAAAAGGTATTGCCGACGCTCGAAGATCTCGCCACCGCGATGCGCCTCTTGCCGCGCTCCGCGACCGGGCAGACCGTCTCGAACTATTTTTCGCTGCTGACCGGGCCGCGCGCGGCGGACGAAACGGACGGGCCGGAGCACATGTACTTCGTGCTCGTCGATGGCGGGCGGACCGGGCTTATCGGCGGCGAGTTTCAGGAGATGTTGCGCTGCATCCGCTGCGGCGCGTGCATGAACCATTGCCCGGTTTATCAGAAGATCGGCGGCCATGCGTACGGCTGGGTGTATCCCGGACCGATGGGCTCGGTGCTCACGCCGGCGTATGTCGGCATCGACCGCGCGCTCGATCTGCCGCAAGCCGCGACGCTCTGTGGCGAATGCAATAGCGTCTGTCCGGTCGGCATTCCGCTGTCGGATCTGTTACGAAAGTTACGCGAAAAACAAATGGAGCGGCGGTTGCGGCCGTGGAACGAACGCGCGGCGCTGGCGGCGTGGGGCTATCTCGCGAAACGCCCGGCGGCGTATGCGCTCTTCACGAAGCTCGCGGTGCGTGTGCTCGAACGGATGGGCGGCAACCGGAAGACGATCTCGCGTCTGCCGTTCGGCGCGGGATGGACCGGCACGCGCGACATGCCCGCGCCGGTCGGGCGCACGTTCCGGGAGTTGTACAAGGCGCAGCATTCGCATCTGGACTGACGGCCGCGTCCATGACGAAAAACGGCGCTGGAACTTGCGTTCCAGCGCCGTTTTTTGTCGGGCAGATGCAGCGAAGCGGCTCAGTTTCCGACCGGCCCGGTATGCCACTTGTTGTTGCCGCCGCCGTAGCTGCTGCCGCGATTGCCGCCCTGGTTGTTGCCGCCCGGATTGGAAGGCGGCGGGGCGGCGGCAGCCGGAGGCCGCATCGGCGGACCGCCCACGGCTTTAGGCAGCGGCGCGCCGCCGCCCGCCTGCGGGGGCGGACCGCCGGACGGACGTCCGCCGCCGGCTTGCGGCGGCGGGCCGCCATGACCGCCGCCATTGGACGGCCGGTTGTTCCAGCCCCCTTGAGGCGGCGGACGTCGCCAGCCGGGACCGTCGTCCCAATAGCGGCGGGGCCCAGGACCGTAGTAGGGGCCAGGACCGTAGTACGGACCCGGACCGTTGTAATACCCGCCGCCGATGACGACGCCCGATTGCACCGGCGGCGCGCCGTAATAGCCATAGCCGGGATCGTCATACACGGCGGCCGGATAACCACCGCCGTAGACCGACCCGTCCGGATAGGCGGCGCAACCGCCGAGCAGCGCGGCGGAAAAGGCAAGCAAGAGACCAGCAACAGCGGATTTCATGATTTCGAAAGGGTTCGTTGACCAACTATTCCCATGAGACACCACGGAGGCCGCGTTGTCCCGACAACTTTGTAAGCCTTTATGACGACGCTGCGCCAGTCCGGCATCGACGCTTGTTGTCGCTTGCGCAACAAACCTTTGCTTTTCAATGGCTTTTTAAGATTGGGACGATTGCGTAACATTCGAAGCGTCCGTCAGTGGGTCTTCGTCCACTGCGACTATCGAACCAAGGCAGTCCCATGAAAAAGACTATATCGACCTACTGGCCCGTCGCCATCCTGCTTCCTGTCGCGTTGACGTTCTGCATGCATGCGGGCGAGGGCGGCGGCGCGGCGTTGCGGCACGAGCAAACCGGCGTCGCCGGCGTGAGCGCGGAACTGGCGCGCGCGATTTCGCTCGGTTTCGTCGAAGACGATGCCGTTACGCCGGAAACGCTTCCCGCGCAAAAGACGCTCTGACGCACCGGAAAGCAGGGCACAAAAAAATGGCGCCCGCCGGGGCGCCATTTTTGTTTCCGCGGAAGAACGCGGAGGCTTACTTCAGAACGGCCGCGACGGCGTTCGCCACGACATCGAGGTTGCGCGTGTTGAGCGCGGCCACGCAGATGCGGCCGGTGCTCACGGCGTAAATGCCGAACTCGTCGCGCAGACGATCGACTTGCGCCGCGGTCAGGCCCGAGTACGAGAACATGCCGCGCTGCTTGCTGACGAACGAAAAATCACGATCGACGCCGCTCGCCTTCAGGCGCTCGACGAGACCGTTGCGCATCGCGCGGATGCGATCGCGCATTTCGCCGAGTTCCTGTTCCCACGTTGCGCGCAGTTCCGGCGAAGCCAGCACCGCCGCGACGATCGAGCCGCCGTGCGTCGGCGGGTTCGAGTAGTTCGTGCGGATCACGCGCTTCAGTTGCGACAGCACACGCGCCGATTCTTCCTTGCTCGTGGTGATGATCGACAGCGCGCCGACGCGCTCGCCGTACAGCGAGAACGACTTCGAGAACGACGACGAGACGAACACGTTCAGCTCGGCAGCGGCGAACAGACGCACGGCGGCCGAATCCGCATCGATGTTTTCCGCGAAACCCTGATACGCCATGTCGAGGAACGGCACGAGATTCTTCGCCTTCACGACTTCGACGATCTGCTTCCACTGGTCGTCCGACAGATCGACGCCGGTCGGGTTGTGGCAGCACGCGTGCAGCACGACGATCGTGCCTGCCGCGTAGCCGTTGAGGGCCGCGAGCATGCCGTCGAAGTTCACGCCGTGCGTGGCGGCTTCGTAATACGGGTAGTTGACCACGTCGAAACCGGCGCTTTCGAACAGCGCGCGGTGGTTTTCCCAGCTCGGATCGCTGATCGCGACGATCGCGTTCGGATTCAAGCGCTTGAGGAAATCAGCGCCGATCTTGAGCGCGCCCGTGCCGCCGAGCGCCTGCGCCGTGACGACGCGGCCTGCGGCGATGAGCGGCGAGCTCTCGCCGAGCAGCAGCTTTTGCACGGCATTGTCATAGGCGGCGATGCCGTCGATCGGCAGATAACCGCGCGGCAGCGCGGCGTCGACGCGCGCCTTCTCGGCTTCGCGCACGGCGCGCAACAGCGGAATCTTGCCTTCCTCGTTGGTGTACACGCCGACGCCCAGATTGACTTTGGTCGTGCGCGTATCGGCGTTGAAGGCTTCGTTCAGGCCCAGGATCGGGTCGCGGGGAGCGAGTTCGACGGCAGAGAAAAGAGACATGATCTATCGGCAGTGAGAAAAAGACGGTGCGGCAGGATTGCGCTCGCGAACGGCAAAAGGCGGCGCGCGCGAGGCGGAGCATGCGTGAGCGGCGTCTTCGGCGGTTTCGATGCGTGTTGCACGCCCGCCGTCGGGCCCAGCCGTCCATTGTAACGAATCCGCACGGGCTTTTTCGCCGCAGCCAGCCTGCGACGCGGGTTTTTCGCGCGGGCATGGTTTTGACCGATGTGCGCCGGACGCGCAAAAAGGGCCGCAAGACACGCGCTTGAGATCGGCGGCGCGGTCCCAATCTGCATCCGATCCGCTCTCCGTTCCGCGCCGCGCGTGTTTTCCGGCAGCCGCTAGAATAGTTGTTTGCTCCGGCGCAGACTCAGGTCTTCAGGTTCACATGTCCGATACCCTCATCGAATCTCCCGAAGAACTGGACGAATCCAAGTTCGTCACGTTCGAAGGTTCGCCGTTTCAGCTTTATCAGCCGTATCCGCCCGCGGGCGATCAGCCCGAAGCCATCGCGAAGCTCTGCGAAGGCGTCGAGGACGGCCTGTCGTTCCAGACGCTGCTCGGCGTGACGGGCTCCGGCAAGACGTTCACGATGGCCAACGTGATTGCGCGCATGGGCCGTCCGGCCATTGTCTTCGCGCCGAACAAGACGCTCGCCGCGCAGCTCTACGCCGAGTTCCGCGAGTTCTTTCCGCGCAACGCGGTCGAGTACTTCGTCTCGTACTACGACTATTACCAGCCGGAAGCGTATGTTCCGCAGCGCGATCTGTTCATCGAGAAGGATTCGTCGATCAACGAGCATATCGAGCAGATGCGTCTTTCGGCCACGAAAAGCCTGCTCGAGCGGCGCGATGTCGTGATTGTCGCGACCGTGTCCGCGATCTACGGTATCGGCAATCCGTCGGAATATCACCGGATGATTCTCACGCTGCGCACGGGCGACAAGCTTGGCCAGCGCGATGTCATCGCGCGCCTGATCGCGATGCAGTACACGCGCAACGAAGCCGATTTCCAGCGCGGCTCGTTCCGCGTGCGCGGTGACACGATCGATATCTTTCCGGCAGAGCATGCGGAAATGGCGGTGCGCGTCGAGCTTTTCGACGACGAAGTCGAATCGATGATGCTCTTCGATCCGCTCACCGGCCGCGTGCGCAACAAGATTCCGCGCTTCACCGTGTACCCGTCGTCGCATTACGTGACGCCGCGCGATACCGTGATGCGCGCGATCGAAACCATCAAGCTCGAATTGCGCGAGCGGCTCGAATTCTTTCATGGCGACGGCAAGCTCGTCGAGGCGCAGCGGCTGGAGCAGCGCACGCGCTTCGATCTCGAAATGCTGCAGGAGCTCGGCTTCTGCAAGGGCATCGAGAACTACTCGCGGCATTTCTCGGGCGCGGCGCCCGGCGAGCCGCCGCCGACGCTCGTCGACTATCTGCCGCCCGACGCGCTCATGCTGCTCGATGAATCGCACGTGCTGATCGGCCAGTTGAACGGCATGTACAACGGCGACCGCGCGCGCAAGGAAAATCTCGTCGATTACGGTTTTCGCATGCCGTCCGCGCTCGACAATCGCCCGCTCAAGTTCAATGAGTTCGAGCGCAAGATGCGTCAAGCGATCTTCGTCTCCGCGACGCCCGCCGACTACGAGAAAACGAAAGCGGGGCAGGTGGCCGAGCAGCTCGTGCGTCCGACCGGCCTCGTCGATCCGGAAATCGAAGTGCGCCCCGCGCGTTCGCAGGTGGACGACGTGCTCGGCGAAATCAATGCGCGCGTCGCGGCGCGCGAGCGCGTGCTCGTCACCGTGCTGACCAAGCGCATGGCCGAGCAGCTCACCGAGTTTCTCGCCGATCACGGCGTGAAAGTGCGCTATCTGCACAGCGACATCGACACGGTCGAACGTGTCGAGATCATTCGCGACCTGCGGCTCGGCACGTTCGACGTGCTCGTCGGCATCAACTTGCTGCGCGAAGGGCTGGATATTCCCGAGGTGTCGCTCGTCGCGATTCTCGACGCCGACAAGGAAGGCTTCCTGCGCGCCGAGCGTTCGCTGATCCAGACCATCGGCCGGGCGGCGCGCAACGTGAACGGCAAGGCGATCCTGTACGCCGACAACATGACCGACTCGATGAAGCGCGCCATCGGCGAAACCGAGCGGCGGCGCGCCAAGCAGATCGCGCACAACGAGAAAATGGGGATTACGCCGCGCGGCGTCGAGAAGCGCATCAAGGACATCATCGATGGCGTCTACAACGCCGACGATGCCCGCGCCGAGCTGAAGGAAGCGCAGACGCGCGCGAAGTTCGAGGACATGTCCGAGAAGCAGATCGCCAAGGAAATCAAGCGGCTCGAAAAGCAGATGATGGACCACGCCAAGAATCTCGAATTCGAAAAGGCGGCCCAGACCCGCGACCAATTGGCGCTCCTGCGACAACGCGTGTTCGGGGCGAACGTGGGCGATCACGTGAGCGGAATCGGCGGAAAGTAAGTTGAATGTAAGTGATGTGCGAGGTTTTATTCACGAAGCGCGGCGAATCGAAGGGTTCGCCGCTTTTTTTTGTTAATGCGCCACATCGCGCGATTCCGCGAAAAGCCTTACGGCGCCTAGGTTTGTAAGCACACTCAAATTGTTCCGGGTGTCGAACGATGCTAAACTGATGAACATTGAGAATGGTTCGTATTAACGTTCACGGAACTGTGCTAAGGGCGCGCCGGGGAACGACGGTGCGGATGCATTTTCAAGGTTCAGTGGCAAGGCTCGCATGGCGCGCGCCAATCGATAACAACAAGGAGTTTCTGATGGGTTCAACGTTGATGCGCGGTCTCGTCGCCGCGGCAGGTCTCACGGCGATGATGGCAGCCTCGGCCGCCGAATATCCGATCGGCAAGCAGCATATCGAGGGCGGCATGGAAACCGGCGCCGTGTACCTCCAGCCGATCACGATGGCGCCTGAAGGCATGATGCGCAAGGCGTCGGATTCGGATATCCATCTGGAAGCGGACATCCACGCGGTCAAGAACAATCCGACCGGTTTCGCGGAAGGCGACTGGATGCCTTATCTGAACGTGACGTATGAACTCACGAAGGTCGGCACGACGCAGACGGTCAAGGGCGACCTGATGGCGATGGTCGCGAGCGACGGCCCGCACTACGGCGACAACGTGAAGCTGTTCGGCCCGGGCAAGTATCACCTGAAGCTGCATATCTCGCCGCCGACGCAGGAAGGCCATATGGCGTTCGGCCGTCACGTCGACAAGGAAACCGGCGTGGGCCCGTGGTTCAAGCCGTTCACGATCGAATACGACTTCCCGTTCGCGGGCATCGGCAAGAAGGGCGGTTACTGAGTCGTTCAGTCAAGCGCCCGTGAGCATCCGGCTGTTGCGCGGCCGGATGCATCTATCTTCAGGAAGTACGCATGAAACTGAAAAAACACATGGCCGCTTTCGCGGCGGCGGCGCTCGCATCGATCGCGGGTATCGCGCAAGCCGCCGACCTGCCGACGTTCAAGCTCGAAATGAACGACGGCAAGCTCAACCCGACGCGCATCGAAGTGCCGGCGGGGCAGCGCATCAAGATCGAGGTGCACAACATCGGCAAGGGCGCCGCCGAGTTCGAAAGCGTGCAGTTGCGCAAGGAGAAGGTGCTTGCGCCGGGCGCGGATTCGTTCGTCGTGATCGCGCCGCTGGACCCGGGTGAATACAAGTTCTTCGACGATTTCCATCAGAGCGCGCAAGGCGTGATCGTCGCGAAGTAACGGACGCGCCGCGCGCGCCTCGGTCGGCGCGCGGCCGATTGCAGTGGAATTGCGGGAGGTTTGGAATGGGGCAGGTACTTTTCATCGTGTGGCGGGAGAGCGTCGAGGCGTTGCTCGTCGTCGGCATTCTCTACGCGTGGCTGAAGAACGGCGACCATCAGGCGCGCCGCGGCCTGCCTTATCTGTGGACGGGTGTCGCTATCGGCCTGCTCGCGGCGGTCGCGCTGGGCGCGGCGCTCATCGGCTTCACCGAAGTATTGTCGGGCGATGCGCAGGATTACTTCCAGACCGCGATGGTGCTGGTCGCCTGCGTGCTGATCGTGCAGATGGTGCTGTGGATGAAGCGCCACGGCCGCACGCTCAAGCGCGACATGGAAACGTCGCTGCAAAAGAGCACGCAGGACGGGCACTGGTGGGGCATCGCGCTCCTGGTCGCGCTTGCGATCGCGCGTGAAGGCAGCGAAACTGCCGTGTTCCTGTACGGCGTGGGCTTCGGCCAGTCGGGGCACGTGGACGCGTCGCAGTATGTCGCGATCGTGCTCGGCTTCGGTCTCGCGCTGCTCACGTTCTACGTGCTGCAGCTCGGCGGCAAGATCTTCTCGTGGCGCACGTTCTTCCGCGTCACCGAAATCATGCTGCTGTTCCTCGCGGCGGGCCTCTTCGAAACGGGCGTCGACAAGCTGATCGACATGGAAGTGCTGCCGGTCATCGTCAATCAGGTGTGGAACACGTCCGCGATTCTCGACGATTCGAGCACGTTCGGTTCGCTCGTCGCGACGCTCACGGGCTATCGGGCGCATCCGGCGGGCATGAACCTCGTCGCGTATGCGGTCTACTGGATCGTCATCTATCTCCTGTTGCGCCGCTCGAATAACCAGATGGCGCAAAAACAAAAGGCGGCAAGCCGTCCAGCATGAGTTCCGTCATACCTAGAGCAGGCCGGCTTCAGCAAGCCGGCCAATGGATGCAGCGTCACGGCAGCACGATCCGCGCAATTCAGTGGGTCGTCGTTGCCGTGTATGCGTTTCTGATCGTCGTTCCCGCCGTGATGCCGCTGCCGGACGGCGCGGCGCATCTCTGGAACAACCTCACGCTCGCCGCGCAGTTCGTGTTCTGGGGCATCTGGTGGCCGTTCGTGCTGCTGTCGATGGTCATGCTCGGGCGCGTCTGGTGCGGCGTGCTGTGTCCGGAAGGCGCGTTGTCCGAGTTCGCGAGCAAGTTCGGCCGCGGCTGGGCGATCCCTCGCTGGATGCGCTGGGGCGGCTGGCCGTTCGTCGCGTTCGGTCTCACGACGATCTACGGGCAGATGGTCAGCGTCTATCAGTATCCGAAGGCGGTGCTGCTGGTGCTCGGCGGCTCGACCGTTGGCGCGATGATCATCGGCGTGTTGTACGGGCGCGAGAAGCGCGTCTGGTGCAAGTATCTGTGCCCCGTCAACGGCGTGTTCTCGCTGCTCGCGCGTCTCGCGCCGTTTCATTTCAAGGTCGACGAAGACGCGTGGCGCCGCTCGTACACGAAGGGCGAGCACGGTCATCGCGTGATTCCGATCAACTGCGCGCCGCTCGTTCCCTTGCGCAACATGAAGGGCGCGCAAGACTGTCACATGTGCGGCCGATGCAGCGGCCATCGCGACGCGATCGCGCTCACGTGGCGCTCGCCGTCGGAAGAAGTCGTGCAGCTCGGCGACAAGGCCGCGAATCCGTGGGACACCGCGCTCATTCTGTACGGGCTGCTGGGCATCGCGATCGGCGCGTTCCATTGGACCGTGAGCACGTGGTTCGTCGATCTGAAGCAGATTTTCGCCGCGTGGCTGATCGATCACGACATTCTCTGGCCGCTCGATACCAACGCGCCGTGGTTCCTGTTCACGCACTATCCGGAGCAGAACGACGTTTTCTCGTGGCTCGACGGCACGATGGTCGTCGGCTATATCGTCGTGACGGGGCTCGTTTATGGCACGGCGTTGCTGGCGCTGCTCGCGGCGGGCACGCGCATGCTCGGGAAGTTCGACGCCACGCGCCTGCATCACCTCACGCTCGCGCTGATTCCGCTTGCGGGCGTCGGCGTATTTCTCGGCCTGTCGGCGACGACCGTGTCGCTGCTGCGCGCCGAACATCTGCCCTTGTGGTGGGTGCCGGGCCTGCGCCTCGGCCTGCTCGCCGCCGCGAACCTGTGGAGCGCGTGGCTCGCGTGGCGCGTGACGCGCCGCTATACATCGGCGCTTGGTTCGCGCCTCCTCGCGATGGTATGGTTTGTCCTTGCGCTGGCCGTCGCGGACAGCGCCTGGTACCTGATGTTCTGGGGCTTCAGCCGATAAACCGTCCACGCCGTGTCGCACGGCAACGAGAGAGCGAGCAGTGAGAACCAAACCCGTACTGACCGATGAAGACGTCAAGGCCATGGCCGCCGCCGCCGAGGCGCACGCCAGGGAACACAACTGGAATGTGACGATTGCGATCGTCGACGACGGCGGGCATCTGCTGCATCTGCATCGTCTCGACGGTGCGGGCGCGAGCACCGCGGAAATGGCGACGGGCAAGGCGCGCACCGCCGTGCTCGGCCGCCGCGAAACCAAGGTCTACGAAGACACGATCAAGCAGGGCCGCACCGCGTTCCTGTCCGCGCCGTTGACGGCGATGCTCGAAGGCGGCGTGCCGATTTTCGTCGGCGCGGATATCGTCGGCGCGGTGGGCGTATCGGGCGTGAAGTCGGAGCAGGACGCGCAGATTGCCAAGGCGGGCATCGCGGCGCTGGGCATCGAGAACGTCTGATTTCACGCGCGCATCAAATAAAAACGGCACGCTCTCGTCAAAGAGCGTGCCGTTCGATTTCCGATGCAGCGCATCATGGCGCTTGCACTCGCGCAGGAACCAAAAAAAGCGGCTTCGCTTGCTATCGACGACTGGCTGGTGTTTGCACGAAGGGGTCTAAATTCTCGCGTGCAAGTCGTCCTCGCTGGCTAAGGCCAAACACCTCTTGGCGAGGTGGTCCCCACAATACCCTGTACTACTGCTGTTCTTGCCTTCGCGCTACTTCGTCAGGATCAGCTTGCCCAGACGCGTTGCGCGCAACTGATAGGTCTCCCCGTTATGCACGATGCTCACGTGGCTGCGCCCCTGCAGCAGCGCGTCGCTCTTGAGCGACCGCTCGCCGCTGCTTTGCGCGGCGTGCGCGACATGCACCGTCGTGACGGTGGTCGTCTTCGGGCGGGTGATCGCGGCGTCGCGGACAGCCGGGCGGCGCAGCCTGAGCGTGGAGGATCGCAGCGTGTCGGTCATGTCGGAAGTGTGCGTTCGTTGATTCGATGGGTCTATAGTAAATGATAACTATTCCTATTTGCAACTAGACTTTCCGATTGAATCGCACCTTCCGATAGCTACGCTCGATGCGGCGGCGAACCTGCGCCACCGCATCGGTAAATCGGCTCAGTGCAGCGGCTTACCCGCCGTCCGGCCGTGCGCGAACTGCCGGATCAGGCGCACGGTGTCGATATCCGACTCGCGATACGCCGATTTCACGATTTCCTGCGTCTGACGCTCGTCGGCGCTCGGATTCTCGTTCTCCGGCAGCGTCGTGCGATAGGTGAAGCGCAGGAAAAGCTGAAGCGCGTCGGGTTGCTCGATCGCCATCGTGAGCGAGCCGCCCACATACTCCGCGGTCGGCAGGATGTCATAACGCACGCTCGAACCGGGCGTGAGCGTCACGCGGTCGCGCACGGTGGCCTGGCCGTAGTGCAGCTCGCGCTCCATCGTGTCGCCTTCGCGCGAAAGGATGTCGCAGCTATCCAGGCCGAGCACGAACAGCTGCGGCTGCTCGGCGCGCAGGACGAGGCCTTCCCACAACTGGTCGCGCGTGAGCGCTTCGACGAGCGGGTTGAGCGGATCGTTGATCTGGATCAGATGTTCGAAATTCAAGACGACGGTTTCCTTGGACGTTCGTGGTGCCCGCGATGCATCACTGCTGAGTGAGCCCGGACTCGATGCGGACTGCACCGGACAAGACCTTGTGCATCGGGCACGCATTGGCTATTTGCAATAGCCGTTCCCGCTGTTCGCCGGACAACTCGCCCGTGAGCGCGATGCGGCGTTCGATGTTCGTGCCGTCGGCGGTGCTCGTCATCGACAACTCGACGTGCACCGCTTCCAGCGGCCATTCCTTGCGCTTCGCGTACATCTTCAGCGTGATCGACGTACATGCGCCGAGGCTCGCGAGCAGCAGCGACGCCGGTTCCGGCCCCGTGTCGCCGCCGCCGATGCTGGCCGGTTCGTCGGCGATCCACGAATGCGTGCCGTCGTCGAGACGGACTTGATAGTCGGTGCCGCCGATGCGGGCGCTCACGGAAGGTCCGGCCATGCGTTGCTCCTTGTTCCTGTTGGACTGCGAAAATGACAAAGATGACGAGGATACGAAAGCGGTGCGGCTAGAACGGTCATTGTGACGTAATGTGTCCGTTCGTGCCGCACCGTTTCTGTGTTTTCGACCGCCGCCCGCGCGGTCAAGGCTCATGAGCCTAATGCGTGATCGTCCCCATCCGGCCGGCCTGATAGTCGACCACCGCCTGACGGATTTCGTCTTCGGTGTTCATGACGAACGGGCCGTAGCGCACGACCGGCTCCTTCAGCGGCACGCCGCCGATCAGCAGCAGTTCGACGGGTTCATCGCCGGCGGCGAGCGCGATCGTGTCGCTGTCATCGCGGAAAATCACCATCTGCTGGGCGCGCACCGGCTGGCGCTGCGGCCCGTAAAGCGCCGTGCCGGAAAGCGGATAGGCGAACACGCGATAGTCGCGCGGCACGGCCAGATCGATCTTTGCGCCCGGCTTGAGCGTGAAGTGCTGATACAGAATCGGCGTGCGCGTCTCGATCGCGGCTTTCACGCCGAGCGCTTCGCCCGCGATGACCTTCACGCTGACCTTGCCGTCCTCGCTCGTCGCAACGGGAATCCGCGCCGACGGAATCTCCTGATAATGCGGCGCGATCATCTTGTCGCGCTGCGGCAGATTCACCCACAGTTGCAGGCCATGCACGCGGCCGCCTTGGCGCGTGAATTCCTCCGCCGGCATTTCGCTGTGCACGACGCCCGCGCCGGCGGTCATCCATTGCACGTCGCCGGGGCGCAGCGTGCCGGAGTGCCCGGCCGAGTCCTTGTGGCCGAATTCGCCTTCGAGCATGTACGTGACGGTCTCGAAACCGCGATGCGGGTGATCGGGTGCGCCTTTCGCCTCGCCGGGCGCGTAGTCGGCGGGGCCCATCTCGTCGAGGAGCAGGAACGGATCGAAGTCCATCAGAAGACGGGTCGGAAACGGGCGATGCACGACGAACCCGCCGCCTTCGACGGTGCGGGTCGCCGGGATGATGCGTTCGATACTGCGGCTGGTGGACATGAGGCCTCGCTCCAGAATCGGAAAGTAAGGGAATAGCACTAAATTTGAAACACAGAGCTATTATATGGGCCGCATTTCGCCGTAAAAGAGCCTGCAGCGCAATGGATTGTCCCGCTGGCGATAACGAATCGCTGCACACTTCAGCGCCACATCGAGTAATACATGAAAGCCGACTCGCATGACCTGAACGATCTGATGTACTTCTCGCACGTCGTCGAGCACGGCGGATTTTCGGCCGCGGAGCGCGTGCTCGGCATCTCGAAGTCGCGGCTCTCGAGGCGCGTGTCGGAACTGGAGGCGTCGCTGGGCGTGCGGCTGTTGCAGCGCTCCACGCGCAAGCTCGCGCTCACCGAGGCCGGCCAGCTTTTCTACCAGCATTGCCAGGCGATGCTCGCCGAGGCGCAGGCGGCCGTCAACGTCGTGCAAAGCCTGCGCGATTCGCCGCGCGGCACCGTGCGCGTGAGCGTGCCGGTGACGATCGCGCAGACGTTTCTCTCCGCCGTGATGCCGGATTTCATGCACCGCTATCCGGAAGTGCGCATCGTGCTGCGCGTGACGAACCGGGTCGTCGATCTGTTCGAGGACGCCGTCGATGTCGCGTTGCGCGTGCGCTCGGAGCCGCCCGCGAGCTCGAACGTCGTCGCGCGGCCGCTGTGGCGCACGGAGCAGATGCTCGTCGCCGCGCCCTCGCTGCTCAGATCGAATGCGCCGCCGATGACGCCCGCCGAGCTCGCCCAGTACGACACGCTCGACACGCCCTCGGCGGACGGCCGCCATGTCTACCGGCTGATCGCGCCCGATGGCACACGCCATGAATTCGAGCACGAGCCGCGCCTCGTCACCGCCGATCTCTCGATGATTCGCGAGGCCGTGATGCGCGGCGTCGGCATCGCGGCGTTGCCCGAGATGATGTACGGCGCGCCGTTGCGCTCGGGTCAGCTTTCGCCGGTCATGCCGGGCTGGACGTTTCCGTCGCCGCAACTGTACGCGGTGTTTTTATCGCGGCAGGGCATGGTCCCTGCAGTGCGCGCGTTCGTCGATTTTCTCGTCGAGTCGATCGGTAGCGGCCAGCGCTTTCCCGGAGAATGTCCTGTTCACGAAAAGCCGGAACGCGAAACAGTTTGACCGCGCGGGCAGGGCTCATTGGCTTAAGACATTGAAGCGCGCGCTTGCGATGGTCAGATTCAATTGAAGCCCGAAAGTCGCGGCGGTATATTGAAGGCTCTTTCGCTAAGGAGCTCCTATGCGAAAACTGACGGCTGCTCTGATAGTTAGCCTGATAGGGTTGATTGCGCTGTCCGTGTCGACCACGGCTGCCGCATGTGACGGGACTTCTGGTTCTGGCTATACGAACCCAAAGTGACCGCCTCGCCCGAATGCGCCGAGTGCGCACGAAAAAAGGCCTTCATCTGGCGATGAAGGCCTTTTACTTTGGAGCGCCCTGGAGGGCTTGTCTGGCGATGCAGGCCTTTTACTTTGGGCGCCCGGAAGAGGGCGCTTCGAGCTGTAGCCTGCGCGTTACTTGCCGTTCTTCGGCTCGGTGACGAAACCGATCTTCGTCAATCCGCCCGACTGCGCCGCCGACATCAGATCGGCGACCTTCTCATACGCCACCTGACGATCCGCGCGCAGATGGATTTCCGGCTGCGGATTCTGCTGCGCCGCCTGCGCGATGCGCGCGTTGAGCGTCGCTTCGTCGATCGGCTGATCGTCCCACAGCGTCGTGCCGTCGGCCTTGATCGCGATGTTCACATGCGCGGGCTTCTCGTCCTGCGGCTGGCTGCTGGCGTGCGGCAGGTCGATCTTCACCGCGTGATGCATGGCGGGAATCGTGACGAGAAAGATGATCAGGAGAACCAGCATGACGTCGACGAGCGGCGTCATGTTGATCTCGCTCATCATGCCGTCGTCTTCATCGCCGGCGAAAGGGCTCATGGCCATGTTGCGACCTCCCTTCGCTTACGACGACGCGGACGCGCGCGTCGCGAGACGCAGGCTGTCGGCGTTGCCGTTCTTCGAGGGGCGGGTCGCCGAGTTGAGCTTGGCGCCGGTGACGAAGAAGGCGTGCAGGCCGTGCGCGAAGCGGTTCAGCTTCGTGACGATGCCCTTGTTCGCGCGGGTGAGGGCGTTGTAGCCGAGCACCGCCGGAATCGCGACGAAAAGGCCGAACGCGGTCATGATCAGCGATTCGCCGACGGGACCGGCAACCTGATCGATCGACGTCTGGCCGGTCGCGCCGATGGTCAAGAGCGCATGATAGATGCCCCACACCGTGCCGAAGAGGCCGACGAACGGCGAGGTGGAACCGATCGACGCGAGCACCGCGAGGCCCGATTGCATGCGGCCGACGCCTTCGTCCATCACGTCCTTCAGGCAGCGCGTGATCCAGTCCGACACGTCCATGCGGTCGTGCAGATGCGGCTGCGTCTGCGTGTGGTGCTCGGCCGCTTCCTGGCCGGCGAGCGCGAGCGCGAGGAACGGGTTGTCCGCCGGGCTCGACGACTTGCTGCCGAGCTTCTTGATGCCGTCGTTGAAATCGTCGGAGTGCCAGAACGCCTGCTCGGCGTTCTTGGTCAGGCGCTTCAGGCGCACGACGTTCCACGCCTTCACGACGATCACCGTCCACGAAAGCACCGACATGATGACGAGCGCGAGCGCGATGCCCCGCGTCACGAAGTCGCCTTGCGCCCAGACGTGCGCAATCCCGTAGTTTTCCATTTCTCTTTCCTTGTATCTAAAAAACGATCAGTCGTTCAGACTGAAAACAAACGGCACCGTGGCGGTCGCGCGGATCGCTTCGCCATTTTCCTTGTACGGGCTGCACGCGCTGCCACGCACGGCGTCGAGCGCCGCGTCGTCGAGGCGCGACGAACCGCTGCTTTTTTGCAGCGTGACGTTCTCGATTTTGCCCGACAGGCCCACCGTCAGACGGATCACGGCCGTGCCGGTTTCGCCGCGGCGCTTCGCCATTGCCGGATAGTCTGGCTGCGCGATGTTACAACTCAGATGCGCGACGTTCTTCGGCGCGGCGAGATCCATGCTCGGTTTGCCGATAGCGGGCGCCGCCGGTGGCGGGGCGGGCTGCGGCGGAGCGGGCGGCGTGGGTTCGGGCGCGGGGGCGGCGATCTGCGACGGCGCCTCGGTCACCGGCATCGGCGTGGGCTTCGGCTCGATTTTCGGTTTGACCTTCGGCTTGGGCTGCGGCTTCGGAACGGGCTGCGGCACCGGCTTGGGCGGCGGCGGCGTTTCCACCGCGACCGGCTGCGGCGCGGGCTGCGGCGTTTCGCTGATCAGTTGCGCGGTGATCGATTTCGCTTCGATCGGGCGCGGCAACGGCTCGTTGCGCAGGGTCAGCGCGGCGCCCAGCAACGCGACGTGAATCGCGACGACAGCGGCGCACGCCGCGATCACGCGCGGATTGCCGTTGGATGCCTGCGCCGTCTGGAATACGGCGGTAGTAGTGGTCGGGGACTGCATTGTTATTGGCTGCTTGCGGTGCTGCGCGGGTTGTTGCTGGAGACGCTGCGGTCCAACGACTGCACGAGTTCGGCGCGGAAGAAACCAGACGACGTCATTTTCGGAAAATAAGCAGGGAGATAAACAGGGTGGTCACAAAACCGATCAGCAATTCCATTTTTCCCTCCAGGGATAAGGGGTTGCGCGGCTGGCTAGAAGTGACCGGAAGAGCGAAGGTAACTTGGCTTGCTGGAGGCGATCAAACGATCCGACAGCGAGAGCGGCAGCGGGCGCCGTCGGTTGAGCGCGGATGCGGTGTTGCCCGCTCCGCGCGGGATGCTTCAGGCAGCCTGGCGTTCGTAGAACGTGAGCGGCGCGACCATCTCGCGATGCTCGACGCCGCAGCGCGACGCACAGACGCCGCTTTGCAACATCACGTCGCGCACGCTCGATTCACACTTGCCGCAGCACAGCGCCACGCCGAGCTCGAATTGCAGTTCGTCGAAGGAATCCATTCCATCGGCGATGGCGGCTCGGATCTTGCGGTCGGACACTGATTTGCAGACACAGACAATCATGATCGTTCGCGATAGCTAGCGTTAATGCGAATTATTATCATTCTAGATTGCTGCGTTTGCAAGCGGGGCTCGGTGTTTTTTGTAACAGAGCGCGCGAGTTAGCGAGTTTATTGCTAGGGAGCCTTGTCTGGCGGGCGAAAGCGCACGACGCACGAGGCGCTTTCGCGAGAGAAACCCTCAGACGATGTCGGGTTCAGGCAGGCGCGCGCGGCGCGAACGGATGTCGACGTGCTCCACGGGAGCGTCGATCTGGAGGAGGGAGGCGGCGAGCTGGCGCTGCGATTCGCCATCGGCGGTGGAGCAAAAGCGCGGCAGCGTGTCCGGCTGCGCGGTGTTCCTGAGCGCGTGGGCGTCGAGCAGGCGTTCGAGTTGCCGCGCGATCGCGACGCTCGTATCGACGATCTGCAGCCGCTCGCCGGCAATTTGGCGAATCGCGCGATCCAGAAACGGGTAGTGCGTGCAGCCGAGCACGAGCGTGTCGGCGTTGGCGTCGAGCATCGGCGCGAGATAGCTTTCGAGCAGCGCCATGAGCGCGGGCGACGACGTGTCGCATCGCTCGACCGCCTGAACCAGCCCGTGTCCCGCCTGACAGATGAAGCGGCAGTCGCCCGCGTAGCGGTCGAGCAGCGACTGGAATCGTGCGGAACGCAGCGTCACGGCCGTGGCCAGCACGCCGACCACGCGCGATTTCGACACCGCCGCCGCCGGCTTCACACCAGGCTCCACGCCGACGAGCGGAATCGGCAGCCGCTCGCGCACGAGCGCGATCGACTGCGCGGTCGCCGTATTGCACGCGACGACGAGCGCCTTCGCCCCCTGTCCGACGAGCCATTCGCCGATTGCCATCGTGCGGTCGACGATGAAATCGTCGTCGCGTTCGCCATAGGGCGCATGAAGGGAATCGGCGACGTAGATCAGCCGCTCGCGCGGCAGCGTCGCGCGCACGGCGCGCAGCACCGACAGGCCGCCCAGGCCGGAGTCGAAAATGCCGACCGGCGCGCTCGCGTCGGGAATCATCGGGGAAACCGCCGTCACGGACATCGAACGGCTTATTCGTGGTCGCCCATCATGGTCTGCTGATAATTCTGGATGCCGACCTTGTCGATCAGATCGAGCTGCGTTTCCAGCCAGTCGATGTGCTCTTCGGTGTCGTGCAGGATCTTTTCGAAGATCTCGCGCGAAACGAAGTCACGCACGGACTCGCAGTACGCGATCGCTTCCTTGCAGGTCGACTGGGAGATCTGTTCGAGCTTCAGATCGCACTCGAGAATTTCCTTCGTCTCTTCGCCGATCAGCAGCTTGTGCAGATCCTGCAGGTTCGGCAGGCCGTCGAGCATGAATACGCGCTGAATAAGCCAGTCGGCATGCTTCATCTCGCCGATCGATTCGTCATACTCGTGTTTGTTCAGCTTTTCGAGGCCCCAGTGCTGATACATCCGGGCGTGCAGGAAGTACTGATTGATCGCGGTCAGTTCGTTTTTCAACTGAGCGTTCAGAAATTCGATGACCTTTGCGTCGCCTTGCATGATTGTTCCTTGTTGTAACGTGGGGCACTGAGGGAAAGATAAACCTTGAGCGTGACAATGCCAAGGTTGAGAGGAAATTCTTTATTCCAGACGAAACTGAGAATGAAAATGCTTCTCGAATAGCGCCTTCGCAAAGAAAAGAGCCGGGCAGTGTGCCCGGCTCTTCGTCTCTAGCGTTATAAACCGCTATTGAATTCGCTTCAAGCCGTCGCGACGGGGATCTTTCCGATTTTCGCCTGCCATTCGGCGGGGCCGGTCTTGTGGACCGAGGTTCCTGTCGAATCGACCGCGACGGTCACCGGCATGTCCTGCACGTCGAATTCATAGATCGCTTCCATGCCGAGGTCTTCGAACGCGAGCACCTTCGCCTCGCGGATCGCCTTCGACACCAGATAGGCCGCGCCGCCGACCGCCATCAGATACGCTGCCTTGTGATTCTTGATCGCCTCGATGGCGACCGGGCCGCGCTCGGCCTTGCCGATCATCGAGATGAGGCCGGTCTGCGCGAGCATCATGTCCGTGAACTTGTCCATGCGCGTGGCCGTGGTCGGGCCCGCCGGGCCGACGGCTTCGTCGCGCACCGGATCGACCGGACCGACGTAATAGATCACGCGGTTGGTGAAATCGACCGGCAGCTTTTCGCCCTTGGCGAGCATGTCGGCAATGCGCTTGTGCGCGGCGTCGCGGCCCGTGAGCATCTTGCCGGAGAGCAGCAGCGTCTGCCCCGGCGTCCATGATGCGACTTCTTCCGGCGTCAGCGTGTTCAGGTCGACGCGCTTGCTCGTCTCCGTGTTCGGCTGCCACGTGACCTTCGGCCAGGCGTCGAGCGGGGGCGCTTCGAGCTTCGCCGCGCCCGTGCCGTCGAGCGTGAAGTGCGCGTGGCGCGTCGCCGCGCAGTTCGGAATGATCGCGACTGGCTTGCTCGCCGCGTGCGTGGGCGCCGCCATGATCTTGACGTCGAGCACGGTGGCGAGGCCGCCGAGACCCTGCGCGCCGATGCCGAGCGCGTTCACCTTCTCGTGCAGTTCCACGCGCAGTTCCTCGATCCAGTCCTGCGGCCCGCGCGCGATGACGTCCTGAATGTCGATCGGGTCCATCAGCGATTCCTTCGCCATGACCATCGCCTTTTCAGCCGTGCCGCCGATGCCGATGCCGAGCATGCCCGGCGGGCACCAGCCCGCGCCCATCGTCGGCACGGTCTTGAGAATCCAGTCGACGATCGAATCCGACGGGTTCAGCATCGCGAACTTCGACTTGTTCTCCGAGCCGCCGCCCTTGGCCGCGACCTGCACGTCCACCTTGTCGCCCGGCACGATCTCGTAATGGATCACGGCCGGCGTGTTGTCCTTCGTGTTCTTGCGGCCGCCTTCGGGCGGGCTCACGATCGACGCGCGCAGCACGTTGTCCGGATTCAGATAACCGCGGCGCACGCCTTCGTTGATCATGTCGGTGACGGACATCGTCGCGCCGTCCCATCGCACGTCCATGCCGACCTTCACGAACACCGTGACGATGCCGGTGTCCTGGCAGATCGGGCGCTTGCCTTCGGCGCACATGCGGCTGTTGGTCAGGATCTGGGCGATCGCGTCTTTCGCGGCGGGGCTTTCTTCCAGCTCGTAGGCGCGGCCGAGCGCCTGAATATAGTCGAGCGGATGGTAGTAGCTGATGTACTGCAGCGAATCGGCGATGCTCTGAATCAGGTCTTCCTGCTTGATGACGGTCATGGCGTAAGCTCAGGGGGGACGAAATTATGTGGTGGCGTTCTGGGCGACGCTTTACTCGATTGCGTTCCGGGGCGGCGAAAAGGATTCGTCGTGGAAGTGGCGCGGATGCGTGTGGGTGGTCAGCCGGTCGACGTACGCCATGATGAGCGCCGAGACCAGGAACGCGACGTGAATGATCACCTGCCACAGCACGGTATGGAACGTGTGCTGGTCCGGATTGATGAAGGTTTTCAGCAGATGGATCGACGAAATGCTGATGAGCGCCATCGAGAGCTTGACCTTCAGCACGCCGGCGTTGACGTGGTCGAGCCATTCGGGCTCGTCGGGATGGCCCTCCACGCCCAGGCGCGATACGAACGTCTCGTACCCGCCGACGATCACCATGATGAGCAGGTTCGAGATCATCACCACGTCGATGAGGCCGAGCACGACGAGCATGATGTTGGTTTCGTCGAGGGTCATCGCGTGCGTGACGAGATGCCACACTTCCTTCAGGAACAGCACGACGTAGACGCCCTGCGCGACGATCAGGCCCAGGTACAGCGGCACCTGCAGCCAGCGGCTCATGAAGATGATTCTCGGCAGCACTTTCATCGAGCCGGAACGGGAGGGCGGGGTAAAAGCATGCTTGGGAGCGGACATGGGCGGCTTTTCAGTCGGTGAGTCGGACCGGAAATGATGACGGGCGAATATGACGAACCAAATGTGCGATGCGCCGGCGCACGCGCAAGAAAGCGCATTCGCGGTATCGGGAAGCCCGCAATTGTACCGCGTCGCCGCGCGTGCCTGCCGAAAGCTTTCGGAAAGCGCCGATGGCATGCCGCCGCGATCTACACGCCTGATTCGCGCGACACCGCGCCCGCCGCGCGCGGCCTGACGGGTGGCCTGACGCGTGGCCTGACACTCGCGAGCCCGATGCCGGCGACGACGCACGCGAGCGCTACGCCATGCGCGAGCGTCGGCCGCTCGTCGAGGAAGGCGATGCCGTAAAAGGCCGCCGCGACCGGCAGCACGGCGCAGAAGACGCCTGCGAGACTGCCATCGACATGGCGGATGCCTTTCATCCATAGCCAGAACGAGAAGATGCTGGCCGACAGTCCGTACCAGACGACGAGCGCCCACGTATCCCATGCGACGCCGGTCCAGTCGAAACCGGAGAGCGACGTCATGCCGAACGGCAGCATCAACAGCAGGCCGATGCCGTGCGTGTACGCGCAGATATCGATGGCGGGCAGCGTTTGCGTGAGGCGGCGCGAGAGGATCACGTAGAGCGATTCGCAGCACACCGCGCCGAGCACCATCAGATTGCCGGCGAGGGAGCTTGCGCCGGTATCGCCGGCCTGCGCGACGTTGATGACGAGCACGCCCGCGATCGCGAGCCCGATCGACGCCAGTGCGCGCGCGCCTGGCTTCTCCCTGAGGAAGATCCACGCGAAAAGCGCGACCGTCGCCGGCAGCGTGCTGGTGATGACGCCCGCCGCGACCGCGCTCGTACGCGCAACGCCGTTGAGCATCAGCAAGGTGAAGCCGAAGGTGCCGAAGAACGCCTGCAGGAACAGATTGACCCACTCGCCGCGCGCGACGCGCTTCATCTTCGACCAGCGCAGAAGCGGCCAGAGCACCGCGAGCGCGATCACGAAGCGCAGAAGCGCGAAGAGCGGAACGGGCACGGACGCGACGATCGATTTGCCGATGCCGACGTTACTGCCGACGAGCAGCATGGCCGCGATGAGTAAGAAAGCGTAGCGATTCAATCTGGATAACGCGCGGCGAGTTCAGTTACGATTGTGGGGACGCATTGTAGAAGCCGCGACGACTCCGTGTATACCCCGTGCCGCGCGGGCGGTTCACGTAAGAAGCGGGTAAGTTGGCGGGCTTATCTTCAAATCACTGCGGGATGGGCACGGCAGCGAATGTGCTGTGACATCTTCCGCGCCACCCCGGCGCGGTCATTATGGAGACAAGGTCCGTGCGCGGAACGCCATGCGTTCGGCGCTTTCGAACCTCATAACATGCGGCGCACGCGGCCCATTCAGCGACGCGCGCACCGCCGGATTCTGGAAACACCATCAAAGGGGTTGTCGATGTCTGCGATCGAATCGGTTCTTCATGAAAAACGCGTGTTCCCGCCGTCAGCCAAGGCATCGGCGGGCGCGGCAATCTCCGGCATGGACGCCTACAAGGCGCTTGTCGAGCACGCCGAGCGCGACTACGAAGGTTTCTGGGCGGGAGTCGCTCGCGACACGCTCGCCTGGCACAAGCCGTTCACCAAGGTGCTGGACGAATCGAAGGCGCCGTTCTACACGTGGTTCGAAGACGGCGAGCTCAACGCCTCGTACAACTGTCTCGACCGTCATGTCGAAGCGGGCCGCGGCGCCGACAACGCGATCATCTTCGAAGCCGACGACGGCACCGTCACCAACGTCACGTATCAGGACTTGCTGGAGCGCGTCTGCCGCCTCGCCAATGCGCTCAAGAAGCGCGGTGTGAAGAAGGGCGACCGCGTCGTGATCTATCTGCCGATGTCGGTGGAAGGCGTCGTCGCGATGCAGGCGTGCGTGCGCATCGGCGCGACGCATTCCGTCGTGTTCGGCGGCTTCTCGTCGAAATCGCTGAACGAGCGTCTGGTCGATGTCGGCGCGGTCGCGCTCATCACCGCCGACGAGCAAATGCGCGGCGGCAAGGCGCTGCCGCTCAAGAGCATCGCCGACGAAGCGCTCGCCGCGGGCGGCTGCGAGAAGGTGAAGGACGTGATCGTCTACCAGCGCACGGGCGGCAAGGTGCAATGGACCGAAGGCCGCGACGCGTGGCTGCACGAGATCGTCGAGAACGAATCGGCGCAGTGCGAGCCGGAATGGGTGAGCGCGGAGCATCCGCTTTTCATCCTCTACACGTCCGGCTCGACGGGCAAGCCCAAGGGCGTGCAGCACAGCACGGCGGGCACGCTGCTGTGGGCTGCGCAGACCATGAAGTGGACCTTCGACATGAAGCCGGGCGACATCTTCTGGTGCACGGCGGATATCGGCTGGATCACGGGGCATAGCTACATCGCGTACGGTCCGCTTGCGATCGGCGCGACGCAGGTGATGTTCGAAGGCGTGCCGACGTATCCGAACGCGGGCCGCTTCTGGGAGATGATCCAGCGTCACAAGGTCACGATCTTCTATACCGCGCCCACCGCGATCCGCTCGCTCATCAAGGCATCGGAAGCCGATGCGAAAGTGCATCCGAAGAGCTACGACCTGTCGTCGTTGCGCATCCTCGGCACGGTCGGCGAGCCGATCAATCCGGAAGCGTGGATGTGGTATCACGAGAACGTGGGCCGCGCGCAGTGCCCGATCGTCGATACGTGGTGGCAGACGGAAACCGGCGGTCACATGATCACGCCGCTGCCGGGCGCGACGCCGCTCGTGCCGGGTTCGTGCACGCTGCCGCTGCCTGGCATCATGGCCGCGGTCGTCGATGAAACCGGTCAGGACGTGCCGAACGGGCAGGGCGGCATTCTGGTCGTCAAGCGTCCGTGGCCGTCCATGCTGCGCAACGTGTGGGGCGATCCCAAACGCTATCAGACGAGCTACTTCCCCGAAGAGCTCGGCGGCAGGCTGTATCTTGCCGGCGACGGCGCGGTGCGCGACAAGGAAACCGGCTACTTCACGATCATGGGCCGCATCGACGACGTGCTGAACGTCTCCGGCCACCGCCTCGGCACGATGGAAATCGAGTCGGCGCTGGTCGCGAATCCGATGGTGGCGGAAGCGGCGGTTGTCGGCCGTCCGGACGACACGACGGGTGAAGCCGTGGTCGCGTTCGTCGTGCTCAAGCGTTCGCGTCCGGAAGGCGACGAAGCCAAGCAGATCGCGACCGAGCTGCGCAACTGGGTCGGCAAGGAAATCGGCCCGATCGCGAAGCCGAAGGACATTCGCTTCGGCGAAAACCTGCCGAAGACGCGTTCGGGCAAGATCATGCGGCGGCTCTTGCGCTCGCTCGCGAAGGGCGAGGAGATCACGCAGGACGTCTCCACGCTGGAGAATCCCGCGATTCTCGATCAGCTCGGCGAAGCGCGCTGAAGTCGCGCTCGACCGCTGCCTCGTTCGCGGCGGCGGTCGATCCGTATTGCCGGCGACATGCGCTTTTGATAAAAAGCCGCATGTCCGATTCCTCCAACACGACGCCTGCCTCGCCGCCGCCCGTTTCCGCGGCGATGGCGCGCGCGCATCGCCGCTACTGGCGATTCAACGTCGCGTTGATCGCCGTGCTGATGACGATCGGCTTCATTGTCTCGTTCGGCCTGCCGCTTTTCGCGCAACGTTTCGAGCATGTGCGCGTGGCAGGCTTTCCGCTGCCGTTCTACTTCGGCGCGCAGGGCGCGATTCTCGTGTATGTCGCGCTGATCCTCCTCTATATCGTGCTCATGCAGTTCGCCGATGCGCGTCTCGCGCGCGCCGCCAGATCGGACGAGGGCGGCGCGGCATGAAACTCACCAACCGGCTGATTCTTTCCTACGCGCTCTATACCGTCGGCTTTCTGCTTTTCATCTTTCTGATGGAGCGCATCGAGCGCACGACGGGGCCGGGCATGTGGATCGGCTATGTGTTCCTGTTCGTGCCGATCGCGGTGTACGCGGTAATCGGGCTGTTGTCGCGCACGTCGGATCTCGTCGAATACTACGTGGCCGGCAGGCGCGTGCCTTCGGCGTTCAATGGCATGGCGACCGCGGCGGACTGGCTGTCGGCCGCGTCTTTCATCGGTCTGGCCGGCTCGATCTACGCGAGCGGCTACGACGGCCTCGCCTACGTCATGGGCTGGACGGGCGGCTACTGTCTGGTCGCGTTTCTGCTCGCGCCCTACGTGCGCAAGCTCGCGCGCTACACGATTCCCGATTTTCTCGGCACGCGCTTCTCCAGCAACCTTGTGCGCGCGCTCGCGGCCATCGCGGCGATTCTCTGCTCCTTCGTCTATCTCGTTGCGCAGATACAGGGCATCGGGCTGATCGCGTCGAGGTTCATCGGCATCGAGTTTTCGATCGGCATCTTCTGCGGGCTCGCGGGCATTCTCGTGTGCTCCTTTCTCGGCGGCATGCGCGCGGTCACGTGGACGCAGGTCGCGCAGTACATCATTCTGATCAGCGCGATGCTGATTCCCGTCTCGATGATCGCGCATCGCGAAGGGCTCGGCTGGTTTCCGCAATTCAACTATGGGCGCGTGATGGAGCGCGTCGAAGCGCTGGAACGCGCCGTCGCCGTCTCGCCCGACGAAGCGCGCGTGCGTGCCGATTACGAGCGCCAGGCCGCGCAGATGCAGCAGCGCATCGACGCGCTGCCGCAGTCGTTTCACGCCGAGCATGCGCGCCTCGTCGCCGAGATCGCCGAGCTGCGGCGGCACAACGGCCCGCTGCGCGAGATCAACGAGCGCGAGCGGGATCTGGCCGCCTTTCCGCGCGATCCCGCTGACGCGCAAGTGAAGTGGTCCCGCGAACGCGACGCGTTGATCGAACGCGTCGCGCCGCCCGTGCCGATGACCGAGGCCTTCGCGCCAGGCTCGGCGGGCGACGAGAGCCCGCGCGTGCATCAGATCAATTTCCTGTCGCTGCTGCTATGCCTGTCGATCGGCACGGCCAGCCTGCCGCACATTCTCACGCGCTACAACACGACGACCTCGGTGTCGTCGGCGCGGCGTTCGGTGGGCTGGACGCTGTTCTTCGTCGCGCTCTTCTATCTGACGGTGCCGGTGCTCGCGGTGCTGATCAAGCACGAGATTCTGACGGGGCTAGTCGGGCATCGCTTCGCCGATCTGCCGCAATGGGTGACGCAGTGGCGGCGCGTCGAACCGTATCTGATCCGTATCAGCGATGTGAACGGCGATGGCATCGTGCGCTGGGCCGGCATCCAGATGCAGCCGGACATGGTCGTGCTGGCCGCGCCCGAGATCGCCGGATTGCCGTATGTCATCTCCGGTCTGATCGCCGCGGGCGCGCTGGCGGCGGCGCTCTCGACGGCGGACGGGCTGCTGCTCACCATCGCCAATGCGCTGTCGCACGATGTCTATTACTGCATGGTCGATCGCCGCGCGACGAGCCAGCGGCGCGTGACCATCTCCAAGATTTTGCTGCTCGGCGTGGCGTTGCTGGCGTCGTACGTTGCGTCGCTCAATGCGGGCAATATTCTTTTTCTCGTGGGCGCGGCGTTTTCGCTGGCGGCGTCGAGTCTCTTTCCCGCGCTGGTGCTCGGCGTGTTCTGGAAGCGCACGACGCAGCGCGGCGTGGTGGCGGGGATGATCGCGGGGCTCGTCGTGTGCGTGTATTACATCGTGTCGACCTATCCGTTCTTCGTGCAGTTGACGGGCTTCGCGGGACCGCGCTGGTTCGGCATCGAGCCGATCAGCTCGGGCGTCTTCGGCGTGCCGGCGGGCTTTGCGGTGGCGATTGCGGTGAGCCTTTTCGACCGAAAACCGGATGCGTACACGCGCGCGCTCGTCGATTACATCCGTCATCCGTAGGGGCTGGCGCAGACGCGGGAACTTGGTATAATCGCGGTCTTCCGGAGAGATGGATGAGTGGTTTAAGTCGCACGCCTGGAAAGCGTGTATAGGGTAAAACCTATCGGGGGTTCGAATCCCCCTCTCTCCGCCAGGACACTGAAGAAGGCCCCGTATGGTCAATGACTTACGGGGCTTTTGGTTTTTTTGGCCTATCAGATGGCAGATGTGGCGGTGAAACGATGTGGCGCTTTGTTTTGGTGTTCTAACGCCGCCTGTAAGGTCTCGTTCTCCATCCGCCCTTATAAGACGACTCTCATTTTGATCGCATAGCCAGGGGCGGTGAACGAAAGGCCTCACATTTCCGACCGGCGACAAAATATAGCCACGCACCAGACTCAGAATCGTGCGGGCCATTTCAGGCGTATGTTCGACTGCCGAGGCTGTGCTTCGCCCGCGCTTCCACTCAAACCATTAAAGATTCGAACTCCTGATGAATCGGCGGCGAACGCAGGTTCGTGGCGCACGAATGCGCATCGCAAAATGAACCAGAGAGCCCAAACAAGAAAAAGAAATGTCGTAAGAGAAATGAGCGCCACGGCATGACTGCGCCTCTAATAATGCTCGATGAACTCTCGCACATGGCAGGGCGCAATGGCGCGTGTCACCCACCTCTTACGACATTGACAAGCATAGTCGATGCAACCCGGAATGGAATCGGATTAATCGCGTAATACGTCGCGCGAACCGCAAATCAACGGTGCGCGGTCTTGTGTTGCGCGTGCCCGGCGTGAGCGAACGCGGCAATCGGATCGTCGTCGGCGGTCGCGGCGACGGTATGTCTCGGCGGTTTCGGCGCGGGCTTGACGGGTTTTTGCGGTGCAGCGGACTTCGGCTGCGCGTGTGCGATTTCCGCATTCGTCATCCAGTGCTCGCTGTACGCCGCGCGGGCGGGCATGACGCCGATCAGAAGCACGAGGGCGATGGGCGTCGACAGGACGCGTGGTGTTCGCATGATTGTTTTCGTTGGAGCGGAACAGGAAGGGCATTGCGAAACGATGCCGGGCTACGAACGAAAAACCCCGCGCGTGGCGCGGGGCATCGCAACACAGGCTCGCGGCAGGCGCGACGCCTGAAGACTCAATGGTGAATCATCAACTGAGCGGCCTGATTTTCAGCGTCGTAGTGGAGGGCGGAGTTCGCGGCCTGCTCTTCATGGACCAGAACCTCGCGTGCGGCCTGACCGCCTCGCTCGTAACCCGACTTCGTCGCGTGCTCTTCAAGTGCGGCGATGAGCGGCAGTTGCTCTTCCGCGACCGAGCGCATCAGGTCCAGCATGTCGCGGCGCATCGATTCGGGATACGCGCAGAAGTGCTCGAAGCCGCCCGGCGCGGCGACGATATTCACGAGCGACATCAGCAGCCGTGCGCGGTTGGCGCAGTGCTCGCTGATCTGCACCAATTGCGAGACCGTCGCGTGGCCGTGCGGATCGACGGAAATGTGAAGGTTGGTCATCGAATAGCCTTTTTCATTATGCTGAGAAGGCCCGCATTTAAGCCGCTCCGGCGGTAAAAAACGACCGGACGAATCCTATTACCTCGGTGCGCGACGATCCTTTACTTTCGCGCCTCACCGACGCGAGCAGGTCGGGCGAAAAGCCGCATCGCCCGGCACCAGAACGCGCGCCAACGCCCCGGCATTTCAATCCGCGACGCATCCATGTCGCGTTCCCAATTTTCCCGCTCGCTGCGCGGCCGGTCGACGAGTGTTCCGAAGTACATGGCGAAGCTCCCTTGACGGCTATCGATGACGAAAGGCGTCGCCATGCGCGAGCGCCACGCGTTCAGAATGCCGATGCGCCGCCGCCCGCGAAACCCGGATGACGGCGCCCGTCCGACGCCGGGAACCCGGCCGCCAGCCGGAGACAGACGAAAGGAGGGACCGCCGTCCGCGCGCGCGTCAGACGAGCTCGGGCAGCGCTCGCAGACGCTTGAGCGCGGCGCGCGATTCGTCGCGGGCGGCTTTGTTCAGCCAGCGAACGGCTTCGTCGAGGGCGTCCTTGTCGTTCAGCGACGGCGCGACACGCCGCACGACGGCCTCGCTCGCCAGCACGTCGTGCAGGCGCACGAGCGCCGCCTGCGCCGCGAGCAGATGCGCCATCGTGTGCCGATGTCCGCGCTCCAGAACCGGCGCGAACACTTCGAGCAGGCATTGCAGTTTCGTCGCGGCTTCCTCGATGCTGCGCAAGGTCTTGGCATCCACACGCTTCATCCGCGCCGCGCGATGCTCGCGCTTGCTCAGGAGATCGTCGGCGAGCGACACACGTTGACGCGCGAACGCTTCCAGCGAGCGGTCTTCGCCGCGCGCTTCAAGACGCCGCCGCGCATCGGCGAGGGCGCGGCGCAGAAGGACATCGACGTGCGCGCGTCGCAAGATCACGCAACTCGTCGCCGATGCCTCGCGCCGTTGCTGCCGCAGCGTCTGCACGACCGGTTCGAGACGCGTGCAGCGCGTCTGGGCGCGAGCGAGCAGGTCGCAGGCGGCATCGAAATCGTGCGGCTCACCGGCGATGTCCGCGAGACGTTTGAAGCGCTTGCGTATCATGCGCGCCTCTTTCTCGTCGAGCAGCGGCTCGAATGCCCACCACAGCGCCCGCAGACGACGAAGCGTCGAGCGCAACCGTTCGAGCAGCGCGGCGTCGGCAGGCCCGGCCATGAGCTCGGTCTGCTGGAAGGCGTCGCTCGCGAGCGGCGCCGTCAGCATGACGAAAGCATCGGCGACGGGCTGGTCGCGAAGGGAGAATGGATCGGAGACACGCGGGCGCGCGGCGGCGGGATGGGAACCGGGCGAACCGCTAAGGCTCTTTCGTTCGAGCGCTGGGTCGAAATTCAGTGTCATCGTCTCGGTATGCACTTGTATCGCACGACGCTTCGTTATGGTTGCGTCTCGGTCGTGCGCCGGCGGTCTTCGCCGGTCGTCCAATGGATGCTGGCCGGAAACATAGACATGCAGAATGTCATGCGTGTGACAGCGCTTCAAAAGCCCAATGAAAACGTTCTCGCGCATGCGGGACGCGTCCGCGATTCGCGCAATGAAAGCATTACGCGAACTATTGACACAAAATATTCACGTTCGCGTGCTTCGACGGAACGTATGCTGTGCACCGCTATGGCAAACGCGCGAGGCAATCATGCCGGACATCGCATTTCCTCAGCATGGCGGCGTCAGTGAACGCGCTCGCCGCACCGGCCTCTTCGTATTCCTGCTCATTCTCGCTGGCGGCATCGGTTATGTCGGGCTGCATCTCGCGTCCGATCTCGAGTCGGTCCGGCTGAGTTCCGCGCTGCCTTACGTCCTGCTCGGCGTCGCGCTCCTGATCGCGCACGGGTTCGAGTTCGTCAACGGCTTTCACGACACGGCCAATGCCGTCGCCACCGTCATCTATACGCATTCGCTGACGCCGAATCTCGCGGTGGTCTGGTCGGGCGCGTGGAACTTCATCGGCGTGCTGGTTTCGAGCGGCGCGGTCGCGTTCGGCATCCTGCAATTGCTGCCGGTCGAACTGATTCTGCAGGTCGGCAGCAGCGCGGGATTTGCGATGGTCTTCGCACTGCTCATCGCCGCGATCATCTGGAATCTCGCGACGTGGTACTTCGGCTTGCCGTCGTCGAGTTCGCACACGCTGATCGGCTCGATCATCGGCGTCGGGCTGATGAATCAACTGCTGCGCGGGCCGAACGGCACGAGCGGCGTCGACTGGTCGCAGGCGGCGGGCGTCGGCAAGTCGCTGCTGTTGTCGCCGGTCGTCGGCTTCATCTGCGCGGGGCTTTTGCTGCTGTTGCTCAAAGCGCTCGTGCGCGTGCCGGCGCTCTACAAGGAGCCTAAAAAGAATCATCCGCCGCCATTCTGGATTCGCGCGCTGCTGATCCTGACATGCACGGGCGTATCGTTCGCGCACGGCTCGAACGACGGTCAGAAGGGCATG
The DNA here is from genome assembly GCF_001544575.2 of Caballeronia cordobensis. Classification (GTDB taxonomy): domain Bacteria; phylum Pseudomonadota; class Gammaproteobacteria; order Burkholderiales; family Burkholderiaceae; genus Caballeronia; species Caballeronia cordobensis. Next base: position 277,553 of record NZ_FCNY02000002.1, read on the forward strand.
GGCCTCATCATGCTGATTCTGATCGGCACGGTGCCGACGGCTTACGCGCTCAACAAGGCCGTGAGTCCCGCCGAGACGCAGAACTTCGTGGCCGTCGCGCACGATGCCGCCGCGACTTTCGCGAAGTACACGAACGGCGCGCCGCTTTCCTCCGATCCGCGCGAGGACGTGCAATCCTACGTGCGCACCCGTCAGATTTCATCGGCGACCTTGCCGGCCATGAAGCAGTTGACCGATGTCATCGCCAGCCAGGTTGGCGCGTCGGGATCGCTCGCGGCGGTGCCGCAGAATCTCGTCGATAACGTGCGCAACAACATGTACCTCGTCTCCGAGGCAATCCGCCTGATCGAGAAGGCGAACACGCCCGCATTCACGCCCGCCGACCGCGCGGTGATCGACAACTACAAGAAGCAGCTCGATCACGCGACGAAATTCATTCCGACGTGGGTGAAGGTGGCCGTGGCGATCGCGCTCGGGCTCGGCACGATGGTCGGCTGGAAGCGCATCGTCGTGACTGTCGGCGAGAAGATCGGCAAGCAGCATCTCACGTACGGGCAGGGCGCTTCGGCGGAACTGGTCGCGATGCTCACCATCGGCGCCGCCGATGCCTATGGCCTGCCGGTCTCGACGACGCACGTGCTGTCTTCGGGCGTCGCCGGAACGATGGCGGCCAACGGCTCGGGGCTGCAATGGAACACGGTGCGCAGCCTCGTGCTCGCGTGGGTGCTGACGCTGCCCGCGTCGATTGCGCTGGCAGCCGGCCTCTACTGGCTCTTCAAAAACCTCTTCTGAAACTGTGACGCTCAGGCATTCGCCGGACGGCCGGTCTTGACCGTTTCGAGTGCCTTGATCGCTTCGACGAGGCGCTTTTCCGTGGCCGCGTCGAGCATCGCGAGCGCCGCGCGCAGCAGTTCGCTCTTCTTCACGCGCACGCCGTTTTTCTGGCACTTTTCCTTGAGCGAGGCGATCTTCGCGTAGTCCGACTTGGGCATCGTGAAGCTGTCTCGCACGACCTTTTCTTTCTTCGCGCGCTTGGCTTTCGGCTCGGGTTTCGGCTGGCTCGCGACGGCCGCCTCCGTCTTGATGGTCTTGGCTGCGGGCGCTTTCGTGGCTTGCTTTTTCGCGGTCTTCGGCGTGGCGGCGGGCGAGGGCGCCTTGGTCGCGGCCTTGGGTGCGGCGGCGGGCTTTGCCTGCGTCTTCTTGCTGGTCTTGCCGTCTGCTTTTGCGCTTGCGGCGGCCTTGTCGGCGGCGCTCTTCGGGAAATGGAAAGCCTTCTTGGTCGGCGCCTTGACTTGCGGTGTGCTCATTCGTTTTCTCCTCGTCGTGTGTGGAGAAAACAGTATATACGGTTTATCGACGCGCAAACCTCGAATGCACGGCTCGAAACGCTTTTCACTTCAACGGGATAGCCGCGCGGTCATCGAGTTATCTACATGCTTGTCCACCGAAACTGTGGACAAGCGCGCTGTGTCGTTGGCCGTGATCGTGGTGTGGCAGACGCCGGGCGGCCTAGCGGCCGAGTTCCTTCAGATACGCCGCGCGGGCCGCGAAACCGGCATTGGCGAAATCCGTGAACACGCCGTCCACGCCCAGCCGGAAGAACTGCAGATACTCGGCGGCCGGATCGCCGTTATAGCTGGCCGCCAGATACTTCTTCTCGTTGCGAAACGTAAAGACGTGCACGAAGAGTCCGGCCTTGTGCGCATCGCCGATGAGGCTCGTCGGCGCTTGCGTGGCCGCCTGCGCGGTCGAGCCGGCGAAGGGCGTGCCGTCGGGATTGGCGGCCGGGAAGGGCGAGATCTTGAGCGGCACGATCTGCGGCTTCCACGGGCCGATGCCGTCCGCATAGGTCTTGATCTGCGCGAGGCCGGCGGGCGTGAGCATCGCGTCGAACCAGCGCGGATCGCCGGCGACGGTCCAGTCGAGCGGACGGCTGTCGGTGATTTCGTTGTAGATGACCGCGCCGGTGCGGTAATCGACATCGTAGCCGTCGATCAGCTGCACGATTTTCGTGTTCAGACCGTGCGTGCGCATGTACTGAAGGCTGCCCGGCTCGAAGCTCTGCACGAAGACCGCCGCGTTGCGATCGTTCAGCCCGTTGTCGTTGAGTATCTTGATGAGCGCGTCTTCGAGCGGACGGCTGCCCGCCGCGCCGCAGCCGTTCGCGATCGCCTGCGCGTTGTTCCAGGTCGGATTCTTCGTCTCGGGATAGACGGCGATCGAGCGGCCCGTCGCCGCGCTCTTCGCCTTCGCGATATCGATGATCTGCTGGAACGTGAGAATCGGATACTTGCCGTTGAACTCGGCGGGGCGCTCGTTCGCGGCGTCGTAGGTCGTGCCGCCGAGGAGCGCGCCGAGCTCGGCGGCGGTGAAGTCCGTGATCGACCAGTCGCCCGTGTGATCCTCGCCATCGACGATCAGCGATTTGAGAACCGACTTCGGGTCGCTCGGATTCGTCAGGTCGGTCAGATACTGCGACGGGCCCGTTTCGGGCGTCGTCGTCCACTTCACGTTCACGAGCACGCCGGGCACGGTGCGCTTTCTCGCCGCCACCGACGCGTTGGTCTTCGCGACATCGGCGACATTGGTGTTATCGGAGAGCCACGGATTATGCCGAGCGACGAGGACGCAGTCCTTCGAGAGATGCAGGTCTTCTTCGAGCGCATCCGCGCCGCTGTCGGCGGCGAGTTCATAGGAAGGTTGCGTCTCTTCGGGACGCAGGCCCGGCAAGCCGCGATGCCCGATGACGAGCGGCTGCCGGCCATCGAGTGTGGAGAATGCAGTGGGTGCGGCGGTCGCGGGAGGCGCGGCGGTGGACGCGCCGTTGTCGTCGTCGCCGTGGCACGCGCTCACCGTGAAAGATAAGACAAGTGCGGCGCTTGCCGCGATGCAGTGCTTACGATGCTGTCGTGCACGCTTCATTTCGCTTCCCGTCCGCTTCGAATTGTCCCGCGCATTATTACGATCGGCGAGTGACGTCTGTATGACTAAGGAAGCAACCCTTTACATCCGGATGCGGCTATCGTCCCCAATGAAAACGCCGGCTTGCAAGCCGGCGTCGTTTGATACTCCCGCGTGCCGCGTCACTGCTTCATCGGCCCGGACGACTGCGAGCCTTGCGACTGATTCGGCGACATGCCTTGCTCGCGCTGCTGCATCAGCGTTCCGCTGCCCGAACTGCCGGATTGCACGCCGCCTTGCGACGAGTCACCCGCACGCGGGCTTGGCATCGGCTCGTTCTTGCCCGGCTGCATTTGCTGCTGGCGCTGCATCAACTGTTCGCGCGACATTTCCTGCGACAGCGCGGACGTGCTGGCGATCGCGAGGAGCGCGCCAGCAATTGCGATGGTGGTTCTCATGTTCGTCTCCTTGAGTCGGGCGGCAGGCACCGCTTACAGTCATGTCAGCATCGAGCGTGCCGCATCGAACTCGAACTTGTCGTTAAAACTCGCACTAAGACTGTGCTTATTAGGACTCTACTTATTTGTTTCTCAATTCGGCCTAAAAAGTCCGAATCCGGATAGCATATTTGACAGGCGACACGAGCGCGGGTCCATTACAATTCGCGATCCAAACGATCTCGAATTGCCGGAAACTGGCTCAATAGACTGGACGCCGCGGAGTATGTCATGTCGATCACACTGAACGATTTACTTGAATGGCGCGATCGCTTGCCCGAGCAATCGGGCGAGGAAGCCCATATGGTGCGCGCACTGATCGCGCGCCGCGAAGCGGAATTGCGCACGCGCATTGCCGATTCGATCGCAATGGCGAGTCAGCGCGAAAACTGGAAACTGCAACGCTGCGCGGCAATTGCACGGCGCGTGGAGCAAGCGCCGGTCGGGCAACTCGAATCCGTTTACACATATTTTCAGAATCGAAGCGAAGGACGGCTGGATATCGAAACGCCCGCGATGCTGTCGGAATTTTTCGCGGGCGAACGTATCGAACACAAGGGTCTGCGCGTGTCGGCTCAGGCGCCTGCCGTGGCTCCGCTGCTCGATCATCTGTACGGGAACATGGTCAGTCTGGAGTCGAGTGTCGCCAGTACGCCAGGTATGGCATGCGGCATTCAGGGAATCCGGATCATGCGTATGGTTGCGTTGATGTCGAAAGCGCGTTCCGCCCAGATCGCGAAAATGAGAATGACGGGCGCTCAGGCGTATTATCGTCATTCCTGAATTCAATCGTTTTTTTAATTTCCGGAAAAGCGGTGGCTGCATTGGGGTTTTATCGCTTCGTTTGAAACGCCGAATGTCTCGCCTATACTGAATCAACAGCTTATTCGAACAAGTACGTCTCGCCGTCCTTCGTCATGCAGAATAGTCATCGGTGCGTTCAGAAAATTCGAATATCGCTTGCGGTCCCGTTCTTTGCACCGGACTTACTCTTACTGCATGACGGCTGGTTCCAAACAGGGACTCGGCCAGGGAGCCATCGTGAAAAACCTGCTGAGCAGAAGAGGTAGCTTGCTCGACAATCCGCCTTCGTTTCTCGTGCGCCAGAAGGCAAACGGTCCAATCCGGATGACCTCGCCTGAAATCGCCGAAGACGTGTCTTTGAACGAAGAAATGTCGGACGCCGCGCCCGTCACGCGCGTGACGCCTTTACGGCCTGCCGCGGTGCCGTCGCAATCCGTGGGCGTTCAGTCCTTGCAGGCCGGCCAGATCGCCGAAGTCGAATGGCTGATTCAGCAAGGCTCGCTCTCGACGTTTCGCACGTTTCAGAGCTTCTCCTACCGCGCGAGTCTGTTGTTTTCGGCGCGCGAACTGATTTATTACGCGGTGCTGTATCACGAGGACGCGGTGTGGCGCGTGTTGAAGGCGGGCGAAATCAATGCCGCCGAGCCGGCGTTTCGACATTTCGTCGAGCAGGCGATGCGTCTCGCCGATAACGACATGCGGCGCGCGCATCTCGAAGCGCAAAACGATCAGCTAGCGCGTCTTATCGAAGAGTCGGAGGCGCAAGTCGAGCGCGTGCGCACGGATTTGCAGCAGGGCAGCCAGCACGACCAGGAAGTTGCGCTGAAGCAGCAGGAGGTCCGCAAGGAACTGGCGCAACTCGAAGGCCGGCGGGTCGCTGCGCAGGCGCAACTGAACAAGGCGCAGCGCGCACTTCATCAGTTGAACGCAACGGTCAACGACAGCGTGCCGCATCTGCCGTCGCTTCGATGAGACGGTACATTCTTTCGTCCGAAGAAAACTTCGCGACTTCGCGTAAAATCGCCAGTTCGAGCAGCTAGTCGAATCGTTCGGCATACTCTGGGCCGAACTTGGCGATATATGTACTGAGCCCGCGTCCGGCGCGGGCCAGACGCTTCATTTCCTCGACGCGCGTGCGACCGGGCACGCGATAGTCATACAAGTATGTCCCGCCGCTCGCGAAGCGAACCTTGATGCCGTCGCGCAGGATGTCGAATGCTTCGACGCCCGAATTGCCGGCTAGATTCTCATAGGGTTGCATAGTGTTTTCAGTCTCGCACGCACGCAAACGATTGCGTCGCCGGGGCGGACCTAAAGTTTCGTCGGCAGGGACCGTTAAGGGTGTCATGGATAAAGATCAATTCCCGTTCCTCGACTCGGACGACCCGCACTTTCAGCACGCGCGCGCGCTGAGCCTCTCGGTCGGTGCGATCCGTCGTGCACAGGGCAAGTGCAATCCGCACGACTTCCCGGTCGGCTCGCTCGAATGGCATTTCGCCATCGAGGACTTCGCAGGCGACGTCCTGCGCGCGCTGATGGGCGAGACCGAAGGCGTCGACATTCAGGTCGGAGAGCGCCCGCTCGACTGACCGCGCGCACGCGCTTTCGTTCCGGCCGCCTTCCGGCGGCGATTCCCTTTTGTTATAGCTTCACGCCGCCCGATTCGGGTGCGTCCACGCCGCCGGGCGGGATCGCGCCGCTCTGGCCGATGTCGCGCGTGCGATCGTTCGACCAGTACGGCTCGCGGCCGTAGTGCTGATGCACGGTGCTGGCCCAGACGCGGTCCGCCATCGACGGCCACGAATCCTTGTCGAAGCCCGGCGAGTTGCGCACCTGCTCCGCGGTCGCATCGAGGCGAAAGCAGCGGTTGTCTGTGTCGAGCGTGAGCGCGCTCCACGGCACGGCGAGCAGCTTGTCGCCGATGCCGAGAAAGCCGCCGCTCGACAGCACCGCATAGGCGATACGCCCGCTCGTCACGTCGAGCATGATCTCCTTGAGCGAGCCGACGTCGTGCCCGTCGCTGCTCATCACCGAATTGCCGTCGAGCGTGCTCGCGGCCATCACGTCGGGTCCGGGGCCCGCGGCCGTCGCCGCACCCTTGCCGACGATCTTCGCGCCGGCCTCAGATGATTCCATCGATTGATCCATGATCCGCTCCTTGCTGACAGGTTTGTGTGGAGGCGTCGCCTTTCACGCATTGTGTTCAGCAACGGACGTACCCATGACGCGTCATGGCCGTCTGATAAGCTCGCAGTTCGTTCAATCGCCTGCCGCCCATGATCGCTTTCGAGGAGTTGCTCGCCGTCGCGTACAAGAAGGAGCGCTTGCAGAGCCGCCGGCTCGCCAGGGGCGCGTCGATTTCCGAGCACGCGGCCCTCGTCAGGACACTGCAAAAGGCCGCGGGCGAGCAGTCTTTGCAAGATTTGATCGATGCGCGCCGCGCCGGGCAAGACCGCCATGCGGATGCGTTGCGCGCAAGAGAGACGCGGCGCGCCGAACGCGTCGACGAGGCGAAGCGGCACAGGCATCGCGTCGAGACAGAGGGATGGCGCGGCTGGTTCGACGGCTCGGCGCTGCCCAATCCGGGGCGGCTCGGCATCGGCGGCGTGCTGGTCGGGCCGCTCGGCGCGACGGTCGAGATCAGCGCCGCAATGGGCACCGGCGACAGCAGCGCGGCGGAATATCTCGCGCTCATCGCGCTGCTTGAAGCGGCGCTGCGCGAAGGCGCCGCCGATATCGTGATGTATGGCGACAGCCGCGTCGTCATCGACGACATGAACGCGCCGCAGAACGCGGGCATCCGTTCACTCGCGCATCACGCCGCGCGCGCCCGCGCGCTCATCGCGCGAATCGGCGATGTACGGCTGCAGTGGGTGCCGCGTGCGCGCAACGTCCGCGCGGACGAGCTGTCCCGCGCGGCGCTCGAATCCACCGGCGCGGCCGCTGAAGCGGCGTGAAGCCGGTACGAGACGCCGTCACGTCAAATCACGGACGTCCGCCGTCGGCGTGTCGCCGAACGCATCGCTCAACAGATAATCGACCACCTTGCGCGCCGACGCCTCCGGCGTCGCTAGCTGACCGTCGCGCTTCAGGGCGTCGAAGCGTTCGCGCATCGGAAAGCGCGCGAGATCGGCGCCGCGGATTTCCGCCTGCATGTCGGTATCGACGACGCCCGGCGCGACGCTGCAGATGCGCAGCGCGCGGTTGCCGTCGAGCGCGACCGCGCGCGCGTGATGATCGAGCGCCGCTTTGGTCGCGCAGTAGACGCTCCATCCCGGATACGCGTTGCGCGCCGCGCCGCTGGAAATATGGACGATGCGCGTATCCGCCGCCTGCGCGCCGGCCTGAACGACGGCGGCCGCGAGCGCCATCGGCGCGGCCACGTTCACGCTGACCGCGCGCGCGACGGCCGCCGGGTCCTGATCCGCGAGGCTGCCGACCGGCGCGAGCAAACCCGCATTGTTGACGAGCACAACGCGCTCTGCTCCCGACAGGAAGCGAGGCAAGGTGTCGCCCGCCAGCCATTCGGTGAGCCGCGTCAGGTCGGCGAGATCGAATTCGACTTCGTGCAGCTTGCCGGGATGACGCGCGGCGAGCTCGGGATTGCGCGTGCGGGAGATCGCGAGTACGTCCGCGCCTGCTTCGAGCAGCAGGCGGGCGAGCGCGGCGCCGAGCCCGCGAGTGTGACCTGTGAGGATGGCGCGAATCGGGAGAGACATGGGCGTGACCGGGTTGGGTTGGCTGAAGGCGCCTCGATTCTAGCGGCAAGCTCGCGCGCACGCCGGCTACGCTCAAGCGCGCGGATTCGGCAAGCTGAAACGTTTGGCAGACGGTCGTTCGTTGGTTCCGGGACACAGAAAGGCGCGGACGCGTTTTTTTGACTGACAAGCCCCGTCACAGAACTGACAATCTTTCCTGAGCCGAGAACTGCCGGAGACTTACATGCCAATCCGCCCGAGAGCGAACCGAACCGCGCCGATGACTTCCGAAAGCGCGCGCGTCGCCGGACGCACGCTCCCGGTATCGATGACCCTGCTCGCGACGCTCATCGGCATGCCGGCGGCGGCTTACGCGCAAAGTTCGGTGCAGCTGTACGGCGAGCTCGACGCGGGTCTCGCCTACGTCAACAATGTGGGCGGGCATTCGCAATATCGCCTGACGTCGGGCACGATCGACGGCAGCTACTGGGGCCTGCAAGGGTCCGAGGATCTGGGCGGCGGCGCGCGCGCGATCTTTCGTCTGGAGCGCGGCCTCTCGGTCGCGACGGGCGAGGGCATCAACGATCATCCGATGTATGTCGGCATCGGCAGCGACAAGCTCGGCACCGTCACGTTCGGTCATCAATACGACTCGATCCACGATTATTTCCAGACCTTCACGCTGACCGGCACCACCGGTGGCACGGCCTTCGCGCACGTGCTCGACAACGACAACGCGAACAACTCGTTCCTCGCCGCGAACTCCGTCAAGTACACGAGCGCGACCTACGGCGGCTTCAGCTTCGGCGGCCTGTACGCGTTTTCGAATCAGGCAGGCGCGTTTTCGAACAATCGCGCATACAGCGTCGGGGCGAGCTACTCGGCAGGCTCGTTCAACGCAGGCGCCGCGTATCTGCACAACAACGGCCGCGGCAACACGACGAGCGGCGCCTACGATTCGCTCACGCTGCCCGGCCCGGCCAACACCGTCTTCAACGCGAACGTGCAGCGGCAGAACACGTTCGGCGTCGGCGCGAGCTACGAACTCGGCGAATTCACGCTGAGCGGCGCGTTTTCCCGCGCGATCAACGCAGGCGTGACCGATGCCGATACGGGCGAAGCGATGCCGTCGCTCGCGCTCAACAACTACGAGATCAACGGCATTTACAAGCTCACGCCCGCGATCGTGCTCGCCGGCATGTACGTGTACACCAACGGCGGCGGCGCGCACTGGCACGAGGGCGGGCTGCAGGTGGACTATCTGCTGTCCAAGCGCACGGATGTCTATGTCGAGTCGATCTATCAGCGCGCGTCCTCGGGCGCGCCGGCCGTGATCAATACCAACGATCCGTCGAGCGGCCGCAATCAGCTGATGTTGAGCACGGGCATCCGTCATCGTTTCTGACGCTTTTGTGGACACGCCGCGCGTGCTAACTTGACGGTCTCGCTTCAGCCGGTCCGCAGGTGTCCCATGTCGCTCCAGACCTTCTCGCTTTTCCTGCCCGCGTGCTTCGCCATCAATATGGCTTTCGGGCCGAACAACGTGCTGTCGCTATCAAATGGGGCGCGCGAGGGCGTGCGCGCTTCGGTGCTGGCGGCGTTCGGGCGGATCGTCGCATTCGCGATCATGATCGCCATTGCTGGGCTTGGGCTCGGCGCGTTGCTGCTCGCGTCGCAGTCACTCTTTACCGCGATCAAGTTCGCGGGTGCCGCGTATCTCGTCTGGATCGGCGTGAAGCTGATCCGTTCGGGGCCGTCGCTCGTCGTGAAGGAAGAGGGCGGCGCGCGCGGGCCGGTAAGCCTCGCGCGGCTCACGAAGCAGGAATTCTGGGTCGCGGCCGGCAACCCGAAAGCGATTCTCGTCTTCACGGCGTTCTTCCCGCAATTCGTCGACAGCAGCGCCTACGCGACGAGCTTCGCGATTCTGGGCGCGACGTTCCTGCTGCTCGAACTGGTGGCGATCTTCATCTATGCCGCGCTCGGCGCGCGCCTGGGAACGCTGTCGCGCGGCGCGCGCGGCTTCACCTGGTTCAATCGGGTAAGCGGCGCACTCATGATCGGCTTCGGTGTGATGCTGGCGTTCGTGCGACGGCCGGCGAGCTGAATTCGCGCACGGCGCAATCGAGATAATCGCAAGAATTATTACGTTGACGGATAGTCGCCGCATATTTGCGGGCGAGCAAGATAGCGGTTGCTGGTTTGCGATAATCGCGCCTTCGTCGCGCAAAATCGATGTTTCGCTTATTAGTGCATTCAGCGCTTTGAAGCACACCGATTCGCTTATCGCTGTTTGAAGGATCTTCTCCGATGCATACTCACTCGTCCGGCGGCACGCAGACGCGCTCGTTCACGACCGTCTTCCTGATCGAAATGTGGGAGCGCTTCGGCTATTACGGCATGGCCGCGCTGCTCGTGCTTTTCATGGTCGATCAGATCGGTTTCGCCGACGACCGCGCCAATCTGACCTGGGGCGCTTTCACGGCGCTCGTGTTCTCCGCGCCGTCGATCGGCGGCTGGATCGGCGACAAGGTGCTCGGCGCGCGCCGCACCATGACCGCGGGCGCAATCGTTCTCGCGCTCGGCTATCTGATGCTCGCGCTGCCGGTCAACACGCTCGGCTTCATGTATGCGTCGCTTGGCGTGATCGTCGTCGGCAACGGGCTGTTCAAGTCGAACGCGGCGAATCTCGTGCGCCGCATCTACGAGGGTGACGACGCGCGCATCGACAGCGCGTTCACGATTTACTACATGGCCGTGAACATCGGCTCGACCTTTTCGATGCTCGCGACGCCGTGGATCAAGGACCATTGGGGCTGGCACGCCGCGTTCGCCGTCTGCGGCGGCGGCATGGTGCTCGGCCTGCTCAACTTCGCGGTGATGCGCCGCACGCTCGCGCGCATCGGCTCCGCGCCGGACGATCAGCCGATCCGCTGGAAGGCCGTGATCGCGGTCGCGGCGGGCGGCATTGCACTCGCCGTCGCGACGGTCTTCATTCTGGAACACAAGGCGGTGGCCGTCGCCTGCGTGTATGCGGCCGGTATCGCGATTCTCGCGATCTTCGGCTACATGCTCAGGAAATGCGATCCGGGCGAGCGCTCGGGCCTCATCGCGGCGCTGATCCTGACGCTTCAGGTCATCCTGTTCTTTGTGTTCTATCAGCAGATGTCGACGTCGCTGACGCTGTTCGCGTTGCGCAACGTCGATCCGTCGTTTTCGGTCGGCGGCGTGGAATTGTTCACGTGGAGCGCGGCGCAGTTTCAGGCGCTCAATCCGATCTGGATCATGTTGCTGAGCCCGATACTCGCGTTCGTTTATACGCGGCAGGCACGGCGCGGCCGCGACATTCCGGTGGCCGCGAAGTATGCGCTGGGCTTCGTCGTCGTGGCGATCGGCTTCTTCGTGTTCAGTGCGAGCGGGCGCTATGCCGTGGACGGGCGCGTGTCGTCTTGGTTCATGGTGGCGGGGTATGGCCTGTATTCGCTTGGCGAGCTGCTCGTGTCGGGTCTCGGTCTCGCGATGATCGCGCGCTATGTGCCCGCCCGCATGAGCGGCTTCATGATGGGCGCGTATTTCGTCGCGACGGGCGTGTCACAGTATCTCGGCAGCGTCGTCGCCAACTTCGCGCGGATGCCGTTGGGCAACCTCGAAGCGGTTCAATCGCTGCCGCTCTACACGCAACTGTTCTTCGGGCTCGGCTGGCTCGCGACGGGCGGCGCGGTTGTCGCCATCGTGCTGCTGCCGCTGCTTGGAAGGCTGTCGCGGGCGCATCAGCGCGCGGTGGAGGAGGCGCTCAACGCGACGCCGCCGCTGGGTACAAAAAGCGTTTGACGTTCGGGAATAGTTCAGTCTATAATTCAATTCTTCAGACGCGGGGTGGAGCAGTCTGGCAGCTCGTCGGGCTCATAACCCGAAGGTCGTAGGTTCAAATCCTACCCCCGCAACCAAATCATCAAGCAAAGAGCCCGGTTCAGCCGGGCTCTTTGCTTTTGTGCGTGGGTTTTGCGAGGTTCGTGAGCCGTTGCGCTCCATATAGGTCTCGTCCCTCGCGGAAGCCTATTCAGGCCTCCCAAAAATCACACCCCCAACACAAAAAGCCCGCATGAGCTTCCACTCACACAGGCTTCATGCAATCTTGCCAACTATCATCGATGGGGCGCGCAACCGAAAGTGCGCACATCCGCGAGCTTTCGCGCGACCTGCACGCGAAACCGCGACCCGACCGATCTCAGGTTGCGATGCCGATTTCTTTCCGACAAACGAGGGCAGTGCGCCCCGCGTCGATCAATAGAACTTCTTCGGCAGTTGCGCGCGACGGATCTGCTTGCGCAGACGAGCAACAGCAGCAGCTTTCTTGCGCTTGCGCTCGGTGGTCGGCTTCTCATAAGCCATGCGCGACTTGAGTTCTTGAATCAGGCCCGTGCGTTCGACGGTACGGCGAAAACGACGCATGGCGACGTCGAAAGGCTCGTTCTCTTTCAACAGTACTTTAGTCATTGAAATCTCGGTTGATCTGGCCCTGCCAGAATTTAGGGCAAAGCGCAATTGTACACTTTTTGAGAGTCACCCTGCACGCACTTTGTACGGAAACATGCGCATGCGGACTCGGGAATCACATCGTAGGTCGTTGAATCAAGACGACAATCCCCAAATACCCGCGTCCGCGGGCTCAGAACCCGCGCGAGCGGGCCGGGCGCACGGGCGGCGCGGCCTCGCGCGTTTCCGGCTGATCGATCGTCACGTCCGAGCGCGCCAGCGCGACGCACGGCAGAATCCAACCCTCGGCCTTTTCCTCGGCGGTGAGCCCCGGCCATTCGACGCGATAGGCGATCTCGCCATTGACCAGCCGGCACATACAGGCGCGGCACGTGCCGTTGCGGCACGAGCGCGGCAACGACAGCCCCGCGCGCAACGCCGCTTCGAGCAGCGTCGCGCCGTCGCTCACCGCGACGAAATGCCCGGCCGGCTCGATGATCAGCGCGAACGCGCGCGCATCGTCGCTCATGCCTGAACCTCGACGCCCGCGCGGCCGTTGGTGAGATCGCGCAATTCGGCGGCCGCCGGCTCGCGTGCGGCGGCGGCCATCCGCGCAACGAGGCGCACGGTCATCCCGTATTCGCTTTGCACGAGTTCGGCATCGTGCTGCTCGATCCATCGGCGCACGCGCGCTTCGTCGGCGTAGTCGATTTCGATGCTGATGAGCCCGCGCTCGATCCGCTCGACGCGTTCGGCCCGCTGCATCGCGCTCGCGATCGCATCGGTGTAGGCGCGCACGAGGCCGCCCGCGCCCAGCTTGATGCCGCCGTAGTAGCGCACGACGGCGGCCAGCACGCCATCGACTTCGTGATGCCGCAGCACTTCGAGAATCGGCCGCCCGGCGGTGCCGGAAGGCTCGCCGTCGTCGGACATGCCCGACTGTCCGCCCGCGAGCAGCGCCCAGCAGACGTGCGTCGCGGCCGGATGCTCGGCGCGCAGGCGTTCGAGCTCGCGCATGGCTTCATCGCGATTGGCGACGGGAATCGCGAGCGCGATGAACCGGCTCTTGCGAATGTCGATTTCAGCGCTGACGGAAGAGGCGAGGGTATAGGTCGGCAAGGCTCGAAGGGCTCGGAAACGCGTAAGGCAAAGATCGAATCTTATCGAAGCGGCGTCAGGACGCACCGAGCGCGCGCTGCATCAGCACGGAATCGACCCATCGGCCATGCTTGAAGCCGACGCGGCGCAGCACGCCGACATGCTCGAAGCCGAGCCGCGCATGCAGCGCGATCGATGCGGCGTTGCCGCTGTTGCCGATCACGGCGATCATCTGCCGCCACGGGCCGCGCTCGCATCGTTCGATGAGCGATTGCATTAGCGCGAGACCGATGCCGCGCCCGCCGTGGCCATCGGCGACATAAACCGAATCCTCGATCGTATGCCGGTAAGCCGAGCGCGGCCGGTACGCCGACGCATACGCGTAGCCCGCCACCGCGCCGTCGAGTTCGGCGACGAGATACGGCAAGCCCGCCGCGGCAATCGCCGCATGCCGCGCGCGCATGTCGTCGGCGGAAGGCGCGGTCTCCTCGAAGGTCGCGAGCGCGTGCTCGACGTAATGCGAATAGATGCGTGCGATGGCGTCGAAGTCGCCGGAAGCGGCGTCGCGAACGAGAAGGCGAGGGCGATCGTGTGAAGCCATGTCTGTCATGCGGAGGGAGTTAAGCGCGGTTTCTGGTCTGGCAATTTTCGCACGGTGCGCGAACGGCAAAAAAAGCTTCGGCGGGCCGTGCGGAAACCCACCAACGCGCCTAGCTTTCGGGCAAAGAAAACGTTGAATCGGGCGATGCGCGGCCCCTACACTAAGTCGTTTGTCCGAGACTGCGCGAGGGGCGGCGCGAACGAGGCCGACGGCGTCGGGCAGGAAACGAAAAAACGTGCGCGCGACATGCCTCGCGCCGCGGTCCATAACAGGCAATGAACAATATTCAACGTGGCGCGCTGGCGGCGCTTCTGATCGTCATCGTTTTGATTGCGGCGCTCGCGCCGGCGGGGATCGGCTTTTTGTTCGCGCAGCGCAGCCAGCGGCACGAGGAGAGCGAACGCCTCAAAACCGTCGCGAATGCCGCGCTCAATCGCGCCGAAGACGTGACGCGACGCCTGTCCGGCGCGCTCTGGGAAATCGGCAAGGTGGCGGCCGCGCCGTGTTCGCCGCCGTATCTCGATGCGCTGCGGCGCATCGCGCTCACGCACGAGCAGGTGCGCGATGCCGGCGCTTACGATCGCGACGGGCGCTGGCAATGTTCGTCGCTGCTCGGCGCGGTGTCGGCGGGCACGCTCGACGGCCTCACGCTGCCCGCGCCCGACTGGCGCTCGCGTGACGGCGTGATGGCCTGGTACGGCCTCGCGCGTCTGCCCGGCGGCAAGACCTCGCTCGTGATGGGCCGCGATGGCTTTTACGTCGCCGCCGACCCATCGCTTTACGTCGACAGTCTCGAATCGCTCGGCGATCCCGCGAGCGGTGTCGGCGTCATCAACACCGAAGTGAGCCGCGTGATCGCGACCACGCCCGCCACCGACGCCGCCGCGATTCTCGCGGTGTATCGCACCGCGCGGCGGCCCGCCGCCGCGCCCGCATGCGACTGCCAGCCGTACGTCGTGCGGCGCTCCGCGTCGATGCCGCTCGCGGTCGTCGTGAGCGCGCCGCAGCAGAGCTTGCGTCAGCGCGCCCGCGCGCTGCCCTGGGGCTGGTTGCTCGGCGGCCTCGCGGCGGGGCTGCTGGTCGCGGGCTGGGCGGCGTTTTTCATCGTGCGCAGGCTGTCGCCGCGCGGCCAGCTGAGCGATGCCGTGCGGCGGCATCAGTTCATCGTCGCGTATCAGCCGATCGTCGATCTCGGCACGCGGCGCTGCGTCGGCGCCGAAGCGCTCGTGCGCTGGAAATACCACGACCGCATTGTGCGGCCCGATCATTTCATTCCGCTCGCGGAGCATCGCGGGCTGATCCAGGCGATCACCGATCAGGTGCTCGACACGATCCTGCTCGAACTCGGCGAGTTTCTTAAGCGCTACCCGGAGTACTACGTGTCGGTGAATCTCTCCGCGCCGGATCTCACGACGCGGCGCTTTCTCGACGTGCTCGGCCCCGCGATCGCGCGACAGGGCGTGCGGCCGCAGCAGATCCGCATCGAGGCGACCGAGCGCAGCTTTCTCGACGCCGACGCCGCCAAGGAAGTGATCAGCGCGTTCCGGGACGCGGGCCACGCCGTCTATCTCGACGATTTCGGCACCGGCTATTCGAGCCTCTCGCATCTGCAGACGTTTCGCATCGACGGGCTGAAGATCGACAAATCTTTCGTCGATACGATCGGGCAGGACGCGGCGTCGTCGAGCGTTGCGTCGCATATCATCGACATGGCCGCGACGCTCGACGTGCAGGTGATCGCCGAGGGCATCGAGCGCGAGGAGCAGGCGGTGTATCTGCATGCGCGCGGCGCGCGCTTCGGGCAGGGCTGGCTCTTCTCGCCACCCCTTTCCGCGGCGGAATTCATCCGCTATGCAGGGAAGACGCGCGGCGCTTGATCGAGACTGAATCGTCCTTATTTAGGATGTTTCCAGACGAGGCCCGACCATGAACGATCAGACAGCCACCGCTTTTCTGCGCGACGTGCGGCATCCGCTGCTCGCGCTTCATCGCAGCGTGCTCGCGCATCTGCGCGCGCGCCACGAGGCGGAGTTCGGGCCGGTTTCGCCGGGCGAATTCCTGCAGATCGTGATCAACGGCTCGGCGTATCGCTGGCTCACGCCGCTCTCGACGCTGATCGCCGCCCTCGACGATGTCCTCGACGACGACGAAGCCACCGCCGAGGCGCGCATCGGGCACGCGAAGGCCGTCGCCGGCATGTTCAGCGCCGGCACGCGCGATCCCGTTTTCGCGGAGCAATTTCTGCCCTTGCTGCAGGACAGCCCCGACATCGCGGTTGCGAACGGGCAGGTTGCGCAGCTCGTGCGGTCTATCGAAAAAGCGACCTGAAAAGCGCAATTTCCGCACGCCGCGCGCGTGCGGGTTTTCCAGCCTGTCCGGTGCGCGGCGCGTTGCGCGGCGGGCGCCGGACCGCGGCGCGGCTCGCCTGGCCGCCGTGCTGCAATGCAACAAGAACGCGCCCTCGCAATTGAGCGTTTGATTTTCGCTTGCGAGTATCGCCGCCAATCGACGGAGCGGCGTTCACATTCAGTCACGCGCGCTCCGCTTCTTTCCACGAAAGACGATGGAGGCGCCTCTTGTTCCTATACGGCTTCGGTCCGCTCCTTTGGGCGGGCGCCAAAGAGACGCTCGCGCTCGCGGTGCTGTCTCTCGCGGTATCGGTGCTGCTCGGCCTCGCGGGGGCATCCGCGAAACTGTCGCGTCATGCGCCGCTGCGCGGCATCGCGACCGCGTACACGACGCTCATCCGCTCGGTGCCCGATCTCGTCCTGATGCTGCTGCTTTTCTACAGCATCCAGATCGCGGTGAATCATCTCACCGATGCGTTCGGCTGGAATCAGTTCGACATCGATCCCTTCACGGCCGGCGTGCTCACGCTCGGTTTCATCTACGGCGCGTATTTCACCGAGACGTTCCGCGGCGCGTTTCTGGCGGTGCCGCGCGGCCAGCTCGAAGCGGGCAGCGCGTACGGCATGAGCGGCATGCGCGTGTTCGGCCGCATTCTCTTTCCGCAGATGATGCGTTTCGCGCTGCCTGGCATCGGCAATAACTGGCAGGTGCTCGTGAAGGCGACGGCGCTGGTGTCGATCATCGGTCTCGCCGATGTCGTGAAGGCCGCGCAGGACGCGGGCAAGAGCACCTTCAACATGTTCTTCTTCATTCTGATCGCGGCGCTGATCTATCTCGCGATCACGAGCGCATCGAACCTCGTGCTGATGGCGCTCGAACGGCGCTATTCGATCGGCGTGCGGCATGCCGAACTCTGACCCACGCTAAACGAGACAAGCCATGATCCAGATCCTTGCCGAATACTGGCGCCCGTTTCTCTATTCCGACGGCATGCGCGCCTCGGGCCTCGTCGTCACGCTGTGGCTGCTCGTGGTGTCGATCGCGCTCGGTTTCTGCGCGGCGGTGCCGCTCGCCTGCGCGCGGGTATCGAAAAACCGCTGGCTCTCGACGCCCGTGCGCCTCTACACCTACGTGTTTCGCGGAACGCCGCTCTACGTGCAACTGCTCCTGCTCTACACGGGCATGTACAGCCTCGAATTCGTGCGCACGCAGTCGCTGCTCGAAGCGTTCTTCAAAAGCGGCTTCAACTGCGCGATTCTCGCGTTCGCATTGAACACCTGCGCCTATACGACGGAAATCTTCGCGGGCGCGATCCGCGGGATTTCGCACGGCGAAGTGGAGGCCGCGCGCGCCTATGGCATGAGCACCTTCACCATGTACCGCCGCGTGATCCTGCCGTCCGCGCTGCGCCGCGCCTTGCCTTTGTACAGCAACGAAGTGATCCTGATGCTGCACGCGACCACCGTCGCCTTCACCGCGACCGTGCCGGACATCCTGAAGGTGGCGCGCGACGCCAATTCGGCGACCTATCAGTCGTTCGAATCGTTCGGCATCGCGGCGCTTTTGTACATCGCGATTTCGTTTGCGCTGGTCGCGGCGTTCCGGCGTGCCGAGCAGCGCTGGCTCGCGTACCTGCGGCCGGCCGGCACGGCCCGCCGCGTCTGAGAGTTAGAATTCGAAGCCATGCATCACACCCTGTCATCACCCGAGGAGAAAGCGTTGGAGCCAACCGCCAAAGACGTCGCGATCAAGCTCGTCGCCGAGGACATTCACAAGCGCTACGGTGACAACGAAGTGTTGAAGGGCGTCTCGCTCGCGGCCAAAGCGGGCGATGTCATCAGCATCATCGGTGCGAGCGGCTCGGGCAAGAGCACGTTCTTGCGCTGCATCAACTTTCTGGAGCGGCCGAACGCGGGGCAGATCATCGTCGATGGCGAAGCCGTGCGCACGAAAGCCGACAAGTCCGGCAATCTCGAAGTCGCCGATCACAAGCAGTTGCAGCGCGTGCGCACCAAGCTCGCGATGGTCTTTCAGCACTTCAATTTGTGGTCGCACATGACCGCCATCGAGAACGTGATGGAAGCGCCCATTCACGTGCTCGGCGTGTCGAAGAAAGAAGCGGAAGAGCGCGCGCGCGAGTATCTGGAGAAAGTCGGCCTGCCTCCGCGCGTGGAGAAGCAGTATCCGTCGCATCTGTCGGGCGGGCAGCAGCAGCGCGTCGCGATTGCGCGGGCGCTTGCGATGCATCCCGATGTCATGCTCTTCGACGAACCCACGTCCGCGCTCGATCCCGAACTCGTCGGCGAAGTGCTGAAGGTGATGCAGCGTCTTGCCGAGGAAGGCCGCACGATGATCGTCGTCACGCACGAAATGGGTTTCGCGCGCAACGTGTCGAATCACGTGATGTTCCTGCATCAGGGCCGCACGGAAGAAGAGGGCGCGCCGTCCGACGTGCTCACCACGCCGAAGAGCGAGCGCCTGCGTCAGTTCCTTTCGGGCAGTCTAAAGTAACGTGACGCTGCAAGTTGCGATCGTCGCGCTGCCGCCGGTGTCGATGAGCGGCATCGCGCCGATCGTCGATACGCTGTCGCTCGCCAACGAAATCGACGGCCATCGTCTCTACGAGTGGCGCATCTGTTCGTGGGACGGCCGCCCCGTGCCGCTTTCCGGCGGCGCGCAGCTTCCCGCCGACTGCGCGTTCAACGACGCCGTGCGCTGCGACTGGCTCATCGTCGTCTCGGAGCGCTATCAGCAGTTCGCGGACTACCGGCTCTTTCTCGCGAGTCTCGCGCGCGTGGCGCCGCGCACGCCGCTCGTGTCCGGCATTCATCATGGCGTGTGGTGGCTCGCGATGGCCGGGCAGCTCGCGCAGTATCGCGTCGCCGTGAACTGGGAGACGTACCAGCAGTTCACCGAGCAGTTCGAGCGCGCGATCGTCAGCCAGCAGATTTTCGAAATAGACCGCGACCGCGCGACCTGTTCGGGCGGCCAGGCGAGCATCGATTTCATGCTCGCGATGATCGCCCGCGATCACGGGCAGGATCTCGCCGAACGCATCGCGGACTCGCTTGGCGTCGGCGTATTGCGCGCGGGCACGGAGCGTCAGCGCATTCCGTTCGTGACCGCGCCGGGCGAGCGTCATCCGCGTCTGAACGATGCGCTGCAACTGATGGAAGCGAACGTCGAAGACCCGCTCGCCACCGATGAAATCGCGAGTCTCGTCGGCATTTCGCGCCGTCAGCTGGAACGGCTTTTCCGGCAATATCTCGGCGCGATGCCGTCGAAGTATTACCTCAATCTGCGGCTCACGAAGGCGCGCACGCAGTTGCAGCGCACGAGCAAGTCCGTCGTGCAGATCAGCCTCGCGTGCGGGTTTTCGTCGGCGGCGCATTTTTCCAATGCGTATCGCGACCGCTTCGGCGTGACGCCGCGCGAAGAGCGCCGCAACTGGATCGAGAAGCAGCGCGGCGGGGCCATCGACGAGCCGCGCGGCGGCGCGCTCATCGAGCCGCCGGGTTCGGATTAAAACGGCCTGAAAACTGCAAAAAAGCCTATCGAAGCATGTCGCGATCGCGCAAGACGGATTGCGCGCGATTGCCTAATATCGAACCTATCGCACGAAAAACCGATGCTCAAAACCGAGGAGTGGCTCATGACCGACATCAATGTGAATCGCGGTACGTTCGACGAAGTGATGGTTCCGGTGTTCGCGCCGGCCAATTTCGTGCCCGACCGGGGCCGCGGCTCGCGCGTGTGGGACACGGAAGGCCGCGACTATGTCGATTTCGCCGGCGGCATTGCGGTGACGGCGCTGGGCCACAGTCATCCCGAACTGCTGAAAGTGCTGCATGAGCAGGGCGAGAAGCTCTGGCATATCGGCAACGGCTACACGAACGCGCCGGTGTTGCGCCTCGCGAAACGCCTCACCGAGCTCACCTTCGCCGACCGCGCGTTCTTCGCGAACTCGGGCGCGGAAGCGAACGAAGCCGCGCTCAAGCTCGCGCGCCGCTATGCCATCGACAATCACGGCAACGACAAGATCGAGATCATCTCGTTCACGCAGTCGTTTCACGGGCGCACGTTCTTCACGGTGAGCGTCGGCGGCCAGCCGAAGTATGCGGAAGGCTTCGGCCCGCAACCCGCGGGCATCCGTCATCTGCCGTACAACGATCTGCCGAAGGCGCTCGAAGCCATCGGCCCGAAAACCTGCGCGGTGATCGTCGAGCCGGTGCAGGGCGAAGGCGGCGTGCTGCCCGCCGATCCCGCGTTCCTCAAGGGCCTGCGCGAAGCGTGCGACAAGCACGGCGCGCTGTTGATTTTCGACGAAGTGCAGACCGGCGTCGGCCGCACGGGCACCTTCTACGCGTACATGCAATACGGCGTGACGCCCGACATCCTCACGAGCGCAAAGGCGCTTGGCAACGGCTTTCCGATCGGCGTGATGCTCACGACCAACGAGATCGCCGCGCACTTCAAGGTCGGCGTGCACGGCACGACGTACGGCGGCAATCCGCTGGGCGCGTCGATCGCGGAGAAGGTCGTCGAACTCATCAGCGATCCGAAACTGCTCGAAGGCGTGAACGAGCGCAGCCGCGCGATCAAGGCGCATCTCGCGCGCATCAACGAGCGCTTCGGCCTGTTCAGCGAGATTCGCGGCCGCGGTCTCCTGATCGGCGCGGAACTGAACGAAACGTACAAGGACCGTGCGAAGGACGTGCTCAATGCGGCGGCGGCGAACGGCGTCATCATGCTGATCGCGGGGCCGAACGTGCTGCGCTTCGCGCCGTCGCTCATCATGCCGATGGCCGATCTCGACGAAGGCTTCGCGCGCATCGAGAAGGCGATCGAGCAGGTGGTCGGCACGGCCGCCGTCAAGTAAGGAACGGAACCCGATCATGCTCTTCGTCCGTCCCGCAAGACTCGCCGATCTCGACGAGCTCGAACGCATGGCGCGCGCCGCGGTTCCGGTGCTGCATTCGCTGCCGCGCGACCGGCGCGCGCTCGAAACGCGCGTCGCGCTCTCGGAAGACTCGTTTCGCGCCGAAGTGGAATTTCCGGGCGAGGAGTTCTATCTCTTCGTGCTGGAGGATGCGCACACGGGCCGGCTGCTCGGCACGTCGAGCATCGTCGCATCGGCGGGTTATTCCGAGCCGTTCTACGCGTTTCGCAACGATGCGTTGATCCACGCGTCGCGCGAGCTCAAGGTGAACCGCAAGATCCACGCGCTCACGATGTCGCACGAACTGACGGGCAAGAGCCGCCTGACGGGCTTTTATATCGATCCGTCGCTGCGCAACGAAGCGAGCGAAGCGGCGGCGCATCTGCTGTCGCGCGCGCGCATGATCTACATCGCCGCGAACCGCAAGCGCTTTTCCAGCGAAGTGTTTTCGCTGATGCTCGGCGTCAGCGACGAGTCCGGCGCATCGCCGTTCTGGGAAGCGGTCGGCCGCAAGTTCTTCGGGCGCGATTTCGAGCAGGTCGAAATGGAGTCGGGCGGACGCAGCCGCACGTTCATCGCGGAAGTCATGCCGAGTTATCCGCTCTACGTGCCTCTGTTGCCCGGCGAAGCGCAGCGCGTGCTGGGCGAGCCGAATGAAAGCACGCTGCTCGCCTACGACATTCATCTCGAGGAAGGCTTCGAGCCGGATCGTTTCGTCGATATCTTCGATGCCGGCCCGGTGCTCACGATCGCCGTCGGCAAAAGCGCGTCGGCGGCGTCAGGCGAGCTGCGCACGGTGCGCGAAGCCGCGTCGGAGAGCGGCGCGCCGTATCTCGTCGCGGCGGGCGGCGCGCACGAATTCCGTTGCATCGTGGCCGCGCTCGCCGGCACGCGCGCCGACGGCGCCGCGCTCGACCCCGCCGCGCGCGCCGCGCTCGGCGTCGAAGACAAGGACACGGTGCGTTGCGTGCCGTTGCATCAGGCATCGGGAGAATTGCAATGATCGTCGTGCGTTGCACGCAACCGGGCGACGTCGATGCGCTCGTCGGGCTCGCCTCGGAAACGGGGCCGGGCCTCACCACGTTCAAGCCGGATCGTCCGGCCCTGGCCGCGCGTGTCGAGCGGGCTCGCCGCACGCTCGAAGATAAGGCGCAGGCTTTCGAAGCGGGCTATTTCTTCGTGATGGAAGACACCGCGACGGGCGATGTCGCGGGCGTGTGCGGCATCGAAACGGAAGTCGGTCTGGAGCAGCCGTTCTACAACTATCGCGTATCCACGGTCGTGCATGCGAGCAAGGACATGGGCGTGTGGACGCGCATGTCGCTGCTGAACATCTCACACGATCTGACGGGTTACGCGGAGGTGTGCTCGCTCTTTCTGAGCCCGCGTTATCGCACGGCGGGCGTGGGCGGTTTGCTGTCGCGCTCGCGCTTCATGTTCATCGCGCAGTTCACGGATCGTTTTCCGCAGCGCTTGTGCGCCGAACTGCGCGGCCATTTCGATGAAAACGGCGAGTCGCCGTTCTGGAACGCGGTCGGCTCGCACTTCTACCAGATCGATTTCAACGAAGCGGATTACCTGAGCTCGCATGGCAAGAAGTCGTTTGTCGCCGAGCTGATGCCGCGCTATCCGGTGTATCTCGATCTGTTGCCCGATACCGCGCAACACGCGGTCGGCGTCACGCACAAGGACACCGCGCCCGCGCGCAAGATGCTCGAAGCGGAAGGGCTGCGTTACGAGAATCACGTCGATATTTTCGATGCGGGCCCGGTGCTCGAATGCCACGTCGCGGATCTGCGCACGGTGCGCGAGAGCGTGCTGGCGCGCGTGAAGATCGGCGAGCATGGGGCGGCGGGCGACGCGAAGAGCCTCGTGTCGAACACGCTGCTCGAAGACTTCCGCTGCGGCGCGACGACGGGCGCGGTCGCCGATGGCTATTTCATGCTGACATCGGAAGAAGCGGCCGCATTGCGCGTGAACGAGGGCGATCAGGTGCGCGTGCTGACATCGTATCCGCGGGCCAAGTGAATGAGAGACGACATGGAAATTTCGAACCAGTTGTATATCGGCGGTCAGTGGCAGGAAGGCAAGGGCGCGGCGTTCGCATCGCGCAATCCGGGCACGGATGAAACCGTCTGGCAGGGCACGAGCGCGTCGGCGGACGACGTGGACCGCGCGGTGTCGGCGGCACGGCGCGCGTTCGCGTCGTGGTCCGCGCTGTCGTTCGAGGAACGGGTGGCCGTCGCGAAACGCTTCGCCTCGCTGCTCAACGAGAACAAGGAAGCGCTCGCGAACATCATCGGCCGCGAGACCGGCAAGCCGCTGTGGGAGGCGCGCACGGAAGTCGCCTCGATGGCCGCGAAAGTCGATATCTCCGTGCAGGCCTACCACGAGCGCACCGGCGAGAAGCGCGCGCCCATGGCCGATGGCGTCGCGGTGCTGCGGCATCGTCCGCATGGCGTGGTTGCAGTGTTCGGGCCGTACAACTTCCCGGGGCATCTGCCGAACGGGCATATCGTGCCGGCGCTGATCGCGGGCAACGCGGTCGTGTTCAAGCCGTCCGAATTGGCGCCCGGCGTCTCGGCGGCGACCGTCGCGCTGTGGATTCAGGCCGGCCTGCCCGCGGGCGTGCTCAATCTCGTGCAGGGCGAGAAGGACACGGGCGTCGCGCTCGCGAATCACCGGCAGATCGATGGGCTGTTCTTCACCGGCAGCTCGGATACCGGCACGCTGCTGCACAGGCAATTCGGCGGCCGTCCCGAGATCGTGCTCGCGCTGGAGATGGGCGGCAACAATCCGCTCGTCATCGCGAACGTCGAAGACATCGACGCGGCCGTGCATCACACGATTCAGTCGGCGTTTCTGTCGGCGGGGCAGCGCTGCACGTGCGCGCGCCGTCTTTTCGTGCCCGACGATGCCTTCGGCGAGCGCTTCATGCAACGCCTGATCGACGTGAGCGCGAGCATCCGCGTCGGCAAGTACGACGAGGAACCGCAGCCGTACATGGGCGCGGTGATCTCGGCGCGCGCGGCGGCGCGTCTGGTTCAGGCGCAGGCCGACTTGATCGAACGAGGCGCGAAGCCGTTGCTCGACATGACGCAGCGCGCGCCGAACCTCGGCTTCGTCTCGCCCGCGATCCTGGACGTCACGAACGCCCGCGACGTACCGGACGAAGAGCACTTCGGCCCGATGGTGCAGGTCGCGCGCTACAAGACCTTCGATGAAGCGATCGAACGCGCGAACGACACCGCCTACGGCCTGTCCGCGGGCCTGCTCGCCGACGGCGAAGCCGCGTGGAAGCATTTTCAGCGCACGATTCGCGCGGGCATCGTCAACTGGAACCGGCCGACCAACGGCGCGTCGTCGGCGGCGCCGTTCGGGGGCGTCGGACGTTCGGGCAACCAGCGGCCGAGCGCGTACTACGCGGCGGACTATTGCTCGTATCCGATGGCGTCGGTGGAAAGCGCGCAACTGCAGATGCCGGCGAGCGTTTCGCCCGGTCTTGCGTTTTAAGTCACGTTTCAAGCAGCGGGAATGACCATGCAGGCAACCGAAGCGAACTTCGACGGGCTCGTCGGCCCGACGCACAACTACGCGGGGCTGTCGTTCGGCAACGTCGCGTCGCGCAGCAACGAGAAATCGACGGCCAATCCGAAAGCCGCCGCGAAACAGGGCTTGCGCAAGATGAAACAGCTTGCGGATCTCGGTTTTCATCAGGGCGTGCTGCCGCCGCTCGAACGGCCGTCGATCAAACTGCTGCGCGACGTCGGCTTTACGGGCGACGACGCGACCGTCGTCTCGCGCGCCGCCCGCGAAGCGCCGGAACTGCTCGCGGCGGCGAGCTCCGCATCGGCGATGTGGACGGCCAACGCCGCGACCGTGAGCCCATCGGCGGATACGGCGGACGGTCGCGTGCACTTCACGCCCGCGAATCTCGCGGCGAAGCTGCATCGCGCGATCGAACATGGCGAGACGCGCCGCTCGCTTGCCGCGATCTTCGCGGATGAATCGCGCTTCTGCATTCATCACGCGCTGCCCGGCACGCCCGCGCTCGGCGACGAAGGCGCGGCGAATCACACGCGCTTTGCGCGCGAGTACGGCGAGAAGGGCGTCGAATTCTTCGTGTACGGGAAAAGCGAATACGGCGGCGGTCCGCAGCCGCAGCGTTATCCCGCGCGTCAGACGCTCGAAGCGAGCCGCGCGGTCGCGCGCCTGCACGGTCTCGCCGACGAGGCCACCGTGTTCGCGCAACAATCGCCCGACGTGATCGATGCCGGCGTGTTCCACAACGACGTCATCGCGGTCGGCAATCGCACGACGCTCTTTTGTCATGAGCGCGCGTTCGTCGATCAGCACGCGGTCTACGATGCGTTGCGCGCGAAGCTCGACGCGCAGGGCGCGGCGTTCACCGCGCTCGAAGTGCCGGCGAGCGAAGTGAGCGTGGAAGACGCGGTCTCGTCGTATCTCTTCAACAGCCAGTTGTTGTCGTGCGCGGATGGCCGGCAAGTGCTCGTCGTGCCGCAGGAATGCCGCGAGAATGCGCGCGTGGCGGCGTATCTGGATTCGCTCGGCAACCGCAAGACGCCGATCGACGAAGTGCTCGTCTTCGATCTGCGCGAGAGCATGAAAAACGGCGGCGGCCCGGCGTGCCTGCGCTTGCGCGTCGTGCTGAACGTTGCCGAGCGCGCCGCGGTCAATCCGCGCGTATGGATGAACGACACGCTTTTCACGCAACTCGACGCGTGGATCGACCGGCATTATCGCGATCGTCTCGCACCCGCCGATCTCGCCGATCCGAAGCTGCTCGGCGAATCGCGCGCCGCGCTCGACGAACTGACGACCCTTCTCGGGCTGGGCTCCGTTTATGACTTCCAGCGCTGATTCGTCCCTGCTCGACGACTTTCTCGCGTTCACGCTCGCGGGCGGGCGGCCTTCCGTCGAAAGCGGCGTGGCGGCTTCGGGCGTGCGCTGGGCGTGGCAGGGCGAGGGCGTCGTGCTGCTCGAACCGCCGGGCGCGCCGACGCACAGCGTGCTCGCCTCGGCGGGCGTTCATGGCGATGAAACCGCGCCTATCGAAATGCTGTCGATGCTCGTCGCGGACATCGCGAACGGCCGCGCGCCGCTTGCCGCGCGCATGCTCGTGATCCTCGGCAACATCGACGCGATGCGCGCGGGCGAGCGTTATATCGAGGACGATCTCAATCGCCTTTTCAGTGGCCGTCACGCGAATTTGCGCGATAGCCGCGAAGCGCCGCGCGCCGCGGAACTGGAGCGCGCCGCGCTCGCTTTCTTCGATGACGCCGCGCATCCGAAGTGGCACATCGACATGCACACGGCGATTCGCGCGTCCGTGTTCGAGCAGTTCGCATTGCTGCCTCACACGGGCGCGCCGCTTGCCCGCGCGATGTTCGACTGGCTGCGCGATGCGCGTCTGCAGGCCGTGCTGCTGCATCGGGAAAAGGGCAGCACGTTCACGCATTTCACGGCGCAGGAAGCGGGCGCGCTCGCGTGCACGCTGGAACTGGGCAAGGTGCGGCCGTTCGGTGAAAACGATCTCGCGCGCTTCGCCGCGTCGGATGCGGCGTTGCGCCGGCTGATCGCGGGTGCGGCGGCGTCGGAGCAAGCGCCGCTGCGCGTGTTCACGGTCGTCGCGCAGATCGACAAGCACAGCGAGCGCTTCGTGCTGAATGTTGCGAGCGATGTGCCGAACTTCACCGCGTTCCCCGCGGGCACCGAACTCGCGCGCGACGGCGAGTATTGCTATCGCGTGTCGCACGATGAAGAGCGCATCGTGTTTCCGAATCCGAAAGTGAAGCCGGGGCTGCGCGCCGGCCTGATGGTCGTCGATACGACCGACACCACGCTCGCTTCGCTATCCTGAATGGCCGGTGCGCGTATGCACGCTCTTGCACTTGCATGAGCGCGACACCGGCTTGCCAAATCGCTTGACTCCGCATTCGGCGTATCGCGCCTTCGCCCGCGCTACAATCGCGCCCCAATGTTTGATGCGGCGCATCATCCGGCGATTTCCTGCTTGATCGCGAACTTTTGCACCGCGATGCTTCATCGACGGCGAGAAGCCGCATCGGACATTCGATTGAACCGCACTTGGAAGGAGATGGAGTTGAAAGAATCGCATTGGATCAGCCGCAAGCTCGCCGCGTTCGCGGTGCTGGGCGCAACGTTTGCGACGGGCGCTGCCGCGCTGAACGCGCACGCGGCCGAGAACATGAAGGAACTGCGCTTCGGCGTCGAAGCGTCGTATGCGCCGTTCGAATCGAAGTCGCCGGGCGGCGAGCTGATGGGCTTCGATATCGACATCGGCAACGCGGTGTGCGCGAAGCTGAAGATGAAATGCGTGTGGGTCGAGAATTCGTTCGACGGCCTGATTCCCGCGTTGCAGGCGCGCAAGTTCGACGGCATCAACTCGGACATGACCATAACCGACAAGCGCAAGGTGGCGATCGACTTCACCGATCCGATCTACACGATCCCGAATCAGCTCATCGCGAAGAAGGGCAGCCCGATTCTGCCGACCGTCGATGGCCTCAAGGGCAAGCGCGTCGGCGTGTTGCAAGGCTCGATCCAGGAAACGTACGCGAAGGCGAAATGGGCGCCCGCGGGCATCGACGTCGAGTCGTATCAGGCGCAGGATCAGATCTACGCCGATCTGGCCTCGGGCCGTCTCGATGCCGCGTTCCAGGATGCCGAGGCGGCGTCGAAGGGCTTTCTGAAGCAGCCGCAGGGCGCGGGCTTCGCGTTCGCGGGTCCGGCCGTGACGGACGACAAGCTGCTCGGCTCGGGCGTGGGCTTCGGCGTGCGCAAGAACGACAAGGCGCTGAAGGACGCGCTCAATCGCGCGCTGAAGGAACTGAAGGACGACGGGACCATCGATCGCTTCGCCGCGAGGTATTTCGATGTGAAGGTGGTGTTGAAGTAAGGCGGTGTGGCGGTATATGAATAGCCCGCTCGGGAGCGATCCGGAGCGGGCTTTTTTTTATCACATCGACGGCGTCACGATCACCGTCGCCGTCGTCCCCGCGCTCAGCAGCACGCCGTCCGGCACCTCGTCGATATGCACGCGCACCGGTACGCGCTGCGCGAGCCGTACCCAGTTGAAGGTCGGGTTCACATCGGCGAGCAGTTCGCGGCTCTGCGGATTGTCGCGGTCGTAGATGCCGCGCGAAATGCTCTCGACGTGCCCCTTGAGCTCGCCGCCGCTCATCAGCCGCACCGACGCCTTGTCGCCGATGCGCACATGCGGCAGCTTCGTTTCCTCGAAGTAGCCGTACACCCAGAACGAGTGACTGTCCACGATCGCGAGCTTGGCCGCGCCCGCCGTCGCGTAGTCGCCGCGAAACACGTTCAGGTTCGTCACGTAGCCGTCCACCGGCGAGAACACCTTCGTGCGTTCGAGATTGAGCTTCGCTGCATCGAGCGCGGCCTGCGCCTGCTGCAACTGCGCCTGTGCGGTCGATGCGGTCTGCATCGCGTTTTCGCGCGCTTCCTTCGATACGACGAGGCTGTCCATGTCGGCGCGGCGCGCGGCGTCCGCACGGCGCATGCGCAGCTCGGCCACGCGCGCCGCGACATTCGCCTGCGCCTGCTCGACGGCAATCTGATAATGCGACGGATCGATCTCCATCAGCAGATCGCCTTTCTTCACGAGCTGGTTATCGCGCACGGGCAACTGCACGACCGCGCCCGACACGTCCGGCGCCACGTTGACGACATCCGCGCGCACGCGGCCATCGCGCGTCCACGGCTCGTCCATGTAATGCACCCACAGCACGCGCCCGATGACGAGCGCGGCCGCAAATATCGCAATGGTCAAAACCAGGCCGATGATTTTTCTGAGAATCATGATGCAACTCTTTTTCAGCTTGTATAAATGGATGTCGCCGATCAGCGATACGCATAGAGCCCGAGCGCGCCGCAGATGCAGACGAGCAGACTCGCGCGAAAGAGCGCCGGATGCCACACGACGCGATAGAGGCCCGTCAGCGAGAGCGCGCGGTCGACGATCCACGTGATCATCGCGCCGGCGATGAAAAGCAGGAGGATCGTCGGCACATAGGCTTCGAGGATCGAGACGTTACGCGGCAGCATGGGGCGCTCCTTCGGGCGTGTCGTTGCGCTCGCGCGCATCGCGTGCGAATGACGCGAACGGCGATTCGTGATCGAGCAGCGCGGTGCGGATGAAATGCAGATGACTGACGATGCGTTGCAGCCGATGCCGTTCCTCGCGCGATGAACCGGTTTCGAGAAGCAGCGTCTGCGTATCGGCAATCGCTCGCACGGCGGCGGCGAGCGCGGCCTGAAAACGCGTGGCGTTCGGCCGGTCGAACAGTCGCGCGACGGCATCGAGCATCGCATCGACGGCGCGCCGCCACGGCATCGACGCGGCGTGGCGCGGCTCGCCCGGGAGCGCCGCGATCTCGCGCCGCAAATCGATCACCGCATTGCCGAATTCGAGCACCGCGAAGAGCCATTGCAGCGCGTCGCGTTGCTGTTGCGGCCGGCTCGCGGGCAGCGCGTTGATCTGCGCGAGCAGATCGCGCGTGCGGCTTTCGAAGTGCGTCGAGAGGCTCGAAAGCCGCCCGCGGCGCGCGCTCACGACCTCGCGCCGCAGGTCGCCGAGCAACAGATGACGCAGCCACGGCGCGTCGGTCGGCAGCAGCACGGCGAACGCGATCGCCACGACGATCATCGACAGCACGAGCGCGAGCGCATCGTTCATGAAGCCGGTCGGATCGTAATGAACGAGATTGTCCGGCCCTGCGAGAAAGCAGAAGAAGATGCAATAACCGATGCCCACGCCCGCGAGCGTGCGCCGCGTGCTCAGATACGTGCCGAGAAGCAGTGCGGGCGCGAGCGCGGCGCACATCAGCGCGAAGCCGTCGATGTGCGGAAACACGCCGAACACCACGATCATCCCGGCGATGGCCGCGAGCAGCGTGCCGAACGCCATCTGCGCGGACATCAGCGTGGGCCGCGGCGAAGACGACGCGAGCGCGCACACGGCCGCGGCGTTGAGCACCATCGTGCCGCCGCTCGGCCACGCGCTTTCGATCCAGAACGCGGAGAGCACGAGCATCACGGCCGCGCCGCGCAAGCCCGAGATGGCCGCCGCGAACATGTTGGTCTTCGGCACGTAGCGCGCGATCCAGTGCTCGCGTTCGTGCGACGGCGCAGTCAGTGACGCGTAGGTGTCGGCGTAGGCGAGCATGTCGTCGACGAAGCGGTAGAGCAGTTCCGCCGCGGTATCGAATTCGAGTTGCACGAAGTCCGGATTCGCTTCGAGTGCGCTGCGCGCCTCGCGCACGCGCCTGGGCAACGCCGCCTTGTAATCGCGCAACTGGGCGGCGGCGCGCGCGGCGTCGGCGGCGTTCCTGACCGGCTCGCCCGAGAGGGAAAAGAGCGGCGGCACTTCGCGAAAGAACGGCTCCAGTGCGGCGATGGTCGTTGCCGATGCGCTTTCACGCAGCCGGTTCATCAACTGGTGCAGCGCGTGAAAACGCGTGGACGCGCTCATGAACTCGCTGTTCAGGCGCGCGAGCCGCCCGCCGCGCATGCGCGACTCGGGGTTCTCGAACACCGCGACGCTGCGCGCCGCCTCGAAGCCGACGATATCCGACACAAACGCGAGATTCGTCCGCTCGATCTGCGCGCGTTCCATATTGCCCGACAGCGCGCGGCACACGTAATCGACGAACTGCGTGAAGCGGCGGCGCACCGTGGTGCGCACTTGCTCGCCCGCGTGCTGCGGAAAGATGAGCGCGCTCACCGCGCCCGCGCACACGATGCCGAGCGTCACTTCGCTGACGCGCGTGAGCGCCGTCAGATACGCGCCCTCGGGATGCTGCGCCGCCGGAATGCCGATCAGCGCCGCCGTGTAGCCCGCGAGCACGAAGCCATACGAGCGGAAGTTGCGGTTGCGCGCCGCGCCCGCCGTGCAGACGCCGACCCAGAGCGCCGTCGCCGAAAGGAACAGCACCGGCTGCTGCGAGAACAGGCTGATGAAGATCATCATCACGACGAGGCCGACCATCGTGCCGCAGAAACGATAGAAGCTTTTCGCGAGCACCATGCCGCTTTGCGGCTGCATCACGACGAAGACGGTGGTCATCGCGGTGCGCGGCTGCGCCATGTCGAGGCGCATCGCGATCCACAGCGACAAGAGCGCCGCGAGCACGGCCTTGAAGATATAGACCCACGCGAGGCCGTCGGTGCGCGCCCAGTCGAGCAGGGCATGTGCGAGCGGCCGGCGTTCGATGAAGGAAGCGGGCGTGGCCATGCTCAGTCCCGCTTCGCTTTCGAGAACGGCCCGATATGCTGCGACGGCGCGAGCGCGGTCGCCTCCGGCCCGTTCGACGGATCGTCGATGCCGCCGCCGAGCGCCGACGTGAGCGTCGCGTATGAAGCGAGCCGTTGCGCCCGCACGCGCGCCTGGCCGTCCTGCGCCTTCAGCAATTGCGTCTGCGCGATGAGCACGTTCAGATAATCGGTGAGCCCGCGCTTGTAGCCTTCGTTGGCCAGATCGTAGTTCTTGCGCGCGACCGCGACCGAGCGGCCGGACGCTTCGAGCTGCGTATCGAGCGAATGCACGCGCACGACCTGATCGGCGATATCTTTCAGCGCGGCGACGAGCGTCGCGTTGTAATGATCGACGGCCTGATCGTATTGCGCCGAGGCCGCGCCGAGTTGCGCGCGCAGGAGCCCGCCTTCGAAGATCGGCAGCGAGATCGCCGGGCCGAAGCTGTAGCCGGACGCGTCGCGCGTCAGGAAGCTGAGCAGCGCGCCGCCCGCGAAAGCCTGCGTCAGCGACGCCGCGAGATTGATGTTCGGATAGAAACCGGCCTTCGCGACATCGATGCCGCGCGCCTGTGCCGCCACCATCCAGCGCGCCGCGACGATATCCGGGCGATGACCGACGAGCTCGGCCGGCAGCGCGGAAGGCAGCGGCAGCGGCGTCGCGAGCGACAGCGCCGGACGCGTGAGCGCCTCGCCCGCGCCGGGGCCTTCGCCCGCGAGCGCGGCCAGCTGATTGCGCGCGAGCAGGATTTCTTCCTTGTAGACGTCGACCTGGCGCTCGTATTCGGGCAAGGGCGTTTCGGCCTGCGTCACTTCCAGTTGCGTGCCGAGGCCGCCTTTGAGCCGCCGCCGCGCGAGATCCGCGATGCGCTCCTGCTGCGCGAGCGTGTCCTCGGCGATATCGAGCAGCGCGAACGACTGCGAAAAGCCGATATACGCGCGCACGATATTCGTTTCGAGCTCCAGTTGCGCGGCGCGGGCATCGGCGGCGCGCACGTGGGCGACGTCGAGCGCGCGCTCGGCATTGTTGTCGTCGCGGTGCCAGAGATCGAGGTTGTAGGACAGCGTGAGGCCGGCGGTGTTGTCCCAGGTCGTCGTGTCGGCGAACGGGCCGGGGCCGTAGAAATCGTTGTTGGGCCAGTTCTTGCGCGACACGCCCATCGCGCCATCGACGTGCGGCAACAGTTCCGAGCGCGCGACGCCCGCCTGTTGCTGCGCCTCGCGCACGCGCGCCGCCGCCATCGCGAGCGTCGGGTTGCCGCTGGTCGCACGCCCGATCCACTGGTCGAGCTGCGGATCGCGATAAGCCTGCCACCATTGCGCGTCGGGCCACTGGGCGTCGGCATTGGCGGCGCGGATCGCGCTGCCGACGTCGAGCGTGGCGGCATCCTTGAGCGAATCCTGCGGCGCGATCTTGCCGGTGCTCGCGCATCCGGCCATTATCAAGATTGTTGTAAGAACCGCGGCTGTAGCAGTCTTACGGAACACTCGCCCTCGCACGATTCACTCCCGAATTCGAATTAGATTCCAGGAGGCGATTATATTTTTACGGAGATTGTCGAATAACCCGTAAGAATGCAAAGCATTTTTACGAATGGTGTGATAATCGTTGTTGCCAATCGTGCAACAATTTGCGTCACAAACAGTTCTTGAAGTCGGGAAGGCGGTATGGACACGCTCCAAAACATGCGCGTATTCGTACGCGTCGTCGAAGCGGGCAGCTTCACGGCGGCGGCGCAGCATCTCAACACCACGACGGCTTATGCCTCGCGGGCCGTGTCGGACCTCGAAGCGCACTTGCGCGCGCGCTTGCTGAATCGCACGACGCGGCGCATCGCGCTGACCGAAGCGGGCGAGCGGTACTTGCAGCGCTGCGAGCAGATCCTCGCCTATGTGGATCAGGCGGAAGCCGAGGCCGGCGACGCCCACGCGCGTCCGTCCGGCAAGCTCAAGGTCCATTCGATGACGAGCTTCGGCCAGCATTACGTCGTGCCGATGATCTCGCGCTATCAGCAGCGCCATCCGGCGGTGCAGGTCGAGCTGACGCTCGCGCAGCGCATGCCGGATCTGCTCGACGAAGGTTACGACGTGTCCGTGGTGCTGGCCTCGGACCTGCCCGATTCCGGGCTGGTGTCGGCGCGGCTCGGGACGGTGTTCAGCATCGCGTGCGCGTCGCCGGCCTATATCGAAAAGCACGGCGCGCCGCACGTGCTCTCCGATCTCGTGCGCCACACCTGCCTGCATCTGATGACGCCGGTGTTTCCGCCGGACCGCTGGGTTTTCGACGGCCCCAACGGTCAGGAGACGGTGAGCCTCGGCCCGTCGACGTTCACGGTGAACGTCGCGGAGGCGATGGGCGCGGCCATCCGCGAGGGCATGGGCATCGGCGTGCTGCCGACGTCGTCCGCGCTGCCGGGCCTGCGCGCGGGCACGCTCGTGCGCGTGCTGCCGCAATACACGATGCAGGAGCTGAACGTCTACGCGCTGTATCCGTCGCGCCAGTATCTCGACGCCAAGATCCGCACGTGGGTCGAATTTCTGCGCGACGCGCTGCCCGACACGCTCGCCGCGGATGCGGAATCGCTGAAGGAATTCGTCGTCGCCTGACGGGCGGAAGCGGCGCTCAGTTACGAAAAAAAGCGCGGCGCAACACTTGCTTACTCACAGTTTGTCCGCAGCTTGATACTTTCAGGACTGTTCAATCGCATCTTTTACCGGGGCAAGTCAAATGAGTACGCCACTTCTCTTCGCACTGGCCGCGCTTCTCGTGCTGATCGCCGTTCCGGCGTCGCGCGATCTCTTCAACGCCATGCGCGCCCAGTCGGAACGCGACGCGAAGCGGCGTCTGGTGCCGGTGCGCATCAAGGACGAACGCCACCCGTACGACCGCTGATCGTTTTTTTCAGAGCAGGGTTTCCAGCGGTTCGATGAGCCGCGGCTCATCGTTGGCCGCGCGATTCACATCGGTTGAAACGCGATGCCAGACGAAGTGCGACGCCGGCACGCCGTCCGATTTGACGAGCGCGGCCACGTCTTCGAGCGACGCGCCGGCATCCAGCCAGCGCCGCGCGACGGCCGGTGAGAACACGAGCGGGCGGCGATCGTGGACATCGACGAGTCCTTCGTCGGCGGCGGCCGTCACGATGACGAAGCCTGCGCCGGGCGCGGCGGCGTCCTCGTCGCTCAGGATGCTGGTGAGCGCGGCGAGATACATCGGCTCGTCATCCGCGCGCCGGATGAAGTACGGCTGCTTGAAGGGCTTCGCCGCGGGATCGCCGGGGCGGGGCTCGATGCGCCATTCGAACCAGCCGTCGGCCGGCACGAGAATGCGCGCCTTCTTCCACAGATGCTTGAAATACGCACTCGTCGCGGCGGTCTCGACGCGCGCGTTGATCGTCTGCGGCAGCTTTTTCTGGATGGCCCACGGCGGGCAATAGCCCCAATGCACCGCGCGGATGGTGTCGTCGGGATAGACGGCAAGCGGATGCGTGCCGGGCGAGAGGTTGTAGCCGGGACGCCTGTCGGCGGCATCCACGAGCACGAACGGATTTTTCAGATGCAGGCGCTGCGCGTAATGCATCGGCAGTCGGTACTGGCTGATTCGGCCGCACATGGCGTTCCTCCGCAAAGTCCAACCTCGGTCTGCTGCCTTGTCGATTTCCCTAAATCTCGACGACCTTGTCCCACGCGAAATCCGGATTTTCCCACTGCTGCGTGCGGCGGCTGAAATACCCGCGCGGATTGCACACGACGCGCGTGCCGCCCACGACGTAATCGAACGAGGTATGCGTGTGCCCGTGAATCCACAGTGACGCGGGCGAGCGCGCGAGCGTCGGCAGATGGTTGACGAAGCCCGCCGAGACGAGATCTTCCGCATAGCGCGGCGCGAGACTTTCGCGCATCGGCGCATGATGCGTGACGACGATCGTCTGGCCCGCGAAGGGCTTCGCAAGCTCGGCTTCGAGCCACGCGCGGGCCTGTTCGTGCAGCGCGAGGGAATCGTCGGGCGCGAACTCGCGCGGCTCGCCGTCGGGCTCGGGCCAGGCGAGCTGGATGAGGCCTTTGTAGTCGAGCATGACTTTCGTGCACGCGGCCTTGGCGGCTTCGATCTCGTCAGCGCCCGAGCCGAAGAGCGCGAAGTCGGTCCAGAGCGTCGTGCCGAGCACGCGCCACGCGCCGCGCCGGTCGACCAGCGACGCGTTATTCAGATAGTGCACGTTGTCGACGCTGCGCGCGGCGTCCTGCATCGCCGCTTCCATCGCGCCGAACTCGGCGTCGTAATACTCGTGATTGCCGGGCACGTAGATGACGGGCGTATCGGAATCGAAGTTTTCCGCCGCCCAGCGCAGCCCTTCGGCGTGGTTGTGAATATCGCCCGCCAGGACGACGAGATCGGCCTCGGCATAGGGAATCGCCAGCGGCTCGTCGCATTCGAGATGCAGGTCCGACAGCACGCGAATCTTCATGCGAGGTTCTCCTTGCCAGGCGCGCCGCCAAGGCGCACGACCTTGCCGGGGTTCATCAGATTGTCCGGATCGAGCGCGGCCTTGATGGCCTGCATGAGCCGCACTTCGACGCTCGATTTATAGTGCATCGCTTCATCGACCTTCAACTGGCCGAGCCCGTGCTCCGCGCTGATGCTGCCGCGATGCCGGTGCACCTGGTCGTACACGAGTGCGTTGATCGGCGTCTGATGCTCGACGAGGAACTGCTTCTGATCGACGCCTTCCGGCGCCTGCACGTTGTAATGCAGATTGCCGTCGCCGAGATGGCCGAACGTCACCATGCGCGCGCCGGGCACGGCCTTCGCGATGATCGCATCGGTTTCGTCGATGAAGCGGCCGATGCTCGAAATGGGCACGGCGATGTCATGCTTGATGTTCAGGCCTTCCTCGGCCTGCGCGAGCGGAATGTGCTCGCGCAAGTCCCAGAACGCGCGCGATTGCGCAAGACTCTCCGCGACCACCGCGTTCTCGACGATGCCTTTTTCCAGCGCGTCTTCCATCAGCCGTTCGAAGAGGGCGCGCGCGTGCGCTTCGCTTTCGCTGTCGGAGAGTTCGAGCAGCACGGTTTGCGCGTGCGGCTCGCCGAACGGATAGCGCAGTTGCGGAAAGTGCCGGCCGACGAGGCGCATCGAGAAATCGGACATCAGCTCGAAGCCGGTCAAAAGCGCGCCCGCATGATGTTGCGCCAGCGAAAGAAAGTCGAGCGCGGCGTTCGGCGAGGCGAGCCCGGCGAGCGCCGTGACTTTCGCGACCGGCGCGGGATGCAGCTTCATCACGGCCGCGGTGATGATGCCGAGCGTGCCTTCCGCGCCGATGAAGAGATCGCGCAGATCGTAGCCGGTGTTGTCCTTGCGCAGGCCGCGCAGGCCGTCCCAGATTTCGCCTTGCGGCGTGACGACTTCGAGACCGAGGCATAGCTCGCGCGTGTTGCCGTAGCGCAGCACGCCGGTGCCGCCCGCGTTCGTCGACAGATTGCCGCCGATGGTGCAACTGCCTTCGGCCGCGAGGCTCAGCGGAAAGAGGCGCTGTGCGCTTTGGGCGCGCGCCTGGATCTCGGCGAGCACGACGCCTGCTTCCACGGTGATCGTGTTGTTGTGCGGGTCGATGCCGCGAATGCGGTTGAGTCGCTTCAGGCTGATGACGGCCTGCGCGCCGCTTGCATCGGGCGTCGCGCCGCCGGCGAGTCCGGTGTTGCCGCCTTGCGGCACGATCGCGACGCGATGCTCGCGCGCGAGCCGCACGACCGCGGCGACCTGGTCCGTATCGGCGGGCAGAAGCACGGCGCACGCCTCGCCGCGGTAGCGCTTGCGCCAGTCGACGAGATAGGGCTCGGTATCGGTCGAACTAGTCAGGACGTGCGGCGCGCCGAGCACTTCGGTGCACGCGGCGAGGAAAGCTTGAGATGCGGTCATGAGGAAATGAGCAGAGATCCGGATAGAGCGTCGTAGTCCACAGTATCGCGCAGGCAGGCCCCGTGCGACCCTCGTCCGAATGGCATAGGGTCGCGCGCTGGCCGCCGATTCGTGCTACAAAGCTGCACGCCCCGGCGGATTCGTCGCGAAAAAAGCGGCCAGACTAGCTTTTTTTCGCACGTGCGTTCATGCGCGCCGTTCGCTTGAACGGCGCGACATAGGCGAGCGCACAGACGAAAAACGCCACGGCGAAGAGTGCTTCGAGCCAGGCGAGCGATGCGGACAGCCCCGCATCGGTCATGCCGCGCACGACGCCTTCGGCGAGATAGAGCAGAACGAGCATCGACGCCCATTGCAGCGTGTAAAGGCGCTTGCGCGCGACGCCCGGCAGCGCGCACGCGAGCGGCAGCGCCTTCAGGGCGAGCGCCCACGCGCCGGGACGCAGCGGCGCGAGCCACAGTTCCCAGAGAACCGTGAGCGCGATGAGCGCAACGAGGCTCGCGAGCGCGCCGAATGCGAACGCGGAATTCGGCCGCGATGCCTGCGCGGGGGAACTCATGCCGAACGGGCGCCGCGCACGAGGTTGAGCGCGGTGCGCGCGAGCCGCGCGCCGAGGGCGATGGCGAGCGCTTTCTCGTCGGCGGAGATGCCGTGGCGCTGGTTTTCATCGCCGCCCGCCCGCGCGTGATGCGACGCGCCGTACGGCGTGCCGCCGCTTTGCGTCGTGGTGAGCCGCGATTCAGTGTAAGGGATGCCGACGATCATCATGCCGTGATGCAGCAGCGGCAGCATCATCGAAAGCAGGGTGCTCTCCTGGCCGCCGTGCAGGCTGCCGGTCGAGGTGAAGACGCTCGCGGGCTTGCCGGCGAGCGCGCCGGAGAGCCACTGCGGCGTGGTGCCGTCGAGGAAATACTTGAGCGGCGCGGCCATGTTGCCGAAGCGCGTCGGCGAGCCGAGCGCGAGACCGGCGCATTCTTCGAGATCGCGCAGTTCCGCATAGGGCGGGCCGTCGGCGGGAATGTCGGGTCGCGTGGCCTCGCAGACGGTGGAGACCGGCGGCACCGTGCGCACGCGCGCCTGCATGCCGGGAACGCTGTCGACGCCCTGGGCGATCGCGAGCGCAAGCTCCCGGGTCGCGCCGTGGCGGCTGTAGTAAAGCACGAGGATGTCGTTCATAAGGCTTTTTTAGTGAACGGCTATTATAGGTATTGAGTGATTTTCGTGGCGCGGCGCGGCCTCAGTGCGAACTCGGCGCACGGCGCCGCCACGACGGGAGAAGCGTTTGCAGCATTCCTTCATCGATCTCGCCGCGGTCAGGCGTCTCGCGAGCTTCGTCGCGCGGCGGCTCGGCGAAGACCGCGTGGCGCAGGTGGCGGGCAGCCTCACGTTCACGAGCGTGCTGTCGCTCGTGCCGCTCGCGACCGTCGCCTTCGCGCTCTTCACCGCGTTTCCGATCTTCGGCTCGTTTCAGGCGTCGCTGCAGGATTTTCTCGCCGTGCACCTGATGCCGCCGCAGATCAACGACCAGATCTTCAAGTATCTGAACCAGTTCGCGTCGAAGGCGAAGGGGCTCACGACCGTCGGCATGATCATCCTCTTCGTGACGTCCGTCATGACGATGATGACCGTCGAGTCCGCGTTCAACGTCATCTGGCGCGTGAAGAAGGCGCGGCCGATCGCGCAGCGCGTGCTCGTCTACTGGTCGATCATCACGCTCGGGCCGATTCTCTTCGGCTGCAGCCTGTCGATCTCCTCTTACGTGTTCGCGCATTCGGTCGCGTTCGCGGGTTCGCACAACCTGATGCCGCCGATCGTCGAATGGGCGCTGACCGGCGTCTCGCTGCCGCTCACCGCGCTCGCGTTCACGATCATTTACGTCTACATGCCCAACTGCCGGGTCGAGTGGCGCGACGCGATCGTCGGCGGGATCATCGCGGCGATCGCCTTCGAGCTCGGCAAGCGCGGCTTCGGCTCCTACGTCCGGCGCATTCCAACCTACACGGCCGTGTACGGCGCGTTCGCCGCGCTGCCGGTGTTCCTGCTGTGGGTCTATCTGTGCTGGATGATCGCGCTCGTCGGGGCGATGGTCACGTCCGCGCTGCCCGCGATTCGCACCGGGCAGTATCATCGGCGCGATTTTCCCGGCAGCGATCTGCTCGATGCGCTCGAAATTCTTGCGCGGCTCGTCGAGGCGCGCGACGAGGGCAAGCCCGGCTATACGGCGCTGCAACTCTCCGGCTTCGCGCGCTGCGATCTGGACACGTCCACGCGCCTGATCGCGCGGCTCGATGCGCTCGGCTGGATCGGCCGGCTGGAAGATTCGCGCCAGCCGCGCTATGTGCTGATCGCCAATCCGAGTCAGATCACGGTGACGATGCTGTTCGAGCAGTTCGTGATCGACCGGGCGGAGCTGGAGTACCAGTTGAAGCTCGATGCGGCGCAGGTGGATTGCAGCGCGCTCATGAACGCGCTCGAGAACGAGAAGCTCGAAATCACGCTCGGCTCGCTGATCGCCGCGCGGGCGTCGGCGCTCACGAGCGCGCGCATGCGTGACCTGCCGCGCTCGTCGATGCCCGAGCAGCCCGCGTGACTAGATCGAAATCTTGCCGACGCAGATGTCCTTGAACATCACCCAGTCGCCCATCAGGCTGTAGATGGGGTGGCGAAACGTCGCCGGGCGGTTCTTTTCGAAGAAGAAATGGCCGATCCATGCAAAGCCGTAGCCGCAGACGACGGCCGCGGGCAGCCAGAGCCAGTCGCCGGTCGCGACCGCCATCGCGAGGCAGCCGATCACGCCCAGCGAGCCGACGAAGTGCAGCCTGCGCGAAACGACGTTGCGGTGCTCGTCGAGGTAAAAGGGATAGAACTCGGCGAAATTCGCGAAATGTTCTCCGTGTGCGGTGTGCGCCATGACGGCCTCCCTGATGATGCCTGCCGGTGTCCGATGACGAGCCAGCAAGATTCATTCTGCGACGGTCGTGCGCGCCGTGCAAGCGGGGGCAGCGGGCTTGTGTGGCGCACCGTGCGAGCCGTTCAGTCCGCTTGCGCCTGCGTTTTGGCGCAGCCGAGCGCGAACGCGAAAAGCGCGTCGAGCGTGGCGTCGGGCTGCTCGGACATCAGCGCGTGGCCGGCGTCCAGCTCCACCGTTTGCACGGCCGCGCCTGCCTGCCTGAGCGCGTCCACGAGCGGGCGTGCGGCGCGCGGCGGCGTCATCGCGTCGCGTCTGCCGCTCACGACGCACACCGGGCAGCGCACGGCGGCGGCGCGTTCGAGCGCATCGGCGTAGCTGTTGCAGGCGCTGAAATCGGTATGGAAAAGCTGTGCTTCGCCGCGCAGGCTCACGCGCTCCATCAGCCGCTGATTCACGCCTTGCAGCCAGAAACCCGGCGCGGGGCTCGACGGCTTGGCGGCGATCGTCGAATGCGACCACTGATTCACCATGTCGATCGCTTCGGGCTCGTGCTCGCGGGCGGCGTCGAGCAGCGTGTCGGAGACGTGCATCGGCGCGGCGGTCGCGAGAAGCGCGAGACCCATCGCGCGCGCGGGATGGCGCGCGGCGGCGTCGAGTGCGATCAGCGAGCCCATGCTGTGGCCGACGAAGAGCGCCTTTTGCACGCGCACGGCGTCGAGCACCGCGATCACCCAGTCCGCGAGCGCGCCGATGGTGGACAGCGCGGGTCCGCCGGTGCGGCCGTGGCCCGGCAGGTCGAGCGCGAGCACGCCGAAGCCGTGATGCGCGAAATAGCGCGTTTGCAAGGCCCACACGCTGTGATCGTGCTCCGCGCCGTGAATGAACACGACGGCGGGGCGCGCGGCGTCGAAGCGCTTGCCGCCGGTGTAGGCATACGTCGCGCGGCCTTTCGCGCCTGCCATATCGATGTTCATGCGCGACTCCCGAGCGGCACAGGCGCGTTTGCGTCCTGGCCGCTTTCGGCGGCTTTCTGCGCGGCCTTAAGTCCGCGCCTGAGATCGTCGATGAGATCGTCCGGGTCTTCGAGGCCGATCGACAGGCGCACGCACCCCGGCCCGATGCCCGCGGCCGCGAGCGCAGCGGCATCCATACGGAAGTGCGTCGTCGAAGCGGGATGGATCACGAGCGAGCGCGCATCGCCGACATTCGCGAGATGCGAAAAGAGCGTGAGCGTTTCGATGAACTTGCGCGCCGCCGGCACGCCGCCCTTGATATCGAAGCTGAACACCGCGCCCGCGCCGCGCGGCAGCAGGCGGGCGGCGAGCGCGTGATCGCGGTGCGTCGGCAGTTCGGGATAGGCCACGCCCTCGACCGCCGGCGATTTCAGCAGGAACTCGATCACCTTGCGCGTATTCGCGACATGCCGGTCCATGCGCAGCGGCAAAGTTTCGATGCCTTGCAGCAGTTGCCACGCCGCCTGCGGATGCAGACACGCGCCGAAATCGCGCAGGCCTTCACGGCGGGCGCGCAGCAGGAACGGCGCGACGGTGCTTTCCTCGGCGAACACCATGCCGTGGAAGCCCTCGTAAGGCTCGGTGAATTCGGGGAAACGCCCGCTCGCCGCGAAGTCGAACGTGCCGCCGTCGACGAGCACGCCGCCGATCGTCGTGCCGTGTCCGCCGAGGAATTTCGTCGCGGAGTGATAGACGAGGTCCGCGCCATGTTCGAACGGGCGCAGGAGGTAGGGCGTCGTGAACGTGGAATCGACGAGCAGCGGCACGCCGTGCTCATGCGCGATCTCCGCCACGCCCGCGATGTCGAGCACGTCGAGCCCGGGATTGCCGAGCGTTTCGCCGAAGAAGAGCCGCGTGCCGGGCCGCGCGGCGGCGCGCCACGCGTCGAGGTCGTGCGGCGGCACGAAAGTCGTCTCGATGCCGAAGCGCCGCAGTGTGTAATGCAGCAGATTGTGCGAGCCGCCGTAGAGCGCGCTCGATGCGACCACGTGCGAGCCCGCGCCCATCAGCGTCGCGATCGCCAGATGCAGCGCGGCCTGGCCGCTCGCTGTGCCGATCGCGCCGGCGCCGCCTTCGAGCGCGGCCACGCGTTCCTCGAACACGGCCACGGTCGGATTAGAAATGCGCGAATACACATGCCCCGAGCGCTCCATGTTGAAGAGCGCGGCGGCGTGATCGGAGTCGCGGAACGTGAACGACGTGGTCTGATAGATCGGCGTGGCGCGCGCGCCGGTGGCGGGGTCGGGCGCGGCGCCCGCGTGCAGCGCGAGCGTGTCGAAACGATTGGCTGGCATCATGGGCGGCCGGCGCGCCTGAGGCGGCATGCGGCGAAAATGAGGGTCAATCATCGTAACATCGGATGCGCGCGCCCAAACCTAGGGCGAACGCGCGGCCGCGAATCGTGCAAAGCCTTGTCCGTTCGGCCAGTGCGGGCGATCCGGCGGCGCGCGCGGCTTTCCTTTTGCGGGTCTTTCCGATAGCATCGACTCATCGTTTCATCAACGTTTGGGCACAGGCACCGGCATTTCGCGAGGAGACAGTCATGCGAGTCAGCGACATTCTTAAAGTAAAGGGCAACACGCTGTTCACGGTGACGCCGGACACGCCGGTCTCCGACGCGGTCGACACCATGGCGGCGCACGACATCGGCTCGCTCGTCGTCATGGAGTACGGCGACCTGGTCGGCATGCTGACTTTCCGCGAAATCATCCTGACGCTGCACAACAATGGCGGCGCGGTCGGCACCACGACCATCCGCAAGATCATGGACGACCATCCGCTCACCTGCACGCCGGAAACGGACGTCAACGAAGTGCGCCGCATGATGCTCGAACATCACGTGCGTTATCTGCCCGTCATGGAAAAGCGTCAGCTGATGGGCGTCATCTCGTTCTACGACGTGGCCAAGGCCGTCGTGGAAGAGCAGGGCTTCGAAAATCGCATGCTGAAAGCGTATATCCGCGACTGGCCCGAGCAGCAGGAAGAAGCGCGTTGAAATTTGACGATGTGCCGCGAAGTTCCGCGCTTCGCGGCATTGCCGATATCTTGCGCAGAGTTCATCATTCGCAGCGCGCCGACGGCGCGTTTTTTTTCGTCTGGCCGAGGCGCGTCATGGCGCTTTTCGAGCC
Source organism: Caballeronia cordobensis (assembly GCF_001544575.2). Lineage (GTDB taxonomy): Bacteria > Pseudomonadota > Gammaproteobacteria > Burkholderiales > Burkholderiaceae > Caballeronia > Caballeronia cordobensis. The sequence goes on from NZ_FCNY02000002.1 coordinate 321,197, forward strand.
CGCTTTCGCTCCATCCGGATTCGTTCGCCCTCGCGATCAACGCCGGACTTCAATATCCCGCAAGACATGAGTGACAAACCGATGCGCGCCGAGTCGCGCACTGCCCGGCGTTCGCACGAAGGCGACAGCCAGTTCCGCCTGATGCGCGAGCGCCGCTTCGCGCCGTTCTTCTGGACGCAATTTCTCGGCGCGATGAACGACAACGTCTTCAAGGTCGGATTCACGTCGCTGGTGACATTCCAGGCCGCGCGCTTTTCCGGCGTCGATCCGAAGACCGCCGCGTTTCTCATTTCCGCGATCTTCATCGTGCCGTTCGTGCTCTTCTCCGCGACCTCCGGCCAGATCGCCGACAAATACGACAAGGCTGTGCTCGCGCGCCTCGTGAAGAGCTTCGAGATCGTCGTGATGCTGATCGGCGGCGCGGGCTTCGTGCTGCACAGCGCTCCGCTGCTCTACGCATGCACGTTTCTGATGGGCGTGCATTCGACCGTGTTCGGGCCGGTGAAATACGCCTATCTGCCGCAGCATCTCGATTCGCACGAGTTGGTCGGCGGCAACGGGCTCGTCGAGATGGGCACCTTCGTCGCGATTCTGATCGGCACGATCATCGGCGGTGCGGCGGCGGGCGCGTCCGAACAGGGCGCGATGTTGCTGGCCGCCGCGTGCATCGCGTTCGCGGTCATCGGGCGCGTCGCGTCGACGTTCGTGCCGAAGTCGGAGGCGTCGCAGCCGGATCTGCGCATCAACTGGAATCCGATTTCCGAGACGTGGCGCAATCTGAAGCTCGCGAAGCAGGACCGCACCGTGTTTCTGAGCCTGCTCGGCATTTCGTGGCTGTGGTTCGTCGGCGCGACCTTTCTGACGTCGTTCTTCAATTTCGCGAAAGACGTGCTGTCGGCCAATCCGGACGTGGTGACGATTCTGCTCGCGACTTTTTCCATCGGCATCGGCACCGGCTCGCTGTTGTGCGAGCGGCTCTCGAAGCGCCGCGTCGAGATCGGCCTCGTGCCGCTTGGGTCGATCGGCATCAGCGTATTCGCGATCGATCTGTTTTTCGCCAGCCACAACATCGCGCCCGCCGGACACCTGCTCGGCGTGCCGGAATTCCTGCAAGTGTGGACGCACTGGCGCATTCTCGCGGACCTGTTCCTGCTCGCGATGTTCGGCGGCTTCTACAGCGTGCCGCTCTATGCGCTGATCCAGGCGCGCAGCCAGCCTACGCACCGCGCGCGCATCATCGCGGCGAACAATATTCTCAACTCGTTCTTTATGATCGTGTCGGCGCTCATGGCGCTCGCGCTCACGTCGTTCGGCGTCGGCATTCCGGGGCTCTTTCTGACGACGGCGCTGCTCAATGTCGTCGTCGCCGTGTATATCTATTCGCTCGTGCCGGAGTTCTTGTTGCGCTTCATCGCGTGGATGCTGGTGCACACGTTCTATCGCATCCGTCTCGTCGATGCCGAGCGCATTCCGTCGCACGGCGCGGCGGTGCTCGTGTGCAATCACGTCAGTTTCGTGGATGCGGTGGTCATCATGGCCGAAAGCCCGCGGCCGATCCGCTTCGTGATGGATCACCGCATCTTTCGCACGCCGGTGCTCGGCCGGCTGTTCCGCCGCGTGAAGGCGATTCCGATCGCGCCCGCGCACGAAGACGCGCGCATGCTCGAACGCGCCTACGACGAATGCGCGAAGGCGCTAAGCGAGGGCGATCTCGTCTGCATCTTTCCCGAAGGGAAGCTGACGCGCGACGGCGAGATGAATCCGTTCCGGCGCGGCATCACGGAAATTCTGAAGCGCCAACCGGCGCCCGTCGTGCCGATGGCGCTGCGCGGGCTCTGGGGCAGCGTGTTCTCGCGCCACGAAGATGCGCAGTGGCCGCGGCCGATGCATCGCGGCGCGATGACGCGCCTCACGCTCGCGGTCGGCGAGCCGATCGCCCCGGAAGACGCGACGCCCGCGTATCTGCAGGACGTCGTGTCGGCCTTGCGCGGCGCGCGGCGTTAAGCCATAACGGGCGGCGCTGGCATAATAGCGGTTTCCCCCGACACTTTTTTTCAGGTCGACGCTCATGTCCGGCAATACCCTTGGCACGCTCTTCACCGTCACGAATTTCGGCGAATCGCATGGACCGGCGATCGGCTGCGTGATCGACGGCTGCCCGCCGGGCATGGCGCTCACGGAAGCCGATATCCAGGTCGAACTGGACCGTCGCCGTCCGGGCACGTCGCGCCACGTCACGCAGCGTCAGGAACCGGATCAGGTCGAGATTCTTTCGGGCGTGTTCGAAGGCGTGACGACGGGCACGCCCATCGCGCTCTTGATCCGCAACACCGATCAGCGCAGCAAGGACTACGGCAACATCGTGGAGACGTTCCGCCCCGGTCACGCGGACTACACCTATTGGCAGAAATACGGTGTGCGCGACTATCGCGGCGGCGGCCGTTCGTCGGCACGCCTGACCGCGCCGACCGTCGCCGCGGGCGCGGTCGCGAAGAAGTGGCTGCGCGAGAAGTTCGGCCTCGAAACCCGTGGATGCATGAGCGCGCTGGGCGAAATCGGAATTCCGTTCGTGGACTGGCAGCACGTTCGCGAGAATCCGTTCTTCTCGCCGAACGCGGAGATCGTTCCGCAGCTCGAGGACTACATGGACAACCTGCGCCGCGACGGCGATTCGGTCGGCGCGCGCATCGAAGTCGTGGCGACGGGCGTGCCCGTCGGTCTGGGCGAGCCGCTCTACGATCGTCTCGACGCCGACATCGCCCACGCGATGATGGGCCTGAACGCGGTGAAGGCGGTCGAAATCGGCGCGGGATTTGCGAGCGTCGAGCAGCGCGGCTCCCAGCATGGCGACGAGATGACGCCCGAAGGTTTCGCGACCAACAACGCGGGCGGCATTCTCGGCGGCATTTCGAGCGGGCAGGACGTCCGGGTGTCGATCGCGATCAAGCCGACGTCGAGCATCCGCACGCCGCGCCAGTCGATCGACAAGGCAGGCGCGCCGGCTACGGTCGAAACCTTCGGCCGTCACGATCCGTGCGTCGGCATTCGCGCGACGCCGATCGCGGAAGCGCTGCTCGCGCTGGTGCTGATGGACCACGCGCTGCGTCATCGGGCGCAATGCGGCGATGTGATCGTCGATACGCCGAAGATCGCCGCGCAGATGCCGGCGAAGTAAAAGAAAAGGGCGCCGGTTTCGGCGCCCTTTGTCCTTTCAGACGTTACATGTTCGGATAGTTGGGCCCGCCGCCTCCTTCCGGCGTGACCCACACGATGTTCTGCGTCGGATCCTTGATATCGCACGTCTTGCAGTGCACGCAGTTCTGCGCGTTGATCTGCAATCGCTCGCTGCCGTCGTCGGACTTGACGAACTCGTACACTGCGGCGGGACAGTAGCGGCTTTCCGGTCCCGCATAGGTGCGCAGGTTCACGTTGACCGGCACGTTCGGATCTTTCAGCGTCAGGTGCGCCGGCTGATTCTCTTCGTGATTCGTGTTCGAGATGAACACCGACGAGAGGCGGTCGAACGTGAGCTTGCCATCGGGCTTCGGATAGACGATCGGCTTGCACTGCGACGCCGGCTTCAGCATCTCGTGATCCCAATGCTGATGGTGCAGCGTCCACGGCACGTTGCCGCCCATCACTTTCTGCTCTAGCCCCACCATGAAGGTGCCGAGGTACAGGCCCTTGCTCATCCACTGCTTGAAGTTGCGCGCGCGATGCAGTTCGGTCTTGAGCCAGGACGTATCGAAGGCTTCGGGATAGGCCGTGAGTTCGTCGTTCTGGCGGCCAGCCTGCACGGCGTCGAAGGCGGCTTCGGCGGCCATCTTGCCGGACTTGATCGCAGCGTGACTGCCCTTGATGCGCGATGCGTTCAGGAAACCCGCGTCGTCGCCCGCGAGCGCGCCGCCGGGGAAGGCGAGCTTGGGCAGCGACATCAAACCGCCCGCCGTGATCGCGCGCGCGCCATAGGAAATGCGCTTGCCGCCTTCGAGGAACGCACGGATCGACGGATGCGTCTTGTAACGCTGGAATTCCTCGAACGGCGACAGATACGGATTCGAATACCCCAGCCCGACCACGAAGCCCACGACCACCTGGTTGTTGTCCATGTGGTAGAGGAACGAGCCGCCGTAGGTATCCGGTTCGAGCGGCCAGCCGGCGGTGTGGATGACGAGACCAGGCTTGTGCTTGACCGGATCGATTTCCCACAATTCCTTGATGCCGATGCCGTACACCTGCGGATCGGAATTCTGGTTGAGCTTGAATTTGTCGATCAGCTGACGGCCGAGATGCCCGCGCGCGCCTTCGCAGAAAAGCGTGTATTTCGCGTGCAGTTCCATGCCGAGCTGGAAGTTTTCGGTCGGCTCGCCGTCTTTGCCCACGCCCATGTTGCCCGTGACGACGCCGCGGACCGAACCGTCTTCCGCGTACAGCACTTCGGCGGCGGGAAAGCCCGGGAAAATCTCGACGCCCAGCGCCTCGGCCTGCTGACCGAGCCAGCGCGTGACATTGGCGAGCGAGATGACGTAGTTGCCGTGATTCTTGAAGTTGTCCGGAAGCAGCCAGTTCGGCACTTGCTTCGCGTCGTTCTGCGACAGGAACAGGAAGCGGTCTTCGGTCACTTCGACATCGAGCGGCGCGCCTTTCTCTTTCCAGTCGGGAATCAGCTCGGAGAGGCCGCGCGGGTCCATCACCGCGCCGGACAGGATATGCGCGCCGACTTCGGAGCCTTTCTCCAGGACGCACACGCCGATCTCGACGCCTTTTTCCTCCGCCAGTTGCTTCAACCGGATGGCCGCCGACAAACCGGCTGGTCCGCCGCCGACGATCACGACGTCGTATTCCATCGATTCGCGGGGACCGTATTGCTCGATGAGGCTCGCCGGGGTCATCAATGCTCCTATGTGCCGTTAGAATGCCCTTTCGGGATCGCGTATTGTCAGGGAAGGTCAGGCGGGCTGCAACCAACCCCACCCCATTTAGCACGATCGTACTATAGTTATGTTGCGATGCGGTATCCGTGTCAACGCTAGCGCTGATACGCCGAATCAACCATAGAACAAGGAAGCACAATGGGCCGTTCGATCAACCTGGAAGGCAAGGTCGCGCTGATTACCGGCGCGTCCAGTGGCTTGGGCAAGCGTTTCGCGCAGGTTTTGTCGTCGGCGGGCGCCAAAGTGGTGCTCGCGAGCCGGCGCACCGAGCGTCTGAAGGAATTGCGCGCCGAGATCGAGTCGTCGGGCGGCGCGGCGCATGTGGTGTCGCTCGACGTGACCGACTATCAGAGCATCAAGGCCGCCGTCGCGCACGCGGAAACGGAAGCGGGCACGATCGACATCCTCGTCAATAATTCGGGCGTGTCGACTACGCAGAAGCTGACGGACGTCACGCCGGCCGACTTCGAATTCGTGTTCGATACGAACGTGCGTGGCGCGTTCTTCGTCGCGCAGGAAGTCGCCAAGCGCATGATCATGCGCGGCAACGGGCCGGCCAAGCCGGCCTATCGCATCATCAACGTGGCGTCGGTGGCCGGTTTGCGTGTGTTTCCGCAGATCGGCGTGTATTCGATGAGCAAGGCCGCCGTCGTGCAGATGACCAAGGCGATGGCGCTCGAATGGGGCCGCCACGGTATCAACGTGAACGCGATCTGCCCGGGCTATATCGACACCGAAATCAATCACCATCACTGGAAAACCGAGCAGGGCCAGAAACTCATTTCGATGCTGCCGCGCCGCCGCGTGGGCTCGCCGGAAGATCTCGACGGCCTGTTGCTGCTGCTATCCGCCGACGAATCGCAGTTCATGAACGGCTCGGTCATTTCGGCCGACGACGGTTTTTCGCTCTGACATTTTCAAACGCAACTGATGACCACGGATAACACCTTTCACACCGTCTTCGACCTGTCCATGCCGATCCGCTGGGGCGACATGGACGCCTTCGGCCACGTCAACAACACCGTCTATTTCCGCTATATGGAGCAGGTGCGGATCTCGTGGTTCGATCAGATCGGCATCACGGGCGGCAACGGCGAGGGCCAAGGTCCGGTGATCGTGAACGCCTCGATGGAGTTTCTGAAGCAGCTTCACTATCCCGGCGACGTGATCGGCCGCATGTCGGTGGGCAAGCCGGGCCGCAGCAGCTTCGATACGCGTTTCGAACTTTTTCGCGCCGATGACCGCGCGACGCTCTACGCGCGCGGCGCCGCGAAGATCGTGTGGATCGACTACGCCGCGGGCAAGTCGGTGCCGATTCCGGATTTCCTGCGGCAGACCATCGAGACGAGCACGCCGGTCGCGCTCTGATCGCGCATTACGTGCCGAGCAGCCGCTGCAGAAGCTCGGTGGCGTTGCCCGTGTCGTACTTTCTCATGAGCCGCGCGCGATAGATATCGACCGTGCGCGGGCTGATGTCGAGCACGCGGCCGATCTGCTTGCTCGTCTTGCCCGTCACGAGTTGCGCGGCGATTTCCCGTTCGCGCGGCGTCAGTTCGATGGCGACCCGCCGCGTCGCGCTCAGATCCTCGAAGGTCCAGACGCCCGCCGCGTGCGGCGCGGCCTGGTCGAGCGCGCGTCCGGTCACGTGGCACCAGAACAGTTCGCCGTTCCTGCGCTTCATGATCCGGTCGTCGCTGTAGGTGCCTGACCGGCTGATATGCGCGGCGATCCGCTCGCCGATGCGCGCGAACTCGTCCGGCGACGGATACAGCACTTCGAACGACTTGCCGATGAGCGCCTCGCGCGCATAGCCGAAGATCGCGCAGAGCTGTTCGTTGCAGTCCTCGATGGAGCGCTCGCGCGAAAGCACGAGCCCGACGGGCGCGAGTTGAAACGCGGTTTGATAATCCAGTGCACGCATGTGAAATCGGGGCCGCGCGCTTCTTGATGCCCGGCAAAAGCAGCCGGGGAACCAAACGCGCGCGGGCAATGACTTATGTATTTTTGCGTATTGTGCCGGATCGACGCGCCAAAGTACTCTTGTGCCACGCCAAAAGGCCGCCTGACGCGCGTGCGACAGCACCGCGGCGGCGTCAATAAGCCGATTTTCAGTTGGTTTCAAACATGGAAGGGACACTCAGATGAACAAGGTCTATCCGAGCGCGAAGGCTGCGCTAGAGGGCATCGTCAAGGACGGGCAGACGTTCGCCGTCGGCGGTTTCGGGCTGTGCGGCATTCCCGAGGCGCTCATCGCCGCGCTGCGCGACACGGGCGTGAAAGACATCACCTGCATCAGCAATAACGCGGGCGTCGACGGCTTCGGCCTCGGTCTCCTTCTGGAGACGCGCCAGATCAAGAAGATGATTTCGTCCTACGTCGGCGAAAACAAGGAGTTCGAGCGGCAATATCTCGCCGGCGAACTCGAACTCGAATTCACGCCGCAGGGCACGCTCGCCGAAAAGCTGCGCGCGGGCGGCTCGGGCATTCCGGCGTTCTTCACGAATACCGGTTTCGGCACCGTGATCGCCGAAGGCAAGGAAACGCGCCAGTTCGGCGAGAACCATTATGTGCTCGAGCATTCGCTCACTGCGGATGTCGGTCTCGTGAAGGCATGGAAGGCCGACAAATCCGGCAACCTGATCTATCGCCGCACGGCGCGCAACTTCAACCCGATGTGCGCGATGGCGGGCAAGATCACCGTCGCCGAAGTGGAAGAAATCGTCGAGGTCGGCGAGCTGGATCCGGACCATATCCACACGCCCGGCATCTTCGTGCAGCGCCTCGTCCTGAATGCGCATCCGGAAAAGCGCATCGAACAACGCATCGTCCGCGCGAAAGGAGAGTAATCATGGCTTGGACTCGTGACCAGATGGCCGCGCGCGCGGCGAAGGAACTGCAGGACGGCTTCTACGTGAACCTCGGCATCGGGCTGCCTACGCTCGTCGCCAATCACGTGCCGGACGGCATGGAAGTGTGGCTCCAGTCGGAAAACGGCCTGCTCGGCATCGGGCCGTCGCCGTATGAGGAAGAAGTCGACGCCGATCTCATCAATGCGGGCAAGCAGACCGTGACCACATTGCCGGGCTCGTCGATTTTCTCGTCGGCGGATTCGTTCGCGATGATCCGCGGCGGCCACATCAACCTGGCGATCCTCGGTGCGATGCAGATCAGCAAGAAGGGCGATCTCGCGAACTGGATGATTCCCGGCAAAATGATCAAGGGCATGGGCGGCGCGATGGACCTCGTCGCCGGCGTGAAGAAGGTGGTCGTGCTGATGGAGCACGTCGCGAAGGGCGACCAGCACAAGATCCTCGAAGAATGCTCGCTGCCGCTGACGGGCGTGGGCGTCGTGGATCGCATCATCACGGATCTCGGCGTGATCGACGTCACCGACAACGGCCTGAAGCTGGTCGAACTGGCGGACGGCGTGACGGTCGAGGAAATCCAGAAGAAGACGGGCGCGCCGCTCGATGTCACGAGCGTGAAGTGACATCGCGCCGCCATTTGGGCGGCATGCGGGCGGTACCAGGCGGTAGGTTCCAGGCGGGCGAGGCTTTCAGGGCTTCGCCCGTTTTGCTTTTGGCGCCATTGGCCGCATGTGACGAGGGGGCGTCCGTTGGGGCTCGTCCGTTCGGCCAGCGCTCGCTCGATGAGACGAAAGGCGCTTTACAATCGTTTGGACTCTTCCACGAGGATATTTTCCATGACCACACCGATCGTCGTCGAACCCGTGCATTCCGATCTTTGCGAGCCGCGCCAGCGCTTCGTGCAATGCGCGAGCCCCGCGGGGCTGCATCGTATCGCCTATACGGAATGGGGCGATCCGGGCAATCCGCGCGTGCTGCTCTGCGTGCACGGACTGACGCGCTCGGGGCGCGACTTCGACAAGCTCGCGCAGGCGTTCGCGCACGACTATCGCGTGGTGTGTCCGGACGTCGTCGGGCGCGGCCTGTCCGACTGGCTTGCCGATCCGCGTTATTACGGCGTGGCGCAGTATGTCGCCGACATGGTCACGCTGATCGCGCGCCTGAACGTGGAGACGGTGGACTGGTTCGGCACGTCGATGGGCGGCCTCATCGGCATGGCGCTCGGCGGTCTGCCCAATACGCCGATCAGGAAGATGCTGCTCAACGATGTCGGGCCGCATATCGAGCCGATCGCGCTGGCGCGCATCGGCGACTATCTTGGCAAGCCCACGCGCTTCGCGTCGCTCGACGAAGGCGTGCGGCATGCGGCGGCGCTCGCGGCGTCGTTCGGGCCGCTGACCGACGAGGAATGGACGAGCATCAACACGCCGCTCCTGCACGAGCGCGATGGCGCATGGGGCTTTCGCTACGACCCGGGCATCGCGGCGCCTTTCGGGGCGGCGACCGAGGAGCAGAACGCGGCCGGCGAGGCGTTCCTGTGGCAGTCGCTGGCGTCGATCAGAACGCCGGTGCTCGTCGTGCGCGGCGAGACGTCGGACTTGCTGTCGCGCGAGACGGTCGCGCAGATGGTCGAGCGGGGCCAGGCCGTGAGCAGCGTCGAAATTCCGGGCGCGGGACATGCGCCGGCGTTTCTCGTCGCCGGTCAGATCGCCGTCGCCAGGGGGTTCTTCCTCGGCGATGGCGGCAGCGGGGCATAATATTGGGCTGAGCGTGCGTCGCTCATGCCGGTTTTTTCATCTTTCATCGATCAGGAACACACAATGGCAGTCATTCGTCATCACGTCGGCCCGCGCCTCTCCGAGACCGCGATCCACAATGGCACGGTGTACCTCGCCGGCCAGATCGCCGAGGACACGGATCAGGACATCACCGGTCAGACGCGCGAAGTGCTCGGTCATATCGACCGCTTGCTCGAAGAAGCGAATAGCGACAAGTCGCATTTGCTGAACGTGCAGATCTATATCGCCGACATGGTGCATTTCTCCGGCATGAACGCCGTCTGGGATGCGTGGGTCGCGGAAGGCAACACGCCGCCGCGCGCCACGGTCGAGTCGAAGCTCGCCAATCCGGCGTGCCTCATCGAAATCTGCGTAATCGCCGCGCAGCGCGGCTGATTTTGCCGTAGTGGTTGCAATCGCATGACCGAGACCGCCGCCCCCGCCGAAACCCTGCCCGAGCCGTCCATCGACGACGCGCTCGCGTTCGTGCGCGAGCACGCCGGGGACGCGCGCGTCTCGACGGGCGAACTGCTCGCCGATCATGCGGTGGGCACCGCGCGCATCGTGCAGACGCTCAACGTCGACGCGCACGCGGTCGCGGCGGCGGCGCTCTTCGTGCTCGCGCCGCATCTCGACGACCCGGACAAGGTCATCGCCGAGCGCTTCGGCCCGGAAGTGCAGCGGCTCGTCGGCGATGTGAGAAAGCTCTTGCGGTTGGGCTCGGTCAGTTCGCGCGCCACGCTCGCGGACCTGCCCGAGAACACGCGCGATGCGCAGGCCGCGCGCCGCGCGCAGGTGGAAGCGCTGCGCAAGATGCTGCTCGCGTTCGCGCAGGACATTCGCGTCGTACTGATCCGGCTTGCATCGCGGGTGCAGAGCTTGCGTTATCACGCCGCGCACAAGATCGATCCGTCTCCGGACGTGCCGCGCGAGACGCTCGAAATCTATGCGCCGCTCGCGAACCGGCTGGGAATCTGGCAGCTCAAGTGGGAATTGGAGGATCTGTCGTTCCGCTTCGAAGATCCGGTCACGTACAAGCGCATCGCGAAGCTGCTCGACGAGAAGCGTGTCGAACGCGAAAGCTATGTGACCGAGGCGATCGCGCGCCTGCAAAAGGAGCTCGACACCGCCCACATCAGGGCGGACGTGAGCGGACGGCCGAAGCATATCTACAGCATCTGGAAGAAGATGCGCGGCAAGCATCTCGACTTCTCCGAGCTGAACGACGTGCGCGCGTTTCGCGTCATCGTCGGCGACATCAAGGACTGCTACACCGTGCTCGGCATCGTGCACAACCTGTGGCAGCCGGTGCCGCGCGAGTTCGACGACTACATCTCGCGTCCGAAGCCCAACGGCTACAAGTCGCTGCATACAGTCGTGATCGGCGACGACGGGCGCGCGTTCGAGGTTCAGATCCGCACGTACGAGATGCATCAGTTCGCCGAATACGGCGTGGCCGCGCACTGGCGCTACAAGGAAGCGGGCACGCGCGGCTACGCGGGCCAGGTGACGGCGAGCGAGAAATACGACGAGAAGATTGCCTGGCTGCGCCAGCTTCTCGCGTGGAAGGACGATGTCGAAGGCGATCAGCCGGGCTGGCAGCACCTGCGCGACGCCACGCTCGACGACGACCACATTTACGTGCTCACGCCGCAGGCCCGCGTGATCGCGCTGCCGCACGGCGCGACGGCCATCGATTTCGCGTATCACCTGCATAGCGAGCTCGGGCATCGCTGCCGCGGCGCGCGCGTCGACGGCGCGATGGTGCCGCTCAACACGCCACTGCATAACGGGCAGACGGTCGAGATCGTCGCGGTGAAGGAGGGCGGGCCGTCGCGCGACTGGCTTAATCCGCAACTCGGCTATCTGCACAGCGCGCGGGCGCGGCAGAAGGTGCGCTCGTGGTTCCTCGCGGCCGACGCGGCCGAGAACATCGCGGCGGGGCGGACCATCGTTGAAAAAACCTTGCAGCGCGAAGGCAAGACCTCGGTTAGCCTCGAGCAACTCGCGGCGAAACTCGGCTTCAAGACGCCCGAAGAGCTTTACGCGGCTGTTGCGAAGGACGAATTCAGCCTCCGCAACATCGAGCACGCGCTCTCCGACACGCCGCCGCCCGAGCCGGAGCCGGAAGCGCCCGAGCAGTTCGAAAAGCGCAGCAGCGGGCAGAGCGTCGCGCACGGTGCATCGACGGGCGTGCTCGTCGTCGGTGTCGATGCGCTGCTCACGCAACTTGCGCGCTGCTGCCGTCCCGCGCCGCCCGACGCAATCGCCGGTTTCGTCACGCGCGGCAAAGGCATGTCCGTGCACCGCACGGATTGCGAGACGTTCAAGCGCATGGCGCAACGCTCGCCGGAGCGCGTGCTGCACACCACGTGGTCCGCGGATGTGATGAACGGGCGTGGATCGTCCGTATATCCGGTGGATCTCGCGGTGGAATCGGCGGATCGGCAGGGCTTGCTGCGCGATATCTCCGAAGTGTTCGCGCGCGAGAAGATCAATGTGATCGGCGTGAAAAGCCAGAGCCGCAGGAACATCGCGTATATGCAGTTCACCGTGGAAGTGTCGAACGCCGCGCAGATTCAGCGCGCCTGCACGCTGCTTGGCGAAGTGCAGGGCGTGATTCGCGCATCGCGGCGCGCGTAATCCGGCGGCGTTGAACGGATCGGCGAATATTTTCGATTTTCCTGAAGATAAGCACTTGCCAAGATCTGAAACGCTCCATATAATCTCACTTCTTTCAGGCTCGTAGCTCAGCTGGTTAGAGCACCACCTTGACATGGTGGGGGTCGTTGGTTCGAGTCCAATCGAGCCTACCAACGAAAACGAAATTCAGCGGACTTCGGTTCGCGGGGTTTCAAACCGCAAGAAGCGCTCAGCGCAAAAGGCGAAAAAACATGGCACGTCGAACGTTGACCGAAACAACTTCGGAGCGACGCTAGTCGAGGACCTAATTCGCCTTCTGCCAATTTGTTTCGCGGTATGTGTGAAAAGTGAATGCGGCCCCTCGATAGCGGGGCCGCATTTTTTTTGCCTTGCGATTCTGGAAACGAAGATCGCGCGGCAATGCTTAATCGAAATCGCCTGGCGTGCGCCGGCGTCTTGGAGAACGATATGGTTTCGGTACGTTTGCCTGATGGGTCGGTCCGACAATACGACCACCCGGTGACGGTCGCGGAAGTCGCGGCATCGATCGGCGCGGGCCTTGCCAAGGCGGCGCTCGCCGGCAAGCTCAACGGTGAACTCGTCGACACGTCGTTTCTGATCGACAAGGATTCGTCGCTCGCCATCGTCACGGACAAAGACCCGGAAGGCGTCGATGTCGTGCGCCATTCGACCGCGCACTTGCTCGCCTATGCCGTGAAGGATCTGTTCCCCGAGGCGCAAGTGACCATCGGGCCGGTCATCGATAACGGCTTCTACTACGATTTCTCGTACAGCCGTCCCTTCACGCCCGAAGATCTCGAGAAAATCGAGAAGCGAATGCAGGAACTCGCGCAGAAGAACGAGCCGGTGTCGCGCCGCGTGGTGTCGCGGGACGAGGCCGTCGAGTACTTCAAGAGCATCGGCGAGGCGTACAAGGCGGAAATCATTTCGTCGATTCCCGAGAGCGACGAGATTCGTCTGTACTCGCACGGCAATTTCATCGACTTGTGCCGCGGGCCGCACGTCCCGTCCACCGGCAAGCTGAAAGTCTTCAAGCTGATGAAAGTCGCGGGCGCATACTGGCGCGGCGATTCGAAGAACGAGCAGCTTCAGCGCATTTACGGCACCGCCTGGACCAAAAAGGAAGACCAGGACGCGTACCTGCATATGCTCGAAGAAGCCGAGAAGCGCGATCACCGCAAGCTCGGGAAGCAGCTCGACCTGTTCCACCTTCAGGACGAAGCGCCGGGCATGGTGTTCTGGCATCCGAAGGGCTGGTCGCTGTGGCAGCAAGTCGAGCAATACATGCGCCGCCGCGTGAACGAGGCCGGGTATCTCGAGATCAAGACCCCGATGATCATGGACCGTTCGCTGTGGGAAGCGTCGGGTCACTGGCAGAACTATCGTGAAAACATGTTCACGACCGAGTCGGAAAAACGCGATTACGCGATCAAGCCGATGAACTGCCCGGGCCACGTCCAGGTGTTCAATCACGGTCTGCGTTCGTACCGCGATCTGCCGCTGCGCTACGCGGAGTTCGGGTCGTGCCACCGCAACGAGCCGTCGGGCGCGCTGCACGGCCTGATGCGCGTGCGCGGTTTCGTCCAGGACGATGCGCACATCTTCTGCACCGAAGATCAGTTCATCGCGGAATCGATCGCGTTCAATACGCTGGCGATGAGCGTGTACAAGGATTTCGGGTTCGATCACATCGACATCAAGCTGTCGCTGCGCCCCGAGCAGCGCGCCGGCACCGATGAAACCTGGGATCGCGCGGAGCAGGGTCTGCGCGAGGCGCTCACCGCCTGCGGTCTGCAGTGGGAAGAGCTCGCCGGCGAGGGCGCGTTCTACGGTCCGAAGATCGAATACCACATCAAGGATGCACTCGGCCGCTCGTGGCAGTGCGGCACGCTGCAGCTCGACATGGTGCTGCCGGAGCGCCTCGGCGCGGAATATGTCGCGGAAGACAACAGCCGCCGCCGTCCGGTGATGCTCCACCGCGCGATCGTCGGTTCGATGGAGCGTTTCCTCGGCATTCTGATCGAGCACCACGCCGGTGCGATGCCGCCGTGGCTCGCGCCGATCCAGGCCGTTGTGCTGAATATTGCTGAAAGTCAGGCGGATTATGCTGGAAATCTGGCCCAATCGTTGCAAAAACAAGGGCTTAGAGTGGAGTCCGATTTGCGCAATGAGAAGATTAGCTATAAAATACGGGAGCACACGCTGCAAAAGGTGCCCTATTTGCTGGTCGTCGGGGACAAAGAGCGTGATGCGCAAACCGTAGCCGTGCGTGCTCGTGGCGGTGTCGATCTCGGCGTCATGCCGGTCGACGCATTTCTGGAGCGCCTGCAGCAGGAAGTGCGGGCGTTCAGGTAAGTCACTCGCAGCGCGGCTTGTTTTTTAATTTTTAGAGGAAACGTAACATCGCTACTGATAAGTCGTCACATCGCATCAACGGTGAGATTACTGCACCCGAAGTGCGCTTGGTCGGGGTGGACAACGAGCCGCTCGGAATCGTGAAACTGGCCGAGGCTTTCCGCCAATCGGAACAGCTCGACGTGGATCTCGTCGAGATCGCGCCGCAGGCTTCGCCGCCTGTCTGCCGTTTGATGGATTACGGCAAGTTCAAGTATTCGGAAGCGAAGAAGCAGCACGAAGCGAAGTTGAAGCAGAAGATCGTGCAGGTGAAGGAGGTCAAATTCCGCCCCGGCACGGATGACGGTGATTACAACGTCAAGCTGCGCAACCTCACACGCTTCCTCGAAGACGGCGACAAGACGAAAATCACGTTGCGTTTCCGCGGTCGCGAAATGGCGCACCAGGAAATCGGCATGCGCATGCTCGAACGTCTGAAGACGGATCTGGACGAATACGGCCAGGTCGAGCAAATGCCGAAGATGGAAGGGCGCCAGATGATCATGGTGCTTGCCCCGAAGAAGAAGGGTAAGTAACGCAGGCAGTGAGACGATGGATCGCGCGCCGTCGCAAGACGGCTGGCGCGGCATTGTCTGAAGGTTTCAGAGTGGCGTGCTCACGCGGCGCCGCTCATGAAATGCGGCGGTTCTTCACTGAGCCGAACGCAAACAAGTGGAGCGT
Organism: Caballeronia cordobensis; assembly: GCF_001544575.2. GTDB lineage: Bacteria > Pseudomonadota > Gammaproteobacteria > Burkholderiales > Burkholderiaceae > Caballeronia > Caballeronia cordobensis. Next base: position 336,515 of record NZ_FCNY02000002.1, read on the forward strand.
GGGTTTCGAAGGGCGGGTAGGGATCTGGCCAGCACGGGAAGATCAGCCGCACACCCATGACCATCTAATAAACTGGAGTTGTTTCATGCCGAAGATGAAGACCAAGAAGAGTGCTGCAAAGCGCTTCGTGGTGCGTCCGGGCGGTACCGTCAAGCGCGGTCAAGCGTTCAAGCGCCACATTCTTACCAAGAAAACCACCAAGAACAAACGCCATCTGCGTGGCGCCACGGCCGTTCATGATTCCGATCTGAACTCCGTCCGCGCAATGCTGCCGTTCGCCTAACCTCATCTAACTTAAGGAGAGCAACATGCCTCGAGTAAAACGTGGGGTTACCGCACGGGCCCGTCACAAGAAGATCATCCGTCTGGCCAAGGGTTACCGTGGCCGTCGCAATAACGTCTATCGCATCGCCAAGCAGGCGGTCATGCGCGCAGGCCAGTACGCCTACCGCGATCGCCGCAACAAGAAGCGTGTGTTCCGCGCACTGTGGATCACGCGTATCAATGCGGCGGTGCGTCAGCACGACATGACCTACAGCGTGTTCATCAACGGCCTGAAGAAGGCGTCGATCGAACTCGACCGTAAGGTGCTGGCTGACATGGCTGTGTTCGACAAGGCTGCTTTTGCTGCGATCGTGAAGCAGGTGAAAGCCGCCGTTGCAGCCTAATTGCGAAATTAGTACTGCGTGGTTCGCCTCTTCGCCGCCAAGTTGTTGAAGGCGGCGGCAAGGCAGAAAACGGGGCTCTCACCGAGCCCCGTTTTTGTTGGTCGGACGGTTTTGCGCATGGCTTGTGAATAGAGTGTTTGTCGTCATCAGGCAGGCCACGCCCAAAACCGAACTTAGTCAGAACTTCGAAAAGATGGGATCAATGGATCTGGACCAGATTGTCGCCGACGCGAAAAGCGCCTTTGAACACGCCGCCGATACCACCACGCTCGAAAACGAAAAGGCGCGGTTTCTCGGCAAGTCCGGCGCGCTGACCGAGTTGCTGAAGGGCCTGGGCAAGCTCGATCCGGAAGCGAAGAAGACCGAAGGCGCACGCATCAATCAGGCGAAGCAGCAGGTCGAGGGGGCGCTCAACGCGCGCCGTCAGGCGCTTGCCGATGCGCTCCTGAACCAGCGTCTCGCGGCCGAAGCCATCGACGTCACGCTGCCCGGACGCGGCGCGGGCTCCGGCACGCTGCACCCGGTGATGCGCACGTGGGAACGCGTCGAGCAGATTTTCGGCACGATCGGCTTCGACGTGGCCGACGGTCCCGAAATCGAAACCGACTGGTACAACTTCACCGCGTTGAACAGCCCGGAGAACCATCCGGCGCGCTCGATGCAGGATACCTTTTACGTCGACGCCAATGACGCCGATGGCCGGCCGCTGCTGCTTCGCACGCACACGAGCCCGATGCAGGTGCGCTACGCGCGCATGAACAAGCCGCCGATCAAGGTGATCGTGCCCGGCCGCACGTATCGTGTCGACAGCGACGCCACGCACTCGCCGATGTTCAATCAGGTCGAAGGCTTGTGGATCGAAGAGAACATCAGCTTCGCCGATCTGAAGGGCGTCTATACCGATTTCCTCAAGAAGTTCTTCGAGCGCGACGACATTCTCGTGCGCTTCCGTCCGTCGTATTTCCCGTTCACGGAGCCGTCGGCCGAAATCGACATGATGTTCGAGCACGGCAAGAACGCGGGCAAATGGCTGGAGATTTCCGGTTCCGGTCAGGTGCATCCGACCGTCATCCGCAACATGGGCCTCGATCCGGAGCGCTACATCGGCTTTGCGTTCGGCAGCGGCCTCGAGCGTCTGACGATGCTGCGCTATGGCGTGCAGGACTTGCGTCTGTTTTTCGAGAACGACCTGCGCTTCCTGCGCCAGTTCGCGTAAGACGCGCTTAGCCCGCGGCGTCCGGTTTCGAGGCAATGCACGAAGCCGGACGAGAGACTCCAAACATTTCGAACGTAGACACACATGCAATTCCCAGAATCCTGGCTCCGCAGTTTCGTCGATCCGAAGCTCTCCACCGACGAACTCGCGCATGCACTGACGATGGCCGGTCTCGAAGTCGAAGACCTGCGTCCGGTCGCGCCGCCGACCACGAAGATCGTCGTCGGGCAGGTGCTCGAAGTGGCGAAGCATCCGAACGCCGACAAGCTCAATGTCTGTCAGGTCGATGCCGGCACGGGCGAAACGTTGAACATCGTGTGCGGCGCGCCGAATGTGTCGCCGGGCATCAAGGTGCCGGTCGCGCTCATCGGCGCGGAACTGCCCCCGGCCGAAGCGGGTGGCCCGCCGTTCGCGATCAAGCCGACCAAGCTGCGCGGCGTCGATAGCCAGGGCATGCTGTGCTCGGCGCGCGAACTGAAGTTGTCCGAAGATCACAGCGGCTTGCTGATCCTGCCGGCCGATGCGAAGGTCGGCCAGGACATTCGCGAGGCGCTCAATCTCGACGACACCGTGTTCGAGATCAAGCTCACGCCGAACAAGGCGGATTGCCTGTCGGTGTTCGGCGTCGCGCGCGAGACCGCCGCGATCACCGGTGCGCCGCTCAAGCCGCTCGACATGCCTGCCGTCGAAACGAAGCTCGACGAAACGCTGCCCGTGAAGGTGCTCGCGCCGGATCTGTGCGGCCGCTTCTCGGGCCGCGTGATCCGCGGCGTGAACGCGCACGCAAAGTCGCCGCAATGGATGGTCGAGCGTCTGGAGCGCGCGGGCCAGCGCAGCATTTCCGCGCTCGTCGATATCTCCAATTACGTGATGCTCGAACTCGGCCGTCCGTCGCACGTGTTCGATCTCGACAAGATTCACGGCGCGATGGAAGTGCGCTGGGGCAAGAAGGGCGAATCGCTCAAGCTGCTGAACGGCAATACCATCGAAGTCGATGAAACGGTCGGCGTGATCGCGGACGACCATCATCTCGAAAGCCTCGCGGGCATCATGGGCGGGGACAGCACGGCCGTCACGCTCGACACGACCAACATCTATCTCGAAGCCGCGTTCTGGTGGCCGGACTCGATCCGCGGGCGCGCGCGCAAGTACAACTTCTCGACCGATGCCGCGCATCGCTTCGAGCGCGGCGTCGATTATTCGACGACCGTCGAGCATATCGAGCGCATCTCGCGCCTGATTCTCAATATCTGTGGCGGCGAAGCCGGTCCCGTCGACGATCAGATCGTCAACGTGCCCGAGCGCAACCCGGTCACGATGCGCGTGTCGCGCGCGCATCGCATCATCGGCGTGGAGATCGGCGCGGAAGAGATCGCGCAGATTTTCACGCGCCTGAACCTCGCCTTCGAGCGCGACGGCGAGTCGTTCAAAGTCACGCCGCCGCCGTATCGCTTCGATATCGAGATCGAGGAAGACCTGATCGAGGAAGTCGCGCGCATCTACGGCTTCGAGAAGATCCCGGCGCGTCCGCCGGTCGCGCGCAGCGAAATGCGCATCACGAACGAAACGAAGCGTTCGATCCACACGCTGCGGCATGCGGTCGCCGCGCGCGATTATTCGGAGACGGTCAACTTCAGTTTCGTCGATGCCGAATGGGAGAAGGACTTCGCCGGCAACGATAACCCGATCAAGCTGCTCAACCCGATCGCGAGCCAGCTTTCGGTCATGCGCACGACGACGTTCGGCAGCCTGATCGAAGTGCTGCGCCACAACCTGAACCGCCGCGCCGAGCGCATTCGCGTGTTCGAGGCGGGGCGCGTGTTCCATCGCGACGCGTCCGTGAAGGCGGGCGAACTGGCGGTCGAAGGCTTCGCACAGCCGAAGATGATCGGCGGCCTCGCATATGGTCCGGTGATCGAGGAGCAGTGGGGCGCGGCGTCGCGCAACGTCGACTTCTTCGATGTGAAGGGCGACGTCGAAGCGCTCTTCGCGCCGGTCGTGCCGCGCTTCGTGACGGCCGAGCATCCGGCGCTGCATCCGGGTCGCAGCGCACGTATCGAAGTGGCGGGGCGCGCGGTCGGCTGGATCGGCGAGTTGCATCCGCGCTGGCTGCAAAAATACGACCTGTCGCATGCGCCGATCCTCTTCGAAATCGACGCCGATGCGCTGATGGATCGCGCGCTGCCGGCGCCCTCGGAAGTGTCGAAATTTCCGCCTGTGCGACGCGATATCGCGATTGTCGTGGATCAACACGTACCCGTTCAGGCGCTCATCGACGAGCTCGAAAACGCTCGCTCGGAGACCGCTTGCAGGCACGTCACGAGGGTTGCGCTTTTCGATGAATTTCGTCCAAAATCAAATACTTCCGGTGGCTTGGGAGCGCACGAGAAAAGTCTTGCCTTCCGTGTAACGTTGCAAGATACTGGCGGCACGCTTCAGGACGAAACGGTCGATACGGCCATTAAAACGCTGGTGGATCGCCTGGCTCGAGTACACGGCGCGCGGTTGCGCGGATAGCCTGCAGTTGGCCCCTCCGTCAACGCCCAAGTCTCAAACGTGGCAAGCGCCGTTTTACCGATATGAACCAAATGAACTCGAGTGATTTCGAAGCCCTTCTTTCGGCGCAGCGTAGCGCCATGACCCGAGATACCCAGACCTCGAGCGCGCCCGGCGACACGCCCACGCTCACGAAAGCCGAGCTGGCCGAGATGCTGTTCGACCAGGTCGGTCTGAACAAGCGCGAAGCCAAGGATATGGTCGAAGCCTTCTTCGAAGTCATCCGCGATGCGCTGGAGAGCGGCGAGAGCGTCAAGCTGTCCGGGTTCGGCAATTTCCAGTTGCGCGACAAGCCTCAACGTCCGGGCCGCAATCCGAAGACGGGCGAGGCCATTCCTATCGCCGCGCGGCGAGTCGTCACGTTTCATGCAAGTCAGAAGCTGAAGGCGCTGGTCGAAACGGGAGCGGAGACGGATCTCACTCGCTGATCTCGCTTCGGCGCGCGGGCCATCCGCGCGCCACGCTCTTTTTGCCCACCGCGCTTCAATCGACATCACTTATAACGATGGTTGATCGACGATGGAAAAAGTCGTCTTGCCTCCGATCCCCGCCAAGCGTTACTTCACGATTGGCGAAGTCAGCGAGTTGTGCGGCGTCAAGCCTCACGTGTTGCGCTATTGGGAGCAGGAGTTCACGCAACTAAGGCCGGTCAAGCGGCGCGGCAATCGCCGTTACTATCAGCACCACGAGGTGTTGCTGATCCGGCGCATTCGCGAGTTGTTGTATGAACAAGGCTTCACGATCAACGGCGCGCGCAATCGCCTCGATTCGCAAGGGCGCGCAAACGGCGATGAAACCGAGATGATGGAAGCGCAGGCTGCGACGCAAGCGCAACCGGCCGTCGATGTCGATCAGTTGCGCAAGGACATTCTTCAGGTGATCGATTTGCTGGGCGGATGAACGCCTTCCGCCTTAACCCTGAATACACTCTGCAATGCCGCGATTCGTCGCGGCATTTTTTCGTCCGGACGATACGCGTGATGCGTGCGGCGCTTGCCGATTGCCCTCAAGACTCGATGGCGGAGCGAATGCGCTTCTGCTGACCAACTGCCGCCTGAGACTGGCGCTCCGGCATCGCGATGTTGATCGACCAGTAGACGATGCTTGGTCCGATGCCCCAGGGCGGATAGATGCGCCAGTCGCCGGCGCCGTGGTGGAAGAAGTAAAGCGCGAATAGACCGCCTGATTTCGGCGCGCTCACGCAGACGTAGCGGCTACCGCCTGGATAGATGCGCCCGAAACGGGAAACACGCGCACGGCTTGCCGGATGGAACCACCTCGCCACCTCGGCGCGCAACGCGGAAGAGGTTCGGTCAGATCGAATGCGCGGCAGTTGCGCCAGCGCTGAAACAGACAAAGGCATGGGGCGCCGTTCCTTACGTGTCACCTTAAGAGTAGGCCTTAAATAACTGACACACAAGTGTTTTTTTGGCTTTCAAGTATGATCAAAACGGCTCGCCGCAGCGTATGCGCTAGATGGTCATGCCCATCAATGCGGTCGTCTTCGTGACGGCTTCGTCCTCGGCGCGCACCTTGAGCATGGCGTCGGCCAGACGGTAATAGAGTTGGGCGCGTTCTTCCAGCAGCGCGGACGATGCATCGCTCGGCAGGGCTTCGTCGGCCACGTCGCCGGCAAGCGCCTGTCCCGCGAAGTAGTCTCGCAACGACATGCCGTAGTTGCTGTTGCCGGGAAACGCGCGCGGGTTGTTGAGCTTGTTATACGCCATTGTTTTTGCTCGCCATGTTCGATACGACGGCCTCGACGGGCCAAAGAAAAAAGGCCCTCCGGCATAAGCCGGAGAGCCTTTGATTTCTGGTCGGGGCGAGAGGATTTGAACCTCCGACCACCTGCACCCCATGCGGGAATTCACTCGCCGCAAAGGCTCTGTATTAAAGGCGGCGATAATACCATGCCTAACAAATGCTCAAAGATTAATCGGCTTGAAACCCTTATCCAGCCTAGATCCTCGTTTCAGTATTAGGCAGCATCTGATGCTTGGCGAGGAAGAAGCGAGCGGTCAAGCTAAGGGTTTTCTTGGCGGCCGGATCTCGACTTTTCTACTACGTTTCGAAGCATCGGCCGTTTGGCGAGGAGGCAAATGATGAGATCCAACAGCGTTGCGGCGATTGCCGTCCTTCTTCTGTCGGTCAGCGCATTATCAGTAGCTGCGGGGGGCACCACTGTTAATGCTAGCGCCCCGGGGGGCGCTAGCCCGTCAACTGATCGGCCGTCGGAGGCGGCGCGACTGAATGTCCTACAGCAGACAGCCGAGGCAGTTGGCGCCGCTGGGGCAGCAATGGAGCGTCTCGCAGTCGCGTTCCGGACCTCAGCGAACACGATATTTGCAACGTTCGACGAGGCAAGAAGATCCCAACTGCGGGAACGAATGCAAGACTTGGCGCGACGGTCTCAACTCTTGGTGGCAAGCAAGCAGACATTCGTGGTCGGAAGCTTAGATACCTACCTTCTGCATCCGACGCCGGAGGGGTGGAAGATTGCGACTGCGCAGATGAAGGACGTTCTTGTTCGTGTGGAAGACTTGCTTAAATCCCTAGACAGAGACCACGACGATCTCGTGTTGCAGCCCGCGTATCGGGAGTTGGCGACCTTTCTATATGCTCGAGAGCAGATGCTGGTGAAGTTGACAAACCTGCCAGCGCCCCGATCGAAGCGTGAGCTTGCCGAGGTTTCCAACATACGACGTAGTTATCACGAGCTGCTCGAGAATTCGATCCGGGCGATCGACGCAATGAATGCGTACATCGCCTCTCTGCCGCGGTAGTCGCAGCATTGTCTATAGCTCTTCCCATGGAAGCTTCACGTCCATTTCTGAGCGTTCCGCGATGACCTCCTTGATGTAGATTTCGCTCGTCCGGCCGCTCGTATGCGCGAGGCGCGTCTGGATCTGCTTCTTGTCTTTGCCCTGGCGTGCGGCGTCCGTCGCACCGAGCGCGCGCAGATCCTTGAACACGACGTCGTCGGTGACCTTGGCGCGCTCCTTCGCGCGGCGCCACATCGAATGCAGGCCGGTCTTCGTGTAGGGCGTGCCTTTCGTCGACGGGAACAGGTAGGGGCTGATGATCTTGTATTTCCGCTTGATCGCCTTCGCGCGCTCGATCACCGCATCGATCGACGGCGTGATTGCGATGTCCACCATCTTCCCGCTCGACTTCGCCGTCTTCGTCGGCTTGAACCGAATGGCGCCGCCTTCGATCTGCGCGTCGCGCAGCATGCGCACGTCGATCGCTCGCTGCCAGCACAGATATGCCATGTCGACGATGCACTGGAACATCGGGCCGGACTCGGTCGGCAGGCCGTCCTTTCCGGTCAGCGCGGCCTCGCGGATCTTCGCTATGACGTCGTGCGTCGGCAAAACCTCGCGGCGCTTGGTCTCGTAGTCGGACAGGTCGAGCTGGTCGCACGGGTTGTCGTCGCGCAAGCCCATCTCGCTGATTGCCATCTTGAACATCTTGCGGAGCACGTTCACGTACTTCTGCGCCGTGTTGTTTTTCTCCGCGAAATACTTCCGCAGGAAGACGGTGATCGTCCGCGCCTTCACGTCGGCGACGGTGAATTCTTCGAGCTTTTCGGCGATGAAATCGGCCATGCGTTCGTATTCCTTGCGCACGGCGGGCGTGTAGCGCGCGAGCTTGCGCTGCTTCCATTCCTCACACAGGTTCGGCATCGTGCCGCTGACGAGCTTCTTTTCCTTCATCAGGAAGCCGAGGCGCTCGTACATGAGCGCTTCGCCTTCCTCGAATCCGCACAGGCGAATCCAGCGCTGCTCTTTCTGCGTCCACGGGTTGCGCATCGGCTCCGGCGCGAAGAAATAGAACGCGCCGTGATTGACGATAACGCGGCGGGGCAGGCCGCGGTGATGTTTTCTTCTTCGGTTCATTTAACGCGTGGCTCGCGCTTTATCGTTGCGGTGGGGATCTGTGCCGGCGCGATGCAGTGCATGCGCATGACCAGCACGGAGTTGTCGGGGCGGCGGCGCGCGGGGATGCCCAGCGACTTGAGCATCTCCATCTGCTTGGACGGGCGCTTATAGCCGGTGATGCGCGCGAGCTCGTCTTCGGTCAGTTCAAGCGGCGATTCAAGTACTGCGGCCATCGTTCCTCTCCAGATACTCGCGCGTCATGCGCAGGAATTCTTCAGTGTTCTCTTCAATCGCATTTAGGCCCGCTCGTTGCTGACAAGCTGTCACAGTAGGAGGAGACAGCGATGAGCTACGGAAACCCTCACGAACTGCTCGAACTCGTTTCAAGCGCTCTGCCGCCACGAAACGAACGAGGGCACACGGGGCAGGAAGACTTCGAATACTTCTGCGCATACACCGGACTGCGCGAAGCGAATGTCGGGGCCGATGCCTTTGCATGGGCGAAACTCGCCTTCCTATCAGCGTGGCGACGAAGAGCCGAAAGGGCCGAGATCTCCGATGAGCGGAGCCACTGACCGGATGGACCACTCTCTGCCACCCATCCCGCCATCGGAGTTCGTCCGCGAGATGAACAGGTTCGTGAGCGAAAAGGAAGGCTCCAGAGCCGACCTCACCGTGTTTCTTACCCCGCGCGGAGATGCCGACGAGGACGCGACTGGATGGGACTGGTCGCCGAAGACACCAGAGACTGCCGTCGCGGTCAGGCAAGCTTTCGAGGACGTTCGACATTTGCATGGCTTTTAAGTAATCGCGCGACACGCGCATGAGCGCTTCGATTTGATGCTGCATTTCACTGCCTAAAGTTCGGTCTGTTGCTGCCGATAACGCGGGCATGAACAAAATCCAAGCCCAAACCCTTCTCGAATCCGCCGACGCTCTTGCGGTGGCGGACGTTGTCATTCAATACGGCCACTACGACGCTGACAGCAAAGCGCACGGCGATGTGTACTGGCGTACCTTCATTCACAAGGTTGCTCAAGAGGCGCCGAATTGGAAGCTGCCGGATCTGATGGCGCTCGCGCACTCCTGATTAGCCTTCCGTGACAGGCGCACACGCGGCAATCTCCAGGCGTCTACGTTTGAGGATTGCTGCAACGCCTTGGCGATCGATCTCGATTGCGCCGGCGGCAACTGCGAGCGCACGCTTCGACAGCGCTATGTCGAAGTGCTCGTGATACGTGCCCGCCTTCTGAATCCACTTCCGCGCGACTCCGATCTTGTCGGCCATCGTGAGAAGCTCGTCGGTGGAATCCGCCAGCATGTGGCACATCACCATGCGGCCGTACGCGGCTTTCATGTCGTCGACGTAGACGGTCATCCCTGCTTCTCCTTTCCCGCATCGGCCTCAAGGTCAGCACGATCAGCGCTCGTCGGCGACAGCCAGTCGTAGTTCATCTCTACGTTTGGCGGCGTATATTTCTGACCAAGCGCCGCTTTCAATGCTGCCTCCGTGTCGAATTCACGGGCATCGTGGGCCGCAGCAGGGCGCACGTTGGCCCGAATCCAGTCATCCATGCGCACGCCGTCAGGACAGCCGGCATCGGAGCATGCCTGCATCAGACGGTCGCAACAGTCGTTAGCAACCTTCAGGCGGCTCTCAATCTCCGATTGCGCAGCAGGGCGAGGAGCGGCTCCGCTCCATTTCGCATCACAGTCGGGTTTCTTGAAACTGCCACTCCATCCATGCTGCTCGCCGCAGTCGCATTTCGGCTGGCGATTGCTCAGCGTCTTAGGGTCGAGCGAATATCGGCCGCAGTAGGAGCAACGAGCGATCGCACCCTCGTCATGCCGAAGGGTTGCCGGGATGCCGTTTACCGCCTCTTCCTTCCCGCTCTCAGCGGACTTGGCGAGAGGGGCGGCGCCGGCGACGACAAATACTTCGCCTTCTACTGGCTCCGGTGGCTCTTCGAAGTCGCTCATGTTGCCGCGCAAGACCGCTCGTGCAATGCCGCCGTCTTCGATCATCGTGCAGTCGTCGTTGCGCAGGCTGAACAAGAAGTTCTGCGGTTCTCCACTCACCGTGTCGAATTCGTGGTGGTCTTCATCGATCGAAAAATGATCTCCGTTCGCGTAGAAGCGAAGCGCTTCAAGCACGGCTTTCGGAAGCGCCACCGCCTCTTGCTTGTCGCTCGCGGTCGAGGCTGCGAGAGCGGCTTCGAGATCGGCCTGCTTGCGGCCGATCTTCCAGAACGGCGCGAGCCAATGATCCTCGCTCGGCGGCGGGTTCGTGTTCTGATAGCCGAAGGCCATCGCGCCGTCGATCGCCTCGCACGTGAGCTTGCGCTCAAGCTGGATCTGCTCGGACGTCATGCTTGCGCGGATTTCTTTCTCGTTCATCTCATTCCTCATCGTTGTCGCTGCGTCGAGACAGCGGGTCAGGCGGTCGGCTGCTTCGTTCGGCAGGTGAAGCAGAGTGGATCGGCCTCGATCTGCGCGACAGCTTGCTCTGTCGACAACAGGCCAGTCTTTTCGCATGTCTCCTTGCCGCATCCGGGACACGCCCAGAAGAGCTTCGCGCCTTTGTCTTGGAGGACAACTTCGAACTTCAGAGTGTTGCCGGTGATGCCGCTCGCGTGGTCGCTGCGCTCACACGGAGATAAACACTCGGCACAGGATGAAAAAGTGTCTCCGGTCATCGCCAGGACGCCTCCGGTTTTTAGATTGGCGCGGCAATTTCCATTGAGACGCCGCGCGATCTCGCGTTTGATGAGAAGTCCAGCAGTCACAGTGACACCCCGCGCGAAAGGCAGGCAGCGACAATGCGTTCCATCTGCGCAGCTCGGCGCAGGAAATACACGGTCGCATTGCCGTTGTTGATAGACGCTGCCTTGTCAGCAGCGCGGCGCGAGACGCGAGCACGGCTCGAAAGGTCATCTGCCAAGTTGTGGAGTTGCATCAGTCGGCGCAGGCTCATTTCTCTCTCGCAATAGGTGTTTCGCCAATCAGCACCGTGACGCGCTGCCCCGTCATCCCCGCGACCATCTGCGCGAAGCTCGCGCACACTCGATGGATAAGCACGTCAGTCGGTTTCATCGCGCTGCCGAGTTTTTCTAGGGCCTCGAGCAGCGCGAGGTAGGGGCGGGCTAGGCGGATCATGCGACTGCCGAGGCGATTTCATCAGTCGATCGCCGTGTTACGATCCGTTGCCGCTTGTGGCGGGCCGCACGATAAGCGCGTGCAAAAGCTCCGAGGAGAGGAATCCGCATGGACTCACCGACGTTCCTGTTGAAGCTGGTCGAAATCTCGATGACGTCGTCAGCAGAGATCTTGAAAGCCGTAGCGTGGCCCATTGTCGTCCTGATATTGGCGTTTGAGTTCCGAGAACAGTGGATAGCCCTCCTTCGTCGCATGACAAAACTGGAGATTCTGGGCGCGTCATCGGAGTTCTCCCAGGACCTCGAATCGTTGATACCGGCCGCCGCCAAAATACATGTGCCAGCTTCGGAAGCCGCGAACGAGGCTGCGCAGGTCGTCGCTGAGCAAACGCGCGTCAGCGAGACGGTTTTGGAAGCTAATCCGAGCGGCGTGATAATGGAAATGTGGGCGAAGGTTCGGTCGACGGCCGCAGAGATTGCTAACGAGTTGTTGGCGGATACTCGTGGGCGACTGGCGCAGAATTCGATTCCGAATTTGTACGCGAAGGGCTTCATTACGGACGAAGAGTTCGAGCTTGCAGAAGAGCTAGGACGACTCCGAAACGAGGTCGCGCGCGGCAAGATGAAGCCGTCAACTCTAGATGCGGAGCGATTCCGCGCAATGTCGGAGAAGCTCATTTTGTCTTGGGTAGTCCGGCATTCGTCTATGAAGGCTGCTTCCGAGTGATTCCGGCCATCGCTCATGCTTTCTCTCCGGTTGCCTTAGCGATAGCGGCGCGGGCCATGTCGAACTCGACAGTTGCGCGATCCGCAACAGAAACAACTGCTTTGAGCGCTTCGAGCAGATCGGGCGCGGCGGCCATCAGGCGCATGTCCGGATGGGTGACGTCTGCGCACCAGTTCGCGTGATGTTCGCGGCCGTGAAACGGTGCTATCCAGTCCGCGCGGTCAGCGAGTCGGTGCATGATGTTCATGCCTTCGACGTCCTCGCGAAGACGAACGCATGCGCCATCCATGCCCCAGCGCGCAAAGTCCATTACGGTCAGGTCATAGGTCGGAACGCCGCCGACGAGCTGCATGCTCTTGTGCAGGCGATTGATTTCCCAGCGCCACGGGCCGGGCGTGTGTTTCGTGCGCATGCTGTCCTCTTCGTTGCACCGGCACTCGCTGCGCCGGGTAGATCAAACTTTCGCTCGTGTTAGGATTGGTCCCAACATCCGGAGCCTTTATGACAAGCGATCCGATCAAAGCCGGCGATCTTGAATTTCAAATTGCCGTAACCCCACTTCGAGGTGGCGGTTTCACCTACTCAGTCATCGAGATCAGTCGTGCCGGCACGGACGTCTCCGAAAAACGTCACGACAGCGGGCTCCATTTCGAAACTGAAGATCAGGCGCGTGACGGCGGCGCGGCGGACGCTCGGCGACGCGTTGCGAAGCTCGGTAGGTAGTCCATAACCGCGAAGAGCTATAAGGCGTTCCATCATGATTTGCCCATGTAATCCGGCTTTCGAACACAAAGACGGGAACCTGTTTTTCTACTATCTGATTCATAGAGTCACAGTCCAGGTAAAAGTCGCTCACGCCTGCCTCAGCGAGACTTTCGGTTCCGATGGCTCGCCACTCGGAGACGAAGCGGCGGTCCTGACGAACATCGAACGAATCTCCGACCTGGTGATCCGGAAGGCATTCGACGGCGAAGAATCGCCAATCGGCGTCATGGCCGCTGACTTCTGACGAAGATGTCACCGGCTCCCTCAATGTGGAGCATCTGCAAGTTTTTTTCACTCACGCTCGTTGCTTTATCGGGTCTCGACGCTTAAATACCGTCCGTTCCTTGATCTCTCGTTTCCTGCCTCAGAAAAAGCGCACAATGGTTCCCCGTTGTGTATGCCTTCCGCTGGAATTCGCCATGGCGCGCTTGATCAAGGTCGGAAATCATGAGTACCACGTCGTGGTGCATCCGCTGCTGACTGGCGGCTTTGCCTTTACTGTCGTTGACATCGACTTGACCGGTCCCAAGGTCACTGAGGCGCGTCACGACAGTGCAATCAGATTCCCTAGCGAAGAGGACGCCTATAGTCGCGGTTCGGCCTACGCTCGTCGGCGCGCTAGGTTGTTTAGCCGGTGACTCGCACAGGCAGCTTTGCAGTGCTGCCGTGTTGAGGCCACCCAGTGCTCCGGCCGACATGGCCGCACGACTGATCGAACGTTGCGAGTAAGCGTGTTGCGCGTTTTTCACAGCTAACATAGGACGTTCCTTCATGAATGCACTACCTCAGCGACCTGTGCTGCGCCTGGAGGGAGATCTGTTCTTCAATCAACTGATTGCAGACAAGACGTTCCGAATCCAGGTGACGCACGAATGTCTCGCCGACGTTTTCGGTTCTGACGGTTCACTGACAGGCGACAACCGAGCGTTGCAAGTCAACATGCAAAGAATCGTTACCGTCGCGACGCAGAAAATCATGACCGGCATGAAGTCGCCGGTGAAAGTCCTTCGCGCTGACTTCAAATTCCTCTCTCTGCTAGGCAGCGACACTTTGGGTCACCTCCGGTGAGGCTGACCGTCACGGTCAGAGTGCAACGTCATCAAGTCAGACGGCCGGATTACGCGCCGGCGCGCGGGTGGTTGGAATTCAGTGCGCCGCCGGCCAGCGGATGCGCTTTTTCTTCTGCTCGATCTCGTCGAAGTGGCGCTTGGCTCGGAGATCCGCGCCGCGAACGAGCGCAATCGCCGAAATCATGGTCACGATGAACAGCAGGACTACTATCTGATATGCGTTCATGGGGTGAGCCTTTTCGGGACCAGTTATCAGATGCAGCGCGTGTGCGCGCAGCGTTCCATTTCAGCTTTGCGGTGTGCTGTTTCAGAATCGAGCGCCAAGAATGCGGCCGCAACGATGAGGACGGCGCCCCAGATCTTGAGCAGAGTCATTGCCAAAACGCTCCAGCGCGGAAAGCGGTGCAGAGGAACCAGACGCACGCGATGCCGACGCCGTACAGGCCGATGACGCCAATCGCCTTGATCAGTGTGTTCGCATCCTGCAGGCGCTCGACGTCGCGGAGCAGGGCGTTATCGTTGAATGCGCGGTTCATGCCGTCGCTACTCCCATGAATTCATCAAATTGCACGTCGCTCATGTCGGTGCAGTCAGTCCAGCCGACTGATACGAGCTGCGCGACTGCGCTCGGGTGATGCCATTCGCCTTTGGCGCGGGAGGGAGAAACGAGAAACCGAAAACCGATCTGGGCCAGCGTCATCTTCATCTCCCGCACAGCTCGTCGAGTGCATGGAGACATAATACAAAGGTATTTGCGAAAAGTAAATACGAACGTATTTGAGCGATATGGCTAATTTGTAACAGAGGCTGCCAGAGTGGCGTTGCGCGGCGCGCGCGCAACAAAAAACCCGCCGAAGCGGGTTTTCACTCAGATTGGGCGAGGGGCTTACGCGTGCGGAACGACGAAGCGTGCGAGGTAGAACACAACCGCGCAAAGGGTCGCAGCCATTCCTATGATCTTCCAGGTCTGTGCGTTCAGGGACTCGTGGAGCTCGGAGCGCAGCTTCTGCTGATCCTCCTTGGAGGCGAGCGCGTCCATCCGCGTCTCAATCTTGATGAGACGATCGCGGGTATCGAGACTTGCAGCTTCGAGGGCTGCGATGCGTTGTTCCATGCGCCCATCATCGCCGCCGCCGCCGCTAGTGTCAATGTCCCGAATCAGTTTGAGCCTGCGGTCACTCATTCGCGATGTCCTCGTCGAACATTTCTATATAGCCGCACGCCGCGCAACGAAATACCCTCACGGTGAAAATTCTGTCATTGGGGTACACGGCCTGCAGCGCATCGCCGACGCGCATTCCGGCCGTCGCGCGCTGTACGTGAACGCCCATGAGGCCCCAAGCAGAGCCTTCCGTTGTTGGAATTGGCTGGAGGAGGCCGTGTTCGTACCGGCAGGTTGGCGCGATTTTCACTTCGCTCTTCCTAGGGCTAGTCCGGCCGCCATGCGGATGGCTTAGCGATCCATCCGACAAAGTGCATCTTTTCGATCTCGCTATCGGCAAAGGCGAGAGTCCCGTGAACTTCGTTCGTGGACATGAGATGGACCCGACCGGCGCGGCGATACATAAATTCTTTCACCATGACGCGTCCGTCTCTCGATTTGACGAGAACTTCGTCACCCGGCTCGATCTCGTGGTTTGGCTCGACGACGACGAACTCGCCGTCCTTAATGCGCGGCCTCATCGAATCGCCCTTGCACCGCAGTGCGTACGCGTCCTTATCCTTGCTGGGGACGTCGACGAAGCCATCCCCGTGACCGACGGGATACTCCACGTCGGCCCAAAATCCGTTATCTCCGAGCTGGGCCATTCCTACCACCGGTACGCCCCGCCAGCCAGTGACGGGAATGGGTTCATATTCATCGTTGTATCGAACCGCGGTCTTGCGCGACCCCTTCCCCAGCATTAGCCAAACGGAATTGACGCCGAACGCCTCTTGCAGCGCGACGGCCTGGTCAACGCCGATCTGCTGAGTTTTCCCGGACAGCCATCCGGCGACCTCTTCGTCGGTCGTGCCGGCCGCCGCCGAAACTTTGGAGATGTTGCCTTCCGCTTCGTCGATGATGGACTTGATCCTATCAGCCAAGCCGGAGGCGCCCATTGCTGGAATAGAGCCGCTTTTCCCTGTCTGATCACTCGTTGACGTAAGCCATTCGACAGTCACCCCTAGGGCCGCCGCGATCTTGGGCAACGCGGTCGAGCTCTTATTTCGGCCGCTTTCGAGGTGGCCGATTGTCCCTTGGCTGACGCCGGCCCGCCCGGCGAGGTCCTGTTGTGACCAGCCGAGCTTTGTGCGGGCTTCAATCAGACGTTTTCCAATATTACTCATGTATTGGATTGTGCCCGATGAGTCAACTACGGTGGTATTGACGTCTAAATACATATGTATTAGAATGAAGCCGTTATCACTTGGAATGGGGCAGCCAAATGGACGCGCGACAGCTCGTCGTTTCGATTCGAAAGCGAGGGCTTTCTCAAGAGGAGATCGCAGAGCGTTGCGGCCTTTCGCAAGGCGCGATCAGCCACATCGAGACCGGCCGTCGAAAGGACGTCCGCGCGACCACGAAAGACAGTCTTGTGAGGCTGCACGAAGAACTTGCCTCTGAAAGCAACGCGGAGCCGGCATGACGGAAGCGCCGCTCACCGCCACCGAGCAGAAAGAGATTCGAGGCATGTTGCTCGAACTCATTGCGAAGGGCTTTCCTGAAGGAGCGCTTGATGAGGCGCGTAAGAAGGCGGTCCTGCAACTCCGGAGACTGAAAGTGGAGTCAGCAGGACCAGCCAAAGCAGCGAAGCAATAGGCGAGTGTCCTTCTTGTGCCGGTCTGAGAATGGGGTTCTGCCGGTCTGATTGAGGACTACTAAGCTCGCCGTGGTCTCCTGCGCCGCACCTCGTTTTCATTTTGTTTTACCCCGTAAATCGTGTTGTTTTTGTTGTTGGAAGAAGTATCCAGCAACGAACAATCCGGGAACACCACTAGTTGAGGTATGCAATCGTGGGCTTTCGTCAAGCGTATGTGCAAATGATCGAGTCGGCCGGTGGCCGCGATCGGATGGCCGCCGAACTCGGTCTTACGACGCAGGCACTGGACAACCGTGTGTATGAGAAGGGCACACCGCCGCAGCGCGTACACCCGGACATGGCGATGCAGATGCAGGTCGCGAGCGGCACGACGCTGTTCGCCGCAGAGGTTGCGCGCCAGTCGGGCGGCACGTTCATTCCTCTGCCGCAGGTTAGCGACCAGATCGACAACGAGCAGATTCAAGACAAATTCATGCGACTTGTCGAGCGCGTCGGCCAGCTCGCGACGCGGCACCGCGAAGCTACATCCGACGGCCACGTCGACAAGAACGAGCGCGCAGATCTGGACGGCATCGCGCACGAGCTGCACCGCGACGTTCAAGAAATGCTGTCTCTGACGTACGTGATCTATTGCCCCGCCGAGTCGGTCGCGCCGGCTGTGCCGCACATCGCCGCGCGCAAGGCGTCGTGATGCAGATCGCCGCCTGTCCGAACCAGATCTCCGCCTTCGACCTCATCGACCGCGAACCCACCATGAAAGCTTCCCGGACCCAGATCGACGCGTATCACGCGCTGTCGCTCGACGAGATCAGCGACTCGCAGCGCCGCATCCTCGACGTGTTCAAGGGCGACAGCCGCGTGCTGCTGACCCGCGACGAGATCGCCGCCCGCGCGAACCTCCAGATCTCGACCGTGTGCGGCCGCGTGAATGAACTCGTGAAGGGCGAAGTGCTCGCCGTGCGCGACTCGGCGCGCCGGCCGGGCCGCCGTTGCCGTCAGCAACTCATCGGCCTTCCCGTCGAGGTGGCAGCGTGAGCACGAAGACGATGCCGTGGTTCCGGATGTACACCGACTTCCTCAACGACCCGAAGATGATCTCGCTCGCGTTCGAAGATCAGCGTCACTTCATCGGCGTGCTCGCGTTGAAGGGGGAAGGCACGCTCGATAACGACTGCGCTCCCGAACTGCTGACGCGCATCGTCGCGCAGCGCCTCTGGATCGATCACTCGGTCGTCGGCGAAGTAAAGCGTCGCTTGGTGGCTGCAGGCCTGATCGACGAGAACTGGCAGCCGCTGGCGTGGGAGAAACGCCAGATGCGCTCCGACTCCAGCACCGAACGTGTTCGCGCTCATCGCGAGAAGGCGAAACAAACACGTAACGACGATGAAACGTTGCAGGAGCGTTCCAGTAACGCCCTAGATAAGAAGAGAGAAGAAGAGATAAGAGAAGAGGAGAGTGAAACGAAACCCGCGCGGCGTGCGCCGCGAGTTGCGTTGCATTCGCAGATTCGCAGCCTTGAACTTCCTGGAGGCATCCCTGCAGACGTTTGGGCCATGTGGTGCGAGCACCGCGAGGCAAAGACCAAGGAAGCGCCTTGGACGCTTGCCGCGGCGAAGGTTTCGATCAAGCGCATGGCGAAGCTGGCCTCTGAAGGCCAAGCGGCCGACGTCACGGTCGAGGAAGCGGTGCTGCGCGGCTGGACCGGGTTGTTTCCGGTGAAGCAGCAGGGCGCGTCGTCCTCCGGCGGCGCGGTGGTCCCCGCGGATTGGTGGAAGAGCGAGGCCGGGTATCTCGAGCTCGGAAAGCAGCTTGGCGTCGATCGGGCGAAGTTCCAGTTCTTCGAGCAGTACAAGGCGCGGGTCTGCAAGCTCGCTGGCCCGGGCGAATGGATGGAAGACCTCCTGCGCGCAGTCGGCCGCGAGAGCGAGGAGCGGTACGAAGCGCTCTACGCCTACTTCAACGACATCCCGCGCGACAAGAACGGCAACACGGAGGCCGCATGAACATCAGAAAGCTCGCACGAGACGGCGTGCTCGACCTTTTCCTTGCCGCGTGCTTCTACCTTTGGCTCGTGTGTGACGTGGGCGCGGCGCGGACGCTGGTCCACGTGTACGTGACGCTGGTCGCCGTCTGCCTCTGGATCGCCGCGATCACATTCAAATCTGAAGACTTCGAGCGGTTTGCGCCGGTCAACGCCACATACGACCTGATCAGTTCTCTCGCGATTGTCTTGGCCCTCGTGTGGGCGGGTGAAGGCGCTCTCGCCACGGTCGTGTTTGCTCCGTATTTGGTGGTTCTGGCCAAGAGGGAAGCGAAGAAATGACGAAACGAACGACAGCGCTCCGCTATCCCGAAGGCACCGACAAGGTCGGCACGGCCACCGTGCGCGAAGAGCACGGCATCTGCGGATACGCGCAACGCAAGCTCGCCGAGATCCACGGCACGAAGCCGAACAGCGAATTCGACGACATCGCGTCGTGCGCAGAGCCGGTCAAGTCGCTCGCTCCGGCGGCGCGCAAGACGGCCCCGCCGCGCGAAGCCGCAAAGAAAGCCATGCAGGCGCTGGGACGGCTGAAGGCGGGCGCAATGAACGCCACGGAGCGCCGCTACGCCGCTCACCTTGAGCAGCGTAAGCACGCCGGCGACATCGTCTGGTTCCGGTTCGAGGGCATTAAGTTCCGCCTGGCTGACAACACGTTCTACACGCCTGATTTCGCCGTGATGCTCGCGAGCGGCGAGCTGGAGTGTCACGAGGTGAAGGGCCACTGGCAAGACGACGCGCGGGTAAAGGTGAAGGTCGTCGCCGACCAGTACCCGCTTCGATTCATCGCGGTGACGGCAAATGCGAAAAAGTCCGGCGGCGGCTGGGCTGTGGAGGAATTCTGATGCGATGCACCGAAAACTACGCCCGGCAGGACCTGAGCGTCCGCGCGATGCCGAAAAAGACGCACAGGGTGATGCCGATGAACCAGCGCATCGTGCTGGAGGCTCTGCGCCGCCGCGGTCATTCGACGATCGGCGCGGTCGCCGACGAACTGGACAAGTCGCGCGACGCGACGAAGCACGTGTTCATCACCCTGATCCGTCAGGGGTACATCGAGCAGACGCGGAAATCGGAAGCCAAAAAGGGCAACGGGCGTGCGCCTGCGATCTATCGATGGACCGGAAAGACGTTCCCGTCGTCGGCTGAGATCACTTCCAAGGTCGAGCAGGAGGCTCGCGCGGTGTCGGAAGCCATCACCGTGCTGTTCGCAGCCATGCATGCGATGTGCCGCATTGGGAGGCTCGCAGCATGATCCGCGTATATCTGGCCGGGCCGATGTCCGGTTATCCCGAGCTGAACTTCCCGGCATTCCACGCCGAGGCGGCGCGCCTGCGCGCGATGGGCTTCGAGATCGCCAATCCGGCTGAGATCGATGTCGGACCGGATCCGACCTGGCTCGAATGCATGCGCGCCTGCATCAAGCTTCTCTCCGACTGCGACGGCATTGCGCTGCTGCCGGGCTGGGAGCAGTCGGAAGGGGCGAATGTCGAGCACACGCTGGCGCGCGGGCTCCGTCTTCGCGTGATGCAGGCGCGTCACATCGTCGGCCTGGCTGGCGACATGCCGGTTATCTCGCAAGAAGCCGTTGTCAAGCTGCTCGACGAAGCGGAGGCCGCGTGAAGGACTCGTATTTCTTCGGCTTGGCCGCCTGCATCTTCATCGCCCCGACGGTGCCGGCCAAATTCGCGCTGGGGATCGGCACGGCGCAGCTGGTGCTCGGACTCATCGCGGCGGCGAGGGGCAAATGAAGCGCAACAAGCCGCTCGTGAGCAAGACGCCGATGAAGCGCTCGCCGTTCAAGACGGCGGACCGCGCGACGACGCTGCGCCGCTCGGCGATGAAGGCGCGCGTGAAGAAGCCGACTGTCGAGGAAGGCTCGAAGTATCTGGCGGCGTGCCGCGATGAGCCGTGCTATCTGCGCGTGTTCGGTGTGTGCGTCGGGCGCGAGTCGGTCGTGCCGTGCCATTCGAACCAGCTGCGCCACGGCAAGGGAAAGGGCATCAAGGCGAAGCACGAATTCACGGTGCCGGGCTGCTGGGCGTGCCATGCGTGGATCGACCAGGGCAAGGCGGCGCGCGAGGTGAAGTTCTCGACATGGGATCGCGGATACGAGCGCTGGGTGCCCGTGCGCGCCGAAAAGATGGGTTTGAAGGAGGAAGAGGGTGCGGTGCTTGATTCGAATTCCGGCGGAGACGGGGTGGCGCTCGCCCCGCGGCCGCAACGGGAAGCGGTATGCGATGGAGCGGTTCCGGCTGACGCAGACGCTCGAAACGACGGTGTATCGGCTGGCGCTGCCGAGGATTCAGAGCAAAGACAGGCCGTTTGTTTGGGTTGATGCATGGATTCCCGAGGATCGGCGCGAAGGGATACCGATTCTCGACGATGCGTGGATCGAACCCGGTGTGTATCGAACCCGGGCCTACGTAGACGACAACAAGAAGACCTTGGCGCCGTTCCTCGCGAGCGGCATGGAAGAGATGGACCTACGAGAGACAACAACATGAACACGCTGCCCGACAACTTCGATCCGCTCTACGCCGCGCTCGGCATCCGCCGCGGCAACTGGAGCCTCCCGCAACCGCAAAAGGTGACGAAATGAAAAAACTGATTCTGGCACTCGCATGCCTCTCCGCCTTGGCTGGCTGCAATGACGCTGATGTGGCGTCGAGGAATCTGTCGAAGGCCGCCGACAACTTCGAGATCAACCGGCGCGTCGTGTTCTACAACGGCATCACCGGCGAATACATGCTGAGCATCGAGGGGCTTTGCTCGCTCGGCAATGCAGACAAGAACCGGGAGGTCACGATCACCTGTAAAACCGGGCCGTCCAGCTTCAAGAAGCACTTCCTCGGGCTATCGGACAACGTCACGTACTTTGTCGAGCAACTCGACGGGGCAAACGTCAGCACGTACCACTACAAGGTCGTCTTCAAGCCGTCGGTGATCGTCCCTGACGTCTCCGTCAAGTAAGGAGGAAATATGGCTGCCAACGCTCAAGGAATTGTCTTCGTGGTCGTCTGGGTCGTCACGTGCGGCATTGGCCTGGCGGCCTATTCTCAGACGCGGTGGATGCAATGAACGTCGCTGAACTCTCCGGCGCGCAGCTCGACTACTGGACTGCGCGCGCCGAAGGCCTCGACGCGCAGGTGAAGCACGCCTGCGGCATGGATTGGTGCCAAGTCGACGTGCAGTACGTCGGCTATATCCAGTATCAGCCGTCCGACAACTGGCACATTGCCGCGCCCATAGCCGAGCGTCAGTGCTACGTGACGTATCCGCGCGTGGGCGAGGACGGCAAACTCGAATGGCTCGCCGAGGCCCAGATGAACCCAGACTTTCACGGGATCATGGTCGACGAGTCGCCGAAGGTCGCGATCTGTCGTCTGCGGGTGGCAGAAGCCTTCGGCTATGAGGTTCATGATGAACTCGCAGAAGCGTAAACGGGAGAAACATCTTAAGAAACAATTGTTTAGCTTAGACGAATGAAGTAGAATGTAGTGGTCCTAAATATGGAATGGGGACAATAGGATGACGTTCGAAACTTTCGGGGAGCGGCTCGACAATTGGGCTCGCGTGGTGCGTCTGCCGAAGTTTCAGGCAGGCGTTTGCGCGCAGTGGGCGCGCTGGTATGTCTCAATCAGGGATTCGGAATCGAAATATGAAGGCGGCGCGGTGGCGCTGTCGAAGGACGAGCTCGATGCATGGCTCGTCGAGCGCGCGTGGTCGTCGATGCAGCACCCGGTGCACAAGTTCATCCTCAAGTATCACTACATCTGGGGCATGAGCGACGTGCAGGTGATCACCCGCATGCGCAAGGCGCACGGGGTCAATCTGCGCGGCCGGCCGTGGGATCTGATTCGTGCCGAAGCGGAAGCTTCGTTGAAGAAATCGCTTGTAAACCCTGAGAGTTTCGCTAGAATGCTGCTCAGATTACCAATTCCGCTTCGGCGTGAGCTTATCGATCCCCGCAGGGAGGGATCGGTGCCACAAGATGAAGCCGAGTTGGTGCACTGATAGAAGCCCGCCACTGAGCGGGCTTTTTGCTTTTAGCCTCGTGCCTTGATCATTGCATCAGCGAAGAGATAGGCCGACTGCGCGAGCATGTCGTGATATGGGACAGCGCTTGGCGACGCGCGTTGTGCGGCAGCGGCTGCGATCACTGCGGGAAGCGCCGCCGCCGCGAGGTAATCACGCAGCGTCATGCCACCGTTGCTCGACGGTTGGGCCTGATTGTTGACAACGACATCCGTGACGGGAAAAGCCGGACCACCGTTAGACATAGTTTCCTCCTTGGGTAGG
The DNA here is from genome assembly GCF_001544575.2 of Caballeronia cordobensis. Classification (GTDB taxonomy): domain Bacteria; phylum Pseudomonadota; class Gammaproteobacteria; order Burkholderiales; family Burkholderiaceae; genus Caballeronia; species Caballeronia cordobensis. The sequence continues at coordinate 359,697 of NZ_FCNY02000002.1, forward strand.
GAGAAACCATGCTATTGCTCGTCGTCTCGCTTTTCAACCCCACAGACTCATTAGCGCTTTCAGATTGACGCCGTCACCCGGCGGCCGGCGCCGGAGAACACATCCGGGCGACGTCAATCTGAGAGCGCAACCCGTTCCGCTCGCCTGTGCGAATCCCCATTCCTCGGAAGCTGCGGTTCTGCTCTCAACCTAATTGGTCCGCCATGTTCGACGTCGACGATGTGTTCGAGGGCTTCAGCATCTGGCTGAACATGTGGGCGCGCGCGGCGTTCGTGTTCGCGCGTGCGCTCGACGACACGTCCGATCTGTTTGCACGAGGCGACGACTGATGCCAGCGCGCTCTATGCGCCCGTGCAAGCAGCCTGGCTGCAGGGCGCTCGTCGCTACTGGCTATTGCGATGCGCATGCGGACAAGGCGTCGAACTGGAAGCGTCGAGAGGATCGCAAGGGCAGCACGACTGCGCGCGGCTATGGCGCCGCATGGCAGCGACTGCGCGAACGGATCCTGAAGCGCGATCACTATCTGTGTCAGGTGTGCATGCGCAAGGGCCGCGTCACTGAGGCCAAGCAGGTCGACCACATCCGCAGCAAGGCAGCAGGCGGCACGGATGACGAGGGCAACCTGCAGTCGATCTGCGAGCCCTGCCACAAGCTGAAGACGGCGCGCGAGCGGCTCGGCTGACCGCGTGTCGTTGTAAACATTACGCGCTGTCGGCGCGTCGGTGGGGAGGGGCGGGCAAAAAGTGCAGCGCCCTAGGCCTTCTGACCGCTCGCCTAGCCATTTTTTCATTTCCACAAAATTCATGTTTTGGCGTTTGGCGCAACAATCGCCCGCCGGAGCGTTTTTGAGACTCGTTCGCAATGGCTCGCCCGCGCACTCCGACCAACGTATTGGCGCTGCGCGGCGCGTTCGACAAGAATCCGGACCGCGCTCGTGAAGATGCCGAGACGACCGGGCCGATCGGCGAAGCGCCTGGCTACTTCAACGCCGACGAGGCTGCGGCGTGGGACGAGATCGTCGCGAACGCGCCGGTCGACGTGCTGCGCAACTCCGATCGTTTCATCTTGGAGCTCGCATCGCGCCTGCTCGCCGAGCAGCGCAGCAACTGGCTCGACTTCCCGGCCGCGCGTCTCGCGCGCCTCGAAGCGATGCTCGGAAAGATGGGCCTCTCGCCGTCCGACCGCGCGAAAGTGGGCGGTGGTGGCAAGAAAAAGGCGGCAAACCCGTTCGATAACCTATGAAAAAGCCCGCGTTTCCGCACGTCGAAGCCGCGGAACAGTACGCTCGGGACGTCGTAAAGGGCAAAATCGTCGCCTGCAAGTGGGTCAAACTGGCCTGCAAACGGCATCTCGACGACCTGAAAAAGCAGCGGCGGCGCGACTTTCCGTACCGTTTCGAGCCCGCAAAGGCCGAACGAATCATCAAATATCTGCAGCTTTTGCCTCATACGAAGGGCAAATGGGCCGCGAAACGCAGCACGGTGCAGCTTGAGCCGTGGCAGAAGTTCGGTATCGGCATCCCGTTCGGCTGGGTCCGCAAGAAGGACGGCCGGCGGCGCTATCGCACCATCTATTTCCGCGTCCCGCGGAAGAACGGCAAGTCGATCATCGCCGGCGGCATCGGTCTGTACATGTTCACGGCTGACGGCGAGTTCGGCGCCGAGGTGTATAGCGGCGCGACCACTGAAAAGCAGGCGTGGGAAGTCTTCCGCCCCGCGAAGCTGATGGTCGACCGCACGCCCGAGTTGAAGGACGCCTTCGCTGTCGAGGTGAACGCGTCCAATATGGTGCGGCTCGCCGACGGCAGCCGCTTCGAGCCGGTAATCGGGAAGCCGGGCGACGGTTCGAGCCCATCGTGCGCGATCGTCGACGAGTATCACGAGCATCCGGACAGCAGCCTGTTCGACACGATGGAAACCGGTATGGGCGCGCGCGATCAGCCCGTCATGCTGGTCATCACGACGGCCGGTTCGAACATCGGCGGCCCGTGCTATCAGCTCGACCGCGACTGCCAGAAGGTGCTCGAAGGCACCGTCGACAATCCGGAGCTCTGGGCGATCATCTACACGATCGATGAGGGCGACGACTGGTCGAGCGAATCAGCGCTGAAGAAGGCCAATCCGAATTTCGACATCTCGATCGACGGCGACTTCCTCCGCGCGCGGCAACGCGACGCGATGCAGTCGGCGAGCAAGCAAGCGACGTTTCGCACGAAGCACTTGAACGAGTGGGTCGGCGCGAAGAACGGCTGGATGAACATGCTGAAGTGGGCCGCGTGCCCGCCGCGCAAATCGCTCGCCGAGCTCGAAGGGCGCAAGTGCTACATCGCGCTCGACCTCGCCAGCAAGGTGGACATCGCGGCGCTCGTCGCCGTGTTCCCGCCGACGTCCGACGATCCGCTCTGGCATGTGCACGGCCGCTATTACGCGCCGGAGTCGCGCGTGCTCGAGCAGGCGGACAACAATGCGCAGCTCTATCAGTCGTGGCATCTCGATGGCGTCATGACGCTGACCGACGGCGAGGTCATCGACTTCGAGGCGATCAAGGAGGACCTCCGGACCTTCGCGACGCGCTTCGATGCCGTGCAGGTTCCATACGACCCGTTCCAGGCTGCGCAATTCGCGCAGGAGATGCTCGCCGAGGGCATCACGATGGTCGAAGTCGGACAGACCGTGCGCAACATGTCGGAGCCGATGAAGGAAGTCGAGAAGCTGGTTCTCGAGCGAAAGCTGGCGCACGGCAACTGTCCGGCTATGACGTGGATGATCAGCAACGTCGTCGCGAAGATCGACGTGAAGGACAACATCTATCCGAACAAGGAACGGGCAGAGCAGAAGATTGACGGCCCCGTCGCGCTAATCATGGCGGTCGGGCGTGCAATGCTGAACGAAGAAGGACCGGACCTTAGCGATTTCATCTCCAACCCGGTGATTGTCTAATGAACCTTGCGCAAAAAGCCCGGGCGTGGATCGGGAAGTCGTTCGGACTTACCGACGTCGCCGTCTGGCGGCGGTTTGCGGGAACCGACACGTACGCCGGCAAGCCGGTCAACACGCACACGGCACTCCAAGTCGCCACGGTGTGGGCGTGCATCCGTCTGATTTCGGAAACGATCTCGACGCTGCCGCTCATCACGTATCAACGAAACGGAAGCGGCGGGCGCGATGTCGCCCGCGACCACTGGCTGTACGCGCTGCTGCACGATGCGCCGAACGCCAATATGACGGCCGTCGAGTTCTGGGAAGCGGTCGTCTCGCACCTCTGCCTCTGGGGCAATTCGTACTGGCTGAAGACGTACGTCGGCAAGCGCGTCGTGTCGCTCGAGCTGCTGCGGCCCGATCGCATGGTCGTGAAGATCGACAGGGACGGCTTCCTTGTCTACGCGTATTCGGACCCGCGTCACGGATACAAGGAATACACCGAGGAAGAGATCGCACATCTGAAAGGCTTCGGCGTCGATGGCCTCATCGGCCTGTCGCCGATCGCATACGCGCGCAACAGCCTGTCATCGGCGATGGCCGCGGACGAGGCGAGCGGGCGCGTGTTCGCGAACGGCATGCGGGCGGGTGGCGCGCTGAAGGTGAACCAGATCCTGAAGCCAGACCAGCGTGAGTCGATCCGCGCGGGCCTCGCCGAACAGCTCGCCGGCACGGCGAATACCGGCAAGCTGCTGGTGCTCGAAGCTGGCATGGAATACCAGGGCCTCAGCATCAATCCCGATGACGCGCAGATGCTCGAAACGCGCGCGTTCAACATCGAAGAAATATGCCGCTGGTTTCGCGTGCCGCCGTTCATGGTCGGCCACAGCGAGAAATCGACGAGCTGGGGCACGGGGCTCGAGCAGCAGATGCAGGGCTTCCTGACGTTCGCGCTTCGTCCGTATCTCACGCGCATCGAGCAGTGCGTCTCGAAAAGCCTGCTTTCGCCCGTCGACCGCCTGAAGTACTACTCGGAATTCAGCCTCGAAGGCCTGATGCGTGCCGATTCGGCCGGGCGCGCAGCGCTGTATTCGTCGGCGGCACAGAACGGCTGGATGACGCGCAACGAGATCCGCGAGTTGGAGAATCGGCCGCCGGTCGACGGTGGTGATTCGCTGACGGTGCAATCCAATCTTCTGCCGATCGATCAACTCGGCGCGCAGGGCGATAGCACGGCCGCGCGCGACGCGCTGAAAAGCTGGCTCGGCATTGAGGGAGTGAAACATGAATCGTAAGAGCGCCGCGTTCAAGACGCGAGCATTCCAGTGGGACACGAAGGCCGTCAAAGAAGACGGCCTTTTTTCTGGCTACGGCTCGGTCTTCGGTGTCGTCGACAGCTACAACGAGATCGTCGCGCCCGGCGCGTTCGCCGACAGCCTGGCCGAACTGAAGGCCAACGAGCGCGCGCTGCCGGTGCTCTGGCAGCACCGCACCGGCGAGCCGATCGGCGACTGGCAGTCGCTCGCCGAGGACGGCGTCGGCCTGAAGGGCGACGGCGCGCTGTGGCTCGACGAGGCGCCGTACGCAAAGATCGCGTTCCGCGGCATGAAGTCGCGCGCGATCACCGGTCTGTCGATCGGCTACTACGTGCGCGATTCGAGCTACGACGAGAAGACGGGCGTGCGCACGCTGCGCGCGGTCGACCTGGTCGAAGTCTCCATTGTGACCGTGCCGGCCAACGACGAGGCGCGCATCGACGCCGTGAAGTCGCGCATCGCGCACGGCGAGCTTCCATCTCTTTCGGATTTCGAGGGGATCCTGCGTGAGGCAGGCTTCTCGAAGTCGCAGGCCGCGGTGATCGCCAATCGCGGACTGAAACACCTGCTTGATCGGAGTGAGTCCGAGGGCAAAGGCGACGTTTCGGAGCTCGTAAAGAGCATCGGCAATTTCTCACTCCCATCCTTTAACTAAGGGAAGACAGCATGAACCATATCGAACGCATGATCCAGCGCAAGGGCGCGATCGACAACGCGGACGACAAGAACGAGATCAAGCAGATCGTCGAAGCGCTCGCGAAGCGCGACAACGAGATGAAGTCGTTCTGCGAAAAGGCCACGGAAGAAATCAAGTCCACCGGCAAGATCGCCGCCGACACGAAGTCCGCACTCGAAAAGCTGTCGAGCGACGGCATCGAGATGCAGACGCGTCTCACCGACCTCGAACAGAAGCTGGCTCGTCGCGGCGCGGGCAGCGTGGATCTCGACGCGAAGTCGATCGGTGCGCAATTCACCGACTGCGACGACTTCAAGACGCTCGCAGCGAAGGGGCGCGGCATCGCGCGCATGGCGCTGAAGGCCGTGACCAGCATCACGAGCGCGACGACCGGCACGGGCGGTGTCGGCGACGCGATCCGCCCGGATCGTCAGGCCGGCATCATCACGCCGCAACTGCGCCAGATGACGATCCGCGACCTGCTGCTGCAGGGCCGCACGTCCTCGAACGCGATCGAGTATGTGAAGGAAACCGGCTTCCAGAACATGGCCGCGATGGTGGCCGAAGGTGGCGCGAAGCCGCAGTCGGACCTGTCGTTCGACCTCGTGACGACGACCGTCAAGACGCTGGCCCACTGGGTGCGCGCGTCGAAGCAGGTTCTCGCGGACATCCCGCTGCTGCAAAGCTACATCGACGGCCGCCTGCGTTACGGTCTGCAGTACGTCGAGGAAAACCAGATCCTCGCTGGCGACGGCACGGGCCAGAACCTGCTCGGTTTGATTCCGCAGGCGACGGCGTTCAACGAAACGCTGCGTAAGTCGGGCGACACGCCGATCGACATCATCCGTCGCGCGATCCTCCAGTCGCGCATCGCCGAATACCGCCCGAGCGGCATCGTGTTGAACCCGAACGACTGGGCCGACATGGAGCTGCAGAAGGACACGACCGGCCAGTACATCTGGGTGAACGTGCAGGACGGCGGCCAGCAGCGCATGTGGAAGCTGCCGGTGATCGACACGAACGCGATCGCCGCGGGCAAGTTCCTCATCGGCGCGTTCAACATGGCCGCCGAAGTGTTCGATCGCGAAGACGCGAACGTCGAGGTTTCGACCGAAGACGCCGACAACTTCACGAAGAACATGGTCACGATCCGTGCGGAAGAGCGCCTCGCGCTCGCGGTGTACCGTCCGGAATCGTTGGTCTACGGCGACCTCGCAGACCCGACGCCGTAAGTCGGGATGGTGATCTGATAGACGGAGGCGGGCGGCGCAAGTCGCCCGCATGAATCATGGAAATCAAGATCTTGAAGACGCATCAGGAACACGGCGCCGGCTGGGTTCATGCTGGCGAAACGCGCACCGTCTCGGACGAGCGCGCGAAAGACCTGATTCGTAACGGCCTCGCCGAAGAGGTGAAGTCGACGAAGAAGGCGGAAGCATCGGAAGCCAAGGCGGCGCCGGTTGCCGAGAACAAGAAGCGCGCCGAGCCGGCGAACAAGGCTTCGAAATGATCCTCGACCGGGCACTTGCTATCGCACACGCGCGCGTCGACGCCGATGATCCGCTGATCGATACATACCTCGCTGCGGCGATCGGCGAAGCCGAAGAATTCACGAACCGGCGCTTCTACTCGACCAACGAGGAAATGGCGCAGGCAGTGCTCGACGGAACCGCGGGCGATGATCCGATGGTTATCGAGCCGCCGATCGTCGCCGCAATCCTGCTGATCTTCGGCCGTCTCTACGCGATGCGCGAGGACGTCGTGACCGGCCAGGCGATGGAAATGCCGCGCGGCTCGCGCTCTATGCTGCAGCCGTACCGCGTGAACATGGGAGTCTGATATGCCGACAGCCGGCGAACTGAACAAGCTCGTGAAGATTCGCCGCTGGCAGGACATTCCGGATGCCGGATTCGGCATCGAGCAGACGTTCGATGCGGGCTTCGACGTCTGGGCGAAGCGCGCGCCGGTGAGCAGCGGCATCTTCTTCGGGTCCATGCAGGTGAACAGCGCCGTGACCGACCGTTTCATCGTGCGCCGCTCGGCGCGCGTCACCGAAGCGTCGATCACGGGCGAGCATGTCGTCGAGCACGGCGGGCTGCGCTATCGCGTAAAGCGCACTCTGCCGCTCGACGGCGACGCGGTGTTCGTCGCGATCGACGCCGAACTGCTGGGGGCGATATGAGCGACGGCGTCGAAGTTCACGTCGGATGGACGGGGCACACGCGGATCGACTTCGACAAGAAGAAGATCCGCAAGGTGATGCGGGCGCGCGGGCGCGACATCCAGAAGGAAGCGCGGCGCCTCGTCGCGCGGCGCGCGGTGTCAGCGCCCGGCGAGTATCCCGGCCGCGACACGGGCACGCTTTGGCGCAGCATTAAATCGAAGGTGAGCCGTTCCGGCTTCCTCGTGCGAATCGCGCCGCAGAAGACGCCTGAGATGGGCGGTGATTTCTACCCCGCATTCCTCTGGTATGGCGTGCGGCGCAAGGGCGGGGACGAGGGCAGTGCGTGGCGCATCGATCCACGCGCGAACTACATGACCGAAGCGCTGGATCGTCGGCGCGAAGTGTCGCAATCCACGATCAAGGCAGCGCTTCAAGATGCGCTGATTCCGCGATGAACCTCGAAGCAGTCATCGAACACATCCGTGCGCGCGCGCCGATCTTCGCGCAGCGCGTCGCGGGCGCGGCGCAATTCAAGATTCTGCCGGAAGCCGCGAACATGCTGGTGCCGTCGGCGTATGTCGTGCCGCTCGACGAGAACCCGGATCAGCAACAGAGCAGCAACAGCTATCGGCAGACGGTCGAGGATTCGTTCGCTGTCGTCGTCGTGCTGAGCAACGCGGCCGACGAGCGCGGCCAGAGCGCGATCACGAGCGTTCATGACATCCGCAAGATCCTCTTCCAGACGCTGGTCGGTTGGGAGCCGGGCGAAGACTACGACCAGATCGAATACGACGGCGGGTCGCTGCTGCAGATGGACCGTGCGCGTCTCTATTACCAGTTCGAATTCAAGGCGCAGTACGACATCTCGTACGAGGACACGTGGAAGTGGGTGCGTGACAACGAGTTGCCGTCGCTCGAAGGGCTGAACGTGCGCGTCGACGCGATCGACCCGGCCGACCCGAATCACCCGAAACAGGATTTCCCAGACGACCCGAACGCCTATGAGGGCGGATCTCCCGGGCCGGATGGCCGCGCCGAAACTGGCGCAACGATCGACCTCCCGCAAACATAGGAGCAACCCATGCGTATCAAACCGGTATCCGGTCGGCAAGTGCCCGACCCGGAGAAGGGGGGCTATTTGCCCGAAGAAGGCCGAGAGGTCGAGCCGAACGTCTACTGGCTGCGTCGCCTCAACGACGGCGACGTGACCGAAGTAATCGCCGATGACGGCGAATCGCAACCCGTGAAGAAAGGGACCAAATAATGACCGTGCCATTCCAAAACGTTCCGGCCAATGAAAGGGTTCCCCTCTTCTACGCCGAAGTCGACAACAGCCAGGCGGGCTACTTCGCGCAGTCTGTTCGTACTCTGCTGATCGGCCAGAAATTGGCGGCCGGAACCGCGACGGCAAACGTGCCGCAGCTCGTCTCCCGCAGCGATCAGGCGAAGACGCTCTTCGGCGTCGGTTCGATGCTCGCGCGCATGCACGCGAAGTATCGCGAAGGCGATGCGTCGGGCGAAGTCTGGTGCATCGCACTCGACGATCCGGGTGCAGGCGCTTCGGCGACCGGTTCGTTCGCGCTCACCGGCACGGCGACGGCTGGCGGCACGCTCAACGCGTACATCGGCGCTGACCGCGTGCAGGTCGGTGTGGCCGCAAGCGACACGGCTGCCACGGTGGCGACCGCTCTGGCGGCGGCAATCAACGCGAACACGGATCTGCCCGTGACGGCTGCGGCTTCGACTGGCACGGTCACGCTGACCGCGCGGAACAAGGGCGCGCTCGGCAATGATCTGCTGCTGCAGATGAATCAGAAGGGCGCGGCTGGCGGCGAATACACCCCAGCCGGTATCACCGCCACCGTCAACGCGATGAGCGGCGGATCGGCTGTGCCGTCGCTGGCTGCGGCTGTCGCGGCGATGGGCGACGACGAATACGACTTCATCATCGAGCCGTATGCGGATACCACGACGCTGGATCTGATGCGCACGACGATGAATGACACGACGGGCCGCTGGGCATGGAATCGCCAGATCTATGGCCACGTCTACTCGGCTCTGCGCGGCACTTTCTCGGCTGTGCAAGCCGCGGGCGCCGCGCGCAACGATCAACACGTTACCGTTGCCGGCTTCGAGACGCTCGTGCCGAACCCGGTCTGGGAATACGCGGCCGCGTATGGCGCGCGCAATGCGGTGTTCATTGCCGCCGATCCGGCGCGTCCCACGCAGACCGGCGAACTGACCGGCATTACCGCGGCACCGGCAAGCAACCGCTACATCCAGACGGAGCGTCAAACGCTGCTCAACTCGGGCATCGCGACGAGCTACGTGTCGGGCGGCGTCGTGCGCGTCGAGCGCGCGATCACGACCTACCAGAAGAATCTCTGGGGTCAGGCCGACGCGTCGTACCTCGACAGCGAGACGTTGCACCAACTCGCGGCGATTATCCGCCGGTTGCGCAGCCGCATCACGACGAAGTATCCGCGTCACAAGCTGGCCAACGACGGCACGCGCTTCGGCGCTGGTGCGGCGATCGTCACGCCGAGCGTGATCCGCGGCGAGCTTGCAGCGGAATACGCGGACATGGAAGACGAAGGCCTTGTCGAGAACGCCAAAGCATTCGCCGACAACCTCATCGTCGAGCGCAACGCGGATAACCCGAACCGGCTCGACGTGCTGTTCCCGCCGGATCTCGTCAATCAGTTGCGTATCTTCGCCGTCCTGGCGCAGTTCCGCCTTCAGTATTAAGGAGTAGCACATGGGTAAGCGCGTAGCAGGGATGTGCTTCGTGAAGGTCGACGGCGAGCAGCTCGAAGTGAAGGGCAGCCTCGAAGCGACCATCGGCGAGGTCGTGCGCGAGACGGTGTCGAGCACGAAGGGCGCGGTCGGCTTCAAGGAGACGAACCGCGTGCCGTCCGTGAAGGTGACGGCGATCTTCATGCCGGATTTCCCGATCGACACGTTGATCAACGGCACCGACATGACCATCACGTCGGAATTCGCCAACGGCAAGGTGCACACGCTCTCGGGCGCGTACCTCGTCGGCGAGCCGACGGCAAAGGGCGAGGACGGTGAAGTCGACCTCGAATTCGAAGGCACGAAGGGAATCTGGCAATGATCGTCACACTCAGCAAGCCGATCTCGGCGCATGGCGAAGAAGCGCAGGAGTTGGACCTGCGCGAGCCGACCGCGAAAGACGTGATGGAACTCGGCTATCCCTACCTCGTCGTGCAGAGCGACGACGGTCAGGGGGTCGAGCTTCGCCCGAAGGTCGTCGCGCGCTACGTCGTGCGTCTCGCGAAGATTCCGATGTCGTCGGTCGAACAGTTGGCGATTTCGGATCTCTCCGCGCTGCAGGCAATCGTGATGGGCTTCTTCGGTCAGGACGCGGCAGGCGCAGGCGCGTAAGCGAGGGGCCGTGGACGAAGACGAACTGGCGGCGGAGGCACTGGCCGCGAGCCAGGCCGAAGCGTTCGAACAGCGCGTCTTCGACCTGGCGTATTTCTGGAAGATCAGCCCCGCCGAGGTGATGGCGCTCTCGCTCACCGACTTCAATCGCTACGAGCGAAACGCGCTGCGCATCGCCGAACAACAGAGGCCCGAGGATGGCTGATTCCTTCCAACTGAAAGCGATTCTGAGCGCGGTCGACAAGATCTCGCCGACGCTTCAGAAAGTGCGCACGGGCATTAATGCCACGCACAAGACGTTTCGCGATCTCGGCGGCGCAAGCCGCGGGCTGCTCGGCAGCATCGGCCTGCCCGCCGCGATCAGTTTCGGCGCGGTCGGGTTTGCCGCGCTGCACGCGGCGCAGGGCGCGCTCGAATACGCCGGCGCGCTGCAAGACGCGTCGGACAAGACAGGCGTTGCGATCGGGCCGCTTCAGTCGCTGCAGACGGTCTTCGAGGCGAGCGGTGTGTCGAGTGAGGACTTCATAGAGTCCGTCACGAAGCTGAACAAGGGACTCGCCGAGGCGGGCGCGGGCAAAGACGACAGTCTGCTTCATCTGCTGACGAAGCTGCGCATTCCGCTGCGCGACGCGAAAGGTCAGATTCGCAGCGTCGAATCGGTCCTGCCGCAGTTGGCCGACGCCTTTGAGAAGAATGAGAACCCCGCCGTGCGCACGCGCATCGCGATGGAACTGTTCGGCAAGGCCGGCGCGAAGATGATCGCCACGCTGAAGGGCGGCGGCAAGGCGCTGATTGATGCACAGAACGATGCCAAGCGGCTCGGTGCGGTGCTGTCGGACGAGGCGACGGGCAAGCTCGACGACCTCGGCGACAGCTTCGGGCTGATCTCGCGGCAGATCAAAGTGCAGATCGCCGCAGCGTTCGCGGTCGCGGCACCATCGGTGATGGCTGCCGTGAAGGCGGTTTCCGAATGGATCGGCGCGAACAAGGAACTGCTGCAGCAGAAGATCGGCGGCTACATCGAGCGCGTCGCGAAGGCGTTTCAAGGCTGGGTCGAGTCCGGCGGCTTCGAGGCGCTCGGGACGGGCATCATTCGCGTGATCGACGGCATCGATTCGTTCGTGTCGGCGGTCGGCGGGTTGCGCAACGTGCTGTACGGGCTCGGAACGATCATGCTCATCGGCCCGGTGTCGTCGGCGGTGCAACTCGCGGCAGTATTCCTGCGGATCGGCACGTACATCTTCCCGTTCTTCGCGAAGGGCGTGCTCATCGCCGTGCGGGCGCTGTTCCTGTTGAGCCGCGCGTTTCTGACAAACCCGATCGGCATTGCCGTCGCATTGATCGCGGGCGCCGCGTATCTGATCTATCGCAACTGGGAGACGGTTGGCCCGTTCTTCACGGCGCTGTGGGATGGGGTGAAGGCGATCTTTACGGCCGGATTCGAGTTCGTGAAGGCGTACTTCCTGAACTTCACGCCGCTCGGGCTGATCATCAAGAACTGGGAGCCGATCGTTACGTACTTCTCGGGCCTCTGGGACCGTGTGAAGGGCTTCGTCGATCCGATTCTCGACGCGGGTCGGTCCGTGCTCGGTGCGATCGGCGGATTCTTCACTGGTCCGGCACCGTCGCCGGCTCGCGCGGGCGCGAACGTGCTGCAGCAACCTGCGGCGCTCCAGTCTTCGCCCGTGCCGCTGTCGCGCGGTCCGCTCGCGGGCGCGCTGGCTGGTGCAGGCGGACAGACGAAGCTGAACGGCGAACTCGTCGTGCGGTTTCAGGATGCGCCCCCGGGCACGCGCGTCGATCCGGGCAGCAGCAATCAGCCGGGCTTGTCGATCAACCCCGATGTGGGATACCGCAGTCAACTGGCGTTCTGATCTATGGCGTGGAAAGACAAACTGCAGCCGGCGACGTTCCGGGGCGTGCCGTTCGAGGTTGAATCCGACGATGGCAGCTTCGGGCGGCGCACGCAGGTGCACGAGTATCCGCAGCGCGACAAGCCGTACGCGGAGGATCTCGGACGCGCCACGCGCGAGTTGAATGTAACGGCATTCCTCATCGGCGCCGACTACCTCGACGCGCGCGACAAGCTGCTCGAAGCGCTGGAGACGGCCGGCCCGGGCACGCTCGTGCATCCGTGGTATGGCGAGCTGAAGGTTTCGCTGAAAGACCCCGCGCGCGTCTCGCACAGCATCGCGAACGGCGGCATGTGCACGGTGCAGCTTTCGTTCGTCGAGGCGGGCGAACTGGCGTTCCCGAGCGCGGGCAATTCGCTCGGCGCGAAGTCGCTGGAGGCGGCCGACAGGCTGCAGGAGGCTGGATCTTTCGACTACGTCGAGAAATTCGACGTGAACGGCAAGGCGTCGTCGGTGTTCGACGACGGCGTGAAGACGTTCAATGACGCGCTCGATCTGATCGACAACGCCGAATCGACGGTGAAATCGATCATGTCGAACCCGCTGGATTTTTTGAAGCAGCGCGCAACGACGCTGATTCCTGATGCCGTGGCGATGGCCGACACGATCTTCGGCATGTACAAGCGCGGCGAGTCGGTCGTTGAGAGCGTCGCGTCGATGTTTGGCGGCGGCGGGGCGAGCGCACGCAACGGCGACGTGGTGTCGGCGCTCACGAGCCTGAGCGCGACATTCGCGAATCGAGCCACGATTGCGGATGCGGTTGCGAAGACGCCCGGCATCAGCCCGAGCCGCGCGCAGGCCGCGACGAACGCGGCGGCAATCAATCATCTGTTCGGACAAGCGGCGCTCGTGCAGGCCGTCGGCATGACGACGACGATGGATCTGCCGATCTATGACGACGCGGTGAAGATCCGCGACAACGTGACGGCTGCGCTCGATAACGAGAGCCTGATCGTCTCGGACCCGGTCTACGTCGCGCTGCAGGACGCGCGCGCCGCGGTCCACGCTGATGTGACCGGGCGTCTCTCGCAAAGCGCGCGGCTGAAGACGATCACGCCGCGCTCGATCACGCCTGCCCTGGTGACGGCATACGACCAGTTCGAGGACGTCGCGCGCGAGGGCGAGATCGTGGACCTCAACAAGATTCGCCGGCCCGGCTTCGTGCCAGCCGAACCGATCAGGGTGCTGTCGGTATGACCGATGACAAGAACGCCGTGCGCTTGTTGGTGAACGGCAAGGAATACGGCGGCTGGAAGTCGGTAGAGATCACGGCCGGCATCGAGCGACAGGTGCGCGAGTTCGAGCTCAGCGTCACCGATAAGTGGCCCGGGCAGACGGACGTCCCGCGGCGTATCCGCCCGGGCGACGAGTGCGAAGTGTTCATCGGCGAGGATCGCGTGCTGACGGGGTACGTCGACGCGACGCCGATCCGATACGACGGGCAGAGCCTCACGGTCGGCGTGAAAGGCCGCAGCAAGACGTCTGATCTGGTGGATTGCTCGGCGGTCAATAAGCCGGGCAGTTGGGCGGGCGCGAAGGTCGAGCGCATCGCGGCCGATCTCGCAGGCGTGTACGGCATCAAGGTCGTCACGCAGATGGACACGGGCGCGGCGCTCGCGCACGCGATCGACCAGGGCGAGAGCGTGTTCGAGTCGATCGACCGCATGCTGAAGCTTCGGCAGTTGCTTGCGACCGACGACGCGCTCGGGCAACTCGTTTTCATCGACGTCGGCACGGCCGGCACGGCGAAGACCGCGCTGAAGCTCGGCGAAAACATCATGTCGGCGGATGCGCCGCTCGACTACAAGGACGTCTATACCGAATACGTCTGCAAGGGGCAGCGCTCCGGCACGGATGACGACTTCGGTGAGACGGTCGCGAGCGAGTTCGCGGATCTGACCGACACGAGCGTGCTGAAGCGTCACCGCGTCCTCGTGAAGAAATCGAGCGGGCAGTGTGACGGCGGCACCGCGGCGCAGCGCGTGCGATACGAGCAGGCGCATCGTAAGGCGAAGGCGCTGGAAACGACGTACACGGTCGCGGGCTGGCGGCAATCCGATGGCTCGCTGTGGCTGCACAACCAATTCGTGCGCGTGGTCGACCCGGTGATCGGTTTCGACGATGAGTTCGTCATCGCCGAGGTGACGTATTCGCTGAGCGATCAGGGCATGGTCTGTCGCCTGCAGGTCGGGCCGAAGGATGGCTACGTCAACAGCCCGGCGAAGAAGGCCGGCAAGAAGAAGGGCACCGGCGAGGGGGGCGATTGGAAGGACGTCGTGCCCGCCGACAGCAAGGCGCCCAAGGTCAACAATGCAGCCGTGAAGTCGAAGAGCGGCTGGTCTGACGTGAAACGCTAATGGATTCCCGAGCATTCGCAAAGATGGCTGGGCCTATCACGCGGCGCATTCAGAACATGCTCGCGCGCGGGACGGTCGCGCTCGCCAACGCATCGACGAAGATGCAATCGCTGCAGTTGAACCTGCTCGCGGACGAGACGGCGGATAACGTCGAGCACTTCGAGCCATACGGCTTCACGAGTCGGCCGCGCGCGGGCGCGGAAGCGGTCGCCGTGTTCCTCGACGGTGATCGGTCGCACGGCATCACGGTCGTTGTCGCAGATCGTCGATACAGGCTCACGGGGCTGGGAGACGGCGACGTCGCGCTGCACGACGACAAGGGACAGTCGATCGTGCTCGGCGCCGACGGCATCACCATCACCGGAAACGTGAAGGTGATCGGCGCGCTTCAAGCAACGGAAGGTATCAGCGGAGCCGATGGCATGACGATAACCGGGAACGTCAACATCACCGGCGACGCGACCATCGGAGGGAAGTCCTTCTTGGGTCACAAGAACGGCGGGCTGTCTCTGGACTGACCGTCGCAACGATTGAGAGTCGGCCGCCTTCGGCGGCTTTTTTTTGGGGCGCTCATGCCTAGTTACGCGCAGGACGTGCCGCTCTACATCGACGGCGTCGAATCTTCGCTGCTCGCCGAGACGAACCCGCTCGTGCGCGCGGTGATCATGTCGCTCTTCACGTGGCGCCGCGCGGAGCCCGACGACCCCATCGACGACACGAAGTGGGGCTGGTGGGGCGACAACGTCTCGGACGTCGAGAACGACCAGATCGGGTCGCGCCTCTGGCTGCTCGCGCGCGAGAAGCTGACGCAAAGCACGCTGAATCGCGCCGAGCAATACGCGAAGGAAGCGCTCGCGCACCTGATCGACGACGGCGTCGCGACGCGCGTCACGGTGGCCGCCGAGCGCATCAGAAACGACGGGTTAGGTCTGACCGTAACGATTTATCGAGTGGACGCTGCAGCAACGACGCTGCGGTTTTCTAACGTCTGGAGTCTGATCAACAATGTTTAACCGCCCGGCGCTCACCGATATTGTCGCGCGCACGCGCGGCGACCTGCTCACGCGATTGAGCCAGGACGAATTACTGCGCCGATCCGACGCCGAGGTGCTCTCGCGCGTGCTGGCCGGTGCCTCGCATGAGATCCACGGCTATCTCGACTGGATCGCGCGGCAAGTCATCTATGACACTGCCGACGACGAGATCTTGATCCGATGGGCATCGATCTGGGGCGTCGAGCAGAAGGCGGCCGCGGCGGCAAGCGGGAATGTGTTGGTGACAGGCGCGGTCGGCACGCTCATCCCCGTCGACACGCTGATGAAGCGCGCGGACGGCGAAGAGTTCACGGTCACGGCGGACACGACGCTCGGCGCGAGCGCGACTTCCGTCCCGGTCGAAGCCGTTGAGGCCGGTGCGGCCGGCAACACCGTCGCTACGACCACCCTCACGCTTCTGAATCCGATCGCGGGTGTGCAGTCGGTCGTCACGGTCGATTCCGGCGCTCTCACAAACGGATCGGACATCGAGTCCGTCACCAGCCTTCGCAGCCGATTCATCGCGCGCATTCAACAGCCTCCGGCGGGCGGTTCGAAATCCGATTACGAGCGGTGGGCGCTTGAGGTGCCCGGCGTCACGCGCGCATGGGTGTACCCGAAGGAGATGGGTGCTGGCACGGTGACGGTGCGATTCGTCCGAGACAACGACGCGTCGATCATCCCCGATGCCGCCGAGGTTCTGGCGGTGCAGAACTACATCGACGACCCGAGTCGCCGACCGGTTACTGCCGATGTGTACGTCGTCGCGCCGGTTGCCGTTCCGCTCAATTTCACGATTCAACTCACGCCCGCAACAGCGGCCGTTAAAGCCGCAGTCGAGGCAGAGTTGCGCGACCTGCTCCTGCGCGAGGCCGCGCCGGGCGTCACGCTGCTCATCAGCCACATTCGGGAAGCGGTTAGCACGGCGGCCGGCGAGACAGACAACGTGGTCGTGTCGCCTACGACAAATCAGGTGTACACGACGGGGCAGATGCCGGTATTCGGGAGCATTACATGGGCTTGACGGCTGCCGACTACCTGGAGCTTTGCCAAAACCTGACGCCATACGGCCCCGCGTGGCCGCGCGAGCCGGATGCGTTCGTGACGCGCTTGCTCGATGCGTGGGCGCAGGAATTCGAGCGGATCGAAGAACGCATCGACGCGCTGATCGAAGAGGCCGATCCGCGCACCGCGATCGAACTACTCGCTGACTGGGAGCGGAACTACGGACTTCCCGACGAATGCTATCCGGACGCGGTGACGATCGCAGAGCGGCGCGGGCGCTTGTTGCAAAAGATCGCGTTCGAGGGCGGGCAGTCACGGCAGTTCTTCATCGACTTCGTTGCCGCGCTCGGTTATCCAGACGCCACGATCACCGAATACAAGCCGTTCAAGGCAAACAGTAAATGCAACGCGCCATTGAATCAGGGCGGGTGGCGGTATGCCTGGCGAATTGCCGTTCCATCGGCGTCAACGTCGGTGCGGTTCAAGGCGAACAGCCGCGCCAATGAGCCGCTCACGCGCTTCGGTGATCCGGGCCTCGCCTGCATTCTCGCGAAGTACGCACCAGCACACACAGTTCTTTACATCGATTACGGAGAGGCCTGATGCGCCGAATTTCCACAGCAACGCGTGTCGTCGACAAGTTCGGCGCCGGCAAAGACGGCTTCACGAACGGTAATGCGGTCAGCGGTATCGCCGCGACCGATCTCGAGGACGTCTGGTTCGACCACGTTCAGGAAGAGATCGCGAACGTGGTCGAGACGTCCGGCCAGACTCTGAGCGCAGCGGACCGAACGCAGCTCCTGAAGGCTATCAGGGGTGTGACTCCCGGTCGTTTGTTGAACATTCAAATTTTCACGTCAACGGGCACGTACACGCAGACACCGGGTTGCAAGGCGCAACTCATTCTGGCGGTCGGCGGCGGCGCCAGCGGCGCGGGAACGCCAGTCACGGGCGCGAGCCAATGCGCGGTGGGCGGTCCGGGTGGATCGGGTGCCTATGCCGAAGTCTATTTCGCAACGCCTGTTGCGAGCGGAACGACAATCACGATCGGCCCTGGCGGGACGCCTGTCAACGGTGGCGGCAATAACGGCGGTACGACTTCAGTGGGTTCCGCGATCACGTGCCCCGGCGGGCGCGTCGGGTCTGGCGCAGGTCCGAGCGCGCCTCCCTTGCTCACGGGCGGGGGTAACGGTGCGACTGGCTTTGCAACGCAAAGCGGCGGGCAGGCGATTCTGCTTACGGCAGGGAACCCCGCGCAGATAACTTTTGCGCTCGGGCTTGGCACTACCGCAATTGGAGCGTCGCCGGGCGCTGACGGTCCATGGGGCGGGGGTGGCGTCGTGCAAGCTGGGAATGCGCCAGGCAATTCGGCCTCGGCACCCGGCGCCGGAGGCTCGGGCTGCGTCACCAATGCGTCCCAGGCGTCGATCTCCGGCGGCGCGGGCGCTAACGGGCGCGTGATAATTTATGAATTCGGAGCGGTCTAAATCATGCAAACCTACGCACACATCGATCAGGGGCGCGTTGCTGAAATTATCGGACCCTTGTCATACGCCGAAGACGTGATGGACGAGAACGGCGAAGTCATTCACAGGGCGGGCGACTACATTCCCATCGAGAATCGCTACACGCCTGAGTTCGTCGCTGTGCTCGTCGATATTACGGGCCGCGACCCGATGCCAACTGTAGGGATGGTGTACGACGGCACCAACTTCTCCGAATACGTTCCGCCGTCGCCTTCACCCGCTGACATCCTTGCGGCGAACACGGCGACACGTGACGCGCTCCTTCAGCAGGCGACGCAGGCTATCAATCCGCTTCAGGATGCTGTCGACCTCGATGAGGCGACGCCTGCAGAAACTGCGCTCCTCAAACTGTGGAAGCAATATCGCGTCGCCGTCAATCGCGTCGATCTCACGCAGGCAAGTCCGGCGTGGCCGATTGCGCCATCCGCCTGATCGCCAGGCGAGAGTTCAAGAGCCGCCTCCGGGCGGCTTTTCATTTTCACTCACGGCGCATAGGAGTCCGCATGTCCGTATCACAGCACCCTCCAGATACACGCCGTAGCTGGTTCGACGGGACGATCAATATCCCGACGGTCTTGTCCGTGATGTTCGCGGCCGTCTCTGCGACAGGTTTTTGCATTGGGCTCTACAACAACGTTTCTCAGCGCGTCTTGTTACTCGAAGAGCGCGATCGACAGCAGGAAGTGCACTTCCAAGCCATCGAACGCGATCAGGCCGCACTGCGCAGCGATGTGAAAGACCAGCTCAAGGCGATCGGCTCCGACATCAAGGACACGAATTCGAAGCTGGACCAGTTGCTTTACAACCGCGCTGGCGTTCGACCTGAAACGCGAGGGTGGACGCGGTAGGCCGGATCTATTTCTGATTGATCGACTTGCTGTCGACGATGCTTTCGTTTGCGGCCTGCTCGATCAGCGCCTTGTAAAGCCCGGCAGCAACGAAGACGCCGAGCACGACGGAACACCACGTCGGAAGGAAATCGGCCCATTGGTGCAAGGCGATGCCGGCGACCACGCCAGCGGCAGCGCTTCCAAGCGCGAACTTTTCGGTTCTTTTCATTTTTCTGTCCTCGTTCGGCCGCCTTCGGGCGGCTTTTTATTTGGCTGCGACCCGGAGCGATTATGCCACTCATCCCGTTCACCAGACTACGGCTCACGCTGGCCGATGGCTGGCAGAAGCTGCACAAGAAAGGCACGGTGATCGCCGGCGCCGCGTTCACCGCGCTCGCCGGCGCGGGTCCGCTCATCTCGCAAACGTGGTCCGGCATGCCGCGCGAACTGCGCGACGTGATCCCGCAGAACGTGCAGCAGTGGATTGCCTACACGATCTTCGGCTTGTCGTTCATCGCAATCCGCTACACGTCGGTGAAGCGCACCCCGAAGGAGGGCGGCGATGGCGCGGATCAAATCTGAAGACGCGGGCGGGCAGAACGTCGTTGCGTTCCTCGACATGCTTTCCATCTCGGAAGGGACGTCGATCGACCCTGATAGCGACGACGGCTACAACGTGATCGTCGGAGGGGCGCTCTTCGTCGGCTATGCGGATCATCCGCGGCGCCTCGTGCAGCTGCGGCGCCTCGGCATTGCGTCGACGGCAGCCGGGCGTTACCAGCTGCTCGCGCGCTACTTCGACGCGTACAAGCGCCTGCTCGGGCTGCACGACTTTTCGCCGATCTCGCAAGACAAGATCGCCATCCAGCAGATCTGCGAGCGCCGCGCAATCGACGACATCGTTGCGGGCCGCATCGAGAGCGCAATCGCGAGGTGCTCGAACATCTGGGCGAGCCTGCCCGGCAACAGCTACGGCCAGTTCCAGCACAAGGTCGAGACGCTGCGCGCGGCCTACATCCTCCATGGGGGCACCTTATGTTGAGCCTGATTCTTGAGTTCGGTCCGTGGGTCGTCGCGGCGCTCGCCGCGGTGTTCGGCTTCACGCGCCATCAGCAGGCAAAGACGGCTGCCGCGGAGGCGAAACAGACGGTTGCCGAAGCCAATGCTGCAGTTCAGCAAGCGAAGACGCAAGTCGCCGAAGCGCGTGACGGCGAAGCGCAAGCCAATGCCGCTGCCGCGCGCACCGGCGCCGAAGCCTCGAAGGAGAGAACCCATGTGGAAAACGACGTTGCTGCTCTGCCTGCTGGCTCTGCCGCTGACGAGCTGCGAAACGAGTGGGGCCGACCGGGTGAAGACGCCGGTCGCGGAGCCGTTGGTGCAGGTCAAGACCCGAATCGTTGACACGGCGTGCGACTGGACGAAGCCGATCTACGTGAGCGCGACGGATGTGCTCAGCGACGAGACTGCGAAGGCGATTCTCGCGCACAACCGGGCGGGCGCAGCCCAGTGCGGTTGGAAGCCGACCGGCCGCTGACGTAGCAATGACGAGCGCCCTCAAAAACTCCTTCGGATGGTGGCGAGGCCGTTGCTTTCTCGCCGTTTCTTCCGAAGGCGTCCTGCCGCCACGTTGTAGATTGGCTTCTCGATCCAGTAGTGCGCCGCGGCTGACACTGCCAGCGAAACGACGATGGATGCGATCAGCATCCCGACTGGTCCGAGCGATTGAAGATGCTGCGAAACGGCCCACTGCACTGGCTGATGCACGAGATATAGGGCGAAGCTAATCTCACCGAGAACGATGAGCGGCCTCCACCCCAGTACTTTGGACATGGCGCCCGCCCCTGATGCGAAAACCACCAACAACGCAGCTATAAACGGGTCAGGCCACATCGTATAGATTGTCGCGAGCACGGGGTCGGTCGCTTTGCCTTGCATGAAGCCGATAACAGCCCCCGTCGTCGAGTCTGCCCACAGCACGATGCAGATCGCAGCGAACTCAGCGAAAGTACTAAATTTCGTAGCTATCCCACGGCTTCGAGCTCGCGTCATTAACTCAGCTGCCGCTATCCCGATTACAAACTCTAATAGGCGAAACGCGGGGTTGATCAGATTGGGCGGCCCCTCGTGGTTCCGCGTCACGAAGAGATAAATCGCGTGAAACGCTATCGCGCCGAGCAGCAGCATGAACGGTTTCTTGCGGAATCCAAGGCTCAACGGTACGAAGCAGGCGTAAAAAAACATCTCGACCGAGATGGACCAAGAAACGCCGTTGATCGCGAAATAGATATTGTTGTCCGGCGCCCATGCCTGGAGCAGGAACACGATGCCGAACAGCCAGGCGGGCGAGACGTATGCGTGGATCCAACTCACGATGTCCGACCAGCGCAGCGCTAGCGCGAGGCCCAGCCCGAAAAGGTGCAGCGGCCAGATTCGGGCGAATCGCAGCGCCATGAACCTAAGCCACGGAATCTCTTTGTCGCGATAGTTGTAATGCAGGATAAAACCGGACAGGACGTAGAAAAAAGAAACGCCGTGGACAGGGTTGAAACTGCCGAAGGATGTTACGGGGAAGCCCGGTATCTGCACAGCGTGCAGAGCGAAGATCGCGGCGGCTGCGAAAAACCTGAGCGACGTCAGCGCGTCGATTCTTCCCTTCATTTTCTACCCATGTCTCGAAAATTACGCCGCGCATTTTAACGTAAACGATCGGACCAATTAGATGTCGTCGCGTGCGCGATCACGACGTCGGCGGGCCGCACGGAGACGCGGCGCATTCAGATCTTCGTGCAACTTCGCTAGGCGGTTCGCATAAACGGCGCGCGAAGGTAGGGCTCAGTGGCACCAGATCGAAAAGGCTCCGGCGATGCAACCACCCAAGAAGAGGAAGAAAGATGCCCAATAGATAAAATTGGCACAGCGTTCGTTCAACCGCCGGGAAAAACTCCAATGCTCCGGCTGGATGGCCTTCATGTAATCCAGCCAGTCGATTTCTCCCTGGACGTGACGTGTGAAGTGACTTGCATGGGCGCGAGAACCGGATTGATAAATCCACCATGATGACGCCATTGCCAGCCCGACAAAGGCAATTCCGAGCACGAAGAATGTCAGCGCGAGGCGGAAGTCGTCTTCTACACCTTGAGCCATTGCGGAAAGGACGGTTGCTGCTCCGCCTGCATTGACAAGAAGCAAAAACTTCGAGATCGCCTCAACCTGCTTCTGAATTAGCTCCTGATATGTTGTCGCTAGGCGATCGGCATGTTTTAACCGTGCTTGTCTCAAATCGTCGGATGCGCCGACCCAACTGTTATCTGGTGCTTGCGTTTGTTCAGGGCGTTCGTCAGTCATCGTCGCAGTCAAATACTCGAATTGTCGTCGTCTTCACGGGATCGCTAAGGTCGTCAGAGCCGATAGCCCGAATCCAGAATGCCTATCTGTTACCTGGCGGCGGCCCTCAGCAGTCGTCGCTCGTCGAAGCGGATCTGTGCTCTTCATCAGCCATGATCTGCACAAGCGTCGGGAAATACACGTCGCACCGCTCGTGATGCGCGGCCATGCTCCGCCGCGGGCAATCCGCCAGCTCGGCGCCGAGGTCCGTCATCGGGAAGTCCTCGCCGAGCCGCGCGACCAGCTTAGCAACTCGGTACCGGCCCTTGCGGTCGCAGCGCGAGCACGCTATCTCGATGTGGCTCGCGCGCTCGGCGACCTCGCCAAGAAGAACGGCTCCGTTCTTACCCATCGCACTCAGGCTGCTCGTACTCGTCGTCATACTCGTTGACGACGCAATCGCAATCCCCGCACACCCACCGATTCGGCATGTCGCCGACCGCCGGCTGAAACTCGTCGCGCGCGAGCCTCCGCGCGCAGACAGGGCACCATATCGTCGTCATCTTGGGATCCGTCCGCCTACTTCGGGCACTGTATGAATGTACCGCAAAGCGTTCTCGATGACTTCAAGACATTCAAAGCATGAGCGCGGTATCAACTATTGACATTGTCCTTTCGCTCACGATCCTGCTTTTTGGCGAGTAAGCGCTGGATCGCATCGTTAACCGAGGCGTCGTCTTTCAGTGCCTGCGAGATACGTTCGGTTAGCTCTGCGAGGATAACCCGAATCGTTTTCGCATCTTCAAGGCATCCTTCGTCTGTGTCTGCGTGAAGGCCTTCCGACAGGGCGTCGTAAATCAGCGTTAGTGGGTTATGCCCGCGTATCCTAAGATTATCCGGCAGAGCCGTTTTTACCTTGTCAACAGCGCTTGTAAATTGGCGTTCGCTCTTCGCCGCCTCGAGCTCGGCGACGAGGTCCGGGACGTTCTGGGTTTCCTTGCAAACGCGAATAATCTGATCGAACAGCTTATTCTTCTGGGCGTCAATGACACGTCGATAATAGGCAAACGAAGCGATGCCGAGCCCCTGGTTTTCGCAGCGCCTGCCCTTCAATAGATAATCCCGTTCGCCACCCGCGAGGCTGAGCAGTCTTTTTGGCAGTGGCGCTCCGAATGGCGGCGCTTCTCCGAACTTCATCGCGGTGCGAACAGTGGCGTTCGAGCCTTCAGGGTAGGTGAGCACGAGGGCAAACGTCTTCGAGTCTTGCTCACAATTCTTGCAGTGATAAGTCCAAAAGAGCGAAAGCGACTCTCCCTTATCGCCGGGGAATTGAAGCCACTTGCCATCATGGTCGAAATACCGATTCCCGTCGCAGGTTTCGCAATTGAGGAAAAGATCCTTTGGCTGGAGAAGAACGTTACCGTTACTCGCCTTCATGGCCCCTTCGATGGAGACCTCCCTTGCGTCTCCGGGCGGGACGTCCGTCAGGAAGTCACCAATGGTAAGTCGATGCTCGTTACTCATTTTTTCTTCCTAAGGCCCGAACTCAATACTGTATAGACGTACAGTTGTAGCACGGAAGGGCGGAGGCTGTATTAGGCGCGCCTAATTTCCTGCCTAAAATTCACTGTATTTACATACAGCCGGCGCAAAAGAAAAAACCCGCGTCAGCCAATGCCAACGCGGGTTTTGATCTGGTCGGGGCGAGAGGATTTGAACCTCCGACCACCTGCACCCCATGCAGGTACGCTACCAGGCTGCGCTACGCCCCGAAAGAGCAAAAGTATATCAGAGGGAAACGAATAGTAGAACTGCTTCGACGCATTTCGCCATAGAACTCGACAAATTCACTCGCGCGGCGTGAGCGCATCGATGCCGATTGGAGCGAAGCGGCGCCTTGAGCGGCCCCAGGCAGTGCCGCGTTCATCCCTATTCGCGCGTTCGTGCGCGAACTGCTGACGCCTGCGGAACCGCCAGGCCAGCAAGAGCGAGATCGCACATGGGATCAGATACGCGGGAATGCGCTCGCCCCACGCGAGCCGCGAGCCGAACGTGTCGTACTGGTTGCGCTCATGGAAGTGAGCGGACGCGAAGACCATCGTCAGCGTGAAATCCAGCAGCATCGCCGCGATGCACAGCACGAGAAAGATCAGCGCGCCGTTCCACCTCAACGAAGCCTGACTCGCGTTCAACGTGCGGCAGATGAAAAGCGCCATGCCCAGCAATGCCAGATTGAACGCCAGGGGGAGCAGGGGAAAATCCATTTCGCGCGAGCCTCGCGTGCGGGTGACAGGAACGATCCCGGCGGCGCGAAGTTGACATTTTTTGTCGCAACTCGATCGCCTGAGCCGAAAGCGGCGCGATCATGACACGCGGAAAACGACGCTAGAATAAGAGTATTCCTAATCATATTGGCCGATCGGCCAGCGACTCCGACAGAAAGTCGATGAACGTCCGCACTTTCGTCGTCATGTATTTGCGGCTCGTGTACACCGCGTAGACGGACGGTGCGAAGGCCGTATAGGCCGGCAGCACGCGCACGAGCGTGCCCGACGCCAGTTCGGGCTCGACGATCCACGCCGGAAAATACGCGAGCCCGAGTCCCGCGCGCACGAGCTGAAGCGCCATCGATGTATCGTTGGTCTTGAGCACGGCCTGATTCTTCACGACGAACGCGCCGTCCGGACCGGTCAGCGTCACCGAATCGATGTTCGTGTAAGTGGGCAGCACGAAGCGATGCCGCGCGAGATCATCGGGATGCCGCACGCGGCCATGCTTCTCGGAATACGTCTGCGAGCCCGCGAGCACGAAGGGCATCTTGCACAGAGGCCGCACGATCAGCGAAGGCGAGGGCTCGGACGTCGCGCGTATCGCCATGTCGTAGCCTTCCTCGACCAGATCGACGAAGCGGTTTTCCAGCCGCAGATCGACGAGCACGCCGGGATAGCGCGCCTGATACGCAACGAGCAGATCCGCGAACTTGCGATTCGCGAACCAGCCCGGCGCGGTCACTTTCAGCACGCCCTGCGGCTGCGCCGTCTGCACGCCGACGGCCGCCTCCGCGGCCTGAAGAATATCGAGCGCCTCGCTGCACTGTTCGTAGTACACGCTGCCGGCTTCGGTAAGACTCAGATGGCGCGTCGTGCGGTTCAGAAGGCGCACGCCCAACTGCCGTTCCAGATTGGCGACGTGCTTGCTCGTCATGGCCGTCGAGATATCGAGCCGCTCGGCGGCCTTGACGAAGCTGCCCGCCTCGACGACCTCCCGAAACACGCGCAAGCTGGTCAGAGCATCCATCGATCATTTCCTGTCTGGAAACAAAACGCTAATGTTAGCCGGATTTATCGACGGACCATGGCTGCATAGACTGCCGCAATCCACTTTCGAAGGAGCGTTTGCAATGTCTACTGAATTCCGTTCCGCTTCGGCCGGCGCGCCGGCGCTTGCCGGCTACGCACACGTGCTGCTGCGTATCGTCGCGTCGTATGTCGTGCTCACGCACGCGAGCGCGAAGCTTTTCCATGTTCCGCACATCGCGATGTTCGACGGCTTGCCGCTCTTTTCGCTGCTCGGCGCGGCGGGTGTCATCGAACTGGTCGGGGGCGCGCTCGTGCTGATCGGCCTGTTCACACGCGCGGCGGCCTTCGTGCTGTCGGGCGAACTGGCGTTCGCGTATTTCATCGGTCACGCGCCGAAGGGCAGCTTCTTTCTGCCGCTTCTGAATGGGGGCGAGCCGGCCGTGCTGCTGTCGTTCATCTATCTGTTCATCGCGGCGGCGGGGCCGGGCGCATGGAGCATCGACGCCCGGCGTTGACGCTCACTTCGGCCACTCGTCGAGCGCGTCGTTGAAAAGCGACGCGACGACGCCGCGCAGCCACATCGTGCGCGCGTCGTTGTGAAACTTGCGATGCCAGTGCTGCTTCAGATCGAAGCGCGGCAGCGGAAGCGGCGGCTCGGCGAGCGTGATCGACGCATGCTCGGCGACGTAGGCGAAGCCGATTGCATGCGGTACCGTCGCGATCAGGTCGGTGCGCGAGAGGATGAACGGCAAGCTCATGAAATGCGGCGTTTCGAGCACGGCGCGACGCCGGACGCGCTCCTTGTCGAGGTGATTCTCCAGAATCTCCTGGCTGCGGCCCTCGGCGCGCACGACCGCATGGCCGCATGCAAGAAAGCGCTCGAGCGTGAGCGGCTCGTTGGCGAAGGGATGATCGCGCCGCATCAGACAGATGAAGCGATGCGAGAACAGCCGCTGCTGAAAGAAGTTGTTGCCGCGCAGATCGGGAAAGTAACCGACCGCGAGATCGATCTCGCCCGCTTCGAGCCCGCGTTCGACATCGCCGTGCGACGCCGACACCGAACGCAGATTCGCGCCCGGCGCGTGCTTCGCGAACGCCTGCAGGAGCCGCGGCAAAAACACGATTTCGCCGACATCGGACAGCGCAATCGAAAACGTGTCCGTGCTCGTCGAGGGATCGAAGTGCTGCCGGTCGAGCAGGCCGCGCTCGATGCGCTCGAGCGCCTCGCGCGCCGCGGGCACGAGCGCGATGGTGCGCGGCGTCGGCTCCATGCCGCGCGAGGTGCGCACGAAGAGCGGATCGTTGAAGTACTCGCGCAGGCGCGCAAGCGCCGTCGACACGCGCGGCTGACTCACGCCGAGGCGTTCGGCGGCGCGGCTTACGTTGCGCGTCTCGTCGATGGCGACGAGGTACGGAATCAGGTTGAGATCGAGATCGTTCATGCTGGCTCGCGCGTGGTTGGAGCGTCAGCCGCGCCGCGCGACCATGTCCGATACGCGCTGCGCGGCTTCCTGAAGCGGCTCCAGAAATGCCTTCACCATCTGCTTCGCGTTCTTGCGCTGCGCGTTGCCGCTGATATTCAGCGCCGCGATCACGCGCCCCTGGCGGTCGCGGATCGGCGCGGACATCGAAATCAGACCTTCCTCCAGTTCCTGATCGACGATCGCCCAGCCTTGCCGGCGCACGACGGCGATTGCCTCCTTGAGCGCGTCCTTATCGACGATGGTGCGCGGCGTGCGCGCGACGAGCGAACTCGCGTCGAGCGCGTCGTCGAGCCGCGCATCGTCGAGCGCGGCGAGCAGCACCCGGCCCATCGACGTGCAGAACGCGGGCAGACGGCTGCCGATCGACAGATTCTGCGTGATGATCTTGTGCGTCGGCACGCGCAGCACGTAGACGATTTCCGCGCCGTTCAGGACCGCCGCCGAACAGCTCTCATGCACCTGTTCGACGAGATCCTCCATGACCGGTTCGGCGAGGTTCCAGAACGGCATCGACGTCAGATAGGCGAAGCCGAGATCGAGAATTTTCGGCGTCAGTTGAAAGAGCCGCCCGTCCGCCTCGACATAGCCGAGCGCCTGCAGCGTCAGAAGAATGCGGCGCGCGCCGGCGCGCGTCAGGCCGGTGGCGGCGGCGACATCGGTCAGCGTCTGTGCGGGGCGGTTCGCATCGAAGGAGCGGATCACGGCGAGCCCGCGCGCGAACGACTGGACGTAGGCATCGCCCGGACGCGACGGAGTGTCTTGCGCCTCGACTTCGCTGACTGGAGTGGAATTTTTCATAAGCCTCGATTCAAGACACCGGTAAAAACCCGTACTTCGCACTTGCTTCGTTGACACGACAACGAATGCAGGACTACCATGCCGATGTTCGCTAAACGAATCCATGTTCGCATGACGAACATTTCAGCGCAAGTGTGCTGACGAGCAGGTAAACCCCAGTTCGAGACAGACAGGAACGGCAATGATCAACAAGATTTTCGATTCGCTCGCCTCGGCCGTAGCCGACGTCAATGACGGAGCGACCATCATGATCGGCGGATTCGGCACGGCGGGCATGCCGTCCGAGCTGATCGACGCGCTCATCGAGCAGGGCGCCCGCGAACTCACGATCGTCAACAACAACGCCGGCAACGGCGACACGGGCCTGGCCGCCTTGCTGAAGGCCAAGCGCGTGCGCAAGATCATCTGCTCGTTCCCGCGCCAGACCGATTCGCATGTGTTCGACGCGCTCTACCGCGCGGGCGAAATCGAACTGGAACTCGTGCCGCAGGGCAATCTGGCCGAGCGCATCCGCGCGGCGGGCGCGGGCATCGGCGGATTCTTCACGCCGACGGGTTATGGCACCAAGCTCGCGGAAGGCAAGGAAACGCGCGTGATCGACGGCAAGCATTACGTGCTCGAAGCGCCGCTGCACGCCGATTTCGCGCTCGTGAAGGCCTACAAGGGCGACCGCTGGGGCAATCTGGTCTATCGTAAAACTGCGCGCAACTTCGGCCCGATCATGGCGAGCGCCGCGAAGACAGCGATCGTGCAGGTGTCGAAGGTCGTGCCGCTCGGCGAGCTGGACCCCGAAAACATCGTGACGCCGGGCATTTTCGTGCAGCGCGTCGTGGAAGTGCCGCAAGCCGCTCATGTGGACCAACTCGCCGCAGAACTCGCAGCCTAAGGAAAAGCAGCCATGAAGAAACTCACTCGTGACGAAATGGCCAGGCGCGTGGCCGCGGACATTCCCGAAGGCGCGTATGTGAACCTCGGCATCGGCGTGCCGACGCTCGTCGCCAATCATCTCGCGGCCGACCGCGAAATCTTCCTGCACAGCGAAAACGGGCTGCTCGGCATGGGCCCCGCGCCTGAGAAAGGCGCCGAGGACGACGAACTCATCAACGCCGGCAAGCAGCACGTCACGCTTCTGACGGGCGGCGCGTTTTTCCATCACGCGGATTCGTTCGCGATGATGCGCGGCGGCCATCTCGATTTCTGCGTGCTCGGCGCGTTCCAGGTCTCGGCCACGGGCGATCTCGCGAACTGGCACACCGGCGCGCCCGACGCGATTCCGGCGGTCGGCGGCGCGATGGATCTCGCGATCGGCGCGAAGCAGGTCTACGTGATGATGGAACTGCTCACGAAGCAGGGCGAAAGCAAGCTAGTTGATGTCTGCACGTATCCGGTGACGGGCGTCGAATGCGTGAACCGCGTGTACACGGACCTCGCCGTCTTCGACGTGACGCCGGAAGGCTTCGTCGTGCGCGAGATGGTGGAAGGCTTGTCGTTCGATGAATTGCAGAAGCTGGCCAAGGTGCCGCTTCAATACGCGCCGCTGTCCGAGGCCGCCTGAGAGAACCTGGAGACATAAACAATGAAAGAAGCATTCGTATGTGATGCGATCCGCACGCCGATCGGCCGCTACGGCGGTTCGCTCTCGTCCGTGCGCGCCGACGATCTCGGCGCGGTGCCGCTGCGTGCGCTCGTCGAGCGCAACAAGGAAGTGGACTGGGAAGCCATCGACGAAGTGATTTATGGCTGCGCGAATCAGGCGGGCGAAGACAACCGCAACGTCGCGCGCATGTCGGCGTTGCTGGCGGGCTTGCCGGTCGGCACGCCCGGCTCGACGGTGAACCGCCTGTGCGGCTCGGGCATGGACGCGATTGGCGTCGCCGCGCGCGCGATCAAGGCGGGCGAGACGAGCCTCATGATCGCGGGCGGCGTCGAAAGCATGAGCCGCGCGCCCTTCGTGATGGGCAAGGCGACGAGCGCGTTTTCGCGTTCCGCTGAAATTCACGACACGACCATCGGCTGGCGTTTCATCAATCCGCTGATGAAGAAACAATACGGCGTCGATTCGATGCCCGAAACCGCCGAGAACGTGGCGGACGACTACAAGATCAGCCGCGCCGATCAGGACGCGTTCGCATTGCGCAGCCAGCAGAAGGCGGCGCGCGCGCAGAAGGACGGCACTCTGGCGCAGGAGATCGTCGCGGTGACGATTCCGCAGAAAAAGGGCGATGCGCTGGTCGTCGATCGCGACGAGCATCCGCGTGAAACGAGCCTCGAAGCGCTCGCGAAGCTGAAGGGCGTCGTGCGCCCGGACGGCAGCGTGACGGCCGGCAACGCGTCAGGCGTGAACGACGGCGCGGTCGCGATGCTGATCGCCGACGAGGAAACAGCGAAGCGCAACGGCCTTACGCCGCGCGCGCGCATTCTCGGCCTCGCCACCGCCGGCGTGCCGCCGCGCGTTATGGGCATCGGTCCGGGTCCGGCGTCGCAGAAGCTGTTGAAGCGCCTCGGCATGACCATCGACCAGATGGACGTGATCGAGTTGAACGAAGCCTTCGCCTCGCAAGGGCTCGCCACGCTGCGCATGCTCGGCGTCGCCGACGACGATCCCCGCGTCAATCCGAATGGCGGCGCGATCGCGCTCGGCCATCCGCTCGGCGCGTCGGGCGCGCGGCTCGTGACGACCGCGAGCTATCAGCTCCAGCGCACCGGCGGCCGCTTCGCGCTGTGCACGATGTGCATCGGCGTGGGCCAGGGTATCGCGATGATCATCGAGCGTGTCTGACGGCATGTTCGACGCCAACGGACGTTTGACGGATCTGATCTGCGGCAACGCCGCGGCGAACGCCGTGTGGTCGCCGCGCGCGACCGTGCAGGCGATGCTCGACGTCGAAGCCGCGCTCGCGCGCGCGTCGGCGCTGCACGGCGTGATCCCGGCGAGCGCGGTGGACGCCATCGTCGCCGCGTGCAACGCCGACAACCTCGACGCCGACGCGCTGATGACCGGCGCGGCCGCGGGCGGCAATCTCGCGATTCCGCTCGTCAAGCAGCTCACCGCCGTCGTGAAGGCGCGCGATGCCGAAGCCGCGAAGTACGTGCATTGGGGCGCGACGAGCCAGGACATCATCGACACGGGCGTCGTGCTGCAACTGCGCGCGGCGCTCGATCTGATCGATGCGGATCTGCGTTCGCTGTCGGGCGCGCTCGCGCAACAGGCACAGGCGCACAAAGCGACGCCGATGATCGGCCGCACGTGGCTTCAGCAAGCGCTGCCGATCACGCTCGGTCTCAAGTTCGCGCAATGGCTCGATGCGGTAACGCGCCATCGTGAGCGGCTCGGCGAACTGAAAGCGCGCGCCCTCGTGCTTCAGTTCGGCGGCGCGGCGGGTACGCTCGCGAGCCTGCGCGACAAAGGTTCATTGGTCGCGCAAGCGCTCGCGGACGACCTGAAGCTCACGCTGCCCGCGTTGCCGTGGCATACGCAGCGCGATCGCATTGCCGAGGCCGCCTCGTTTCTCGGCATGCTGACGGGCACGCTCGGAAAGATCGCGCGCGACGTCTCGCTGATGATGCAGACCGAACTCGGCGAAGTCGCGGAACCGGCGGCGGCGGGCAAGGGCGGCTCGTCGACGATGCCGCACAAGCGCAATCCCGTCGGCTGCGCGGCGGTGCTGACCGCGGCGACGCGCGCGCCGAATCTCGTGGCGACGATTTTCGCCGGCATGGTTCAGGAGCACGAGCGCGCGCTCGGCGGCTGGCAGGCCGAATGGGAAGCGCTGCCCGATCTCGCGCGTCTGACGGCGGGCGCGTTGAGCAACATCAACGCGATCGTTCCGTCGATGGAAATCAACGCCGAACGGCTCGCCGCGAACCTGCGCATCACGAATGGCCTGATTCTCGGCGAAGCGGTGATGCTCGCGCTCGGCGACGCCATCGGCCGGCTGGATGCGCACAAGCTGGTGGAAGGCGCATCGAAGGCGTCGGTCGCGAACGGCACGCCGCTTTTCGACGCGCTCGCCGCCGATGAAACCGTCGCGCGTCATCTGTCGCAGGATCAACTCAAGTCATTGCTCGACCCGGCGAACTACGTCGGCCAGGCCCAGGCCTTCGTCGACGCCGCAATCGCCCATTCGAAAAAACAGGAGCGGTAAAACCATGCCTCTTGCCGAAGTCAACGGAACGCGACTTCACTATCGCGTCGATGTCACCGCGGGCGACGACGCCCCGTGGCTCGTGCTGTCGAATTCGCTCGGCGCCGATGTCTCGATGTGGACGCCGAACATCGAGGCGTTCGCCAAGCACTATCGCGTGTTGCGCTACGACACGCGCGGCCACGGCCATTCGGACGTGCCGCCGGGGCCGTACACGATCGATCAACTGGTCGGCGACGTGATCGGCCTGATGGATCATCTCAAGATCGAGCGCGCGAATTACTGCGGCCTGTCGATGGGCGGGCTGACCGGCATCGGCCTGGCCGCCCGTCATCCGGCGCGCTTCGCACGCGTCGTGCTCTCGAACACCGCCGCGCTGATCGGCTCGGACGCCGTCTGGACGCCGCGCGCGGCGAAAGCGCGCGAGCCGGGCGGCATGCCCGCGCTGACCGACGCCGTCATCGCGCGCTGGTTCACCGCGCCGTTCATGGAACGCGAAGCGCTCGAAATGACGAATATCCGCGACGTGTTCCGTCATACCTCGGGCGACGGCTACGCGTCGAACTGCGAGGCGATCCGCGACGCCGACCTGCGCGGCGAAGCGAAGACGATCACGCTGCCGGTCCTGGTGATCGCCGGCACGCACGATCTCTCGACGACGGCCGAGCAGGGCCGCGAACTCGCGGGCTATATCGAAGGCTCGCGCTATATCGAACTGGACGCGGCGCATCTGTCGAACATCGAAAAACGCGACGACTACACGCGCGCCGTCCTCGACTTCCTCGGAGAATAACGATGACCGACGACGAACGTTATGAAGCCGGCATGAAGGTGCGCCGCGCGGTGCTGTCCGACGCGCACGTGGACCGCTCGCTCGAGAACCGCACGGAACTGACGACGGAGTTCCAGAATTTCATCACGCGCTATGCGTGGGGCGAAATCTGGACGCGCGACGGCCTGCCGCGCCACACGCGCAGCCTTCTCACCATCGCGATGATGGTCGCGCTCAATCGCAGCGAGGAACTCGCGCTGCACTTGCGCGCCGCGAAAAACAATGGCGTGACGCAGGACGAGATCAAGGAAGTGCTGCTGCAGACGGCGGTGTATTGCGGCGTGCCGGCCGCGAATTCCGCCTTCCATCTTGCGCAGAAAATCTTCGACGAAGAACGCAAGGCGTAAGTGCTGACTTCTGCTGGTCGATGAAGCCGTCTGCGCGGTTTGCGCAGACGGCTTTTTTGCATCTTCAGAACGCGTAGTAGGGACCGGCGCCGGCGGGCGTCGGCCGTCCGGCGAGCGCCGTGAACACCCGACGTCCGTAGAAGAACGGCAAGCCCCAGTCGAAGTAGCCGCTCGCCGGCCCGGCGAGATTGTCGAAGGCGTAGTTGCCGGTGCCGAAGAGCGCCGTCGATTGCGCGACCGTGAAGCTGACCGCGCTTTGCGCGCCGCTTTGCGAAACGATGGTCGCGGCGAGCGTTTGCGGTGACGAAGGGCAATACCACACGCCGCAGCGGGCGAGCGCCGTCGAGGGAAAGAAGACGCCGTTCGATCCGCTGTCGATGAAGCTCGACCGGTACTGACTGCCGTCGAACTCGGTCGTCACGTAACCGGACGACGAACTCGACTTGAGCACGACCGCCGAGCCGAGCAGATTGTTCGACTGCGAGCCGATGCCGAAGGTCATCGTCCCTGTCACCGACGAAGCGCCGCCATCCGGCACGTCCGGCAGCTCGATCAGCACGCCGTTGTTGTCGGCGGCGAAGTTCGCGACCGGATTCGTCACCTGCTGGGCCACCGCCAGCGTGGTCGCGACGCAATTGCCCGAGGTGCAGCTGTAATACCAGCGCGGCATCGCGGACGCCGCGCAGCCCGCGCCGCAGTCCGCGGTGAACGGCCCGACGCCGAGAATGCCGTTGCCGCGCAGCGAGGACGCGCCGAGCATCGGCAGGCCGGACTGGCTGCAGTCCTGCGCGGCGTTCGGCGCGGCGCTGTCGGCGATCAACTGCACGGAGGTCGAACTCGCGACGTGGCCGGCCATGCGCACATCGGCCTTGCGCACCGCGCCCCACGTATAGCCCGTGCCGAACACCGCGCATTCCGCGATGACGGCGTTCGCGTTGCTGCCCGCGACGAGCGGCAGCGCGATCGACGGATTGAGCGCGGACGCCAGCACGCGCAGCCCGTGCGAACCGGTATCGACTTGAATGTTGTCGATGGTCTGACAGTTGCTCGTGCCGGGCACGCAGATCGTCACGCTGGTTTGCAGCATGTTGCGCGTGCTGGTGGGCGTGCGCGTGACCTGGATTGTCTGGACGTTGGGCGTCGTCGATTGCGCCACGGTCGTGTCGGCATTCGGCGCGGATGCCGGGCTGGCGGACGCGGGCGCGCTTGCCGCCAGGGGCGTGCTCGCGGTGGCCGCCGGGGCGGCCGGCGTGGCCGGGGCGGACGAGCCGCCGTTCGAGCCGCCGCCTCCGCAGGCCTGGAGCAGGGCGCAAAGCGCGATCGTCGAGAGCAGGGAGCGTGTGATCATCGTCGGTCTCCTACTCGATATCCGCGGCGCTCACGCCCGGCGGCAGCGCGCTCGTGAGCCAGGCGCGGCCGCTGAACTCGCGCAGCCGCACGTGGTTCTCGACGACGAGATCGCCTCGCACGACGTGCGCCGTATGCAAACCGGCATCGCCCGCCGACGCACTCGCGCCTTCGCGGAACGTGTCGAAATACGTGCCGAGCAGCGCCTGGACATTTGCCATCGCGGGGCCGCGCCAGGAAACCGCGTAGACGTCGCCGTTCGAATCGACGTATTCGCGCACGACGATGCCATGCGCGTCGGTCGCCTCGTGATATTGCACGAGCCCGCCCTGAAGCCGGACCAGGGCATCGCCCTGCGGCGCGTTCACGGCGCGCCCGGTCGCACCGAGCTGAGCGTGGGCGGGCGATGTCGTGCCAATCGCCAGCATGGCGAGGCCGGTCGCCGCGTAGTAAGGAATGCTGTTTTTCTTCACTGCTTTCTCTCCGTTATTTAGGACTCTTTTTATTTTGAGATGAAATTCTAGTGGGAAGAGCAAGCAAAGCGATACAGAGGGACGCGTGCCCGCAAAACGTGCCTGGATGCGAGGGAGAGCGGAAAGCCCGTTACGAATCAGCAGGTTGCGGGAAACGAAAGAGCAAATTGCCGATTTCGTTGAATGTCACAAATTGTCATTTCAACCAGATAAGTCTTAAATAAGAGGCGTGGGTGCGCCAAGTGATTGCGCGTCGTCATATTTTTGCGTCTGAAAGCAAGTTAGCAAAAGAAGCGGCGCGCGCAGCCGCCGGACCTCTTTTTTTCACGGCGCGGCGCGGGACCGGTAAAATAACGGGTTGATCCACGGAAGAACGCCCGTGGCGTAGCGGAAGGACTTCTCCAAATGACAGATTTTCGTGTGACCAAGCGGATGGCTGCGCTGTTCGCGGTGGCTGGAATCGTGGCGGGATGCGGCTCGTCCAATCCCAACGCATTCAATTACAAGAGCGATCAGCGTTCGAAGCAGGTGTCTCTCGCCGTGCCGCCGAATCTGCTCGACGAAGCGGCCGACCAGCGTTCGCTGCCGCCGCAGGGCGGTCAGGCAACGCTGTCCGATCTGCAACAGATTCAGAAAGTCGCACCGAACGCGCCCACGGTGGTGCCGCCCGTCTCGGGCATGCACGTTCAGCGCGACGGCACCGAGCGCTGGCTCGTCATCGACGGCAAGACGCCCGATCAGGTCTGGCCGCAGGTCCGCCGTTTCTGGCAGGAGCAGGGCTTTCTGCTCGTCGTCGATCAGCGCGACAAAGGCGTAATGGAAACGGACTGGAACGAAACCCATCCGCAAATTTCCGACGGCCTGATTCGCGACACGCTCGCGAAGGCGACCGGCAACTCGTACGTCACGGCCGAGCGCAACAAGTACCGCACGCGCCTCGAAACCGCGCCCAGCGGCGGCACCTACGTGTTCATCAGCCAGAAGGGCATGCGTGAAGCGCTGACGGGCGTGAACAACGATTCGAGCCAATGGCAGGCGCGTCCGAACGATCCGGCGCTCGAGAACGAATACCTGAAGCGGCTGATGTCCTCGCTCGCGCTGGCCGATCAGCGCGTCGCGTCAGGCGGCGCGACGCCGCTGGACGCACCGGCACCGGCGCCGGCTCCGGCCGCCGGCGCGCAAGCCGCGAAGGGCGGCGATGCGAAGGCCGCATCGGTCGCCGCGCAGAACGTCGCGCTCGCGGGCAACTCGCCGATCCGCAACGAGGTCGTGCCCGAAGCCACGACGTCGCAGCTGACCTTGCCGGAAGCTTACGATCGCGCGTGGCTGCGCGTGGGCATCGCGCTCGATCGCGCCAACTTCACGGTGGACGACCGCGACCGCAACAAGGGCGTCTACTACGTGCGCTACGTCGATCCGACGGACAAGTCGTCGGCGGAACAGGGCTTCTGGAGCCAGGTCTTCCACGGCCGCAAGGAGATGAAAGCGAAGCAGTATCAGGTCAACGTGCGCGCCGTCACCGAGCAGCAGACGCGTATCGCGGTGGTCGACGACAAGGGCGACGTCGATTCGTCGCCGCAAGCGCGTCAGATCATGGCCTTGCTCGCTGACCAAATCAGCTAATCGTTCTTCCGGGCACGATTTGAAACGAACCGCCTCCTTCGCGAGGCGGTTTTTTTGCGTCTTTTTTCTCGCGCAAACGATGGTCGCGAGCATCTCTTCAGCATGCACAGAAATGCGAGACTCGCCCGCGAATTGCGCAGACAATTCTTTCTATCGCCGAATGTGCGCAAAAGCTTATAGAAATCGGCGCGCGGACAGTACATTGCATCAATGGCGCGACACGCCGCCCGAACGTTCACCGAAAGCGCGCTGACCCGGCGCGCCACCGCCTAGACAAGCAGATGATCGGTTCGCCACGCGCGAACCCCGATGGCCCCGTCGCCTATCCTCGTAGGGCGACGGTTTTCGCCCGCGTTTCAATTGGAACGCGGGCTTTTTCTTTGATTTTTTCCTGGCGCGTTTCAGCGGGCTCCGGCGAGCGCCGTTATGCTCCTGCTTTCATCGTCAATTGGATAGAGGAGAAACGCCATGTCGGAAGTCGCCGTCGTCGCCATTCTGGTCGCGAAGCCGGGCAGGGAAGAGGAATTGAGGCAGGTGCTCGAAGCCAACGTCGCGCCGACGCGAAAGGAGGCGGGCGCGCTGCAGTACGACTTGCACCGCGACATCACGGAGCCGCGGCGCTTTATTTTCGTCGAGCGCTGGGAGAGCGAGGCCGCGCTCGCGAAGCACGGCGAGTCGGCGCATATTCAGGCGTTTCGCGCAAAAGCGCCCGATCTGTGCGAGCACACCGAAGTGCGCGTCGCGAGCAAGATTCTCTGATTAGTGCGTTTCGTGCGGAACGTCGAGAATGAGGACGATGGTCCAGTCGGCGTCGCCGTCGTGATGATACTGGCGCTCCGCGACGATGAACGGCTGCTGCTTGCCGGCCGGTCCGAGAAAAAGCACGTCGCCTTCCACCGGCAGGCACTCCACGGGCGGCAGCGCCAGAAGCGCGTCCTTGTTCGCGTTGCGCGGCATCAGTTTTTCGATTTTGCGCGATGCCGCTTCGGTCCATTCGATATCGAGCTGGATATTGCTCATGCTGTCGTTCGCACGGTGAGTGCGCTCCACGGTTGAATCGTTGAAAAGACGATGCGCAATGTAGCACACGCCGTGCGCGATCCATGAGGCGCGTCGAACGAAAAAGCGGCCCGCGGGCCGCTCGTTTCACCGTGCGCCGAAGCGCCCGCAACACTCAAATCGCTCAGATCGCTTCGTAAAGCGGCAGCGTCAGAAACTCGGTGAAATCCGCCGAGGTCGACATCTCCTCGAAGATTTTCGCGGCGCGATCGTACGGCTTCGTGTCGGCGCCCGACGCCCTGACGCTTTGCTTCACCTTCTCCAGTTCGTCGACGGTGATCTCGCGCACCATCGCGGCCGTGACCTTGCGGCCGTCGTCGAGCTTGCCCTTCGGCGAGCGGATCCACTGCCAGACTTGCGAGCGCGAGATTTCGGCGGTCGCGGCGTCTTCCATCAGATTGTGGATCGGCACGCACCCATTGCCCGCGAGCCACGAACCGAGATAGTGGATGCCGACGTTCACGTTGTTGCGCAGTCCCGCTTCGGTGATCGGCTCTTCCGGGCGGAAGTCGAGCAGGTCGTGCGCGGTCACTTGCACGTCGGTGCGCTGCTTGTCGATCTGATTCGGCCTGTCGCCGAGCACCTTCACGAATTCTTCCATCGCGAGCGGCACGAGACCGGGATGCGCGACCCAGCCGCCGTCGTAGCCGTCGGTGGCGTCGCGGGCCTTGTCGGAGCGCACGCCGCTCATGGCGCGATCGTTCGCGGCGGGATCGTTCTTGATCGGAATCAGCGCGGACATGCCGCCGATCGCCGGCGCATTGCGCTTGTGGCAGGTCTTCAGCAGTTCGAGCGCGTAGGCGCGCATGAACGGCGCGGTCATGGTGATCTTCGCGCGGTCCGCGAGGCAGAAGTCCGTGTCGTTCTTGAACTTCTTGATCGCCGAGAAGATATAGTCCCAGCGGCCCGCGTTCAGGCCGGAACTGTGCTCGCGCAGTTCATAGAGAATCTCGTCCATCTCGAACGCGGCGAGAATCGTCTCAACCAGCACCGTCGCGCGAATCGTGCCGCGCGGGATGCCCACGGCCTCCTGGGCCGCGACGAAGATATCGTTCCACAGGCGCGCTTCGAGATGGCTTTCCATCTTCGGCAGATAGAAGTACGGGCCGCTGCCGCGCGCGATCAGTTCCTTCGCGTTGTGAAAGAGAAAGAGCGCGAAATCGAAAATGCCGCCCGAGACGCGCTGGCCGTCGACGCTCACGTGCTTTTCATCGAGATGCCAGCCGCGCGGGCGCACGATCAGCGTCGCGATTTGGTCGTTGAGCTTGTACGACTTGCCGTTCTGTTCCAGCGAAATCGTGCGGCGCACTGCTTCCTTCAGGTTGATCTGGCCGACGATCTGGTTGTCCCAGTTCGGCGCATTCGAATCCTCGAAGTCGGTCATGTACGAATCCGCGCCGGAGTTGAGCGCGTTGATGATCATCTTGCGCTCGACAGGGCCGGTGATCTCGACACGGCGGCATTGCAGATCCTTCGGCAGCGGCGCGACTTTCCAGTCGCCTTCGCGGATCGACTTCGTTTCGTCGAGAAAGCCCGGGCGTTCGCCGGCATCGAGACGCTTCGTGCGCTCGACGCGCGCCGCGAGCAATTGCTGGCGGCGCGGCTCGAACTGACGATGCAGCGCGGCGACGAATTCGAGCGCCTCGGGCGTCAGAATGGCCTCGTAGCCGGGCTTGATGTCGGCCGGGATTGCCATGCCTTTCGGAAGCGAAAGCGAGTTGGAGGGATGCGTCATGGTTTTCTCCTTGGTCGGTCAGACGGTTTTGCTGGTTTTGACTTGGGTGTTGCCGATGCGGCGTTCCGGCTCGCGCAGCCGCTTTCGATAAAGGCGATGAGTTCGTCCATGCCGCGCCCGCTGGCGTCCGGCGCAACGCCGAGTTGCTCCACGGGCAGCGCGGCGCGGTTGATCCAGAATGTCGTGTAGCCGAACCATGCCGCGCCCGCGACGTCCCAGCCGTTCGACGACACGAACACGAAGTCGCGCGCCTGGAGCTCGGTCGCGCCGAACGCGCGCGTGCCGAGCGCGTAAGCGGCCGGGGCGGGCTTGTAGGCGCGCACGGCATCAACGGAGAGGACGTGATCGAAGAGGCCGCTCATGCCGGCGCTTTTCACGGCGACGTCGAGCATCGGCGGATTGCCGTTCGACAGAATCGCGAGCGGCACATCGAAGCGTTCGCGCAATTGCCGGAGCGCGGGCACGGTGTCGGGGAAGGCGGACAGGCACGCGTATTCGTCCATCAGGCGCTTTTCGGCGGCGGGCGTCAGCGCGCCGGCGAGATCGAGCCGCGCCGCGGCGTGCCGCAGCGCATCGATCGTGACGGTCCAGAACGGCGTGTAATGCGCGCCCGCCGGATCGGCGAGCGTGCGCAACTGCGCGTATTCGATCTGCTTTTGGCGCCAGAGCTGCGAGAGCGCGTCGCCGTGGCCGGGAAAAAGCTGCTCGGCGGCTGCGACGACCGAATGGACGTCGAAGAGCGTGCCGTAAGCGTCGAAGAGGACTGCGCGGGGCCGGACGATATAAGCGGATGAAGATGATGCGGTTGTCGTTATGGCCGACATTGCCTTGCGCTCCGTGTAGAGGTCGGTTGAATTGTATTCGTGATCTGAGTGATGGAAAAAGGCTCGCCAAATCACTTGATCTTTTACTTTTCGACACCTAATCTGAGCGCTAGCGACCACATTGACGACGAACACGCATGGATCGATTCAAGCAGATTGAGACTTTCGCCTCCGTCGCGGCGAAGGGCAGCCTGTCGGCGGCGGCGCAGGCGGAGGGCATCGCGCCGGCGGTCATCGGACGCCGGCTGGATGCGCTCGAAGAGCGGCTCGGCGTGAAGCTGCTCGTGCGCACGACGCGCAAGATCACGCTCACGTTCGAAGGCTCCGCGTTTCTCGAAGACTGCCAGCGCATCATCAACGACATGCAGAACGCGGAGGCGAGCGTGTCGGCGGGCGGCGTGAAGGCGAGCGGGCACCTGCGCGTCTCGGCGCCGGCGGGTTTCGGGCGGCGGCACGTCGCGCCGCTGGTGCCGAAATTCACGACGGTGCATCCGGATGTGTCGGTGAGCCTCGATCTGACCGACCGCATGGTCGATCTCGTCAACGAAGGCTTCGATTGCGCGGTGCGCCTGGGCGAACTGCCGGATTCGTCGCTCGTGTCGCTGAAGCTGGGGGAGAACCGGCGCGTGTGCGTCGCGTCGCCGGACTATCTGGCCGCGCGCGGCGAGCCGGCCGATCTCGCCGCGCTCGCGCATCACAACTGTCTCGCGCTGGGCGCGTCGGCGAATCAGCAGCGCGGGTGGGTGTTCCAGCAGGACGGCAAGGTCGTGACGATCAAAGTTTCCGGCACGATGGAATGCTCGGACGGCGCGGTGCTGCACGAGTGGTGCCTCGAAGGCCGCGGCCTTGCGTGGCGCTCGTGGTGGGAGGTCGGCGAGGATATCGGCGCGGGGCGTCTTCTCAGCGTGCTCGATGCGTTCGCCGCGCCGCCCATTGGCATTCATGCGGTGTTTCCGCAGAGAAGGCACTTGCCGTTGCGCGTGCGGCTCTTTCTCGATTTGCTCAAGCATACGTATAACGCAACCGGGTATTGGGGCGATTAGGCCGTTCGGAATCCTATGTACGCGCGCTGCGCGTTACTACAATGCAACCATGCACTCACGTTAAGAAGAGGACGCCATGTTCAAACACATCCTCGTGCCGACCGACGGCTCGGAGCTGTCGCAAAAAGCCATCGACGGCGCGATCGATCTCGCGCAATCCGTCGGCGCGCGCATCACGGCTTATGCGTGTCTGCCGCAGTATCCGTATTCGCCGTTCGCCGATGTCGCCGTCGAGCCGCCCGACGACTTCCACGCGCGCGCCGAAAACGAAGCCCGCGAACACCTGCGTGCCGTCGAGCGCGCCGCCGAAAGTGCGGGCGTGCCCTGCGCGAGCGTGACGAGCATCGAAGCCGCCCCGTATATCGGCATCATCGAAGCGGCGGAGCAAAACGGCTGCGACGTGATCCTGATGGCCTCGCACGGGCGGCGCGGTCTCGGCAGCCTGCTCATCGGCAGCGAAACGCAGCGCGTGCTCACGCACACCAAGATACCCGTGATCGTGTACCGGTGAGGCCCAAACGGAAGCGCACCCGCGATGCGCTTTCGTTTGAACGGCGGCGGTGGCGCATTGCTGCATGCGTCACCGCCGCCGTCCTGTTCACCGCTCTCCCTGATTCAGCCTGCTATCAAGCCACCTTCTTGTCGAAGAACTGCTCGTCTTCGGTCGAGCCGTGCAGCGCGGTCGTCGATGCGTCGCGCTCCACCGTCTGCGTCACCGCATCGAAATAGCCCGTGCCCACTTCGCGCTGATGCTTGACCGCCGTGAAGCCCTTGTCGGCGGCGGCGAATTCGGCCTGCTGCAACTCGACGAAGGCGCTCATCTGCGAACGTGCGTAGCCGTGCGCGAGGTTGAACATCGAGTAGTTCAGCGCGTGGAAGCCGGCCAGCGTGATGAACTGGAACTTATAGCCCATCGCGCCCAACTCGCGCTGGAACTTGGCGATGGTCGCGTCGTCCAGATTCTTCTTCCAGTTGAACGACGGCGAGCAGTTGTAGGACAGCATCTTGTCCGGGAACTGCTTGTGGATCGCCTCGGCGAATTTCTTCGCGTATTCCAGATCCGGCTTGCCCGTTTCGCACCACACGAGATCCGCATAGGGCGCGTAGGCGAGGCCGCGCGACACCGCCTGCTCCAGGCCCGGCTTGGTGCGGAAGAAGCCTTCCACGGTGCGCTCGCCGGTAAGGAACGGCTTGTCGTTGTCGTCGATGTCGGAGGTGACGAGATCGGCGGCTTCGGCGTCAGTGCGGGCGACGAGCACCGTCGGCACGCCGCACACGTCCGCCGCGAGACGCGCGGCCGTGAGCTTCGCGACGTTTTCGCGCGTCGGCACGAGCACCTTGCCGCCCATGTGGCCGCACTTCTTGACCGAGGCGAGCTGGTCTTCGAAGTGCACGCCCGCGGCGCCGGCTTCGATCATCGCTTTCATCAGTTCGAAGGCGTTCAGCACGCCGCCGAAACCGGCTTCGGCATCGGCCACGATCGGCGCGAAGTAGTCGATATACCCTTCGTCGCCCGGATTCTTGCCTTCCGACCACTGGATCTGATCAGCGCGCGTCAGCGTATTGTTGATGCGCTTCACGACGAGCGGCACCGAGTTCGCCGGATACAGCGACTGGTCCGGATACATTTCGCCCGCGACGTTGGCGTCGCCGGCCACCTGCCAGCCCGACAGATAAATCGCCTTGAGGCCGGCCTTGACCTGCTGCATCGCCTGATTGCCGGTCAGTGCGCCGAGCGCGTTGACGAACGGCTCCTCGTTGATCGACTCCCACAGTTTTTCGGCGCCGCGGCGAGCGAGCGAGTGCTCCTGATGCACCGAGCCGCGCAGACGCACGACGTCCTCCGCCGAGTAGCCGCGCTTGATGCCTTTCCAGCGCGGATCGGCTTCCCATTGCTGCTGGAGTTGCTGAGCTTGTTGTTGACGTGAGGTCATAGCGTTTCTCCTTGAGATTGGACTGAACGACGAATGTTG
Source organism: Caballeronia cordobensis (assembly GCF_001544575.2). GTDB lineage: Bacteria > Pseudomonadota > Gammaproteobacteria > Burkholderiales > Burkholderiaceae > Caballeronia > Caballeronia cordobensis. The sequence continues at coordinate 403,150 of NZ_FCNY02000002.1, forward strand.
AATCGATGTTCCTGACGACTTGAGCGCCGTGAGCCGGATTCGGCCGTCTGCGTTTGCTCAACTCTTATATAAGAGTCTAGGCAAATGCCCTCTCGCGAGACACCCCTCGGGCGGAGATTTTCGGATTATTTTTCCTTATTGAATTCAACAATATACACGCGTTATATCGTATCGTGAAACGCCTTTTTCTATCTTGCAACGGACGGCATGGTGCCGCGCAGCACATCTTTTGCGACGCAAAAGGTCATTCCATATCGTGAAATATGGCGACAAGGCGAAAAAAAACCGATGCACGAGGCATCGGTTTTTTTCGAGGCGGAGGAAAGCGGTGTGGAAACCGCCTTCCGGCTGCCGCTTAGCTGCCGCGGCGCGGGGCGCGCGGGCCGTCGTTGCGGCGTGCGCTGTAGCCGTCGCGCTGGCCGTAGCCGCCTTCACGGTTGCCGCCGCGATAGCCACCATCGCTGTTGCCGCCGCGGTAGCCGCCGCCGCCTTCGCTGCCGCGATAGCCGCCGTCACGGAAGCCGCCGCCTTCGCGCGCACCGGCGCTCGGCTTGTTGCCGTAGCCGCTGGCGTTGCCCGGACCGTAGCCGCGGCCGCTGCCGTTGCCACCGCCGTTGCCGCCGAAGCGACGACCGCCGCCATTACCGCCCGGACGGCCGCGTCCGCCGCCGAAACCACCCTTGGGCGGCGCCTTGCGCGGCTCGAAGCCGGCAACGGTATTCACCGGCAGCGGTGCGCGGACAAAACGCTCGATGCGCTTCAGTGCGCCCATTTCGGCGTAGTGCACGAGGCTGACCGCGGTGCCGCTGCGGCCCGCGCGGCCGGTACGGCCGATGCGGTGCACGTAGTCTTCGGCGAACTTCGGCAGGTCGTAGTTGAAGACGTGCGTGATGCCCGGAATGTCGATGCCGCGCGCGGCGACGTCGGTCGCGACCAGCACGCGCACACGCTTTTCGCGCAGCGCACGGATCGTGCGATTGCGCGCGCCTTGCGGCAGGTCGCCGTGCAGCGCGGCGGATTCGAAACCGGCGTCGGCGAGACGATTGGCGATGAGATCGGCATCGCTCTTCGTCGCCGTGAAGACGATCGCCTGATCGAGTTCATCGGCTCGCAGCAGATGATCGAGCAGACGATCCTTGTGATCGCGGTCATCCACGTAGTGCACGGTCTGCGCGATGTTGCTCTTCGCTTCGAGCCTTTGCACGATCTCGATGCGCTCCGGGTCCTTCAGCAGGCGGCCGGTCAGCGAGGTGATCTTGCTGTCGATGGTCGCGGAGAAAAGCAGCGTCTGGCGCGAAGCGGGCGTCGCGTCGACGATCGTCTCGATGTCTTCGATGAAGCCCATGTCGAGCATGCGGTCGGCTTCGTCGAGCACGAGCATGTTCAGCTCCGACAGGTCGATGCGGCCGCGCTCCAGATGGTCGATCAGACGGCCCGGCGTCGCGACGAGAATCTCGGGGTTCTTCGCGAGCAGCATCAATTGCTGGCCATACGCGACGCCGCCGAGAATGCTGACGGTGCGCAGGCGGCGCAGATGCTTGCCATATGTCGTCGCGGCGGTGGACACCTGCATCGCCAGTTCGCGCGTCGGCGTGAGCACGAGCAGCTTCGGGCGCGCGATCGGCTGCGGACGGCGGCCGGACTTTGCGTTCGGATCGCGCGGCGCGCGCGGTTGCTGCGCTTCCTGCTTTTGCATTTGCGCGAATTTTTCGATGGCCGGCAGCATGAACGCCGCGGTCTTGCCGGAGCCGGTCGGGCTCGAGACGAGCAGATCGCGGCCGGCGAGCGCTGCGGGAATCGCGCGCTCCTGCACGGGCGTCGGGTTCTGATAGCCGGCTGCGGTCAGCGCGGAGACGATTTCGGCCGAAAGACCGAGGGATTCGAAACTGGGGCCGGCGGGCTTTTCGACTGCGGGAGCGGCCGGGGCGTCCGACGCGGGGGTCATGCCAATGTTTGCTGCGAGGTTGTCCAACGGGCTAGCGGTAAAGCTCGAAGTCATGTCGATCCTTGAAACGGGGAATAAGGCGTCGGCGCCAATCGGCATACCCAAGTCGTTGGATTCAGCGAGCGAAGAAACAGCGGGCAAATCGAAAAACGGGGGCCGCTCGCGCGAACATGCGGCGAGCATCTTGGTTAGAAGCTGTATCGGATTCACGGCAGGCCTGGTCGTTCGCGAGAACGGCAAGCGCTGACGTCAGCCTGATGCATGACGGGCCGTGAAACAAACTGCGCGCAATACAACCGCGCAATGGCCTGGCAGGAAGGGGACAGTTTCTAAACTGGATTGGGGCGAAACGCTACGAGGCGCCTTGCTGCGTGCGGCTTCGAGCGGGTTTGACCCGTCGGGCGTGCCGCTCGCAATCGAGCGCTAGCCGCTAGTATATCGGAATTTGCTGCACTGCGCCACATTTTGGCGCATGCGCCATCTCTGGGCATCAGGATGGCGCAGATGCGGAGTGCGTCGCTATCAGGCGGCTTCGCCGCGCTTCAGCGCTTCGACGAGTTCGACGTAGCGCGCCTTGGCGTCGTCGGCGGGGGTGCCCTGGAGCGCGGCCCACGCTTCGTATTTGTATTTGCCGGCGATGTCGGTGAAACCGGGTTTTTCACCTTTGACGTCGCCGATGCTCGCCTGCTTGAAGAGCGCGTAGAGGCGCAGCAGCGTGAGATTGCCGGGGCGCTCCGGCAGTTGCGTCACGTCGGTCTGGGCCTGGGCGAATTGCTGGTCGATGTCGGTCATGCATTCTCCGTTGTTATCAAGATGGCGAGACAAGAGCGGTCGATCTTAGCAAGCGAGGCAAGCGCTGCCTCTCGAGGCTTTCCTCGAACCGAGGACGCCTTCCAGACGCCTTTCGGAAGCCGCCGCTTGTATGGATCGCGCGAATGCGGCGCATGTCCCGCATTACAATACGGGCTATGACACGCACCGTTTTGCTCGCCCTCGACACCTCGACGGAATTTTGCTCCGTCGCGCTCTTGCTCGCCGACTCCGCTTCCGTTCCCGACTCCGCAACCGTTCAGTCCGCCGTCGCGCCTCATTACGCGAGCGGCGGCGTTCGCGTCTGGTTCCGCCACGAAGCGACGGGCGCCGTCTCGAGCACGCGTCTCTTGCCCGCCGTGCGCGAGCTATTCGACGAGGCGGGCGTCGCACTCGACGATTGCGCCGCGATCGCGTTCGGCGCGGGCCCAGGCTCGTTCACCGGCCTGCGCACCGCAACGGGCGTCGCGCAAGGGCTGGCGTTCGGCCTGAACGTGCCGGTCGTGCCGGTCAGCACACTGCTCGCGTGCGCCGAAAGTGCGCGGCTGCACGATCCGTCGATCCCGCCGCGCGTGCTCGCGGCGCTCGATGCGCGCATGGACGAGGTCTACTGGGCCGACTACGAATTCGATGCCGCCACCGGCGAATGGCGCACCTTGCATGCGGCGTCGCTCGATGCGCCCGCTGCGTTGCCCCTGCCGGACGCGCCTTTCGCGCTCGCGGGCAACGCCGCGGCCGCGTTCGGCGAGCGCCTGCCGGCGGTATCGGCGGCCGCCTGCGTCGATCGCGAAGCGTTGCCGCACGCGCTGCCGGTCGCGCTGATTGGCTTGCGCGCGTTGCGGGCGGGCCGCACGGTCGCGCCCGAGCATGCCGCGCCGGATTATGTGCGCGACAAGGTCGCGCAGACCACCGCAGAGCGCATGCAGGCTCGCGCGGAGGCGATTCGGTGAGCGGGGTGCTGCTGGCCGATCGGTATCTCACACCGATGACCGAAGGCGACCTCGACGAAGTCGCCGCGGTCGAAAAGCTCGCCTACGAGTTTCCGTGGAGCCGCGGCAATTTCCAGGATTCGCTGCGCAACGGCTATTACGGCGTCTGTTTGCGGCACGTGACGGGCACGCTGATCGGCTATTGCGTGCTGATGCCCGTCGTCGACGAAATGCATTTGCTCAATCTGTGTGTCGCGCCGTCGGCGCAGCGGGCGGGCGCGGGTCTCACGCTCTTGCGCGAAGCGGTGCGCATCACGCGGGCGGAGAAGCTCGAAGGCGTGCTGCTCGAAGTGCGGCCGTCCAATCCGCGCGCCATCCAGCTTTACGAGCGCTTCGGCTTCTCCGCCATCGGACGCCGCAAGAATTATTACCCCGCGCGGCATCGCTCGCGCGAGGACGCAATCGTCATGCGTCTGTCGTTTTCGAAGGAGAGTGCGCATGGCGCTCGATGAATCGCTGGTGGAGGAGTTGGGCTTCGGGCCGGTCTGGGTCCGTCGCGGAGTAGCAACTGCGGCGGCTGCGGCGGCGCGCGAGGAAGTGATAGACGCGCCGGCCGCCGTCGAGGCGCCGCGCGTGACGGAAGCGCCTGAAACGCCGCCGCCCGTCGAACTGCGCGCGGAGCCGAAGCCTGCGCAAGCGCCGCCGCCCGCTGCACAGCCCGAATCCGACATCCCGCTGCTCGATGCTTACGACGATCTCCCCTGGACCGACGAGGCGCCGATCCACGCCGAGCCCGCCCTCGTCGACACGCCGAGCGACGTCCACACGCTCGACTGGGACGCGCTCGCCGAACGCGTCGCGAACTGCGCACTGTGCCGCCTGTGCGAGCGCCGCACGAACACGGTCTTCGGCGTCGGCGATCGCGAAGCCGACTGGATGCTGATCGGCGAAGCGCCCGGCGAGAACGAGGACAAGCAGGGCGAGCCCTTCGTCGGCCAGGCGGGCAAGCTGCTCGACAACATGCTGCGCGCGCTCGCGCTGTCGCGGCAGACGAACGTGTATATCGCCAACGTGATCAAATGCCGGCCGCCCGGCAACCGCAATCCCGAACTCGATGAAGTCGCACGCTGCGAGCCGTACTTGCAGCGCCAGGTCGAGCTCGTGAAGCCGAAAGTCATCGTCGCGATGGGGCGCTTCGCCGCGCAAAGCCTGCTGAAGAACGAAGCCAGCATCGCGTCGATGCGCGGGCGCGTGCACGCGTATCGCGGCGTACCGGTCATCGTCACGTATCACCCGGCGTATCTGTTGCGCAGCCTGCAGGACAAGTCGAAGGCGTGGGCCGATCTCTGCCTCGCGCGCAACACGTATCGCGAGGCGCTCGCCGCGCTCGGCGTCGAGCAGGGAGCGCAGAAGGACGGCGTCTGATGACCGCGCCGCCAAGCGGGCTCGCGCGCCTCGTCGACGGTTTCGACGACGTCACCGTGCGCGATCTCGCGTGGCTGCTCTTCGCGCCCGATCTGCTTCGCGAGGGCGACATTGCGCTGGCGCGTCCGCTCGCGACGGACGCCGAGCGCGACGCGACGCTCGCGTGGCTTCGCGCGCTCGACGCCGCGCCGCAATTGCTGCACGATCACGCGCGCAATCCCAAGTTCACGCGCCTGGGCATCTACGCCGAAAGTCTCGTCCGCTATTTTCTCGCGCACGGTCCCGCGGCGCGTCTGGTCGCGGCGAACGTGCCGTTGCGGCGTCAGCGGCGCACCATCGGCGAATGCGATTTTCTGCTCGAAGCGGCGAACGGCGCGCGCTTGCATTGGGAACTCGCGGTGAAGTTCTACCTGCATATCGGCGATGGCGACGCATCTCGTGCGGCGCGTCTGTCGGACTATGTCGGCCCGAATTTGCAGGATCGCTTCGATCTGAAGCACGCGCGGCTCGTCACGCATCAGCTCGCGCTCACCACACGCGCGGAATTCGCCGCGCTCGGCTTCGAAGGGCCGTGGCGCGCGCAATTGTTCATCAAGGGGCGGCTTTTCTATCACGGCGTCGAGGGCGAGGGGACCGAACCCGCGCCCGAGGTCGGCGACGATCACCTGCGTGGATGGTGGCTGACGGCGTCGGAGTGGCGCGAGGCGCGCGCAAAAGCCCCCGGCGATGAACGCGCGTGGGTCGTGCAGCCGCGCATGGCGTGGCTCGCGTCGCGCCGGCTCGATGCGGCGGCGGCCGCGACGCTCGTCGCGGAATCGGACGCCATTCGAACGCGTCTGGAAGGCACGGCCGCGCCGACGATGATCGCGGCCTACGCGCGCGACGACGCGGGCGACTGGACGGAGGAATCGCGCGGCTTCATCGTGCCGGACGGCTGGCCCGAAGCGGCGCGCGCGTTCGCGGCGTCGGCCGGCTAAGCGCCGCCGCGCCTACCACCAGCGGTAGAAGTGATGCACCGGCCCGACGCCGTGACCGACGTCGAGCCGCACGCTCGCCTCGATCGCGCCGGTCAGATAGCGCTTCGCTTCGGCGGTGGCGCTGGCGAGATCGCCGGTCTGCGGGATCAGCGCCGCGATCGCCGACGACAGCGTGCAGCCCGTGCCGTGCGTGTTCTTGAGCGGCACGCGTGCGCCGCCGAGCCTGAGCGACCCGCCCGCTTCGATGAGCCAGTCCGGGCTGTCGTTCGACGCGAGATGGCCGCCTTTCATCAGCACGGCGCGCGCGCCGAGCGCACGCAGCGCTTCGCCCTGGCGCACCATCGCGTCTTCGTCGGCGGCGCTGTCGGTGCCGAGCAAGGCGGCCGCTTCGGGCAGATTCGGCGTGACGAGCGTCGCGAGCGGCAGCAGTTCGTCGCGCAACGCGGCGACCGCTTCCGGCGCGAGCAGCGCGTGATGGCTCTTGGAAATCATCACGGTGTCGAGCACGACATGCCGCGGCCGATGCCGTGCGAGGGCGGCGGCGACCGCGCGCACGATGCCCGCGTTCGCCAGCATGCCGATCTTCACGGCGTCGATGCGGATATCGTCGAACACGGCGTCGAGCTGGGCGGCGACGAACGCGGGTTCCGGCGCGTGCACGGCCGTCACGCCGCGCGTGTTCTGCGCCGTGAGCGCCGTGATGACGCTCGCGCCGTATGCGCCGAGCGCGGAGAACGCCTTCAGATCGGCCTGAATGCCCGCGCCGCCGCCCGAGTCGGAACCGGCGATCGTGAGCACATTGGGAATAGGTTTCGTGATTGCCATGAGCTTAGTTGCGTGACTGCGCGATGGTGGCCGCAAGCGAAGCGGCTGCTTCGCGCGGATCGGGCGCCTTGCAGATCGCCGAGACCACGGCGAGCCCGGCGGGTTTGGCGCGCATGACCTCGGCGGCGTTATGCGCCTGAATGCCGCCGATCGCCACGGTCGGCAGGCGCGTGGCCGCCCGGATCGCGGCGAGGCCGTCGATGCCGCAGGGCGCGGACGCGTCGGTTTTGGTCGGCGTCGCGTAGACCGGGCCCGCGCCGAGATAATCGACGATGCCCGCGAGCGCATCCGCTTCGGCCGTTTCGTCGAGGTTGGAGACCGACAGGCCGATCAGCGCGTCGGGACCGAGCAGCCGCCGCGCGATATCGGCGGGCAGGTCGCGCTGGCCGATATGCACGCCATCGGCGCCTGCGGCGAGCGCGACATCGACGTGATCGTTGACGACGAACGGCACGCCGTGCGCACGCGCGAGCGGCGCCAGCTCGCGCGCCAGATCGAACCACGCGCGCTTGTGCCATTCGGGCGCGCGCAGTTGCACGAGCGTCGCGCCGCCGTCGAGCGCGGCGCGCGCGACCGCGAGCGCAGCGTCGTGGCCGCCGCACTGCACGGGGTCGAGCACGAGATAAAGCGAAAGGTCGAATGCGGCCCGCATGATCAGCCCGCGACGATGTCGCGCTGCACGAGCGTCTTGCCGAACGCTTCGGCATCGAGCGACGCGAGCCGGTCCAGATACGCGACGGCAAAGCTGCCGGGCAGGGCGGCGTCGCGCGCGGCGAGCTCGCCGGCGATGGTCGAATACGCGATGGCGGCCACCGTCGCGCTCAGAAACTCGTCGCGGCCCGATGCCGTGCCGACGAACGCGGCGATCGTCGCGGACAGCGCGCAGCCGATGCCCGTCACGCGCGTCATGAGCGGCGAGCCGTTGGAGAGCGCGACCGTGCGCCGGCCATCGGTCACGTAGTCGGTTGCGCCCGTCACGCCGACGACCGCCCCCGTTTTCAGCGCGAGAATCTGCGCGGCGTCGAGCGCGGCGTCGGTGGCGGCGGTGCTGTCGACGCCGCGTCCGCTCGCCGCGCCGCCCGACAGGCTGATGATCTCCGACGCGTTGCCGCGAATCACCGCGGGCTTCGCATCGAGCAGATCGAGCGCGAACTCGGTGCGAAACGACAGCGGGCCGACCGCGACCGGATCGAGCACCCACGGCTTGCCCGCGCCGTTGGCGGCCTCGACGGCGGCGCGGATCGCGCGGCTTTGCGGCGCGTCGAGCGTGCCGAGATTGACCGACAGCGCATGGGCGAGCGGCGCGAATTCGGCGACTTCCTCGCGTGCGACGACCATCGCGGGCGCGGCGCCGAGCGCGAGCAGCACGTTGGCCGTGAAGTTGGTGACGACGAGGTTCGTGAGGCAATGCACGAGCGGCGCGCGCTCGCGCACGCGGCTCACGAAGGAGAAAAGATCGGCGGGCATGATGCGGACAGAGTGAAGCGGCGCGAACGCGGCGTCAATGCCGCGCTTCGCCGATCAGCGCGACCGAATCGAACGCGCGCTGATTGGCCTGATGCCGGCGCATCACGAAATACATCATGAGGCACACGAACGAGCCAAACATGACGATGACGAGCTGGATCGGCACGTCGAGCCACACGAGCGCGGCGTACAGGCACAGCATGATGAGCACCGACAGATTTTCGTTGAAGTTCTGCACCGCGATGGAATGCCCGGCGGAGAGCAGCACGTGCCCGCGATGCTGGAGCAGCGCGTTCATCGGCACGACGAAAAAGCCCGACAGCGCGCCGACGACCATCAGGAACACATACGCGATCAGCAGGTAGCCGGGGAAGTGCATCTTGCCGAAGTAGATGCCCCAGTGCGCGGGAAAGAGGTGGCGCGTGTAGAACGCCATCAGCATGACGGCGACGCCCATGATGATGCCCACGGGCAGCACGGTGAGCGAGCGCTTGAGCGGCACGCGCGCGGCGGCGAGCACGGCGCCCGCCGCGACGCCCACGGCGATCACCGCCTGCAGAATCGCGGCTTGCGAAAGTGTCATGCCGAGCGACACTTCGGCCCACTTGAGCACGATGAACTGGAGCGTCGCGCCCGCGCCCCAGAAGAGCGTCGTGACGGCGAGCGAGATCTGGCCGAGCTTGTCGCGCCACAGCACGAGAAAGCAGTCGGCGAAATCGGTGATGAGCTTGAGCGGCCGCGTTTCCTGTTTCGGATAGCGCGCGCCGGTATCGGGAATGCGCAGATTGAAGATCGCGGCGATCACGTACATCAGCATGATGACGAGCATCGCGGCCTCCGCCGGGGTGCTGATCCGCGGGATGTGCAGCGCCAGCAGGTGCCCCGCGATATGCGGACTGATGAGCGCGCCGCCCATGACCGTGCCGAGAATGATCGAACCGACCGTCGTGCCTTCGATCCAGCCGTTCGCGGCGACGAGCCGGTCGGCGGGCAAAAGCTCGGTGAGAATGCCGTACTTCGCCGGCGAGTAAGCCGCCGCGCCGAAGCCCACGATGCCGTACGCAAGCAGCGGATGCGCGCCGAAGAGCATCGTCACGCAGCCGACGACCTTGATCGTGTTGGTCACGAACATCACGTGACCCTTGGGCCGGGAATCCGCGAAAGCGCCGACGAACGCCGCGAGAATCACATACGACAGGACGAAGAACAGCTTGAGCAGCGGCGTCATCCAGTTCGGGGCGTGAAGGTCTTTCAGCAGTGCAATGGCAGCGATCAGTAGAGCGTTATCGGCCAGCGACGAGAAAAACTGCGCGGCCATGATGGTGTAAAAACCTTTTTTCATCTGATCCGAAGCTTTCCTCACTGCGGGTGATCCGCCCCGAACGCCGGGTAGGCGTCCGGGCTTATGCCTTTCGAAATGGGTTGTGCGCACGGCTTTATAACACGAAAATAGGCTCATTCTGACTAGCAGTAATCTCGATCGCGCGAGAAATGACACGCTCGTGCACGACTTTCCTCATAAGATACTGATTCGCGAGGCGCCGTGGCGGGCGCAGCGGGACGCCTCCCGCTGGCGTATGCTCGCCTTTTCGACCGCGATTTTTGCAATTCCACCAAACGCTCATGCCGCGCCCCCTATCCGCAACGATCCACACCGCCGCACTCGCCAACAACCTCGCCATTGCGCGCAAATACGCGCCGAAATCCAAAGTCTGGGCTGTCGTCAAGGCAAATGCGTATGGCCACGGGCTCGCCCGGGCGTTCCCCGGACTGCGCGCAACCGACGGCTTTGGCCTACTCGACCTCGAAGAAGCCGCGAAGTTGCGTGAATTGGGCTGGGCAGGGCCGATTCTTTTGCTCGAAGGCTTCTTCCGGCCGACCGATATCGACGTGATCGACCGCTACAGCCTGACCACCGCGGTGCATTGCGACGAACAATTACGCATGCTCGAGATGGCGCGTCTGTCCAAGCCCGTCAACATCCAGCTCAAGATGAACAGCGGCATGAACCGGCTCGGCTACACGCCGGCGAAGTTCCGCGCCGCGTGGGAGCGCGCCCGCGCCGTGCACGGCGTCGGCCAGATCACGCTCATGACCCATTTTTCGGATGCCGACGGCCCGCGCGGCATCGCGCATCAGCTCGATGCGTTCGAGCGCGGCGCGGAAGGCATCGCGGGCGCGCGCAGCCTGGCCAATTCGGCCGGCGTGCTGTGGCATCCGGATGCGCATTTCGACTGGGTGCGGCCCGGCATCATGCTCTATGGCGCATCGCCGTCGGGCTTGACGGCCGATATCGCCAGCACCGGTCTCAAGCCCGCCATGACGCTCCAGTCCGAACTGATCGCCGTGCAGACGGTCGACGCGGGCAGCAGCATCGGCTACGGCTCGACCTTTACGGCGGGCGAATCGATGCGCATCGGCGTGGTCGCGTGCGGCTACGCGGACGGCTATCCGCGCATCGCGCCGGAAGGCACGCCCGTGATCGTCGATGGCGTGAGGACGAAGCTCGTCGGCCGCGTGTCGATGGACATGCTCACCGTCGATCTGACGCCGTGCCCGGGCGCGGGCATCGGTTCGCGCGTCGAGCTGTGGGGCGCGAACCTCCCGGTCGACGACGTCGCGAGCGCCGCCGGCACGATCGGCTACGAGCTCATGTGCGCGATCGCGCAGCGCGTGCCGGTGCGCGCGGAATAAGCGCGGAATAAGGCAGACGGGCTTTCGGGCCACGAATAACGAGAAATCAGGCAAGGCTTCGGTGTGGCAAAAGTAGCGAAAGCAAAGACGCTGTACGTATGCAGCGAGTGCGGCGGGGAATCGCCCAAGTGGACCGGCCAGTGCGCCGCATGCAACGCGTGGAACACGCTGACGGAGTCGGTGGCGCAGAGCACGTCGAATCACCGCTTTCAGGCGCTCGCGAAAAGTTCGCCGGTGCGTCGGCTGGCCGAAATCGAGGCGTCGGACGTGCCGCGCTTCACGACCGGCGTCGGCGAATTCGACCGCGTGCTGGGCGGCGGCCTCGTGCCGGGTGGCGTGGTGCTGATCGGCGGCGATCCGGGCATCGGCAAATCGACGCTGCTGCTGCAATCGCTCGCGGAAATCGCGCGCGATCGGCCCGCGCTCTATGTGAGCGGCGAGGAATCGGGGGCGCAGATCGCGTTGCGCGCCCAGCGGCTCGGCCTGATCGGGGAAGCCAGCGCGGCGGGCGATCTCGCGCTGCTCGCCGAAATCCAGCTTGAAAAGATCCAGGCGACCATCGACGAGCAGCGGCCCGAAGTCGCGGTCATCGACTCCATCCAGACGGTCTATTCGGAAGCGCTCACGTCTGCGCCCGGCTCGGTCGCGCAGGTGCGCGAGTGCGCCGCGCAACTGACGCGCATCGCGAAGCAGACGGGCACGTCGATCATCATGGTCGGCCACGTGACGAAAGAAGGCAGCCTCGCGGGGCCGCGCGTGCTGGAGCATATCGTCGATACGGTGCTGTATTTCGAGGGCGACACCCATTCGTCGTTCCGGCTCGTGCGGGCGTTCAAGAACCGCTTCGGCGCGGTCAACGAACTCGGCGTGTTCGCCATGACGGAAAAGGGCTTGCGCGGCGTGGCCAATCCGTCGGCGCTCTTTTTGTCGCAGCACGAGCAAAGTGTTGCAGGATCGTGCGTGCTCGTGACGCAGGAAGGCTCGCGCCCGCTGCTCGTCGAAGTGCAGGCGCTCGTCGATACCGCGCACGTGCCCAATCCGCGCCGGCTCGCGGTCGGCCTGGAGCAGAACCGGCTCGCGCTCTTGCTCGCCGTGCTGCATCGGCACGCGGGCATTGCGTGCTTCGATCAGGACGTGTTCCTGAACGCCGTCGGCGGCGTCAAGATCACGGAGCCCGCCGCCGATCTGGCCGTGCTGCTCGCGATCCATTCGTCCATGCGCAACAAGCCGCTGCCCAAGGGCCTCATTACGTTCGGCGAAGTGGGGCTCGCAGGTGAAATCCGGCCTTCGCCGCGCGGACAGGATCGTCTGAAGGAAGCGGCCAAGCTCGGTTTCTCGATGGCGCTCATTCCGAAGGCCAACGCGCCGAAGCAGGCGATCGACGGCCTGAAGGTGATTGCAGTGGACCGTATCGAGGAAGCGATCGACCGCGTCCGCGATCTCGACTAAGGGGCGCTCACGCCGATGCTGTGATCGGTCCCTTCGTAACGTCCCGTAAAAAAGCGGTTGCGCAATGTAACCCAAGCGGCGCGCGGTTTTTCTATCCTTACAAGGCTACGGACCCGGCCAACTTCGCTAAGGCGTTTCAAGAAGCGAAGTGACTGGAAGGATCGAGAGGACCACGCTTTGAAACACTTGAAATCAACCCGGCCGAAGCCCGCGTTTCATTTGCGCGGTTGCCGCGTCTCCGCGCCGCTGCAGCAGCCTTGGGGCAGCGGCTGCCGGATCGTCGAATGGATCGACGAGCAGGGCCAGATCTCGCGGCGGGTCGTCGCGGCCGACATCACCGAGGACGAAGTCGTTGCGACCATTCGCCAGCATGTGACGGGTCGCAAACACGTGCTCATCGACGACGAGCGTCAGCCGCGCCAAGTCCTGCCGCGGCGCTGATCAGCCCTCGAAGAGCGGATGCGCCGCCGCTTCGGCGGGCGTGAGCACCGGCGCGACGCAGCAATCGAGCGGCTCCAGCAGCGCCATCCATTCGTCGCGGGTGCGCTCGCGAAAGCGGGCGGCCAGTTCCGCCGACAATCGGGCGGCATCCGCGCCGCCGATCGCCTGTCCGAGGCTCCAGTGCTGCGCCGCCCAGTCCGGGCGGCCGAGCGCGTTGCACAAGGTCTGCCAAAATTTCAGTTCGAGCGCGCCGACCGCGATAAAGCGGTCGTCTCGCGTGCGATACACGTCGTAGCAGGGCGTGCCGCCGTTCAGCAGGCCCGCGCCGGCGCGCGTCGAGGCCTCGTTCTCGTTGGCAAGCGCGATGTGCGCCATCACGTTATGCGTGTGTATCGCGTGGGTCATCGAGACGTTCAGGCAACGGCCTTCGCCGCCGCGCGCCACCTGCCATGCAGCCGCGAGTATTTCCATGACGGCGGCGAGCGCACCGCCCAGCAGGTCCGCAAGCTGGAAATTCGGCGCGACGGGCGTGCCGTCGCGCGCCGCGAGTTGATCGAGCACGCCCGCATAGGCGAGGTAGTTCAGATCGTGGCCGGCCTTCTGCGCGAACGGCCCATCGGCGCCGAAGCCCGTGATCGCGCAGTAGACGAGCTTCGGATTCGCCTCGCGCAGCACGTCGTAGCCGACGCCCAGTCGCGCCATCACGGAAGGCCGGAAACTCTCGATCAACACATCGGCGTCGCGCGCGAGTTCGATCAGTTTTGCGCGGCCTTCGCCGGTCTTGAGATCGAGCGTGAGTTGCCGCTTGCCGCGATTGACGATGCGATAGAACGCGCTCGGCGTGCCGCTTTGCCGGTCGGCGTCGCTTTGCAGCATCGTGCGCGCGTAGTCGCCTTCGCCGGGTGGTTCGATTTTGAGCACATCCGCGCCGAGTTCCGCGAGCCGCAAGGCGGCGATGGGGCCGGGCAATAGCCGCGTCAGATCCAGCACGCGCAGGCCGGTAAGAGAAGGCGTCACGTCGTCGATCTCCGTTATGAGCCGATTTGCTCCAGTTCTTCGTGGGCTTCGAGCCAATCCATTTCGAGCGTTTCGAGGCGCGCGTTCACTTCGCCCTGACGGCGGATCGTCTCGGTGAGCTTCGCCTTCAGCGCCGCCTCGTAGCTCGCCGGATCGGCGACGAACGCGTCGAGGTCCGCTTTCTCCGCGTTGAGCTTTTCCATTTCCTTCTCGATCTTCGCGATGCGCGACTTGAGCGGCTTCGTCAAATGCGCGAGCTTCTGCCGCTCCTGCGCCTCCTGGCGGCGCTGCTCCTTTCGATTGATGCCGGCGTCCTGCACCTCGCCGGCTTCCTTCGCGGCGGCGCGCGTTTCGGCGGCGTGTTGCAGCAGCCAGTCGCGATAATCGTCGAGATCGCCGTCGAACGGGCTCAGCCGATGTTTGGCGACGAGCATGAAGGTATCGGTCGTGGCGCGCAGCAGATGCCGGTCATGCGACACGAGAATCAGCGTGCCTTCGAACTGCGCGAGCGCCATCGTCAGCGCGTGACGGGTTTCGAGGTCGAGGTGGTTGGTCGGCTCGTCGAGCAGGAGCAGATTCGGCTTCTGCCAGATGATGAGAGCGAGGGCGAGCCGTGCCTTCTCGCCACCGGAGAAGGGCGCGATTTTCGCGGTCGCCATGTCGCCGGAGAAGTTGAAGCTGCCGAGAAAGTCGCGCAGTTCCTGCTCGCGGGTGTCGGGCGCGAGGCGCGCGAGATGCTGGATCGCCGAATCGTCGGGGCGCAGGGTTTCCAGTTGATGCTGCGCGAAATAGCCGATCTGCAGGCCTTTGCCCTGGTGCACGCCGCCCGAAAGCGGTTCGAGCGTCTGCGCGAGCGTCTTGATGAGCGTCGACTTGCCCTGACCGTTCGCGCCGAGCAGGCCGATGCGCTGCCCGTTCTGGATCGACAGCGTCACGCCTTCGACGATCGGAATCTCGCCGCCTGCGTCATTGTGATAACCGCAGCGCACGCCTTCCATGACCATCATCGGATTGGGCGCGGCATCGGGCTCGCGGAATTCGAAGGTGAACGGCGAGGTCGCATGCGCGGGCGCGATCAGTTCCATCTTCTCCAGCGCCTTCACGCGGCTCTGCGCCTGCTTCGCCTTGGTCGCCTTCGCCTTGAAGCGGTCGATGAAGCTCTGCAGATGCGCGACCGTCTTCTGCTGCTTTTCGTAGGCGCTCTGCTGCAACGCGATCTGCTGCGCGCGCAGCACTTCGAACTGGCTGTAGTTGCCGCCGTAGCGCTTCACCTGGCGATTTTCCAGATGCAGCGTGACGTTGCAGACCGAATCGAGAAATTCGCGATCGTGCGAGATCACGACGAGCGTGCCGGGATAGCGCCCAAGCCAGTCTTCCAGCCAGACGATGGCGTCCAGATCCAGGTGGTTGGTCGGTTCGTCGAGCAGCAGCAGATCGGACGGACACATCAGCGCCTGCGCGAGATTCAGGCGCATGCGCCAGCCGCCCGAAAAGCTCGACACCGGCTCGCGCGTCTGTTCGAGCGTGAAGCCGAGGCCGAGCAGGAGCGTCTCGGCGCGCGCGGGCGCGGTGTAGCCGTCGGCATCGGCGAAAGCGGCGTGGGCTTCGGCTTCGGCGGCGCCGTCGTGCGCGGCGGAGGCCGACGCGATGCGCGCTTCGATCGCGCGCAGATGCGTGTCGCCGTCGAGCGTGTAGTCGAGCGCGCTGCGATCCACCGCTGGCGTTTCCTGCGCGACGTGGGCGATGCGCCACGACGGCGGCATCGAGAAATCGCCGCCGTCAGCGTGCAACTCGCCGCGCAAAACGGAAAAGAGCGTGGATTTTCCCGCGCCGTTTGCGCCGACGAGACCGGCTTTCTCGCCCGGATTGAGCGTGAAGCTGGTGTCTTCGAAAAGCGGCTTGGTGCCGCGGGACAGGCTGAACTGATTGAAGCGGATCACGTCGGAATGGCGGCGAAAGGAGCGCGGCTTGGAAGGAAAGCGCTATTTTAGACCGGACGGCCCGCGTCGCCGGGGTCGGCCGTTCGGCTAATGGCGGGCGAGCGCGCGTCGGGGTAGCATCGCCTGACTTTCTTCCGATTTACTTCCCGGAGCACGCCATGAGCAACGACATTTACGGCTTTTCGGCCGAAACACTCGACGGCGCGACCGTCGGCCTCGACACCTACCGCGACAAGGTGCTGCTGATCGTGAATACGGCGAGCGAATGCGGTTTCACGCCGCAATACAAGGGCTTGCAGGAGATCTACCAGCAATTCGCGACGCGCGGTTTCGCCGTGCTCGGCTTTCCGTGCAACCAGTTCGGCAAGCAGGAACCGGGCGACGCGCAGCAGATCGGTAGCTTTTGCGAAAAGAACTTCGGCGTCACGTTTCCAATGTTCGCGAAGATCGAAGTGAACGGCGCGAACGCGCATCCGCTCTACAAGTATCTGAAGGACAAGGAACCGGGGCTGCTCGGCATCGAGGCGATCAAGTGGAATTTCACGAAGTTTCTCGTCGATCGCAAGGGCAATGTCGTGAAACGCTACGCGCCGCAGACCAAGCCCGAAGCGATCGCCGACGAGATCGAAAAGCTCCTCTGAACGCGCTCAGAGAATCGGCGAGAAAAGCCGCGCGACGTGCATCGCCATGCGCCGCCAGAACGCCTTGCCACGGTAGTCGTCGGCATCGATCTCGAAGGACTGCGCGAAATCCGCGAGCAGCATGTCCTCGACCTGGCGCGCAAAGGCGCGATCGACCGTCAGCACCGTGATTTCGAAGTTCAGGCGGAACGAACGGTTGTCGAGATTGGCGCTGCCGATGGACGCGGCGATATCGTCGACGAGCACGACCTTCTGGTGCAGAAAGCCCGGCCTGTAGCGGAAGATGCGCACGCCTGCCTGCACGAGATCGTAGGCATAGAGCCGCGACGCGGCGAACACCACGCGATGGTCGCGCCGGCTCGGAATCAGGATGCGCACGTCGACGCCGCGCATCACCGCGAGCCTCAGCGCGGAGAACACGGCTTCGTCGGGAATCAGATACGGCGACGTGATCCAGATGCGCTCGCGCGCCGCGTTGATCGCCTCGACGAAGAAGAGTGAGCACGTCTCCTGTTTGTCGGCGGGGCCGCTCGACAGCACCATGCAGTGCATGTTCTCGTCCGAATGCGGCGCGGGGCCGAGCTCGGGCAGACGCTGCGTCGCCCAGTACCAGTCTTCGGTGAAGACGAACTGGATGCTGGCGACCGCCGGGCCGCGCACTTCCACGTGCGTGTCGCGCCAGGGCGAAAGCCGCGGATTGCCGCCGAGATATTCGACGCCCACGTTATGCCCGCCGACGAACGCGCACTTGCCGTCCACGATCACGATCTTCCGATGATTGCGAAAGTTGATCTGGAAGCGATGCACGAACTTGCGCGTGGCCGCGAACGGATGCGCTTCGACCCCGCCGGCGCGCAGTGCGTTCACGTAGCGATGCGGCAGGTCGAAGCTGCCGATGCTGTCGTACAGGAAGTACACGCGCACGCCGGCCTGCGCCTTGCTGATCAGCGCGTCCTTG
Source organism: Caballeronia cordobensis (assembly GCF_001544575.2). GTDB lineage: Bacteria > Pseudomonadota > Gammaproteobacteria > Burkholderiales > Burkholderiaceae > Caballeronia > Caballeronia cordobensis. Next base: position 420,668 of record NZ_FCNY02000002.1, read on the forward strand.
AGCTTCTCGCCGAGCGCGTCGGCGCGCACGATGAAAAATTGCACGACCACATAGCGTTCCGCCGCCGCGATGGCTTCGAGGATCGCCGCGAAGGTGGCTTCGCCGTTGATGAGCACGCGCGCCGAGTTGCCGCGCAGAAACGGCATGCCGGAAAGCCGCTGCAACGTGCGGATGGTCGGATTGCCGAGATAGGCGGCCGGTCCCGGCGCGATCTCGCCGCGCACACCCGAGAGATCGGCGAGCGCGGCGGTGTCGGGCGCATCGCTGCGCGCGCCCGATTCCCATTCGGCGGGCTTGGAGCGGCTGCGCAGGATATCGATCTCGAGCCGCCGCTCGTCGATATAGCCCGCGAACTTGCTGCGGCCGAGGAAGAGGTAGGGAATCAGCGTGAAGTAAGGCATCGCGACGAGCGACACGGCCCACGCGACCGCGCCTTGCGACGTGCGCGTGTTGATGACGGCATGGATCGCGGCGATCACGCCGAGGACATGCGCGGCCATCACGAGCGTGCCGAGATGGAGCCAGTCGGATGCTTGCATAGACGCGGGAAAGGGTTGGAAGGGCTTCGCGTTTGGCGATTTGCCATATTACCCAACCCTTTGGCGCAAAGTGTCGGAGAACGTTGCGGCGCTTGCGCCGCCGCAACGTGTGCCCGTGCGGGCGCAATCAGGCCGGCAGGTCCGCGGCCTGGATGAGGAAGACGTTGTCGTCGCCCGCGCTCGTCGACAGCCACACGAGATCGAGACCCCCCAGCGCCGCCTCGACATTGGGCCGCTCGTTGCCGATCTCGACCACGAGCACGCCGTCTTCCGTCAGCCACTTGCCCGCGTCGCGCACGATGCGCCGCACCACGTCCATACCGTCCGCGCCGCCCGCGAGCGCGAGTTCGGGCTCATGCCGGTACTCTTCCGGCAGCGCCTGCATTGCGGGCGCGTTGACGTAAGGCGGGTTCGTGATGATGACCTCGTAGCGCTGTTGCGGCAGCGGCGCGTACAGGTCGCCTTCGTAAAGCGTCACGCGGTCGTCGAGACCGTAATCGTCGACGTTGCGGCGCGCGACCGCGAGCGCATCGGCGGAAATATCGACGGCATCGACATCGGCGTTCTCGAAGGCCTGCGCCGCGAGAATCGCGAGACAGCCGGAACCGGTGCACAGTTCGAGCACGCGCGTGACGTGGTCCGGATCGGCCACATAGGGCTGCAAGCCGTCCTGCAGCAACTCGCCGATGAACGAACGCGGCACGATTACGCGCTCGTCGACATAGAAGCGGCGGCCGTGCATCCACGCTTCCTGCGTGATGTACGCGGCGGGAATGCGCTCCTTCGCGCGGCGCTCGATCACTTTCATGACGGCGTCGATTTCGGTGTCGAGCAGACGCGCGTCGAGAAACGGTTCGAGCGTGTCGAGCGGCAGATGCAGCGTGTGCAGGATCAGGTACGCGGCTTCGTCGTAGGCGTTGGTCGAGCCGTGGCCGAACGAGAGGCCCGCCTCGGTGAAGCGCGAAACGCCGAAGCGCAGCAGGTCGCGCACGGTGGTGAAGGGCAGCGCCATCGAAGGCTCCTTTTTATTGTGTTGAAATTTCAGGCGAGCAAGTGTTCCAGCACGCGCCGGTAGACGTTCTTCAGCGGTTCGATGAAACGCACTTCGACATGCTCGTCGATCTTGTGGATCGTGCCGTTCGGTGGGCCGAACTCCACGACCTGATCGCAGATCCGCGCGATGAAGCGTCCATCGGAGGTGCCGCCCGTGGTAGACAGTTCGGTGCGCACGCCGGTTTCATCGAAGATGGCTTTATCGAGCGCATCGGACAGCGCGCCGCGCGGCGTGAGAAACGGCAGGCCGCTCACGATCCACGTCAGGTCGTAGTCGAGGCGGTGCCGCTCGAGGATCGCGTGAACGCGGCTTTGCAGGCTTTCGACCGTGCTCGCAGTCGAGAAGCGGAAGTTGAACATCAGGTCCGCGTGGCCGGGAATGATGTTGGTCGCGCCGGTGCCGGAATGCAGATTCGAGACTTGCCACGTCGTGGGCGGGAAGTATTCGTTGCCGTCGTCCCATTTTTCCGCGACGAGTTCCGCGAGCGCGGGCGCAAGCAGATGCACGGGATTTTTCGCGAGATGCGGATACGCGATATGCCCCTGCACGCCCTTGACGACGAGCTTGCCGGTCATCGAGCCGCGCCGGCCGTTCTTCACCATGTCGCCGAGCGTGGCGTTCGAGGTCGGTTCGCCGACGATGCAGTAGTCGAGCCGCGTGCCGCGCGCCTTGAGCGCTTCGACGACCTTGATCGTGCCGTCGGTGGCCGGGCCTTCTTCGTCGCTCGTGATGAGAAACGCGAGCGAGCCGCGATGCGCCGGATGACGCGCGACGAACTCCTCGCTCGACACGACGAACGCCGCGAGCGACGCCTTCATGTCCGCGGCGCCCCGCCCGTAGAGCTTGCCGTCGCGGTGCGTGGGCGTGAAGGGCGGCGAGCTCCACTGTTCGAGCGGGCCGGTTGGCACCACATCGGTATGGCCGGCGAAGGCGAGCAGTTTGCCTTGCGCGTCCGTGCCGCGCTTCACGGCCCAGAGATTCGTGACGCCGCCCGATTCAATCGTTTCGCATTCGAAGCCGATCGTCGCGAGCCGCTCGATCATGAGCGCCTGGCAAGCCTGATCGTCGGGTGTGACGGAGGCGCGTGCGATCAGCGCTTCGGTGAGAGAGAGTGTGCCGGACATGTTTCTTTTTCCACAGCGATAAAAAATGCCGGCGCGCGGGCCGGCACTCGTCTTTCATGTGCGATGACCGTCGGGTTCACAGTCATCGCGTCGGCTCAGGCGAAAAGCGTTTCGTACTGCTCGGCGGAAAACCCGAGCGTCTTCACGCGCCCGTTCACCACGACGACCGGCCGCTTGATGATCGACGGCTTGTGGATCATCAGCGCGATCGCGCCCGAGGTCGTGTCGGCTTCGGCCTTGTGCACGTCGGACAAACCGCGCCACGTCGTGCCGCGCTTGTTGATGAGCTGGTCGAGCGGCACGTCCTTCAGCCAGTCCTGAACCAGCTTCTCGTTCACGCCGGCCTTCTTGAAGTCGTGAAACTCGAACGGCACGCCGTGCGCTTCCAGCCACACGCGCGCTTTCTTCACGGTGTCGCAGTTCGGAATGCCGTAGACGACCGTGGTCGGGGTGGATCCGCGTGCCAAATCAGTCGCCTCGCAGCAGTTCGTTCAGGCCGACTTTCGCGCGCGTCTTGGCATCGACCTTCTTGACGATCACCGCGCAGTACAGGCTGTGCGAGCCGTCCTTCGAAGGCAGATTGCCCGCGACGACGACCGAGCCCGCCGGAATGCGCCCGTAGGTCACTTCGCCGGTTTCGCGGTCGTAAATCTTGGTGGACTGGCCGAGATAGACGCCCATCGAAATGACGGAGTTTTCTTCGACGATCACGCCTTCCACCACTTCCGAGCGCGCGCCGATGAAGCAGTTGTCCTCGATGATGACCGGGTTCGCCTGCAACGGCTCCAGCACGCCGCCGATGCCCACGCCGCCCGACAGATGCACGTTCTTGCCGATCTGCGCGCACGAGCCGACGGTGGCCCAGGTATCGACCATCGTGCCTTCATCGACATACGCGCCGATGTTCGTGTACGACGGCATCAGCACGACGTTCTTCGCGATGAACGAGCCGCGGCGCGCGATGGCCGGCGGCACGACGCGAAAACCGCCCGCCGCGAAGTCTTCGGCGGTGTAGTTCGCGAACTTCGAGGGCACCTTGTCGTAGAACTGGGAGTAGCCGCCAGCGGGCATCGGCGCGTTGTCTTCCAGGCGGAACGACAGCAGCACGGCCTTCTTGAGCCACTGGTTCACGACCCAGTCGCCGTCGCGCTTCTCGGCGACGCGCATCTGGCCTTTATCGAGCTGCTCGATCGCATGCGCGACGGCTTCGCGGACTTCGGCGGGCGCGGCCTTGGGCGAGAGCTCGGCGCGGTTTTCCCAGGCGGTATCGATGATGCTCTGAAGTTGTTGCGACATAGTGGTATCAAGGATGGGTAGTTTTGGACCGGCAACGCGGGTCAGGATGTCAGCGTGCGGCAGAATTCGACGATGCGGCGGGCCCCTTCGACACATTCCGCGGTTTCGGCCACGAGCGCGATGCGCACGAAGCCTTCGCCCGGGTTGGTGCCGTGCGCGTGACGCGCGAGAAAAGAGCCCGGCAGAACCGTCACATTATAGTCGGCGTACAGTCGCGCCGCGAACTCGGTATCGGTCAGGCCGGTGCGCGAGACGTTCGCCCACAGATAGAACGCGGCGTCGGGCAAGCGCACGTCGAGCACCTCGGCGAGCATCGGCGTGACCGTTTCGAACTTTTGCACGTACTTGGCGCGGTTGTCGCGCACGTGCGTTTCATCCTGCCAGGCGACGACGCTCGCGCGCTGAAAAACCGTGGAGAGCGCCGCGCCGTGATAGGTGCGATAGAGCAGGAAATCCTTCAGGATGGCCGCGTCGCCGGCGACGAACCCTGAGCGCATGCCCGGCACGTTCGAGCGCTTCGACAGGCTCGAGAGCATCACGAGACGCTCGAAGCCGCGCCCGAGCAGCCGCGCCGCTTCGAGACCGCCGAGCGGCGGCTTGCCTTCGTCGAAATAAATCTCCGAATAACATTCGTCCGAAGCAATCACGAAGCCGTGTTCGTCCGACAGCGCGAACAGCTCGCGCCAGTTGTCGAGCGTGAGCACCGCGCCCGTGGGATTGCCCGGCGAGCACACGTAGAGCAGCTGCGTGCGCGCCCAGACGTGCGCCGGCACCTGGGCGTAATCGCAGGCGAAGTTGCGCGCCGGGTCGCTGTTGACGAAATACGGCTCGGCGCCCGCGAGCAGCGCCGCCCCCTCGTAGATTTGATAGAACGGGTTCGGACAGAGTACGATGGGCGGTTCGGCGGCGTTCGTCGCTCGGCTGTCGATGACAGTCTGCGCCAGCGCGAACAGCGCTTCGCGCGAACCGGACACGGGCAGCACTTCGGTGGCCGCATCGATCGAAGCGAGGCCGTAGCGCGTTTTCACCCACGCCGCGATTGCGGTGCGCAACGGCTCGCTGCCGAGCGTGGCCGGATAGGAGGCGAGGCCGTCGAGCGCGTTCACCACGGCATCGCGGATCAGCGCGGGCGTCGGATGCTTCGGCTCGCCGATGCCGAAGCTGATCGGCGTGAATCCGGCGCGCGGCTCGATGCCCTTGAAGAGCAGCCGGAGCTTTTCGAACGGATAAGGCTGAAGTTTCTTGAGAAGTGGATTCACGGCGTGACCGGTAAGCAGTGAGCGATGCATGCGCGGCGCGGAAAATGCATGAAACGCCTGCGCAATCGCCATCGGAAGACATCGAACGGACGCGAAACGAACTCGCGATTATAGCGCGCGGCGCCGCGCCCGAAGCGGCTGGCGGCGCGCGCCACGAAGGACGAAAGTGCAGATGAAGAAGGGTGCAGTGCAATGACGGGCGGCGTGCGCAATGCATCGTCGCTATGGCCGACGCTCGCGATCATGCTGGGCGCGTCGGTGTGGGGCCTCGTCTGGTATCCGATGCGCATGCTCGCGGCGATGGGCCTTTCCGGCACCGCCGCCAGCGCGACGACGAGCGGGGCGGCGTGCATCTTCGTGCTGCTCGCGAAACGCCGCTCGATCAGCACGCTGTCGTGGCACTGGCTGCTCGTCGGGCTCGGCGTGGCCGCAGGCGTGACGAACATCGGTTTCGTGTGGGGCGCGATTCACGGCCAGGTGATGCGCGTGCTGCTGCTGTTCTATCTGACGCCCGCCTGGACAGCGATCTTCGCGCACTTCATCCTGAAGGAACGCCTGACCCGCGCCGACGCCGCGCTGTCGCTGCTCTCGCTCGCCGGCGCGGTGACCATGCTCTGGTCGCCCGAACTCGGCATGCCGCTGCCCGCCGATCTTGCGGAATGGGCCGGTCTCATGGGCGGCATGGGCTTCGCGATGAGCAACGTGCTCGTCGTCAAGGTCACGCGCACCTTGCCCGCGATGAAGGCCGAGATGCGCACCGCCGTGATCTTCGGCGGCGCGGCGCTGGTCGCCTGCGTCGTCACGCTGTTCGAGCCGATGCCCGCGCCGCCCACGGCCGCGCTCTTGCCCACCGTGACGTTCATCGTGATCGGGCTGGGCGTCGTGCTCGCGGTCAACAACATGATCGTGCAGGTCGGGCTCGCGCGCGTGCCGGCCAATCGCGCGTCGATCATCATGCTGTTCGAGCTCGTCGTGACGGCGCTGTCGGCGTGGCTGTTCGCGGGCGAAGTGCCCGGTCCGCGCGAATGGGCGGGCGGCGGGTGCATCGTCGTCGCGTGCGTGCTTTCTGCGTGGGTGCACCGGCCGCGCGCGCCGCGCCCGCCTGGCGCGACTGACGCGCCCGGCATCGCCGAAGACGCGCCGGAAAGCAAAAAGAAATCGACTCGCGCGATGGTATGATGGTGTCCGCTTCGCCGGGCCAGCGGGCCAGTTTCCTGGCACTCACTGCCGCTCGTCCGGTGTTCGACGGGCCGCGCTGCGGCCTGTCTGCTATTCATCCTCCGTCACTCATTAAAACAGCGATATCGCCGTGCGTCTGACCTCGATAAAACTCGCTGGCTTCAAGTCCTTCGTCGATCCCACGCATTTTCAGGTCCCCGGCCAACTGGTCGGCGTAGTCGGGCCGAATGGATGTGGCAAGTCCAACATCATCGATGCCGTGCGCTGGGTGCTCGGCGAATCGCGCGCTTCCGAGTTGCGCGGCGAATCGATGCAGGACGTGATCTTCAACGGCTCGACGGCGCGCAAACCCGGCAGCCGGGCGAGCGTCGAACTCATTTTCGATAACGCCGACGGCCGCGCCGCCGGCCAGTGGAGCGCCTACGGCGAAATCGCCGTGAAGCGCGTGCTCACGCGCGACGGCACCTCCAGCTACTACATCAACAATCTGCCCGCGCGCCGCCGCGACATTCAGGACATCTTCCTCGGCACCGGTCTCGGCCCGCGCGCCTACGCGATCATCGGGCAGGGCATGATCTCGCGCATCATCGAGGCGAAGCCCGAAGAACTGCGCGTGTTTCTCGAAGAAGCCGCGGGCGTGTCGAAGTACAAGGAGCGCCGCCGCGAAACCGAGAATCGTCTGCACGACACGCGCGAGAATCTGACGCGCGTCGAAGACATCATCCGCGAGCTGTCGACGAATCTCGAGAAGCTCGAAGCGCAGGCGGTGGTCGCGACGAAGTACAAGGAGTTGCAGGCCGAAGGCGAAGAGAAGCAGCGCCTGCTGTGGCTCTTGCGCAAGAAGGAAGCGGGCAGCGAGGCCGAGCGCCAGCAGCGCGCGATCCGCGAGGCGCAGGTCGAGCTCGAAGCGCAGACCGCGCGCCTGCGCGAAGTCGAAGCGCAACTGGAAACGCTGCGCGTCGCGCATTACAGCGCAAGCGACGCGATGCAGGGCGCGCAAGGCTCGCTCTACGAAGCCAATGCCGAAGTGAGCCGGCTTGAAGCGGAGATCCGCTTTATCGTCGAATCGCGCAATCGCGTGCAGGCGCAGATCGCCGCGCTCACCGCGCAGCGCGAGCAATGGCAGGCGCAGGCGCAAAAAGCGCACGACGAAATCGATACCGCCACCGAAGCGCTCGCCGAAGGCGAAGAGAAAGCCGCGATCGCTCAGGAAAATGCCGCCGCGAAGCACGACGCGCTGCCCGCGCTCGAAGCCCGCTGGCGCGACGCGCAGGCGCAACTGAACGAAGAACGCGCGGGCATCGCGCGCGCGGAACAGGCGCTCAAGCTGGAAGCGGCGCATCAGCGCAACGCGGATCAGCAGCTTCAGCAATTGCAGCAGCGTCAGGAACGTCTGAAGAACGAAGCGAGCGGGCTCGATGCACCCGACGAAGCGCAGCTCGAAGAATTGCGCATGCAGCTCGCGGAGCACGAAGAAGTGCTCGCCGAAGCGCAGGCGCGTCTTGCCGATGCGCAGGAAACCGCGCCGCGTCTCGACGCCGAACGCCGCGAAGCGCAAGAACGCGTGCAGAAGGAAAGCGCGCACATCCATCAGCTGGAAGCGCGTCTTGCCGCACTCAAGGCGTTGCAGGAAAGCGTGCAGACCGAAGGCAAGATCCAGCCGTGGCTCGACAAGCACGAGCTCGGCGCGCTGCCGCGTCTGTGGAAGAAGCTGCACGTCGAGACCGGCTGGGAAGCGGCGCTCGAATCCGTGCTGCGCGAGCGTCTCGCCGCGCTGGAAGTATCGAATCTGGATTGGGTCAAGGCCTTCGCCACCGATGCGCCGCCCGCCAAGCTCGCGTTCTATTCGCCGCCCGCCGCGGGCAAGCCGGTCGAGACGCCGCAAGGCTTGCGCTCGCTGCTTTCGCTCGTGCGCATCGACGATCCGGGCCTGCGCGCCGTCCTGAACGAATGGCTCGCGACGACCTTCGTCGCGGATGACATCGCGCAGGCGCTCGCGTCGCGCAATCAGTTGCCGGAAGGCGCCGCGTTCGTCGTGAAGGCGGGGCATATCGTCACGCGCGTGGGCGTGCAGCTTTACGCGTCGGACTCCGAGCAGTCGGGCATGCTGGCGCGTGCGCAGGAAATCGAGAACCTGACGAAGCAGGTGCGCGCACAGGCGCTCCTTTCCGACGAAGCGAAGGCCAACGCCGTTCGCGCCGACGCCGCGCACACGCAAGGCACGCAGGCGCTCGCCGAAGCGCGCGCCGCCGCCGAACGCGCGACGCAGCGCGTGCACGCCTTGCAGATGGACGTGCTGAAGCTCGCGCAGGCGCACGAGCGCTATACGCAGCGCAACACGCAGATCGGCGAGGAACTGGAAGAAATCGCCGCGCAGGTCGACGAACAGCGCGCGCTGCGGGCCGAATCGGAAGCCGCGTTCGAGCGCCACGACGGCGAAATCGCGCAGTTGCAGGCGCGCTTCGAGGACAACCAGCTCGCCTTCGAATCGCTCGACGAGGCACTGACGAGCGCGCGTCACGAACTGCGCGAACTGGAGCGCGCCGCGACCGACGCCAGTTTCGCCGTGCGCGGTCTGTCCGCGAAGATCGACGAATACCGGCGCAATATCGACACGGCGCAAGAGCAGAGCGAGCGCATCGCGGGCACGCTGGAAGACGCGCGCGCCGAACTCGAAACGATCAACGAGCAGACCGCGCAAACCGGTTTGCATGATGCGCTCGAAGTGCGCGCGGCGCGCGAGGAATCGCTGCATGCGGCGCGCGTCGAACTGGACGATCTCACCGCGCGTTTGCGTCAGTGCGACGAACAGCGCCTGCTGGCGGAACGCTCGCTGCAGCCGTTGCGCGACAAGATCAACGAATTGCAGTTGAAGGAGCAGGCCGCGCGCATCAGCGGCGAGCAGTTCGTCGAGCAGTTGCAGGCGGCGGGCGTCGACGAAGCCGAGCTCGCGCAGAAGCTCACGGCGGACATGAAACCCTCGTATCTGCAGGGCGAAGTCACGCGCCTGAACAACGCGATCACGGCGCTCGGCCCCGTCAACATGGCCGCGCTGGAAGAACTCGCGTCGGCGACCGAGCGCAAGCACTTCCTCGACGCGCAATCGGCGGATCTGAACGGCGCGATCAACACGCTGGAAGACGCGATCCAGAAGATCGACCAGGAAACGCGCGCGCTCTTGCAAGGCACGTTCGACGAAGTGAACCGTCACTTTGGCGAACTGTTCCCGCGTCTTTTCGGCGGCGGGCAGGCGAAGCTCATCATGACCGGCGACGAAATCCTCGACGCCGGCGTGCAGGTGATGGCGCAGCCGCCCGGCAAGAAGAATTCGACGATTCACCTGCTGTCGGGCGGCGAGAAGGCGCTGACCGCCACGGCGCTCGTGTTCGCGATGTTCCAGTTGAACCCGGCGCCGTTCTGTCTGCTCGACGAGGTGGACGCGCCGCTCGACGACGCCAACACGGAGCGTTTCGCGAATCTCGTGCGCGCAATGTCGGCGAAGACGCAGTTCCTGTTCATTTCGCACAACAAGATTGCGATGGAAATGGCGCAGCAACTGATCGGCGTGACGATGCAGGAGCAGGGCGTGTCCCGCATCGTCGCGGTGGATATGGAAGCCGCGGCGGGTTTTGCGCAGAACGGCTGAAGGACTGCGCCGGATTGGAATCGAGTGAGGACCGGACGACGTTCCGGCAACGTGCGTCACGGCGCGGAGTGCGCGCATCGGCCAGACGGCGCGATGCGCGCGGCAGATCGCGCGGCGCTTCGTAACCCAAAAAGAATGATGGAGCCTGCATGGACGAGTTGACACTCGGTTTGATTGGAGCCGGAGCCGTGGTGGTGGGCGGCGTGGTCGTGTACAACGCGTGGCAGTCGGCCAAGGTGCGTCGCAAGATGCCGCGCCCGATGCCCGACGAAGCGGCCGATGCGCTCGCGCGTCAGGAAACCGACGACGAGCAGCCGTTCATCGAGCCCGTGCGCCAGTCGCGGCGCGAGCCGGTGGCGGGCGACGGCAACGCCGAGCCGCGCGTCGAGCCGAGCTTCGGCGGCGCGAGCGCGTCGGCGGATTCGCTGGCGGAGACTCCGCCGGTCGCACCGGCCGATACCGCCGTCGATCTTCAGGCCGAGGCGACGTCGGCCAACGGCATATCCGGAAGCGGCGACAGCGATGAACGCGGCAACGAGGAAGAACGCGCCGAGCCGGTGATGCCCGCCGCGACGACCATTTCGTCCGCGCCGCCGGCGATCGTCGACCGGCGCATCGACTGCGTCGTGCCGATTCGTCTCGCCGCGCCGGTCGCGGGCGATCGCGTGATTCCACTCGCGCAGCGTCTGCGCCGCGCGGGCACGAAGCCCGTCACGATCGAAGGCAAGACGGAAGGCGATAGTGCGTGGGAGTTGCCGCGCAACGGCGCGCGCTATGAAGAGTTGCGCGCCGCCGCGCAACTGGCGAACCGCAGCGGCCCGCTGAACGAGCTCGAATTCTCCGAATTCGTGACTGGCGTGCAGCGTCTCGCCGACGCCATCGACGGCGCGCCCGAATTCCCCGACATGATGGAAACCGTTGGCATGGCGCGTGAGCTCGACGCGTTCGCCGCGCAGTGCGATGCGCAACTGTCGATCAACATCCTCTCCGACGGCGCGCCGTGGTCCGCGAACTACGTGCAGGCGGTGGCCTCGCAAGACGGCCTGCTGCTTTCGCGCGACGGCACGCGCTTCGTGAAGCTCGACGCGAAGCAGAACCCCGTTTTCATGCTTCAGTTCGGCGACACCAACTTCCTGCGCGACGACCTCACCTACAAGGGCGGCCAGATGATCACGCTCGTGCTCGACGTGCCCGTCGCGGACGAAGACATCCTGCCGTTCCGGCTGATGTGCGATTACGCGAAATCGCTGTCGGAGCGCATCGGCGCGCGCGTCGTCGACGATCAGCGCCGGCCGCTGCCCGAATCGGCGCTGCTCGCCATCGAAAAGCAGTTGATGACGCTTTATGCGAAGCTGGAGCAGGCGGGCATTCCGGCCGGCTCGCCCGCCACGCGGCGTCTTTTCAGTCAGTAACCGCCGTCGCGCGCGCGGCTGGCTGCGCGTGTTTGCCGTCGCGAAAATCGCGCCCCGCACCGGGGCGCTTTCTTTTGCGTGCGAGCCGCCGTGTCGAGGTCGCCTTCAGGTCGAACTTAGGCCGTTCGGCCGATGCCACGATTTACCGATCTTCTGAGACAATCGAACGACCGGTTGTCCGATTTAACTCACCCATTCGAATCGAAGCCGCATGTCCGCAAAAACAAAAGCCGAATCCGCCGCCGTCCGACAGTCGGGCGCTGCCGTGCCCAGCGCCGATCGTCCGGCCGAGCGCGCGGCATGGCTGCGCGCGGAACTGGAGCGCGCGAACTACGCGTACTACGTGCTCGACCAGCCGGACCTGCCGGACGCCGAATACGACACGCTCTTCAAGGAGCTTCAGGGCATCGAGGCCAATCATCCGGATCTGATCACGCCGGATTCGCCGACGCAGCGCGTGGGCGGCGAAGTGGCCGAGGGTTTTACGCCGGTCGTTCACGACGTGCCGATGCTCTCGCTCAACAACGGTTTCGCGGACGAAGACATCGCCGCGTTCGACAAGCGCGTGTCCGATGCGCTGGGCCATGCGGGCGTCGAATACGCCTGCGAGCTCAAATTCGACGGCCTCGCAATTTCCCTGCGATACGAGGACGGCCGCTTCGTGCAGGCGGCCACGCGCGGCGACGGCGCGACCGGCGAGGACGTCACGGCGAACGTGCGCACCATCCGCTCGATTCCGCTGACGTTGAAGGGCAAGAACGTGCCGAAGCGGCTCGACGTGCGCGGCGAAGTGCTGATGTTCAAGCGCGACTTCGAGCGCCTCAACCAGCGCCAGCGCGACGCGGGCCTGCGCGAGTTCGCGAACCCTCGTAACGCGGCGGCGGGCGGCTTGCGCCAGCTCGATCCGAAAATGACGGCGCAGCGTTCGCTCTCGTTCTTCGCTTACGGCATCGGCGTGCTGGAAGGCGCGGACATGCCCGCCACGCATGCGGCGCTCCTCGACTGGTACAAGGAGATGGGCTTGCCCGTGAATGCGGAGCGGTCGGTGGTCGAAGGGGCGGACGGCTTGCTCGGCTTCTTCCGTAAAGTCGGCGAGAAGCGCGAGAAGCTGCCGTACGACATCGACGGCGTCGTCTATAAAGTCGATCGCCGCGACGAGCAAGACAAGCTCGGCTTCGTCTCGCGCGCGCCGCGCTTTGCGCTCGCGCACAAATTCCCGGCGCAGGAAGCGCTGACCGAACTGCTGGCCATCGACGTGCAGGTCGGCCGCACGGGCGCGATCACGCCGGTGGCGCGGCTTGCGCCGGTGTTCGTCGGCGGCGCGACCGTCACCAACGCCACGCTGCACAACGAAGACGAAGTGCGCCGCAAGGACATCCGCATCGGCGATACGGTCACGGTGCGGCGCGCGGGCGACGTGATTCCCGAAGTCGTCGGCGCGATTCTCGAGCGGCGTCCGGCCGACGCCCGCGAATTCGTGATGCCGACGGAGTGTCCGGTTTGCGGCTCGAAGATCGAGCGCCTGCCGGACGAAGCCATCGCGCGCTGCACGGGCGGGCTCTTTTGTCCGGCGCAGCGCAAGCAGGCGCTCTGGCACTTCGCGCAGCGCCGCGCGCTCGATATCGACGGGCTCGGCGAGAAAATCATCGATCAACTGGTCGAGCAAAACCTCGTGCGCACGCCGGCCGATCTCTTCCATCTCGGCTTTTCGACGCTCGCGGCGCTCGATCGCTTCGCGGACAAATCCGCGCAAAACCTGATCGACTCGCTCGAAAAAGCCAGCAAGACGACGCTCGCGCGCTTCATTTACGCGCTCGGCATCCGGCATGTGGGCGAATCGACGGCGAAGGATCTTGCGAAGCACTTCGGCTCGCTCGATCCGATCATGTCGGCGTCGGTGGAAGAACTGCTGGAAGTGAACGATGTCGGCCCGATCGTGGCCGAAGCCATATACAACTTCTTCAGCGAAGCGCACAACCAGCATGTGATCGAGCAGTTGCGTGCGAAGGTGTCGTGGCCGGAAGGCCCGCCCGCGCCGAAAGCGCCGCAGGGCGTGCTCGCGGGCAAGACCGTCGTGCTGACGGGCACGCTGCCCACGCTCTCGCGCGAGGAAGCGAAGGAAATGCTGGAGACGGCCGGAGCGAAGGTGGCCGGATCGGTATCGAAGAAGACCGACTACGTCGTGGCGGGCGCGGAAGCGGGCAGCAAGCTCGCGAAGGCGGAGGAACTCGGTGTTCCGGTTCTCGACGAAGACGGCATGAAGAAGCTTTTGGAAGGAGTCACTCCATGATTCGCGAAATCCTGAAAATGGGCGATCCGCGCCTGTTGCGCATTGCGCAGCCGGTCGAGCATTTCGATACGCCGGAACTGCACGCGCTCGTGCAGGATATGTTCGACACGATGCGCGACGCCAACGGCGCGGGGCTCGCCGCGCCGCAGATCGGCGTCGATCTGCAGGTGGTCATCTTCGGCTTCGGTCACAACGAGCGCTATCCCGACGCGCCGTCGGTGCCGGAGACGGTGCTCATCAATCCGATCATCATGCCCAACGGGCACGACATGGAGGAGGGCTGGGAAGGATGCCTGTCCGTGCCGGGCCTGCGCGGCGCGGTGCAGCGCTTTTCGATGATCCGGTATCAGGGTTTCGATCAGTACGGCAATGCGATCGAGCGCCTCGCCGAGGGCTTTCATGCGCGCGTCGTGCAGCACGAGTGTGACCATCTGATCGGCAAGCTTTATCCGATGCGCATCACCGATTTTTCGAAGTTCGGCTTCACCGAAGTACTTTTCCCGGGACTCGATCCCGTGCGCGACGAGTAAAGGCTTCGATCCGCGAACGAACAGGGCCGCTCCGCAAGGGCGGCCTTTTCTTTACGCCAGTGTTTTCGGGCTGCCGCTGATATCGGGCTGGCGGAACAATTCGACATGCTCCGGATTGGCGGATGCCTGCAAGCGTCCGTCGGGCAGGCGGGCGATGACCATTTCGCCGACGCCGGGGCTCATCACGACGACTTCGTCGCGCAGGGCGAGCAGGGCTTCGAGCCGTCGTCGGCCGCTCACGATCTCCAGACCGGTCCCTGTTTCCCGAACGATGATTTCAACTGACATGACGCTTCTCCCTCAATGCCGTTCGATGCTGCTGATCCCGCCGCCCACCCCGTTGGCAGGCCGCGCGCAGCGCCCATCTGCCTGACAGGTGTAACGGATCGATGACTCATTTTCTTTAGCCAAAAAGCGGCCAAAAACGAAAAGGCACGATCGGGACTGCATCGTGCCAAATTGTTTGCTGAAACGTCGTTTTTTTGCGACGCAACACGCGCGTCGCGCGCGCCTCGACCGGGGCGCGCGCGATGCTGCGACTTGCTCAGAAGGTTTCGTTCGGCGCGAGATAGCGCCACTGTCCTGGCGGCAGCGCGCCGAGCGTCACCCGGCCCATGCGGATGCGTTTCAGGCCGACGACTTCCAGACCGACCAGTTCGCACATACGGCGGATCTGCCGCTTCTTGCCTTCGCGCAGCACGAAACGAAGCTGTTCGCCGTTCTGCCAGCTGACTTGCGCGGTCTTGAGCGGCACGCCGTCGAGTTCGAGACCGTGACGCAGGAGCGCGAGCTTGTCGGCGGGCAAGTGCCGATCGACGTCGGCCGTATGCTCGCCCAAGCGCACGCGCACGAGATACTCCTTGTCGACTTCCGAATGGCCGCCGATCAACTGCTTTGCGATGCGGCCGTCCTGCGTGAGCACGAGCAGGCCCGTCGAATCGATATCGAGCCGGCCCGCCGGCGCGAGCGTGCGCAGATGGCCCGGCGTGAAGCGGATGCCCGAGCGGTCCTCATCCCAGTGATTGGCCGCGTTGACCAGCGTGACGGCGGGCTCGTAGCCGTCTTCCGCCTGACCCGACACATAGCCGACCGGCTTGTGCAGCAGGATCGTGACGAGTTGCGACTGCGCGGAGTGCGCCGCGGGCAGGATTTCGATGTTCTGCGTCGGACGAATGCGCGTGCCGAGCGTGTCGATGACGACGCCGTCGACCAGCACCCAGCCTTTCTCGATCCATTCGTCGGCTTCGCGGCGCGAGCAGAGGCCGAGCTCGGACATCACTTTCGAAAGACGCACGAGGCCGTCGTGATGGTCGCGATGCTTCGGCTCGGATTCGGCGACGGGCGCGGCGGGTTTCGCCGCGGGCTTGCGCGCTTCGTCGCGCTTGGCGAACGGGCGCTCGGAATCGTCGCGGCGCGGTTTGAACGTGCGGCGTTCGTCGCTGTCCGATGCGCGTTCGCCGAACGACTTACGCGGTCCACGCTCGCCGAAAGACGGACGCGAATCGTCGCCACGCGGTTTGAACGAGCGGCGCTCATCGCCGCCCGATGCGCGTTCGCCGCGAGCCGGACGATCTTCGAACGACTTACGCGGACCGCGCTCGCCGAAAGATGAACGCGAATCGTCGCCACGCGGTTTGAACGAGCGGCGCTCATCGCCACCCGATGCGCGTTCGCCACGAGCCGGACGATCTTCGAACGACTTACGCGGTCCACGCTCCCCGAAAGAAGGACGCGAATCATCGCCGCGCGGCTTGAACGAGCGGCGTTCGTCGCTGCCCGATGCGCGTTCGCCGCGAGCCGGACGGTCTTCGAACGACTTACGCGGACCGCGCTCGCCGAAAGAAGGACGCGAATCATCGCCACGCGGTTTGAACGAGCGGCGCTCATCGCCGCCCGATGCGCGTTCGCCGCGTGCCGGACGGTCTTCGAACGACTTACGCGGACCGCGCTCGCCGAAAGAAGGACGCGAATCATCGCCGCGCGGTTTGAACGCGCGCCGCTCATCACCACCCGATGCGCGTTCGCCGCGAGCCGAACGGTCTTCGAACGACTTACGCGGACCGCGCTCGCCGAAAGCAGGACGCGAATCATCGCCACGCGGTTTGAACGCGCGCCGCTCATCGCCACCCGATGCGCGTTCGCCGCGAGCCGGACGGTCTTCGAACGACTTACGCGGACCGCGCTCGCCGAAAGAAGGACGCGAATCATCGCCACGCGGCTTAAACGCGCGACGCTCATCGCCACCCGGCGCGCGTCCTTCCGCGCCCTTGCGCGGACCGGACGCGGGACGCGAGTCATCGCCCCGCGATTTGAACGCGCGCGGCTCGCGCGGCGCATCGCCACGCCTTTCAGCGCCCGGCTGCCCGGCGCGCTTCGGACGCGCTTCCTCCGGCGCCGCCGGACGCGCAGGCTTGCGCCCGGTGGTGGTGCCGGATCGAACCGGCGAACGCGTCGCCGATGTGGGACGCGGATGTTTGGCTGTCAGTTTGACGCGCATAAAGTCTCAGGCTGCGATCGCGCGCAGCAACTCGGTTTCCACCTGGATCTGGGTGCGGTTGTTCGACAGGCTTTTGCCGTCGATCAGAAACACGTCCTCGACGCGTTCGCCGAGCGTGTTGATCCGCGCGGCCTGCACGCCGATCCGGTGTTGCGCCAGAACGCGCGCGATCGAATAAAGAAGGCCCTGCCGGTCATTGGCCGACACGGACAGGATGTAATACTGGCCGCGATCGTCGGGACGAAGATCGACGCGCGGCGTGATCGGAAACGTGCGCACGAGCCGCGAGACGCGACCCTTCGACGGCTCCGGCAAGATGCGCTCGTCGGCCAGCAGCGCGGCCAGTTGCTGTTCGACGAGATTGGCGATGTCGCGATAACTGCCGTCGTGATCCGGATGGGAAACGAGGAAGTTGTCGAGCGCATAGCCGTGGCGCGTCGTCGTCACGCGCGCATCGAGCACGGACAGGCCGTTTTTGTCGAAGTACGCGCAGATGCCCGCAAAGAGATCCGGACGGTCCTTCACGTAGACGAGCACTTGCAGCGCCGCGCCGATAGGCGAGGGCCGCGCGCGTACGATCGGCTCGTCGCTCTCGACATGCCGGTAAAGCACGCGCGTCTGCCACGCAATATCGGCGGGATCGTGCCGCAGAAAATAGCCGACGTCGAGCTGATCCCAGAGACGCTTCTGTGCATGTTCCGGCACGGTTTCGAGGCGCAGCAGCGCGAGCGCCGCTTCCTGACGCGACTTGAGTTCCGAATGCGCGTCGGGCTGCGCGCCGCCGAGCACGGCCAGCGTCGCGCGGAACAGGTCTTCCAGCAGCTTGCCTTTCCAGTTGTTCCAGACCTTCGGGCTCGTGCCGCGAATGTCCGCGACGGTCAGGAGATAGAGCGCCGTGAGCCGCCGCTCGGTCTTCACCACCGACGCGAACTGCTTGATGACTTCGGGATCGCTCGTATCCTGTTTCTGCGCGACGTGGCTCATGGTCAGATGCTGCTGCACGAGCCAGACGACGAGCTCACTGTCTTCCGGCCCGATATCGTGCTCGCGGCAGAAGCGCCGGGCGTCGACCATGCCGAGCGTCGAATGATCGCCGCCGCGCCCCTTGGCGATGTCGTGAAACAGCGCCGCGACGTACAGCACCCACGGGCGCTCGAAGTTGCCCATCAACTGGCTGCAGAACGGGTATTCGTGCGCATGTTCCGCGATCGCGAAGCGCCGCAGGTTGCGCAGCACCATGAGGATGTGCTGATCGACGGTGTAGACGTGATAGAGGTCGTGCTGCATCTGGCCGACGATGCGCCGGAAGTTCAGCAGATAGCGGCCGAGCACGCTCGTCTGGTTCATGAGCCGCAGCGCGTGCGTGATGCCTTCGGGCTGCTTCAGGATTTCCATGAACAAGCGCCGGTTCTCCGGGTCGCGCCGCCAGTCACGGTCCATCAGATCGCGCGCGTTGTATATCGCGCGGAGGGTGCGCGCCGAAAAACCCTTCACGCCGCGCGTCTGCTCGTAAAGCAGGAACGATTCGAGAATGGCGTGGGGCTCACGCTCGAACACGTCGTCGCGGGCGATTTCGAGCATGCCTTGTTTCTCGACGAAACGCCCGGAAATCACGCGCGTGATGCCGCTCGTCGACGGGAAAAGCTGCGCTTCGACATTCTGGATCAGGATGGTCGCGAGCTGCGTGACCGCCTTCGCCGCCCAATAGTAACGGCGCATGAGCTGCTCGCTCGCGCGCTTGGCCGTCGTGGCCTCGAAACCGAAGCTTTCGGCGAGCGGCGTCTGCAAATCGAAGACGAGAATGTCCTGGCGACGCTTCGCGATCACGTGCAGCCGCGCGCGCAGCGCTTTCAGAAAACCCTCGTTGCGGCGCAGTTCGCGCGCTTCGCGATCGGTGATCAGCCCGCACGTGTCCAGTTCGCGCCAGTTGCTGCCGAAGCCCGCCCCGCGCGCGATCCACAGGATCAGTTGCAGATCGCGCAGCCCGCCGGGGCTTTCCTTGATGTTGGGTTCGAGGCTGTACGGCGTGTCCTGAAACTTCGCGTGCCGCTGCCGCATTTCCAGCACTTTCGCCTGGAAGAACGCGCGCGGATCGAGCGTCTCGCGATAACGCGCGCCGAAGCGCTGGAACAGTTGCGTATCGCCGCAGACGCGTCGCGCTTCGAGCAGCGAGGTCTGCACGGTGATGTCGTTGCCCGCTTCCGCGATGCACTGTTCGACCGAGCGCACGCTGCTGCCGATATCGAGCCCGAGATCCCACGCCATGCCGATGAAGCGCTCGACGCGGCCGTTGAGCTCCGCGTCGTCGTGTTGCGGCGAGGCATCGGGCAGAAGCACCAGAATGTCGACGTCGGAATAGGGCGCAAGCTCGCCGCGTCCGAAGCCGCCGACGGCAACGAGCGTGGCCCGCTCGGGCATGTCGCAGGCGGCCCAGGCGCCCTTGAGGGCGTCGTCGGTGGCGTGCGCGAGCGCGTGCATCAGCGGCTCGACGTTCGATGCTGCCTGAAAGCGATCGATGAGCGCCGCCTTCGCCGCCTTGTAGGCGGCGCGCAGCGTTTCACAGGGCGTGGCGACGGCGGCAGTGCTGCTCATGGATCGGACGGGAAGGCGAGAGAAGGGAGGCGCGCCGGCCATCGTGGCCGTCGCGCGGACGAACGCGGAATCAGGCGGTGGCCGCGATCAGTTGCGACGGCGCCTGCGTGCCCGCCGAGACCGTCAGCACTTCGTAGCCGGTCGGCGTGACGAGCACCGTGTGCTCCCATTGCGCCGAGAGGCTGCGGTCGCGCGTCTTGACGGTCCACTGGTCGGGCATGGTGCGAATTTCGCGGCGGCCGGCGTTGATCATCGGCTCGACGGTGAAGATCATGCCCGCCTGCAATTCGATGCCCGTACCCGGACGCCCATAATGCAGCACTTGCGGCTCTTCGTGGAACACCTGGCCGATGCCGTGGCCGCAGTATTCGCGCACCACGCTATAGCCTTGCGATTCCGCGTGTTTCTGAATTGCCGCGCCGATATCGCCCAGATGCGCGCCGGGGCGCACCTGATCGATGCCGAGCCACATGCAGTCGAAGGTGGTCTGCACGAGGCGCTTGGCGAGAATCGAGCCTTCGCCGACGATGAACATGCGGCTCGTGTCGCCGAAATATCCGTTCTTGATGACGGTGATGTCGATGTTGAGCGCGTCGCCGTTCTTGAGCACCTTCTCGCCCGGAATGCCGTGACAGATCACGTCGTTCACGGAAATGCAGGTTGCCTTGGGATACGGCGGATAGCCGGGCGGCTGATAATTCAGCGGCGCGGGAACGGTGCCCTGTTCCTTCACCATATATTCGTGACAGAGACGATCGAGTTCCTCGGTCGTCACGCCGGGAACGATGCGCGGCGTGATGAAATCGAGCACTTCGCTGGCGAGCCGGCAGGCGACGCGCATCTGCGCGATATCGTGATCGTTTTTCAGCGTAATGGACATGACTTGGCTCGGAAATGCGTATAGGCGGCAGTGAGCCGCGAAAGCGGCATTATCGCACCTTAAGAAATGCGCCGCACCCGGATAGTTTCAGCCGCGGCGCGGCGGCGGGCGCGTTGTCGGCGCTCAGAACGCCGTTCGCTCCGAGCGGGCGGCTTGAGCCGGACAATCGTCACATGCTATACTTACTGGCTAAGTCGCAATCCATATTGCCGTCACGGTGTTACGAGACAATCAGGGCGCAATCGGCGAAAGCGACTTAGATTCAGCGGCTTAGTTAGTCGATACGCAAGCCGGCGCACCCAGGGTGTTCCACGCTCATATTGTAGAAGCGCGGGATGCGGCAGCCGGCTTAAGACCCAACCCTCGCGGAGAATTTCATGGCAGTCACGATGCGTCAAATGCTGGAAGCCGGTGTCCACTTCGGTCACCAAA
This sequence comes from Caballeronia cordobensis, assembly GCF_001544575.2. Taxonomy (GTDB): domain Bacteria; phylum Pseudomonadota; class Gammaproteobacteria; order Burkholderiales; family Burkholderiaceae; genus Caballeronia; species Caballeronia cordobensis. Next base: position 441,398 of record NZ_FCNY02000002.1, read on the forward strand.
CGCGCTTCTGGAACCCCAAGATGGCCCCGTATATCTTCGGTCATCGCAACAAGATTCACATCATCAACCTCGAAAAGACGCTGCCGCTCTACAACGACGCGCTGAAGTACGTGCGCCAGTTGGCAGCGAACCGCGGCACGATTCTTTTCGTCGGCACGAAGCGCCAGTCGCGCGACACGATCGCTCAGGAAGCGGCGCGCGCAGGCATGCCGTTCGTCAACGCCCGCTGGCTCGGCGGCATGATGACCAACTTCAAGACGCTGAAGGTTTCGATCAAGCGCCTGAAGGACATGGAAGCGGCGCTGGAATCGGGTGAAACCGAGCGCATGAGCAAGAAGGAAGCGCTCCTGTTCGAACGCGAAATGGTCAAGCTGCAAAAGTCGATCGGCGGCGTGAAGGACATGGGCGGCATTCCGGACGCGATGTTTGTCATCGACGTCGGCTACCACAAGATTGCTGTCACCGAAGCGAAGAAGCTCGGCATTCCGGTCATCGCCGTGGTCGATACGAACCACTCGCCGGAAGGCATCGACTACGTCATCCCGGGTAACGACGACGCGTCGAAGGCCGTCGCGCTGTACGCCGAAGGCGTGGCCGACGCGATCCTCGAAGGCCGCGCGAACGCGGTGAACGACGTGGTCCAGGCCGTGCGCAACGGCGAAGGCGACGAGTTCGTCGAGGTCAACGAGCAGGCGTAATCGAGCCCTGCGGCCGACAAAAAAGGGGGCTTTGCGAAAGGCCCCTTTTTTTTAGCCAGCGCGATGTTTCGCGATCGTTGAAACCAATTCCTGCCGCCGGCGCTCGAAGCCGCGGCACGTATCAAACAGACTCAAGGAGCGAATGATGGCGGCAATTACCGCAAGCATGGTGGCAGAACTGCGCGCGAAGACCGACGCGCCGATGATGGAATGCAAAAAGGCGCTGACGGAAGCTGACGGCGACATGGCGCGCGCGGAAGAACTGCTGCGCGTGAAGCTCGGCAACAAGGCGAGCAAGGCGGCATCGCGCGTGACGGCCGAAGGCATTGTCACGGCGCACGTCGAAGGCGGCGTGGGCGCGCTCGTCGAACTGAACTGCGAAACCGACTTCGTTGCGAAGAACGACGACTTCCTGGCATTCGGCAAGACGATCGCCGAACTGGTCGCCAAGAACAATCCGGCAGACATCGCTGCGCTGTCGGCGCTGCCGCTGGAAAGCTCGACGGTCGACGCCGTGCGTCTCGCGCTGGTCGGCAAGATCGGTGAAAACCTGTCGATTCGCCGTTTCGTGCGCTTCGAGACCGCCAACAAGGTCGCGGCATACCTGCACGGCACGCGCATCGGCGTGCTGGTCGAGTTCACGGGCGCGGACGAGCAAGTCGGCAAGGACGTGGCCATGCACGTCGCCGCGATGAAGCCGGTTTCGCTGTCGTCGGACGAAGTGCCGGCCGACCTGATCGCCAAGGAGCGCAGCATCGCCGAGCAGAAGGCGGCCGAGTCGGGCAAGCCGGCCGAGATCGTCGCGAAGATGGTCGACGGCTCGATCCAGAAGTATCTGAAGGAAGTCTCGCTGCTGAACCAGCCGTTCGTGAAGAACGACAAGCAGACGATCGAGCAGATGCTGAAGGCGGCGAACGCGTCGGTGCAGAAGTTCGCGCTGTTCGTGGTCGGCGAGGGCATCGAGAAGAAGCAGGACGATTTCGCGGCTGAAGTCGCGGCGCAAGTCGCGGCGGCCAAGCAGTCGTAAGCATCACCCCAAGGCTCCCTTGAGGCGCGTGCGCTGTGAAAAGCGCGACCACGCGTCGAGCCTGCAGTGCCGCGGCGGATTGTCCCGCCGCAAGAATTCGGCGATCCGGTTCGCACACGAGAGCGGGCGCGGCTGGGCAGGGGTAAACCCTGATCCTCCGCGCCCGCCGCCCGATCCGGCGCGCTTGCGGTAACTAATGTTTCACCCCTACAGTTCTACGTTGTTGCAACCCTCCTCGGCGCGATCGGAACCTCATATGCCCACAGCCTACAAACGCGTACTCCTCAAACTCTCCGGCGAAGCCCTGATGGGCGACGATGCTTTCGGCATCAATCGCGCAACGATCGAAAGGATGGTGGCGGATATCGCGGAGGTGGTGCGGATCGGAACGCAGCTGGCCGTCGTGATCGGCGGCGGCAACATCTTCCGCGGCGTGGCGGGTGGCGCGGCCGGCATGGACCGCGCGACGGCCGACTACATGGGCATGCTCGCCACGATGATGAACGCGCTCGCCTTGCAGGACGCGATGCGTCACGCGGGCATCGAAGCGCGCGTGCAGTCGGCGCTGCGCATGGATCAGGTGGTCGAGCCGTATATTCGCCCGCGCGCAATCCGTCAGCTGGAAGAGGGCAAGGTGGTGATTTTCGCGGCCGGCACGGGCAACCCGTTCTTCACGACGGATACGGCAGCCGCCTTGCGCGGCTCGGAAGTCGGCGCCGAAGTCGTGTTGAAGGCGACGAAGGTCGATGGCGTATACTCCGCCGACCCGAAGAAGGATCCGAGCGCGACGCGCTACAGCACGATCAGCTTCGACGAGGCGATCGGCCGCAACCTGCAGGTCATGGACGCCACCGCGTTCGCACTGTGCCGCGACCAGAAGCTGCCGATTCGCGTGTTCTCGATCACGAAGCCGGGCGCGTTGAGGCGCATCGTGCAGGGCGACGACGAAGGGACGCTCGTCCACGTGTAAACTCTCGCGGTATCGGGCGCTCCGCGGCACGGCAAAAGCCGCGCGGGATGCGCCGCGTTTCGCCGGTAAAACCAGGTTTGGAGGTTGAAAATGAGTGTGGCTGACATTAAAAAGGGTGTCGACCAGAAGATGCAGCGGTCGATCGAAGCGTTCAAGGCCGATCTCGCCAAGATTCGCACGGGGCGTGCGCATACGGGCCTGCTCGACCATATCCAGGTCGACTACTACGGCTCGAACGTGCCCATTTCGCAAGTCGCGAACATGACGCTCGTCGACGCGCGCACGATCGGCGTGCAGCCGTGGGAAAAGAAGATGGTGCCGGTCGTCGAAAAGGCGATCCGCGAGTCCGATCTCGGCCTGAACCCCGCCACGCAAGGCGATCTGATCCGCGTGCCGATGCCCGCGCTGACCGAAGAGCGCCGCCGCGAGCTCACGAAAGTCGTGAAGAGCGAAGGCGAAACCGCGAAGGTGGCCGTGCGCAACCTGCGCCGCGACGCGAACGACGCCCTCAAGAAGCTCGTGAAGGACAAGGAAATTTCGGAAGACGACGAGCGCCGTTCGAGCGACGAAGTGCAGAAGCTCACGGACAAGTTCGTCGCGGAAATCGACAAGCTCGTTCAGACGAAAGAAGCCGAAATCATGACGGTGTGAGGCCGTAGAGACGGTTTCGCCAGCTTCGGGCGCGCATTCGCCCGGGCTGGCTCTCACTCCTTCCGATTCCAAGATTCACCGGCCATGACCTATACCAGCTCTACCGTTACCGTGCCCGATGTCGCGGCTGTCCCGCGTCACGTCGCGATCATCATGGACGGCAATGGCCGTTGGGCGACGCAACGGCGCTTGCCGCGCGTCGCCGGTCACACGCGCGGCGTCGACGCGGTTCGCGCGACCGTCGAAAGCTGCGCGCGCCGCGGCGTCGAATTCGTCACGCTGTTCGCGTTCAGTTCCGAGAACTGGCGCCGTCCGACCGACGAAGTGTCGTTCCTGATGCGCCTTTTCGTTACCGCGCTCGAACGCGAGATCGGCAAGCTGCACGCGAATGGCATCCGCTTGCGCGTCGTCGGCGACATCTCCATGTTCGACGACAAGATCCGCGCGCTGATCCAGCGCGCCGAGACCAAGACCGCGCGCAATACGCGCCTCACGCTGACCATCGCCGCCAACTACGGCGGGCGCTGGGACATCATGCAGGCCACGAAGAAGCTCATCGCGCAATCGCTCGAAACGGGCGTGGCCGCGCGCGTGGACGACGAATCCTTCGCCGAGCATCTCGCGATGGCCTACGCGCCGGAGCCGGATCTTTTCATCCGCACGGGCGGCGAGCAGCGCATCAGCAACTTCCTGCTGTGGCAACTCGCGTACACCGAGTTCTATTTCACCGATACCTACTGGCCGGATTTCGACGCCGACGCGCTCGACCGCGCGATCGCATCGTACGGCGACCGTGAGCGCCGCTTCGGGCGCACGAGCGCGCAGCTCGCTTCTCAATCGCAGAAGGCCGACACCCTTTCATGCTAAGAACCCGTGTCATCACGGCAATCGTCCTGCTCGCGGTACTCGTGCCGATCACGCTGTTCGCGCCGATCGGCGCGTTCGGCGCGCTGATCGGCTTCGTCGTGGTGTTCGCGGCATGGGAATGGGGCCGGCTCCTCAAGCTGAACGGCGCGGGGCCGGTGGCGTACGCGGTCGTCGCAGGACTGGCGCTCGTCCTGAGCGCGTTCCTCGGCATCAGATCCACGCCGCTGTACGAGATGGCCGCGATCTTCTGGGTGCTCGCCGGTCCGTATGCGCTGCTGCGCAAGCCGACGCTCGCCGCCCACGCGTGGCGCGCCTTCCTGCTTTTTGCGGGTATCGTTGTGTTTCTGGCCTGCTGGCACGCGGTCGTCGACGCGCGCACGCGCGGCGTGGCGTTCGTGCTATCGCTTCTGCTAGTAGTCTGGCTGGCTGATATAGGCGCATACTTCGCCGGAAAAGCGCTCGGCCGCCACAAGCTCGCTCCGTCGATCAGCCCCGGCAAGACCTGGGAGGGCGCCGTCGGCGGGTGGCTCGCGGTCATCGTCATCGGCGCGCTCGCCGCCGGCACCGGTTTTTATGCGCCCACCGTTTTCACGGCCTTCGTCGAGCATCTCGGCTGGGATCGCTCATTCGTCGCGCTTTCCGTGCTGGTCGCGTTCAGCGTGGTCGGCGATCTGTTCGAGTCGCTGCTGAAGCGCCAGGCCGGCGTCAAGGATTCGAGCGGCCTGCTGCCGGGTCACGGCGGCGTCCTCGACCGCATCGACGCATTGTTGCCCGTATTGCCGATTGCCTTGCTCATGCTCGGCTGACCGGCTAGAGAAGAATTCATGCAAAAACGTCTCACATTGCTCGGCTCCACGGGCTCGATCGGCGATAGCACGCTCGACGTCGTGGCGCGGCACCCGGACCGTTTCTCGGTCTACGCGCTCAGCGCGCATCGCAACGGCGAGAAGCTCGTCGCCCAATGTCTGAAGTTTCAGCCCGAAGTGGCCGTCGTCGGCGATGCCGAAACCGCCGCGCGCGTCGCTCAGGCCTTGCGCGCCGCGGGCTGCAAGACAGAAGTGACGCACGGGCCCGACGCGCTCGTCGAGGTCGCACGCGCGGATTCGTGCGATACGGTCGTCGCGGCCATCGTCGGCGCGGCGGGCCTTGCGCCCACGCTCGCCGCCGCGCGCGCCGGCAAGCGCATCCTGCTTGCGAACAAGGAAGCGCTCGTGATGTCCGGCCAGATCTTCATGGACGCGGTGCGCGATAACGGCGCGATCCTGCTGCCGGTCGACAGCGAGCACAACGCGGTATTTCAGTGCCTGCCGCCTTGCGCGGACAAAGAGGCGAAGCTGCACGGCGGCGTCTCGAAGATCATCCTCACGGCATCCGGCGGCCCGTTCCGCACGCGCGAGCCGGCCACGCTCGTGAACGTCACGCCCGAAGAGGCCGTGAAGCACCCGAACTGGGCGATGGGCCGCAAGATTTCCGTCGATTCCGCAACGATGATGAACAAGGGCCTCGAAGTCATCGAGGCGCACTGGCTCTTCGATCTGCCCGGATCGCGCATCGAGGTGCTGATCCATCCGCAAAGCGTGATTCATTCGATGGTGTCCTACGCGGACGGCTCGGTGCTCGCGCAGCTTGGCAATCCCGATATGCGCACGCCCATCGCGCATGCGCTGGCGTATCCTGAGCGTGTGGACTCGGGCGTCGCGGCGCTCGACCTCGCGCAGATCGCGTCCCTTACGTTCGAGAAACCCGATTTCGCGCGCTTTCCGTGTCTCGCGCTCGCGATTCAGGCGCTGGAGGCGGGCGGCATCGCGAGCGCCGCGCTCAATGCGGCGAACGAAATCGCCGTGGAGGCGTTCCTCGAACGCCGCATCGGCTTCATGGCGATCGGCGAGGTGGTGGAGCGCGTGCTGAACGCCTTGCCGAACACGAGCGCTGCCACGCTTGCCGACGTCCTCGCCGCCGATGCGAACGCGCGCCGTCTCGCATCCGGTTTCGTCGCAGAGCTCACCGCGAGCGCGCCAGGCGCCGAACCCATCGCCCATTGAGGCCGTCATGAACTTTCTGACCGAAATCGTCGCCTTCGTCGTCGCGATAGGCGTGCTCGTCGTCGTCCACGAATTCGGTCACTACAGCGTCGCGCGCCTGTGCGGCGTGAAGGTGCTGCGTTTTTCGGTGGGCTTCGGCAAACCGCTCGTGCAATGGGTCAGCAAGAAGACGGGCGTCCAGTGGACGATCGCCGCGTTGCCGCTCGGCGGCTATGTGAAGATGCTCGACGAGCGCGAGGTCGATCCGGAGAGCGGCCAGAAGATTGCCCCGGAGGACCTGCCGCGCGCGTTCAACCGGCAGAGTGTCGGCAAGCGCATCGCGATCGTCGCGGCGGGGCCCGTCGCCAACTTCCTGCTGGCGATCGCGCTTTTTTCCGCGGTGTTCGCGGGCGGCGTGACAGAACCGGCAGCGATCGTCTCGCAGCCTGCGCCGGAAACGGCGGCGGCGCGCGCGGGCTTCGAAGGCGGCGAAAACATTCTTTCGATGCGCGACGCGCAAGGCGGCGAGACGCATCCGATCCGCTCCTGGTCCGACCTGCGCTGGAAACTGCTCGATGCGTCGTTCGACCACCGCCGCGTCGTGCTCACCGCGAAGACGCACGAGGGCACCTTCGACTTTCCGGTGAGCGTCGCCGGCATTACCGACGCCGACGCCGATCAGGACTTCATGGACAAGCTCGGCTTCGCGCCGGGCGGCGGCACGCTGACGGTGGCGGGCGTCGAGGCGGGCAGCGCCGCACAGAAAAGCGGCCTCAAGGCGGGCGACACGCTGCGCGCGATCGACGGCCGTTCCGTCGACAACGCGGCGAGCTTCATCGACTACGTGAAGGCGCATGGCGCGAAGCCCGTGACGCTCGTGATCGAGCGCAACGGCCAGCGCGAAGCGGTGCAGATCGTGCCCGACATCAAGCGCGATGCGTCGTCGGGCAAGGATATCGGCCGGATCGGCGCGGCGCTCGCGAACCAGCTGCCGACCGTGGACGTGCGCTACGGGCCGATCGAGAGCTTGCGTCTCGGCGTGAACCGCACGTGGGACATCAGCGTGTACTCGCTGCGCATGTTCGGGCGGATGATCGTCGGCGAGGCGTCGCTCAAGAATCTGTCGGGGCCTGTCACGATTGCCGACTATGCGGGCAAGAGCGCAAGGCTCGGTTTGACGGCCTTCGTTTCGTTTCTGGCGCTCGTCAGCATCAGCCTCGGTGTGTTGAACTTGTTACCGATTCCCGTTTTGGACGGTGGTCATCTGTTATATTATTTGGTTGAGGCTGTTACCGGCAAGGCTGTATCCGATCGCTGGCAGCTTGTTCTGCAAAGGGCGGGCCTGGTCTGCATCGTCGCGCTGTCGATGATCGCATTGTTCAACGACCTCGCTCGCCTGATTCGTTTCTGATCCACTTTGACAATTTCTGGCGGCGTCTTTCGAGCGACCGCCGGAACGAATGCAGCTTTAAATACTGGGGAAGCACGTTGTTCAAACCTCATCGCTTTGTTCCTAAGACGGCTGTGGCCGCGGCGCTGGCCGCGACGGGTATGGCGGCGCACGCCACCACGCCGTTCGTCGTGCAGGATATTCGGATCGACGGTCTTCAACGCATCGAACCGGGCTCCGTGTTCGCTTATCTGCCCATCAAGCAAGGCGACACCTTCACCGACGACAAGGCCTCCGAAGCGATTCGCGCGCTGTACGCAACGGGCTTCTTCAACGACGTTCAGATCGCCACCGAAGGCAACGTGGTGGTCGTGCAGGTGCAGGAGCGCCCGGCGATCTCCGCCATCGACTTCGCGGGCCTGCACGAGTTCGACAAGGAAAATCTGACCAAGGCGCTGCGCTCGGTCGGCCTGTCGCAAGGCCGCTCGTACGACAAGGCGCTCGTCGACAAGGCGGAGCAGGAGCTCAAGCGCCAATACCTCACGCGCGGCTACTACGCGGCGGAAGTCACGACCACCGTGACGCCGGTTGACCGCAACCGCGTCGCGATCCTGTTCTCGGTCGCCGAAGGTCCGAGCGCGAAGATTCGCCAGATCAACTTCGTCGGCAACAAGGCGTTCAGTTCGAACACGCTGCTCGGCGAAATGCAGCTGTCCACGCCGAACTGGTTCTCGTGGTACACGAAGAGCGATCTGTACGCGAAGGAAAAGCTGACGGGCGACCTCGAGAACGTGCGCTCGTACTACCTGAACCGCGGCTACCTCGAGTTCAGCATCGATTCCACGCAGGTGTCGATCTCGCCGGACAAGAAGGACATGTATCTGACGATCGCCGTGCATGAAGGCGAGCCGTACAAGATCAGCAGCGTCCAGCTGGCGGGAAATCTGCTCGACCGCGAGGCCGAGCTCAAGAAGCTCATCAAGATCAAGCCGGGCGAGCGCTTCTCGGCCGAGAAGCTGCAGGCCACGACCAAGGCGATCGTCGACAAGCTCGGCGAGTACGGCTACGCGTTCGCGCAGGTCAACGCTCAGCCGCAGATCGATCAGGCGGATCACACGGTCGCGCTCACGCTGCAAGTCGACCCGAGCCGCCGCGTGTATGTGCGTCGCGTGAACATCGTCGGCAATACGCGCACGCGCGACGAAGTGGTGCGCCGTGAAATGCGTCAGCTCGAAAGCTCGTGGTTCGATTCGAGCCGCCTCGGGCTGTCGAAGGACCGTATCAACCGTCTCGGCTATTTCACCGACGTGGACGTCACGACGGTTCCCGTCGAAGGCACGAACGACCAGGTCGACGTCGATGTGAAGGTCGCGGAAAAGCCGACCGGCGCGATCACGCTGGGCGCGGGCTTCTCGTCGACGGACAAGGTGGTGCTGTCCGCGGGCGTGTCGCAGGACAACGTGTTCGGCTCGGGCACGAGTCTCGCGGTCAACGTGAACACCGCGAAGACATACCGCACGCTGACCGTAACGCAGGTCGATCCGTACTTCACGATCGACGGCATCAAGCGCATTACCGACGCGTACTACCGCACGTATCAGCCGCTGTATTACTCGACGGATTCGAGCTTCAAGATCATCACGATGGGTGCGGACACCAAGTTCGGCATCCCGTTCTCCGAGCAGGACACGGTGTTCTTCGGCGTCGGCGCCGAGCAGAACACGATGGATCTCGACTCGGCCACGCCGCAGTCGTATCAGAACTACGTGAACGAGTTCGGCCGCGTGGTGAACAACTATCCGCTGACGGTCGGCTGGTCGCGCGACAATCGCGACAGCGCGCTGGTGCCGAGCCGCGGTTACTACATCCAGTCGAACGCGGAATACGGCACGCCGCTCGGCAACACGACGTACGCCAAGTTCGACGCGCAGTTCCAGTACTACTACTCGTTCGCGCGCGGCTTCGTGCTCGGCTTCAACCTGCAGGGTGGCTACGGCAAGGGTCTGCAAGGCCAGACGTACCCGATCTTCAAGAACTACTACGCGGGCGGTATCGGTTCGGTGCGCGGCTACTCGCCGAGTTCGCTGGGTCCGCGCGACTCCAAGACGAACGACCCGATCGGCGGCTCGCGCATGGCGGTGGGCAATATCGAACTGACGTTCCCGCTGCCGGGCACGGGTTATGACCGCACGCTGCGCGTCTTCACCTTCCTCGATGCCGGTAACGTCTGGGGCGATCCGAACCAGGGCGGCACGAGCGGCGGCGCGAACGGCTTGCGCTACGGCTACGGTGTGGGTCTCGCGTGGATCTCGCCGATTGGCCCGCTCAAGCTGAGCCTCGGCTTCCCGCTGCAGAAGCACGAAGGCGACCAGTATCAGAAGTTCCAGTTCCAGATCGGTACGGCTTTCTAAGCGGCCTGTCTTCGAACGCGAATTTCATTCATTCAGACGTAACGTGAGGAACACTTTGGGAACCGGTAAGCATTCGAAACATAGGGCGCTGGCGCTTGCGTTGTCGATGGTTCTCGGCCTGGGCGCGGCGATGTCCGCCAGCGCTCAGGAAGCGCGCATCGCGGCCGTGAATTCGGACCGCATCCTGCGCGAATCGTCGGCGGCGAAGGCCGCACAGTCGAAGCTGGAGCAGGAATTCTCCAAGCGCGACAAAGCGCTGCAGGATATGGCGCAGCGTCTGAAATCGATGTCGGACAACATCGACAAGAACGGTTCCTCGATGGCGCCGGCCGACCGCGCGGCGCGTCAGCGCGACCTCGCGCAGCTCGACGCGGACTTTCAGCGCAAGCAGCGCGAATTCCGCGAAGACCTGAATCAGCGCCGCAACGAGGAACTCGCGGCGGTGCTGGACCGGGCGAACAAGGTGATCAAGCAGATCGCGGAGCAGCAGCATTACGACCTCATCGTGCAGGAAGCCGTGTACGTGAGTCCGCGCATCGATATCACGGATCAGGTGCTGAAGGCGCTGGCCGCGAGTTCGGCCGGCACGGGATCGAGCTCGAACTGACGAGGACTGGGACGAGATGGCATCAGGCATGGCGATCACGCTCGACGAACTGGTGAAGCGCTTCGGCGGCGAGGTGGTCGGCGACGGCGCGCACGCGGTCGGGAGCCTCGCGCCGCTCGACAAGGCAGGCCCCGCACAACTGGCGTTTCTTGCGAATCAGAAGTATCTGCCGCAGGTGGAAGCGACCCGCGCCGGCGCGGTGCTGATTTCCCCCGCGGACCTCGAGAAGGTGACGAATCGCTCGGGCAGCAATTTCATCGTCACGCCGAACCCCTACGCTTATTTCGCGCGCGTCGCGCAGGCGTTCATCGACCTGGCCACGCCCAAGGCCAAGCCGGGCGTGCATCCGAGCGCCTATGTCGATGCCGATGCGAAGGTCGCGGCGAGCGCTGTGATCGGACCGCACGTCACGGTGGAAGCGGGCGCGGTCGTCGGCGAGCGCGTCAGGCTGGATGCCGGCGTGGTCGTCGGTCGCGGCGTGCAGCTCGGCGACGACGTGCATCTGTATCCCAATGTCACCGTTTATCACGGCTGCAAGCTGGGCGCGCGCGTGATCGTGCACGCGGGCGCGGTGATCGGCGCGGACGGCTTCGGTTTCGCGCCGGATTTCACCGGCGAGGGCGAAGCGCGCACCGGAAGCTGGGTGAAGATCCCGCAGGTGGGCGCGGTGGATATCGCGGAGGACGTGGAGATCGGCGCGAACACGACGATCGACCGCGGCGCGATGGCGGACACCGTCATCGAGGCCAGCGTGAAGATCGACAATCTCGTGCAGATCGGCCATAACTGCCGTATCGGCGCCTACACGGTCATCGCGGGCTGCGCGGGCATCGCGGGCAGCACGACTATCGGCAAGCATTGCATGATCGGCGGGGCGGTGGGCATTGCGGGCCACGTGACGCTCGCGGACTACGTGATCGTCACGGCGAAGTCAGGCGTGTCGAAGTCGCTGCTCAAGCCGGGCCTGTACACGAGCGCGTTTCCGGCCGTGCCGCACGCCGAGTGGAACAAGAGCGCGGCGATCATGCGCAATCTGGACAAAATGCGCGACCGCATCAAGGCGCTCGAAACGGCGCTGGCGGACGCGGGCAAGCCTGACGATCGAAGCGGCGCCTGAGCGCCCGGCGCGTCAAAAGCGAAGCGCCGAAGCCGAATCAAGAGCGGGCCGGTTCGAGCAGCCCGACAGACGCAGCAAACCGGGCGGGCGCCTGAGACGGCCCGCCATCCAATTTCCGCGCCGACACGCGCGTGAGCAGAACGACCATGAGCACAGAAAAAATCAATTTCGACATCCACAAGATCCTCACGCTGTTGCCGCATCGCTATCCGATCCTGCTCGTGGACCGCGTGCTCGAACTTGAGCCGCACAAGAGCATCAAAGCGATCAAGAACGTGACGATCAACGAGCCGTTCTTCCAGGGTCACTTCCCGACGCGTCCGGTCATGCCGGGCGTGCTGATTCTCGAGGCGCTCGCGCAGACCGCGGCGCTCCTGACCTTCGCGGAAGAGCCGCACGACCCGGCCAAGACGCTTTACTACTTCGTCGGTATCGACGGCGCGCGTTTCAAGCGCGTGGTGGAACCGGGTGATCAACTGGTGCTCAATGTCAATTTCGAGCGGTACATGCGAGGCATCTGGAAGTTCAAGGCGCGCGCCGAAGTGGACGGCGCGACGGCCGCCGAAGCTGAGCTCATGTGTACCGTGAAGGACACGGACGCTTAAGCGCATTTGCGTTGCGTACACCCCGCGTTCACCGTAACAAGCAGCACGAACCGCATAAGGCCATCAGCGCATGAGCAAGATTCACCCCACCGCGATCATCGAGCCGGGCGCGCAGCTCGACGATTCCGTCGAAGTCGGACCGTACGCGATCGTCGGTTCGCACGTCGTGATCGGCGCGGGCACGACCGTCGGCTCGCACAGCGTGATCGAGGGCCACACGACGATCGGCCGCGACAACCGCATCGGCCATTACGCGTCGATCGGCGGCCGTCCGCAGGACATGAAGTACAAAGGCGAGCCGACGCGCCTCGAAATCGGCGACCGCAACACCATTCGCGAATTCACGACGCTGCACACGGGCACGGTGCAGGATCAGAGCCTCACGTCCATCGGCAGCGATTGCTGGATCATGGCGTACGTGCACGTCGGCCATGACTGCCGGCTTGGCGACAACGTCATCATGTCGAGCAATGCGCAACTGGCGGGGCACGTGATCGTCGGCGATCACGCCATCATCGGCGGCATGTCGGGCGTGCACCAGTTCGTGCGCATCGGCGCGCATTCGATGCTCGGCGGCGCCTCCGCGCTCGTGCAGGACGTCCCGCCCTTCGTGATCGCGGCGGGCAACAAGGCGGAGCCGCACGGCATCAACGTCGAAGGCCTGCGCCGCCGCGGTTTTACGCCCGACGCCATTTCGGCGTTGCGCTCGGCGTATCGCATCGTCTACAAGAGCGGCCTGTCGCTCGAAGAGGCGAAAGTGCAGCTCAAGGAACTGAGCACGGCGGGCGGCGAGGGCGATGCGCCCGTTAAGGCATTCTCCGACTTCATCGCGGCGTCGCAGCGCGGCATCATCCGCTAAGCACGCCGCCCGATGACCCCGAACCACAACCCGCCACGCATCGCGATGGTCGCGGGCGAGCCGTCTGGCGACCTGCTCGCGGCCTCGCTGCTCAAGGGCCTGAGGCAAACGCTGCCGGACGGCACGCGCTATAGCGGCATCGGCGGCCCGCGCATGACGGCCGAGGGTTTCGAAGCGCACTGGCCGATGGACAAACTGACCGTGCGCGGCTATGTCGAAGCGCTCAAGCACATTCCCGAAATTCTCGGCATCCGCAACGAGATCAAGCGGCAGCTGCTCGCGGAGCCGCCTTCGGTGTTTATCGGCGTGGACGCGCCCGATTTCAATTTCGGGCTCGAACAACCGCTGCGCGAAGCCGGGATTCCGACCGTGCATTTCGTCTGCCCGTCGATCTGGGCGTGGCGCGGCGGGCGCATCAAGAAGATCGTGAAAGCGGTCGATCACATGCTGTGCGTGTTTCCGTTCGAAACAGCGCTGCTCGAAAAATCGGGTGTTGCGGCGACCTACGTCGGCCATCCGCTCGCGGACGAAATCCCGCTCGAACCCGACACGAACGGCGCACGCCGCGAACTCGGCATCGCGGAAGGCGGTCCGGTGATCGCCGTGTTGCCGGGCAGCCGCCGTTCGGAAATCTCGCTGATCGGCCCGACCTTTTTCGACGCGATGGAGCTGATGCAGCTTCGCGAACCGGGCGTGCGCTTTCTGATGCCCGCCGCGAATCCGGCGCTGCGCGAATTGCTGCAGCCGCTCGTAGAGGCGCATCCGCACCTGTCGCTGACGATCACCGACGGCCGCGCGCAAACCGCGATGACCGCCGCCGACGCGATTCTCGTGAAAAGCGGCACCGTCACGCTCGAAGCCGCGCTGCTCAAGAAGCCGATGGTCATCTCGTACAAGGTGCCCTGGCTCACGGGTCAGATCATGAAGCGGCAGGGTTATCTGCCGTACGTGGGCTTGCCGAACATTCTGGCGGGGCGCTTCGTCGTGCCCGAAATCCTGCAGCATTTCGCCACGCCCGAAGCGCTCGCCGACGCCACGCTGAAACAGTTGAACGACGACGCCAACCGCCGTACCCTGACGGAAATCTTCACCGACATGCACATCGCGCTGCGCCAGAATACGGCGCAGAAGGCGGCCCAGGCGGTCGCGCGGGTGCTGGACACGCGGAGGCCGCGCTAATGGCGGCGAAAAATTCAGCTCAGACGGGACTCGATTTCAGTTCGCCGTTCGACATCATCTGTGGCGTCGATGAAGCCGGGCGCGGCCCGCTGGCGGGCCCGGTCGTCGCGGCGGCGGTGATTTTCGATCCCGCCAAGCCGCGAATCAACGGCCTCGACGATTCCAAGGCGCTCTCGGCCAAGCGGCGCGAAGAGCTCTACGCGAAGATCGTCGATCGCGCGCTCGCCTATTGCATCGCGTCGGCGAGCGTCGAGGAAATCGACACCATCAACATTCTGCACGCGTCCATGCTCGCGATGAAGCGCGCGGTGGAAGGCCTCGCGGTGGCGCCGACGCTCGTCAAGGTCGACGGCAACCGCTGCCCGACGCTTTCGATCCGCTCGGAAGCGGTGATCGGCGGCGACGCGCTCATCAAGCAGATTTCCGCGGCATCGATTCTCGCGAAAGTCACGCGCGACCGCATGCTGCTGGACCTGCATCAAACCTATCCGATGTACGGTTTCGACGCGCATTCGGGCTACGGCACGCCTCAGCATCTGCGGGCGCTGCGCGAGCATGGTCCGTGCGAGCATCATCGGCGTTCGTTCGCGCCGGTGCGCGAGGCGCATGCGCTCGTGTTCGGCTCCGTGCTGCCGGAAATCGCGCCGGAAGTGCTCCAGGTCGCGTCGAACCTCGACGACGGTCCCGACGCGCTCGCTTTCTGAGCGTCATTCATTCCAACGTGAAATCCATCACTTCGCGGGACAACCCGCTCTACAAGCGCATCAAGGCGCTGGCCGGCTCGACCGCGCAACAGCGGCGCAGCGGCCACGCGCTGCTCGAAGGCCTTCATCTGGCGGCAGCCTATCTGGATGCGGCGGGGCAACCCGAAACCTGTGTCGTCACCGAAGGCGCGCTCACGCATGAAGAGGCGCGCGAGATCGTCGCTCGGATCGAGGAACGGCGTGTCGTCGTGCTGCCGGATGCGCTATTCGGACAATTGTCGAGCGTCGTGCACGGCGTGGGCATGCTGCTGCTCGTCGAGAAGATCGACAGTGAGCTTCCCGCGCGCGTCGCTGAAACCTGCGTGATCCTCGACGGCATTCAGGACGCCGGCAATGTCGGCTCGATTCTGCGCAGCGCGGCCGCCGCGGGCATCACGCGCGTGTTCTGCGCGCCGGGTACCGCTTACGCATGGTCGTCGAAAGTGCTGCGCTCGGGCATGGGCGCGCACTTTCTGCTCGATATTTTCGAGGATGTCGCGCCCGAGGATCTGGTCGCCCGACTGGATGCGCCCGTCACGATCACGGATTCGCACGGCGCGGTCGCGCTGTACGACTGCGACCTGTCGGGCGCGCTGGCGTGGGTGTTCGGCAACGAAGGCGCGGGCGTCTCGCAGGTCTGGCGCGATGCGGTGACGCACCGCGTGACCATTCCGCAGCCGGGCGGGATGGAGTCGCTCAACGTGGCGGCTGCGGCGGCGATCTGTCTTTTCGAGCAGTGCCGCCAGCAGCGCTAGAGGGGCGCGTCAGTAATAGGACGGCCGTTCGGGCTTGATTTCCTGAAGGATCGTCGTGGCGATCTCCTCGATCGACTTGTGCGTCGACGACAGCCACTTGATGCCCTCGCGCTTCATCATCATTTCCGCTTCGTTGATTTCGTAGCGGCAATTCTCCAGCGCGGCGTATTTGCTGCCCGGACGGCGCTCGTTGCGGATTTCGGCGAGCCGCTGCGGATCGATCGACAAGCCGAACATTTTCGCGCGATGCTCCAGCAACGGCGTAGGCAGCTTGCCGCGCTCGAAGTCTTCGGGAATCAGCGGATAGTTGGCCGCTTTCACACCGTATTGCATCGCCAGATACAGGCTCGTCGGCGTCTTGCCGCTGCGCGACACGCCGACGAGAATCACGTCGGCTTCGGCGAGATTGCGGTTGGACTGGCCGTCGTCGTGCGCAAGCGAAAAGTTGATCGCCTCGATGCGATTCTTGTACTCCTCGGTGTCCGCGTTCTGGTGGACGCGGCCCATCGCGTGCGTCGATTTCATCTCCAACTCGTGTTCGAGCGGCTCGATGAAGGTCTGGAACATGTCGAGCACGAGCGCATTGCAGCCCTTGACGACCTCGTTCGACGCGCTGTCGACGAGCGTGGTGAACACGATCGGCCGGCGCCCGTCGAGCGTGACGGCTTCATTGATCTTCCCGACGGTGGCATACGCTTTGTCGATCGAATCGACGAAAGGCACGCGCACGAGCCGGAACTTTTGATCGAACTGGGCCATGATCGAATGCGCGAAGGTTTCGGCAGTGATCCCAGTACCGTCGGAAACGATGAATACGGAAGGCGGCATCGGCAAAAAACCAAATGGGGAACGAAATGGGGTGGGCGCGCTCAGAAGGTAACACGCGGATAACGTGCTGAAAACGCGCGGCAACGTCTTGAGCGCGGCGGCATTAAGCGCCTGTGTTACATTGGTTGCCCTGCGGTGTGCGCCGGCCAACCGAGCGGCGTGAAAGACCTCGATTTTGCCGTGGAATTACTGTTTCTGCCGAAGCAAAACTGACAATCGGCACGGTAGAATAGCGGCAACCTGTTCGATAAGCAATTGCGGACAAACTGATTCGGATTTTCGTCAAATCGCGGTCGTTTCGTCGGTTTTGGCAGCAAAAACCACGTTTTCGAGCAGATTCCCGACGTCCCGCTTCTTTTTGCAACGCGCTCCGTCTCCGGTGGCGCGTTTCCCCCGATGGTTTATCAAACAGGTTGTACGAGATGCGGCCGCGCTCCCATTGAGCGCGCCGCATATGAGCCCACTCGTGCGATCGAGCATTCCATCCACCTTAGGGGCTTGTATGACTAACGCAGTCAATGTTGCGAAAGACGTCGCAAAGGATCAGGCGTATGTAGTTCCATTCGAGCAGTTGCGAATGACCGACGTGGAAGTTGTCGGTGGCAAGAATGCGTCGCTCGGCGAGATGATCAGCCAGCTTTCCGAAGCCGGCGTCAGCGTGCCGACGGGCTTTGCCACGACCGCGCTCGCGTTTCGCGACTTTCTCCAGCATAACGACCTGACCGAGCGCATCGCCAAGCGTCTCGAGACGCTCGACGTCGACGACGTGAAGTCGCTCGCCGAAGCCGGCAAGGAAATCCGCCAGTGGATCGTCGACGCGCCGCTGCAGCCGCGTCTCGAAGACGAAATCCGCCGTGGTTTCGACGTGCTCCAGGCAAGCTCGCCCGAAGAGCTTTCGTTCGCCGTGCGTTCGTCCGCGACCGCCGAAGACTTGCCCGACGCATCCTTCGCGGGCCAGCAGGAAAGCTATCTGAACGTGGTCGGCATCGAGGACGTCCTCGATCGCATGAAGCACGTGTTCGCGTCGCTCTACAACGACCGCGCCATTTCCTATCGCGTCCACAAGGGCTTCACGCATGCCGAAGTCGCGTTGTCGGCGGGCGTGCAACGCATGGTACGTTCGGACGTCGGCGCGGCGGGCGTCATGTTCACCATCGACACCGAATCGGGCTTCAAGGAAACCGTGTTCATCACGTCGAGCTATGGCCTCGGCGAAACCGTGGTGCAGGGCGCGGTGAATCCGGACGAGTTCCACGTCTTCAAGACCACGCTCGAACAGGGCAAGTACCCGATCATCCGCCGCTCGATCGGCTCGAAGCTCATCAAGATGGAGTTCACGAAGCCGGGCGAGCCGGGCCGCGTGAAGACGGTCGACGTCGCGCACGAGCAGCGCAACCGCTTCTCGATCACCGACGAAGACGTGATCCAGCTCGCGAAGTACGCGGTGATCATCGAGAAGCACTATCAGCGTCCGATGGACATCGAGTGGGGCAAGGACGGCCGCGACGGCAAGATCTTCATCCTCCAGGCGCGCCCCGAAACGGTGAAGAGCCAGGCGTCCGGCAAGGCCGAGATGCGCTTCAAGCTGAAGGGCCAGTCGAACGTGATCGCCACCGGCCGCGCGATCGGCCAGAAGATCGGCGCGGGCCCCGTGCGCGTGATTCACGATCCGTCCGAAATGGAACGAGTGCAGCCGGGCGACGTGCTCGTCGCCGACATGACCGACCCGAACTGGGAGCCGGTGATGAAGCGCGCGTCGGCCATCGTGACGAATCGCGGCGGGCGTACGTGCCACGCGGCGATCATCGCGCGTGAGCTGGGCGTGCCGGCGGTCGTCGGCTGCGGCGACGCCACCGACTTGCTGAAGGACGGCGCGCTCGTCACGGTGTCGTGCGCGGAAGGCGACGAAGGCAAGATCTACGACGGCCTGCTCGAAACCGAAGTGACCGAAGTGCAGCGCGGCGAACTGCCGAAGATTCCGGTCAAGATCATGATGAACGTCGGTAATCCGCAACTCGCGTTCGACTTCGCGCAGTTGCCGAACGCGGGCGTGGGCCTGGCGCGGCTGGAATTCATCATCAACAACAACATCGGCGTGCATCCGAAGGCGATTCTGGAGTACCCGAACGTCGATGCGGACCTGAAGAAGGCGGTCGAAAGCGTCGCGCGCGGTCATGCGTCGCCGCGTGCGTTCTATGTCGACAAGCTGACCGAAGGCATCGCCACGATCGCGGCGGCGTTCTATCCGAAGCCCGTCATCGTGCGCTTGTCGGACTTCAAGTCGAACGAGTACAAGAAGCTGATCGGCGGCTCGCGCTACGAGCCGGACGAAGAGAACCCGATGCTCGGTTTCCGTGGCGCGTCGCGCTATATCGCGGAAGACTTCGCCGAGGCGTTCCATATGGAATGCATCGCGCTGAAGAAGGTGCGCGAAGAAATGGGCCTCGACAACGTCCAGATCATGGTGCCGTTCGTGCGCACGCTGAAGCAGGCGGATCGCGTGGTCGAGCTCCTGAAGAAGTTCGGTCTGGAGCGTGGCAAGAACGACCTCAAGCTCGTGATGATGTGCGAAGTGCCGTCCAACGCGATTCTCGCCGAGCAGTTCCTGGAGCGTTTCGACGGCTTCTCGATCGGTTCGAACGACCTGACGCAGCTGACGCTCGGGCTCGACCGCGATTCCGGCATGGAGTTGCTCGCCGCAGATTTCGACGAACGCGACGAAGCCGTGCAGTTCATGCTCAAGCGCGCGATCGAAACGTGTCTGCGACTGAACAAGTACGTCGGTATCTGCGGTCAGGGTCCGTCGGACCATCCGGACCTGGCCGAATGGCTGGCGAAGGAAGGCATCGAGTCGATGTCGCTGAATCCGGACACGATCATCGACACCTGGCAGCAACTGGCGAAGACGTTGTCAAAATAAGTCGTGATCGCGCCTTTCCGCTTGCTTACGGATAAGCGCGGCGTGCTATAAAAAACACCCCGGAACGATTTTGTTCCGGGGTGTTTTCGTTTGGAGACCAGGATGATTGGGCTGATCTGGTGGTTCGCGGCGGGCGCGCTGATCGTCGCGGAGCTGTTCACCGGTACGTTCTATTTGCTCATGATCGCGCTCGGATTGATCGCGGGCGGTATCGCGTTCGTGATGGGCGCGCTCGCGCATGTGCAGATCGGCGCGGCGGCGCTCGTTGCGCTCATCGCCGTCGCGGTGCTGAGGCGTTCGCGCTTCGGCAACTGGAAGCGGCCCAACGATGCCTCGCGCGACGCGGCCGTGAATCTGGACATCGGCGCGACGCTGCAGGTCGAGCAATGGCGCGATGGCCGCGCGCGGGCGATGTATCGCGGCGCGCAGTGGGACGTCGAACTTGCGCCCGGGGAGTCGGAAGGCGCGAGGCTGTATCGCATTACCGCGCTTGACGGCAATCGGCTCATCGTCGCCGCCAAACGTTAGTCGAAGTCAGTGAAATAAGGAGAAAAACAATGTATTTCGCACTTGTCCTGCTCGTCATCGCGATCGTGATCGTGATGAACACGGTCAAGATCGTTCCGCAGCAGCACGCCTGGGTGCTGGAGCGCCTTGGCCGCTATCACGGCACGCTCACGCCGGGCCTGAACATCGTGCTGCCCTTCATCGACCGGATCGCCTACAAGCACATGCTCAAGGAGATTCCGCTCGAAGTGCCGAGCCAGGTCTGCATCACGCGCGACAACACGCAGTTGCAGGTCGACGGCGTGCTGTACTTCCAGGTGACGGATGCGATGAAGGCGTCGTACGGTTCAAGCAACTTCGTGTTCGCGATCACGCAGTTGTCGCAGACCACGCTGCGTTCCGTTATTGGCAAGCTGGAGCTCGACAAGACCTTCGAGGAGCGCGATTTCATCAACCAGAGCATCGTCAACGCGCTCGATGAAGCCGCCGCGAACTGGGGCGTGAAGGTGCTGCGCTACGAGATCAAGGATCTGACGCCGCCCAAGGAGATTCTGCACGCCATGCAGCAGCAGATCACCGCCGAGCGGGAGAAGCGCGCGCTGATCGCGGCGTCCGAAGGCCGCAAGCAGGAGCAGATCAACCTCGCCGCCGGCGCGCGTGAGGCTGCGATCCAGAAGTCGGAAGGCGAGCGTCAGGCGGCGATCAATCAGGCGCAGGGCGAGGCGTCGGCGATTCTCGCGGTGGCCGAGGCGAACGCGCAGGCGATTCAGAAGATCGGCACCGCCATTCAGACCGCAGGCGGCATGGAAGCGGTCAACCTGAAGATCGCGGAGCAGTATGTCGGCGCGTTCGGCAACATCGCGAAGACCGGCAACACGTTGATCGTGCCGGGCAATCTGTCGGACATGAGTTCGATGATCGCGTCGGCGTTGACGATCGTGAGGGGTGAGGGCGGCGGCGTCGTCAAAAAGGCATAAGACAATCGGGGCGCTCATGAGCGCCCCGATTCGCTTTATCGCGCCGCGCTCCGCATGAGCCGCCCGCGCTCGCGTTCCCAGTCGCGCTTCTTTTCGGTCTCGCGTTTGTCGTGCAGCTTCTTGCCCTTCGCAAGGCCGATTTCGCACTTCACGCGGCCGTCCTTGTAGTGGAAGTTGAGCGGCACGAGCGTATGGCCGCGCTGCTCGACCTTGCCGATGAGTTTGTCGATCTGGTCGCGATGCAACAGCAGCTTCCGCGTGCGCACCGGGTCCAGATTGGCGAACTTCGACGCCTCGGGCAGCGGGCTGATATGCGTGCCGATCAAAAAGAGCTCGCCTTGCTTGATCACGACGTAGCCCTCCTTGATCTGCCCGCGGCCCGCGCGCAGCGCCTTGACTTCCCAGCCTTCGAGCACGAGACCGGCCTCGTAGCGCTCTTCGACGAAGTAATCGAAGAAAGCTTTTCTGTTGTCGATGATGCTCATGAATGGAAAGTGCCCAACTCGTTTAAAATCACGATTTTAGCAGCGCGCCGCCCGGCATTCGAACTACCGCCGCGTTCTCTTGCGCGTTGCCGCCCAATTAAGCCACCGCTGCGCCCTATATGGCAGACGTTCAGAAAACCGTATTGATCCGCCATTCAGCGGAAGAAATGTTCGACCTCGTCACTGATGTCGCCGACTATCCCAATTTCCTGCCCTGGTGCGGCGGCGTCGAGATCGGCCGCCAGGACGAGAATGGCATGGAAGCGAAGATCGACATCAGCTTCAAGGGCATCAAGCAGCATTTCGCGACGCGCAACACTCAGAAGCGGCCCACCAACATCGATATGGAGTTCCTGAGCGGCCCTTTCAAGAAGTTCACCGGGTACTGGCACTTCACGCCGCTGCGCGCGGACGCGTGCAAGATCGAATTCGCACTGCATTACGAGTTCTCCAACGTGATCCTGGAGAAGCTCATCGGGCCCGTGTTCAGCCATATCGCCAATACGTTCGTCGATTCTTTCGTGAAGCGCGCGGACCAGCGCTACGGCAAGCCATGATGCAGATCGACGTGTGTTACGGACTGCCCGGCGGCGCGAGTTTTCTCGCTCGCGTCGATCTGCGCGAAGGCGCGACGGTGCGCGATGCGATCGAGGCGAGCGGCGTGCTGAGCGCGCATCGGGACATCGATCTCGCGACGCAGAAGATCGGCGTGTTCGGCAAGCTGACGCCGCTCGATGCCGCGCTCGCGAACTTCGATCGCGTGGAGATTTATCGTCCGCTGAAAGTGGATCCCAAGATGGCGCGCCAGCGCCGCGTCGAGAAAACCCGCAAGGCCGGGTCGATCGAAGGGCGCAAGTGGCAGTCGAAGGATTCGCGCTCGACCTGAACCGGTTCAGTGCGCGGGCGCTTCGCTCGCGACGGCGGGCGCCGCGCCCACCGTATGCTGCCTGACCGACCAGCACACGCCGACGAGCAGCAGCGCGATCGCGAGCACTTCGGGCGTGCGCGGCCAGCGGCCATCGTAGACGAACGCGTAGAGCAGCGCGAAGAGCGTTTCGAACACGATCATCTGGCCAGCGAGCGTCAAAGGCAGGCGCTTCGCCGCCGCATTCCACAGCATGTTGCCGAGCCACGAACCGCCCGTCGCGAGCGCAACACACACGATCCAGAAGAGATGCCAGCGAGCGGCCGGCACGCTCGCCTGCACGGCCCCCGCCGGCAGCATCCATACGATCAGGCCGAGCACGACGCCGAGCAGCCCCGTCACGATGCCCCACAACACCGACCATTCGTTGCCGTCGAAATGGCGGTTGGCCTGCAGATAGCGCGCGTTGACGACCGCGTACCACGTCCAGGACGCAAGCGCCCCCAGCGCGCAGGCGAGACCGGCTACGCGCGTGAGCACGCCCGTCGCAGGCTCGCCGCTGGCGGAGGCGGCGAGCACGTCGCTGAACACATCGACATTGATGCACGCGATGCCCGCCAGAATCAGCAGCAGAGGGCCGGCGAGACGCCTGAGATCGACCGCGCCGTGATCGCGCCGCCCGGCGAGCGTGACCGTCACAGGCAAAATGCCGACGATCAGCGACGACGGCGCGACGCCCACCAGTTGCACCGCGCTCGCGAGCAGCATGTAGTAGAGCAGGTTGCCGACGAGCGCGAGCTTCACCAGCGCGATGAAATCCGCGCGCGTGAGTTTGGCGACGAGCTTGCGCGCAAACGGCAGCGCGACCGCAAGGGAGACGGCGCCGTACATCAGATAGCGCCCGATCGACAGCGTCAACGGAGAAAAATCGGGCAAGAGCCGGGGCGCGAGAAAAATGAAGCCCCAGATCGCGCCCGCCGCCATTCCGTACATCACACCGCGCTGCATTGTCCGCTCCCTGCGTTTATTCCGATTGACGGGGCGAAGCGTAGCGTGCCCCCGGCCGTCCGTCTTGTCGAAAACTGCACCCGCCGAACCACCGGGTTCGCGGCCGAATCGGCGCCGCCGGCGGCCCGGAATTTGCGGGCGAATCGCGTAAGCTGCTGTTCGGGCAGTGAAAATGCGGGGAACTATCGGTATAATCTGCTTTTGCGCCCATAGGATTTGCCATGCGTCTGATCCAGAAAGCACTCACGTTCGATGACGTGCTCCTCGTGCCCGCGTTTTCCAGCGTTCTCCCGCGCGACACCAGCCTGAAATCCCAGCTGACTCGCAACATCTCCCTGAACATGCCGCTCGTGTCCGCCGCCATGGACACCGTCACCGAAGGCCGGCTCGCCATCGCCATGGCGCAGATGGGCGGCATCGGCATCGTCCACAAGAATCTCACCGCCAAGGAACAGGCCCGCGAAGTCGCGAAGGTGAAGCGTTTCGAGTCGGGCGTCGTGCGCGACCCGATCACCGTGCCGCCGCAAATGCGCGTGCGCGACGTCATCGCGCTCACGCAGCAGCATGGCATTTCGGGCTTTCCGGTGGTCGAGGGCGCGCAACTGATCGGCATCGTCACCAACCGCGACCTGCGTTTCGAGGAGCGCCTGGACGAGCCGGTGCGCAACATCATGACGCCGCGCGAGCGTCTCGTGACGGTCAAGGAAGGCACGTCGCTGGCCGAGGCGAAGGCGCTGATGCACAGCCATCGCCTGGAACGCGTGCTGGTCGTCAACGACGCATTCGAATTGCGCGGCCTGATGACGGTGAAGGACATCACCAAGCAGACCGAAAACCCGGACGCCTGTAAAGATCAGGACGGCAAGCTGCGTGTGGGCGCGGCAGTGGGCGTGGGTGCGGACAATGAAGAGCGCGTCGAACTGCTCGCGGCGGCCGGCGTCGACGTGATCGTCGTCGATACCGCGCACGGCCATAGCCAGGGCGTGCTCGAACGCGTGCGCTGGGTCAAGCAGAACTATCCGCACGTGCAGGTCATCGGCGGCAACATCGCGACGGCGGCGGCGGCGAAGTCGCTCGTCGAATACGGCGCGGATGCGGTGAAGGTCGGCATCGGCCCGGGCTCCATCTGCACGACGCGTATCGTCGCGGGCGTGGGCGTGCCGCAGATCACGGCGATCGCCAACGTGTCCGAAGCGCTGCGCGGCAGCGGCGTGCCGGTCATCGCGGACGGCGGCGTGCGTTTCTCGGGCGACGTCTCCAAGGCGCTTGCCGCGGGCGCGAACGTCGTGATGATGGGCAGCATGCTCGCGGGCACCGAGGAATCGCCGGGCGACGTGTTCCTGTATCAGGGCCGCCAGTACAAGTCGTACCGCGGCATGGGCTCGGTCGGCGCGATGAAGGACGGCGCCGCGGACCGCTACTTCCAGGACAATTCGGCGAACATCGACAAGCTCGTGCCGGAAGGCATCGAAGGCCGTGTGGCCTACAAGGGCTCGGTGAACGCCATCCTGTTCCAGATCGTCGGCGGCGTGCGCGCGAGCATGGGCTATTGCGGCTGCCGCACCATCGCCGAGATGCACGAGAAGGCGGAATTCGTGCAGATCACGGCGGCCGGCATGCGCGAGTCGCATGTGCACGACGTGCAGATCACCAAGGAAGCGCCCAATTATCACGTCGATTAACTACGCGGACTGATCATGAAACCGTTGCTGCGGGTCGTGCTCGTCGTCAATGCCCTGATTTTCGTCGCGTTCGGCGTGTTGTTTCTGCTGACGCCGTGGCCAGGCTTGTACGGCGCGCTGCAACTGGATTCGATCCGCGTGCAGCCCGCGTTCGCGGGGCAGTTGCTCGGCCTGGCGCTCGTCGGTCTCGCGTGGCTCGCGTTTCATGCGGCGGTCGACGGCGCGTTGACCGCGCGGGCCGCGCGGGTGTCCGGCCACGTGGAATGGCTCTCGGGCGTGATCGTGCTGGTCTGGCTCCTCGGGCTGAAAACGCCCCAGGTCGATGGCTTCGGTCAGATGAGCGCGGCGGTGGTCGGCATCGTACTGCTGGTGCTGGGCCTCGGCAGCGTGCGGCTGTCGTCGGCGGTGCGCCGGCGCGAGCGCGCGGCGCAGGCCGGCGCGGCGTCGGCACAGCGCGCGGAGAAAAAGGCCGCGCAAAAGCGCGAAGTCACGCGTGCGGAGGCGGTGGATACCCCGCGCCCCGCAGCCCGCGCGCCCGATGCGACCGCCATCGACCCGGTTTCGGGCCGCGCGATCGATTCGTCGGGCCGTCCGCTCGATCCCGCTTCACCGATTTCGCCGATTTCCCCGATCCCGCCGGCCGCCGTGCGCGCGCATCCGGACGGCGCGGTCGATCCCGTCACTGGCGGCACGCTCGACCCGGTGACGGGCCGCGCGATCGATCCCGTCACCGGCAGGCGCATCGAGCCTGTCATCAGCGGCGAGATCGATCCGGCGACGGGCAGACGAGTCGATCCACTCGCGCCCGACGCGGGCCGCGCGCCACGATGAGCGCAGCAGCGGAAAACACGCAGCGCAAACGTGAAGCACAAGCACGGTCGGCCTTTGCGCCGGCCGTCGATTTATTTGCAGGCGGGCCGCGCGAAGCCGCGTCCCGGCAGCCCCGTCATCATTCGTTCACTTAGCCTTTGGCCGCAGCCATGCACGACAAAATCCTGATTCTCGATTTCGGCTCCCAAGTCACCCAACTGATCGCCCGGCGCATCCGCGAGTCGCATGTCTACTCGGAAATCCATCCGTACGACGTCGACGAGACGTTCATCCGCGAATTCGCGCCGAAGGGCATCATCCTGTCGGGCGGGCCGAACTCGGTCCACGAGGCCAAGTCGCCGCGCGCCCCGCAGATCGTCTTCGATCTCGGTGTGCCGGTGCTCGGCATCTGCTACGGCATGCAGACGATGGCCGACCAGCTTGGCGGCAAGGTCGAACTCGGCACCGTGCGCGAGTTCGGCTACGCGGAAGTGCAGGCGCTGAACCACACGGGTTTCCTCGAAGGCATTCAGGACTTCGCGAGCGCGCAGGGCGATTCCATGCTCAAGGTGTGGATGAGCCACGGCGACAAGGTCGTGGATTTGCCCGCGGGGTTCAAGCTGATGGCGTCGACGCCGTCATGCCCGATCGCCGCGATGGCCGACGACGACCGCCGCTTCTACGGTTTGCAGTGGCATCCGGAAGTCACGCATACGGTGCAGGGCCGCGCGATGCTCGACCGCTTCGTGCTGGAACTGTGCGGCGCGCAGGCGGACTGGGAAATGGGCCATTACATCGACGAAGCCGTGGAGAAGATCCGCGCGCAGGTCGGCGATGAGCACGTGATTCTCGGCTTGTCCGGCGGCGTGGATTCGTCGGTGGCGGCGGCGCTCTTGCATCGCGCGATCGGAGACCAGCTGACCTGCGTGTTCGTCGATCACGGCCTGCTGCGTCAGAACGAGGCGGAGCAGGTGATGTCGACTTTCGCCGATCACCTCGGCGTGAAGGTCATCCATATCGATGCGAGCGAGGCATTCTTGCAGAAGCTCGCCGGCGTGACCGATCCGGAGGCGAAGCGCAAGATCATCGGCGCGGAGTTCGTCGAAGTGTTCTATCAGGAATCGGACAAGATCACGGACGCGAAGTGGCTCGCGCAAGGCACGATCTATCCGGATGTGATCGAGTCGGCGGGCAAGGGCAAGAAGGGCGCGCACACGATCAAGAGCCACCATAACGTGGGTGGTCTGCCGGAAACGCTGAACCTGAAGTTGCTCGAACCGTTGCGCGAGCTTTTCAAGGACGAAGTGCGCGAGCTGGGCGTGAAGCTCGGCCTGCCGCCTGCCATGGTGTACCGCCATCCGTTCCCGGGGCCTGGCCTCGGCGTGCGGATTCTCGGCGAAGTGAAGCGCGAATTCGCCGACCTGCTGCGCCGCGCGGACGCGATTTTCATCGAGACGCTGCGCAACACCATCGATAAGGAAACGGGCAAGTCGTGGTACGACCTGACGAGCCAGGCGTTCGCGGTGTTTCTGCCGGTGAAGAGCGTCGGCGTGATGGGCGACGGGCGCACGTATGAGTACGTCGTTGCGCTGCGCGCCGTGCAGACGCTGGATTTCATGACCGCGCATTGGGCGCATCTGCCGCACGACCTGCTCGGGCATGTGTCCAATCGCATCATCAACGAAGTGCGCGGGATCAATCGCGTGGTGTACGACATTTCGGGAAAGCCGCCTGCTACGATCGAGTGGGAGTGATCTAACTTCGCGCCGCGGGCGAGGCTTCGGCCTCGCCCGCAGGCATGATGTCTCGATTGCCCGAGCCAAGCAGGGCGCTGATCGCCCGCGCCAGACCATCGGGATTGTCATAGGCGATCATGTGCTCCGCGTCGGCCACGCGCTCGATGGCGCAGCCCGCCCGCTCGAATCGCTTGATTTCATCGCCCGTCGCTTTTTCCGACAGGATGATTCCCTTCGCCGCATCCAGATTGGCGAGATCGTCCAGCCAGTTCCCCGCGTTATCGTCGAGGGCGGAACGCGCCCAACGGTAAATCGCGTGAGGCGAAGCGACAGAAAACGGTCCCAGCCACGCATCGTTCGTACCCTGCGCCTTCAATTGCACCAGCCATTCCGAAAAGCCGCCGTGGACGAATTGCGCTTCAGTCACGGAAGTCATCTCCGATAGCATCGCGACGCCATACTCGTTCAATCCCGGTTCGCACAAAATGACTGCGTCGACGTGCTCGCGAAGACGCCGCGCCAGCTTCATCGCGATGAACGCCCCGGCGCTGTGGCCGAAAAGATTCACGCGCTCGAATCCCGTTTGAGCGATGAATTCGGCTAGAACGGCGGCCTGCGCATCCGAACTGTATTCGCCGTCCGTGGGTTTGTCGCTGAAGCCCGCGCCCATGAGGTCGAGCAATAGCGATCGACCTTTGAAGTAGGCGTCCGAGGCAACGACGGGCGCATAATCACTGCTCGAAGCGCATCCGAGGCCGTGGATGAACACGAGCGGCGTCGCGCCGGCATATACATCCAGATAACGAAGGACGGTGCCGCATTCGGCCACGCAGAAGGTGTTCATGTCGATCCTTGAACGGGTTCGAAGCGATGACGCTATTTCACTACGGACACCGAAGCGAGAAAAGGTGTATCGAGCGCAAAAGGGTGAAAAATGGACACGCCGCATGCCGATCCCGTTGGCCGGGCCCGCCCCACCGACTCTCTCTTCTTCGCCCTCTATCCGACTGCATCCGCCGCGGCGCGCATCGCCGAACTGACCGCGCGTCTGTGCGCCAGTCACAAGCTGAAGGGAAGGCCGATTCCCGCCGATCGCCTTCACATCACCTTGCATTACCTCGGCGCGTTCGCGGGGCTTTCCGCCGATCTGATCGCGCAGGCACGCACAGCAGCGGCGCAAACGGCGTTCCCACCGGTCGATATCGTCCTCGACCACGTCGAGAGTTTTTCCGGCCGCCGCGCCAAGCGCCCATTGGTTCTCTCCGGCGAGATCAGCGAGTCGCTCGGCGCACTTGAACACGCTCTCGGCGCCGCGCTGGACGACGCCGGAATTCCCCTCAAACGCCATCCCGAATTCAAGCCCCACGTAACCCTGCTGTACGACGAGCACCGCGTCCATCGCGAGGCCGTCGCGCCCGTCGCCTGGACCGCGCGCGAGTTCGCGCTGGTGCGCAGCCGGCTCGGCAAATCGCAATATGAAGTGCTTGCGCGCTGGCCGCTCGAATCGTAATTTGCCGAAACCATCCGACAGAGGGTTTCGCGGATTTTTCTTCCGCGTTAAGGTTCGTCTATCGATATTCAGGCCGCGCCCCACATGACTCGATCCCGCCTGTTGCCCATCACGCCCGAAACGCATGACGTCCAGATCGATCTCGTCTACGCGACCGATCGCAATTTCACCGGCAAGCCGATCTACAAAGCCCAGCATTGCCTGCTGCTCGAACCCGCGGAAGCCGCATTGCGCAAGGCGGTCGATATCGCGCGCAGTATCGGCATGAGGCTGCGGATTTTCGATGCCTATCGTCCGCCTCAAGCCCAGAAAGTGCTGTGGGATTTCCTGCCCGACCCCAACTTCATCGCCGAACTGGGGCGCGGCTCGAATCATAGCCGCGGCACGGCCGTGGACCTGACGCTCGTCGACCGGCAAGGCAACGAGCTCGACATGGGCACGGGCTTCGACGCGATGGTCGTCGAATCCGAACACTTTCATCTGGATTTGCCGGAGCCGGTACAACGCAACCGCACGCTGCTGCTGGGCGTCATGCACGGCGCGGGATTCACGCACATCAAAAGCGAGTGGTGGCATTACGAATTGCCAGGTTCGCGCGAACTTGCTTTGATCGACAACGAAGAAAGCGGCCCGCTGCGGCTCATGTAACAGGGGAAAATCGCATATGAAAATGAGTGCAGTCATTCTGGCGCTGGCGTTCGTCGTGTGCGGCGCCGAACTGGGGAGTGCGGCCAGTGCGGCGACGCCGAAGGACATGTTCGTCATGGCGACGCTGCTCGACGAGTTCACATCGCTCGACCCCGGCGAAATCTACGAACTGGTGCCGGAGGAATACGTCGCCAACACGTATGACCGGCTGGTGCGCGTCGATCTGAAAGACCCGTCGAAATTCAATGGCGATGTCGCCGAGTCCTGGACCGTCAGCCCGGATGGCCTCACGTTCACGTTCAAGATTCGCCCGGGGCTCAAGTTCCACTCGGGCAACGCGCTCACGGCCGACGACGTCGCGTGGTCGATCCAGCGCACCGCCTTGCTCGACAAGGGCGCGGCGGCCGTGCTCGCGGGCATTGGCTTGACCAAGGCGAATGCCGCGCAGAACGTGAAGAAAATCGACGATACGACCGTCTCCGTGACGACGGATCGTCGCTATGCGTCGACCTTCGTGCTGAACGTGCTCGGCTCGTGGCCGGCGTCGGTGGTGGATCGCAAGCTCGTGGAATCGCACGCCAAGGGCAACGATTACGGCAACGAGTGGCTGAAGACCAACGAGGCCGGCTCGGGCGCGTACAAGCTCGTCAAGTGGACCGCGAACGACAGCATCGTGCTGCAGCGCTTCGACGGCTACCGCATGCCGCTCGCGATGAAGCGCATCGTGCTGCGTCACGTGACCGAAGCGGCGAGCCAGCGGCTGATGATCCAGAACGGCGATATCGACGTCGCACGCGATCTCTCGCCCGACGATCTCGACACGCTCTCGAAGTCGGGCGTCATCAAGGCGACGGCCATTCCGCAGGCCACGCTCATGTATCTCGGCCTGAACAACAAGAACCCGAATCTCGCGAAGCCGGAAGTCTGGGAAGCGATGAAGTGGCTGATCGACTATCAGGGCATTCAGAAGAACGTGATCCGCACCACCTACAAGGTGCACGAAACGTTCTTGCCCGAAGGCTTTCTCGGCGCGCTCAACGAAAATCCGTATCACCAGGACGTGGCGAAGGCGAAGGCGCTGCTCGCGAAAGCGGGACTGGCCAACGGCTTCACCGTGAAGATGGACGTGCGCAACGACTACCCATACAGCGAGATCGCGCAGGCCGTGCAGGCGAACCTCGCGCTCGCGGGCATCAAGGTTCAACTGATGCCGAGCGACAACAAGCAGACCCTCGGACGCTATCGCGCGCGGGCGCATGACATTTACATCGGCGAGTGGTCGGCGGATTACATCGATCCGCACAGCAACGCGCAGGGTTTCGTCTGGAACCCGGATAACTCGGATGCGTCGAGCTACAAGATGCTCGCGTGGCGCAACGCGTGGGACATTCCGCAACTGACGAAGGAAACCGACGCGGCGCTCGCGGAAAGCGACACGAAAAAGCGCGCGCAACTCTACGAGAAGATGCAGCGCGAAGTGCTCGCCAAGTCGCCGTTCGTCATCATGCTCCAGAAGGTGTCGCAGGTGGCGGCGCGTCCCGGCGTGACCGGTCTCGAAGTCGGGCCGATCAACGATCTCGTGTCGTATCGCAACCTCAAGAAGCAGTGAGCACGCTAGCGCCTTCCGACCGCGCGAGCGCCGCGAAGGGGCGCGTGCTGCTCGCGCTTGCCCGCTGGATCGCGATGCTCGCCATCACGTTCACGGGGCTGCTTGCGATCACGTTTTTCATCGGCCGCAAGATTCCGATCGATCCGGTGCTCGCGATTCTCGGCGACCGCGCGTCGGCAAGCGCGTACGCGGCCGCGCGGCTGCGGCTCGGCCTCGACAAGCCGCTCATCGATCAATTCCTGATCTACGCGCGCGACGTGCTGCACGGCAATCTCGGCATTTCGCTTCTGACGGCGAATCCGGTCATCGACGATATCAAACGCGTCTTTCCCGCGACGCTCGAACTCGCGACGCTCTCGACGTTCATCGGTGTCGCGATCGGCGTGCCGCTCGGCGTGGCGGCGGCGGTGAAGCACAATCGCATCGTCGATCACATCGCGCGCGTGATCGGGCTCGCGGGCAGTTCCGTGCCGGTCTTCTGGCTCGCGCTGATGGGGCTGCTGCTGTTCTACGCGCGGCTGCATTGGGTGTCGGGGCCGGGGCGCATCGATCCGATGTACGACGGCATGGTCGATACGCGCACGGGCAGCCTGCTGATCGATTCGCTCATCGCCGGCGAATGGGATGTCTTCAGGAACGCGTTCTCGCATATCGCGCTGCCGGCGAGCGTGCTCGCGTTTTATTCGATCGCGTATCTATCGCGCATGACGCGCTCGTTCATGCTCGAACAGTTGAGCCAGGAATACGTGACGACCGCGCGCGCGAAAGGCCTGCCCGAGCGCCGCGTGATCTGGCGGCACGCATTCGGCAACATCGCGGTGCCGCTCTTGACAGTGATCGCGCTCGCGTACAGCTATCTGCTCGAAGGCTCGGTGCTGACCGAGATCGTGTTCGCGTGGCCGGGCATCGGCTCGTACCTGACGGGCGCGCTTCTGAACGCCGACATGAACGCGGTGCTCGGCAGCACGCTCGTGATCGGCGCGACGTTCATCGCGCTGAACCTGCTCACCGATGCGCTGTATCGCGTCTTCGATCCACGGGCCCGCTGACATGGAGGACCTTGCGCAGATGAAACCGGCGCGAACGAACTGGCGCGCGTGGCTGCTCACCGATACGCCCGCGTCGCCGCGTCAGGCCGCGCTCGGCCGCGCGTATCGCCGCTGGCGGCGGTTCTCGTCGAATCCGCTCAGCATGCTCGGGCTTGCGATTCTGCTGTTGCTCGTGGTGGTCGCGGCCATCGGGCCGATGGTGGTCGCGCGGGACCCGCTGCAACAGGTGCTCGCCGAACGGCTGACGGCGCCGAACGCCGCGCACTGGTTCGGCACGGATCAGCTCGGCCGCGATATCTTCTCGCGGCTCGTGCATGGCTCGCGCCTCACGCTGGCAATCGCGCTGCTGGTCGTCGTGCTGGTCGTGCCGGTCGGGCTGCTGATGGGCACGGTGGCGGGTTATTGCGGCGGCTTCGTCGATACGGTGCTGATGCGCGTGACCGATGTCGCGCTGGCGTTTCCGAAGATCGTGCTCGCGCTCGCGTTCGCTGCGGCGCTCGGTCCCGGCGTGCTCAATGCGGTGATCGCGCTGTCGATCACCGCGTGGCCGCCCTATGCGCGGCTCGCGCGCGCGGAATCGCTGCGGCTCGCGCAGGCCGACTACATTCACGTGGCGCGTCTGCAAGGCGCGTCGCCGCTGCGCATTCTGTTGCGCTATATCGTGCCGCTGTGCTCGTCGTCGGTGATCGTGCGCGCGACGCTCGACATGGCCGGCATCATTCTCGCCGTCGCGGGCCTGGGCTTTCTCGGGCTGGGCGCGCAGCCGCCGAGCCCGGAATGGGGCTACATGGTCGCGGCGGGCCGCAACGTGCTGCTCGACGCATGGTGGGTCGCGACGATCCCCGGTCTCGCGATCCTCGCGGTGAGTCTCGCATTCAACCTGCTCGGCGACGGTCTGCGCGACGTCTTCGATCCGCGTCATGGAGGCTGACATGCCGCAGCCGCTCGCGCAAATCGAAGGACTCGACGTCGCGTTCGCCGGTCACGACGGCGTGCTCATGCCGGCCGTGCGCGGCGTGTCGCTGACGGTGCGGCCGGGCGAACGGCTCGGCATTGTCGGGGAATCGGGTTCGGGCAAGTCGTTGACGGGGCGCGCGCTGCTCGGACTGTTGCCGCCCGAAGCGAAGTGGTCGGCGAAGTCGCTGCGTTTCGAAGGGCACGATCTGCTCGCGATGCGCCCGAAAGAGCGCCGCCGCCTGTGCGGCACGCGCATGAGCATGATCCTGCAGGACCCGAAGTATTCACTGAACCCCGTGATGACCGTCGCGCAGCAGATGCGCGAGACGTTCCTGAGGCAAGGCGTGAAGGAGGGCAGGCGCGCGGTGCGCGAGCGCATCGTGGCGGCGCTGGAAGCCGTGCATATCCGCGATGCGGCGCGCGTCGCGGATGCGTATCCGCACGAGTTGTCCGGCGGCATGGGCCAGCGCGTGATGATCGCGATGATGGTCTCGGCCGGCCCGCGGCTGCTCATCGCCGATGAACCGACGAGCGCGCTCGACGTCCTCGTGTCGATGCAGGTGCTCGCCGTGCTCGACGAGATGATCGAACGCCATGGCACGGGGCTCGTGTTCATCAGCCACGATCTGCCGCTCGTGATGTCCTTCTGCGATCGCGTCGCGGTGATGTACGGCGGCCGCGTGGTCGAAACGTGCGCCGCGCGCGATCTCGCCCACGCGACGCATCCGTACACGCGCGGGCTGCTCGCGGCGAATCCGCCGCTCGCCAATCCGCCCGACGAACTGCCGACCCTGCGCCGCGATCCCGCGTGGCTCACCGAATCCTACGAACGATGATCGATCTCGACCACGCGCGCATTCGCTTCAAGACGAAGACCGGCCACGTCGATGCCGTGCGGGATGTTTCCTTGCGCGTGGAAGAGGGCGAGGTGTTCGGGCTTGTCGGCGAATCGGGCAGCGGGAAGTCGACCGTGCTGCGCGCGCTCGCCGGGCTCACGCCGCTGCACGGCGGCAGCCTTCGCATCGGTTCGCGCCACGGCAGGCACGATGTGCAGATGGTGTTTCAGGACCCATACGGCGCGTTGCATCCGCGTTTCACCGTCGATAAGACGTTGCGCGAGCCGCTCGCGATCAACGGCATCGGCGATCAGGACGCGCGCATTCTCGCGGCGCTCGCCGAAGTCGGCCTCGGCGCGGCGTTCCGGTTTCGCTATCCGCATCAGCTTTCGGGCGGGCAGCGCCAGCGCGTGTCGATCGCGCGCGCGTTGATCGTCGAGCCGCGCGTGCTGCTGCTCGACGAGCCGACTTCCGCGCTCGATGTCTCGGTGCAGGCGGAAATTTTGAACCTCCTGCGGCGGCTGCATCGCGAGCGCGGGCTGACGATGATTCTCGTGAGTCACAACCTCGCGGTGATCGGCTTTCTCTGCCAGCGCGTCGCGGTCATGCGCAATGGTGAAATCGTCGAGCAACTGAGCGTGGACGCGGTGCGCTCGCGCGACGTCGCCCACGAGTACACGCGGCGGCTTCTGCTCGCGACCGAAGGCTACACGCGCGGCGATGGAACGCGGCTCGAAAGCGAACAGGGCGCCTAGTCATCGTACAAGCACAGTTGTTGCGGCCAGGTCAACGAATGTTGCGAAAACGACGCATAAGCATGCCAATAAGACCGGTATACACCGGCGCGCCGCGAACCCGCGGATCTTGAGCGAAAACGTTGCGTTAGGCGCTGATAGAATAGGCGCTGGATTGTCGAGACGTGCCGAACAACGCCCAAGCGTGAGTTTCCGGATGCCTTCCGACTTCGAGCTAACCAACGGAAATCGTGACAGACCGCGCCCGTACGCGGGTGAAAGCCGGTCGTAATCCCCGATGAAATTGCTAGATGCTTTAGTCGAACAGCGGATCAATGAAGCCGCTGCGCGTGGCGAGTTCCATAACCTGCCGGGCGCGGGCGCTCCGCTTCACTTCGACGACGACGTCCTCGTACCCGAGGAAGTGCGTGTCGCCAATCGAATCCTCAAGAACGCGGGTTTCGTCCCGCCTGCCGTGGAGCAACTGCGCGCGCTGCGCGGTCTTCAGGAAGAGTTCGATCGCGTGACGGACCCCACCGCCCGCTGCCAGTTGCAGGCCAAGATGCTCGCGCTCGACATGGCGCTAGAATCGCTGCGCGGCGGCGGTTGCGTGCCGCACGAGTATCGCCGGCGCATCGCCGAGCGGCTCTCGGAGCGCGCGCAGTCCCGCGTGGCGCTGGAAATGAAGTGATCGGGATGTTGCCCGGCGCTTCGCCCGATCCGCTCTCCACCGCCGATTCCTCCATCGAGCGCGACCGTCGTTTCATGGCGCTCGCGCAACGCGCCGCCGAAGAAGCCCGACGTGCCGGCGAAGTGCCGGTGGGCGCGGTGATCGTCCTCGGCGACGAAATCATCGCGACGGGCTTCAATCATCCGATCCGCGGGCACGATCCTTCCGCGCATGCCGAGATGGCCGCGCTGCGCGCCGCCGCGCAAAAACTCGAGAATTACCGTTTGCCGGGCTGCGAGCTCTATGTGACGCTGGAGCCATGCCTGATGTGCGCGGGCGCGATCATGCATGCGCGCATTGCGCGCGTCGTCTATGGCGCGGCGGACCCGAAAACGGGCGCGTGCGGCAGTGTCGTCGACATGTTCGCGAACGGGCAGCTCAATCATCACACCACGGTGACAGGCGGCGTGCTCGCCGACGAATGCGCACACGCGCTCAAGAATTTCTTCGCGGAACGCCGCCGTCTCGCGCGCGACGAGCGGGATGCGCGCCGCGCGC
Organism: Caballeronia cordobensis; assembly: GCF_001544575.2. Taxonomy (GTDB): domain Bacteria; phylum Pseudomonadota; class Gammaproteobacteria; order Burkholderiales; family Burkholderiaceae; genus Caballeronia; species Caballeronia cordobensis. Next base: position 477,687 of record NZ_FCNY02000002.1, read on the forward strand.
GGGAAACGGGGCGCAGCGCCGCCGCCGATTCCTCCGATCACACCGATCACACAACGAATCCAACCACAACATCGTGAAATCACGCACCATCGACCTCGTCGCGCCGTCTGGTTATCCGCACGATCCGGCGGCCGTGGATCGCGGCATCGGGCGATTGCGCCGGGAAGGGCATCGCCTCGAAAACGTCGACGCGACGCGGCGGCGCTTCCAGCGCTTCGGCGGCACCGACGCCGAGCGCGCAGCCGACCTCAATCGCCTGGCCGACCCTTCACGCTCGCTGCCGGATATCGTGCTCGCGGTGCGCGGCGGTTATGGCGCGTCGCGCATCCTGCACGGTCTGGACTATCTGGGCCTGCGCAGGCTCGCGGATCAGCCGGTCGCGATCGTCGGGCATAGCGATTTCACGGCGATCCAGTGCGCGCTCTATGCGCATGCGGGCGTGAAGAGCTTCGGCGGGCCGATGTTCGCGGGCGATTTCGGCGCGGAAGAGGTGAGTTCCTTTACGATGCGGCATTTCTGGAACGCGATTTCCCATTCGAGCTTCACGGTCACGAGCAACGCGCCGCAGCGTCAGACGGTCGACGTGACCGGCATGCTATGGGGCGGCAATCTCGCGATTCTGACCTCGCTCGTCGGCACGCCGTATCTTCCGCCGGTCGAGGGCGGGATTCTGTATATCGAGGATGTTAACGAGCATCCGTTTCGGATCGAACGCATGATCTATCAACTGCACCAGTCGGGCGTGCTCGGCCGCCAGCAGGCGATCGTGATGGGCGAGTTTTCGGGCGGACGCCTCTCGGACTACGACAACGGCTATTCGCTCGACGCGATGATCGAGCAGGTTCGCAACGTGACCGGCATTCCAATCGTGACGGGCTTGCAGTTCGGCCACGTCGAGAACCTGCTGACCTTGCCTTTCGGCGCGACGGCGCATCTCGTATCGACGGAGCGGGGGTTCACGCTGAAGCTGTCCGACTATCCGCATCTGGCTTGACACGCATGAGACGGGCGCTCGACGAGCGCCTTATTTTGTCGCTTCATTCGCAACTAACCGTCTTTGTTTGCCTTCACCGCAACTTCGCGACATGCCAGCCGGTCCGCTAAATTGTCGACAAAAAAGTGGCGGCAATGCTGACAAAAACGAGGTAAATTCCCGCAGAGCCTTATAGGTACTGGCGATGCCGCCCGCGCGACCTCCGCAAACCACGCCAAAATCGACAAATTCGAAAATGAATTGTTGACAATCTTTATGTCGATTCTAAGATGCTTAACATGCAAGCGAGCACATCATGTCCGACACCAAGCGTAGTGCTGCATCGAATGCTTCAGATCCCGCTCCGAACGGCGCGAATGCCGAGTCGATCGCCGAGAACATCCGCGCCGCGATCCTCGAACATCGTCTCGCACCGAGCGCGAAGCTGACCGAAGCGCAATTGTGCGAGGTGTTCGCCGTGAAGCGCGGAACCGTCCGCCAGGCGCTCGCGCAACTGGCGAACGAACGGCTCGTCGATCTGGAGCCGAACCGCGGCGCGTTCGTCGCGAGCCCGTCGCTGCAGGAAGTGCACGAAGTGTTCGAAATGCGCCGCATCATCGAACTGGCGGTGGTGCAGCGGATCGCGCAAGGCCACGGCATGCGCCGGCTCAAGTCGATCAGCTCGACGATCGGCAAAGAGCGCCGCGCGTTCGAAAGCCAGGACTTTTCGTCGTGGATCAGGCTGTCAGGCGAATTTCACACCGAGCTCGCATCGCTCACCGGCAATACGGTGCTGTGCGAGTGCCTGTCGGGGCTCGTCGCGCGTTCGACGCTGATCTCGGCGCTGTATGAATCGCTCGGCAAGAGCTCGTGCTCCTTCGAGGATCATGAACAGATTCTCGCCGCGCTCGATGCCGGCGATGCGGCGCACGCCACCGACCTCATGGCGCAACATCTGCGCGATGTCGAGTTGAAGATGCTGGAGCGGCCGGCGCGCGGCGCGGTCGATCTGAAGGAAGTATTCGCAAGGCCGCCCGAGCGCGAAAAAGCGCTCGACGCGTAGCAGCAGAGACACGGCGAAGCGCAGACTTCGCCATCGAAAGAATCAAGCAGGACTAAATGAATGGAGACCGTGCCCCGCGCGCAGCGCCGGGCGCGTGGAGAGTCGCACGCGGCGAAAATGCGCGGCGTGCGCAGCATCGAACAGGACGCTCAGCCGAGCGTGCAATGAAATCCGCCGCGGGGCGGGCGTGTCGGGCCAAGGCTCGCCCGCTCTCTGCCTCACGCCCCACGGCGAAAACGCAAATCCGAAGAATGCCGCGCCGATCCGATAAGTCGGCTAAGGCATCGATGGACGCTTGTCACGCAAGCCTTTGCTTTTTTTCATCACGCAAGCCTATGAAGGAGACGTCATGGCCCAGTTCAGTGCTTCCGGCAATTCAGCCCTGCCGCAATATCAAGAGCAGACAGAGGATCATGATCCCAGTCTGCCCGCCGGTTACAGCGACCGCCTCTATAACGAGGATCTTGCCCCGCTGAAGAATCAGACCTGGGGCGCCTACAACATCTTCGCGTTCTGGATGTCCGACGTGCACAGCGTCGGCGGCTACGTGTTCGCCGGCAGCCTCTTCGCGCTCGGCCTGACGAGCTGGCAAGTGCTCGTGTCGCTGTTGATCGGCATCGGCCTCGTGAACGTGCTGTGCAACCTGATCGCCAAGCCGAGCCAGGTTGCGGGCGTGCCGTATCCCGTCGCGTGCCGCGCCACCTTCGGCGTGCTCGGCGCGAACATTCCCGCGGTGATTCGCGGACTCATCGCGGTGGCGTGGTACGGCATCCAGACGTATCTGGCGTCGAGCGCGCTCGTCATCGTCGTGCTGAAGTTCGTGCCGTCGCTGATGCCTTATGCCGATGTCCACAAGTACGGCTTCGTCGGGCTCTCGGCGCTCGGCTGGGCGGGCTTCATGCTGCTCTGGGTGCTGCAGGCCGTGGTGTTCTGGCGCGGCATGGAGATGATCAAGAAGTTCATCGACTTCGCCGGCCCCGCCGTGTATGTCGTGATGTTCATTCTCGCCGGCTACATGGTGTGGCGCGCGGGCCTCGGGAACATCGGGCTGAATCTCGGCGGCGTGAAGTATCACGGCATGGAAGTGATTCCGGTGATGATCACGGCGATCTCGCTGGTCGTGTCGTACTTCTCCGGTCCGATGCTCAACTTCGGCGACTTCTCGCGCTACGGCAAGAGCTTTCGCAGCGTGAAGCGCGGCAATTTCTGGGGCCTGCCGGTCAACTTCCTGGCGTTCTCGCTCGTGACCGTCATTACCACCGCGGCGACGCTGCCGGTGTTCGGCCAGTTGATCACCGATCCGGTGGAGACGGTCGGCCGCATCGATCATCCGTCTGCGGTGATTCTCGGCGCGCTGACCTTCACGATCGCGACCATCGGCATCAATATCGTCGCGAACTTCGTGTCGCCGGCCTTCGACTTCTCGAACGTCGCGCCCAAGCTCATCAGCTGGCGCATGGGCGGGATGATGGCGGCGGTCGCGTCGATCTTCATCACGCCGTGGAATCTCTTCAACAACCCGGCCGTGATCCACTACACGCTCGATATTCTCGGCAGCTTCATCGGACCGTTGTATGGCGTGCTGATTCTCGATTTTTATCTCGTGAAGCGCGGCAAGCTCTCCGTCGACGATCTCTACACGGTGTCCGAGACGGGCAAGTACTGGTACACGAAGGGCGTGAACCGCCGCGCGGTGATGGCGCTCGTGCCGGCCGCCGTGCTCGCGACGCTCTGCGTGATGGTGCCGTCGCTGGAAGGCGCCGCGAACTTCTCGTGGTTCATCGGTGCGGGGCTGGGCGCGGTGTTCTATTACTTCCTCGCCGCCCGCAAGCAGCAGCATTAAAGGAGCATGGCAATGCGCATCAAACTGATCAATCCGAACACCACGCAGCGCATGACCGATGCGATGGGCCGCTGCGCGCGGGAGGTCGCCGCGCCCGGCACGGAGATCGTCGCCGTGAGTCCGACGATGGGCCCGCCGTCCATCGAAGGCTATTACGACGAAGCCGTCGCCTCGCTCGGCCTGCTGGCGGAAGTGCAGGCCGGAGAAAAGCAGGGTTTCGACGGCTACGTGATCGCCTGCTTCGGCGATCCGGCCCTCTACGCCGCCCGCGAACTGGCGCGCGGACCGGTAATCGGCATCGCGGAAGCGGCGATGCACGCGGCGAGTGTCATCGCGCCGGGCTTTTCGGTCGTGACGACCTTGCAGCGCACCTGCGGCATGGCGTGGCATCTGGCGGAGCGTTACGGCATGACGCGCTTTTGCAAGAACGTCCGCGCGACCGACGTCCCCGTGCTGGAACTGGACGAGCCGGGTTCGCCCGCGCGCCAGACGATCATCGACGAATGCCGGCGCGCGCTCGACGAGGACGGCTCGGACGCCATCGTGCTCGGCTGCGCGGGCATGGCCGAGTTCTGCCGCGAGGTGGAAGACGCGATCGGCGCGCCGGTGGTTGAGGGCGTAACGGCGGCGGTGAAGTGGGCGGAGGCGCTCATCGCGCTCAAGCTGCACACGGCGAAACGCGGCGATTTCGCGCGGCCGCTGGCGAAACGGTACGACGGCGTGCTGTCGGATTTCAGCCCCCGCTGATGGCGTTTGCGCCGAGGCACATACACCTGACGTGACCCGCATTATCTGCCCTGATGTATGGGCGCGTCAGGGCCTTTTCGCTACACTGAATCGTCGACAATCCGTCCCCACCCGTCCTATCCAAGCCATGTCACTCGATCCGAACTACCCACGCGACCTGATCGGCTACGGCCGCCATCCCGTGCAGGCGAACTGGCCGGGACGCGCGCGCGTCGCCGTGCAATTCGTGCTCAATTACGAAGAAGGCGGTGAAAACTGCGTCCTGCACGGCGATCCGGGCTCGGAGCAGTTTCTGTCGGAGATCGTGGGCGCGGCGGCGTATCCGTCGCGTCACATGAGCATGGAATCGATCTACGAATACGGCTCGCGCGCGGGCGTGTGGCGCATCCTGCGCGAATTCGAGAAGCGCGGCCTGCCGATGACGATTTTCGGCGTCGGCATGGCGATCGAGCGGCATCCGGAAGTGGCGAAGGCTTTTGTCGAACTGGGCCACGAGATCGCGTGTCATGGCTATCGCTGGATTCACTATCAGGACATGTCGCCGGAACGCGAGGCGGAGCACATGCGCCTCGGCATGGAAGCGATCGAACGCGTGACGGGCGTGCGGCCGCTCGGCTGGTACACCGGGCGCGACAGTCCGAACACGCATCGGCTGGTTGCGGAATACGGCGGCTTTCTCTACGACTCGGACAATTATGGCGACGATCTGCCGTTCTGGACCGAAGTCGAAGTGACGGGCGGCGCGAAGCAGCCGCACCTGATCGTGCCGTACACGCTCGACACGAACGACATGCGCTTCGCGACGCCGCAAGGCTTCAACACGGGCGAGCACTTCTTCACGTATCTGAGAGACGCGTTCGACGTGCTCTACGAAGAAGGCGACGAAGCGCCGAAGATGCTGTCCATCGGGATGCACTGCCGCCTGCTCGGACGCCCCGGACGCTTGCGCGGACTGCAGAAGTTCCTCGATCACATCGAGAAGCACGATCGCGTGTGGGTGACGCGGCGTATCGACATCGCGCGTCACTGGCGCGAGCAACATCCTTTCGAAAAAGCTCATAACGGGACGGCGGCATGAAGGCGATGCATTACACACTCGACCAACTCAACTCCATGCCCGCCGACACGTTCGTGACGGTGCTGGCCGGCATCTTCGAACATTCGCCGTGGGTGCCGCAAGCCGCGGCGGCGCAGCGTCCGTTCGGCGATATCGACGCGCTGCACACGGCGATGTCGAAGATCGTCGAAACCGCCGGCGAAGAGAAGCAGCTCGCGCTCATCAACGCGCACCCGGAACTCGCGGGCAAGGCGGCGGTGCGCGGCGAACTGACGGCCGAATCGACGCGCGAGCAGAGCGGCGCGGGGCTGAACCTCTGCACCCAGGAAGAGTTCGACAGATTGCAGGCGCTGAACAAGGCGTATCGCGACAAGTTCGGCTTTCCCTTCATTCTCGCCGTGCGGGGCTATGACCGCCACGGCATCATCGCGAACTTCGAAAAGCGCGTGAATCACGACCGCGCCGAAGAGCTTCGCACGAGTCTCGATCAGATTTACCGGATCGCGCGCTTCAGGCTGGACGACCTGATCCAGCACTGAGCGCGGCTCGATCCGCTTTCACCGCAACCGAAACCCCAAGGACGAAGACAATGGCAATTCCGACACTCGATCCCAACGCGCCCGAATTCACGCGCCGCTATGTGAACCTCGCGGACCCGCGTCTGGGCGCGCAGGCACTGGAGGCGAGCGACGATTTCTTCGCGCCGAAGGAACGCATGCTGAACCCCGAGCCGGCGGTGTTCATTCCCGGCAAGTTCGACGATCACGGCAAGTGGATGGACGGCTGGGAAACCCGCCGCAAGCGCACGACGGGCTATGACTGGTGCGTCGTCAAGCTGGCGCGGCCGGGCGTGATCAAGGGCATCGATATCGATACGAGCCACTTCACCGGCAATTTCCCGCCGGCGGCGTCGATCGAGGGCGCGCATGTCGTCGAAGGCGCGCCGAATCAATCGACGCAATGGACCGAAATCGTCCCGTCGACGACGCTGCAGGGCAACAGCCATCACTACCTCGACATCACGGCCGAGCAGCCGTTCACGCATCTGCGCGTGAACGTCTATCCGGATGGCGGTATCGCGCGTCTGCGTGTGTATGGCCAGCCGCAACTCGACTGGCGCAATGCGGATCGCAGCCAGCTCGTCGATCTCGGCGCGATGGAAAACGGCGCCTATCTGGTCGGCACGAACAACCAGCACTTCGGACTTGCCTCGACGCTGCTCATGCCGGGCCGCGGCGTGAACATGGGCGACGGCTGGGAAACGCGCCGCCGCCGCGAGCCGGGCAACGACTGGTGCATCGTCGCGCTGGCGCAGCCGGGCGTCATCAAGAAAGTCGAAGTGGATACGGCGCACTTCAAGGGCAACTATCCGGACCGCTGCTCGCTGCAGGCGGCGTATGTCACGGGCGGCACGGACAGCTCGCTCGTCACGCAGGCGATGTTCTGGCCCGTGCTGCTCGGCGAACAGAAGCTGCAGATGGACAAGCAGCATTTCTTCGAGTCGGAGCTCGCGGCGCTCGGCCCCGTGACGCATGTGCGCTTCAACATCTATCCCGACGGCGGCGTGTCGCGTCTTCGTCTCTTCGGCACGCTTGCATAATGAAAAAACTCGCTATCGAACCGTTGACGCGCGCTGCGTTCGAGCCTTATGGCGATGTCATCGAACTCGATGGCGCGAAGCAGATTCCGATCAACCTGGGCACCACGATCCGTTTTCACGACCTGTGCGATGTCGACGTCGAAGAGCAGGGCGGTCACACGCTCGTGAATCTTTTTCGCGGACAGCCGCGCGCGCTGCCGTTCGAGTGCAGGATGATGGAACGGCATCCGCTCGGCAGCCAGGCGTTCATTCCGCTCGACGACCGGCCGTATCTCGTGGTCGTCGCGCCCGCGGGCGAACTCGACGAATCGAAGATTCGCGCCTTCGTCACGAGCGGCTGGCAGGGCGTGAACTACGCGCGAGGCGTGTGGCACCATCCGCTGCTCTCGCTCGGCAAGGTGAGCGATTTCGTCGTGGTCGATCGGGGCGGCGGTGAAGGGCACAACCTCAACGAGCAGGATCTGAAAGAATCGCTCTGGCTGACCGAGGACGCGATGCGCTGATGCGTTCGGCTCGCGTGGTTTGATTGAAGGACCGGTGATCTCGCCGGTCCTTTTTTTTCGTCCCGCGCGGCGCCGACGTCAAAAATCCGGAGCGGCTAAGATGGACGCCTCATTCCGATGCGCACATGAAGAGGCCCGACCGCATGATCGATTTACGCAGCGATACCGTTACCCGTCCCAGTCAGCCGATGCTCGCCGCGATGTCGGCAGCGCCTGTCGGCGACGACGTCTGGGGCGACGATCCCACTGTGCTCGCACTCCAGTCCACGCTCGCCAGCCGCACGGGCAAGGAAGCGGGCCTGTTCTTCCCGAGCGGCACGCAGAGCAATCTCGCCGCGTTGATGGCGCATTGCGCGCGCGGCGACGAGTACATCGTCGGACAGTCGGCGCACACGTACAAATACGAAGGCGGCGGGGCCGCGGTGCTCGGCAGCATCCAGCCGCAGCCGATCGAAAACGCGCCCGACGGATCGTTGCCGCTCGACAAGATCGCAGCCGCGATCAAGCCGATCGACAACCACTTCGCGCGCACGAAGCTGCTCGCGCTGGAGAACACCATCGGCGGGAAGGTGCTGTCTGCCGATTATGTCGCGAAGGCGACGCAGCTCGCGCGCGATCGCGGTCTGTCGACGCATCTCGACGGGGCGCGCGTGTTCAATGCGGCGGTGGCGTCGGACAAACCAGTCGCGGATCTGTGCGCGCCGTTCGATACCGTGTCAATCTGCTTTTCGAAGGGGCTGGGCGCGCCGGTGGGCTCGGTGCTGGTCGGGCCGAAAGCGTTGATCGACGCCGCGAGCCGTTGGCGCAAGGTGCTGGGCGGCGGCATGCGTCAGTCGGGCCTGCTCGCGGCGGCGTGTCTGTATGCGCTGGACAATCACGTCGATGGGCTCGCAGAGGATCACGCGAACGCCGCGCATCTCGCGGCCGGTCTCGCGCAAATCGAGCCGCTCCAGATCGACTCGCACGCGACGAACATGGTCTTCGCGCAGATTCCCGAGGCGCATTGCGCACCGCTCGAAGCTTTTCTGAAGGAGCGGGGCATCCTCACGCAGATGCTCTACGCGTCGCGCTTCGTCACGCATCGGGATGTGTCGCGGGAAGACATCGACACGGTGATCCGCGCAGTGAAAGACTACTTCGCGCGTTAAAAATGAAAAAGCCGCGTTTCAAACTGAAGCGCGGCTTTTTGCTCAACCCAAGCTTATTCCACCGCGCCGCCGGCGAACCACGCCGCCACCTTCTGGCGCTCCGCATCCGTCATTTGCGTCACGTTGCCAAGCGGCATCGCTTTGAGCGTCACCGCCTGCTGGTGCACGCGCTGCGCGTTCTGCTTGATCTCGGCGGGCGTATCCAGCAACACGCCGGAGGGTGCGCTGCCCATCATCGTCGGATGCGCGGAGTGGCACGTCGCGCAGCGCTGCTGGATGATCGGCTGAATGTCGGCGACCTTGATCGTCGGCGCGCCAGCGGCTTGCGCAACCGGCACCGTGGGCGCGGGCATCGTCCAGGCGAACGCGCCGAGCACCAGCACGAGACCTGCGACCGGCATGTACCACAACACCTGGCCGCGGTGGCGCATCACGAAGAACTGGCGAATCAGCGCGCCCGCCAGCATGATGAGCACGAGCAGCACCCAGTTGTACTTGTGCGTGTAGGTCATCGCGTAGTGGTTCGACAGCATCGCGAACACCACCGGCAGCGTGAAATACGTGTTGTGCACCGAGCGCTGCTTGCCGCGCTTGCCGTAGATCGCGTTCGGCGTCTCGCCCTTGAGCATCGCGGCGACCATCTTGCGCTGGCCCGGAATGATGACGAAGAACACGTTCGCCGACATGATCGTCGCGATCATCGCGCCGGTGATCAGATACGCGGCGCGGCCGGCGAACACGTGACACGCGATCCACGCGGCGACCAGCACATAGATGCCCACGCAAATGCCGAGCAGCTTGTCGTTGGTGCCGAGCAGGCGGCACAGCGAGTCGTAGACGATCCAGCCGGCCATCAGAAAGCCGAGCGCGGCGGATACGGCGACGACCGGGCCCATGTCGAGCACGTTCTTGTCGATGAGATAGGTGCTCGGCGACATCAGATACAGCACCAAGAAGAGGCCGAAGCCCGACATCCACGTGGTGTACGACGGCCAGAACGACCAGTGCAGATGCTCGGGCATGTCGGACGGCGCGACCGAATACTTCTGCATGTGATAGAAGCCGCCGCCGTGAACGTGCCAGAAGTCGCCGAACACGCCGCGCCGGCGCGCGTTCGGATCCGTGGGCGGTTTCAAACTGTTGTCGAGCGCGACGAAGTAGAACGATTCGCCGATCCATGCGATCGCGACGATGACGTGCAGACAGCGCAATACGAGATTGAGCCAGTCGGTGACAAAGCCTTCCATGTACTCCTCCACTACCGATTTATGTGCTTGTGGGGTCCAAGCTGTGTTTTGTCTTTCGCTTTTGGCTTAGCTTCCGCGATACGTGCTGTAAGCCCACGGCGACACGAGCAGCGGCACGTGATAGTGCGCGCCCGAATCCGCAATGCCGAAGCGCAGCACGACGCGATCGACGAAGCGCGGCTCGGGCACTTTCACGCCGAGCGTTGCGAAGTAATCGCCCGCATGGAACACGAGTTCGTATTCGCCGGTTTCGAGATCGGCGCCTTCGAGCAGCGGCGCATCGGCGCGGCCGTCGTCGTTCGTGTGGATGGTCTTGATCGCGCGGCGGGTGTCGCCGTTGAGCGCGAACAGCTCGACTTTGAGATGCGCGCCCGGGCGGCCGTGCGCGGTGTCGAGGACGTGGGTAGTGAGCTTGCCCATTCGCAGTTTCCTTGAGTTGTGCGAGTTCCGGCGTTGCGCATCGATCCGAAATTCGGCACCTGGCTTTCATCGGTGCGTCAGCGGCGGATCGAGGCTCCACGTCAGTGGCTACATACCCGTCGGCGTTTCAGATGCGCGCCGTGTACAGCATTGTAGAAATTTGAGACGCGCTGTGCGTCCGCGATAGGAAAGATAATGCCCAACGCATGACAGCGGCGCGTAAGCCTTGGGATGCGGCTTTCCCGAGGGGCGCTTTTACCGATGCTACGCGCGTCAAAAATCGCGAATATATGGCTGGCGTGAAGACGACTATGACGCCAGGTTGATTGCGTCCCGTTTTTTGACCGCGGACAGTGGCCATGCGCGCGAAATCGATGGATTTTCGCGGCGTCCCGAAGACGGCGGCAGACGCTGGGTAACCGGGGCTTTTCACCGGTTCTCAATCATCTGGAGGCATTTTCCGATGCAACGCAGTCTTCTGGTCAAGAACGCCCACATGCTCGTCACGATGGACGAGCAGCGCCGCGAGATCGCCGATGGCGGTCTGTATATCGAAGGCAACCGCATCGTCGCGGCGGGCCCGACGAGCGAACTCCCGCCCACGGCCGACGAGGTGCTCGACATGCGCGGCCATCTCGTGATTCCGGGCCTCGTCAACACACACCATCACATGTATCAGAGCCTGACGCGCGCGGTCCCCGCCGCGCAGAACGCCGAGCTCTTCGGCTGGCTGACGAATCTGTACAAGATCTGGGCGCATCTGACGCCGGACATGATCGCCGTCTCGACTCAGACCGCGATGGCCGAACTGTTGCTGTCCGGCTGCACGACGTCGAGCGACCATCTTTATATCTATCCGAACGGCAGCCGGCTCGACGACAGCATCGCGGCGGCGCGCGAGATCGGCATGCGTTTTCACGCGGCGCGCGGCAGCATGAGCGTCGGGCAGAAGGATGGCGGCTTGCCACCGGATTCGGTCGTCGAAAAGGAGGACGCGATCCTGAAGGATTCGCAGCGTCTGATCGAGACGTACCACGACGAAGGCCGCTACGCGATGCTGCGTGTGGTCGTCGCGCCGTGCTCGCCGTTTTCGGTGAGCCGCGAGTTGATGCGCGACGCGGCGGTGCTCGCGCGCGAGTACGGCGTGTCGTTGCACACGCATCTGGCCGAGAACGTGAACGATGTTGCGTATAGCCGCGAGAAGTTCGGCATGACGCCGGCGGAATATGCCGAAGATCTCGGCTGGGTCGGCCATGACGTGTGGCATGCGCACTGCGTGCAGCTCGACAAACCGGGCATCGAACTGTTCGCGCGCACGGGCACGGGCGTGGCGCATTGTCCGTGCTCGAACATGCGGCTCGCGTCGGGCATTGCGCCGATTCGGGCGATGCGCGATGCGGGCGTGCCGGTTGGCATCGGCGTGGATGGATCGGCATCGAACGACGGTGCGCAGATGGTGGCCGAAGTGCGGCAGGCGCTATTGCTGCAGCGCGTGGGCTTCGGGCCGGACGCGATGACCGCGCGCGAGGCGCTCGAGATTGCGACGATCGGCGGCGCCAAAGTGCTCAATCGCGATGACATCGGGGCGTTGGCGCCGGGTATGGCGGCGGATTTTGTGTCGTTTGATCTGTCGCAGGCGTCGTTTGCCGGGGCGTTGCATGATCCGGTTGCGGCGCTGGTGTTTTGTGCACCTTCGACGGTGTCGACTAGTGTGATCGACGGGAAGATTGTGGTGAGGGATGGGAGGTTGACTACGGTCGATCTCGGGGCGGTCGTGGAGAGGCACAATCGCTTTGCGCGGGAGTTGGTTGAGGTTTTGTGAGGGTTTTTGCTTGGGCTTTTGTGGATTGCCTGATTTCGTGTCGGTCTATTGGCACTGCCCCTGTGCGGGGCGGCACCTACTTTCTTTGCTGCTGCAAAGAAAGTAGGCAAAGAAAGCAGCTCTCCCCAGCCTAAGCACTTCACGCCGGCCGCGGCACAGGCGATTGGGTGAATGGAACCCAGAGTAGCGAGTGTTCCCGTTGCCGTGCCGGGCTTGGATCGCGCACGGTCTGACAAGCCAGCACCTAAAGGGCGCTGGTTCAGCACGAAATAGCTCCGGCACAGCGCTACGCGCTGCCGCGGAGTATGCAGGGGAAACCGGCAGGAAAGAAGCGCGCGCACCCGCGCACCTGATTCACCGGTCGGCCGCGAAGCGGGCCGGAACTTGAAATGGCTGTACCGGTTTGTTAAGCGGCGCGATGTGACGGACCGTGCGCGATCCAAGCCCGATGGGTCCTTTGGGGGCGACACTTAGGCGAGTGCCGCCTAGGAGGAGAAAAGTGGCCAACGTGCGTGTGACCGCGGGCGGTGAGAAAGCTGCTTTCTTTGGTGACTTTCTTTGCAGCAGCAAAGAAAGTTACCCCCGCCCCGGGGAGGGGCAGCGCAAATAGACCAACACGAAAACAGGTTCCACGACGAAAAAGCTCAAGGCTGATCGATCAACGACCGGGTCGCCTCAGCAACAAGCCCTCGCAACCATCGCACCTCATCCGAATAATGACACCGCTCATGCCACAACTGGTAATACTGCATAGGTGGAAAATCGAGCGGCGCGGGCACGACCGCGAGCGGCAGGAACCGCGCATAGTGATCGGCAAACAACCGCGTCGTCGTGAACACAAGATCCGACTTGATCAACACATAAGGCGCGAGATTGAAGTACGGAAGCGTAACGACGACATGACGCTTCAACCGCTCACGCGCGAGATGCACGTCGATCGCGCCACGCTGGCCGACCGAATAAGGCGTCGGCGCAAGATGCGGTGCGTTCAGGTATTGATCGAGCGTCAGCCCGCCACGCTTCGCAAATGGATGCGTGTTGCTGACGAGACACACGATCTTGTCGACGAACAGGTTCGAAAGATGCAACTGCTCAGGCGGCTCCGGCCAGTTGCCCACGACGATGTCGAGCTTGCCGTCCTCCAGCGCGAGCTCGTAGTCGAACGCGGGACCGAGCGAATGAAATTCCAGCGTCGCGTTGGGCGCGGCCTGCCGGAATCGTTCGACGACGGTCGGCACGAACAGCACGTTCAGATAATCAGGACAGCCGATGCGATAGCACCGGACCGACGTGGAAGGATCGAAGTTGTGCTGCTGAACCTTGATGCGCTCGATCTCGCGCAGCGCGTTCTGCGTCGGTTCCAGGAGACGCAGGCCATATTCGGTTGGCACCATGCCGGATTTGCCGCGCACGAGGAGCGGATCGCCGGTGATGTCGCGCAGCCGGCGCAAGGCGGCGCTGATGGCGGGTTGCGACTGATTGAGCTTGACGGCCGCGCGCGTCACGCTGCGTTCCATCAGAAGGGTATGCAAGACGCGCAATAAGTACGTATCGATCGCCTCGCGTTGCTGACTCATGTTATCTCCACTATATGTTCTGGCTGATCGACGCAGGGGTGCGACATATCATTTTTAGTATGACGCGAAAATTTCGTCAAGGTGTGAGTTACCCGCAAATAGTGGCTTGACGCCATACAACACCTAATTTTGAGTTATCGACTTCGAGTCTCGAATTCTGTAAATTCTGCCCGCGATATGAGTTCGTGCGACATAACGGTGTCTCAGGCTCCTGATCGGTAACTTTTTCCAGCCCGGCCTGCTCGGTGGCCGGGCGCATTTCTGGATCTCAATGGGCGACGCCATCCTCACGTCGACGACGCCACCGCGCCTGGCGTTGTCCGGCATCAGCAAGCAGTATCCGTCCGTCAAGGCGAACGACGGCGTGAATCTCGTCGTCATGCCGGGCGAAATCCACGCCGTGCTCGGCGAAAACGGCGCGGGCAAATCCACGCTGATGAAGATCATCTACGGCGCCGTGCGGCCCGACGAAGGCGAGATCCGCTGGCAGGGCGAAGCCGTGGAAATCGGCAGTCCGGCGGCGGCGCGCAAGCTCGGCATCGGCATGGTGTTCCAGCACTTCTCGCTGTTCGAGACGTTGACGGTGGGCGAGAACATCGCGCTCGCGCTCGACGATAAATTCGACATGAAAGCGCTCGGCAAACGCATCCGCGACGTGTCGAAGGATTACGGGCTCGATGTCGATCCGCAGCGTCACGTGCACAGCCTCACGGTCGGCGAGCGCCAGCGCGTGGAGATCGTGCGGTGTCTGTTGCAGAACCCGCGGCTGCTCATCATGGACGAGCCGACTTCCGTGCTCACGCCGCAGGCCGTTCAGAAGCTCTTCAAGGTGCTGCGCCGGCTCGCGTCGGAGGGCTGCAGCATTCTCTATATCAGCCACAAGCTCGACGAAATCCAGTCGCTTTGCGAGAACGCCACCGTGATGCGCGGCGGGCGCGTGACCGGCAATGTCGATCCGCGCCGCGAAACGCAGGCGTCGCTCGCGCAACTGATGGTCGGCCATTCGCTGCCCGACTACACGCGGCGCGAGCACCGGCCGGGCGACGTGCGCCTCGCAGTGAAAAATCTGTCGGTGGCGAGCCCCGATCCGTTCGGCACCTCGCTCGACAACGTCTCGTTCGCCGTGCATGCGGGCGAGATTTTCGGCATCGCGGGCGTGTCGGGGAACGGTCAGGCGGAGCTTCTCGCGGCGCTGTCGGGCGAGATCCGCGACAAACACGTCGCCGCCGACGCCGTGTCGATCTGCGGCAAGCCCGCGGCGCGTCTCAGCGCGGGCGGCCGGCGCCGCCGAGGCTTCGCGTTCGTGCCCGAGGAACGGCTGGGCCGCGGCGCGGTGCCCGCGATGTCGCTCGCCGACAACGGCCTGCTCACCGCGCATCGCGAAAATCTGGTGCGCGGCGGCTGGATCAGGGCGAACGCGGTGAAGGCATTCGCGCAGCGCTGCATCGAGTCGTTCGACGTGCGCTGCGGCGGCAGCCATGCGCTCGCGCAAAGCCTGTCGGGCGGCAATCTGCAGAAGTTCATCGTCGGGCGCGAGATTCTCCAGGAGCCGAAAGTGCTCGTCGTCGCGCAGCCGACCTGGGGCGTCGATGTCGGCGCGGCGGGCTTCATCCGTCAGCAGTTGCTCGATCTGTCGGCGCGCGGCGTCGCGATCCTCGTCATTTCCGAAGAGCTCGAAGAACTGTTCGATATCTGCGACCGGCTCGCCGTGATCGCGCGCGGCAAGCTTTCACCCGTGCGCAAGACGAGCGAAACCAACGCGGAGGAAGTCGGCCTCTTCATGGCCGGTCTCTTCGACGGCAAGGCCGCGCCCACAGCCGAACCCGACTCACTTCTCAAGCATTAAGCCGATGACCTTTCCCTATCGACTCGAAGCGCGCCCGACGCCCTCGCGCGTCATGCAGCTTGCCGTGCCGGTCGTCGCCGCCGTGGCGACGCTCGTCATCGGCTTTCTGATTTTCAGTCTCGTCGGGCAGGACCCGCTGCGCGCGATGCACGCGTTCTTCATCGAGCCGCTCGCCAGCGTCAACGGCTGGTCCGAGCTCGTGCTCAAGGCGTCGCCGCTGTGCCTGATCGCGCTCGGGCTCGCGGTGGGCTATCGGGCGAACGTGTGGAACATCGGCGCAGAAGGGCAGATGCTGCTCGGCGGCATCGTCGCGGGCGGCATCGCGATTCACGCCGGCGACGCCTCCGGCTGGTGGACGCTGCCGCTCATGATGGCGGGCGGCGTCGTCGGCGGCATGCTGTGGGCGGCGATTCCCGCGCTGCTCAAGAGCCGCTTCAACACGAACGAAATCCTGACGAGCCTGATGCTCACCTACGTCGCGACGCAATTGCTGATCTATCTCGTGAGCGGCCCGTGGCGCGACCCGGAAGGCATGAACTTCCCGATATCGGCGATGTTCGGCGACGACGCCTTGTTCCCGCGCCTCTACGGCGACTGGCACTGGACCTGGCTCAAGGGCACGCGCATCAACGCGTCGGTGTTTCTGACGGCGATCGCGATTCCGCTCGTGTGGCTCTTCATGCGCAAGAGCTTCGCGGGCTTCCGGATGAACGTCGGCGGTCTTGCGCCGCTCGCCGCGCGCTACGCCGGTTTCTCCGACAAGAAGACGATCTGGACCTCGCTGCTGCTCTCAGGCGGTCTCGCGGGGCTCGCCGGCATGGGCGAAGTCGCCGGGCCGATCGGCCAGCTTCAGGCGGGCTGGTCGCCGGGCTATGGCTTCACGGCGATCATCGTCGTGTTCGTCGGGCGGCTGCATCCGGTGGGCATCGTGCTCGCCAGCCTGCTGATGGCGCTGCTTTATCTCGGCGGCGAAGCGGTGCAGACGTCGCTGCAACTGCCGCAAGCGCTCGCGGGCGTGTTTCAGGGCTTGCTGCTCTTCTGTCTGCTCGGCTGCGATCTGTTCGTGAATTACCGCGTCAGGCGCAGGACGAGCGCGCATCACGCCGCATAAGAGGGTGGAACATGGATATCAATCAAGCCAGCAATCTCGCGTCGAGCGCCGTGGTCGCCGCCATCCCGCTGATGTACGCCGGCGCGGGCGAACTCGTCGCGGAGAAGTCGGGCGTGCTCAATCTCGGCGTCGAAGGCATGATGCTGATGGGCGCCGTCACCGGTTACGCGGTCACGGCGATCACGGGCAGCCCGTGGCTCGGCATCGTCGCGTCGGTGTTCGCCGGGCTCGCGATGGCGCTGCTCTTCGGCTTTCTCACCATCACGATGCTCGCCAATCAGGTCGCAACAGGCCTTTCGCTGACGATCTTCGGCATCGGCTTCTCGGCGTATATCGGCAAGCCGTACACCTCCGCCGCGGTGCGCTCGACCATCGACGCGATGCCGATTCCCGGCCTCGCGTCGATCCCCGTGCTCGGCCCCGCGGTGTTCTCGCTGACGCCGCTCGGCTATCTCGCGTTCGCCATGTTCGCGGCGATCGGCTGGTTTCTCTACAAGACACGCGCGGGGCTCGTGCTGCGGTCGGTCGGCGAATCGCCATCGGTGGCGCACTCGGTGGGGTTTCCGGTCGTCGGCGTGCGCTATGGCGCGACGCTTTTCGGCGGCGCGATGGCGGGCATCGCGGGCGGCTATTACTCGATCGTCTATCTGCATGTCTGGCAGGAGCAACTGACTTCAGGGCGCGGCTGGATCGCGCTCGCGCTCGTCGTGTTCGCGACGTGGCGGCCCGGGCGGCTCCTGATCGGCGCGCTGCTCTTCGGCGCGGTGATGGCGCTCCAGTTCTACGCGCAAGCCGTCGGCGTGCCGGTGCCCACGCAATTCCTCGCGATGCTGCCGTATCTCGCCACCATCGTCGTGCTCGTGGTCATCTCGCGCAATCCGAACACGATCAAGCTCAACGCGCCGGCCTCGCTCGGCAAGCCGTTTTTCGCGGCGAGCTAGCGAACCCGATTTCGTCCGCTTTTTTGGCCGACCACACTCAATCACGCGCAACCTCGTTTCACATACAACATCGACCAGGAGAATCACAATGAATAAACCGTGGCTTAAGGCGATCACCGCGACGGTCGCGCTGTCCGCCACCGTCGCCGCGCTGTCGACGGGCGCGCAGGCGGCCGACGCGCCGGGCGTCGCGTTCGTCTATCTCGGCAATCCGGGCGATGCGGGCTGGACCTTCGCGCACGACGCCGGCAGCAAGGAAGCCGAAGCGAAGTACGGCAGCAAGATCAAGATCACGCGCGTGGAGAACGTGCCGGAATCGGCGGACTCGGAGCGTGTCTTCCGCGATCTCGCGAACAAGGGCAACAAGGTGATCTTCGCCACGAGCTTCGGCTATCAGGATTTCGCGCTGAAGGTCGCGAAGGATTTCCCGGACACGATCTTCCTCACGGCGACCGGCTTCAAGAAGGCGAAGAACTTCGGCACCTATGACGTGCGCATGTATCAGGGCGCGTATCTCGCGGGCGTCGCCGCGGGCTATGTGACGAAGACCAACACGCTTGGCTTCGTCGCCTCGGTGCCGATTCCCGAAGTGGTGCGCAACATCAACGCGTACACCATGGGCGCGCGCTCGGTGAATCCGAAGGTCCACACGAAGGTCATCTGGATCAATAGCTGGTTCGATCCGGGCAAGGAAAAGCAGGCCGCCGAGACGCTGATCGGCCAGGGCGCGGACGTGCTCCTGCAGAACACCGACTCCAACGCGACGCTCAACACCGCCGCCGAGAAGAAGGTCTACGCGTTCGGCTGGGATTCGAACATGAAGAAGTTCGGCCCGAGCGCGCATCTGGGCTCGGTGGTCGCGCACTGGGGCGTGTACTACAACGACGTCATCCAGAAGGTCATCGACGGCAAGTGGAAGAACGACCCGGTATGGCTCGGCATTCCGCAGAAGGCCGTCGATCTCGAAGACCTGAACACCGGCGTGATTCCCGCGAAGGCCGCGCAGGCAGTGGCCGCGAAGCGCGACGAACTGCATACCGGCAAGTGGGATGTGTTCAGCGGTCCGATCAAGGACCAGTCGGGCGCGGAGAAGGTGCCGGCCGGCAAGACGCTCACCGATCCGGAATTGCAGCGCATCAACTGGTATGTCGAGGGCGTCGACGGCTCGTTGCCGAAGTAAGCGCTTTTCCGTTCCAAAGCAAAACGCGCCTCGCTTCGCAGCGAGGCGCGTTTTTTCATGACCTCGGCAAAAGCGTCAGTCTTCGATGCGCAGTCCCACCTTGATCGTCACCTGCCAGTGCAGGATCTTGCCTTCCTCGACGTGTCCGCGAGTTTCCACCACTTCGAACCAGTGCATGTTGCGCAGCGTCTTCGACGCCTTCGAGAGTGCGACGCGCACGGCGTCGTCGCTCGATTGCGGCGAGGAACCAGTGAGTTCGATCTGCTTATAGACGTGTTCCGACATGGTGTTCTCCTTGTAGTCCCCGAGGGGATGTCCTTCGGGGCATGATGAATCGGCTCAGGCGGCGCGTCCTGCCGCCCGAAGAAGCTTGCAATACCGATGCAGCAAGGCACGCGCCATCACGCTCGTCGCGCGTGGCTTCCATTAAAGGACAGGAAAGCGCCGGGGAATAGTCGGGGTTTGCGCGAAGCGCGCGAGCACGCGGCGAGCCTCGTGAAAGAGGCTCGCACGCATCCGGTACCGCGGGGAAAGGTCACGCAGGGATCAACGCAGCGGCCGCGATGCGGCATCGCCCGCATCCTGGCGGCGGGCGCCGCGGCGTCTGCGCGCCGAAACGGTCGCGCCGAATTCGCTCAGGATCTGCGCGCGCGCACGGCTCGCGAACACGAGGAAACCGAAACCGTTCGCCTCGTACCAGTAGCCGCCATTCTCGAGACCGTCGAGCGGCTGTTCGAGCGCATTCGTGATCGATTCAACACAGCGCCTGTGCAGCTCGTCGATGGCCGGATACGGCGGCTGCGCGCCCCGTACGCTGCACAGAAGCACATCGAGGCCCGGCAGCACATGCGCGTACAGAACCGGTTCGTCCTGCGCGCGAGCGCGGGCGATCTTCGTGTCTAGCTGACCAAATGGCTTGAAATGCCGAACCACGGCGAGAAAAGACTCGTCGCCGTCGGCCTTCACGCGTTTACGCTTTTTCGGGAAGGACATAAAAACTCGCCTGAAAAAGAATTGCAAGAAACGCAGCGTCCTCATGCGGCCACTCCCGTCTTGGCGCGCCGCACGTCGATCTTTTATAGCGCATCGATGTGATTAGGTCACGGTGAATCGGGCCTGACATTTTTCGTGACCGTTAGCCGCCGGTGCACGTTGCTGGCGCACGATTCGTGCCGATGACCGTTTGGCGGCCCGCTTGGCATCCCTCTGAGCATCTATCCCAATAATAGTCCTGCTGCTACCCGCGCGAACAGCTTTCATGAAGAAAAAAGCGGGTGGGCGCACCGAGCGGGGCGGGGTGGCAATCTGGAAAACCCGCGCGCGCGGCGCGGGTTCCCGTAAATCGAGCGGGTTTGTCCGCCTAGACGCGCGGCGACTTCTTGAGTTCGTCGCGGATTTCGCGCAGCAGCAGCACGTCTTCCGGCGTTGCCGCGGGCGCCGTTTCGGCCGGCTTGCGCAGATTGTTGATGAACTTGACCATCAGAAAGATGATGAACGCGAGGATGATGAAGTTGATCAGCGTCGTGATGAACGAACCGTAGCCGAACACGGCGACGCCCGCGGTCTGCAGATCCTTGTACGAATCGGGATTGCCTTTGAAGGTCGGTGGTATCTGCCCCAGCTTGACGAAGAGATTGGAAAAGTCGAGCCCGCCAGTGGCGAGGCCGACGACCGGCATGATCAGATCCTTCACGACGGAGTTGACGATCGTCGAAAATGCGCCGCCGATGATGACGCCGACTGCGAGGTCCATGACGTTGCCCTTCAGGGCGAAGTTCTTGAATTCCTCAATCATGCTCATGCGCGGCTTCCTCCGGTTTTTTGGGTTGGACGTTTGTGCTGGCTCGGACGGCAGCAAGGGCTATGCCATTGAAACACCCGCGCAACGCTGCGCATCGCGGGCACCGTCAATGATAGTCAATTCGACTGCGGACCGCCTGCGCGTGCGCGCTGCGTGTTGCCGACCGATCGTCATGCCGCCGGCACGCGGCCCACGCTGATCGCCGCGCAGAAGGCGGCGTGGTCGGCGACCACCTGCGAGCCATAGCGCTCGGCCCACATCGCATAGGCCGCGTCGAGCCGGTCCGAATGCCCGCAATAGCCCGCGATGAGCGCGGCGTCGCCGGTGCGCGCGTGGGCGCGGGCGAGCAGCAGCCCGAGGCACCATGCATAGAAATCGAAGGTCGCGCCATGCAGCCAGTCGACCGGGATCGAGCCGCGGATCTGCTTCATTTGACGTACGTAGAAATCGCGGCCGGAGATGGTGGTCCAGCCGAGCAGGGCGTCGGAGGAGCTCTGCATGAGCCGCTGCCCGTGCACGACGCGCCGCCCCTGATGCCGGTACGGCTCGTCGAGCGGCGGCACGAAGGGCGCGGCGGCGGGCACGATGCCTTCTTTCACCTGCATGAAAAGCGGATCGCCGAGCGCGCGCCCGACGAGCAGCACGAGATACGCGCGCGTGCCGACGCTGCCCACGCCGACGACGCGATGCGCGACATCCGCGACGTCGTAGCGTTCGAGCATCATCCGCCATTCGCCCGCGATGGTCTGCAAATAGGCCTTCAGGCCGTCGATCACATGATTTTTCTCGGCGGCGTCGAGCTTCGTGAGGATCGGCGGATCGACCTTGAAGCGATAGCTCTTGCCGGCGGGCTCCGCGATCTTCGCGAGCATCGTCGCGTGCGAGCGCTTCATCGCGCGCTCGACGGTCTTCTCGATGGTGGCTTTCTCCTCCGCATCGAGTTTCGTCGGCGCGTCCATGTGCAACGCGCTCGCATAGGAGCGCATCTGCCAGAGTTCGTAGGGGCTGACTTGCCAGAGCCCGTCCATCGTCGTGCGGTACGCCGCGCACGCCGAGCGCACCGCGCGCTCGCGGCCCGTTGCGTCCACGCCGTTTTCGCGCGCGGCGACATTGATGCTCGCAGTCAGCCGCTTCAGGTCCCATTCCCACGGACCGACGAGCGTCTCGTCGAAATCGTTCAGGTCGAACACGACGTCCTGGCGCGGCGTGCGAAAGAGACCGAAGTTGTTGATGTGCGCATCGCCGTCGATGATCACGTTGTGCCCGATCGACGGCGACCTGGCCAGGTCCCACGCCATCACCGTCGCCGAGCCGCGCAGGAACGCGAACGGCGACTCCGCCATGCGTTGCATGCGCAGCGGAATCAGCCGCTCCTGACGGCCCGCGTTGCCCGCGAGCACGCGCTCGACCGGGTCGGGCCGGTCGGGCGCGGGCGTCCAGGCGCCGTGTGCGTCGAACGCGATGGCGTCGCGCAGCGCGCGGCCGGCGGCCCGGCTTGCTTCAGCCGTGCCGTCGACCGGGGAATTCGCGGAGGTGTCGGGGCGTGTGGACAAGGCGTCTTCTCCTTCGGCGGTGCGGAACGTGGCGGACGGCGGTAGGACGTTGGTCGGACGCCCAGCATTCGGCGCTCCCAGGCGGAACGTTTTACACTCGACGCGTCCGAAGCATGAGCGGCGGGGCGTCGCCCACGGCCCGCAGCGGATGACGCGCGGGCCCATCGCACGGGCATAAGCGCACGGGCATAAGAAGTGCTTCTCACGATCCGCCTGAAGCCCCGCAATGCCAACGTGCACTCCCGACGCCCGGTGCGTCATCCTATCGAAGACATCATCTCATGCCGAACGAACTCCGCATTGCCGAAGGCTCGCCGTTCCCGCTCGGCGCGACCTGGGACGGAAAGGGCGTTAATTTCGCGCTGTTTTCCGCGAACGCGACCAAGGTCGAACTTTGCCTTTTCGACGAAAAAGGCGAGAAGGAAACGCAGCGCATCGAACTGCCCGAATATACCGACGAAGTCTGGCACGTCTACGTGTACGGTCTCGAGCCCGGCACGGTCTATGGCTACCGCGTGCACGGCCCCTACGAGCCGGAAGCCGGGCATCGCTTCAATCCGAACAAGCTGCTGCTCGACCCGTACGCGAAGGCGCACGTCGGCGAGCTGAAGTGGGACCCGGCCGTCTTCGGCTACACGCTCAATGCCGAAGGCGACGATCTCACGTTCGACGAACGCGACAGCGCGCCGTTCATGCAGAAGTGTCAGGTCGTCGATCAGACCTTTTCATGGACGCACCCCACGCGCGTGCGCGTGCCGTGGGAGCACACGATCTTCTACGAGACGCACGTGCGCGGCTACACGAAGCGGCATCCGGCGATTCCGGAGTCGATGCGCGGCACGTTCGAAGGGCTCGGGCAGAAGGAAGTGGTCGAGTACATCAAGAGTCTGGGCGTGACATCGGTCGAACTCTTGCCGATTCACGCCTTCGTGAACGACAGCTATCTGCTCGACAAGGGCCTCACGAACTACTGGGGCTACAACACGATCGGCTTTTTCGCCGCCGATCCGCGTTACTTCGCGCGCGGGCCGGGTGTCATCGCCGAGTTCAAGGAAATGGTGGACCGGCTCCACGAAGCCGGGCTCGAAGTGATTCTCGACGTCGTGTACAACCACACCGCCGAAGGCAACGAGCGCGGGCCGACGCTCTCGTTTCGCGGCATCGACAACGCGTCGTACTACCGGCTCATGCCGGAGGAAGCGCGCTATTACATCAACGATACCGGCACGGGCAACACGCTCAACCTCTCGCATCCGCGCGTCCTGCAGATGGTCACGGACAGCCTGCGCTACTGGGTGACGGAGATGAACGTCGATGGCTTCCGCTTCGATCTCGCGACGATTCTCGGCCGCGAGCCGTACGGCTTCGACGAAGGCGGCGGCTTTCTCGATTCGTGCCGGCAAGATCCGATTCTGTCGAGCGTCAAGCTCATCGCCGAGCCGTGGGACTGCGGGCCGGGCGGCTATCAGGTCGGCGGCTTCCCGCCGGGCTGGGCGGAATGGAACGACCGCTATCGCGACACGGTGCGCGAGTTCTGGAAGGGCGACGAAGGCATCGCGCCGGAGC
Organism: Caballeronia cordobensis; assembly: GCF_001544575.2. Lineage (GTDB taxonomy): Bacteria > Pseudomonadota > Gammaproteobacteria > Burkholderiales > Burkholderiaceae > Caballeronia > Caballeronia cordobensis. Next base: position 501,685 of record NZ_FCNY02000002.1, read on the forward strand.
TCGCCACGCGCATGACCGCATCGGGCGACAAGTTCAACAAGCGCGGGCGCAGGCCGTGGGCGAGCGTGAACTTCATCACCGCGCACGACGGCTTCACGCTCAACGACCTCGTGTCGTACAACGAAAAGCACAACGCGGCGAACGGCGAGGACAACAACGACGGCCACTCGGACAACAAGTCCTGGAACTGCGGCGCGGAAGGCCCGACGGACGACCCCGAGATTCGCACGCTGCGCGAGCGCCAGAAGCGCAACATGCTTGCGACGCTGCTGTTTTCGCAAGGCACGCCGATGTTGCTCGCGGGCGACGAATTCGGCCGCACGCAGCAGGGCAACAACAACGCGTACTGTCAGGACGACGACATCAGCTGGGTCAACTGGGACATCGACGACGATGGGCGCGCGCTCACAGAATTCCTGCGCAAGCTGACGACCTTGCGTCACACGCTGCCGGTGCTGCGGCGCCAGCGCTTTCTCACGGGCGAGTATCACGAGGACTTGCAGGTCGCCGACGTCAGATGGCTCGGCACGACCGGCGACGAGCTCACGCAGGAGCAATGGGACGATCCGAACATGCGCTGCTTCGGGCTCGTCATCGACGGACGCGCGCAGGCGACCGGCATCCGCAAGCCGGCCTCGGACGCGACGCTGTTGCTCATCGTGAACGCGTATCACGACGTGGTCGATTTCACGCTGCCCGATATTCCGGGTCCGGACGAATGGATCTGCCTGATCGACACGAACGCGCCGATTCGCGAGGAGTTGCCGGAGTTCGGCTCCGACGACGTGTATCAGGTGACGGGCCGCTCGCTGCTGCTCTTCGCGCTCCAGCCGCGCGGCGCGACGAAGCGCATTTTCAAGCGGCTGGAAGAAGCGCTCACGGACGAGGTGCCGCCCGAAAGCGGGGCGGGTTGAGTCTCGCATCGGCAGAGCGACTCGCGCGACCGGTTATCATCTGGTTTTTGCGATAGCGACAGGAGGCGGCGCGAGCCGCCTTCTTTTTTTCCGATGCCTGTATCGATCACGCTTGAAACGACGCTTGAATCAGCGCATGAACGCGCCGGCGCGCGCGAGGCCGCAGCGGCATGATCCTGCACGCCATCCTGCGCGTCGCGGGCTGGGATCAGCTCGAGCGCATCTGGGAATTCGTCGTCGGCTTTTTCAAGTTTCTGTGGGCGTTGCTGCGCTTTCTCGGCGGCGGCGGCTGATGCGCTAATTTTCCTCGCCGAAACGACGAAGGCCCCGCGCAAACGGGGCCTTCACATTCATGCTGGCGTGCAAAACTCAGGAATCGCGCCAGCCGTCGTCGTTGCTGCCGAGGTCCAGACCACCGCCGCCGCCACCGCCGTTGTCGTTCCAGTCGTTCGAGCCGCTGCCGAAGTCCAGGCCGCCGCCGCCGTTGTCGTTGCCGTTGCCAAAATCGAGACCGCCATTGTCGTTCGACGGACGATCGACAGGCACGTCGCGCTCGATCACGCGATCCCTGCCGTGCGACAACGCCTGTCCCAGCAGCACGCCGGTAAGCAGGCCGCCCATGCCGCCGCCGAACCCGCCGCCGCCTTGCTGGATGATGACGGGCGGCTGCTGGCCTTGCTGCGGCGGATAGGGCCCTTGCTGAGGATACGGCCCTTGCTGCGGATAAGGCTGCTGCTGGTTGCGTCCAAAGCGTTCCGCTTCCTGCGCATACGGCGAACCGCCCGGTGCGCCGTTTGGCGCGTAATTCTGCGCGTTCGGGTCGGGCCGGCCTTCAGCGCGCGCTTTCAGGCTCTCGACCTGATTCTCCAGATCTTCGATAGCGTAGGGCGGCACCGGATTCTTCGCGTTCGACAACGCCTCGACCATTTCGCGCAACTGCGTCTCCGCGCCTTCCACGTCGCGCAGCAGCGCTTCGTGACCCGGCGCTGTGGAGAGCCGCACGTCGAGCTTGAGCGTGCGCACGTCGTTCAGCAATTCGGTAGCGCGTTTGAGCTGGGCGCGGCGGTCATCGTCGGCGCGGCCGTCGTCGCGCGTGCGGGCGCGGCGCAGGCCCCAGCGCAGCACGAATGCGATCGCCGCGATCAGCACCGCCAGACCGATCCACGCGCCCATGCCGAGGCCGTGGCTTTGCTGCGCGGGCGCGGCGGCCTGATTCTGATTGAACGGATTCTGCGTGACCGTGCCCGTCGTGCCGCGTGTGGTGCCGTTGTCGGAGCGCGGCGAAATGCTGGCGCGCGTCGCGTCGGCCTGAATGCGGGCTTGCGTGGCCGCAAAGCGCGACGGGTCCGTAAAGCTCAGCGACGGATCGAGCGATTTCGCCTGCTGCAGATGCGAAAGCGCGTCGCTGTAGCGGCCTTCGCGGTCGAGCACCTGCGCGTAGAGATAATGCGCGTGCGCGTTTTTCGGATGCGCTTCGAGCACTTCGCTCAGTTGCGAGTCGGCCTTTTGCCAGTTGCCCTGCGTCATCGACTGCTCGACCTGCTGCGCGGTCGGCACGGCGAACGCGAGCGGGGAAGCGAGCGACAAGGACAACGCCAGAGCGGTCAACATCTTTTTCATGATACCGGCCGGACGCGATGAACGTCCGCCTCCTGTCGATGCAATCGTGTACTGCACAAGGTAGCGCATATTCGTGCGACGCGCCGCTCGCCAGGTAGTTCGCGGCGCGTGCCCGCTTTCCGATGCCGGCCTTTACTGCGCCGGCGTGTTCAACTGCTTCTTCAGCGCTTCGAGACGATCTTCGACGGACGGCCCGCGATTGAGTTCGGCGAGCTTGTCGTCGAGCGCCTTGCCCGATTTCTGATCGGCCGAATTCAGGCGCGCATCCGAGCGCGCGTTGGCGAGCTGAACCTTGTCTTCGAGCTTCTGAAAATCTTCGGAAAGATTTTTTCCGCCGATGCCGCCGAGCGCCGTCGCGGCGGTATCTTTCGCGGTTGCGATCTGCTGCTTCGCCTGAAGGATGTTCGAGCGCGCGTTGAGATCGTTGCGGCGCTGACGCATGTCGGCGATCTGCTTCTTCAGATGATCGACCGACGGCTCCAGCGTCTGCAGTTCGGCCGCGAGCGCGTCGCGTTCGGTTTCGGCGTTCGCCTGCGCCGCGAGTGCTTCGCGCGCGAGGCCTTCATCGCCCGACTGCAGCGCGCGCTTCGCGCCGTCTTCGTACTTCTTCGCCTTGTCGTTGGCGGCGTCGCGCTTGCTTTGCTGCGTCGCGACCTGCGCTTCGATCTCGATGAGCGAGTTTTCCGCCTTCGCGATGCTTTCGTCGAGCTCGCGCACGATCTGGCGAGCGTCGCGCGAAGGGTCCTGCATGGTGTCGGCGGCGTCGTTCAAGAGGCCTTTGACCGTGCGCGTGATGGAATCGAAAAGCGACATGTATTTCTCCTGGATGAAGACGGCGGGGTGCGCGCCCGCCTGCGTGCCACGCGGCTCGAATGTGAGGCGCAACGCGCGGGATTGCAAGCGCGCAGTGCGACGACGCGCGCACCGGGTTTACCCGCTCATTAGATCATGCCGCGACTTAATCGGGACTTAATGAAGGTTAAGGAGTGTAACGACATGGACGTGCGATGCCGCGACGCGTCCCGCCGATGGCGTGAAGCACGGATGCGCGGCGGTCAGCGTCCGGAACGCGTGCCGTCGGTGAGCGAGGCGTCGTCGCCAGGATCGGTGTCGTGCTCGACTTCTTCTTCGGATGCAGCCGGCGCGGGATGCGAACGTGGCAAGCTGCGCGCCTGCGCGGCCCGCTTGGTCGCGCTCGCCGCCGCCTCGCGGGCTTCGCGCGCCGCGGCTTTCGCGGCGACGCTCTTGAGCGCGGCATTGAGCGCATCGGGTGCTTTCGGCGCGCGCAGGCGGTCGACGATGCCGGCCACCTTGATCTGCTCGCTCGTCGCGTTGAAGTTGAGCACCGCGCGCCGCATGAGTTCGCTCACGCTGATGCCGAGCGTGTCCGCCGTCTGGCTGATGGCCATCTTCTGCGCGGGAGTCACGAAAACAACGATGCGTTCGCTGGGTTTGGTCGTCATGAGCGGCTCGCAAACAGTAAGGCGATCGTAACGGCGATCGCGACTTCGGTTCATCAAACAACGGCACGACAGCGCAACGGCGGGCTCTCGCGGTGTGGCCGGGAACCTGCGATCCGTTCATCCATCATATCGGTTTGTGCGCGGACGTGGGTGTGGCCCACCCCGCATCACGCGCGATGAGCGTCGCGCAAAAAAGGCGCGCGTTCAACGACTTGGGTATTTTCTCATACGGTTGTCCACAAGGCTCTCAACACTTTCTGTGGGTAACTCCTCGAATCATGCCGATTCCGCCGCCGCGCGTCATTTACTTACAAAAAATCTCCGGCGGTTTTGTAGTGGCGCCCCCGAATTCTTTAAAATGGCCTGTTACGCTCGGTGTAAGCCGGCCCGCTCATTTGCTCGTCCCGTCTTTGCAGTAGCGCCACGCACACGGCGCATCGCAGCGCGGCAGCGCGCGCGCTTCACGGCGCGCCAACGAACCCAGTCATGCCTATCATCAAACGACCCGACTCATCGAGATCCTCGCGACACGATCGCGAACCCCGCTGGAACAGCCTCAACGATGCCAGGCACGCTGACGGCGGCGGACGCGATGGCAATGGCGGCAACGGCCGCGGCGGTCGCAATGGCGGCAACGGTCGTCATGACCGCAACGACAGAAACGATCGCAACCGCCGCTCGCCGTGGGCGCGCATCGCGCTATGGTTCGGCGGCATCGCGGCCATCGGCGCGGTGGTCGGCGCGCTCATCGTCGGGTACGCGCTCGTCGTCATGGAGCCGAATCTGCCGTCGCTCAACGCGCTGATCGACTATCGGCCCAAGGTGCCGCTGCGCGTCTATACCGCCGACCACGTGCTGATCGGCGAATTCGGCGAAGAGCGCCGCAGTCTCGTGCGCTTTCAGGACATCCCCGATCAGATGAAGAAGGCCGTGCTCGCGATCGAGGACTACCGCTTTTATGATCACGGCGGCGTGGACTTCATCGGCATCCTGCGCGCGGGCGTGACCGACCTCATGCACGGCGGCGCATCGCAGGGCGCGAGCACGATCACGATGCAGGTCGCGCGCAACTTCTTCCTCTCGAGCGAGAAGACCTATACGCGCAAGGTCTACGAGATGCTGCTCGCCTACAAAATCGAGCGCGCGCTCACCAAAGACCAGATTCTCGAGCTGTACATGAACCAGATTTATCTGGGCGAGCGCGCGTACGGCTTTTCGGCCGCGGCGCGCGTGTACTTCGGCAAGGATCTGAAGGACATCACGCTTGCCGAGGCGGCGATGCTCGCGGGCCTGCCGAAAGCGCCGTCCGCGTATAACCCGGTCGTCAATCCGAAGCGCGCGAAGGTGCGTCAGCAATACATCCTGAAGCGCATGCTGGATCTGAACTTCATCACGCGCGCACAGTACGATCAGGCCGCCGCGGAAGAAATCCATACGAAGTCGGGCGGCACCGAATACGGCGTGCATGCCGAGTACGTCGCCGAAATGGTGCGGCAGATGATGTACGCGCAGTACAAGGAAGAGGCCTACACGCGCGGCCTCACGGTAACGACGACGATCGATTCCGCCGATCAGGACGCGGCGTACAAAGCCGTGCGCAAGGGCGTGATGGATTACGAGCGGCGTCACGGCTATCGCGGGCCGGAGGGCAGCATCAGCTTGCCGTCGAATGCGGACGACCGCGCCGAGGCGATCGAAGACGCGCTGGTCGATCATCCCGACAACGGCGAGCTCGTTTCGGCGGTCGTCACGGCTGCGAGCCCGAAGCAGGTGACGGCGCAGTTCGTCGGCGGCGATACGGCCAACGTTTCGGGCGAAGGCCTGCGCTTCGCGGCGGCGGGGCTGCGCAGCAACGCGTCGAAGGCGCTTGCGATCAAGCCGGGCTCGATCGTGCGCCTCACGCAGGACGCCAAGGGCAACTGGCAGATCACGCAACTTCCGCAGGTCGAAGGCGCGCTCGTGTCGATGACGCCGCAGGACGGCGCGATTCGCGCGCTCGTCGGCGGTTTCGACTTCAACAAGAACAAGTTCAATCACGTGACGCAGGCATGGCGTCAGCCGGGTTCGAGTTTCAAGCCGTTCATCTATTCGGCCGCGCTCGACAAGGGCATCGGACCCGCGACCATCATCAACGATGCGCCGCTGTACTTCCCGGCGGCGGGCGGCGGCGACGCATGGGAGCCGAAGGACGACGACCAGCCCGACGGCCCGATGTCGATGCGCACCGGTCTGCAGAAGTCGAAGAACCTCGTGTCGATCCGCATCCTGTCGTATATCGGCACGAACTACGCGCAGGACTTCGTCACGCAGAAGTTTGGCTTCGACAAGGACAAGACGCCGCCTTATCTGCCGCTTGCGCTCGGCGCCGGGCTCGTCACGCCGTTGCAGCTTTCGGGCGCGTATTCGGTGTTCGCGAACGGCGGCTATCGCATCAATCCGTATCTGATCGCCGATGTCGCCGATGCGCGCGGCAGCGTGATCTCGCGCGCGAGTCCGCTTATCGCCGGCAGCAACGCGCCGCAGACGCTGGAGCCGCGCAACGCGTACATCATGAACAGCCTGCTGCATACGGTCGCGTCGCAGGGCACGGGTTCGGGCACCAACGTGCTCAAGCGCAACGACCTGCAAGGCAAGACCGGCACGACCAACGACGCGAAAGACGGCTGGTTCGCGGGTTATCAGAAGCAGCTCGTCGCGGTGGCGTGGATGGGTTACGACCAGCCGAAGACGCTCGGCAGCCGCGAGTTCGGCGCGCAGTTGGCGTTGCCGATCTGGGTCGAGTACATGGGACGCGCGCTGCGTGGCATTCCGCAGGAGCAGATGGCCAAGCCCGACGGCATCACGACCGTCGACGGCGAACTGTTCTACGCGGACCGCACGCCGGGCGCGGGCTTCGTCGCGAGCATCGGGCTGGATAACACCAATCCGATGGCGGGCGACGCCACCACGATGGGCGGCGTCGGTCCGGCGGGCATGCAGGCGCCGCCCGCGCCGCCAGTCACGACCGACGAGCGCAAGCAGATCATGGATCTGTTCAGCAAGCACTGACGGTCTGCTTGTCGTCGAGCGCAAAAAAAGCGCGCCGGGTGTGAGCCCGGCGCGCTTCGCTTTTGGGGATGACGTTTATTGACCGACCGTCGCCGCCGATTTCACCGCGCAGTTCACGTCGAGCGTGGATTTGTCCGCGAACGTGAGGGTGAGGGGAATCGTCGAGCCGACCTTGAGCGGCTTGCCCGGTTCTTCGAGCATCAGGTGATAGCCCTTCGGCGCGAAACTCAGCGTGCCGTGCGCGGGCACATCGACGGATTCGACATGCGACATCGTCGCCGTGCCGTTCTTGGTTTCCGACTTGTGCATCATCGCCATGCCGAACGCGGGCGTTGCGGCGGCGGTGATCGTGACGGGCTTGTCGCCGTTGTTCGCGACGGTGAAGTAGCCCGACGAAGGCAGATTCGGCGGCATCGCACGAACCCAGCAGTCGCGGGCTTCGAGCGACGCGGCCTGAGCGAAGGAAGCGCAGGCGAGCGCGCTTGCGAGTACAGCGATCTTTTTCATTCTGTTCTCACTTGACGGTGAAGTTGTAGTGACCTTGCGTGCGATGCCCGTCCGCCGCGACCGCGGTCCATTGCACCTTGTAGACGCCCGGGGCGAGATCGCCGAGCGCGACGCTCATGTGCTTCTTGTCGTTGGCGTCGACGATGGATTTCGCCGTGTTGACCTGCGTGCCCTGAGCATTGGTGACGATGAGCTTGCTGAAGGTCGGTTCGAGCGCCTCGCCGAAGTCGATCGCGACTTCATGCGGCGCGCCGACGGTCGCACCGGGGCCGGGGTTCTGAATCTTCGGCAACGCATGCGCGAACGCGAGTTGCGCCGAGCCGATGAATGCGAGGGCGAGCGCGCCGCGCATGATCGATGATGAAAGCATGATGTGTCCTTGCGTGCCCGAAGCCGTTCGGTCATCGAGCGATGTGTGCGAGAGAGCAAATGGAAGGCGTGCGTGCGCCTGCGCAACTCAGGCGACAGCGGGCGGGGCGCGCGGTTGCGCAAAGGCGAGCCACGCGCGACGCGGCGCGTCGGCGCGCAAGGGCGCAGTGAAAACCTCGCGCGGCGAGAATGTGAAGCCGGCTGTATCGAGAGACGAGGGCGGTGTGGGCGCGTGCGCGATGAGGTCGCAGTAGTCGCATGCCCGCAGATGATCGGCGACGCCGTGTTGCGCATGCTGCGGCGCTTGTGCATTCGTCGCGCATACCGAAGCAAGCAGCGATTCGATGCGTGCATGTTCGAGCGTCTGCGATGCGGCGGGCGCGAGCGAAAGCAGCAGCATCGCGCATAGTGCCGCGAACCCGCCGATCTTCTTCATGATGCTCCGACGCAAGTGCTGCATGCCGCGCTCGATACGATGATGAACAAACGATTATGCCACGCGTGTTTCGATGCACTTCGACGCGCAGCGCGATGCTTCGACGCAGCCTCACTATCTTTTCTTCGCTTCGAAGCAAACGAGGCATTGCGCCCAACTAAGTGATGGCTTATAATCTTTTCTTCGACGGACGCGGGGTGGAGCAGTCTGGCAGCTCGTCGGGCTCATAACCCGAAGGTCGTAGGTTCAAATCCTACCCCCGCAACCAAAGAATTCAGAGGGCTACCGTGTTTTCGCGGTAGCCCTTTTCACTTTTCTGGTCTCCTGCAAACGCTGTATCACCCGCCGCGAGCGACTCGCCACGGGACTGGACAGCCATTCCTGCCTTTTCACCCCGCGCACCTTCTTTCGCTGGGGGCCTCCGCGTCAAATTTCGTGGCTTTAAACGATAGCTGCGAACGATCGTTTTACGGCCCGATAGGATTGGCACTCCTATTCAAACTGGAGGTGACATGGCGTTTCCCAAATGGGGCCGCTCGTTCAATGCGCTGTATGTGCCGCTGTCAGGCGGCTTCGGCTGGCAATGCACGCTGATGACTCGACGCGAATTTCATCAGATTGACTGGTATATGTGGCGGACTCACCCATACGGAGATCTGTCCTACGAAGAGCGCAGCGATAAGGAGAAAGAGCAGGAGAGACAGATCGCGCAGGATCGGCGCGATTTCGACCGGCTGTTTCGGCCGCGTATCGATCGACGCAGCATTTACCTGAGTACTGAATTCCGCCAGTATGTCCATTTTATCCGTCATGAATTGCGGATATCGAGTCGCGACCTACCTGTCGATGGTGACGGCATCACGCGCGTGTTGCGCCGCGCGGTTCAGGATGGCCGTCTCGTGCCTGCGATTAATCGCAAACGATTCTGGTGGAGCGGGCAAGAGGTGTACAAGTGGTATGCGCCACAATCCTGGCCGAAACCGGGCGCCGGCGTCAGCTTCAGAGCCAAGAGCGACGCGCTCTCGGACTTACGCGAAGTCGCGGCATTGAAGCGCGTCGATGGCAAATCGGGCTTCGGTTCCGTGCACGATTTCGCATCCGGCGCGAGTGACGCAATCAGTCATAGCGGAGCCACTCGCGGCGGTAGCGGTTTCGATTGGCCAGGCGTTGCCGAAGCAGTGGTCGGAGCCGTGCTCAGTGATTCGGGTTCGGACGACGACAGCGGCGGCGACTCGATGCTCGAAAGCTTCGACGGAATTGACGACGGCGACAGCGGTTCGCTGCTAGGCGATGCGCAGCCGTTTGAATACCATCCGGACGGGTTATTAGATCAGGGACAAGACGTCGCGGGGATCTTTCTGACACCAGCCGAAGAAGCTGAGTGCGAACTCGGATACGACTTAGATATGGCCGAGTGTAGCGCCTACGCCGCAATGGACAAGAGATACTGGAGCGTCTGCAAAGAAAGGGCTATGCAGCGATATTCAAACTGTCTTAGAGGGAGGGCCGTGGGATGAAAACAAAACCGCGCTGTGTCGTTATTGCTTACGACGAGGATAACAACCAGATCGAAACCTGCACTGTTGATCGCGCGGCCATCGAACATTTGCGAGCCGCCTCAATGGTGATGCCGTGGTCCATTGCCGAACACGGCGGAAAGCTGGATGACGAATTCGCCCGTAAATTAGGGGGAGCGTCATTGCTTCTACTCGCGATTCAGCAACCGGCGCTCAAATCGTATATAGCGGTGACGAAAGAAAGGGAGGACGGCTAGCCCCGCCACTTGAACGCTCCACCTATGCGCCGGGCGCATTGAGCGGCGATGTAACTGAGCTTGCAGCAAGCACAAATTTTGGTGCATCGCCACGAAGCCGACACCTTCGACACCTTGCCGCCGAAGTCGCATTTGCACCGGTTCATGGCCGACTCGCACGTGGCCGCATCGCATGCGCATGTCAAAATCGCGAAGATGCGGCGCTGCATCCCCACGCGCCCACCCAATCCAGCTACACGCAAAAGGAGTCGCCCGCTCATGGACATTCCACACGTTCTGCAGGCCATCGCGCATCAGGAGCGCACGCTCGTGTTCCCGCAGTTCCATGCCGACCATGCATGGCAGATCGGCACGCAATTGCGCGAGATGGCGCTGGCGCGCGATGCGGCCGTCGTGATCGACGTGCGCACATTCGGCCGCAAGCTCTTTTATTTCGCGCTCGACGGCACCACGCCTGACAACGCGCGCTGGGTCGAGCGCAAGTCGCGCACCGTCGAGCATTTTCACCGCAGCTCGTATGCGCTCGGCCTCGCGCTGCAGCAGGCGGGCACGACGCTCGCCGAGAAGTACGGCCTTCAAACCGCCGAGTTCGCCACGCATGGCGGCGCGTTTCCGCTGCGCGTCGCAGGCGCGGGCGTGATCGGCTCGGTGGCGGTGTCGGGACTGCCGCAGCGCGACGATCATCAGATGGTCGTCGAGGCACTGTGCGCCGTGCTCGGCGAAAACTTCGGCAAGCTGTCGCTCGGACACGAGTGAAGGCCATCGCTTCAAACGACAAGCGACAAACGACGAACGACAAACGAACGAATACGACAACACGATGCGCTCAACCGCTTATGTGCTCCTCGCCATCGCGATCGTCGCCGAAGTCATCGCGACGTCCGCGCTGCGCGCCTCCGATGGCTTCACGCGCGCGCTTCCCGCAGCCATTGTCGTGGTCGGATACGGGCTGTCGTTTTATCTGCTGTCGCTGACACTGCGCGCGCTGCCCGTCGGCATCGTGTATGCGGTGTGGTCGGGCGCGGGCATCGTGCTCATCACACTCGTCGCCGCGCTGCTCTTCAAGCAGACGCCCGATTTGCCCGCCATGTTCGGCATGGGCCTCATCGTCGCGGGCGTCGTCGTGCTCAATGCGTTCTCGAAAATGAGCGCGCACTGAAGGGCGCGCCCGATCGCGCTCACTTGCAGCGCACGATCATCGAGCGATTCTTGACGTTCGCCGAGATCACGTTGCTGATGCCGCCGCCGGTCGGGCCGCCTTCCTCGTTGTCCTTCGAGACGATGTCATAGCCCGTCGCGCCGCATTTCTTGCCGGCGAGCACGTAGCAGCTTCCCCAGCTCGATCCGGCATCCGCGCCGCTGCAGTTGACCGCGTAGCCGGTCTGTCCGTCAGGCAGATTGATGAGCGATGCCTCGTTCGACGACGCACACGCGCCCAGGCTCGCGAGCGCGACGGCAGCCGCGCCCAGTGCGAGCGCGCGCAACGACACGAAACGCGAAACGGCGCCGCCATGCGCGACGCGTGCGGAGATACGGCGCATGCGCCGACCGGGTTCCTTCATCTTTACCTCGTGAGATCGAATGGCGATGCGCGCCGCCCGTCGCGGCTTCGCGGCGAGGGCGCTTTTTGAGATGTGCATTGTCCCATACGCGGCTTACGCGACACGTAAGCGGATGTTAGCGGTGGCTTCGGGCGCGCCACTTGCGAAAGCAAAAGGCACGCGCCCGCATGCGCCCATCCTGGCCGATGAACTATTTTCCGGATCGCGCGCCTTATTTCACTGCACTTCCGGTTGGAATTGCCAGTCCGGAGAACCACGAAACCGCGCATGCGGCGCGCACGAAAAGGGAGAGAAAGACATGGCGGAACGAGTCACGGGGCCTTATCGAGGCTATTACATCAGCGCATCGGCGCGGCTCGTGCAAACACAAGGCGAAAGCGGCAGCGATGGCGGGGCGCCGATCTACGTCGGCTCAGTGAGCCTCGCGCGTGGCGGACCGGACGACGTGCATCGCTTCGAGGCGCTCGTCGATCTCGGGCCCGAGCAGCGCTTTGCGACCGAAGAAGAAGCGCTGGAACATGTGGAGCGGGCGGCGCGCGAGTACATCGACCGATTGCTGCACTCGACATGATGCGCCCCATTCATCTTCGGCACGCGGTGCTGTACGACGTCGCGAATTGCCTCATCGATCTGTTTCCGAGCGGTGCCGACGTCGCGGAAATCGGGCACGAGTCGGCGCCCGCGCTGTTCGTGAGCTGGCGCACGGGCGGCGTGGCGAATCATCCCGGCAACATCGCGTGGGGCGTGCATTACCGCTTCGACGCGCAAGTGCTGCGCGACTATCCGCATCTGCCCGAAGCCGCGCGCGACCGCGTGTGCGAACGCGTGCGCGACATGAGCCGACTGCTCGACTTCAATTACGCCGATCCGCTGGCGAGCTCGCTGCTCGTCGTGGATGTCGACGAATCCGTTCTCGCCGCCTGAAGCGGTATGACAGGCGGGATGCTGGACCGCACGGCGCGAGCGCGAGTACCATAATCGCCGAATCGATTGGTGCGATCGTTTGCGGTGCCGCAAACAGCTTCGCCGCCTCGGTGACGCAACAAGCGCTTGAACGTAGCCGGCCGCCACGCCCAGCAACGAGACAATCATGAATATTCGATTCCTCCCGGACGCGCCCGATTATCGCGATTCCAACCTGACCGTCGAATTCGCCGCGCTCGTCGATGGCAGACGCGTGCCATGCGCGATATCGGTGGAGGCGCTGGAAGATCATTTCGGCGCGCAGACGTATGACAGCGCCGGCTGGATCGGCGCGTTCGCTGCAGCACGTCCGCACATCGAAGCGGTGGCGCGCGAGCACTTGCGCGTGACCAACGGCATGCCCGTGCTGCTGAAAAGCGGCCATTTCCCGCCGGGCCGCGTGACCGTCTGATGCGTCGGTCGCGTCATTAACGCGGCGCGGCATTCTTCTTCTTACACGGCCGATGTAAGACCTCCATCGCGCTGTTCGTCCTATCGCTGCGAGAGATGTCGCGCTGTCTTCCGCGCGATCGCGCAACGGAGTACCATCCCGATAACACGCCGTACGCGATGCGATTCGCTCGGCACATTACTTGCTCAACGGCATGCGCTGTCCAGAGCAACCATTATAAAAATCGCGCGGGGTCGTCATGCTTCAATCCTTTGTTCACTCGCTTATCGAGTCCAATGCGCTATGGCTCATCTGGGCAGCCGTCGGTGTGCTGATTCTCGGCTTTTGCATCGTGTTCGCGTCGGTCGTGTTGCGCGAATCGGACGAGCCGCTTTATCGCGCTGCATCGCGTCGCGACGACGACAGCAAGATGACCGTCTGAGCGCGCGCACACGCGCCGCCATTTGACTTCGAGAGGGGCGCTGCCGACAATGCCTCGCATGGAACCGCAGCAGCGGCGCACCGAGCAAAGACGCGAGCAGCGTCACGCGCTGCGCGAGCGCATACTTGAGGTTTCGCGAGCGATCGTGAAGCGCGAAGGGTTCGCATCGCTCTCGATGAGAAAGCTGGCCGAGGCCATCGACTATTCGCCCGCCGCGCTCTATCTTCATTTCAGGAGCCGCGGCGAGATCGCGCGCGCGTTGCGCATGGAAGGGCACGCGAGTCTCCATGACGCGTTTCTCGCGCAGGCGACGATCGCCGATCCAGCCGCGCGGCTGAACGCAATGGCGCGCACGTATGTCGAATTCGGGCTGGCCGAGCCTGAGACGTATCGGCTGATGTACATGGAATCCGCAGTGTGCGCCGAGCCCGACGCGAACGGCGCCGGCCGCGTGGACAAGGCGGCCGAGTCAGGCGCGGCGACGCTTTCGCTGATCGCGGACGCGTTCGTCGAGTTGCGCGCGGCCGACCGGCTGCCGCCGCACGCCGCGCCGCTCGCCTGCGCGGAAGGGCTGTGGGCGAATCTGCATGGCATCGTCGCGCTGAAGCTGAATGGCGCGCCGTTGCCGGAGACGCCGGCCGCGACGCTCGTCGAGTTGTCGCTCGATGCGTGGTTCGCGCCGGTCGACCGAATTGAAGCGCGAGGCGCCGAACCTCGAAACCGACCCGACACTTCAACACGATGACCACCGAAGACATCCGTATCGACACCGCCAACGGCATCGGCTTCATTGCGCTCGATCGTCCGAAGGCACTCAACGCGCTGACTCCGCCGATGCTGCGCGCGATCAGCGAGGCATTGCGCGCCTGGCGGCACGATCAGGCGATCCGCTCTGTTGTCGTCTATAGCCCGCACGTGCGCGCGTTTTGCGCGGGCGGCGACATCCGCTTCCTCTACGAGTCCGCGAAGGCGGGCGAGCGCGACGCGATCGACGCGTTCTTCATCGACGAATACAAGCTCAACCACGCGATCTTCACGTTCCCGAAGCCATATGTCGCGGTGATGAACGGCGTGGTGATGGGCGGCGGCATGGGCATTTCGCAGGGCGCGCATCATACCGGCGGACTGCGCATCGTCACGCAGTCGACGAAGATGGCGATGCCCGAGACGCGCATCGGCCTCTTTCCCGATGTCGGCGTGAGCTGGTTCCTCGCGCGCGCGCCGGGCGCGATCGGCCGGTATCTCGCGGCGACGGGCGCGAGCCTCGCCGCCGCCGATGCGCTCTATGCCCGCATGGCCGACGCCTATCTCGACGATGGCGCGCTGCCGGGCCTCGTCGAGTCGTTGCGGCATCAGCGTTTTCTCGATGGCGTGGAGATCGTGCGCTTCGTACAGACCGAAACGACCAAGCACAAGGTCGCGCCGATCCCGGAGAAGAGCGAACTCGCCGCCGCGCGCACGATGATCGACAAGCATTTCGCGGCGGGCAACGGCGCGTCGATCATCGCGTCGCTGGAGCGCGAGGCCGACAACGGCAACGACTGGGCGAAGCGCACGGCGGCCGAGCTGCGCGAGCGCTCGCCGCTTTCCGTCGATATAGCGCTGCAGCAGGTCGATCGCGCCAAATTCTCGACGATGGCCGAGACGCTGCGCCGCGATCTCGATCTCACGCGCACGACGTTCGAGCGCGGCGACGTGCTGGAGGGCATCCGCGCGCGCATCGTCGACAAGGACAACGATCCGCGCTGGAAGATCGCGCGCGCCGAAGACGTCAACGCCGCGGATGTGGATCGCATGTTCGAAAGCGCGTGGACGCCGGCGGCGCATCCGCTGCGGCTTTTGAAGGACTGAAATGACGAAGCGGCCCGAGCGGGCCGCTTTTCGATTCGAGCGCTCGTCGCGGCTCAGCGCGAGTCGCTGCCGGCCATGAAAGCGCGCATGAAGACGAGCGCGCCCCAGCCCCAGATCGCATTGGCGATGAAGCTCGGCGCGAGGCGCGGCAGCATGTTGCCGCTCGGCCAGATGCCGCGCGCCGGGTCGATCACGAACGCGCCGACCGCCGTCAGCACGATGCCGCCGAAGACGAGTGCGCCGATCCACGGCGCACTGTGGTCGGGTGCGACGCGCAGAAGCCATGCCATCAGGACGGCGAAGACCGAACTCCACAGCGCATTGGCGATGAATTCGGGAATGCCGAGCGGCAGGAACGGCGTGGTGGAAAAGCCGGCCGGATCGACGAGTCCCGCCGCGTGCAGCAGCGCCAGAGTCGATTCGCGAAAGAACAGCGCGGCGAGGAAACCAGAAACGAACGGCAGGATGACTTTTTGCATTGGCTGGACCGCCTGGAGCCGAGGGCGCGGTGCTCTCCGATTATTCGAAACGAGCGCCATTATAGTGGCGTCGCGCGCGTTTTCCTGGCCGCTCGGTTGCCATGGCCGCGCTATTTCGCGATCGCGTCGCTCGCCGGGCTGTGATGCAGCATGCGGTCGCTGTTGGGCGGCGGGCTGGGTTTCTTGACGGGCATGTTGTCGGGATTGTCGGGGCGCGTCGCGCTCGCGGACGGCGCGCCGGGGGCGCTCGGCGGTTTTACCATCGATGCGGTGTCGTCGGGGCGGGTGGTTTGGGCGTGGGCGGGGAGTGTAAGGCTGAGAAGTAGGGTGGTTAGTGCTAGATGGTACCGTGCCATTTTGGGTCTCCGCGAAGCGGTCGCGAGCAAACGATGAGAGACGTCGCAGTCTCCAATGTTGACCTGTTTGGCTGATAAAAATTCGGTCAGGCTAGAAGGTTCCCAACGTCGGCTTAGATCGATTGATCGCACTGCGGTAAAATCCCCGATTCCCCTTCAGATTCAAGCGGTTCGCCCGAAAGCGCGGCCGCCGTCATCCATGTCAGCCGTATCGAAGATCAGCCCCCGCCGCGTATCCGTCGCTCCGATGATGGATTGGACCGACCGCCATTGCCGGTCCCTGCACCGGCTCGTGTCGCGCCACGCCTGGCTCTACACGGAAATGGTGACGACGGGCGCGCTGCTTTACGGCGATGTCGCGCGCCATCTCGCGTTCACGCCCGCCGAAGCGCCCGTTGCGCTGCAACTCGGCGGCAGCGAGCCGGCCGATCTCGCGAAAAGCGCGAAGCTCGGCGAGCAATGGGGTTACGACGAGATCAACCTGAACTGCGGATGCCCGTCGGAACGCGTGCAGCGCGGCGCATTCGGCGCGTGCCTGATGAAAGAGCCGCAACTCGTCGCCGATTGCGTGAAGGCGATGCGCGACGCGGTGTCCATTCCCGTGACGGTCAAGCATCGCATCGGCGTGGATACGGTCGAGGATTACGAGTTCGTGCGCGATTTCGTCGGCACGATCGCCGATGCCGGTTGCGAGGTGTTCATCGTGCATGCGCGCAACGCGATCCTCAAAGGTCTGAGCCCGAAGGAGAATCGCGAGATTCCGCCGCTCAAGTACGAGTACGCCTATCGGCTGAAGCGCGACTTCCCGCATCTGGAGATTTCGATCAACGGCGGCATCAAGACGCTGGATGAAGTCGAGGAACATCTGAAGCACGTCGACGGCGTGATGCTCGGACGCGAGGCCTATCACAATCCGTACGTGCTCGCGGGCGTCGACACGCGCTTCTATGGCGCCGATACGCCGGTTCCCTCGCGCGAAGCAATCGAAGCGGAACTGATCGACTATGCGCGCCATGAACTCGCGCGCGGCACGTATCTCGGCGCGGTGACGCGGCATGCGCTCGGGCTTTATCGCGGCGTGCCGGGTGCGCGCGGATGGCGTCGCGTGCTGTCGGACAGCCGCCGCCTCGCCACCGGCGATCTCGGCATTTTCGACGAGGCGCGCGGCCATCTTCGCGAGGCCGTGGAAGCGATCGAATCGTGATGGCGCGTGCGTCGGAAAAAGATGCTCAAAGGGACTAGGCAAGCGCAATCTTTGTTCGTATAATCTCGCTTCTTGATTGCTGCTACTGCTGTTCTGAAGCAGTCGAGATCGCGGTAACAGTGGTGGCTGTAGCTCAGTTGGTAGAGTCCAGGATTGTGATTCCTGTCGTCGTGGGTTCGAGTCCCATCAGCCACCCCACCGAGAATTCATGCAAAAAGCCCAGTCCAATGACTGGGCTTTTTGCATTGAAGTTTCCTGATTCGATCGACTCATGCCAATAGCGCCACGTCACGAATAGAATCTTCATGCGGCACACCGCCATGGACCTTTTCACGAAATTACGCGAGAAGTTCGTTTGAACAAGAAAAAGAACTGTAAGCGATATGGAACCAACGATTGAGATTGGACCGGACGGGCGCGTCAGACGGTTAGCAAACGTGCTGTCGGGAATGACTACTGATCACGTGCTGAAGGTTTTAGCGGACTTCTCTTTCGCTTATGCACGAGAGTCCGGATATATTGATTCTACCGAATTCGATCTGATACACGAGGGCAGACGATATCCGCCAAAGGCAATACTGGGGCTGACAGCCGAGCACGTGATTGGGCGCCGCCTCAAGTCAAGCGAATTCTCGGGCGGAGAAGATACGCCTTGCTTTCGAATTCTCAGGAGGCTGGGGTTTCACATTGAAAAAAAAGTCCCTACAGAAATGCATATCGAGAAGCGTGCAGTTGTTCAACGCTTCCAACTTTACAACCGAGAGGAAATATCACAACTTTTTGAGCCTGGCGTGGCTTTTACGCGCGGGGCCGGCCGATGGGGAATGCCCGGGATAGTGGAAACCCCAAAGGAAAGTGGTAGCTTCGTATTGATGGTTACGCTTGGCAGGCCGGTCGATGGAAATCCATATCACGACGTCTTGACCGCGGATGGGTATCTTCTGTGGGAGTCGCAGACTCAGCATAACTTCGAATCGCGCACGATTCAGAAGCTACTGGCGCATGATCCGCAAGAGAGGAACATCCACCTGTTTGTTCGTTCGAAGAAGGCTAGTAAGTATGTATATCTCGGACTCTTGGAGTATTTCTCACACGATCTTAGCAAAAGAAATCCCGTGCATTTTGTTTGGCGTGTTCGTTATTGGGACCTGAGCCCTGCACGGCTGGTTGAACTTGGCCTCGAAGTGAGTGCGCCGCGCGATCCCGGTTACACGCCACTTCGAGAGACGACGACGCAAATGCTTACTAGGGAAGCAGTACCCCCAAAGCTCGTTATCCCGAGTCGCGATTCGAAGAGATCTCGCTCGGAACTGCGCGAAGCGTCCGCGGTGAATTGGCTTGAGCGCGATCTACGCAATCGTCACCTTGGTTTGCAAGGTGAAAAACTTGTGGTCAAGTACGAGATTGAAATGCTTCGCCTCGCGGGGAGGGATGATCTGGCGGAGCAGGTTTGTCATGTGGCGCTTCATGATTCCACGGCGGGTTTCGACATTGAATCGTTCCATGCCGACGGCACGCCAAAGCTCATCGAGGTGAAAACGACTCAAGGGCCGAAATCCACCCCTTTCTTCATCTCGCGCAATGAAGTTTCTGCGTCCCGCAGACATGCGGAGAGTTATTTCGTCTATCGCGTTTTCGACTACAGCGCGTCCACGGGACAGGTGAAGTTCTTTGAGCTTAAGGGGAACGTCGAACACAGCTGCGGTCTCGTTCCCGTAAATTTTCAGGCATATCCAGGCGGGGATTCTGCGGCCTGAAGATCTAGCGTAGGGGTGAGGTCACGATTGCCTCCGGCGCAAACGCAAACCGCCGCGCGCCCACCGTGCTAGCATTTTCAAACCACCCCGAAAAGACGACATGGGAGGCAGCTATGGCTACTTTGGCGATCGACGGCGTGCGCTGGACCAATGACCGCGTGACCAGCGTGCGCTGGGGCAGTTTCGATCCGGGCACGAACGCGTGGACCACGCCCACCACCATCGTGGATGTCCAGCAGGTCGTGGACGCCATCAAGAGCGGCAAGGAAGTCCGCACGCTCTTCATCCTGGGCGGCCGCAGCTTCCTCGGCCCGAAAGTCGCCGCGCTGCCTTATGCGAACGGACATATCGGCATCGAGGCGCGCGTGCAGGACGGGCAGATCGAGAAATCGCTCGAAGACCTGCCAGCCGTGTGAGCCGCCTGCGGAGGACGCGCGGAGACAAGCGTTGAATCGAGAACAGGCGCTCCGGTTCGAGACCGAGTTCATGCCGCGCATCGCCGAGCGCGTGACGCGTATCGTCGGTCACGGCGTGCGCGTCGCAATCCTTCCGTATGAAAGCCCGCTCGTGCCCACGCGCCTGCACGTGAGCGCCGGCCGCGCACCGGGCGAGGGCAAGGACGAGGACGACGGGCACCGGCACGTCTATCGCTGTGCGCTCAATGTTTTCCTCACCTGGGACGACGAGGAAATCGAGCGTCTGCTCGGCGCCGGCGGCGAGGTCCGTTTCCTGCGCTATCTCGATGCAATCGCAGCGAAGCTCGACGCCTGGCAGGGCGCGCGCGAAGTCGATCTCGCCACGCGCTCGCAAGCGGAACCGTCGGTGCTGTTCGGCGGTCTGGACTTCGAAGCCTGATCACGGCGGCCGGCTGCCGCCCCTTAGCGCCCGTTCAGCCGGCGCATCGCATCGCCGGTGCATGCACATCGCGCATCGCCGGCCGGGCGCATCAACGTGAACGAGGAGGTCGGTATGGCATCGTCGAATGAAGGCAATCTGCGCGCATTCGTGCAGACCGCGGAACAGGCGGGCGGCTTCGTCTGGGTCATCGCGCTCGTCGATTTCAACGCGCGCGAAGTCAAACGCGCGATGGTGTCCGAAGAGAATTTCGCCACCGCCGACGCGGCCCGCGACGCGGGCAACGATCGCCTGAAAGGGATGTCGAACGACCGCTGACCGTCACGGCGCGCGCTCGCGACGCACTCACTTGGTCGCGATCACCATCGAATCCGGTCCCGCCAGGGGTTCGACGCGCGCCGTCGCAAAGCCGGCTTCCTTCATCCACGCGCAGCATTGCGCGCCGGTGTAGTCGAAGCCGCCCGGCGTCTCGATCAGCATGTTGAGGCTCATGAGCAGGCCGAACGCGTTCCGGCGGCGTTCGTCGTCGATGATCGCGTCGTACACGACGAGGCAGCCGCCCGGCGGCAGCGCCGCGTGGCATTTCGCGAGCAGTTCGAGCTTTTGCGTCAGGTTCCAGTCGTGGAGGATGTGGCCCATCACGAGCACGTCGGCCGAAGGGCACGCGTCCGCGAAGAAGTCGCCGGGATAGAAGTGCAGCCGGTCCTGCAAGCCGTGCGCGGCGACGTAGTCCTCGAAAACCGGGCCGACCACCGGCAGGTCGAAACCGCCGCCCGTCAGATGCGGATGCGCCAGCGCAACCTGCACGGGCAGCGCGCCCTGCGCCGCGCCGATATCGATGAACGTGCGGTACTCGCTCCACGGAAACTGCCGTGCGATCGCCTGAGCCGCGCCCATGCTGACGCCGCTCATCGCCTGAAGAAAGCCGCGCAGTCGCACGGGATCGCTATAGAGCGCTTCGAAGAGATTGCCGCCGTGCTTCGCTTCGTTTTGCGGCAAACCGGTGCGCAACGCCTCGGTGAGCGATCCCCAGAACGGGTAGAGACGCGCGTTCGCCATCTCCAGCAGTCCGCCGACATACGAGGGCTTGTTGCGGTCGAGGAAGAAACCGGCATCGGTCGCGTTCGCGTAACGGCCGTCTTCGCGCGTGAGCAGATCGAGCGCGACGAGCGTATCCAGAAAATCGAGCTTCGCACGCGGATGCAGTTCGAGCACCTGCGCGAGTTCGTCCGCGGAGCGCGGGCCGTTCGCCAGTTCGGTGAACACGCCGAGCTCGACGGCGGAGAGCAGCACCTTCGAAGCCCAGAAACCCATGCCGATTTGCAGCACCCGCTGCGGATCGAGGCCGGCGTTCGTGGAATCTTGCGCGTGCTGCATGATGCGCCTCCTGTCGAAAGTACGACGAATGGCGGTTCGATGAGTCGGTAGGCAAGCCGGAAGATCTGCGTAACTCTAGGTGGCGCGCGTGCCGGGTTCAAGCCGATATGTGGCCGGCAACACTCACCGAGAACGTTCGATGTTTTCGAACGTGTGCGCCGGGCGCATCGTACGGCAGGGCGCACAAGCGCGCCCATAATGCTTTCACACTGATCAACGTTCACAAGGAGAACGTCATGAATCGCTTCGAAGGCAAGACAGTTCTGGTCACTGGCGGCAACAGCGGCATCGGTCTCGCGACGGCGCAGGCATTCGCCGCGGAAGGCGCGCGGGTCGTCATCACGGGCCGCGACGAAAGCTCGCTCGCGACGGCGCGCGAGTCGCTCGGCGCGAACGCGCTTGCAATACGCAACGTGACCGGCACGGTCGAAGCGGCGCGCGAACTCGCGCAACGTCTCGCCGATGCGAACGTCCGGCTCGACGCGGCGTTCGTCAACGCCGGCGTCGCCCGGTTCGCGCCGTTCACCGACATCGACGAACAGGCCTGGGACGAAACCTTCGCCATCAACGTGAAGGGGCCGTATTTTCAGATTCAGTCGCTCTTGCCGCTTCTGAACGAAGGCGCATCGATCGTGCTGAACGGTTCGATCAACGCGCATATCGGCATGCCGATGTCGTCGATCTATGCGGCGAGCAAGGCCGCATTCGTGTCGTTCGCCAAGACGCTGTCGGCGGAGTTGCTGCCGCGCGGCGTGCGGGTGAACGTGGTGAGCCCGGGCCCGGTCACGACGCCGCTGCACGACAAGCTCGGCCTCGCCGACGAAGCCGCCGCGCAACTGCGCAGCCAGATTCCGCTCGGCCGTTTCGGCAAGTCGAGCGAAGTGGCGGCGACGGTGTTGCATCTCGCCGCGCCGGAATCGGGCTTCATCGTCGGCACGGAGATCATCATCGACGGCGGCATGAGCCAGCTTTGAGTCCGGCGTAAAGGCGGCGCACAATCGCGCGAGGCGACCACACGGGCCATCGGCATGAGCGAAAACGAAGAGCGCGAAAACGAAGCGCGCGACAGCGCAGCGGCCGCACGGGAAGCGCGCTACCGGCGTTACGAAGCGGCAGGCGAGACCTCGGTTCGCGCGGACCTCGACGAAGCCGCGGACGGCGATCCGGAAGCGCCGTTCAAGCGCGCCTGGCTGCGCCGCAAGGACGCGGCGCGTCAGGACGAGCAGTTTCGCGCGATGTTCGCATCGGTGACATCGGCCAACGACGCCGCGCAACTGGCGCGCGATTCGGCGCAGGCGTCGCGCCGCTCGGCCTTCTGGACGATGATCGCGGCGCTCGCCTCGGCGATCGGCGTGATCGTCAATGCGGCCATCGCGCTCGGCTGGCTCGACTGGCTGCGGCGTTAGCGAACGACGCGCACGGCGGGCTGCAGTTCGCCCCAGCCGACGAGGATTTGCTGGATGCTGCGCGCATAGGCATCGCGATGCTTCGGCGATTCCGAGTGATACGCGCCGATGGCCTGCCAGGTGTTGCCGTACTTCACCATCTTCTGCTTCAGCAGCCACGCGGCGACGAACACGTTGACGCACGGATCGGTGAGCGCGCGATGCGGAATGCCGTGACGGGCGAGATCCGAGAAATGGATGGAGTTGATCTGCAACTGGCCGACATCGATCGAGCCGTTTGCGTTGCGGTTGATGGCGGCGGTATCGCCTTTCGATTCGCGCCATGCGACTGCGCGCAGCACGAGCGGGTTGACGCCCTGATAGGCGCCTGCCTGCTCGAAGCAGTCGTCGGCGCGGGCGGCGCTCGCAAAGAGCGCGGCGCCCGTCAGCACGCAGGCGGCGAGAACGCCGAAGGCCGGATGGACCATGAACGTGACCCCTACTTGAGATGAGCGGACGCGGCTTACTGCGCGAGCGCGGTATCGATGCGAAGCTCGACGTCTTTCAGATAGATGCGCGATTCGTCGGACACGACGAGGCGCGGTTCGGGCGCGCTGCACTTGCAATCGACGGCGCGGCGCGTTTTCTTTGCTTTCTTGTTCGACGCCCGGGCGGGCGGATCGTCGTCGCTGGCGGCGGGCGGCAGCATCGCGAGTGTGGGCAGGGGCGGATAGACCTTTTGCACCGCGGGCCCGAGCGCGGCGAGCGTTTGCACGGACGCGGGCGCGCTTACGTCGAGCGGACCGGCGAAGGCGCTCGACGCCAGCAACAGCCCCGCGGCGATGGGAAGCAGGCGGGAGATTCGGCGCATGGCGTCAGCCTCCCTGCGTCGGCTTGATCGACACGCTGTACGGCTGTCGCGCGCTTGCCGTCAGGTTTTCCAGGCTGAGCCTGACCGCGTGTTTCGCTGGCACGCCTTTCCAGATCGCCTGATTGAGGTACGGAAAATCCTGGGCGAGCGCGGTGACGAGAATCGTCGTCGGCTGTTTTTGCGCGGCGGCGAGCGCGCCTGCTTTCGCGAGGATCGCGCTCAATTGCGGATCGCGCGCGCCGAGGGCGTCGGCGGGAATCTCGAAGCGCAGGATGTCGGCGGCGATCGCCGGTTTATCGGTCTGGGCCGTGCTGGCCGCGGGCATCGGCGCGCAGCCGGTAACGGCGATGGCGACGGCGATGGCAAAAAGTGACGCTGCCCACTTCACTGGCATCTCCTGATTGAGTCATGGCGATATGCGAGTTGTCGGCGCGCGTTCGCGCGACTTGATAGCCGCGCGCAAACGTTTCGCCAAATAGCAAGACTTGACTCAGAAGACGCCGTTTCGAGAAATCGGCGCGCGCAAATCGGGATGACCGGCGTGGCGCCCTTGCCGATATGTCGGTGGCGTGACGCTCAGATGCGCCACCACGCGCCGACGCTCGGCTCGGCATCGAGCGCGCGAAGGAAGTCGGCGGCGAAGGCATCGGCGGCGAGCTGCCATTCCTGCGAGCCTTCGGCGAGATCGTGCGGGTTTTTCAAACCGCGTGCGTGGCGGATGACGGCGACCGTTTCGGTCAGGGCGGCGAGGGAGTCAAGGGTGTGCGAGTTCATACCGCGGTTATCGGCGCGGCGGGGTTTGACTTTAGCGTTCTCGGGCCGTCGTCGAAGTTGTACGTGCGTACCAATTATGGTACGTTATCAACAGCGCGCGATGACATAAATACGCGTGCATAACGAAAACAGTCAAAACCGAGCAGCCATGCAAACACCCCTAAGCAATAAAAACAAGGTATTACGTAATGCAGCAGTTCGTTTTGAAGGTTCGTTTTTTCCAGCAATCCCCAGGCAATGAACCGGTTCGTGAATGGCTGAGCAATCTGGACGCGGCAGACAAGAAGGCGATCGGCGCAGACATCAAAACGGTGCAAATCGGCTGGCCGCTTGGCATGCCGCTCGTTCGGAAACTGAAGAAAGGCTTATGGGAAGTGCGGATTCATCTACACCAACGGATCGCGCGCGTTCTCTTCACCGTAAAACACGGGGAGATGATTCTGCTGCACGGCTTCATCAAGAAATCGCAGGCGTTGCCCAGGAACGATTTCGAACTGGCCGAAGCGCGCATGAAAGACGTCCACGACGGAGTGTCATATGACTAAGAAACACGTCGGCAGCGATTTCGACGATTTCCTCGAAGCCGAGGGCATCCTCGAAGAAGCGACGGCCACCGCGATCAAGCGGGTGATCGCCTGGCAGATCGAGCAAGAGATGAAGGCTCAGCACATGACCAAAACGGCGATGGCCGCAAAGATGAAAACGAGCCGCTCGGCGCTCAACCGGCTGCTCGACTCGACCGATACCAGCCTCACACTGACGACCTTGGCGAGCGCCGCGGCCGCGCTTGGCAAGCGGTTCAGATTCGAACTTGTGAACGCTTCATAAAACCGTCACGCCTTCTTCTTCCCATGCCCCGAAACAAGCGCCCCTGCATCGCGTGACAGCCCGAACAGGTCTAGCACGCCGACGAGACCCACGAACGCCACGAACAGAAACGCGATGCTGAAATCCTCCGGCCCGATGGTCTGCGCATTGTGGCCGTGGATCCACTCGCCGATGCGCAACGCGATCGCGCCGATCGCGACGCCGATGCCCATCGTCATCTGAAAGAGCGTGCTGGACAGCGCCGATGCGCCGCTCATCTGCGATTTCGGCACGTCGGCGAAGGAGAGCGTGTTGAGCGCCGTGAATTGCAGCGAGCGCGACAAGCCGCTCGCGAACAGCACGACGGCGATCACGAGCGTGGGCGTCGACGGCGTGAGCAGGCTCATCGCGGCAAGCGAGAGCGCGGCGATCACGCCGTTGACGATCAACACCGGACGGAAGCCGAAACGCCGCATCACGGGCGTCGTCACGAGCTTCATCGACAGATTGCCCGCGAACACCGCGAGCGTCAGCAAGCCGGATTCGAACGCGTTCATGCCGAAGCCGACCTGGAACATCAACGGCAGCAGGAAAGGCGCCGCGCTGATGGCGATGCGAAAGAGCGAGCCGCCGCCCATCGCCACGGCGAAGGTCTTCACCGTCAGCGCCGACAAATCCACCACCGGCTGCTCCGCGCGCCGCAGATGCCGCCACGACGCGATGCCCGCCAGCACGCCCACCGCGGCGAGCAGGCCGATGCGCCGCCAGTCGGCATCGCTGCGGCCGATCAGTTCCATCGCATAGAGCAGCGTCGTGCAGGCGATGCCGCAGAGCGCGAAGCCCGGCAGATCGAAGCGGCGCTTCGCGTCCTCGCGCACGTTGTCGATGTAGCGCAGCGTCAGCAGAAGGCCGATGAGACCGAGCGGCACGTTCAGATAGAAGATCCAGCGCCACGACGAATACGTCGTGATGAAGCCGCCGAGCGGCGGGCCGATCACCGGCGCGACGAGGCCCGGCCACGTGATGATCGCGATCGCGCGCATCAGGCCTTCCTTGGGCGTCGCGCGCAGGACGGCGAGGCGTCCGACCGGCACCATCATCGCGCCGCCGATGCCCTGCAGCACGCGCGCCGCGGCGAAGGCGGGCAGGGTCGAGGTGGTCGCGCACAGCACGGAGGCCGCCGTGAATACGGCGATCGCGCTGGCGAACACCGTGCGCAGGCCGAAGCGGTCGGCGGCCCAGCCGGAAATCGGAATGAAGACGGCGAGCGTGAGCAGATACGCGGTGATGCCGAGACTCATGTCGGCGGGATGCACGCTGAACGAGCGCGCCATCTGCGGCAAGGCGGTGGCGATGATCGTGCCGTCGAGATTCTCCATGAAGAAGGTCGCGGCGACGAGCATGACGATGAGCGACGAGCCCGTGTTCTTCTCGCGGACGCTTGTGGGCGGCATCGTCGGGCGCTCCTCTTCATGTGGTCGGAAGGCTGTCATTCTAGCCGCGACAGCAGACCTTTCGCGGCTATGGTAGGTTTTGCGATTGCCGGAAAACCAGCCAAGTTTCATTCCGACAACGCGCCGACACGAAGCCAACAGCGCGCAAACACCACGCCAACAAGAGGACAGCACATGAAGTTTCGGAAACTGGGTGATTCGGGTGTCGATGTCAGCCTGATCGGGCTCGGCACCATGACCTGGGGCGAGCAGAACACTGAAAGCGAAGCGCATCAGCAGATCGACCATGCGCTGGGCGAAGGCGTGAATCTGATCGATGCCGCCGAAATGTACCCGGTCCCGCCGCGTCCGGAGACGCAGGGCCGCACGGAGGAATACATCGGCACGTGGCTCGCGAAGCACGCCGCGAAGCGCGGCGATATCGTGCTCGCGACGAAGATCGCCGGGCCCGCGCGCCAGCCGCACAATCCGCGGCACATCCGCGGCGCGGGCAATCAGTTCGACCGCAAGAATCTGAACGAAGCCATCGACGGCAGCCTGAAACGCCTGCAAACGGATTACGTGGATCTGTATCAGCTGCACTGGCCCGACCGCAACACGATGACCTTCGGCCGCACGGCGTATCCGTATATCGACGACGAATACACGGTGCCCATCGAGGAAACGCTCGTCGCGCTCGCCGAGCTGGTGAAGGCGGGCAAGATCCGTTACGTGGGTGTATCGAACGAAACGCCGTGGGGCGTCGCGCAATTCCTGCGCGCGGCCGAGAAGGCCGGGCTGCCGAAGATCGTCAGCATTCAGAATCCGTACAGCCTCGTGAACCGCACGTATGAGTTCGGTTTGTCCGAGTTCACGCACCGGGAAGGCGTCGGGCTGCTCGCCTACTCGCCGCTCGCGTTCGGCTGGCTGACCGGCAAGTACGAGGGCGGCGCGCGTCCGGCAGGCGCGCGCATCACGCTTTACGAGCGCTTCCAGCGTTACAGCAAGCCGCAGGCGCTCGCGGCGATCACCTCCTACGTCGAACTGGCGAAACGCCACGGCCTCACGCCGACGCAGCTCGCGCTCGGCTTCGTCAACACGCGGCAATTCACGACCAGCACGTTGATCGGCGCGACCTCGATCGCGCAACTGAAGGAGAACATCGAGAGCGTGAACGTCGAACTGTCGGATGAAATTCTGGCCGAAATCGACGCGCTGCACGAACGTCAGCCGAATCCCGCGCCGTGAAATTGCCTGTCCGGTCAACGATTTGACCAAAAATCGCATGGCCGGGACGCGAATGTGTCAGCATTGACGTTCGCGTTTTCATTCGATATCGCTACATAGTCGTCTGTAACGCCGGGCTAACTTTTGGCCCGTACTCTGCCGTAACGCCGCCCCGGGTCCTGCAATGCGGGATTCGCGGCGCGCTCCCCGAGTCACCCGCGGTGCGGTGCCGTTCGCGAGGCACTACACTTGCTCGATGGTCCTGGTTGCCCGCTGCGGCGCCTTTCGCCACAGCGCGCTCTTTGCAAAGGAGTCGTCGCTCATGTCTCAAGCATCATCGCAGGCCAAAGATCTCGATCGCCTCACGATCGACACCATCCGCACGCTTTCGATGGACGCCGTGCAAAAGGCCAATTCCGGCCACCCCGGCACGCCGATGGCGCTCGCGCCCGTCGCTTTCCATCTCTGGCAGAACCATCTGCGCTACGATCCGGACGCGCCGCTATGGCCGAATCGCGACCGCTTCGTGCTGTCCGTCGGCCATGCGTCGATGCTGCTGTACTCGCTGCTGCATCTCGCCGGCGTGAAGGAAGTCGACGAAGACGGCAAGCCCACGGGCCAGCCCGCCGTATCGCTCGACGACATCAAGCAGTTCCGCCAGATCGACAGCAAGACGCCGGGCCATCCGGAATTTCGCCTGACCACCGGCGTCGAGACGACCACCGGACCGCTCGGGCAAGGTCTCGGCAACAGCGTCGGCATGGCGATGGCCGCGCGCTGGAAGGAAGCCCGCTTCAACAAGGGCAAGGACACGCTCTTCGATTACCGCGTCTACGCGCTCTGCGGCGACGGCGACATGATGGAAGGCGTCTCGCACGAAGCGGCTTCGCTCGCGGGGCATCTGAAGCTGTCGAACCTGATCTGGATCTACGACAGCAACACGATCACGATCGAAGGCCACACGGAGCTCGCCTACAGCGACGATGTCGAAGCGCGCTTTCACGGCTACAACTGGCACACGCTGCACGTCGACGACGCCAACGACGCGAACGCGCTCGAAGCCGCCATCAACAAGGCGAAGTCGCATACCGACAAGCCGACGCTGATCGTCGTGAAGAGCATCATCGGCTGGGGCGCGCCGAACAAGCAGAACACCGCGAGCGCGCACGGCGAGGCGCTGGGCGAAGAGGAAGTCAAGCTCGCGAAGAAGTTCTACGGCTGGCCGGAAGACAAACAGTTCTACGTGCCCGACGGCGTGATGCAGCATTTCGCGGACGGCATGGGCGCGCGCGGCAAGAAGGCGCACGCTGAATGGAAGCAGCGTTTCGACGCCTACGAAAAGGCGCAGCCGGATCTCGCGAAGGAGGCGTGGCACATGCTGCGCAACACGCTTCCCGAAGGCTGGGAAAGCGCGATTCCGACCTTCGAGGCGGACGCGAAGGGACTCGCCACACGCGATTCGTCGGGCAAGGTGCTGAATGCGATCGCGCAGCAGATTCCGTGGCTCATCGGCGGGGCGGCGGACCTGTCGCCATCGACGAAAACGAATCTCAAGTTCGAAGGCGCGGGCAGCTTCGAGCACGACAGCTACGGCGGCCGCAATCTGCATTTCGGCATTCGCGAGCACGGCATGGGCGCGGTCTGCAACGGCCTCGCGCTGTCGAACCTGCGCGCGTACGGATCGACCTTCCTGATCTTCAGCGACTACATGAAGCCGCCGATCCGCCTCTCCGCGATCATGGAAGTGCCGGTGATCTACGTGTTCACGCACGATTCCATCGGCGTCGGGGAAGACGGACCGACGCATCAGCCGATCGAGCAGCTCGCGACGCTGCGCGCAGTGCCGGGCCTGTGCCTCTTGCGTCCCGCCGATGCCAACGAGGTCGGCGAAGCATGGCGCGTGGCGCTGTCGCATAGCAAGGAGCCGACGTGCCTCGTGCTGACACGCCAGGCGCTGCCGACCTTCGATCGCACGAAATACGCGTCGGCGGAAGGCGTGCGGCGCGGCGCGTACGTGCTCGCCGATACCGAAGGCGGCAAGAAGCCCGAGGTGCTGCTGCTCGCGACCGGCAGCGAAGTGTCGCTGTGCATCGACACCTACGAGAAGCTGAAGGCCGAAGGCATCGCGGCGCGCGTCGTCTCCATGCCTTCGTGGGACATCTTCGAAAAGCAGGACGCGGCGTACAAGGAATCGGTGCTGCCCGACGACGTGCACGCGCGCGTCTGTGTGGAGCAGGCCGCCACGCTCGGCTGGGACCGCTATGTCGGCCGCCTGGGATCGCAGATCGTGATGCACACGTTCGGCGCGTCGGCCCCGCTGAAGGCGCTCAAGACCAAGTTCGGCTTCACGCCGGAGGCGGTGTACGAGGCAGCGAAGAAACAGATCGAACGCGTCAAATCCAACGGCAAGGAGTGACCATCATGCAGATCGGCATCGTGGGACTGGGGCGCATGGGCGGCAATATCGGGCGCCGGCTGATGCGCGACGGGCATACGTGCGTCGTGTACGACCACGCTCCGGAGGCGACCCAAGCGCTGGCGAGCGAAGGCGCGACGGGCGCCAAGGATCTGGGCGATCTCGTCGCGAAGCTCGACGCGCCGCGCGTTATCTGGCTGATGCTGCCCGCGGGCAAGATCACCGAGGACACGCTCAACGACCTGCACAAGATTCTCGGCGCGGACGACGTGATCATCGACGGCGGCAATTCGTTCTACAAGGACGACATCCGCCGGGCCGCGCAGTTGCGCGAGCAGGGCATTCATTACGTCGATGTCGGCACGTCGGGCGGCGTCTGGGGCCTGACGCGCGGCTATTGCATGATGATCGGCGGCGAGGAAGCGGTCGTGAAGCGCATCGATCCGATTCTCGCGACGCTCGCGCCCGGACGCGGCGACATTCCCGAAACGCCGGGCCGCGAAGGGCGCGATCCGCGCGTCGAGAACGGCTATATGTATTGCGGGCCGGTCGGCTCGGGGCACTTCGTGAAGATGGTTCACAACGGCATCGAATACGGCTTGATGCAGGCCTATGCCGAAGGCTTTCACGTGCTCGAACGCAAGGACTCGAAAGAACTGCCGGAAAACGAACGCTACTCGCTCGATCTCGCCGATATCGCGGAAGTCTGGCGGCGCGGCAGTGTCGTGTCCTCGTGGCTGCTCGATCTGACCGCGGGCGCGCTCGCGGGCGACGGCTCGCTCGACCGCTATTCGGCCGAAGTCGCGGACAGCGGCGAAGGGCGCTGGACGATCGAGGCGGCGATCGAGGAAGCGGTGCCCGCGCAAGTGCTGTCGGCGGCGCTTTACACGCGGTTTCGCTCGCGCGATGCCGAGTCGTTCCCCGAACGCATGCTGTCCGCGATGCGCTTCGGCTTCGGCGGGCATCACGAGTTTCCGGCGAAGTAGGGCTTCGAAAACGGCGATGGACTGTCTCGGTCCATCGCCGGTCTTCACTTCATCATGCGCCGCCTGAAAAGCCACGCACACAGGAAAAACGGCACGATCGCATAGGCGATCAATACGCCGAGATGCAGCGCCACGCCGTCGAACGGGCGGGCGAGCATCGCGCAGCGGATCAGTTCCACCGCGTGAAACAGCGGCAGCGCCTGCGCGGCGTGCTGCGCGAAGGCGGGCAGTTGCGCGATCGGGAAGAACACGCCGGAGAGCAGGAGCATCGGCGTGAGCGCGAGCGTCTGATAGAACATGAAGAAGTCGTAGCTCGGCGCGAGCGCGGTGACGACCATCGCCGTGCTCGCGAACGCAAGTCCGGTCAGCACGATGACGGGCAGCGCGATCAGCATCGACGGAAAGTTCGCGTAGCCGAGCGCGCCCGCGACCAGCATGATCGCCACGCCCGAGAGCACCGACTTGCTCGCGGCCCAGACGATCTCGCCGAGCACGATATCGCCGAGCGTGAGCGGCGTGTGCATGATCGCCTCCCACGTGCGCTGCACGTGCATGCGCGAAAAGCCCGAGTACATTGCTTCGAAGCTCGACGACATCATCACGCTCGACGCCACCGTGCCCGCCGCGAGAAACGCGATATACGACACGCCGTCGACGTGCCCGACCATCAGCCCGAGGCCAAGCCCCAGGCCGAACAGATAGATCATCGGATCGGCGAGATTGCCGATCATCGAGGCG
Source organism: Caballeronia cordobensis (assembly GCF_001544575.2). GTDB lineage: Bacteria > Pseudomonadota > Gammaproteobacteria > Burkholderiales > Burkholderiaceae > Caballeronia > Caballeronia cordobensis. The sequence goes on from NZ_FCNY02000002.1 coordinate 533,690, forward strand.
ATCGCGAGTTTTTTCCAGACGAGATAGTTGCGCCGCCACACCGACATCCAGTGCGTCGCGTTCGCGGGCAGTGCATTGGACAGCGGCGTCAGATTGTCCGAACCCTTCGGCTGCATGCGCGGGCGTTTTCGGTCGACGCGCGTTCGTTCGAGCGTATCCATGGCTCAGTCCACCATCTCGCGTCCCGTGAGACGCAGGAACACATCTTCGAGATTCGCCGGGCGATGCAGATAGCGCACGTCGGCGCGGCCTTTCACGCGCGCATGCACGGGCTGCGGATCGTCGACATAGCAAAAGAGCGTTTCGCCGCTCACTTCCATGCGTTCGACGAACGGTTCGAGTTCGGCGGCGAGCGCCTGCGGATCGGGTCCGTAGATCTCGATCACGTCCGAGCCGATCACCGATTCGATCAGATCGCGCGGCCGGCCTTCCGCGATCTTGCGGCCTTCCTCGATCACGCAGAGCCGGTCGCACAGGCGCTCGGCTTCTTCCATGAAGTGCGTCGTCAGGAGAATCGTCTTGCCGCGCGCGAGCAGCGAGCGCAAACGCTCCCAGATGAGGTGCCGCGCCTGAGGATCGAGGCCGGTGGTCGGCTCGTCCATCACGAGGACATCGGGATCGTTGACGAGCGCGCGCGCGAGCGTGAGACGCCGCTTCATGCCGCCCGACAACTCGCCGACGCGCGCATCGGCCTTGCTCTCCAGCCGCGCGAACTCCAGCAGCGAAGGCACGAGCGCGTTCATGCGCGCGCCCGTCAGGCCGAAATAGCGGCCGAAGACGAGCAGATTCTCGCGCACGGTGAAATCGGGATCGAGGTTGTCGAACTGCGGCACGACGCCCACGCGCTCGCGCGCGAAACGGGCGCGCGCGGGCACCGGTTCGCCGACGAGCCGGATCGCGCCACTGTCCGGCGACGTGATGCCGAGCAGCATCTTGAGCGTCGTCGTCTTGCCCGCGCCGTTCGGGCCGAGCAGCCCGAAGCATTCGCCGGGCCGCACGTCGAACGACAGGCCATCGACGACGGTGCGCTCACCGTAGCGCTTCCTTACTTCGGTGAATTCGATGGCGCGCGTGCCGCTTTCATCGCCGGCGGTGCGTGTCGCTGCTTGCAATGTTTGATCAGTCATGCATTCGTGACGCAGAAAAAGCCGCAAAACTGCATAGGGAAATCCAGCGGGCTAGTGTAATCCAATGCACCAGCGCGGCGCTCGGCGTGCAACCGCAAGCGGCGCGCCCGGGTCAAACCTGTGCGCGGCGGCCTCGAACCGATTCCGGCTGAAACTGCCAGAGGCTTGTCCGCCGGGCGGCTCGCGGATCTGGCACGGTGCGAGCTAGCGTGCTGCTTCGGTTAGCGTTTTCCAGCGTTGTCACGCATGGTGCGACACACGAAGATGAAGACGCATTCGGCCACATTCGGCTGCGCGCGGACGCGAACGGCATTGGCCAGGGAGATCATGATGGAAAGCTATCGAAAGATCCTGCTCTGCTACGACGGCTCCAGAGAGGGCCGCAAGGCCTTGCGGCAGGGCGCCAATCTCGCGCTCGACCTGAACGCGGAGACGCACGTGCTCGCGGTGGTGGATATGCGTTCGAGCATCGCCCAGAGCGCCGGACTGCTAACCGATATGGCCTGTGGCCGCTTCGAGGAAGCTGCGCGCGACATTCTCCAGGAAGGCGTCGAGTGGCTGCGCGAACGCGGCCTGCAGGCGCAGGGGCACTTCGCGTTCGGGCATCCGATCGACGAAATCGCGGCGCTCGCCGAGAGCCTTCAGGTCGATCTCGTCGTGGTGGGGCATCGCTGCCGGAGCGGGCTCGCGCGCTGGTGGATGGGCGCGGGCAACACGCCGCTGCTCGACCGCGTGAAGTGCAGCATTCTCGTCGCCGTGTGTCAGGCGGGCGAATCGGCCGAGGCGGAAGACGAAGCGGCGTACGCGGCGAAGCCAGTCAAGGCCGAAGCCGGCGCCTGAGTTCGCACGCGTGCCGGATCAACCGGCGAGATCGACCGCAACGAGCTTCCACGACACGAGCCCGTAGCGATGGAAGATCGCCGAGTAACGCGCATCGCCGGCGCCGTGACGATAGGTGACGACGAACGTGTTGAAGTCCCTGTACCCGGCGGTGGTCTGCGGCGGCTCGGCAGGCGCTTGTTGCGCGGTCGCGACGCCGGAGGAAGGCGCGTTCGCCGCTGCGTTGCCGTGCGGCGCTGCGCTGTCGCCCGCGGGCGGCGGACGCTCGCCGGGATCGCCGCGCGGCGGAATGCCGTTCAGGATGGCAGCGACGCCGTCCGGCGTCGCGTACGAATCCACCAGAGGACCGACGAGCGCCGCGCCGATCATCGCACCGATGATCGCAAGCGGATTGCCGCTCTTCTGGATATCGATGCGGCGCGTGAGCAGCGCCGCGACCTGGTCCTTGAGGCTCGCGCGAAGCGCGGGAAAATCCACGTATTGGTTGACGGTCTGCGCATCGCGCGCATCGGCTGCGCGCTTGACGCGATTCAATGCGATATACGGCGACGCATAAACGAAACCGAGCGCCGCGACGAGAACCAGAACGACGAGCGCGGTGAGAACAGATCGGGAAGTGCGTGACATGCGGCGGCGAAGCCTCTCTTGCAGAACGTGATCCGGGATTGACCACGCCGATGCGCGATAAATCCCGGAGCAATCGTGCATTCACGCGAGAATGCCGCCCGCGAGCTCCGCGCTTTCCTCTGCGATGCAACGGTCGATCATGCGCGACACTTCATCGATCTTGCCGACCAGAATGACGCGGGATTGCCCGCGATAGACCCGCACCGGCGCGCGTTGAGCGGGCTCCGCGTGCACGCCGCTGTTCAACGACACGCGTGCGAAAGCCGGCTGGCGGGACGGCAGCGCGGGCATGTCGTCGAAGAGATCCGGCGTGGTTTCGGCGCGCGGCATGCCGCACGCGATCAGCGTGCGCAGATGGCGCAGGCGGCCGAATTGACGGAAGGGCAGCAGACGGGCAAAACGTTCCATGATGACTCTCCAGACGATAGGACGCACCGCGGCGCACCGCGCGCGGTGGCCGTCATGCTTGTTGTAGTTGAGACGCCTGAGGGCGTTCGAAGCAGTGTGTGAAGAGAGTTTCCGCTTCCACCGAGACATTTTCTGTCTCTTTGTGACGAGCGAGTCGACATTTATTCTGCCGCCTGCCGCTCCCTCCGCTGCCCCGTCAGAACTCGCCCGAACGGATCAAACCGACCGCGATGCCTTCCAGCGCGAAGTCGCTGCTGCCGGAGCGCACGAAGATGTTTTCATAGTCCGGGTTCTCGGCAATCAATTCGACGCCGTCCGCCCGGCGCTTCCAGCGCTTCACGGTGACGTCGTCGCCAAGACGGGCGACGACGATCTGTCCGTCTTTCGCTTCGTTGCGCTTTTGCACCGCGAGCAGATCGCCGTCGAGAATGCCGGCGTCGCGCATCGAAAGGCCGCGAACCTTGAGCAGATAGTCGGGCTTGCTGGAAAAGAGCGCGGGATCGCACGCGTAGTGCTGCGAGATATGCTCCTGCGCGAGGATCGGGCTGCCCGCCGCGACGCGCCCGACCAGCGGCAGCGACAGTTGCATGATGCTCTGATGCGGCAGCGTGAACTGATGCGGCAGATCCTCCGCGCGATCGAGGCGCGACGCGTCGCCGAGCAGCCGGATGCCGCGCGACGAGCCCGCCGCCAGCTCGATCACCCCCTTGCGCGCCAGCGCCCGAAGATGTTCCTCAGCCGAGTTCGCCGAACTGAAGCCGAGCTCCGCCGCGATCTCCGCACGTGTCGGCGGGAAGCCGGTGCGGTCGATCGCGCGCTGGATCAGTTCGAAAACCTGCTGTTGCCGCGCGGTAAGTTTTGATGTTCTGGTCACAGGCTAGGCCCCTGATGCACTGTATGAATGGACAGGTCACTGTATTTTTATACAGTATAGCCCACTTTTCAAGCTTTACTTTAAGTTCGACCGTGCGGCCGCGAAGCCGCGTCGCTTCGCGCTTCTTCCACACAGGAATAAGGTTCTTAGCAGTTTTACGTATAAAAAAGTGAGAAACGATTATTTCTAATCATATAGACCCGTCGATAGACTGATTCCGTCAATTCGATAAGACGGAGAACGGGGAATGCAAAGCATCAACACGGGATTGCGAAGGCTGCTGGCAGCGGCGACGCTCGGCGCGGCGGGCCTGATCATGACTGCACCGGCGCATGCCGACACGTCGTTTCTGAACGTTTCCTACGATCCGACCCGCGAGCTGTATCAGGACTTCAATCAGGCGTTCGCGAAAAAATGGAAGGCCGATACGGGCGAGACGGTGACGTTCAAGCAGTCGCACGGCGGCTCGGGCGGTCAGGCGCGCGCGGTGCTCGACGGCCTGCAGGCCGATGTCGTGACGCTCGCGCTGGCCTACGACATCGATGCGCTCGCGGGCAAGGGCCTCGTGGGCGCGGACTGGCAGAAGCGTCTGCCGGACAATGCGTCGCCTTACACCTCGACGATCGTGTTTCTCGTGCGCAAGGGCAATCCGAAGCACATCAAGGACTGGGACGATCTGGCGAAGCCGGGTGTTTCCATCGTTACGCCGAATCCGAAGACGTCGGGCGGCGCGCGCTGGAACTATCTCGCGGCGTGGGCCTATGCGCAGCACAAGCCGGGCGGCAACGAGCAGACCGCGAAGGACTTCGTCACCAAGCTGTACAAAAACGCGGGCGTGCTCGATTCCGGCGCGCGCGGCGCGACGACGAGCTTCGTGCAGCGCGGGCAGGGCGACGTGCTGATCGCGTGGGAGAACGAGGCGTTCCTGTCGCTCAAGGAGTTCGGCACGGACAAGTTCGAGATCGTGGTGCCTTCGGTGAGCATTCTCGCGGAGCCGCCGGTCGCGGTCGTCGACAAGGTGGTCGACAAGCACGGCACGCGCAAGCTCGCGGAAGCGTATCTCAAGTACCTGTATAGCGACGAAGGCCAGCAGATCGCCGCGCGCAATTTCTATCGTCCGCGCTCGGACAAGGTGCCGGCCGAGCTCACGAAGCAGTTCCCGAAGCTGAAGCTCTACACCATCGACGACACGTTCGGCGGCTGGACCAAGGCGCAGAAGACGCACTTCGCGGACGGCGGCGTGTTCGATTCGATCTATCAACCGCAATAAGCGAACGAAGCGGCGACGCGGCGCACAAGACGCCGCGCCCGCGAGAAGACGCGTCCGACCCCGGCGCGCAAACAAGGATGACTCAAGGATGACGACCCTCACATTCAGGAAGCCGAGCGCGCTTCCCGGGTTCGGCCTGACGATCGGCATCACGGTGGCGTATCTGAGCCTCGTGGTGCTGATTCCGCTTGCCGCGACCTTCGCGAAGACCGCGACGCTCGACTGGGCGCAGTTCGTGCGCGCGGTGACTTCGCCGCGCGTGCTGGCTTCGTATCGGCTCACTTTCAGCGCGGCGCTCGGCGGCGCCCTCATCAACGCGGTATTCGGCTTTCTCGTCGCGTGGGTGCTGGTGCGTTACACGTTCCCGTTCAAACGCATCGTCGATGCGATCGTCGATCTGCCTTTCGCGCTGCCGACGTCGGTGGCCGGCATTTCGCTCGCGGCCGTGTACGCGGGCAACGGCTGGATCGGACAGTATCTCGCGCCGCTCGGCATCAAGGTCGCGTTCACGCCGCTCGGCGTGCTCGTCGCGCTGACGTTCATCGGCTTGCCGTTCGTCGTGCGTACGGTGCAGCCGGTGCTCGAAGACTTCGAGCGCGAGCAGGAAGAGGCCGCCGCGTGCCTGGGCGCGACGCGCTGGCTCACCTTCCGCCGCGTCGTGCTGCCTTCGCTCTTTCCCGCGCTGCTGACCGGTTTCGCGCTCGCGTTCGCGCGCGCGCTCGGCGAGTACGGCTCGGTTATTTTCATCGCGGGCAACGTGCCGATGAAGTCCGAGATCACGTCGCTGCTCATCATCACCAAGCTGGAGCAGTACGACTACGCCGGCGCGACCGCGCTCGCGGTGGTGATGCTGTGCGTGTCGTTCCTGATGCTGCTGCTCATCAACACGCTGCAGTGGTTCCTGCAACGGCGCACGAGCAAGACCGGCGCGGCGCCCGCCAATGTCGCGCTGGCAGCGGGAGAAACGGCATGAGCAAGGTGCTTCCGTTGCAAACGGCGACCCGTCGCGACGCGCAAAACATGAATCCCGTCACCGAGCCGCGCGCGGTGCGCTGGCTGCTGACCGGCATCGCGCTCGTCTTCCTGGCGCTCTTTCTTGTCGTGCCGCTCGCCGCCGTGTTCGTGCAGGCGTTCGCGAAGGGCATCGACTATTACTTCGAATCGCTGAAGGACCCGGACGCGTGGTCGGCGATCAAGCTGACGTTGATGACAGCCGCGATCGCCGTGCCGCTGAACGTCGTGTTCGGGCTCGCCGCGTCATGGGCGATCGCGAAATTCGAATTCAAGGGCAAGGCGCTCCTGACGACGCTGATCGACCTGCCGTTCTCCGTGTCGCCGGTGATCTCCGGTCTCATCTACGTGCTGATGTTCGGCGCGCAGGGCTGGTTCGGTCCGTGGCTCGCCGCGCACGACGTGCAGATCATCTTCGCGGTGCCGGGCATCGTGCTCGCGACGATTTTCGTCACGTTCCCGTTCGTCGCGCGCGAGCTGATTCCGCTGATGCAGGCGCAAGGCAACGACGAAGAGGAAGCGGCGCATGTGCTCGGCGCATCGGGCTGGCAGATTTTCCGGCGCGTGACGCTGCCCAACGTGAAGTGGGGCCTGCTCTACGGCGTGATTCTCTGCAATGCGCGCGCGATGGGCGAGTTCGGCGCGGTCTCGGTGGTCTCGGGCCACATCCGCGGCCAGACCGATACGATGCCGCTGCACGTTGAAATTCTCTACAACGAATACAACTTCTCGGCTGCCTTCGCGGTGGCGTCGCTGCTCGCGCTGCTGGCGCTCGTGACGCTCGCGCTGAAGCTCCTCGCGGAGCGGCGCATGACGCAAGCCGTCACCGAAGCCAAAGCCACCGCACAGAATTGAAGAGGCCGACACCATCATGAGCATCATCGTTCGCAATCTGCAAAAACGCTTCGGCGATTTCACCGCGCTCGACAACGTCTCGCTCGACTTTCCGGCGGGCGAGCTGGTCGCGCTGCTCGGGCCGTCGGGCTGCGGCAAGACCACGCTCCTGCGCGTGATCGCGGGCCTCGAATTCGCCGATGCGGGACAGGTCGTGCTGCACGGCGAGGACGTCGCGGAAGTCGGCGCGCGCGAGCGGCAAGTGGGCTTCGTGTTTCAGCATTACGCGCTGTTTCGCCATATGACCGTGTTCGAGAACGTCGCGTTCGGCCTGCGCGTGAAGCCGCGCCGCGAGCGTCCCGCGGAATCCGTGATTCGCGAGAAGGTGCACGAGCTTCTGAAACTCGTGCAGCTCGACTGGCTATCGGAGCGCTTTCCGTCGGAGCTTTCGGGCGGGCAGCGTCAGCGTATCGCGCTCGCGCGCGCGCTCGCCGTCGAGCCGAAAGTGCTCCTGCTCGACGAACCCTTCGGCGCGCTCGACGCCAAAGTGCGCAAGGAATTGCGTAGCTGGCTGCGCCGTCTGCACGACGATCTGCATATCTCGACGCTTTTCGTCACGCACGACCAGGAAGAGGCGCTCGAAGTGGCGGACCGCATCGTCGTGATGAATCACGGGCGTGTGGAGCAGGTGGGCAGTCCGCAAGACGTGTACGATCATCCGCAGACGTCGTTCGTCTACGAATTTCTCGGCGCGGCGAACCGGCTGCAGGGCAATGTCGATGCGAACGGCTTCATCGCCGATGGCGCCGCAAGTCCGATCGCCGCGAATGCGCATTTCAGCGGCCGCGCGCTCGCCTACGTGCGCCCGCACGACCTCGCGCTGTATCCCGCCGATGGCGCGCACCGCGACGGCATCACGGTCGGCGTGCGGCGCGTCGTGACGCTCGGCGGCTCGGTGCGCGTCGAGCTCGAAGGCAGCGGCGGCGTGATCGAGGCGGAACTGGATCGCGAGGCATGGCGCGCGCTCAGGCTCGATATCGGCGATGGCGTCACCGCCGTGCCGCGCGCCTTGCGCGTGTTTCCCGCGCAATGAAGACACCATAAAAATAGAGAGGCTGAAATGAACTTCCAGCAATTGCGCTTCGTGCGCGAAGCCGTGCGTCAGAACATGAATCTGACCGAGGTCGCCAACGTGCTTTATACGTCGCAGTCGGGCGTGTCGAAGCAGATCAAGGATCTCGAGGACGAACTCGGCGTCGATATCTTCATCCGCCGGGGCAAGCGGCTCACCGGTCTCACGGAGCCGGGCAAAGAGGTGCATCAACTGATCGAGCGCATGCTGCTCGACGCCGAAAATCTGCGGCGCGTGGCGCGCCAGTTCGCGGATCAGGACAACGGCCATCTCGTGGTCGCGACGACGCACACGCAGGCGCGCTATGCGCTGCCGAAGGTTATCCGCCGGTTCACCGAAGTCTTCCCGAAAGTGCATCTCGCGCTGCGCCAGGGCAGCCCGCAGCAGATCGCGCAGATGATCATCAACGGCGAGGCGGACATCGGCATTTCGACCGAAGCGCTCGACCGTTATCCGGACATCGTCACGTTTCCGTGCTATTCGTGGCATCACACGGTCGTGGTGCCGAAGGATCATCCGCTCGTCGGGCGCGAAAACATCACACTGGAACAAATCGCCGAATATCCGATCGTCACGTATGACACCGACTTTACCGGCCGCTCGCACGTCGATCAGGCGTTCGCGAGCGCGGGCGCGATTCCCGACATCGTGCTGACCGCGATCGACGCCGACGTCATCAAGACGTATGTCGAGCTGGGCATGGGCATCGGCATCGTCGCGGCGATGGCGTACGACGCGAAGCGCGACACCGAACTGGTCGCGCTCGATACGCAGCATCTGTTCGAAGCCAGCACGACGCGCGTCGGCCTGAGAAAGGGCGCGTTCCTGCGCGCGTACGCGTACCGGCTGATCGAAATGTTCGCGCCGCAACTCGACGAAGCGCAGATCGCCGCGCAGCTTCGCGAAGCGGCTTGATCGAACCGTGAGTCGCGCGCCGGCTGATTTACAATCGCCGGCATGAACACTTCTTCTCTACCTCGCATCGCCGTGCTCGCAACGGGCGGCACCATCGCCGGACAAGCGGGCGATGCATCGAAGACGGCGGGCTACAAGGCGGGCGTCGTCGGCGTCGACAAATTGCTCGATGCCGTGCCCGCGTTGTCGGCCGTCGCGCGCATTCACGCGGAGCAAATCGCGAGCATCGACAGCAAGGACATGAGCGCCGCGCTGTGGACCGCGCTCTCGCGCCGCATCGATGCATTGCTCGCGCAGGACGATATCGATGGCGTCGTCGTCACGCACGGCACCGATACGCTCGAAGAAACCGCTTACCTGCTGCATCTCACGGTGAAGAGCGCGAAGCCCGTCGTGCTGACGGCGGCGATGCGCCCGTCGACCGCGCTGTCCGCCGACGGCCCGCTGAATCTGCTCAATGCGGTGACGGTCGCGGCGTCGAAGGACGCGGCGGGCAAGGGCGTGCTCGTCGCGTTCAACAACCAGATTCACAGCGCGCGCGATGTCGTCAAGACGAGCACCTACGCGGTCGATGCGTTCCGGTCGCCCGAAACCGGCGCGCTCGGCTTCGTGCAGGACGGGCGCGTGGAATTTCAGCGCATGGTGCTGCGGCCGCATACCGCCGCGAGCGAATTTGCGGTGGCCGATCGGTGGCCGATGGTGGAAGTCGTCACGAGCCATGCGGATGCCTCGCGCGTGACGGTCGATGCGCTCGTCGCGGCGGGCGCGCAAGGCATCGTCGTGGCGGGCACGGGCAATGGCTCGATGCACGCGACGCTCACGCAGGCGATCGCCGATGCGGTGAAGCAGGGCGTCGCGGTGGTGCGCGCGTCGCGCGTGGGCTCGGGGCATGTGATGCGCAACGGCGCGGCCAGCGACGATGCGCTCGGCACCGTCAGCGCGGGCACGCTCAATCCGTACAAGGCGCGCGTGCTGCTGATGCTGGCGCTGGCCGCGGGCGCGAAAGACCTGCAGCGCATCTTCGATACGTACTGAGCGTACTGAAAACAAAAAACGCGAACGGAGGTTCGCGTTTTTTGCTTCATGCTTGCGGCGGTATCAGGCGGCGGGAATGCGCAGCACCTGACCCGGGTAGATCTTGTCCGGGCTCTTCAGCATCGGCTTGTTCGCTTCGAAGATCAGATCGTTCTTCGAACCGTTGCCGTAATACTTTTCCGCAATCTTCCAGAGATTGTCGCCCGACACGACGGTGTAGTACTGCGACTCGGGCTCGGCATTCGGCACGGTCAGCTGATCGTCGACCTTGTCGACGTGCTGCACGTTGCCTGCGGCGACCAGAATCTTTTCCTTCGTGGCCTGATCCGCTGCCTGACCCGACACGGTCACGGTATGCGACGCGCCGTCGTACTTGACTTGCAGATTGTCCGCGTCGAGACCTTGCGAGCGGATATACGTCGCGATGGCTTCGCCCGCTTTCTGGTTGAGCGCGGCGACATCGACAGGCGCCGCTGCGGGAGCGGCCTGCGCGCTCGGCGTGGCTGCGCCGAAGAGTTTTTCGCCTGCTTCCTTGATAAAGCTGAGGATACCCATTGTTCAACTCCTTAATTAAATGGTGATTGAGGGCTCGCGAAGTCTAGGCAGATTAGTCGCGATGACCACCAGATAGTTCTGAGTTTCAACAAAAGGATTTGTAGCACCGCACATGCGTCAACGGTAGGACACAACTAGCAACAATCCGACGCGGACACCCGACGACAAACCGTCTGACCGACCAAGGCTTACCCGGCGCACCGCCGGGTGCCGCTTCTCGGACCCCACTGTGCCGCCCTCAGCCCAGAGCGGCAGTTGTCCCGCGTGCCCATACGCGGGACGCCCCACGGTTCAGGTGACGCGTTACGCGGCCTTGGCTTGCGCCGGCTCGTCGGCCACCTGGAAGTTCGACATGATCTCGAGCGCGCGCACGAGCGCCGAGTGATCCCATGCTTTGCCGCCGTTCGCCGCGCACACGCTGAACAACTGTTGCGCGCTCGCGGTGTGGGGCAGGGCGAGACCCATCTTGCGCGCGCCATCGAGCGCGAGGTTCAGGTCCTTCTGATGCAGTTCGATACGGAAGCCCGGATTGAACGTGCGCTTGGTCATGCGCTCGCCGTGCACTTCGAGGATGCGCGACGATGCGAAGCCGCCCATCAGCGCTTTACGCACGCGTTCCGGATCGGCGCCCGAGCGCGCGGCGAACAGCAGCGCCTCGGCGACGGCCTCGATGTTCAGCGCGACGATGATCTGGTTTGCGACCTTGCAGGTCTGGCCCGCGCCGTTGTCGCCGATGAGCGAGATGTTCTTGCCCATCAGATCAAAGAGCGGCTTGGCCACCGCGAACGACTTTTCCGGTCCGCCGACCATGATCGTGAGCGTCGCTTCGCGTGCGCCGACTTCGCCGCCGGACACCGGCGCGTCGAGATAATCGCAGCCGAGCGCGTTGATCTTCTTCGCGAATTCCTGCGTTTCGAGCGGCGCGATCGAGCTCATGTCGATGACGAGCTTGCCCTTCGACAGGCCCTTCGCGACGCCGTCATCGGCGAACAGCACATTGGCGACATCGGGCGTGTCCGGCACCATCGTAATGACGATCTCGCTCGCCTGTGCCACCGCGCTCGAATCTTCCACGACTTTCGTCTGCGCGCGGATATCGTCCGGCACCGGATACTTGCCGTTCACGACGAGCGAATGACCGCCCTTGATGAGATTGCGCGCCATGTGCGCGCCCATGATGCCGAGGCCGATGAAACCGATCGTTGCCATACTTTGTGCTCCTCCTTAACGTTTTTTACGCGGTGGCGGCGGTCTTCACGCCACCGATGCTCTGCAGCCAGCCGAGGCCCGCTTCCGTCCCGTTGAGCGGCTTGTACTCGCAGCCGATCCAGCCTTGATAGCCGATCTCGTCGAGCAGCGCGAACAGGAACGCGTAGTTGATCTCGCCGGTGCCCGGTTCGTTGCGGCCGGGGTTGTCGGCGAGCTGGATATGCGCGATCTGCGGCAGGTTCTTCCTGATCGTCGCGGCGAGCTCGCCTTCCATGCGCTGCATGTGATAGATGTCGTACTGCAGGAACAGATTGTCCGAGCCGACCGCGCGGATCACGTCCAGGCCTTCCTTCGAGCGGTTCAGCGCGAAGCCCGGAATGTCATACGCGTTGCACGGCTCGACGAGCAGCCTGATACCTTCTTTTTTCAGTGCTTCGGCTGCGAATCTCAGGTTCTCGATGATCGTCGTGCGTGCCTGTTCCGCCGACACGCCCGCCGTCGGAATGCCGACGAGGCAATTCAGTTGCGGCACGTTCAGCGCCTTCGCGTACTCGATCGCGCGCGGCACCCCTTCGCGGAATTCCGCGACGCGGTCCGGCAGGCAGGCGATGCCGCGTTCGCCCGCTTCCCAGTTGCCCGCGGGCAGGTTGTGCAGCACGATCCGCAGATCGTTCTCTTTCAGGCGCTGCTGAATATCGCCGATCGAGAACGCGTACGGGAACAGGAACTCGACCGCCTTGAAACCCGCGTTCGCCGCCGCCGCGAAGCGGTCGAGGAACGGGACTTCGTTGAAAAGCATGGTCAAATTCGCGGCAAATTTCGGCATTGTTCTTTCCTGTTGGTCGGTCAGTGAAGGGCGCTTCGTTCAGTCGAGCGGCGTGACGGCGGTCGGCGCATCGGCCTTCGTTTCGGCGAGCTCTTCGAATTCGTTGATGGCGTCGATCTCGGTGCCCATCGCGATGTTCGTCACGCGCTCGAGAATCATCTCGACGACGACCGGAACCTGATGCTCCGCCGCGAGCGCCTGCGCCTGCTTGAGCGCCGGCGCGATGTCTTCCGGCTTGTGCACGCGCAGCGCCTTGCAGCCGAGACCTTCGGCCACCGCGACGTGATCGACGCCATAGCCTTCGAGTTCAGGCGCGTTGATGTTGTCGAACGCGAGCTGCACGCAGTAGTCCATGTCGAAGCCGCGCTGCGCCTGACGGATGAGGCCCAGATACGAGTTGTTCACGACCACATGCACGTACGGCAGCTTGAACTGCGCGCCCACAGCCAGTTCTTCGATCATGAACTGGAAGTCGTAGTCGCCCGACAGCGCGACGATCTTGCGTTGCGGATCGGCCGCACGCACGCCGAGCGCGGCGGGAATCGTCCAGCCGAGCGGGCCGGCCTGGCCGCAGTTGATCCAGTTGCGCGCCTTGAACACATGCAGGAATTGCGCACCGGCGATCTGCGACAGACCGATCGTCGTCACGAAGCAGGTGTCGCGGTCGAACGCGAGGTTCATTTCTTCGTAGACGCGCTGCGGCTTCATCGGCACGTTGTCGAAGTGCGTCTTGCGCTGGAGCGTGCGCTTGCGCTGCTGGCAATCGGCAACCCACGCGCTGCGATCCTTCAGCTTGCCCGCGGCTTTCCATTCCTTCGCCACTTCGACGAACAGTTCGAGTGCGGCCTTCGCATCCGACACGATGCCGAGGTCCGGTCCGAACACGCGGCCGATCTGCGTCGGCTCGATATCCACGTGCACGAACTTACGGCCCTTGGTGTAAACCTCGACGCTGCCGGTGTGGCGATTCGCCCAGCGATTGCCGATGCCGAGCACGAAGTCGGAGGCGAGCATCGTCGCGTTGCCGTAGCGGTGCGACGTCTGCAAGCCGACCATGCCGGCCATCAGCGGATGATCGTCGGGGATCGCGCCCCAGGACATGAGCGTGGGAATCACGGGCACGCCGAGCGTTTCCGCGAATTGCACGAGCAGGTCTTCCGCCGCGGCGTTCAGCACGCCGCCGCCCGACACGATCAACGGCTTTTCGGCGTCGTTGAGCATCGAGAGCGCCTTTTCGATCTGTGCGCGCGTGGCTTTCGGCTTGTAGACCGGCAGCGGCTCGTACGTGTCGATGTCGAATTCGATTTCGGCCAGCTGCACGTCGATCGGCAGATCGACCAGCACCGGACCCGGACGGCCCGAGCGCATCAGGTGAAATGCCTGCTGGAACACGCGCGGCACGAGCGCGGGCTCGCGCACCGTGACGGCCCACTTCGTGACGGGCTTGGCGATCGATTCGATATCGACGGCCTGGAAATCTTCCTTGTACAGACGCGCGCGCGGCGCCTGGCCGGTGATCGCGAGAATGGGGATCGAATCGGCCTGGGCGGAGTAGAGGCCGGTGATCATGTCCGTGCCCGCCGGGCCCGAGGTGCCGATGCAAACGCCGATAGTGCCCGGCGCCGCGCGGGTATAACCTTCGGCCATGTGCGACGCGCCTTCGACGTGACGCGCGAGCACGTGGCTGATGCCGCCCGACTTCTTCATCGCCGAGTAGAACGGGTTGATGGCCGCGCCCGGCACGCCGAACGCGGTATCGATTCCTTCTTTTTCCAGCACGAGGACGGCTGCGTCGACGGCTCTCATCTTGGGCATGATTGTCTCCTTCCTGGGGTCTCTATCCGTAATCGCTGTCTGCATATGAAGCAGGGTTCCATTGCACTTTAAGTTTGTGAAAAAGGTTTGATAAGATCAGTCGGAGTCGCTTTATCCCGTACAAAAAGTTTCGAATGGCGCTGCGGGGCGGTTTGGAGACGATTGGAGACGCGAGATGGACCGTTTCAAGCAGATCGAGACTTTCGTGCGCGTGGCCGAGGCAGGCAGTCTCGCCGCCGCGGCGCTGGAGGAAGGCGTGTCGCCGGTGATCCTCGGACGGCGCATCGACGCCCTGGAGAAGCGCCTGGGCGTCAAGCTGATGTACCGTTCGACGCGGCGGCTCGTCGTCAGCGAAGAGGGCGCGGCGTTCCTCGATCGCTGCAAGAATCTGCTGTCGGAATGGGATCAGGCGGAAAACGAACTCGCGGCGGGACGGCGCGCGGTCGGCGGACATCTGATCGTGTCGGCGCCGGCGGCGTTCGGGCGCATGCATGTCGCGCCGCACGCGCCCGTCTTCCTCGCGGACAAGCCCGAATTGCAGATGTCGTTCAATCTGACCGATCGCGTCGTGGATCTGGTGCGCGAGGGCTACGATCTGTCGATACGCATCGGCGGGGCGGTCGATCCGAACTTCGTCGCGGTGAAACTGGCGAGCAACCGGCGCGTCGTGTGCGGCACGCCCGCGTATTTCAAGAAGCACGGCCGGCCGAAAACGCTGGAAGATCTGCCCAGTCACAATTGCCTCGCGTTCAATCTGCAAGGCGGGCAGAACCGCGGCTGGTATTTCCGCCGCAACGGTAAAGTCGTGACGGTGCGCGTCTCCGGCAATCTCGATTGCAACGACGGCGAGCTGCTGCACCGCTGGGCCTCGGAAGGACTCGGGCTCGGCTGGCGCTCGACATGGGAAATCCAGCGGCAACTGGAGTCGGGCGAGCTGGAAACGGTGCTCGACGAGTTCGAATTGCCCGACTACGACATCCTGGCGGTCTATCCGCAGCAGCGCTACGTGCCGGCTCGCGTGCGCTACTTCATTGATTATCTTAAGGAAATCTACGCGCAACCCGGTTACTGGAGCCGTCCGCTCACGCTTCCGGGCGAACCGGCGCGGGAGCCCGCGCACGGCCGCTAACTGCTTGAAAACGCGCTCGAAATGGCAATTGCGCGAGCGCATACAAAAAGCTATAATCTCCGGCTTCTCACTTGCCGCACCGGTCCGACGCCCGGGCGGCTTCTATCCAAAAGTTCGCACAAGGAGTGAATATGCGTCATTACGAAATCGTCTTTATCGTGCACCCCGATCAGAGCGAGCAAGTGCCCGCCATGATCGAGCGCTACAAGGGCACGATCACGTCGCACGGTGGCCAGATCCACCGCATCGAAGACTGGGGCCGCCGCCAACTGGCCTACATGATCGAGAAACTCGCCAAGGCTCACTACGTCTGCATGAACATCGAATGCGATCAGGCCACGCTCGAAGAGCTGGAGCACGCATTCAAGTTCAACGACGCCGTGCTGCGTCACCTCATCGTCAAGATGAAGAAGGCCGAAACCGGCCCGTCGCCGATGATGAAGGAAGTGCAGCGCGAAGAAGCCAAGAAGGCGGCCAGCCAGCCGTCCGAAGCGCAGGCTTAAGGCGAACGCATTCGCCACAGCCACCAAGGTTTAAGTGAACCGGCTGCAACTGACAGCAAGCGTCGTGGAACGCGAACCGGTGCGATACACGCCCGCCGGCATTCCGATCGCAAGCTGCACGTTGCAACACGCCGCGGAAGTCGTCGAAGCGGGCATCGTCCGCAAGATCGAACTGACTCTGCAGGCGGTCGCGGCCGGCGAAGCGAGCGGCAAGCTGGAAAGCTGTCCGATGGGCGTCGAAACACGCTTCACGGGTTTTCTTGCGAAACGAAGCCGTAACGCGCGAACTTTGGTGTTTCACATCACAGAATTGCAGGACATTGGAAAGGACTAATCATGCCCCGCCCGACTGGTAAGAAATTCGACAAGCGTCGTCAGCAACAAAACCCGCTCTTCAAGCGCAAGAAGTTCTGCCGTTTCACGGCAGCCGGTGTCGAGCAGATCGACTACAAGGACACGGAAACGCTGAAGGACTTCATCGGCGAAAACGGCAAGATCACGCCGGCTCGTCTGACTGGCACGAAGGCGCACTATCAGCGCCAGCTCGACACGGCAATCAAGCGCGCGCGTTTCCTCGCGCTCCTGCCGTACACCGACCTGCACAAGGCCTAATCAGACGACGCACTAAGGAAAGCCAAAAATGCAAATCATTCTTTTGGAAAAAGTCGTCAACCTGGGCAACCTCGGCGACATCGTCAAGGTCAAGGACGGCTACGCACGTAACTTCCTGATCCCCGGCAAGAAGGCACGCCGCGCAACGAAAGACGCAATCGCCGAATTCGAAGTTCGCCGCGCCGAACTCGAAAAGGTCGCTGCTGAAAAACTGTCGGCTGCGCAAGCGCAAGGCGAAAAGCTGAGCGGCTTCACGGTTCAGATCTCGCAGAAGGCTGGCGTCGACGGCCGTCTGTTCGGTTCGGTCACGAACGCGGACATCGCCGATGCGCTGAAGAAGCAAGGCTTCGCGGAAGTGGAAAAGGCGCAAGTGCGTCTGCCGGAAGGCCCGCTCAAGATGGTCGGCGACCATCCGGTTCAAGTGGCGCTGCACACGGACGTGCTGGTCGACGTCACGGTGTCGGTGCTCGGCGAGCACGCGTAAGTTTCAAGCGAGGCCGCGCGCCTCGCGTCGTATTACAAAAAGCGGGAGTCGATGCGACTCCCGCTTTTTTTCGTCTGAACGTAGTAGCGCACGCTGTATTTCATCGATAATTCCACCCCATGAACGCTCCGTCCAAAGACCCGCAACTCGACGCGCTGAAGGTCCCGCCGCATTCGATCGAAGCCGAGCAATCCGTGATCGGCGGCCTGCTGCTGGACAACGCAGCATGGGACCGTATTGCCGATGTCATGCATCAGAGCGATTTCTATCGCTACGACCATCGCATCATTTACGAGCACATCGGCAAGCTGATCGCGGCGACGCGCCCGGCCGACGTGATCACCGTCTACGAAGCGCTCACGATGGCCGGCAAGGCCGAGGAAGTGGGCGGGCTCGCGTATCTGAACGCGCTCGCGCAGAACACGCCGAGCGCGGCGAATATTCGCCGTTATGCCGAGATCGTGCGCGACCGCGCGGTGTTGCGGCGTCTCGTTTCGGTCGCGGATGAAATCTCCGCCGACGCGTTCAATCCGCAAGGCAAGGAAGTCCGCCAGATTCTCGACGAAGCCGAAGCGCGCGTGTTCTCGATCGCGGAAGACGGCGCGCGCGGCACGCAAGGCTTCCTCGAAATCGGACCGCTGCTCACGCAGGTCGTCGAGCGCATCGACACGCTTTATCACACCGCCAATCCGAGCGATGTGACCGGCACGCCGACCGGCTTCGTCGATCTCGACCGCATGACCTCGGGCATGCACGGCGGCGAGCTGATCATCGTGGCGGGCCGTCCGTCGATGGGTAAGACGGCGTTCTCGATGAACGTCGGCGAATACGTGGCGGTGGAATACGGTCTGCCCGTCGCGGTGTTCTCGATGGAAATGCCCGGCACGCAACTGACGATGCGTATGCTCGGCTCCGTCGGCCGGCTCGATCAGCACCGCATGCGCACGGGCCGCCTCACCGACGAAGACTGGCCGAAACTCACGCACGCCGTGCAGAAAATGAGCGAGGCGCAGCTGTTCATCGACGAAACCGGCGGCCTGAATCCGATGGAACTGCGCTCGCGCGCGCGCCGCCTGTCGCGGCAATGCGGCAAGCTCGGGCTTATCATCGTCGACTATCTTCAGCTTATGTCGGGCTCGGGCGGCGGCGAAAACCGCGCGACCGAAATCTCGGAAATCTCGCGTTCGCTCAAGAGTCTCGCGAAGGAACTCGACGTGCCCGTGATCGCGCTGTCGCAGTTGAACCGCGGCCTGGAGCAGCGCCCGAACAAGCGGCCGATCATGTCCGACTTGCGCGAATCGGGCGCAATCGAGCAGGACGCGGACGTGATCCTCTTCATCTATCGCGACGAAGTCTACAACCCCGACAGCCCCGACAAGGGCACGGCGGAAATCATCATCGGCAAGCAGCGTAACGGCCCCATCGGCCCGGTGCGCCTGACCTTCCACGGTCAGTACACGAAGTTCGACAACTTCGCCGGCGCGCAGAACTTCTACGGCGGCGAATAAGCCTTTTATCGCATCAACTGTCAAGCGTTCGCGTCATCCGCGCGCCTGCGCCCGTTCAACGCGCGGTGCGTCGGATGGTGGTCGCAGGTACAATATGTCAGTTTGATGTCTGCCTCACATTTGACCCATTTAACGGGATTTTCATGTTCGGTCGTTTCATGCCCACCGAGGGCAAATTTTTCGAGATCTTCAACGAGCACGCGAAGTGCATGGTCGACGCCAGCCGCGAGCTCGAGCTGCTGATCGACAATCTCGACGAAGCAGAGGTTCACAAGCAGAAGGTCCAGGCGAACGAAAAGCGCGCGGACAAGCTCACGCACGAGACCATCGACCTGCTGCACAAGACGTTCATCACGCCGCTCGACCGCGACGAAATCCACAAGCTCATCACCACGATGGACGACATCCTCGATCTGATGGAGGACGTCGCAACGGCCATTTCGCTGTATGACGTGCGGGCGGTGACGTCCGAAGCGAGCCAGCTCGCGCATATTTGCACGGGCACCGTCACGCGCGTGCAGCAGGCCGTGGCATTGCTGGCCGACATGAAGCGCGCGAGCGAGATCCTGAAGATCTGCGAGGAAATCGACCGTCTGGAGTCGGATGCGGACCGCGTGCTGCGCTCGGCGATGTCGAAGCTCTTCCGCGAGGAAGACGACGTGAAGACGCTCATCAAGCTGAAAGCGATCTACGAGTTGCTCGAGACGATCACCGACAAGTGTGAAGACGTCGCGAACATCATCGAAGGCATCGTGCTGGAAAACGCCTGATCATGCCGCCGCGCCCGCGACGCCTGACGCGCCGCGGGTAACGACGACAGACAACCCGCGCCGTTTCGCGCGCCGGCAGAAAACAACACCAACTGATGCATTCGATTCAACTCGCCATCTGGGCAGTCGCCTTGCTCGTCATAGTCGCACTCGCGTTCGACTTCATGAACGGCTTTCACGACGCCGCCAATTCCATCGCCACGGTCGTTTCGACCGGCGTGCTCAAGCCGCAGCAGGCCGTCGCGTTCGCCGCCGCGTTCAACGTGATCGCGTATTTCATCTTTCACTTGAAGGTCGCGGCGACCGTCGGCAAGGGCACGATCGACCCCGAAATCGTCGATCAGTACGTGATTTTCGGCGCGCTCGTCGGCGCGATCGGCTGGAATATCGTCACCTGGATCTACGGCATCCCGTCGAGCTCGTCGCATGCGCTGATCGGCGGTCTCGTCGGCGCGGCGCTCGCCAAGTCGGGCTGGGGGTCGCTCAACATCGACGGTTTGCTCAAGACCGTGGCGTTCATCTTCATCTCGCCGCTGCTCGGCTTCGTGCTCGGTTCGTTCTTCATGCTGCTGGTGTCGTGGCTGTATTTCCGCACGCCGCCCTCGAAGGTCGACCGGCGTTTTCGCCGCATGCAGCTTGTCTCGGCCGGCCTCTATTCGCTCGGCCACGGCGGCAACGACGCGCAAAAGACCATCGGCATCATCTGGATGCTGCTGATTGCGACGGGTTACGCTTCGTCCACCGCCGATGCGCCGCCGGCCTGGGTCATCGGGCTCTGCTACCTGTCGATGGGTCTCGGCACGCTCTTCGGCGGGTGGCGCATCGTGCGCACGATGGGCCAGAAGATCACGAAGCTCAAGCCCGTGGGCGGTTTCTGTGCGGAGACGGGCGGGGCGATCACGCTTTTCGTCGCGTCGTTCCTCGGCATTCCCGTATCCACGACGCACACGATCACCGGCGCGATCGTCGGCGTGGGCGCGACGCAGAAGTTCAGCGCGGTGCGCTGGGGCGTCGCCGGGAACATCGTGTGGGCGTGGATTCTGACGATCCCCGCGTCCGCCGCGCTTGCCGCGGCGGGCTGGTGGGTCGGCCACCACTTCCTCTGAGCCGCACCCCGCGCCCGCGGGCGCGCGTCAGATGATCGGCGAGGACACGCCGTCCATCGGAATGATCGCGCCCGACACGTAACTCGCGCGGCGGCTCGCCAGAAACAGCGCCACGTCGGCAATTTCCTCGGGCCTGGCATAACGCCCGAGCGGCACCTTCGCCTGGCTCTCGGCGAGCACCTGATCGCGCGTGACGCCTTGCCGCTTCGCTTCCAGCTCCAGCGCTTCCTCGACGCGCTCCGTGAGCGTGCCGCCCGGATTGATCGCGTTGATGCGGATGCCGAGCTTCGCGTAATGATGCGCGAGTCCGACGGTATTGAGCATCAGCGCCGCATTCGCCGCGCCGCCCGCGATATGAATGTCCGTCGCAATTTTCCCGCCCATCCCGACGATATTGACGATCGCGCCCGGCTCGGCGCCCGGTTCGTTGCGCAGTCGCTCGGCCATGCGTTTGAGCACGACTTGCTGCGGATAGACGTAGGAGAAGTATTTCGCGTCCATGGCCGCCTTGTACGCGGCGGCATCGAGCGTATCGGGGTCGTAGCGGCGCGCGGCGCCGGCGCTGTTGATCAGAATGTCGATGGGGCCGAGCGCGGCGCTCGCTTCCTCGACGACATCCTCGGCGCTGTGCGCCTCATGCAGATCGGCGCGCGCGAGATGCACGTGATAGCCGCTGCTGGCCAGTTGCTCGCGGGCGCGGGCGAGATTCGCGGCATCGCGCGAGACGATGGCGACTTTCGCGCCCTCGCTCGCGAACGCTTTCGCGCATGCAAATCCGATTCCCTTGCTGCCGCCCGTAATCAGGACGACCTTTTCCGCGAGTCCCAAGTCCATGTTCCGCTCCGTCGACGAATGATCGGAACACGATAGCAGAGACGCGCCGCGCGCGTCAGTTCGTGCCGGTCGCGAAGCGGGCGATAGGATCGTCGTTTTGCACGGGGCGGGGCGCGGCAAGCGATCCTGTAGAGGCGCGCATGACGCGAACGGGCGGTTCGGCGGGGTCGTCGGCGGCGGCCTGCGCAGTGCGCGCCTGCTGACGCGCAGCGCGTGAAGTGGGGGGCGGCGGCTCGAAGGCGTCGGCGGCGGCCTGGATCGGATCGGGCGCGGCGCCGATGGCGGCAACCGATGGCGTCGTCGCGCCGGCGGCTTGCGATTGTCGCTGCGCCGCGGTGAGCGTCGATGGCGGCGGCTCGAAGGCGTCGGCGCTTGCCGGTGGCGGCGCTTGACGCGCGTAAGTCGGCGCGTAAGTCGGCGCGGGTGCGGGCGGCGGCGCAGGTGTCGCGACAGGCGGCGTCGCGGCAGGCGCGGACGCAGGCGATGCCAAATAAGTCGGCGCATCGAAAGGCGCTGGCGTCGACTTCGGCGGCGCGACCCGCCGGATGCCGTCGAAGCGCTTCGCCCAATAGGGGTTTGTCAGATAGTCGAGCCGCACGGTGCCGCCCGTGGACGGCGCATTCACGAAACGCAGCTTGCCGACGTAGATCCCCACATGCGAATGCGGCCGCCCGGTCGTGTTGAAGAAGATCAAATCGCCGGGCGCGATCTCGTCGGGTTCGACCGAGTCGCCGCGCGAACTCATTTCCGCCGTCGTGCGCGGCAGATTCACCGACGCCGCGCGATCGACGACATAGCGCACGAGGCCGCTGCAATCGAAACCCGCGTCGGGCGTGTTGCCGCCCCAGCGGTAGGGCACGCCGACGAGCGACATCGCCTGGATGGAGATTTCCTCACGCCCGACGCTGTGATCGACGAAGGTCGGGAAGCCGGGCGGCGGCTTATAGGTTCGGTTCGCACTCGTGCTGGCGGCGGGCTTGCTGCGCGCAGCCTGCTGCGGCGCGGTTCCACACGCGGCGAGCAGCACGGCGACGAGAAGCGGCAACCAGATTCGAGACATTGCAGAAAGGCGAGCGAAAATTCGCCAGGAAGGGCGGTTGTGCCGATACTAGCCCGCCGAACGGGCGTGCGGCAAGATGTCTTGAGGATTTACATGAAGTTTGTGCCGTAAGTGTTGCCGCCGGTGCACGTCCAGCAAAAGAAAAGGCCTGGCGGATCGCTCCGCCAGGCCGTCTCGATGCGACGAAATTCCGCCGTGATTAGAGAATATCGGACGCGTAATCGGCGAGACGCGAACGCTCGCCGCGCGCGAGCGTCACGTGACCGCTGTGCGTCCAGCCCTTGAAGCGGTCGACGACGTATGTCAGCCCCGAACTGCCTTCGGTCAGATACGGCGTGTCGATCTGCGCGATATTGCCCAGGCAAATGATCTTCGTGCCAGGGCCCGCGCGCGTGACGAGCGTCTTCATCTGCTTGGGCGTCAGGTTCTGCGCTTCGTCGATGATCACGTACTTGTCGACGAACGTCCGGCCGCGCATGAAGTTCATGCTCTTCACCTTCAGGCGCGAACGGATCAGCTCCTGAGTCGCGGCTCGGCCCCATTCGCCTGCGGCATCGTCGGTTTTCTGGAGCACTTCGAGGTTGTCGTCGAACGCGCCCATCCACGGCTGCATCTTCTCTTCCTCGGTGCCCGGCAGAAAGCCGATATCCTCGCCGACCGGCACGGTGGCACGCGTCACGATGATCTCGTTGTAGCGCTTGTCGTCGAGCACTTGCGCGAGACCGGCGGCGAGCGCCATCAGCGTCTTGCCGGTGCCCGCCTGACCGAGCAGCGTGACGAAATCGACTTCCGGGTTCATCAGGAGGTTGAGCGCGAAGTTCTGCTCGCGGTTGCGCGCCGTGATGCCCCACACGTTGTTCTTGTGATGGCCGTAGTCGCGCAGCGTTTGCAACAGGGCGGTCTTGCCGTTCAGCTCGCGCACGACCGCGTGAAACGACGGTTCGCCGTTCTGCGGTTCGAGATACACGAACTCGTTGACCAGCATCGACGGACACAGCGGCCCGGTCACGCGGTAATACGTCGTGCCGGTTTTCGTGTCCTGCCAGCTTTCCATACCCTTCGCATGCCGGGTCCAGAAATCCTGCGGCAGCGCGCGCACGCCCGAGTACAGGAGATCCTTGTCCTCGAGAACCTGGTCGTTGAAATAGTCTTCGGCGGGCAGTCCCAGCGCATGCGCCTTGATGCGCATGTTGATGTCTTTCGACACCAGCACCACCTGACGGTCCGGCCGCTCCTTCTGCAACGCGCGCACGACGCCGAGAATCTGGTTGTCCGCCTTGCCGACGGGCAAGCCCTGAACCGGCTCGATATCCGTGAGCGTGGTCTGGAAGTAGAGGCGGCCGAGCGCGTCGCGGTTGCCTTGCGACGAAAGCGGAATGCCTTCGGTCATCTTGCCCGTGTGCGCGACGAGCGCATCCAGCGTGCGGCTGACCTGACGCGCGTTGCGCGCGACTTCCGACATGCCCTTTTTGTGGTTGTCGAGTTCTTCCAACGTCATCATCGGCAGATAGACGTCGTGTTCCTCGAAGCGGAAGAGCGAGCTCGGATCGTGCATCAGCACGTTGGTGTCGAGCACGAAAAGCTTGCGCAGTTCGGTTTCGGCGGTCGCGGCCTTGCGGCGTTTGCCCTGGGTCCTGGCTTCGTCGCGGGCGGCGGATGGGGCGGGCGCAACGGGCGTTTCAGCGCGTTCCGCACGTTCGGCGCGGGCCTCGAATCCGGCCGGCGTGTCGCGCGCGGCGGGCGCCGGCTGCAGGAGCGCCGCGGTCTGTTTCGATTTTCGGCCGCGCGTCGGCACGGAGCCGGGCGCGGGCGGCGGCACGGCCGCTTCGGCGTGCGCTTCGGACGGAATCTGGGTCAGCACTTCGCTCGCGATCGAGCGCAGCGTATGCGCGGCGTTGGCTGCGGGACGCTCGGCGGTGGCGGTCTCGACCGCGCCAAAGGCGTCGTCATCGCTCGCCGCCGCAGTTTTTTTCGACTGCTTCGAAGGCCGGGCTTTGGCCTTGTATTCTTCAGCCGGAAGGAGATGGCCGAGCTTGGCCGGGGCGGTAGGCAAAGGCATGGTGTTCCCTCGAAAGGAATCGGGTTCGTGTATCGTGCGCCGCCTGTCGCATCCTGCTCGTACGCCCTCGAAGCAATACGATTCCAGCAGTTTGCGCCCGGTGGCGCGCTTCGTTGTCGAAATCGCCGGTTCGCCTAAGTTTCGATCTGCTCCTTGGAGGTTGCGTGCGGCGCGACGCGCGCAAGCCGGGACAGCGTGGCTCTCGTGCGGCGCCAAATAAAAAAGCCGCCGTTCCGATTAGCGGAACCAGCGGCTGACTTCTGTTTCAGAGCGCGTTTCCCTTGCCGACTCCGCATAGCCCGGGTCCATGCCGGCCGCGCCGGCAGGCGCACGGCGGCTTGCGCGAAGACTACGGAAATGGGGTGGACAGGCGCTCATTGCGGTCCAATATAGCGTGCCTCAAATCGCTTGTACAGCCTCGACGATGGCCTCTACGTGGCCTGGCACCTTGACGCCGCGGAACTCGCGCCGAAGCACGCCTTTCGCGTCGATGAGGAAGGTCGAGCGCTCCACGCCGCGCACTTCCTTGCCATACATTTTCTTCATTTTGATGACATCGAAGAGCGAGCAGATGGCTTCGTCGCCGTCTGAAACGAGCGTGTAAGGCAACTCCAGCTTGGCCTTGAAGTTGTCATGCGATTTCACGCTGTCGCGCGAGATGCCCACGATTTCCGCGCCGGCGGCCTTGAACTGGTCGTAGTGGTCGCGAAATTGCAGGCTTTCGGTCGTGCAGCCCGGCGTGTTGTCCTTCGGATAGAAAAAGAGCACGACTTTCGTGCCGCGCAGGCTCGAAAGCGTGAACTCGCCACCCGTCGCGGGTGCGGTGAAGTCGGGTACGGGCTGGTCGACTGCAACTGACACGTAGGTTTCTCCGGTTGTTGTGATTTGTCGGTGAGAAAGAGCGACGAGATGCGAAGCGGCCACGCGCCGCTTTCAGCCCGGCTGGACGATGAGTTCGCCCGCGCGGCCCGGAATCTCGCCCCACGTGACAGGGTACGTGGGCAGCGTCGCGCGGTCCAGCGCCGCATGGTAATCGCCCATCGTGGCGAAGCTGTGTCCCTGCGCGCGCCAGCCGGCAAGCAGTTGCTCGAAGATCGGCGCGAGCTTCTGGCCTTCGAGT
Source organism: Caballeronia cordobensis (assembly GCF_001544575.2). Classification (GTDB taxonomy): domain Bacteria; phylum Pseudomonadota; class Gammaproteobacteria; order Burkholderiales; family Burkholderiaceae; genus Caballeronia; species Caballeronia cordobensis. The sequence goes on from NZ_FCNY02000002.1 coordinate 559,353, forward strand.
TCCGCGTGCAGCGTGAACACCTGATCGTGCGGATTGTCCGCCGTGTAACGCAGCAGATGCGCGGCGACGCTGCTTTCGTCGACGCCGTCGACACCCAGCACTTCGTCGAGCGTAGGCAGCGTGGTCGGCATCTGGACGTGGTTCAGCGTGCGGCCGTCGAGCACGGGAATGTACGGCGTATGACCGCGCCCGTCGGACGCATAGCGCATGCCCCAGGCGTCGATCTGCTCGAACGCGTAGCCGTTCATCTGCCAGCCCGCCGCGCCGTGCGTGACGGGCGGCGCGCCGAAAATCTCGATGAAGCGCGCGTGGCTCTGCTCCATCTGCGCGACGGTCCATGCGCGATCGCGCGCGCGCACGTTGTCCTGCCAGTAGACGTGATCCCACGTATGGATGCCGCATTCGAAGCCGGCCTCGTGGATCGCGCGCATTTCGGACACGGCTTCGCGGCCGATGTCCGGCCCCGGCAGCAGCACGCCGTACATCAGCGTCTTCACGCCGTAATGCTCGACCACCGACGTGCGCGACACCTTCTTCAGAAAGCCCGGCCGGAAAACGCGCCGCAGCGCCCAGCCCGTGTGATCCGGGCCGAGGCTGAAGAGGAAGGTCGCGCGGGCGCTGAATTTGTCGAGCAGGCGCCCGAGATTGGGCACGCCTTCGCGCGTGCCGCGCAAGGTATCGACGTCGATCTTGAGAACGATGCGGGCCACGCGCTTGCCTTTACGCCTGTTCGACGAGCTTGCGGGCTTCGCCCACGTGCGCGCGATACGCTTCGAAAATCTTGCGCAGCGCGTCGTCCATCGACGCTTCCGGCTTCCAGCCGAGTTCCTGCATGGTGTTGTCGATCTTCGGCACGCGGTTCTGCACGTCCTGATAGCCCGCGCCGTAGTACGCGCCCGACGAAGTCTCGACGAGTTGCACCTTCTTCGCGCTCTCCGCGTACTCGGGAATCTGGTTCGCGAGCGCGAGCATCTTGTTCGCGAGTTCGCGCACCGAGAAGTTGTTGGTCGGGTTTCCGATGTTGTAGATCTTGCCCGACGCCACGCCGTCCTTGTTCTCGATGATCTTCATGAGCGCGCCGATGCCGTCGTCGATATCGGTGAACGCGCGCTTTTGCGCGCCGCCGTCGACGAGACTGATGTTCTCGCCGCGCACGATGTGGCCGAGGAACTGCGTCACGACGCGCGACGAACCTTCCTTCGGCGTGTAGATCGAGTCGAGGCCCGGGCCGATCCAGTTGAACGGACGGAACAGCGTGAAGTTCAGGCCTTCCATGCCGTAGCCCCAGATCACGCGGTCCATCAACTGCTTGGAGCACGCGTAGATCCAGCGCGGCTTGTTGATGGGGCCGTAGGAGAGCACCGAGTTCTCCGGGTCGAACTGCTCGTCGGTGCACATACCGTACACCTCGGAAGTCGACGGAAACACCAGATGCTTGCCGTATTTCACGGCCGAACGCACGATCGGCAGATTGGCTTCGAAGTCGAGCTCGAACACGCGCAGCGGCTGCTTCACGTAGGTCGCGGGCGTGGCGATCGCAACGAGCGGCAGGATCACGTCGCACTTCTTCACGTGATACTCGACCCACTCCTTGTTGATCGTGATGTCGCCTTCGAAGAAATGCATCCGCTCGTGATTCGCGAGGTCGCCCAGGCGGTCGGTTTGCATGTCCATCCCGAAGACTTCCCAGTCCGTGGTTTCGAGGATGCGCTTGGACAGGTGATGGCCGATGAAGCCATTGACACCCAGAATCAGAACTTTTTTCATGAATGACGAGAGGATTGAATGATGCGGCCAAATTCGGCGGGTTCGACGGTGCGCGCTTCGTTCGACGGAGCGCCGCCGGCATCGAGTGGCCGGTGACGCAACTCGTGGATGGCAATGACGCGGCCGTCGCCGCAGACGCCAAACAGCGCATTATCCGTCACGCTCAGGCCCGGGGGCAAACGTCGCAGCTCACGGAGTCTTTCGGGCGGCACGCCCGGCGCGCCCGTTTCCGGCACGAGCCGCGCCCGCGCGACGATGAAGCGCTCCGCGCCGATATCCGTGAACGCGCCCGGATACGGCGGCGCAACCGCGCGGATCAGGTTGTAGACGCGCTCGCCCGGCTGCGACCAGTCGATGCGCCCGTCCTCCGGCTTGCGTCCGCCGTAATAGCTGCCCGACGCGAGATCGTTCGGCAGATGCGGCGCTTCGCCCGCGAGCAAGGCGGGCAGCACGCGCCAAAGCGTCTGCTCGGCGGCGACCACGGTTTTGTCGAAGACCTGGCTCGCGGTGTCGTCGGGGAGAATCGGCACCGGGGTCTGCGCGAGGATCGCGCCCGCATCGGGCTTCTCGGCCATTTCGTGCAGCGTCGCGCCGGCTTCGGTTTCGCCGTTGAGCACCGCCCAGTTCGTCGGCACGCGGCCGCGATACTTCGGCAGCAGCGAGCCGTGCATGTTGTACGCGCCGCGCCTCGCGAGCGACAGCAGCGACACGGGCAGCATGTTCCGGTAATAGAACGAGAAGATGAAATCCGGCGCGAGGCTTTCCACCGCGTCGAAGAGCTCGGGCGACTTCGGATCGGCGGGCGTGATCGTTTCGATGCCGTGTTCCGCCGCGACCTGAGCGACGCTGCCGAACCAGATGTTCTCGCTCGCGCTGTCCTCGTGCGTGACCACCAGCGCGACATCGACGCCGCGCGCGAGCAGCACCTGCAGGCAGCGCACGCCGACGTTGTGATAGGCGAAGACGACTGCGCGCGGCTTCATCGACCGTTGTCCTCACGCGTGACGACCGCGACAGGCTGCACCGCCTCCTGAGCCGGCCTGACCGCGGAGGGCAGGCCGTCGCGCTGCTCCAGAATGGTCTGCACGAGATAGCGCGGCCGCGCGCGCACTTGCTGATAAATGCGCCCGATGTACTCGCCGAGCAGCCCGAGCGCGAAGATGATCACGCCGAGCATGAAGAACGTAATGGCGAAGAGGGTGAACACACCCTGGACTTCCGCGCCGAACATGAAGCGGCGAATCACCAGCAGCAGGAACAGGCCCGCCGAGCCGACCGACAGGATCACGCCGATAAACGACAGCCATTGCAGCGGCACCACGGAGAACCCCGTGACGAGATCGAAGTTCAGGCGGATGAGGCTATAGAGCGAGTACTTCGATTCGCCCGCGAAGCGCTCTTCGTGCGCGACATCGACTTCGATCGGGTTCTGCGCGAAGGTGTACGCGAGCGCCGGAATGAACGTGTTGATCTCGCCGCAGCGGTTGATCGTGTCGATGATATGGCGGCTGTAGGCGCGCAGCATGCAGCCCTGATCCGTCATCTTGATCTTGGTGATGCGCTCGCGCAGGCGGTTCATCGCGCGCGACGCCTTCTTGCGCCACAGGCTGTCCTGCCGCTGCTGGCGAATGGTGCCGACGTAGTCGTAACCCTCGCGCATCTTGCCGACGAGCTTGCCGATTTCCTCGGGCGGATTCTGCAGGTCGGCGTCGAGCGTGACGACGATCTCGCCGCGCGACTGCTCGAAGCCCGCGAGAATCGCCATGTGCTGCCCGTAATTGCCGTTGAGCAGAATGACGCGCGTGGTGTCGGGCCGCACGTGGAATTGCTGCGCCAGCAGCGCGGCCGATTTGTCGCGGCTGCCGTCGTTGATGAAGATCACCTCGTACGACGTGCCGAGCGCATCGAGCGCCGGATAGAGGCGCTGAAAGAGGGCGGCAAGGCCGTCCTGCTCGTTGTACACGGGGATGATCACCGAAAGCTCGGGAGTCGTCGCCGGAAAATCCAAATGACTCATGTTGCGCTGAGTGTCCTTGCTGGTGTTACCCGTTGAGTTGTGCGTCGCCGAACTGTTCGCAGATCTCGTCGATCGATTTCACGACGTGCGCGACGTCGTCCGTGCTCATCAGCGTGAAGAGCGGCAGCGTGACCGTGGACGCGCCGTAGCGCTCCGCATGCGGGAACATGCCTTCGCCGAACCCGCGCGCCCGATACAGCGTGAACAGATGCAGCGCCGGATAATGCACGCCCGCGCCGATGCCACGCGCCTTCAGTTCGCCCATGAACTCCGCGCGCGTGAGCTTCAGTTTGTCGAGCGGCAGCGCGATCTGGAACATGTGCCAGTTGCTGTCGGTGAAATTGCGCGGCGGCAGGCCGACGCCGAGCTTTACGGCCGCGCCGCCTTCGAACGCATCGAAATAGGCGCGCGCGAGTGCGCGGCGTTTTTCCGTGAAGCGCTCGATCTGGCGCAACTGGCCGAGCCCGACGCGCGCCGCGACGTCCGTCAGGTTGTACTTGCCGCCGAGCACGTCGCAATCCATGCCGTCGAAGCCCGTGCGCGTGATGCCTTGCAGCCGGTACTTGCGCGCGAGTTCCGCCTCGTCCTCGTTGTTGAGCACGAGCGCGCCGCCTTCGATCGACGTCACGTTCTTGTTGGCGTGGAAGCTGAACGACACGATGTCGCCGATCGCGCCGATGCGCTTGCCTTTCCACGTCGAACCGAACGCCTGCGCGGCGTCCTCGATCACGCGCAGCTTGTGGGCGCGCGCGATCTCGTAGAGCCTGTCCATATCGACGGGCAGGCCCGCCAGATACACCGGCATGATCGCCTTGGTGCGCGGCGTGATGGCGCGCTCGAGCAGGTTCAGGTCGATATTGCGCGTGACCGGATCGATGTCGACGAACACCGGCGTCGCGCCCACGTCGAGAATCACGTTCGCGGTCGAGACCCAGGTCATCGGCGTGGTGATGACTTCGTCGCCCGGCCCGACGCCCGCGATGCGCAAGCCGATCTCCATCGTGCAGGTGCCCGAGTTGAACGCCCGCACGGGACGGCCGCCGACATACGCGGAGAGTTCGGCTTCGAACTGCTGACATTGCGGGCCGGTGGTGATCCAGCCCGAGCGCAGCACGTCGACGACGCCCTGAATGGTCTCTTCGTCGATCTCCGGCTTCACGAAAGGCAGGAACGGCCGCGTTGTTTGAGTCATGGACTAGCGCCAAAAAAATGAATTGATCCGATCGAACGTTCGACCGCGCGGCCTCAGCCGCGCGCGAGCACCACGACGCCCACGAGAATGATGCCGATGCCGATGAGCCGCTGCATCGACAGAACTTCGCCGAACAGATACCACGCCGCGAACGCATTGACGACGTAGCCGAGCGAGAGCATCGGATAGGCGACCGAGACGTCCACCCGCGACAGCCCGACGATCCACACGACGACGCTCAGCACATAGCACGCGAGCCCGCCGATGATGGGCAACTGCGTCGCGATCTTGATGCCGACCGGCAGGATGTTCGCGGGCGTCATCTCGAAATGACCGACCGCGTTCACGCCGGCTTTGAGCAGCAGTTGGGCGCATGCGTTCAACAATACGCCGATGACGATACAAATGAAGGAAATCGGGTTCATCGTGCGTTTTTCAAATACGGGACAAGGATACTCGGTTCATCTCGAAATGCCGAACGATCGTGCGGTGCAATATCGCTCACGGCTGCGGTTTTTCGACGATCACACGCCGCGCGTCGCGCGCGATGACCTGCATCGGCACATGGCGTGCCGCGAGTTCGTCGTAACGGCCCGGACCCATGAGGGCGAGGGCGTAACGGTCGGCGTCCCATCGCCTGATCCACTCGTCGAGGCTCGGCACCCATTTTTGCGGCTCGGTCTGCACGCCGAAGGTCAGTTCGTCGGCTTCCTGGACCATGATCATCGTGTGTCCCAGATAGAAGGGCATCGTGTGGTCGAGCTTGGCGATGGAATAGAAGGGCGTGTCGGGCGGCAGCTTGGCCATCGCGGCCGTCACGGCCGGCACGAGCTTGACGCCTGAGCTTTCCTTGCCGAACACGTCGTGCCCCGTGCCCGCGATCGTGCCGAGCAACAGCCACGCCGCACCCAGCCCGGCCGCGCCCGCGAGCACGCTGCGGCGGTTCAGCCAGAGCGCGAAGATCGTGACCACGAAGGCGACCGCGAGGCCCGCGTACACCCACACCTGGAACGCACGATACAGCGCGTTCGGATTCGTGGCGCTGCCCGCGCGGCCGATGAAAATCGCGCCGAACGCCGCCGCGATCAGAAACACCGCGTAGCCGATCAGATGCATGCGGTACCGCGATTTCGTGAGCGACGGCAGATAAAGGCCGATCACGAGCGCGAGCGCCGGCGCAATCGGCAGCACGTAAGACAAAAGCTTCGAGTGCGACGCGCTGAAGAACAGAAAGATGAAGGCCGACCAGACCAGCAGCATCGTGACCGGCGCGAAGCCATTGGGCTGGCGCGGCGTTTTCAGACCGTGACGCACGCTTTGAAAGGCTATCGACAGCCACGGCAGAAAACCGACGAGCAGCACGGGCACGAAGTAGTACCACGCGCCCGGGCGGTTCTGTTCCGGCGTCAGGTAGCGCCTGAATTGCTGCACGATGAAGAAGAAGTCGAAGAACTCGGGATTCTTCATCTGCACGAGCACGAACCACGGCGCCGTCACGATCAGGAACACGATCACGCCGCTGCCGATATAGAGCCTTCGCCAGAGCGCCCAGTCGCGCGAGACGAGCGAGTAGAGCACGAGGACCGCGCCCGGCAGGATCAGGCCGACGAGGCCCTTGGACAACACCGCCGCGCCCATGCCGGCCCAGCAGAGCCACATCCAGAGGCGCACGTGACGCGTCGAAAGGCCGGGACGCTGGGCAAGCAGCAGCGCGCAGAGCGTCAGTTCCATCCAGAACGACAGGCCCATGTCGAGCGCGTTGAAGTGGCCCATCAGGTTCCAGTACGGGCAGGTCGCGAGAATGACGGCGGCGGCGAAGCCGGTCATTGCGTTGAACACCCGCGTGCCGGTATAGCCGACGAGCAGCACGCCGGCGAAACCGGTGAGCGCCGTATAGAGCCGCGCCTGCCATTCGCCGATGCCGAACCAGGCGAACGTGAGCGCGTTCGCCCAGGTCTGCAGCGGCGGCTTTTCGAAGTATTTGTAGCCGTTGTAACGCGGCGTGATCCAGTCGCCGGTCACGAACATCTCGCGCGCCATTTCGGCATAGCGGCCTTCGTCGCTGGGCACGAGATGGCGCAGCCCGAGCGGCGCGAACCAGACGATCGCGAGCGCGAGAATCAGAAGAATGAGCGAAAGATGCGTGAGCGGTAGCCGCGAAGGCTTATCGTTCATGAAGTCGACCTGTCCGATGCCGCGATGCGCGGCGCTAGTGAAACGAAATGGGCGGTGCGCGCGGGCTGCGCGTGAATACGGCGTGCGCATGCTCAGGCACGCATTTTCGCCGAGAGTTCGCCTGGCGCCGGTGCGCCGCGCGCATGCCGGCCGGCGGCCGGCCCGGCATCGCCGCGACCGCCGCCGGATGCGTCGCGCCGCCCCCCGGCGCGCGTCCCGGAAAGACGCATGCGGGCGGGAGTGTAGCGCACGCCCGCCCGGCGATTGTCAATTTTGACGCGGAGCCGGCGCCCGCTCGCGCCGATACCCGAACGGGCGCGAGTCTGACAGCGCTTCCTTAACGGTTCCTTAGCGGTTCCTCAGGCTTCGATCAGCAGCGCGGCGGCGACACGGCGGCCTTCGGACATCAGGATGTTATAGGTGCGGCACGCCGCGCCGAAATCCATCGTCTCGACGCCGATGCGGTGCTTCGCCAGTTGCGCCGTGAGGCGCGGGTGCGGAAAGCGCAACCGCGAGCCGCTGCCGAAGATGACGACTTCCGGGGCGGCCTGAACGAGCGCCTCGAAGTGCTCGGGCGTGAGCGCCTCGAACGACGACACCGGCCACGCCGCGACGGGCGTCTGGGGCATGACGATCACGCTGCTTTCGTGTCTTTCGAGATTGATCGCCACGAAACCGTCTCCGTAGCTCGTGATGGTGTTGAGCGCGCTGTTGGAATCCTGGTGCAGTTTCAAAACAGTGATCCGGCAAGGGAAGAAGTGAAGACTCAGCCCGCGACGCGGCTTTTCGCGTTTCGCGCCGGCCTTTCATGCCGGCTTTTCGCGACGGAAACGGCGTTGCGGACCGCGTTCCTTTGGTGCATTGCGGAACTGAGTCATAATCAGTAAATTATAACTTTTCGGCTGCCGGGCTCGCTCGTGCGCCGCCTGTTGCGCTCGCGTGCCAGCCACAAGCCGCCTCCGACTCGCAATCCGGTCCGCATCGCCCCCCGCCTTACCTGGCGCGGCGTCAGAAATGCATCGTTCGGCGCTCGGGAACGAGCGGATCGTCCGGGCGAGCCGCCTTCAGGCTTCACCCTCGGTTTTTCGCACCACGCCCCGCGGCCGCCCGCGCGCGTGGCTGGCTGCGCGAAATACCGGGCCGCATCCGACCGGCACCACAAAACCGTCCGCATTCACAACAGAACCAGAGCGCCAGCCGTGAAACCGATTCTCAAATCCAACAAGCTGCAAAACGTCTGCTACGACATTCGCGGACCTGTGCTCGAACATGCGAAGCGCCTCGAGGAAGAAGGCCATCGCATCATCAAGCTCAATATCGGCAATCTGGCGCCGTTCGGCTTCGAAGCGCCGGACGAGATCATCCAGGACATGATCCGCAATCTGCCGGGCAGTTCGGGCTATTCGGATTCGAAGGGCGTGTTCGCCGCGCGCAAGGCGATCATGCATTACACGCAGCAAAAGGGCGTGGCGGGCGTGGAACTGGACGATATCTACATCGGCAACGGCGCGTCCGAACTCATCGTCATGGCGATGCAGGCGCTGCTCAACGACGGCGACGAAGTGCTGCTGCCCGCGCCCGACTACCCGCTCTGGACGGCGGCCGTGAGCCTCTCGGCGGGCACGCCGCGCCACTATATGTGCGACGAGAGCAACGGCTGGATGCCGGACCTGGACGACATCCGCGCGAAGATCACGCCGAACACGAAGGCGCTCGTCGTGATCAATCCGAACAACCCCACGGGCGCGCTGTATTCGGACGAACTGCTGCTCGACCTGATCGCGCTTGCCCGCGAGCACGGCCTCATCATTTTCGCGGACGAGGTCTACGACAAGATCATCTACGACGGCAAGACGCATACGTCGATGGCCGCGCTCTCGGAGGACGTGATCACGGTCACGTTCAACAGCCTGTCGAAGAGCTACCGTTCGTGCGGTTATCGCGCGGGCTGGATGGCGATTTCCGGGCTGATCGAAGAAAACCGCCGCCGCGCGAAGGATTATCTCGAAGGCCTCGGCATTCTCGCGTCGATGCGCCTCTGCCCGAACGTGCCCGGCCAGTATGCGATCCAGACGGCCTTGGGCGGCTATCAGAGCATCAACGATCTGATCCTGCCGGGCGGGCGTCTCTACAAACAACGCGAGCTCGCGTACGAGATGCTCACGGCCATTCCGGGCGTGACCTGCGTGAAGCCGCAGGCCGCGCTCTACATGTTCCCGAAGCTCGATCCGAAGATGTACCCGATCCAGGACGATCAGCAGTTCATCACCGACCTCCTGCTCGAAGAGCGTGTGCTGCTGGTGCAGGGCACGGGCTTCAACTGGCCGACGCCGGATCATTTCCGCGTGGTCTTCCTGCCGAACGTCGACGATCTCGCGGATTCGGTGAACCGCATCGCGCGCTTCCTCGACGGCTATCGCAAACGGCATTCCGCTTAATTTCTCTTTAAAGACTCGCGCTGCATGGAACCGATCAAAGTAGGACTCTTGGGCTTCGGCACGGTCGGCAGCGGCACCTTCACGGTGCTGCGCCGTAACCAGGAAGAAATCAAACGACGCGCGGGCCGCGGCATCGAAATCGCGCGCGTCGCGGTGCGCACGCCGGCGAAGGCCGAGGCCGCTGCCGCTCAGGGCATCGCGGTGACGGACGACTTCGGCGCGGTCGTCGACGATCCTTCCATCGATATCGTGTGCGAAATGATCGGCGGCACGGGCTTCGCGCGCGAACTGGTGCTGCGCGCGATCGCCAACGGCAAGCACGTCGTGACGGCCAACAAGGCGCTGCTCGCGGTGCACGGCACGGAGATTTTCGAAGCCGCGCGCGCGAAGGGCGTGATGGTCGCGTTCGAGGCGGCGGTGGCGGGCGGCATTCCGATCATCAAGGCGCTGCGCGAAGGCCTGACGGCGAACCAGATTCAATACATCGCGGGCATCATCAACGGCACGACGAACTACATTCTTTCGGAAATGCGCGACCGCGGGCTCGATTTCGCGACCGCGCTCAAAGCCGCGCAGGAACTCGGTTACGCCGAAGCCGATCCGACCTTCGACATCGAAGGCGTCGATGCCGCGCACAAGGTCACGATCATGAGCGCGATCGCGTTCGGCGTGCCGGTGCAGTTCGATCGCGCGTATGTGGAAGGCATCAGCAAGCTCGCGGCCATCGACATTCGTTACGCCGAGGACCTCGGCTACCGTATCAAGCTGCTGGGCATCGCGCGGCGCACGGAAAAGGGCATCGAACTGCGCACGCATCCGACGCTCATTCCCGCCAAGCGCCTGCTCGCGAACGTGGAAGGCGCGATGAACGCGGTCGTCGTGCACGGCGATGCGGTCGGCACTACGCTGTACTACGGCAAGGGCGCGGGCGCGGAGCCGACGGCATCCGCCGTGGTCGCCGATCTCGTCGACGTGACGCGCCTGCATACGGCCGACCCGGAGCATCGCGTGCCGCATCTGGCGTTCCAGCCGGACAGCCTGTCGAACACGCCGATCCTGCCGATCGACGAAGTGACGAGCGGCTACTACCTGCGCCTGCGCGTCGCCGACGTGACCGGCGTGCTCGCGAACATCACGCGCATTCTCGCCGACAAGGCCATTTCCATCGACGCGTTGCTGCAAAAGGAATCGGAAGAAGTCGACGGCGCGAACAAGGGCGAAACGGACATCATCCTCATCACGCACGAGACGCTGGAAAAGAACGTGAACGCGGCGATCGGCGAGATCGAAGCGCTCTCCACGGTCGTCTCGAAGGTGACGAAGCTGCGCATGGAAGCGCTCAACTAAGCACGGGTTAGCACGATGAACTACATCTCGACGCGCGGCGCCGGCCAGAACGAGCGCCACACGTTCTCGGACATTCTGCTGGGCGGCCTCGCGAAAGACGGCGGTCTGTATCTGCCGAACGACTATCCGAAGGTCAGCGCCGCCGAACTCGCGATATGGCGCACGCTGTCGTACGCGGATCTCGCGTTCGAAGTGCTGTCCAAGTTCAGCGACGACATTCCCGCCGACGACCTGCGCTCGCTCACGCGCAAGACCTACACGGCGCAGGTGTACAGCAATGTGCGCCATGAAGAAAGCGCGGTGCAGATCACGCCGTTGAAGACGCTCGGCGAGGAAAACGGCACGACGCTGTCGCTGCTGGAATTGTCGAACGGCCCGACGCTCGCCTTCAAGGACATGGCGATGCAGCTGCTCGGCAATCTGTTCGAGTACGCATTGGCCAGACACGGCGAAGAGCTGAACATTCTCGGCGCGACCTCGGGCGATACCGGCAGCGCGGCCGAATACGCGATGCGCGGCAAGACCGGCGTGCGCGTGTTCATGCTGTCGCCGCACGGGAAGATGAGCGCGTTCCAGACCGCGCAGATGTTCTCGCTGCAAGACCCGAACATCTTCAATCTGGCCGTCGAGGGCAATTTCGACAACTGCCAGGACATCGTCAAGGCCGTGTCGAACGATCATGCCTACAAGGCGAAGCACAAGATCGGCACCGTCAATTCGATCAACTGGGCGCGCGTCGTCGCGCAGGTCGTGTACTACTTCAAGGGCTACTTCGCGGCGACGGCGAGCAACGAGGAGCGCGTGTCGTTCACGGTGCCCTCGGGCAACTTCGGCAATGTGTGCGCCGGGCATATCGCGCGCATGATGGGCCTGCCGATCGATCAGCTCGTCGTCGCGACCAACGAAAACGACGTGCTCGACGAGTTCTTCAAGACGGGCGTGTACCGCGTGCGCGGCGCGGCCGAGACGTATCACACGACCAGCCCGAGCATGGACATCTCGAAGGCGTCGAACTTCGAGCGCTTCGTGTACGACTTGCTGGGCCGCGACCCGGCGCGCGTGCTGCAGCTTTTCCGCGACGTGGAAGAGCAGGGCGGCTTCGATCTCGCGGCGAGCGGCGACTTCGCGCGTGTGAAGGAATTCGGCTTCGTGTCCGGCAAGAGCGGACACGACGATCGCGTGAAGACGATTCGCGACGTGTTCGACCGGTATCAGACGATGATCGACACCCATACCGCCGACGGCGTGAAGGTCGCGCGCGAGAACCTGAAGCCCGGCGTGCCGATGATCGTCCTGGAAACCGCGCAGCCGATCAAGTTCGGCGAGACGATCCGCGAGGCGCTCGATTGCGAGCCGGAGCGGCCGTCGGCGTTCGTGGGACTTGAAAAATTGCCACAAAGGTTCGATATCGTTCCCGCGGATGCGGGCGTGGTGAAGGCGTTCATCGCCGAACGAACGTAGGGCCAGGGCGCATCCGCCTCGTGCGGAGCGTCGTCGGAAAGCACGGGCGCGGCCGCACTGGCCGCGCCCTTTTTCCTGGCGGCGCGACTTCGCGCTGAGCGCCCGCATCGGTGAAACGCGGGAAAACCCCGCCAAAAGCTGCTAAAATCTTAGGTTTTTCGTCGTACCCCATTCAAAAGGACGCGCCGTGCTGTCTACCGCCAACATCACCATGCAATTCGGGCCCAAGCCCCTCTTCGAGAACATCTCGGTCAAGTTCGGCGAAGGAAACCGCTATGGACTGATCGGGGCGAACGGCTGCGGCAAGTCGACGTTCATGAAAATCCTCGGCGGCGACCTGGAGCCGAGTTCCGGCAACGTCATGCTGGAGCCGAACATCCGCCTCGGCAAGCTGCGCCAGGATCAGTTCGCCTATGAAGACATGCGCGTGCTCGACGTCGTCATGATGGGCCACACCGAAATGTGGGCCGCGATGACCGAGCGCGACGCGATCTACGCGAACCCCGACGCGACGGACGACGACTACATGCGCGCCGCCGACCTCGAAGCCAAGTTCGCCGAATACGACGGCTACACGGCCGAGGCGCGCGCGGGCGAGCTGCTGCTCGGCATCGGCATCGACATCAACGATCACAACGGCCCGATGAGCAACGTCGCGCCTGGCTGGAAGCTGCGCGTGCTGCTCGCACAGGCGCTGTTCTCGAAGCCCGACGTGCTGCTGCTCGACGAGCCGACCAACAACCTCGACATCAACTCGATCCGTTGGCTGGAAGACGTGCTCAACCAGTACAACTCGACGATGATCATCATCTCGCACGATCGGCACTTCCTGAACCAGGTCTGCACGCACATGGCGGACATGGATTACGGCACGCTGAAGATCTGGCCGGGCAATTACGACGACTACATGCTGGCCTCCACGCAGGCGCGCGAGCGTCAGCAGAACGCCAATCAGAAGGCGAAGGAGCGCGTGGCCGATCTTCAGGACTTCGTGCGCCGTTTCTCGGCCAACAAGTCGAAGGCGCGTCAGGCCACCAGCCGCCTCAAGATGATCGACAAGATCAAGATCGAGGAATTCAAGCCGTCGTCGCGTCAGAATCCGTTCATCCGCTTCGAGTACGAGAAGAAGCTGCATAACATCGCGGTGGTCGCGGAAGACATCACCAAGAAGTACGACCGCACGATCTTCCAGAACTTCTCGCTGTCCGTGCAGCCGGGCGAGCGCATCGCGATCATCGGCGAGAACGGCGCGGGCAAGACCACGCTGCTCAAGTCGCTCAAGGGCGCGCTGGATCTCGATCACGGCACCGTGAAGTGGGCGGAGAACGCGAACGTCGGTTACATGCCGCAGGACACGTACGAAGAGTTTCCGAAGGACGAGACGCTGACCGAGTGGATCGACCAGTACCGCAAGGAAGGCGATGACGAGCAGATGATGCGCGGCACGCTCGGCCGGCTGCTGTTCAACGCGGACGACATCAGGAAGAACGTGAAGGTGCTGTCGGGCGGTGAGAAGGGCCGCATGATCTGGGGCAAGCTGATGCTCGGCCGCCACAACGTGCTCCTGATGGACGAGCCGACGAACCACATGGACATGGAGTCGATCGAGTCGCTGCAGATCGCGCTGGAGAAGTTCGAAGGCACGCTGATCTTCGTGTCGCACGACCGCGAGTTCGTGAGCGGGCTGGCGGACCGGATCATCGAAGTGAAGACCAATGGCACGCTGCGGGACTTCGGCGGGAATTACGAAGACTTTTTGTCGAGCCAGGGGATTCAGTAAGCGCCGGCCTGGCGACAGCGCTACGAAGCGGCCCGTCTCGAAAGAGCGGGCCGTTTTTCTATCGGCGTCAGAGTCTGTCGTTCCGAAACCGCATCGCCGTGCCTTCGCGCGTGATGCGTTCCCAGATCGCGCGTTTTTCGTCGTCGGTCAGAAAGACCCAGTTGGAGACCTCGCCGGCCGTGCGGCCGCAGCCCTTGCAAATATCGTCGAAAAGCGTGGAGCACACGCCGATACAGGGGCTGTCGGGAAGGTCGTGAAGATTGGAAGCCATGGGGTTCACTTGTGACCGCATCATCAGAGCGGTCCAAATCTCAAAAAAAGTTCAGCGCGCGATACTGTAGCCTATTCGCGCGATCCAGTGATGCCGCTGGTTGTAGTCGAGGATATCCTCGCCATAGCCGTTGAAGTAGCTCACGAACAGATAGCCGCCCCACGCGCTGCCGATCAGCTTGGCGAGCGGATACGTGAACTGCGAATCGATGCTGCCGTACCAGTGCTTCGTGCCCTTGCGCAGCGTAGTCGCGAGCTGCCAGCCGTCCGGGCTGCCGTACTTCACGAGAAAGTCCACGTAGCCGCGGTAATCCGCGATGTCCTGATTGCCCGATTTCGACAGGTAGTAGTAGAACTTCGGCGAGAGCGTCAGGTGATGGGCGTTCAGATCGCCGAAATCCCACGTCGGGCGCACGAACGCGATATTGATCGCGCGCGATTCGTCGCCGCTCTTGCCGTTCGACTCATGCCCGAAGCCCGCGGAAACGCCCATGCGCGTGAAAAGCGGACTCTTCCAGCCGGTGTCTTCCACGTAGTAGAACAGTTGCGGCTGGAAGCTGATGTCGCGAAACGGCGAGGACTCCGCGGACAGATTCCAGATCGCCGTCTGCGTATAGCCGAAGTAAAGATTGTCGAGCAGGCCGCGCGAGCGTGGATCGTCCGGGAGATGCAGACGGTACTTGAAGCTGAACTGGAATTTGGCGAGATTATCGCCGTTCTTGCCGTCGGCGAAATAGATCGGATCGAACGTCGAGAAGCGGCCGGAAAGCATCGTATCGCTGGTGGACGCCGGCAAGGCGACCGCATTCGCGGCGGCGCTCGCGCTCGCGACCTGCGCGGGGGTCGTCGCCTGCGCCTCACGCTGCTCGGCCGCCACGACCTGCGTCTGCGTTTCGCTGCGATTGAGCGTGACGAGCATCGGCGACGCATCGAAGCCGACCGGATCGATCTTCACCGTGCCGCGCGCCGACTCGGGCCACGGCGCGGAAAAGCGCACGCGGCGGTATTGGCCCGGCGCGAGGCGCAGATGGTCGGGCACGTCCGGATCGCGCGCAAGCGTGAGCGGCACGGGCGGCAGATCGCCGTTGGTCAGACTGACGGTGAGTTGCTTCGGTACTTCGACGCTCAAGGGTGTGCGGTCGTCGTCGGTATAGAGCAGGGTCAGTTCCAGCGGCTGCGAAGCGGCGGCTTCGCGCGCGGGCTGCAACACGGCGACGGTGGCATGCGCCGCGCCGCTCGCGCAGAAAAGGGCGACGAGCAGCGTGAGCGGGCGTGAAGCGGCAACTTTCGGCAAACGGGGGCATGGGCCTAAAGCCATGGAGTGCGGGTCCTGTTTCGGGGCGCAAAAAGGGGGTGACAGCAGGGTGTGACAGCACAAATCGCACCGCGATCCCGAAAATCGGCGCCCGATCGACGGCTTCAGCCTGGCAGCACCGCCTGCCACAGCATCGCGCCGTTCAGGGCGACGATCACGCCCGCGCACGCCCACGCCAGCGCGAGCGGCACGCGCGCGACGCGCCAGCGGCCCATCAGCCCGAAATCGGAGGCGAAGCGCACGAGCGGAATCACGGCGAGAGGCAGTTGCAGGCTCAGCACGACCTGCGTCGCGACCAGCAGCGCGTTCGAGCCGTGCTGGCCAAAGCTGCCGACCGCGACGAGCGCTGGCCCGATCGCGAGGCCGCGCGTGAGCATCGCACGGGCCCAGCGGGCCATTTTCAGGTGCAGGAAGCCTTCCATCACCGCCTGCCCCGCGAGCGTGCCCGTGACCGTCGCATTCAGGCCGCAAGCGAGCAGGGCGGCGGCAAACACCACGCCCGCCCAGTGACTGCCGACGAGCGGCGCGATCAGCCGGTGCGCATCGGCGAGATCGTCGATGTCGACGTGTCCGCTCGCATGGAACACCGCCGCCGCGACCACCAGCAGCGAGGCGTTGACGATGAACGCAAGCCCGAGCGACGCGAACGTGTCGATATTCACGCCACGCAGCGCGCGCCCGATGGACACGTCGTCGCGGGTGTTCGCGTGCTCTTTCACGAGCGCCGAGTGCAGATAGAGGTTGTGCGGCATCACGGTGGCGCCGAGAACGCCCGCCGCGAGCCAGAGCATGCCGGCGTCGCGCAGCAGTTCGCGCGATGGCGCGAGCCCGCGCATCGCCTCGCCCCAGACCGGATGCGCGAGCGCCAGTTCGATCACGAAGCAGAGGCTCACGAAGAAGATGAGCGTCGTCACGGCCCGCTGCAGCGGCCGGCGGCCGCGGCTTTGCAGAGCGAGCATCGCGAACGTTCCGACCGCCGAGATCAGCACGCCCGCGGTCAGCGAGAGGCCGAAGAGCATCTGGAGCGCGACCGCGCTGCCGACGACCTCCGCGACGTCGCACGCGATGATCGCGATTTCGCATGCGATCCACAGCACGATCGTCGTGCGGCGGCTGTAGCGCTCGCGGCACAACTGCGCGAGATCCCGCCCGGTCACGACGCCCACGCGCGAGGCGACCCATTGCAGCAGCATGCCCATCAGGCTCGCGAGCAGGACGACGAAAAGCAGCGAATAACCGTAGCGCGCGCCGCCCGCGAGCGCCGTCGCCCAGTTGCCGGGGTCCATGTAGCCCACGGCGACGAGCGCACCCGCGCCCGCGAACGAATACCAGCGTCCGCGCGGACGCGGCGACCGTGGCCGTTCCTCGCGGCTGGCGGGCGACTGCGCGCCGGTTTTCGCGGCGGAAAGCTGAGCGAGCGCGGACGGATGGGTATTCATGCGGGAAACGGCCTCGAATAGCGATGCAACGGCGGCGTCGGTCAAGTGCGTGCGTTGCCGGTTCAGAAAACGCCGCATCTCGCGGCGCACGTCGAATTGGCTCGCAACAACCGTTCCGCTGGCTATTCGTCAGGCTCGCGCGCCCGTGATTCGGGGCGGCGGGAGGCCGATCACGAATAATGACATTGCAACGGGCTTACGCGAGCGCGCGCCACGATGCGAGTGTGGTTTTATCAGGTGCCGTGTGGGCCCATTAGGGGATAAAATGCGCGCTCTTTCCGGCGGCCCGCCATCGCGGTGCGGGCCGCCGGAGAACGCCCGCCGCGCGCAAGGCAAGGCTCGCCGGCCGTGGGCGCCACGGCGTGTACATTTTGCGCGACAGGCGGCGCATTATTTTTTGTCGCGCTTGTGTTTAATGGTAGTTTCCGGGTTTCAAAGGGAGTCGCGGGCGCGATGCGGCGTGAAACGACGCGCGGGCACCGCTCGGCACGATGCCGTGACAAGTCGGAACAAGGGAGAATCGAAATGAACGAGAAACTGGCGAGCCGCATGGCGAAGCTGGCGGGCGCCCTGACATGCGCCGCGATGTTGACTCCGCTCGCCGCGACGGCGAAGGACACGCAGTTGAACGTGTACAACTGGTCGGACTATATCGCCAAGGACACGATTCCCAACTTCACCAAGCAGACCGGCATCAAGGTGAAGTACGACAACTACGACAGCGACGACACCCTCCAGGCCAAGCTGCTCACCGGCCGCTCGGGCTACGACATCGTCGCGCCTACGAGCAATTACGCGGGCAAGCAGATCGCCGCGGGCATCTTCGCGCCGCTCGACAAGTCGAAGCTCCCGAACCTCAAGTATCTCGATCCCGACCTGATGAAGCTCGTCGAGGGCGCGGACCCCGGCAACAAGTACACGGTGCCCTGGGCGTACGGCACGACCGGTCTCGGCTATAACGTCGACAAGGCCAAACAGATTCTGGGCGCGAACGCCGAGCTCAACAACTGGGACATCCTCTTCAAGCCCGAGAACATTTCGAAGCTGAAGGCGTGCGGCGTCTCGGTGCTCGACGCGCCGGACCAGATGTTCGCGGCCGCGCTGCATTACATCGGCAAGGATCCGATGAGCACGAATCCGGCCGACTATCGCGAAGCGCTCGCGATGATGAAGAAGATCCGCCCGTACATCACGCAGTTCAATTCGTCGGGCTACATCAACGATCTGGTCGGCGGCGACATCTGCTTTACCTACGGCTGGTCGGGCGACGTCGTGATCGCGAAGCATCGCGCGGTCGAAGCCAAGAAGCCGTTCAAGATCGAGTACTACATTCCGAAGGGCGGCGCGCCCGTGTGGTTCGACGTGATGGCGATCCCGAAGGACGCGAAGAACAAGGAAGCCGCGCACGAGTGGATCAACTACATCGAGACGCCGCAGGTTCACGCGGCCATCACGAACGCGGTGTTCTACCCGAGCGCCAACCTCGAAGCGCGCAAGTACGTGGACAAGGATGTCGCGAACGATCCGGCCGTGTTCCCGCCGCAGGACGTCATCAAGACGCTGTTCCTGTTGAAGCCGCTGCCGCCGGAAATTCAGCGCCTGCAGACGCGGCTCTGGACCGAGTTCAAGTCCGGCCGATGAAACCGGCAAGCCGGTCATTCTTTTGAATAGACGAAGCCCCTGGACCGCCGGGGGCTTTGTTCGTGGCCGCGGCGCATGCCGGCGCGAGCCACGCAAGACACATGGAAGCAGGGAGTCGAACAGGCAATCATGAGTGAGCAGTCGAGCGCGTTGAAGGCAGCGCCTAATTCCGGCCGGCGCGAGCCGGGCAGTTCTCCCACGGCCCAGGCCACGGACGACGGCTTCGTGCGGATCGTCGATGTCGTGAAGAAATTCGGCGAGACGACGGCCGTGCGCGGCGTCAACCTGTCGGTGAAAAAGGGCGAGCTTTTTGCGCTGCTCGGCAGTTCCGGCTGCGGCAAATCGACGCTTCTGCGCATGCTCGCCGGGCTCGAGACCGTGACCGAAGGGCAGATCCTGATCGACGGCGAAGACCTGGCGAAGATGCCGCCGTACAACCGCCCCGTGAACATGATGTTCCAGTCCTACGCGCTCTTTCCGCATATGAGCGTGGAATCGAACGTCGCGTACGGGCTGAAGCAGGAGGGCGTGAAGGGCGGCGAACTGAAGGACCGCGTGCATAACGCGCTCTCGCTCGTGCAGATGGCGCAGTACGCGAAGCGCAAGCCGCATCAGCTCTCGGGCGGCCAGCAGCAGCGCGTCGCGCTCGCGCGCAGCCTCGTCAAGCGTCCGAAGCTGCTCCTGCTCGACGAGCCGATGTCCGCGCTCGACAAGCAGATCCGCCAGCGCACGCAGATCGAGCTCGTGAACATTCTCGATTCGGTCGGCGTTACCTGCATCATGGTCACGCACGACCAGGAAGAGGCGATGACGATGGCCAATCGCCTCGCCGTGATGAGCGAAGGGCAGATCGTGCAGCTCGGCACGCCGCACGAAGTCTACGAATATCCCAACAGCCGCTTCTCGGCGCAGTTCATCGGCTCGACCAATCTTTTCGACGGCAACGTGGTCGAGGACGAGCCGGATCACGTTTTCGTCGAATCGACCGAACTTCCCGTGCGGCTCTACGTGAGCCACGGCATCACCGGGCCGCTCGGCATGCCGGTGACGATCTCCGTGCGCCCCGAGCGCATCGCGCTCACGCGCAAGCCGCCCGAAGGCGCGTACAACTGGGGCCGCGGCAGGGTCACGAACATCGCGTATATGGGCGGCTACACGCTCTATCACGTAACGCTCGACTCCGGCAAGGTGGTGGTCGCGAACCTGTCGAGCCTCGCGATCGGCGAAATCGATTCGCCCACGTTCGACGACGAAGTCTACGTGCGCTGGAGCGCATCGGCCGGCGTGGTGCTGACGTCATGATGAAGCTGCTCAACCGATTCGGCGTAAGCGGGCGCTCGCTCGTCATCGGCGGGCCGTATCTGTGGCTGCTGCTGCTCTTCTTCGTGCCGTTCCTGCTCGTCGTGAAGATCAGCTTCGCGGACAGCCAGCTCGGCATTCCGCCGTACACGGATCTGGTGAAGTTGGAAGAGGGCGTGATGCATATCGCGCTCGACTTCGCGCACTACGCGTTTCTGATCCAGGACAGCCTGTATTTCGCGACCTACATGAACTCGCTGCTGGTCGCGGCGGTGTCTACCTTGCTGTGCCTCATCATCGGCTATCCGATGGCGTATTACATCGCGCGCTCGAATCCGGCCTCGCGCAACATTCTGATGATGGCCGTGATGCTGCCGTTCTGGACGTCGTTCCTGATTCGCGTGTACGCGTGGATCGGCATTCTCAAGAACAACGGCCTGCTCAACAACTTCCTGATGTCGATCGGCGTATTGCATTCGCCGATCGAGCTGTATCACACGAATATCGCGGTCTATATCGGCATGGTGTATTCGTATCTGCCGTTTCTCGTGATGCCGCTCTACGCGCATCTCGTCAAAATGGATCTGACCTTGCTCGAAGCCGCTTACGATCTCGGCGCGAAGCCGTGGAAGGCGTTCGTGACGATCACGCTGCCGCTCTCGAAAAACGGCATCATCGCGGGCTGCCTGCTCGTGTTCATTCCGGCGGTGGGCGAGTACGTGATTCCCGAACTGCTCGGCGGCGCGGACACCTTGATGATCGGCCGCGTCATGTGGAACGAGTTCTTCAACAACGCCGACTGGCCGATGGCTTCGGCCGTCACCTGCGCGATGGTGCTGCTGCTGCTCGTGCCGATGGCGCTCTTCCAGCATTTCCAGGCGAAGCAACTGGAGGAGAAGCGATGATCAAGCCCAGCCGTCCGTTGCAGTTCACTGCGCTCGGGCTCGGATTCGCGTTTCTGTATATCCCGATCCTGAGCCTCATCGTTTATTCGTTCAACGACTCGCCGCTCGTCACCGTCTGGACCGAGCCGTCGCTCAAGTGGTATCGCGCGCTCGTCACCGACGACGAACTCATCAACGCCGCGTGGCTTTCGCTGCGCATCGCGTTTTTCACGGCGTGCGCGTCGGTCGTCATCGGCACGTGGGCGGGTTTCGTGCTCGCGCGCATGGGGCGCTTCAAGGGCTTCACGCTCTACGCCGGCATGATCAACGCGCCGCTCGTGATTCCCGAAGTCATTCAGGGCATTTCGCTCCTGCTGCTGTTCGTCGAAATGTCGAAGCTGCTCGGCTGGCCGGATCGCGGCTTCTTCACGATCTGGATCGGCCACGTGATGCTGTGCATTTCGTATGTCGCGATCATCGTAGAATCGCGCGTGCGGGAGCTGAATCCGTCGCTGGAGGAAGCCGCGCTCGATCTCGGCGCCACGCCCTTGCGCGTGTTCTTCACGATCACGCTGCCGCTGATCTCGCAGGCGCTCGTGGCGGGCTGGCTGCTGTCGTTTACGCTGTCGATCGACGATCTGGTGCTGTCGGCGTTCCTGTCCGGTCCGGGCTCGACGACGCTGCCGCTCGTCGTGTTTTCGCGCGTGCGTCTGGGGTTGAATCCGGAGATGAACGCGCTCGCGACCCTGTTCATCGCGCTCGTGACGATCGGCGTGATCGCGGCGAACTACTTCATGCAGCGGAGCGAGCGCAGAAGGCTCGACGCGGTGATGTAAGCAAAAACGGCTCCGCGATTGGAGCCGTTTTCGTTTCAGGCGTTCGACAGATGCCGCGCGAACGTCGCCGGATCGGTATTCGTGCCGCACAACAGCACGCCCACGCGTTTGCCCTGCAGGCGCTCGCGCAGCGGACCGAGCAGGGCGGCCGTGGCGGCCGCGCACGCGGGCTCGACAGCGAGCTTCAGTTCATTGAAGAGCAGCGCCATGCCGTGCCGCAATGCGTCGTCCGAGACGGTGACGATGTCGTCGATATGCCGACGGCACAGTTCATAGCTGTATTGCTCGGTGTGCGGCGCCATCAGCGAATCGGCGATGCCGTGCATCGCGCCCATCTTGATCGTGTGGTTCGCTTCGAAGCTGCGCCGCATGGCGTCCGATCCTTCCGGTTCCACGCCGTACACATGCAGCGACGGATTCGCGAGACGCATCGCCGTGGAGACGCCCGCGGCCAGCCCGCCGCCGCCGATCGGCAGAATCACCGCTTCGAGATCGGGCGCCTGCGAGGTCCATTCGTAGCCGAGCGTCGCCGTGCCGAGCACCGTGCGATAGCCGTTGAACGGATGGATGAACACGCGGCCTTCCTCCGCTTCGACCCGGCGCACGACATCGAACGCCTCGGCGACGTTTTCCGCGAACACGACGTCCGCCCCGAAGCGCCGGCACAGCGCAACGCGTGCCGGGCTCGCGCTCTTGATGATGACGACCTTCGCGCCGACTTCCATGCGCTGCGCCGCGTAGGCGACCGCCACCGCATGATTGCCCGCCGACACGCACGTGACGCCCGCCGAACGCTCGCTGTCGCTCAAGGCGAGAATGTTCGAGAACGCGCCGCGCGCCTTGAATGTGCCGCTCGCCTGCAGCAACTCGAACTTGAACGTGACCGGCGTGCCTTCGAGCGTCGGAAAGTCGTGGCGTTCGAACGTCGGCGTGCGCGCGACCCAGGGCGTGAGCACCATGTGCTGCTCGGCGATTTCGTCGAGTGTCGGAATCGGCGTGCCGTCGATCGTATTGTCGGTATGCTGGGCGGTGGACATGGGCGTGGATCAGCGCGGTTGAGCGTCGACGGACATGCTGTGAATGAACTTGCCGAGGAACGCCTCGCACTGCGCGAGCTGTTCCAGCGACACATACTCGTTCGCCTTGTGCGCCTGCTCGATGTTGCCCGGCCCGCACACGATGCTCGGCACGCCCGCGTTGGCGAAAAGGCCCGCTTCCGTGCCGTAGGCGACCTTGCGCTTGTCCTGGTTCGACGTGAGCGCGCGCACGAGCTGCGTGATCGCGGCCTGCTCGGTGGCGTCGAGGCCGGGCGCGGACGCGAGCTTGGTGAATTCGATGGCCGCGTTGCCGTGCTCCTTGAGCATCTTCGGCAGCAGCGTTTCATGCGCATAGGCTTCGATGCGCCGGAAAATCTGGTCCGGGTCGATGGTCGGCAGATTGCGGAACTCGAACTCGAAGTTGCATTCCGCGGGCACGGTGTTGATCGCGTTGCCGCCTTTGATCGTGCTTGTCTGGCCGGTGGTGAAGGGCACGTCGTAGAGTTCGTCGAAGGGACCGCGTGCGCGGAATTCGTCGACGAGATCGCGGATATGGCAGATGAGCCGCGCCGCGTATTCGATCGCGTTGAGGCCCTTCGGCGTGAGCGACGAGTGCGCCGCGAAGCCGCGCACGCAGCAGTGGTACGTGTTGATGCCCTTGTGCGCGATGACGGGGCGCATGGAGGTCGGTTCGCCGACGATGCAGCCGTCCGGTTTCAGACCGCGCTTTTGAAGGTCGGCGATCATGATCGGCGCGCCTGCGCAGCCGACTTCTTCGTCATAGGAAAGCGCGAAGTGGATGGGCTTCGCGAGTTTCGTCGCCTGCATGGCCGGCAGCATGGCGAGCGCCGCGCCGATGAAGCCTTTCATGTCGCACGAACCGCGCCCGTAGAGGAGGCCGTCGCGCACTTCGGGCTTGAACGGGTCGCTCTGCCAGTCCTGGCCGTCGACGGGCACGACATCCGTGTGACCTGACAGCACGATGCCGCCGTGGGTTTCGCCGTCGTGGGCCGGGACGGTGGCGAAGAGATTCGCCCATTGGCCGCGGGGATCGGTGGTGATGGTCGCATCGATGCCGGACTTGCGCAGTTCGTCGCGGACGGTTTCGATCAGGCCGAGATTCGGATTGCGGCTGACCGTATCGATGGAGATCAGCCGTTCGATCCACGGCAGGGAAATGGGGGTTTCGCTCCGGGTTTCGCTCTGGGCTTCGAGATGCGCCGTGTCAGCGATCTGTGACATTTTTTGACTCCTGCGGGTAGGGTTTGATCATAGCCCAAATGGGTCACGCTGGCCGCGTTTGGGCTTTTTCGCTGTTTTTTTTGGTTCGTCGTGGAACTTGCTTTCGTGTTGGTTTATTAGCACTGCCCCTCCCCGGGGCGGGGGTAACTTTCTTTGCTGCTGCAA
>NZ_FCNY02000027.1 GCF_001544575.2 Caballeronia cordobensis
CTTTCTTTGGTGACTTTCTTTGCAGCAGCAAAGAAAGTTACCCCCGCCCCGGGGAGGGGCAGTGCTAATAAACCAACGAGAAATCGGGATCCGGCGAAAAATACCCACTACCATGTGAAGAACCACCCCGGCCCAAAAAAAGACCCAATGCGCGAAGCCCTCTGGATCCTCCTAACCGCGATAGCGCTCGCCTACGCTCTAGCCTTTGCGGCCTTATATTGGCTACAAGGAAGACTAGTCTATCCCCTAGAGCAGATTGAAGCCTTCAAAAGCCCCGAACTCGAGCACCAAACCGAGCCCATCAGCATAAAGACCGCCGATGCCCTCACCCTGACAGCCCGCTACAAGGCGCCGCCAACCGAAACCTCCCCCACGATCATCCTCTTCCACGGCAACGGCGAAGACCTGACCCAACGCGCCCATATCGCGCTGGAGATGATCGAAGCAGGCTACGGCGTACTACTCGCCGAATACCGCGGCTACGGCGGCAACCCCGGCAAGCCTCACGAAGCCGGCCTATACGCCGATGCCCGCGCCGCCTACGCCTACGCCGCAGCGCGTTCGAAACACA
Organism: Caballeronia cordobensis; assembly: GCF_001544575.2. Classification (GTDB taxonomy): domain Bacteria; phylum Pseudomonadota; class Gammaproteobacteria; order Burkholderiales; family Burkholderiaceae; genus Caballeronia; species Caballeronia cordobensis. The sequence continues at coordinate 572 of NZ_FCNY02000027.1, forward strand.
TCGTGCTGCATGGCTATTCGCTCGGTTCAGGCGTCGCCGTGCAACTCGCGAGCGAAGCGAAAATCGACGCACTGATTCTCGAAGCGCCATTCACCAGCATCGTCGAAGTCGCCGCGAAGCGCTTCTGGCTCTTTCCCGTGCGCCTGTTCGCGCGCGACCGCTACGACAGTCTGTCGAAAATTGCGTCCGTTAATGCGCCGATCCTGATCTACGGCGGCACCAAAGACGGCGTGATCCCGCCCGAGCACTTCCAGCGCCTCTTCGGCGCGGCGCGCGGCGATAAACAACTCGCGCTCATCGAAGACGCCGATCATCTCAATGTCTGGACGAAGGGCGGACGCGAGCACGTCATGCGATTCCTCGCATCGCTGCAAGCCGCGCGCCACGCAATGCAAGCCTAAGCGCCCGCCTTCCTGCGTGCACGTCCGAGTTTGAGCGTGATCCATGCCGGTGCGTGATCGCTCGCATGCGGCTCGCCGCGCACCCATTTATCGACGCCCGCTTCATCGAGCTTCTTCGCCAGATCCTTGCTGAGCAGAAGGTGATCGATACGCAAACCCGAATTCGTCTGCCAGTGATTGCGAAAGTAATCCCAGAACGTATAGATGCGCTCGTCGGGAAACTTCTTGCGCAACGCATCCGTCCAGCCCTGCGCGAGCAGCTCCGCATAGGCGGCCCGGCTCTCGGGCTGCAACAGCGCGTCCTTGAGCCAGGAGCGCGTGTTGTAGATGTCCTCGTCGGTGGGCACGACGTTGTAGTCGCCCGCGAGCACCACGGGATGACCGCTGTCGAACAAGGCCTTCGCATGCGCGTTGAATCGCTCGAACCACGCGAGCTTGTAATCGAACTTCGGGCCGGGCTGCGGGTTGCCGTTCGGGAGATACAGACAGCCGATCACGATGCCGCCCACCGCCGCTTCGATGTAACGGCTATGCGTGTCGTCCTCGAAGCCGGGCAGCCCGCGCCGGCTGAGCACGGGATCGACGCCCTTCGCGAGAATCGCCACGCCGTTCCACGATTGCTGGCCGTGCCACAGCGCACCATAGCCCGCGCTGGCGATCGCATCGGCGGGAAACTGCGCGTCGGTCGCCTTCAATTCCTGCAGGCAGACGATATCGGGCGCTTCGCGTTCGAGCCATTTCAATAGCGCGTCGAGCCGCGGACGGATGCCGTTGATGTTGAAGGTCGCGATTTTCACTCGGCGTCTCTCCATCGGTGGATCGAATCGATCGTACACGCGTCGCAGATTGCGTGCCGCGTCGCGCGCGAGCAAGACGGCCGAAAATCTGCGACAGTCACGCACAAACGACAACCACGCGCGCCCCATGTCCGACGGCTCCATCCACTGGCAACGCAATCTCTACGTCTGCGTATTCGGCTCGTTCACGACCATCATGGCGATGACGCTGCTCCTGCCCTTCCTGCCGATCTACGTGCAGCAGCTGGGCGCGACATCGGTGGATGCGGCCGTGCAGTGGTCGGGCGTCGCGTTCGGCGCGACCTTTCTCGCGGCGGGGCTCGTCGCGCCGCTCTGGGGACGGCTCGCCGACCGCTATGGCAGAAAGCCCATCCTGATTCGCGCGAGTCTCGGCATGGCGATCACGATGTCGCTGCTCGGCGTCGTGCAAACGGTCTGGCAGCTCGTTGCGATGCGCTTTCTCGCGGGGCTCGTCGGCGGCTATGCGAGCGGCGCCATTGTGATGATCGCGACGCAAACGCCGCGGCATCGCACCGCGTGGGCGCTCGGCACGCACGCGGCGGGCATGATGGCGGGCAATCTCGTCGGTCCGCTCGTCGGCGGATTGCTGCCGGGTCTCATCGGCATACGCGCGACTTTCTTTCTCGCGGGCGGACTCATCTTCTGCTCGTTCATCATGACGACGCTGCTCGTGAAGGAAGAGCGCCGCTCGCCGGAGAGCGTGAAGCAAACGCCGCGCGGCGGATGGCGCGACGTGCCGCTTCTCACGCCCGTCTTCGCCATGCTCGCGAGCGCCATGCTGCTCATGTTCGCCAACATGTCGATCGAGCCGATCATCACGGTCTATGTTTCGCAGCTCGTCGACGATCCGAAGAAGATCACGCTCGTCGCGGGCTTCGTCATGTCCGCGGCCGCGCTCGGCAGCGTGCTCGCCGCGCCGCGCGTCGGACGGCTCGCGGACCGCATCGGCGCGCCGAAGGTCATCGTCTGTTGTCTTGCCGTGTGCGGCGTGCTGCTGATACCGCAGATCTTCGTGACCAACGGCACGCAGCTTGTCGTGCTGCGCTTTCTGATGGGCCTCGCATTGGGCGGCCTCCTGCCCGCGATCACGAGCGTCGTGCGTCACAACGTGCCGGACCATGCGGCCGGCTACATCCTCGGCTACGCGACCTCGGCGCAATACATCGGGCAAGTGACGGGACCGCTCGCGGGCGGCTTCATTGCCGCGCATTCGGGCATGCACGCCGTCTTCGTGATGACGAGCGTGCTGATGTTCGCGGGCGCCGCGTTCAACGCTTGGGTCTTTCTGCGAAAGAAGCGCGCCCGCGAGGTCGATGCGCAGACTTAAGCTTTCTCGCTGTCGAGATGGGCCATCTGCACGGCTTCATACCGATCGCCCGATGCCGCGCCCTTCGGCACGGCCGCTTCGATCGCGGCGAGTTCGTCGTTCGTGAGCTTCACCTCGAGCGCGCCGAGCGATTCCGTCAACCGGTCGCGGCGGCGCGCACCGACGACCGGCACGATGTCCTCGCCCTGCGCGAGCACCCACGCAATCGCGATCTGCGCCACGCTCACGCGCTTGGCATCGGCGATCTTGCGCAGTGCATCGACGAGCGCGAGATTGCGTTCGACGTTGCCTTGCTGAAAGCGCGGGCTGCTCGCGCGCCAGTCGCCCGTTTGCGCGTCGTCCTTGTTCCAGTGCCCGCTGATCAAACCGCGCGACAGCACGCCATATGCCGTAATTGCAATGCCCAGCTCGCGGCACGCCGGCAAGATCGCGTCTTCCATGCCGCGCGTGATCAGCGAGTACTCGATCTGCAAGTCGCACACGGGATGCACGGCGGCGGCCTTGCGAAGCGTCTGCGCGCCCACTTCCGAAAGTCCGACATGACGCACATAGCCCGCATCGATCAGCTCGGCGATCGCGCCGACGGTGTCTTCGACCGGCACGTTCGCATCGAGCCGCGCCGGACGATAGATGTCGATATGCTCGACGCCGAGCCGCTGCAAGGTGTACGCGAGCGCATTCTTCACGGCGACGGGACGGCCGTCGAAGCCGATGAAGCGGCCCGCCGGATCGCGCATGCCGCCGAACTTCACGCTGAGGATCGCGGCATCGCGGCGCGAAGGCGGCGCGCTTCGCAACGCCTCGCCGATCAGCATTTCGTTGTGACCCATGCCGTAGAAATCGCCGGTGTCGAGCAGCGTGACGCCTGCTTCGAGCGCGGCGTGAATCGTCGCGATGCTTTCCGCGCGATCGGACGGCCCGTACATGCCCGACATGCCCATGCATCCGAGTCCGATGGCCGACGATTGCGGGCCGGTCTTTCCGAGCTTGCGTTGTTCCATGCTGTTCTCTCCTGAAGGCGATGGAGAGCATTATGTGAGCAAAAAGCCCGTGCGATAATCCGCTTCAATGCGAATGGGCTGTGCGCCGAGGCGAACAATGAGCGAACCCGATCTGTCGGATCTTCACGCGTTTCTGGCTGTCGCGCGTTCGCGCGGCTTCAGGCAGGCGGCACTGTTGCGCGGCGCGTCGGCGTCGTCGCTGAGCGAGGCGGTGCGCAGGCTCGAAACGCGTCTGGGCGTGCGGCTTCTCAATCGCACGACGCGCAGCGTGACGCCGACCGAAGCGGGCGCGCGCCTGATCGAACGCCTCGCGCCCGCGTTCGCGGAGATCGCGGGCGCGCTCGATGCCGTGAACGGCTTTCGCGACAGCCCGACCGGCACGCTGCGCCTGAACGTGCCGACCATCGTCTCGCGCGAAGTCCTGCCGTCCATCGTCGCGCGCTTTCTTGCGACGCATCCGGGCATCACCCTGGAACTGAGCGCAAGCGATAACTTCATCGACGTGCTCGCGGCCGGGTTCGATGCGGGCATCCGCTATGACGAGCGCATCGAGCGCGACATGATCGCCGTGCCCATCGGGCCACGCACACAGCGCTTCGTCGCCGCGGCCGCGCCGGCCTATCTCGAGGCGCATGGCGAGCCGAAGCATCCGCGCGAACTCGTGAATCACGCATGCATCGCGCATCGCTTCGAAAGCGGCGTGCTGGCGACGTGGGAATTCATGCGCGGCAAGGACGTGATACGCATCGTGCCGCAAGGGCCGCTCGTGACGTCATCGATCGAAGTGAGCCGCGCGTGCGCCATCGCGGGCCTGGGTCTCGTCTATACGTTCGACGAGTTCGTGCGCGAAGCCATCGAGCGCGGCGCGCTGGTGCCAGTGCTCAAACCGTGGTGGCAGAGCTTCACCGGGCCGCGTCTTTACTATGCGAGCCGCGCGCACGTGCCGGGGCCGTTGCGCGCGTTCATCGACTTCATTCGGGCCGAGAGCTGATCTTCGGGCGTTATTGCTGTACGCCCCAGCGGCGCACGGTCACGCGCTCGAATGTATCGAACACGAGATGCTCGACCGCGAGGCCGATTACGATGACCGCCGCCAGTCCGGCGAACACGCGATCCGTATAGAGCTCGTTGCGGTTCTGGAAGATGTACCAGCCGAGGCCGCCCTTGCCCGAGCTCGCGCCGAACACGAGTTCCGCCGCAATCAGCGTGCGCCACGCGAACGCCCAGCCCACGCGCAGGCCCGCGAGAATCGAAGGCAGCGCGGCAGGCACCAGAATCAGCATGACGTGACGCATGCCGTTCAGACCGTAGTTGCGGCCCGTCATGCGCAAGGTCGAAGGCACCGCCTGAAAACCGGCATACGTGTTGAGCGCGAGCGGCCACAACACCGAGTGCACGAGCACGAAAAGCAGGCTGCCCGTGCCGAGTCCGAACCATAGCAATGCGAGCGGCAAGAGCGCGATCGACGGCAGCGGATTGAACATCGCGGTGAGCATCGAGAGGATGTCGCGGCCGATGCGCGTCGATACCGCGAGCGATGTCAGCACGAATGCGAGCGCCGCGCCGAGCGCATAGCCGCGCAACAGCACGGACATCGAAATGCCGATCTTTTCGATCAGTTCGCCCGACGCAATGCCCTGGACGAACGCGACGAAGGTTGCGCTGAAAGTCGGCAGCAGAAGATCGTTGTCGACGGCGCGCGCAGCGACTTCCCAGAGCCCGATCAAGACGAGCGCGATGATCGTCTTGCGCAGCCATGAGCGGTCAGCAAGCCGCTTCGAAAGCGGCAACGGCGCTTCGTGCTCGATACCGGCGGGCGCGGCGGGCGTGACTTCATATTCGGGCCGCACGGGCGGCACGGTGAGATGCGGCGTGCTCAAAGCGCGGTCTCCTCTTCAAACAACAAACGATGAATGCGCGCCACGCTCTGCTGAAACTCGCCGCGGCCCAGACTTTCCTGCGTGTATTGATGACTGTTCAGTTCGGCGCGCACGCGGCCTGGATGCGGCGTCAGCAGCAGAATGCGGTTGCCGACGATGAGCGCTTCCTCGATCGAATGCGTGACGAACAACAGCGTGAAGCGCTCGTCGCTCCAGAGGCGCAGAAGCTCTTCCTGCATGCGCCGGCGCGTGAGCGCATCGAGCGCGGCGAACGGCTCGTCCATCAGCAGCACGCGCGGCTGCATCGCGAGCGCGCGCGCTATCGCAACGCGCTGCTTCATGCCGCCGGACAGCGTGTGCGGATAGGCATCGGCGAATTTCGCGAGACCCACTTTGTCGAGATAATGCAGCGCGCGTTCGCGTGCCTCCGCGCGGCCGAGCTTGCGCGCGACGCGCAGCGGAAAGGCCACGTTCTGCACGACGGTCTTCCACGGCGGCAGTTGATCGAACTCCTGGAACACGACGATGCGATCCGCTCCCGGCCCGCGCACACGCTCTCCGCCGATCTCGATGCTGCCCGCAACGGGTTCGATGAACCCGGCGACCGCCTTCAGCAAAGTGGATTTGCCGCAGCCCGAAGGCCCCAGCAGCACGAAACGGTCGGCGCCGTAGACATCGAAGCTGACATCGTGCGTCGCGCGCACCAGCCGCTCGGGCGTGCGGTATTCGAGCGTGACGTTCTTCGCGCTGAGCAGCTTGCCGCTCGTGGAAACATCGCGCTCGGCATCTCTTGAGTACAGCGCTTGAGGATTGGCGGCCATGTTCGATGTGCTGGATTGCAAACGCACACGATACCGGCGCGCTCTGCGCGCGCGAACCAATCATTGCGCATATTCAATCCGCGATCCCGGATAAGCGCTGCGTCAGCTTCCGTCTTTCGTCGCGGGATCGCTGAAGAAGTAGTCCTGCCACGTCTTCGGTTCGTTTCTGATCACGCCCACGCGATGCATGAATTGCGCAAGCGCGAACGTGTTCTGCGGCGCGACCTTGAATTGCACCGAAGGATCCTTGATGACCTTGACGAGCAGGTCGCGATCGATCTTCGCATTGTTGACGCGCAGATAGATATCGGCGGCCTGTTCGGGATGCTGCGTGATATAGCGCGCGGCATCGGCGAGACCGGCCACGAACGCGCGATACGTCTTCGGATTCTCGTTGCGGAACTTCTCCGTCGCATAGAGCACGGTCGCGGAGCTGGGGCCGCCGAGCACATCGTATGAATTGAGCACGATATGCGCTTTCGGATTGCCCGCGAGTTCCTGCTGCTGGAACGGAGGATTGCCGAAATGCGCGTTGATCTCCGTGCCGCCCGCGATGATCGCCGCGGCCGCATCGGGATGCGGCACCGCTTGCGTGAGCTTGTCGAGGCGGTCGTATTGCTTGTCGCCCCATTGCTTCGCCGCCGCATATTGCAGGACGCGCGACTGCACCGACACGCCGACGGCGGGCACCGCGATGCGATCCTTATCGCTGAAATCGGCGATGGTCTTCGCACGCGGATCGTTCGACACGAGGTAATACGGAAAATTGCCGAGCGAAGCGACGCCCTTCACGTTCTGCTTTCCGTGCGTGCGGTCCCAGATCGTCAGAAGCGGCCCCACGCCCGCCGCGGCGATATCGACCGAACCGGACAGCAGCGCATCGTTGACGCTCGAACCGCCCGAGAGCTTGGCCCAGTCGACCTTGATATCGAGCCCTTCCTTCTTGCCTTCCTGCTCGATGAACTTCTGATCGCGCGCGACGTTGAGCAGCAGATACACGACGCCGAATTGCTCGGCGATGCGCAGCGTGCCTTCGGCATGCGCGCCAGCCGACGTGATGCCGAGCGAAACCGCGAGCGCGGCCACGAGCGCGCGTACGGCGCCCTTCCCTGTTCGAGAATGCATCGAGAAAACCCCGTGAATTAAGCGATATTTTTCAGAAAGGCGCGTCGCCTTCGATGGTCGTGCGATACAGCTTGCGGCGCTGATCGTCCGGCGTGCCCGCCGCGAGATGCATGACCGAGCGGTTGTCCCAGAACACCATGTCGCGCTCGCGCCATTGATGGCGATAGACGAATTCGGGCTGCGTGCTATGCGCGAAGAGTTCCGCGAGCAGTGCGCTGCTTTCGTCTTCGGGCAGGCCGATCACGCGCGTCGTGAAATGCTCGCTGACAAAGAGCGCGCGGCGTTTCGTTTCGGGATGCGTGCGCACGATCGGATGCGTCACGGGCTTCACTTGCGCGATCTGCTCGGCCGAGAGATTGGGCCGCCACGGACTGCGCTTTTGCAGCTCCGCATACTTGGCGAGATACGTATGCTCGGCAGCGCGCCCCTCCACCGCTTGCTTCAGATGCGCGGGCAACGTGTCCCACGCGAGATGCTGGTTCGCAAAGAGAGTGTCGCCGCCGGTGGCGGGCAATTCCTGCGCATGCAGCATCGAGCCGAGGCTCGGCTTGTCCTTGTACGAGAGATCGGAATGCCAGAAGTGACCCGCATCGCCAAGGCCGATCGGCGTGCCGTTCTCCATGATGTTCGACACGATCAGCACTTCCGGATGCCCCGCGAGCCCGAACTGATGCAGCACGTGAATCTGCAGCGGACCGAAGCGCCGGCTGAACGCGACCTGCTCGTCCGGCGTGATGCGCTGATCGCGAAACACGAGCACGTGATGATCCAGATGCGCGCGATGAATGCGCGTGAAATCGGCTTGCGAAAGCGGTTTCGAAAGATCGAGCCCGATGACTTCGGCGCCGAGCGGCGCGTCGAACTTGCGAATCTCGATGGATTGATCGGCGGCGTCTTGCGCGGCGCGCTCGGAATGAGGGGCGGTCTGAATCGTCACGTTCGAACTTGGGGCAATCGATGACTTCGGGGAAGCGATCAATCTAACGCGCGGCGATTCCCGCCGCAACGAAGCATCTGCGATTTCTTTATGCGCCAATGAAATAAGGCCCGCTTCATTTGCCTACTTCATTCGCCCGAAAGATCGAACGGCAATTCGACCTGCACCGGCTCGATAAAACCGCTTTCGTCGGGCCGCCCCAGCGCGCTCACTCTCACGCCGAGCAGCCTGATCCTGCGATCGAGCACGATGCGCTTCAGGCATTCGGTCGCGGCGCGGCGAATCTCGGCCGGGTCGGCCGTCGCGACGGGCATGGTCAGATCGCGCGTCACGGTGCGGAAATCGTCGAAACGCAGCTTGATGCCCACCGTGCGCCCGACATAACCTTTGCGCTGCAAGTCTTCGGCGACGCGCGTGCACAGGCCCGTGAACTCCGCCGAGAGCGTCGCGCGATCGTGCTTCGGATGAAAGTCGCGCGCGAAGGTCGTCTCGCGGCTCATCGATTTCGGTGTCGAACTGACGACGACGGGCCGCTCGTCCTGCCCCTGCGCGATGCGCGCGAGCCAGGCCGCATACGTATGACCGAAATGCGTCTGTAAAAGGCCAGGATCGGCCGCCGCGATATCGCCCACGGTGACGATGCCGAGCGCCGCGAGCTTCTCGTTCGCCTTCGGTCCGATGCCGTTGACCTTGCGCGCCGCGAGCGGCCAGATGCGCGTCGGCAGATCGTTCATCGTGAGAATGGTGAGGCCGTCGGGCTTGTCGAGTTCCGAGCCGATCTTCGCGAGCAGCTTGTTCGGCGCGATGCAGATCGAACAGGTGAGCCCGGTCGCGTCGCGCACGGCGTCCTTCATCTTCTGGCCGATCTCCGCCGATTCTCCGGCCAGATCGCTCACATCGATATAAATCTCGTCGATGCCGCGATTCTCGATTTGCGTCGTGAAGCCAGCGACGGCCGCCTTGAAGAGCCGCGAATAATGCCGATAAGACTCGAAATCGGTGGGCAGCAGAATCGCGTCGGGGGCGAGTTGCGCGGCCTTCATCATGCCCATCGCGGAGAACACGCCGAACTTGCGCGCCTCGTAAGTGGAGGTGGTCACGACGCCGCGGCCCGCGTAATCGCGCAGGCGCCTGAAGCGCCGCGTGCCGTCGGGAAGCGTTTCGGGAATCGCGTCGCGCCCGCCGCCGACCACCACCGGCATGCCGCGCAACTCCGGATAGCGCAGCAGTTCGACCGACGCGAAGAACGCGTCCATGTCGAGATGCGCGATGCGGCGCGGGGCGTGCAGGGAAGACGGCGCGTCCATCGGATAGATCAGCGTGCCGCCGCGCGAAGCGGCGCGCGCGCGGCAAAACGGGCGGGAACGAACGCGCGAAACATGCGGTGGCGATTCACGGCGCCCGTTGCGCGGCACCGTCATGAAAAGAAAATGGCTTACTGTACATCCATACAGGTCTTTGCGCTAGCGCCTCACCGCGCGCGCTGATCCGTTCATTCCGGCGTGCGCTTTTCCGCGAGCGCGCGGCGGCAATCGTCGAAAACCTGCCGCACGACATCCGACTGATAGTTGAGGTCTTCGCTGTCGAGAATTTCCTCGACGGCTTCGCGCGCCCAATCTGCTTCGAGCATGGCGCAATGCTGCGTGGCGATATCCCGCGCGATGGCCGCGAGCTTCGCGACCGTGAGCCAGTCCGCGTAGCGCTGATGCCGGTCGAGCCACTTATGCGCGGCCTGCACGTGAAACGAAGGAGCGGGCCAGTCGCCATTCAGGTAATACGCGCCGAGACTGCCGCACGTGAGCCAGCAGAGCAACTCGACGCGGTCGCGGGCACTGAGGGTACGAGACACATCGTTCATGGCGGCCTTCACGAAAGACGATCGACGAATGCGGATCACGCCGGCGCTCCGTATGAAACCCGTATGAAATCCGTATAAAAACAAGATAGCACGGGATGGTGCGGCGCGGCAGTGCCTTTCGCGCGTCGTAATCCGCTTCACGGTGCGTTGCCGAACGCTTCGTCGTTTCGAAAAGGAGGGGTGGCTTCGCTGCTCTCATTCACCGCTAATTCACGCGGCATAACCTGCATTCGTCGGCCCCGCATGCGGGCCTTTCAATGACAGGAGCACATCATGTTCGAACGTCTTTCGCACTCCGTCGGCAGCTTCTTCTCGATGCACGATGCCCACGACGACTACCTCGCCTCTTCGAGCGATCTCGCCGATCTCGAACGCCGCATGCGTCAGGTCGAGACCGAAGATCACGACTACAGCATGCATTTTTGCGGCTCGCTCGGCCGGCACTACGATGCGCAGTGAGCGCGCGACGCCCGCAACGTGCGCTACTTCGGCTCTTCGCGGCCCGCCTGGCCCAGCATCACCGTCCAGCCGAGCCCGCGCACGTTGCGAATCACGCTCGCGCCGAATTTCTTTCGCACCGAATGAATGAGCACGTCGACGGCGTTGCTCTCGACTTCCTTGCCCCAGCCGTAAAGCCGGTCTTCGAGTTGATCGCGCGAGAAGATCGTGCCGGGCCGTTCGAGCAGCGCGTGCATCAGCGCGAATTCGCGCGCGGACAGCACGCCGGAATTCTCGCCGCACGTGAGCGTGCGTTGATCGAGATTGAGGCTGAGCGAATCGTCGCCGAGACGCGAGACTGCATAGCCCGCCTTGCGACGCAGCACGGCGCGTATGCGCGCGAGCAGTTCGGGCATGTCGAAGGGCTTGAGCAGATAGTCGTCGGCGCCGAGATCGAGGCCTTGCACGCGCGTGTCGAGATCGTCGCGGGCGGTGAGGATCAGCACCGGCGTTGCGTTGCCCGCGGTGCGCGCCTGGCGTAGCAGTTCGATGCCCGTCATGCCCGGCAAGCCCAGATCGAGCAGCGCCACGGTGTATTCGGCGGCGTCGAGCGCCTCGCGGCCCGCATTGCCGTCGCGGACCCAGTCGACGGCGTAGTCGGCGTCCTTGAGCGCACGCATGAGGCTCGTGCCGATCTGCACGTCGTCTTCGATCAGGAGAATTCGCATGTTCCACCCCGCTCCCGCGAGAATGGCGCGCGCCACGCGCCCGGAAAGCGGCACGCATGAATTAATGCACGACCGGTCGTGTTATTTCATTCTGAACCGGCGAGTTTCATTTCGCGCCACGCAGCGAATGCATTGTAATCGGCGCAAAACGGCGCGCAAATCCCTACGTGTTTCATGCGCAATCGGTCACGGCCGCCGCGCTCTCCTTCACGTCCTCGACCGGAAAACCGATCGACGCCACGATGCCCGAGCGCCCGTCGTGGCGATTGGCCAGCATGACGTCGCCGCCATAACGCGCGGCGATCGCCTTCACGATCGAAAGGCCCAGGCCGCTGCCTTCCACGTCGGGATTCGCGCGGAAGAAGCGATCGAACACGCGCGGCAGCAGCGCTTCGTCGATGCCCGGCCCGGTATCGACGACATCGACCCAGACCATGCCGGCGTCGCGGCGCATGCGCAGATCGATGGTGCCGCCATCGGGCGTATAGCGCACGGCGTTCGAGACGAGATTCTTCACCGCCATGCCGATGTCCGTCTCGACCGCGCGCACGTGCGCCTGCAGCATTTCCTCCGCGCCGATATCGAGGCCGCGCGCAATCGCGATCGGCAGCACGTCGGAGACCGCGTTCGTCACGACCGTGGAGAGATCGACGCGCGAAAGCGGCGTGCCGTTCACGGGCGCATCGGCGCGCGCGAGCCGCAGAAGTTGCGTGATGAGACCGCCGGCGCGCGCAATGCCCTTGCGCAATTCCTGAAAGCGCTCCTGATTGCCGGGGTAGATATGCGGCGCGAGATTGTCCGCCTGAAGCTGAAGCGCGGTCAGCGGCGTGCGCAGTTCGTGCGCGGCGTCGGCGATGAACTTGCGCTCCTTGTCGATCGAATCGGCGAGGCGCTCGATCATCGTATTGATCGAATGAATGAAGGGCTTGATCTCCGTGGGTACGCCGACCGTCGACAACGGTTGCAGATGGCCCATGTCGATGCACCGCACCTCGTTGCCGAGCGCGGTCAACTGGCGCAGCGAACGCCTGACGACGAACGCGACCGCGATCCACACGAGCGGCAGCAGCACGGCGATCGGCCAGAGCGTGACCGTCGCGGTTTCCGTGGTGAGCTCGCGGCGCACGGACGAGCGTTGCGCGACCTGAATGGTCATCGTCGGCTCCTGGCGGGTGAAGATGCGCCAGTGCTCGCCGTTGAATTCGGCGCCGCTGAAGCCGGGCTTCGCGTCGCGCGGAAATTGCAGCGACGGGTCGGTCGTGCGGTACGGCAGGTCGGCATCCGGCTTCCACACGACGACCACGATATCGCGGAAATCCTGCGAGCCGCGCGCGGGATTTTCCGGTATGCGTTCGACGAAGCCGCCTTCGCGCAGGCGCGTGGCCACCTGTTCGAGGCGCATATCGAGCAGCGCGCTCATGCCGGTCTTGCTCAACTGATACGAACTCACGCCCTGCACGACGCCAATGATGCTCACGAGTAGCCCCAGCGCGACGACCAGCTGATTCTTCAGTGATTTGAGCATGCGTGTATGCCGCTTCGGGAAGGACCGGGACGAGCCGGGACGCAAACCATTTTCCGGTTCGATTTTAGGCGACATTGCGGGGGATTTCGGTCTGAAAGACGACATGTGAGTGAGAGAAGCGGCATCGAGCGCGACGGATAGGCATGCAGGCAGCGTAGCCGTGTTCAATTAGCGTTTAATGAGGAACGTCTCGCGCACGGCCGAGCAGCCCGCGGCTCACCGGGATAACATTGCATGCGGCGCTGATTTAATTGGCGGCCTCGCGCGGATTGCAAGGAGATCGCAAGCCTGAAGCGCTGTCGCCGCAACACCTTCCATTCGTCATGTATTCCCCGCACGCGCGCGGCGGGCGATATGCCATTCATAAAACGCATGTCACAAACCAAGAAAACCGCTCGTCCCCTCGTCATTGCCGCTGTCATGGCCTCGATGGCCATGGTCGCGATCGAAGCCACCATCGTCTCGACCGCGATGCCGCAGATCGCGACGCAGCTCGGCGGCCTCAATCTGTATAGCTGGGTGTTCTCGTCGTTCCTGCTCACGCAGACCGCGCTGACCGTCGTTTTCGGCAAGCTCGCCGACATTTTCGGCCGCAAGCCCGCGATTCTCGTGGGCATCGCGATCTTTCTCGTCGGCTCGATACTCGCGGGCTTCGCGTGGTCGATGCCCGCGATGATCGTGTTCCGGCTGCTTCAGGGCGTCGGCGCGGGCGCGATCCTGCCGGTCGCGCTGACGGTCGTCGGCGATCTCTATCCGGCGCGCGAGCGTGGCAAGGTGCAGGGTTATCTCGCGAGCGTGTGGGCGGTGTCGGCGGTGCTCGGGCCGATGGTCGGCGGCCTGCTGATCCGCCAGCTTTCGTGGTCGTGGATCTTCTGGATCAACGTGCCGATCGGCATTCTGGCCGCACTGCTCTTCACGCTCTTTCTGCACGAGGAAAAGCGCCACGACCGCCCCGCGGTCGATCTCGCGGGCGCGTTCTTCTTCACGGCCGCCGTCGCCGCGCTGATGATGGCGCTCACCGATGCCGGTCACGCGAGCAATGCGCGCGTCGGCGTGGAGATCGCGGTGCTGGTGCTCGCCATCGTGGGCTTCGTGGTGCAGGAGCGCCGCGCCGCCGATCCGATGATCTCGTTCAAGCTATGGTCGCATCGCCCGATTGCGGCGAGCAACGTCGCGACCCTGCTCGCCGGCATGGCGATGATGGGTCTCACCACCTTCCTGCCGATGTACGTGCAGGGCGTGATGCATCGCACGCCGGTCGAAGCGGGCCTCGCGCTCACGATGATGATGATCGGCTGGCCGAGCGGCGCCACGTTCACGTCGCGCACGTTCAGCCGCATCGGCTTGCGGCGTCTTCTGATGACCGGCCCGCTGTTCATCCCGCTCGGCGCATTGCCGTTCGTGCTGCTCGGCCCGGAATCGAGCCCGGTCTGGGCGGGCGTCGGCTCGGCGGTGCTGGGCTTCGGCATGGGCATCACGAGCGTGTCGTGCCTCATCCTGATTCAGGAAATCGTGCAGCCGCAGGAACGCGGCAGCGCGACGGCGTCGAACCTGTTCTCGCGCAATCTCGGCAACACGCTCGGCGCCGCCGTGTTCGGCGCCGTGCAGAATTACGGCCTCACGCACACGGACGGTCTGCCGCCCGTGCATGCGGATCAGTTGAAGCAACTGCTTTCGTCCGTGCCCGGCGACTTCTCGCTGAACAACGACATCCGCCTCGTGCTGCATCACTCGCTGCATATGACCTTCACGGCGATGTTCGTGATCGCGCTCGGCACCGTCGTCTCGATGATGTTCATGCCGAAGATCGACATTGGCCGCGCGCGGGGAAGCGCCGGCACAGCCAGCGCGGCCGATGCGAAAAACGCTGCAAATCAGGCTCTCCACTGAAATCCGCGCGATGATCTCGACGCAATACATCAGCCGCATCACGCTCATGCGCGACAAGGCGCCGTCCTTCGACGCTTATCCCTTTTCGCTGCCTGCCGTGCGCGCGCTCGATATGCTGGAGCCGCATCCGAAGGTCACGTTTCTCGTCGGCGAGAACGGCTCGGGCAAGTCCACCTTTCTCGAAGCGATCGCCGTCTCGATGGGCTTCAATCCCGAAGGGGGCACGAAGAATTTTCGCTTCGGCACGCGCGTGTCGCATTCGCCGCTGCACGAGTATTTGCGCATCGCGAAGGGATTCAAGCGGCCGCGCGACGGTTTCTTTTTGCGCGCGGAAAGCTTCTTCAATGTAGCGACGGAAATCGAGCAGCTCGACGATGAACCCGGCTTCGGCCCGCCGGTTATCGCGTCATATGGCGGCAGGTCGCTGCATGAGCAGTCGCATGGCGAGTCGTTTCTCACGCTGTTGATGGAGCGTTTCGGCGGGCAAGGGCTTTATCTGCTCGACGAACCGGAAGCCGCGCTTTCGCCGCAGCGTCAGTTGGCCGCGCTCGCGCGTATTCACGATCTCGTCAATGACGATTCGCAGTTCATCATTGCCACGCATTCGCCGATTCTCATGGCTTATCCCGATGCGTGGATCTATCAGTTCGGAGAAGACGGCATCGCGCGGGTCGCGTATGAAGACACCGAGCATTTCAAGGTGACGCGCGCGTTTCTTGCGAATCCCGAGCGCATGTTGCGCACGCTTTTCGACGGCGAGCGCTGAAGCGTCCTGCCGATGCGGCCGGGCAGGACGCTGAGCCTGCCGGTCTCAGTCTTGCGCCTGAATAAGCGGGCTGTCTTGCTTGGACTTGTCGACGCTCGCGTCGTTGCTTGGCTGAGCGTCCTGCGCCATCGTCTGCAGGTTCATGCCTTGCTGCGAAGCGGGGGCGCCGTCCATCGGCGCGTAATACGGCGAGGGGCCGTAGCCGCTTGCGAGCGCATAAGAAGCGGCGGCGAGCGCCGTGACGAAGATGATGCCTTTGAGATTGCCGATCATGATAGTGCTCCTGAGGGTTTCACGTAACCACTTCATCGGCCTCACTTGCACTGCCTGCCAGCAATCGAGCTTCTGAAATGTGATCGCAGTCTACTTGCATGTTTTGCGGTTGAAATCCCTACGGATGGTTGGGTAGGGATGGATGGGTTTTTTGGTTTGGTTTCGTGGAGCTTGCTTTCGTGTCGGTCTATTAGCACTGCCCCTCCCCGGGGCGGGGGTAACTTTCTTTGCTGCTGCAAAGAAAGTCACCAAAGAAAGCAGCTTTGTCACCGCCCGCGGTCACACGCAGTTTGACCATTTTTCTCCTCCGGGAACGGCCCTCGCCTAAAGAGTGCCCCCATAGGCCCAATCGGGCTTGGATCGCGCACGGTCCGTCACCTCGCACCACACAACAAACTGGTACAGCCATTTCAAGCTCCAGCCCGCTTCGCGGCCGATGGGTGAACTGGGTATGCGAGTGCATTCGTGTTCGCTGGTTTCCCTCGCATACCCAACGGCAGCGCGCAGCGCTGTGCCGGTGCTATCTCGTGCTGCGCCAGTGCGCTTCGCGCACTGGTTTGTCAGACCGTGCGCGATCCAAGCCCGGTTGTTTCTTTGAGGGCACTCTTTAGGCGAGGGCCGTTCCCCGAGGAGAAGAGTGGCCAACGTGCGTGTGACCGCGGGCGGTGACAAAGCTGCTTTCTTTGGTGACTTTCTTTGCAGCAGCAAAGAAAGTTACCCCCGCCCCGGGGAGGGGCAGTGCTAATAAACCAACAACAAAGCAAGTTCCACGAAACCCAAAAAACCAAAAAACAAAGACCCCCTACCCCCTAACCACCTTCAAAGGAAACAAAACCCTAGAAGCCACCAACCCCAAAGCCCCCCCAAGCAAAGTCTCCCAAGCCCGCGCCGCGAGCAAAGAAACCGAATGCACCCCGCTGGCAGCCAGCGTCACCACAAGCACAAACGCAAAAGCCCCACACGCGATGTCATACCGCTCCGGCAGCGCCATCGCATAAGCAATCATCGCCAAAGCGGAGAACCCCCACACGACAAGCGGCCAATGCTCCGCCAGCGGCAAACACACGAGCCCAAGCGGCACGCCAACCAGCGTCCCATAAATCCGCCGCCTGACGCGATCCGCCGTCCCCACCGCCGAAGTCGCGACGACATACACGCATGCCGTAATCGCCCACGCCGACTCCGCGAGCCCGAACACGCGATTGAGCGCCACCACGACCAGCGCGCCGCACGCAGCCTGCAGACCCATCGCCGTAGCAGGCGATATCGCCTCGCGCCCATATGCAGGCTCCGAAGCCAGCGCGGGCAGCAGCGCCGGATGCTCCGCCGGTCCGCTCAACACACGCGGCACGATGGCCGCGAGCATGCCGACCGGCAGCGCGATCAGAATCGCCGACGCATCGCCGGGCGAAAGATCCATTCCATAGCCGAGAAGTTGCCCGATATAAAGCTGCGAGCCGATGCCCGCCCCGGTCAGCCCGAAGCGCTTGAGATAACCCGCGAAGAACGCGCCCGTGACGAGAATGAGTTCGGCGCCGCCCCGTCCCAGTTCACGAAACATCGGCCCGAACAGCGCGAACGTGAGTGCGCCGAACGCCGCGGCGATGCACAGCATGGCCAGATCGCGGCTCGATTCGTAGCGTGTCGTGCGCGCCTCGGACACGCTCGCCCACAGCGCGAATCCGCCCGCGAGCGCGCCGACGGACACGCCCATCGGCACGCGCTGCGTCACGTCATGCAGCGCGCCGAGCGCCGCCGCGAGTCCGTACGCGGTCACGAGCCGCAAACCCTTGATGCGCCGATGCGTGCCCGGATCGACTCGATCGATCCACGCGAGCGCCCCCCGTACGCGACGCGCGCCCGATCGCGCGAGCAGGGCCGCCGAATCCGTGAGGCGCGCTTTCGCGTCGCCGATGTGCTGCTCGTCATCCATGGACGTCACCGTAGGAACACGCGCCTGCCACGCATTCTAGGCGATGCCGCGCCGAGTCTTCAGCGCGCGTGCACGCCCGGCCGGCGCGCGCGGCCCGCTTTGCCGCGCCGCCTCGACGATGCAGTCGGCCAGCCGCGCCGCCGCATCCGGCTCGTCGGTGCGCAGACGCCGCGCGCGCTCGACGAGACCGATCTCGCGATGAAAGACGTCGTCGCCGAGATCGAGCGCCACCGCGCCGCGCGGCCATGCGCCGATGCCATCGGACACCGGCACGAGCGCCACGCCCAGCCCGCGCGCGACCAGTTGCGCGATGCCCGGCAGTTCATCGACTTCGATCGAATCGCGCACCGCGATGCGCCGCTTGCGCAAGAACATGTCCACTTGCCGGCCGCCGAACGAGCGCCGGTCATAGCGGATGAACGGCTCCGACTCGATCAGTTGGCGCCAGTGCGCGCCCTTCTTCGCCGCGGGCGCGAGCAGCACGAACGGCTCCGCGGCGAGCGTGCGCCAGCGCAACTCGGCCGGCAGCGAGAACGGCGGACGGATGATGACGGCCATGTCCATCTCGCCCGCATCGACGCTCGCGAGCAGATTGAGCGACACGCCCGGCACGAGCCGGATGCGCCACGCGGGCGACGCGCGCCTGAACGCGCCGATCGCATCGGGCAACAACGCCGCATGCGCGGACGCGATCGCGCCGACCGACAGCAGACCGCCGCGCCCGTCCCCGCCCTCCGGTTCGGACAGGCGCGCGTAGAGCGCGAGCAGTTCGTCGGCGAGTTCGAGCGTGCGCCGGCCCGCCTCGTTGAGCGTCGCGGAACGCCCGGTGCGGTCGAACAGCGTCATGCCGAGATGCGCTTCGAGGCGCTGCATCTGCGCGCTCACGGCCGATTGCGTGAGGCCGATCTGCGCGCCCGCGCCCGCGAACGTGCCGTGGCGCGCCACCGCGATGAAAGTCTGAAGTTCGCGCAGCATGTCGATTCATCAAAAAAATTGGGGATGACTCCCGCAATATATCGTTTTTCAACACCGATATTTGTGAATAGACTGTGGTTCATCGTCTCCCCACTCATGACAAAAGGAATCACGCCATGCCGCCGTTTCACCTCGCATTCCCCGTCCACAGCCTCGCCGCCGCGCGCGAGTTCTACGGCGAACTGCTCGGCTGCCCGGAAGGCCGCAGTTCCGACGCCTGGGTCGATTTCGATTTTTACGGGCATCAGATCGTCGCGCATCTCGCGCCGGAAGAAATCGGGCATCGTTCGACGAGCGCGGTCGATGGCGACGCGGTGCCGGTGCGCCACTTCGGCGTCGTGCTGTCGATCCCGCAATGGGAAGCACTCGCCGACAAGCTGCGCGCCGCGGGCACGCGCTTCATCATCGAGCCGCATGTGCGCTTCAAGGGCGAAGTCGGCGAGCAAGCCACGATGTTCTTTCTCGATCCTTCGGGCAATGCCGTCGAGATCAAGGCGTTCGCCAATATGTCGTCGCTGTTCGCGAAGTAACGCGTTCGCCCAAGCGTCTCCTTTCGTTCGTGCGACGCGTGCCTGACGGATCGTTTCCACTATAGAATCCGTCGGGCGCGCCGTGCGCGACATCGGGGAGACGGGAATGAGACCTTTGGAGGGACGCCGACGCTTTCTCGGCGCGGCGCTGTGCAGCACGATCGCCGCGTGCGGTGGCGGTTCGGATTCCGGCGACGCCAACGCATCGACGCCATCCGGCGGATCGTCGACCGGCCCCGTGCCGGACGCGAACATCAACGCCGCTCTTGCACAACTCGACGCGCTCGCGAACGCCCTTCTAAGCACGACCGGCGTGCCCGGCATGGCCGTCGCGGTCGTGCGCGGCACGCAGACCGTGTACGCCAAAGGCTTCGGCACGCGGCTCGTCGGTTCGGGCCAGACGGTCGATGCCGACACGGTGTTCCAGCTCGCATCGGTATCGAAGTCGGTGGGCGCGTCGGTCGTCGCGCATCAGGTCGGCGCGGGCGGCATCGCGTGGAATACGCCGGTGCGCGCGCATCTGCCGTGGTTCACGCTGTCCGATGAAGACGTGAGCGCGGCCCTCACCATCGGCGATCTCTACTCGCATCAGTCGGGCCTGCCCGATCGTGCCGGCGACACGCTCGAAGACATGGGCTACGGCCAGCGGGACGTGCTCGAGCGCCTGCGCTATCTGCCGCTGCATCCGTTCCGTCATTCGTACTTCTACACAAATTTCGGCCTGACGGCGGCGGCGGAATCCGTCGCGGCCGCGGCGGGCGTCGACTGGGCGACGTTGTCGGAAAACGTGCTCTACAAGCCGCTCGGCATGACGAGCACGAGCTCGCGCTATGCCGATTTCATTGCGCGGCCGAACCGCGCGACCGGGCACGTGAAGCGCGGCGATCAATGGGTGCAGGGCGCGGGCACGATGCCCGATGCGCAATCGCCCGCGGGCGGCGTGAGCGCGTCGGTCAACGACATGGCGAAGTGGCTCGCGATGATGCTCGGCGCGGGCGTGTTCAACGGCAACCGCATCGTCGATGCCAACGCCCTCGCCGCCGCGACGACCGCGCAGGTGCAAAGCTCGCCGCCCGGCGACGGCCGCCCCGCGGGCTTCTACGGCTACGGCTTCAACGTGGGACAGACGGAAGCCGGACGACCGTCGTACAGCCATTCGGGCGCGTTCGGCGTGGGCGCGGCGACGAACATCATGGTGGTGCCATCGACGAATCTCGCGATCGTCGCGCTCACGAACGGCTATCCGGTCGGCGTGCCGGAAGCGCTCAACCAGCAGTTCTTCGACATCGTGCAATACGGCTCCGTCCAGCACGACTGGTTCAAGCGCTACAACGACGGGCTCCTGCCGCTCACGAAGCCGTCGGGTTCGCTCGTCGGCGCGACGCCGCCCGCTTCGCCGCTGCCCGCGCGTGCGTTGTCGACCTACGTCGGCACGTACAAGAACGATTACTTCGGGCCGATTCAGGTCGTCGATAACGGCGGCGCGCTCGCCATCGTGATCGGTCCTCGTCCGCTGACGCTGCCGCTCTCGCACTGGGACGGCGATGTCTTCACGTTCGCGTTCGTCAACGAAAACGCGAACCCCGGCACGATCTCGAAGGCTTCGTTCCTGAGCGATCGCGTGACGCTCGAATATTACGACGCGGACGGCCTCGGCACCTTCGTGCGCTAAAGCAACGCGCATCAAAAGCAAACGGGACGCCGCGCGGGCGTCCCGTTTGTGCTTTCATCGCGCGCTGCTTGCTACCTGCTACTTGCTGCTTACTTGCCCGAGCCGCTCGCGCTGACGGGCGCGCCGGGGCCGCTCGGCGTCGCGGTGCCGCCCGGTTCCGTGGACGGTCCCGCGTTCATCGGGCTCTTGTGCATCTGCTTCGAATGCGCAGACTTGTTGGCGTGCGGCTTCGCGTGCGCGGGCTGCGTGGTTTGTGCGTTGTCGCCGGCCTGAAGGCCGGTGTTCGAACTCGGCGGATTGTCCTGCGCGAAAGCGGACGCACAGACGAGCGCGAAAGCGCCGGCAGCGGCGGGAAGGGCGAAACGTTTCATGTCGGAGACTCCTGTTGGCGGTTTGCAAAAATGCCTGCCGGCCGCCGCAAGCGCGGCGGTCCGGTCGCACGTTACGAGTCAGCACGCGCTATGCCACGGTCTGACGATTCGCAAACGCCGAAGTCTCCGATGAAAGTTTTCAGGTCTTGAACACGGCGACGGTGCGCTTCAACTCTTCCGCCTGCACGGCGAGCGCGGCGGCGGCGGCCGTCGCCTGCTCGACGAGCGCGGCGTTCTGCTGCGTGACCGCGTCCATCTGCGTGATTGCGACGCCGACCTGCTCGATGCCCTGCGTCTGCTGCGAAGAGGCCGTCGAGATCTCGCTCATGATGTCGGACACGCGCGTCACGGACGAGAGAATCTGCTGCATCGTGTCGCCCGATTGCTGCGCGAGGTCTTGCCCCGCCGTCACGTTCGTCACCGATTCGTCGATGAGCGTCTTCACGTCCTTCGCGGCGGCGGCGCAACGCTGCGCGAGCGCGCGCACTTCCGATGCGACCACCGCGAAACCGCGCCCGTGCTCGCCCGCACGCGCCGCTTCGACGGCCGCGTTCAACGCGAGAATGTTGGTCTGAAACGCGATGCCTTCGATCACGCCGATGATATCGACGATCTTCTCGGAGCTGCCCGCGATCTTGTCCATCGTCGCGACGACGCCGAGCACGACGCCGCTGCCGCTTTCCACCGTCGCCGAAGCGCTCGCCGCGAGCTGGGTCGCCTGGCCGGCGTTATCGGAATTGAGGCGCACGGTGGAGGTGAGTTCTTCCATGCTCGATGCCGTTTCCGCGAGCGAAGCCGCCTGCTCCTCGGTGCGCGACGACAGATCGTGATGGCCGTCGGCGATCTCGCGCGATGCGGCCGTGATGCCGTCCGCGACCAGCTTGATCTGCGCGATGGTCTGCGTGAGACGCGATTGCATGGTGTGCATCGAGTGCATGAGGCTCGACTCGTCGCCGCGCTGCACGTGCACGGCTTGCGCGAGATCGCCCGCCGCGATGCGCTGGCAGACGGTCGCCACGTCCTGCGGATCGCCGCCAATGCTCTTCAGCACGCCGCGGATGATGAGCGTCATCGCGAACGTGAGCGCCGCGCCGATCGCGCCGATGAGCAGCAGCGACTTCAGCAGGATCACGCGAAAGGCCGCGTCGATATCGTCGATGTAAGCGCCCGAATAGACATGCCAGTCCCATTCGCGCACGTAGTCGCCGTAGGTGATCTTGGGCAGCGGCTCCTGCTCGCCGGGCTTCGGATAAAGATAGGTCGTGATATGCGAGCCATCGAGACCGTGCTTGACGATCTCGGCCGTGAAGTGCTTGCCGGTGCTATCGACGAAATCGTTGATCTTGTTTTCCGTATCGGGCCGCACGGGGTTCATGATCTGGAACAGCTTCGAATCCAGAATGCCGATGTAGCCGCTCGTGCCGTAACGGATTGCGCGCACGCTGGCGATGGCGAGCCGCTTCGCCTCGGCCTCGGGCAGCGCGCCGCTTTGCGCCTGCTTCACGTAGAACCTGACGACGCTCGTCGCCGATTGAACCTGTTCGGCGAGCCCGTCCTGGCGGTTTTGCATCAGGGCGTGTTTCGTGGAGATCGCGTTGAGTGCGCAAAGAAGAATCAGGCTGAGCCATACGAAGCCCACGATGCTCATGAGCTTGGTTTTGAAAGAGAGTTTTTTCACGATCTGATGGAAGAGCCGAGGGAGAGCGCCCGGGCGGCGCACGCTGTGCGGCTTTCGAATCGTGGCTCTTTTACGTTTGCGCGCCGGAGGGCGGCACGGCCTCGATTTCGAAAGCTGCGTGCAGATTAACGGCCGTGCGCGGGGGTTCTTTAGGGAGGGATGGGCGGCGCTTCAGGCAACAAAAAACGCCCCGCGCGACCGAAGTCGCACGGGGCGCTCAACTACTGCCACACACGTCGAATCAATGACCGGAGTAAATGCCCGGAGTTAATGCCCCAAAGGCTCCGTCGACTTCAGATCGCTCGCCATGGCCGTCTGCGGATGCGCGGCCTGCTTGATCAGCAACGCGACCGCCGAAACGATGCCCGCCACCGCGATCGTCGCGAAGATGCCGCCGAAGGTGAAGTGCAGACGCGTCAGTTCGGCGACGAGGAACGACCCCGCGATGCCGCCGAATCGCCCGATGCCCAGCATCCAGGCGACGCCCGTGCCACGCCCTTGCGTCGGATAGAACGCCGCGGCGAGCGCGGGCATCGACGATTGCGCGGTGTTCATCAGCACGCCCGCCAGGAACACGACCAGCACCAGCATGCCGACATTGCCCGCCGCCTGACCGATCAGATACACGCTCACGGCCGTGAGCGCATAGCACGCCGCGATGATGCGGTTCGCGTTGAACTTGTCCATCAGCACGCCGCACAGCACCGCGCCGACGCCGCCAAGCGGGAACAGCGCGGAAATCAGCGTCGCCTTTTGCGGCGGCAGGCCGGATTCCTTGAGCAGGATCGGCATCCAGTTGATCGACGCGTAGAAGATCACGAGGCCCATGAAATACGTGATCCACAGCATGACCGAGCCGACGATGTACTGGCGCGACAGCACCACGCTCATGCCGCTCTGACCCGCCGCCGCCGGCGCGGCTTCGGTCATGAAGAACGAGCCGGCCTGCATCGCGTCCGACGAAATGCGCGCGAGCGTCGCGCGAATCTTCTCGACGGGCTTCGCTTTCGCCACCATGTAGCGCACCGATTCCGGCAATGTGGCGATGAGCAGCACCGAAAGCGCCAGCGGCGCGACGCCGCCCAGCACCAGCACGCTGCGCCAGCCGAAATGCGGAATCATCCACGCCGCTAGAAAGCCGCCGAAGGCAGCGCCCAGCGGAAAGCCGCAGAACATCAGATTGATGAGCGTCGCGCGGCGGTTGTCGGGGCAGAACTCGCTCATCAGCGTGACGGCGTTCGGCATCGCGGCGCCCAGGCCGATGCCCGTGATGAAGCGCAGCGCCGTCAGTTGCGTGATGTCGGCCGAAAACGACGACGCGAGACACGCGACGCCGAAGATCAGCACCGACGAAAGCAGCATCGCGCGGCGGCCGAGCCGGTCGGACAGCGGCCCGGAGAGCAACGCGCCCGCGGCGAGGCCGAAGAGCGCCGCGCTCAGCACGGGCGCGAGCGCCGGACGGCTGATGCCCCATTCGGTCACGAGCGACGGAGCGATGAAACCGATGGCGGCGGTATCGAAACCGTCCAGCAGGACGATCACGAAGCACATTCCGAAGATCAGCCATTGAAACGGCGAAAACGGATGCTCGTTGATGAACGTCTGTACGTTCACGGCAGGACTTCTACTCACTTCATTCCCTTTTCGATGATGGACGCGCAACCGGCAAAAGCGCGCCCCGGACCAAAATGTTCGCTGGACGAACAGCGATTCACATAGCGAACTCGCGCTGAGGGTACTGAAGAAGCTTGCGCCTCGTCAACGCGGGCTTACCCGCGTATGACGAAAGCGCCGGGAATGAAGCCTGTCTGTCAGGCGACGCGGCGTCCGGCGCGCCAGGTTTCGCGCGGCACCTGCACGTTGTCCACCGCCGCGACGCGCACGAAATCCGCGCGCAGGCCCGTCGCGATCGCGCCGCGGTCCGCGAGTCCCGCCGCGTGCGCCGGCGCCCACGAAACCGTGGCGACGGCGCGCGGCAGCGACCAGCCCGCCTTGCCGACGAGATCGAACACCGCGATCAGCAGGCTCGACGGCACGTAGTCCGACGAGAGAATATCGAGCAGCCCTTCCTTCGCCAGTTCCAGCGCCGACACATTGCCCGAATGCGAGCCGCCGCGCACGACATTGGGCGCGCCCATGATCGTCGCGATGCCGTGTGCGCGCGCGGCGCGGGCCGCTTCGAGCGTCGTCGGGAATTCGGCCAGCGCGATGCCGTCGCGCGCCGCTTCCTCGACGTGCTCGACGAGCGTGTCGTCGTGACTCGCGAGCGAGATGTTCAAACCCTTGCAACGCCCGACGATATCCGCGCGATGCTTCGCCGCATAGCGCTGCTGATGTTCGGCAAGCTCGGCGAGAATCTTGTCCGCGTGCTCGTCACTCCACTTGCCGTGACGCTCCTGATACTTGCGCCATTTCTCGTGATCCTGCCATTGGCGCTGACCCGGCGTGTGATCCATCACCGATGCGAGCTTGAAGAGCGGATGCGCGGACAACGAATCGAACACTTCGACGACATCCGTCGTGCCGACTTCGCAACGCAGATGCAGGAAGTGATCCGCGCGCAGCAGATCGCGCTCGACGAACTTGCCGATCGATTGCGCGCATTGCACCTGCAACTCGCGTCCACGCACGCCGTCTTCGGGACGCGAACCGACGCCCAGCGCATCGAACACGGTCGTGATGCCCGCCGCCGCCACCTGCGCGTCATGCACGATGATGGCCGCCTCGTGATTCCACAGCACGCCCGGACGCGGCGCGAGATGCTTTTCGATGTTGTCCGTATGCAGTTCGACGAAGCCCGGCAGCAGATAATCGCCGCCCCAGTCTTGCGCCTCGCGCGCGGCGGTATTGCCCGGCGCGATCTCCGCGATGCGTCCGTCCTCGATACGCACGGTGCCCACGAAGTCTTCATCGCGCGTCACGATGCGCGCATTCTTGATCAGCATGTTTGCAATATCCCGGATTCGGTTTGAACGGACGCGGCGTTCGCGCTCGCGAGCCGCACGATGCGCGTCGCGACGCGCTCGCGCGTGTCCTCGTCATGAAAGATGCCGACGATCGCCGCGCCCTGCTCGCGCGCCTCGACGATCAGATCGGCGACCACGTCGCGGTTCCCGGCATCGAGCGACGCGGTAGGTTCGTCGAGCAACAGAAGCGGATGCGCCGCGATCAGCCCGCGCGCGATGTTCACGCGCTGCTGTTCGCCGCCGGAGAACGTGGCGGGTGCGAGCGTCCACAAACGGCGCGGCACGTTGAGGCGTTCGAGCAGCGCGCTCGCGCGGTCGCGCGCTTCGTCTTCGTCGAGGCCGCGCGACACGAGCGGCTCCGCGACGAGATCGAGCGACGACACACGCGGAATCGCACGCAGAAACTGGCTCACGTAGCCCATCGTGGTGTTGCGCAGGCGGATGATCTCGTGCGGCAGGGCATCGGTCAGCACGACGTGGCGCGAAGGCGCGCTGTCGTCGCGAATCGCGATCTTGCCGCGCGTCGCGAGATAGTTGCCGTACATGCAGCGCAGAAACGTGCTCTTGCCCGCGCCCGAAGCGCCCGCGAGCACGACGCATTCGCCGCGCGCCACATCGAGCGATACGCCCGACAGCGCCGTGATGCGCGCCCCGCCCTGCTGATGCAGCGTGAACGTCTTTTCGATATCGCGCGCGCTCAGCATCAGCGCATCGTTCGCGACGAATTCATTACTCAATGTCATGTTCACCTCAGACCGGCAACACGGACGCCACGAGCGTCTGCGTATAAGGATGTTGCGGATCGTCGAGCACCTGATCGGTGAGTCCGCTTTCGACGACGCGCCCGTCCTTCATCACCATCAGCCGATGCGCGAGCAGACGCGCCACGCCGATATCGTGCGTGACGATCACGGCCGCGAGATGGAGCTTGCTCGTCAGCGTGCGCAGCAGGTCCAGCAGCCGCGCTTGCACGGAGACATCGAGGCCGGCGGTGGGCTCGTCCATGAACACGAGACGCGGTCCCGTCACCAGATTACGCGCGATCTGCAGACGCTGTTGCATGCCGCCCGAAAACGCGGAAGGCAGTTCGTCGATGCGCGCGGCGTCCAGCTCGACGCGGCTCATCCAGTCGGCCGCCGTTTCGCGCAGCCGGCCATAGTGGCGCGCGCCGATTGCCATTAAAGGCTCGCCGATGTTCGCGCCCGCCGACACGTTGCGGCGCAGGCCATCGCGCGCGTTCTGATGCACGAAGCCCCATTCCGTGCGCGACAGTAGGCGTTTTTTCGGTTCCGCGAGCGTCAGCAGATCGAGCGCTTCGCCTTCACGCGTGGTGTAGGCGAGCGCGCCGCCGTCGATTCCGCTGCGCAACGCGAGCGCATTCAGCAAGGTCGATTTCCCCGATCCCGATTCGCCGACGATGCACAGCACTTCGCCCGGATGGACGACGAGATCGACATCGACGCAGCCGCCGCGCCCGTCATAACGCTTCGTGAGGCGTCTTGCTTCGAGCAGTGCGTTCATCGCATCACCTCGTCGTCGCCGCGGCGGCTGTGGCAGTAGTCGCTGTCGGAGCAGACGAACATGCGCTTGCCTGCGTCGTCGACGATCATCTCGTCGAGAAAGCTCTCGCGCGAGCCGCACAGCGCGCACGCATGCGCCCACTTCTGCACGCTGAAAGGATGATCCTCGAAATCCAGGCTCTTCACTTTCGTATAAGGCGGGATGGCGTAGATGCGCCGTTCGCGCCCCGCGCCGAACAACTGCAAAGCCGGGTTCATGTGCATCTTCGGATTGTCGAACTTCGGGATCGGCGATGGCGATGTGAGATAGCGCTCGTTCACCATCACCGGATAATCGTAAGTCGTCGCGATGCTGCCGTGCTGCACGATATCCTCATAGTATTTCACGTTGATGAGACCGTAGTCCGCGAGCGCATGCAGCTTTTTGCATTCCGTCACGCGCGGTTCCAGACGGAACAGCGGCTCGGGCATCGGCACCTGATAAACGAGGATCTGCTTGTCCGTGAGCGGCGTTTCGGGAATGCGGTGACGCGTCTGCACGATGGTCGCATCGGCCGTGCGCGTGGTCGTCGCCACGCCCGCCGTGCGCGCGAAAAAGCGCCGGATATTCACTGCATTCGTGGTCTCGTCGGAGCCTTGATCGATGACCTTCAGCGTATCGCGTTCGCCGATGATCGCCGACGTCACCTGCAGGCCGCCCGTGCCCCATCCATACGGCAGCGGCATTTCGCGCGATGCGAACGGCACCTGATAACCCGGCACCGCCACGGCCTTGAGCAGCGCGCGGCGGATCATGCGCTTGGTCTGCTCGTCGAGATACGCGAAGTTATACCCTTCGGTGAGCGCGTTCATGCCGCATTCTCCTTGTTGCCGTCCGCGCCGTGCGCCGCGCGCAAACGGCGCAGCAATTCGAGCTCGGACTGGAAGTCCACGTAATGCGGCAGCTTCAGATGCTGCACGAAACCGGACGCTTCCACGTTATCGCTGTGATACAGCACGAACTCCGCATCCTGCGTCGGCGAGCCGACCGTTTCGCCCAGCTCTTCGGCGCGCAATGCGCGATCGACGAGCGCCATCGCCATGGCCTTGCGTTCCGAATGGCCGAAGGCGAGGCCATAACCTTGCGTGAAGGCCGGCGGCACCTCGCCGCTGCCCGCAAACTGATTGATCATCTGACATTCGGTGATGTCGATATCGCCGATCTCGACCGCAAAGCCCAGTTCGTCGATATGCATTTCCACCGCGACTTCGCCTTGACGGATCTCGCCCGCGAACGGATGGCTATGCGCATAGCCGCGCTGAGTCGCATAACCGACCGCGAGCAGGAAGCCTTCGTCGCCGCGCGCGAGATTTTGCAGGCGCGTGGCGCGATCCGCGGGAAACGACAGCGGCTCGCGCGAGAGATCGCCCGGTTCCGGCGCGTTCTCGTGCGCACGCTCCTGTTCGATCAGCCCTTCCTTGTCGAGCATCGAAAGCACGCGCGGCATCGACTTTGCTTCGGATTCCTTTTCTTCGATAGCCGCGCCATTGGCGTGTTCGCCCTCGGCGAGCAAGGTGAAATCGAGCAGACGCTGCGTGTAATCGTAGGTGCCGCCCAGCATCTGCCCGCCGGGAATGTCCTTGAATGCCGCTGAAATGCGGCGCTCGACGCACATCGCTTCCGTATCGACCGGCAGCGTATAGCCGAAGCGCGGCAGCGTCGTGCGATACGCCCGCAACAGGAAGATCGCCTCGACGAGATCGCCCGCCGCCTGCTTGATCGCGAGCGCGGCGAGGTCTTCGTCGTAGACGGAGCCTTCGGTCATCACGCGCGCGACGGCAAGCCGCATCTGCTCGCGAATCTGCGCGACGGAGAGCTCCGGCACCGCGAGGTCGCCGCGGCGCTTCATCGCAAGCACGTCCCATGAACGTTCGATGGCGCGTTCGCCACCCTTGACCGCGACGTACATCAGTTCACCTCCACTTGCGTCGTGCGCGGCAGGCCGGCGAGCGCGCCGCCCGCCACGAAATAGCAATCGATGCCGCACGGAAAGAGCGCGGTAAGCGTCGCGCGCTGATGCCAGAACGCGCGCGTCAGTCCCGCGATCGCCACCGTGCGCGATTGTGCGATGCCCGGACCGCGCCACACGAGCGGCTCGCCTTCGGTCAGCGACGGCACGCGAATGAACAACGTCGCGGCATCTTCGGGCGATTCGGGCTCGCCATGCGAGAACGCTTCGAGCGAAGGCATGGCGCGCGCATCATCGATATAGGCGAACGCGGCCTCGCGGCGATCGTTCGTCAAGGGCGCACTTGCGTGAAAGCGCAGCGCATCGCCGAGCACGTTGTCTTCACGGTCGATATGGACGGGCGTCGAATAATCCGTGATCGCCAGCAGCGACGCGAATGCGGCGAGCGGCACGCGGCCCGCGAGCGCATCGCGCAGCGCGTGGTTATCGGGCAGCGCGGCATCGATCGCGACGATGCTGCCGGGGCGCGACAGCGCATCGAGCAGCGCGCGGAACACGCGCTGCGCGTCGTGCACCGTGTCGTTGAAGCCGGGCACGAGCGTGGTCATGTCGATCTGCATCATTCGCCTCTCACCATCGTGAAGAATTCGACTTTCGTTGCAGCCGCTTGCGCTTGCCTGCGATGTCGTTCGTCCGCGATGCGCGCGGCCAGCGGCTCGATGACGCGCGCCTGCAAGCGGTCCGCGTAGTGCGGCATTTGCAGCAGCGCATCGACGAGCGCGGCGAGCATCGCGCGTTCCTTGTCGCGGCCCATGTGCACCGCGACGCCGACCGGCGCGCTGCCGTCGCCGGTGCGCACACGCAGCGTGGCGCGCGTCACGGTCGTCTCGCCGAGATTGAAGGCATCGCCCGTGCCGCCGATGCGCGCACGCACCATCGCAAGCCCGATATCCGGCGCGCGCAGCCATTCGTAAGCAGGCAGGCGCTCGCCGTCGAGCGCCGCGTCCAGCGCCGCTCGCAGCGCCTCGCGCGGCGTGCGGGCGAGCACCGCCATCCATTCGCGGCGGCCCCGCGCGTGGGGCGCGTGCGGCTCCATTGAAGTACTCATCGCTTTCCCTATGTCTGTAGGACCGGTTCTCGCTATGCTACTCGTGGTCTTATCTAGTCGTCTAGACGTTTGGTCATGTGGTGAAGCTTTCACATTTCCATCACGAGTTGCGCACTACAATCCGGGAGAACGATATTCAAACCGACAGGAATGACAGCGCAATGACATCGAACGAAAATGCCGCGCCTCATGCGGTCGAGCGCGGCGCGGGGGTCGCGGTCTGGCGGCAGATCGAGCAGATTCTCGCCGCCGAGATCGCCGCGAAGAGCTTCGGCGACGAGGGGCGGCTGCCGAGCGAGGCGGAACTCGCGAAGCGCTTCGACGTGAATCGTCATACCGTGCGCCGCGCGATGTTGCGGCTCGCGGCGACGGGCCTCGTCAGCGTCGAGCAGGGGCGCGGCACCTTCGTGCAGCCCGGCGCAATCGACTATCAGATCGGGCGGCGCACGCGATTCACCGAGAATCTGCGGCGTCAGAAACATGCGTCGGCGGGCGTCGTGCTCACGTCCGAGCGCGTGAAGGCCGATCCGTCCGTCGCGAAGGCGCTCGGCGTGCGCGCGGGCACGCTCGTCTATCAGATCGAGACGCGTCACGATTCCGACGGCATTCCGATGACCTATGCGCGCAACTGGTATCCGGCCGCGCGCTTCAACGAGCTGCCCGCGGCGATCGAAGCGGCGGGCGGCGTGAGCGCCGCGCTCGAAACCTTCGGCGTGAAGGATTACACGCGCAAATGGAGCCGCATCGGCAGCGTGCTGCCTTCGTCGGAGGTCGCGCGGCGCTTGCAGATCAATCGCCAGCAGCCGGTGCTGTGGGTCGAAAACGTCGATGTCGACGAGCACGGCGTGCCCATCAAATACGGCATCACGCATTTCGCCGCCGATCGCGTGCAATTGATGATCGAGCACGATCTATGAGCGGCGCGCACGTGAATGGCGGCAATCCGCGCGTGGCCCTCTATTACGCGCCGCCCGCATCGTCGGCATGGTGGCGCGAAGGGTGCGAATGGCTCGGCCGCGATGCCGAGAACGGCCTGGAAAGCGCCACGCCCGCGCATGCCCTCACGCACGCGCCGCGCCGCTATGGCTGGCACGCGACGCTCATCGCGCCGTTTCACCTGGCGCCGGGCATCGAGCTGGCCGACGTGCTCGCGTGCGCGCGCGCCTGGGCCAGTTCGGTACCGCGCTTCGACATGCCGGTGCAAGCCGCGGAACTCGGCAACTTCGTCGCGCTGCGTCCCGCGCAGTCCTTCGACGACGACTGGCTGCGCACGCTCGCCGGCAACGCATTGCAGGCGCTCGCCGCGCTGCGCGCGGTGCCGTCGCGCGAAAGCATCGAGCGCCGCATTGGCGCCGGCATGAGCGCACGGCAGATCGCGCTGCTGCGCGAATGGGGCTATCCGTATGTCTTCGATGAATACCACTTCCACATGACGCTCTCCGATTCGCTCGACGACGCCAGCGCGCGCGCATCGATCATGTCGGAGTGGACGCGTCGCATCGAGACGCTCGGCCCCTTGCCGATGCATGGCGCGGCGCTCTTCATCGAGCCCGCGCCGGGCGCGCCGTTCACGCTATGGCAGCGCCTTCCGTTCAACAACGCACAGGATGTCGTGGCATGACCAGATTCGACAGCGCAAAGCTGATCTACGTGATGGGGCCATCGGGCGCGGGCAAGGACTCGCTGCTCGGCTTCGCGCGCGAACGCGTGGGCGCGCACGTGATGTTTTCGCATCGCTACATCACGCGCGCGGCGGCGGACGGCGAGAATCACATCGTGCTCTCGCACGACGAATTCGCATCGCGGCTTTCGTACGGCCTCTTCGCGATGCATTGGGAAAGCCTCGGTCTTTGCTATGGCATCGGCATAGAGCTGGATGCATGGCTCGCGCGCGGCATGCCGGTCGTCGTCAACGGTTCGCGGCAACATGCGGAACTCGCGCTCGAACGTTATCCGGATGCGCGCTTCGTGCATATCGATGCCGCGCCTTCGGTGCTCGCCGCACGTCTCGCGCGTCGCGGACGCGAAGATGCGCGGCAGATCGAAGCGCGCCTCGCGCGGCGTCCCGCGTTCGAATTGCCCGCGCATGCGCATGTCGTGAAGATCGACAACTCCGGCATGCTCGCCGACGCGGGTACGCAATTCCTCGACTTGCTCGCGCTCGCGGGCCGCGCTTAACGCCGCTTTTTCGCCTTCCGCGTCGCAGACGGCGGCGCGGACCCGGCCCCCTTCTCCGCGTATACCCTCAGTTGCAAGTGGATTTTCGTTCGCCGACACTTCGCAAATAGATTTGCGTGTTCTGTAATCAAGCAAATTGACTTGCCACCACTTCGACAAGGGGTCGATCATGAAATTCGCCGCAAAACTCGCCGTGGCCGCCGTCGCCGCGTTCTCTCTCGTCAGTGGCGCGGCCCGCGCCGAGACGCTGCTGGTCGCCTGCGACACCGCGTTCGTGCCGTTCGAATTCAAGCAGGGCAACGAATACGTCGGCTTCGACATCGATCTGTGGAAGGAAATCGCGAAGGATCTGAAGATCGACTACAAGCTCCAGCCGATGGACTTCAGCGGCATCCTGCCCGCGCTGCAGACGCATAACGTCGATGTCGCGCTCGCGGGCATCACGATCAAGGAAGAGCGCAAGAAAGTGATCGACTTCTCCGACGGCTACTACGACAGCGGCTTCACGCTGATGGTGCCGGCCGATAGCGCGATCAAGGGACCGGACGACCTGAAAGGCAAGACGCTCGCGATCAAGACCGGCACCTCGTCCGCCGATTATGCGAAGGCGAACTTCAAGGGCACGGATCTGCGCGCGTTTCCGAACATCGACAACGCGTATCTCGAACTCGCGACCGGCCGCGTCGATGCCGCGATGCACGACACGCCGAACGTCCTCTACTACATCCATACGGCGGGCAAGTCGCGCGTGAAGGCCGTTGGCCCGCAGATGATGGCGCAGCAATACGGCATCGCGTTTCCGAAGGGCAGCCCGCTCGTCGCGAAGGTCAACGCGGAGCTCGTGAAGATCAAGGCGGATGGCCGCTATGCGGCGATCTACAAGAAATGGTTCGGCGTCGAGCCGGCGAAGTCCTGAACGCGGGCCACGGAGAAAAACGATGCAGTTCGATCTCTCGGTCATCGTCGACGCCGTGCCCGCGCTCATGCACGGCGCGCGTCTCACGGTGCTGATCACCCTCGCGGGGCTCGCGGGCGGCATGCTCGTGGGCCTGCTGTTCGGTTTGATGCGCGCTTACGGGAATGCGCTCTGTCAAAGAATCGCGTTCACGTATATCGAGTTCGTGCGCGGCACGCCGATCGTCGTGCAGGTGATGTTCATCTACTTCGCGCTGCCCTTGCTGCTGCACGTGCGCGTCGATGCGATGAGTGCGGCCATCGTGTCGATCGTCATCAATTCGGGCGCGTATATCGCGGAGATCGTGCGTGGCGCGTTTCTCTCCGTGCCGCGCGGCCTCAAGGAAGCCGGGCTCGCGCTCGGCATGCCGGGCTGGCGCGTGCTTGCGTTCGTCGTCGGTCCGGTCGCGCTGCGGCGCATGACGCCCGCGCTCGGCAATCAGTTCATCGTGAGCCTGAAGGACACGTCGCTGTTCATCGTGATCGGCGTGGGCGAACTGACGCGGCAGGGCCAGGAAATCATGGCGTCGAATTTTCGCGCGGTCGAAATATGGACGGCCGTCGCGCTCATCTATCTCTGCATGATCGGCGCGCTGACCTTCGGCCTGCGCACGATGGAACGGCGGATGCGCATTCTATGACTACGATGAATCACAACGGCCGCATGGTGCAGTTCAAGGGCGTGACCAAGCGCTTCGGCAAGACGGTGGTGCTCGATGAAGTCGATCTCGACATCGACGCGGGCGAAGTCGTCGTGCTGATCGGCCCGTCCGGCTCGGGCAAATCGACGCTTCTGCGCTGCATCAACGCGCTGGAGCAGATCGATGGCGGCGATCTCGTCGTCGATGGCGTGAGCGTGCTCGGCGGTGCGAAGAAGGTGCGCGAGATCCGTCAGGAAGCGGGCATGGTGTTTCAGCAGTTCAATCTGTTCCCGCAGATGACGGCGCTCGAAAACGTCGCGTTCGGCCCGCGTCAGGTGCGCGGCATGAGCAAGCCCGACGCCGAATCGCTCGCGCGCGATCTGCTGACGAAGGTCGGGCTCGGCGAGCGCGTCGGGCACTACGCGAGCGAGTTGTCGGGCGGACAGCAACAGCGCGTTGCGATCGCGCGGGCGCTCGCCGTGAAGCCCAAACTCATGCTCTTCGACGAGCCCACGTCCGCGCTCGATCCCGAGTTGCGGCAGGAAGTGCTGCGCGTGATGCAATCGCTCGCGGAAGAAGGCATGACGATGGTCGTGGTCACGCATGAGATGGCGTTCGCGCGCAAGGTCGGCACGCGCCTGATCTTCATGGAGCACGGGCATATCACGGTTGACGGCGCGCCCGCCGAATTGCTCGATAATCCACCGAATCAGCGTTTGCGCGATTTCCTGCAACACGTCGAATAACTTTTAGCGATTCACTTCGAATTTATGGCAGCACTCGGTTTTATCGACATTTCCGGCTCCCCGCGCGAAGCGGGCGAAGCGCTCGGCCGGTTCGGCGCGCACGCGGTTCATGCGCACTTGCTCAACACGCGCGCATGGCAAACGGTCATGCAATGGCGCGGCAGCGACACGGCGCGCGCCATGGCCGCGCTCGTGCGCGAACGCTTCCCGCGCGTGTGGGACGAGCTTCACGGGCTCGCGGCGGGTCTCGCCCTGCCCTTCGAAGAGGTCTTTCTCTGGAATTGCCGCGGCGATGTCTGGGCGATGTCGCCCGATGGCTGCACCACGGTGCAGCTTCCCGGCGCGGATGTTCGGCGCGTGAGCCACAACGAGGACGGCATGCCCGGCTTCGACGGACATTGCGCGATTGCCGAATGCCGCATCGAAGGCGGTGCGGGATTCGCGGCTTTCGTCTATCCCGGCTCGCTGCCGGGACACACCTTCGCCGTGACGAACAACGGCCTCGCGATGACCGTGAACAATCTGCGTCAGCGCGAAGTCGTCGCGGGCGTGCCGCGCATGGTGCTCACGCGCGCGATCCTCGATGCGCCCACGCTCGACGAAGCGGTGCGCATCGTGCGCGACAGTCCGCGCGCGGGCGGCTTTCATCTGACGCTCGGCGCCTGCGGCAATCCCGCGCTGCTGAGCGTCGAGTTCAGCGCGCATGACTGCTCGGTCGTCGAAGTGAACGCGCCTTCGTTACATGCGAATCACGCGATTCATCCCTCGATGCACGGCTTCTCGCAGATCGTCACCGACTCGTCGCGTCACCGGCAGGCGCGTGGCGATGCGCTGATCGCGTCGGCTGAATCGATCGATCCGCTTGCGATTCTCGCCGATCATGCAGACGCGGCGCTGCCGATTCATCGCACGCATCCCGACGATCCCGACGACGAGAACACGCTCGCCACCGCCGATATAGTCATTCATGCGTCTCACATAGAATGGGAGGTTCACGAACATCCCGGGCATCCCGCCCGGTATCGGATGATCAATGGACACAGGCAAACGGAAGGGGCGTCGCGCGAGCGAGGCTGAAGTGGGCGCGCAGATGCCGCCGCGCAACGTCGATGGGCTGCGCGAGCTCGTGATACGCATTGGCCGTGACGAAGCCGATGTCTCGCTCGGCGGCAAGGCGCATACCGTGCTCGCGAAGCTGCTGGAACGTCCCGAGGAAGTGGCGGTGCGCACGATCACCGATCTGGCGGCATCGCTCGATGTCAATGCATCCACGCTCACGCGCCTTTCGACGAGGCTCGGCTATGCGGGCTTCGCCGACTTCCAGAGCGTGTTCCGCGATAGCCTCGCCGAGCGGCATCGGCATTTTTATAGCCAGCAGGCGGAACGGCTCGTCGCGAGCAGCAAGGCCCATGCGCCCGATGCCGCGCCCGAAGTGGATATGGTCGTGAAGCTCGCGCGCGAATCGATCGGCAACGTGGAAGGATTCATTGCGCAGTTATCGCCAGCGGATTTGCGCAGCGCCGCGCGCCTGCTCGCCGAGGCGAAGCGCGTGCGCGTTCATGGCCTGCGCCAGTTCAGCGCGCTCGCGAGCTTCGTGTGTTATGGCCTCGGCATGATCCGCACGGATGTCGCGCTGCTCGATGCGCAAGGCCTGGGCGTCGCGGAAGGCCTCGCGCAATTGCAGCCCGGCGATGTCGTGATCGTCACGAGCGTCGCGCCCTATACCCGCAGCGTCGCCGATGCCGCGGCCGCCGCGAAGGAAGCCGGGCTCGATGTCATCGCGATCACCGATACGCTTGCATCGCCGCTCGTGCCGCCAGCGCGTCACGCGTTCCTCATTCCGCACGAAAGCAGTTTCTTCAGCAACAGCATGGGCGCGTATCTCGTGTTCTGCGAAGGCTTGCTGAATCTCGTCGCGGCGCAGCTCGGCAAGCGTGCGCTGCATGCGCTCGAGCGACGCGAAAAACTCATCACGTCGCTCGATATCGAAATGTCGTGACGTGCCTCAGATCACGCGCTCGCGCACCCAGCCCGAGACAAGATCGATCAACGACACGATCACGATGACGATGATCATCACCGCGGCCGTCTGCGCATAGTTGAACGAGCGGATGGCCTCGTACAGCACCACGCCGATGCCGCCCGCGCCGACCATGCCGACGACCATCGCGGAGCGCACGTTCGACTCGAAGCGGTACAGCGCGAACGAAATCCACAGCGGCAAGACCTGCGGCAGCACGCCGTAGACGATTTCATCGAGACTGCTTGCGCCCGTCGCGCGCACGCCTTCGGCGGGACGGGCATCGACAGCTTCGACGGCCTCGGCGAAGAGCTTCGCGAGCACGCCCGTCGTATGCACCCACAACGCAAGCACGCCGGCGAACGGACCGAGACCGACCGCGACGATGAACAACATCGCGAAGACCATCTCGTTGATCGCGCGGCACGCGTCCATCAGGCGGCGCACCGGCTGCGCGATCCACACCGGCGCGATGTTCTGCGCCGACAGCAGGCCGCACGGCACCGCGCAGATCAGCGCGAGCGCCGTGCCCCACACGGCGACCGCGAGCGTCACGATCATTTCATGCGCATACGTGCGCCATTCCGTGAAGTCGGGCGGAAAGAAATCGCGCGCGAACTGGCTCATGTTGCCCGATGCGCCGAGCAGATCGAGCGGGCGCATGTCCGCGCTCGACCATGACAGACCGAGCACCGCGATCACGACGATCCAGCCGAGCGTCGATGTCCAGCTTCGTTTGGGCGCCGTTGCGTGAACGGGCCTTGCGATGCCCGCATCGAACGTGATTGCGTCGAACGGCTTCATTTACTTCGCCGCCGTATCGAGCGCGGCGATCTTCTGATCGAGCGCGGCGATTTGCGCCTTCTTGTCGGCATCGTCGATATGCGCGTCGTTCTGGACTTGCTGCTTCTTCTGAAACAGCGCCATCTGACGAATCGGCACGAGTTGCGCGTTCGACGAATCCGCAAAGCCGGAGTAGCCCGAAATCGCGCTCATGACGGACTGCTCGCGCGGATCCTTCTGCGCGTAGTGATCGAAGAAGTTGCGCAGCTTGTCCTTCGTCGCCTGCGGCAGATCGCGACGCCACACGAGCGGGTCCGACGGAATCAGCGGCGACTTCCACAGCACGCGCACCTTCGGATACAGCTCGGGATGCGTCGACTTGATCGTGTCGAGCATGTCGGTGTTGTTGGTCGCGATATCGATCTTGTCGTTCACGACCGCGAGCATGTTCGACTCGTGGCTCGACGGCAGCACGCTCTTGAACGCGGTCTTTACGTTGATGCCGTTCTTCGCGAAGAGATAGTACGAAGGCACGAGCGTGCCCGAAGTCGAGTTCGGATCGCCGAAGCCGAGGTTGATCTGCTTCGTGTTCTTGAGCACCTGATCGAGCGACTTCCATTCGCTGTTCGCGTTCGTGATAAGCAGCGAGTAATAGCCCGCCTCGCCGTTCTTGTACTTCACCTTCGCGAAGACTTCGCCATTCGAGCGGTCCACCGCCTCGATCGCCGATGCATTGCCGAAGAAGCCGATCTGCACCTTGTTGAACCGCATCGCTTCGATGATGCCCGCGTAGTCGGTCGCGAAGAACGCCTTCACGTCGAGACCGGTCTGCTTGTTCAGATCGTCGATGAGCGGCTGCCAGCGCTGCTTGAGCGCGGCCGACGAATCCGTCGAGATGATGCCGAAGTTGAGCGTTTCGGCGCTGGCGGTCTGCGTCAGCAGGCACGACGCGAGCGCCGCGCCAGCCAGAAGGAAACGGGCTGCTTTCATGTTGCGATCCAGGGGTTGTGATGGAGGTTGATGACTCAGGACGTGGCGAATGCGGGCGATGGCCGTGCGGCGTCCGCTGTCTCGGCGCGTTCCTGCGCGGCGCGATGCGTGAGCAGTTCATCCGCGGACGAGCCGTACAGATCGCGCAGCACGTCGGGCGTGAGCCGTTCGCTCGCGCCATCGAAGACGACGCGGCCATCGCGCAATGCGATCGTGCGCGCGCAGTACTTCATCGCGACATCGATCTGATGCAGCGACACGACGACCGTCAGCTTGTGCTCGCGATTGAGCGATTGCATGAGTTCCATGACGCGCCGCGCGGATTCCGGGTCGAGCGATGCGATCGGCTCGTCGGCAAGCACGATGCGCGCGCGCTGCACGAGCGCGCGGGCCAGCGCGGCACGCTGTTGCTGGCCGCCCGACAGGTTGCTGGCGCGTTCGAAGGCGTGGTCGCCGATGCCCATCGCGCTCAGCGAATCCATCGCGAGCGCTTGCTCGCCGCGCGGAAAACGGCCCGCGAGACGCCGCCACAGCGACACGCGCGAGAGCGCGCCGATCAGCACATTGGTCTGCACCGACAGCCGGCCGACGAGATTGAACTGCTGAAACACAAAGGCGACGTCGCGGCGAATCGAGCGCACTTCGCGCACGATCCTGCCGTTCTGCTGGATCGGACGGCCGAGTAGCGTCACGTGCGACGGCGCGGGGTCGGATGCCGTAAAGCCGGCGATATGCCGCAGAAGCGTCGATTTGCCCGATCCCGACGCGCCGATGAGCGCGACCATCTCGCCCTCCTCCACGCGCAGATCGACGGAGTCGAGCGCCTTGCGGCCGTTCCTGAACGTCTTGGTGAGACGCTCGATGCGAATTGCGTCCATAGCTTCCCTCGATGGGCGCGCTCGAAAAGGCGCGCTGAAACGTTCGGGAGATTCTAGGAAGCGAACATGACGAGACAGTGACGCGCATGAGACGTCTAGATGAATACATCACTTTGGCCGCGCACGCGTTGAGACGATCGAGCAGAAATACGATCCGAACGAGCATTCACGTTTTCGGCGCCGCACCGCATGATTGATCCCAATGCATCGACCATTCGAGACACCATCATGAACACGATCCACAAGGATGTCGCCATCATCGGCGCGGGCAGCGCGGGACTGACGGCGTATCGCGCGGCCAGGGCGGCGGGCGCTTCTGCAATCCTGATCGAAGGCGGCGCGCACGGCACCACCTGTGCGCGCGTCGGCTGTATGCCGTCGAAGCTGTTGATCGCGGCTGCCGAGGCGGCGCATCACGCGACGCATGCGGCGGCATTCGGCGTGTATATCGACGGTAACGTGCGCATCGACGGACGCGAGGTGATGGGGCGCGTGAAGCGCGAGCGCGACCGCTTCGTGAGCTTCGTCGTCGCGGGTGTCGATGCGATGCCTGCGGAGGACAAGCTCACGGGCTATGCCCGCTTCATCGACGATAACCTGCTGCAAGTCGGCGAGCATACGACGGTGCGCGCAAAGAGCGTCGTCATCGCGACGGGATCGAGTCCGGTCATGCCGGCGATGTATCGCGCGCTGGGCTCGCGCGCGATCATCAACGACGACGTGTTCGCGTGGGACGATCTGCCGAAGCGCGTCGCGGTGATCGGCGCGGGCGTCATCGGACTGGAACTCGGACAGGCGCTGGCGCGGCTCGGCGTGCGCGTGTCGGTGCTGGGTGCGCGCGGGCGCGTCGGGCCGCTGACCGATCCCGAGATTCGCGGCTATGCAGCGCGCGTGTTCGGCGAGGCGTTTCGTTTCGATTCGCGCGCGCAAGTCGAAGCCGCCGTGCGCGATGGCGATGAAGTGCGCTTGCGCTATGTGTCCGGCGCGGGCGAGACGATCGAAGACACCTTCGATTACGTGCTGGTGGCGGCGGGACGCAAGCCCAACGTCGCATCGCTGGGTTTGCAGAACACGTCGCTCGCGCTCGATGCCGATGGCTTGCCCGTCTATGATCCGCTGACCCTGCAGGCGGGCGCGCATCCGGTGTTCATCGCGGGCGATGCCAACGGCGTGCTGCCCTTATTGCACGAAGCAGCCGACGAAGGGCGCGCGGCCGGCACGAATGCGGCGCGTTATCCGCAGGTCGCGCCGGTCGAGCGCCGTGCGCCCATCGCGATTGCTTTCACGGACCCTGGCATCGCGATGGTCGGTGCGCGTCATGTCGATCTCGCGCCGGATTCGTTCGTGACGGGCGAAGTGAGCTTCGAGGATCAGGGGCGCGCCCGCGTGATGCTCAGGAATCGCGGGCTCATGCATGTGTACGTCGATAAGGCGAGCCGCCGCTTCGTTGGCGCGGAATGGATCGGACCGGATGCGGAGCATATCGCGCATCTGCTTGCATGGGCTTTGCAGATGAAGCTCACCGTCGATGACATGCTGGGCATGCCGTTTTATCATCCGGTCGTCGAGGAAGGATTGCGCACCGCGCTGCGCGATGCGGCTTCGAAGCTGGCGTGACCTCAGTCGGGAATCTCCGGCTCGACCAGTCTCGCCAGCTGAAGCAGCGACTCCTGCCAGCCGAGATAGCACATCTCGACGGGGATAACCTCAGGCACGCCTTCCTGCACGATGTCGAGTTCTGTGCCGCACGAAACCTGCCGCAGCGAAACGGTGACATGCATTTCGCCCGGCAGGTTCGCATCGTCGAAACGGTCCGTGTAGCGAATCTTTTCGAAGGGCACTAGTTCAAGATATTCGCCGCCAAACGAATGGCCGTGACCGGTGCTGAAGTTATGAAATGACATCTTGTGGGTGCCGCCCTGCCGCGCATCCATGTGATGGACCCGGCAAGTGAACCCGTAAGGCGGCAGCCATTTCGACATGGCGTCGGGTTCGAGAAAAGCGCGATAGACGCGCTCGGGCGTCGCGCGCAAGACGCGATGAAGACGGACGGTTCCGGTAGTCATGGTGTGTTCACCTTTCAAAAGAGTTTGGACACATCTCTACGACGATGCGTGCAAGCCCGGATCGACATTCGCTGGATCAGGGAAATCCCCAAGCAAACCCGCATACATAAACCAATGTAATGCTGCGCGGAAAAGAAATAGCATTGACGGTGCTTTTATGCCCTCGAATACTAGGGCTCCTTGGGGTACCGCCCGCGTCTCTCGTCCTCATCGTTCGGAGGATTGGCCGGCACTCCTTCTTCGGGCCACAACGAACAGGGAACGCGACATGAAGAATGCCTTATTCGCACGTTTCGTCATGAAGGCGGCACTTGCAGTTTCAGCAGTCACGTTCACGATGCACGCGCAATCCGCCGAGCCGATCAAGATCACGCTCGCCAACTGGGCCGATACCCAGGCGGTCGTGTACACCGCGAAATACGTTCTCGAAACGAAG
Source organism: Caballeronia cordobensis (assembly GCF_001544575.2). Lineage (GTDB taxonomy): Bacteria > Pseudomonadota > Gammaproteobacteria > Burkholderiales > Burkholderiaceae > Caballeronia > Caballeronia cordobensis. Next base: position 42,754 of record NZ_FCNY02000027.1, read on the forward strand.
CTGCAACAGCCCGTGACGCTCGTGAATGCGGATCTCGGCATCCAGTTCCAGGGTATTGCTCGCGGCGACGTCGATCTCATGCTGGGCGCGTGGCTTCCCGTCACGCACGCGGCCTACTTTGCCCGCTACAAGAATGACATGGTGGATATGGGCATCATCTACACGGGAGCAAAGATCGGCTGGGCGGTCCCCGACTATGTGCCCGAAAGCGACGTGGCTTCGATCGCCGATCTCAACAAGCCCGATGTCAAGACGAAGCTGAACAGCACGATCCAGGGCATTGAGCCCGGCGCTGGAGAGATGGTCGCCTCGGAGAAAGCGATGAAGGACTACGATCTCGCCGGCTACACGCTGATCCGAGCGAGCGAGGCCGGCATGCTGACCGCGCTTTCGCGTGCCTATCAGTCGAAGCAGTGGATCGTGGCAACCGTCTGGAGCCCGCACTGGTTGTGGCAGAAGTGGAAGATGCGCTATTTGAAAGACCCCAAAGGCACGCTTGGCGGCGATGAACAGATTCATGGCTTCGCGTCGAAGCAGTTTGCGAGCAAATATCCTCGCGCCGACGTCTTCATTCGCCACTTCAAGCTGACGCTGGCCGATGTCGAAGAGATCGAACTGACGGGCAATAACACGAACGACTGGAATGCGGCAGCGAAGAAGTTCGTCGATGCGCATCCCGACAAGGTTCAGGCATGGCTGCAACAGTAATCGCCTGAGCGCGGCCTGACATGCATCGTGTCAGGCCGCGCATCGCTTCCTATCGTCAGAACGACGCCAAAGGCGCGCCGAAAACGCCTTCCTCAGGCACGATTCCGAGCCCCACGCCCTGCGGCGGCCTGACATGACCGCCCTCGACGCGAACGCCATGCTTCGCATCGAAGTGCCCTTCGATCATCGGCGCCGCGATCCAGACGCCATCGAGCAATGCGGGCGGCACCGTCGCGCCGATATGCGCACACGCCGCCGCGATGAGATCGCCGCCCCACGCGTCATCGCATGTATGAGGCAGGTTGCGCGCGACGCAGACATCGCGGAAAGCGCGCATCGGATGCAGGCCGCCGAGCCGCGTCACCTTCATGCCGAATCCATCGACGAGACCCGTGCCCGCAGCGGTGATGGCCGTGCCGAGATTCGTGCAACTCTCGTCCATATACAGCGGGTGACCGATCCGGTTGCGAATCGATTGCAGGTCTTCGATCGTATTGCACGGCTGTTCGAGAATGAACGGAACATGCGCGCATTCCCGGCTGAGCCGGATGGCGTCGCGCGTGCTCAGGCTGCGATTTCCATCGACGGCGAGACGTATGCCTGAGCCTCGAATGGCCTCCCATACCTTGATGACCGATTCGACATCTTCTTCGATGGCCCTGCCGCCGACTTTCAACTGCAGACGCGGATAACCTTCGGCGCGCTTTTCCGCCGCCACGCGCGCCACTTCGTCGGGCGCGCCGATGGTCACGGCGTAATAAGAAGGCAGGCGCTCGGCCAATGCGCCGCCAAGAAGATCGGATACGCTCACGCCGTAATGTTTGCCCAGCAAATCGTGCATGGCGATATCGACGGCAGCCTTCGCATAGCTGTGACCATTGAGCAAGCTTTCCATGCGATCGTGCAGCGGCACCGGCAACGCCTCGACGCCGATGATGCCGGGCGCCATTTGCGAAAGCGCCGCGAGCGCGCCAGCCGGATGCGACTCGGCGTAAGTGGGACCAACGGGGCAGGTTTCGCCCCAGCCGCTCAGGCCATTGTCCGCGACGAGTTCGACCAACGTGGTCGTCAGCGAATAGACATCCGCGCGGGCCATCCTGTAAGGGCCATTAACGACAGGCAGTTCACATTGATACAAACGGATCTGCTTGATCTTCATGCTTTTACCTCGGGAATGGTCAGCACGAGTTTGCCGAGATGCGCTTTGCTCAAGAACGCCTCCTGAGCTTCGCGGATGTTCTCCAATGGAAAAGTCAAGGCCACGAGCGGCTTGATTTCGCCTCGCTCGATGTATGAGATCAGGTTCGGAAAAACTTCCTCGTCCTGAAAGGTGCAGCCCATCAGCGTCAGGTCCTTGAGGTAAAGCGTGCGCAGGTCGATCTTCGATATCGGCCCTGCAATCGCGCCCGCGATCGCATAGCGGCCGCCCAGGCGCAGAACCTTGAGAAGCTCGGGCCACTGCTCGCCGCCGACGACATCGATCACCACATCGATGGCGTTTTCGCCGAGCACCGAAACGAGATCCGCGTCCCGATCGATGACGCGATCGGCGCCGAGATCGCGCAGCGCCGACGCCTTGCCCGGCGATGCTTGCGCGATGACGGTCGCGCCGCGACGCCTGGCCAGTTGCACCGCCGCCGATCCCACGCCGCCGGACGCGCCGGTTATCAGCACCACTTCGGCGCCGAGCTTCACGCGATGCAGCATGTTCTCGGCGGTGGAATAAGAGCAGGGAATGGAGGCGAGTTCCGCGTCCGACCAGTCGCACACGACCTTGAAGGTTTCTCTCGACGGCGCCACGGCGAACTGCGCAAAGCCTCCGTCACATTCGCTTCCGAAGGTCCAGCATTCGAACGGCCGATAGCCCACATAGCTGCGCAGCATGCTGCTGATGAGCACGCGCTCGCCGATGCGCGAGGCAGGCACGCCGTCGCCCACCGCGACGATAGAGCCGCAGCAATCCGCGCCCTGAATCCGCGGGAAGTCGAGCGACGCGCCCGACCACGATGCGTCCGCGCCATCGACATGTTCGAACCCTTGCGCACCGCCGGTTCCCGTATCGCTGTCGATGGATTTCGAGTACCACCCGATACGCGTATTGATGTCGGTGTTATTCACCGCGGAGGCGTGCACCTGAACGAGCACCTCGCCTTGCTTTGGCCGAGGCACGGGTACATCGGTGCGATATTCGAGCTTGTCGAAGCCGCCCAGCCCGGTGAGGCGAACGGCGTGCATGGTGGCAGGCAATGGCGACATCATCGTTTCTCTCTCCGATACTCGGATAACACGGGAAGGCTTGTCACTCGTCCATCTCGGCGAGGCGTGGCCGGGGCACAATCGCGGGCGCGATCTTTTGCGCACCCGCCGCGCGCTGCTGGCCGATTTGCAGTAAAGCGATGCTGATGAAGATCAGCACGATCGCGACGGCTTCGAGCATCCCGAAGCGCTCTCCCACCGCCCAGCCAATCAACAGCGCAACCGCCGGCGCGAGATAGTTGGAACTCGACGATGCCACCGCACCGAGCTTGTCGAGCAGGTAGTAGTAGATCAGGAATGCCGCGCCCGTTCCCAGAAAGCCCAGCCCGATAACAACGCCGCCCGTCGCGTGCCAGTCTTCGAGCAGGCGGCTCATGCCGGAGAAGTCGGTCACGGTGCAAAGCATGATGAGGGCGAGCCCCATTTGCCAGGTCGCCAGTGCAAGAGGCGGAAGATTCGCCGGCGAAAGGAATCGCCGCACATAGATGTATGAAAGCCCGAGCGTCATCGAACTCGCCAGCAGCCAGCAGACGCCCGTCAGATCGATGTCGCTCTCCGCGCCTTCCCAGGGCCGCGCTATCAGCACGATGCCGGCGAATCCGAGCAAGACGCCGACGCCCATCATCCCGTTGAATTTCTCGCTGCGCAGGAAGAGTAGCGAGAACACGGCGGTGAATAGCGCGATCGATCCGCCGAGCACACCGGCGATGCCCGAGGGAAGCACGGCCGTTCCCTTGATGATCGCGACATAGTAAAAAGCGGTGGCCGCACCCGCCATGACCAGAAAGTGCGGCAGCAGGCGCAGTTGCTCACGCGTGATGACTCGCCTGCGCCAAGCGAAAAATGCGAGCGGCAAGAAGCCGAAGAGAACACGGAGAAATGCCACCTGAATCGGGCTGATCAGCGCCGTGGCCCACTTCATGTAGATGAAGTTGGAACCCCATAGAACACCGAGGAAGACGAACGCGATTCTTGAAAGTGGCATGCTCGATGGATGGTTCGCTGTCGGATCGTTCGAGCACTCGCCAAGATTCGAATGCTCGCGCTGTGCCCAGTATTGGTTTGCCGGAAAACGTCGTCAATGCGCTTTATTTTCCTGGACGCATAACTCCACGTTATGCGTCGTTACGCCCGCGGCGTGACGAAGAAGCTCGATGAGCGTCTGAATCGTCGGCGTGATGCTGCGGCCGTGAGGTACGACCACGTAATACGCATCTTGCAGCGGAAGTGCCGCACTCGTGAGACGGACCAGCTCGCCCGACGCCAGATGTTCGTGAAGCAGTCTGCCCCAGCCGAGCGCTACGCCTTGACCGTGACGTGCCGCCTGAACCGCATCGTTATACAGGCAGGTGCGAAGGCCATACTTCAGCTTCGCCGGCCGCAAGCCCATCGCGCGGAACCACTCTTCCCAAGTCAGCCAGCCTTCGGACGTGGGGTCGTACGAGATGAGCGTCAGATTCGCCAGCTCTTCGAGCGAGCCGGGCGCGCCGTACTCGTCCAGCCATGCGGGCGAGCAGACGGGAAAGACTTCTTCGCCGAACAGCAGATGCGATGTGCCGTCGCTCCACTTTCCGTTGCCCCAGCGCACGGCCGCATGAACTTCGTTGTGCCGCAGGTCCGCCGTGAACATCGTCGTCGTCAGGCGAAGCCGGAGATTCGGCTGAAGACGCTTGAGTTTGGCGAGGCTCGGCATGAGCCGGAAATGCGAAAACGCGGCCGTTGTCGCGAGCACGAGTTCTTCTTCCTCGATACCGTTCGATAAACGGTCGAACACGCCCGCGATTTTGCCCATCGCTTCCGCGACGACCGTGTAGAGCGCCTCGCCTTCGCTTGTCAACGTCGAAGCGCGATGCAGCCGGTCGAGCAGACGCACGCCCAGCAATTCCTCGAGAATGCGGATTTGCCGGCTCACGGCCGCCTGCGTCACGCCCAGTTCCGCCGCGGCATGCGTGAAGCTGCGCAAGCGCGCAACAGCCTCGAATTCGACCAGCGCCGTCAACGAAGGTATCAGCCGCCGATAACCTTTCACGCCATCCATAGCAAGTTTCATCGTGGTCGAATTGTCATTCCGGTCCGGCGGACCATTCCTTCATGCTGAGATTCGCCGTCGCGCCCAAGGTCAAAAAAGGCTGAGGCGGAAGGCGCTTCGGCGCGGCAAAGCCACGAAACACCTGTACCAGCCATGAATCGATGCCAAGCGCCGCCTCGGCCGCCGCGATGCCCGCGGCCGTGGCTTTCGTCGCACCGACGCCATTGCAGGCGATGGCCGCGAACATGCCGGGCTCGATCTCGCCGAAGGCGGGCACGCCGTTCCATGTCAGCGCCATTGCGCCGGCCCACCGGTATTGCATGGACAACGCCTTGAGCATCGGGAAGCGTGCCTCGAACTTGCGGTCGTGAACGCGTCCCGCGCGTGCGATTGCAGCCTGGCTCACCTGCATGCGCGGGTTATAGGTGTATCGCGAGCGAATCAGGATTCGATCGCCGTCTTCGCCTCGCACTCTTCGCACCGTCGTTCCCATCGGGAAGGCCGGCGTGGCCGCCCATGAGCGATCGCCGCCAAGCAGGGAAGGATCGAATGCTTCGGTCATCGACGCGTACGTATAGACGTGCAGAAGCTGACCACGAAAGAGGCCGAAGCTCTGCGCCTGCCCGTTATTCGCAAGGATGATCTTGCCCGCGTTGACCGCGCCCTTGGGCGTCTCGATGCGCCACGCCGCGCCGCGCCGTTCCAACGACAGCGCGGGCGTGTTTTCGTAGAGCCTGACCGAAGCGCCGAACGAATCGGCCAGACCGCGGATATACGCCGCCGGCTGGATAATGACCGTGCCCGGCGTATAGATAGCCGACGTGAACGCGCCCGTACCGGTGACGGCCGCAATCTCTTTCTCATCCAGCAGCCGATACGGCTCGCCGACCTTCTCCAGTTGCTTCGCATAGGACACGACATGCCTGTCGCCCTGCGGACCGAGCGCGACGTTGTACTTGCCGCAAGGATCGAATACGTCCTTGCCCCAGCCTTTCTCGCTGGCAAGCTGGCGCGCAAGCGCAATGGCGATGCGATGGACCGCGATATCGTGCCGCCTCGCATCGCTATCGGAGCCGCCATAGTCTTCCGATGAAACCTCATGAGGCAAATCGATGATGAAACCCGAGTTGCGCCCCGTCGCGCCCTCCGCTATTTCACCGGCCTCCAGGATGACGACGTCGAGTTTCGAATCGAGTTGAGCAAGACGCCGCGCCGCGGAAAGCCCCGCGAAGCCGCCGCCGATCACGACGATATCGGCGTTCACTTCGCCATCGAGCGATGGACACGGCGTGCGGCGAGGCAGCATCGTCACCCAGCCGGACTCGCCGAGATGCTGAGGCAGTTTGTTCGCTACGAACATGATGTGTCGCCCGATTTGCTATACCGCGCTTTCGCGCTCGACGAGTTCGCCCAGCGCGCTGCGCAAGGCGTCGGCCTTCTCCGATGAAAGACGCGACAAGGGACGACGCGGATTGCCCGCGCCATAACCTGTCATGTCCGCCGCCGCATAAACGGACTGCACGTAATCGCCTTCCCAGATCAGGGACATGACCGGCTCGAGCAGCCGCCAGATGTCGCGCGCGTCGTCCCATCGATGTTCCTGCGCCGCCGCAACGAATCGAAGGCACGTTTTCGGCGCGAAGTTCGCGCCGCCCCAGATCAGTCCTTTCACGCCCGCGTACATCGCGTAAGGCACGAGCGCGTCCGCGCCGTTCATCATCGGCAGGCCGGTGCGGATTAGCGCCGCCTGCTTCGCGAGATCGCCGCTGCTGTCCTTCACCGCGAGGAACTCCGGTATGTCGCAAAGACGGCGCAGCAATGCAGGCGTGATTTCGACGCCGACGGCTTGCGGCACGTTGTATCCGATGATCGGAAGTCCGCCGCGTGCGGCCGCCGCATAGAACTCGAAGACACCATCGTCGTCTGTCGGGCCTTCGAAGAACGGCGGCAGCACCATGACGCCGTCGGCGCCGCAATCGGCGGCATGGCGCGTACGCTCGATGACATCGTCGACAAGCAAAGCCGACGTCTGCGCGATGACTTTGGCGCGGCCATCGATCACCTTCGCGCCGAACGCGACGAGCGCTTTCGATTCCTCTTGCGAGAGATAGACGTGCATGCCCGTACCGGAACTCAGCACGAAGCCGCGAATGCCTGCGGCAAGATAGCGCTCGATCAGCGCTTCCAGCCGTGCGTGGTCGGGCTTTCCATTTGCATCGAAAGGAGTGCTAATCGCCAGATTGATGCCGGGAAAAAGAAAATCATTCATGTCTTTAAGGTCGCGTCAGATTGAAATCGTCGAGAACAACGTCAGAACTCGATCGCCACGGCAACGCCTTCGGGCGCTACGTAGGAAGCCATGTTGCGCCGCGCCAGATAGACGTGCTCGCGCACGATCTCACCGGCGGCGTCGGCATCGCGACGCTGAATCGCATCGATGATGTCTTCGTGTTGCTGCACCGCCTCCGCGAGTTCGGCGTCCATGCGCTCGTCGCGCGGCTGATAAAAGGTCTTGCCGAGCCGTGCATGGTCGATCAGCAAACGGCACAGGCTCGGCAGCAGATAAGGGTTATGCGCCATCTTGCCGATCGCGAAGTGAAAGTGATCGTTTTCGAGCACGCGTTCATCCACCGCATTGCCTTCGACCGCCGCGCGAAAGCGTTCCTGTATGCGTTTGAGTCCGTCTATTTCCGCTTGCGTCGCATGCGCCGCCGCCAGCTTGGTCGTGGCGACATAGATAAGCGGGGCCGCAAGAAAGTAATTGCGCAGCGAGTCATAGTTCATCGACGCCACGCGGGCCGTGCGATTCGCTTCGAGCTCGATATAACCCTCGGCTGCCATCTGCCGCATGAGTTCACGTACCGGCGGCCGCGATAGACCGAACTCCTCGGCGAGCGCCACTTCGTCCAGGCTCGCGCCCGGCGCAAGTTCCATGCGCAAGATACGGTGCCGAAGCGCTTGCGCGAGTGTCGCCTTGCGGTCTTGCGACGGCGCTTGTGCATCGTCCCGGTCGAGTTCCTCCACGTTCCGCTTCATGTGCTCTCCTGTTGTGCGCATCGTGTGTCTTCAATTTGTATTCGTCAAGACTTCAATGTGTCTTATCAGGGAATTCACGGATATGTGCGGCCATCCTGCGGGTAAATGCGTCGAACGCGCATAACTTAATGTAATGCGGCCTGGAAAATAAAGCCCATTGACGCTGTTATCGACGCCCTCAATACTCAGCGCTCAAACGAGGCGGTCTGAACCTGACGAGCAATACAAAAAGAGCGGGCGCATAGCTCGACACATCCACAAACGTGCCTGGAGCAAACAGGAATGGCGCATAACGAGCTTCAAGCGGTCCAGTTGAGTGAGAGAGACAGACTTCTGCATGATGTGCGCGCGTATCGACTCGCACGCGTGCAGGAGCAGTTACGCAAGCACGACTGTCCGGCAATCCTGCTATACGACCCGGTGAACATTCGCTATGCCACCGATACGTCCAACATGCAGGTATGGGCAGGCCGCAATCCCGCGCGCTATGTGATGGTCTTCGCCGACGGCCGTATCGTCGCGTGGGAATTTCACAGCAGCGAGCATGTCTGGGACGGACTGAACCTCGATGTCGAACTGCGCGGCGCGCTCAGTTGGACATTCTTCAACGCGGGCCACGAAGCGGAACGCCGCGCGCAAGCGTGGGGCGCCGAGATCGTCGATGTGCTCACTCAGCACGCGCCCAATGGCCGCGTGCTTGCCGTGGACCGGCTCGATCCGTTCGGCACGGCGTATCTGGAAAAGCAAGGCATCACCCTGCTCGACGGGCAGGCCTTGATGGAAACCGCGCGGCTCATCAAGTCGCCGGGCGAACTCGTTCTTATCGGCGAATCGCTGCGCACCGCGGAGAAAGGTATCGAACGCATGCGCCGCGAGCTACGCCCGGGACTGACCGAGAACGACATCTGGGCGCATCTTCACTTCGAGAACATCCGCAACGGCGGAGAGTGGATCGAAACGCGGCTGCTCGCTTCGGGCGATCGAACGAATCCGTGGATGCACGAGTGCTCGTCGCGCGTATTGCAAAGCGGCGATCTGCTCGCATTCGACACCGACATGGTCGGACCGAACGGCTATTGCTCGGATATCTCCAGAACATGGCGGGTCGGCGACGGCCGGCCATCGGATGACCAACGCAAGCTCTATGAACTCGCGTATGCACAGGTCCACTACAACATGGATCTCCTGCGCCCCGGCATGACGTTCAAGGAGTTTTCGGAAAAGGCATGGAAGATTCCGGATCAGTTCGTGAAGAACCGGTACTGCTGCCTTGCACATGGCATCGGCATGGTCGATGAATATCCTTCCATCGCGCATCAGGTCGATTGGGAAAGCTCGGGTTATGACGGACGTTTCGAAACCGGCATGACGGTGTGCGTCGAAAGTTATATCGGCGCTGAAGGCGGCACGCAGGGCGTCAAACTCGAACAACAGGTCGTGCTCACCGAAAACGGCTGCATCGCGCTGACGGATTGCAGTTTCGAAACCGACTGGCTGTAGTTATCGCATTTCATCAGGAGACAGCATGTCAGGCAATCGTGGAGTGGTGTATGTAGGGCCGGGAAAAGTCGAAGTGCGCAGCATCGCGTTTCCGGAACTGGTGGACCCTGCCGGCCGCAAGGCCAATCATGGCGTGATACTCAAAGTCGTCGCGACGAATATCTGCGGATCGGATCAGCATATGGTCCGCGGCCGAACGACCGCACCCGCGGGGCTTGTGCTCGGCCATGAGATCACGGGCGAAGTGATCGAGGTCGGCGCGGACGTCACGACGCTGCAAAAAGGCGATCTCGTTTCCGTGCCGTTCAACGTGGCCTGCGGCCGTTGCCCGATGTGCAAAGCGCAGAACACCGGTGTCTGCCTGACCGTGAACCCCGCGCGCGCCGGCGGCGCCTATGGCTATGTCGACATGGGCGGCTGGATCGGCGGTCAGGCGGAATACGTCATGGTCCCGTATGCGGACTTCAATCTGCTGAAGTTTCCCGACCGCGATCGCGCAATGGCCAAGATTCGCGATCTCACCTGCCTGTCCGATATCCTGCCGACCGGTTATCACGGCGCAGTGACGGCGGGCGTCGGACCGGGCTCGACGGTGTATGTGGCGGGCGCGGGTCCGGTCGGCCTTGCCGCTGCCGCGTCCGCGAGACTGCTCGGCGCGGCCGTCACCATCGTCGGCGACGTGAATCCGGTGCGTCTCGAACATGCGCGAAAAGTCGGCTTCGAGACCGTCGATCTATCCAAGGATGCATCGCTGGCTGAACAGATCGCGGCGCTGCTCGGCGAGCCGGAAGTGGATTGCGCGATCGATTGCGTCGGCTTCGAAGCGCGCGGTCATGGACACTCGGGCTCGCAAGCCGAGGCGCCCGCCACCGTGCTCAACTCGCTGATGGAAATCACGCGCGCGGCGGGCAAGATCGGCATTCCGGGCCTCTACGTCACCGACGATCCCGGCGCCACCGACGCCGCCGCGAAGCACGGCAGTCTCTCGGTGCGCTTCGGCCTCGGCTGGGCGAAGTCGCATTCCTTCTTCACGGGGCAAACGCCCGTGATGAAGTACAACCGCAATCTGATGCAAGCGATCCTCTGGGACCGCCTGAACATCGCCGAAGTCGTGAACGTGTCCGTCATCGAACTCGATCATGCACCCGGTGGCTATGCCGAATTCGATTCGGGCGTGCCTAAGAAATTCGTCATCGATCCACATGGCAGTTTGCTGGCAGCCGCCTGACATAACCACCTGTTTCAACGCTCGAACGCCCGCATTCGATGCGGGCGTTTGCGTTTTGCCGCGGGTCGCTAAAATGGCGGCATGTCGAATGCACTTTACAAACGCTCGCGGCACGAACCCGAATTGCCGCTTCACACACCGAGCACCGCGTCACTCGCCGTCGCGGCCGCCATTGCGATGATCGCGTGGCTCGCGTTCGCAGCGCAAACGGATATCACCGTCGCGCGGCTCGTGAATCGCGGCTATACCGTGTTCGATGGCCTCGCGCGCATGAGCAGCTATCTGACGAACGTGACGGTGCTGCTCACCGCGTTCTGTTTCACTTGTGTCGCGACGCGCGCGCAATTTCCGCTGGCCCGGTTCTTTCGCAAGCCGACCGTCATCACCGCGGTGGTCGTGTATATCGTCTTCGTCGGGATCGCGTATAACGCATTGCTGCGCTATCTGTGGACGCCGTCGGGTTATCGCGCCCTCGTCAATGAATCGCTGCATACGGTCGTGCCCGCGCTGGCTGCCTTGTACTGGCTGCTGTTCGTGCCGCGCTTTCATCTGTCGTGGCGGCGATGCGCATTCTGGCTCGTCTATCCGCTGTCTTATCTTTGCATCACGCTATGGCGCGGCAGCCTGTCCGACTTCTATCCTTATCCATTCATCAATGTTACGGAACTCGGCTATGAACGCGTGCTCGTCAATGCGACGATGCTCGTCGGCGCGTTCATCGTGCTGATGAGCGTGTTTCTCGTGATCAATCACCGGCGTCAGGACTTGAACGTGGCCGATCCGGAAGTCGAGTCGGGCGATTCGTCTTCCGGCGGCGTCGACTAACTTTGTGCGCGCTCGCGGTTCACGACGAGATCCGCAATAAAGGCAAGCGCCAGCGCACACGCGCCGCACGCAAAGATCAGCGCGTAGTTGTTGTGCGTGTGCGAGAACAGAAACGAATAGCCGTATCCCGCGAGCGCCTGGCACAGCGCAAATGCGGATGTCGCCCTGCTCCATGCGGCGCGCTGCTCGGTGTGATCGTGCGGCAGTAGTTCATGCACGCGGCCAAGCGCGAGCGGCACGATTCCCGGCGTGAAGATCCCGAGCGCGACGGTTGCGACGGCAATCGCAGTCGGATTCGCCGATAACGCCAGCAGCGCCGCCGCGCACGCCTGCCCCAACAAGGCATAACGGTATGCCAGACGAAAGCCGATGCGATCGCCCACGTTGCCGCAGATAAGCGGCCCGAATATCGCCGCGACGCCATACAGCACCCAGTAGCGCGCACCCACTTCCGCCCCGCGCCCATAGCCGCGCGCGATCCAGTCGACGAGCAGAATCATTGCGGGCACGAGGCCGAACGCATTCGCCGCATATTGCGCGTAGAGAAGGCGCAGACGCGTGCCGTGATGCGCGGTGGAACGGATCGCCGCGCGCTGTGTTGCCGCGGCTGGCGGAGCCGACGCGGGCCAGCCGAACCACGCTATCGCGGTGAGCACGAGCGAGAACACGCCAAGACCGATCCAGGTGTCGTAGAGGCCGTGCGGGATGAGCTTCGGTATCAGCGTGCCCGATGCGGCGATACCGAAGCCCAGGCCGAGAAAGATCATCCCGCTCGCGAAGCCACGACGCGCGGGCGGAATGTGCGGCAGGATCGTCGTGGCGACGAGCACCATGATCGCGCCGCCCGACAGCCCCGATAGAAAGCGCCACGCAAAGAACCACGTTATCGACAACGGATAGGCACACGCGAAAAACGCGGCCGTCGCCACGGCCATCAGGAGACGCAGCGCGTGACGGTTCGTGAGCGCATTCGCTATCGCGCGGCCAAAGAGCGCGCCCGCGAAATAGCCCGCGAAATTCGCCGCGCCGAGCGTCACCGCTTGCGACGACGTGAACCAGTGCGCTTCGATGAGCGGCGGTATGAGCGGCGTATAGGCGAAGCGCGCAAGGCCGATCGCCACGAGACTCGCGCAAAAGCCCGCCAGCATGGCGAAGAGCGTGCGTGCATCGAGTGAAGCGTTTTGATCGGCGCGTGCGGCCGATCCCGTTTGATTCGACATGACGAAAGCTCCCGCAGCCGTGCGTGGCAGCACGCGGCCGGTCGATGTAACGTGAGAAGAATTGAAGAACTAGCGCTTGCCGGCGGTCAGGCCGAGCGGCGGGAGCTTCAGCATCGCCAGCGTGGGCGCGACAGCGCCAGTCAGCACCGCCGGCTCCGGATCGACGCGCGCCAGCACGCGCACGCCGATCAGCAAGGCGAGCAGGCTGGATGCGGCGGCTTCGGCGGACACCACGCGCTCGATGTCGCCGCTTTTCAGGCCAGCCTTCATGCAGCGCTCGAAGAACGCACGCAGCACGGACATTTCTGCTGCAATGAGTTCGCGAAACGCGTCGTCCTCCGGCGATGCGCCGAGCGCCGCATTGACCAGCATGCAGCCGCGCCGATGCGCATCCGACACCGAACGTTCGATGATCTCGCGAAAAAACGCGGTGATCGCGCGAGAAGGCGTCATCGTCGATTCGAGCCGCTGGATGCGCTCGCGCAACGTGTTGTCGAGATAGTGCTGGAGCGCGCGCAGAAAGAGCGCGCGCTTGTCGCCGAACGCGTTGTAGAGACTCGGTTGCGTAAGGCCCGTGTACTGCACGAGATCACGCGTGGAAGTGCCGTCGTAGCCGTGCGTCCAGAACGCATCGGCAACGGCGTCCAGCACGCTGTCTTCGTCGAAATTGCGCGGTCGCGCCATGGTCGTGCTCCATCGATTCGTCGCGCCGATGTTCTATATCGGACGATACAAAACGATTATATATCGATGGATACAAAACCGCGCGAAATCTCCATGACGCGAGGCGGGTTTCGTTTTTTGCGAAGGAATCGACTGAGGAAAGACGGAGCGCTTCGAGGACGCGCCTGCATCCCCGAAGGCGTGGACGCGGTCAGGCTTCTTTCGTATCGAACATCAGCAGTTCGACGCCGGCTTGCGCGAAATTGCCGAGATCGGCGGCGGTCTTCTGTCCTTCGGGCGATTCGAGTGCGGCTTTGATCGCGTCGAGCGAATCGAACTGCAGCAGCGCAACGAGGTGATACGGTGAATCGCCCGATGCCGCCACGACCGGCCCCGTGCTGATTTCATAGCGCCGCAGGCCCGGCAGCGTCTTCGCGAGCGGCGCATGCGTCGAGGCGTAGTAGTCGTCGAATGCTTTCGTGTCGGGCGGATTCTTGTATAGCGCTACGATCTGGGCCATCGTCCTGTCTCCTGTGGGTGGTACGGCATTACTGCTTCTCGAGTTGCAGATAGACGCGCTGCACGTTCTGCGGTTGCGCGATCGCATAGAGCTTGTAGTTCTTGAATGCGGGCACCTGAACGGTGTGCATCGCCTCGGTGAGGCCGATCCCGCTCTTGTATGCGCGCTGCACCGACGCATCCAGCTCGCGCAGATAGACACCCGTCTGCATGATGCCGTCGCCGCGCAAAGGCGCGCCGAAGCCGGGCACCACCGTCTTCAGATCGAGTGCGCGCAGATGTTCCAGCGCGGCGAGCCAGCCGGGAATCTGCTCGTTGCGCAGTTCGGGAATGCGTCCGTTGGATACGAGCCCGCCCGCGAAGAGCACGCCGCTTTGCGTGTCGAGCACGGCGAGATCGCCCGGCGTGCTCGCGGGGCCGAAGTGCAGCAGTTGCAGCTTGCGTCCGCCGCTGTCGATCTCGGTCGTACCGTTCACGGTTTGATCGGGCACGGTCACGCGCGAGCCGGCCATTTCGTCTTCGCCTAGCGTCTTGCGCAGATTCGCGAGGCAGATCGAACAACGCTCGCGGATCAGTTGCGCCGTGCGCGCATGCGCGAGGATCGGCACGCCGTCGTCGCGGAACGCCGCCGCGCCGAACACAAACTCGGGCGCCTGATGCGTGATGATGACGAGCTTCACCGGCAAGGGCGTGATCGTGCGGATCGCCTCGATCATCGCGCGGCCATAGCGGTAGGACGATCCCGTATCGATCACGGTCACGCCATCCGTGCCGACGATAAAGCCATTGTTCGCGACGATACCGCTATTCTTCGGCGCGACTGCATCGCTGTCGCCGATGAATGCATAGACGCCCGGCGCGATCGCGACAGGCGCGGGCATGCCGCGCATCGCCGCATGCGCGAGCGCGCTTGCTGCGAACAGCAGCGCACAGACGAGCGCTTGCAGGCCGCGCCGCGTCATTTCATCGCCGACGTTTGCCCGCCGCCTGGCTGCGCAGTCACCGCGACGGCGCCGCCCCACTGCTTGTTTTTCGTATCCTCGACCTGCGCCTTCAATTCGCCGTTCGCACTCGGCACAAAATAAAAGCGAACATTCGGGTTCTCGCTGATCGAGAAATTGACGTTCGCGGTCATCACTGGCTTATCGGCATACGTGACCGATATCTTGCGAATGAAGTACGCCGTCGCATAGTTCCGCGTGACCTGATTCATCGCCATGCCCGTGCGGTTCGGATGACGCACCATCAACTGTGCAAGCTCGGGCTTGCCCGCGACAGCCTGCCCTTCGGCCTGAAGCCTGAGTTGCCCTGCCGCGCGCTCGGCGGCGTCTTCGTCCTTGTCCGCGGGCGCCGAGCAGCCGCCCGACGCCTTCACGAAGCGAATCGCGCTATAGAGCTTGCCGTCATTGGTTTCCGCGATTGCGCGCATGAACGTATAGTCTTCCACGCGCACGCGCGTTTCGATCGTCGCGAGTCCCGACTCCGGCGTGAACTCGAACGAGCCCGCATACGGCTCGGGGTTTTCATCGATGAAGAGATAGATCTTCCTGA
Organism: Caballeronia cordobensis; assembly: GCF_001544575.2. GTDB lineage: Bacteria > Pseudomonadota > Gammaproteobacteria > Burkholderiales > Burkholderiaceae > Caballeronia > Caballeronia cordobensis. Next base: position 58,289 of record NZ_FCNY02000027.1, read on the forward strand.
TGTAATGCGACGGCGTCTGCGGGAATTGCGCATTGATCGCAATCGGCACGACGGAGGCATCCGCGGCGCGCGCGGGGGCATCGAGCTTGATGACCGCATCGCCGTGGGTCTCGATGGCGCGGCCCTTGAACGTGCCTTCCTTGAAGTCGAGCCAGCGCGCCACTTTGTCGGGATCGTCCTCGGGTTGCGCCGCTTGCGCGACATGAGGCGCGAGCGCCGCGACCGCGAGACACGCGACCGCCGTCACGCGAACGCCGGACCATGCTGTCTTCATGATGTCCCTCCGATGCTGCGCTACTGCTCCCATTCGAGTTCCGCATACGCGGCCGTCACGTTGCGACGGTGATAGAGGTCGTACAGGAGCCACTTGTCCTTCTGATCGACGCCGATGTTATCGACGGCCTGCCGGATCGTTTCGCCTCGCTTGATGGCCGCACGCACATCGCGGGCCAGATTCGCGAGATAGCGTTCCTCGGCGTCGAGCGATTGCGGCCAGGGCGGGTCGAGCGGGCCGTGTCCCGGCACGACATGACGCGGATTCATCTGCCGAATGCGCGCGATGTCGTCGAGCCAGCCGACGACGCTGCCATCGATCACAGGAATGCAGCCTGCGAATAAAAGATCGCCCGTCCACAAGGTCCCGCTCTTCTCATCGTATACCGTCAAATCGTTGTTGGTATGCGCCGTTTTCCATGTGCGCAGCGTCAGCGTGCGTCCGCCGAGATCGATGCTGCCGCTGCCGTCGATCGTCATCGTCGGCGCGACGATTTCGCTGCCCGCGGCCACGTCGCCCAGTTCGCGATTCAGCGCGCGCATGTAGTTGTCGGCGCGCGAGGCTTCCGCCTGCGCGAGCGCCTTGCTGCCGACGAACTGAGGGTGATCGTCCTTGAACGCGGCATTGCCGAAGATGTGATCCGGATGCATGTGCGTGTTGATGACGTAGCAAACCGGCAGCGCCGTGACCGCGCGTATTGCGGCGCGCAACGCGCGGCCTTCGGCGAGCGTGCCGCCGGTATCGACCACTGCGACGCAACGCGTGCCGACGATGAAGCCTACATTGGCGATGTCGCCGCCGTTCGCGCGCGTCGCGACGTCATCGTGACCGCGGTGCGCGTAGTTGCCCGGCGCGACTTGCGTCATCGAGAGCGCGGTTTCGCCACGCGCGATGGCCGCGCATGCGATCAGTATGAAGAACGCTACATGACGCCACGCGGATGCGCCGGTCATCGGCCGCTGCCCGCTTCAGCGAGCCGTTTTGGCCTACGCAGGCCGAACTGCGCGTATTCACGTTCGAGAAACGGCTCGGCGTTTTCGAGGAGAAAGCGCCGGAACGCGAGACAGGTGGGCGAGAGTTGTTTGGAGCGCGAATGCACGAGTTGCCAGGTTCGTTCGACGGGCGTGCCGTTCACGTCGAGCACGGCGATTTCGCCGGTGCGCAGTTCGAGCGACAGCGTGTGCAGCGAAATGAGGCTCACGCCCATGCCGGCCATGACGGCCTGCTTGATCGTTTCGTTGCTGCCGAGCGTGACGCTGCGCGCGGGCACGAAGAGGTTTTGCCGAAAGACGTGTTCGGCGACCGCGCGCGTGCCGGAGCCCGGTTCGCGCAGAAGGAACGTATCGCTGGCGAGTTCCTGCAGATCGAAGCCGCGTGCCTGACGCAGTGGATGCGAGAGCGGCGCGATGATCACATGCGGATGATAGGCGAGCGGCTCGGCTGTCGTGCCCAGTTCGGGCGGCGGGCGGCCCATGATGGCGAGATCGGTGGCATTGTCTTGCAGCAGTCGCAGGAGCGTTTCGCGATTGCCGACGGAGAAGTGCACATCGACTTTCGGGAACTGTTGCGAATAGAGCGCGAGGAGCTTGGGCGCGAAGTACGTTGCGGAACTGACGATGCTGACCGCTATCGAGCCGCTGTCGGCTTGCGTGAGCGACATCATCGCGTCTTCGGCGTCCTTGATTTCGCCGAGTATGCGGGTTGCGTGATGCGACAGGCGTTCGCCGGCTTCTGTCAGCGCGAGACGTCGCGCTACGCGTTCGAAGAGCGGAAGGCCTATGGCTTCTTCGAGTTGGCGGATTTGCATCGATACCGCGGGTTGTGTGAGGTGGAGTTCCTCGGCTGCGCGGGCGAAGCTGGGGCAGCGGCTCGCTATCACGAAGATTTGGAGCTGGCGCAGGGTTAGGGAACGGATGAAATTCACGGAGGTTTTGGGGGTTGGGGTGGTGTGCTTCGGGTCTTCGTGGAACCTGTTTTCGTGTTGGTTAATTAGCACTGCCCCTCCCCGGGGCGGGGGTAACTTTCTTTGCTGCTGCAAAGAAAGTCACCAAAGAAAGCAGCTTTGTCACCGCCCGAGGTCACACGCAGTTTGGCCATTTTTCTCCTCGGGGAACGGCCCTCGCCTAAAGAGTGCCCTCAGAGTCCCAACTGGGCTTGGATCGCGCACGGTCTGTCACATCGCGCGACTTAATTTCTTGGTACAGCCATTTCAAGCTCCAGCCCGCTTCGCGGCCGACGGGTCAATCGGGTTTGCGTGCGGTTTCCCCTGCATACCCAACGGCAGCGCGTAGCGCTGTGCCGAAGCTATTTCGTGCTGCACCAGTGCGCTCAAAGTTATGGTTTGTCAGACCGTGCGCGATCCACGCCCGATTGGGCCTTCGAGGGCGCTCTTTAGGCGAGTGCCGTTCTCCGAGGAGAAAAGTGGCCAAACTGCGTGTGACCGCGGGCTTGAACGAGCTGCTTTCTTTGCCTACTTTCTTTGCAGCAGCAAAGAAAGTAGGTGCCGCCCCGCACAGGGGCAGTGCCAATAGACCGACACGAAAACGGGATCCACCCAAAAAAACCTTACCGACTAGCCCGAGGCCCATTCGAAGCCTTCGGAGAACCCATATTCTTCAAAGCCCCTTGATAAGCAATCGTCTCCTTCTGCAGCGGATGCGCAAAATCATTCCCCTCCCCCGGCACTTCCGTGCGAATCATCAGCAACCGCCCGGGCACGTCATCGGCCATGACGAACGTATACCGTTTGCCCGTGTACTTACTGAACCGCTCCGAATTCGGATCATTCAAATAAGGCTGAATGACGATCTGCTGAGCCTTGGGATGCTTCCCCAGCCCGAGCGCCTCGCTCGACACCGTCGTAATCTGCGGCCCGGCCGCCAGCGCCATCCGCACACGCTGCTGGAAATAGCGCCGCTGTCCGCCGGTCAGTTGCTCCATCTCCGCGATATCGTGCTCCAGAAAATAGATGATCACCGGATTGCACGGCAGCCCGCCGGGCACATTCACATTGCCGGTGCGATCCGTCACGCGCGCGTCGTTCTTGCTGTTGCCCGGACTCACGACAAGCACACGCAACGTATCGTTGACCTTCGACGGCGGCCCGGAATAATCCACCGCATAATCCAGCTCGGTCTGCGGCTCGACGCCATCCATGTGCGATTGCATGAACAGCAAGCGCTCAGCCGGCTTGATATCGACGCCCGGCGCAGACGCGGCAGGCGCATCCGCGGCGCCCGCCGCAGGCGACGCCATCAATGCCGCGAACGCGATAGACCATGCGCAAAGCGCACCCCCGTATATGCGCCTCATTGCGCGGCCACCGGCTGCAATGGCAGCAAAGGAACCTGATAACCCGAAAGAATCTGATCGATCTTCGGCTGATTGGACGCTATCCAGTTATCGACCTTGTCGCGCCATGCTTTCTCGCCATAACGCACGCCCATCGATATCTCGTAGTCGAAACGAATCGGCTGGCCCGCAGGAAACGGCACGAGGCGCACCTTGTTATCGGAGCGATTGGCGAAATAGCCCGCAATCGGCCCCCATACGAAAGCCGCATCGACGTTGCCCTGCACCAGATCGTGTTCGATCATCTCGCCCGGAAAGGCCTCGGGATCGCCGCTTTGCCCCTGATACGACACCGCCTGATCGATCAGATTATTTCTGAGCAGCCAATCGACCGCGGGGCTCTTTACGAAGATGCCTAGCTTCATCTTCTTGAGCTGGTCGGGCGGCAGGTTCATCAGGTCCGACGGCGACTTGATGCTCGCGTATTCGGGCTTGTTCGGAAACACCATCGCATAAGTGGAATGCAGATACGGGCGCGTAGTCGCCGTGAGTTCATAACCCTTCGGCACGCCGATGATCAAATCGCATTTGAAGCGCTCCGACTGCGGCACCTTTTCGCGCAAAGTATTGCGCACGAAACCCATGCGTTGCGGCCAATACGTGTATTCGAGCTTATAGCCGAAATCGCTCGCCATCTGACTCGCGATCTTGTTCTCGTAACCCTCGCCCTTCTTGTTCGAGAGCGGCATGTTGTTCGGGTCGGCGCACACGCGCAGCACGCCGTCCGCGCCATCGTTGTTCGGCAGAATGGGCGGCGGGGCGCTCGCCCCCTGCTGCGCGAAAACGGGTTGCGCCGAGAACGCCGCGAGCGCCGCGCAGAGTGCGGCCGCGAATCGGAACGAAGCGGCGCGGCTTGCATTACGATCAGACATCGATACCTCCGGGAATGAGAGCAATCATCAGACGTTGGCGCGTCATGCGCCCGGCGTCTTCATTTTGCATCGATTGCCTGCAGGTCGCCCGGGTTGATCTTGCCGTCGGAGCGCCCCTTCAGATACGCATAGAGGTTCTCCCAATTCTTTTGCATCATCTGGCTGGAGCTGAAGTCGGGCATGCCCTTGTCCACACGCCCGCCAAACACCGTGCGATGAAACTCGTTCTTGTCCAGCGTCTTCAAAGCATCGATCAGCGACGGGCCGACCATACCTTCCTGTTTCGCCCCGTGACAGCGTTCGCACGCCAGCGCGCGCCAGGTTTTCCAGCCCTGTAGCGTGTCACTGTCGACCTTGTTGCCATCGACGACCTTGTACGCGACCGGCTTCATCTGTCCAGCGCTCGACGGCGTCTGGGCGAACGAAGCGGACGACGCAGCGAGCGTCATCGAGAGCAGCAAGAGTGATCGGCCTTTCATACGTCGGACTCCTTGAACATGTCTTGTATAGGGGGTATTTCGCGCGACGGCCATTGCGGCCGCCGCGCTGTGCTTCGATCAACTCAATCAACCACCCGGAATCGCGAACACGAAGAGCGTGCCGCCAAGAGCCGTGTACTTCGCGAGGTCCTTGTAGCCGCCCACTGCGCCGAGGCCTTCCGTCGACTTCTCGAGACCCGCCGCCATGCCGATACCAGCCCAGCCGCCGATGCCCGAATACACGCCGACGTATTGCTTGCCCTGGAACTGATACGTGAACACGTTGCCGATGATCCCGGACGGCGTCTTGAACTTCCACAGCTCCTTGCCGTCCTTGATGCGCACTGCCTTGATATAGCCTTCGAGCGTGCCGTAGAACACGATGCCGCCGGCGGTCGCGAGCGCGCCGGACCAGACCGAGAACTTCTCCGGCTTGGACCACACGATCTTGCCCTTCGAGGCATCCCACGCGATGAAGTTACCCATCGCGCCCTTCTCGTTCGGGCCCGGATACATCGAGAGCGTCGCGCCCACGAACGGCTGACCCGCCACGTAATCGACCTGGAACGGCTCGTAGTCCATGCAGACATGATTCGTCGGCACGAGGAACAGGCTGGAGTTCGGGTCGAATGCGGCCGGCTGCTGATCCTTCGAGCCGAGCGCCGCGGGGCAGATGTTCTTCACGTTGTGATCGGGACCGGCCTTCTGCGTCGAATAGCTCGCATTGCGAATCGGCAGGCCGCTCTTCAGATCGACGCTATCGGCCCAGTTCACGGCCGGATCGAACTTCTGCGCGACGAGCAGTTCGCCTGTATCGCGATTCAACGTATAGCCGAAGCCATTGCGGTCGAAGTGAACGATCGCGGGCACTTTCTTGCCGCCGATGTTCAGGTCCGACAGGATCATCTCGTTGACGCCGTCATAGTCCCACTCGTCGTGAGGCGTCATCTGATAGACCCACTTCGCCTTGCCCGTATTCAGATCGCGGGCGAAGATGGTCATCGACCATTTGTTGTCGCCGGGGCGCTGTGTCGGGTTCCACGTGCCCGGATTGCCCGAGCCGTAGTACACAAGGTTGAGTTTCGGGTCCCACGCGTACCAGCCCCATGTGGTGCCGCCGCCGTATTTCCACTGATCGCCCTGCCAGCTCTTGAGCGACGAGTCCGCGCCGACCGGCACCATCTTGCCGTCCGCCCAGGTCATCGTCGTTTGCGGGTCGAACAGCATTTCGTTGTCGGGGCCTACGCTATAGGCCTTCCACACTTCCTTGCCGTCCTTGATGTTGTACGCGACGAGACGTCCGCGCACGCCGAACTCACCGCCGGAGATGCCGGTCAGCACCTTGTCGCCGAAGACGTGCGGCGCATTGGTGTTGGTTTCGCCCTTCTTCGGATCGCCGTTCTGCGCGCTCCATACGACGTCGCCGGTTTTGGCGTCGAGTGCGACGAGCTTGGTATCGGCTTGCTGCAGGAAGATCTTGCCGTCGCCATAAGCGAGACCACGGTTGACCGTATCGCAGCACATCACCGAGATGACCTGATTGTCCTGCTTCGGCTGGTATTGCCAGATGAAGGTCTGATCCTTCAGGTTGATGGCGATAACTTTGTTAGGGAATGGCGAGTGGATATACATCGTTTCGCCGATGACGAGCGGCGAGCCTTCATGGCCGCGCAGCACACCTGTCGACATGGTCCAGGCAACCTGTAGCTTGCCGACGTTGTTTTCATTGATTTGCTTGAGCGTGCTATAGCGGTGATTCGAATAATCGCCCGCTTGCGCCGCCCAGTTCGAGGGATTCTTGATCAGGCTATCGAGCTGCGAGTCGGCCTGAGCGACATAAGAATTCAGGCCTGCCGTCGCTGCCACCGCCAGTCCAAGAACCAGGGTGCGTAAGTTCATGTCTCCTCCAGAATGGTGATGCTTCCGACCCAGGTGACTACGCTACCGGTTGCATCGTGCGCGCCTTCAAATGCAGGTAACGAGCTGCGCCTCGCCCGGTACATAGCCGGGCTTTTGCGTAGAGAGGCCAATTGCATATTCCATGCCGGTTTCTTCCGTGCTGCCTTAAATCGGGAATTCGACGCGTGATGCTGTCGTTAGCGGACGGGTTTTTATCGGGTAGCGACACATACTGTGTCAAATACGCGAAGCAGAACGCGTGACATGACGCGTCGCAGCATGTGTTTTGTGCGATGGTGCGGTGCTCTCGCAAGCGGCGCATACTTGTGGCTCGCGTTCTTTGAATGGAGGCGGTTGTCATGGCTCAAGCCGAGAAGGTCTATTCCGACGAGGAAATCCAGCAACGTCTGACGGGTACGCTCGCGCATTGGTATCTCGAGGATGGATGGCTCAGGCGCAAGTTCAAGACAGAGAGCTGGAAGGGAACGCTTATGGTGGTCAATACGGTAGGGCATCTGGCCGAAGCGGCCTGGCATCATCCGGATTTGACGGTTTCTTATGCTTTTGTTGTGGTCAAGCTGAAGACTCATTCTGCCAAGGGCATTACTGATAAGGACTTTGCTTTGGCTTCCAAGATCGAAGAGGTCGTGCAGTGGCAGCCTGGGAAGGAAGGTGGGCCTCTTGAAGGGACGCCTTCGGATGATCAGCGGTTTCGGTATATCAAGTATGACGGGTAGGGGTTTGGGTTTGCTTTTTGGTTTTGGTTTAGGTGGAACTTGCTTTGGTGTCGGTCTATTAGCACTGCCCCTCCCCGGGGCGGGGGTAACTTTCTTTGCTGCTGCAAAGAAAGTCACCAAAGAAAGCAGCCTTCTCACCGCCCGCGGTCACACGCACGTTGGCCACTCTTCTCCTCCGGGAACGGCCCTCGCCTAAAGAGTGCCCCCATAGGCCCAATCGGGCTTGGATCGCGCACGATCCGTCACATCGCGCCGCTTAACGAACCGGTACAGCCATTTCAAGCTCCGGCCCGCTTCGCGGCCGATGGGCTAATCGGGTTTGCGTGCGCATTCGTGTCCCACTGGTTTCCCTCTCATACCCAGCGGCAGCGCAAAGCGCTGTGCCGAAGCTATTTCGTGCTGAACCAGCGCGCTCAAAGTTATGGCTTGTCAGACCGTGCGCGATCCAAGCCCGATTGGGCCTGTGAGGGCACTCTTTAGGCGAGGGCCGTTCCCCGAGGAGAAAAGTGGCCAAACTGCGTGTGACCGCGGGCGGTGACAAAGCTGCTTTCTTTGGTGACTTTCTTTGCAGCAGCAAAGAAAGTTACCCCCGCCCCGGGGAGGGGCAGTGCTAATAAACCAACAACAAAGCAAGTTCCACGAAACCAAAACAAAAACCGAAAACCGAAAAGCAAAAACCAAAACCAGATCAAAACCTGGTACAGGATTTGCCTAACCCCCAAAGCCCCAAAAAACCCCGCCGCAAAAAAGGACCTCGATGCCATCCCCCGGACGCCTGACCCCGCCCTCAGCGATCACAGTCGAGTCCCCATCGCGCCTGCATCTCGGCTTCATCGATCCGAACGGCTCGCTGGGCCGCACCTTCGGCAGCATCGGTCTCGCCATCGACGCGCACGCGACGCGCATCACCGCGCGTCAAGCGCCCGCATCACGACGCAACGATCCGCGAATCGAAGGCACCACGAGCGATGCCCAGCGCGCCCGCATAGCGCATTACCTAAGGCAGCTCCACACCGCGCTAGGTGAAAGCGGAGAAGACGGCCCGACGATCGACATCGAGGTGCACGAAACACCTCGCCCTCACACGGGGCTAGGCTCCGGCACGCAACTCGCCCTCGCGCTCGGCACCGCCTTCGCCCGCGTCAAAGGCCACGCGGCCAGCACCGCCGATATCGCCAGAATCCTCGCGCGCGGCGCACGCTCCGGCATCGGCATACATGGCTTCGATCACGGCGGACTGATTGTCGATGGCGGCCGCAACGCGTCCACGACAACATCGACGGCACTGCCGCCGCTCATCGCACGTCAGCCGTTTCCCGAAGCATGGCGCGTCCTGCTCATCGACGACACCTCGCGCGAAGGCCTGCACGGCGACGAGGAAAAACGCGGCCTCGCATCGCTCGCGCCCTTTCCGGCGACGCTCGCCGCGCATCTCTCGCATCTCGTCCTGATGCGAATCCTGCCCGCGGTCGCGGAACACGACTTCGACACCTTCGCCGACGCCCTCTGCGATATGCAGCACACCATCGGTGAATACTTCGCGCCCGTGCAAGGCGGCGTGTTCGCGAGCCCCGCCGTCGCGCGCGCGCTCGAAGCCGTCGCCGCCGAGCAGAAAGCCGGCATCGGACAGACCTCGTGGGGACCCGTCGGCTTCGCCTTCGTCGCGAGCGCGCAGGATGCCGAGCGCGCCCGCGCCGCAGCCGAACGCGTGTCGCAAGGCGCGCCGCTCGCCTTCACCCTCGCAGCGGGACGCAACAGAGGCGCGACCTGGCGCGCGGCCGAGCCGCGCCAGCACGGGGCGAACGCCGCCTGAACAGAGACATCACCACACGACAAACGAGTCCATCGCCATGCCCGAAGCCACCGAACGACCCTACGTCCTGCACATGTTCACCGCGACGCCGCAAATGAGCCCGTTCGATGTGAACATGGCCGCCGATGCCGGCTATCAGATCCTCGTGCCCTACTGCAACGTCGGCGAGGACAGCGTCGTGCAGCTCACGCAGGATGCGATCTTCTCGCGCGGGCCGAAAGGCGTGTCGCGCACCGGCATCTTCATCGGCGGACGCGACGTGATGCTCGCCGCCGACATGCTCGAAAGAGCGCGCAACGCAATGGTCCCGCCCTTCGAAGTCTCGGTCTTCGCCGATCCGAGCGGCGCGTACACAACCGCCGCCGCGCTCGTCGCGCTCGCGGAAAAGCATCTGAGGACCGCGCATTCCGTCGATCTCGGCGGCAAGCGCGTGCTGATTCTCGGCGGCACGGGCGCGGTCGGGCGCGTCGCGGCGGCGATGGCCGCGTCGCTCGGCGCGGATGTCGCGGTCGCCAGCCATTCGAGCCAGTCGCGCGCCACGCAAGTGAGCGACGAAATCAACCGGCGCTTCGATATCGCGACCTCGGGCGTCGCGACCGGCACGCCCGATCAACTGCATCGCGAACTCGCGCGCGCGGAAGTCGTGTTCGCGACCGCGGTGGCCGGCGTGCAGGTGATGACCTCCGCCGATCTCGCGCATGGCAGGAATCTGCTGATCGCCGCCGACGTCAACGCCGTGCCGCCCGAAGGCATCGCGGGCGTCAACGTCATGGACGACGGCAAGCCACTCGCGGGCGCGGCGCGTTCGGACGCGGTCGGCATCGGCGCGCTCGCCATCGGCAACGTGAAGTATCAGGCGGAGCATCGGCTCTTCCTGCGCATGCGCACTGGCGGCAAGCCCGTGTATCTCGGCTTTCCCGAGGCCTTCGACGAAGCGCGCGCGATCGTCGCGGGACAAAGCTCATGATGACGCGCGCGCCGCGCGTGGCCGTCGCCGGGTTGTCGGCGCGCCTCGTCGCGCAGTCGGCGGCGCGCGCGGGGCTGAACGTCGTCGCGCTCGATATCTTCGGCGACCGCGACACGCGCGAGCACGCGGGCATGTGGTTCGATATCGGCGCTGCAGGCGGACAAGGGCTTTTGATCGATCGCGCGCGTCTTTTCGATGCGCTCGAACACGCCGCGCGCCTGCCACGCATGCTCGGCCTCATCGTCACGAGTGGCCTCGAACCGCTTGCCGATGAACTCTCGTGCGCACCGCGCGTGCCGCGCTTCATCGGCAACGGCGCGCAGGCGGCGGCGGTGCGCGATCCGCGGCGCTTTTTCGCGCTGCTTGACGAAGCGCATATTGCACACCCGGAGGTGCGTCATACGCGGCCCGCCGACCCGCGCGGCTGGCTCGTGAAGCGCTCCGACGGCTGCGGCGGCACGCATATCCAATGGGCGAGCGATGTCGAACGCGTGCCCGACGGCGCGTATTTCCAGCGGCTCGCGCAAGGCCGTTCGATGTCCGCGCTTTTCGTCGCGGCGCATCGCGAGGCATCGGTGATGGGTTTCGCGGAGCAACTGACGGTCGAAGCCGGCCGGTTGCCCTTCGTGCACGCCGGCTCGCTCGGGCCGGTGCAACTGCCGCAGCGCATCGCCGCGCGCATCGTCGAGGCGATCGAACGAATCGTCTGGCAGACGGACCTCACGGGCCTGAACAGCATCGATTTTCTGCTCGACGGCGAGACCTTCAGCGTGCTTGAAATCAACACGCGCCCTTCGTCGACGATGGCGCTCTACGAAGCCGCATGGCCCGACGCGTGGCCGCGCGGGCTGATCGGCGCGCATCTCGACGCGTGTCTGCACGGCGAGCTGCCGCATGCGCCCGACACGCTCATGCAGGCGCCGCCGCTCTTTGCCGGGCAGCGCGTCGTGTTCGCGCCCGATGGCTTCACCGCGTCGCGCGCATTCAGCGACGCCTGCTTCGCCGATCCGGCATGCCACGACGTGCCGCTCGTCGGCGCGCGCATCGAAGCGGGCCAGCCGGTCTGCACGATGACCGCGACGGCCGACGCCTTCCCCGACTTGCGCGACGCGCTGGATCGCGAGTGCGCGCGTCTTCTGCAACGCATCAATACGGTCTGACTCATGACATCTCCGCCTATCAGCGTCAACGCATCGAGCGAGCGGCTCGTCGCGCGCCTCATCGACGATGCCGCGCGTCTTGCCGTCGAGATCACGCGCACCGATGGCGGCACCGTCATCGTCGATGCGGGCGTGAACGCGAAAGGCAGCGCCGAAGCGGGCATCCTGATCGCGCGCATCTGCATGGGCGGGCTCGGACGCGTGGCGCGGCGCGTTGCATTCGATCACGCGCCGCTCTGGCCGGTCTTCATCGAAGTGCATACGAGCAATCCGGTTCTCGCCTGCCTCGCGAGTCAGTACGCGGGCTGGAGCCTTTCCGCGACGAAAGAACAGACGGGCGGCAAGAAGTTCTTCTCGCTCGGCTCAGGTCCCGCGCGCGCGCTCGCATGCAAGGAACCGCTTTTCGACGAACTCGGCTACCGCGACCGGAACGATCGCGGCGCGCTCGTGATGGAAGTGGACCGGCTGCCGCCGCAGGTCGTCATCGACAAGGTGTTGGGCGACTGCGGCCTCGCGCCCGAGCAGCTCGTGATCGCCGTGACGCCGACGCACTCTGTGGCGGGCACGGTGCAAGTCGTCGCGCGCGTCGTGGAAGTGGCGCTGCACAAGACCCATGTGCTGGGCGTGAGCCTGAGCGAGATCGTGGAAGGCAGCGGCAGCGCGCCCTTGCCGCCGCCCGCGCCCGACGGCATCCAGGCGATGGGCCGCACCAACGACGCGATTCTCTACGGCGGCCGCGTGCATCTGACCGTGAAAAGCGATGCCGCCGCGAAGCGTCTCGCGGCCGAACTGCCCTCGTCGAACGCGCGCGATTACGGGCGGCCGTTCGCCGATATCTTCACGTCGTTCAACTACGACTTCTATCAGATCGACCCGGCGCTGTTCGCGCCCGCCGAGGTCTGGGTGTCGAGCCTCGAAAGCGGCGCGACGTATCACGGCGGCAAGGTCGATCGCGCGTTGCTCGAAGCGCAATGGAGCGCGTCATGAGCCTGCCGGCGTTGCGCGTGGCCATCATGACCGACGAAACCGGCTGGCACACCAGCCGCCTTAGAAAAGCGTTTCGCGCGCGCGGCGTGGAGGCGCGTTGCGTCGATCTCGCGGATTGCCGCATCGATACGACCTGGCCGCCTCACGGCCTTGCGATTCCCGGCTACGGCCACACGCTGCCCGACGCGGTGTTCGTGCGCGGCATCGCGGGCGGCACGTTCGAGCAGGTGACGTTGCGGCTCGGCATTCTTCACGCGCTGCGCGAATGCGGCGTGCCGGTTTATAACGATGCGCGCGCGATCGAGCGCAGCGTCGACAAATCGATGACGAGCTTTCTGCTCAACCGCTACGGCGTGCCGACGCCCGCGACGTGGGCCGCCGAATCCGCCGCGCATGCGCAGCGCGTGCTGATGCGCGAGGCCGCGGCGGGCCGTCAGGTCGTGATGAAACCGCTTTTCGGCTCGCAGGGTAAAGGCCTCAGGAAGCCCGGCGTGCGTCTGCCCTCGCTCAAACCGTTCAGCCAGGTCGCGTATCTGCAGCGTTATGTCGATGCGGGCGCGCCCGGTTTCGACTGGCGCGTGCTCGTGATCGGCGGCCGGGCGCTCGCGGCGATGAAGCGCGTCGGCGGCGACGACTGGATCCACAACTTCGCGCGCGGCGCGCGCTGCGAGCCGGCGGACATCACGCCCGCGCTCGCCGATATCGCCGTTCGCGCAACCGCGGCGCTCGGGCTCGATTACGCGGGCGTCGATCTCATTCCAGCCGAAGGCGGGCGGCCCGTCGTGCTCGAAGTGAACGGCGTCGCGGCGTGGCGCGGCCTGCAATCGGTGACGCCGCTCGATATCGCGACCTTGCTCGTCGACGATCTGCTCGACCGCAAGCTGCCCCGATCGACGGGCGCGCTCGCGCTCGCCAGCGGCGATGAACACGCCTAGCGCGCCGCTTGCCGAGCGCGCGCGCGCGGCGTTCCTGCGTGCATGCCGGCTCGATGTCGAGACGATGAAGCCCGGCAACGTGAGCGTCGCGAGCGCGGGGCACGGCATGACGTCGGCGCAATTCATCGCGAGCGCGGGCGCGGCGGCGGCGGGTTTGTTCACGCCGGGCGCACGCGTGGGCGCGCGCATTCTCGACGCCGTGCGCCGCACGTTCGATGCGGCCGGCTGCAACACCAATCTCGGCATCGTGCTGCTTGCAGCGCCCTTGTGCGCGGCGCTGGAGCGCATGGAATCCCTGGATGCCGCGTCCTGGCATCGGGAAACGGAGCGCGTGCTCGCCGAACTGGATATCGACGATGCGCGCCTTGCCTATCGCGCGATCGCGCTTGCGAATCCGGGCGGACTCGGCGACGCGCCCGAGCAGTCCGTCCACGCGCAGCCGACTGTGACCTTGCGCGCCGCGATGGGGCTCGCGGCCGGGCGCGACAGCATCGCGCGTCAATATGAGAACGGTTTCGCCGACATCTTCGGCGCGGGCCTCGACGCGGCCGGCGCGGTTTCGCCGTCGAGCGAGCATCGCGCGATGCTCGACGCGTTCCTTGCGTTTCTGTGCGGCTGGCCCGACTCACACATTGTGCGGAAGCTTGGCGCGGCGGTGGCGCAAAGTGTCACGCGCGACGCGGCGAAGCATCGCGCGGAATGGCGTGCGGCGGGCCGTCCCGCGCAGTCGCCTGAACTCGATGCGTGGGACGCCGCATTGAAGGCGCGCGGCATCAATCCGGGCACGAGCGCGGACCTTGCGGTGGCGACGCTCTTCGTCGCGTTGATGACGAGCGCGGCATCGACATCGAATGCATGAAGCGCGCCGTGCGCGGACGAAAATTGGCACGGAACATGTTAGGAAGTTCGCGGTTGAGCGGTCGCATCGTGAATCGGGCGCACCGCGAGCCTTGCGCGGCTTGAGGGTCAACCGTCGCGAGTCGAGAGCAAGTCGCTAGTCCCTAGAACCAAATCCACTGGAGGAACAGCATGGCCAAGATCAACCGCGTCCTGGTAGGAGAGTCGCTCGTCGGCGATGGCAACGAGGTCGCACACATCGACTTGATCATCGGACCGCGAGGTTCAGCTGCAGAGACCGCGTTCTGCCACGCGCTCACGAACAACAAGGATGGCTTCACGTCGCTGCTCGCCGTGGTCGCACCGAATCTGATGACCAAGCCGAACACGATTCTCTTCAACAAGGTGACGATCAAGGGCGCGAAGCAGGCCGTGCAGATGTTCGGCCCGGCGCAGCGTGCGGTGGCGATGGCGGTGGCCGACAGCGTCGAAAGCGGCGTGATTCCCGCCGACGAAGCCGACGATCTTTTTATTTGCGTCGGCGTGTTCATCCACTGGGACGCCAGCGACGATCAGAAGATCCACGACTTCAATTATCAGGCGACGAAGGAATCGATCGAGCGCGCGGTGGCGGGCGAGCCGTCGTCGAAGGATGTAGTATCGAAGAAGGGATCGATGTCGCATCCGTTCTCGCCGAGTTGATTTTTTCTTGCTTGTGGCCGGTGCGTGGGGTGTGTCTGCGTGCCGGCTGTTACGGCTTTATTAAAACTATGAGGCTCATCGCATGATCCCAAGTTGTCGCGCGCTGACGGTGGTGGCGTTCCTCTCGCTGATTTCATCGCTTTCGATCGCCGCGACGGGCGGCGGCGGTAGCGGTGCTGCGCCCGCAAAGACGCATGATTATCCGACCGAAGGGCGCGTGGAATATGTCCTCGGGTGCATGGAGGATAACGGGCGCGAATTCGCCAACGTTTATAAGTGTTCGTGTGCGATCGACAGGATCGCGAAAGTGCTTCCTTATGATGATTTTGTCGAGCAATCGACGTTTTCTAAGTACGCTACGCTGGGTGGGGAAGGTGGGGCTGAGTTTCGGGTAGATCGGGCTAAGGCTCAGACCAAGAAGTTTCGAGAATTGCAGAAGGATGCGTTTAGGGCATGCGGGATTCAAGCTGCTGCTGCAGCCAAGTGAGCTTTCTTTTGGTGGGTCCCGTTTTGGTGTTGGTTTATTAGCACTGCCCCTCCCCGGGGCGGGGGTAACTTTCTTTGCTGCTGCAAAGAAAGTCACCAAAGAAAGCAGCTTTCTCACCGCCCGCGGTCACACGCACGTTGGCCATTTTTCTCCTCGGAGAACGGCCCTCGCCTAAAGAGTGCCCTCACAAACCCAATCGGGCTTGGATCGCGCACGGTCTGACAAGACATAACTTTGAGCGCGCTGGTTCAGCACGAAATAGCTTCGGCACAGCGCTGCGCGCTGCCGCGGGGTATGCGAGGGAAACCAGCGAACACGAGTGCACTCGCATACCCGATTAACCCATCGGCCGCGAAGCGGGCTGGAGCTTGAAATGGCTGTACCAATGAATTAAGTGGCGCGATGCGACAGACCGTGCGCGATCCAAGCCCGGTGGGTCCTTCGAGGGCGACACTTAGGCGAGGGCCGTTCCCCGAGGAGAAGAATGGCCAACGTGCGTGTGACCGCGGGCGGTGACAAAGCTGCTTTCTTTGGTGACTTTCTTTGCAGCAGCAAAGAAAGTTACCCCCGCCCCGGGGAGGGGCAGTGCTAATAGACCGACACGAAAGCAAGTTCCACGAAAACCAACCCAAAACCTCACTCCCTAACATACCCTCTCCCAATCCATGCAAGGCTTGCGGAGCCGCTACCTCCGCACAAACCCTCGACGCGTCGCCGTCGCTCAATCACCACACCCACCGCATCCACATCATCAAACTTCGCCGGCTTGGCCAACGAAACCCTCACCCAATGCGCGCCAAAATCCGCGATGACCAACTGCGCGATGCGCTCCGCCAGCGCCTCCAGCAACTGCAACCCATGCGACGCGAAAAGCGAAAGAACCGCCTCCCGCACTGCCGCATAATTGACCGTATCCTCGATGCGATCCGTCGCACACGCGCGAAGCGAAGGCACGCCGATAGCAAGATCCAATCGCACCGGCTGCGGATCATGCAGCTCCGAAGAGTCGATGCCGATCACGGTCTGCCCGGTCAGCCCTTCGATATAGACGATATCCATCGCGCCATCAGCAGGTTGCGGCGCAACATAAACAGCTTCGCGGATCGGTTCGAATCGGCCCATGTGCTCATCGCCGCTTAAAGCGGTCCCTGTGATGGATGGTAGAAAACCCGGCAACCTGCGCCGAATGCATCCGTAAGGAGCAAGCAAAAAACGGGCGCGTTCGAGCTTCTCTATGCGACTCCTTATTGAACCGATGCGTCATAGGATGTAAAGTTTTTGAGAACCGGGCCGGATCGGGCTTTGAAAAGCCATTCGTACAGCACTGGACACCACCGATCCCCCGGCCACGAGGCGCGCCTGCAAGCGGAACACGCGTAAAACAGGCAGGCAAAGCCGCAGCGCCAACGTAGAACACAACAGATTCGGCGCCGGACGGCCGCGCGGATAACCGCGCACCGGAAACGCGGCGCAACGGAGACTTGCCCCCATGTCGTCGCTTGCTGACGTAGACACGCATGTCCGGGAAGTGCTGAACATCGTCAATAATCCGCTGGCCGCGCGCCGCGCCAGCGATTCAGTCGCGCAATCGTGGCTGCGCTGCCTCACGGAGTTCCGGCTCGATCCGGCGCGCTTCGTGATGCCGCCCGTCCTGACGCAGCACGAATTGACCGAGCGACGCGAAGCCGCGAGCGATCTCATCGCCTGCTCGAAGCTCGAAATGACGACGCTGTATCAGCAGCTCGCCGATCCTGAACTCGCCGTCGTGCTCGTCGATGCGGACGGCGTGATCGTGCATCAGGTGTCGTCGGTGCCGTTCGGCGAAGCGGTTGCGGCAGACGGCCTGCGCGTCGGCGCGCTATGGAGCGAGCGCGAAGCCGGCACCAACGGCATGGGCACGTGTCTCGTCGAGCGCGAATGCATCGCCGTGTGCCAGCATGAGCATTTTTATCCGCGCTATACGTCGCTCACGTGCTCGGCCGCGCCGATCTTCGATGAACGCGGCGGTGTCGCCGGCGTGCTCGACGTGACGAGCCGCTCGAAACTGCTTCAGCAGCATTCGCTCGTGCTTGTCGGCATGTCGCGGCAGATGATCGAAAATCGCCTGATCGATGCGCGCTATCGTCACGCGAACATGATCCACTTTCATAGCCGGCCTGAATTCGTCGGCACGCTGCACGCGGGCAAGCTCGCCGTCAGCGACGAAGGTGTCGTGCTCGCCGCGAGCCGCAGCGCACTCTTTCAGCTCGATCTGCGCTCGCCCGCCGAACTCTGCGGCAAGCGCATCGAGGAAGCGTTCAACGCGACGCTCGAAGACATGATCGCGCGCAGCATCCGAGGCTCGTTCCATCCGGTGACGGTGTATAGCGCGAAGGCGAACAGCCGCTTCTTTCTCATCGCGCAGACGCCGCGCGAGGCCGCCAACGGCGCGACGCGCATCCTGATGAACGATCCGTCAGCGAGCGCCCGCCCGAAGCCCGCGACGCGCAAGGACACGCGCGAAGCGCCCAGCGCCGGACGGCTCGACAAGCTCTCGCATCTGGAATTCGGCGATCCGCGCATGGCCTCGCAGATCCAGCTCGCCGCACGCGTGATCCAGCGCAAGATTCCCATCATCCTGCGCGGCCAGACGGGCACCGGCAAGGAAGTCTTCGCTAATGCGCTGCATAGCATCAGCCCGAATGGAGGCGGTGCGTTCGTCGCGGTGAATTGCGCATCGTTGCCGGAGAATCTCATCGAGAGCGAACTGTTCGGCTATCGCGCGGGTGCGTTCACCGGCGCGCAGCGTGAAGGCCGGCGCGGCAAGATCGTGCAGGCCAATGGCGGCACGCTCTTTCTCGATGAAATCGGCGACATGCCGCTCGCGTTGCAGGCGCGTTTGCTGCGCGTGCTCGAAGAACACGAAGTGACGCCGCTCGGCGCGGAAACCACCGTGAAAGTGGACTTTCAGCTCATCAGCGCGAGCCACCGCAATCTCGCCGAGCTCGTGCAGACCGGCATGTTCCGCGAGGATTTGTATTACCGGCTGAACGGCATCGAGATCAATCTGCCGCCCTTGCGTGAACGCGCCGATGCGCTCGCGCTCATCGGCCATATTCTCGAAACCGAATCCGACGAGCCGCCCACGCTTTCCGCGGAAGCGCGGCAGGCGCTGCTTTCGTATCCGTGGCCAGGCAATATCCGTCAGTTGCGGCACGTGCTGCAAATGGCGATCGCGCTGTGCGACGGCCCCGAGATCCGCTGCGCGCATCTGCCGCCGGATATCGTGAACGGCGCAGCGCCCGCGGCGCAAACGCCTGCGCGCGCACCGGCCGCGCCGGTCCAGCCGCCGCATCTCGCCGACGACGCCGACACGTCCGCGCTCAACGCGATTCAGGTGAAGGAGCGCGAAACCGTGCTGCAATTGCTGGACGAGCATCGCTGGAACGTGAGCAATGTCGCGAAGGTGCTCGGCATCAGCCGCAATACGCTGTATCGGAAGATGCATCGTCTGCATATCCGGCTGTCGCACGATACGCCCGGATCCGACAACGCCGCCTCCGACGCATGACGCCACCCACGCCCGTCCGAAGGCTCGACGAGTTCAAGCCCGACGCGCGCTTCGCGTGGTGCGTGACCGGCTCCGGTCATATGCTCGAGGAGTCGATCGCGCTGGCCTTGCGCCTGCCCGGCGTCGATCTCTTTCTTTCCGCCGCCGGCGAGGAAGTGCTGCCGCTTTACGGCTGGACGATCGCGAAGCTGCGCGAGCACTTCAAGGTGTTTCGCGACAACAGCGCGAGCAGCGTGCCTGTCGGCATGATCTATGGCGGCGAATATCACACGGTCGTGATCGCGCCCGCGACGAGCAACACCGTCGCCAAATGCGCGTTCGGCATCTCCGATACCCTGCCCACCAACCTCTATGCGCAAGCCGGCAAGCAATGCGTGCCGGGCATCGTGTTCGCATGCGATACCGCGCCCTCCGTCATCACGCAGGCCCCGCACGAATGGGTCGAAGTGAGGCCGCGCGCGATCGAGTTCGACAACGTCGAGCGGCTCGCGCACTTCGCGCACACGACCGTGGCCCGCACGCTCGACGATCTCGAAGCCGCGCTCGATCAACGCCTGTCGGACCTGAAGCTCGCATGGAACACATCGTCTTCCTGACCGGGCGGCTCGCGCAGCTGAGTCTTCAGCAAGTGCTCGAAAGCATCGCGCCCGCCGCGTCGGGCACGCCCTTTTCATGGGAAGTGCGCGAGATCGGCCTTCAGGTGGCGGGCTTGATGACGGCCGACATGATCCGCAGGCGCGTCGCGATTCCATTGACCGAAGGCACGAGCCGCATGATCGTGCCCGGCCGGTGCCGCGGCGATCTCGATGCCTTGACGGCGCACTACGGCGTGAAGGTCGAGCGCGGTCCGGAAGAAGTGAAGGACCTACCGCAGTTCTTCGGGCGCGAGGCGCGGCATGTCGATCTGTCGCGCTACGAGACGGAGATTTTCGCGGAGATCGTCGATGCGCCGCGTCTCGATCTCGACGGCATCGCGGCGCGCGCGCGCGAATACAAGCGGCAAGGCGCCGATGTGATCGACATCGGCTGTCTGCCGGAAACCGCATTTCCGCATCTCGAGGATGCGGTCGTGATGTTGAAGGAACAAGGCTATCGCGTGAGCGTCGATTCGATGCGCGATGAAGAGCTCGTGCGCGGCGGCCGCGCGGGCGCCGACTACGTGATGAGCCTCAACACCGACACGCTATGGATCGCGGACGAGGTCGCATCCACGCCGATACTCGTGCCGCGCGAGCCCGCCGACATCGCATCGCTCGATGCCGCCATCGACGTCATGTCGAAGCGCGGCCGCGCCTTTCTCGCCGACCCGATTCTCGATCCGATTCCGTTCGGGCTCGCCGCGTCCATCGCGCGCTATGTATCTTTGCGCGAGCGTTATCCCGGCGTGGCGATCATGATGGGCGTCGGCAACGTGACCGAGCTGACCGAAGCCGATACGAGCGGCATCAATGCGGTGCTGTTCGGCATGGCCGCCGAATTGCGCGTGGCGGCTGTGTTGACGACGTCGGTGAGCCTGCACGCTCGGCGCGCCGTGCGCGAAGCCGATGTCGCGCGGCGCGTGATGCATGCCGCGCGCGAAACGCAGACGCTGCCCAAAGGCATTAGCGCCGATCTGTCCGCGCTGCATGCGAAGCGGCCTTTTCCCTACGATGCCGACGA
The DNA here is from genome assembly GCF_001544575.2 of Caballeronia cordobensis. Taxonomy (GTDB): domain Bacteria; phylum Pseudomonadota; class Gammaproteobacteria; order Burkholderiales; family Burkholderiaceae; genus Caballeronia; species Caballeronia cordobensis. The sequence continues at coordinate 78,998 of NZ_FCNY02000027.1, forward strand.
GATCAGCGTGCTCGCCGCTTCGGTTCGCGATCCTAACTATCGCGTTCAGGTATCGGCGGAGGGGGTTCATGTCTATAACCGGGACGGGCATCATGTCGCCGTCGATCCGTTCGCGCTGTATCCGCGGCTCGGCGTGGAGCATGACGGCGGGCACGCGTTTTACCTCGGCGTGCAGCTCGCACGCGCGGAAATCGCATGGCAACTCGGCAAGCGCTTCGATCAGGATCAAGCGCTCGACTGGGGATGCGAGGTCGATCGGCCGGAAGAGGATCTGATGGCCTGGCATGCGCCCGGAAGCACAAAGAAGCAGCGCTAGGCCCTCCATTTGATCGAGCATCCAAGCGCGGGATACTGCTCGGCCGGCGTCTCGTCGTTTTCCGTTATCGCACGCATCGCTTCGAAGAGATCGCGGCGCGCGTCCGGCAAGGCCTCTTTGCGCGAGGCATCGATGCGTCCGCGATAACGCAACCGCAAATCCCGGTCGAAACCGAAGCATTCCGGCGTGCACACCGCACCGTACGTTCGCGCGACGTCCTGGGTCTCATCGTGCAGATAAGGGAACGGCAGTTGCCATGCCTGCGCGACCGCGATCATGCGGTCGAAGGCGTCATCGGTGTAGACGGTCGCGTCGTTCGAATTGATGCCTGCGACGTTGATGCCGATTTGCTGCAGCGCTCGCGCGTCGCGAATGAGGTTCGGGATGGCCGACTTGACGTAGGGGCAGTGATTGCACATGAAGACGATCACGAGACCGTTCTCGCCTTTGAGCGTGTCGAGTGTGTAGGTCTTGCCGTCAGTGGCGGGCAGCGTGAGGGCGGATGCGGTTGCGCCGAGTTCCGCTGTCGGGGATTCGGTAGGCATGAGATAGCTCCCATTTTTTTCCGCTGGCCGTTCGGCATATTGGCGGGGTTGACGGAGTCGGATAGCATGAGATTTCTTTTTAGTTATCCGGAGGATTCAATGTATATATTCAGTGTCGAAGAAGCGCAGAAGGATTTGCCCAGGATTCTTGAAATGGTGGCGCAAGGGAAAGATGTCGCCATTGGTGGTGAGCGCCCGGTGCTGTTGCTCAAGGTAAGGTCAGTCGGGAACTTCAATAACGACAACCCCGAAGCGACTGGCTCGATCATCGTGATTGAGCCGGAAGACGAAAGCGCGTTCGAGGATGAAGCCTTCAAACCCTTGCCCGACGACATCATCGAACAGATGTGCAACGGCCCGATATTTCCGAAGGAGATCAATGCCGCGCACGAGAGCCGATGATGCGCGTGCTGCTCGATACTCACATCTACATCTGGCGCGTGTCGAAAGATCGTCGGCTTTCAGCGCATTTCCGTGAAGCAATCGATGACGCGAAGCAGGTATACGTCAGCACGGCCAGCATCTGGGAACTGTCGATCAAATCCGCTCGCGGCAAGCTAGCGCCCAACGGCGAGCGCGCGATAGACGAACTGGAAAGGCAGCCGTTCATCGTGCTTCCGGTCGAACTCAAGCATGCCAGAGCGGTACGAAACATGCCCGACCTTCATCGCGATCCATTCGATCGGGTGCTCGTCGCGCAAGCCCTGACGGAAGAGCTGGAATTCCTCACCGCCGACAGCGAACTCGCCGACTATTTCAACGAAGCCCTCCCCGCCTGACCCAGCGCCGCACGTTCCCCAAGCAAACGAGCGGCGCTCCCCTCACTGATACCGCTTCGCCATCGCCTCCAGCCCCATCGGCCTGATGCGATCCGCGTGCCCCGCGCACCCGAACGCCTCGAATCGCTCGATGCACAAATCGCGCGCCGCCGCCGTCGCCGCCTTCAGCGCATGCCGCGGATCGAACTCCGACTTCGCCGACGCCATCGCCCTTCGCATCGCGCCGGTCATCGCGAGCCGAATGTCGGTATCGATATTCACTTTCCTCACGCCGTTCGCAATGCCGCGCCGGATTTCCTCGACAGGCACGCCATAAGTGGCCGGAATCTCGCCGCCGTGCTCGCGAATGATCGCCAGCCATTCCTGCGGCACCGACGACGATCCGTGCATCACGAGATGCGTATCCGGAATGCGCTCGTGAATCTCGGCGATGCGGTCGATCGCGAGAATGTCGCCCGTCGGCTGGCGGCTGAACTTGTACGCGCCATGCGACGTGCCGATGGCGATCGCGAGCGCATCGATGCCCGTCGCCTCGACGAACGCGCGCGCCTCGCCGGGATCGGTCAGCAAGCGGTCGTGCGTCAGCGTGCCTTGTGCGCCGACACCGTCCTCCTCGCCCGCACGCCCCGTTTCGAGCGAACCGAGACAGCCCAGCTCGCCCTCCACCGAGACGCCCACCGAATGCGCCGCCTCCACGACGCGCCGGCTCACGTCGACGTTGTAGTCGTAGTCGGCGGGCGTTTTCTGATCGGGCATGAGCGAGCCGTCCATCATGACGGACGTGAAGCCGGAACGAATCGCCTGCTGACACACGGAGGGACTCGCGCCGTGATCCTGATGCAGCACGACCGGAATGTCCGGATGCGCCTCCACGGCCGCGAGCACCAGATGCCGCAGATACGGCTCGCCCGCATACTTGCGCGCGCCCGCCGACGCCTGCAGGATGACCGGGCTCTTCGTCGCCTCGGCCGCCTGCATGATCGCGTGGACCTGCTCCATGTTGTTGACGTTGAACGCGGGCACGCCGTATTCGTGCTCCGCCGCGTGATCCAGCAACTGCCTCAATGCGATGAAAGCCATCTTGACGTCTCCATGCGGTTGGCAAAATTCAGGCGGCCACGCGGCGCGCTTCATCGACGAGCGCGCTGGTCGTCACGCCGAAGTGCGCGAACAATTCGCTCGCGGGCGCCGATTCGCCGAAACGATCGATGCCGATCACGCCCCCCTTCAGCCCCACGTACTGCCGCCAGAAACCGGTGACGCCCGCCTCGATCGCGACGCGCGGCACACCCTCGGGCAGCACGCGCTCGCGCCACGCGTTGCACTGACGATCGAACACGGTGGTCGATGGCATCGACACCACGCGCGCGAGAATGCCCTCGTCCTTCAGCGGCGCGATCGCCGCGAGCGCGAGCGCCACTTCCGAGCCGGTCGCGATCAGCACGACGCGGCGCGCATCGCGTTCGCACGTCGAGGGCCAATCGGCGAGCACGTAGCCGCCCCGCTCGATCGCATCGATCTGCGCTTCGTCGCGCGGCACGAAGGGCAAGGTCTGGCGCGAGAGCAGAAGGCACGAAGGCCGGTCGCGGTCAATGGCGCTCACCCACGCCTGCATCGTCTCGACGCTATCGCACGGACGCCAGACGTCGAGACCCGGAATCATGCGCAGACTCGCGGCATGCTCGACCGGCTGATGCGTCGGCCCATCTTCGCCGAGGCCGATCGAATCGTGCGTGAACACGAAGACCGTGCGCGTCTTCATCAGCGCGGCCATGCGCAGCGCGTTGCGCGAGTAATCGGAAAACGTGAGAAACGTGCCGCCGAACGGCAGATAGCCGCGATGCAGCGCGACGCCGTTGAGCACCGCGCTCATGCCGAATTCGCGCACGCCGAAGTGGATGTAATTGCCCTTCGCCGGCGACGCCGACACATCCACCGCATCTTTCCAGCGCGTGAGATTCGAACCGGTCAGGTCGGCCGATCCGCCGAGCAGTTCGGGCAACGCGCGCGCGAGTCCTTCGATCGCGATCTGCGACGCCTTGCGTGTCGCCACCGACTGCCGCGCGCGGTCCGCATCGTGCACGAGCGCATGCGCCACGTCGCGCCAGTTCGCGGGCAACGCGCCGCGCACGCGCCGCTCGAACTCGGCGGCCTCGTTCGGAAATACGCGACGGTACGCCTCCATGCGGCGCTGCCAGTCGTCCTGCGCCGCCGCGCCCGCCTCGCGCGCGTCCCACAGCGCGCGAATCGACGACGGCATCTCGAACGGCGCATGCGTCCAGTCGAGCGCGCGGCGCGTGGCTTCGACTTCGTCGGCGGGAAGCGGCGCACCGTGCACGTCGTGCGTGCCGGCCATCGTCGGCGCACCGAGCCCGATCACCGTCTTGCAGCAGATGAGCGTCGGGCGCTCCGACTCGCGCGCGGCCTGCAACGCGCGCGACACTTCATCGACGTCATGGCCATCCACTGCGCGCACGACGTTCCAGCCGTAGGCTTCGAAGCGCTTCGGCGTATCGTCGGCAAACCAGCCTTCGACATGACCGTCGATCGAAATGCCGTTGTCGTCATAGAGCACGGTCAGCTTGTTGAGCTTCAGCGTGCCCGCGAGCGATGCCGCCTCATGCGACACGCCTTCCATCAGACAGCCCTCGCCCACAAAAACATACGTGCGATGATCGACGATCTCGTGTCCCGGCCGATTGAACTCGCACGCGAGCAGCGATTCTGCGAGCGCCATGCCGACCGCGTTCGTCAGGCCTTGCCCGAGCGGACCGGTCGTCGTTTCGACGCCGGGCGTGACGCCGACTTCCGGATGGCCCGGCGTCTTGCTGCCGAATTGTCGGAAGCGCTTGATTTCGTCGATCGAAAGGTCATAGCCGGTCAGATGCAAGAGCGCATAAATCAGCATCGATCCATGACCATTCGACATGACGAAGCGATCGCGATCCGGCCAGTCGGGATCGGCGGGATTGTGCTTCAGATGGCGGCCCCAGAGCGCGACCGCGATCTCCGCCATGCCCATCGGCATGCCGGGATGACCCGAGTTCGCTTGGCCGACCGCATCGACGGCGAGCATGCGCAGCGCATTCGCCATGTGTCGGATATCGGGTGAGCGATGATGCCTGGGCAACACTTCAGCGACGGCATTCATGGATGCCTCCTTTGATGCGATGTGAGAAATCTTTTTTAAGCGCGCGCGCGCCGGTCGCGTAATTGCAGAATCATCGGCGTGAAGATGAGTTGCATCGCGAGACCCATCTTGCCGCCGGGCACGACGATCACATTCGGCCGCGACATGAACGAGTCATGCAGCATCGTCAGCAGATAAGGAAAGTCGATGCCCTTCGGCTTCGCGAAACGAATCACGACGAAGCTCTCGTCGGGCTGAGGAATCTCGCGAGCGGTGAAGGGGTTCGACGTATCCACGGTCGGCACGCGCTGAAAATTCACATGCGTGCGCGAGAACTGCGGACAGATGTAGTTCACGTAATCGGGCATGCGGCGCAGGATCGTGTCGACGACCGCTTCGTGCGAATAGCCGCGCATCGTCTGATCGCGATGCAGCTTCTGAATCCATTCCAGATTGATGATCGGCACGACGCCGACGAGCAGATCGGCATGACGCGCGATATCTACTTTCTCGGTGACGGCCCCGCCGTGCAGGCCTTCGTAGAACATCATGTCGGTGCCGGGCGCAATGTCTTCCCACGGCGTGAAGGTGCCCGCGTCCTGCTTGTAATGCGCGGACTCGCCTTCGTCGTGCACGTAATGGCGATATTGGCCGCCGCCCGTTTCGCCATAGCTTTTGAACAGGCTTTCGAGCTCCGCGAGCAGATTCGCTTCGGGCCCGAAGTGGCTGAAGTTGACGAGGCCGTCGCGCTCGCTCTGCTTCATCGCTTCGCGCATGCCGAGCCGGTCGTAGCGATGAAACGCATCGCCTTCGACGATCTGCGCGTTGATCTTTTCACGCCGGAAGATATGCGTGAAGCTCTTCATGACCGTGGTGGTGCCCGCACCGCTCGAACCCGTCACCGCGACGATAGGATGTTTGACTGACATGCGCTTGTCTCCCTGTTCTAGATGTGATTAGCGCTGTTTCTATGCTTCCGTTTCCGGTAAGAACAACGAGCGCTCCTTGAACAATGGCGACGTAAAAGGCTTGTCTTCGCCGCGATCGTATTCGCCGTGATAGCGCTGAATGCGCGCGACTTCATTGCGTGAACCGAGAATCACCGGCACGCGTTGATGCAGGGCTTTCGGTTCGAGATCGAGGATGCGCTCGCGCCCCGTGATCGACAATCCGCCCGCCTGCTCGACGATGAAACTCATCGGGCTTGCTTCATACAGCAGGCGCAAGCGCCCTTCCATTTCGGGCGTCTTGAAGTCGCGCGGATACATGAACACGCCGCCGCGCATCAGGATGCGATGCACTTCTGCGACCATCGACGCAATCCAGCGCATGTTGAAGTCCTGCGCGCGGCAGCCGGTGCGGCCGTCCTTGCATTCCTGCACGTAGCGGCGCACGGGCGGTTCCCAGAAGCGTTCATTCGATGCATTGATCGCGAACTCGCACGAGTCGTCGGGAATGCGGATATCGGAATGCGTGAGCACGAAGTTGCCGACGTCGCGTTCGAGCGTGAAGCCGTGCGTGCCGTTGCCGACGGACAGCACGAGCATCGTCGATGGGCCGTAGATCGCGTAACCGGCCGCGACCTGTTCGCGGCCCGGGCGCAGGAACGAGGCGTCATCGGGCGGATCGCTCTCGTCGCCACTGCGTCTGAGCACGGAGAAGATCGACCCGACGACGCCGTTGATATCGATGTTCGAGGACCCGTCGAGCGGATCGAACGCGAGCAGATACTCCCCGCGCGGATAGGGCTCGGGGATCGCATAGACCTCGTCCATTTCCTCGGACACCATGCCCGCGAGCAAGCCGTCCCATTCGCAATGCTGCAGGAAGATATCGTTGGTCACCACGTCGAGCTTCTTCTGTTCCTCGCCGTGCGTGTTGATCGAATGCGCCGAGCCGTGCTGCCCGCCCAGCGCACCGCGCGTCAATGCGGCGGCGATCGTCTTGATCGATGCGGCGACATCGATCAGAAGCGCGGACAGTCCGCTCGCCGCTTCCGGACCGGGCTTGCGGTCCAGCGTGTCGATCAGGAACTTCGATAAGGTCGTGCGTCCATCCTGCATCGCGTTCTCCTTCGGGCGTTATGAATCGGTGAACACGCGGCTTGCGCGAATATCGCTGGCGTCGAGCTGCATGAGCGCGTTGGCATCGGCCGCGCCGCTGCCACGTTCCGCCGCGGCGAACAGCCGATTCGCCTGACGCAATCGCGCGCGGTCGAGCGCATTGCGCACCGAGCGCGCGTTGGCGAAGTTAGGCTGTTTGATGCGTCGCTCGAGATACGCTTCGAAGGCTTGGCGCGCCTCGTCGTCGAAGCGGTAATGCATGTCGGTCAGCATGTGCTCGGCGATCTGCAAAAGCTCATCGGGCGCATAGTCCGGAAACACGAGGTGATGCGCGATACGCGAGCGAAAGCCGGGATTGCTGTGGAAGAACGTCTCCATGCGCGCTTCGTAGCCCGCGAGAATCACGACGAGATCGTCGCGCTGGTTTTCCATCGTCTGCAGCAGGATTTCAATGGCTTCCTGCCCGTAATCGCGCTCGTTCTCCGGCCGATACAGGTAGTAGGCCTCGTCGATGAAGAGCACGCCGCCCATCGCACGCTTGAGCACTTCGCGCGTTTTGGGCGCGGTATGGCCGATGTATTGGCCGACGAGATCGTCGCGCGTCACCGAGACGAGATGATTGCGCCGGATGTAGCCCAGCCGGTGCAGCACTTGCGCCATGCGCAGCGCCACAGTGGTTTTTCCGGTTCCGGGATTGCCCGAGAAGCACATGTGCAGCGTGGGCGCACCCGACGCGATACCGAGCGTCTCGCGGGCGCGTTCCACGAGCAGATGCGCGGCGATCTCGCGGATACGCGTCTTGACGGGCGCGAGTCCGATGAGATCGCGGTCCAGTTCCGTCAGCACTTCTCCGATGCGCGAATCTTTGTAGAGCGCCATTAAATCGGCTTTCGTTTGAAGAGGCGCTGCTTCGAGCGTGGCTTCGGCGCTCATGATGTCGTCTCCTCATCAATAGCGCTCGCCGCTCGGGCGATCGGTTGCGTAGGTGCGGATCGCGTATCGCTGGATGCGGCTTCTGTTGTCCTGGCGTTCGAGGCGGAAGCCTCGCTCTTCTTGCGGCCGGTTGACCATGAACGAGAGACGCATGGTTTCGAAGCCACGCACCGAATCGAAGGCGTTGACCTTGATGTAGTGGTTCGGGTACGTCTTGCGGCATTCGTTCACTTCCATCAGCACGCCGGCGGCATCGTGGAGGTCGAACATGGGGAGGCCCCACATTTCCCAATAGGTGTTTCTTGGGTGGGGATCGTCGGTGTATTCGACTGAGCATGACCAGCCTTGGTCTAAGGCGTAGTTGATTTGTGACGATATCTCCTCATCGGTTAATTCTGGGAGGAAGGAGAAGGTTCCTTGGGTTATGTGCATTTTTTCGTCATCCTTATGATGTATGGGTTGGGTTTCGTGTAACTTGCTTTCGTGTCGGTCTATTAGCACTGCCCCTCCCCGGGGCGGGGGTAACTTTCTTTGCTGCTGCAAAGAAAGTCACCAAAGAAAGCAGCTTTCTCACCGCCCGCGGTCACACGCACGTTGGCCATTTTTCTCCTCAGGGAACGGCACTCGCCTAAAGAGTGCCCCTATAGGCCCAATCGGGCTTGGATCGCGCACGATCCGTCACATCGCACCGCTTAGCGAACTGGTACAGCCATTTCAAGCTCCGGCCCGCTTCGCGGCCGAGGGGTCAATCGCATGCGCGTGCTTACCGATGTTTTCCCCTGCATCCCCAACGGCAGCGCGCAGCGCTGTGCCGAAGCTATTTCGTGCTGCACCAGTGTCCTTTGCGTACTAGCTTGTCAGACCGTGCGCGATCCACGCCCGATTAGTCCTGTGAGGGCACTCTTTAGGCGAGGGCCGTTCCCCGAGGAGAAAAATGGCCAAACTACGTGTGACCGCGGGCGGTGACAAAGCTGCTTTCTTTGGTGACTTTCTTTGCAGCAGCAAAGAAAGTTACCCCCGCCCCGGGGAGGGGCAGTGCTAATAAACCAACACCAAAACGGGATCCAGCGACACAAAAAAAATCAAACCGCCACACTAGGCGTAACAGCAAAATCCGGCGTATCCGTCGAAGCATAATTAAACGTGACATCGCGCCACGTATCGAGCGCGAGCTTCAACGGCGTACAAAACCTCGCGGCAGCGTCCAACACATCCAACCCTTCATTGACAATATCGCGCCCCTCGTTCCGCGCCTTAACCATAGCTTCGAGCGCAACACGATTCGCCGTCGCACCCGCCTGAATACCTTGCGGATGTCCAATCGTCCCACCGCCGAATTGCAGAATGCAGTCATCGCCGAACAGATCGAGCAGTTGATGCATCTGCCCGGCATGAATGCCGCCCGACGCAACGGGCATTACCTTCCTCAGTCCAGCCCAAGGCTGATCGAAAAAAATCCCACGTGAAAGGTCTGGCTCGTTCCGAGCCTCGCGACACACGTTGTAATAGCCCTGCACCGACAAAGGATCGCCTTCGAGCTTGCCGACAGCCGTCCCCGCATGCGCATGATCCACACCCGCCATCCGCAGCCACTTCGCGATCACGCGAAACGAAATGCCATGATTGCGCTGCCGCGTATAAGTCCCATGCCCCGCACGATGCAAATGCAGAATCATGTCGTTGCGACGCGCCCACTTCGACATCGACTGAATCGCCGTCCAGCCAATCACGAGATCGATCATCACGATGCACGAGCCGAGTTCCTTTGCGAATTCCGCGCGCTCGTACATGTCTTCCATCGTGCCGGCCGTCACGTTGAGGTAATGGCCCTTCACTTCACCCGTCTCGGCTTGCGCGCGGCTCACCGCTTCCATCGCGAAGAGATAGCGATCGCGCCAATGCATGAACGCCTGCGAGTTGATGTTCTCGTCGTCCTTCAGAAAGTCGAGGCCGCCTTTCAGCCCTTCATACACGACACGCCCGTAGTTCTTGCCCGACAAGCCGAGCTTCGGCTTCACCGTTGCGCCGAGCAGAGGCCGACCGTACTTGTCGAGCCGTTCACGTTCGACGATGATGCCCGTCGGCGGCCCCTGAAACGTCTTCAGATACGCAACGGGAATGCGCATGTCTTCGAGACGCAGCGCCTTCAACGGCTTGAAACCGAACACGTTGCCGATGATCGAAGCAGTGAGATTCGCGACCGATCCTTCCTCGAAGAGATCGAGTTCATAAGCGATATAGGCGAAGTACTGCGGCTCGTCGGCGCGCTGATTCGGCACCGGGTCCACGCGATACGCTTTCGCGCGGTACATGTCGCATGCGGTGAGACGGTCGGTCCATACGACGGTCCACGTCGCCGTCGACGATTCGCCCGCCACGGCCGCAGCCGCTTCTTCCGGCTCGACGCCCGCTTGCGGCGTGATGCGAAAGAGCGCGATGACATCCGTGTCCTTCGGCGTGTAGTCGGGCTGCCAATAGCCCATCTCGCGATACTTCATGACGCCGGCCGCATAACGCGAGCGCGGATCGGACGGATTGCGCGCCGCCTCGACGGCAGCCTTGCTGAAATCGTTCATTCCGTTTCCTCGACAGTGAGATGAGTGAGACTTCGCCTGTTGCCCCGCTGTGATTGCAGAGTAAGCACTGGCCGCAAGGAAAGGAATTCACGAATTACTTGGCCCGGCTTAAGCGATGCCTTATTGGGTGTTAGCCCTGATGCGGTTATCGCCTAGGGGATGGGACACTTTGCTCTGATTCCGTCACAGTCGGTTCGCACGGCGGGGTAGCGGCGCTCTTCGGCATCCGCTTCATGTCATTGGCATGACGCTTGCATCGTCGAAACGCCGGCCCCCTCCCGGCCGCCTGGCGGATTCGTCCGCATCGGCAAGCAATTGAAGTGGTTATCGAGGCTGCAACTCAACTCACATGGAGGAACGCGCATGCAATGGACTACGCCGAGCTTCACCGATATGCGTTTTGGTTTTGAAATCACGATGTATATCGCGACCCGCTAAACACGGATCGAACCCGCACGACGCCGCAATGCATCCCGCATGCGGCGCCTTCGTGCGGCCCGAATTCATGCGCCGAGCCTTATGATCTACGAGACCATCGTGACGACCGCCGATCGCGAAGGCCGGCCGCATATCGCGCCGATGGGCGTGCGCTTCGAAGAAGGCTTCGCGATTCTCGCGCCGTTTCGCCCATCGGCGACGCTCGACAACGTCATCGCCACGAAGAGCGCGGTCGTCAACTTCACCACGGACGTGCGTGTGTTCGCGGGCTGCGTGACGGGCTATCAACGCGACTGGCCGACCGTGATCGCGAGCACGGTGCCGAGCGTGCGGCTCGCATCGACGCTTGCGCATACCGAGTTGCGCCTGGCCGAATTGCTCGATGACGAAACGCGTCCGACGCTGCGCATGGAATGCGTGCATCGCGAGACGCATGCGCCATTTGCGGGCTTCAATCGCGCGCAGGCGGCTGTCGTCGAAGGCGCGATTCTGGTGAGCCGTTTGTTCATGTTGCCGCCTGAAAAGGTGGATAGCGAGATTGCGTATCTGCGCATCGCGATCGACAAGACCGCGGGCGATGCCGAGCGCGAAGCCTGGCAATGGCTCTTGCAGGCGATCGAAGCGCATCGCGCGAAGGCGCTTCATTCGTAACATCCCTCTGGAGTTTTCATCGATGACCGCATTGCTCGCGAGCGTCCGCTCGTCCGACGAAGCATTCGATGCCGCGAATGCGGGCGCCGATCTGATCGACCTGAAGGAGCCGGGTGCGGGCGCGCTCGGCGGGGTCGCGATTCACGATATCGCGCGGATCGTGCGGGAGTTGCGTGCGCGGTATGCGGTGCGGCCGATCAGCGCGACCATCGGCGATTTTCCTAACGATGCGCTCGATGAGATCACGTCTCGTGTGCTTGATGTGGCTGCTGCCGGGGTTGATTATGTGAAAGTGGGCGTGTCGCCTGGTGTGGGGGCTTCGGCATGTTTGCGGCATCTGGCTGGCTTGCCTGCGGCGGTCGTGCCCGTGTTGTTGTCGGATGACGGCGTGGATCGGGAGTTGGCCGCGCTTGCCGTGCGGTTGGGGTTTGTGGGTATCGTGTTTGACACCGCCCATAAGGATGGGCGCACCTTGTTCGATTGTGTCGATGCGGAAGGGTTGGCCGGGTGCATGGCCGATGCGCGCTCTCGTGGGGTGATGACGGCGGTCGCCGGGTCTTTGGGATGGGGTGATCTTGATCGGATTCGGATGCTGTCGCCGGATATTGCGGGATTTCGCGGGGCGCTGTGTGGGGAGGGGCTTGGGCGAGGGGGGCGGCTTGATCCTGAGCGGGTTGGGAGGTGGGTGCGGGCTTTGCGGACTGCGGTTGCTGTTTGATATTTTTTCGGCTTTCGCCGGATCCCATTTTCTTGTTGGTTTATTAGCACTGCCCCTCCCCGGGGCGGGGGTAACTTTCTTTGCTGCTGCAAAGAAAGTCACCAAAGAAAGCAGCTTTCTCACCGCCCGCGGTCACACGCACGTTGGCCATTTTTCTCCTCGGGGAAAGGTCCCCGCCTAAAGAGTGCCCCCATAGGCCCAATCGGGCTTGGATCGCGCACGGTCTGACAAGCCATAACTTTGAACGCGCTGGTTCAGCACAAAATAGCTTCGGCACAGCGCTTCGCGCTGCCGCTGGGAATGCAAGGGAAACCCACGCATACCCAATTAACCCATCGGCCGCGAAGCGGGCCGGAGCTTGAAATGGCTGTACCAATAAATTAAGCGGCGCGATGTGACGGATCGTGCGCGATCCAAGCCCGATTGGGCCTTTGAGGGCACTCTTTAGGCGAGGGCCGTTCCCGGAGGAGAAGAATGGCCAAACTGCGTGTGACCGCGGGCGGTGACAAAGCTGCTTTCTTTGGTGACTTTCTTTGCAGCAGCAAAGAAAGTTACCCCCGCCCCGGGGAGGGGCAGTGCTAATAGACCGACAACAAAGCAAGTTCCACAAAAACAAAACCAAAAAGCAAAAAAACAAAAAACCTCAAACCGCCACATTAAGCAACCGATCCCTCATAACCGAAGCATCCCCTTTACTAAAAACCTCGACAACATAATTCGCATCCCGCACATAACCAGGAAACCGACGATCCAGAACCCCACGAGCAGCCAGCGCCTCCAGCGGCGCATTCGCTTCCACCTCACATGACTTCACGATCATCAACCGCTCCGCATTGAGCGAAGTCGAAAGCCACGCGGCGAGCGAATCCGACGTGGTATCCCAGTTGGTCATCGAATCGGGCGTCGAGCGCATCAAATCCGTCGGTACCCAAACCGCCACCCGCCCATCCCGCAACGCGCGCCGAATGCGATTCTCGTTCGACGCGAGCACGAGTTCCGACACCACGCCCTGCATCAGAATCGCGTACTGCGCCATCGCGAGCAAACACATGTTGTGCGCGGCGAGATCGTCGAATTGCCATTCGCGCTGATACTGCCGCACCGCGTCCGCGAAATCGCCGCCGCCCGGCACGATCACGACGCGCCCTCCGCCCACTTCCCATAGCCGCGTCAACCACTCGCGCAGCGCCGGGTCGTGACCGAGGCTACCCCCGATCTTCACCACCCACATGGTTCCTGTCCTCGTTCGATCATGCCGCCGGGCCACGCACCCGGTTCCATACCGCTCGCTGTATTCCACACGCTATCACGCCGCGCGCGGCGATGCTTCCTTCGACGAATCCACCTGCTTGCCCGCCACCATCGACGCCAGCAACGCCACCGCGACGCTCGGCGCGCACGTCGAGACCCACTCGGCACGCGCGGCGTCGTCGTCCGGCACGCCCGCTAGCCGCGCAAAGTCGATATAACCGCGCGCCTCCTGCCGCGCGAGCGCCGCCGCCAGAAACCGCCCGCATCCCGCGCCGACGATCGGCGCCGCCGCAAGCGCCGCGTCCCGCGCAATCACGCGCGCGAGATTCGCTTCGAGCGTGCGCAACTGCTCGTGCCGCCAGGTCTGCGCGAAACGCCGCCATTCGCCATCGCTCGCATCGGCGGCATCGCGGCCGATCATCCGCGCAATGCGCGCACGGCTCGCGGCTTCGGTCTTCGGGCCGTTGTCGGCGCTCGGATGCTGGTCGTGCTCGGGCCATAATTCGCCCGTCAGACGATAGACGTCCGCGGTCGTTGCGAACCATTCGTTCATCACGCCCGCCGTCTCGCCGCGAAACGCAATGCGATGCGCGACGCCGCACAACGGCGTGCGCACGACGCCCTGATAGACGAGCTCGCCGCTGATGAGCCGCTCCGCATCGTTCGCGCCGCGCGCGATCACGCGTCCATCGACGATCGGAATGATGTCGGTCGTCGTGCTGCCGATATCGATCAGCACCGCCGCCGGCACGCACGCCGCGACCCATTGGGCGGTCGCGAGCCAGTTCGCCGATGCAACGCTGCGCCAGCCCTCCGCGCACGCCGAACGCGCGAGCCAGCCGGCCTCGCCGGCGAAGAACATCGTGCGCGGGCCGAGCCGTTGCGCGAGCGTGCGCGTGAGCGTGCGCACGCCCTCGGCGCGGTCGGCGAAGCAATCGACCATCTCGCCCGTCATCGTGACGGCGTGACGCGCCGATGCGTGGCCGGCGGCGGGCCAGCGCTCGAACACGGCGCCGATCACGCGCTCCAGATGCGCCACGCCCTGCCACAACGGACACGCCCATTGCGCTACGTCCGCGAGCGCGCCCGCGCGCGTCGTCATCGAGACCTTGACGTGCGCGCCGCCCACGTCCCAGCCGAACACCGGCGCGTCGTTCGAAACCGGCGATGACGTCATGACGACGCTCCGCCGCACGCGCGCAGCAATGGCGCATCGCCGTCGAAACCGGTCACGCGATGCGCGGCAAGCAGCTCGGCCGCGAGATTCTTTCCGCCGCGCCGGCTGAGTTCCGCATACGCGACCGTCAGGCGCGGATTCACCTCGATCACGACCGGTCCGCGCTCGTGATGCCACACGACATCGATACCGACGAAACCGCGCAACCCCGGAAACGCCTCCGCGACACGCAGCGCGAGCCGTTCGAGCGCACGTCCCTGCGGGCCATGACGGTCGATGCGATCGACATCGACGCCGTCGAACTGCACGATGCGCGCGCGCCGCCCGGAGCCCGCCGCATCCGACATGCCGATGCGCTGCCGGTTGATGCTGACGAGCCGCGCGAGCCGCTCGCGGCAGATGAGCGACAGGCTGAGCGGCTCGCCATCGACCCATTCCTGCAGCACGGGATTGCGGCCCGCCGCCGCGCGCGCTTCGTATTCCGCGCGCGCGGCGGCGAGGTCGTCGTAGACATAGGTATCGAGGCCGCCGGCGCCGTCATCGGGCTTGACGACCCAGCGGCGTCCGGCGCCCGCGGCCGCGCGATCCGGTTCGAGCGCGGGCGTCGCGGCAATGCTGCGCGCGGCGAGACATGCCGCCGTCGCGCTTTTGCTCGATGCCGCGCGGATCGCTTCCTTCGCGCAGCCGAGCCAGCGCGCCTGGCCGACGGCATCGTAGAGCTTGAGCAGCAATCCGTCGCATTCGGGCGCGACGATGCAGGCATAGTCGTGCTCGCGCGCCACGCGGGCGACGAAGGCCGTGACCGGTTCGCCGGGCGCGGCGCGCACGTAGCCTGCGTCGTCATCGACCTGTTCGAAGCGCGAGCTTGCGATGGTCACGTCGATGCCCGGCAGCGCGCGCAGATCGGCGGCGATGGCGTCGCGCATCACGCGGCCTTCGACGATCAGAGCGGAGAGGTCGGCGAGGCTGCCTGCGCCCGCCACGTCCGGATCGATGCCGCCGCCGGTGAGATACTCGAATACAAAGATCTTGGTCAAAGGAAAGCCATCCATGCAGGTGATACCCGTTCTCGATCTGCTCGACGGACACGCGGTGCGCGCGGTGCGCGGCGAGCGTTCGCGCTATCGGCCGATCCAGTCTTCGTTGTGCCCCACGAGCGATCCGCTTGCGATCGCCCGCGCGCTCGTTGCCGCCACTGGCGCGCGTACCCTGTACGTCGCCGACCTTGGCGCGATCCTTTCGCGCGGCGCGCACGACCATGCGCTCGCCGCGCTTTGCGATGCCCTCGGCGACGGCTTTCGCATCTGGCTCGACGCGGGCTTCACCGCGTTTTCGCCGATGCGCGCGTCGATCGAGCGCATCGCGCGGCTGACGCAATCGCCCGCGCCTGCCGCGATCGTTCCCGTGTTCGGCACCGAGACGCTGCTCGACATGGGCGCGATCGCCGAGGCCTCCGCGAGCGGCTTCGAGCCGATTCTCTCGCTCGACTATCGCGGCGGACGCGCACTCGGTTCGGCGCACGTCGAGAGCGCGTGGTGGCCGTCGCGCGTGATCGTGATGACGCTCGATCACGTGGGCGCGCAGGCCGGGCCTGATCTCTCGACCTTTGCTTCGGTTCGCGCGCTTGCCGGTGCTCGCTCGTTGATCGGCGCAGGCGGTGTGCGCGATGAGGCCGATCTCGTGCGGTGCGCCGACGCTGGCGCGGCTGCCTGGCTTGTTGCTTCCGCTGTGCACGATGGGACTTTGGGTCGTCGCGATGTGCCTCGCGGGGGTTCAGGGGGGTGAGCTTTCAATATTTGTGCCAAGGGCTTGGGGGCTTGGGGGGCGTGTAATCCTTTGGCAAGGAGGTGTTGCATCGGGTGGTGCACGGGTGACAGTGTGTTGCATTGCGGAGCAGGTTTTTTTTGGTTTTGTTTTTGTTTCGGTTCGTGGAACTTGCTTTGTTGTCGGTCTATTGGCACTGCCCCTCCCCGGGGCGGGGGTAACTTTCTTTGCTGCTGCAAAGAAAGTCACCAAAGAAAGCAGCTTTGTCACCGCCCGCGGTCACACGTAGTTTGGCCACTCTTCTCCTCGGGGAACGGCCCTCGCCTAAAGAGTGCCCCCATAGGCCCAATCGGGCTTGGATCGCGCACGATCCGTCACATCGCGCCACTTAATTCATTGGTACAGCCATTTCAAGCTCCGGCCCGCTCCGCCGCCGATGGGTTAATCGGGTTTGCGAGTGCGTTCGTGTTCGCTGGTTTCCCTCGCATACCCGACGGCAGCGCGTAGCGCTGTGCCGAAGCTATCTTGTGCTGAACCAGTGCGCTTCGCGCACTGGTTTGTCAGACCGTGCGCGATCCAAGCCCGATTAGTCCTTCGAGGGCACTCTTTAGGCGAGGGCCGTTCCCCGAGGAGAAAAGTGGCCAAACTGCGTGTGACCGCGGGCGGTGACAAAGC
>NZ_FCNY02000024.1 GCF_001544575.2 Caballeronia cordobensis
AGGCGTCGGTTTCTTGAGCATGGCGCTCATTTAACGACAAAGCCCTGGCAAGAGCCAGGGCTTTGTCAGCAGTCTGAACCGGCCTTCGGGCCGGTTTTTTTTGCCTGCAAAATGCCGCAGCCGGATCAGCCGCGCTCGAACAACGCAATCGACTCGACGTGCGACGTGTGCGGAAACATGTTCACCACGCCCGCGCCCTTCATGCGGTACCCGGCTTCATGCACGAGGAGGCCTGCGTCGCGCGCGAGGGTCGCCGGATTGCACGATACATACACGATGCGTTCGGGCAACGGCCCGTCGCCGCTTTGCGCGATGTCCGCGAGCGCCTTCGAGACGGCGAGCGCGCCTTCGCGCGGCGGATCGATCAGGAACTTGTCGAAAGCGCCGAGCGCGCGCAGATCGTCGGCGGTGACTTCGAAAAGATTGCGGCACGCGAACGACGTGTGCGCATCGACGCCATTCGCCTTCGCGTTTTCCAGCGCACGCGCGGTCAGCGCCTCGCTGCCCTCGATACCCACGACTTCGCGCGACACCCGCGCGAGCGGCAGCGTGAAATTGCCGATGCCGCAGAAAAGATCGAGCACGCGGTCCGAGCTTTCGGGTGCGAGCAGGCTCAGCGCCCGGCTCACCAGCACACGATTGATCTGATGATTCACCTGCGTGAAATCGGTCGGCTTGAACGGCATGCGGATATCGAATTCCGGCAGCGTGTACGCCAGTTCGCGATCGAGCGGATAAAACGGATACACCGTGTCCGGGCCCTTCGGCTGGAGCCAGAACTGGACGTCATGCTCGTCGGCGAATGCGCGGATCAGGGCTTCGTCGGCCTCCGTCAGCGGTTCGAGAATGCGCAGCACGAGCGCGGTCACGTCGGAGCCGACCGCGAGTTCGATCTGCGGCATGCGATCGCGGATCGACAAGCCGGCCACCAGATGACGCAGCGGCACGAGCATCGCGGACACATGCGGCGGCAGCACTTCGCAGCTCGTCATGTCCGCGACGTAGCTGCTCTTGCGCTCATGAAACCCGACCAGCACGCCGCCCTTCTTTTCGACGTGCCGCACCGTGAGGCGCGCGCGATAGCGATAGCCCCACGACGGCCCGTGAATCGGCCGGAACATCGTCTCCGCGCGCAGCTTCGACAGATGCTGCAGACTGTCTTCGAGCACGCGCTGCTTGACCGCGATCTGCGCGAGCACGTCGAGATGCTGCATCGAGCAGCCGCCGCAGATGCCGAAAAACTGGCACCTCGGCTTCGCGCGGATCACGCTTTCGCGGAGCACTTTGACCACTTGCGCCTGCTCGAAGCTCGGTTTCTTGCGATAGCTCGAATAGCTGACCCGCTCGCCCGGCAGCGCGCCTTCGACGAAAATGACCTTGCCCGGCTCGCCGTCCTCGTTGACCGTGCGGCCGACGCCGCGCGCTTCCATATCGAGCGACTCGATTTCCAGCTCGGGCGCGACGAAATCGGGATCGGGCGTGACGAATTTCGCCGGCGCGGCGCGGCGGCGATGCGAAGTTTTTCGAGCGGCTTCAGACACCTGCGTACTTCCTGGCTAACGATTGAAGGCGAGATTGTAGACGAACGTCACCCCGGCGCCGCGCTTACTTCCCGAATGCCGCCAGATACTCGGCCCAGTGCGGCGACGTTTCCTGCGCGAGCGCGTTTTTCACGAAGTTGATTTCGTCAGCATACTCGTCGGGCGTGAAGCCGCCACGCATCATCTGGAAGCGGCAATACATTAAGTACGTGTTGACGACGTCCGTCTCGCAATAGTTGCGGATTTCGTCCAGCTGGCCGTCACAGTACGCGTCCCATACCTTGCCGCCGTCCATGCCGAGCTTGCCGGGAAAGCCGCACAGCTTCGCGAGCGCATCGAGCGGCGCGTTGGCGCGCGCCTGGTACATCGCGAGTACGTCCATCAGGTCGATGTGACGCATGTGATAGCGGCTGATGTAATTGTTGAACTTGAACTCGCGGTCGTCCTGTCCGAGATCCCAGTATCGCGGCGCGGCGATGCCGTGCACCAGCGCGCGGTAATGCAGCACGGGCAGATCGAAGCCGCCGCCGTTCCACGACACGAGTTGCGGCGTGTACTTTTCGATCACGCGATAGAACGATTGAATCAGCGCCGCCTCGCCGTCGCCGGGCGTGCCGAGCGAGCGCACGCGAAAGCCGGCGTTGTCGCGGAACACGCAGGAAATCGCCGCGACGCGCTGCAGATGGTGCGGCAGGAAATCGTTGCCGACGCGCTCGCGGCGCGCTTCGAACGCGTGTTCGGCCACCTCGCGGTCGGAAAGATCGTCGGGCAAATCTTCGAGACGGCGAATGCCGTCGACATCGGGGATCGTCTCGATGTCGAAAACGAGAATCGGTGTCATTGAATCCTGGAACGCGACGCCCTTTCGGGCGCCGCCAAAGCGTTAAAGCACGGCGTCCTTACGAACGCCGTTGGAGGCGAAAAAGCGCTTGAGCCGCACGAGCGCCTCTTGCTGGATCTGGCGCACACGCTCGCGCGTGAGGCCCATCTCGTCGGCGAGCTCTTCGAGCGTCGCGGGCTCGATATGGTTCAACCCGAAGCGCCGTTCGATCACATGCCGGTGTTTATCGGACAAACGCGAGAGCCACAGGCGCGTAAGCGATTCGAGCTCGCGATGCTGCACTTCCGCGTCGGGCGACTGGCTCTGGTCGTCGGAAAGCAGATCGAGCAGGCTGCTGCCCGGGTCGAGGTCGAGCGGCGCGTCGAGCGAAGCGGTGTGCTCGTTGAGCGCGAGGATATCGGTGACTTCCTCGGGCGTCTTGCCTGTGAGATACGCGATGTCGTCGATGCTCGCGTCGCGGCGCTCGGGCGCGACGCTGTCCGTGGAATTGGCGGAATTCTTCTCGATGTGGCGCTTCGCGCGCAGCACTTGATTGAGTTCGCGGATCACGTGCACCGGCAGGCGCACCGTGCGCGCCTGATTCATGATCGCGCGCTCGATGCTCTGGCGAATCCACCAGGTGGCATAGGTCGAAAAACGGAAACCGCGTGTCGGGTCGAACTTTTCGATCGCATGCATGAGACCGAGATTGCCTTCCTCGATCAGATCGAGCAGCGGCACGCCGCGATTCAGATAACCCTTCGCGATACTGACGACGAGCCGCAAATTGCGCTCGATCATGACCTGACGCGCCTCGAACTCGCCCGCCTTCGCGAGCCGCGAATAGCGCTGCTCTTCCTCGACGGTGAGCAGCGGCTTCACGCTGATGCGGTTCAGGTAATGCTGAATGGTGTCGGCCGTGAGTTCGGCCTGCAGCAGCGAGCGGAAATCGTCGGCGTCCGGAGGGGAATCGTTTGCGCTCTCACCCGCTTCGTCACTGCCCTTTCCCCGGCTGCCGCGCTCTTCTTCGGAATCGGATTCCGAATCGATATCGACGTCGACGTTTTCGATTTCGTCGTCATGAGTCGAAGCACCGTCTTCCACCGACACTTGCAAAGGTCGGCTGATCGTCTCAGTCTCGGCTTGCGGCAGGCGGCGCTTCGTTTTTGGCATGATGGTTTCGCTTTATTGCGGCGGCAAATACTTCAGTGGGTCAACAGGTTTTCCCTGCCGGCGAACTTCGAAATGCAACATCACGCGGTCCGAATCGCTGTTCCCCATCTCAGCGATCTTCTGCCCTTTAGTTACCGCGTCTCCTTCTTTTACCATCAAAGCACGGTTATGTGCGTACGCTGTCAGAAAAGTCGCGTCGTGTTTGATGATAATGAGATTGCCGTAGCCGCGCAGCCCATTTCCGGAGTAAACCACTCGGCCATCCGCCGAGGCGTTGACTGCATCTCCCGCCGCACCGCCAATATTCAAACCCTTGTTGCTCGCTTCGCTGAACGTGCCGAGAATCGGCCCGCGCGCCGGCCAGATGAACGCCGGCTGAGCCGCCGGCGCCGTCGCGTCTGCACCCGCGCCCGGAACGCCCGATGCCATGCCCGCCGCCGCGCCCGCAGTCGCTCCCGGCGCCGCGCCCATGCCCGAATTCGGACCGTAATACGGCGGCTGCGCCGTCGCGCCCGGCTGCGGCGCGGCGTAGGTGTTCGCGCCGTTGAGCGGCTGCGCCTGCACGCCGCCGCCCACGATCGGCGCGGTCGCCACACCGGGCGTCGCCGCCGCGACGTTCGCGCCCGGAGGCGCCACGCGCATCAACTGGCCGACTTCGATCTGGTTCGGGTTGGTCAGGTTATTCCACGCTGCGATGTCGTGATAATTCTGACCGTTTTCCAGTGCGATCCGATATAGGGTGTCGCCCGGTTTTACGCGGTAATAACCCGGCGGCGGCGGACCGTTGTCCGGCGTCTGCGCCGCGGTAGTGCCGATGGGCGCGCCCGTTCGGTCGACGACCGGCGCCATGTCCATGCGCGTCGAACACGCCGCCAGCGCGGACAACGCCAGCACGCACACGCCGCGCTGCACGACGCTCAGGCGCTGGTCCGCACTTTCTACTCGCAAAGCACGCAGGATACTCATCGGTTTCAAATCACTCCGGATTTTAAGGGTACAAAGAAAACGCGATCGAGCTGCTCTTCACGCCATTGCGTGGCCGACACGCGCGTCACGAGCGTGAGCACTTGCGACTGCGCGGCCTGCGAGCCGACCGGTGCGACGAGCTTGCCGCCCACCGCCAGTTGATCGAGCAAGGCTTGCGGCACGTCGAGGCCGGCGCAGGCGATCACGATCGCGTCGAACGGCGCGGCCGCGGGCAAGCCCAGGCGGCCGTCGCCGTAATGCAGTCTGATGTTCGGCACGCGCAGCGGCCGAAGGTTGAGCTTCGCGCGCTCCGACAGCGGGCGCACGCGCTCGATCGAATAAACCTCGGTGGCGACCTGCGACAGCACCGCCGCCTGATAACCGCAGCCGGTGCCGATCTCCAGCACCTTGGCGAGCGTGCGCCCGGCCGCGACCAGTTCGATCATGCGCGCCACGACGGACGGCTTGGAGATGGTCTGGTGATGGCCGATGGGCAACGCGGCATCTTCGTAAGCCTGCGCGGCGAGCCCCGGATCGACGAACATGTGGCGCGGCACCACGGACATCGCGTTCAGCACGCGCGCATCAGTCACGCCATTGGCGCGCAGCCGTTCGACCATGCGCTCGCGCACCCGTTCCGAGGCGAGCGTCTGCGTGCTCGCGAGCGCGACGTTCGGCGCGCCCTTTCGGGTGGCGGCCGCGGCGGCGTTCGGGGCGCGCTCGGCAGGCCGCGGCGCGGCGCGCAATGCGCTCGCGCGCGGCGCGTGATGCGTTTGCGCGGCGCTCTTGTTCGCACCCGGAACCGGTTTCGCATTCGCCGCGGGCTTGACGCCGGAACGCACGGGAAAGACGGACGTGGCCGGCGTGGCGGAGGCGGCAGCCGTCGCCGGATTTTTCATCGCCGCGTTCGCCGCGCGCGCGGGCCCGGGTTTCGCCGCTTGGGGCGTCGCTGCCTTGAGCGTGGCCGCGCCGCCTTGCCTGCCGCGCGCGTCCTGCACGCGGGCCGTGGGCGAGCGCCGTTCGCGAACCAGATCCGCGAGCGCCAGCGGAAAGCGCTTGGCGCGCTCGTCGGTCATGTGCGGCCGCTCCCGGCGCGCGCCCATTCGCGCGTCTCGGCCATGAGCTTCGTATGCGTCAGGTCGAGCTGCAGCGGCGTGATCGACACGAAGCCGTTCGCGACCGCGTGAAAATCGGTGCCTTCGCTCGCGTCGAGCGCGTCGCCGGACGGGCCGATCCAGTAGATCGGGTTGCCGCGCGGATCGCTCTGGCGAATGACCGGCTGCGAAGGATGACGCTTGCCGAGGCGCGTCACTTTCCATTCGCGCAGTTGGTCGTAAGGCAGGCTCGGGATATTCACGTTCAGCAACGGATGGCCCGGCATTGGATGTTCGAGGAAATGCGCGACGATCTCGGCGGCGACGCGCGCGGCGTCTTCGAGATGCAGCCAGTCGCGGCCGACGAGCGAGAACGCGATTGCCGGTATGCCGAACATGAAGCCTTCGGTGGCGGCCGCGACGGTGCCCGAATACAGCGTGTCCTCGCCGACGTTCTGCCCGTTGTTGATGCCGGACACGACGAGATCCGGCTGATGTTCGAGCATGCCGGTGAGCGCGATGTGCACGGAATCGGTCGGCGTACCGTTCACGAAGTTGAAACCGTTCGGCGCCTGATGAACGCTCAAGGGCCGCGACAGCGTAAGCGAGTTGGAGGAGCCGCTGCAATTTTGCTCGGGCGCCATCACGGTCACTTCGCCGAGCGGCTGCAGGACGCCATGCAGCTCATTGATGCCGCGTGCCAGATAACCGTCGTCGTTGCTGAGTAGGATTCGCATCCGACGATTGTAACCGAGGAAACATGGCGCGACGACGACTCGCAAGCTCGCCTCGAACGCCTTCCCTGCCCTACACTGAGGCCACTTCAACGAGGAGAAGACATGCGCGCCGTCAGATGCAACGAACACGGATTGCCCGATACGCTTTCCATCGAAACGCTGCCCGACCTGCATCCGCAAGCCGGCGAAGTTGTCATCGACGTGAAAGCGGCGAGCGTGAATTTCCCCGACGTGCTCATCATCCAGAACAAGTATCAGTTCAAGCCGCCGCTGCCGTTTACGCCCGGCGCGGAGTTCGCGGGCGTCGTGCGCGAAGTGGGCGCGGGCGTCACGCGCCTTGCGCCCGGCATGCGCGTCGCCGCCTACACGGCGCAGGGCGCGTTTGCCGAACAGGCGCGCGCGAAGGAAGCGGCCTGCATCGCGCTGCCCGATGACGTCGATCTCGCCGAAGCCGCCGCGTTCACGCTCGCCTACGGCACCGCGTATCACGCGCTCGTGGATCGCGGCGCGTTGCGGGCGGGCGAGACACTGCTCGTGCTTGGTGCCGCGGGCGGTGTCGGCATGGCGGCGATCCAGATCGGCAAGATCGTCGGCGCGCGCGTGATCGCGGCGGCGTCGAGCGCGGAGAAGCTCGCCTTCTGTCGCGAACATGGCGCGGATGACATCATCGATTACGCGAAAGAAGATCTGCGCGAGCGCATCAAGATGCTGACGGACGGCAACGGTCCGGATGTGATTTTCGATCCGGTCGGCGGCGCGTATGCGGAGCCCGCGTTTCGCAGCATCGGCTGGCGCGGGCGGTATCTGGTCGTCGGCTTCGCGAACGGCGAGATTCCGAAGCTGCCGCTCAATCTCGCGCTGTTGAAAGGCGCGAGCATCGTCGGCGTGTTCTGGGGCGGTCACATGCAGCGCGAACACGCCCTCGCCGATCGCGAGTTCACGACGATGGTCGACTGGATCAAGGCGGGCAAGTTGCGGCCCGTCGTGACGAAGCGCTATTCGCTCGATGAAACGCCGCAAGCGCTCGACGACATGATGAACCGCCGCGTGACCGGCAAGGTCGTCATCGAGCCGTAAGCACTAAAGGCGCCGCGATTGCGCGCCGGGCAGCATGCCGATGCGCGCGGCCGGCGGCGATGCCGCGTCGGTGAAATCGGCGGCGGCGAAATGATGCTGCGCGCGCGCGTGCGTATCGTGCAGCGTCTGAAAAGCCGCCAGCACGCGCCGCACCGTCAGCATGCGTTGCCATAGCCGCTCCCTAAGCGCGCCGAACGGCAGCACCGTAAGCGGCAGCACGACGGCGCCCGGCCCCCAGCCGGGACGCCAGGAGCGCGCGAGGCCCTGACGCATGAAAAGTGACAAGGTCGGCACGCCGATGGCGGACGCGAGATGCCCGAGCCCGGAATCGTTGCCGATGAACCAGGACGACTCGGCGATCCACGTCGCGACTTCGCCCAGCTTCGGCAGCGCGTTGACCTCCCATCCTTCTTCCGCGAGATCGCCCCAGACGCCGAACTCGGCAGGCGCGACGAGAAAACTCGGTTGCCAGCGGCGATGCGTGAGTCCGCGCGCGAGCCCCAGAAACTTCTTGCGGCCCCACATCTTTTCGGGATGGCTTCCCGTGGGATGAATGGCGACGCGATTGGCGAAGCGCCCTTTCACGACGCCTGCCGGAACGACGAGACCGTTCTCGCGCGTGACGTCACGCAGGCCGAGTACTTTCGTCGCGACCTCGGCGGCACGGTCCACCATATGCTTCGAGCCGCGATATTCGGGCAGCGTCGAGACACACAAGGTTTCGCCGGAGCGGCTCAGTGCCGATGCATAGCCGGTCGGCAGCAGTTCGATCACGGTATCGAACGCGCCCTGCCAGGCATCGGCCTGTCCCACGGTGACATGGGGAAACCAATCCGCAAGATGCTCGGCGACCCAGCCGAACACGACGGGCCGATAACCGTTGCGGATGAGATTGTTGACGAGGACGAGCCCGATGAGGCTGTCACCGATCGGCGATGGCAGCGCCACCGCAATCGAACTGTCAATTCGCAAATTCATTCTTGTTCTCGCGGAATCGCGCGGACGAGCGCCGCGCCGATGGCGCGCGGTCGCACCGGATTCAGAGTGTCGCCCCGGTTGCGTGACGGCTTGATGTGCTTCGACGCCGGCTCCGGCGGGTCACGCCGCCTGGCCAGCGGACCCGCGTCGCGCGGCGCAGGAATAGCGCAGCATGATAAAGCTATCAGCCGCGCATGACCATAACCGATTCATCCGAAACCGGTCTGACGCGTTTTGTCACGAGCACGCCGGCAGCGCGCCGGGCCGCTCCCGTCAGAGCTTTTCCGTCTCGCCGGTTTTCGGCTGCCACCGCATGAGGCGCCGCTCGACCAGCGCGACGAGGCCGTCGAGCACGAGCGCGAAAGCCGTCAGCACGAGAATGCCGGCGAAGACCGTGTTGATGTCGAAGGTGCCTTCGGCCTGAAGGATCAGATAGCCGACGCCGCGCGCCGATCCGAGATATTCGCCGACCACCGAGCCGACGAAGGCCAGCCCCACCGACGTATGCAAGCTGGAAAACACCCAGCTCGTCGCGCTCGGCAGATAGACGAAGCGCAGCAGTTGCTTGCGGTTCGCGCCGAGCATGCGCGCGTTCGCGAGCACGACCGGGCTCACTTCCTTCACGCCCTGATAGACGTTGAAGAACACGATGAAAAACACGAGCGTCACGCCGAGCGCGACTTTCGACCAGATGCCGAGCCCGAACCACACGGCGAAGATCGGCGCGAGAATCACGCGCGGCATCGAATTGGCGGCCTTGATGTAGGGATCGAGCAGCGCGCTCGTCGTCGGTGCGAGCGCGAGCCAGAGGCCGACGCCCAGGCCGAACACCGTGCCGATCACGAACGCGAGCACCGTTTCGATCAGCGTCACCCAGAGGTGGATGTAAATCTCGCCGCTCGTGAACCACTCCCAGATGCGCACGAGCACCTTCTGCGGCTCGCCGAAGAAGAACGCGGCCTTGTTGGCGTCATCGAAATAGAAAGGCGGCAGGAGCGTCGGGCTCGTCAGCGCGTACCACAACACGAAACACGCGAGCAGCAGCAGCCATTGCCACACGATGAGATTGCCCCGATTCGGGCGCAGCTTGTTCCACATGGTCGACTCGTCTTATTCGGCGGCGGCGGGCTTCAGTTGCTGCTGATAGCCCTTCAACACTTCCTCGCGCAGCACGCCCCAGATCTGCGC
This sequence comes from Caballeronia cordobensis, assembly GCF_001544575.2. Taxonomy (GTDB): domain Bacteria; phylum Pseudomonadota; class Gammaproteobacteria; order Burkholderiales; family Burkholderiaceae; genus Caballeronia; species Caballeronia cordobensis. The sequence goes on from NZ_FCNY02000024.1 coordinate 9,575, forward strand.
ATGCAGTTCGACGAAGCGCGGATGCGAGCGGATCTCGGCGACATCGCGCGGGCGCGGCAGATCGATCGCGAATTCGCCGATCGGGTGCGTGCCCGGCCCCGCCGACAGCACGACCACGCGGTCGGACATCGAGATCGCCTCATCCAGATCGTGCGTGATGAAAAGCACCGCCTTGCGCTTGGCCGCCCATAAATCGAGCAGTTCGTTTTCCATCAGTTGACGCGTCTGGATGTCGAGCGCGGAGAACGGCTCGTCCATCAGGATAATGTCGGGATCGAGAATCAGCGTTTGCGCCATCGCGACGCGCTTTCTCATGCCGCCCGACAGTTGATGCGGGTAACGGTCGCCGAAGCCGCCGAGGCCCACGCGCTTCAACCACTCTTCGCCGCGCGCATCGGCTTCCTGCTTCGACACGCCCTGAAATACGAGGCCGGCCGTCACGTTGTCGAGCGCGGAGCGCCACGGCATCAGCGCGTCGGCCTGAAACATGTAGCCCGCGCGCCGGTTGATGCCCGTGAGCTTTTCGCCGAAGACGCTCACGCTCCCGGATGACGGCTCGAGCAACCCCGCCGATACGTTGAGCAGCGTGGACTTGCCGCAGCCGGTCGGCCCGACCACGGAGACGAATTCACCGGGCGCGATGCCGAGCGTCGTATTGCGCACCGCCGTGTAACGGTCCTTGCGGCTCTCGCGCGAGGCGAACGTGCAGGTGACGTCGTCCAGCGCGAGCGCGTGAGTCGCTGAAGCATGAGTCGATGGCGCGTTCATCGATCAGACCTTGACGTTGGCAAGCGCCTTCTTCACGAAGTCGTTGGTCCACGTCTTCGACAGGTCGATCGGCTTGCCCTTCACGGTTTCGTCGAAGGCCTGCAGCGTCTTGAGCGACGTCGCGGGGCCATCGGCGGGCATCAGGCCGTCGGGCGACAGCGCTTCCTTGACGTGCTGCCAGGAATCGAGATACAGCGCGCGATCGCCGAGCAGATAGCTTTCCGGCACCGTCGAAATGAGGTCCTTGCCCGATGCGCTCTGCAGCCATTTCAACGCGCGCACCATGGCGTTGGTGAGCGCCTGCGTCGTGTTCGGATTCTTCGTGATGAAGCTTTGCGATGCGTACAGGCAACCCGCCGGCATGTTGCCGCCAAACACCTTGACGGTATCCGCGAGCGTGCGCGTGTCCGACACGATCCGGATATCGCCCGCGCGGTCGAGCTTGGTCATCACCGGATCGAGGTTGGCGATCGCGTCGATCTGCCCGGATTGCAGCGCGGCGATCGCGCCCGCCCCCGCGCCCACGCCGATGAACGACACATCGGTCGCCTTCAGCCCGGCCTGCGCCAGCACGAAGCCCGCCATGATCGACGTCGACGAGCCCGGCGCCGTCACGCCGATCTTCTTGCCCTTCAGATCCGCGACCGACTTGTAGTTCGGCATCGTTTTCTTCGACACGGCGAGCACGATCTGCGGCGCGCGCCCTTGCAGCACGAACTCGCGGAAATACTGATTCTTCGCCTGAAGCAAAAGCGTGTGCTCGAACGCGCCCGACACGACATCCGCGCTGCCGCCGACCGCCGCCTGCAGCGCCTTCGCGCCGCCCGCAAAATCCGCGATCTCGACTTCGAGCCCTTCGTCCTTGAAGTAATTGCGGCGCTCCGCGATGGTGAGCGGCAGATAGTAGAAGAGATTCTTGCCGCCGACCGCGATCGATACCTTGGCCTGTTCCGGCTTGTTCTGTGCGAACGCGAGCGGCATGGCCGACCAAGCTCCACCTGCGAGCACGGCGCCGCTCGCGATGAACGTTCTGCGTTTCATCGTCTTCGTCTCCTTCGAAATTTTTGTTGTCTGCGAGCGCGCTAGATCACTTTGGCAGCCCGCAGCCGCGCAATATGGTCGGCATCATACCCGAGCGTCTGAAGTACTTCATCCGTGTGTTCACCGAGTTGCGGGCCGAGCCAGCGCGTTTCTCCCGGCGTTTCCGAGAGCTTCGGCGTGACATTCGGCAGCGCGATCTCGCGGCCGTCCTGCCACGGGAAACGTTGCAACATCTGGCGCGCGATGTATTGCGGATCGGTGAACATGTCCGCGACGCTGTAGATGCGGCCCGCGGGCACATCGACGGCGTTGAGCACGGCGAGCGCCTCGTCGATGCTGCGCGTCGCGAGCCACGCGGCGATGGCGTCATCGATTTCCTGCGTGCGCGGCACGCGGCCGTCGTTCGAGGCGAGCGCGGGATCGTCGGCGAGATCCGCGCGGTCGATCGCGTTCATCAGGCGCTTGAAGATCGGGTCGCTGTTGCCGCCGATCACGATGCTGCCATCGCGGCACGGATACGTGTTCGACGGCACGATGCCCGGCAGCGACGCGCCCGTGCGCTCGCGCACCATGCCGTACACGCCGTACTCGGGCACGACGCTTTCCATCATGTTGAAGACGGCTTCGTACAGCGCGACGTCGACGACCTGCCCCTTGCCGCCGTTCACGCGCACGTGATGCAGCGCCATCATCCCGCCGATCACGCCATGCAGCGCCGCGATCGAATCGCCGATCGAGATGCCGATGCGCGGCGGCGGCAAATCCGGATAGCCCGTGATGTGACGCAGCCCGCCCATCGATTCGGCGATCGCGCCGAAGCCCGGCCGATCGCGATACGGGCCCGTCTGCCCATAGCCCGAGAGCCGCACCATCACGAGGCCGGGATTTTCCGCGGAGAGCACTTCGTAACCGAGCCCGAGCTTCTCGAGCAAACCGGGCCGGAAGTTCTCGATGACGATATCGGCTTCCTTCGCGAGCTGCCGGACGATCTCTTTGCCCTCTTCGGCCTTGAGATTCACCGTCACCGACTTCTTGTTGCGCGCCTGCACCGCCCACCACAGTGACGTGCCGCCCACTTCGGGATACAGCTTGCGCCATTTGCGCAACGGATCGCCGCCGTTCGGATCTTCGATCTTGATGACGTCCGCGCCGAATTCGCCCATGAAGCGCGCGGCGAACGGGCCGGCGATGAGCGTGCCCAGTTCCAGAACCTTGACGCCGGCGAGTGGTCCCGTCGTTGCGTTCATGGTTGCGTCTCCTTTTTTTGCCGGTCTTTTTACAGCGGAATGTCGAGCGGCTTGAAGCGCGGCGTGCCGTCGGCGAGCGTCTCGTTGAACATCGCCGCCGGACGCACCCACAGGCCGCGATCATGCGGCCAGAGATGCTCGTAGACGATCATCGCTTCCTCGGTCTCCGAGTGGCGCGCCACGCCGATCACGCGATACAACCCGCCCTTGTAATGGCGATGCGTCGCGAGCGCGAGGGCTTCGGTTTCTGTCATCGGTTCGAATCCTTTAAACGGAGCGCCTATCGAGCACCGCGCGCGCGATGGTGCCCGCATCGACGTATTCGAGCTCGCCGCCCACAGGCACGCCGCGCGCGAGCCGCGTCACCTTCAGGCCCTTGCTCTTCAATGTCTGCGCGAGATAGTGCGCGGTCGCCTCGCCTTCGTTGGTGAAGTTGGTGGCGAGCACCACTTCCTCCACGATGCCGTCGAGCGCGCGGCTGATGAGACGCTCGAAGTGGATTTCCTTCGGACCGATGCCGTCGAGCGGGCTCAGCCGCCCCATCAGCACGAAATAGAGCCCGCGATACGTGAGCGTCTGTTCGAGCATGATCTGATCGGCGGGCGTCTCGACGACGCACAGCAAGCTCGGATCGCGTTCCTCGTCGAGGCAGACTTCGCAGATTTCGCTTTCCGTGAAGGTGTTGCACTTCTCGCAGTGCTTGAGATGCTCGGTCGCGAACAGCAGCGACGCGCCGAGCTTCTCGGCGCCCGCGCGGTCGTGCTGCATCAGGTGGTACGCCATGCGCTGCGCCGATTTCGGTCCGACGCCGGGCAGCGCGCGCAGCGCTTCCACGAGCGCCGACAAAGCGGAAGGTTGTTTCATGTGTCCTCATGACACGCCGGAATCGCTCCGGCGCGCTGATTTAGAACGGCAGCTTGAAGCCCGGCGGCATCGGCATGCCGGCCGTCATGCCGCTCATCTTTTCCTGCGTGGTGGCCTCGGCCTTGCGCACGGCGTCGTTGAACGCGGCGGCGACGAGGTCTTCCAGCATGTCCTTGTCGTCGGCGAGCAGGCTCGGGTCGATCGACACGCGCTTGACGTCGTTCTTGCAGGTCATCGTCACCTTCACGAGACCGGCGCCGGACTGGCCCTCGACCTCGATCAACGCGAGCTGATCCTGCATCTTCTTCATGTTTTCCTGCATCTGCTGAGCCTGCTTCATCAGCCCGGCGAGTTGGTTCTTCATCATGGTTCGGCTCCTTACTGGAAAACGTGTGGCGGGTGAGCGCGCGTTTGCTTCACGCGCCCGGCATTCGATTGGCTAGCGCGGCGTTTTTCGCGCATCGATTCAAGACGGACTCGCGCCCGATGCGGCAATCGGCTTGATCGAGCCCTGCACGATGCTCGCGCCAAAGTCGCGGATCAGCGATTGCACGAACGGGTCCTGCCTGATCTCCTGCTCGGCCTCCTGCTGGCGGCGGGCGCGGTCCGCCGCATCGAGCGCGGCGGCGGTGCGGCGCGCGGGCGCGACATTGACGTTGACTTCGATCGCGCGCCCGAGCTTGTCGGCGAGCGCGGCCTTGAGCTTCGCGACGTGCGAGGCGTCGGTGTACATCTGAACGGCCACGGCGAGCGTGACGGAGCTCGCGTCGCAGGCGGTGAGTTCGCTATTGAACGCGAGCTGATGGGCAACGCCCTTGAGCGGCAGATCGACCGCGAGCGCGGGCCATTCGACGCTCACGCCGAGCGCATCGAGCGGCACGGCGGGCGGCAGCGGCGTCATGTCGATGACGGGCGCGGGCTTCGCCGCCGGCTCGGCATTGAACCGCATGTCGTCGGGACCGCTGTCGAAAGCGGGCACGAAGCCGTCGTCCGGCGGCATGAAGTATTCGTCTGCCGATCCCGCCGGCGGATAGTCGTCGGGCGGCATGTCCTCCCACGGCGGGACGACGCGCGCCTTGTTCGCCTCGCTGGCTGCGGCCTTGCGTTCGGGTGCGGTCGCCGCGCGCTTGGGCGTCGGAACCTGAACCTGCACCGCGGGCTTCGCGGCCGGTTTCGGCGCGGTGGGCGCAGCCGCCGGCGCAGTCGATGCGCCACGCGCACCGCGATCGGACGAAAGACGCATGCCCGCGCTGCGCAGCACTTCGAGCGCCGCGCTCGCGCCGCCGCCCGCGCGCGATGCGGCGGCCTCGGGCTCGGGAGCGCGCGACGCTGCGGCAGGCGCGGCTTCTTCGACGGCCTGTCGCACTGCTTCCGGCACCGGCGCGGGCTTCGCGGGCACGGGTTCGATCGCTTTCGGCTCGATGCTTTCGATGCTCTCGATGGCTTCGGCAGGCGCGACGGCGATTTCGGCCGGCGGCGCCGTTTCCGCCTTCACGACGACACTTTCCACCGAAGGCGCTTTTGCGACCGGCGCGGGCGCGACCGCGCGTTCGGCCATCGCACCGGCGAGCGCCGCGCTTCGCGCCACGGGCTTTGCCGCCGAAGGCGCGCTCACCGCGATACCGCCGCCGCCCGGCCCGCCCGCGGGCTCGAACGCGAGCATGCGCAAGAGCGTCATCGTGAAGCCGGCGTATTCGTCCGGCGCAAGACCGAGTTCGCTGCGCCCGACGGTAGCGATCTGATAGAAAAGCTGAACCTGCTCGGCGGACAACGTGTCTGCAAAGCGGCGGATGTCCGTGGCTTCCGGCCATTCGTCCAGCACCGACGACGGCGCGAACTGCCCCCACGCGATGCGATGCAGCAGGCTCGCGAGATCCTGCAGCGCCGTCGAGAAAGACAGGCTGCGCAGCGCCATTTCGTCGGCGATCGCGAGCACGAGCGCGCCGTCGCTTGCGGCGAGCGCATCGACGAGGCGAATCAGATAGCTTTGATCGAGCGCGCCGAGCATGCCGCGCACGGCTTCCTCGGTGACCTGGTTGGCCGAATACGCGATGGCCTGATCCGTGAGCGACAGCGCGTCGCGCATGCTGCCGTCCGCCGCGCGCGACAACAGGCGCAGCGCCTGCGACTCGAACGTGATCTGCTCTTCCTGGAGAATGTTCTCCAGATGCGACACGATGTGCCCCGCCGGCATCTGCTTCAGATTGAACTGCAGGCAGCGCGAGAGCACGGTGACGGGAATTTTCTGCGGATCGGTCGTTGCGAGAATGAACTTCACATGCGGCGGCGGCTCTTCGAGCGTCTTCAGCATGGCGTTGAAGGCGTGATTCGTGAGCATGTGCACTTCGTCGATCATATAGACCTTGAAGCGCGCATCGACCGGTGCGTACACGGCGCGTTCGAGCAGCGCGGCCATTTCGTCGACGCCGCGATTGCTCGCCGCATCCATCTCGACGTAATCGACGAAGCGGCCTTCATCGATTTCCCGGCACGCACGGCACACGCCGCACGGCTTCGAGGTCACGCCGGTTTCGCAATTGAGCGCTTTCGCGAAGATGCGCGAGAGCGTCGTCTTGCCGACGCCGCGCGTGCCCGTGAACAGATAGGCGTGATGCAGGCGGCCGCCGTCGAGCGCGTGCGTAAGCGCACGAACGACGTGCTCCTGGCCGACGAGCGACTCGAACGATTTCGGCCGCCATTTGCGTGCGAGAACTTGATAGGTCATGCGCGAAATTGTATCAGTAACGACCTCGCGCAAAGGCTGCCCCGGCGGGGCCAACGGCCGCGACTGGACGCACGTGAGCGCCGCACGCCGTAGGGCGCGCATACCATTAAAACGAGGGGAGAAACGAGACAGAAGAACGACAGAGAAAAGCGGAAGGTGACGAGCCCGACCCTCGGCACTGGTGGAAAACGGCTGTGGCTGCTTCGTTCCCGACCTGACCAGGTTGACCGCGCCGCCATGCGAGGAGGCCCGTCACGTCGAATCATACCACGGGGTCACGTGATGCCGGAAGGCGTCGGCTCATCGCGCCGGTTCGACATGCCCTCTTGTGCTTCGGTTTTCCGCCCTCAGATTCGCCCTATCAGCACCCGGCAACGGATAGTAAAGTAGGCTAAGATGGCATTTGAATTGTGCGGAAGTGGTGCATTTTGCCCTTGCGCGCGTCATTCGCCGCCGCGTGGCTAAGTTTTGGCGCACGGCGAGCGGGCCTGAAACTGCCCGTTGGCGACGAGAATCTTTTTCCAGTTTTGGTGTATCGTGGCGAGCATTCAAACGCGGGCCTCGAATCAATAGAGGTATTCAGACAATGAGCGAATCAATCAAGCACATCAGCGACGCTTCTTTCGAACAAGATGTCGTCAAGTCGGATAAACCTGTCCTGCTCGACTTCTGGGCCGAGTGGTGCGGTCCGTGCAAGATGATTGCCCCGATCCTCGACGAAGTCGCGAAGGATTACGGCGATCGCCTGCAGATCGCGAAGATCAACGTTGACGAGCATCAGTCGACGCCGGTGAAGTTCGGCGTGCGCGGCATTCCCACGCTGATCCTCTTCAAGAACGGCGCCGTGGCCGCGCAGAAGGTCGGCGCATTGTCGAAGTCGCAACTCACCGCGTTCCTCGACAGCAACCTGTAACGGCATCGAAGGCACACGCCGGCATCTCCCGGCGTTTGCCTGCGGCATCCACGGCGCAATTCACGCGCACAACGATGCAGCCGATGTTGTCGCGTGACAACATCGGCCGAAAAGCCCCGCCCAAAGCCCACCCGAGGCCCGTATGGCGTGTGCTATGCTAGAATCATAAGCGTTCAAGAAGTATTAACTAGCAGTATTAAGTCTAGAGCGGTTCCGCTCACCTCTTCTCCCCAATCTTTTCGTCGCACCTCTCTCCCTGGCGGGAAATCCGTATGCATTTATCCGAGCTCAAGTCTCAGCACGTGTCTGCACTGATCGAGATGGCCAATGGCCTCGAGATCGAAAATGCGAACCGCCTGCGTAAGCAGGAACTCATGTTCGCGATTCTTAAAAAGCGCGCCAAAGCGGGCGACACGATTTTCGGCGACGGCACGCTCGAAGTGCTGCCCGATGGCTTCGGTTTCCTGCGCTCGCCCGAGACTTCGTATCTCGCGAGCACGGACGATATCTATATCAGCCCGTCGCAAATTCGCCGCTTCAATCTGCATACCGGCGACACGATCGAAGGCGAAGTGCGCACGCCGAAAGACGGCGAGCGTTATTTCGCGCTCGTGAAGGTCGACAAAGTCAACGGGCAGCCGCCCGAGGCCTCGAAACACAAGATCATGTTCGAGAACCTCACGCCGCTGCATCCGAACAAGCCTTTGCCGCTCGAACGCGAAATGCGCGGCGAGGAAAACGTGACGGGCCGGATCATCGACATGATCTCGCCGATCGGCAAGGGCCAGCGCGGCCTGCTCGTCGCATCGCCGAAGTCGGGTAAGACCGTGATGCTGCAGCACATCGCGCACGCGGTGAAGGCGAACCATCCGGACGTCATCCTGTTCGTGCTGCTCATCGACGAGCGCCCGGAAGAAGTGACGGAAATGCAGCGCTCGGTGAAGGGCGAAGTCATCGCGTCGACCTTCGACGAACCCGCCGCGCGTCACGTGCAGGTGGCCGAGATGGTCATCGAAAAGGCGAAGCGTCTCGTCGAAATGAAGCACGACGTCGTGATTCTGCTCGACTCCATCACGCGTCTCGCGCGCGCCTACAACACGGTCGTGCCCGCGTCGGGCAAGGTGCTGACGGGCGGTGTCGACGCCAACGCGCTGCAGCGTCCGAAGCGCTTCTTCGGCGCGGCTCGCAACATCGAGGAAGGCGGCTCGCTGACGATCATCGGCACTGCGCTAATCGAAACCGGCAGCCGCATGGACGACGTGATCTACGAAGAGTTCAAGGGCACCGGCAACATGGAAGTGCACCTCGAACGCCGTCTCGCGGAAAAGCGCGTCTACCCGTCGATCAACCTGAACAAGTCGGGCACGCGCCGCGAAGAACTGCTCATCAAGCCGGACCTGCTGCAAAAGGTCTGGGTGCTGCGCAAGTTCATCCACGACATGGACGAAGTCGAAGCCATGGAATTCCTGCTCGACAAGATCCGTCAGACGAAGAACAACGCCGAGTTCTTCGACATGATGCGTCGCGGCGGCGGCTGATTCCGCCTTCGCGCCGAGAGAAACCGCCTGCTTTCGTCAGGCGGTTTTTTATTTGGCCGGTGCGTACAATCCGCAACTGTTCCAGTCTTCCGGTTCGACGCATGGCCAATCTTTTCACTCGCTGGTTTGGCGCGCAACGCCGCGAGCGCGCGCTGCGCAAATACGCCATTGAGGACGCGCTCTGGCAGCGCACGCTCGACGCGTATCCGTGCTTCGGCCATCTGAACGCGCAGGATCTGGCGCGCCTGCGCGAGAGTGCGAGCCTTTTCATCGCGCAAAAGGAATTCTCGACCGCGCACGATCTCGAACTGACCGATCAGATGATGGTTGCCATCGCCGCTCAAGCCTGTCTGCCCGTGCTCAATCTCGATCTCGACCTGTATCGCGGATGGGTCGGCGTGATCGTGTATCCCGGCGAATTCGTGATCCGCAAGACGGTCGAGGACGAAGACGGCGTCGTGCACGAAGTCGAGCACGATGCGAGCGGCGAGGCGTGGGAAGGCGGTCCGGTCGTGCTGTCGTGGGAAGATGCGCAGATGTCGGACGGCGCGGAGGCCTACAACGTCGTGATCCATGAGTTCGCGCACAAGATCGACATGGTGACGGGCATCGCCGACGGCCATCCGCCGCTCTATCGCCGCTGGCACGCGCCGCTCGATTCGACCGCCTGGGCGGATGTTTTCGACAACGCCTACGACCAGTTCTGCGCGCGCGTGGACGCCGTGCCCGAGCGCCGCTGGAACCGCTTCGAGCGCGAATCGCTGATCGACCCTTACGCGGCGGATCATCCGTCGGAATTTTTCGCGGTGTGCAGCGAGGCGCTTTTCGTGACGCCGCAGGCGTTCGAGGCGGACTATCCGGAGCTTTACCGGCTGCTCGCGCGCTATTACCGGCAAGACCCGGCGGGCGTCGGCGCGCTGTCGGCATAACCTGAGCCGTGGTGTTCAAAAAAGATGTCAAGCAACTGATTTTCTGGCATAATCGCCGTTTTTCGACCCTAGGCAAGTGACTCGCGCCATCGAATCGACATTCATCGATCGGCAGCGCAGCGGGTTGGCTACCGCCAGATACCAGGAAAGACCATGAAACAAGGCATTCACCCGGATTACCGCGAAGTTCTGTTCGTCGATATGTCGAACGACTTCAGGTTCGTGACGCGTTCGACCATCCAGACGCGCGAAACCGCCGAATTCAACGGCAAGACCTACCCGCTCGCGAAGATCGAAGTGTCGTCGGAATCGCACCCGTTCTACACCGGCCAGCAGAAGATCATGGACACGGCCGGCCGCGTCGAGAAGTTCAACAACAAGTTCGCGCGCTTCTCCACCAAGAAGTAAGCGGGACTTCGGGCTTCAGAAAGAAAGGGCAGCTTTGGCTGCCCTTTTTTGTCGCCGATTGCTTTTCGTCTCGCCAGCGGCGCGCATCGGCACCGCCTTTGCTGCATCGGTGAAACGCTGTTGCGTCCGGCCACGGCGCGCAGCGCCGATCCGCCTTCAATGCCGCCGCGCGACTACAATGCCGGTTGCCCCGGTTCCGCCCGCGCCTTGCGCCCGATAAGCGGACCCTCATTCAATCAAGCCTGCCCGCATGCGATCTGTCGTTCGTCTGACCGCCTCCGCCACCAGCGCCCTGCCGCGCTGGCTGCTGCTCGCCATCTGTATTACCTACGCCTCGTTCGGCCTGTTCGGCCGCGATCCGTGGAAGAACGAAGATGCGGCGGGCTTCGGCGTCATGTGGACGATGGCCAATGGCGACGCGCGCGACTGGCTCCTGCCGAATCTCGTCGGCAAGGCGCCCACAGCCGACGGCCCGCTGATGTACTGGCTCGGCGCATCGGCCATCCGCCTGCTGAGCCCGTGGGTCGACGCGAGCAATGCGTCGCGCGTGGTCACGGGTCTGCTCTTCTGTCTCGCGTGCGCGTTCGTCTGGTACTCCACCTACCTGCTCGGCCGGCGCGACGAAGCCCAGCCATTCAAATACGCCTTCGGCGGCGAGCCGGAGCCGCGCGACTACGGCCGCACGCTCGCCGACGGCGCGCTGCTCATCCTGCTCGCGTGTTTCGGACTCGCCGAGCGCGGCCACGAAACCACGCCGCAACTCGCGCAATTCGCCGGCACCGCGATGCTCATCTACGGCCTCGTGCGCAGCCTCGACAAGCCGATCCACGGCGGTCTCGTGTGGGGCGTGGCGATCGGCGTGGTCGGCTTGTCGAGCTCGCCCGTGCTCGTGTTCGCGCTCCTGCTCTGCACGCTCGCGATGACGATCATCGTGAAGCAGGTGCGCGCCGCCCCGCTCCTGATCTTCGGCCTGCCGGTCGCGATCCTGCTGATCGCCGCGTGGGTGCTGCCGACGCTGCACTACTTCCCCGAAGACGGCGAATGGTGGCTGCGCCAATGGTGGCGCAACAGTTTCTCGTTCTTCTCCGGCACGCCCGGCACCATCTTCGCGTACGCGATCAAGAACCTGCCGCTTTTCACCTGGCCCGCGTGGCCGCTCGCGTTGTGGGCCTTTGTCAGTTGGGGCGGGCTGCGCCGCTCGCCGCACGTGGGCGTACCGCTGTCGATCATCGGGCCGCTGCTCGTGCTCGTCGTCTTGCAGGCGCACGAAACCAACCGGCTCTTCATGCTGCTCCTGCCGCCGCTCTCGGTGCTCGCGACCTTTGCGCTGCCCACGCTGAAGCGCGGCGCGATCAACGCGATCGACTGGTTCGCCATGCTGAGCTTCACCATCATCGGCTCGTTGGTGTGGCTTGTCTGGACCGCAGGCATGTTCGGTTTTCCCGCGCCGATGGCGCGCAATCTCGCACGTCTCGCGCCGGGCTTCCATCCCGAATTCAAGCTGCTTTCCTTCGTCTGCGCGGTGGCCGTGACCGCCTGCTGGTTCATGCTCGCGCGCTGGCGTCTCGCGCGACATCCGAAGGTGCTGTGGCGCAGCGTCGTGCTGTCGAGCGCGGGCACCACGCTCATGTGGGTGCTGCTCATGACGCTGTGGCTGCCGGTGGTGAACTACAGCCGGACCTATCGCGACGTGGCGGAGCAGATCGCCGGGCACCTGCCGCCCGACTACACCTGCATCTCGCCCGTGCGCCTGGGCGACGCGCAGATCGCGACCTTCGCCTATTTTGGCGGCATGCATTTCGCGTTCGACGAAGACTGCGACGTGATCCTGCGCCAGGATCCGGCGGACTATGGCGAGCCGTCGTCGATGTCGGCGTTCCAGTGGAAGCTCGTCTGGGAAGGCCGGCGCGTGGCCGACCGCGACGAGCGCTTCCGCCTCTACGTGCGCATCGAGCGGCCGACGCCGCCGGCAAAGAAACCGCTGCGTCCGAAGAGCCTGCGCCGGGCACAGTAAGGCAATGCGCGCGATCCCCCACTCCGTCAGCGCAACCGGCATGCTGAGCGACGTGCGCAAGATCGCCGCGCTCGCGTGGCCGGTTCTGATCGGTCAGTTGGCGGTGATCGCGTTCGGCGTCATCGACACCGCGATGGTCGGCCGCTTCTCCGCCACCGATCTCGCGGCGCTCGGCTTGGGCGGCTCCGTCTACATCTCGGTGTATATCGGGCTGACGGGCATCCTCGTCGCGTTGCAGCCCATCGCCGGGCAGCTTTTCGGCGCGGGCCGCGAAAGCGAAATCGGCGAGGAAACGCGGCAGGCGCTGTGGCTCGCCGCCGCGCTCACGGTCGTCGGCTTCGTGCTGCTCTACTTTCCCGAGCCGATTCTCTCGCTCGCGAAAACGCCGCCCGCGCTGCACGAGCGCACCGTCGACTATCTGCGCATCCTGTCGTTCGGCCTGCCCGCGAGCCTCGCGTTTCGCGTCTACAGTTCGCTCACGAACGCGGTCGGCAAACCGCGGCTCGTGATGTTCCTGCAAGTCGGCGGCCTCCTGCTCAAGTTTCCGCTCAACACCTGGTTCATCTTCGGCGGCGCGGGCGTGCCGGCGCTCGGCGGCCCCGGCTGCGCGCTCGCGAGCACGCTCATCAACTGGGTGCTGGCGATGGTCGGCATGACAGTGCTCTTCAAGGTCGAATTCTTCCGCCCGTTCGGCATCTTCTCGCGCTTTTGCTGGCCGGTCTGGCGGCGGCAGTTCGCACTCTTGCGCCTCGGCATTCCGATGGGCCTCTCGTATCTCATCGAAGTGACGTCGTACACGTTCATGGCGCTCTTCATTTCGCGCTTCGGCACGACCACGCTCGCCGGCCATCAGATCGCCGGCAATCTCGGCGCGGTGCTGTACATGACGCCGCTGTCGATCGGCATCGCATCGACGACGCTCGTGTCGCAGGCGCTCGGCGCGGGGCGCTTCGACGACGCGCGCTCGATCGGGCGTCATGGCATCGGCATGGCGTGCGTGCTCGCGCTCGTGTACGGCGTGATCCTGCTCGCCGCGCGCCCCCATGTCATCGCCGCCTACACGCCCGACGCGCATGTGATCGCCGCCGCGATGCCGCTCGTGCTCATCATCTTCTTCTATCACCTCGGCGACGCCCTGCAGATCACCGTCGCGTTCATCCTGCGCGCGTACAAGGTGACAGTCGTGCCGACGGTCATCTACGCTGTCGCGCTGTGGGGCATCGGGCTCGGCGGCGGCTATCTGCTCGGCTTCGACGTGGGCGGCGGCGTGCCCGAATGGCTGCAGGGCGCGCGCGGCTTCTGGATCGCCAATTCGGCGAGCCTCGGCATCGCGGGCATCGGCCTCTTCGTTTACTGGCGGCGCGTGAGCGCGCGGCGCGTGTCGCGGGTCGATGCCGACTGAGCGCTCGTGGAAAAGCGTCTCAACGTAAAGATTGACGTAAGGCTCCAGTAGAATTTCCCGTCGAGGAAAAACTCGGAGCGAGTGGATGAGCCGCGTTATCACGCAACAAAAAAAATGGATCCTGGCCGCAACCACGCTGATCGCCGCGCTCGGGGCGGGCGTCGCGATGCATCGGGCCGATGCCGCGCGCATCGCGACCGTGTCGCCACAGGGCAAGGTCGCGCAAGTGCGGCAGGTCGTCGCCAAATTCGACGAACCGATGATCGCCTTCGGCAGCGCGTCGGCCGCCGCGCCCGGCAAGGTCGCCTGTAGCGGCGCGAGCGCGGCGGCGCTGGCAGGCTCGGGCCGCTGGATCGACGCGAAAACCTGGGCCTTCGACTTCGAACACGATCTGCCGCCCGGCGTGCGCTGCGCGCTCGATCTCGCGGATAGCCTCAAATCCGTCGCGGGCAATGCGCTTTCCGGCCCGCGCCATTTCGCGTTTCAGACGGGCGGGCCGTTCGTCACGCGCATCATGCCGAGCTATGGCGACGTCGAAGAAAATCAGACCTTCGTGCTGCGCCTGAACGGACCGGCAACGCAGGCTTCCGTGCTTCAGCATGTCTGGTGCGAGTCGAGCGCGCTCGGCAACCGCATTCCGGTGCGCACGGTCGACGACACGTCGCGCGCCGCCCTACTCAAACATTTCCGGCTCGACAAGGAAAGCGACCGCGTGCTCACGCTCGCGTGCCAGCAAACGCTGCCTTCCGCGACGAAGATGCAGTTCGTGTACGGCGCGGGCGTGACGGGGCCAAGCGGCATCGCCAACGACGTCGAGAAGCGCTTCGACTTCACGGTGCGCGAGCCCTTCACGGCGAGCTTCTCGTGCGAGCGGGAGAACGCGAAAGCGCCGTGCACGCCGTTGCGTCCGCTGCGGCTCAATTTCAGCGCGCCGATCAGCCGCGCCGACGCCCAGAAGTTCGTGCTGCGCGGGCCGAAGGGCAACGCGTCACCTCGTTTCGACGAAAGCGACAAAGACGCGGAAGTGAGCGCCATCGAGTTCGCCGCGCCGCTGCCCGAGCGCGCCGATCTCACCATCGAAGCGCCCGCGAACCTGAAGGACGTGAGCGGCCGCGCGCTCGCGAACGCCGATCTCTTCCCGCTCAAAACCGCGACCGCCGCGATGCCGCCGCTCGCGAAGTTTTCGTCGGGCACGTTCGGCATCATCGAGCGATTCGCCGAGCCCGGCATGCCCGCGATGCTTCCGGTGACGCTGCGTCATGTCGAAGCGGACCTGCACGTGCAGGGGTTGAATGCCGGCACGTCGCAGATCACGCAACTCAAGCTCGACGCCGACGCGGATATCCGCCACTGGATGCGCGCCGTCGATACGTTCGACGGCATCTCGATGTCGCGCTCGTCGATCGAAGAACGCATGCCCGGCATGCTGAACAACGGCATCGAGCCGGTCGTCATCCCGAACAGCGACGGCAGCGTGTCGAAAGACCCGCAAATCGATATCCGGTCGCTCTCGATGCTGGCGAAGCAACGCGGCGTCGAAACGCTCACCCTGCCCGCCGCCGATCCGAAAGCGCTGCGGCCCTTCGAAGTCGTCGGCATTCCATTCGGCAAGCCGGGCTTTTACGTCGTCGAAATGCGTTCGCCCACGCTCGGCGCATCGCTCATCGGCAAGAATCAGGCGATGTACGTGCGCACGTCGGTGCTCGTCACGAACCTCGGCGTGCATTTCAAGCAGGGACGCGAAAACAGCCTCGTGTGGGTCACCACGCTTGACAAGGGCAAGCCCGTCGCGAATGCGCAAGTGCGCGTGACCGATTGCAACGGCGACGAGATCGCGACCGCCAAGACCGATGCGCAAGGCATCGCGAAAATCGGCAAGCCGCTCGCCGCCGTGCGCGAATGCAACGAGCGCAGCCTCGCGTGGGGCGGTTTCTTCGTGTCGGCGCGCGTGAGCGATCCGGTCAGCGGGCCGGACATGGCGTTCGCGATGTCGGACTGGAATCGCGGCATCGAATCGTGGCGCTTTCACGTCCCGACCGACATGAGCGCGACGCGCACCACGCGCGCGCATACCGTGTTCGACCGCACGCTCCTGCGCGCCGGCGAAACGGTGTCGATGAAACATCTGTTGCGCGTCGAAACGCTGAACGGTTTCGCGTTCGCGCCGAACAATCCGACGCGCGTGACGATCCGCCACGTCGGCAGCGGACAAACATGGCATCTGCCGCTCAAATGGGCCGCGGATCACAGCGCCGATTCCACCTTCACCGTGCCGCCCGCCGCGAAGCTCGGCGAATACAGCGTAACGCTGGACAACGGCAGCGCGAATAGCGACGACGAAGACAACGACAACGCCATCACGCAGTCGTACGAATCGGGCAGCTTCCGCGTCGAGGAATTCCGCTTGCCCGTCTTCAAAGGCTCGATCACGGCGGGCGACGGCGCATCGCCCGGTCTGGTCGCGGCACAGGAAGCGCCGGTCGCGGTGCGGCTCGAATACGTGCAAGGCGGACCGGCATCGAATCTGCCCGTGCAGGTCTCCGCGCTCGTGCGCGACGTGCCGCCGCCCTTCGCTTCGCAGTACGAGGCGTTCAGCTTCGCGCCCTATCGGAAACCCGCGGACGACGGCGCGAGCGCACCCGCCGAGGACGACGACAGCGAAGCGCAGGACAACGCGACGGCCAAGCTGATCGCCGACAAGCTGCGCGTCACGCTCGATCGCGACGGCGCGGGCAAGGTCACGGTGAAGCCGCTGCCGGCGGTCGAATCGCCGAAGCGGCTCGCGCTGGAGGCGAGCTTCGCCGACCCGAACGGCGAAATTCAGACGATCAGCGGCGGCGCGACGCTCTGGCCCGCCGCGGTGGCGGTCGGCGTGAAGGCGGGACACTGGGTGTCGGTCGGGGGCGCGCTGCCGGTGCAGGCCATCGCGCTCGATCTGGCGGGCAAGCCGCGCGCGGGTGTTGCGGTGGAGATCAAGGCGGTGGCGCGGGTGATGTCGAGTTCGAGAAAGCGCATGGTCGGCGGCTTTTACGCGTACGACAACCACACCGAAATCAAGGATCTCGGCACGCTGTGCAGCGGCAAGAGCGACGACCACGGCATCGTCTCGTGCGACGCGAAACTGAAAGAGCCCGGCAACGTCGATCTGATCGCAGTCGCGAAAGACGGCGACGGCCGCGCGGCCAACGCGAGCACATCGGTATGGGTCACGCGCGAGGAAGAATTGTGGTTCGGCGGCGAGAACACCGACCGCATCGACGTGCTGCCCGAAAAAACCAGCTACGAACCCGGCGAAACCGCGCGCTTCCAGGTGCGCATGCCCTTCCGTTCGGCGACGGCGCTCGTCGCGGTCGAGCGCGAGGGCATCATCGAGACGCGCGTCGTCGAACTGAACGGCAAGGACCCGACCGTCGAACTCAAGGTCGAGGAGACGTGGGGGCCGAACGTCTACGTGTCGGTGCTCGCGCTGCGCGGGCGTATTCGCGAAGTGCCGTGGTATTCGTTCTTCACGTGGGGCTGGAAGGCGCCCGTCGAATGGGCGCGCGCGTTCTGGTACGAAGGCCGTCAGTATCAGGCGCCCACGCCGCTCGTCGATCTGTCGAAGCCCGCGTTCCGTTATGGGCTCGCGTCGATCAAGGTCGGCGCGGCCGCGCACAAGCTCGCAGTAAGCGTGAGCCCGGACGCGAAGTCATACACGGTGCGAACCCGCGCGCATGTGAAGGTCAAAGTCGCGCTGCCGGACGGCAAGCCCGCGCCCGCCGGCACGCAAATCGCCGTCGCGGCGGTCGATGAAGCGCTGCTCGAACTCATGCCCAACGCAAGCTGGGACGTGCTCGACGCGATGTTGCAGCAGCGCGCGTACGGCGTCGAAACCGCGACCGCGCAGATGGAGATCGTCGGGCGGCGGCATTTCGGGCGCAAGGCCGTGCCCGCGGGCGGCGGCGGCGGACACAGCGCGACGCGCGAACTCTTCGACACCCTGCTTCTGTGGAATCCGCGCGTGACGCTCGATTCGAACGGCGAAGCCGCCGTCGATGTGCCGCTGAACGACGCGCTCACGCGCTTTCGCATCGTCGCGGTCGCGGCGGTCGGCGCGGGGCGGTTCGGCACCGGCAGCGCATCGATTCAAAGCACGCAGGACTTGCAACTGATTTCGGGATTGCCGCCGCTCGTGCGCGTCGGCGATGCGTTCCGCGCGCAGTTCACGCTGCGCAATACGACGGCCCGCACGATGCGCGTCGTCGTCACGCCGCACGCGGGAGCGCTCGCGCTCGATGCGCGCACGGTCGAGCTCGCGCCGGAATCGTCGCAGGAAGTGGCCTGGGACGTGAAGACGCCCGACGTGCTCGGCGCGCGCGATACCGCGAGTCTCGACTGGAACGTGAGCGCATCCGAACAGGCCGGACCGAAGGCGAGCGACGCCGTGAAGCTGACGCAAAAAGTCGTCGCGGCCATTCCCGTCACCGTGCAGCAGGCGACCATCACGCAAGTCGACGGCACGCTCGCGCTGCCCGTCGCGCCGCCCGCCGACGCGGACAGGTCGGGCGACGGCGCGGTGCGCGGCGGCATCGCCGTGTCCTTGCAGCCGAAGCTCGCGGACGGCTTGCCCGGCGTGCGCCGCTGGTTCGAGCGCTATCCGTACAGTTGCCTGGAGCAGCAGACGTCGCGCGCGCTGGGATTGATGGATGCCGCGCAATGGCAAGGCGTGCTCGCGAAGATGCCGTCCTATCTGGACCGCGACGGCCTCGCGAACTACTTCCCGCCCGCCGACGACGAACGCCCGACCGGCAGCCCGACGCTCACCGCCTATCTGCTCGCCGTCAGCGATGAAGCCGCGAAGCAGGATCGCCGCTTCGCCCTGCCCGACGATCTGCGCAACCAGATGGCGGCGGGTCTCGCGAATTTCGTCGATGGCAAGATCGAGCGCAAGGTCTGGACGCCGCGTAACGATCTCGACTACGAAAAGCTCGCGGCAATCGAAGCGTTGTCGCGCTACGGTCTCGCGCAGCCGCGCATGCTCGGCTCGATCACGGTCGCGCCGGATCAATGGCCAACCTCGGCGGTGCTCGACTACTACGCGATCCTGTCGCGCGTGGACGGGATCGCCGGTCGCGACGAAAAGCGCGCGCAGGCCGAGCAGATCATCCGCGCGCGGCTGACTTATCAGGGCACGCGTCTCACCTTCTCGACCGAACGCGACGACGATCTCTGGTGGCTCATGACCGGCCCCGAGACCAACGCCGCGCGCACCGCGCTCGTTTTCGCGCAGTCGCCGGGCTGGAAGGACGAGATGCCGCGCCTCGTCGCAGGACTGCTCGCGCTGCAAAAAAACGGCGCATGGCAGACGACGACCGCCAACCTGTGGGGCGCGCTCGCGGTCGGCCGCTTCTCCAGCCTGTTCGAGAGCACGCCGGTGACGGGCCATACGTCGATCCAGCTGGGCGCGTCGTCGCAAAACGTGAACTGGAGCGCAGCGGCAGCGCCCGCGTCGGCAGCGCCCGCCTCGGCCACGCCCGCGACGAAGACCGCGAACGTGCGCAGCGTGTTGCTACCCTGGTCGGCCGGCTCGCTCACGCTCACGCAAGACGGCACGGGCAAGCCGTGGGCGACGATCGAAAGCCTCGCGGCCGTTGCGCTGAAGGCGCCGTTCGCGGCGGGTTATCGCATCGCGAAGACGCTCACGCCCGTCGATCCCGCCGCGAAAGGCGTGCTCTCGCGCGGCGACATCGTGCGCGTGCATCTCGACATCGACGCGCAAAGCGACATGACCTGGGTCGTCGTGAACGATCCGATTCCCGCCGGCGCGACGATTCTCGGCTCCGGCCTCGGGCGCGACTCGGAAGCCGCCACGCAGGGCGAAAAACGGGATCGCGATGCATGGCCCGCTTTCGTCGAGCGCGGTTTCGACGGCTATCGCGCGTATTACGGCTATCTGCCGAAGGGCAAGCTTCAGGTCGAATACACGATGCGTCTGAACAATCCCGGTACGTTCGGCCTGCCGCCGACGCGCGTCGAAGCGCTCTATGCGCCTTCGACGTTCGGCGCGCTGCCCAATGCGCCGGTGGTCGTCAAACCGCTCGCGGCGAAGTGAAGCGATGAAGCGCGCCGCCCTCGCCTTCATCGCGTGCATCGTGTCGATAGGCGCGCACGCGTCGCCGGGTTTCGACGACGTGCGCGCGGCATGGCGCAGCTCCGACTGGGTGCTGCTCGCCCGCGACGGCGAGACGCTCGCGCGCACGCGCATCGACGCGAGCGCGCGGCGCGGCGACTGGATCGCGCTCGCGGACGTGTCGCCGGCGTTGCGCGAGGCGATCGTCGTGTCGGAGGACAAGCGCTTTTACGAGCACGCGGGCGTCGACTGGCGCGGCGCGGCCGCCGCCGCATGGGGCAATCTGTGGAACACGCGCACGCGCGGCGCGTCCACGGTGACGATGCAGCTCACCGGACTCATCGACAGCGAAGGCAAGCCGGCGGGACGCCGCTCGATCGGAGAAAAAGCGCAGCAGACGATCGGCGCGCTGTGGCTCGAACGAAGCTGGCGCAAGGATCAGATTCTCGAAGCGTATCTGAACCTCGTGCCGTTTCGCGGCGAGATCGTCGGATTGTCGGCGCTCTCGCAGACGCTCTTCGGCAAGGCGCCTTCCGGTCTCGACGAACGCGAGGCCGCGCTCGCCGCCGCGCTGGTGCGCGCGCCGAACGCGCCGTATCCGAAAGTCGCCGCGCGCGCCTGCGCGATCCTGCACGACATGCAGGCGCTGCACGGCGCGCGCGGCGGCGATCCGTGCGTCAACCTGAGCAGCTACGTGCAGCTCGCGCTCACGCGCACGGCATCCACACCCGCCACGGCACAAGGCGATGACGCGCTCGCGCCGCATCTTGCGCGGCGTATCGCAAGCGAAGCGCATCCGGCGGCGGGCGCGCGCGTGCGCTCCACGGTCGATGCGCGCTTGCAGCGCTTTACGCGCGACACGCTCGCGCGCACGCTCGCCGAACTGAATGCGCGCGCGCATCCGCGCAACGTGCACGACGCAGCGGCCATCGTGATCGACAACCGGTCGGGCGACGTGCTCGCGTGGGTCGGCTCGGCGGGCGGGTTGTCGAACGCGCCGCAAGTCGATGCCGTGCTCGCCGCGCGTCAGGCCGGCTCGACGCTCAAGCCCTTCCTCTACGCGCAGGCGATCGACGAAAAGCGCGTCACCGCCGCCACCCTGCTCGACGACGCGCCGCTCGATCTCGCGACCGGCGGCGGCCTCTACATTCCGCAGAACTACGATCACGACTTCAAGGGCTGGGTGAGCGTGCGCACGGCGCTGGGCTCGTCGCTGAACGTGCCGGCGGTACGCACGCTCGTGATGGTCACGCCGCATCGTTTCGCGAAGACGCTCGTCGCGCTCGGCCTGCCGCTGACGAAAGCGGGCGATTACTACGGCTTCAGCCTCGCGCTCGGCAGCGCCGACGTCACGCTGGCGACGCTCGCCAACGCCTATCGCACGCTCGCGAACGGCGGGCTCGCGCGTCCCGTCTTCGATCTCGCGGACCATCGTCCGGCGGCGGACGGCGGCACGCGCGTGTTCAGTGCGGAGGCGAGTTTCATCGTCACCGACATCCTCGCCGACAACAACGCACGCACGCGCACCTTCGGCTTCGACAGCGTGCTCGCCACGCGCACGTTCAGCGCCGTGAAAACCGGCACCAGCAAGGACATGCGCGACAACTGGGCGGTCGGTTTCACTTCGCGCTACACCGTGGGCGTGTGGGTCGGCAATGCGGACGGCGCGCCGATGTGGGACGTTTCCGGCGTGACGGGCGCGGCGCCGGCGTGGAATGCCATCGTCAACTATCTGAACCGGCGATCGGATAGCAGCGCGCCGCGCGCCCCGGCGGGCGTGATCGCGACACGCGTCACGTATCAGAACGACATCGAACCGGCGCGCGGCGAATGGTTCGTGCGCGGCACGCAGATGAGCGAGATCGGTCTCACGGCCAATGCGGCGCAGGCCGCGCGCGGCGCAAAGAGCAACGCGGCCGGTATGACCGATGCTGCCGCCGCGCGCATCGGCGAACCGACGAACGGCACGATCTTCGCGCTCGACCCGGATATTCCGCCGGCACGGCAACGCGTGTGGTTCGAGCGCGCCGGGAGCGGCGCGCGCCTTGCGTGGCGGCTCGACGGCAAGTCTTACGGCCACGACGCCCGCGCCTCATGGTTGCCGTGGCCGGGGCGTCACGTGCTCGAACTGGTCGATGCGAAGGGCGAAGTCGTCGATAAAGTCGGCTTCGAGGTTCGCGGCGCGTTCGCCAAAACGGCCGCGTCACGCTGATCCGCGAAACGTCCGCCGTCATCCGCTTCGTGTTATGCAACGTTAAAGATTGTGCGGAAAGCGCGGCGCACGCGAAGGGGTCGTGCACAATGCGGACCGTCATCGTTCGGGACGTTTTTTGCCCTATGCTTAACGGCAACTTTCTCGATCGGCCCGAACTTATCGACCTATCCTATCTTTTATGCTTGGAGTGCCGTCATGCTGAAAAAGCTGCTGATGCTGTGCTTAGCGTTCATGGTTTCGATCGGCGCCGCGTTTGCCGCGGTCGATGTCAACACCGCCGATCAGGCCGCGCTTGAATCCGTCAAGGGCCTGGGGCCGGTGAAATCCAAGGCGATCGTCGACGAGCGCACGAAGAACGGCCCGTTCAAGGACGCCGACGACCTCGCGACCCGCGTCAAGGGTCTGGGCACCAAGTCCGTTGCGACGCTGGAGCAAAATGGCCTGACGATAGGCGGCTCGTCGCTGCCGCCGACAGGCAAGACAGCGAAGCCCGCGACGACGACGCAAGGCGGCAGCGCCGCGCCGAACTCGACGGTGAAGTCGTCGACAGCGGCCACCGCCGCGACCTCGCCCGCGGCCACGACGGCGCAGACGCCGGCCACGGCGCCTGCCGCGGCTGCATCGGGGGCTAAGGCATCGAAGAAATCGAAGAAGGAAAGCGCGGCCGCGACCACGGCGAATGCATCCGCCCCGGCGGCCGCGAGCGAGGCGAAACCCGCCAAATCGAAGCGCAGCAAGAAGGACAAGGCAGCCAGCGCCGCGGCCGCCAGTCAGTGATTCTTCGGGGAACCTTGTCGAAGGAAAACTGCCTTCGTAGGACCATCGTCGAACGGCCGCTCGCGGCCCATGCCCACGCCGCCGCGTCCTGCATCCGGATTAGGCGGCGCCAAGCGAACCTACCCCGTAACCTTTCGTAGTGAGACCGCCATGAGCCTACTCGATATCCTCGCATCCACCCTCGGCAATTCGTCGCAACAAGGCGGACAACCTGCTCAGTCCGGCCAGGCCGCACTGATCGGCATGGCGCTCCAGTACATCAATAGCCAGCCGGGCGGCATCATGGGTCTGATCCAGCGCTTCCAGCAACACGGCGCGGGCGATGTCGTGCAGTCGTGGATCGGCACCGGCGAGAACAAGCCCATCAGCCCGGACACGCTCACGAACGTGCTCGGTCAGGACAACGTCGGTGCGCTCGCGCAGAAGGCCGGCGTCTCGGGCGACCAGCTTTCGGGCATGCTGGCGGCGGTGCTGCCGCATATCGTCGATCGCGCGACGCCGAATGGCGAAGTGCCGCCCGAAGGCCAACTCGACCTGACCGGCGTGCTCGGTTCGCTCGGCGGCCTGGCGGGTCTCTTCGGCAAGAGCGAAGAGCCGAAGCAAGGTTAAGCGCGCTTTCCGTTTCGGCGATTCTTCCGTATCGCCCGAAAGCCCCGCAGGCGCTTCGCCGTGCGGGGCTTTTTGCATTTCGGGCGGCGAGCTTGCGGATCACGTCACGGGCATAAAAAAGGCAACGGATCGCTCCGTTGCCTTATTCAATCGAACCGCCGCCCGGCCAACCTGCCGGACAGCGGAATCGCGCCTTAATGCACCACGCGATCGAACACGAACTTGCCCTCGCGCACATCGACCGGAATGACGTCCTTCGGCCCGAACCGGCCGGCGAGGATCAGCTTGGCGACCGGATTCTCGATCTCCTGCTGAATCGCGCGCTTCAGCGGCCGCGCGCCGAACACCGGGTCGTAGCCAACCTTGCCGATCTGTTCGAGCGCCGCATCCGACACCTCGAACTCCATGTCGAGTTTGGCCAGACGGTCATGCAGACGCTGCAACTGGATCTTCGCGATCGCCGAGATGTTCGAACGATCGAGCGCATGGAACACGACCACGTCGTCGATACGGTTCAGGAACTCCGGCCGGAAGTGCAGCTTCACTTCCTCCCAGACGGCGTCCTTCACGCTTTCCTGCGGCTCGCCGATCATGCCCTGGATGACCTGCGAACCGAGGTTCGACGTCATCACGATCACCGTGTTCTTGAAATCGACGGTGCGGCCCTGGCCATCGGTCATGCGGCCATCGTCGAGCACTTGCAGGAGCACGTTGAAGACATCGGGATGCGCCTTCTCGATTTCATCGAGCAGGATCACGCTGTACGGCTTGCGGCGCACCGCTTCCGTCAGATAGCCGCCCTCCTCGTAACCGACGTATCCCGGCGGCGCGCCGATCAGCCGCGCGACGCTGTGCTTCTCCATGAATTCGCTCATGTCGATGCGAACGAGATGGTCCTCCGAATCGAACAGGAACGCGGCCAGCGCCTTGCACAGCTCCGTCTTGCCGACGCCCGTGGGCCCGAGGAACAGGAACGAGCCATACGGCCGGTTCGGGTCCGACAGACCGGCGCGCGAACGGCGAATCGCGTCAGCCACCGCGCCGATCGCTTCGTCCTGACCGATCACGCGCTCGTGCAGCTTGCTCTCGATCTGCAACAGCTTTTCGCGCTCGCCCTGCATCATCCGCGACACGGGAATGCCGGTTGCGCGCGACACGACTTCCGCGATTTCTTCCGCGCCGACCTGCGTACGCAACAGGCGCGGCCGCGTCGGATTGTTCTGCTCCTGCGACTCGGCCTGCGTCACCTGCTTCAGCCGCGCTTCGAGTTCGGGCAGCTTGCCGTACTGCAACTCGGCAACCTTCTCCAGCTTGCCTTCGCGTTGCAGGCGTGTGATATCCGCGCGCACCTTCTCGATTTCTTCCTTCAGTTGCGCGCTGCCCTGCACCGCCGCTTTCTCGGCAGTCCAGATTTCCTCGAGATCGGAATATTCGCGATTCAGCCGCTCGATTTCCTCTTCGATGAGCTGCAAACGCTTCTGCGACGCTTCGTCCTTCTCCTTCTTCACGGCTTCGCGCTCGATCTTCAACTGGATGAGACGGCGGTCCAGCTTGTCCATCTCTTCGGGCTTCGAATCGATTTCCATCTTGATGCGCGACGCCGCTTCATCGATCAGATCGATGGCCTTGTCCGGCAGAAAGCGGTCCGTGATATAGCGATGCGACAGTTCCGCCGCCGCGACGATCGCCGGGTCGGTGATCTCGACGCCGTGATGCAGCTCGTATTTCTCCTGCAAGCCGCGCAGGATCGCGATGGTCGCCTCGACCGACGGTTCGTCGACGAGCACTTTCTGGAAACGCCGCTCCAGCGCCGCATCCTTTTCGATGTACTTGCGATATTCGTCGAGCGTGGTCGCGCCGATGCAATGCAGCTCGCCGCGCGAGAGCGCGGGCTTCAGCATGTTGCCCGCATCCATCGCGCCTTCGGCCTTGCCCGCGCCGACCATCGTGTGGATTTCATCGATGAAGACGATGGTCATGCCCTCGTCCTTCGCGATGTCGTTGAGCACGGCCTTGAGGCGCTCCTCGAACTCGCCGCGATACTTCGCGCCCGCGAGCAGCGCCGCCATGTCGAGCGACAGCACGCGCTTGCCCTTGAGCGTTTCCGGCACTTCGCCATTGACGATGCGCTGCGCGAGCCCTTCGACGATCGCCGTCTTGCCGACGCCCGGCTCGCCGATCAGCACCGGATTGTTCTTCGTGCGGCGCTGCAGGATCTGGATCGAGCGGCGGATTTCGTCGTCGCGGCCGATCACGGGATCGAGCTTGCCGGCGCGGGCGCGCTCGGTCAGATCGACCGTGTACTTCTTGAGCGCTTCGCGCTGGCTTTCGGCGTCCTGGCTGTCGATCTGCGCGCCGCCGCGCACGGCGTTGATCGCCGCTTCGAGCGCCTTGCGCGTCAAGCCGTGCTGCTTCCCGAGGCGGCCCGCTTCGCCGCGGTCATCGGCGACGGCGATCAGGAACATTTCGCTCGCGATGTACGTGTCGTTGAGCTTTTGCGCTTCCTTGTCCGCGGCGTTGAGCAAGCCCGCGAGTTCGCGGCTCACTTGCACGTTGCCGTCGGTGCCCTGAACTTGCGGAAGGCGCGCGATCGCATCGTTGAGCGACGCCTGCAACGCCTGCACCTGCACGCCCGCGTGCGACAGCAGCGAGCGCGCGGAACCGTCCTGCTGCGCGATCAGCGCCGCCAGCAAGTGAACCGGCTCGATGTACTGGTTGTCGTGCCCGACTGCCAGGCTCTGCGCGTCCGACAGCGCTTCCTGGAATTTGGTGGTGAGTTTGTCGATTCTCATTTTTCGAAGCTCCAATTCTGAATACGATCAAAATGAGGCGCTTTTCATCACTTTCAAGCGTTGTTTGGCTCGATTAGTGCATTTTTCGATCTTCGACAATCATGGGCGCGGCGTCGCCGGCCGATCAGGAAGGCCCGCCGCCCGCGGCAAGCGCTTCCGCTGGAACCTGCGCGATGGCGGCGATGCCCAGCAGCGCCGCAAGCTCGTTCGCCGGATGCGCGAGCTCGCCGATCGTGTGCTTGTCGAGCTCGGCGAGAAATGCATCGCGCGCGGCGGCGAGCACGCCGCGCAAGCGGCAATGCGGCTGAATCACGCAGCGTTGCGCCGCGGTGTCGCGCTCCGCGAAGCAGCCGACGATCGCAAAATCGCTCTCGGTCTTGCGCACGATCTCGCCGATCGTGAGGTCGTTCGTACGCGCGGCGATCCGCAGCCCGCCGTTGCGCCCGCGCACGGTTTCGACCCAGCCGAGCTCGCCCAGTTGCTGGACGATCTTCATCAGGTGATTCTTCGAAATGCCGTAGGCGTCCGAGATTTCCTGGATCGTCGAGAGGCCGGACGGCCGGACGGAGAGATACAGCAAAACGCGCAGCGCGTAATCGGTGTAGTCGGTCAGTCGCATGGTGTCGCGCGATTCAGTTTGAAGATTGGGATTGAATTAAGCGCCTCGGCGCATCGACGAACGGCGGAACAACGAGAAGGATTCGAGACGGAAGCGGCGCACTATCCGTACGCGGGCTGGCACAATGGAGCCGATACGGCGCGCGCCAGCCGCCGTTGCAGGGGAAGCCTCGCGCGGGTCATCGCCATTGTGCTTCATATCGCCGCCTTTCGTCAGTAAAACACGGCTGCCGGTTCGAACCGCCGGCCGAACGCATGATCGCTTCGCCATGAACTCAGATCGACAGCCCGCCACCGCCGAGCGGGAACGCGAACCCAACGAGACCAACGTCCGCGCGCTGGTCGACGCCTTCTACCGCCGGGTCGACGACGATCCGCTCCTCGGCCCGATCTTCTCCCGCGCGCTCGCGGGCCGCTGGGACGAGCATCTCGCGAAGATGACCACGTTCTGGTCGAGCCTCGTGCTCGGGTCGAAGCAATATCGCGGGAACGTGCAGGAAGCGCATCGGCCGATCGACGATATCGAGCCGCGCCACTTCGCGCGCTGGCTGTCGCTTTTTCTGAACACGGTGGAAGCGCGCTACGAGCCCGCCGCCGCCGTGCAGTTCATGGAGCCCGCGCTGCGCATCGCGCAGAGCCTCCAGTTGAGCAAATTCGGCTGGGATTATCAGATTCCCGCCGAGCAGCAGGCCCTGCTCGCGGCGCTCAAGCGCCAGCGCACGGGCGGCGCGCCCGAGCCGCGCTTTCCCGAACGGCCGGACGCCGAGCCGTTTCCGGCGAAGTTCATCGGCAAATCGGCCGACGAGCAATAGCGGCAACCCTAGCGGCGAGCGCTCAGGACTTCGCGTTCTGCCAGCGCGCGAGCGCCGCATCGTCGGATTCGCGTGCATCGACCCAGCGCTCGCCGGCCTCCGTCTTTTCCTTCTTCCAGAACGGCGCCTGCGTCTTCAGGTAATCCATCACGAAGGCGCAGGATTCGAACGCCTCCGCGCGATGAATCGCCGTGGTCGCGACGAGCACGATCTGATCGAGCGGCTTCAGCTTTCCCACACGATGCACGATCAGCACGTCCGAGCCGCGCCAGCGCGCGCGCGCCTGGTCGGCGATCGCTTCCAGCGACTTTTCCGTCATGCCGGGATAGTGTTCGAGCTCCATCGTCTCGACGGCGCTGCCCTCGTTCAGATCGCGCACCGTGCCGACGAAGCACGCGACCGCGCCCACTTTCGGATTGTCGGCGCGCAGGGCCGCGACTTCCGCGCCGATGTCGAAATCGGCTTCCTGCACGCGGATCTTGGCATGTGTCGACATCGCTCAGCCACCCGTGACCGGCGGAAAGAACGCGACTTCGCAGCCTTCGGTGATGCGCTGCGACGGCCCTGTCATCACATGATTGCAGGCCATGCGCAGCGCGCGGCCCTCGGCGAGCGTGTCTTCCCAGACGCCGCCGCGCACGCGCAGCCACGCACGGACGTCGCCGACGTTGACCACGCTGTCGGGCACCGTGACCGTTTCGTTCGCGACGCCCAGCGCCTCGCGCACACTCGCGAAAAATCTTAGATCGATCTTCATTTCTCTACCGCATCAGTTCTGAAAAAGGGATGAAGCGCACGATTTCGCCGTCGCTGATCGCATGATTCGGCGGATTGTCGATGAGGCCGTCGCCCCAGACCGTCGATGTCAGCACGGCCGAACTCTGGTTCTCGAAGAGATCGAGGCCGCCCGCCTCGTTCACGCGCGCGCGCAGGAATTCGTTGCGGCGGTCGCCCTTCTTCTGGCTGAAGTCGGCGCGCATCGAATGAACGCGCGGCGCGACGTGCTCGACGCCCGCGAGACGCAGCAAAAACGGCCGCACGAACAGCAAAAACGTGCAGAAACTCGACACCGGATTGCCCGGAAGGCCGATGAAATACGCCTCGCCGTCCGAAGCGCCGCGCCGCACCGCGCCGAACGCGAGCGGCTTGCCGGGCTTCATCGCGATCTGCCACATCGAAATGCGGCCTTCGGCTTCGACCGCGGGCTTCACGTGATCCTCCTCGCCGACCGACACGCCGCCGCACGTCAGAATCAGATCATGCTCGATGGCCGCGCGCCGCAACGTCTCGCGCGTCGTGTCCAGCCGGTCCGGCACGATGCCGAGATCCGTCACTTCGCAGCCGAGTTTCGCGAGCAGCGCGCGCAGCGTGAAGCGGTTGGAGTTGTAAATCGCGCCGGGTTCGAGCGGCTCGCCGGGCATGCGCAGCTCGTCGCCGGTGAAGAAGATCGCGACGCGCACTTTGCGCACGACGTCGAGTTGCGCGCACCCGACCGACGCCGCGAGCCCGAGCGCCTGCGGCGTGAGGCGCGTGCCCGCGGGCAGGATGACGGAATCGCGCCGGATGTCCGCGCCTTGCCGCGTGATCCATTCGCCCGCGGCGGGCGTCTGCGCGAACGCGACGCGGCCGTCGTCCGCGACTTGCGCCATCTCCTGCATCACGACCGTATCGGCGCCGGGCGGCACCGTCGCGCCCGTGAAGATGCGCGCGGCCGTGCCTGCCGCGAGCGGCTCGGCCGCATGGCCCGCCGGAATGCGCTGCGACACCGGCAACGCGACGCTCGCGTCATCGGTCGCGCCGGCGAGATCGGCGGCGCGCACCGCGTAGCCGTCCATCGAACTGGTGTGCATCGGCGGGACGTCGAGCGGCGAAGTCACGTCGGCGGCGAGCACGCGATCGAGCGCATCGAGCGTATCGACGCGCTCGCGCCCGTCCACCCGGCGCGCGGCGTCGAGCAGACGGCCAAGCGCTTCGGCCGTTGCGAGCATGGGGGGACGGCTGGAAGCGGCGGGCGTGGATGACATGGAGTGTGCTTTAAGGCGCTCGAATAAGGAAAGGCAGCCAACTATTGTAGCCAGAAGACAGGCGTCGCATCTTCGGCCCGAAGACATTCACGCCACGCCAAAGCGCCTCAAAGCCGCCGCGGCGCGGTGATACACTCGCACCACACTTCCCACGTCCATTTCCATGAAATTCTGCTCCGTCTGCGGCCACGAGGTCGGCCTCGCCATTCCGCCCGGCGATAACCGCGAGCGCTTCGTCTGCGGCAACTGCAACACCGTGCACTATCAGAATCCGCGAAATGTGGTGGGCACCGTGCCGGTCTGGGACGACAAGGTGCTGCTGTGCCGCCGCGCGATCGAGCCGCGCTACGGCTACTGGACGCTGCCCGCCGGCTTCATGGAAATGCAGGAAACGACGAGCGAAGGCGCCGCGCGCGAAACGCTCGAGGAAGCGGGCGCGCGGGTCGAGATTCAGAGCCTTTTCACGCTGCTCAACGTGCCGCACGTGCATCAGGTGCATTTGTTCTATCTCGCGCGGCTGCTCGATATCGAAGTCGATCCCGGCGAGGAAAGCCTGGAAGTGAAGCTGTTCGAGGAAAGCGAGATTCCGTGGGACGAGATCGCGTTTCCGACCGTCGGCCAGACGCTGCGTTTTTTCTTCGCCGACCGCGCCGCGGGCAACTTCACGCTGCATACCGGCGACATTTTCCGCACCCTGCGCGACGGCTGAATCCCGAGAACATGGTTCCCTGGCTCGCCGACGACGATCCCTTTCCGCCCGTCGAGCGCGCGCTCGGCGCATCGAGCGGCGCGCCGGGCTTGCTCGCCGCCAGCGCCGACCTGCTGCCCTCGCGGCTCGTCGATGCCTACGGGCGCGGCATCTTTCCGTGGTATTCGGACGGCCAGCCCGTGCTCTGGTGGAGCCCCGATCCGCGCATGGTGCTCTTCCCGGCCGAGTTCAAGGTGTCGGAGTCGCTACGCAAGACCTTGAAGCGCGTGGTGCGCGAAGCGGCCTGGGAAATTCGCGTGGACGACGACTTTCCCGCCGTGATGCGCGCCTGCGCCGAGACCCCGCGCAGCGGTCAGCGCGGCACCTGGATCACGCCGGATATCGTCGATGCGTACACCACGCTGCATCGCGCGGGCAGCGCGCACAGCATCGAGGCGTGGCACGACGGCGTGCGCGTCGGCGGGCTGTATGGCGTGTCGTTCGGGCGCATGTTCTTCGGCGAATCGATGTTCGCGCACCGCACCGATGCGTCGAAAATCGCGCTCGCGGCGCTCGTCGGGCACTTGCGCCGCCACAAAATAGAGATGATAGACTGCCAGCAGAACACGTCGCATCTGGCGTCGCTGGGCGGCCGCGAGATCGCCCGCCGCGCGTTCGTCGCGCATCTCAGAAGGGCCACGGCGCAACCGGCGATCGGCTGGCGCTTCGACAAAACCGCCCTTCTCGACGTGCTGGCACGCTAACCGCTACACGCGTAACGCCGATCGACCCACGAACTGCAGCCGCCGGCCGCGCGCCAGGCCGGCAACGACGAGACGACGCCTGCGAGAGCCGCCAACGTGACACATCCGAACGAGCTGCCGCTGTCACCGCTTTCCGCGCTGCAATTCTATGCAACAGCGCCTTACCCTTGCAGCTATCTGGAAGGGCGCGTCGCACGCTCGCAAGTCGCGACGCCGAGCCATCTCATCAATTCCGACGTCTACACCGAACTCGTCAAGGCCGGCTTCCGGCGCTCGGGCGTGTTCACCTACCGCCCGTATTGCGACGGCTGCCGCGCGTGCATACCGGTGCGCGTGCCGGTCGCGCGCTTCGTGCCGAACCGGGCGCAGCGCCGCGTGTGGAAGCAGCACGGCAATCTGGTGGCGAGCGTCGCGCCGCTGCATTACGACGAAGAGCATTACGCGCTCTACATGCGTTATCAGTCAGCGCGTCACGCGGGCGGCGGCATGGACCGCGACAGCCGCGACCAGTACGAGCAGTTCCTGCTGCAGAGCCGGATCAACTCGCGGCTCGTCGAATTCCGCGAGCCGGCGCATCCGGGGCATCCCGGCGAACCCGGCGAATTGCGCATGATCAGCATGATCGACATTCTCGGCGACGGGCTTTCGTCGGTGTACACGTTCTTCGAGCCGGACATGCCGAAGACGAGCTACGGCACCTTCAACATCCTCTGGCAGATCGAGCAGGCGAAGAGTCTGGACCTGCCGCACGTCTATCTCGGCTACTGGATTCGCGAAAGCGACAAGATGGCCTACAAGGCCAATTTCCGGCCGCTGGAAGGCCTGATCGACGGGCGCTGGACGCTGCTCGATCCGGTCAACACGCGCTCCGCCGGCACGTTGCCGATGCCCGGACGCATCCACGGTCCGGGGCAGCCGAAGTAACGCCCGGAGGGCGGCGCGGGTCGAGTCCGATCCAGTCCAGCCCGGTGCGTCGCCCAAAGCCGCTAAAATAGCGGTCTTAAAAAAATCGCCGTCGCCGGCTTCCACTTCGTGTTCAGTTCCCTCTATCCGCTCGCGCGTTCGCATCTCTTCAAGATGGACGCGGAAGACGCTCATCACCTGACGCTGCGCATGCTGTCCGCGGCGGGCCGCACCGGGCTCGCCGGCGTGCTCGCCGAACGCGGCCCCGATTCGCCCCGCACCGTCATGGGCCTCACGTTTCGCAATCCCGTCGGGCTCGCGGCGGGTCTCGACAAGGACGGCGCGTGCATCGACGGGCTCGCCGCGCTCGGCTTCGGCTTCATCGAAGTCGGCACGGTGACGCCGCGCGCGCAACCCGGCAACCCGCGCCCGCGCATCTTCCGGCTGCCGGACGCGAACGCGCTCATCAACCGGATGGGCTTCAACAACCGCGGCGTCGATCAGTTCGTCGCGAACGTGAAGGCCGCGCGGTATCGCGGCGTGCTGGGCCTCAACATCGGCAAGAACGCCGATACGCCGATCGAGCGCGCCGCCGACGACTATCTTTACTGTCTCGAGCGCGTCTATCCGTTCGCGAGCTACGTGACGATCAATATTTCGTCGCCGAACACGAAGAATCTGCGGCAGCTTCAGGGCGCGGGCGAGCTCGATGCGCTGCTCGGCGCGCTCAAGGACAAGCAGCAGCGCCTGTCCGACCTGCACGGCAAGCTCGTGCCGCTCGCGCTGAAAATCGCCCCCGATCTCGACGACGAACAGATCAAGTCGATCGCGGGCACGCTGCTGGCTCACGGAATCGACGGCGTGATCGCCACCAACACGACGCTTTCGCGCACCGCCGTGACCGGCATGAAACACGGCGACGAAGCCGGCGGGCTGTCGGGCCGCCCGGTGTTCGATGCGTCCAACGAAGTGATTCGCAAGCTGCGCGCGGAAGTCGGCGCGGACCTGCCGATCATCGGCGTGGGCGGGATTTTCTCGGGCGCGGACGCGCGCGCGAAGCTCGCGGCGGGCGCGTCGCTCGTGCAGATCTATACGGGACTCATCTATCGCGGTCCGGCGCTCGTGAAAGAGTGCGTGGAAGCGCTCGCCTGAGCCCGGCCGTGCCGCATCGCATATAGACATAAGCAAACGATATTACGCCGCGATTGCATTCTTATATGATCGCCGCATCTCAAGCAAGACGCCGTCGTCACCAAGAGGAGAACAACACGATGAAACTGTCCACGCTCAAGAAGCTCGTCGCCGCCAGCCTGATCGGCGCGGCATTCACCGCCGCCGCCACCGCCGCCCACGCCGACGATCTGCTCGATCAGGTCAAGCAGCGCGGCACGCTGCGCATCGGTCTCGAAGGCACCTTCCCGCCGTTCAACTCCAAGTCGCCGAGCGGCGAACTGGTCGGCTTCGATGTCGATATCGCCAAGGCCGTCGCCGCCAAGCTCGGCGTGAAGCCGGAGTTCGTGACGACCGAATGGAGCGGCATCATCGCGGGCCTGCAGGCGGGCAAGTTCGACGTGATCGTGAATCAGGTCGGCATCACCGACGCGCGCAAGCAGACGCTCGATTTCTCGCCGGCATACACGTACTCGAACGCGCAACTGATCCAGCGCAAGGACGACACGCGCGAATTCAAGTCGCTCGAAGAGCTGAAGGGCAAGAAGCTCGGCGTCGCGCTCGGCACGAACTACATGGACATGGCCAAGGCCGTGCCGGGCATCGACGTGAAAACGTATCCGGGCGCGCCTGAATATCTGCGCGATCTGGCCGCCGGCCGTCTGGACGCGGCGCTCAACGACCGCCTGATGCTCGCGTATCTGACGAAGAACTCGAATCTGCCGCTGCGTCCGGGCTCGAACGTCGGCGCGGGCAATCCGTCGGGTATTCCGTTCAAGAAGGGCAATCCGAAGTTCGCCAAGGCGATTGGCGACGCCATGACCCAGCTCGAAGCCGATGGCACGTTCACGAAGATCTCGGACAAGTGGTTCGGCATCGACGTGACCAAGCCCGCGAAGTAATTCGCTTCGTTTCCGGCGTCGCGAGGGCGGCATCGTCACGGTGCCGCCCTTCTCTTTTGCCGGCTCGGTCTAATATGTGCCGATTTGTTTCGCTCTGTCTCGTTTCGGCACCGTTTCAGTCAACGCGTCTCATCCATGTCCACGACATCCCTGCTCGTTCAATCGGCCCCCGTGCTGGCGCAAGGCGCGCTTCTGACGATCAAGTTCGCGCTCTACTCGATGTTCTTCGGCCTCATCGCGGCCGTCGTGCTGGCGTTGATGGGCATCAGCCAGAACCGCGCGCTCGTCGCGATCGGGCGCTGCTACGTGAGCGTGATGCGCGGCACGCCGCTGCTCGTGCAGATTTTCGTCATCTATTACGGCTTGCCGAGCATCGGGATTTCGCTGGAGCCGACGCCCGCGGGCGTGATCGCGCTGTCGGCCAACGTCGCGGCGTATCTTTCCGAGAGCATGCGCGGCGCGATTCTCGGCATTCACGCCGGGCAATGGCTCGCGGCTTACAGCCTGGGACTCTCGCGCGTGCAGACGCTGCGTTACGTGATCGGGCCGCAGGCGCTGCGCATCGCGGTGCCGAGCTTGTCGAACAGTCTCATCAGTCTGATCAAGGACACGTCGCTCGTCTCGGTGATCACCGTCACCGAGCTTTTGCGCAGCGCGCAGGAAGTGATCGCGGCAACCTATCAGCCGTTGCCGCTCTATCTCGCGGCGGCGTTCGTGTACTGGATTCTGTGCAGCGTGCTTGAATTCGTGCAGCGAATCTTCGAAAAGCGTCTCGCACTGCCCGGACGGCACTGAGGCGTTTTAGCTTCAGTCCGCTTCGAACGGAAAGCGCAGCTTCAGATCGCGCCGCGCGGCGTCGATGATCGCGATCATGCGCATCGACGTGGCGTGCGGCATCACTGGGCTTTCGGTTTCTCCGGCGCGCAGCAGCTCGCAGAAATGCGCGGTTTCGTAGTTGAGGCCGCCGCCCGCGAACGGCTCGTCGAGCTCGATTTTCCGGCCATCCGTATAAGCGATGGTCGCGCGCGCCGGGTTCCACCAGTTCTCGTGAATCGTCACCGTGCCGAGCGTGCCGCCGATCAGCGCATCGCCGCGGCCTTGCAGATCGAGTCCGCAGAACAATTGCGCGATGCCGCGTTCGTGGCGCACGTTGAGGCTCGCGAACACGTCGACGCCCGTCGCGCCGAGGCGGCCGATAGTTTGCACGTCGAGCGCCTCGCCGAGCCAGTCCACCGCGAGAAACGCCTCATAAATGCCGATATCGAGCAACGCGCCGCCGCCCGCTTCCAGCGAGAACGACGGATGATCGAGCGGCACGTTCGCCATCGAGCAGCCCGCGCGCACGAGGCCGATGTCGCCGATCGGATCGTCTTGCAGATGCGCGCGCAAACGGCGGTACAGCGGGTAGAACGGCGGCTTCATCGCTTCCATGAACAGCACGTTCGCCGCGCGCGCCGCGTCGATCATCTCCTGCAGCGCGCGCGCATTCACGGCGGCGGGTTTTTCGCAGAGCACGGGCTTGCCGGCCGCGAAGGCGCGCAACGCGTAGTGCGGATGGCTGTCCTGCAAGGTGGCGATGTAGAGCGCGTCGATGTCGCCGAGCATCGCGTCGAAGTCGCTGTAGGCGCGTGCGTCGAACGCACCGGCGAGCGCTTGCGCCGTTGCCTCGCGGCGGGAGCAGACGCCCGCGAGCCGCGCGCCTTCCACGTGCCTGAGGCTATCGGCGAAGCGCCGTGCGATGCGTCCCGCGCCGACGATGCCCCAGCGTATCGTTGTTCCCTCGATGTTTGCTTCGATGTTCGAATCGGTCAATCCTGCCTCCGTGCGGCATGTTCGTCGTCGGGCGATTGTGCCTGAACGCGACGCATCGCGAATCCGCGCGCGGACGACAAAATGCAGACGACAAAAAGCCGGGACCCCTCCCGGCTTCATGCACGAAGCTGAATCGATGCAAAACGTCCGATGGTTACGCGCCTTATACGCCCGCGGACGCGTTCACATTCGGCGCGGCGGGCTGACTGCTCACGCGCTCCAGCGAAAACGCGCGGCCCACTTCCTCCGCGGCGAGATCGACGAGCGCGCGCGTCGCGGTTTCGGCGGCGGCGGAATCCTTCGCCTCGATCGCCTCGACGACGCTCTTCTGCGCCGCAAGGGTCGCCTCACGCACCGACTCGATCCCGTCGACGATCGGGTTCACCGTCACGAGCGCGCCGCGCACGATCGCCGTCATCTGGCGGAAGAACTGGTTGCCGCTCGCCGCGACGATGCGCGTGTGCAGCACTTCGTCGGCCGCCTGATACTCGGGTTCGCCCACCTGCAGACGCGAGAGCGTATCGAACGCATCGCGAATGCCGGCGATTTCGTCGGGCGTCGCACGCGCCGCCGCGAGCGCAGCCGCGCGCGGCTCGATCAGCATGCGGAATTCGATTACATCACGCAGAAACGTCTGATCCGGTTTCGCGCGAAAACGCCAGCTCACCACGTCTTCGTCGATGAGACGCCAGTCGCTCATCGGACGAATGCGGGTGCCTGTTTTCGGCCGCACGTCCAGCATGTGCCGCGCGAGCAACATCGACAACGCCTCGCGCATGACGGTGCGGCTCACGTCGAACTCCTTCGAGAGGATGTCCTGCGGTGGCAGTATCGCGCCATATTTTTGCTCGACGATGCCGGAGACGAGTCCGTCCATGACCTTCGCCACCAGCGATCGCTCTTTGTTTTCATCCATCTCGCTTCTCCCCTTCCGCCTGTTCCGTAGCCGTGTGTATGAGCGCATCGCTTTCGCTTCCCCGGGCTGCGAAAGGCACGACGGGTTCCCGACAGGTCCATTCGTCGTGCTTGATACGTTGCGTCTTCGTTGCTTCGAATGCCAGTGAGGAATTTCCTGACAGGGTATTCCCTCTGACCTCGATATCGCAGTTTGGTTTTTTCTCTTCTTGGCGCTGCACGTGCATCTGCTGCGCCCGCGCCGCGCGCGCGCAGGCATTCATCAGGGAAACTGAAGAATGGCAGCGTCGCGGCGCGGCGAGGGCTTCGATTGCGGCCCAACTTCTCCTCGGACCGATCATGCACTCATTTGAGCAAGCATCCAGTAGGCTTTCTGTGCGAACGCGAACGCAAGCCCGCTGGCATGAGCCTTTTGTATGATCGGACGGATTGGACGAAAGTACCGTGGCGCAACGCAGCGCAGCCATTTGTCAGCGCTATGCTTAAATCGCGCCATCTTGCGTGCGCGCGCGTCGCGCATCGAGTGTGGCCTGACGCAGTCGCATCGAATCGCGCTCAGCAAGCGTCTGCTGATAGATCGCCATGTACTCGGCGCTCACACGCTCGACCGAAAGCGGCTGCAGATTTTGCCGCGCGCGCGCCGCGAACTGGGCGCGCGCCGGCCGGTCGAGCAGCAGCCAGTGCAGCTTCTCCGCCGCCTGCATGATGTCGCCTGGGGGCACGAGCACGCCCGCCGCGCCGTCATCGAGCATTTCGGGAATGCCGCCCACGCGGGTCGCGACAATCGCGCAGCCTGCCTCGCGCGCCTCGGCGATCACGAGTGGACTCGGGTCCTGATGCGAAAGCAGCG
This sequence comes from Caballeronia cordobensis, assembly GCF_001544575.2. Taxonomy (GTDB): domain Bacteria; phylum Pseudomonadota; class Gammaproteobacteria; order Burkholderiales; family Burkholderiaceae; genus Caballeronia; species Caballeronia cordobensis. The sequence continues at coordinate 47,384 of NZ_FCNY02000024.1, forward strand.
CGAACACGTCGGCGTTCGCGAAGTACGGCCGCGCATCGGGGACAAAGCCGGTGAAATGCGTGACGGCCGCGATGCCGAGCCGCTCCGCGAGCGCTTCCAGCGAGCCGCGATCGGGGCCTTCGCCGACGAGATATAAATGCGGCTCCGGCAGAAAGTCGCGCTCGTTCGCGGCCTGCTCGCGCACCAGCGTGAACGCGCTCAGCAGATCCGCAATGCCCTTCCTGCGATACATGCCCGCAACGCAGACGATATTCGGATGCCGCAGGCGCACGGGCTTCGCAGCCGGGCGGCACACGAGGCGCGGCGCGTTCACGGCCCCGTTGAGCACGACGGCCAGACGCTCCGGCCCGATACCCCGCGCTTCCAGATCCATCGCCACCGCGCGGCTCACGGCCACCATGCGATCGCCGGCGCGCACGAGCGAGGCGCTTTTCTGCAGCTCGTGATGCACGGTCGTGACGAGCGCGAAGCGCCGCCGCATGCTGCCGAAACGCGAGATGAGCGCGCCCGTCATCATGTGCGCGTGCACGATATCGGGATCGAATCGATCGATGAGACGATTGAAGCCCGCGATCATCGACGGCACGCGCCACGGCTGCCGCGACTGCTGCAGCGGAATGTGCGTGATGCCGTGACGCCGCAGGAGCGGCTCGAAGCTGCCGCCCGACGATGCGACCAGCACGTCCTGACCCATGCGCGCCTGGGCGCACGCGAGATCGACCATCATGTTGACGGTACCGTTGCCGATCATCTGCGCGTGATTGGCGAGATGGACTATTCGCATGAGAAGAGCTGTATATGCGCGCGCCGGCCCATGCCGGCGGCATCGTTCTTATTGTTTCGAGGACGCGCTTCGAAGCGGCTCGCGCCGCCTTGTTCGTTGTTCTTGCCTCGATGCCCGACGGTCCACGCCTTGGATACTGCTGCTGCGATGTGCCTGCCACTCCGTGCGATGCGGATTGCGCGAGTTGCGCGGGTTGCGCCTAGAGCAACTCGTAGGTGTTCTTCGCGTAGTCTTCGGCGGCGAGTCGCTGCTTGCTCGCGCCGAAGGCTTCGCGCGGCTGACGGCTCTTTCTCGTCAGACCGATGTACGGCATGCCGTGCTCGAGAAACGGCCCTTCCGTCTTGCGAAAGCCGAATGCTTCATAAAACGCGCGCAGGCTTACCGGCGCGCTCAGGCGCACGCTGCGGCCAGGCCAGCGCTCGGCGGCCACCGCGAGCACGCGCTCGATCAAAGCGTGCGCCGTGCCGTCGCCGCGGCGCAGCGGACTCGTCAGGATTTTGTCCACCACGACTTCCGGATCGTCCGCATCGCCTGCGTGAATACGCGCGTAGGCGAGCACGGGCATCGAACGGCTCATGTCTTCGGCTGCGAAAACATGAATGCCTGTTTCGTCGCGGCCATCCGCATCGAGATGGACATGCGACTGTTCGACGACGAACACCGCACTGCGCGCGCGCAAAATCAAATAAAGCTCACGCGCAGTGAGTTGTTCGAAATCCAGGGTTTTCCAGTTCATTGATTATCTCCATGCATGACCGGTAATAACCGGCGTTGCGACGATTGAACGTTACGTTCCGACCGCCCTTGATTCAGTGCGCCATCGCACCGACCCAGGACGCGTGCGCCTTTCAAATAAGATCGACCACACGCAAAAAGGCGTCACGGGGAAAAAGACGCCTGCCCGACCATTCGAACGATCACGCGACAGCCCGCCATGCGGACCGCCGCGCGCGCTCGCTTTGCGTCGATAGCGCTCGCGTAATACGGCACCTTCATGGGAAAATCACAATGCATACCGCCATCGGACGCGACAGAGACGCACAACTAAAAATTCATTCGCTCTCGTGCGCATGCGGTATCGGATACCGGTATTTCCGGCCCGAGGTCACGGCATGAGCGCGTTCCATACGAGCGGTGTGACGAATTCAGGCGCGAGTCGTTCCCGCGTCGTGTCGCTCGATCCTCTTCGCATGCGCGCGCGGCGTCATCATGCGCACGCGCTGCATCGCGGCGAACGCATCTGGCGCGAGGGCTTCGCGCCCATCGATCTTTGGATAGAACTCCTGCACGGCAATGGCCTCGAACCGCGCGCGGCCCTCGCATTCACCGTCGCGCAGGACTTCGAAGCCGATCAGTTCACGCTCGGCAAGCTGCCGTACGAAGATATCGAAAAGCTCTATGGCCTGCAGGTGCAGGAGCTTGCCGTTTTCGATTCGCTCGAAGAGCGCGCGCTCGTGCAGACGCGCCGGGCCAACACGGTGCTCGTCGAAGTGGACGCGTTCTTTCTGCCCGACATGCGCGCCGTGTCGTACCACCGCGAGCATGCGAAGACCACCATCGGCATCGATGTGATCGATCCGGATGCGCGGCGTCTCGGCTACTTTCATCACACGGGATATCACCTGCTCGACGGCGACGACTACGACGGCGTTCTGCGCCCCGAGCCGTCGCACGATGCGCACGGCAAGCACGCGTCCGCGCTCTTTCCTCACGTGGAATTCGTGAAGCGCGTGAAGGATTCGCTTGCCGGCACGCCGCTCGCCGAAACCTCGGCGGACCTCTTGTGCATGCACCTTTTGCGGCGCCCGCTGCACAACCCCATTTCGCGCTGGCGTGCGGCTTTTCCCGAGCACGTCGAAGCGATGATCGCGCGCGGCGAAAACTATGCGCACCTGTATGCATTCAACGTGATGCGGCAGCTCGGCGCGAACTTCGAACTGCTTGCGCATTATCTGCACTGGATGCGCGAGCAAGGCTTCGACATTCCGGTTCAGACGCATGCGGCCGCGCGCAAGATCGCGAGCGAAACCATGGTCATGCAGTGCCGCCTTGCTCGCGCCATTTCGCGCGGACGGCGCGAGCATTGCGAGGCGTCGTTCGACGTGATCGAAGACGCTTATGAACGCGTGATTCCTTCTCTCGCGAATATCGTTTGCTGAGTGCGTTCGCGATTCAGCAAACGCTTGCTGCAAAACCACATTCGAGCCCTTGTTTCAAGGGGTTTTTCATTCGCTTACTCGCGCACCGGGCATAAGACTTCATGACCTCGTGATGTCTTTTCCGCAATTCGAGCGCAATCCATTTCGCGCGAAATAATCGGTTCCGCATGAGATTGTCCGCGATGAAACATTTCGCGACGTCTTTCGTCGGCATGAAGACGTCCTCCGCAACACCCTTCCGATGATATGCGGGCAAACGTTTCGCTGACGAATGCGGTTTGCTGCGTGCCGCGCCCGCGTGCGGGGCTCTGCGGGCTGCGCCACGCTCTCTGAGCCGCCACCGGTGCACGAATGCGCGTGGCGCGGCGCACGCATTTTTCAGAACGTGCAACGAGCGCAACGTTTCCGCTTCACGCCGAGTCTTGCCGGAAGCTTTTGGCGCTTCCCGCAAACGCACGCCCAGTAAGGCTTCGCGGGGAATCAAGAGAGAGGGAAATTAACGCGCGTTCGATAACCCACCGAGCGCATGAAACACAGATGAATCATTTTTCAATGTCCCTACGAAAGAAGGTGCCCTTTCGTCGGGGCGTCGGCGTGTGAGGCCTGTCGCACGGTGGAGAGATTCATCCGAATCGCCATTCGGGAGGATTGCACTGAGGAAACTCATCGGTGCACGCGCCCATTCCTAAGACCACCCATGTTCAATACTGAAACAAAAACGCTGCGCTGCGCTGCACCACGGAAAACTCATCCGCTATGAGGCCCCGCCAGCATTGCGATTGGGCTCGTTGGCACGGTCCTCGCTAATAGAGACTCGCAACCCGGACCGACGCGAATAAAAAAAATTGATTCACGCGCCGACGGGGTCGCTACGGGGCTGGTATGACGTTTCATCGATTGAGTCGCACGCGACATATTTCGGAAAGATCACACCAGTAAATAAAAAGTGAAGCGCAACGCGCGAAGTTTCGAGAGAGAACAATCATGCTGACCCTCCAGTCCGACCTGCACGGCAATCATCTGCTCGGCGCACTTCCGGCGCACGAATGGCAAGCGCTCACGCCGCACCTCGAACTCGTGCAACTGCGCACCGAACAGTTGCTGTGCGATTCGGGCCAACGCATTCATCACGTCTACTTCCCGACGACGGCGATCATCTCGCTGCTGCACACGATGGAAGACGGCGGCTCGGTCGAAATCGCGGCGGTGGGCCGCGAAGGCATGACGGGCGTGCCGGTGCTGACCGGCGGCGAAACCATGCCGACGCGCGTGCAGGTGCAATGCCCCGGCTTCGCGTATCGCATGAGCGCGCAGGCCCTGCGCGAGCAGTTCGGCCGCTCGGACTTCCTGCGCCGCCTGATGCTCCTCTATATGCAGGCGCTGCTCACGCAGGTCGCGCAGACGGCCGCATGCAACCGGCATCATTCGCTGAACAAGCAACTTTGCCGCTGGCTGCTGATCGAAATCGACCGCACCGCGTCGAACGAACTGCAAGTCACGCAGCAACTCATTGCCGACATGCTCGGCGTGCGCCGCGAAGGCGTGACCGAAGCGGCCGGCAAACTTCATGACGCGGGTCTCATCCATCATAGCCGCGGCTGCATCAAGGTCGTGGATCGCGAAGGCCTCGAAGCCCGCGCGTGCGAGTGCTACGGCCTCGTCAAGCGCGAATTCGACCGGCTGCTCCCGCGTCTTCGTGCAACCGAGGCGGCATCGGCCTCGAGCGTTTAACGGTCTGGATTAATGCGAGAAAAAAATCACGGTTTGTTTGCTTGGCTGGCACGTTGTCTCGATGTAAGTCTCATCATTGCGGGCGGGTTGATCGCGCATGACCTACGCTTTTCGTCGCTCGATATCAGCGACATCGAAAGGCTCCTGATCGCGTTCAATTCCGCACTCGCTCTCGTTCTCTTCCCCGCATTCGGCGTGTACGAAACCTGGCGCGGCAAGCCGCTCGCGGAGATGTTCGCGCGCGTCACGCTCGCGTGGATGGCTGTCGTGGCGGCAGGCCTCCTGCTCGCCTTCACGCTGCATCGGATGGATGCGGTGTCGCGCCTCTGGTTCGCCTATTCGACGCTCATTTCCGGCGCGCTCATCATCGCGGCGAAGCTGGTCGCCTACTCGGCGCTGCGCCTGATGCGTGGCCGCGGGCTGAATCAGCGCACCGTGGCGATCGTCGGCGCGCAAGGCTTTTCACGAACGCTGCTCGCGCATCTGTGCAGCACGCCCGAGCAAGGCTTCACGCCCGTGTGCGTGCTCGATACGACCAGCGACGAAGAACTTCAGGCGACCGGCCTCGACGCCGTGCCCGCGCCGACGACCGCTGTCGGCATGGGAGGCAATCGTTTGCCTGTGCTGAACGACTTCGATGAACTCGTGGACAAGATCCGCGCCGAGGAAATCAACGAAGTCTGGCTCGCCCTGCCGCTATCGCAGGAGCACACCATCTACCGCTTCGTGCATGCATTGCGCCACGACTTCGTGAATCTGCGGCTGATTCCGGACACGCGCAGCATCTCGCTCTTCAATCATTCGATGACCGACGTCGCGGGGCTCGCCACCATCAACCTGACGACTTCGCCCGGCAATAGCTTGCAGATGTGGCCGAAGCTGGTCTTCGACCGCCTTTTCGCCGCGACCGCGATCCTGGCGCTCGCGCCACTCCTCATCGCGATTTCGATCGCCGTGAAAGCGACGTCGAAGGGCCCGGTGTTCTTCACGCAGCATCGCAAGGGCGCGGACGGGCGGCCGTTTCGCATCTACAAATTCCGTTCGATGGCGGTGCACCAGGAAAACACGGGCCACGTCACGCAGGCGACGCGCAACGATCCGCGCGTGACGAAGGTCGGCGCATTTCTGCGGCGCACGAGCCTCGACGAGCTGCCGCAGTTTTTCAACGTGCTGTTCGGGCATATGTCGGTGGTCGGTCCGCGTCCGCATGCGCTGGAGCACGACGATCTGTACAAGGATCTCGTCTACGGCTACATGTTCCGCTACCGCATCAAGCCGGGCATCACGGGCTGGGCGCAGGTGAACGGCTATCGCGGCGCGACGGAAAAAGTCGAGAAGATGCAAAGCCGCGTCAAGTTCGACCTTTTCTACATCCACAACTGGTCGTTCTGGTTCGACATCAAGATCGTCGCGATGACGATGTTCAAGGGATTCATCGGACGCAACGCGTTTTGACCGGCGCGCGCGACGGCCCGAAAAAAGCGATATCGTGACTGCATCGCCATGGGACCGTGGCCGCGAGGAAATCGATCATGTTCGGCAGACACGCGCATCGGACGCCGCGCGAGGGCGCGGCCCTTCACGTCGCGGGCGGCACGCAGGGCGAACGAAAGAAACGCCGCCGCATGTCCGACTCCGGCCATTTACGGCTCGCGATACTCGAATCGATCGGCGAATGCGCGCGCGATGCGGAGGGCGTCATCGAGGCGCTCACGGCGCGCGGCGGCGGCTTCTACGGCCCGAGCCCGGGTTTTGTCTACCCGATGCTGTCGCTGCTCGAAGATCAGGGCTACATCGCGGCGAATGAGCCCCATGAGCCGGGTGGCGCGCGCAGGCGCTACACGATCACGCGCACCGGACGCCGTTATCTCGACGAGAACCAGCCCTTTCTGAACGCGATCAGCGTGGAGGACGGCTGACCCTCCCGTCCCCGCGCGCCTGAGTCCTTACTTGTAGTCGATCCGCTCGACGCCCGTTTCCGTACCGAGCAGGCAGATATTCGCGCCGCGCGCGGCGAAGAGCCCGACCGTCACGACGCCCGGCCACGCGTTGATCTGCGCTTCGAGCGCGCGCGGATCGGCGATCTTCAGGCCTTTCACGTCGATGATCTCGTTGCCGTTGTCGGTGATGTACGGCGCGCCGTCCTTGTTCACGCGCAGCACCGGCACGCCGCCGAGCGCCGCGAGCTGGCGGCCGACCGCGGTACGCGCCATCGGCACGACTTCGACGGGCAGCGGGAACGCGCCCATCACCGGCACGCGCTTGCTCGCATCGGCGATGCACACGAACACGTCCGCCACCGATGCGACGATTTTCTCGCGCGTCAGCGCGCCGCCGCCGCCTTTGATCATCGCGCCGCTGGCGTCGATTTCATCGGCGCCGTCGACGTACACGGGAAGCGACTCGATATCGTTCAGATCGAACACCTGGATGCCGTGCGACTGCAGCCGCGCCGTGCTCGCGAGCGAGCTCGACACCGCGCCGCGATAACGCGCCTTCGATTTCGCGAGCGCGTCGATGAAGCAATTGGCCGTCGATCCGGTGCCGACGCCGATGATCGCGCCTTCCGGCACGTTCGCGTTCACGTAGTCGGCGGCGGCTTGGCCGACCAGTTGCTTGAGTTCGTCTTGAGTCATGGGAGCGGTGATGCTTATCGGAGAAAACTGAGATTTTATCGGAGCGCGCCGTCGGGTCTCGCGGATCACGCAAACGCGCGCAGGAAGCCGAGCGGATCGTGCGAACGCGCGACCGACGCGATGAACGCGAACACGATGATCGCCAGCACGCCATACGCGGCGCGCGCCCCTTTCGTGCGGCCGCGTTTGAGCGCCAGCGTGCCGAGCACGATATAGACGACGAGCCCCGCGATTTTCGCGCCGAGCCACGCGGCATTCGCGCTGAAGCCGATAATCGCGACCAGCGCGATTGCGCTCGCGAGCAGAAGCGTGTCGACGATGTGCGGGAGGATCCTGGCCGGGCGCGCGGCGAGCAGGCGCGAATCCATCAGCATCCAGATCCAGCGCAGCACGAATCCGGCGATGGAGATGCCTGCGCAGGCCATGTGGATCGCGCGCAGCGGGAGGAAATAGTCGCCCATCGTGAATTCCTTGTCAGTTGGCGAAGTACTTGTCGAGGAGTGCCTGGGCGATGGCGTCGCTTTCCGCGTCCGCACTGCCCGCGTAGTCCGACGGGCGGAAATGCATCTGGAAGGCGCTGAAGACGCGGCGCGTCTTTTCGTCGAGCACGCCGTCGGTCGCGACGTCGTAGCCGTAGCGCTTCAGCTTCTCCTGCAACGCGCGCACGTCGGCGGGCGCTCGTTTGTCGCGGCCGGCGAGATGCGCGGCGACGTCCGCGTCGTCGGGCCAGGCGCCTACGCCGGCATCGTACAGCGCGCGCCAGGGAAAGAGCGGCCCCGGGTCGATCTTGCGTTGCGGCGCGATGTCGCTATGTCCGACGACGCGCGTCGGCGGTATCGCGTAGCGTGCGACGATATCGCGCGAAAGGGCGATGAGCGCCTCGATTTGCGCGGGCGGGTACGGTTGCCATTTGCCGTCGCCGATGGGACCGAGGTTCACGTTCTCGATACCGATCGACGAAGCGTTCAGCTCGGTCGCGCCTTGCCAGGCACTCACGCCGGCGTGCCAGGCGCGCTGGCTTTCGGGCACCAGTTGGTAGACGACCGGCTCGTTCTTCTCGATGCGCGGGGCGTCCGGGACGACGTAGTGGACGCTGACGGCATCGCCCGTGAGCACTTCGATGGAACGCGCTTCGTCGATCTCGGTGTAATGCATCACGAGAAAACGGATGCGGGAGTCGGCGTTCTTCGCGTGGTAGCGCGTGTCGGCGATGTAGGTGGTGCGGTCGATCTGGGTGGTTGTGCAGGCGGTGAGCAGGCATGCCGAGAGCAATGCGGCGAGGCGCAACGGCGTTTTCATGCGGGTCACGGCTTACTTCTTCACCGCCCTCTGCCTCACCGCCTCAAACAAACAAACCCCCGACGCCACCGAAACATTGAGACTTTCAACCGTCCCCGCCATCGGAATATTCATGATCTCGTCGCACGTCTCGCGCGTCAGGCGACGCATCCCCTCACCCTCCGCGCCGACGACGATCGCCACCGGGCCATCCAGCTTCGTGTCGTAGAGCGAAGCCGTCGCCTCGCCGGCCGTGCCGATCACCCAGACGCCCGCGTCTTTCAACTCGCGCAGCGCGCGCGCCAGATTCGTCACGGTGATGTACGGCACGCTTTCCGCCGCGCCGCTCGCCACTTTCGCGGCCGTCGCATTCAAGCCCGCCGACCGGTCGCGCGGCGCGATCACCGCATGCGCGCCCGCCGCATCCGCGACGCGCAGACACGCGCCGAGGTTATGCGGATCGGTGACGCCGTCGAGCACCAGCAAGAGCGGCGTGCCCGAAATGCCGTCGAGCAGTTCGGCCAGATTCTGCGCGAGCGGCAAATCATGCGCGCGCGCGACCACGCCCTGATGCTGAACGTTGCCCGACAACCCCCACAGGCGCGCTTCGTCCGCCGCGATCAGCCGCACGCCCGCTTCCTTCGCGGTCCGCAGAAAGTCCTGCATGCGCCGATCCTTGCGCGACGGGTCGTACAGCACCTCCTCGATCGACGATGCATCCGCGCGCAAACGCGCGGTGACTGCGTGAAAACCGTATAGAACCTTGAGACGTGACATGACTGATCCGAACCTTCGCTGAGAACTTGAAAAACACGACGCGGCCCGAAGCAATCGCCATCGGGCCGCGCGTATTCGTTGGGCGGCGTCGTGCGCGCCGCTCGTTTATGGTTTCCTGATGCCTGTTTACCGCTTTTTGCGCGCCGCGCGTCCGCTCGACGCCGTCTTCGCCGTACCGCGCTTCTTCGGCGCGCCCGCACGCGCACCGGCGCCGGGCGCAGCGCCCTTCTTCGTGCCGCCGCGCGCGCGCGTGCTCGGCATGTCGTCGTCGGGCAACGGTCGAATGCGCGGACCCGAAAGCCCGCCGCCGCCCGACGCCAGCTCCGCACCGCCCGCCGGCGACGCCGACGGACGCGGCGACGGCGGCTTCACCGGCGTATCGCGCACGAGACGGAAATCGATCTTGCGCGCATCGAGATCGACGCGGCTCACCTGCACGCGCACGCGATCCGACATGCGGTAGCGGATACCGGTGCGCTCGCCGCGCAGCTCGTTCTTGATCTCGTCGTACTGGAAGTAGTCGGAGCCGAGTTCGGTCACATGCACGAGCCCTTCGATGAACAGCGAATCCAGTTGCACGAAGATGCCGAACGTCGTCACGCCGTTCACCATGCCGCCATATTCCTCGCCGAGCTTGTCGCGCATGAAGTAGCACTTGAGCCATGCTTCGACGTCGCGCGAGGCTTCGTCGGCGCGCCGTTCGTTCGACGAGCAGTGCAGCCCCAGCTCCTCCCAGATCGCCACGCTGTTGCGCGCGCGGCCGCGCGCCGTGTCGTCGGCTCTCTGCATTTCGCGTGCGGCCTTCGTGAGGCCGGTGCTCAGCGAGACATCGTGACCGACGTCCGGCAGATACTTCTTGCCCTGCAGGATCGCGTAGATCGCGCGATGCGTGAGCAAGTCGGGATAACGGCGAATCGGGCTCGTGAAGTGCGCGTACGCCTCATACGCGAGACCGAAATGGCCGATGTTGTCGGGGCTGTACACGGCCTGCTGCATCGAGCGCAGCACCATCGATTGCAGCATCTGCGCGTCGGGCCGGTCGCGAATCTGCGCGATCAACGCGGCATAGTCGCTCGCGTGCGGCTTGTCGCCGCCGGTCAGCGTCAGGCCGACGCCGCGCAGAAACGCGCGCAGATTCTCGAGCTTTTCTTCCGTCGGGCCCGCATGCACGCGATACAGCCCCGGATGCTTGTTGCGCTTCAGAAAATCCGCCGCGCAGACGTTCGCCGCGAGCATGCACTCCTCGATCAGCCGATGCGCGTCGTTGCGATGACGCGGCACGATCTGCTCGATCTTGCCCTGCGAATTCACGACGATATACGTCTCGGTCGTGTCGAAATCGATCGCGCCGCGTTTCTGGCGCGCGGCATGCAGCGCCTTGTAGACGCCATACAGATTTTGCAGATGCGGCAGCAGATCGGCGCGCTTCGCCGCTTCCGGGCCCTTCGTGTTGGTGAGCACGGCCGCGACTTCAGTGTAGGTCAGCCGCGCGGACGAATGCATCACGCCCGGATAGAACTGATACGCCTTGATCTCGCCGCGCGCGGTGATGACCATGTCGCACACGAGCACGCAGCGATCGACATGCGGATTCAGCGAGCACAACCCGTTCGACAGCTTTTCCGGCAGCATCGGAATCACGCGGCGCGGGAAGTACACCGAGGTGCTGCGATCGAGCGCGTCGATGTCGAGCGCTTCGTTCGGGCGCACGTAATGCGAGACATCGGCGATCGCGACCAGCAGACGGAAACCCTGCCCGCGTCCGACCGCGACCGGCTCGCAATACACGGCGTCGTCGAAATCGCGCGCGTCTTCGCCGTCGATGGTGACGAGCGGCACGTCGCGCAAATCGACGCGATGGCGAATATCCACCGGACGCACTTCATCGGGCAGCTTCGCGGCGGAGGCGAGCGCGGCATCGCTGAACTCATGCGGCACGCCGTATTTGCGCACGGCGATCTCGATTTCCATGCCGGGATCGTCGATATCGCCGATCACTTCGATCACGCGCCCGAGCGGCTGCGAATGGCGGCTCGGGAAATCCGTCAGATCGACGGACACCACTTGCCCGACCTTCGCCTTCTTCGGATTTTGCGTGATGAGGATGTCGTGCCCGATGCGCTTGTCTTCCGGCACGAGAATGAGCGCGCCGTTTTCGTTGACGAGCCGCCCGATCACGCGCTTGTTCGCGCGCTCGGTCACTTCGACGATATGCCCTTCCGGCCGCCCGCGCCTGTCATACCCGACGATGCGCGCCAGCACGCGGTCGTTGTGCATGACCTTCTGCATTTCGCCGTTGGGCAGGAAGAGATCGTCCTGGCCGTCATCGCGAATCAGGAAGCCGAAGCCGTCGCGATGCCCTTGCACGCGGCCCGCCACGAAATTCGACGGATGCGTGAGTTGATAGTGGCCGCGCTTGTCGAGGCGGATCTGCCCGTCGCGTTCCATGGCCGCCAGTCGCTTGAAAAATCCTTCGCGCTCCTGGCGCTTGATCGACAGCGCTTCGGCGATGTCGTTCGCGGCATGCGGTGTCTCGCTCGTGCGCAGCACGCCGAGAATTTCTTCGCGGCTCGGAATCGGATACGGATATTTGCTCAAGGGCGTAGTCGTGATTTTTCTCGTTGGACGGGACTTTTGCGGTGCTTTGCAAACAGGAAGGCGGTCATCGTTGCGAGTCATTCTAACACCCGTCCTTTAAGCGCCACGGGGCTTGCGGGCCGAGCGCGCCCGTCCCGCGCGGCGCGATGCGCATTGCGTCGAAACGCTTGACAGACGCAAAGAGCCCGCTATAATTGCGTTCTCTGCTGTTAAGCAACGCGCCTTGCCCAGGTGGCGGAATTGGTAGACGCACTAGGTTCAGGTCCTAGCGGTGGCAACACCGTGGAGGTTCGAGTCCTCTCTTGGGCACCAGATGTCGGAACAAGCCACCTTCGGGTGGCTTTTTCTTTTTGTGCGGAGACCGTGTTTTTGTTTCAGATGCGTTGTATGACGTTTCGATTGACACGGCGTCCGTTCCCGCTAAAATAGCGGGCTCGCTGTACCCCTTGGCCCAGGTGGCGGAATTGGTAGACGCACTAGGTTCAGGTCCTAGCGGTGGCAACACCGTGGAGGTTCGAGTCCTCTCTTGGGCACCAGATGTCGGAACAAGCCACCTTCGGGTGGCTTTTTCTTTTTGTGCGGAGACCGTGTTTTTGTTTCAGATGCGTTGTATGACGTTTCGATTGACACGGCGTCCGTTCCCGCTAAAATAGCGGGCTCGCTGTACCCCTTGGCCCAGGTGGCGGAATTGGTAGACGCACTAGGTTCAGGTCCTAGCGGTGGCAACACCGTGGAGGTTCGAGTCCTCTCCTGGGCACCAAGGTCCTTCTTTCGCGAGACGCTTGAATAAGCGCATCGCAAGCAAAAACCCCACGCATTGTCGTGGGGTTTTTTGTTTTCCGGCTGCCCTTTCCCGAAACGCGAAACGGCCGCCCGCGCACGAAGCGAGGCGGCCGGTTCAGGGCCGCCAAAACTTCCGTCCGGGCTAATCCTGCTCATCGTCCTCGAACGTCAGCAGACGAATCAACCGCAAGAGCTCCCCACGGTCGATGACGCCGTCGGCATGATGCCGGACATCGCGCAGCCAGTTCATCGTCATCTCGGACAAGCCGAGTTCGCGCGTGATTGCCGAAACCGGCACCTCCCGTTCCAGGAAAACGAGCGCCAGGTACGTGGCAAGTAGCGTCGGCTTACCCCTGGCGTCTCGGTACAAGCCATCTCCTTTGCGCGCTGTCGATTCACGGACGTGCCTCAGCATTTCCATATCCAGCCGGACATGCACGTAACGCGTTTCCGGGATCAGAAAGTACAACAGGTCGCCCGTTTGCAAAACCCAATCCACAATGTCGACGTAATCCGGCACCGCGCCGATATTTAGCCTGACTAATTGATCGCTAATCTCCATGTTCAAATATGCTCCCATGGCCACCCCACTCGTGGCAGGTGGTCACAACAAAAGCCCCCGTGTTGTGACTTGCTGCGGCCAGTCCCGCAAAGAATGTCGCGCAGCACCCTTTGACGCCCCGCAGAGGCGGGGCGTCAAAAATCTTTCGGATTTATTTGTTTAGTATTTCGAACTAATCGCGCTGGAGTATTTCGCAAAAAGTCAAGAACGCAGAATAGCTCCCGCATATTGGGCGCCGAAGTAGATCCGTCTTAAACGCCCCCTCGTGCGCGAAAAAGCACTCCGTGGCATAAAGGATGCTCAGCGGTAAGCAACCTCGGAGATCCGTGATGCCCGCTCTCTACGTCATCGCTTTCCTCCTGCTCGGCGGCGCGCTCACCTTTCTGCAAGCGCCCGCTCTGGCGTGGCTCGCCGCGCTTGCGCTCTGGGTGGCCGCGGGACCGTTCATCGGCGTGACCGGCGCGATCGGCGTCGCCCTGCTTTCCATCGTCTTCGTGCTGCCGGCTTTCGTGCTCGCCGTCCCGCCGTTGCGACGCGCGCTCATCAGTCGGCGCGTGTTCGTCGCCTTTCGCAAGATGCTGCCGGAGATGTCGTCGACGGAGCGCGACGCCATCGAAGCCGGCACCGTCTGGTGGGACGCCGAACTCTTCTCCGGCCGCCCCCGATGGGATCGCCTGCTCGCACACGGCGCGCCGGCGCTGACGCCGGAAGAACAAAGCTTCATCGACCATGAATGCGCGCGGCTGTGCGAGCTGTCGAACGACTCGGACACGACCGCGATCTGGCAAGACCTGTCGCCGCAAGCGTGGGCGTACATCAAGGAACAGGGCTTTCTCGGCATGATCATCCCGAAGCGATACGGCGGTAAGGCGTTCTCCGCGTATGCGCATTCTCAGGTCATCATGAAGCTCTCGACGCATTCTTCGGCGGCGGCGGTGTCGGTCATGGTGCCGAATTCGCTCGGGCCGGCCGAACTGCTGCTGCACTACGGCACCGACGCACAGAAGGATCACTACCTGCCGCGGCTCGCGCGCGGCGACGACATTCCCTGCTTCGCGCTCACGAGCCCGTATGCCGGATCGGACGCCGCCGCGATTCCCGATGTCGGCATCGTGTGCCGCGGCGAGCACGAAGGACGCGAGGCGCTCGGCTTTCGCGTGACGTGGGACAAGCGCTACATCACGCTCGGGCCGATCGCAACCGTGCTCGGCCTCGCCTTTCGCGCCCTCGACCCCGATCATCTGCTCGGCGACGCCGACGCGCCCGGCATTACCTGCGCGCTCATTCCGACGAAGCATCCCGGCGTGCATATCGGCCGCAGACACTGGCCGCTCAACGCGGTATTCCAGAACGGCCCGAACTGGGGCCGCGACGTCTTCATCCCGATGGACTGGGTCATCGGCGGACGCGCGCAGGTCGGCAATGGCTGGCGCATGCTGATGGAATGCCTCGCCGCCGGCCGCGCGATCTCGCTGCCTTCGTCGAACGTCGGCATGGCGAAGCTCGCCGTGCGCGGCACGGGCGCGTATGCCGCCGCGCGCCGCCAGTTCCGCACGCCGATCGGGCGCTTCGAGGGCATCCAGGAAGCGCTCGGGCGCATGGGCGGCAATCTCTACGTGATGGACGCCGCGCGCCGCCTGTCCGCGCAGGCCGTGGATCTCGGCGAAAAGCCCTCGGTGATATCGGCGATCGCGAAATATCACATCACGGAACGCGCGCGCAAGGTGATCAACGACGGCATGGACGTGGTCGCGGGCAAGGGCATCTGCATGGGGCCGTCGAACTTCCTCGCGCGCGCGTATCAGCAGATGCCCATTTCGATCACCGTCGAAGGCGCGAACATTCTTACGCGCTGTCTCATCATCTTCGGACAGGGCGCGATTCGTTGTCACCCGTACGTGCTGAAGGAAATGGCCGCCACGCGCGACGACGATTCACGCGCCTTCGATGCCGCATTCTTCGGGCATGCGAGCTTTCTGGCGTCGAACGCCATGCGCAGCCTGCTCTACGCGTTCGGCGCGGGCGCGCTGAGCCGCGGCCCCGCGCGCGCCGATGCGCGCCTTGCGTCCTTCTACCGCGCCGCCACGCGTCTCTCGAGCGCGTTCGCCCTGTTCGCGGATGTGTCGATGCTCGCGCTCGGCGGCGATCTGAAGCGGCGCGAACGGCTTTCGGCGCGGCTCGGCGACATCCTCTCGCAGTTGTATCTGCTCTCCGCGACGCTCAAGCGTTTCGAGGACGACGGCCGTCCCGACAGCGATCTGCCGCTCGTGCGCTGGGCCGCCGAAGACACGCTGTATCAGGCGCGCGCCGCCTTCGATGGCCTGCTCGCGAACTATCCGAACCGCGCGGCGGCGGCGTTGCTGCGCGCCATCGCGTTTCCTTTCGGCCTGCCGCACGCGCCGAGCGCCGACGCGCTGGGCAACGACATCGCCATGCTGATGCAAACGCCCGCCCCCGCGCGCGAGCGCCTTCTCGCGGGCTCGCACGTTTCGTCGTTCGACACCGATCCGGTCGCGCGCGGCGAGAAGCTGCTCGCGCTGACGCCCGCGGTCGCGGCGCTGGAATCGCGTCTGCGCGATGCCGTCAAAGCGGGCCAGACCGCGCCGCTGCCGCAAAGCCCGCAAGACATCGAAGCGTGGGCGCGGGCCGCCGCCGGGCGCGGCCTCATCGACGAAAACGAGCGGGCACTCCTGACCGAATGGGCCGCCCATGCGCGCGAAGCCGTGAAAGTCGATGATTTTTCCGCAGACTTCGGTATCCTCGAAGCATTGCAAAAGCGCAACGCGGCGCTCGAACGGCAGTGGCCCGAGCGCATCGACTGAAGCAGGAAGGCCCCGAAACCACGCCGCGCCCCTTCGACGACCGATTGCCAATCGATGAAAGACCGCTATCTCGACTTCGTCAATTCGCCCTTCGGCACGAGCATCGCGCGCTCGCTCGGCCTGCCGCGTCCCGAGGTTTTACGCCGCCATCGCGCGGATCGCGCCGAGTTCGGCGGCATGGCGGCGATCGGCGCGGGGCCGTCGCCGGCGCGCTTCGACGACCTCTTGGCCGTGCTGTCCGCCATCGGCATGACGAGCGTCGCGCACGAAAGCGCCGCGGGCTGGCTGCCCGTCGCCGCGCGCCACGGCGCGATGAGCGGGCGCTTCGAGCCGCGCGTGCGCGAATCGCTCGCGAGCGAGCGCGTCGAAGCGCTGATCTTCGATGCGACCGGCATCGCGCACGGCAGCGAACTGCATGCGCTCTACGCGTTCTTTCACGACGCGCTGCGCTCGCTCGCGAAAAGCGGCCGCATCGTCGTGCTCGGCCGTGCAAGCGCGGCCTGCGCGAGCGTGGCGGCGGCCACCGCGCAGCACGCGCTCGAAGGCATGGTCCGTTCGCTCGGCAAGGAAGCGCGCAACGGCATCACGTCGAATCTGCTGCGCGTGGCCGACGACGCGAGTTTCGAATCCGCGCTGCGCTTCTTCCTGTCGCCGCGCTCGGCTTACGTGTCGGGTCAGGTCGTGACCATCGACAGCCCTTCTTCCGCACCGCAAGACTGGGCCAGGCCGCTCGCAGGCAAACGCGCGCTCGTGACGGGCGCGGCGCGCGGCATCGGCGCATCGATTGCGACGGTGCTGGCGGAGCGCGGCGCGATCGTCACCGGGCTTGACATCGAGGCCGCGCGCGATGCGCTCGATCAGACCATGCTCGCCATCGAAGACGCGTCGCCCTCGGGCGGCGCGCATGCGGCGCTCGTCGCCGATATCACCGCGCCGGAAGCGCCCGCCGACATCGCCGCGGCGCTCACGGCTTCGGGCGGCGTCGATATCGTCGTGCACAACGCGGGCATCACGCGCGACAAGACCATCGCGCGCATGACCGGCGAGATGTGGGACAGCGTGATCGACATCAATCTGCTGGCGCAGGAACGCATCGACGGCGTGCTGCTCGAACAGAACACGTTGCGCGACGACGGGCGCATCGTCGCGATCTCGTCGATCGGCGGCATCGCGGGCAATCGCGGACAGACCAACTACGCGACGTCGAAGGCCGGCGTCATCGGCCGCGTGCACGCCATGGCGCCCCTGCTGCGCGCGCGCGGCATCACGATAAACGCGGTCGCGCCCGGCTTCATCGAAACGCAGATGACCGCGCGCATGCCCTTCGGCGTGCGCGAGGCCGGCAGACGGCTCAACTCGATGGGGCAAGGCGGCTTGCCCGTCGATGTCGCCGAGACCGTGGCGTGGCTCGCGAGCCCGGGCAGCGCGGGCATCACGGGCAACGTGGTCCGCGTGTGCGGGCAAAGCCTGATCGGAGCGTAGAGACAAGGAGAACCTAAGGAGAACGATGGCGATGCACGCTCCCACGATGCCCCGCGCCCGCACCGTCGTAATCGATACCTTGCCGGCGCCCGCGAAGCTCTACGGCCGCGCGCTGCCCGCGCTTTTCAGGCGCTCGCGCGCGCCCGAACTGCCGGCGATCAGGCTCGTGCGCCCGGACGTCAGGCTCGATCCCGAAGAGGTTGGCCGTTATGCGCGGGTGTGCGGGTTCATTCCCGAGCATGGCGTGCCGCTCACCTTCCCGCACGTGCTCGCATTTCCGCTGCATCTGATGATGCTCACGGACCCTTCGTTTCCGTGGTCCGCGCTCGGCGTCGTGCATCTTTCCAATAGCGTGCGGCTGCGGCGGCCGCTCGCGGCGGGCCAGAATCTGCGGATCGAAGTGGAATGCGGGCCGCTGACGCCGCATCAGAAAGGTCAGGCGTTCACGCTGCATACGCGCATCTACCGGCGCGGCGAGGCCGTGTGGGACGGAGACAGTGTCTATCTGAAGCGCGGCGTGCGCAGCGAAAGCGCGGCGCCGTCGAGCGAACGTGCGAGCATCGCCGATGCGCCCGCGCCGCTTCTCGCACGCGAAGCGCGCTGGCAGCTTCCGCCGCAACTCGGCCGCGACTACGCGAAGGCATCGGGCGATTTCAATCCGATCCATCTGCACATGCTGAGCGCGAAGGCGTTCGGCTTTCCACGCGCGATTGCGCATGGCATGTGGACGCTCGCGCGCACGCTCGCCGCGCTGCATCCGATCAAATCGCTCGCGGCGGGCGAGGCGCACGGCGATTTCAAGCTGCCGCTCTATCTGCCCGGCGATGCCACGCTATGGACCGCCGCGCCCTCACCCACCGCGCGCGATTTCGAAGTGCGCGATCTCGCGGGCGACCGGCCGCATCTGCGCGGCCATTTCGAATGGGAGCTGCCATGAGGGAGGTTCGCAGAGTCGCGATCATCGGCAGCAACCGCATTCCGTTCGCGCGCTCGAACACGGCGTACGCAAGCGCGTCGAATCAGGACATGCTGAGCTTCGCGCTGCAGGGGCTCGTCGATCGCTTCGACCTGCACGGCCTGCGGCTCGGCGAAGTGGCGGCGGGGGCGGTCGTCAAGCATTCGCGCGATTTCAATCTGACGCGCGAAGCCGCGCTTTCGACCACGCTCGCGAAGGAAACGCCCGCCTACGATGTGCAGCAAGCCTGCGGCACCGGCCTCGAGACGGCGATTCTGGTCGCGAACAAGATCGCGCTCGGGCAGATTGACGCGGGCATCGCGGGCGGCGTCGATACCGCGTCGGACGCGCCCATCGCCGTGAACGAGCGCATGCGCAAGATCCTGCTCGAAGCGAATCGCGGGCGCTCGGCGGGACAGCGCGTCGGCGCGCTCGCGAAGCTGCGTCCCGGCATGTTCTTCAGGCCGCTGTTGCCGCGCAACGCCGAACCGCGCACGGACCTGTCGATGGGCGAGCACTGCGAACTGATGGCCAAGCGCTGGAAGATCGCGCGCGAGGCACAGGACGCGCTCGCGCAGGACAGTCATCGCAAGCTCGCGGCGGCCTACGGGCGCGGCTTCTTCAATGATCTGATGACGCCGTACAAAGGACTCGCGCGCGACAACAACCTGCGTCCCGACGTTTCGCTCGACCAGCTTTCCGCGCTGACGCCCGTCTTCGACCGCGACGCCGGCACGCTCACCGCGGGCAATTCGACGCCGCTCACCGACGGCGCGTCCGCCGTGCTGCTTGCCTCCGAAGCATGGGCCGCCGAACGCGGGCTGCCGGTGCAGGCGTTCCTGACGTTTTCCGCGACCGCGGCCGTCGATTTCTTCGACAAGCGTGAAGGCCTGCTGATGGCGCCCGCCTACGCGGTCCCCTCGATGCTCGCGCGCGCCGGGCTCGCCTTGCAGGACTTCGACTTCTACGAAATTCACGAAGCGTTCGCGGCGCAAGTGCTGTGCACGCTGGCCGCGTGGGAAGACGAGGAGTACTGCCGCACCGCGCTCGGCCTCGACGCGCCTTTAGGTTCCATCGACCGCGCGCGCCTGAACGTGAACGGCGGCTCGCTCGCCACGGGCCATCCGTTCGCGGCGACGGGCGGACGTATCGTCGGCACGCTGGCGAAGATGCTCGCGCAGGCGCCGGCCCGCAGCGACGGCACGCCGCTGCGCGGACTGATCTCGATTTGCGCGGCGGGCGGCCAGGGCGTCGTCGCGATACTGGAGCGGTAGGCAGGACGGCTTGGCGAAAAAAATATAAGCCAACGGAGACACCACATGAGCCCGGAACAGGCAGCGCCGCGCGGGGTTTCGGAGCCGCACGCAACGGACGGCATCTGGTACGCGTCGTATCCGCCCGGCATCGCACGGGAGATCGATCCGTCGCGCTACCGTTCGCTTGCGCATTTCTTCGACGAGTGCGTCGGGCGCTTCGCCGATCGCGTCGCGTTCGTGAGTCTCGGCTCCCCACTGAGCTTCGCTGCGCTCGGCGCGAAGGCACATGCGTTCGCGTCGTATCTGCAAAGCGTCGGCGTGAAGCCCGGCGACCGCGTCGCGCTCATGATGCCCAACACGCTCGTCTATCCCGTCACGCTGTTCGGCACGCTGATCGCGGGCGCGATCGTCGTCAACGTGAATCCGCTCTACACGGTGCGCGAACTGAGCCAGCAATTGAAGGACAGCGGCGCGCAGACCGTTGTCGTGTTCGAGAACTTCGCGAAGACGGTGCAGGACGCGCAACCGGGCTCGCGCGTGAGAAACATCGTCGTGACCGGGCTCGGCGATCTGCTCGGCGGCGGGCTCAATGTGAAAGGCCGCGTGATCGATCTGATGCTGCGTCACGTGAAGAAGCAGGTGCCCGCCTACGCGCTGCCCGATGCGGTGCGTCTGCCGCAAGCGCTCGCGCGCGGCGCGCGGCGCAAGTTCGAACCCGTGAGGATCGGCCACGGCGATATCGCGTTCATTCAGTACACCGGCGGCACGACGGGCGTCGCGAAGGGCGCGATGCTCACGCATCGCAACGTCATCGCGAATCTGTTGCAGGCGCTCGCGTGGGCGGGCGGGCAACTCGTCGACGGCGAAGAGACCATTGTCACGCCCTTGCCGCTGTATCACATCTATTCGCTGACGGTGAACGCGCTCGCGTTTCTCGCGATCGGCGCGCGCAACGTGCTGATCGTCAATCCGCGCGACATTCGCGCGCTCGTGCGCACGCTACGTCACGAAAATTTCACGGCGATCACCGCGCTCAACACGCTCTACAGCGCGCTCATGGACAACGACGCCTTCCGCCAGCGCGACTTCTCCGCGCTCAAGCTCGCGATGGCGGGCGGCATGGCGACCCAGCGCGTGGTCGCCGAGCGCTTCAGGGCGCTGACGGGCCGCACGCTCGTCGAAGGCTACGGCCTCACCGAATGTTCGCCGCTCGTCGCCGCGACGCCACTCGATGTGCACGGCGAAGCCGCATTCGACGGCACCATCGGCGTGCCGGTGCCATCGACGCTCGTGCGCATGCGCCGCGAGGACGGCGCGTGGGCGAACATCGACGAACCGGGCGAGCTTTGCGTGCAGGGCCCGCAAGTGATGAAAGGCTATTGGAACCGTCCCGAGGAAACGGCGGGCGTCATCGACGCGAACGGCTGGCTGGCGACCGGCGACATCGGCGTGTTGGATGCGCGCGGCATCATCCGGCTCATCGACCGCAAGAAGGACATGATGATCGTGTCGGGTTTCAACGTGTATCCGAACGAAATCGAGGATGTGCTCGCGGCGCATCCGAAAGTGCGCGCAGTGGCGGCCGTCGGCGTGCCCGATCCCGTCACGGGTGAGCGCGTGAAGGCGTTCGTCGTGCGTCGTGATGAAACGCTTACGGTGGAAGAATTACTGAAGTTCGCACGTTTACACCTGACCGGCTACAAGGTGCCGGCTTACATCGAGTTTCGCGACGCGCTGCCGCTCACGACGATCGGCAAGGTACTCAGGCGCGAACTGCGCAAAACCGCAACCAAAAAGGATTGAGCTCATGCTGGACTGGCGGCGCGCGTGCGCAGGCTTGCTATGGGTCTGTTTGCTCTTGATGAAGGCGCCCGCGCATGCGGAGTCCGCGCTGGATGCGGCGCGCGTCGGCGAGCTCGGCGTCGAGCAGCAGGCGCAATGGCTCGCACAGGCCGCCGCGAGCGGCGCGCTCGCGCGACTCGACGACGCGCAGCTCGTCGCCCTCTTCCGCTCGCTCGACGCGCGCACGCTGCCGCGTTATCTGCAGGACGGCCTGAGCGATTTCGCGTCCTGCGAGTTCACCATGCGAAGGCGCGAGCGCATCAAGGGCAAATGGCCGAAGCGCGCCGATCACATGCTCGTGCGCGTGACGCGCGAGCCACTGCGCATTTACGCGAAATGGCTGCCCGATGGCGCGCACGCGGGCCAGGAAATCATCTACGACGATTCCGTGCGCCCCGACGAACTCTATGGCCATCTCGGCGGCTTTCTCAGCATCGTGCCGATGTGGACGTCGGTGAACGGGGCGCTCGCCCGCGCGCAGTCCAACCATTCGATCCGCGAACTCGGCGTCGACGCGATCACGCGGCGCTTCATCGACGAGGGGCACAAATTCGCCGAGGCCGGCATCACGAAGCCGACGAATATCGAGGTGAAGACGATCGGCGGGCTGCGCGTGCTCGCGCTCACCTACGAGACGCCCGAAGGCCAGCCCGAGTTCTACGCGAAAAAGGAAGTGCTCGGGCTCGACCTCGAACGGCCGGTCTTTCGCACGCTGGAGTCGTACGACAACGACGGCAATATCTTCGAAAGCGTGGTGTTCGAGCGCATCGAGCCCAAGCATTTCGACGATCTGACTTTCGATCCCAAAAACCCGGATTACCGCTTCTGATTACGCCGCTGTGAAATGCCCGCTGAACTCGTGACACCGCATGTAACAACTCGCCGCACCGCGCGCCGCGCGTTTTAAGTTTCGCCTAAGAGTCGGCCGATAACCTGCCCGCACTCCATCGACATCAAGGTCAGCGCGAGGGCGACGTGCCCGCCGCGCCGCGTAATCGTCATGCAAACCTGAGGGCTTCGTTCATGAACTTCCGCCGCCCGGCTTCCGCTCCAGTGCGAGCCATCAAGAGATTGTTGAGCCATCACGAAATCGCCACGCTGCTGCTGCTGATGCACGCACCCATCGACGTGATGGCGGCCACGCCCGACGTCGCGTCGCTGACGGAATATGGCTACGTCGAGATCGTGTCGCCGGAAGCCGGCACGCCGAAAGTGCGCCTGACCGAAGACGGCAACGCGCTGCTGCGCGGGCTGGGCGTGAAGTAAGGCCTTACACCCGATCTGGACCGGCGTCACGCGAACTCTGTAATAATCGGTCGATCCGTTCAATCATCGACCCAGGAGTGATTCGCGATGTCCGCCCTCTCACCCATCGTGCAGCGTGTGCTCATCACCAACGACGACGGCATCGACGCGCCCGGCCTCGCCGCGCTCGAAGCCGTTGCCGCCGAACTCGCGCATGAAGTCTGGGTGATCGCCCCCGAGCACGATCAAAGCGGCACCTCGCATTCCATCAGCCTGCATTCGCCGCTGCGCGTCTCGCGTCAGGGCGAGCGGCGCTACGGCGTGCAAGGCACACCCGGCGACTGCGTCGTGATGGCCGCGCGCCACATCATGAAAGACGCGCCGCCCACGCTCGTGCTGTCGGGCATCAACCGCGGCGCGAATCTCGGCGTCGAGACGATGTTCTCCGGCACCGTCGGCGCCGCAATGACGGGTCTGCTGCTCGGCCTGCCGTCGATCGCGCTGAGCCAGACCTTCACCGACCGCGAAAACGTGCGCTGGGATACGGCCCGCACGCTCGCGCCCGGCGTGATCCGCCAGTTGCTTTCGATTTCCCATGACGCGCCGACCTGCCTCAACGTCAATTTCCCCGATTGCGATGCGTCCGCTGCCGGTCCGCTCACCGTGACGCGACAAGGCGTGGGACTCGTGGAAGGCATCGACGTGCTACCGATGGTCGATCCGCGCGGCATCGATTATCACTGGCTGCGCTTTCAGCGCGGCCCGCGCCCGAACTCGCCCGATAGCGAAACGGCGGTGGTCGCGTCCGGGCGGGTGTCCGTCACGCCGCTGCATTTCGATCGCACCGACGAGCGCACCTTCGCCACGCTCGAAGCGGCTCTGCGCTAGAACGATTCCTCTCGGCCGAATGCGGGCGCTTTCCCGTAAGCTCTCCCACGTCCAAACGAAGAAAGGAGATGCAGATGAGCGGTTTCATCGGAGCGCGCCGGGTGGCCGGCGTGCTGCTGGCGATCGCGTCGGCGAGCGCCTTTGCGCAGACGACACCGGCGGGCACCTGGCAAACCATCGACGATGCCTCCGGCCAGCCGAAAGCGATCATCGAAATCACCGACAACGGCAGCGGCGAGTTGTCGGGCAAGATCGTGCGCGGCATCGGCAAGCTGGATCAGCCGGATAAGCGCTGCACGGCGTGCACCGGCGAGCGAAAGGATCAACTGCTCAGAAACATGACGATCATCAGCGGCATGCGCCGCGATGGCGATACGTGGCAAGGCGGGCAGATTCTCGACCCGGAAAGCGGCAAGCTCTACAAGTGCAAGATGACGCTCGAAGACGGCGGGCAGAAGCTCGTGGTGCGCGGATATATCGGCGTGTCGCTGCTGGGGCGCTCGCAGACCTGGCTGCGCCAGCCGTAAAGTCGCGGAAGGACATAAACGACAAAGCCGGCGGAAGACAGATGTCTTCCGCCGGCTTTGCTTATTTCGTCGCGGGTCGCTACGCGATCATGCGGCGCGCCGCCGATGTGCCGCATCCGCGGCTGCCTCTGCAGTGACATCGTCGGGCAGGTCCGCGTTCTCGGGCCTGTGTTCACCCGGCACGCGCATGCGCGAGGTCATCAGCGTATAAAGCGATTCACCGGACGGCCCGAACAACTGCGTCATGACACGCAGCAGCACGCCCGATTCGTGCCATGCCTTGAACCGCCGGTGACACGTCTGATACGAAGGATATTTGCGCGGCAGCGTGGACCACGACGCCCCGCTGTACATGACCCAGAGCACACCGTTCAGCACGGCGCGCGTGTTTGCGAGGGGCCGGCCTCGCAGCTCCGAACGGGGACGCAGTTCGGGAAGCAGCGGTGCGACCATCTGCCATTCCTCGTCGGACATGTCGCGATAGGGCTTCACGATAAAAATCTCCAATTAGCTGACTGATAACTGGTATCGACGATACCGAGTACCCCCAAGCCAGCAAATCGGAGTGGTCCGAATCTCTAAATTACCCGGAGAGGCTTACGCCGTTTGGCTAACCGCCTGTTTTTGATTCTCGTATTAAGTCAGCGAGATATCCGTGACGCGTCGCGGCGCCTCCAGATACTCCTTCGACTGCATTTCGACGATGCGCGAGACGGTCCGCGCGAACTCGTTGGCCATCGGGCCTTCTACGTACAGTTCTTCGGCGGGCACGGCCGCCGACATCAGCAGTTTCACCTTGTGGTCGTAGAACACGTCGATGAGCCACGTGAACCGGCGCGCTTCGGACGCCATGCGCGGCGTCATCTGCGGAACGTCCGAGAGAATCACCGCGTGAAAGCGGTTCGACAGTTCCAGGTAGTCGTTCTGCGAGCGCGGGCCGCCGCATAGCGTCGCGAAGTCGAACCATACGACGCCGTCCGCCTTGCGCAGCGCCTTGATCTCGCGCTTCTCGATATGCAGGATCGGGCTTTCGTCGGGCACCGCCGCGAGCTTCGCGAAATCCGCGCGCAGCGCTTCGCTCGCCGCCGCGCCGAGCGGCGTGTGATACGCCTTCACTTGCGAGAGCGTTTGCCGGCGGTAATCGGTGCCGGCATCGACGTTGAGCACGTCGAGATGCTCCTTGATGAGTTCGATCGCCGGCAGCAGCCGATCGCGATGCAGCCCTTCCGGATACAGCGTGTCGGGCTCGTAATTGGACGTCATCACGAACTGCACGCCGTTCTTGAAAAGCCGGTCCAGCAGGCGATAGAGAATCATCGCATCGGCGATATCGGAGACGTGGAACTCGTCGAAGCAGATCAGCCGGAAACGCTTGGCGATGCGTTTGGCCAGCTCGTCGAGCGGATCGGCCTGCCCTTTCAGCTCTTCCAGCTCGCGATGCACTTCCCGCATGAACTCGTGAAAATGCAGACGCGTCTTGCGCTGCACGGGCACGACCGCAAAGAAGCTGTCCATCAGGAAGCTCTTGCCGCGTCCGACGCCGCCCCACATGTAGACACCGCGCGGCAGATCCGGATGCACGAGAAACTTCTTGAGCGCGTTGGAGCGGCGCGACTTGTACGCGACCCATTCCTCGTAGCAGCGCTGCAGGCGCGCGACGGCCGCGAGCTGCGCCTCGTCGGATCGATAGCCGCGCGTGCGCAGTTCGTTTTCGTAATACTCGGTGACGTTCATCTTCTGCCGTTTGAAGTGACGAAGGCGAGCGGTTTGATCCGCTCGCCTTCGTTTAGCGATGCCTATCGAAGGCGGGTCTTACATGTTCAACGCGCGCTTGTCGACGGCGAGCGCCGCTTCACGCATCACTTCCGACAGCGACGGGTGCGGATGGCAAATGCGGCCGATATCTTCCGACGCCGCCTTGAACTCCATCGCGACGACCGCTTCCGCGATCAGGTCCGATGCGTCCGCAGCGATCACGTGCACGCCGAGGATCTCGTCGGTCTTGGCATCCGCGATCATCTTGACGAAGCCTTCAGCCTTGCCGATGCCCAGCGCGCGGCCATTGGCCATCATCGGGAACTGGCCGGTCTTGATCTCGCGGCCTTCGGCCTTGAGCTGCTGTTCCGTCTTGCCGACCCACGCGATTTCCGGTTCCGTGTAGATGACCCACGGCACGCAGTTGTAGTCGATATGCGGCTTCTGGCCGTCGATGATTTCCGCCACCGCCACGCCTTCGTCTTCCGCCTTGTGCGCGAGCATCGGGCCGCGCACCACGTCGCCGATCGCGTACACGCCCGGCACGCTCGTCGCGCAGTGATCGTCAACGTCGATGAAACCGCGCTCGTTGGCCTTCAGGCCGATGCTTTCCAGACCGAGGTTGTCGGTGTTCGGCACGCGGCCGATCGACACGATCAGACGATCCGCTTCGAGCGTCTGCGCGTTGCCCGCGCTGTCCGTGTAGGCGATCGACACGCCGTTCGCGGACGTCTTCACTTCGCCGATCTTCACGCCGAGATGAATGTCGAGGCCTTGCTTCTTGAACTGCTTCGCGGCTTCCTTGGCGAGCGATTCGTCCGCTGCGCCCAGGAATTGCGGCAGCGCTTCGAGCACGGTCACGTCCGCGCCGAGACGCCGCCACACCGAGCCGAGCTCCAGGCCGATCACGCCCGCGCCGATGACGGCGAGCTTCTTCGGCACGGCGTCGAACGACAGCGCGCCTTCATTGTCGGCGATCAGCGTGTTGTCGACCGGAATGCCCGGCAGATGACGCGCCTTCGAACCCGTCGCAATGATCACGTTCTTCGCCGTGACGACTTCCGTCTCGCCTTCGCCCGACACTTCGATCTGCACGCCGGAAGCGTTCTTGCCGGTGAACTTGCCGTGACCCTTGAGCCACGTGATCTTGTTCTTGCGGAACAGGAACTCGATGCCCTTCGTCATCTTTTCGACGATGCCGTCCTTGCGCGCGAGCATCTTCGACACGTCGAGCTTGACGTCCGACACGCTGATGCCGTGATCGGCCAGATGCTTCGACGCATTCTCGAATTCTTCCGACGACGCGAGCAGCGCCTTCGACGGAATGCAGCCCACGTTCAGGCAGGTGCCGCCGAGCTTCAGCGCGCCGGCCGGGTTCTTCCACTTCTCGATACACGCAACCGACTTGCCGAGCTGCGCTGCGCGAATCGCCGCGATATAGCCGCCAGGGCCCGCGCCGATCACGACGACATCAAATTCTTTGGACATGACTTTCCTTGGTCTATCTCCGCTCTTGCGGAGGAGCCTTTTAGAAAGGCGCGCGCGAGCCTATCGCGCGCGCCCGAAGGCACTGTGCTCTTACAGGTCCAGCAGCAGGCGGGCGGGATCTTCCAGCGCGTCCTTCATCGCGACGAGCGACAGCACGGCTTCGCGGCCGTCGATGATGCGGTGGTCGTACGACAGCGCGAGGTAGTTCATCGGACGGATCACGATCTGGCCGTTTTCGACGACCGCGCGTTCCTTGGTCGCGTGCACGCCGAGAATCGCGGACTGCGGCGGGTTGATGATCGGCGTCGAGAGCATGGAGCCGAACACGCCGCCGTTCGAGATGGAGAACGTGCCGCCGGTCATTTCTTCGATCGACAGCTTGCCGTCCTTCGCTTTCTGGCCGAATTCGGCGATCTTCTTCTCGATGTCGGCGAGGCTCATCTGATCTGCATTGCGCAGGATCGGCACCACCAGACCGCGCGGCGAACCGACCGCGATACCGATGTCGAAGTAGCCGTGATAGACGATGTCGTTACCGTCGATCGATGCGTTCACGAGCGGGAACTTCTTCAGCGCGTGCACGGCGGCCTTCACGAAGAACGACATGAAGCCGAGCTTCACGCCGTGTTCCTTCTCGAAGCGGTCCTTGTACTTGTTGCGCAGATCCATGACCGGCGCCATGTTGACTTCGTTGAACGTCGTCAGGATGGCGTTGGTTTGCTGCGATTCGAGCAGACGCTCGGCGATACGCGCGCGCAGGCGCGACATCGGCACGCGCTGTTCCGGACGGTCCTTGAGCCACTGATCGGCCGATGCCGGCGCGGCAACCGACGGCAGCGACGGCTTCGCGGCGCGCGCGGGTGCGGCGGCAGGCGCCGCAGCCTTCGCGGCGGCGGGTGCGCCAGCCTGCGCGGCGAGCGCGTCGCCCTTCGTGATGCGGCCGTCGCGGCCCGAACCCGACACCTGATCCGCCGACACGCCCTTCTCGGCCAGAATCTTCGTCGCGGCAGGCGATGCCGCGCCGCCCGCAGCGCCCGCTTGCGCGGCGACCGGAGCAGCAGCAACCGGCTCGGCTTGCGGAGCCGGCTTCACTTCGGCGTCGCCTGCAGCGGCGACGGCAGCCGGCGCTTCGCCCGCTTTCGCTTCGGTGTCGATCTTCGCGATGAGTTCGTCGGCGGTGACGATATCGCCGTCGTGCTTGATGACTTGCGCGAGCACGCCAGCCGACGGCGCGGGCACTTCAAGCACGACCTTGTCGGTTTCGATCTCGATGAGGATTTCGTCCTGGGCGACAGCCTCGCCCGGCTTCTTCTTCCATTGCAGCATGGTCGCTTCCGAGACCGACTCGGAAAGCTGGGGAACCTTGACTTCTACGATAGCCATTTCTGTATTGTCCTGATGCGTGTCTGGGTGGTCGAACATCGGGACGGGAAGCGCTTCGCCTCCGCCGTCCCGATCAAGCCGAATTACTTCGCGATGGTCTGCGCGCCCTTCAGGCGGCCGAACGCGCCTTCCACGAGCGCCTTTTGCTGCTCGTAGTGCTTCGCGTAGTAGCCGACCGCAGGCGACGCCGAAGCCGGACGGCCGCTATAGGCCAGCTTCATGCCCTCGCGCATGCCTTCGCGCAGATGGTGCTCGATGTAGAACCAGGCGCCCTGGTTCTGCGGCTCGTCCTGCACCCACACGACTTCGGTTGCGTTCTCGTACTTCTTGAGCTCCGCGTCGAACTGCTTGTGCGCGAACGGATACAGCTGCTCGATACGCACGATGGCGACATCGTTGCTCTTCGCTTCGCGGCGATGCGCGACGAGGTCGTAGTACACGCGGCCCGAGCACGCGACCACGCGCTTGACCTTCTTCGCTTCGATGGCTTCGTCGACTTCGCCGATGACCGGCTGGAACGAACCCTTCGCCAGTTCCGACAGATCCGACACGGCTTCCTTGTGACGCAGCAGCGACTTCGGCGTGGCGATGATGAGCGGCTTGCGGAACAGGCGGATCATCTGACGGCGCAGCAGATGGAAGATCTGCGCCGGCGTGGTCGGCTGAACCACTTGCATGTTGTGATCCGCGCACAGTTGCAGAAAACGCTCGATACGCGCCGACGAGTGCTCCGGACCCTGGCCTTCGTAGCCGTGCGGCAGCATCATCGTGAGGCCGGAGACGCGGCCCCACTTCACTTCGCCCGACGAGATGAACTGGTCGATCACGACCTGCGCGCCGTTCACGAAGTCGCCGAACTGCGCTTCCCACGCGACGAACGTGTTCGGCTCGGCCGTCGAATAGCCGTACTCGAAACCGAGCACCGCTTCTTCGGACAGCACGGAGTCGATGACCGTGAACTTGGCCTGACCTTCCGCAATGTTTTGCAGCGGAATGTACGTGCCGTCGTTCCAGCGCTCGCGGTTCTGGTCGTGCAGCACCGCGTGACGGTGCGTGAACGTGCCGCGGCCCGAATCCTGACCGGTCAGGCGCACGGCGTAACCCGACGCCACCAGCGACGCGAACGCGAGATGCTCGCCCATGCCCCAGTCGAGCTTGGCTTCGCCCAGACCCATTGCGCGGCGGTCGTTGATGACGCGCTCGACCAGCGGGTGAACCTTGAAGTTCTCGGGAATCGTCGTGATGCGCTCGGCCAGACGCTTCAGTTCTGCGAGCGGGACAGCGGTATCCGCGGCATCGGTCCACTTGCGGTTCAGGAACGGCACCCAGTCGACCGCGTACTTGCTCTTGTAGTTCGAGAGCACCGGATCGACCGTGTGATGGCCTTCGTCCATCGCCTGGCGATATTCCTTGATGAACGTGTCCGCGTCTTCGGCCGTGATCACGCCTTGCTGCACGAGCTTTTCGGCGTAGACCGCGCGCGTGCCCGGGTGCTTGGCGATGGTCTTGTACATCAGCGGCTGCGTGACCGCCGGCGTGTCCTGCTCGTTGTGGCCCAGCTTGCGGAAGCAGATGATGTCGACGACCACGTCCTTGTGGAACTTCATGCGGAAGTCGATCGCCAGTTGCGTCGCGAGCACGACGGCTTCGGGATCGTCGCCGTTGACGTGCAGCACCGGCGCCTCGATCATCTTGACGACGTCCGAGCAATACAGCGTCGAGCGCGCATCGCGCGGGTCCGACGTGGTGAAGCCGATCTGGTTGTTGATGACGATATGCAGCGTGCCGTGCGTGCCGTAACCGCGCGTCTGCGCGAGGTTCAGCGTTTCCATCACGACGCCCTGACCCGCGAAGGCCGCGTCGCCGTGCACTTGCACCGGCAGCACTTGCAGGCCTTCCTCGTCGCCGCGGCGGTCCATACGCGCCTTCGCCGAGCCTTCGACCACCGGATTCACGATTTCCAGGTGCGACGGGTTGAACGCGAGCGACAGGTGAACCGGGCCGCCTTCGGTCGCGACGTCCGACGAGAAGCCCTTGTGGTACTTCACGTCGCCGGCCGGCAGGTCATCGACGTGCTTGCCTTCGAATTCGGCGAAGAGGTCCGCCGGCATCTTGCCGAGCGTGTTGACCAGCACGTTCAGACGGCCGCGGTGCGCCATGCCGATGACGATTTCCTGCACGCCGTTCTTGCCCGCGTGACGCACGACTTCGTCCATCGACGCGATGAAGCTCTCGCCGCCTTCCAGCGAGAAGCGCTTCTGGCCGACGTACTTGGTATGCAGGAAACGTTCGAGGCCTTCGGAAGCCGTCAGACGGTTCAGGATGTGCTTCTTCTTCTCGTTCGAGAAGTTCGGCGTCGAGCGGATCGACTCCAGCTTCTCCTGCCACCAGCGCTTCTGCTCCGGGTCGCTGATGTACATGAATTCAGCGCCGATCGTGCCGCAGTAGGTGTCGCGCAGCGCCTTGACGATGTCGCGCAGCGACGCCTGCTCGAAGCCGAAGTACAGGTTGGTCGAGTTGAACACCTGGTCCATGTCGGCTTCGGTGAAGTCGTAGAAACCGGGTTCGAGCTCGGGAATGGCGGGACGCTCGCGGCGCTTCAATGGGTCCAGATTGGCCCATTGCGTGCCCATGAAGCGATACGCGCCGATGAGGGATTGAACGTGGACTTGCTTGCGCGCGGTCGTGAGATCGCCGGTGCCTTCGCGGGGAATGAAGGCATTCGCCTTCGCGCGCTGGGCGAAGGATTCGACGATGGGGCCGTGAGCCACGTCGTTGTGCGCCGTGCCGTCGGAGGCAGGCACGTTCTGCAACGCGTCGAAGTAGGCGCGCCAGGTCTCGGGCACTGACGCAGGATTATCGAGATATTGCTCGTACAACTCTTCGACGTACGGAGCATTACCGCCGAACAGATAAGAGTTCGACTGGAATTGCTTCATCATTTTACGCTCACCTTTCTTCGAGTTTCTCGAGGAAGTGCGGGTTACGAAACCTTCCGCGCCACGGCCTGACCGTTTAGCGGATTGCGCGAATCAAGTCTGCTTGGAAGGACCTAAAAAGCGACAGCTAATCTGCGAAGCATAGCACAGAACCAATGGTCATATGACCGAAGGTCGCATGTGCGCCCTGCCCGCATTCCTTCTGCAACGGGCATTTGCGGGCGTTTTCGGGATTAGCAAGAGGCGGCGGCGGACAAACAAAAGCCGCCCGAAGGCGGCTTTTGTGCACCGAAACGCGCGGCTTACTCGGCGTTGGCTTCGCGGCTCGCGCGGCGACGCTCGTGCTCTTTCAGATGGCGCTTGCGCAGGCGAATGGACTGCGGCGTGACTTCCACGAGTTCGTCGTCGTCGATGAACTCGACCGCGTATTCCAGCGAGAGCTGGATCGGCGGCACGAGGCGCACGGCTTCGTCGGTGCCCGAGGCGCGCACGTTGGTCAGTTGCTTGCCCTTGATCGGATTCACGACGAGGTCGTTGTCGCGGCTGTGAATGCCGATGATCATGCCTTCATAGAGCGCATCGCCCGGCGACACGAACATGCGGCCGCGATCCTGCAGCTTCCACAGCGCGTAGGCAACCGCCGCGCCGTCGTCCTGCGAGATCAGCACGCCGTTGCGGCGCTCGCCGACCGAGCCTTCCTTCACCGGCGCGTACGAGTCGAACGTGTGGCTCATCAGGCCCGTGCCGCGCGTGAGCGTGAGGAATTCGCTCTGGAAGCCGATCAGGCCACGCGCCGAAATCTTGTACTCGAGGCGCGTGCGGCCACGGCCATCGGAGGTCATGTCGAGCATTTCGCCCTTGCGGCGGCCGAGCTCTTCCATCACGCCGCCCTGATGCTGGTCTTCGATATCGACGGTCAGGTTTTCATACGGCTCGCACTTCACGCCGTCGATTTCCTGCAGCACCACGCGCGGACGCGACACCGCGAGCTCGTAACCTTCACGGCGCATGTTCTCGACGAGAATCGTCAGATGCAGTTCGCCCCGGCCCGACACTTCGAACGTGGTTTCGTCGCCGGTGTCTTTCACACGCAGCGCGACGTTGTGATTCAGTTCCTTCGTGAGACGGTCGCGAATCTGGCGGCTCGTCACGAACTTGCCTTCCTTGCCCGCGAGCGGCGACGAGTTCACGAGGAAGTTCATCGTGAGCGTCGGTTCGTCGACGGTGATCATGGGCAGCGCTTCGGGATTGTCCGGCGAGCAGATGGTCACGCCGATGCCGATTTCCTCGATGCCGTTGATCAGCACGATATCGCCCGCCTGCGCTTCCTCGACCTGAACGCGCTCGAGGCCGTGGAACGACAGCACCTGATTGATCTTGCGGTTGATGATCGCGCCGTCCGGACCCGAACGCACGGCAACCTGCATGCCGGGGCGGATACGGCCGCGCGCCACGCGGCCCACGCCGATACGGCCGACATACGAGTTGTAGTCGAGCGACGTGATCTGCAACTGCAGCGGACCGTCCGGATCGGCCGGGCGCACCGGCACGTGCTCGAGAATCGCTTCGAACAGCGGACGCATGGTGCCATCACGCACGTCCGGATTCAGGCCGGCAAAGCCGTTCAGGCCCGATGCATAGACGATCGGGAAATCGAGCTGCTCTTCGGTCGCGCCGAGCTTGTCGAAGAGATCGAACGTCTGGTTGATCACCCAGTCGATGCGCGCGCCCGGACGATCCACCTTGTTGACGACGACGATCGGCTTCAGGCCGAGCGCGAGCGCCTTCTTCGTGACGAAGCGCGTTTGCGGCATCGGGCCTTCGACGGCGTCGACGAGCAGCAGCACGGAATCGACCATCGACAGCACGCGCTCCACTTCACCGCCGAAGTCCGCGTGTCCGGGCGTATCGACGATATTGATGTGCGTGCCTTCGTATTCGACGGCGCAGTTCTTCGCCAGAATCGTGATGCCGCGTTCCTTTTCGATGTCGTTCGAGTCCATGACCCGCTCGGCGACCTGTTGATTTTCCCGGAACGTGCCCGACTGGCGGAGCAACTGGTCGACGAGCGTGGTCTTGCCGTGGTCGACGTGGGCAATGATGGCGATATTGCGGAGGGCGCGAGTCATAGAAAGATGTCTTGGTTGTGCGCCGTCGGAGCGAGTCTCCTGAATGAGACTCCATGGCTCGGCAAGCCCCTCTCGATAGCGTCATGCAAGCATGACAAAACGGGCCCGGCGCGGTGAGAACCGTAAATTATAGCACGCACGAATGACGGTTCCTCGCAATAGGACGCAACCCGCAAAATCCGCCCGCCCTGCATGCGATCGCGGTATCCACGGGATTGTTAAGCGTTTTCATAAATACTCTTGCCGTTTTCGATACGCGGCGACTATAATGCTGCCTAGTCAACTATTGCATCCGCACCGTTATTTCGATGAGCGACACCCCGAAATCCTCGGCGATCGGCGATTACGTGCTTGCTGAAAGCGTCGGCTATCTGATCGGCCGAGTACGCTCGACCATGTGGAACATGGTCACGCAGCATACGTCGTCGGAGCTTGGCATCACCGGCACACAGGCAAGCATCGTCTTCATGCTGGCCGTCGGCAAGTGCTGGACAGCGGCGGATATCGCGCGCGAATACGGCATCGACGCCAGCGCGGTGACGCGCCTGATCGACCGGCTCGAAAAGCGCGGCCTGCTCTCGCGCGTGCGCAGCGAGGAAGACCGGCGCGTCGTGCGCCTCGCGCTCACCGACGAAGGCCAGGCGACCGCCGAAAAGATTCCCGCCATCTTCGCGCGCGTGCTCGATCATCTGCTCCTGGGCTTCACGCCCGAGGAAGTCGGCTTCCTCAAGAGCATGATGAGGCGAATCCTCGCGAATTCATGCGATCCGTCCGTCGCATCGCTGGTGAGCGGAAACGATAAGCCTGGTACGTAATTGCGGCGTCAAGCAAATCGTCGGCCCGAAGCCTACAAATTCATTGCAACGTCCACTTTTAACTCTCATCCCGAGAGACGAGATATGAACTTCATCTCCCAGTCCGCGCAACGCTCGCGAAGCCGTGTGAAAAGCGCCGCGGCCGCGGTCGTCACGGCGTTCGCCATCGCCGGCTGCGCGAACTACGCGGGCATTTCGAGCGACAAGCAGATCGCGTCGGCGGACCATTTCGAAGCCGCGCAAAGCGTGCCCGGACAAGGCGGTCAGTGGCCGACGCTCGACTGGGCAAAGCAGTTCGGCGACCCGCAGTTGCCGCAACTCATCGACGAGGCGCTCGCGGACAGCCCGAGCATCGCGCAGGCGCAGGCGCGCATCGCGAAGGCGTCGTCGTATATCGAAAGCTCGCGCTCGGCGCTGTATCCGAAAGTCACCGGCTCGTATTCGTGGACGCGCGAGTTGTACTCCGCCAACGCCCTCTTCCCGCCGCCCTACGGCGGCACGTGGTTCAGCGAGAACAACGCGCTCGCGAGCGCGTCGTGGGAACTGGATCTCTGGGGCAAGAACCGTTCGCGCCTGAACATGGCGGTATCGCAGCAAAAGGCTGCCGAGGCCGACATGCAGCAGGCGCGCGTGACGCTCGCCGCGTCGGTGGCGCGCACCTACAACCAGCTCGCGCTGCTCTACGCGCTGCGCGATGTCGCCGCGCGCGAGATCGCCAACCGGCAGGACGTGGGACGCATCACGGACGGGCGCGTCGCGGCCGGGCTCGACACCAACGTCGAGCGCCGCACGGCGGAAGGCAATGTCGCGACGAGCCAGACCAATCTTTCCGAACTCGACGGCCAGATCGAAACCGTCCGCTATCAGCTCGCCGCGCTGCTCGGCAAAGGCCCGGACCGCGGCCTGCAGATCGCCAAGCCGGTGATCGATCCCAAAGCGAACGTGACGCTGCCCGACAACGTGCCCGCCGATCTCGTCGCGCGCCGCCCGGATATCGTCGCCGCGCGCTGGCAGGTCGAGGCCGCGACGCACAACATCAAGGAAGCGAAGGCCGAGTTCTTCCCGGACGTCAATCTCGCCGCGGCCTTCGGTTTCGATGCGTTCGGCTGGAGCCGTTTCCTGCAGGCGAGCAGCCGGCAGATTCAGATGGGGCCCGCAATTCACCTGCCGATCTTCGACGCCGGCGCGTTGCGCGCGCAGTTGAAAGGCCGTTACGCCGATTTCGAAGGCGATGTCGCGAACTACAATCAGACGCTCATCAGCGCGCTGAACGATGTCGCGACCAACATTTCCGCGATCCGCGCGCTCGACCGCCAGGCGGCCGACGCTCAACGCGCGCTCACGGCGGCGACGAGCGCCTACCAGCTCGCGGTGATCCGCTACAAGGCTGGTCTCTCGCCGCAGTTGCAGGTGCTCAATGCCGACGAAAACCGGCTCGCCAACGAGCAGACCGTGACGAACCTGCGCCTGAAACGCACCGACCTGCAGATCGCGCTGATCAAATCGCTCGGCGGCGGCTTCGACGCGACGAGCACGAATCTCGCGATCGACGGCAGCGGGCAGCCCCAGGCGTCGAATCAGGCCGCGCCGCAGTAAGCGACACGCAAGAACACGCATCAAGACCAATACGGAATATTCGGAGTCTTTCATGAGCGACCCTCAACAAACCGCAGCCGCGCCCGCGCCGAAGCAAAGCAACGGCAAACGCCGCCGGCTGATGACGCTGATCGTGCTCGTCATCATCATCGCCGCCGTCGCGTACGGGCTGTACTACTTCCTCGTTGCGCGCTTTCACGAATCCACCGACGACGCCTACGTGAACGGCAACGTCGTGCAGATCACGCCGCAGGTCGTCGGCACGGTGATCTCCGTGAACGCGGACGATACGCAAACCGTGAAGATCGGCGATCCGCTCGTCTCGCTCGATCCGGCCGACTCCAAGGTCGCGCTCGATCAGGCCGAGGCAAATCTCGCGCAGACCGTGCGTCAGGTGCGTACGTTCTTCGTCAACAACAACCAGTACGAAGCGCAGATCGCGCTGCGCCGCTCGGATCTGTCGCGCGCGCAGGACGATCTGAAGCGCCGCATGCAGGTGGCGCAGACCGGCGCGGTCTCGCAGGAAGAAATCTCGCACGCCCGCGACGCGGTGCGCGGCGCGCAGGCCGCGCTCGACGCCGCCGAGCAGGAACTCGCGTCGAACCGCTCGCTGACCGCGAACACGACGATCGCCGATCACCCGAACGTGCTCGCCGCCGCCGCCAAGGTGCGCGACTCGTATATCAACTTCGCGCGCAACACGCTGCCCGCGCCGGTGACGGGCTATGTCGCGAAACGCTCGGTGCAGGTCGGCCAGCGCGTGTCGCCCGGCAATCCGCTGATGGCGATCGTGCCGCTCAACGCCGTGTGGGTCGATGCGAACTTCAAGGAAGTGCAGTTGAAGCACATGCGCATCGGCCAGCCGGTCGAACTGACCGCGGACCTGTACGGCTCGAGCGTCTTGTTCCACGGCAAGGTGATCGGCTTCTCGGCCGGCACGGGTTCGGCGTTCTCGCTCCTGCCCGCGCAGAACGCGACGGGCAACTGGATCAAGGTCGTGCAGCGCCTGCCGGTGCGTATCGAGCTCGATCCGAAGGAACTGGAGCAGCATCCGCTGCGCATCGGGCTGTCGATGAATGTCGACGTGACCATCAAGGACGAGCAAGGCGGCCAGCTTGGCAACGCGCAGAACACGGTCTATCAGACCAACGTGTTCGACAACTACGGCGCGCAGGCCGATCAGGAAATCGCGCGCATCATTCAGCAGAACGCGGGCACGGGCGCGGGAACGTCGTCGTCGGCCGCGCGCGGCAAGGCGACGAAATCCGCATCGGCCGCGAAGCTGATGTAAGCGGACTCGCCTCATGTCTTCGCAAAACGTCGTTCATCCGCCGCTTTCGGGCGGCAAGCTCGTCATCGGGACGATCGCCGTGTCGCTCGCGGTGTTCATGAACGTGCTCGACACGTCGATCGCGAACGTCTCGATTCCGTCGATTTCGGGCGATCTCGGCGTGTCGTCGGATCAGGGCACGTGGGTCATCACGTCGTTCGCCGTCGCCAATGCCATTTCGGTGCCGCTCACCGGCTGGCTCACGCAGCGCATCGGGCAAGTGAAGCTGTTTCTCGGCTCGATCATCCTGTTCGTGATCGCGTCGTGGCTCTGCGGTCTCGCGCCGACGCTGCCCTTCCTGCTCGCCGCGCGCGTGTTTCAAGGCGCGGTCGCCGGCCCGATGATTCCGCTGTCGCAAACGCTGCTGCTCGCGAGCTATCCGCGCGAAAAGGCGCCGATGGCGCTCTCCATGTGGTCGATGACCACGCTGATCGCGCCCGTCGCCGGTCCGGTGCTCGGCGGCTGGATCTCGGACAACATTTCGTGGCCGTGGATCTTCTACGTGAACATCCCGGTGGGCATCGCGGCAGCCATTGCAACATTCGCGATTTTCCGCGACCGCGACTCGGCGATCCGCAAGGCGCCCATCGACAGCGTGGGTCTCGGGCTGCTCGTGATCTGGGTCGGCTCGCTGCAGATCATGCTCGACAAGGGCAAGGATCTCGACTGGTTCAACTCGACGACGATCGTCGTGCTCGCGCTGATCGCGGTGATCTCGTTCGCGTTCTTCATCGTGTGGGAGCTGACGGCGGAGCATCCGGTCGTCGATCTCTCGCTCTTCGAACTGCGCAATTTCACGGGCGGGACGATCGCGCTGTCGATCGGCTACGGACTTTACTTCGGCAATCTCGTGCTGCTGCCGTTGTGGCTGCAGACGGATATCGGCTATACGGCAACGAACGCCGGTCTCGTGATGGCGCCCGTCGGGCTCTTCGCCATCCTGCTGTCGCCGATCACGGGCAAGTTCCTGCCGCGCACCGACCCGCGCTTTATCGCGACGGCCGCGTTCCTCGTGTTCGCGCTGTGCTTCTGGATGCGCTCGCGCTATACGACCGGCGTCGATAC
Organism: Caballeronia cordobensis; assembly: GCF_001544575.2. Lineage (GTDB taxonomy): Bacteria > Pseudomonadota > Gammaproteobacteria > Burkholderiales > Burkholderiaceae > Caballeronia > Caballeronia cordobensis. The sequence continues at coordinate 86,209 of NZ_FCNY02000024.1, forward strand.
GTGGGCGCTCACGGTGCCGACGCTGATTCAGGGCATCGGCATGGCGGGCTTCTTCATTCCGCTCGTGTCGATCACGCTGTCGGGCTTGCCGGGGCATCGCATTCCGGCGGCGTCGGGACTGTCGAACTTCGTGCGGATCATGTGCGGCGGCATCGGCACGTCGATCTTCTCGACGGCGTGGGAACATCGTTCGATCGTGCATCACGCGCAGCTGGTCGAAGGCGCGAATTCGTATAACCCCGTGTTCGCGAACTCGATGCAGCAGATGCATGCGCTCGGTTACTCGCAGGAGCAGACGTACGGCCTGTACAACAGCATGGCCACGCAGCAGGCCGCGCAGCTCGGCGTGAACGACATGTTCTATATCTCGGCGGGGATTTTCGTCGCGCTGATCGTACTGATCTGGATCACGCGGCCCGAGCGTTCTGGCGGTGGGGATTCTGCGGCGGCGGCTTCGGCGGCGCATTGATCGCTCACTGCGCTTCGCCTTCGTCGGTATCGGCGTTGGCGTTGGCTTCGTGATCCATGGCCGTCGCAGCGAGCGCAGTTGCCTGCTCGGGGCGAGATTCCTTGCGTTCGCTGTAACGATCCGTGAGGTAGTCGGAACGGTCGCGAATCAGCAGCGTGAACTTCACGAGTTCCTCCATCACATCGACGACGCGATCGTAGTAGGACGAAGGCCTCATTCGTCCTGTCTCGTCGAACTCCTGCCAGGCCTTGGCGACCGATGACTGATTGGGAATGGTCACCATGCGCATCCAGCGGCCGAGCACCCGCAACGCGTTCACCGCATTGAATGACTGCGAACCGCCGCAAACCTGCATGACCGCGAGCGTGCGGCCTTGCGTCGGCCGAATGCCCGCAGACTCCAATGGCAGCCAGTCGATCTGATTCTTGAACACGGCGGTGAGCGTGCCGTGCCGCTCCGGACTGCACCACACCTGCCCTTCGGACCACTCGGAGAGCTTGCGCAGTTCGACGACCTTCGGATGATCGGCCGGCACGCTGTCGACCATCGGCAGGCCGGCGGGATCGAAGACGCGCGTTTCAGCCCCGAAGGTTTGCAGCAGGCGTTCGGCTTCGCGCGTGAGCAGGCGACTGTAGGACGTCGGTCGCAGCGACCCGTACAGCAACAAGATGCGCGGCGCGTGCGTGGAGACCGATCGAGGGCGCAACTTCTCGTTGTCCGGGATGTCCGTGTGGGCGGCGCACAGGTTCGGCAGATCTGAAAACATGTCTTTGATAATCGATCAAGTGGCTTCGTACCAGCGTCTGGAGCGATTGACGACGCCCACCACCAGCAGCATGACCGGCACCTCGATGAGCACACCGACGACCGTGGCGAGTGCCGCGCCCGAGTGAAAGCCGAAGAGGCTGACGGCGGTGGCAACGGCCAGTTCGAAAAAGTTGCTTGCGCCGATCAGACTCGACGGTCCGGCGACACAATGCGCGACGCCGAGGCGGCGATTGAGCAGATAGGCGAGGCCCGAGTTGAAGAACACCTGAATCAGGATCGGCACGGCCAGCATCGCGATGACGAGCGGCTCCCGCACGATCGCTTCGCCCTGAAAACCGAACAGCAGCACGAGCGTCGCGAGCAGCGCCGCGATCGACCACGGACCCAGGCGGGCGACCGTGTGCCGGAAGTGCGCTTCACTCCGTGCCAGCAAGCGCTTGCGAAGCCATTGTGCGAGCAGTACCGGAATGACGATGTACAGGCCAACCGAGGCGATCAGCGTTCCCCAAGGCACCGTGATCGAAGAAAGCCCGAGCAGCAGCGCGACCAGCGGTGCGAAGGCAACGACCATGATCGCGTCGTTGAGCGCCACCTGCGAGAGCGTGAAGTAAGGATCGCCCTTGCATAGTTGCGACCACACGAAAACCATGGCCGTGCAAGGCGCGGCCGCCAGCAGAATCAGGCCCGCGATGTAGCTGTCGAGCTGGTCGGCAGGCAGCCAGCCGGCGAAGACGTGGCGCACGAAGATCCATCCGAGCAAGGCCATCGAAAACGGCTTGGCGAGCCAGTTCACGAACAAGGTCACGCCGATGCCCCGCCAGTGACGGCCGACTTGCGCGAGCGCGGCAAAGTCGATCTTGACCAGCATCGGGATGATCATCACCCAGATCAACACGCCCACGGGGAGATTGACCCGCGACACTTCCATGCTGCCGAGCACGCGAAAGAATCCCGGAAAGCGTTGCCCGAGCCCGATGCCCACGACGATGCACAGCGCCACCCACAGGGTCAGGTAGCGCTCGAAAAAGCCGATGGACGGCTCGGTGTGACTGCGTGGCGTGTCGGTCGTGCTCATCGGTTTTTCGACGGGTTGCTTCTCGGTCTGCATGGCGTTGCGCGCTTCACGCCGAATCGCCGCAGCAGTTCGACGGCTTGCCGACTTCGCATGGCGCGCCCGCGCAGCAGTTTTCGGTCAGGAAACCGATCAGGCTGCTCATGGCCGCGAAGTTCGCCGTGTAAAAAACATAGCGCCCTTCCTGACGCGCGGTGACGAGTTCCGCGTGCGACAAATCCTTGAGGTGAAATGACAGGCTCGATGGTGCAAGGCCGACCTGCTGAGCGATCTCGCCAGCGGCCATGCCGTCCGGGCCGGCCACGACGAGCGCTCGAAACACCGCGAGTCGGGATTCATGAGCGAGCGCGCCGAGCGCGCGTACAACGAGGTTCGAGTCCATGTTCGCAACGTTAGCGTAGACGATTCGATATTTCAACAAATATCGAAATATTCATCGCACTTCACAATCGAACAGGCGAGAGACATGTCTCTCGCCTTCTCTACACGGCCCGACTCACTGCGCCGTGACGACCAGTCTTTCCGGCGCCAGCACACCCTCTCCGGCTTTCGCCACGCCTAGCAGGCGGCCGTCATTTTGCGCATAGACCCGCACGCGGCCTTCGCCGAGCCGCGTTGTCGCGACATCCGCGAGACGCAGGCGCTGGCCGTGAAGGAAGCGTCTCGCCGCTTCTTCGTTGAGACGGATTTCGGGAAACGTGGATAACAGCGCGTCCACCGGTTGGAGACGTTCGTCGCGCTCGGCTTCGCTCAGGTTCGCCAGCTCATCGAGCGTCACGGCGTGATCGAGCGTGAGCGCGCCGACGCCCGTGCGCCGCAACGCCGTCAGATGCGCGCCGCAACCGAGCGCCTCGCCGATGTCCTCGGCAAGCGTGCGCACATAAGTGCCCTTGCTGCACGTCACGCGAAACGTCACGAGCGGCAATGCGCACGCGATCAACTGCAATGCGTGGATCGTCACCGGCCGGCCTTCGCGCTCGACGGTCTGCCCGGCGCGCGCGTATTCGTAGAGCGGCTTGCCGTCGCGTTTCAACGCGGAGTACATCGGCGGCACTTGCACGATGTCGCCGAGGAATTTCGCCATCGCGTCGCTAACCGCGGCTTCGTCGCACGTCACGTCGCGCGTGTCGATGGCTTCGCCTTCGGCATCGCCGGTCGCCGTGCGGATGCCCAGACGCATCGTCGCTTCGTAGGTCTTGTCGGCGTCGAGCAGGTCTTGCGAGAACTTCGTCGCTTCGCCGAAGCACAACGGCAGCAAACCGGTCGCGAGCGGATCGAGCGTGCCGGTGTGGCCCGCCTTCTTCGCCAGATAGATGCGCTTCGCCTTGATGAGCGCATCGTTGCTCGACAGCCCGAGCGGTTTGTCGAGCAGCAACACGCCGTCGAGCGCGCGGCGCGGAATCTTCGGACCGCCTTTCACTTATGCGCCTTCCTGATCGTCGTCAGCGTCTTTCGCGCGCGTCGCGTTCGCTTCGTCGATGAGGCGCGACATCTCGACGGCCTTTTCGATCGTCTGGTCGTAGTGGAAATGCAGCGTCGGCACCGTGTGAATGTGCAGGCGCTTGAACAGCAGATTGTGCAGATGACCCGCCGCGTGATTCAGCCCTTGCTCGGTCGCCTTCGGATCGCCCGTTAGCGTCGTGAAGTAGACCTTCGCGTGGGCGTAGTCGGGCGTGAGTTCGACGCTCTGAATCGTCACGAGGCCGATGCGCGGGTCTTTCACCTCGCGCATCAGCTCCGAGAGATCGCGCTGGATCTGATCCGCAATCTGCACGTTGCGGTTGGTGGATGTCTTTCTTTTAGCCATGATGTCGTTCCGTTTTCTTAGCCGCCGCCGCTTCAAATGAAAAGGGCGGAGCGAGCCGCCAGGCCCACCCCGCCCTTTTCTCAGCGGCTAGCGCATTACAGCGTGCGCGCCACTTCCGTCACTTCGAAGACTTCGAACTGATCGCCTTCGACGATGTCGCTGAAGTTCTTGATCGACATACCGCACTCGAAGCCCTGACGCACTTCCTTGACGTCGTCCTTGAAGCGCTTGAGCGAATCGAGCTCGCCGGTGTGGATCACGACGTTGTTGCGGATCACGCGCACCGACGAGGAACGCTTGACCACGCCGTCCGTGACCATACAACCCGCGATCAGGCCGACCTTCGGCACGCGGATGACCTGACGCACCTCGACCGTGCCCGTCACCGTCTCGCGCTTCTCCGGCGCGAGCATGCCGGACATCGCCGCCTTCACCTCATCCACTGCGTCATAGATGATGTTGTAGTAGCGGATGTCGATGCCGTTCGCCTCGGCCACCTTGCGCGCCTGTGCATCCGCACGCGTGTTGAAGCCGATGATGACCGCTTTCGAAGCCGTCGCCAGATTGACGTCCGATTCGCTGATCGCGCCGACCGCGCTGTGCACGATCTGCACGCGCACTTCGTTGGTCGAGAGCTTTTGCAGCGATTGCACCAGCGCTTCCTGCGAGCCCTGCACGTCCGCCTTGACGATGAGCGGCAGGTTCTGCACTTCGCCTTCGCCCATCTGCTCGAGCATGTTTTCGAGCTTCGCGGCCTGCTGCTTCGCGAGCTTGACGTCGCGGAACTTGCCCTGACGGAATAGCGCGATTTCGCGCGCCTTGCGCTCGTCCGGCAGCACGATCACTTCCTCGCCCGCGGCCGGCACTTCCGACAGACCCTGGATTTCCACAGGGATCGACGGACCCGCCGACTTGGTCGACTTGCCGGTTTCGTCCAGCATGGCGCGCACGCGGCCATAAGCGCTGCCCGCCAGCACGACATCGCCGCGGTTCAGCGTGCCCGACTGCACCAGAATGGTCGCGACCGGGCCCTTGCCCTTGTCGAGCTTCGCTTCGATGACGAGACCCTTCGCGGCCGCTTCGACCGGCGCGGTCAGTTCCATCACTTCTGCTTGCAGCGACACGTTTTCCAGCAGATCGTCGATGCCCTTGCCGGTTTTCGCCGACACTTCGAGGAACGGCGAATCGCCGCCGTACTCTTCCGGCACCACGCCTTCCGCGACGAGTTCCTGCTTCACGCGGTCGGGATTGGCGTCCGGCTTGTCGATCTTGTTGATCGCGACGACGATCGGAACGCCGCCCGCCTTCGCGTGAGCGATCGCTTCCTTCGTCTGCGGCATCACGCCGTCATCGGCTGCAACGACCAGAATGACGATGTCGGTTGCCTTCGCACCGCGCGCACGCATGGCCGTAAAGGCTTCGTGACCCGGCGTGTCGAGGAAGGTAATGACGCCGCGCGGCGTTTCGACGTGGTAAGCGCCGATATGCTGCGTGATGCCGCCCGCTTCGCCCGCCGCCACTTTCGCGCGACGGATGTAGTCGAGCAGCGAGGTCTTGCCGTGGTCGACGTGACCCATGACGGTGACGACCGGCGGACGCGGCAGCTTTTCCGCCGTGTCTTCGGTGGCTTCGCCTTCGATCAGCAACGCTTCCGGATCGTCCAGCTTCGCCGCGACCGCGCGATGGCCCAGTTCCTCGACGACGATCATCGCCGTTTCCTGGTCCAGCACCTGATTGATCGTGACCATCTGGCCGAGCTTCATCATCACCTTGATGACTTCCGAAGCCTTCACCGACATCTTGTGTGCGAGGTCCGCCACCGAAATGGTTTCCGGCACGTGGATTTCGCGAATGATCGGCTCGGTCGGCGCCTGGAACGACGTCTGTTCCTGATGCTTGCCGCGTCCCTTCGGACCGCCGCGCCAGCCGCGATCGACGCCGCCGCTGGAGTCGCCGCGCGTCTTGATGCCACGGCGCTTCGATGCGTCGTCCTGCGACCAGCCGCCCTTGCCGCCGGCCTTCTTCTTGTCGCCAGCGCCTGCCGGAGCCGTCGATGCGGGCGCCGGCGCGCCGCCAGCCGCCGGCTTCTTCGCAGCGGGACGCGCAGCCTGCGCGCCTTCCGGCTTCGCGGGCTTGTGCAGCGTGCCCTTCGCTTCGGCTGCCTTCGCTTCCGCCGGCTTCGCAGCGGCAGGCGCGGGTTCCGGCGCCTTGACCTGCGCCTTGCGCGGCGTGTTCATCATTTCGCGGATCGCGCGCGCTTCCGCTTCCGCGGCCGCACGGCGCTTCGCGATGGCTTCCTGTTCCAGACGCGTCTTTTCGGCGGCGGCCTTCGCTTCCTCTTCCGCCTTCTTCGCGGCTTCGCGCTGCGCGGCGCGCTCGCTCGCGGCCTTTTCTTCCGCGGCCTTCTCGGCCTTGGCGGCAGCTTCGCGTTGCGCTTCTTCCGCTTGCTTGTCGGCCTGCTTGTCCGCTTGCTTGTCGGCCGGCTTCGCTTCCGCCGCCGGCTGGGTGCGCGCTTCCTGACGCGCGGCCTGCGCCGCACGCGAGATTTCCGCCGCCTGAGCCGCGGCTGCGGCACGGCGCGCCGCCTCTTCTTCCTGCTTCTTGCGCTCGGCTTCCGCCGCTTCCTCGCGGGCGCGGCGTTCGGCTTCCTCGCGTTCGAGCTGCGCCTGGCGCTCCTTCAGCTCGCGCTCTTCGCGCTCGAGCTGCTCGGCGGCGTGGCGCGCCTCTTCTTCGCGGCGCTGCAGTTCGGCTTCGTCGACTTCCGGCTCTTCGACGTGATTAGCCGCCGCTTCGGTCTGCTCCAGACCGGCTTCGTCACGTTTCACGAAAACACGCTTCTTGCGCACCTCGACCTGAATGGTGCGAGCTTTACCCGTTGCGTCGGATTGCTTGATTTCCGACGTATGCCGGCGGGTCAAAGTGATCTTGCGCTTGTCGGCGTCGGCGGAACCGTGCGACTTGCGCAAATGATCGAGCAGACGCGCCTTGTCCGTCTCGGACAGGTCGTCATTCGCGCTCGCTTTCTGGACGCCAGCCGCCTGCAACTGCTCGAGCAGGACGCCCGCAGGCATTTTGAGTTCCGCGGCAAATTGGGCTACGTTGTTACTCGCCATTCATTCCTCTTGATGCAAGGACATACCCTTGCGGTTAGATCGGGGTCACGCGGCCGAACTGGCCGCCAAATTTCAGTGCGCCATGGTCATTTCTCACTGGAACCAGTGTTCACGTGCTTTCATGATCAACGCCTTAGCGGCATCCTCTTCCATACCGGTCATTTCGACCAGTTCATCTACAGCCAGCTCCGCGAGGTCGTCGCGGGTCTGAATCTGGTGCTCGGCGAGCTTGGCCAGCAGCTCGTTGTCCATGCCGTCGAGACTCTTCAGATCGAGCGCGACGCCTTCGACTTTCTCTTCGTTGGCGATGGCCATCGTGAGCAGCGCGTCACGCGAGCGATTACGCAGCTCGTGCACGGTGTCTTCGTCGAAGGCTTCGATTTCGAGCATTTCGTTGAGCGGCACGTAGGCGATTTCTTCGAGGCTCGTGAAGCCTTCGTCGATCAGGATGTCGGCGACTTCTTCGTCCACATCCAGACGCGCCATGAACAGCTCGCGCAACTTGCCACGCTCTTCGTTCTGTTTCAACGCCGATTCGTCCGGCGTCATGATATTGATTTGCCAGCCCGTGAGCTCGCTGGCGAGCCTGACGTTCTGGCCGGCGCGGCCGATGGCGACCGCGAGTTCGTTCTCGTCCACGACGACGTCCATCGCGTGCTTTTCTTCATCGACGACGATGGACTGGACGGCTGCCGGCGCAAGGGCGCCGATCACGAACTGCGCGGGATCTTCCGACCATAGCACGATGTCGACGTTCTCGCCACCGAGCTCGTTGCGCACGGCCTGCACGCGCGAACCGCGGATGCCGACGCAGGTACCGATCGGGTCGATGCGCTTGTCGTAGGCGATCACCCCGATTTTCGCACGCACGCCGGGATCGCGCGCGGCGGCCTTGATTTCGAGCAGGCCCTGTTCGATTTCCGGCACTTCGAGTTCGAAGAGCTTCATCAGGAATTCGGGCGCGGTGCGCGAGAGCTCGATCTGCGGACCGCGCGCGGTGCGGTCGACCTTCGCGATGTACGCGCGCACGCGGTCGCCCACGCGCAGGTTTTCCTTCGGAATCAGCTGGTCGCGGCGCAGCAGCGCTTCCACGCGGCCCGATTCGACGATGAAGTTGCCCTTGTCCAGGCGCTTCACCGAGCCGGTCATGATCTTTTCGCCGCGCTCGAGGAAGTCGTTCAGGATCTGCTCGCGCTCGGCGTCGCGCACCTTCTGCAGAATGACCTGCTTGGCGGCCTGCGCGCCGATGCGGCCGAATTCGATCGACGGAATCGGCTCCTCGATGAAGTCGTCGATTTGCGCGTCCGGCTTCTGCTCTTTCGCTTCGAACAGCAGGATTTCCTGATCCGGCTCCTGCAGGCCGGCCTCGTCCGGCACCACGCGCCAGCGGCGGAAAGTTTCGTGCTCGCCGCTTTCACGGTCGATCGCGACGCGGATATCCACGTCTTCCTCGAAGAGCTTCTTCGTAGCGGAAGCAAGCGCAGCTTCCAGGGCTGCGTACACGACGTCCTTGTTGACGTTCTTTTCGCGTGCCAGCGCATCCGCCAGCATCAGTACTTCGCGACTCATTGTTTGCGGCTCCTAAAGTCAACCTTGGGGACGAGACGAGCTTTATCGAGGTCCGCGAGCGTGAAATCCAGCATCGCGGCGCCGTCCTTCCCTTCAAATTCCAATCCGATCTTGTCGCCTTCGGGGGCGTGCAGGATGCCGCGGAACGATTTGCGTCCGTCCAGCGGCTTTTTCAATGTAATGGAGACTTCGCTTCCCGCGAAGCGCTCGAAATCGGCGAGCTTCTTGAGCGGGCGGTCGAGCCCCGGCGACGAAACCTCGAGCCGGTCGTAGTCGATGTTCTCGACTTCGAGCAGGTATTGGAGCTGGCGCGTGACCTTCTCGCAGTCTTCGATGGCGATACCGGCCGGCTGGTCGATATACACACGCAACATGCCGCCTCCCGAACGCTCGAGATCGACAAGCTCGTAGCCCAGGCCCGAGACCGTGGTTTCTATCAATTCCGTCAGTTGCACAGTAACTCCAAGGTGTTCGCGCGCTCCACGCCGAAAACACCTGCGGGCGAGCGCCTCTCATGCGGGCGCGCACCCCTCTCTCCCGAGATGCCGAACCGAAAAGCCAAAAAAAAATGGGCGCAACGCCCATCTTTTTCAACCGAGATCGCACTCAGGGCAGAAAGAAAACTACGTGCCCAGCGACTTCATGATTTTAGCCATTTTTCAGGATAAACGCAAACGTAAAGCGCGCTTTCGAGCCTGTTGAAGCCCGTTTCGCACCAATTCCGCCTGCGTGGTCCCCGAACCGAAGCGCACGATTTTGCACCGCCGAAAGCGCGGCCGGGCGGGTTGCTTCGCCCAAACCCTGCTTCACGGCAGCTTTTTTGCACTTCGTACGCTTCCCGTTCGCTCAACGACCGCGCGAGCGATTACGCGCGCCGCGGCCTGCGCCGGCCTTGCCCTGCCCCGCGCCTTGCTGCGCGCCGCCCTGACGATTGCCACGCTGCGCGTTGCCGCCGGCCGTGCGCTTGCCCGCACCGCCGCCCATGCCCTGCGGCGCGCCTTGCGGGCGGGCGCCGCGCGGGGCCGGACGGGCGCCATTCGCACGATTGCCGTTCGGTTCGTTGCCGATGCGGTTGCCGTTCGGTTCGCGTCCGCCGCGACGGCCCGTGCCGCCGGCGTTGCCGGGACCTGCATTGCCGCCCCCGAAACCGCCCATGCCGCCCAGTCCGAAGCTGCCCGGCATGCCGCCGCCCGGCTGACCGCGCCGGCCGCCGCGTCCCGGCGTCTGCTGCGTCATGCGCGAATGCGAACTCAGCACCGGCTCGCGCGTGATGAAGCCCATCGACGTCTGCATCGGATCGGGTTGCACGCGCGGCGCGGCGCTGCGTCCGCCCTTCTCGGCCGTGGGCACTTTCAGCCCGACCGATTCCAGCAGGCTGCGCACCTGATTGTCTTCGAGCTCTTCCCAGCGGCCGCGCTTGAGTCCGCGCGGCAGGGCGATCGGACCGTGACGCGTGCGGATCAGCCGGCTCACCATGAGTCCTGCCGCTTCGAACATGCGGCGCACTTCGCGATTGCGGCCTTCCGCCAGCGCGACGTGATACCAGTGATTCGTGCCCTCGCCGCCGCCGTCCTGGATACGCAGGAAGTTTGCGGGACCGTCGTCGAGTTCGACGCCTTTCAGCAATTTCTGCTTCATCGCTTCCGACAACTGGCCGACCACACGCACCGCGTATTCACGCTCGACGCTGTAGCGCGGATGCATGAAGCGGTTCGCCAGATCGCCCGAGGTCGTGAGCAGCAGCAGGCCTTCGGTGTTGAAGTCGAGACGCCCGACCGCGAGCCACTTGGCGGTTTTCATCGACGGCAGCTTGTCGAACACGGACGGACGGCCTTCCGGGTCCGCATGGCTGACGATCTCGCCCGTCGGCTTGTGATACAGCAGGATGCGCGGCGGCTTGCTCGCGAGCTTGCGCTTGAGCGGCTTGCCGTTGATGCGCACCTGGTCCGTCGGCATGATGCGCTGGCCGATGTGCGCCGGCTCGCCATTCACCGATACCCGCCCGGCGATGATCAGTTCTTCCATGTCGCGGCGCGAGCCCATGCCCGCGTCGGCGAGCACCTTGTGCAGCTTCGGCGCGTCTTCGTCCGGTTCCAGCACGCGCTTTTGCTGGGGCGCATTGCGGCCACGGCGCAGCATCGGCGCGCGCACGCCGCCCGAGCCGTTGTCGGCGTCGAAGGCGGGCGAGGTCACGTAGGCGAAGACATCGTCGACGGCGGCGTGCGCGGCGCTCTCGACCGTCGCGGGGCCCGCGTCGTTGCGCTTGCCGCCGCGCTTTTGCTGCGCGCTCTTGCGCTGTCCGCCTTCGCGGGGCGCGGGCGCGGCGGCCTGCGCCACGGCTTCGTCGGGTGCGCCGGCGCCGGCCTCGGCGGCCTCGGGGCGCGCGTTCTTGCGGCCACGCGGATTCGCGCCTTCGCTCTTGCGCGTCCGTGCGTTCGGATCCTTGCGCGGCGTGCGCACCTGCGCGGCGACGACGCCATCGGGCGGCGTCTCGTTCACCGCGCCCGGAGCCGCGGGTTCGCCCTCGCCGCCCTTGGTCTTTGCGACAGCGCGTCGCCGCGCGATCAGGCTGCGCGGTCCGCGGCGCAGTCCGCGACGCGGACGGTCATCGCCCTCGCCGCCTTCCTCGGTGCGATCGGTGCGCGTGCGTTCGCCGGCGTCGGCCGACTCAGGGGCGTCCGCGGCGTGCACGGGGCGCGCGGATTCGGGCGAATCGCTGTCGTGGGAGTGTGTCAAAACAACCTCAAATGTCGAATCGCGCGCCCGTCGCGGGCGCGTCTAAAAATCCGCTGATCGCACCGGCTGGTCGTCTCGAAATGATCTTTATGGAGAGCCGGTTTGCGAAATCAGGGGCCATGCAATCTGCGTCAGGCGCGGCGCGCCCTCGGTTCTTCGGAGTCGTCGTCCAGTTCGTCGTCGTTCGATGGACTCGTGTCTTCCTGCTCTTCACGCGGCATCGGCATGGGCGCGGCCTGCGCCTCATGCACGTCGGGCGCATCTTGCGCGGCGCTCGACGGTTGCGCGTGAATCCCGGTTGGCAATGCGGCGCGCTCATCCTGCGCGTGCGCATGTTCCGATCCGGGCGTGTCCTGCGGTTCTTCTGTCTCTTCTTGGTCGGCGGCAATCGCAACGGCCATGCTCGTACCGCGCTGATCGCTGTCGGGCGTCGCGGCTTCGGCCGGCGCAACCGCCTCGAGAGCGTTGACCTGCGCGGCGGCGTCGCGTTCCCCAACGGCCGGCGTTTCCTGCGGCTCGCTCGCCACGGGTTGCGCATCCCCCGCCACGCTGTCGGGGAATTCGATCGAATGCTGCGCGAGCAACGATGCTTCCAGTTGCGCCGACGGATTGTCCAGCGCGGGCAGCTCGTCGAGCGCGGTCAGGCCGAGGTCGTCGAGGAACTGCTTGGTCGTCGCGTAGAGCGCCGGGCGGCCCGGCACGTCGCGATGACCGATCACTTCGATCCAGCCACGGTCTTCGAGCTGCTTCACGACCTGCGTGTTGACCGTCACGCCGCGAATCTCTTCGATATCGCCCCGCGTTACCGGCTGCCGATACGCAATGATCGCCAGCGTTTCGAGTACGGCCCGCGAATACTTGGGCGGCTTCTCCGGATGCAGCCGGTCGAGATAGGTCCGCATCGCGGGCTTGCTCTGAAAGCGCCAGCCCGAAGCGAGCGCCACCAGTTCCACGCCGCGGCCCGACCAGTCGGCCTTGAGCGCTTCGAGCAGCGCGCGCACGGTATCCGCCGAAATGTCGTCGGCGAAGAGCTTGCGCAATTCATTCAGCCTGAGCGGTTCCTGCGCGCAGATCAAAGCAGTCTCGAGGACGATCTTCGCCTCTTGGGTATTCATGCAGCTTGAGTCAACCCTGTATGGTCAATGATTCAATTCAAAACGAGCTTGCGCGGGACCGAACGCAACCAAAATGGTGCGAACGATAAAACTGGACGCGGAGTTTCAAGACGCGCTCGCCCGATTGTAATCGGTCATATTGATTGGGAGCACGCACCGGGGAGAGGCGTATCGGGCGATCGGTGAGCGAATCGCGGGGCCACCCCAGCCGGACGAGGTGGCGCTTTCATAGGCGAAAGCGCGTGACTGAGCGCCATATTACGCAAAAACAACCGGGGCGTAAAGGTGATCGATTGATCACGCCCGGGCTCACTCGACGCCAGCTCCGCATGCCTGACGCCGAGCAGTGAGTTTCAGGCGGCGGCGCGCGACGCCAGGAAGCGCCGCAGACGCTCGACGCCAGCGTCGAGCCGCGCGGGGTCGCACGCGTAGCACCAGCGCACGAAGCCTTCGCCCTCCGGACCGAACGCGCTGCCCGGCGCGAGCCCGAGACCGGCTTTGCGCACGAGCGCCTTGCACAGGTCGAGACTGTTTCGCGCTCCCGGCAGCGAAAAGAACACGTACATCGCGCCGTCGGGGGCGCGCACATCGACGCCGTCGATCGTCTGCAAGGCCTTCACGAGATGATCGCGACTCGCGCGCAGATCGGCGACGAGCGCCTCTGTGAAACGCCCGCCTTCCTCGACCGCGACGACGCCCGCCTGCTGCACGAACGACGGCGCGCACGAGGTGTTGTATTCGACGAGCTTGCCGAGATCGTCCATCAGTTGCGTCGGCGCGACGAGCCAGCCGAGCCGCCAGCCCGTCATGAGCCACGCCTTCGAGAACGAATTCACCGCGATCACGCGTTCGTCGCGCGCGGCGAGATCGAGAAAGGACGGCGCCGCCTGGCCGGGCGCGCCGTCGCCGTAATACAGGCGTTCGTAGACCTCGTCGGCGACGATCCAGATGCCATGACGCCGGCAATGGTCGAGCACGATGCGCTGCTCGTCGCGCGTCATCGTCCAGCCGGTCGGGTTGTTCGGCGAGTTGATCATCAGCATGCGCGTGCCCGGCGTGAGCGCGGCGAGCAGGCGTTCGAGATCGAGCGTCCAGCCGCGCGGGCCGTAGTCGAGCGCAACCGTGTCGACGCTCGCGCCCAGAATCTTCGGGATCTCGACAAGGTTCGGCCACAGCGGCGTCACCGCGACGACGCGATCGCCCGCGCTCGCGACGAGTTGCGCGGCGAGCATCAGCGCGTTCACGCCGGCGCTCGTCACGGCGATGTGCTCACGCCCGGTCGGGCCGTGCAGCGCGCTCACGTAACGGGCGAGCGCATCGCGCAGCGGCGCGATGCCGAGATTGTGCGTGTAGAAGGTCGCGCCGTCGGCGAGCGCGCGGCTCGCGGCATCGCGAATGAACTGCGGCGTCACGCGATCGGATTCGCCGAACCAGAAAGGCAGCACGTCCGCAATGCCGAAGCCCGCGTTCGCGACCTCGCGGATTTGCGACGGCCGCAGCGCGCGCACGGCGTCGCGCGCATTCGGCGCACCCGCTCCGTGGGCGCCCGCCAGTTGGCTCAGTTCGCTGATCACCGCCCCTTCCGATTCACTCATCGCCGGCCCCGTCGACTTGTCTAAAAAATGAAGTCTAACGCGCGCGCCCTCTTTTCGAGATGTGAAGACGCGTCATTCGAGGTCTTCCGCACGTCTCGGCAGTGACGCGATCAGCGACCAGACGGACTCCGCCGCGGGCGAGAGCGAGCGATCCCGCCGCCGCACGAGCTCCACGGTGCGCTCGGCGCGCGGCTCGATCGGCAGCGCGACGAGGGACGATTCCGCCGGAAGCGGCAGCGCGAGCCACGGCAGAACGCTCACGCCGACGCCCGCCTCGACGAGCCCGAATACCGTCGCCGAATGCCCGAGTTCCTGCACGACCTGCGCTTCGACGCCGTGCTCCTGCATGACGGCGTCGATGATCGGCCGGCTGCCGGACGCATGATCGAGCATCACGAGGCGCTCGCCGGCGAGCGCTTCCCACGGGACCGCCGTTTCGCGCCCGAGCGGATGATCGCGCCGCGCCACGAGACAGAAGGAATCCGTCATCACGGGTTCGCCGTGCAATTCATCCGATGAAAACGGGCCGATCACGACGCCGAAATCGACCTCGCCGGATTTCACCTTGCGCAGGACATCGGATTGCACGTCGTCGCGCAGGCTTAGCGTCACGAGCGGAAATTGCCGCATGCAGGATGCAATAACGCGCGGCATCAGCCGGCAGGCCACCGTCGGGCTCGCCGCGACGATCACGCGTCCGCGCCGCTGCTGGCTCAGATCGCGCACTTCGCGCAGCGCTTCGTCGAGGTCGGCCAGAAGGCGCGATACGGTGCCGACGAGGTTCAGGCCGACGTCGGTCAGTTGCACCTCGCGCGTGGTCCGGTCGATGAGCTTCAGGCCCATCTCGCCTTCCAGTTCGCGCACGCACCGGCTGACGGCCGACTGGGTGAGACCGATCTCGTCGCCCGCGCGACTGAAGCTGCGCAGCCTGGAAACTTCGATGAAGACGCGCAGTTGCCGCAGCGTCACGTTAAAAGGCGCGTTCATTCGGAATGTTCATCAATGACACTGCTCTATGAGAAATCGTAACAGAGAAATGATCCGACTTGAGGCGCGAACGTACGTTTCGCTGCAGTGCAGCAGATTGCGGAAACGCACGTCAGATGGGCCTATTGCACTTGATTGGTGATTGTCCCGATTTCTTAATCAGTCTGTTTCGGGTCTGATACGGGCCATGCTGGCATCGCGTCAGCCTACTGCCATGCGGGTCTCCCGGATTTCGCGACATGCATGGCACGGTTCTCGCATTTCATTGCGCACAGAAGTCGGAGTCAAACGCGGTTACATCGAACAACGTCCGCCGCAACCGCTCCGGCCTTCCCTGGTATTCGTTCATCGGATTCCGACCAGAGTGCGCGGCGCGGGGCAGCGCACCGGGGTTAGCTTCGCTGAGGTGAGATATGGTGCTGTTCGACGATTTGAGAGATAACGAGTGGGCGCTGGTTGAGGCATTGTTTTGTGCCGAGCCGGCCCGTAGCGAACGGCGTGGACGTCCGCGCGTCGAGGCGCGCGCCGTGGTCAACGCGGTTCTGTGGGTATTGTCGACGGGCGAAGGCTGGTCGAAGCTGCCCGGGCGGTATCCTTCGCCCCCGACCTGCCGCCGTCGCTTCGACGAATGGCAGGCGGACGGCACGCTGGCCGAGATCGTGAAGCGCCTTTCCAGCAACGGCCGCGAGGTGTCGCTGCGCGGGCGCATCGGATCGAGCGCC
Organism: Caballeronia cordobensis; assembly: GCF_001544575.2. Taxonomy (GTDB): domain Bacteria; phylum Pseudomonadota; class Gammaproteobacteria; order Burkholderiales; family Burkholderiaceae; genus Caballeronia; species Caballeronia cordobensis. Next base: position 102,162 of record NZ_FCNY02000024.1, read on the forward strand.
GCGAAGCCGCCTGCGCCGCCGAGCCGCGACCGCCTGCGTGGCGCTTTCTGGACCAACCCGGAATCCTGGCGCGCACCGGCCAAGATGGCCTGAGTGATTTCGCTTGCAGCACCGAGACCGGCGCTCGCCGGTCTCGCTCGACATGTCAGTTCTCGTGTGGGCCGCGGCCTGCGCGCATCTCCACTTATTCCGCACGACGCGCCCGGTCACGCTTTAACACAGCGGCGCGCCGCGCGTCCTGCACGAAACAACTCTTTACCATTCCTTACAGCGCCCTGGCGGCTCGAAGCTTAGCGTGGTGGTGATCGAACAAGCCTCACAAAGGCTTCGAGGATTTCGCCATGAAGGCATCGACTCTGCTCGTCAATGGCGCTCTTGCCGCACTCACGAGCACCGCGGCGATGAGCCAGGCCCAGCCGCCGCCTCCGGCATCCGATTTTCATGTGAGCACGAAGGCGTCGATGGCCGCTTCGCAGAATGCCGGCCGCGCGCGCGATGCGTCGCCGCCCGCGCCGCGCGGCGATCTGCGCGGCGACATCGCGAGTAACGTGCGCGCTCGCCCCGATTCGGATCGCGACGGGCGTTCCCGGCATCATTAAGCGCGTAGCGCGAGGTGGTTGCGCACTTGCGCGGAACCACTGCGGCGCATGTCAGTCACACCCTATGCCATGAGCACAGCGTGGCAACAGTGAGATCCGGTCTGCCCGTGTCCTTCGCGATACGGGCATTTTTTTGCTGGCTAGCGTAGGCCGATCGTCGGCGTCTTTCATACGGCGACAAGGCCCCCTCGACCCATGCGTCGACCGTCGACCGCACCCGGCAGTATCAGACGCGCGCCTCCAGAACCGCTTCCTGACCGCCAAAGGTGTAACGTTCCGAGCGGCGCAAATCCCAGTCGGTGGAGCGCTCGTCGCGGGAGAGCCGCGAGAATTCCTGCTTGCCGCGATCGGTGACGACCGCGATATCGACCGGCGCATGGAATCCGGGCGCGGGAGCCACGGTGCGTTGCCGGGCGAGCTCGAGCAGTCCGAGCGCGCGCAGAAGATCGAAAACGTTGGGGCGTTTCGCCCAGGGAACCTGACGATACTGCGCTCGGCGAAGTGCTTCGAGTACAACTTCGTTGGAATACGTGGTCATCTCGTTCTTTCTTCCTGTGCAGCCATGACGACGCTCGTGACGGTCGCAAGACGGTCCGCGACGTCGACTAAACGCGGCGCGCCGAATTTCGTCTGCCAGGTGAATTCATGCAGTCGAATGTTTGGCCGCCGCTTGCGTTAGGTGCTGCTTTCTATTACAAGCCCCCGTTGACAGCGCGCTGATCACGCGCTTTGCTGCGACACCCCGCCGATGCGTTCCGAAGCACGCGATGACGGAACGAATTGCCCTAAAACCAATACGTTACCCCAATCAAATTGGTTTCATTCACTTTATTGCTGCTTTTTTTTGCACTATTCGCGCTGTGGCGACGCCGCCGCATGCAAATCGCCATCGTCGTGGCGGGGCTTGTGTGGGCCATCGGCTCGGGATGGTTCGCCAATCCTCTGCTCGATCTCGCCCAGCTCGGCTATCGTTACACGGACATGCCGACGTTCGCGCCGAAGACGACAATCGTGCTCATGGGCGCCGGCACCAGCCGCCGCGCGTCGGGCCTCGTTCCGAAGTCCGATGCGATGCCGCGCATCGCGGCCGTGGCGACGCTTTATCGGCAGTGCCGCGAAACCGGCGCGTCCTGCAAGGTGATCCTGAGCGGGGGCGATCCGCAGGATCACGGGCAAGCCGAAGCCGACAATTACGCGCCCTACGTGCTCGCGCTGGGCGTGCCTTCAGAGGATCTCGTGCGCGAGAACCAGAGCCTCAACACGTACGAAAACGCACGTAACGTGGCGAACATTCTGGGCCCTTCACATGACAATCGTTTGATCCTCGTCACATCCGCCTACCACATGCGGCGCTCGGTGCGCGCTTTCGAGGCGTTCGGCTATGCGCCCGTGCCTTATGTCTCGGATGTGCGGCATTACGGCGTCACGCTCTTGCCGCATAGGTGGGGCTTCTCGAACAGCGAACTCGCCTTGCACGAACTCGTCGGACTCGCGCGTTTCGACGTGTATCGCTGGCTGCATCTCTATTGAAGCAGTTGTGACCGGACATCTGCAATAGTAAGCAGTCTGAAATAACTGGAGCTTTGCGCGTCATCATGAACTGCTGACTGCAAATGAACGCGCGACACACCGATGCCCGATTCCGGGCTTATGATTGAGATTGTCTGACCGTCGGGCGCGGCGTCCGCGCCGACGGCTCGCGCTGCAGCGGGAGCGTTTTTTGCTCAGACTGACACCGTCGTTCCACCGGATCGGACAGGCGATTCCCGGGTTCAACTGCTATTAGGAGGTAAAAATGAAGAAAGTGTCCCTGGCTGTTCTGTTGTCCCTTGGCGTGGTCGCATCGGGCGCATTTGCCCAGAGCGATCAAGGCGTGACGATGAGCACCGATCCTTCGAAGATCGCTGACATCGAATCGCGCGCGCAGACTCTGCAATCGCAGCAGGACAACATGCAAAACACGCGCACGCAGACGCCTTCTCACAAATCGACGCATCACAAGAAGTCGCACAGCAAGCCGATGTCCAGCTCCGGCCAATAACGCCGGGCTCGATGTAGCGGCTGTACTTGCTCGGGCGCGGGGCCAATCACGCCGCCCTGGAGTCGACACACCGGCTTCAGGGCGGCGCGAGCATTTTCACGTGTGGCGCGCCGCCGTTACGCTCGCGTCGCGCGATGCGTGACCCAGTCGCCACTCTCGATGCGCGGCAAACCTGAGACGGCCGAGGCCGCGACCGGGTAGATCAGGCAGTCGATCCTGTCTTTCGTCCCCTCCACATCCACTTCGACATGCAGACGATGCGCGCGGAATAGCCCTTCCACGCCGGGATACACGTCCTCGATTTCATCGAGCACGGGCACGAGCGCATCCTCGATCCGATACACGTCGCCGCGAATGGGTGCTCCCTCCTCGTCGATCACGAGTCCCGGATACGTGCCGAAGTCGAAGAGCCGACCCCGGACGTGCGCCGCGCCGATACATTCGGGCGTCGCAATCGCGTGCCGCTCGGCCGCGCGGCTGATATCGTTGACCTCGCCCGCTCGCAGCGTGCCGTAGACAAAAACGTATTGCATCGGGAATCGCGCTCCTGTTATCCGAAAGTTGACCAATGGCATTATGCGCTGCACTTTCGGCTAACATCGGGCGTGAAACACATCATCCGAACGAACATGCCCACGTTTGTCGAATCGAGATCGTCGAGCGAAGAAGTCGAACATCTCGACATCCCCATCGAGCATTCGCCGACGCTCGATCATCCGATTCGCGTGCGCTCGCGGCCGGTTCCCTACGGCGTGCGCATCGCGCTGCATACGCATCCGTGGGCGCAGGTCGCCTATACGTCGCGCGGCGTGCTGCGCGTCGCGACCGTCGATTCGACGTGGATGGTGCCGCCTTCGCGCGCGATCTGGGTACCGCCCAACGTTACGCATGAGGTCGTGATCGTCGAGGACGCGTATCTTCGCACGCTGTACGTCGATGCTAGCGTCGTCCCGGCCGGGCTCGGCGCGTGCCGGGTCGTCGAGGTGTCTCCGCTCCTGCGCGAGGTGATCGCCGCGCTCGACGAAGAGTCGATCTCCCGGCAGCGCGAACGGCTGCTTGGCACGCTCGCGCTCGATGAGATCATCCGTTCGCAGCCGCTGCCGCTCTCCGTGCCGATGCCCAACGAGAAGCGCCTGCGTGCGCTGTGCAACGCCGTGCTGGCCGATCCGTCGCACTCGGATCTCGAACGATGGTCCTCGGAAGCCGGCGCAAGCACGCGCACGATCGCGCGGCTCTTTCGGCGTGAACTGGGCGTGAGTTTTTCGCAATGGCGTCAGCAAGCCGTGCTCGCGCGGGCAATTCCCCTGCTGAGTCAGGGGCGCCCGCTCGCGCAAGTGGCGCGCGAACTGGGCTATCAGAGTCAGAGCGCCTTCTCCGCGATGTTCCGCCGTGCGTTCGGTGAAAGCCCGCGCGCATTTTTCGCGCGTGACGGCGGCGACAATCGTGATGGACGTGAGGAACGCGATACGGACGGCGCCTAGCACACGCCCGACGCGCTTCGATCAGATGCGCCGGACCATGTGACGGATCGCGCCGAGTTGCGCGAGGCGCGGCCCGGCCGGCCGGTAGCCGAGACGTATGTAGAGACGCGCCGCCGGGTTATCGACGAACACGCGCAACTGACACTCGGCGAGCCCACGCGCCCTCGCCCAGCGATGCGCGGTGTTGAGCAGGAATGTGCCCGCGCCGCGCCCGCGATATCCCTGCGCGATCTGCACGTCGCGGATATGCAGCGAATTGTCTTCCTCGGTCACACGCATGACGCCGATCGGCATGCCGTCGGCCTGAAGGATGAAGTTCTCGGATTCGCGCCAGCTGGACAGAAAGAGATCGCCGCGCCAGACGAGGTTGTGACGCCGGTAATAGCCGACCATGTTGTCGTGCGTGAGCGCTTCGGCGAAGGCGAAGTCCGCCATGGTCGCCTGGCGCAGTTGGTAGAGCGAGAGGTCTTCGGTCGGGTCGAGCATCGCACGGGCACGCGAACAAGTGCCTAAACACTAAGGCAGCGCGCGCGGGCTTGCAATGGGCTTATTGCCGTCGAGTGCGGATGGAACGTGTACGAAAGGGCGTTCGCCCGATTGACGGCGACTGCGCCGGGAATGAAATGGCCAAAAAAAATCCAGCCCGAAGGCTGGATTTTCTACGACTTTTGGCGGAGCGGACGGGACTCGAACCCGCGACCCCCGGCGTGACAGGCCGGTATTCTAACCAACTGAACTACCGCTCC
>NZ_FCNY02000007.1 GCF_001544575.2 Caballeronia cordobensis
CCGGTGAGCGCTCAAATCGCCTTCGGGTGAAAAAGAAAACCCCACGTTGAGAAAACGTGGGGTTGGTCAGCAGTCTGGGCGCCTTCGTCATGAAGGCGCCGTTTTTCATTTGAAGACGATTTCAGGGAAAACCCGCTTGCTTCAAAATAATTAGATATCTAATATAAACGACATGGTGATCGACGCCGAGGCTGGCCCGATCGAATGAGGCGACAAGCAGGGAGCAGGTGCAATGAACGACGAACTGTCATTCAGGACCCTCGTGGTGACGAAGAAGGACGCGGTGGCGGAAGGCATCTTCCGTTTCGAATTGCGCGATGAAGCCGGGCGCGAGCTGCCGCCGTTCACGGCCGGCGCGCATCTGACGGTGCGTGTGCCGAGCGGCGCGAACCGCAACTACTCGCTATGCAACGATCCGGACGAGACCGACCGCTACGTGATCGCCGTGAAGCGCGACGCGGCGGGCCGCGGCGGCTCGATGAGCATGACGGACGACGTCGCACAAGGCGACCGTATCGATGTCTCCGAGCCGCGCAACGAATTCGAACTGAGCGAACGCGCGCGCAGCTTCGTGTTCGTCGCGGGCGGCATCGGCATCACGCCGGTGCTGTCGATGATGCGTCACCTCAAGGCCACCGCCGGCCCGCGCTTCAAGCTGTATTACGTCTCGCGCAGCCTGGAGACGACCGCTTTCCTCGATGAACTGACGAGCGCGGAATGGAAGCCGCATGTGGTGATTCATCACGATCACGGCGATCTCGCCAACGCGTTCGATTTCTGGCCGGTCTTCGAAAAGCCCGGCAGCGGCGCGCATGTTTACTGCTGCGGTCCGCGCGCGCTGATGGACGGCGTGCGCGACATGACCGGCCACTGGCCGACAGGCAGCGTGCATTTCGAGAGCTTCGGCGTGGATCAGTCGCGCGCGGCGGACAACACGCCGTTCAGCGTGAAGCTCGAACGCTCGGGCCGCTCCTTCGAGATTCCGAAAGACCGCTCGATCCTAGAAATCCTGCGCGACAACGGCATTCGCGCGCCGAGCTCTTGCGAGAGCGGCACGTGCGGATCGTGCCGCACGACGCTGTGTGCGGGCGAAGCGGACCATCGCGACATGGTGCTCGGCGACGACGAAAAGCGCGATCAGATCATGATCTGCGTGTCGCGTGCGAAGAGCGAAGAACTTGTACTCGATCTTTGAAATATCTGGAGAAGCGTCAATGCTCACGCATGAAGAAAACGAATTGCTGTGCCGTGTCGAAGGCGATGCACCGATGGGTCAGCTGATGCGCCGTCACTGGACGCCCGTTTGCCTCATCGAGGAAGTCAGCGAGCCGGACGGCGCGCCCGTCAAGGCGCGCGTGTTCGGGGAAGATCTCGTCGTGTTCCGCGATACCGACGGCAACGTCGGCGTGATGGGCGAATACTGCCCGCATCGGCGCGTGTCGCTCGTGTATGGGCGCAACGAGGATGGCGGCCTGCGCTGCCTCTATCACGGCTGGAAGATGGACGTGAAGGGCAATGTCGTCGAAATGGTCTCTGAGCCTTCGTGCAGCGACATGACGAAGAAGACGAAGCACAAGGCCTATGAAACGAAGGAATGGGGCGGTTTCGTCTGGGCGTACATGGGGCCGCAGGACGCGATTCCCGAGTTCGTCCCGCCCGCGTGGGCGCCGACCGAAGAGACGCGCGTGAGCATCGCGAAAGCGATTCTGCCGTGCAACTGGGCGCAGATTCTCGAAGGCGCGATCGATTCGGCGCACAGTTCGAGCCTGCATTCGTCGGACTTCGTGCCGGCGCGCGTCGGCGGCGCGGAGGCGACCTCGAAGAACTGGCTGCGTCCGTCGACGGACAAGGCGCCGCGCATGCAGGTGCATCGCACGAGCTACGGCTTCCGCTATGCCGCGCTGCGCCGCCCGATTCAGAACGCCGCCACGCACGACTACGTGCGCTCGACCGTGTTCGTCGCGCCGGCCACCGCGCTGATTCCGCCGAACAACCTGTACAACGTCGCCAACATCAACGTGCCGTGCGACGACACCAGCACCGCGTTCTATTTCATGGCGTGGGGACATGCCGACAAGACGCCGGAAACCGAAACGTGGCGCAAGTTTCTCGGACAGCAGGTCGGCATCGATCTCGACGCGTACTACCGGCCGCTGCGCAATCACGACAACCGCTTCTGGCAGGATCGCGAAGCGATGAAGGCGGGCAACTTCACGGGCATCAAGGGCTTTCCGAATCAGGACATCGCGATGTGGGTGACGATGGGCGCGGTCGCGGATCGCACTGAAGAGCGGCTCGGCGCGAGCGATGTGGCCGTCGTCGAATTTCGCCGCCGCATGCTCGACGCGCTGAAGGAGTTCCAGTCGGGCGAAGCGGCCATCGGCACCGGCGGCAAGGCGATTCCGCGCAGCGTGTGCTCTTTCCAGGCGATGGTCCCGAAAGACACCGACTGGAAGCAGTACGCCGCGCATCCGGTGTGGGTCGAACCTGCCGGAGAGACCGCGCCGGAACTCGAATCGAACTATCAGGTTCAGGTCTGATGGAGAAGATTCGACTCGGTATCGCGGGACTGGGCCGCGCCTTCTCGCTGATGCTGCCGACGTTTCTCGCCGATACGCGCGTGCAACTCGTCGCGGCTTGCGATCCGCGGGAGACGGCGCGCGCGCAGTTCGAAGCCGACTTCGACGCGCCCGCCTTCGACAGTATCGACGCGCTCGCGACGCGCCCGGACATCGATGCGATCTACATCGCGAGCCCGCATCAGTTTCATGCGGCGCATACGCGGATGGCGGCATCGCACGGCAAGCATGTGCTCGTCGAAAAGCCGATGGCGCTGTCCCTCGCCGAATGCAACGACATGATCGACGCGTGCCGTGAAGCGAACGTGCATCTGATCGTCGGTCATTGTCATAGCTTCGATACGCCTTATCTGCGCACGCGCGAGCTGATCGCATCGGGTGCGTTCGGCAGCGTGAAGATGATCCACGCGCTCAACTACACGGATTATCTGTACCGGCCGCGCCGCCCCGAGGAACTGAAGACCGAAGAGGGCGGCGGCGCAGTATTCAGTCAGGCGGCGCACCAGGTGGATATCGTGCGCATGCTCGCGGGCAGCCGCGCGACGCGCATTCGCGCGGCAGTCGGCAACTGGGATGCGAAGCGTGCGACCGAAGGCGCGTACACCGCGACGCTATGGTTCGAGAACGGTGCGTTCGCGACGCTCTCGTACAACGGCTACGCGCATTTCGACTCGGATGAATGGACCGGCTGGATCGGTGAAATGGGTCAGGCGCGCAATGCGGACGAGTATGGTGCCGCGCGTCGAAAGCTATCGCGGGTTGCGTCGGGCGAAGAAGAGGCGCGGCTCAAGGCGGCGGGCACATACGGCGGCAACGCTTACACGCCTGCATCGAAAGTGCCCGATGCGCGCAGACATCAGCACTTCGGGCCGCTGATCGTGTCATGCGAGCGCGGCGATTTGCGACCGATGCCGGACGGCATCGTCATCCATGGCGACGAGCGGCGGGAACGAATCGAGCTCGATGCGCCCGTGGTGCCGCGCGCCGAAGTCATCGACGAACTCGTGGCGGCCGTGCATGGCGGCATTGCGCCGCTGCACGACGGCGCATGGGCGCGCGGCACACTGGAAATATGTCTCGCAATGCTGCGTTCGAGTGCGGAACAGCGCGACGTGCTTATCGGCGAGTAAATTTTTGAATTAATAAGGAATGTTGAATATGAGTAAGCTGAATTTGTCCATTGCGGTGGGGAACTATGATCGCATGCGGCCGCTCGTCGACGGCGAAGTGCAGATCGATGGCGTCGATCCGGTCTTCATGTTGCAGGACCCGGAAGAGATTTTCTTTCGTGCATTCCGTCACGCGGATTACGACATCTGCGAACTGTCGTTGTCGAGCTATAGCGTGAAGACGGCGGCGGGCACGAGCCCGTATATCGCCGTGCCGATTTTTCCGTCGCGTGCGTTTCGTCATACGTCGATCTACGTGCGCGACGATCGCGGCATCGACACGCCCGCCGATCTCAAGGGCAAGCGCATCGGCGTGCCGGAGTATCAGTTGACGGCCAACGTGTGGGCGCGGTTATTCCTCGAAGAAGATCACGGGGTGAAGGCATCGGATGTGACGTGGATACGCGGCGGTTACGAAGAAGCCGGGCGTCTGGAGAAGATCAGCCTCAAGCTGCCCGAAGACGTTCGGCTCGAAAACGCGCCCGAGAACCAGACGATTTCCGGCATGCTCGCTTCGGGCGAGATCGATGCGCTCATCGGCCCACGCGCGCCGTCATGTTTCACCAACGGCCATCCGAACGTGAAGTATCTCTACGACGATCCGCAGAAGGCCGCCGCGGACTGGTACGCGCGCACGAAGCTGTTCCCGATCATGCATCTGCTGGGCGTGCGTCGCTCGCTTGCGGAGCAGCATCCGTGGCTGCCGGGCGCGGTCGCGAAGGCGTTCGAGAAGAGCAAGGCGGTCGCGCTCGCGAAGCTGAGCGATACGTCGGCGACCAAGGTGACGCTGCCTTTCGTCGAAGAGCAATTGCGTAACGCGCGGCGTCTCATGGGCGACGACTTCTGGTCGTATGGCTTCGAGCCGAACCGGCATGTGTTGTCGCGCTTTTTGAAGCGGCATCATGAGGAGGGTTTGTCGAGCCGCTTGCTGCAGCCGGAGGAACTGTTTCATCCGGCTACGCTGGAGAGTTTCAAGATTTGAGGGTGCGCGGTGGAAAGATAGCCCCTACCGCCGCCCATTCCTCCACTCGATAGCCGCCTTCAGCCCTTCCTCCTTCCTGATCCGGTTGAACTCCGCTCGTTCCGGCCCCTGCGCCGATTCGGCGATGATCGCGCCGTCCAGCGCCGCTTCGAGCGCGGCGCTGAAGCCGCTGTAGTCCACGCTCCGGTTCACGTACGATTTCGTAAGCTGAACCGAAGCGGGCGCGGCCGATGCAATCGCGCGCGCCACTTTCATCGCGCGCGCGAGATGCTCGCCCGTCGCCACGACTTCGTTGACGAGGCCGTAGTCGTAGGCGCGCTGCGCGGTGATGTCGTCGCCGGTCAGCAACAGGCCTTTCGCCAGTTTCGGCCCGATGATCCACGGCAGGATCAGCGACACGATCGCGGAGCCGAATTTCACTTCCGGCTCGGCGAAGATCGCGGTGTCGTCGGCAATGGTGATATCGCACGCAGCCGCCATTTCGAGCGCGCCGGCGAGGCAGTGTCCGTGCACCGCCGCGACGATCGGCTTGCGGCAGTGCCAGAACGACATGATGAAATCGAAGTCCTTGCGCAGCACCGCTTTCCATTCGGCCGCCGTCGTGTAGTTCTTTTCGGCGGACTCCTTCAGATCGAAGCCCGCCGAGAACGCGCGCCCCGCGCCCGCGAGCACGATCGCGCGCACGCCGTCATCGTCTTCGAGCGCGCGCAACACGTCGCGCATCTCGGCGATCATCGTCGAGTCGATCGCGTTCAGCCGCTCGGGGCGGTTCAGCGTGATGCTCGCGACGCGATCGTCGAAATCGAGTTGTATCGTCGAAAAGCTGTTGGGCATGGCTTACGTCCCCTGGCGAATGATGAGTATGTCGGCGGCCTGCATCGCGTCGCCGGTCACGATGAACGGATTCACCTCGACTTCGCGGATCGTGTCCGAGAGCGCGCTGAAGGTATCGATGAAACGCAGGATCGTGTCGACGACCCGATCGATATCGGCGTGTGTCTGTCCGCGCGCGCCTTGCAGCAGGCGAAACACGCGCAGCGTTTCGAGCTTGCCGCGCAGCACGGCTGCGGATTCGCCCGGCAGGCTGATGAAGCTGTCCTTGAAAATTTCGACGAAGATGCCGCCGCCGCCGATGGTGAACACCGGGCCGAATTGCTCGTCCGTGCTCATGCCGACGATCAGTTCGACGCCACGCAACTGTTTCTGCACGAGCACTTGCTTGCCGGCGCGGCCTTCGGTGAGACGCGCGAACGCATCGCGCAGCGCGGCGTCGTCGTGGAGATTGAGCAGCACGCCGCCCAGATCGGATTTATGCAGCACGGCCGGATCGTCGATCTTCGCGACGAGCGGATAGCCGGCCTCGCGCGCGAACTGTATCGCGCTATCCGCATCCTGCACGACACGCCACGGCGCGACCCCGATGCCGCTGCGCGACAGCAGCGTGAAGCCCGCGTGTGCGCTGAGTGCGTGCGGCTCGGCGTTCAGCAGCGCGATCGCATCGGCGGACGGTTCGCTTCGCACCGTGCGCGGCGCGGCATGCTGCGCGCTCCGCGAGAAGTGTTTCAGCGCGCGCAATGCGTTCTCGGTGCCGGCCAACACCGGAATGCCCGCCTTCCTCAACCGCAGCGCTTCGACCGGCGAAAGCGTCGCGCTGACATGGCTCATCACGACGAGCGGCTTGTCCGTCATCCGATGCACGGCGAGCGCGGCCTTCGAGCAGTCGAGCAGGAAATCGCGGCCGTCGGGCATGTTGCTCGCGAGCACCGCCGTGCCGATTTCGTCGGCATCGGCCATCGCTTGCAGACACGGCTCCAGTGCCGGCGCGCCCTGATCGCCCCAATAATCGAGCGGATTGGCGACGGCGGTATCGGCATCGAGAAAGGGCTGGATGCGTTGCGATGTCCGCGCCGAAAGCGCCGGAAACGCGATATCGAGCGATTCGGCCCAGTCGGCGATCAACTGCCGCTCGCCGCCCGAATCCGTCACGATGCCGACGCCCGCCGAACGCGGCCGGCGCGCATGCCGAAAGAGCTCGACCGTGTTCAGCATTTCGTCGAGCGAACGCACGGCGATCACGCGATGCCGCTCGAATACCGCGTCGTACACGTCGGCGCTGCCGGCCAGCGCGCCGGAATGCGACTGCGCAAACGCGCGTCCCGCGACGCTGCGCCCGAGCTTCAGCGCAATCACGGCGATGCCGCGCGCCGCGCAAGCGTCCACGGCGGCGAGAAAGGCGTCCGGATCGCGCACGGTTTCGAGCACGCACGCAATCACGCGGGTCGAAGGCTGCGCCGCAAAGAAGTCGATGTAATCGGCGGCCGTCGTCGCGATCTCCTGTCCCGCCGAGACCGCGAAGTTGAAGTCGATGTCGCGCCGGTTACCGAGCAGCCCGCTCCATGTCGAGCCGCTGTGCGAGACCAGCGCGACTTCGCCGCCCGCGACGAGGTTGCGGAACGGCATCGACGTCATTTGCAGGCGGACCGCGTCGCTGACAAAGCCCATGCAGTTGCTGCCGCAGATGGCCATGCCCGCCGACGCCGCGAGCGCCTGCACGCGCGCGAACGGCGAATCGGGCGCGGCGGCGTCGCCGGACAGCTTGCCGAAGATCACCGCCGCGCGCACGCCCGCGCGGATCGCGTCGGTGAGCGCCGCTTCGACGCGCGCTTCGTTGATGGCGAGCGCCACGCAATCGACCGGTTCGGGAATGGACGCGATATCCGCATACGCCTGCACGCCGTCGATCAGCGGCGTTTTCGGGTTCACCGCATGAACGCGGCCGGCGAATCCGCTGCCCGTGATCGAACGCAGCACCTTGTTGCCGAATGCGCCGTCGCGCTCGGACACGCCGATCACGGCGATGGATCGAGGCAGCAGCAGGGCGCGCATCGATGCGTGGGCGTCGCGGGGGCTTGCGTTCATCTTCCTCTCGCCAAGGTGCGGAACGTGATCCAAGAATAACGCGAAATCAAAAAATGTTTGCTGAAAAAATTTTTAGCGATTATTTTTTCTTCAAAGGAACGCGGACAACTTACGGCAAAGGAACGTTCGAACATGGCAGACAGACTTCCCGCGCAGGCGGAGGTGGTGATCGTCGGCGGCGGTATCGTCGGATGTTCGATCGCCTATCATCTGACGAAGCTCGGCATCACCGACGTCGTGTTGCTGGAGCGGCGGCAGCTGACTTGCGGCACGACCTGGCACGCGGCGGGCCTGATCGGCCAGTTGCGCAGCAGCCGGCAACTGACCGAACTCGCGAAATACACGTCCGAGTTGCTCTACGAACTGGAGCGCGAAACTGGTCAGGCGACCGGGTTCAAGCAGAACGGTTCGGTCAGCGTCGCGCTCAATCAGGAGCGCTTCGAGGAACTGAAGCGCGGCGCGTCGATGGCGAAGAATTTCGGGCTCGACGTGCAGGTGATCGGCCGCGACGACATCACGCGTCTCTGGCCGCTGCTCGATCTCGACGGCGTCGTCGGCGGCGTGTTTCTGCCGAAGGACGGTCAGGCGAATCCGACCGATATCACGCAGGCCTTCGCGAAGGGCGCGCGCATGCGCGGCGCGAAGATCGTCGAAAACCTGAAGGTGGAGAAGCTGCTGGTCGAGAACGGGCGCGCGGTCGGCGTGCGGACGGAAGAAGGCGTGCTCAAGGCCCGCACCGTCGTGCTGGCCGCGGGCATGTGGTCGCGCGAACTGGCCGCGGCGGCCGGCGTGTCGATTCCGCTGCACGCGGCCGAGCATTTTTATATCGTCACCGAAGCCGTCGACGGCCTGCCGAACAATCTGCCCGTGCTGCGCGTGCCGGACGAATGCGCATATTACAAGGAGGACGCGGGCAAGCTGCTCGTCGGCGCGTTCGAGCCGGTGGCGAAACCGTGGGGCATGAGCGGCATCCCGGAAGACTTCTGTTTCGACGCCTTGCCCGACGACTTCGATCACTTCGAGCCGATTCTGCTCGATGCCGCGCGGCGCGTGCCCGTGCTCGAACGCACCGGCATCAAGACGTTCTTCAACGGGCCGGAAAGCTTCACGCCGGACGATCGCTATCTGCTCGGCGAGACGGCGGAAGTGCGCGATCTGTTCGTCGCGTGCGGCTTCAATTCCATCGGCATCCAGAGTTCAGGCGGCGCGGGCAAGGCGCTCGCGCAATGGATTCGCGATCGTCATCCGCCCGCCGATCTCTCGGATGTGGATGTGCGGCGCATGCATCCGTTTCAGGGCACGAAGGCGTATCTGCGCGACCGGACCACGGAAACGCTCGGCCTGCTCTATGCGATGCACTGGCCGTTCCGTCAGGTCGAGACCGCGCGTGGCGCGCGCCGTTCGCCGCTGCACGACCGGCTTGTCGCGGCGGGCGCGGTGATGGGCGAAGTCGCCGGATGGGAGCGCGCGAACTGGTACGCGCCGCCGCGCAGCGACGCGAAATACGCCTATAGCTGGGGCCGGCAGAACTGGTTCGACCGCTGCGCCGACGAATGCCGCGCCGTGCGCGACGAGGTCGCGCTGTTCGATCAGACCTCGTTCGCGAAGTTCATGGTGCAGGGCCCGGACGCGACGCGCGCGCTGAACTGGCTGTCGACATCGAACGTGGATGTGCCCGTCGGCAAGATGGTCTACACGCAATGGCTGAACGCGCGCGGCGGCATCGAGGCCGATCTCACGATCACGCGCACCGGTCCGCAGGCGTACATGGTGGTCACGGCGGGCGCCACGCAGACGCGCGATTTCTCGTGGCTCGAACGCAATCTGCCCGCCGATGCGCGCTGCATTGCCACCGATGTGACATCGAGCTATGCCGTGCTCGGCGTCATGGGTCCGCAATCGCGCGCGTTGCTGGAAAAGCTGTCCGGCGAAGATCTGTCCGATGCGCGCTTTCCCTTCGCGACATCGCGCGAGATCGAGATCGGCTACGCGCGCGTGCGGGCGAGCCGCATCACCTTCGTCGGCGAACTGGGCTGGGAACTCTATGTGCCGATGGAATTCGCCGTCCATGTCTACGACCGGCTGATGGACGAAGGCGCGCCGTTCGGCCTGCGCCTCGCCGGTTATCACGCGATGAACAGTTGCCGCACCGAGAAGGGCTATCGCCATTGGGGGCACGATATCGGCATCGCGGACAACCCGCTCGATGCGGGGCTCGGCTTCTGCGTCGCGTGGGAAAAGGCGGGCGGCTTCATCGGCCTCGATGCGCTGCGCGAGGCGCGCACGCGCACGCCGCCGACCCGGCGCATGGTCCAGTTCCGTCTCGCCGATCCGTCGAAGCTGCTGTATCACGAAGAGCCGATCTGGTGCGGCGGCGAGATCGTCGGGTCGATCACGTCGGGCATGTTCGGGCATCGGCTGGGCGCATCGCTGGGCATGGGCTACGTGACACACGACGCGGGCGTTACCGCGCAGTGGCTTGCGGAGAACGCGTTCGAGATCGAAGTCGCATGGGAACGCGTGCCGGCGCAGGCGAGCCTCGCGCCTTTCTACGATCCGGAGAACGCGCGGATCAAAAGCTGACGACACCGCGGAGCGCGCCGTGAACGAGCGACGGTACAATGCATTTTCTTACGGAAGAAATTCAGGCCGGAAATTTTTCGGCGATGCAATCATCGGCAGGCGTGGAGGCGTCAATGGCGCGCGGTGCGGTACACAGGAACGAGGCGGATTTCATCGACGATCCGGGCATGGATCAGGTCGCGCTCGGGCAGGAAATTCGCAAGCTGCGCAAGGCGCGATCGAAGACGCTCGCGGAAATCGCGCTCGCGACGGGGCGTTCGGTCAGCTTCATCAGCCAGCTCGAACGCGGCCGCGCGGAGATTTCGATTTCCGATCTGCGACGCGTCGCGCATACGCTCGGCGTGCCGCTCGGCTGGTTCTTCATGTCGGAGAAAAAGCCGGCGGCGGAAGTCGGGCGCGTGGTGCGCGCGGGCGCGCGGCGGCGGCTCGGTTCCGCGACGGACGGGCTTGTCGAGGAATTGCTGTCGCCGGATATCGGCGGGGCCTTCGAGACCTTTCTCAGCACGTTCGCGCCCGGCGCGGCGCTCGCCGAAGCGACGCTGCGCGACACGGAGGAAGAAGGCTATCTGGTGTCGGGCGAACTCGATATGTGGATCGGCGATCACCTGTTCCAGCTCTCGCCCGGCGACAGTTTCCGCATCGTGCGCGAGCCGTTCCGATGGGCCAATCGCGGCGAGACGGACGCGGTCGTCGTCTGGGTCATTTCCCCGCCGACTTACTGACGCAGCACGCCGCCGCGCGTCGATCAAACCGTCAGTTGTTCCGCCGTCCGCTTGAGCTGCGCGACGAACTGATCGACGATCACCGAACGCGGCCGCCCCGGCGCGAACAGAAAGCGCGGTTCGACCGGCACGGCGGGCGAGAAGCGCCGCGCGGCGAGATCGGGGAACGAGCGGCCCATCAGCGCGAACGGATCGACGAGCGCCACCGCATTCGCTTCGCGCACCAGCGCGCACAGCACCGGCGTGCTGTTGGACACGAACGCGCTCGTGAACACTCTTCCTTGCGAACGGAACGCCTCGCGCAGACGCCAGCCAGTGAGCGTGTCCTCGCCGAACGTCGCGATGGTCTCCTTATCGAGCATCTTCGGCGTGATGCTTTTGCGCGCGGCGAGCGGATGTTCGGCACGCATCACGCAGTGCAATTCGGCGCTGCAAAACTCCTCGACTTCCAGCGTGCCCGAAGGCGCGGCCACATCCAGAATGCCGAAGTCCGCCTGATTGTTGTTCACGTACTCGACCACATGCCGCGTGGGCAGCGCGCGGATATCGAACTCGACATAGGGATGCGTCTTGCGGAACTCGCCGACCGCGCGCGCGACGATGGTCGTCGCGAGCATCGATACGGTCGATACGCGGATCGACCCGCGCTGCCCTTGCTGAATTTCGCGCGCGGTTTCGGCGATCGATTGCACGCTGCCGAAGAGACGTTCGATATCCGGCAGGATGGCCTCGGCTTCGGGCGTGCAGACGAGCCGCCCTTTCACGCGCAAGAACAGCGTCAGGCCGATTTCCTCTTCGAGCATGCGCAGCGTCTTGGTGACGGCGGGCTGCGACACATACAAGAGACGCGCCGCCGCCGACACGCTGCCCGCCTTCACGACGGCGCGAAAAATCTCCAGATGACGCACTTTGAGCATGACGAGGCCTGTCGTGAGGGTATAACTTTCTGGCAGGAACAAGCTTAGCAGAATGTATTGGTTTTCATGGTTTTGACACCGTACACTGATTGTCATCGCAGGTGGAACACGCAAAAACACTCGTCCAAAAAGGAGCTTTGCTGTGAGCATTCCCGACGCATCGGCGTGGCGCGCTCGCGCCCAGGAAATCCGGCCCGAGGGCCGCGCGTTCATCGACGGACAATACGTTGCCGCGCTCTCGGGCAAGACCTTCGAGACGCTGAATCCGGCGACGGGCCGCGTCATCGCCGAAATCGCGGAATGCGGTACAGAAGATGTCGATGTCGCGGTGGCGAGCGCGCGCCGCGCGTTCGAATCCGGCGTGTGGTCGCGCCGCGCGCCCGCCGAACGCAAGGCCGTCATGTTGAAGTTCGCGCAGCTCATGATGGAACACCGCGAGGAACTGGCGCTGCTCGAATCGCTCGATGTCGGCAAGCCGATCGCCAATGCCTATAACGGCGACATCGTCAGCTCGGCGACCTGCATCCAGTGGTACGGCGAGGCTATCGACAAGCTGTACGGCGAAACCGCGCCCGCCGCCCCCGACATGACGACGATGATCGTGCGCGAACCGCTCGGTGTGGTCGCGGCGGTCGTGCCGTGGAACTATCCGCTGTCGATGGCGAGCTGGAAGCTCGGCCCCGCGCTCGCGGCGGGCAACTCGGTCGTGCTCAAGCCCGCGGAACAGTCGCCGCTCACCGCGATCCGCATCGCCGCGCTGGCGATGGAAGCGGGCCTGCCGCCGGGCGTGCTCAACGTGTTGCCCGGCTACGGCGAAACGGCGGGCCGCGCGCTCGGCCTGCACATGGACGTGGATGCGGTCGGCTTCACCGGTTCGACCGCCGTCGGCAAGCTTTTCATGCAGTACTCGGGCCAGTCGAACATCAAGCGCGTGGGTCTCGAATGCGGCGGCAAGAGCCCGCATATCGTGCTCGACGATTGTCCCGATCTCGACGCCGCCGCGCGCGCCGTCGCGGCCGGCATCTTCGCCAACAGCGGGCAGGTCTGCAATGCGGGCTCGCGTCTCATCGTGCAGGCCGCCGTGCGCGACGAACTGCTCGACAAGGTCGCGCAGATCGCCCGCGAGCTCGTGCCCGGCGATCCGCTCGATCCCGCGACGAAGATGGGCGCGATTGTCAGTCAGTCGCAGCACGAAACGGTCATGTCGTACATCGACGCGGGCCGCGCGGACGGTGCGCGCGTCATCGCGGGCGGGCGTGCGGCACGGGCGGACACGGGCGGCTACTTCATCGAGCCGACCGTGTTCGATCGCGTGAGCAACGACATGCGTATCGCGCGCGAGGAAATCTTCGGGCCGGTGCTGTCGGCGATCACGGTGGAGTCGCCGGAAGAAGCGGTGCGCATCGCCAACGACACGATCTACGGCCTCGCCGCCGCCGTCTGGACCTCGAACGTCGCGCGCGCGCAGCAGGTGTCGCGGCAACTGAAGGCGGGCGTCGTGTGGGTCAACTGTTTCGATCGCGGCACGATGTCGTCGCCGTTCGGCGGCTTCAAGCAGTCGGGCTTCGGCCGCGACAAGTCGATGCACGCCTTCGATAAATACATGGACTGGAAAGCCATCTGGATCGCCGGATAAGCCTGCAACGACGCGTCATCTTTTCCCTTTCGCGCAAGCGTGGAGACCATCATGAAAACGCCCGCCGTCAAGCCCGATACGATTTCCGATGCTTCACCGCGCGCGTCCCGAACGAGACGCGCGTTCCTGCAACAGGCGGGCGCGCTCGCCGGCGCGGCGCTGCTCGGCGCACCGGCCATCGTGCGCGCGCAGTCGAAGAACATCAGCGTGACATGCTGGGGCGGCGCGTACGAAGCGGCGATTCGCGGCGCGTTCGCCGAGCCGTTCACGAAGGAGACGGGCATCGCGGTCACGCTCGTCAACAGCGCGGACCTCGCGCGCATGAAGGTGCAGGTCGAATCGAAGAACGTGTCGTGGGACGTGTTCGACAGCGTCGGGCCGCAGATCGTCGCGGGTTCGCGCGCGGGCATGTGGGAGAAGCTCGATCCGGCCATCGTCAAGACGGACGGGCTGGTCACGAAGACCGCCGCGGATTTCGTCGGCACGTATTCGTTCGCGGGCGGCATCGGCTTCGATCCGAAGCGCACCGCGAAGCCGCCGACGACCTACGCCGAGTTCTGGGACGTGAAGGCGTTTCCGGGGCGGCGCGGCTTGCGTCCGCGCGTCAGCGAGAATCTGGAGATGGCCTTGCTCGCGGACGGCGTCGCGCCCGACAAGCTCTATCCGCTCGATGTCGAACGCGCCTTCAAGGCGATGGACCGCATCAAGCCCGCCGTGCGCAAGTGGATCGAAACGACGCCGGAAACGGTCACGCTCATCGCGAGCAACGAGCTCGACTACACGTACACGTACCTGAGCCGCGTCTTGCCGGCGCAGCGCGCGGGCACGTCCATCCAGATGTCGATGAAGCAGACGCTCAACAGCCTCGAATATCTCGCGGTGCCGAAGTACGGCAAGAACACGCAGGCCGCCATGCAGTACGTCGCGTTCTGTCTGCGCCCGGACCGTCAGGCCGCGTTCTGCGAGATGGTCGAGTTCGCGCCGAACGTCGCCGCCGCGATGCCGCTGATGTCCGCCGCCGCGAAGGCGCGCATGCCGGACATGCACGACAGGAACAGCGTCATCGTCAACGATGCCTGGTGGGGCGATCACTACGACGCGCTGCAGAACCGTTTCACGACCTGGATGCTCACGTAATCCGATAGAGACGCGCGATGAACTACACGCTGAACGTGAAGACCGTCGTCGTGATGCTGCTGCCGCTCTATGCGCTGCTCGCGGTGTTCTTTCTGTGGCCGCTCGGCGTGGTCGGATGGTCGAGCATCTGGGACCAGCGTTTCACGCTGCGCGGCTACGAGCAGGTGCTGACCAATCCGCTGATTCATCGCGTGCTCGTCAATACGCTCACGATCAGCGCGCTCGCCACGCTCGCGAGCCTCGTGCTCGGCTATATCGTCGCGCTGCATCTCGCGCGGCTGCCCGCATCGAAACGCGCGCCGTATCTCGTCATGGTGATGCTGCCGTTCTGGACCAGCATTCTCGTGAAGAGCTACGCGTTCACCGTGGTGCTCGGCAGCGCGGGCATCATCGCGAGACTGGCGGGCTGGCTGTCCGGCGACGCGTGGCATCCGGAACTGATGTTCAATCGCGCCGGCGTTGTCATCGGCATGACTAACTATCTTCTGCCCTTCATGGTGCTGCCGATTCTCACGAGCCTCACCACGCAGAACCGCAATCTCAAGTTCGCCGCCGAGATGATGGGCGCGGGTGCATGGATGATCTTCGCGCGCATCACGCTGCCGCTGTCGATGCCCGGCGTAATCGCGGGCGTGCTGATGTGCCTCACGCTGTCGATGGGCATGTACATCACGCCCGCATTGCTCGGCGGGCCGCGCGACATGATGCTCGCAAACCTGATCGACTTCTATACGCGCACGACGCTCGACTGGACGCTCGCCGCATCCATCGCGATGATGCTGCTCGTGCTCTCCGGCATTTTGATCGGCATGCTCGGCCGCGTGCAGCAGGGCAGGGAGGCGCTCGCATGATGGATACCGCAACCCGCGTGACCGACGGCTCCAACGGTCGAGACATGGTTGCTCGCCCCGAACCCGCGCGCCGCGACTGGCGCAGGACGTTGCGCGTGCTCGGCGCGCTCGGCGGCTGGTGCGGCTATCTGTTCCTGTTGCTGCCGAGCCTCGTCATCGTGCCGATCTCGTTCGGCGGCGGCACCGAACTCACGTTCCCGCCGAAGACGTTCTCGCTCGCGCTCTTCAGGCAGTTTTTCGCCGATCCTGCGTGGTGGGGCGCGTGCGTGACGAGCGTGTCGGTCGCGCTCATCGCCTCGGCGATATCGATCGGCGTGGGCGTGCCCGGCGCGTATGCACTGGCGCGCGGCCGCTTCCCCGGCAAGCGCGTGCTCGAAACCTTCGCCATCACGCCGATGCTCGTGCCGGTCGTCGTGCTCGGCCTCGGCATCTACAAGCAGTTTTCGATGTTCGCGCTCGTCAATACCGTGTGGGGCCTCGCGCTTGCGCATGCGGTGCTGGTGGTGCCGTTCGTCGTGATCGCGGTGGGCTCGGGCCTGCGTCACGCGGATGCATCGCTCGAAGCCGTCGCGCTGGTGATGGGCGCGAGCCGCGTGCGCATCTTCTTTCAGGTCGTGCTGCCGCAGATTCGCGCGTCGGTGGCCGTGAGCATGCTGTTCGCGTTCCTGCTCTCGTTCGATGAAGTCGTGGTCGCGTACTTCATCTCCGGCCCGCAAACGACCACGCTGCCCGTCAAGATGTACAGCGCGATCCGCTGGGAAGTGTCGCCGGTGCTCGCCGCGGTATCCACGCTGCTCACGCTGATCTCGCTCTTCGTGTGCCTCGGCATCATGGCCTTGCAGCGGCGCGACGCGTCCGCCGAACAATAATCCGGACCCGACCAACATGGCCAGACGATACGACGCGGTGATCATCGGTGCGGGACACAACGGGCTCGTGTGCGGCGCGTATCTCGCGCGCAAGGGCTTTGCCGTGTGCCTGCTGGAGCGGCGCGAAATCGCGGGCGGCGCGGCGGTGAGCGAGGCCGTGTGGCCGGGCTATCGCGTCTCGACGGCCTCGTACACGCAGGCGCTTCTGCAGCCGCGCATCATCGAGGAACTGGAACTCGCGAAGTACGGCTACGAGATCGTCGCGCCGCCGCCGATGCTGCATCTCTACGGCAACGGGCGCAGTCTCGTGTTCCGCGCGGATGGCGAGCAGTTGCGTGCGGACATCGCGCGCTTCAGCCGCGAAGACGCCGATGCCTACGGCGCCTATCGCGCGCACATGACGAAGCTCGGCAAAGTGGTTTCCGACATGCTGTGGGAGATTCCGCCCGATCCCGCCGATCACGCGTTGTCCGCGCGCGGCAAGCTGCTCGGTTTCGCATGGCGCTTTCGCGACATGGGCGAGCAGTTCTACGAGCTTTACGACGTGCTCACGCTGTCCGCGCGCGATTTCCTCGCGCGCTGGTTCCGCTCCGGCGAGATGATCGCGGCGCTCGGTTTCTACGCGTCGTGCGGCGGCGCGGCGACCAGCATCTGCTCGCCCGGATCGGCGTATGTGCTGCTGCGCGGCTTCATTCGCGACCATACGACGAGCGCGGGCCCGGCGGGTTTCGTGCGCGGCGGCATGGGCACGATCTCCGATGCGATCGCGGCATCGGGCAAGGCGCACGGCATGGAGGTGCGCTGCGATGCGCCGGTGGCCGAAGTGCTGATCGAAGGCGCGCGCGCAGTGGGTGTGCGGCTCGAATCGGGCGAACACATCGCGGCGGGCTGCGTGATCTCGAACGTTGCGACGAAGGTGCTGTTCCAGCGGCTCGTCAACGCGCGGCATGTCGCGCCACAGTTCCTCACGCGCGTCGGTCAGATTCGCGATCGTTCGACGGCGTTCAAGGTGCATCTCGCGCTCAACCGCCTGCCGACCTTCACCGATTTCGACGCAGCGGCGGCGGGCTTTGTGTATCCGGCGCAAGTGCGCATCGGGCCGTCGGTCGAGTATCTCGAACGCGCGTGGGATGCCGCGAAATACGGCGAAATCTCGCCACATCCGGCGCTCGTCGTGATGACGCCGAGCGCGGTCGATCCGAGCGTCGCGCCGGCGGGCAAGCATCTCGTCAGCATCTTCGGACAGCACGCGCCGTATGCGCTGCGCGAGGGAACATGGGAGACGCAGCGCGCGCGTCTCTACGACATCGTGATCGATACGCTCGCCGCGTATGCGCCGGATATCCGCGAATGCATCGACGATGCGCAGGTGCTCTCGCCATTCGATCTCGAACGCATTTTCGCGCTGCCGGGCGGGCACGTGCATCACGGCGAACTGAGCGCGGACCAGATTTTCTTCCGGCGTCCGGTGCAGGGCGCGGCGGATTACCGGACGCCGGTGAAGGGCCTGTATCAG
The DNA here is from genome assembly GCF_001544575.2 of Caballeronia cordobensis. GTDB lineage: Bacteria > Pseudomonadota > Gammaproteobacteria > Burkholderiales > Burkholderiaceae > Caballeronia > Caballeronia cordobensis. Next base: position 17,881 of record NZ_FCNY02000007.1, read on the forward strand.
TGCGGCGCGTCGGTGCATCCGGGCGGCGGCGTGACGGGCGTGCCGGGACACAACGCGGCGCAGGTGGTGATGCGCGCGGAGAAACATTGAGCGGAGCCTGACGATGAACATGATCGAACTGAAACAGGTCTCGCGGCGTTACGGCGCGGTCCAGGCGCTTGCGCCGCTCGATTTCAGCGTGAAGCAGGGCGAATTCGTCACGCTGCTCGGGCCGAGCGGATCGGGCAAGACCACGCTGCTTAATTTGATCGCGGGCATGGTGCGACCTTCGTCGGGACGCATCTTCGTGCGCGGCACGGATATTACCGATGCGCCGCCGAATTCGCGCGGCCTCGGCATGGTGTTCCAGAACTACGCGCTGATGCCGCACATGACCGTGTTCGACAACATCGCGTTTCCGTTGCGCGTGCGCAAGCTGCCGAAAGACGAGATTCGCCGCAAGGTGAAGGACGTGCTCGATCTCGTGCGCCTGCCCGACATCGCGCAACGCAAGCCGAAGGAACTGTCGGGCGGACAGCAGCAGCGCGTGTCGCTCGCGCGCTGCATCGTCTATAACCCGGCGCTGATTCTGCTCGACGAACCGCTCGGCGCGCTCGATAAAAAGCTGCGCGAACAGATGCAGTTCGAGATTCGCCGGCTGCACGCGGAACTCGGCATCACCATGCTCAACGTCACGCACGATCAGGACGAAGCGCTGTCGATGTCCGACCGCATCGTGCTGATGAACGATGGCCGCGTCGAACAGATCGCGACGCCCGACGAGCTGTATCGCGCGCCGCGCACGGCCTTCGCGGCGAGCTTCATCGGCACGGCGAATCTGATTGCGGGCACGGTGCACGACAACACCGGCGAGCACGCGCTCGTCTCGACGCCGCTCGGCATGCTGCGCGCCGCGATGCCTTCGCAGGTCGCGCGCGGCGCGGCGGTCAAGCTGCTGGTGCGGCCTGAAAGCGTGCGCATGATGGCCACGCCCGCCAACTCCGATCTCACGTTCGATACGGCCATCGCGGACGGGCGGCGGCATGCGGGCACGCTCGTCGATTCGATCACGCTCGGCAGCGTCGTGCGTCATCACGTGCGCCTGCCCGGCGACATGCAGATCGTCGTGCAGCAGCAGGGCAGCCGGCGGCCCGCGACGCATGCGCGCGGCGCGCCCGTCGTCATCGACTGGGCGCCGGAGGATTGCCAGATGATCCTGCAGGACTGAACGCATCGCGCGCGCGTCGCGACGATGCGCGCTCAAAGTTTCCGGAGAACAGCATGAAGACACTGTCGTCGACCGTGGAGGACGAACTCGTCCGTCGAAAGCGTCAGGAGCGGCTCGCGCTGCCCGAATCGCTCGGCGAGTTCGTGCGCGAACAGGCCGCGCTTCACGGCGACAAGACCGCCGCCGTGTGGTTCGAGCGCGGCATCGGCATGACCTATGCGGAGATCGACCGCGCGGCCTCGAAGCTCGCGGATTCGCTCGTGCGCCTCGGCGTGCGCAAGGGCTGTCACGTCGCGCTGATGCTGAAGAACACGCCCGAATTTCCGCTGACGTGGATCGCGCTCGGTCGCATCGGCGCGGTGATGGTGCCGGTCAACACAGCCTATACGCACGATGAAATGAACTTCGTGCTAACCGATGCCGACGCGCAATATCTCGTGATCGACGCGGAGTTTCTGCCGCGTCTCGCGGATGCGTCCGCGCTGCCCGGACTGCTCGCGTGGGAGCGCGTGATCGTCGCGGGCGGCGGCGGGCATCCGCTGCAATGGCAGACGCTCGTCGATACGGGCGATGCCGCGTTCGCCGCGCCCTCCGCGGTTTCGCGCAACGATCTGCTGAACCTGCAATACACGTCGGGCACGACGGGCTTTCCGAAAGGCTGCATGCTGAGCCACGACTACTGGATGATCCATTGTCACGGCGCGGCGCGGCATCGGCGCGGGCCGGACGCGGGCATCGAGAACGTGCTGATCTGGGCGCCGTTCTTCTACATGGACCCGATGTGGCAGTTCCTCATGACGCTGAAGCTCGGCGGCACCGCGTATATCGCGGAACGCATGAGTCTGACGCGCTTCATGTCGTGGCTCATCGACTATCGCATTCACTACTGCATCTTTCCCGAGCCCGCGCTGAGCCAGCATCCGGCTAGCGCGCGCGATGCCGACGTGTGCCTCAAATACATCAGCATCTACGGCTGGACGCGCCCCGCGCGCGAGGAAGTGCAGGCGCGCTTCGACGTGATAGCGCGCGAAGGTTTCGGCATGACGGAAGTGGGCACCGGCGCGCTCGTGCCCGCGTGGGCGCACGACAAGGCGCTCGAACGCACCTGCGGCCTGCCCGCGCCGTTTCGCGAGCTGCAGATTCGCCGCGAGGACGGCAGCGTCGCCGATGCCGATGAAACCGGCGAGCTGTGGATACGCGGACGCGGCATTCTGTGGGGTTACTACAAGCGGCCCGAAGCGAACGCCGAGAGCTTCGACGGCGAGTGGTTCCGCACGGGCGATCTGTTCCGGCGCGATGCGGACGGCTTCTATTCGATCGTCGGCCGCATCAAGGAGATGATCAAGCGCTCGGGCGAGAATGTCTCGGCGACGGAAGTCGAGACCGTGCTGCGCAGCATGGACGCGATCGACGAAGCCGCCGTCGTGCCCGTGCCCGATCCGTTGCGGCGCGAAGAGGTGAAGGCGTATCTCAAGCTGCGCGACGGCCTTTCTCATGCCGATGTGCCGCCCGCCGCCGTGTTCGAGCATTGCGCGAAGCATCTCGCTGCGTTCAAGGTGCCGCGCTTTCTGCAATACGTGGACGGCGATTTCCCGCGCACGCCGTCGCGCAAGATCGCGAAAAAACGGTTGATCGCCGAGACCGCCGATCCGTTCGCGCATACCTACGATCGTCAGGAATCGCGCTGGCGCTGACGCTTTACGGAGTCGAACATGTTCGTGGATTTTTCGAGCCGTCCGCCCTCGCTTCAGTTCGATGGGCCCGCGACGCATCTGGCGAACTATCGCCGCGTGTACGAAGGTACCGAACGCGAGGCCGCCGTATCGAAGGACGTCGATCCGCTCGCGGATTATCTCGCGACCTACGCGCGCCTGGACGCGCGTCATGTCGTGCTGAAGGCGCGCGATCTGACGAGCACGTTCGGCGTGAAGATCGCCAACGAGGATGTCGCCGCGTTCTGCCGCGCGCATGGCGAACGGTATATCGGCTTCGCGGGCGTCGATCCGCATAAGGGCGATGCGGCCGCCGCCGAATTCGAAACGGCCGTGCGCGAACTGGGCTTGCGCGGGCTGAACGTGCAGGGCTTCGAGCACAAGCTGTGCATCGACGATCCCTTGCTCTTTGCGCTGTATGCGAAATGCGTGGAACTGGATGTGCCGGTGAACATCCATTGCGGCACCAACTTTTCGACGCACACCGCGATGAGCTACGGCCATCCCGCCGCGCTCGACCGCGTGATGATGGCGCTGCCCGATTTGCGCGTATGCGCGTCGCCGCCGGGCTGGCCGTGGGTGCAGGAACTGCTTGCGGTGGCGTGGCGGCATCCGAACGTGTGGATCGGCACGCTCGCCGTGCGGCCAAAGCTGCTCGCCACCGCGCACTCCGGCTACGAGCCCTTGCTGCAATACGGCCGCACCGTGCTCAAGAAACGCATGATCTTCGGTTCCGCCTTTCCGATGATGCCCGTCGACAAGGCGCTCGCGGAATTCGATGCGCTGCCGATGCCCGATGCGGTCCGCGAGGACTGGCGCGGCGGCAATGCGCTGGACTTTCTGGGGCGTTGAATGCGCGCCGGTCCTTGCTGCCTCGCGTTTATCGCCGGATCGCCATCGACGACGATCGCATTCTCGCCGCGTTCAGAACCCGACACCGACCCCCACACCCACTCCGCCGCCGAAGCCGCCGCCCCCGCCAACACCCACACCGATGCTGGGCCCGGGCGGGTAATAGCCCGGGCCGTACGCCGGGTCGCTATATCCATAGGGTGGCGCGGCAACGCATCCCGAGACTGCGAGCGCCAGCGCGATGAGGCGAAAAAGTTGGAACATGATCGTTCTCCGGTGCACGAACTGCGCAGCAACAACTGGACCCATTCCGAACGTAGATCGGATGCCGCCGCTCAACCGGCGGTACTGCCGCGCACGTCGATCTGGCGCAGGTCCGGCTTGAGCGCGTCCTGCAGCGGCGCGGCGCCGTCCGCATGGGTCAGTTGCCACTTCCGGAATACGCCCGATGAATCCACGCTCCACGACTGGCCTGCGCCGTCCGCGACGATCGCGCGGGCGCCGCGCCGTTTGAAGGCGGGCGGCTTGCGCGTGCCGACGGGCGCATCGCGCTCGAACGAGAGGCTGCCTTGCTCATTGAACACGACGGCAAGCGGCCGCTCCGCCTGCCCGGATGCGCCGAGCGTGACGACCGCCGGCCCCGAGGGCGCGCGCAGCACCACGTCGGCGGGCTTGCGGCCGCTGAGGATCGCCGATAGCCGCGCGGACGGGCCGACGGGGTCGGCTTGTGTATCGGCTTGTGCATCGGGTTCGCCAGGCGCATCGCCGAGGCGCTTGCGCACGCGCGGCGGCGGCGAGTCGAGTGCGGCCGGTTCGGCCATGCCGTCGGCCTGCACGACGAGCATCACGTGCCAGTCGTCGGGCGTGTTGTTGTAGCGCGGCGCGAGCAAGACGAAGCGCAGTTGCGACGCGTCGAAGCCCGCTTCGCGCAGCAGCAGGTACTTGGCCACCGCGAAGTCCTTGCAGACGCCGCTCTCGGCGAAGAGGCGCGCGGGCGGATAGTAGCTGCCGTCGGTGCCGTCGCGATAACGGACATCATTGATCAACGCGTTGGCCAATGTCAGTGCGGCGTCATCGCCGGCCTTCGCGCGCGCGTCGCGTACCTGTGACACGAGCCGGTTCCAGCCCGCGGGCCTCGATTGCCGATGCGCGCGCATCGCCTCGCGCAGACGCTGCACGCGCGACGCGCCTTCTGCGGACGGGCTCATGTCGTCGTCGAGCAGTCTGGCGGCGAACATCAGATTGCCGACCTGCGCGAGTTGTGGCCGCAGTTTGCGGTTCGCTTCCCACCACGTCGCGCCGCGCAGCCGTTCGATGCCGAGGTCGAATGCGTCCTGCGCGGCTTCTTCGGCGTTATCCGGTTCGGGCTTGGGTTGCGCGGCAATCGGAATCGCGGCCGCCGCGGATGGCGCGGATGGCGCAGGCGCGACGGCCACTGCAACCGGACGAGCGATCGCGCCGCTCTGGACCGTCAGCGGAGACGGCTCGCCGCGCGAGACGCCGACGCTGTCGATCAGCGCGATCGCAACGATGCTGCACAGTAATCGATGATGCAATCGCCCGGACATACGATCCCCACGCTTCGGACTTCAAGGTTGCCCGGGCTGCCAACTGTGGCCAGCGCCGGGCGTTGCGCCGAAGATTGCACATGACATGCCAGTCGCGGGTACCGGGGCGCGGGAAGCCGGAGAGCAAGCGGCGCGCGGCATGCGGGCCGATGAGGGGAAATCGTGACGTGGACCGTCAGGGTGCCAGGTGATGGATCAGGACCAACATATCGCGGCGTGTGTCGCTGGGGAGGCGACACGCGGCAGGGGCGCGGTGAGAATCGATCGGGAAGGTCTGACTCAGGGCAGATCCGCCGCCCTGGCGAGCGTGCCGCGCTCCACGACAGGCGCATCGAGCACGCTCTGATTCATAGGGGTTTTACCGGCTACCAGCGGCCACTTTGGACGGTCCATTCGCTGCGCATCAATGGCCGGCGCTTACCGCAGTACCCCGCCCAATGCCGCGCGATCCCAGCCTCCGCCAAGTGCCTTGAGCAACTGAACGCTGGCGTCGAGGCGGCGGGCGTCGAGGGTCTCGCCATTGCGTTCGTTGTCGAGCGCGATGGTTTGCGCACTGGCGACGTCGAGATAGTCGACCGCGCCCGCCTGATATCGATTCGTTGCGAGCCTGAGCGAGAGTTCGGCGGCGGCCGTCGCGCGCTGCTGGCTCTGTGCTTCCTGTGCGAGCGTGTTCAAGGCGCCGAGGTTGTCCTCCACTTCCTGAAAGGCCGTGAGCACCGTCTGCCGGTAATCGGCGACCGCGCCCCGATACTGCGCCTTGGCGCTGGCGAGCGCGGCGTCGCGGCGTCCGCCGTCGAAGAGCGTGCCCGTCAACTGCGTGCCGAGCGACCAGAAGAGACTCGATGCCGTGAGCCAGGGCGCGAAGAACGTGCTCTCCAGTCCCGCCGATGCCGAGAGCGTGAGATCCGGATAGAAGGCCGCATGCGCGACGCCGATCTGCGCATTGGCGGCGGCGACGCGCCGCTCCGCCGCCGCGATGTCGGGGCGGCGTTCGAGCAGTTCGGAGGGAACGCCTGCCGGAATGTCGGGCAACGTGACCGGATCGCTCTTGCGCGGCAGCGTGAACGAAGATGCCGGCACGCCGCACAGCGTTGCAATCGCGTCCTGCAATTGCGTGCGCCTGACGTCGATGTCGCTGTCCTGCGTGCGCGCGCTTTCGAGCTGCGTCCGAGCCTGCGCGACGGCCGATGCATCGATCGCGCCATCGGCGAGTTGCTGCTGGAGGATGCGCAGCGCGGACGAATACGCGCTCACCGTATCGCCGAGAAGCTTCTTCTGACGATCGAGCGAACGCAGATCGAAGTAATCGGCAGCGAGTTCGCTCGTCACGGAAAGACGCACGGCTTCGAGATCGGCCTGGCTCGCTTGCGCGCTGTCGCTTGCCTGCACGGTGGCGTCCTTCACGCGCCCGAACAGATCCGGCTCCCAGCTTGCCGCGAGGCCCGCCGAATAGTCCGGCACGGTCTTGCCCGCCAGCGAACGATGCTGGAGATTCTGCGACGTGCGAAAGCGTTCCTGCGCGGCGCCCGCGCGCACCACGGGCGCATAGCCCGCGCGCTGATAGTCCACGAGCGCGCGCGCCGCCTGCAACTGCGCGACCGCCTTCTTCACGGTCTGGTTCGAGACGTTCACACGCGCTTCGAGCTGGTCGAGCCCGCTATCGCCGAACACGGTCCACCATGCGCCGCGGGGAGCGTCATCGGCGGGCGTGGCGACGGTCCAGCCCGAAGGCTGCGCGGCCGCATAGTGCGCGGGAACGTCGACGCCGGGCCTGCTGTAATGCGGCAGCGTCGAGCAGGCGGAGAGGGCGCCGGCGAGGCACGCGGCAAGCAGCGCGCGGGCGTGGACCGCAGAAGGTTCGAACATGATGTGAGTCCATTTACGCATGCGTGCTGGTGCGAAGGGCTTCGCCGTCGTGGATCGAATCGCTCGGGTTGTCGATCACCCGATCGGTCGCGTCCAGTCCCGTCGCGATCTCGACATAGATGCCGAAGTCGCGGCCGATGGTGACCTTCTTCAGCTTCGCCTTGCCATCGCGGCCCAGCACGGCGACGGTCACGCCGTCGGGTCGAAACAGCAATGCGCTCGCGGGCAACTGGAGTTCGGGCGCGGGACTGACAAGCGCCAGATGAAGCTCGGCATACGCGCCCGGCATCAATGCGCCATCCCGGTTGTCGATATCGGCCTCGACGTGCAGCGTGCGGCTCACCGGATCGATCGCGCCGGCGCTGCGTGCGAGCGTCGCGGGGAAACGGCGTCCCGGATACTGCTGCGACGTGAGATAGACCGCAGAACCCGGTTTCACGCTCGCCGCATCGTCCTGAGGCACGTCGGCGAAGACGCGCAGGCGGTCCGTCTGCTCGATATGCATCAACTCTCCGGGCATGCCTGCCAGCCCCGGCGCGCCGCCCGCCGTGACGAGCGAGCCGATGTCCACGTTGCGCACGGTGATCACGCCATCGAATGGCGCAGTCACCTTCTGATACGACGCCATCTCCTGAAGCCGCGTGACATCCGCCTGCTTCGATTGCAGCGCGGCGCGCTTCGCATCGCTGTCGCTGGTCTTTGCGTCGGCGTCCTGCTGCGAGACGGACTGCGTCTGCAGCATCGTCTGCCAGCGCGAGGCCGTGCTGTTCGCGAAGCGATAATCGGCTTGCGCCATCGCGGCATCGGCGCGGGCTTGCCGAAGCTGCGCGTCGAGCTCGGGCGTCTCGATGCTCGCAAGGAGCTGTCCGGCTTTCACGTGCGTGCCGATGTCCGCATACCACTGCTGCACATAGCCGCTCGTGCGCGCATAGATCGAAGCATCGGCCCACGGCATCACGGAGGCGGGCAGAAGCAGTTCCTGCGTGGCGGGCGCCTGCTTCGGCGAGATCGTCGAGACGAGCGGCTCGCGCTGTTCGTCCACCTGATGTGTCTGCGCGGCGCGCGCATGCAGCCGCGGCACGATACCGGCGACGAGCATGACCGCGACGAGTCCGGAGACCGCAACAGGGATCAGGCGCATGCGCATGGGAGTTGTCGATTTCATTTGAAATCCTAATTAAATGCTTGCGGCGGGTTCGACAGATTCGAGCCGGTTCGCGCGGCGCTTCGCCAGCCAGCCATGCACCATGCCGAACACGACCGGCACGAACACGAGCGTGGACAGCGTGCCGATGGCGAGGCCGCCGATCACCGCGCGGCCGAGCGGCGCGTTCTGCTCGCCGCCGTCGCCGAGGCCGAGGGCCATTGGCATCATGCCGATCAGCATGGCGAGCGCGGTCATCAGCACGGGGCGGAAGCGGTTGAAACCGGCATCGAGCGCGGCGGCGAGCGGGGGTGCGCCGCCCAGCAACGCATCGCGCGCGGTATTGATGACGAGAATGCTGTTCGCCGTCGCGATGCCGATACACAGGATCGCGCCCGTGAGCGCGGGCACGGAGAGCGTCGTCTGTGTGACGAAGAGCATCCACGCGATGCCCGCCATCGAGCCCGGCAGGCCGCTGATGATGATGAGCGGATCGATCCACGACTGGAAATTCACGACCATCAGCAGATAGACGAGGGCGATCGCGAACACGAGCCCGAGGCCCAGGCCGGTGAACGACTCGCTCATCGACTGCACCTGACCGCGAATCACGATCGACGAGCCGGGCGGCAGGTGCGCGCGTTCGGCATCGACGAGCTTCGTCACGTCCGAGGCGACGCCGCCGAGATCGCGATACTGCGTCGACGCGAAGATATCCAGCACGGGCTGCACGTTGTAATGCGAGACCACGGCCTGTTGCTCGCTGCGCGAGGTGGTGCCGAGCGTGCCGAGCTGGTTCTGCGGATCGAGCGGCACGTTCTTCGTCGTAACCGGTATGTTCGCGAGCGTCTGCAACGAATGAATGTCCCATTGCGGCACTTCCGCCATCAAGGGATAGCTCACGCCGTTCTTCGGATCGAGCCAGAAATTCGGCGTGGTCTGCGAGCTGCCGCTCAACGCGATCAGCAGGTTCTGCGCGACGTCGCGCTGTGTGAGTCCCGCCTGCATGGCCTTCGTCCGATCGACGTTCACGTCGATGGTCGGTTCGTCGCCGGGCTGCTGGATGCGTGCGTCGACGAGACCGCGCACGCCGCGCATTGCATCGAGCAAACGATTCGCGACCGCGCGATTCTGTTCGAGCTTGTTGCCGACGATCTGCACGTCGATCGGCGCGGGCAGGCCGAAGTTGAGAATCTGGCTGACGATGTCCGCGGGCAGGAACGCGAAGCTCACGCCGGGAAACGCGGCGTTCAGCACGTTGCGCAGTTTGGCGACGTACTGCGCGGTCGGCCGGTGCTTCGGTGCGAGCGTGATGAGGATGTCCGCATCTTCGGGACCGATCGGGTCCGATGAATCGTACGTCAGGTTGATGCCGCTTACCGGCACGCCGATGTTGTCGAGCACCGCAGCCTGTTCGTTGGCGGGAATCACGCTGCGGATCTTCGCTTCGACCTCGTCGGTGATGCGCGCCGTCTCTTCGATACGCGTTCCGGTTGGCGCGCGCAGATGGAGGCGAATCTCGCCGGTATCGACTGACGGGAAAAAGTCGCGGCCCTCGAACGGGACCAGCACGAGCGATGCGAGGCACAGCGCGAGCCACATCGGCACGAAGCGGCGCCGGTTGTCTATGGCTCGGTGCAGCACGTTTCGATAGCACGCGCGCAACGCTTCGAAGCGTTGCTCGAATGCCGACTGAAAGCGCGTCAGTGCGCCGGCGATGCCCCGCGTGGCCTTGTTCGTTTTCGATGGCGCACGCATCAGATACATCGCCAGCGTCGGAATGAGCGTGCGCGAGAAGAAGTACGACGCGCACATCGCGAAGATCACGGCCTCGGCGAGTGGCACGAAGAGGTAGCGTGCGACGCCCGAGAGCAGAAACATCGGCACGAACACGATGCAGATCGAAAGCGTCGAGACGAAGGTCGGCACGGCGATTTCGCCGGAGCCGTTGAGGATCGCATCGTGCAGCGGTTCGCCGTTCTCCAGATGATGCGTGATGTTCTCGATGGCCACGGTCGCATCGTCGACGAGAATGCCGACCGCGAGCGCAAGACCGCCGAGCGTCATGATGTTCAGCGTCTGGCCGAGCGCACTCAGCGCGATCAGCGATGTGAGCACCGCGAGCGGAATCGACACCGCGATGATGAGCGTCGCGCGCCAGCTTCCGAGAAACAGCAGGATCATCACGGCGGTGAGGCAGGCCGCGATCAGCGCTTCGCGCACGACGCCCGAGATGGCGGACTTCACGAAAACCGACTGGTCGGAGAGCGGCGTGATCTTGAGCGCCTTCGGCAAGCCGGCCTCGATTTTGGGGAGCATGGCCTTGACCTGGCCGATGATCGTCAGCGTCGATGCGCTGCCGGTCTTCTCGACCTGAAGCAGCGCGGCGCGCTTGCCGTCGGACCGCACGATGTTGGTCTGCGGCGCGAAGCCGTCGATCACGTGCGCGACGTCGCGCACGTAGATGACGTCGCCGTTCGCGGTCTTGATAGGCAGGTCGTTCAAGGCGGCGACGGTCTGCGTGCTTCCGTTCATCTCGACGTTGTATTCGCGCGTGCCGATCTTGGCTGTCCCGCCCGGCAGGATGAGATTCTGTGCGTTGACGGCATTGACCACGTCGACGGGCGCGAGCCCTTTCGCCTGCAGCCGTGCCGGATCCAGCTCGACCATGATCTGACGGATCTTGCCGCCATAAGGCAAAGGCACGGCTGCGCCCTGGACCGTTGCAAGCTGGGTCCGGATGAAGCTGTTGCCGAGATCGTAGAGCGTCTGTTCGGGCAGCGTCTTGCTGGAGAGCCCGAGTTGCAGCACCGGTACGGTCGAAGCGTTGTAGGTGATGATGTTCGGCGGAAGCGTGCCCGGCGGCAGCACGCGAAGAATCGAGGCGGAGTTGGACGCTGCCTGCGCGATCGCCCGGTTGATATCCGCGCCCGGATGAAAAAAAATCTTCACGACCGAGACGCCGTTGAGCGACTGCGACTCGATGTGCGCGATGTCGTCCACATCGGTCGTAAGCGCGCGCTCGTAGTTCGACGTGATGCGATGCGCCATGTCTTCCGCGGAAAAACCGTTGTATGTCCAGACGATGCTGACGACCGGAATGTCGATGTTCGGAAAAATATCGGTGGGTGTGCGCAGAATCGCGATCGGCCCGAGAATGAAGAGGAGAACGGCGAGCACGACGAACGTATAGGGCCGTCGGAGGGCCAGGTTGACGATCCACATGGCGCTTGTCTGTATAAGAGTGGGGAGCGTGTGGATGAAACCGTGCACGCAATCGAGAAGATCGGGCGCAGTGTTGCATGCAAGCGCGATGCTTCTTTGCGAAATCGCACGAGGGCTTGCACGAATCGCGTCGTGAATGCGCGGATTAAACTTTGGTTTGAGTTGACTTAACCCGATGTTGGCTCCAGCTCGAACGGATCGGGTCCGTATCGCGCGATCGATCGTGTCCGCTGCTCAAACGGCTGCCCCGTCCTTCTTTAGTTCATCGATGAGATCTTTTTTGGCGCTGAATGCGCCCTTCTGCGTCGTTCTCTTCCTGGTCGAGATTCATCATTCGCTCCTCACGGTTCGTGAAACGAGCATATCGCACGCACACACGCGGCGGGATCGAGCCTTTCAATTCGCGCTGCAATGGGTTCGAACGGCGTAAGAAGAATCATGCTGGCGTCAAAGGTGTTGACAGGCTCGATTCCCTGCAATATCAGAGTTGGAACCGCTCGACGCAATGAAATGGAAATCGATTACGGCGAGTAAATAGGTTGTTGGCCGCCGGCGTTTGCGAGCTTTTTACCGATATTGCCCAATATGTGATTCACCTCAAAAGGATGGTCCCGGACCATGCTGTGGCATCTGCTTGCGGCGCAACCCGAAATCGCCCTGTTCGCGAGTCTGGCGATCGGTTTTCTTATCGGTTCCTTCAAACTCGGGCCGATTCAACTCGGCGGCGTGTGCGGCACGCTCATCGTCGCGTTGATTCTCGGACAAAGCGGCGCGCGCATTTCGCCCGATCTGAAGAACATCGCATTTGCGCTTTTTATTTTCGCGCTGGGCTTCACCGGCGGGCCGCAATTCTTCGCCAATATCGGCAAGGGCTGGCGCTATGGCGCCTTGTCCGTTGTCGAGGTCATCGTGGTCGTCACGCTCGTGCTGTGCGCCGTGAAGCTGCTCAGACTCGATGCGGGGACAGCGGCGGGGCTGCTCGCCGGCGGCGCGACCGAATCCGCCGTGATCGGCACGGCCTCCGAGGCCATCGGCCGGCTCGGTCTCGACGCCGCCGAGACCGCGCGCCTGCAGGCGAACATCGTCACGGCGTACAGCGTGAGCTATCTGTTCGGGCTGGTCACGATCGTGCTGTTTGCCAGCCAGTTCGCGCCGCTCATCCTGCGCGTGAATCTGCGCGAGGAGTCCGAGCGCGTCTGGCGCAAGCTCGGCGGCGACGGCGCGCTCGCCGAAGGACAGACGCTCGCCATGCCACCGCTCGTCAGCCGCGAGCTGAAGGTGACGGCGGCCGCGGGGCGCAGTCTCGGGGAGCTGGAGAAACAGTTCGGGCAGAACATCAGCGTGCAACGCGTGCTGCGCGACCGGTCGGTGATCAAGGCGCAGCCGTCGCTGGTGCTGAAAGCGGGGGACCGCGTCCTGGTCGGTGGGAGGCGCGAGGCGCTGGTGGCGGCGATTCCGGTCATCGGGGCAGAGGTTGGGGGCGGCGGCCTGCCGGATGTCTATGTCGAACGCGTCGACGTCATGCTCACGCGTCCCGAGCTGCATGGACTGACGCTCGCGCAGGCGCGCGCCCGCGTCGCGCCGCAAGAGGGACGCGGCGTGTTCGTCGCGGCGGTGACGCGGCTCGACAGCACGATCCCCGCGCTGCCCGGCACGCAGGTGCATCGCGGCGATGTGCTGACGCTCGTCGGCAACAAGGAGGACGTCGCGCGCGGGGCGTCGAAGCTCGGCTACATCATTCGCGCGACGCAGAAGACCGATTTCGTCTTTCTCGGCCTCGGCGTGTTGCTGGGCATTGCGGTGGGACGCCTGTCCGTGCGCGCGGGCGGCATCGATCTCACGCTGGGCACGGGGGGCGGCTGCCTGCTTGCCGGCCTGCTGTTCGGCTGGATCCGCTCGCGCTATCCGCTCATCGGCTCGCTGCCGTCGGCGGCGGCGCAGATCCTGAAGGACTTCGGACTGTGCACCTTCATCGCGGCGGTCGGTCTGTCGGCGGGCGCGGACGCGCTGCGGCTGATTCGCGAGTTCGGCATTGCGCTGCCGCTCGCGGGCATCGTCATCACGCTCGGACCGGCGCTCGCCTCGCTGGTCATCGGGCGCTGGCTCCTGAAGCTCGACGTGCCGATGTTGCTCGGCGCGATCGCCGGTCAGCAATGCAGCACGCCCGCCATCAGCGCGCTTGTCGGGGTGACGGGCAATGCGACGCCGGTGATCGGCTACACGATCACGTATGCGTTGTCCAACGTGTTGCTGCCGTTGCTCGGGCCGCTGGTGGTCGGGCTCGCCAGCAAGATGGGCTGACGCAATGGACTGGCTCCACGCGATCTTCCAGAAAATACCCGAGGCGGCGCTCTTTCTGTCGCTCGCGGCCGGTTACCTGATCGGTCAGATCAACTTCGGCAAGTTCCAGCTGGGCGGCGTGGGCGGCTCGCTGCTCGCGGCGGTCGTCGTGAGCCAGGTCGGCGTGCAGATCGACAATGGCGTGAAGTCGGTGATGTTCGCCGTTTTCATCTATGCGGTCGGCTACGACTCCGGGCCGCAGTTCTTCAACTCGCTCAACCGAAAGACCTTGCGCGAGATCGCGATGGCGCTCTTTCTCGCGGTGACGGCGCTCGTCACCGTGATCGTCTGCGCGAAGCTCTTTGGCCTGAACAAAGGGCTCGCCGCCGGTCTCGCGGGCGGTGCGCTGACGCAGTCGGCGATCATCGGCACGGCAGGCGATGCGATCGCGCGGCTCGGACTCGCCCCGGAAGAAACCAAAGCGCTGCAGGCGGATGTGGCGATCGCCTACGCGGTCACCTATGTGTTCGGCTCGCTCGGCGCGATCATCGTGTGCGTGAACATCCTGCCGAAGTTCATGGGGCAGGGCTTGCGCGAGGCATCGATCGAGGCGGAGCAGGCGCTCGCGAGCGGCGCGGCGGGACCGCAGCCGGGACAGATTTCCGCGCTGCCGGAGCTGGTCGGACGGGCCTACCGTGTCGGAGCGGGCGCGCTCGGGCGCACGGTATCGGAGATCGAGATCGCCGAAGCGGACATGGTCACGATCGAGCGCATCCGGCGCGGCGACAGAACGCTCGATCCCCAACCCGACCTGAGGCTGGAGGCGGGGGACATCGTGCTGGTCGTCGGACGGCGCGAGGTGATGCTTGGCGCGGCGGCGATGCTCGGCGACGAGGTCGCGGACACCGGCGACTCGGCCCTCGTCATGCAGACGCGCGAGGGCGTGTTCACGCGGCGAGGCATGAATCACGCGACGATCGCCACGGTGCGGGCGACGGTTGACCGGGCAATGCGGCACGGCGTCTATCTGAAGGCGATCACGCGCGTCGGCATGCCGCTGCCCGTGCTGCCCGACACGCAGCTGGAGCACGGCGACGTCATCACGTTCTATGGCTCGCCACAGGACACGAAGCGCGCGGTCGATGCCGCCGGCTACGAACTGCCGTACTCCAACAAGACGGACTTCATCTACATGGGCACGGGCATCGTGATCGGCCTGCTGATCGGGCTGATCGTCGTGCGCATCGGCGGCATTCCGATCACGCTCGGCTCGGGCGGCGGCTGCCTGCTCGCGGGGCTCGTGTTCGGCTGGATGCGGGGCAAGCATCCGATGTACGGCGTCATGCCGCCCGCCGCGTCGCAACTGCTCAAGGACTTCGGACTCGCGGCGTTCGTCGCGGTCGTCGGGCTGAATTCGGGTTTGCAGGCGGTCGTGACGGTCAAGCAGAGCGGCGTCACGATCTTTCTGCTCGGCGTGTTCGTCACGCTGTTTCCGCTGCTTCTCACGATGATCTTCGGCCGCTACGTGCTGGGCTACCGCAACGCGGCGATTTTCGCGGGCGCGCTGTCGGGATCGCGCAGCGCGAATCCCGCGTTTGGCGGCGTGCTGGACAAGGCCGAGAGCGCGGTGCCGACGGCGGCCTTCGCCGTCACCTATGCGCTCGCGAACGTGCTGCTGACGTTGCTGGGGCCGCTCATCGTCGGGCTCGTGTAGCGGCCTCGCGGGCATGGCGGACGGAATCGTCGAAGGGCCGCCGCAGAGGTGCAAGGCAATCTGAATCCAACCAGGTCAGGAGGGCGTATGGCATGGCTTGCAGCAACGCTACGCAGTTATCCGGAGATTGCCGTCTTTCTGTCGCTTGGCATCGGCTATTGGGTCGGCGGCAAAAGCTTCAAGGGCTTCAGCCTTGGCGCGGTGACGGCGACCCTGCTCGCGGCCATCGCGGTCGGGCAGCTCGGCATCACCATTTCGGCCAACGTCAAGTCGGTCTTCTTCCTGATGTTCCTGTTCGCCGTCGGATACGGCGTGGGTCCGCAGTTCGTGCGGGGCATCGCCAAGGACGGGCTGCCGCAGGCGCTCTTTTCAGTCATTCAGTGTCTGCTTTGCCTGGTCGCGCCATGGCTGGCCGCGAAGATTGCCGGCTATGACATCGGCTCGGCGGCAGGGCTATTGGCCGGCTCGCAGACCATTTCGGCGTCGATGGGGCTTGCCACCGACGCGATCAACCGCATCGGCCTGCCGCCCGACCAGGCCAAGGCGCTGCTCGACGCGATGCCCACCGCCTACGCGGTCACCTACATCTACGGCACGATCGGTTCGGCGCTGATTCTCGCGATGCTCGGCCCCAGACTGCTGAATATCGACCTGGTTGCGGCGTGCAAGGACTACGAGGCAAAGCTCGGCGGCTCGGCGGAAGGCGGCGGGGATGGCTCGGGCTGGCATCAGTTCTCGCTGCGCGCGTATCGCGTGCGCGAGGGCGGCCGGGCGGCCGGCCTGACCGTGGCGCAGGCCGAGGCGCTGGAGCCTGCCGGCGCGCGGCTCTTCATCGAGCGCATCCGGCGCGGCGGCCAGATCCACGATGCGAAGATCGACGACGTGCTGCAACCCGGCGACGTGGTCGCGGTCGCGGGCAAGCGTGAGCAGCTCGTCGAGATTCTCGGCGGCGGTGCGGCGATCGAGGTCGACGACGCGGAACTGCTCTCGGTGCCGGTCGAGGGTGTGGACATCTACATCACGAACAAGGACGTGGAGGGCAAGACGCTCGCCGAGCTCGCGCACATGCCCGGGGCGCGCGGCGTGTTCATTCGCCGGATCAAGCGCGGCGTCACCGAAACGCCGATTCCGATCCTGCCGAACACCACGCTGCATCGGGGCGATACCGTCACGGTCGTCGGCCGCACGCAGGACACCACGGCGGTGGCGAAGAAAGTCGGCGTGATCGACCGGCCAAGCGACGTTGCCGACATGGCTTTCACGGGCCTCGCCATCACGCTCGGGGCGCTGGTCGGCGCGATCGTGATCCGCGCGGGCGGCATTCCCATCACGCTCTCGACCGCCGGCGGCGCGCTGATCGCGGGCATCGTGTTCGGCTGGCTGCGCGCGATCCACCCGACCTTCGGGCGCATCCCGTCGCCCACGCTGTGGTTCATGAATTCCGTCGGCCTGAACGTATTCATCGCGGTAGTCGGGATCACGGCCGGCCCCGGCTTCGTCGCCGGTCTGCAGAAGCTTGGCGTGAGCCTGTTCCTGTGGGGCATCTTCGCATCCTCGGTGCCGCTCATCATCGGCATGTACATCGCGAAGTACGTCTTCAAGTTTCATCCGGCGATCCTGCTCGGCATCTGCGCGGGCGCACGCACGACGACCGCCGCGCTCGGCATGATCTGCGACGCGGCGAAGAGTCAGGTGCCCGGTCTCGGCTACACGGTCACCTATGCAGTCGGCAACACGCTGCTGACGATCTGGGGGATGGTGATCGTCATGATGCTTTCGTAGCGCGCCTCGAATCGTTCCCGAAGCTCATTGTCAATTTCTGGGGGTGTTGAATGGCCAAGTCATCGAAGTCCGTTCCCGACGCTCGCGCCGCCATGGCGTCGCTCAGTCCGTTCGAACTGAAGGATGAACTCATCAAGGCGGCGGGCGGCGGCGCGGTGGAGCGCCCGGCCAATCTCGCAATGCTCAACGCGGGACGCGGCAACCCGAACTTCCTCGCGACGATTCCGCGTCACGGCTTCTGGCAACTGGGACTGTTCGCGATGCGCGAGTCCGAGCGCGCGTTCGCCTACATGCCCGAGGGCGTGGGCGGCTTTCCGAAGCGCGAGGGCATCGAGGAGCGCTTCGAGATCTTCGCGCGCGAGTTCAAGGACACGCCCGGGACCGGCTTTCTGGCGGGCGCGGTGTCGTACGTTCGCGACCAGCTCGGTCTGAACGCCGGCGATTTCCTCTACGAAATGTGCGAGGGGATTCTCGCGTGCAACTATCCGGTGCCGGACCGGATGCTGAAACTCTCCGAGATCATCGTCGGACAATACCTGCGGCGCGAGATGATCGGCAAGCATCCGTTCGTCGGCGAGTTCGACATCTTCGCGGTCGAAGGCGGAACGGCCGCGATGACCTACATCTTCAACACGATGCGGGAGAACTTCCTGATCAGCCCCGGCGACACGATTGCCCTCGGCAGGCCGATCTTCACGCCGTACATCGAGATTCCCCAACTCAACGACTACCAGCTCGAAGTGGTCAATCTCGACGCGGATGTCGCGAACCGCTGGCAGTACTCGAAGAAGGAACTCGACAAGCTGCGCGACAAGAAGGTGAAGGCGTTCTTCCTCGTCAATCCGAGCAATCCGCCTTCCGTGAAGATGGACGACGAGAGCCTGCAGTACATCGCGGAGATCGTGAAGGAGCGCCCGGATCTCATCCTTTTGACCGACGATGTCTACGGCACCTTTGCCGACGACTTCGTGTCGCTGTTCGCGCTGTGTCCGAAGAACACGATCCTCGTCTATTCGTATTCGAAGTATTTCGGCGCGACGGGCTGGCGTCTCGGCACCATCGCGACGCACCGCGACAACGTGTTCGATGCGCAGATCGCCGCGCTGTCGAAGGACAAGCGCGCGATCCTGCACAAGCGCTACGAGTCGATCACGACGGAGCCCGACAAGCTGAAGTTCATCGACCGTCTGGTGGCGGACAGCCGCACCGTCGCGCTCAATCACACGGCGGGGCTTTCCACGCCGCAGCAGGTGCAGATGGTGCTCTTCTCGCTGTTCTCGCTGATGGATACGCCCGATGCGTACAAGAATGCGCTCAAGCGCCTGATCCGCAATCGCAAGGCGGCGCTGTATCGCGAGATGGGCATCGCGCCCGAGAAGGAAGACGAGAATCAGGTGGACTACTACACGATTCTCGACATGGAGTATCTGGGCGGGCGCGAGCATGGCCGCGAATTCGTCGACTGGATCATCAACAACACGCAGCCGTCGGAGCTGCTATTCGAGCTCGCGAAGGAAGCGCGCGTCGTGCTCTTGCCGGGGCGCGGCTTCGGCACGCCGCATCCGTCAGGACGCGTGTCGCTCGCCAATCTCAACGAGAGTGACTACATGCAGATCGGCCGCGCGATCCGCAAGCTGATGGACCGCTATGTGAAGCGCTTCCACGAGGCGACCGGCAAGAAAGCGAAGTAATCCGGCATTTGCATCCGTCACCCGAGAGGTATCGACATGAACGTACCAGCCAGTCCGGACAGCACGCCGCCCGAGAAAGTCACCATGTACGACGAGTTCAATCTTGAAGTGCCGGAGGATGCGTTCCCGCGTCACGGCATCTCGGGGCGCGCGGCGAGCGCACTCGTCTGGAGCGACGAGTGGACCGACACCAATCCGATGCTGAACATGTCGTCGTTCGTCACGACCTTCGCCGAGCCCGAGGCGGTCGAGACGGCGCGGCGCAACATGTACAAGAACTACATCGACCACGACATGTACCCGCAGCTCTTCGCGATGGAAATGCGCATGATCCGCTGGCTGCACGAGCTGTGGAACGGGCCGAAGGAGGCCGAGCCTTATGGCGCCGCGACCATCGGCTCATCGGAGGCGTGCATGCTCGCGGGGCTTGCGCACAAGTGGAGCTGGCGGCAGGCGCGCGAGAAGGCCGGCCGTGACACGTCGCGGCCGAACATGGTCACGGGCGGCAACGTGCAGATCGTCTGGAAGAAATTCCTGCGCTACTTCGATGTCGAGCCGCGCATCGTGCCGCTCAAGCCGGGCAACTATCGGCTGACGGCGGAGCAACTGGACCAGTATGTCGACGAGAACACCATCGCCGTGGTGGCGATTGCAGGCCAGACCTTCACCGGCGAGGACGACGATATTCAGGAGATACACGACTGGCTCGATGCGTACGAGAAGAAAACGGGCATCTCGATTCCGATGCATATCGATGGTGCGTCGGGCGGCTTCGTCAATCCCTTTCTCTATCCCGACTACAAGTGGGATTTCCGTCTGCCGCGCGTGCAGTCGATCAACGCGTCGGGGCACAAGTTCGGTCTGACGCCGCCGGGCCTCGGCTGGGTGGTGTTTCGCGAGCGCAGGATCTTCAACGAGGATCTGATCTTCTACGTGAACTATCTGGGCGGCGAGATGCCCACCGCGACGCTCAACTTCAGCCGCAACGCTGCGCCTATCGCCGTGCAGTATTACCAGTTCCTGCGTCTCGGCTTCGACGGCTACAAGCGGATCATGACGCACACGCTCGCCAACGCCGTCAGGCTGCGCGACGAACTGGTCAAGAGCGGTTACTTCACCATCATGAACGAGACACAGCGCATTCCGGTGGTGGCCGTGACACTCGATCCGAAGGTGAAGAAGTTCAACGAGTTCGACGTGTCGAACAAGGTGCGCGAGAAAGGCTGGGTGCTCTCGGCCTATTCGATGCCGCCCGACGCCGAGGAAGTGCGCAGCCTGCGCGTGGTGGTGCGCCCGCACATCAATCACAACGTCGCGATGAACCTGGCGCGCGATATCGTCGGGGCTTGCGACTATCTCGATGCGCACGGCGGAACGGCTACGCCGCCAACGTTGCACAAGCACGCGACGGAGAAGACGACGCCTGCGAAATGTTAGGTTGCATCAGTCGTTCGACAAGCTCGGCGAGCCGCCGGGGCCATACGGATCGGGATTGCCGAAACGCGGCAGGGAACCGTTGGCTCTCGCCTTGCGCAGTTCGTCCTGAACTTCCTTGCGGGTCTTGGGGCGCGGCGTGATATCCACGACGGGTGGAACGCTGTCCGCATCGATGTTCACAGCCGATGTGCGCGCGCTCGGAACCTCGGGCGTCATCGTCTCGATCGAATGCGGCTCGCTGTGCGGTATCTCGGGCGTTGCAGCGGGAAGCGTGGCTGCCGCGTGCTTCGGGGCTGTCTTGGTCTCATCGACGAGCCGCGGAGGCTTTTTCGCGGGAGGATGCGCGATTGTGCTGCGCGGACGCATGACGACAGGCGCCGTCGATTGCGGAGTAGGGATATCGATTGGCGTGTCGGATGGCGTATCGATCGGTTCGGCCGGCGCTGCGCGTTCCGCTTGCGTCGCCTGCTCGCGCACCGTTCCCAGCGACACCGCCCCGCGTTGCCGCGACGGCCAGATCCGTTCGCCATCGAGGTACGTGCTGTGTCCGATCCACAGACAGGCGACGAAGATCGACACGGCGGCACCGAGACCGGCCACGATAGGCCGATCGGAAAACCTGAACGCAGGCGCGCGTTGCTTGCGATAGCTGCGCCGGGTGTTCATTAGCGCGGCCTCTTTGAACAGAAAATTGCGCATCGATAGAAGTCCGGGAGAAAAGAAAAGAGCGGGCGCGCAGCGTATCGAATTCGTTGCCGCTGCGGACCCGCCGATGCACGTCACGGATGCGTTTCTTATGACAACACGCACGAAGCTCGAGTCATTGGCAACACGCGCTCGCGAGACCGGCGACCCCGCGCCGATCATCGCGATACGCTGTTCTTCGCTTCGTTTTTCGATGGATGGCCTCCTCGCGCCCAGGTCTCCTCGCGGCACGTGACCATTTTTTCGATATATACGAGCGCGACGCACACGCGGATGCGCGCGGCCTCATAAAAAAAGCGGCTTCGAGGAATCGTCAGGTGGAATGCAACTGACCCGTTGCGAGAACGGCCCCGGTCGGCGCGCCGGTCGGCGATCCGCCCGGCGGCTCATCCGATACCGCGAGCACGCCCTGCGTATTCATCTGCGCGATGAGTTCGGGCGGCAGCGTGATGGTCACGGGCTGATCGGACGGGAACACGCCGAGCGCGATGGGCTTGGCGTTCGGCGGGATGAGCCACAGCTCCGTCGCACGATTCGGCGGCAGGTTCACGCGCGCCGTAGGCGTGACGACCATGCGCCCGCGCCGCACATCGACGGTTGCGGTCCAGTGCACCAGACCGTCCTTGCGCGCAATCGATGCGACGATGTAGTCGCCTGGAACGGCCGCCGTCGTCGGCGCTGGCGGTGTGGACTGCATCCGGACGAGGTTCACGCCGAGCAGCACGAGTGCGGCGACGCTCGCGCCGGCCGCGAGCCAGCGCCAGAGACGCAGGCTGTCCTGCCAGCGCGTGCGCGCGGGCGGGCGCACGGGCGGCGTCGCGAAGCCGAGATCCGCGCGGATGCGCGTCCACACGCGCTCGGGCGGTTCCATCGCGCGAATGTCGTCCGCGAGCGGCGCAAGCCGGTTTTGCCACGCATCGAGCGTGCGCTGCAAGCCGGGATCGCGCGACACGTCCGCTTCGAGCGTCGCGCGCGCCTCGGCATCCAGCACGCCGAGCGCATATTCGGCGCAGCGCAGATCGTCGTCGTCGGCGGCGGGCGTGTTCATTCTTCCAGGCAGGTTTTGAGTTGCATCAGGCTGCGGCGAATCCAGCTTTTCATCGTGCCGAGCGGCACGGCAAGCCGTTGCGCCAGTTCGCCGTAAGTCGCGCCGGTGAAGAACGCCTCGCGCACCACGCGCTTGTGTTGCGGCTCGAGCCGGTCGAGACACTGTTCGAGCCGCCGCCTTTCCTCATTCGATTCGGCGGCGACGGCGGGCGTGGGCGATTCGTCGGTTATGTCGGGCGCGGCTTTCTCGCCGAGCAGTTCGTCGCGCTGCTGCCGCATGCGGTCGATCGTGCGATTGCGCGCGAGTGTGGTGAGCCACGTGATGGCGCTGCCGCGGGCCGGATCGAACGTGTCCGCGCGACGCCATGTGGTGACGAAGACTTCCTGCAGCAGGTCTTCGGCTTCGCCGCGATCGTGGATCATGCGTACGATGACGCCGAAAACGCGCGGCGACGTCGCGCGATACAGTTCGGCGAATGCATGCTCGTCGCCGTTCGCGACGTTCGCGAGCATCTGATTCGCGCGCTCGCGTCGCAGACGATCGGCGTCGTCGAAGTGTCCGATACTGCCTGAGGAATCGTCCTTCATGGAAGGAATGAGCCGGCGTGCGCTTTGGACTGGGTATGTCGCGCAATATAGCATTGCGTTTCGTGGCTCGGCGGCGCTTTTTGGGTCATCTTTGCGTGGGCCACGTTCGCTGCACAGCGCGGCTTCAGTTGTCAGTGACAGGTTCCCGGCGGGCGCTCCTGCGCAGGACATCGGCGGGCACACCAAACGTTCGGACGAACGCGCGGCGCATCCGTTCCCGGTCCGCAAAGCCCGTTTCCTGCGCCACCACGTTAATGGTGTGGCGGCCTTGCTCGATCATGAACCGGGCTGCTTCCAGACGAAGCTGTTCCACCGCTTTGGCCGGCGACTGGCCTGTCTCGGCAACGAAGGCACGGCTGAACTGACGAGGACTGAGGCTCGCTACATCGGCAAGCTCCTCGATGGTGAGGGGATTGCGCAGGTTGCGGCGAATGTGCGTGAGGACCAGTTCGATGCGGTCGGACTTGGGCGTCATATCGAGCAGCGCGGAGTGTTGCATCTGCCCACCGAGACGACGCTGATTCATGACAAGCAGCCGCGCGACCATCTTCGCGACGTCGGCGCCGAGGTCGTTGTCGAGCAATGCCAGCGCAAGGTCGATACCGGCCGTCATTCCAGCCGACGTCCAGATCGGACCGTCGTTGACGAAGATGCGGTCTTCCTGCGTGATGACGTTCGGGAACCGCGCCCTGAATTCCGCCGCATGCGCCCAATGCATCGTCGCACGCCTGCCCTCCAGCAGCCCGGCCTCGGCCAGCACGAATGCGCCGCTGCATATCGACGTCATGCGTCTCGATGTCATGGCTGCCTCTTTCACGAAAGCCAGCACGGCGGAGTCGGGAGCCGGGATCTTCATTTCCGTGATCGAGCCGACGATGACCGTGTCGAATGCGGTATCGCCGAATGCCTCTGTCTCCAGCTTCATGCCGCTCGAAGACTCGACAGGACCACCGTGTTCGGACAACAGATGGACGTCGTAGCTCTGGCCTCCACGAGGCATCTTTGCAAGCTCGAACACCGTCAGGGCCGCGAGGCTCATCATCTGAAATCTTCTCGGCACTATGAAGCCAATCCGGTGCATATCTGATCCTGCGGTCGAGCGATGGATGTCATGAAAAGTGGCAACAACGACATGGATCGTAATGGCTCGCGACGTTAAGGTACAAGCACTTCTCTCACCGCTTCGTAGCAACGAAAGGAACACCATCATGTCGAAAATCATCCGGGCCGCAGCCGTTCAGATCGCGCCGGTTCTCTATAGCCGGGAAGGCACTGTAGATAAGGTCGTCAGAAAAATTCTGGAACTCGGCAAGCAGGGCGTCCAGTTCGCGACGTTCCCCGAGACTGTCGTTCCCTATTATCCGTACTTCTCGTTTATCGAATCGCCATTTGCGATGGGCGCCGAGCATTACAAGCTGCTCGAGCAGGCGGTGGTCGTGCCGTCGGACACGACGCGTGCAATCGGCGAAGCGGCGCGCCAGGCTTCGATGGTGGTGTCGATCGGCGTCAATGAACGCGACGGCGGAACGCTGTACAACACGCAACTGCTATTCGATGCCGATGGCACGCTAGTGCAACGGCGCCGGAAGCTCTCGCCGACTTATCACGAGCGAATGGTCTGGGGAATGGGCGACGGCTCCGGCCTGCGTGCGATCGATACCGCCGTGGGACGGGTCGGCCAACTGGCCTGCTGGGAGCACTACAACCCGCTCGCGCGTTACGCGCTGATGGCCGATGGCGAGGAAATCCATTCGGCCATGTACCCGGGTTCGTTCGCCGGGGATCGCTTCTCCGAGCAGATCTCCGTGAACATCCGCCAGCACGCGCTGGAGGCGGGCGCCTTCGTGGTCAACGCGACCGCCTGGCTGACTCCGGAGCAGCAACAGCAGATTCTGCAGGATACCAACACGACCCAGATCGGCCCGATTTCCAGTGGCTGTTTCACCGCGATCGTGTCGCCGGAGGGCGAGTACATGGGTGGCGCGCCGCTGCGTGAGGGGGAGGGCGAGATCATCGCCGATCTGGACTTCTGGCAGATCGACAAGCGCAAACGCATGATGGACTCGCGTGGTCACTACAGCCGCCCCGATGTGCTCGGGCTCGTCATCGACCGCACGCCGAGGTTGCACGTCATCGAGCGGTCAGTGCGTGCGCCGAGCGAAGAGCCGGCGAGCGATCTCGAAGAACTCGCTTGAGGGAGTAAGCAAAATGGACTTCAACCATGTCATGCTGGATCGCAATGCCGACTTCGCAAACAACGCGTTCGCCCCTGAACTGAAGATGATGCCGTCGACGGGAACGGTCGTCGTCGGATGTGTCGATCCTCGCGTCGATCCCGCCAACGTGCTCGGCTTGAAGCAGGGTGAGGCCGCCGTCATTCGCAATGTCGGTGGCCGGATCAACAAGCCGTTGCTGGAAACGCTGGCGGTGTTGAGCGTCGTGGCGAAAGCAGCGGGACGTCCCGATGGTGCGCGCAATCTCGTCCTGCTTCAGCACACGGATTGCGGGATCATCGGCTGCCACAGGCATGCACCCGCGTTGCTCGCGAAGCATCTCGGTGTCGAGGCGGACGCGCTCGATGAACTCGCTATCACCGAACCGTACGAAGCGGTGGCCCTCGACGTCGCAGCACTCCGGGCGAACAAGGACCTGCCCGATAACCTGATCGTGTCGGGACTGGTTTACGACGTCAAAACGGGCCTCGTCAAGACTGTCGTTCCTCCTGCGCCGTTGCGTGAGACTGCAGGCTGAGACTGACGGGAGGAAATAGCCGGCAAGGCCCTCATGCTTGTCTAATTCAGGCCGCATAGAGTCGTGAGTGAACGAGGTCCCTGATCTCGCCCTTTCGACTCGGCACGCCATGCAAAACTACTTCGACGGTCCTTTCAACAGCAAACCGCTCTCGGAACAGGTGACCAATCCAAATATCATCGTGGGACGTTACAGCTATTACGCCGGTTACTATCACGGGCACCCCTTCGATCACTGTGCTCGCTACCTGGGTCCGGATGACACGGGCGGGGACCGGCTGTTCATCGGCAGTTTCTGTTCGATCGGAAGCGGGACGACGTTCATCATGGCGGGCAATCAAGGGCACCGCAGCGACTGGATCAGCACGTTTCCGTTCTTCTACATGCAGGAAGAACAGGCTTTTGCCGGCGCGCTCGATGGATTCGAACGCGCGGGCGACACGATCGTCGGCAGCGATGTCTGGATCGGCACCGAGGCGATGATCATGCCGGGCGTGCGCATCGGTGATGGCGCGGTGATCGGGAGCCGCGCGCTCGTGACGAAGCATGTCGAACCGTACACGGTCGTTGCCGGCAGCCCGGCGAGGCCCATTCGAAAGCGATTCCCGGACAGGGAGGTCGGCATGCTGCTCGAGATGCGCTGGTGGGACTGGTCTATCGAGGAGATCGGCCAGTCGATGAAACTGTTGTGCGCGACGGATATCGAAGCGCTGTATGGGCGTTGGCGCGCGCAGCAAACCCTCACCGCCCCGCATACCGCCCCTCATACGTCGTCTCCCATCCCCCCCCCAGCGACTTGCACAACGTGATCAGATTCTCCGCAGCCGTCGCCTTGCTCCGTTCCAGATTGCTCTGTGCTTCGAGCAATTGCTTCTGCACGTTGAGCACGTCGAGATAGTCGAGCGCCCCGGCCTTGTAACGCTGCTCCGCGACGGCGAGCGCGCGCTGATTCAGGCTCACCACGGACGCAAGCCGTTCGCGTCGCCGCTGCTCGGCATCGTAGACGAGCAGTGCATCGTCCACTTCGCGCCAGGCTTCGAGCACGGTGCGTTTGAAGACGATCGCGGCTTCTTCCTGTTGCGCCTCGCGCAGTTGCAAGGTGCCCTTGAGCCGTCCGCCCTCGAAGATCGGAAACGTGATCGACGGCCCGACGACGAACTGTCCCGACGCCCAGTCAGCGAGACTGGACAATTGCAGACTCTGAAACCCCGCGCTGCCGTTCAGCGAAATGCGCGGATAGAAATCCGCTTTCGCCATGCCGATCGACGCGGTCGCCGCATGCAGTTGCGCCTCGGCCTTTCTGATATCCGGACGCCGCCGCGCAAGTTCCGACGGAAAGCCGACCGGCACCTGTTTCGGCAGCGCCGGTACGTCGCGCGCGTCGGCCAGCATGTCGCGCAGCGCGCCCGGCTGCTCGCCGAGCAACACGCCGATCGCGTTCATGGTGGTATCGCGCCGCGATTCGAGCGTCGGAATCAGGCTCTCGATGGTCTCCATTTGCGCCGATGCATTGGCGACGTCGAGGTCCGTCGTGACGCCTTCGTGCACGCGAATCTTCGTGAGCCTGACCGCATCGCGGGCGATATCGAGATTTTGCCGCGCGATATCGAGCAGCGATTGCGTATCGCGCAAGTCGATGTAGTCGCGCGCCAGTTCCGCGCGGGCCGACAGCAGAATGGCATTGCGGTCCTCGTACGAAGCGTCCGACAACGCGCCCGCAGCCTCGACGCCGCGCCGCACGCGGCCCCAGATGTCGAGTTCCCACGATGCGTCGAAGCCCGCCTGATACAGGTCGTAAGCGGGCGACCCCTTGGACCCCGGCATGCCCGATACCCCGAGCGGCGCGCTGCCCGAGGCCGATTGCGGCTGGCTCGACGCGGGCGTGACGCCGAGCAGCGACAGCACGCCGTTCTCACTGCCGCGCTCGCGGTTGTAGGACGCCGCGGCACCGAGCGTCGGCAGCCCGGCCGCACCCGCGACGCGCTGTTCGGCCCGGCTTTGCCGCAAGCGCGCGGACGCCGCGGCCACGTCGAGGTTGGCATCGGCGAGGCGCTTTTGCAGCGCGTTCAGCACGGGGTCGTCGAAAAGCGTCCACCAGTCGGGATCGAATTCGGCCTGCACGGGCTTGCTCTCCGCCTGCGCGTTGTGCGTGCGTTCGAGCACGTCGGGCGTGGCGCTCTTCGGCGGGACGAAGTCGGGGCCGACCGTGCATCCGGCCATCACGAAGCACGCGAGGAGCGTGAGCGCCAGGGTGCGCAGCGGCATGTCGTTCGGGTTCATTTTGCGTCACCTCCCTGGGCAAGCGTGTCGCGCTGGCCGCCGACAGCCACTTCCGCTTCCACCGACAATCCCACGCTCAACGCGGCGGCGGCCTCCTGCGGGCGATCGATCGTGATCCTGACCGGCACGCGCTGCACGACCTTGGTGAAGTTGCCGGTCGCGTTGTCGGGCGCGATGGGCGCGAAGCTCACGCCGGTCGCGGGGGCGAGACTGTCCACATGTCCCGTGATGACCACGCCCGGAAAGCTCTCCACCTTGATGCGCACGCTTTCGCCGGGCCGCATCCGCGCGATCTGGTTCTCCTGGAAATTGGCGACGACATAGGCGTCGCGCAGCGGCACGATGGCGAGCACCGGCGCGCCGGGCGTGACGAACGCGCCGACGCGCGCCGAGCGCCGCCCGACCTTGCCATCGACGGGCGCACGGATCTCCGTGTACGACAGATTCAGCTTCGCCTGCTCGAGCGCCGCCTCGGCACGCGCGAGCGCGCCGGCCGCCTTGTCGCGCTGCGAGCGCAGCACGTCGAGATTCTGCTCGGTCGTGGTGAGCGCGGCGCGGTCGCGGGCCTGCTGCGCGAGCTGTTGCGCGAGCGTGCTCGACGCGCGCTGCTGCTCCTGCGCGGTGCCCGCGCCCGCCTCCGAGAGATTCTGATAGCGCGAGGCATTCGCGCGCGCGAACTCGATCGCGGCGTCGTCGGCGCGCAGCGTGGCGCGCGCCTGATCGACCAGCGACGGATGCCGAGCGATCTCCGCCTCGAAGTTGGCGACGGCGGCGGTCGCCGCGACCACGTCCGCCTGCGCGCTCATCAACGCGGCGCGAAAGTCGCGGTCGTCGATGCGCACGAGCAGTTGCCCCGCCTTGACCGACTGATTGTCCTCGGCCATGACATCGGCAATCTGGCCGGCGACGCGTGGCGCGACGAGCGTGAAATCGGCCTGTACATAGGCGTCGTTGGTGGATTCGGTGTTCGGATCGGACGAGAATTTGAAGCCGAGCGCGGCCGCAATCGCGAGCGCGACCACCGGCACGGCGATACGAACGATGCGGGAACCGGAGCGGGAAGGTGTGGAGGATGACATGACAGGCGTCCCTTAATGAGAAGAGGGCGGTGTCGTGCTCCACGGCGGATAGATACGCACGGGCAACACCGGAACGAGTAACAGCAGCGCAATGGCGATACAGCCCATCACGCGATAAAGATCGGCGGACATCAGCACCAGCGCCTGTTCGTGCACGCGATGCGCGAGCCCGGCCAGCGCCCCGGCCGTATCGACGCGCTGATCGGCGATGAGCGCGCGATTGCCGAGCTGATCCACCAGCACGTTCGAATGAAAGCGCTCGCGCGCCGTGCCGAGCCCTTCGATGAGCGCGGTGGCGACGGCAGCGGAGAACGTCTTGAGCGAGTTGAACATCGCCGATGCGAACGGGCCTTCCGTCGGCGGCAGGCCGGTGGTGACGCCCATCAGGATCGCGAGAATCACCATCGGCTGCGCGGCGATCTGCAAGGACTGCAGCCAGTAGAAGTTGTCGCGGATCCATTCGGACGTCATGTAACTGCCCATCACGCAGGTCGCGATCATCAGCGAGAGTCCCGTCGCCATCACCCAGCGGGAATCGACGCGCTTCGTGTTCAGGAGTGCGGCTGTCAGCGGCAGCGCGACGAGCAGCGGCACGGCGACCAGCAGCGACAGCGGCGCGCTTTGCAGCGGCCGGTACGCATGGATGCGTGCGAGGTGCTGTCCGGGTATCGCAGCGACGCCGACCAGCAGGATCACCGCGCCGGCGAGCGTCGTGAGACCGTGCGCGAAGTTGCGGCGTGACAGAAGCTGAAGCTTGAAGAACGGCATCGGATGAAACCATTCGTTCGCCAGAAACACGGCGATGAGCGCGCCGCCGCCGAGGAACATCGCGCGAATGAAATCCGATTCGAACCAGTCCAGGCGCTCGCCTTGCAGGAGACCCGTTACGAGCATCGCGATGGCGGGGCCGCCCGTGAGAAAGCCGGTCCAGTTGAAGGCGCGCAGCCGTTCGAGTTTCGGCGCATCGGCGGGCAGGCCTTGCTGAATCGCCACGCAAGCGAGCGCGCCCAGCGGCACGATCTGCCAGAAGGCCATCTTCCAGCTTACGTATTCGGTCCACAGCGCGGCGAGCGGCGTGCCGAGCGCCGGTCCGAAGGTCGCAGTCAGTGCGTAGCCTGCGAGGCCGTACAGCTTGATCTTCGGCGGCAGATAACGCAGCGCGACGATGATCAGCATCGGCGGAAGACAACCACCCGCGATGCCTTGCAACACGCGCAATCCATAGAGCGACGCGAGGTTCGGCGCGAACGGGCACAGCAGTCCGAAGCCCATGGTGGCGAGCGTCGCGCCGATCGTGAACCGCTTGAGCGTGAAGGTGATGCCGAACCACGGCGCGAAGACCATCGTGGCGACGTTGGCCGCTTCGAAAAGCGTGGTGAGCCAGGTGCCTTCATCATGGCCGATCGACAGCGCGCCCTGAACGTCGGTCATTGCGATCGCCGTGACCTGCTCGTTCAGGATCGCCAGCAGCGAAGCGAGCAGCATGCCGATCAGCCCCGTGGCGAGACGAGGCGAAAACGCGGCTTGCGGCGCGGCGCTGTGCTTGACGGGCGTCGGCGCGTGCACCACGTCGATTGGGCGGTCGATGGTGCTCATTTTGTTCGCTGCGCCTCTTCGAAGTATTGCGGCGCTTCGCGGCGGTCGAACATGCCGTATTCGCGAATCACGCGAATGTGGCGCAAGCGCACGTCGCCGGGTTGCGCCGCTTCGCGCACATAGGAATCGGCGGCGGCCTGGTCGCGCCATGTCGCTACCGCGATGACGTCGCCCGGCGAGAGCAGCGCATCGAACACGTCCCACGCGACGAGACCGGGCGCGGCGATATCGAGACCCAGCGACTTCGCGATGGCCTGCGGATCGGCGTCGCCGAGCCACGCCGGCTTGCGCGTGGCTTCGTGCAACGTGACCGCCTTGCCCGCGCCGGTCTCGGTGACGTCCAGACGTTGTTCCTGCAAGACCTGTCCTTCCGGGATGTGCGTATCCGCGACGATCTGTCCGATGCGCAGCCGATAATCGGCGAACACGCGGTCGCGCGCCGCCTGCTGAATCGTGTGATGCTTGCTTGTCGTGCGCCAGCGCACCAGCGACTTCTCATCGCGCCAGCTCGACAGCGACAGCAGCCAGCCCTCGCGCGTGAGGCTGCCGTATCGCGTGTTATCGACGAAGCCGTCGATCTTGTCCAGCTCGGGACGCAGCACCTTCGCCATGCCGAGATACGCGTCGAACTGTTCGGGCATGGGGTTGACTTCGAGCATTGCAGAGAACATGTGCAGCCTCCAGACTGGTTCGTTATGCGATGCGACATGAAGACGTTGTATGTCGGTCGTCGCGTTGAATGAATTGTCGGCGACGCGGCGTGCTTGTTGAAGTTCGAGTCGCACCGGAATCGGGACAATGAGTGTTCTGCTTGGGCCACGGCAGGCGGCATGAAGCGGTCGCGCGCAGCGCGCATTCGTCATGGGCCAATTCGTTTCGGCATCAGGCCAATTCGACTTGTGCATCGCCGCGCCTTGCGCATGGCTGCCTAGAATGCCGATACGGATGTTCGCGGCTCGGGATTGGGAATGGACAGATTGCGTGAAATGGAAGTCTTCGTCGCCATCGTGGATAGCGGTGGCTTCACGAGCGCATCGGAGCGGCTTGGATTGTCGACCGCGGCGGTATCGCGGGCGCTCAATTCGCTCGAAGCGCGCACCGGCGCGCAATTGCTCGCGCGCACGACACGCTCCGTGCGTCCCACCGATGCGGGCATCGCCTATCTCGATGCGTGCAGGCAAGTGCTCGATGCCGTCGCGGACGCCGAAGCGAATCTCGGCGCGTGGCACGTCAAACCGGTGGGAACGCTGACGCTGTCGGCGCCCGTTCTATTCGGTCAGCGCTTCGTCGCGCCGCTCGTCAACGCCTTTGCCATGCGCTATCCGGACGTCAACATCAACGCGGTGTATATCGACCGCACCACGCGCTTGCTGGAAGAAGGCGTCGATGTCGCGATTCGCATCGGCCATCTCGGCGATTCGACGACGTTCGCGGTGCCGCTGGGTTTCGTGCGGCGCAAGACTTACGCGTCGCCGGCCTATCTGGCGGCGCATGGAGAACCGATGCATCCGCGCGAGCTGACGCGGCACGCCTGCGTGTCGTACACGGGCCTGACGCAGCCGATGGAATGGGTGTTCGCGGAGCGCGGCGCGCGTTTGCCGGTGCGGATTCAGCCGCGCATGATCGTCGATCTCGCGCCCGCCGCCATCGCCGCCGCCAGCGATGGCGTGGGCATCACGCAACTGTTTTCCTATCAGGCGACGCCGGAAGTGCTGGACCGCAGGCTTCGGCCGGTTCTCACCGCGTTCGAGCCCGAGGCGGTGCCGGTGAATCTGCTGCATGTGGAGCGCCGTGGCGCGAGCGGAAAGATTCGCGCATTCCTCGAATTCGTGACTGAGGCCTTGCGCAACAACGTGCATCTGCAATGCGCGGCGAGCTCGATGCTCGCGCCTTCAGGCAAGGTCTCGCGACGCTGAAGCCGCTTCGGTCGAGAAAGCGGCAACATGCAACTCGCGATAGGCGAGCACGAGCGCATCGAGGCTGAAGGAGCGGTTCAGGCCGCTCGGATTCGGCAAGACCCAGGCGCGCGCGCCGCCGAATGTGTCTTCCTGCAGTCCCCATGCGATATCGCGTTTGCCGGTCATCGCGCAGAGCGCCATCTTGCCGAGAAACGCGATGTAGTGTGGCGCGAAGCTGCGCATCTTCAGTTCGAACGACGCGGCCGCCGCTTCGATCTCGATGCGCGAAAGATGATCCGCCCGCGCCGTGGGACGCGCGACGGCCGTGGTGAGTCCGCATCCATATCGAAGGAATGCGCTGCCGTCTTCGGGACGCAGCAACTCCGGCGTGAAGCCCGCGAGATGAACCGTGCGCCAGAAACGATTGCCTCGGCCCGCGAAGTGTTGTCCCGTCGATGCGGCAAGCATGCCCGGATTGATGCCGCAAAACACGACACGCAAGCCGGGTTCGAGAACGTCGGGAAGCGCTTGCACAGGTACCGTCATGCGGCCTCGGCCAGCGCTTCCAGCTCCATCGGCACGACAGTTTCGATCGTCTCGACATGATGCACGGGCCGAGTCTGCGCCGCGCCACGGAAGCGCGCGCGGTACTGCTTCGGCGTGACGTTCAGACGCCGCGAAAAGGTCGTGCGCATATGCGTCGCGCTATGAAAGCCGCATTCGAAGGCGATGGTCTTGAGCGGCGCGTCGCTGGATTCGAGCCGCTTTCTGGCCGTATCGACGCGAACCTGTTCGACGAACGCCGACGGCGTGACCTGCGCATACTTCGCGAACACGCGGGAAAAGGTCCGGCGGCTCACCGATACCGCGTTCGCGAGTTGCTCGATGGAAAGCGCATCGCCGATATGCTCGGTCACGTAGCGATGTACCCTGGAGATGATCGGCGCTTCTTCCGTGACCTCGGCGAGATAGGGGCTGTACTGCGACTGCCCGCCTTCGCGCTGAATGTAGACGATGAGGCGCCGGGCCACGCGCATGGCGTGTTCATGGCCCCAGTCTTCGGCGACCAGCGACAGACACAGATCGATGCCCGCCGAAACGCCCGCCGAGGTGAAGAGGTTGTCATCGCGCATGAAGATCTTGTCCGGCTGCACGCGCGCACGCGGAAACGTCCTGGCGAGGCGTCCCGCATCGGCCCAGTGCGTCGTGACCTGCTTGCCATCGAGCAGACCGGCATGACCGAGCACGAAAGCGCCGTTACACACCGCGCCGAAGCGCGCCGCGCCAAGCGCCTGCCTGCGCAGCCACGCGAGGAATTCGACCGGCGGATCCCAGTCGGGCAACTGCGGCCCGCCGGCCACGAGCAGCAGGTCGTACTGGATATCGGAGTCGAGATAGCCGACCGGCACGACCAGTTGCATTCCGTTGGAACAGGTGACGAGGCCCGCTTCGCGCCCGACCAGCGAGACTTCATAGCGCTGATCCGCGGGCAGATGCGTGTTGGCTTCCGCGAATACGTCGAGCGGGCCTGCAACGTCGAGCGCCTGCACACCGTCGAACAGAATTATGGCGACTTTCATGCCGTGACCTTCGTGAGGGGAAAAGATCGACTAGGACCGATGAGCCAGTCTATCGCAGGCCTCGCGCGCGAGTGTCGCCCTGGCCGGTAAATGACTTTTGCGTCCGTGTAACAAACGCGCCTCCTCGCCTCGCGCGACACGCTCGCTTGTGCGTGGCCCGAATTCGATGCCGAATGGCCCGCCAGCGCCCCAGATGCACGCCCCATCCGCGATGCGGCTGACTAGACTTTGCTTCATGAAGGTAGACAAGTCTGTCTCCAATGAACCACGGCATGGAGCGGCGGAAGCATCAGAAGCCGCATGCGACACGAAGGACATTCATCATGTTGATCGAGAAACGCCAGAACTCATTCCTGTTCGGCGCCAACGCGCCTTATGTGGAGGAACAATACGAACGCTATCTTGCCGAGCCCGCATCGGTGACGGACGAATGGCGCGGCTATTTCGACGCGTTGCGCGAAACGCCCGCCCTCGACGGCAGCGACCGCGATGACGAGCCGCATGCGCCCGTTGTCTCCGGCTTCGTCGAACTCGCCAGACAGCCGCATCCCGTGCCCGCTCAACGCGACGGCGCGCTCGCGCTCGCGAGAAAGCAGGTGGCCGTGCAGTCGCTCGTCGCCGCGTTCCGGACCGTCGGTACGCGCCGCGCGCGTCTGGACCCGCTGCAATGGGCGCCGCAGCGTGCGCTGCCGGAACTCACGCCCGCCTACTACGGCCTGACGGCGGCCGACATGGCCACGCGCTTCAGCACCGCCGACACCTATTTCTTCGACGAAGACGCGACACTCGCCGAGATCGTCGCGGCGCTCGAACACACCTATACGGGCACGCTGGGCGCGGAATTCATGCATCTCTCCGATGCGAACGAGCGGCGCTGGTGGCAGATGCGGCTCGAATCGTCGCGCGCCGCGCCTTCGTTTTCGAACGATGAGAAGCGCCGCTTTCTCGAACGCCTGACCGCCGCGGAAGGGCTCGAAAAGTATCTGCACACGCGCTTCGTCGGGCAAAAGCGCTTCTCGCTCGAAGGCGGCGAATCGCTCATCGTGTTGCTCGACGAACTCGTGCGTTACGGCGCGGCGAAAGACGTGCGCTCGGTGGTCATGGGCATGGCGCATCGCGGACGCCTGAACGTGCTGGTGAACATCGCGGGCAAGCCCTTGCATGCGTTGTTCGACGAATTCGACGGCAAGCACGCGGACCCGCTTCCCGAAGGCGACGTCAAGTATCACAAGGGCTTCAGCACGATTGCGCAGACCGCGCACGGTCCGGTCGAAGTCGCGCTCGCGTTCAATCCGTCGCATCTGGAGATCGTCAATCCGGTCGTGCAGGGCATGGCGCGCGCGAAGGCCGACGCGCTGGATCCGAACGATGCGGGTAGTGTGCTGCCGGTGGAAATCCACGGCGATGCGGCGATGTCGGGGCAGGGTGTGGTGATGGAGACCTTGAGCCTCTCCTACACGCGCGGACACGGCACGGGCGGGACGGTGCATGTCGTCGTGAACAATCAGATCGGCTTCACGACGTCGGACCCGCGCGACACGCGTTCGTCGTTCTATGCGACGGATGTGGTCAAGATGATCGAGGCGCCGGTGCTTCAC
The DNA here is from genome assembly GCF_001544575.2 of Caballeronia cordobensis. Lineage (GTDB taxonomy): Bacteria > Pseudomonadota > Gammaproteobacteria > Burkholderiales > Burkholderiaceae > Caballeronia > Caballeronia cordobensis. Next base: position 53,480 of record NZ_FCNY02000007.1, read on the forward strand.
GTGAACGGCGACGATCCCGAAGCGGTGGCGATGGCCGTGCATCTCGCGCTCGACTATCGCACCGAGTTCAGGCGCAGTGTCGTGATCGATCTCGTGTGCTTCCGCAAGCACGGTCATCAGGAACAGGACACGCCCGCCATCACCCAGCCGTTGATGTATCGCGCGATCGCGGCGCATCCGGGCGTGAGGACGCTCTATGCGCAGGCGCTGATCCGGCAAGGCGTCGCGACGCCCGAACAGGTCGCGGCGTCTGCCGATGCCCAACGCGCGTCGTTCGATGGCGCGCACGGCGGCGACGCTCTTTCTCTTCCTCTGGCGACCGAAGCGCACACGAGCGAGATCGATCGCTACGAAGCGCCCGCGCCCGAGCAGTTGAGCGCGTGGGCGCGGCGCATATCGAGCGTGCCCGAAGGCTACGAGCTTCATCCGCTCGTCGGCAAGATGATGGCGGCGCGGCGCGACATGGCGAGCGGCAAGAAGCGCATCGACTGGGGCATGGCGGAACATCTCGCGTTCGCGTCGCTGCTCGGCGCAGGTATCGATGTGCGCCTGAGCGGGCAGGACAGCGCGCGCGGCACGTTCAATCATCGGCACGCCGTGTTGCATAACCAGACGCGCACGCAGCGCGCCGACGGCGTGTTCATTCCGCTCGATCACGTGCGCGACGTGCAGGGCCGCTTCACGGTGACGAACAGCATCCTCTCGGAAGCGGCCGTGCTCGCGTTCGAATACGGCTACTCGACGGTGAATCGCCATGCGCTCGTCATCTGGGAAGCCCAGTTCGGCGATTTCGCGAATGGCGCGCAGGTCGTGATCGATCAGTTCATCGCGGCGGGCGCGGCGAAGTGGGGGCAACGCAGCGGCCTGACGCTGTTCCTGCCGCATGGCCAGGAAGGCGCGGGTCCGGAGCATGCCTCGGCGCGGCTCGAACGCTATCTGCAACTGGGCGCGCAAGACAACATGCGCGTGGTCCAGCCGACGACGCCCGCGCAACTGTTCCATCTGCTGCGCATGCAGGCGCTGGCTTTCGACGGCCGCCCGCTGGTCGTGATGACGCCCAAGTCGCTGCTCAGGCACGCGGAAGCCGTCAATACATTGGACGAACTGACGCAAGGCGCATTTCGCGCGGTGCTGCCCGACGCTCACGCCGATGCGTCGCATGACGAAACGGTCGAGCGGGTCATCGTCACGTCGGGCAAGTTCTATTACGAGCTGATCGACTATCGCCGCAAGCACGGCATCGACGATGCACGCGTGATTCGCGTCGAGCAGTTGTATCCGTTTCCGGCGGCGCATATCGCTGTGGAACTCGCGCGTTATCCGAATGCGAAGCGCGTGATCTGGTGTCAGGAAGAAGCGCGCAATCAGGGGGCGTGGCGCTTCGCCGAGCCGCATTTGCGCGAGCTTCTGCCCGCGGGGGCCAGTCTGTCGTATGCAGGGCCGGCCGAATCCGCTTCGACCGCGCCGGGTCATCACGCCGAGCACGTGACCCGGCAAACCGATGTTCTGATCCGCGCATTCGCGAAGTGAGCCCGACATGACCCGTAATCCAGATATGACTGCACAGCGCGTGACCGCGAATCTTCATGGCGACGACGAAGCCGTTTCAGGCGCCGACATCATCCTGCGCGTGCTTGCGGAGCAGGGCGTCGATACGTTGTTCGGCTACAGCGGCGGCGCGATCCTCCCGACCTACGACGCCGTGTTTCGCTTCAACGAAATGCACGCGGACCGGCCCGAACGGCAGATCAAGCTTGTCGTGCCCGCCAACGAGCAGGCGGCCGGTTTCATGGCCGCGGGCTATGCGCGGGCGAGCGGCAAGGTCGGCGTATTCATGGTGACGTCGGGGCCGGGCGCGACCAACGCCGTGACGCCGATCGCCGACTGCAACGGCGACTCCGTGCCCGTCGTGCTGATCTGCGGACAGGTGCCGCGCGCCGCCATCGGCACCGACGCGTTTCAGGAAGCGCCGGTGTTCAATATCATGTCGGCGTGCGCGAAGCAGGTCTTTCTCGTGACCGATCCGGCGAAGCTCGAAGAGACGTTGCGCACGGCCTTCGAGATTGCGCGCACGGGGCGGCCCGGACCGGTCGTCGTCGATGTGCCGAAGGACATTCAGAACTGGAAGGGCGTGTATCGCGGACAGGGCGTCTTGCAGTTTCGAGGCTATTCGGATCGTCTTCGTCTGGTGGCGAAGGGCGCGCGGCTCGACGAGGCGAAGCGCGCCGCTTTCTTCGATTTCCTCGCGCGCAGCGAGCGGCCGCTGCTGTATGCGGGCGGCGGCGTCATCGCGTCGGGCGCGAGCGCGGAATTGCGCGCGTTCGCCGAGCGTTACCGGATTCCCGTCGTCACCACGCTGATGGGGCTGGGGAGCCTGCCCGCGCGGCACGAATTGAACCTCGGCATGCTCGGCATGCATGGCGCGGCCTGCGCGAACTATGCGGTCGAGGACTGCGACTTCCTGATCGCCGTGGGCGCGCGCTTCGACGATCGCGTCGCGGGCGGCCGTCCGGAAGCGTTCGCGTCGAAGGCGCGCGCGGTCGCGCATATCGATATCGACGAAGCGGAGATCAACAAGGTCAGGCGGGTCGAATGGAGCCACGTGGGCGATGCGAAGGACGCACTGCTGGCGCTCATGGCGCACGGTCCCATCGAGCGTCCCGCGTCCGGCTGGGCGGCGCACGTCAGCGCGCTCAAGCGCGATCACGGCATGAACTACGACCGGGACAATGCGGCGATCCAGCCGCAGCGTGTCGTCGAAATGCTCGGCGAGATCACCGGCGGGCGCGCGATCGTCAGCACGGGCGTCGGCCAGCATCAGATGTGGGCGGCTCAGTTCTTCGATTTCGTCGCGCCGCGCAGTTTTCTCACCTCGGGCAGCATGGGGACGATGGGCTTCGGCCTGCCCGCGGCGATCGGCGCCCAGTTTGCGCGGCCCGATGCGCTCGTGATCGATATCGATGGCGACGGCAGCATCCGCATGAACATGGGCGAACTGGAAACGGCGAGCACCTATGACGTGCCGGTGAAGATCCTGCTGCTCAACAATCGCGGCGACGGCATGATCCGTCAATGGCAACGATTGTTTTACGACGGACGCATGGTCGTGAGCGACAAGGCATTGCATCGCAAGGATTTCGTGATGGCGGCGCAAGCGGACGGTTTCGAATTCGCCTGCCGCGTCGAGCAGCACGATGAACTCGACGAAAAGCTCAGGGCATTCGTGGCCTTCGACGGTCCCGCGTTCCTCGAAGTGATGATCGACCCGGATGCCGATGTGTTTCCGATGGTCGGTCCCGGACAGAGCTACGCGAACATGATCACCGGTCCGTTCATTGCCTCGCGTTCCGATCCGCAGACGGCGAGCGACGGCTCCGCGAGCGACATGTTCTGACACGGGCGCAATGACATCATGAATGCCGACCTGATACACAAAGCGCTCGCCAACCCCTTGCGGCGCGACATTCTGGCATGGCTCAAAAGCACGGACAGCCCCTTCGGCCCTGGCTTGCCGATCAATGCGATTCAGGCACGCAGCGGTCTGTCGCAGTCGACCGTGTCCGCGCATGTCGCCGCGATGATCAAGGCCGGTTTGCTCGTGGCGACGCCCGTGGGTCAGTTCATCGTCTTGTCGCGCAACGAGGACGTGATCGGCGCGTTCATCCGGGAAATGCGCGAGAGCTTGTGAGGGGGGGCCTTGCCTCTTTGCATTTTCCGGCAATAGCAAAGCGTCAGATATTGGAAGGCCGCACGCGCGCGCGGCGTTAGGATGGCTTTCTTTCTCCATCTTCCCCGTATCGACGTATGTCAGTGAAACCTCCACGCTTTGGCATCTGGGCGCTCGTGCATGGCAGCCGTGCCGCCCTGCAGGATCCCGCAGAACCCTACGACGCGTCATGGGCCCGCAACAAGGCGCTCGTGCTCGAAGCCGAGCGTCTCGGCTTCGACTCGGTGCTCGTCGCGCAGCATACGGCCAATCCGCACGATCCTTCGCTCGATCAGCTCGAAGCGTGGACGGCATCGGCGGCATTGGCGGCGCTGACCTCGCGTATCGAGATCATCGCTGCGATCAAGCCGTATCTCTATCATCCGGTCGTGCTGGCCAAGATGGCGCAGCAGATCGAGCACATCAGCGGCGGGCGTTTCGCGATCAACCTCGTGAACGCCTGGAATCGTCCGGAGCTCGAGCGCGCCGGCATCGGCTTCGCGGAGCATGACGAACGCTATGCGTATGGCCGCGAATGGATCTCGGTCGTCGAAAGGCTCTTGCGCGGCGAGACGGTGACGCATCGCGGCGACAACTTTCGCATCGACGGTTATCGGCTGCTGCCCGCCGATCCGTATCGCGCGCGGCCGCGCATCTATGTCGGCGGCGAGTCGGAACCGGCGCGCTCGCTGGTGGCCGCGCACGGCGACGTGTGGTTCATCAACGGCCAGCCGCACGACGACGTGGCGGGCCTGATCGCCGATGTGTCCGCGCGGGTGCGCCCGTCCGGCCACGAGCCCTTGCGCTTCGGGCTCTCGGCCTTCGTCATCGCGCGCGAGACGCAGGCGCAGGCGGACGAACATCTGCAGCACCTCTTCGAGCTGGCGGAACTGGACAAGCCGCTGCGCGAGCGGCAAAAGGCCAATACGGATCCGCAGGCGGTGATGCATCAGACTTTCGCGCGCTCGGCGCGAGTCGGGTCCAACGGCGGCACCGCGGCCGGACTCGTCGGCGATTACGACACGGTGGCGCGCCGCATCGCGGCGTTTCATCGGGCGGGCATCGAACTGTTCATGCTCCAGTTTCAGCCGTTCGAAGCCGACATGCGCGTCTTCGCCGAAGAAGTCGCGCCGCGCGTGCGCCGCCTGCTCGGCGCGTGACGCCGGCGGCGCGCTTGCAAGTCGTTCAGAAAAACGCGCCGGTCGGCGGAAGCTGGCCGGTGAGCGCGTTCTGTCCGAGCAGGCGCTCCTTGTAGACCCGCGGATTGTGCGACGCGATCACCTTGATGTTGCGCCAGTGCCGGTCGAGCGCGCCCACGCGCGACACGACCGAGCCCGAGCCGAGATCAATCAGCCAGCTCGCGATCTGCGGCGCGAGATCGTCGATCACGATCTTCGCTTCCATGGCCGCGAGCGTCGCGGCGAGTGTGGCGTCGTGCTCGCCGGGTGTGCCGTGGCTGTCCCATGCGCGTTGCAGCGCATCGGCCGCGCGGTCCGCGCTCGCTTCCACGCCTGCCGCATAGCCGCGAATGCGCCCGACGAGCGCCTGCAATACCGGTTCGTCGACGGGATGCTCCGCTTCGCCGTGATAGAAGTTCCGGCCACGCGCGCGAAGCACCTCCACCGCATCGAGCGCGACGCGCCGCGCGATGCCCGCGATGCAGTTGGTCAGATACACCTGATGAAACGTGTAGCCCCACGGCGCGGCATCGCCGGACTTCGGCGGGTCGGGCGGATACACATGCGCGGGCTGCACGAGCACGTCGCGAAACGTCGCCGTGCCCGAGCCGGTCAGGCGCTGTCCGAAGCCCTGCCAGTCGTCGCCGGTCCCGACGCCTTCGCCGCGTTCGAGCACATACTGCACCGTGCGTCCCGCGCGGCTTTCGACCGCCATGCCGATGAACGCGTCGTTGTAGAGATTGCCCGTCGCGTAGATCTTGTCGCCCGAGCCGACATAGGCCTGACGGATCTCGTCCCATTCGAGCCGGCTGAGGACGCGTGTCGGCCGCGCGCCCGCCGCGATCACATCGGTTTCGGCGAAGCTGAGTCCAAAGGTCTTGTTGCGCCCCGTCAGCCCGAGCACATGCGCATGGAACGGATGATCCCGCTGCCGCAGCGCCGCTTCGACCTGCCACAGATGATTGCGAAACGCATGCGCGATGTTCGAATCCGCCGCCGCGAGATCGCGTGCGACGACGAGCAGTTCGCGTAGCGATACGCCATGCCCGCCGGCGTCGGCGGGCAGCCGCAGCGCGCCGAAGCCGAGCGCCTTGAGTTGCGCGATCTCCTCGTGCGGCAGCCGGTGCTCACGCTCGCGCGCTGCCGCCGTCGACGCGATATCCGCGAGGCTTTGCGCGAATCCGAGCTTCGCTGCGAGCGGCGAAACCAGACGCGGTCCGCCGAACGCGAGTTCTGCCGTGTGTGTTCTGTCAGTCATTCGAGTGCCTCGTCGTCAAACCCTGACGCTGTAATCCGCGACCTTGATGCGCGAGTTGATGATCTTGCGTTCGGCGAGCCAGTCCGCGGCGCGCTGGAATTGCGCGAGGAAGGCGGCGTCATCGGCTTCGTGGAACTGGTTCACGCGCTTGAGGCTCGTGAGGTAGTCGCGCACCTGATCCGGATACTTCCCCTCGCGCTGCACGAGCAGTTCGGCTTCGGCGGAATGCGTGGATTGCCACGCGCCTTCGACGTAGTACGCATCGATCACGGCGCGCACGAGTTCCGAGTTCTCTTCGGTGAACTTGCGGCGCGAGACGAGCGAGCTGTAGTCGATCAGAAAATCGAGGTCGCGGCCTTCGTTGAAGATGTCTTTCGCCTCGTTCGAGAAGCGCGCGATGTCCACGCCCGGCGACCACATCGACCACGCATCGACCTTGCCTTGCGCGAACGCGGGCGCGGCATCCGGCGGATTCAGATAGACGAACTGAACCTTGTCCCGGTCGATGCGATGCTTCTCCAGCGCCGCGATCAGCAAAAATTCGCCGAGCCCCGAGCGATTGACCGCGACCTTGCGGCCCGCGAGCCCCGCGATCGAATCGATGCCGCTCGATTTCTTCACGATGATGGCCGTCGAGCGCGGCGAATAGATATCGAAAGCGGTGAAGACGATGGGCGAACCGGCGAGCATCGCGGCGAGCGCGGGCGTGGTGGAGCCCCAGAAGCCGAAGTCCGCGCTGCCGCCGACCACCGCCTGAATCGATGGCGCGTGATTGGGAAACGGGCCGATCCATTCCACCTTGATGCCCTTCGCGGCAAGCGTCTTCTCGAACACGCCGCGTTGCCGGGCGATATCAGGCAGGCTGCCGTAGCCCCAACCGATGCGCACGGTGTCGGTATTGCGCGTGAGCTTGCGCGGTTCGGCGGCGCGCGCCGGGAACAGACTGCCCGCTGCTGCTCCGGCCAGCAGTCCACCCGCCGCGCGCAGAAGCTGGCGGCGGCTCAGCGATGAATCGTTCATTCCTGTCGAGTCCTTGATGTGAAGCGGAAAAGTGATTAGTGAGCGTGCACGCCGAGCGCCGCGAGCAGCGTGGGCCGCAGCGTGTCATGCGCCTCGTCTTTCGGCGCGAACGAGGCGGCGATGCGTCCGGCGCGCATGACGAGAATCCTGTCGGCGAGCGTGAGCGCCTCATCGACGTCATGCGTGACGATCAGCACGCCCGGCTGATGCAGCGCAACCAGCTCTTTGACGAGCCCGTGCATCTTGATGCGCGTGAGCGCGTCGAGCGCCGCGAACGGTTCGTCGAGCAGCAGCAGCGCGGGATCGCGCACGAGGGCCCGCGCGAGCGCGACGCGTTGCGCCTGTCCGCCCGAGAGGTTGCGCGGCCAGTCTGCCTCGCGCCCCGCGAGTCCGACCTCGCCCAGCGCGCGCGACGCGCCCGCGCGGCCGATCGTGGCCTCGTGTCCCAGCGCGACGTTCTCCCACAGCGTCGCCCAGGGCAGCAGCCGGTGCTCCTGGAACACCACGGACGGCCGCTCCGGCGCGCGAATCTTGCCGGCGTCGGGTAAATCGAGTCCGGCGAGCGCGCGCAGCAGCGTGGTCTTGCCGCAGCCGCTTTCGCCCAGCAGCGCGACGAATTCGCCCTTGCGGATATCGAGGTCCAGCGCGTCGATGACGACGCGGCTGCCGTAACGCCGCACGAGCCCGCGCACGGACACGGCAAGCGGCGCTCGCGTCGCGGCTTCATCGTGCGCGTGCGGCTGCGGCGGCGAAACAGGAGAAACGGCGAGGCCTTGCGTCACTTTTGCGCTCCCTTGTCGTAATTCGCGTGCCACGAAAGAAAGCGCGCTTCGAGCCGGCGCACGAGCGCGTCCGCCGCGACGCCGATGAGCGCGTAGATGATGATCGTGAGCAGAATGACGTTCGTGTTGAGGAACTCGCGCGCATCCATCGCGAGAAAGCCGATGCCGCGGGTCGTCGCGAGCGTTTCCGCGATCACGAGCGCGAGCCACGCATGCGCCAGCGCGTAGCGAACGCCCGTGAGGATCGAGGGCATCGCGCCCGGCAGAACGATCCGGCGCACGATCGCGGTGCGGTCGAGGCCGACGACCTTCGCGAGCTCCATCAGCTTGGGGTCGATCAGCCGGATGCCGAGCATCGTGTTGATATAGACCGGGAAGAGCACGGCCAGCGAGACGAGGAAAATCTTCGCGACCTCGCCCACGCCGAACCAGACGATCACGAGCGGCAGCATCGCGAGGAAGGGAATGGCGCGCACCATCTGGATCGAGCGGTCGAGAAACGCCTGCGCAAGCGGCGAAAAGCCGACCAGAATGCCGAGCGCGAGCCCGAGCACGCCGCCAATGACGAAGCCCGCCGACGCGCGCAGCAGCGATACGCCGAGGTGAATGAAAAGCTCGCCGTCTTTCGCCATGTCGAACGCGGTGCCGATGACCTTGCTCGGCGCGGGAAGCACTTGCGGCGCGATCAGCCCGGCCCGGGCGGCGCCTTCCCAGACGAGCAGGATCAGAACCGGCACGATCCACGAAAGCCAGAGATAGAGCGCGGCCTTGGGGATGCCGGAGGCGGTTCGCTTCGAAGCGACGTAGCGCTTGCCGGGAGAAGTCAGGTCGGCCATGTCGTTACCGGATGTGTCATGAGAGGAATGGGCTGTATCGAAGGCGAGCTAGCTATTAGAGGCTGCCGGGCATCGCGGTGACAAACGGTTTTTTATGCTTTGCTTTCCAGCTTTCGGCGTATCGACGGTGCGATGTCGTCATCAGGAAGATAAGGCATGCGAAACATTAATCTGCGCGCCGCGCCAGCCACGATTGTCACGCTGGCGGACAGACCCCCAGCGCATCTGTCATCATGAGGTGGCTTCAGTCAACGCACAGGTGCCATGTCATATCTCGAAGACGAGCAATCGAATACGAGCGCGAACCATCGTGCGCCAGAAGGCGAGGGAACGAACGCGGAGCACGACCCGTCGGCGGTCGGGCGCACCGGGCCGCTCAACGAGGCGGCGCTGCTCGGGCGCAAGACGCCGCCGTGGCCGGATTCGGCGGCGGCCAATCCGGGTCATCGGGCGCGCGCGGGCGAGCCGGACACGATGCGCGCGCTCGCCGGGCTGCTGCTCGGCCTCGCGCTGCTCGTCGCCGGCAACGGGCTGTTCCAGACGCTGATTCCGCTCCGGATCATCGAATCGGGCTATTCGACCTTCGTCACCGGCCTGATCCAGTCGAGCTACTACGCGGGCTTTATTCTGGGCGCGGTGGTCAACCGGCGGCTCATCGACCGCATCGGCCAGCACCGGACGTTCGTGGCGTTCTCGGCGGCCGCGTCGATTCTGGCGCTCGCGTTCGGCGCGGTGCAGTCGCCGTGGCTGCTCGGCTTCGTGCGCCTGCTTACGGGCGTCGCTTTCATGGCGCTGTACACGTCCGTCGAAAGCTGGCTCAACGGCACGGTCCAGAACGAAAAGCGCGGCCAGGTCTTCGGCCTGTACGCGGGCATCAACTACCTCGCGGTGGGCGGCGGCCAGTTTCTGCTGAATGTGGGCGCGGGGTCCGGGGCGCAGCAGTTCTCGATCGCCGCGGCGTTTTTTGCGGCGGCCGTGCTGCCGGTCACGCTGATGGAAGGCTGGCCCGCCAAGGTCGATGACGCGAACCTCGACCGCGTACCCGCGCGTTCCTGGAGCGCGAGCTTCAAGGAAATGCTGGTGCTGGCCCCGCTCGGCGTGCCGGGCTGCATTCTCGCCGGCTTCATCTATAGCAACTTCTATGCGCTGATGCCGGTGTATCTTCAGCGCACGGGCTTTTCGACGCATGACATCGCGACCTTCATGGGCGTCGCGCTCATCGGCGCACTCTTGCCGCAGTATCCGATGGGGCGTCTCTCGGACCGCATCGACCGGCGGCGTCTCGTTTTCTGGACGGCGTCGGTCTCGGCGGTGCTGAGTCTCGTGCTGTTGTGCTTCGACTTTCGCATCGTCACGTGGTGCGCGACGCTGGCGTATGTCGCGGTGACGTTCACGCAATACGGGCTCATCGTGTCGCACGTGCAGGATCGCACGGAGTCGCATTTGCGCGTCGCGGTGTCGACCATGTTGCTGGTGCTCTTTTCGCTCGGCGGCATGACCGGCCCGACGCTGGCTTCGGGGCTGATGACGCTGATCGGCCCGAGCGGGCTGTTCCTGTTCAACGCGCTCTCGTGCGCCCTGCTGGCGGCGAGCGCACGGCATGCGCTGCGCTTGTCCGTGGCGGGCGCGAAGGCGGAGTGAGGGATGCAGGACGTGGCTTCGTGGCGTCGAATATGAACTAAAGTGAAACAGGCGGGTTCGTTCCGCGCGCCTTTGCGGCCCTGGAGGGTTGTCGATCATGCAACTTCAGACAGGTAATCTCTTCAGCGTCGAGGCGAAGCGCGAGGCGCAGGAGCGGATCGACGTGCTCGTCACGGGGCAGCGCCTGAACGTGGAGCGCATCGTGTCGATGGGACACGCGAGCCCCGAAGGCTTCTGGTACGACGACTCGCGCGCCGAATGGGTCGTGCTGCTGTCGGGCGCGGCCGCGCTCGAATTCGAAGACGGCCCGGCGCTGCACGAGATGCGTCCCGGCGATTACGTGCTGATCGAACCGCACTGCCGGCATCGCGTCGCGCGCACGCAGGCCGACGAGCCGTCCGTCTGGCTCGCGATCTATCACGAACGCTGAATCGCGCCGGTTTCCCGCTCGCCCCGCCATCGAAGGAGAGACGATGGAATGCATCGAGACTTACACCACCCGCGACGGACACTCGGCGTTCCGGGCCATTCAGGCGTTCGATGTCGCGCCCGTGACGTTCAACGGCGTTGCCGTGTCGTTGTCGTCGCCGCAGCCATGCGAGAGCGTCCTCGTGCACGAGTTCGACGCGGACTATTTCCTCGGCTGGCATAACCCGCCATCGAGACAATATGTCGTGATGCTCGAAGGCGAGCTCGAAGTCGCCGTGCAGGGCGGCGATGCCGCGCGGCGGTTCGCGGCGGGCGCGGTTTTCCTGGCCGGCGATCTTCAGGGTACGGGCCACACGACGCGCGCGATCCGCGCGGGCCGCGCATTGGTCGTCAACTTGCGGGGGTAAAGCGATGCTATTGCAGGATGCTTTGGCGGTCGTGACGGGCGGCGGCAGCGGCATAGGCTTCGCCACCGCCGAACGATTCGTGTCCGAAGGCGCGCGTGTGGTCATCAGCGGGCGCGACGCGGAGAAACTGCAACGCGCGGCGGACAAGCTCGGCGCGAACGCGCTGCCCGTCGTCGCCGACGCCGCGAATGCAGCCGACATGCGGCGGCTCTACGAAACCGCGGTCGCGCACTTCGGCCGCGCGGTCGATGTGATTGTCGCCAATGCGGGCGTTTCGCGGCAGACGCCGGTGCGCGAAACATCGCTCGCGCAGTTTGCTCAGGTGTTCGACATCAACGTCGGCGGCGTGTACGTGACCGTGCGCGAGGCGCTGGCGTTTCTCGCACGGCCTGCATCGGTCATTCTGGTCGCGTCGCTGGCGGCCAATCAGGGCACGAAGCATTTTTCCGCGTATTGCGCGTCGAAAGCGGCCGTGGTGTCGCTCGCGAAGAGTTTCGCGGCGGAGTTCGTCGAATCCGGCATACGCGTCAACAGCATCTCGCCGGGCGTGGCGAAAACGCCGATTTTCGACAGCCTCGGCATGTCCGAAGCGGAACTGCTGCAATGGTCGCACGTGATTCCGATGAAGCGTCCGGCCGAGCCCGCGGAAATCGCCGGGGCCATTCTTTTTCTCGCCTCGGATGCCTCCCGCTACATGACCGGCGCCGATCTCGCGGTGGACGGCGGCATGTCGGGCATCAGTCCGTTTTGAATCGCGCGGCGATCAGTGCGCGAGGTGATTCGCGGAAGACGCGGCGAAGAGACGGCATACGGCATCGGCGTCGCTGCATTCGCGAAGCAGGCCGCGAAAGCGCTGGTCGCAGAAATGCTCGGCGATTTCCCCGAGCAGATGCAGATGCGTCATCGTCACGCGCTCGGGCACGAAGAGCGCGATCACATCGCTGACGGGCTTGCCGTCGGGCGCGGAGAACGCGATCGGCGTGCGCGGCCGAACGTACAGCGCCATCGGCTCGTGAGCCTCGTCGAGTTGCCCGTGCGGCACGGCCACGCCTTCGCCCAACGCCGTCGAACCGAGCGCCTCGCGCGCGGCGAGACACGCTGAAACCGCCTGCGCGGACAGCCCGTGCCGGCGTTCGAGAAAGCCGCCGATCAGATCGAAGAGCGCGTCGCGACTGGCGGCATCCGCGCCGAGCAGGACGTGATCCGCGCTCAGCAACGTGGCGAGCGTGCCTTGCGGCGTTGCGGTGTCATGCGGGTGTTCGTGCGGGTGTTCGTGCGTCTCGCCGCCGCGATGGACACTGCGGTCCATCAGATTGCGCCACGCATCGGAAGGCGCGTCGGGCACGTCGAGCGGGCTGCTGACCTGAGCGGAAGGCGCGAGGTCCGCCAGGCGCGCAATGGCCCCGCCGATGGCCGCTTTCGGCACGATCAACGTGAGCCGGACGCGGTGCGCGTCGCGCAGCGGCGTCACGCGCATCGTCCAGGGCTCGCCGGCGCAGTCGCGCACGAGCGATCTGCGCAGCGGTGTCGCATGCTGTGCGTCGATGGTCACGTGCACCATGACGTGCCGGCTGCCTCCGGGCATCGGACCCTTGCGCGGCGCAGCTTTGGATAGCCCGAGCAAGGTCATGAAATCCGATAGCGTGTGCACCTGTCGTCTCCCTTCGATCGCCTGCGCGGCCATCATTGAGCATAGTGCAGACAGCGTAAAAGCCGCGACAATTTCCGCGGCTTGATTGAGTATCTGATTACAGCGCTTCGTTCGTTTTCACGACCGCCTGACCGCGCGCGGAAGGCGCCAGATCGTCCTTGCCGAGATCGCGCAGGCGCTTGCCGGCCATCAGATCGCGGCCGAGCTTTTCGAGCGAGACACCGCGCGTTTCGGGCACGTAGAAGAACACGACCACGGCGAAGACCACGTTGAGGACCGCATAGAGCACGAACGTATTGGCTTCGCCGACCGTGGAAAGCAGGCTCAGGAACGTGGCCGCGACCGCCATGTTCGCCACCCAGTTCACCAGCGTCGAGACGGCGATGCCGAAGTCGCGGCCTTGCTGAGGCTGAATCTCCGAGCAGAGAATCCAGACGAGCGGGCCGGCGGACATCGCAAAGCCCGCGATGAAGAGCAGCAACGATGCAACAGCCAGAACCTGCGCCGTGAGACCCACCACGCCGGCATGCATGAGAAAGCCGAGGGCGCACATGCCGAATGCCATGACGGCGCATCCCGCATAAAGAATCGGCTTGCGGCCCCAGCGATCGACGAAGGCGATCGCGCCGAAGGTGGCGATTACGTTGACGAGGCCGACGATGACCGTCGCCCAGAGCTGCTGTTCGTGCGTGCCGAAGCCGGCCATTTCGAAGATGCGCGGCGCGTAATACATCACGACGTTGATGCCGGTCAGTTGCTGAAACACTTGCAGCACGACGCCGAGCAGCACCGAGCGGCGGAAGTTCGAATTCGCGCGCAGCAGGCTCCAGCCGCGCTGGGGACGCGTGCTGTCTTCATTGACCTGATCGAGCTCGGCCTGAACGTCGGCGGGATTGCCATAGAGACGCTGCAGCACAGCGCGCGCTTCGGCGGCGCGGTTGCGTTGCAGCAGCCAGCGCGGACTGTCGGGAAGCGCAAGGACGCCCGCCAGAAAGAACGCGGCGGGAATGGCGATGACGCCGAGCATCCAGCGCCAGTCGGCAATATACGAAAGCCCGATGTTCGACAGGAACGCGGCCAGAATGCCGACGGTAATCATCAGTTGATACGTGGAGATCATGGCCCCGCGCACTTGCCGCGGCGCGACTTCCGAAAGGTAGAGCGGCGCGGTGAACGACGCCATGCCGACCGCGAGACCGAGCAGCAGGCGCGCGCCGATCAACTGTTCCGGGCTGCCCGCGAATCCCGACCACAGCGACCCGACGATGAACAGCACCGCCGCCAGCGCGAGGGCATAGCGGCGTCCGAGCCGCCACGACAGCGCGCCCGCGCCGAGCGCGCCGATGGCCGCGCCGACCATCATCGAACTGACGATCCATTCCTGCGCGCGGTCGTTCAGCACGAAGTGCTTCGCGATGAACGGCAGCGCGCCCGAAATCACGCCGATGTCGAGACCGAAGAGCAGCCCGGCGAGCGCGGCCATGAAGCACACGAAGAGTCCAAAGCGCCGGGCTTTCGTCTGGGCGAGGACAGGGGTTTCAGCAGCAGCGCTCATCGGGATGTCTCCAGGGTTGTATTTTCATACCAATCGGGACGCGATCCTTATAGCTTGGCTGTCCCACTGCCTGCATGATCGAAGATAAGAATTAGCGTGAGATGAGCGCGCCCGGAAGCTTGCGTCTTCGCGGGGGTTCCGACTATGTTTTGAAGATCCGGCGTTCGCGCAAAGGCTTGATGCCATCGGAGCACGCACATGATCACCACGAACTCGCAATCCGGCACGAACGTCGCAGAAATCGCCGATGGCGTGTATCGCATCAGTACGCCCGTCGTGCTGCCCGGCGACGCGGGCGGCTTTTCCTTCAATCAATACCTGATCGTCGACGACGCGCCGCTTTTATTTCACACCGGGCCGCGCAAGATGTTCCCGCTCGTGCGTGAAGCGGTCGCGAGCATCATGGACCCGGCGACGCTGCGCTATATCGCTTTTTCGCATGTCGAGGCGGACGAATGCGGCTCGCTCAACGAATGGCTCGCCATCGCGCCCGAAGCCGCGCCGCTCTGCGGCACGATCGCGGCGATGGTGTCGATCACGGACCTCGCGGATCGCGCGCCCGTCGCGCTTGCCGACGAACAAGCCGTGAGCCTGGGCCGTCACACCGTGCGCTGGTTCGATACGCCGCATCTTCCGCACGCGTGGGAATGCGGCTTTCTGATGGAAGAGCGCACCGGCACGCTGCTATGCGGCGATCTCTTCACGCAGGGCGGCGCAAACCTGCCGCCGCTCACGACATCCGACATTCTGGGGCCGAGCGAATCGTTCCGGCGCAGCATGGATTACTTCTCGCACACGCGCAACGCCGATGCGATGTTCGAGCGCCTCGCCCGGCTCGAACCGGTGACGCTCGCCTGCATGCACGGCAGCGCGTGGAGCGGCGACGGCGCGGGCCTTTTGCGCGCGCTGGCGCAGAGCGTGCATCAATAGATCACACGCGCCGCGCGGCCGCGAGCGCGTCGCCCTGACCGAGATCGCAGCCTTCCCAGCGGAAGAACTGCAGGTCTTCGCTATCCGAGACGCCATCGGCGATCGCGCTGACGCCGAGCGTATGCGCAAGCGCGACGATGGCGCGCGCGACGACCGCGCGCTCGTGCTGATGCGTGACGTCGCTCACGAACTTCGAATGGATCTTGATGCGATTGGGCCGCAGCGCCTGAAGATCGAGCAGCGAGATACGTTCGAGGCCGAAGTCCACGAGCGTGATCGATACGCCGAGCGCCTGCAGCGCGCGCGCGGCCTCGCGGCGCGCGTCGAGCAGCGCGCCGCTGAACTGCAGGTCGAGCGCGTCGCCGTGCAGCTTCGCTTCGGCGAGCGATGCCTTCACCATCGCGATCAACTGCGCATCGCTGGAATGCTTCGACAGAAGCGGCATCGACACGCGCGGCGCGGGCGTTTCGCCGCTGTCGCGGCACGCGCGCGCAATCATGCAGGCGCGGCGCAGCATCGCCTCGTCGAGCGAGAGCAGCAAGGCGGGATCGTCGGTGAGCGCGGCGATGCGTTCGGGCGGCAACGCGCCTTCTTTAGTCGGCCACACGGGCTTCATCTCGACGCCTTTCAGCGCGCTCGATGCGAGATCGATCTGCGGCAGCGCGTGCACGATCCACGTATCCGCGCGAAGCGCCGCTTCGAGATCGGCGCGCAGATTGCGTTCGCGCTCGCGGTCGATCGGCCCGTCCGTGTCGTTGATCGCGGGCAGGGTCGCGAGCGTGCGGGCGCGGCGCAACGCCATGATCGTCTCGTACGTGCGCAAGCCGGTCACGACGATCGACGTGAGTTTCTGCGCGGTTAGTTCGGTCTTCAGGAAGTAGCCGTTGATCTCGTAGCGCGTGATGACCTCGCGCTCGGGCGCCATGCCGGGCTGACCGGTGCGCAGGATGATCTGCACGTCGTGGTCACCTAGCGTGTCGCGGATATGGCGCACGAGTTCGAGACCGGCATCGTCGGCTTCCATCACGACATCGAGCAGGATCAGCGCGGTGCCCGGATGCGCCGCAAGATACGCGCGCGCTTCGGCGGCGGACAGCGCGCTCGAAAGCTCGATGGGCCTGCCCGCGAACGCGGCATCGGCGAGCACGAGCCGCGTGACTTCGTGGATCTCGGGCGCGTCGTCGACGAGCAGCACGTGCCACGGCGGCGCCTGCGGCCCCGTGAGCGTGCGCGGCGGTTCGGCGCGCAGCCAGGAAGGCGCGGTCATGGTCGTTCTCCCTGAACGCGCGGCACGCTAGGGATCGCGCCGTCGCGGGCGCGCGCGACGCGCGGCAGCGTGAGCACGAACACGCTGCCGGCCCGCGCGCCGTTGCGTACTGCGAGCGTGCCGTCGAGCGCGCGCGTGGCGAGCGCATAGGCGAGATGCAGACCGAGGCCGCTGCCGCCCGAGCCGCGCCGCGTCGTGAAGAAAGGTTCGAAAATGCGCTCGTGCAGTTCATCGGGAATGCCGCAGCCGTCGTCTTCGTGTTCGAGCACAACGTGCGCCTCGCCCGAGCGCCACGCCGATATCACGATATGCCCGACCTCGCCCGGCGCGAACGCATGCACGAGCGAGTTGAGGATCAGATTGGTCAGCACCTGCGCGAGCGGTCCGGGAAAGGAGTCCATCAGAATGCCGGGCGGACAGTCGATGCGCAGCGCCACACGCGTGCCGCGCAGCCTGGGCTCGACGCTCAGCACGGTCTCGCGGATATATTCGCCGAGATCGAACTGACGGCGCGCCTCGCTGACCTGATCGACGGCGACCTGCTTGAAGCTCTGCACGAGACGCGCGGCGCGATCGGCGTTGGACAGCATGAGCCGCGTCGATTGACCCGCATCGCGCAGATAGCTGCCGAGCGCGTCTTCGGTGAGATCCTGGCGTTTCAGACTCTCGCTGATGGATTCGGTCCGGTCGCGCAGATACGACGCCGCGCTCACGACGATACCGACCGGCGTGTTGATCTCGTGCGCAACGCCCGCGACGAGCCCGCCGAGCGACGCCATGCGTTCCGATTCGACGAGTTCTTTGCGCGTCGCTTCGAGGTTGTGCAGCGACTGGAGCAGGTCCGCTTGCGTCAGTTCGCGGCTTTCCTGCGAGAGCACGATCCACCATGCGCCGAACGCGAGCAAGGGCAGGGTGGCCGCATACGTGTGCAGCAGCACGTCGCCGATCTGGGCGCGCGCCATCACGTCCGCGATTTCGATCAGGCGGTACGACAGCAGAAACACCGCGCCCGTCGCCGTCGATGCGATGACGAACAAGCCGAAGAAACGCCCGATGCGCCGCCCGAAATGCGGCGCGAGCGTGCTGGGCCCGGGCGGCTGCGCGAACTCGTCCGCATGCGATGCGGCCGGCATCTTGCAGCGGTCGCGGCAATGATTGTCGAGACCGCAGCATAGCGAGCAGATCGAGCCTTGATTGAACGGGCACCACGCCATGTCGGCGGCTTCGTAGTCGCGTTCGCAGATGCAGCAGCGCACGAGTTGCGTGCGCGGCACCGTCGCATGATGCTCGTCGGCCCGCGCGATGTAGTAGCGGCCGCCTGTCGCGTAAGCGATCGCGATCGCGCTCACGAACGCGAGAAACAGTGCGATGAACGCGGAATAGGCGCGCGCGACATCGCCGAACAATCCCGCGAACGCGCACGTCGAGACGACCGATGCGATCAGCATCGCGCCGCAACCGACCGGATTCACCTGATACAGATGCGCGCGCTTGAATTCGATGCGCTTCGGACTCACGCCGAGCGGCTTGAGCACCACGAGATCCGCGACCAGCGCGCCGAGCCATGCGATGACGAGATTCGAATACACCGACAGCACGGTTTCGAGCGTCTTGAAGATGCCGAGCAGCGTGAGCAGGAGCGCGATCATCACGTTGAATACGAGCCACACGACCCGCCCCGGATGATAGTGCGTGAGCCGCGCGAACACGTTGGACCACGCGAGCGAGCCCGCATACGCATTGGTCACGTTGATCTTCACCTGCGAGATGACGACGAACACGGTCGCGACCGCGAGCGCCAGCGCGGGGCTTTCGAACACATGGCGATAGGCGGTGACGTACATGTGCACGGGCACGACGGCATCGACGGCGGGCAGGCCATCCTGCAAGGCGAGCACGGCGAGCAGACTGCCCGCGAGCAGCTTGAGGCCGCCCACGACGATCCATCCGGGGCCGGCCGCGAGCATCGCGGTCCACCATGAGACGCGATTGCGCGCGGTGCGGTCCGGCAGGAAGCGCAGATAATCGACCTGCTCGCCGATCTGACCCATCAGCGAAAACAGCACGCCCGCCGCCGCGCCGAACAGCAGGACGTCGATGCCGCCGCCGCGCGCTTCGGCGGTTGCGCCGAGACCGGGAAACGCCGCCCAGCGGTGCAGCACGTCCGGATCTTGCCAAAGAATGAAGAAGAACGGCGCGACGAGCAGAACGGCCCACAAGGGCTGGGTCCAGCGCTGCAGCTTGTTGATGAGCGTGACGCCGAAGAATACGAGCGGAATGATCAGCAGCGACGACAGCAGATAACCGATGACGATATTGATGCCCGCCGCAAGCTCCAGAGCCTGCGCGAGTATCGCGGCTTCGAGCGCGAAGAAGATGAACGTGAACGATGCGTAAATCAACGAAGTGATCGTCGAGCCGACATAGCCGAAGCCCGCGCCGCGCGTGAGCAGATCGATATCGACATTGGCCTCGCTCGAGTAATACGCGATCGGCACGCTCACGAGAAAGATCAGCGCGCACACGACGAGAATCGCGGGAAACGCGTTATGAAAGCCGAAGCTCAACGTGATGCTCGCGCCGATGGCTTCGAGCGCAAGAAACGAGATGCCGCCGATGGCGGTGTTGGCGAGCGTCGCGGGCGACCAGCGCCGATAAGAACTGGCCGCGTAACGCAACGCGTAATCTTCGAGTGTTTCGTTGGCCACCCAGGATTGATAGTCGCGTTTGATTCGCATGACGGTGGCCGCGAGTCTGCCAGCATTCGATTGGACGATCCGATTATTCGCTCAAAGCTGCATTGCCGCAATATTGCGGCGAGTGCTTCGAGCACGGCGCGCAGCGGGTTTGTGCCGATTGACCGTGCGTGCGCATCTGCGAACACTGGCAAGCGGACTTCGTTGCGCATCTTTTCCCGACGCCTCATCTTTCGCCTTGGAGCAGACATGACGCCGCTTTTTGCGAGCGCCGTGGCACCTGTCGCCAGCGACGACCTTGTTTATCGTGTTCATGCGGCAGGCGATTCCGACGACGCCTGGTGCAACGTGCTCGCGCAGATCCGCGAGCGATTCCGCGTGCGCTGGGCCGCGCTTGCGCGTCACAGCTTTGCCACGCGTCAAGGCGTCGCGCTCTATTCCGCGCCCCGCGACCCGCGTCTGAGCGCCGCGCTGTCCGATTACGCATCGCGCAATCCGTGGTTTCTGTCGAGCGATGCCTATCGCGAAGGCCGCGTGATGGCCGGCGATGAACTGCTCAGCAATCGCGAACTGGTCAAGACGGACTTCTATCGCGGTCTCTTGCTGCCGCATGGTCTCTATCACCGGCTGTGCGGCGTGATTGCGCGGCGCAACACGCTCGTCTATTACCTCGACCTGCATCGCGGTCCCGACGAACCGCGCTTCGGCCCGCGCGAGCGCAGCGCGTTCGCCGCGCTGCTGCCGCATCTGACGCTTGCGCTCGATCTGCGCTGGCGCCTGCGCGAAACAGACGACATGAATCGCGCTCTCAGGCGCATCGTGAACACGCATGCGCGCGCGGCGATGCTCGTCGATTCGGACGCGCGCATGGTGTTCGGCAGCGACGGCGCGCCGGGCGCGTGCGAACCGGTGGCGGGGCTGCGTATCGAAGAAGGGCGTATCGTCGCGGCCGCGAGCGCGGACGATCGCGTGTTGCAGGAGGCCATCGCGCGCGCCACGCATGCATCCGCCGAGGCCGACGAACGCGCTGCGCAGGTGTTGTCGCTCTCCGCGCCGGGGCAATCGCAACCGAGCGTGATATCGATACGCGCGGCGGGCTCGGTGTTCAGCGCGGAGTTTGGCGAGATGCGCCGCCTCGCCATCGTCACGGCGCTCAACGCGCCTTCCGAAGACGATCACGCCGATTGCGCGTTCGTGCGGCAATTCGGACTGAGCCCGGCGCAGGCGCGCATGAGTTCGCTCATCGTGACGGGGCATTCCATCGCTAGCGCGGCGCGTGCCTTGCACGTTTCCGAGAACACCGCGCGCAGTCATCTCAAGCAGATCTTCCAGAAGACCGACACGCATAGCCAGATGGAGCTCGTGCATCTGCACGGGCGCATCTGCGTCGCGATCTGATCTCCTCCATTCCTCACACTCCTCACCCATTCGGGTGAGACCGCCTCACCCAGAAGGGCGAATCAAAATCCTCGCGCTGGGGGATTCGCGCGTGATCGCGCATCCCTATCATGGTTCGTATTCCAGACCACGAACCTTGCGCCAGTGCGCGCCGAGGAGATCACCATGCTGGGTTTGTGCTTGCTTTATGTCGGCGCGGTCCTGTTCCTGAACGGGCTCTGGCTGCTGGGCCGAATCGGCGATCGGGAGATATGGGTCATCAACGTCTTCGCGGGCGGCGTGACCCTGCTCGCATCGCTCAAGCTCGCGTTCGGCTCGGGAGCGGACGCCGCGTCGATCAAGGCAGCCGCGCTCACCTTGCTCTTCACGTTCACGTACTTCTGGGTGGCGATCAATCGCTATAACGGCGCGGATGGCCGCGGGCTCGGCTGGTTCAGCCTGTTCGTCGCGATCACGATCATTCCCGTCGGCATCGACTCGATCGCGCATGCGAACTCCACATGGTCCGTCTGGTTCGCGCTGTGCTGGTTCGGCTGGGCGTTCCTGTGGTTCCTGTTTTTCGTGCTGCTCGCGCTGCAGCGTCCCATCGTGAAGCTGACGGGGGCCGTCACCGTCATCGCGGGCATCGTGACCGGCTGGCTTCCCGGCTACCTCTTGCTCAACGGCACGCTGAGCTGAATCGAAGTGCTGTCCTATGCCGGCGCGAGTGCCGGCCTGATCCGACAAGGAGACATTCGTCATGGCTGAAACGCTCATCAAGGTCGACCTGAATCAGTCCGCATTCGACAACGAGCAGGTGCATAACCGCTGGCACCCCGACATTCCGATGGCCGCGTGGGTCAAGCCCGGCGACGACTTCGTGCTCGAAACCTACGACTGGACGGGCGGCTTCATCAAGAACAACGATTCCGCGGACGACGTGCGCGACATCGATCTGTCGATCGTCCACTTCCTTTCGGGGCCGATCGGCGTGCACGGCGCGGCGCCCGGCGATCTGCTCGTCGTGGACCTGCTCGATATCGGCGCGAAGCAGGAAAGCCAGTGGGGCTTCAACGGCTTCTTCTCGAAGAAGAACGGCGGCGGCTTTCTGACCGATCACTTCCCGCTCGCGCAGAAATCCATCTGGGATTTCCACGGGCTCTATACGACCTCGCGCCACGTTCCGCAGGTGTCGTTCGCCGGGCTGATTCATCCGGGGCTGATCGGTTGCCTGCCCGATCCGAAGCTGCTCGCGACATGGAATCAGCGTGAAGTCGATTTCATCGCCACGCAGCCGGATCGCGTGCCGCCGCTCGCGAACCCGCCGTTCGCCGCGACCGCGCACATGGGCAAGATGACCGGCGACACGCGCGAGAAAGCCGCCGCCGAAGGCGCGCGCACGGTGCCGCCGCGTGAGCATGGCGGCAATTGCGACATCAAGGACCTGTCGCGCGGCTCGAAGATTTTCTTCCCGGTGTACGTGGACGGCGCGGGCCTGTCTGTCGGCGACCTGCACTTCAGTCAGGGCGACGGCGAAATCACGTTCTGCGGCGCGATCGAAATGGCGGGCTGGGTGCATATGCGCGTGAACGTGATCAAGGACGGCATGGCGAAATACGGCATCAAGAATCCCATCTTCAAGCCGAGCCCGATCACGCCGCGTTACGACGATTACCTCATTTTCGAAGGCATTTCCGTCGATGAAGCGGGCAAGCAGCACTATCTCGACGTGCATATCGCGTACCGTCAGGCGTGCCTGAACGCGATCGAATATCTGACGAAGTTCGGCTACACGCGCGCGCAGGCGTATTCGATTCTCGGCACGGCGCCGGTGCAGGGGCATATCAGCGGCGTCGTCGATATTCCGAACGCATGCGCGACCTTGTGGCTGCCCACGCAGATCTTCGACTTCGATATTCGCCCCAACGCCGATGGTCCGGTGAAGGCGGTGAAGGGCGGCGTCGATATTCCGCTCTCGCAAGACAAGGCCTGATCCCGCCAACCGAAGGGCGCGATGCGCTGTGTGCATCGCGCCCGACGCTTTCGGATGCGAATGCAATGCCGATCTATCAATACGAATGCGCATCGTGCGGCCGCTTCGACGTGATGCGCAGCATCGCGGATCGCGATCTGCCGCACGTATGCCCCGAATGCGGCGTGCAAACCGCGCGCGCGATCACGGGCTCCGCGATGCTTTCCCTGATGCCGCAATCCCGCCGCGACGCTTACGCGACGAACGAGCGCAGCGCGCACGCGCCCACGAGTTCGAAGAGTCTCGGATACCGTCACGGCCCGGGATGCGCCTGTTGCAAGCCAAGGCCTGCCGCGAGCGATCAGACACGGCCGTCGATGAAATCGCCCGGCGGCCGGCCCTGGATGATCAGCCACTAGCAGCGCCGCGCATGGAACGGCGTTTGCTCGTGCCGTTGGCGAATCGGTCGCGCTGTGCGACCGGCAGACGATTCGCTTCCGGCACGCATGAACGACACTCACGCCCTCCACGCACGATCGCGCAAGCCGCGCGATCACGATCTCGAAACCGCGCTGCGCAAGGTCTTCGGCTTTCCGCATCTGCGCCCCGGACAGGAAGACGTGATCCGCAGCGTGCTCGACGGCCACGACACGCTCGCGGTGATGCCGACGGGCGCGGGCAAGTCGCTGTGCTATCAGTTGCCCGCGCTGCAGTTCGACGGCATGACGATCATCGTGTCGCCGCTCATTTCGCTGATGCGCGATCAGGCGACGAAACTGACCGAAGCGGGCATCGCGACCGCCGTGCTCAACAGCGCGCTGTCGGCGAGCGAAGCGCGCGACGCCATGCAGGCGCTCGCGCGTCATGAGATCCGCATGCTCTTCGTCACGCCCGAGCGGCTCGTCGATGCCGACTTCAGCGCCGAGCTCACCGCGAAGGACATGCCGCCCATCGCGCTCGCCGTCATCGACGAGGCGCACTGCATTTCGCAATGGGGCCATGATTTCCGGCCCGCGTATGTCGAGCTGATCCACGCGATCAAAATGCTCGGCCGTCCGCCCGTGCTCGCGCTCACCGCGACCGCGACGCCCGCCGTTATCGTCGATATCGTGCGGGAGTTGCAGATGCGGCATCCGCATGTCATTCACACGGGCGTGTATCGCGACAATCTGCATTTCAACGTCGAGCAATTGACCAATCCCGAAGACAGGCGCAAGCGCGCGATCGAACTCGCGACGCAGGAAGCGGGCAGCGGCATCGTGTATTGCGCGACCGTCGCGGAATGCGAGGCGCTGCATGCCGCACTCGTCGATGCGGGCGTTTTGGCCGAGCGTTATCACGGGAAGTTGTCATCGGGCGCGCGCTCGGACGCGCAGGATGCGTTCATGGCGGATCGCGCGCGCGTGATGGTCGCGACCAATGCGTTCGGCATGGGCATCGACAAGCCCGATATCCGCTTTGTCATTCATGCGCAGATGCCGGGCAGTCTCGATGCGTACTATCAGGAAGCGGGCCGCGCCGGGCGCGATGGCGAGCCCGCGCGCTGCACGCTGCTCTTCGACATGAAGGACAGGCAGGTGCAGCAGTTTTTCATGAGCGGGCGTTATCCGAGCGCAGAGACCATTGCGCGCGTCGCGGAGAAAGTGCGCGAACTGGCGATGGAAGACAGCGGCCGCACGCTGGCGCAGCCGCTCGCGCGGTTGCGTGAAGCCCTGCCGAACGTGGGCGCGAACAAGCTGCGCGTTGCGGCGACGCTGCTCAACGATATCGGCATGACGCGGCGCACGCGGCGCGGCGGCATGAAGCTCGTCGGCGACGATGCGCCGCTTGCGAAGCTCGACGATGCATCGCGCCTTTATGCGGAGCGGGCCGAGCGAGACCGTGCGGTGCTCGAACGCATGATCGGCTATGCGCAGAGCGCGCAATGCCGATGGCGCATGCTGCTCGATTACTTCGCCGACGACATGAACGGCGCACGCGCATCGGCGCCGCTTTGCGCAAGCGATGTCGATTACCGCGCCCCCGACGACGAACTCGGCGGCGCAACGTGCGGCGCATGCGACAACTGCGTGCATCCGCCACAGGTGATCGAGAGCCCGCGTGAAATGCGTGAGAAAGAACAATCGTCGCCGGAAAGCCGTATGCCGAAGTTCGCGCAGGGCGATCGCGTGCGCGTGCGGCGCTATGGCGAAGGCGTCGTCGAAATGGTCAGCGCCGATCGCGTCGCCGTGCGCTTTGCCGATGACGAGACACGCACCTTCATCGCGCGCTATGTGAAGCGCGCCGGGCACTGATGGGCGCTGATGGGCACGGTCGCCGCCCGTTGCGACTTCCATACCCATAAACAAATGACGAAATATTGGTTAGCCGCCATCGCGCGTTCATCGAGAATGGAGCCTGACCCATTCGAGTGACGGCGAGGAACGAAGATGAATGAGCGCAGCGTGGAGGTGTCGTCGTTGTCGTCGGTCACGCTCGTGACCGTGCCCGGCCTGCACGGCAGCGAGGCGGCGCACTGGCAGAGCTGGCTCGAAACCGAGGTGCCGGGCGCGCGGCGCGTCGGCCAGCGCGACTGGGACACGCCCAATCTCGCCATCTGGAGCGACGCCGTGCGCGATGTGCTCGCAAGCGTCGAGGGGCACGTCGTGATCGCGGCGCATAGCTTCGGCTGCCTCGCGACCGCGCATGCGCTCGGGCAGCCGGACGCGAATCACGCGCAGGCTTCGAAGGTGAAGGGCGTGTTGTTCGTTGCGCCCGCGAGCCCCGCGAAGTTCCGTTTCGCCGGCGCATTCAGCGCGCGCAGGCTCGATACGCTGTCGCTCGTCGTCGGCAGCGAGACCGATCCGTGGATGCCGCTCGACGAAGCGCGCACGCTCGCGCAGCGCTGGAATAGCGCGTTCGTGAATCTCGGCAAGGCGGGTCATATCAACACGGCGGCGGGCTTCGGGCCGTGGCCGCTCGCGAAGCATTTCATCGAGACGCTCGCGCGCCGTGCATCGCCCGAATACGAAGAGGAGGCGCGACGCGCTTACGCTTAGCCCCGCTTCCGGAAAATTGAATGGCATGGCCGCCCTCGGGCGGCCTTTGTGTGTTGTGCGGATCGAAACCCTGTCTACGGAGAAGAAATGAAGAAGCTGGTTATCGCGGTCGCGCTTTGCATCGCATCGGCATCGGCGAGCATCGCGCATGCGGAGACGTCGCTGCTCAACGTGTCCTACGACGTGACGCGCGAGCTCTACAAGGATATCGACGCGGCCTTCGTCGCGGACTACGCCAGGAAAACGGGCGAGACGGTCGCGGTGCGGCAATCGCATGGCGCATCGAGCGCGCAGGCGTTATCCGTCACGCAAGGCCTGCAGGCGGATGTCGTGACGATGAACCAGCCCAACGACATCGACCTGCTCGCCGAACGCGGCCAGCTCGTGCCCGCGAACTGGCGCAGCCGTCTGCCCGACGCGAGCGCGCCCTATACGACCACGATGGTCTTTCTCGTGCACAAGGGCAATCCGAAGAACATCAAGGACTGGAACGACCTGGCGCGCCCCGGCGTGCAGGTGGTGATCGCGAATCCGAAGACCTCGGGCAACGGGCGCTATGCGTATCTCGCCGCATGGGGCTACAAGAAGCAGCAGGGCGCGAGCGACGCGCAGGTGCAGGACTTCGAGAAAGCGATCTTCAAGAACGTGCCCGTGCTCGATACGGGCGGCCGCGGCGCGACGACGACCTTCACGCAGCGCGGCATCGGCGACGTGCTCGTCACGTTCGAAAACGAAGTCGGCCTGATGAGCGCGGGCGCGAGCGCGAAGGACTTCGACGCGGTGTATCCGTCGGTGAGCCTGCTGGCCGAGCCGCCGGTGTCGATCGTCGACAAGGTCGTGGACAAGCGCGGCACGCGCAAAGAGGCGCAGGCGTATCTCGACTTCCTGTACACGCCCGCCGCGCAGGAGATCATCGCGAAGCATCATCTGCGTCCGCGCAATGCCGATGTGCTCGCGAAACATGCGAGCGAGTTCAAGCCGCTGAAAACATTCACCGTCGAACAGATGTTCGGTAGCTGGCAGCAGGCGCAGAAGACGCATTTCACCGATGGCGGCACGTTCGATCAGGTCGTCGCCGACAAGAACTGACGCCGTTGGTCAGGCGAGCGCGACGCGGCGGCGCTGCGCCACGAAGCCGGACTTGCGGCATACGACTTCGAGCATTGCGCCCGCCGCCGGGCGCGGCAGTTTAAGCGTGCCGTCCGCGATGGCGCGCGCCGCTTCGGCGGGCCTGCCGTCCACATACAGTTCGAGCTCGTCGAGACCGGCCGTCGCGATGGTGACGTCGGACTTGCCGAGCGTCACGCGCAGGCTCGAATACGGCGCGCCAGAGAGCAACTGCGCGCACCAGTCGATGAGATCGGCATTGCCGTCGAGCACGTCGCGCCGGGTCATCGCATACGGAATGCCGCCGATGCCCAGGTCTTCGATCGGCACGCCGGCCGCGCCGCCGGAGCGCACCGCGCGGCGAAAGGCCATGGTGAAGCTCACGCCGTCGGGCAGGCGCGGCAGCGCGAAGTCGGTGCCGTCGAGCGCATCGGTCAGATCGTGGCTCGTCCACACGTTCGCGCCGCCCGCGCCGGTCGCCTGGCCCACGCACACGAGCGCGCCGATTTCGTTGTCGACGAAGCCCGCGCAAAAGAGATCGCCCGACGAATACGTGTTGGCGTCGGCGACGCACACGACCGGGCCGCCATAGCGCTGGCCGATGTCGTCGCACCACGACGGATCGGTGATCGGCAGCGCCTGCGAATACGCCTCGCCGGTCGAGATCGCGGATTCGAGCGACGCGATCCACGGCTCCAGCTCCATGCGGTTGAACGCGCTCTTCGCCATGGCGCGCGTGAGCGGCGTCGCGACGAGACTGAAGCGCGTCGGCGTGACCTTGTTCGGCGTGAAGATCTGCAAGAGGCGCTCCGCCGCCCAGATGAGGCCGCCGGGATTGCCGCGCACATCGACGATGAGACCCCGGTCCGGCAAGCGTTCCACGAGGCGCACGACTTCATCGACGAAGGCTTCGTGATCGCCGACATCGAAGGTCCAGATGCGCACATAGCCGACCTCGCCGAGCGCTTTGGTCGCATACGTTCTCGCGGAAAGCGCATCGGGAAAGCGCGTCTTGATCCAGCCCGCGTCGCGCGCGATTTCCGCACGCAGGTTTTCGGCGCGCCATTCCTTGCCGGAGAACATCAGCTTCTTGGCGCGCCGGACCTGTTCCGCGGCCGGACTCATCGCGACGCGCAGCGCCGCGTGCGCGCCGGGCCGCACGCCGGTCGCGGGCCGGCCCGGCCACACGATGCGCCACGGGATGCGCACTTCGCGCCGCGCCTTGCCCGGGCCGTCGCGAAAGCCGATATCCACCCACAGTTCATCGGGCGGCGGGCCGTATTGCAGCGAGCGGAACGTCAGCGATTCGAGCGCGCGGGCAAGACGCGCGTCGGGACGTCCGCCGGTTTCGCGGTCGGCGTGAAGGGCCACCGCGCGCTCGAACGGCATGCCGTTCCAGGTATCGAGCAGCACGCCGGGCCTGAACGCGGCGTCCTTGATGAGCTTGCCGTGGGCCACTTTCGTGACGAGAAACGAGGGCGTGTCCGTCGAACCGTATTGCTCGACGAGAAACGGAAGCTGCGCCACCGCGCCCGCGAGCGACGCCGGTCCGGCATAGAGCGTGTGCGCATCGCGCAGATCGACGACGATGCCCGTCACGATCATGTGGAACTCGGCTTCGCTCATGTCGGCGGCGTGCGTGCGCAGCAGTTCGAGCGCCTGCACGGGATCGTTCGCGTAACCCGCGCGCTTCTGATGCAGATGACAGTACGCGCCGCCGATGGCGGTCAGCAGCGCATCGACGACGACTTCGCGCTCGGCGGCGTCGAGCTGATCGCGGGCGGCGGCGGGCAGCTTTGTGTGCGGCGCCTTCAGCAGACCGGCGCGTTCGGCGAGCAGCACGCCCGTTTGCGACTGAAGTAAGGAAGGTGTCCTGGTGGCCATGATCCGCTCGCGAAATCACGCGTAGAACCTGGCGAGCCCGTCGAGCAGGCCGCCGTGAAAACCTCGCCCGGCGACAGACGCGAAGAACGCCGCATCGTGGCTAAGCGGCTGGATCGGCGGCACCACGATCTGGCCGAGATTCTTCGGCAGCCCGCCGATGGGCACCTTGCCGAGCGGCATGTCGAGCGCGAGCCGCAAGCGGGGCGCGGCGCCCGTCATGCGCGCTTCGGCGGAGGCGTTCGCGGCGGCGTCGAGCGCCTTCTTCGGATCGTCGCGCACCGCTTTCAGACGCGCGAGAACCTGCGCGAAGGTCCACGGCGCGGATGCGTCGTCGAGTTGCGTCATCGACAGGACGCGCCGCGTGCCCGCGACCGTCAGCGGCGAAGGAAACGCCGCCTTCGCGGCTTTCATCGGCGCGGCGTCGCCATAGCGCGCCTGTCCGCCGATGACCACGAGCCGCACGTCGCGCTCGGTCGCGGCGAGCACGGCCGCGAACGGATCGGCGGCGGCGCGCGCCGAGAGAATCACGACATCGCCGAGCGCATCGGGCTGAAGGCGGCCGGCCTGCACGTTCCACGGTCCGGCGAGCGCGTCGCCGGGATGGCAGGTGATCATGCGCACGAGATCGAAGGGCGTGAGCTTCCAGCCGCGGCTTTTGCTCACGAGCGCGGCGACCTTGATTTCGCCGAGCACGTTGCGCGTGCCGGACGGCCCCCAGTCGGACCCGACGCACACGCGGATGTGTCGTGCGAGCGCGGCGGGCACGTCGGTCGTGCCGCCATAGAGCCAGAGATTCGAGAACGGCGACCAGACGATGGTGCCCGGATCGGTCCACGCGGCGTAATCGCCGGGATCGAGCGCGTTGGTGTGGATCGCGACGAAGTCCTTTTGCAGGCAGCCGCATTTGCGCGCGCTCTGATATTCCCCCGCGACGATGGAGTTCGGCTGGCCTTCGGCGCAGTGATAGATGAAGCTCGCGCCCGCCTTCATTTGCGATGCGCGCGTCGCGAGCACGTCGGGCTTGAGCGTGAGGGTCGAGGCCAGCACGCGCGTCGATGCAATAGTGCCGCCGAACGTTTCGTCTTCGACGTTGCGCACCATCCAGCCGTCGAGCGGGCGGTTCTTTGGCGGCGAGCCCTGAATGCTCGTCGTGCCGCCCACGAGCGCGCGCACTTCGGCATAGGCGAGCAGCGCTTCGGGTGCGGCTTCGATGAAGGCGTAGGCGGGCCAGGTGATGTCGGCGGCATAGGTGCTCGCGGACGGCCACGAATCGTGATGCAGGAACGGCTTGGTGCGGCCCGGCTCGGTCCAGAGCGGCAGGGTGGCGTAGGCGAGATGACTATGCAGGTCGATGAAGCCGGGCAGCACGAGGTTGTGCCCCGCATCGACCTTCGCGGCCTTGTCGAAGCCGCTTCGCGGACCGGCCGCGTTGCCGCGCGTGACGCGCTCGATGCGCCCGTCGTCGCCGATCCATACCTTGCCCTGGAACGTGCTCTTCTCAGCGTTCCGCGCAAGTGGCACGATGCGGCCGGAGATCACGAGACTCACGCTGCCTCCCTGATGAACGATTCGATCATAGTGAGACTTTGCGCATTTCCCAAGGACGACCGGCAGGCGCGCGCGATATCCCGCCCGCAAAACAAAGCCGTGTATATTCGAAATTCCGCGCATCCCGCGAAGACCCGCGCATCGCGGCCGCGCTACGCTCTCGTCTTTTCCCCCGAGGTGAACGCGATGCCCTCGCCGATAAAAGCCACGAAGCTCGTCATCGTCACCGTGCTCGTCGGGCTCGGCGCGGGTCTGGGCGGCATGTCGCTCGCGCTCCTGCTGCACGCGATCCAGCACGTCGCGTTCGGTTACAGCCTCGATGCGCTGCCCGGCAGCGAGAGCTTTCTCGAAGGCATCAGCGGCGCGCCGCCGCTGCGCCGCTTCATCGTGCTGACGCTGTGCGGCGTGTTCGCGGGCGTCGGCTGGTGGTGCATCTATCGTTTCGGCAAGCCGCTCGTGAGCATCGCGAAGGCGCTCAAGTCGGACGATCCGCGCATGCCCGTCTTGACGACGCTCGCGCATACGGTCCTGCAGATCGTCACCGTCGCAATGGGCTCGCCGCTCGGCCGCGAAGTCGCGCCGCGCGAGATCGGTGCGCTGTGGGCGGGCTGGCTCTCGCACTATGCGGATCTGACGCCGGCGCAGGCGCGCGTCATGGTCGCGTGCGGCGCGGGCGCGGGGCTCGCCGCCGTCTACAACGTGCCGCTCGGCGGCGCGGTCTTCGTGCTCGAAGTGCTGCTCGGCACCTTCGAATGGCCGATCGTCACGGCGGCGCTGGCGACCTCGGCGATCGGCGCGGTCGTCGCGTGGATCGGCCTCGGCGACGAACTGACATATCGTCTGCCGGTGTATTCGCTCGATGCCCAGCTCATCGCCTGGGCGGTGGTCACGAGCCCGCTGTTCGGCGCGGCGGCGCGGCTTTTCGTCGTGCTGACGAAGGCGGCGCGCGACAACGCGGCGCGCGGCAATGCGCTGCCGCTCTTGTTGGTGCTCAACTTCGCGGTGATCGGCGTGCTCGTGATGTGGTATCCGCAGCTGGCCGGCAACGGCAAGAGCGCCGCCGGCCTGTCGTTCGACGATCGCCTGGGCTTCGCGCTCGCGGGCGTGCTGCTCGTGCTGAAGGTGGCCATCGAAGTGAGTTCGCTGCGCGCGGGCGCGCAGGGCGGCCTGCTCACGCCGAGCCTGACGAACGGCGCGCTGCTCGGCGTGGTGCTCGGCAGCGCATTCAACATGTTCTGGCCGGGCACGCCGCTCGGCGCGTTCGCGGTGATCGGCGCGGCCGCCTTCCTCGCCTCGGCGATGCAGATGCCGCTGACCGCGCTCGTGCTCACGCTCGAATTCACGCGTGTCGAGCAGGCGTTCCTGATCCCGCTCGGGCTCGCGATCGCCGGCGCGATGGTCACGTATCGCGCGCTCGCACAGGCGCGGGTGGCGACGGCCGCGCCCGCAGCGCCGCCGTCGGTTGCGCATGAGAAGACGCTGGGCGGGCTGTCGGATTGACCGTGCGCCGCTTCGCCGCTACGCCGCGCGCTCCACCTGAAACACCGCCACCGCCTGCCGCAGCGCGTCGGCCTGCTCGGCCAGCGATTGCGCCGCAGCCGACGCCTCTTCGACGAGCGCCGCGTTCTGCTGCGTGACTTCGTCCATCTGCGCGACGGCGACATTCACCTGATCGATGCCCATGCGCTGCTCGCCCGACGCCGCGGCCACTTCGCTCATGATGGCCGTCACGCGCGTCACGGAAGCCACCAATCCGTCGATCGTGCCGCCCGCGTGCTCGACGAGCGCCGAGCCGTTCGACACGCGCGCGGTCGAATCGTCGATGAGCGTCTTGATTTCCTTCGCGGCCACGGCGCTGCGCTGCGCGAGCGCGCGCACTTCGCCCGCGACGACCGCGAAGCCGCGTCCCTGATCGCCCGCGCGCGCGGCTTCCACGGCCGCGTTGAGCGCGAGAATATTGGTTTGAAACGCGATGCCCTCGATCACGCCGATGATGTCCGCCATCTGCGACGAAGCCTGCGTGATGCCGCGCATGGTCGCCACGACATCGGTGACGGTCTCGCCGCCGCGGGTTGCGTCGCCGCACGCGCGGGTCGCGGCGTGCGTGCCTTCGGCCGCGTTGTCGGCGTTCTTCGCGACGGTGCTCGCGAGCTCTTCCATGCTCGCCGCCGTTTCTTCGAGCGAGGCCGCCTGCGATTCGGTGCGCTTGGACAGATCGACCGTGCCCTGCGCGATCTCGCCGGCCGCTTCCGCGATCGCCACGCTCGACGACTGAATGCCGAGCACGATGGTGTTGAGGCGCGCGCGCATCGTTTCGAGCGAGACCATGAGGCTGCCGGGATCGCGTCCGTCGATGCCGACCGGCTCGCGCAGATTGCCTTCCGCGATGCGCGCGGCGAGCGCCTTCGCTTCGTCCGGCTCGCCGCCGAGCGCACGCGTGAGGCCGCGCGTGATGACGAGCGCCGCCGCAATGCCGCAGAGCACGGCCGCCGCGCCGAGCGCGAGCATGATCGCCTTCGCGCGCGCATAGGCGGCGTCGGCGTCGCGGTTCGCGATGTCGTTCTGTTCATCCTGCAGCGCGACCAGTTCGTGCGTGGCGTTCATCCAGTCGCGCTGCACGGGCCGCAATTCGCCCGTCAGCACGCGCACCGCCGCCTGCTGCTCGCGCGCTTCGGCAAGCGAGATCGCCTTTTCGATGATCGGCGCGGCGGCGGCGTCGTTCGCGCGCAGCTTGTCGAGGACCGCACGTTCGTTCGCCGACGTATCGGGGTTCTCCCTGAAGCGCGCGGCGAGTGCGTCGTAAGCCTGCGTGTAGCCGCGCGCCTGCTCGCGCACGCGCGCCTTTTCCGCCTCGACCGCCACCGTGTCCGTCAGGAGCGCGATATTGCGCAGCGCGATCATGCGGTCGCTCACCGACAGGCTCAGTGTGTGCGCGAGCTTCGCTTCGGCATTGTTGACCTCGACGACCTCGTCGAAACGCGCCTGGATCTGCGCCATGCTGACGAGTCCGAAGACGAGCACCGCGAACAACATCGACAGCACGATGCCGAAGCCCAGGCTCAGTTTGGTGACGACCTTCATGGTTGGAATTCTCCGTGGACAGGATGAGGCAGGGTTTCCGCCAATGGGAAACCCAATGCTTTCATGCTGTTTACGGACGGCCTTCGCTTTACTTTATGGTGCTTTCATCGCCTTTTGATAGCGTCGCGCCGGACGCGACGGGCGAGCCCATCGCCTGGAACAGCGCGGCGGTGTCGCTCATGCGCGCACTGCTCGCGCGAATGGTCGATAGCCGCGCGTTGAGGTATTGCTGCTCGCTGCCGCGCGCGGCGCGCGGAGCAATCGCGCCGAGGCGCACGCGCGCCGCCGCATCCGCCGAGGCGTCGCGCGCTGCCTGGCTCGCGGTGTCGGCGAAGGCGAGCGCTTCGCTGTCGGTTTCGAGCGCGGCCAGCGTGTTCGCGACGTTCTGGAAGGCCGCGAGCACGGTCTGCTTGTATTGCTCGACGGCGGCGTCGTAAGTGGCGATGGCCGCGCGCCGTTGCGCGAGCAGCGCGCCGCCATGAAAGATCGGCTGCGACAGCGACGCGCCGATGCTCCACAGCGCGCCCGCGCCCGACAGCGCCGTCGGCCAGTCGAAGCCGCCTTTGCCCATCGATGCCGAGAGCGACAGGCTCGGAAACAACTGCGCGGTCGCCACGCCGACCTGCGCGGCGGCTCCTTTCAGCGCGGCGTCGGCGGCCTGGATGTCGGGGCGCGTCTGCAACAGCTCCGATGGCAGCACGACCGGCACGTCGGACGGCACGGCGAGGCTCGCGAGATCGAGATCGTCGGGCGCGCGATCGGGCGTGCGTCCGAGCAGGACGGCCAGCGCATGACGCGTCGAGAGCCATTGCGCGCGCAAGCCCGGCAATTGCGAGGCGAGCGACGCCGCGTTCTGCTGCGCGTTCAGCATCTCGGTGCGCGAAGCCGAACCGAGCGCGTAACGGCGCTCGGCATCGTGCGCGTCGTCTTGCGCCAGTGCGACGAGACGGGCCGTCACGTCGATCTGCGCATGCAGCGCCGCCGCGCCGATCGCGCCGGTCACGATGTTCGCGGCGAGCGCGCGGCGCGCGGCATCGAGCTGAAAGGCCTGGCTGTCGACCTGCGCGGCCAGCGAGGCATTCGCATAGCGCGCGGCGCCGAAGAGATCGAACGTGTATTGCGCCTGAATCTGCCCGACGAAGAGGTTATAGAGCACCGTTGGCGGCCCGCCTTGCGGAATGCCGAGGCCGCGTTGCCGTGTGACTTGACCGCCCGCATCGATGGTGGGCAGCAGCGACGAGCCGACCTGCGCGCGCAATTGCTCGCGCGCGGCGACGAGACTCTTGTCGGCGGCGGCGAGATTCGGGCTTGCGCGCAAGCCTTCGTCGACGAGCGCGTTCAGCGCATCCG
Source organism: Caballeronia cordobensis (assembly GCF_001544575.2). Classification (GTDB taxonomy): domain Bacteria; phylum Pseudomonadota; class Gammaproteobacteria; order Burkholderiales; family Burkholderiaceae; genus Caballeronia; species Caballeronia cordobensis. The sequence continues at coordinate 88,193 of NZ_FCNY02000007.1, forward strand.
AGCGGTACAGCTTCCACCATTCGGGCACGGGCTTCGCGCCGACGTCGAAATGCTGCGACGCGCCTTCGGCCGTCACGCTCGATCCCGCTTGCGGTTGCGCGCCGTAATGCGCGGGCTGCGGCATCGCGGGCGGCTTGCCGTCGGGGCCGAATGCGCAGGCGTTGAGCGCGAGGCACGCCAAAGTCATCGATAGCCGGCGATTCATGACGGTGCTCCTTCGCGTTCGTCGAGCTTCACGCGGAACCACGCGGCGTAGAGCGCGGGCAGATAGAAGAGGGTGAGCACGGTCGCGCTCGTGATGCCGCCCATCAGCGCGGTCGCCATCGGGCCGAAGAAGTTGCTGCGCAGAAGCGGAATCAGCGCAAGCACGGCGGCCGCCGCCGTCAGTGTGATCGGCCTGAAGCGCCGCACCGTCGCGCCGATGATCGCATCGAAACGCTTGTGGCCCGAGGCGATGTCCTGCTCGATCTGATCGACGAGAATCACCGAGTTGCGCATGATGATGCCGAACATCGCGATCACGCCGAGCATCGCGACGAAGCCGAACGGCTTGCCGAACGCGAGCAACGTCACCACGACGCCGATCAACCCGAGCGGCGCGGTGAGCACGACCATCATCACGCGCGAGAAGCTTTGCAACTGAATCATCAAGAGCGTGAGCACGACGATCACCATCACCGGAATCTGCGCGTTGATCGACGCCTGGCCCTTGCCGCTTTCCTCGACCGGGCCGCCCACTTCGATGCGATAACCCACCGGCAGCGCGCGGCGAATCTCGTCGAGCTTCTTGTCGATGGCGTGCGTCACGTCGATGCCTTGCGCGTCCCCCTTCACATCCGATTGCACGGTGATGGTCGGCTGACGGTCGCGTTCCCAGATCACGCCGTATTCGAGCGTATCGACGACGCGCCCGAGCGCGCTCAGAGGCACGGGGCCATGCGGCGTCGGCATCGCGAGCGTGGCGAGGCGCGCGGGATCGACGCGTTCGGCGCGGGGCGCGCGCAGATCGACGCTGATGAGCTTGTCGCGCTCGCGATACTGCGTCACCGTGGTGCCGGAGAGCGTCATCGCGAGAAAGCTCGATACGTCCTGCGACGTGACGCCCGCATCGCGCGCCTTCTGCTGGTCGATCTCGAAGCGCACCGAACGCTCCGAAGGCTCGTCCCAGTCGAACTGCACGTTGGTCGTGCGCGAATCGGCGCGCATGTCGGCGGCCACTTGCTCGGCGATGTGACGCACCGTGCCGATCTCGTCGCCGCTCACGCGGAACTGCACCGGATAGCCGACCGGCGGCCCGTTCTCCAGCCGCGAGAGCCGCGTGCGCACGGCGGGGAAGCGCTCGCGCAGCATCGGTTCGAGCCAGCGCGCAAGCGCCTCGCGCGCTTCGACCGACTTGGCCGTGACGACGAACTGCGCGAAGTTCGGCGTCGGCAATTGCTGATCGAGCGGCAGATAAAAGCGCGGCGCGCCCGTGCCGACGAAGCTCACCACATGATCGATTTCATCGCGGCCCTTGAGCGCTTCTTCGAGGCGCTTCGCTTCGCGCAAGCTCGCATCGAACGACGCGCCTTCCTGCAGGCGCACGTCGATGAGCAGTTCGGGCCGGTCCGAGCTCGGAAAGAACTGCTGCGGCACGAGCGAGAAGCCGGCCATCGCGACGACGAACAGCACGACCGTGATCGCGAGCACGACGAAGCGCCGCTCCACGCACCAGCCGACCCAGCGGCGCAAACGGCCGTAGAACTTCGTGTCGTAGATATCGTGTTCGTGATCGTCGGGCAGATGCGCTTCCTTCTTGCGCTCGGGCAGCAGCTTGTAGCCGAGCAGCGGAATCAGCACGACGGCGGCAAGCCACGACGCGATCAGCGCAATGGCCGACACTTCGAAGATCGAACGTGTGTATTCGCCGGTGCTCGATTTGGCGAGCGCGATCGGCAGAAAGCCCGCAACCGTGACGAGCGTGCCGGTCAGCATCGGGAACGCGGTGCTCGTATAGGCGAACGCGGCGGCGCGCGCGCGGCTCCAGCCTTGCTCCAGTTTCACGGCCATCATTTCGACGGCGATGATCGCGTCATCGACGAGCAGGCCCAACGCGAGAATCAGCGTGCCGAGCGACACCTTGTGCAAGCCGATATCGAACAGATACATGAAGAGCGCGGTGACGGCGAGCACGATCGGAATCGAGATCACGACGACCATGCCCGTGCGCACGCCAAGCGACACGAGGCTCACGATCAGCACGATGATGACCGCTTCGGCGACCGCTTCGAGGAAGTCATCGACGGAATGCGAGACCGCGCGCGGCATGCTCGACACTTCGGTCAGCTTGAGGCCCGCCGGCAGTTGCGCGCGCAGCGTGGTCATTTGCGCGTCGAGCGATTTGCCGAGGCGCACGACGTCTTCGCCCGGCTGCATCGTGACGCCGATGCCGAGCACGGGCGTGCCCGCCGAGCGCATCTGCGTGACGGTCGGATCGATGTAGCCGCGCTTGATCGTCGCGATGTCGCCGAGACGGAACGAGCGGCCGTTCACGTTGATGAGCGTATCGGCGAGCGCGTCCACGCTTTTGAACTGGCCGCTCGGGCGCACGAACACGCGGTCGTTGGGCGTGGTCAGCACGCCCGCGGGCGAGACGGCGTTCTGTCCGTCGATGGCCTGCGCGATCTGCTGCGGCGAGATGTTCAGGCGCGTGAGCGTGGTATTGGCAATCTCCACGTAGATGCGCTCTTCCTGATCGCCGAAGTAATCGACCTTGCCGACGCCCGGCACGCGCAGGAGCACGGTGCGCAGGGCGTCGGCGTAATCGTGCAACTGCGCGGGCGAGAAGCCGTCGCCTTCGAGCGCGTAGATGTTGGTGTAGACATCGCCGAACTCGTCGTTGAAGAACGGGCCTTGCACGCCGGGCGGCAAGGTCGCCGCGATATCGCCCACCTTCTTGCGGATCTGATACCACTCTTCGGGCACGTCCTTCGCGGGCGCGGAGTCCTTCATCTGAAAGAACAAGAGCGACTCGCCGGGGCGCGAATAGCTGCGCATGAAGTCCGTGTACGGCGTTTCCTGCAATTTGCGCGCGATGCGGTCGGTCACTTCTTCCTGCACCTGACGCGCGGTCGCGCCCGGCCAGAAGGTGCGAATGACCATCACGCGGAACGTGAAGGGCGGATCTTCGGATTGCGCGAGCCGCGTGTAGGCGAGGATGCCGAAGAGCGTCGACATCGCAATGAGAAACACGACGAGCGCGCGGTGCCGCAGCGCCCACGCCGAGAGATTGAAGCGGCCTTCTTCGTGGCGATGCGCGTTGTTGTCGTCTTCGGGTGCGTCGCGGGTTTTGCTGGTGTCGCTCATGAGGCGAAGTCCTCGGGATGCAAGGGCGCGACAACGCGCACCTTTTCGCCCGCGGTGACCGTATGCACGCCCTGCCACACGATGCGATCGCCCGCCGAGACGCCGCTTGCGATCGTCACGGTGCGCTCGCCATAGCGCGCGACTTCGACGCGCCGCAGTTCGAGCGCATCGCCGGGTTGCTTCACGATCCACACGGCGGGATGGCCGTTGTCGTGGAAAAGCGCCGTCGATGGCACCGTGAACGCGCCTTTATCCGCATCCGACGAGGCGAACGCGATATCCGCCGTCATGCCGAGGCGGACGTCGGGCGCGGGCGTTTCGAGCGTGAGCTTGGCGCGCCAGGTGCGGCTTTGCGAGTCGGCGGCGGGCGAAAGCTCGCGCACGCGCGCCTTGAAGGTCTTGCCCGGCAGACCGGCGAGTTTCACGATCGCCTCCTTGCCGACGGCGAACGCGGGCAGGGCGGTTTCGGGCACGTCGCAGATCACGTCGATATCGCCGCTCCAGGCGAGCGTGTATACGGCCTGGCCTGCGGTGACGTTCTGGCCCGTGTCGGCCTGCTCCGCCGTGATGACGCCCGCGTGATCGGCCAAAAGCGTGGCGTAGCGCAGTTGATCCGACGACAGTCCCGCCTGCTGGCGCGCCTGATTGCGCTGCGCGAGCGCGGACGCGTAAGCGTTCTGCGTCTGTTCGAGCTGTGCGGGCGCGATGAGGTTTTCGGCGGCCTGCGCGCGGTCGCGGTCGAGCTGCTGCTTCGCATAGATGAGCTGATGCTCGGCGGCATCGAGCTGCGCGCGGGCGCTGGCGTTGTTCTTTTCGACATCGGCGGGATCGAGACGCGCGACGATCTGCCCGGCCTTCACGTTGTCGCCGAGCCGCACGCGCCGCTCGAGAATCTTGCCGTTGATGCGAAACGAAAGGGGCGTCGAATAACGCGACTGAATCTGACCGGGCAGGCTCGACGAGCTCGCGTGGCCATCGGCCTGCGCCGCCACGGCGACGACCGGACGCGGCGCGGGTGCGGGCGTCTCATGCCGCTTGCAGGCGACAAGCGCTGCGCAGACGATCGAAAGAAGTGCCGCGCGCGCCACGACAGGCGCGGGTGAGGGGAAGAGCTTCACAGGAACCTCGGCGCCCGCAAGGGCATGGTGCGGCACGCCTTCGAAGCGAGGCGCGCCGTTCATGGGCGAAGCAAGGGAAACGGTGGTCCGGCAGGCAAATTCGAGAAACGAGCCTGCGCGGCATAGGTCGTCGAACAGACCTGGAAGCCGCGTCCGGCAAGGGTTTCGACGACCCGGACGTCAGTACGAAGTGAATTCTAATACACAGTTGTATCTGAATGCAAAGCCGGATTCGTAAGCCGCGCGGTGCTACACTTTGGGGATGAAACCAGTACGTCTCACCCGCGAGCAGAGCCGTGACCAGACGCGCCAGCGTCTGCTCGACGCTGCCCAGGCGGTTTTCACCACGAAGGGATTCGGCGCGTCGAGCGTCGAGGATGTCGCCGCCGACGCGGGTTATACGCGCGGCGCGTTCTATTCGAATTTTTCGAGCAAGGCCGAGCTTCTGCTCGAAGTGCTCAAGCGCGATCACGACACGATCATGCAGCGGCTTTCCACCCTTTTCGAGGATGGCGAAGCCTCGCGCGCCGACATGGAAGCGCGCGTGCTGCAGTATTACAGCGAGTGTTATCAGAACAACGCGTGCTTTTTGCTGTGGGTCGAGGCGAAGCTGCACGCGAGCCGCGACGCGAGCTTTCGCGCGAGCTTCAATGCGCTCATGCGCGAGCTGCGGCAGACCACGACCGATTACATCCGCGCCTTCTCCGAGCGCGTGGGCACGCCGCTCACCATGCCCGCCGAGCAGATGGCGCTCGGCCTGATCGCGCTGTGCGACGGCGTGCAGTTCTTCTATTCGTCCGACCCGCAATCGGTGCCCGCGCAGTTCGCCGAAGACGTGCTCGGGCAGTTCTTCCGGCGTGTGGTGCTGAGCGGCGGCGCGCAGTGATGCGCGTTCGTCGGCTCGCAAGCCGGCGGACAGCGCGAGGGATGACACGCCTGAATTCGATGCGCTAATCTTTGCGCGAGAGCCAAAGCAGCCGCATGCAGCCTCTCGAAGTCGTTCGCGATCTCGCGAAACGGGAATGAATCCCTGGAGGTCTCTCCATGAGCGCATTCACGCGGCGCATCGAAGTCGGGCATGTCCTTGCTTACGCTCGCGCGTGGATGATCGCGCTCGGCGTCTTCATCGGATGCGGATGCGCGCAGGCCGCGCCTCTGCCCGCGTCGATGCAGGGCATCATCTCAAACTGGGCCGCCTCGTCGCCGCAGGCCGCGTCCGTGCCGACGCCCGCGAGTCAGGCCGAAATGGTGCGCGCGCTGAACACGCTCATCGGCACGCTCGACAACGATGCGCAACGCAGCGCGTTCGTCGCGCAACTGAAAATGCTGCGCGACGCGACGCAGAAAACCGCGCCGCCCGCGCCCGCGCCCGTCGGCGGCGATCTGCTCGGCGCGATCGCATCGGGCATTGCATCGGTCGAAACGAATCTCAGCGCAGGCATTACGCCGTTGCGTTTCTGGAGCGCGCGGTCGAGCGCCGCGGCGAACGAGCTGCGCGCGATCGGCGCCGATGCCAATGGCGAATCGATCGGCGAGATCGTTGCGCGGATGAGCGCGACGCTCGCGGTCTGGGGCCTGTGCGCGTTCGTGCTGATCCGCCTGCAGCGGCGCTTCTTCCTGCGCGATGGCGGCAAGGGCGCGCTTTCGCCGAATCCAACATGGATCCAATTGCTGACCTTCGCCTTGCGGCAGACCGGGCCGTGGGTCGTCGCGTTCTTCGCGGTGCTGCTTCTCGCGCGCAACATGCCGGAGGCGCTCGGGCGCACGCTCGGGCTCGTCATCGCTTATGCGATCGTCGCGGGTTCGATTTTTTCCGCGATCTGCATGATCGTGTTCTCGATCTTCAGCACCGCGCATCGCCGCGTCGCCGTGCAGCAACTGCTCGCGCGCACGTTCTGGCCGCTCTTCGCGATCGGCGCATGCGGCGCGCTCGGGGATGCGACCGCCAACGCCGATGTCACGCGTCAGCTCGGCCCGAATCTCGCGGGCGTCATATCGACCTTCGCGACGCTGGCTGCGGCGCTGTTGAGCGGTTATTTCGCGCTTGCTTACCGGCGGCCCGTCACGCATCTGATCCGCAACCGGCCGTATGCGCGCAGGCGCGATCATCAGTTCGCGACCGAAGCGCTCGATATTCTCGCTTCGCTGTGGCATATCCCGATGCTGCTGATCGCGGCGGCCTCGGTGGTGGCGATCCTCGACGGGCGCGGCGCGGAAGGCGACGTGCTGCGGCCATCGCTGCTGAGCGCGGTGCTGCTGGTGCTGACGCTATTCGTCTCGGCGCTGCTGCTGCATCTGACGCGCCGGCGCGACACGCGCGCGCAGCGGCGCGCGCCGCATCTCACGCGGCTTCTGCGCTTCGGCTGTACGCTCGTCGTGCTGATGATCTGGCTCGCGTATCTGCGCTTCGAGCTGGAGCTATGGAGCGGGCCGATCGCGCGGCTCATCAAGCACAGCGCGATGACGCCCGGCTTCCGGCACGCGCTCATCGCCGTGGTCGCGACGGTGTTCGGCGCGTGGTTCATCTGGATTCTGATCGACAGCATCATTCTCGAAGCGCTCGGGCCGAACAGTTCGCGCAACAAGGCGCTGAGCCCCGGCGTGCGCGCCCGCACGATGCTGCCGCTCGTGCGCAACGCCATCTTCGTGACGGTCGCGACGCTGGCGGCCATCGTCGCCTGCGCGACGCTCGGCATCAATCTCACGCCGCTGCTCGCGGGCGCCGGCGTGATCGGTCTCGCGGTCGGCTTCGGCGCGAAGTCGCTCGTCACCGATCTCATCACGGGACTGTTCATCATCGTCGAGGAGACGATCTCGGTCGGCGACTGGATCGATATCGACGGCGGTCATGCCGGCACCGTGATGGACCTCACGATCCGCACGGTCCGCCTGCGCGACGGTCAGGGCGCGGTGCACACGATTCCGTTTTCGCAGATCAAGATCGTGAAGAATCTCTCGCGCGATTTCGCGAATGCGGTCTTCGAAATCAGGGTGCCGTTCTCGGCGAAGATGGACGACATCAACCGGATGATCGTGGAAGTGGGCGCGGAGCTGATGCAGGACTATCGCTTTCGCCAGGACATTCTCGGTCCCGTCGAGATCTTCGGGCTGGATCGTTTCGAGGCGAACTGCATCGTCGTGAAAGGGCAGATCAAGACGCGGCCGTTGCAGCAATGGAGCGTGGCGCGCGCGTTCAACGCGAGACTCAAGCTCAAGATGGACGAGGCGGGGCTGGAGATGCTGTTGCCGCAAATGCAGATTCACGCCGCGCCGGGCGAGCGCGGCCCGGCGGAGGGTCGTCACGCCGCGGAGACCCCGGCGCAGCCGGAGCTCCGCGTGCTGAAGGAATCGCCCTGAATCAGAACGGCCAGACCCATTCGGCGATTTCCGGCTTGTCGGTGCCGTGCGTGTGCGCGTAATCCAGATGACGGATGATCGCGTTTCGCATGTCTTCCCGCAGATGCGTGGCCCGGCTTTGCAGGCGCGGCACGCGATCGAGCACGTCGATCACGAGATTGAAACGATCCGCCTGATTGAGTATCGCCAGTTCAAGCGGCGTGTTGATGTTGCCTTTCTCCTTATAGCCGCGCACATGCAGATTTTCATGGTTATGGAAGCGATACGCGAGCTTGTGAATCAGCCACGGATAGCCGTGAAAATTGAAGATCACGGGCTTGTCGAGCGTGAAGAGGCTGTCGAATTCGCGCGCGCTCGATCCGTGCGGATGCTCGGTATCGGGCTGCATGCGGAAGAGATCGACCACGTTCACGAAGCGCAGCTTCAACTCGGGCAGGCGTTCGCGCAGAATCGCGGCGGCGGCGAGCGCTTCCTGCGTCGCGACATCGCCGCATGAGGCCAGCACCACATCGGGTTCTTCGCCTTCGTCGGTGCTGGCGCGCCGCCATACGCCGATGCCTTTCGCGCAATGCACGACCGCTTCGTCGATGGTCGCGAACTGCAGATGCTTCTGCTTGTCCGCGACGATGATGTTGATGCAATCGGTCGAGCGCATGCATTGATCGGCCACGACGAGCAGCGTATTGGCATCCGGCGGAAGATAGACGCGCGTGACGGACGGGCTCTTGTTCGTGACGAGATCGATGAAGCCGGGATCCTGATGCGAGAAGCCGTTATGATCCTGCCGCCACACGGTGGACGAAAGCAGAATGGTTTGCGACGACACCGACGCGCGCCACGGCACATGGTTCTTGCAGATATCGAGCCATTTTGCATGCTGGTTGAACATGGAGTCGATCACATGCGCGAAGGCCTCGTACGTGTGGAAAAAGCCGTGCCGCCCCGTGAGCAGATAGCCTTCCAGCCAGCCGAGCAAGGTGTGCTCGGAGAGCATTTCCATGACGCGGCCATCGCGCGCGAGTTCGCCGCCGTCCTCGTCTTCCGGTAGAAAATCTGCCATCCAGACTTTCTTGCTGACTTCATAGATGGCCTGAAGCCGGTTCGACGCGGTTTCGTCGGGGCCGAACACGCGGAACGATTCCATGTTGCAACGCATGATGTCGCGCAGGAAGGCGCCGAGCGGACGCGTGTTCTCGTGCAGGATCTTGCCCGCCTGACCGACATCGACGGCATAGTCGCGGAAGTCGGGCATCTTCAGTTCCTTGCGCAGCATGCCGCCGTTCGCGTGAGGATTCGCACTCATGCGCCGCGTTCCGGCGGGCGCTGTCGCCCTGATTTCCGCGCGCAGGCGGCCGCTTTCGTCGAATAGCTCCTCGGGTTTGTAGCTCTGCATCCAGCGTTCGAGCACGGCGAGATTGGCGGGATTGTTATGCACGTCCGAGAAGGGCACCTGATGCGCGCGCCACGAGCCTTCCACTTTATGGCCGTTGATTTCCTTCGGGCCGGTCCATCCCTTCGGCGTGCGCAGCACGATCATCGGCCAGCGCGGCCGTTCCGTGGCCTTGCCGCTGCGGGCCTTTTCCCAGATCGCGTGGATATCGGCGACGGCGGCATCGAGCGTTTCCGCCATCTTTTCGTGCATCTGCGCATGATCCGAGCCTTCGACGAAATACGGCCGGTAGCCATAACCGACGAACAGCGCTTCGAGTTCCTGATGGCTGATGCGCGCGAGAATCGTCGGATTGGCGATCTTGTAGCCGTTCAGGTTCAGGATCGGCAGCACCGCGCCATCGCGCGCGGGATTGATGAACTTGTTCGAATGCCACGCCGTCGCGAGCGGGCCGGTTTCCGCTTCACCGTCGCCGACGACACACGCGACGATGAGGTCAGGGTTATCCAGCGCGGCGCCATAAGCGTGCGAAAGGCTATAGCCCAGTTCGCCGCCTTCGTGAATGGACCCCGGCGTTTCAGGCGTCACATGCGAGCCGATATGACCGGGAAAGGAGAACTGCTTGAAGAACTTCTGCATGCCCTCGGCATCTTCGCTCTTGTCCGGATAGACCTCGGAATACGTGCCTTCGAGATACGCCGGGCCGAGCACGCCGGGCGCGCCGTGACCGGGGCCGGCCATGAAGATCACGTCGAGATCCTCACGCCTGATCACGCGATTCAGATGCGCCCACACGAAAGACAGCGCCGGACTCGCGCCCCAGTGCCCGAGCAGACGCCGCTTCACGTGATCCGCTTTCAGCGGTTCGCGCAGGAGCGGATTGTCGGCGAGAAAGATCATGCCCGCCGAGAGATAGTTGCACGCGCGCCACCAGGCATCGACGAGTCGAAGTTCATCGCCTGCGAGCGCGGAAGAATGCGATGCACCATTTCTGGAATGCTTGCTCATCGAAACATCTCCTTGTGGCGAAAGTGCGACGGAAAGGGGAGACATGAACAAACGAAACGCACTGCGCCGATGCACGGAAGGCGACGTGCCCGTGCTGCTGCGAAGGGCGCTCTTCAAGATAGGTGTTGCGCGCGCACTTGTGAAAGCCTTATAGCGGTGCGCGCGATCATTTCGATTTCCTGCACGATGAACGGCGTCGTTGCCAGGAAAACCTTCGTCGAATGAATTAAAATGCTTTAATGACGCCTGATATATTTCGATAGCAGGCCTTTTGGGCATTCGATGACACGCCATATCCGAAGATACTGGTTTGCCGGCATCGTGGCTTTATTCGTCGGCATCACTGCATCAGCCAATGAGCAAACTCGCGTGATTCCCATTACGCGAGTCGCGGCGAATGTGCTGTTTTTCCCTTATCCCGCCATCGTCTCGACCGCTTCCGCGCATTCGGTCAAGCCGCAGCGCCTGCGATATCTTTTCAAGGGCATGAGCGTGCTGGACGCCGTCACGCTATCCAAATACGACAACAGCATTCATCCCGATCTGGGCCAGGTCGCGCGGCTTTATCCGCAATCGCCGTCGACGACTTCCGTGCCCGGGCCGGTCAAGCCGCGAGACGGCGTCGCGAGTGACGAAGACGAATGGCACTTCTCGGCGAATCCGCAGCTCGGCGTGAATCACGAGCATGAGAAAGGCATGACTTTCTCCGTGCGCCGCGACTTCTGAGCGTTCATATTTTCCGGTTGCCGTTTGCCGATGCGGTCGCATAATGTGGATGAAACGCGCTGCGTCCCGTGATGACATCGATGGAGCCCAGGCAAATGAACAAGTTGCTTATATCCGGCACGGCGACGTTGTTCACGCTGGCCGGCGCGGCGCACGCGCAAAGCAGCGTGACGCTCTACGGGCTGATCGACGCGGGCGTGACCTACACGAACAATCAGGTCGGCCCGACAGGCGCCGGGCATAGCAACTGGGAACTGAAAAGCGGGCCCGTGCAATACAGCCGCTGGGGCTTGCGCGGCGCGGAAGATCTGGGCGGCGGCCTGAAAGCCATCTTCAATCTGGAAAACGGCTTCAACCTGAACAGCGGGCAGAACACGTCGAGCAACCGCATTTTCAACCGGCAGGCATACGTGGGCTTGTCGAGCCGCGACTACGGCGTGCTGACGTTCGGTCGTCAGACCGACGACATGGTGGACTTCGTCGGTCCGCTTTCGTTGACCGGCACCGAATACGGCGGCACGCATTTCGCGCATCCGTTCGATGTCGATAACCTCAACGATTCGTTCCAGATCAATAACGCGGTGAAATATCAAAGCCCCGATTTCGCGGGCTTCAAACTCGGCGCGCTCTATGGGTTCTCGAATCAGGCGGGCGGTTTTTCGAACAATCGCGCGTATAGCTTCGGCATGTCGTACATGTGGGGGCCGCTCAACTTCGGCGCCGGATTCCTGCAACTCAATGGCGACGCGCAAACGCCCGCGCAACTGAATTCGAATGGCGCTGTTACCGATACGAGCGCCTCATCGCTGCAAGGCGTGCCGCTCGGCGCATTGTCGAGCCGTCAACAGACGTGGGGCGCGGGCGTGAACTATTCGTTCGGCCCGGCCGTGGCGGGCTTCGTCTATACGCAGACGAATCTCACGCAATTGTTCCAGACCGGGCTCAGCACGCACTTCCAGAACTTCGAAGGCAATCTGCGTTATGCGTTGACGCCCGCGGTCGAACTCTCGGCCGCTTATACGTACACGCGGGCGAGCGCGCTCGCGGGCGGCGGCAATCCGCACTGGAACCAGGTCAGCGCGATGGCCGGCTACAGCTTCACGCGGCGCACGGATGTGTATGTTCAAGGCGTGTGGCAGGGCGTGAGCGCGGGCAGCGGATCGCCTTTAGGTGTGTCGTGGATCAACGGCATCACCGCGCCGTCTTCGACGAGTAATCAGGTCGAGGCGACGGTCGGATTGCGGCATCGGTTCTGAACCAAATCGAGTCCGTAGACCCCGCGAAGCGGCGGCTCGCCGCGCCTTGCCGGTTGCGATACTTGCGGCCCCATTCCGTCACGGGGCTCGCGTGTTCGTTCGCGCAGAAGCTCTCGAATTCGCGCCACGCTTCTTCATAGTCGCCGGCGCGGGCGAGTTCGAACTGATGTCCGTTCGTCGCGCACGCGGCCACGTTCATGAACTGCTTCAGGATCGGCCGGCACGCATGGCTGATGTACGGGTCCGCTTCGTCTCTCGGCCACTCGTTCGCCGCGATGAGCATCTGTCGCCACGCGAGAATCGTCTCGTGGCAGGCGTTGCAGCGCGCCTCGCCCTGAATGAGCGCGCTCGCCTCCAGCACGGCGGTCGCGTGCTCTTCGAATTTCGACAGCTTGATCCAGGCCGCGCGCGCGAGGGAATCGGGCAGGTCGATGTCGCCATCGACGAGCGCGTTGTTCGCGTCGGCCGGCAATTCCAGCTTCATGACGACGCCTTCTTCGTGAAGCATCACGCGCACGCCGAAATCGGCGACGAGCATCGCGAGGCGGCATCCCCAGCGCATGCTCATGTCGTGCAGCCAGGCTTCGTCGGAGGTTCGCAGCGCGGCGGCGATTTCTTCGCGCGCGTCGGCGAGCCATCGGCTTTGCGCGACTCCTGCTGTTCGATTCATGGCGTCATCTCGAGCAAGCGGAAGCCGTTAGCTTAACGCTTGACGCCGGCGCGCGTAACGGCGCGTATCTCACGTTGTCGCCGTGGACATGCTTTACTTGGCCTTTCGCCAAAACAAGGAAGCGACTTTGGCCAGCCGACCTCTCGAAAGCCGGGCGCGCACGCACGCGCACGCGGTCGCCTCGCAGGCGAGTCCGTGCGACGAGCTCGTCATCCGCGCGCAGCCCGTCGCCACCGACCGCCCGTGCCGGCGCAAGCGTCTCGCGCTGGCGGCGACGATCCTCGGGTCGAGCATGGCGTTCATCGACGGCTCGGTCGTGAACGTCGCGTTGCCGTCGATACAGCGCGAACTCGGCGCGAGCATCGCGGCGATGCAATGGGTCGTCGACGCGTATCTGCTGTTTCTCGGCGCGCTCGTGCTCGTGGGCGGCTCGATGGGCGACAAGCTCGGGCGGCGCAAGGTGTTCATCGCGGGCATCGCGATTTTCACGGCTGCGTCGGCGGCGTGCGGCGCGGCGCCCGGCATGGGCTGGCTGATCGCGGCGCGCGCGTTGCAGGGCGTGGGCGCGGCGCTGCTCGTGCCGGGCAGCCTCGCGATCATCGGCGCGGTGTTCGAGGGCGAAGCGCGCGGCCGCGCCATCGGCACGTGGGCGGGCGTGGGCGCGATCACGTCGTCGGTGGGGCCGGCGGCGGGCGGCTGGCTCGTCGACGTCTATTCGTGGCGCGCGATCTTCTTCCTCAATCTGCCGCTCGCCGCCGCGACGATCGCGCTGGCGCTCGCAGCGGTGCCCGACAGCCATGACGCCGACGCCCCGCAGACGCTCGACTGGCCGGGCGCGGCGGCCACGGCGGCGGGTCTCGCGGCGCTCACGTTCGGCCTCACCGAAGCGCCGTCGCGCGGCTTCGCCGATCCGCTCGTGCTCGGCATGGTCGGCGCGGGCGTCGCGCTGCTCGCGGCGTTCGTCGCGATCGAGGCGAGATCGCGCGATCCGATGGTCCCGCTCGACATCTTCCGCTCGCGCGATTTCAGCGGCGCGAATCTCGTCACGCTGCTGCTTTACTTCGGGCTCGGCGGCGCGCTGTTTTTTCTGCCGTTCACGCTGATTCGCGCGTACGGCTACAGCGCGACCGAAGCGGGCGCCGCCGTTCTGCCGATGCCGCTCATCATCGGCCTGCTGTCGCGGTTCACGGGCGGACTCACGGGCCGCTTCGGCGCGCGCGCGTTGCTGATCGCCGGGCCGTGCGTCGCGGGCCTCGGCTTTGCGATGCTCGGGCTGCCGTTCGTCGCGGGAAGCTATTGGGCGGGATTTCTGCCCGCGCTCGTCGTGCTCGGTGTGGGTCTGACGATCACCGTCGCGCCGCTGACCACGACCGTGATGGCGTCGGTGCCGGGCGAGCGCGCGGGCGTCGCGTCGGGGATCAACAATGCGGTCGCGCGCGTGGCGGGCCTGCTCGCGATCGCCGTGCTCGGCATCGTGTTCGTGCGCGCGCACGATGCGGCTTTGTCGGCGCGGCTCGACCGCTTGCATGTGCCGCGCCAGAGCATGTCCGTGCTCGACGCCGACGTGCTTCCCGCCGCGCCCGCCGAGCCCGCGACGCCGCTTGCCCGCGCGCAGGCCGAAGCCATCGCCGAGGCGTTGCGCGCCGTCGCGCTGCTTTCGGCGGCGTGCGCCTTTGGCGCGGCGGGCGTCGCGTCGGCCACGATCCGCCGTAAGCAATAAAAAAATCCCGATGCCGGCATCGGGATTCGAAAGTACCGCTGCGAAGCGCTTCTTAGTGTCCGGCGTGAACCGGTTGTTCGACCGCCTGCGCCGCGCGCTTTTGCAACTCTTCCGTCGTCTTGCCTTCGCCGTTCGGCAGCCAGCCCGGGGGGCGCAGCAGGAAGCCGACTGCATCCGACACGCTCTTCGCGTTGAACATGTCCTTCACGAGGCTGACCCAGTGCTCCATCTCGACGACGATCGGGTTGTGCGACGTCACCGGGGTCGTGAGACCGTAGACGCAGGGTTCATCGGCGCGTTCTTCCACATAGGTGCCGAACAGCCGGTCGAAGATCACGAGCACGCCGCCGAAGTTCGCATCCAGATACGTCGCGTTCGAAGCGTGGTGCACGCGGTGCGACGAGGGCGTGTTGAACACGTATTCGAGCCAGCCGAGCTTCGGAATCCAGGTTGCGTGCAGCCAGAACTGATAGAGCAGGTTGATCGACACGACCGCGAGCACCACTTCCGGCTTCACGCCGAGCCACACGAGCGGGGTGAAGAAGATGGCCGAGCCCGCGAGCTTGGTCAGCCAGCCCAGCCGGTACGCGGACGACAGCGTCAACTGGTTCGGCGAGTGATGCACCGCGTGATTCGCCCAGAAGAAACGGATCGTGTGCGACGCGCGGTGGTACCAGTAGTAGCAGAACTCCTGTCCGATGAAGAGCAGAAAGAGCGTGAGCGCGGTGTTCGTCGTGACCGTGTGGATGCGATGCTCCCACGCGAAGTTGAAGACCGGCGTCGCGAGCGAGATCGGCACGAACGCGAGCAGCTTGCGGCCGACGAGATCGACGAGCGAAATCCAGGTTTCGTGCCAGTCGAAGGCCTTGTCGGTGCCCTTGTGCTTGAAGTGCAGAACGATGGCTTCGATCATCGACGCGGCGAGGACGATGCCCAGCGCGTACATCGAAATCTTTGCGAGCAGTGCGGGTTCCATGATGGTTCGCCTTGGTGGGTGGTTGCGAATGAACCCATTGTGGCGATCGACCCGGTTAAAAACCACGCACAAACTATTTCATGGAATGTCACGGGTCGCCCGCAAAGCCTTGTCGCACAAGGGACGGGCGTGACGCGGGAGTTATGTCGAAGTGTGTCGCAGGACCCTTTCCGCCCGCTCGCCGCGTGAAGCGGTAATCCTGGTAAGCAGCTTACGAGAACCTTGTATATCGGATCGAATGTCTATAAAATGCGAACAATTCCTATTTACATAACATCGTAACGATGATTGCGTTTTCGCACGGCCCCTTCGAAGGATCGCGGGCATGAGGCCGGTTCTGGTTCGCCTGCATCGATGGCTCGGCGTCGCGACCGCGCTCTTTCTGTTCGTCTCGGGTCTCACCGGCGCGATCATCGCGTGGGATCACGAGATCGACGAGATACTCAATCCCGCCTTTTTCCACGCGCGCACCGGGGGCCCGGCGCTGCCGCCGCTCGAACTCGCGCGCCGCGTGGAGGCCGCCGATCCGCGCGTCGAGGTGACGTACATGCCGCTCGGCGTCGAGCCGGGACACACCGCGCAGATGATGGTCATGCCGCGCACGAATCCGGCGACGAACGCGCCGTATGACGTGCCGTACAACCAGATCGCCGTCGATCCCGCGACGGGCCAGGTTCAGGCGCAACGCATGTGGGGCGCGTTCTCGCTGGCGCGCATCGACCTGATGCCGTTTCTCTACAAGCTGCACTACACGCTGCATTTGCCGATCGTCGGCGGTTTCGATGTCGGCACGTGGCTGATCGGCATTGTCGGCATCATGTGGTTTCTCGACAGCGGCATCGCGCTGATCCTCTCGTTTCCGAGCGTGAAAGCATGGCGCAAGTCGTTCGCGTTTCGCGTAAAACGCGGCGGCTACGCGCTCACATTCGACCTGCATCGCTCGGGCGGCGTGTGGATCTGGGGCCTGCTGCTCGTGATGGCGCTCACGTCGATCTCGATGAATCTCGCCGAGCCGGTGATGCGCCCGGTCGTCTCGATGTTCTCGAAGCTTTCGCCGTCGTTCCTCGACAATCCGGAACTCGTGCGCGCCGGCCCGCCGGGCAAGCCCGTGGCCACGCGCGAAGCGATCATCGCCGCCGCCGCCCGCGACGCGCAGCGCGAAAATCTCACCGAACCGATGGGCGCGCTCTACTACGCGCCGATGTTCAAGGCGTATGGCGTCGGCTTTTTCGCCCCCGGCCGCGATCATGGCGACATGGGTCTCGGCAACGCCTGGCTCTACTACAACGGTCAGACGGGCGCGCTTGCTGGCTCGACGATCCCAGGCCGCGGCTCGGCGGGCGACATCTTCATGCAGGCGCAGTTTCCGCTGCATTCGGGGCGCATCGTGGGCCTGAGCGGGCGCATTCTCGTGAGCGCGGTGGGCATTGCCGTGGCGGTGCTGAGCGCCACCGGCCTCATCATCTGGTTCAGAAAGCGGGCGGCGCGCCGACATTCGGCGGCGGCTGCGGACGCACGCGCCGCGCGCGGCGGGTCCGTGGCGTCATAACGGCTCCCCGCCACTGTTCGACTCTCGCATTGATACCTCGAATAAAGCTCGACAAGAACACCACACGCGGGTGGGATGTTGCGTTCGCGCAAAACATTTCAATTCGTGAATGATAACGACTCTTATTCACTCTATAATCCGCGCATAATTCAGTCTTGCCTCGTGCGAGTCAGAACAATGCCGCCCGGATTCCAGTCGCGCCCCGGGACGGAAGACCGACCCATCCCGTAGTGTCCGCATTCATGTCCGCCTCACGTTCGTCCCGTACTTCACATTCGCAGACCGCGCCCATCCGCGCGCTGCCACATCGCGCCATCATCGTCGCAGCCGTTGCGATGGTCTTTTCCCTGTCGGCGCACGCGCAATCGGCCGATGCCGCCGCCGCGCCTCAGGAAAGCACCTTGCCGGCCGTCAAGGTCCAGGCGTCGAAGGAGTCACTACCCGGCGATTTCGCGCCGACCTTCGCGGGCGGTCAGGTCGCCCGGGGCGCCGATTTCGGCGTGCTCGGCCAGCAAAACATGCTCGACGTGCCGTTCAGCATGACGACCTATACGTCGAAGCTGATCGAAGACCAGCAGGCGCGCACCATCGCCGACGTGCTCGCGAACGATCCGTCGGTTCGGACTGCGTATGCTTTCGGCAATTTCGCGGAGACGTACGTGATCCGAGGCTTCGAGCTGCAGGGCGACGACGTCTCGCTGAACGGCCTGTACGGCATCACGCCGCGCCAGCTCGTCGCGACCGACGCGCTCGAACGCGTGGACGTGTTCAAGGGTGCGAATGCGTTCCTGAACGGCGCGTCGCCGAACGGCTCGGCGGTGGGCGGCGGCATCAATCTGCAACTCAAGCGCGCCGACGACAAGCCGCTCACGCGCGTCACGCTCGACGGCACGGCATCGGGCGAGATCGGGGCGCACGTCGATATCGGCCGGCGCTTCGGCAGCGAAGGGCAGTTCGGCATCCGCGTGAATCAGGCGAATCACGACGGCGAGACGAGCATCGACGGCGAACATCGCCGCGACAACACCACGGCCGTGTCGCTCGACTGGCGCGGCGACAAGCTGCGTCTCTACGGCGATTTTCTGTACCAGCGCCAGCGCATCAACGGCGGCCGTCCGACGGTCAACGACTTCGCGAACTTCATTCCCGGCCCGCCGGCGGCGACCTATAACTACGCGCAGACCTGGAGCTTCAGCTCGATCGAGGATACGGTCGGCATCCTGCGCGCGGAGTACGATTTCTTGCCCGGCTGGACGGCCTACGTGACGGGCGGCGTACGCCACACCGACGAGCAGGGCGAATACTCGTCGCCGAGCGTTCAGGCGAACGGCACGACCACGGCCACGCGCCTCGGCGTGCCGCACAAGGAAGACGGCGCGTCGGCGGAAGCGGGCGTGCGCGGCCACTTCAACACGGGTCCGGTGTCGCATTTCGTGACGGCGGGCGCGTCGATCGTGCGGGTCGATTCGATGTCGGCGTTCACGTTCAGCAGCGCGTTTCCGACGAGCCTCTACGACACGCCGCAAGTGCCGTATCCGCCGACGACGCTTTCGGGCGGCAATCTGGCCGATCCGCAGACGACGGCGTTGAACCTGATGCGCAGCATCGCCGTCTCCGACACGCTCGGCTTCCTGAACGACCGCGTACTGTTCACCATTGGCGCGCGCCATCAGGAATTGCTGTCGAACACTTACGCGTACACCGGCACACAGACGCGCAATTACAACGACTCGATCACGACGCCGGTGTTCGGTCTCGTCGTCAGGCCGATGGAGCACGTCGCGCTGTTCGCGAACCATAGCGAAGCGCTGACCATCGGCGACGCCGCGCCCAATACCGCCGCGAACTTCGGCGACCAGCTTCCGCCGGCGAAGTCGAAACAATGGGAAGTCGGCGCGAAATACGACAACGGCCAGTACGGCGCGTCGTTCGCGGCGTTCCAGATCGAGCGGCCGCTCACGTTCGTCAACAGTTCGAACGTGTTCGTCGCGGACGGGACGCAGAAGCATCGCGGGCTGGAGGCATCGATTTACGGCGAGCCGCTGAAGGGCGTGCGCCTGATCGCGGGCGCGACGTATCTTCACGCGACGCAGGAAGGCACGGCCGGCGGCGCGACCGACGGCAACAAGCCGATCGGCGTCCCGACCATGTTGTTCAACGTCAACGCGGAGTATGACGTGCCCGTGCTGAGCGGCCTGACGCTGACGGCGCGCTGGATCCACACGGGCTCGCAGTATCTGAACGTGACGAACACGCTCGCGATTCCCGCCTGGGATCGCTTCGACCTCGGCGCGCGTTACGCGACCGTGCTGTTCGGCAAGCCGACGACCTTCCGCGCGAGCGTGCTGAACGTGGCGAACAAGTCGTACTGGGCATCGACCATCGGCGGCTATCTGACGATGGGCGCGCCGCGCACTGTGTTGTTGTCGATGACGACCGATTTCTGAAGCCGGTCAGCGCTTCGAGGCGTCACCCGCGGCGAGCGCGGCGAAATCGACCAGCCGGTCGTATTCGTCGCCATCGAGAAAACCGAGCGCAATCGCCGCCGCGCGCGGCGTGATGCGCTCGCGCAGGGCTTTCGCCGTGATCTGCGCGACACGGTCGTAACCGAGTGTCGGATTGAGTGCGGTGACTGCGAGCAGCGACCGCTCGACGTTCGTCGCGAGCTGTTCGCGGTTCACATCAATGCCGCGGATACAGCGTCTCGCAAACACGCGGGCTGAATCGGCGAGCACGCGCATCGATTGCAGCAGGTTGTACACGAGCACCGGCTTGGCGACGTTCAGTTCGAAGTTGCCGGATGCGTTGGCGACGGTGATCGTCTGGTGATTGCCGATGACCTGAAAACACGCCTGCGCGACGACTTCCGCGATGGTCGGGTTCCGTTTGCCCGGCATGATGGAGGAAGTGAGACCGTCATCGGGAATCAGCAATTCGCCGAGACCGCAGCGCGGGCCGGACGCGAGCAGCCTGATGTCGTTCGCGATTTTCAGCAGCGAAGTCGCGATCGTGTTCAATGCGCCCGACAGTTCCACCAGCGCGTCGTGTCCCGCCATGCCTTCGAACTTGTGCGCATTGGGAACGAAGGACAAGCCAGTCGCCTCCGCGAGCGTCGCGCAGAAGTAGGCGTCGAAACCCTTCGGCGCGTTCAGCCCCGTGCCGGCAGCGGTGCCGCCCTGCGGCAGGATCAGAAGGCGCGGCAAGGCATCGTCGAGGCGGGCGAGCGCGTTCGCAAGCTGCTGCGCGAAGGTGCCGAACGTTTGCCCCATGGTCATCGGCACGGCGTCCATCAGATGCGTGCGCGCGACTTTCAGGACATCGGCGAACGCCTGGCTGCGTTCCGCGAGCGCCGCGCGGAGTTCGTCCAGCGCGGGCCGCAGACGTTCGCTCACCTCGATGGCGGCCGCGACGTGCATCACCGTGGGAAAGCTGTCGTTGGACGATTGCGAGCGGTTGACGTGATCGTTCGGATGCACCGGCGCCTTCGTGCCGAGCGGCTGTCCGAGCAACTCGTTCGCGCGGTTCGCGATGACCTCGTTGGCGTTCATGTTGGTCTGCGTGCCGGACCCCGTTTGCCAAATCGTCAGCGGAAAATGGCCGTCCCATTTTCCCTCGCGCAGTTCGATCGCGGCCTGCTCGATTGCCGAAGCCAGCTCGGGCGCGAGCGCGCCGCATTGCACGTTGGCGCGCGCGGCCGCGAACTTCTGCAGACCGAAGGCGCGCAACAGCACCACCGGAAAGCGCTCCTCGCCGACTTCGAAAAGCCCGAGGGCGCGTTGCGTCTGCGCACCCCAGTAACGATCCGACGGAATCTCGACGGGGCCGAATGCATCATGTTCGATTCGCGATGGTGTGGTCATGGCGCGTGACACTATCTCGTGATTGAAATGCCGTGAGGATGCGGATTGGCGTCGTTCATATCTTCGGGCAACAGATTGCCGTCCGCAAGGTTCTCGTCGGCCTGCGCAATGTCCGGGTAGCGTTCGGGATGCAGATGCCGCTCGGCGACGCTGTCATCGAACGTGCGCGACCACTTGGCGATCACGACCGTCGCGAGGCTGTTGCCGATGGTATTGCAGGTGGCGATCGCCATCGACATGAAGCGGTACACGCCGAAGATCAGCGCGAGCCCTTCCACGGGCAGAATGCCGGTCGACGTGACGGTCGCGGCAAAGACCACGAACGAGCCGCCCGACACCGTGGCCGCGCCCTTCGACGTGAGCAGCATGAGCAGCAGAATGCCGATCTGATGATCCAGCGTGATCGGCACGCCATACGCATGCGCGATGAACATCACGCCCATCGACATGAAGATCGACGTGCCGTCGAGATTGAACGCATAGCCGGTCGGCAAGACGAGCCCGACGGTCTGCTTCGCGCAACCGAGCCGTTCGAGCTTGATCAGCAGACGCGGCAGGGCGCTTTCCGACGAAGCGGTGCCAAGCACGATGAAGATTTCGTCCTTGATATAGCGCAGAAAGCGCCACAGGCTGAAGCCCGCGAGCTTCGCGATCACGCCCATCACCACGACGATGAACAGCACGACCACGGCATAGAAGCTCAACACGAGCTGCGCGAGCGCGATCAGCACCGCCGTGCCGTTGCTGCCCACGGAGAAGGCGATCGCGCCGAGCGTGCCGAGCGGCGCAAGCTTCATCACGAGGTTGATGAACGAGAACAGCACCTCGGAAATGAGATCGAGCCCTTCGTTGATGCGCACGCGGCGGCGCTCGGGAATCGCGAGAATGCCGATGCCGACCATCACCGCGAGCACGACGACCTGCAGCAACTCACCCTTCGCGAACGCGCCGATGAAGTTGTCCGGCACGATATGCATGACGAACTCGGTGAAACCCTGCGGCGCGGCCTTGACCGCCATCGCGGGCACCGCGCCGACGGTGACGGATGTCATCGCCTTGCCGGTCTGCAGCAGATTGCCCGCGAGCAGGCCGACGGCGAGCGCGATCGTCGAAACGACTTCGAAGTAGACGATCGAGCGCCAGCCCACGCGTCCCGCGCTCTTCACGTCGCCCGCGGAGGCGATGCCATGCACGATCGTGAGAAACACGAGCGGCGCGACACCGGCCTTGATGAGCGCGAGAAAGATATCGCCGAGCACCTTGAGCTGGGCACCGAACTTCGGAAACAACAATCCGACCGCAATGCCGATGACGAGCGCCAATAGCACCTGCATGCCGAGCTTGCGGTACCACGGCAGCTTCTTTTTCGCTGCGGCGGTTGCGTCGTGTGATGCGGGTTGGTTATGCATCGCCTGCTCCTCCATGATTCGTCACGTTCAGATTTCGCTCGACAGCGCGATGGCGCGGTCCACCATCTGCGGCGCGAGACCGAGATAGTTCGCGGGATCGGTCATGCGGTCGATGGCGGCGCGGTCGAAGTGCCGCGTGACTTCGGGCAGGGCGGCGAGCGCTTCTGCCAGCGTGCCGCCATGCTCGTTCACCGTGCGGCACGCGTCGTACACGACGTCATGCGCCTGCTGACGTCCGATGTGCGGCGCCATGCCCATCATCACCGCTTCCGCGACGATCAAGCCCTTGCTGATGCCGAGGTTGTGCTTCATGCGCGCTTCATCGACGATCAGGCCGCCGAGCGCGAACTTCGCCTGATGCAGCGCGCCCGCCGTGAGGATGAAGCTTTCGGGAATCGCGATCCACTCCGCGTGCCACGGGCCGGTGGCGCGCTCGAAGTCCTGCACCATCGCATCGACCATCAGGCCCGCGTGCTGGCGCACGGCCTTGGCCGCGGCAAGCATGAGTTCGCTGGAAATGGGATTGCGCTTTTGCGGCATGGTGCTGCTCGCGCCTCGTCCCTTTACGAACGGCTCGTAGACTTCCGCGAATTCAGTGGACGCCATGATCATGATGTCGAGCGCGATCTTGCCGAGCGATCCTGTCACCAGCGCGAGCAGGTTGACGGCCTCGGCGAAGCCGTCGCGCGCGACGTGCCAGGTCGTGGCGGGCACGCCGAGTTTCAGTTCTTCGGCGAGCGCTTTTTGTACTTCGAAGCCCTTGTCGCCGAGCGATGCAAGCGTGCCCGCCGCGCCCGCGAATTCGACGACGGCGACGCGTTCGCGCATCTGCGCCAGGCGTTCCTGATGGCGATCGAACATCGCGAGCCAGATCGCGACCTTGTAGCCGAACGTCACCGGCAAGGCCTGCTGCAGGTGCGTGCGGCCCGCCATCGGCGTGTCGCGATGCTTCTTCGCCAGATCCGCGAGAATCGCGCGCAGTTCGCGGATATCGCCGTCGATCGAGTCGAGCGCGTCGCGCACTTGCAGCGCGACCGCCGTGTCCATGATGTCCTGCGTAGTCGCCCCCCAATGGACGTAGCGGCCCGCGTCGCCGCACATCTCGACCAGTTGATGCACGAGCGGCAGGATCGGATAGCCGACGATATCGGTCTCTTCGCGCATGTGATCGAAATCGATGCGCTGAATGGTCGACTCGCGCGCGATCACGTCGGCGGCTTCGGCGGGAATCACGCCGGTGCGCGCTTCGGCCTTGGCCAGCGCCACTTCGACGTCGATATAGCGCTGGATCAGCGCATGATCGGAAAACAGCGCGCGCATCTTCGCGGTTCCGAAGGCGTCGCGAAACAGGATGGAGTCGACCACGGTGCTGGCCATCGGAACGGGAGAGTGTGTCATTGCAACCTCGAAGATCGGAATAAGTCCGGACATATGCAGAATAATATGTCCGGACATGTACGGGCAAGCTATGATTTACCCTAGCAAGCAGAAAAGACAGACTCAGGGACACGATGACCAACCGACCCCATTTCGCAGACATCGCGCGCGAACTGACCGAGGCGATCGCTTCGGGGCGCTATCCCGTCGGCACGGTGCTGCCGACCGAACTCGAATTGCGGGATCACTACCGCACGAGCCGCCATACGGTGCGCGCGGCGCTGCATGAACTCCAGCAACTCGGTCTGGTTTCGCGACGGAAAAACGCCGGAACGCGCGTCGAGTCGTCGCGCCCGCGAAGCGAGTTCCGGCCGACGCTCGCTTCCGTCGACGATCTCGCGCAATTCGGTTCCGAGCATTTGCGGCTCGTGCAATCGACGGAGGTGATCGCCGCGGATCGCGATCTCGCCCGGACACTGCAATGCGACGAAGGCACGCGGTTTCTGCGCATATCGAGCTTGCGCATCGAAGGAGGAAAGGGCAGTGCGCCGGTCGGCTGGACGGACGTGTATATCGCGCCCGACTATGCCGACGTGGCCGAGCGCGCGCGCGAGCAGCCCGACACATTGATCAGCGCGATGATCGAGGAACGCTACGGGCACGGCATCGCGGAGATTCAGCAGGCGATTCGGGCGGTGCTGGTGCCGGACGAAATGGCGAAGCGGCTGCGCGTGGAACCGGGCACGGCGGCGCTCGAAATCGTGCGGCGCTATCTGGATCCGGCGGGCGAGAGTTTCGAGACGTCCGTGAGCATTCATCCCGCCGAACGCTTTTCAGTCGCGATGCGGCTCAAGCGGTCGAACTGAGCGCGCCCATAACCAAAAGTACCGGTTTCTTCCCAGAAAATATCGTTGGTGAGCGCGTCGGCAGTTCGATATTGTGTTTCCGACATCGGGAATGGCCATGCAGTGCGGCCGGTTCTCGAAAACTGATATCAACGGAGACACGAATGACCGACTTTCTTTCCGCGAGTGAATATCACCGAATCGCTCACGACCTGACCTTGCCGAGTTCCGCGATCATCGACGGCAAGCTCTGCAAAGCGTTGTCCGGCGAGACGTTCACGAGCACCAATCCGGCGACGGGCGAACGCCTCGCGGACGTGCCCGCCTGCTCGAAGGCCGATGTCGACGCGGCGGTCGCAAGCGCGCGCACGGCGTTCAACGACGGCCGCTGGTCGAAGCTGCATCCCGCCGAGCGCAAGCACGCCATTCTCCGTCTCGCCGATCTGATCGAAAAGAACGCGCTCGAACTCGCGGTGATGGAAAGTCTCGATGCCGGCAAGACCATTTTCGACTGTCAGACCGTCGATGTCCCCGAGACCGTCAATGTGCTGCGCTGGCACGCCGAGGCGATCGACAAGATTTACGATCAGGTGTCCCCCGCATCGGACAATCACATCTCGATGATCGTGCGTGAACCGGTCGGCGTCGTCGGTCTGGTTCTGCCGTGGAACTTTCCGCTCTTGATGCTGGCGTGGAAGATCGGTCCGTCGCTTGCCGCGGGCTGCTCGCTCGTCGTGAAGCCGGCCGTCGAAACCTCGCTGACCACGATGCGCGTCGCCGAACTCGCGCTGGAGGCGGGCATTCCCGCTGGCGTGTTCAATGTCGTGACCGGCAGCGGCCGTTCGGTGGGCGAGCCGATCGGCCGCCATCCGGATATCGACATGGTGTCGTTCACCGGCTCGACGGCCACGGGCCGCCGCTTCCTGACCTACTCGTCGGAAAGCAATCTCAAGGAAGTCGTGCTGGAGATGGGCGGGAAGAATCCGTGCGTCGTGATGCCCGACGCAGCGAACCTCGACGCCGTGGCGGCGCACATCGTCAACGGCGCGCTCTGGAACATGGGCGAGAACTGCTCGGCGATCGCGCGGCTGATCGTGCATCGCGACATCAAGGCGGCGCTGCTCGAACGCGTCGTGAAACTGGCCGCCGAATGGCGCGTGGGCGACCCGCTCGATCCCGCCAACCGCGTCGGGCCGCTGGTTTCGAAGCAGCATTTCGAGAAGGTCCAGTCGTATCTGTCGGGCGATATCAACGTGCTGTTCGGCGGCGAGACGAGCATGGGGCGCTATGTCCATCCGACGATCATCGATGTCGAAAGCAACGACGCGAAGCATGCGCGCGAAGAAATTTTCGGGCCGATTCTCGCGGTGATCACGGTGGACAGCCTCAAGGACGCGATTGAGATCGCGAACGACACCGAATACGGCCTGTGCGCGTCCGTTTTCATCGGCGATGGCAAGCGGGCGTTGCGCGCCGCGCGTGCGATTCGGGCGGGCACCGTGACGGTGAATTCGTTCGGCGAGGGCGATATCACCACGCCGTTCGGTGGCTATAAGCAATCGGGCTTCGGCGGGCGCGACAACTCGCTGCATGCACACGATCAGTACACGCAGCTCAAGACCCTCTGGCTCGATCTCACCGACGACGAGACGGACGAGATCTGAGTGCGGGCGGCGTTCTAGCCGACTCATGCCTGTCTGACTGCAAATAGCGTGACGGGACGAAAGCGTCCCGTCCGCTCATTTGCGTGTCTCATCTTTTTCAAAGCCCATAATAATTCGGATGTCGAAATAAAAACAGCGCATTCGTTGGGTCTGAAACGCGCTTGTGCGAAACAGAATAAAAAGAGCGAGCGCACAAGCCGGAAACTGGAGGAGCTGTTATGTCATTGCAGAACAAGAGTTTGAGCGCATTCGGCGAAATGCCCGAAACGGAGACTTCGGCCGCGTTCAAACGACGTTTCATGATGAGGATGATTTTCGTCCTGACGGGCGGCATGTTTCTCGACGGTTATATCCTCGGCATCGTCGGCCCGGTGAGCGCGAGGCTGACCGCCGAGCTCGGCATCTCGACGTTCTGGGAAGGCCTGATTGCCGCCGGCGCATTGTTCGGCATTCTGTTCGGCTCGCCGCTGGGCGGCTGGGCCGCCGACAAGTACGGCCGCAAACCGCTTTTCATGGCGGATATGGGGCTGTTCCTGATTTCTTCCGTCATGCAGTTCTTCGTCAACTCGCCATTGGAACTGTTCTTCGTGCGGCTGATGATGGGCGTCGCGATCGGCGCGGAATACTCCGTCGGCTGGCCGCTCATGTCGGAGTTCGCGCCTTCCCGGCTGCGAGGACGGCTCATGGGCCTGACCCAGGTCGCGTGGTACACGGGATTCATGGTCGCCTTCGCTGTCGGATACGCGCTTAATGAATCGACTCACCTCGGCTGGCGCTTCATCCTGGGGACGAGTTCATTCATCGCGGCGATCCTGTTTCTCGCGCGCTTCGGTCTGCCGGAGTCGCCGCGGTGGCTGTGGAACCAGAAACGCCAGCGCGAGGCGCGCGCGATTGCCCGGCGCTACATGGAGAGTCCCGCCGACGCGGCGGACGTCGAGCGCGAATGCGCAAGCGTGGACGGCGCGCGGATCGGTATGCTCTTCTCGCCGAAGCATTGGCGCGCCACGCTGTTCATGTCGATGTTCTGGTTCTGCGCCGTGACGCCGTACTTCGCGATCGGCACGTTCGCGGATAGCGTGCTCCAGAAGTACGGTCTCGGCGGCGGGCTTGCGGGCGGTATCGGCCTGTCCGCGGTCGCGCTCGCCGGTGTCGTGGTAACGGTCCTCCTGATCGAAAAGCTCGGCCGCCGCACGCTGACGGTCCCGCCGCAATGGTTGTGCACCGTGGTGCTCGCAATCATCGGCTTATGGACGGGCGCGCCGCCGGTCGCCGTGCTGGCGCTGTTCCTCGTCTTCTCGTTCTTCAACGCAGGGTACAACACGCTGACGGGCATCTATCCCGGCGAGGTCTTCCCGACCGAGGTGCGCTGCATCGGGACGGGCTTCGCGGCCGCCGTGAGCCGGGTCGGAGCGGGTCTCGGCACGTTCCTGCTGCCCTGGTCGATGATCCATATCGGCGCTTCGGGGACCATGCTGATCGCGGCCGGCATCGCCGGTCTGGGCGCGGCATTGTCGCAATGGCTTGCGCCCGAGACCAAAGGCAAGAGTCTCTCGGAGACGGCAGCGGGCTTCGGCCATTGACGCGTGCCTGCGTCGTCATCGCTTGCATAACGAAAAGTAGTGCTACGACCCAAGAAAATATCGGTGGTGGCGTAGATTTCGATTGGATATCGTTGTACCCAAGATACGTATCAGAAGCCTGCGACGCGCCGATTCTGGAGACAAGGTGCGCCGTGGGAGATGCCTAAAAAGATTAGAAGCTGGAATCGACAATGCAAAAGGTCACTTCAACGCCTGCGGATGATTCCGCGTGTGGCTGGTATCACCTTAGCGGCCCCCGCACGCCCAGGCCGCCGCACACAGGAAAGAAGGATGCGCGCTGGACGGTCGTGGGCGCGGGATACACCGGTCTCGCCGCCGCGCGGCAGCTTGCGCTGAATTTCCCGGACGAGGAGATCGTGCTCGTCGAAGCGCAGGAAGTGGGCTTTGGCACGGCCGGGCGCAACGCAGGCTTCGCCATCGATCTGCCGCACGATATCGGGGCCGACGACTATATCGGCGACATCGAGACGGCGAAAGCGACCTTGCAGTTGAATCTGCTCGGGCAGTCGATTCTTCGCGATATCGTCGAGAAGCATGGGATCGACTGTGCGATGCACGCGTCCGGCAAGTATCAGGCCGCCGTGGAAAGCCGCGGCGTCGAAGTGCTCGATGCGTATCGGCGCGGCCTCGACAAGCTTGGTCAGCAATACGAAATGATCGAGGGGAGCGACTTGCCCGCGCATATCGGGACGCACTTCTACAAGCGCGCGCTCTATACGCCCGGCACGATTCTCGTGCAGCCATCCGCGCTCGTCAAAGGTCTTGCCGACAGCCTGCCGCCCAACGTGACGCTATACGAGCGCACGCCGATCACCGAGGTGGAGTATGGCAAGAAGGTCGTGCTGGGCCATGCGCAAGGGCAGATCGTGACCGACAAGCTCATTCTCGCCAACAACGCCTTCGGCATGAGGTTCGGTTTTCTCAAACGCTCCATGCTGCCCGTTTTCCTGTATGCGAGCCTGAGCAGACCGTTGACGCCGCAAGAGCAGGAGGCGCTGGGCGGCAAGCCGTTCTGGGGCGTCATTCCGGCGGACCCGTTCGGCAGCACGGTGCGACGCACGCCTGACAACCGGATCCTGATTCGCAACAGCTTCAGCTTCAATCCCGATGGACGGCCGAAACCGCAGTATCTGGCGCGCATGGCGAAAAGGCATAAGCTGTCGTTTCAGCGACGGTTTCCCATGCTGCCCGATGTCGGCTTCGATTACACGTGGAGCGGCTCGCTGGCGCTCTCGCAGAACCACGAAGGGTTCTTCGGCCAGTTGGGACCGAACGTCTATGGTGCGCTGTGCTGCAACGGTCTGGGCATCACGCGCGGGACGGTGACGGGCACGCTGCTAGCCGACTGGATCGCCGGCAAGAGCAACAGGCTCGTGGAGCATCTCTTGAAGTCGCCGGGACCGAAAACGGCTCCGCCCGAACCGTTCCTCTCGCTGGGCGTGAACGCAACCTTATGGTGGGGGCAGCAAATGGCCGGTCTCGAGAGTTGAGCGAGCCGCAACGACACTCAGTCATCCGTAGCGAAGCAATCCATTACCCGTACCTTTTCTTAGCTGAGGCTGGACCATGAAATTCGAAGGCATTTACACCCCCGCGATCACCCCCTTGTCGAGCGATGGAAGCATCGACAAACAAGGGTTCGCCGACGTCATCGAGCACCTGATTGCTTCGAAGGTGCATGGCATCATCATTGGCGGGTCCACGGGCGAATACTATTCGCATACGCCGCAGGAGCGCTTCGAGCTTGCAGCGCTCGCCAAGGAGATCATCGGTACGCGCGTGCCGCTCATCGTTGGAACGGGCGCGATTCGCACTGAAGATTCGGTCGAGTATGCCAAGGCGGCGAAGTCGATCGGCGCGGATGCGATCCTCGTTAGCTCGCCTCCGTATGCGTTGCCGACCGAGGAAGAGAATGCCATTCATGCGCTCGCGGTCGATCAGGCCGCCGGTCTGCCCGCGATGCTCTACAACTATCCCGGACGCACGAATGCGCTGATGGGACGCAAGTTCTTCGAAGCGGTCGTGGCGAAATCGAAGAACTTCATCGCGATCAAGGAGAGCTCGGGCAGCACGGGCCAGTTGCACATGCTCGCGCGACACTTTCCCAGCATCAATCTCTCTTGCGGCTGGGACGATCAGGCGCTCGAATTCTTTGCGTGGGGCGCGCGAAGCTGGGTGTGCGCGGGATCGAACTTCCTGCCGGAAGAACATATCGCGCTGTACGAGGCGTGCGTGGTCGAGAAGGATTTCGACAAGGGCCGCCGGATCATGTCCGCGATGATGCCGCTGATGGATTTCCTCGAAGACGCAGGCAAGTTCGTTCAGTCGATCAAGCAGGGATGCGAGTTCGCCGGACTGCGCACCGGCGGATTGCGCACGCCGTTGCAGCCGCTCGACGACGAGCAGAAGCAGGCGTTGAAGCAGATCGTCGATGCGCTCAGGAAGGAAGTGAAATCGGTCACTGGCGCGTAAGTCTTCTAACAGGCTTATCCGCTAATCGATGCGCGTGCCGCTCACAACGGCACGTCTTCGATCAAGGCAAGACGC
Organism: Caballeronia cordobensis; assembly: GCF_001544575.2. Classification (GTDB taxonomy): domain Bacteria; phylum Pseudomonadota; class Gammaproteobacteria; order Burkholderiales; family Burkholderiaceae; genus Caballeronia; species Caballeronia cordobensis. The sequence goes on from NZ_FCNY02000007.1 coordinate 118,611, forward strand.
AGCGCGCGGATTCTCCGATCGACGAAATAGCCGCCGCCTTCCGTGTAGCGCAGATAAAGCCGCCCGCAAGACGTGCATTCCCACACGCCGCAGCGGTTGTACGGAAAATAGCGCGGCGCGATGGGCGCATCGGCCGACCAGTAATCGATTTTGCCAGGCAGGTATTCGGCGAAGGTCGGTTCGGGATCGTGTTCAGAGAGCAGCGTGCCGATTTCGCGGAGTTGCGATTCGTCGAGCGAAAGCGGCTGCGACTGCCAGCCGTCGAGCGGCGTTTTGGTGCACGCGCATGGACCGGGCGCGCGAGCGTCGGCGCGTCGCGCGAGGTCCAGCAGTGTTGCTGCGGTCAGATAGTCGGGCATGGCGATGGGGCAGGGAAGCGAACGCGCCATCATGCGCGCGTTCGCCACGGCTCGGCAAGGGGTCAGCCGTTCATCATGCGGTCGTGCTGCACGGCGACCCACGCGCGGTCGAAGCGTCCTTCCGCGATCGACTTGAGCGCCGCCGCTTCCTTGGCCGCCTGCTTGCGCGCGCCCTCGATCACCGCTTCGACATCGGCGGGCGAAATGGCGAGCACGCCGTCCTCGTCGCCGACGACGATATCGCCCGGATGCACCACCATCCCGCCGACCGTCACGGGCACGTTGATCTCGCCCGGCCCGTTCTTGTACGGCCCGCGATGCGTCACGCCGCGCGCGTACACCGGAAAATCGCGCTGGCCGAGCGCGCCGACATCGCGGATCGCGCCGTCGATCACGAGACCCTGCACGCCGAGGCTTTCCGCGTAGCTCGCCATGATGTCGCCCATCAGCGCCTGCGTGAGCTCGCCCGCGCCGTCGATCACGAGCACGTCGCCCGGACGGCAGTAGTCGAACGCGCGATGAATCGCGAGATTGTCGCCGCCGCGCGTGCGTACCGTGACCGCGGTGCCGGCCATCGGCTTCGGCCGATGAAACGGGCGCAGGCCGCTCGTGCCGCTCACGCGGGCCATGTTGTCGCTCAGGAGCGAGACCGCGAGTTCGCGCAGCACGGCGAGCGTCGCCGGGTTCGCCTGCGTCGCGGAGTCATACTCGCGCCATCCGATGTGATTCATGTCGTCGCTCCTTCGGTCGATCGTTGTTGTCGTTCGAGTTGCGCGGGAAGGCGTTTGTACACCGCGCGCGCGTTGCCTTCGAAAATGAGCTGGCGGTCCGCATCGCTCAGCCAGTCGATCGCGTCGATATAGCGGCGCGTGTCGTCGAAATAGTGGCCGGTTTCCGGATCGATGCCCTGCACCGCGCCGATCGTCTCCGAGGCGAACAGGATGTTCTTCGCCGGAATCACTTTCGCGAGCAGTTCCGCGCCCGGCTGGTGATAGACGCAGGTGTCGAAGAAGACGTTGTTCAGCAGATATTCGGTGAGCAGCGGCCGCTTCATGTCCTGCGCGAGTCCGCGATAACGCCCCCAGTGATACGGCACCGCGCCGCCGCCGTGCGGAATGATGAACTTGAGCGTCGGGAAATCGGCGAACAGATCGCCCTGCAACAACTGCATGAACGCGGACGTATCGCCATTGATGTAATGCGCGCCGGTCGCATGGAAGTTCGGGTTGCACGACGACGACACGTGGATCATCGCGGGTACGTCGAGCTCGACCATCGCCTCGTAGAGCGGATACCACGCGCGGTCCGTGAGCGGCAGCCCGGACCAGTGGCCGCCCGACGGATCGGGATTCAGATTGCAGCCGATGAACCCAAGCTCGTTCACACAGCGACGCAACTCCGCGATGCAGTTGGCAGGCAGCACGCCCGGCGCTTGCGGCAACTGGCACACGCCGATGAAATTGCGCGGAAACATGTCGACCACGCGATGCACGAGGTCGTTGCATGCTTCCGACCAGACCGCGTTGGCTTGCGCCGTCGCGAGATGATGGCCCATGCCGGCGGCGCGCGGCGAAAAGATCGTGAGGTCGGTTCCGCGCTCGCGCTGGATGCGCAACTGGCCATGCTCGATGCTCTCGCGGATTTCATCGTCGGCAATGGCGGGGCGCGGCGGGGGCGAAGCGCCGTCCTTCAGCGCGGCGATCTGCTTCGCGCGCCACGCTTCGTGTTGAGGCGGCGAGGTCGTGTAATGACCGTGACAGTCGATGATCATGCGTGATTTTCCTGACGTTGTGAGCGCGAATCGGATGCGGGCAGCGAGGTGTCTTCGTCGTCGGCGGGTTTCACGCGCATCACGAGCGCGATCACGGTCGCGACGACGAGGAAGGCCGCGATCGTCAAGAGTGCGAGCTTGAAATTGCCCGTCGCGTTGCGCACGAGGCCGATGCTCCACGGTCCGACCAGCCCGCCGAACTGCGCGATGGTATTGATGAGCGCGATGGTCGCCGCGCCCGCCGCGCCGGTTCTGAACGACGAGGCGAGACTCCAGAAGAGCGGGTTGCCCGCGTAAATGAAGAGGCCGGTCGCGCAGAGAAGCGCGTAAGCGATGACCGGGTTCGGCGCGTAGGCGCTGCCTGCAATCGCGATGGCGCTCATGCCGTAGACGAACGCGAGATGCTTCTTGCGGTCGCCGGTGCGATCCGAACTGCGGCTGATGATGAACGTGCCGAGCACGCCCAGAAGCGGCGGCGCGGCCGAAAGGAAACCGACTTCGATATTGCTCAGGTGTCCGAGGCTTTTGACGATCTGCGGCAGCCAGAGAAAGAGCCCGTAGATGCCGACCAGCGCACAGCCGAACAGACACGCGAGGCTCCATACGCGAATATCGCCCGCCACGCGCAAGAGCGGAAAATGCGTGTGACCGCCGATGGCTTCGCGCTCGGCCGCGAGCGTCGTTTCGAGCCATTGCTTTTCGTCGTCGGCGAGCCAGTCGGCGTCGGCGGGGCGCTCGGTCATGATGCGCAGGGTGAAGAGGCCCAGCAGCATCGCCGGAATGCCTTCGAGGATGAACATCCATTGCCATCCCTGCAGGCCGAGCATGCCGTTGGCATAGGTCATCAGCGCGGTCGAGATCGGGCCGCCGAGCACCGCCGAAAACGATCCCGCGATGATGTAGCCGCCCACGGCCCGCGCTCGGTAGCGCTCCGGAAACCACTTCGTCAGATACACCGCGACGCCCGGCAGGAAGCCCGCTTCCATCACGCCGAGCAGAAAGCGCAGCGCGTAAAAGCTCTTGTCGTCGAAGACGAATGCCGTGGCCGCCGCCACCGCGCCCCACGTGAGCAGGATGCGCGCGATCCAACGGCGTGCGCCCACGCGATGCAGCAGCAGATTGCTCGGCACTTCGAGCACCATGTAGCCGACGAAGAAGATGCTGCCCGCGAATCCAAACACGGCGGGCGAAAAGCCGAGCGCGCGGTTCATGTCGAGCGCTGCGAAGCCGATGTTGATGCGGTCGAGGTAGTTGAAGAACATCATCGCGAAAAGCAGCGGCATGAGCCGCCCGTACACCTTTCGCATGGTCGCCGCTTCGTTGAATGGGGTCATGCCGTCTCCACGTTCTTTTCGTCGGATCGCGAGGGCTCTGCGGCCCTGCCTTACACACGGCTTGCGCCGCGTGCCGGCTCGAAACGGGCTCGCATGGCGAGGCGGTCCGAGCACGAAAACCGATGATAGAAAGCGCGGAGGTCCGCGTCCAAGACGCGTTCCTTATTCTTCTATATAACTTCGCTTATAGTGCGGCGTCGCCGAGCGGCGCGGGCAGGCAGCCGAGAAACGCGCGCAGGTGCGCCGAATCGTCGTCGGTTCGGAAGGTCGCGGCGAGCGTCGACCAGAGCGTTCCGCCCGGCCCCGCGAGATGACGGAACACGACGTCCGTGCGTCCATGCCGCGCCACCGACTCGCCGACGAACGTCACGCCGAGCCCCGCCGCGACGAGCGCGATCGCGGTCTGTATCTCGTAGGCCTGATGCGCGACGAACGGCGTCACGCCCGCATCGCGATACAAGGACTGCACGGTGCGCTTGAACTGCGCGTTGTGATGCTTCGGATAGAGGATGAGCGGCGTGTCCGCGAGATCGGCGATGCGCACTTTTTTCTTCGCCGCCAGCGGATGGTCCGGCGCAAGCACCGCCACCACATGCTCACGCAGGAGCGGATACGACGTGCATCCGTTGATCTCGAGCGGCTGCCGTCCGATGCCGACGTGAATGCGCAAGTCGCGCAGCGCGTCGGTCTGCTCTTCGGTCAGCATTTCGAAGAGCTTGAGTTCGACTTGCGGATACGCGTGATGGAAGGCCTTCAGCGCGGGCGGCAGAATGCTGTACATCGCGGATCGTGTGAAGCCGATCGACAGCCAGCCGCGCCGCCCGATGCCGATTTCCTGCGCGCCGAGACTCGCCTGTTCCCAGGAACCGAGAATCTGGCGCGCTTCGGTGCAGAGATAATGGCCCGCTTCGGTGAGCCGCAGCGGCCGCCTCGCGCGATCGACGAGCTGCGTGCCGAGCCGCTCTTCCAGCAGCCGGATTTGCTGACTCAACGCGGGTTGCGCGATATGCAGGCGCTCGGCCGCGCGGCTGAAGTTCAGTTCCTCGGCAAGAATGATGAAGCACTGCAAGGACCTGAAATTCATATCGATGGGGCAGGCGAAAGTGGCTTGCGCGGGGTCGTCAGCCGCTCACGCACCGGAACCCCGCGTACACGTATTGATAATGCGCCTGGAACCAGTTGCGGAAACTCGGCCGCAACATGCAGGCCGCGGTGCGCGGCGAGCCGCCCTTGATCACGAAGTGCTTGCCGTCGAAGAAATTCGCGGAATAACCGAGATAAAACGGAAACGGCTCGAAGCCATTGAGCGGGCCGAATTCCGTCGAGGTCCATTCCCAGCCGTTGCCGAACTGACCTTCGACGCCGAACTCGCTGCGATTGTCCGGATGCGCCTGCACCGGCGACGGGTCCCATCGGCGGAAATCGAAATTGCCTTCCACGACGTGCGGCACGCCGAGCGCGGCACGCTGCCATTGCGCTTCGGTCGGCAGCGATTTGCCGGCCCAGCGCGCATACGCTTTCGCTTCCGCGTGGCTCACATACACGGGCCAGTCGAGCGGCAGTTCGATCTCGTCGAACATCGTGCGCAGCTTCCACGACCCTTCACCGTCGTCGCCGTCGACGGGAATCCAGAAGGCCGGATGCGCGATGCGCTCGTCTTCTTTCCACGACCAGTCCGCGTCGTCCCAGTAGGCGGCGTTCCAGTAGCCGCCCGCATCGATGAAGCGCAGATAGTCGCCGTTCGTGACCATATAGCGGTCGATCTCGAAGGCGGGCACGTCGATGCGCTCCTCGCCGAATTCGTTGTCCCAGCCGAACAAACCGCTCTCGCGCTTGAGACCGAGCGTGGCGCTGCCCGCCGGCACGCGCACCGTTTCGGGGCGGTATGCGCGATCCGACGCGCGCCCGGAAAGCGCATTCGATGGTGCAATTTTTCTATCGACCGGCAATTGATGCAGCATGTACGCGAGCGTTTCCGCATGCATCAGCCGATGCTCGATCGCGACTTCGAGCAGCTTGGCGGGCGGCTCGTCCGCGGAAAGGGGCGCGGCGGCGAGCTTGATCGGATCGAAATGGGCGTCGATATCGGCGCGAACCGTGTCGCGGTACGCGCGCACTTCGTCGAGCGAGGGCCAGTCGGAAGGCTGGTCGGTAGGCAATCCGCCGTCTACCGGGTCGATGCCGAAGGCGAACAACTGGTCGTAGGCGGGATTCGGGCTCGGCAGGTCGAAGAGCCGCTGATCGAAGAGATTGCGGTCGAAGGCTTCGAGATGCCCGATATAGAACACGATGCGATGACGCTCGGCAATCGGCCGGTCGTAAAGATGCTCGCGCTTGACGACGTCAAAGAGCGCGTCGGTGACGCGGCGCGCTTCGGCGAGGCGTTCGAGCAGCGGATGACGCAGGGAAGGTTCGCGGTTCATGTCGCCCAATCTCCGTGGCTGGCCAATGGCTTCGCATGCGGCCGGAGCCGGCGATATCGCCAGCTTTGGCCGAACACAAGAGACTAATGCGTAGCGAAGCGCGTGCCAACCGAAATATGGGCGGCGATTATTCGCGAAAGCGCAATAATTGCGCGTGGCGTTCCGTCAGACGGCGCGCAGGGCGTCGAAGTCGCGGATGCGGATGAACTTGCCTTGCGCCTCGATGAGCCCCGCCTTGTCGAAACGCGACAGCGTGCGGCTCACGGTTTCGAGTGTCATGCCGAGATAGCTGCCCATGTCGTCGCGCGTCATGCGCAAGGTGAACTCCGACGAAGCATAACCGCGCCGCGACAGCCGCGACGACAGGTCCAGCAGCAGCCGCGCGACGCGTTCGTCCGCGCGCAGCATACCGAGCCGCACGACATGATTCACCTCGCGGTTCATCGCATGGCTCATCATGCGATGCAGGCGTCTTTGCAGTGCGTCGGTTTCGCGGCACATGCGTTCGAAGAGTGTGTAGGGCACGACGCACACGGAGCTGTCTTCCAGCGCGACGGCGTCGCACATATGCTCGCCTTCCTCGATGCCCTCGAAGCCGAGCGCATCGCCCGCGAGCAGCAGCCCCGTGACCTGCTCGCGCCCGCCATCGTGCGTGACGACGGTCTTGATCGATCCGGAGCGCACGGCGAACAGGGCGTCGAAGCGGTCGCCCGCGCGAAACAGCGCTTCACCGCGCTTGACCTTGCGCGTGGCGGAGATGATGTTCTCCAGCTTGGCGACGTCGTTCGGGCACAGGCCTTCGGGCATGCACAGATGCCGCATCGCGCAGGTCGAGCAGTGCGCGGAATTGCGTCGCGCGCGGGAAAGGTCGGACGTGGCGGTCATTTTTCTGGGCTTCGTTTGTTGATGAATGACAAAACGATTGTCCCATAGGCCACCGCCCCGGCTCAGTCATAAATTGACGCACCCCGGGGATTTATCAACCTTCTTTACCTTAGCCGGTTGATTTTTCGGATGGCTCCCCCGCGGCCGATGGAATCAACAGCACCGGCAGCGTCGCCTGACGCAGACAGCGCTCGGCCACGCTGCCCAGAATGAGCCGCTGAAAGCCCTTGCGGCCGTGCGTGCCCATGATGAGCAGATCGGCCTTGAAGGCGTCCGCCGCCTTGATGATGAGCGCCGCGACGTCGTCGCTGGCGGTCGCCTCGACGGTCACGACTTCGCCGCTCACGCCGCGCGCCTTCATCTGACCGGTGGCTTCGGCCGCGAGCGCCGCGCCTTGCTCCGTCAGGCTCGCCTGGAGCGTCGAAGGATCGTAGCCGGGCACGTCGAGATACATCGGCCCGGCTTCGACGACGTAATACGGCTGCACGATCGCCTGATGCGTGACGGCGAGATTGAGGGCGGCCGCAAAGGCGCGCTCGGAAGTCCGGCTGCCGTCGATGGCGACGAGAATGCGTTTGAACATGAAGTTTCCTTCCATGAAGCGATCGGTTGAAGGGCGGCGTGCGCCGTCTTTCACGCCCTCGCATGATAGGGCGCACGCGTTGCACGGCTGCGCCGCTTTTTTGCGATAAGTCGATCCAGCGCAAACTCAAGCCGTACAATTCGTGGTTCTCGACGTCAGCGCTTGCTTAAAAGCGTCTGCGCGCACTCTTTTTTAGCACTTCTTCAGCCTGCCCGCCCGACCGTGACTCAGCCGCCGCACGCCTTACCGTTCAGAACCGCTCTTTTCGCGATGCTCGGCATCGGTCTCGTCAACATGCTCGTCGCGCTCGATCAGACGGTGGTCAGCACGGCGCTGCCGTCGATCGTCGCGGAATTGCATGGCTTCGAGTTTTACGCGTGGATCGCGAGCGCTTATCTGCTGGCGTCCGTCGTCACGGTGCCGGTGTTCGGGCGGCTCGGCGATTACTTCGGGCGCAAGCGCTTCGTGATCGCGGCGGTGATCACGTTCACGGTCGCGTCGGTGCTGTGCGGGCTCGCGCCGAGCATGCTGTTCCTCGTGCTCGCGCGCGGCTTGCAGGGCGTGGGCGGCGGCATGATGGTCGGCACCGCGTTCGCATCGATCCCCGATCTGTTTCCCGATGCGCGCACGCGCGTGCGCTGGCAAGTCGTGCTGGCGGCGGCGTATGGCATCGGCACGGCGGCGGGGCCGTCGCTCGGCGGCTGGATGAGCCAGCACTGGGGATGGCGCTCGACTTTTCTCGTCAATCTTCCGGTCGGCGCGGCGGCGCTTTACTTCATCTGGCTGCATCTGCCGAATCTGCACCGGCCGCGCGAGGGCGGCGTGAAGATCGACTGGACCGGCGCGGCGCTCGTCGCGCTCGTGCTCGGCGGCTTCCAGGCGCTGATCGAAGCGCTGCCGCAGGACGGCCTCACGACGGCCAATATCGCGCTCGGCATCGGCGTGGTGGCGTGCGCGGCGGCGCTCCTGATCTGCGAGCGGCGCGCGACGCATCCCATCATTCCGCTCGACATTTTCCGCGACGGGCAGATGAACACGCTCTTCACGCTGTCCTTCCTCGCGGGCTTCGTGATGTTCTCGCTGATCTTCTTCGCGCCGCTGCTGCTGCAAGGCGGCTTCGGGCTGTCGCCGCAGGACGCCGGGCTGCTCGCGACGCCGATCGCCGCGTGCATCGCGCTCGGCAGTTTCATCAACACGCGCATCGTGATTCATATGAAGAAGCCGGTGAACATTCTGTCGATCGGCTTTACGCTGCTGCTGTTCGCGTCGGTCGCGCTGGCGTTCGCGCGCGCCTCGACACCGTATCTGTGGATCGAGATTCCGATGGCCGCGACGGGCATCGGCCTCGGCTTCATTCTCAACAACATGAACATTTTCGGGCAGGAGATCGCGGGCCGCGAGCGTTTCGGCATCACGACGGCGCTGCTGCAATCGACGCGCATGGTCGGCGGGATGATGGGCACGAGCATCGTCGGGACGATCGTCGCGCATCATTACGCGAGCGTCGTCGGGCGCACGGTCAGCGTGCTCGGCGCGCCGGTGGCGGCGCAATGGCTGCCGCGCCTGTCGGACCCGCGCATTCTCGTCGACGAGGCGTTGCGCGACCGCACGCTCGGCGAATTGTCCGCCGCCGGTCTCGACGCCCCCGCGCTGCTCGACGCGGCCCGCGACGCGCTCGTGCAGTCGATCCACATCGGCGTGATGCTGACGGCCGTCGCCGCGCTCGTGGCGGCGTTGCTGGTGCGGCGCATCGCGCACATCACGTTTCGCAAGAGCGCGACGGCCGTTCCGAAGTCCTGAAGTCCTGAAGACGTCGCCTTTGCGAAGCGCCGCGCCCCGACTATAGTTTTTGGCGTCGCGCGGGCGGCCCGCTGCGCGACCGAATTCACGGCGCGGTTCACACCTGCGGGTTCACACCGACAGGGACCGTGCACCGCATTTGCTTCACCGCCCTCGACGGCGGCCCGCCGCGTTCAAACGGAACGCTTGCGCGGGCCGCGGGTCACTCGGATTGACGAACGGCTGCGCCGCGCGCGCCGTTCACCGCCCACGGAGATGAGGAGCTGACATGAAGATCACCGGAGAAATGCTGATCGGCGCATCGGCCGTGCGGGGCGCCGACGCCACGCTCCGCGCGTTCGACCCCGCGCGCAATATCGATCTCGAGCCCGCGTTCGGCGGCGGCGGCGCGGCGGAAGTGGCGCGCGCGTGCGAACTCGCCGAGGCCGCCTTCGACGACTATCGCCACGCGCCGCTCGAAACCCGTGCGCAGTTCCTGGAAGCGATCGCGGACAACATCATCGCGCTCGGCGACACGCTGATTGAGCGCGCGATGGCCGAATCCGCGCTGCCGAAGGCGCGTCTCGAAGGCGAGCGCGCCCGCACGGTCGGGCAATTGCGCCTGTTCGCGTCGCTCGTGCGCGAGGGCCGCTGGCTCGCGGCCACGCTGGATTCCGCGCAGCCGGACAGGAAACCGCTGCCGCGTTCCGATCTGCGTTTGCAAAAGATTCCCGTCGGGCCGGTCGCCGTGTTCGGCGCGAGCAACTTTCCGCTGGCGTTTTCGGTGGCGGGCGGCGATACCGCGTCCGCGTTCGCGGCGGGGTGCCCGGTCGTCGTGAAATCGCATCCGGCGCATCTGGGTACGTCCGAGCTCGTCGGGCGCGCGGTGCAGAAGGCGGTCGCGGACAGCGGCTTGCCCGAAGGCGTGTTCTCGCTCGTCGTCGGCGAGGGCAATGCGATCGGCGAGGCGCTCGTCGCGCATCCGGCGATACAGTCGGTCGGCTTCACGGGATCGCGGCGCGGCGGGCTCGCGCTCGTGGATATCGCGGCGAAGCGGCCCACGCCGATTCCCGTTTTCGCCGAAATGAGCAGCGTCAATCCGGTGTTCGCCCTGCCGAGCGCGCTCGAAGCGCGCGGCGACAAGCTCGCGGTGGCTTATATCGATTCGGTGACGCTCGGTGTCGGCCAGTTCTGCACGAATCCGGGCCTGGTCATCGCGCTAGACGGCCCGGATCTCGATGATTTCATCGATCTTGCCGCCACCGCGATCATGAAGAAGGACACGCAGACGATGCTCACGTCGCAGATCGCGGGCGCGTATGCGAGCGGAATCAAGGAACGCGACGAGTCCGGCGCGCGCAATATCGCGACCGGCGTGAAGGGCAAGGCGGCGAGCGGCGCGCTGCCGGTGCTGTATCGCGTGAACGCCGAGGAATTTCTGGCGACGCCGCAGTTGTCCGGCGAGATTTTCGGGCCGACCTCGGTCATCGTCATTTGCCGCGACGAGGACGAAATGATCTCGGTCGCGCGCCATCTCGAAGGCCAGCTCACCGCGACGCTGCTGATGGAGAAGGGGGATATCGAACTCGCGCGGCGGCTTTTGCCTGTGCTCGAACGCAAGGCGGGGCGGATTCTGGCGAACGGCTTTCCGACCGGCGTCGAGGTTTCTTACGCGATGGTACATGGCGGACCGTTCCCCGCGACGTCCGACAGCCGCGCCACGTCGGTCGGCGCGATGGCGATCGAGCGGTTCCTGCGGCCGGTGTGTTATCAGGACTTGCCGGCGGCGCTGCTTCCGCAAGCGCTGGCGGACGACAATCCGCTGTCGCTCTGGCGGCTGAGAGATGGGGAGCTGGGGCCGAATTGAACCAGCGCTGAGATTATCTCTCACGCGAATAAAAGCCGTTTATTCGTTAGGGAGATAATTGGCGCGGATGTGAACGCGAGTTTGACAATATGCGTGCAGCGAATAAAATCCTTTTATTCGTCATGCAGATAAACGCGCCATGCAACAAGTCATCGCCACCATCGGCCACATGGGCCACGTTCTCGCGGCGGGCCGCAAGCGCGCCGGTTTGACTCAGGCGCAAGCAGCGGCGCATCTCGGCATCAGCCAGAGCCGCATTTCGACGCTCGAACGCGATTCCGGTTCGTTGACGCTAGATCAACTGCTCGCAATGTTCGGCGTCTACGGACTGCAACTTCTGGTGCGGGACCGGCCCGAGCCGCTCGTACTCGAGGCGAACGAGCCGAGCGGGGCGGACTGGTAATGGCGGGCCGCCGGTCTCACGCCCGGTCGCTGTCCGTCTGGGCCAACGGAAGGCGCGTCGCGACGTGGCATCTGCCTGCACGCGGCGCGGCCGAACTCATTTACGACGATGCCTGGATCCGCTCGGACGAGGCGCGCCCGCTGTCCCTGTCACTGCCGATCCGGCTCGACGGCGCGCCGCTGAGAGGCGACGCGGTGGTGAACTACTTCGACAATCTGCTTCCCGATAGCGAACCGATCCGGCGCCGCATCGCTCAGCGCTTCCAGACTGAAAGTGCCGATGCTTTCGATTTGCTGCAGGCCATCGGGCGCGACTGTGTCGGTGCGGTGCAACTGCTCGCCGAGGATGAATCGCCCACGCACGTCGAAACGATCGAAGGCACGCCGCTTACCGACGCGGACATCGAAAGCCTGCTGGATCAGGTCGCCGGCGGCACGCCCTTCGGTTCCGACGATCACGACGATTTCCGCATCTCCCTCGCCGGCGCGCAGGAGAAGACCGCGCTGCTGCGGCACGATGGCCGTTGGCTCAAACCGCACGGCGCAACGCCGACCACGCACATCCTCAAATTGCCGATTGGACTCGTCGGGAATCGTCGCGCCGACCTCACGACATCCGTCGAGAACGAATGGCTGTGCATGCGCCTGCTGCAAGCGTTCGGCGTGCCCGTGGCGAATGTCGAGATCGCGAGGTTCGGCAGGCGGCGGGTGCTCGCCGTCGAGCGTTTCGACCGCCGTTTGCATCCCGGCGGGGAATGGATTCTTCGCTTGCCGCAGGAGGATTTCTGTCAGGTGAGCGGCTTGCCGCCGCACAAGAAGTACGAGCAGGACGGCGGTCCCGGCGTGGTTGCGCTCGCGCGCGTGCTGCAGCAATCGATCCATGCGCGCGGTGACATCGAAACGTTGATGACGGCGCAGATTCTCTTCTGGCTGCTCGCCGCGCCGGACGGCCACGCGAAGAACTTCAGCATTCATCTGCTGAGGGGCGGACAATACCGCCTCACGCCGCTGTATGACGTCATGTCGATCTGGCCGGTGGAGGGCGACGGCGCGAATCAGTGGTCGTGGTACAAGGCCAGTCTCGCGATGGCGATACCGGGCAAGAGCCGGCACTATGGGTTTCGCGACGTCAAGCGGCGGCATTTCAACGCGATGGCGCTGAAGTGCGGTTTCGGCGAGAGCGCCGAGCCGATCATCCAGCGGATCGTCGAACGCACGCCGGCCGTCATCGACGAAGTTGCGGCGCAACTGCCGGAGGACTTCCCGCAGCGCGTCGCCGAGCGCATTTTCGCCGGCATGCGCAAGTCGCTTGCCGCGCTCGAAGCGATGCCCGCGACCGGCATGCCAGTCTGATCACAACGGACCGCGCGTCCGCTTCGTAAGGAGACACTCGAACATGATTCACCCTGAGCGCCGCTATCCCGACCCCGCCATCCGCGTGCTCGATCCGCGTTTCAACGCGCTGCGCATCGCGTCGGCGTCGGTGGAATGTCTGTATCAGGGCGCGCGCTGGTCCGAAGGGCCGGTCTGGTTCGGCGATAGCCGCATGCTTTTGTGGAGCGACATTCCGAACGATCGCATCCTGCGCTGGGACGAGGAGAGCGGCCAGGTCGGCGTGTTTCGCAAGTCGTCGAACAACGCGAACGGCAACACGCGCGACCGCGAAGGGCGTCTCGTAACCTGCGAGCACCTCACGCGGCGCGTGACGCGCACCGAATACGACGGCGCCATCACCGTGCTCGCCGACCGTTACGATGGCAAGCCGCTCAATTCGCCGAACGATGTCGTCGTGAAATCGGATGGCTCGATCTGGTTCACCGATCCGAGCTTCGGCATCGACGGCTTCTATGAAGGCGAGAAGCGCGACGCGCAACTGAAGCCGTGCGTGTATCGCGTCGATGGTCAAAGCGGCGAAATCACGATGATGATCGATGCCTTCGTGGGCCCCAACGGTCTCGCGTTCTCACCGGACGAATCCGTGTTGTACGTGGTCGAATCGCGTTCGACGCCGCGCAGGATCTATGCGTTCGACGTCATCGACGGCGGCCGCAGGCTCGGCGAGCCGCGCCTTCTGATCGATGCGGGACCGGGCACGCCCGATGGCTTTCGCGTCGATATCCACGGCAATCTGTGGTGCGGCTGGGGCATGGGCGACTCAGAGCTCGATGGCGTGCGCGTGTTCACGCCGCAAGGCGAAGCGATTGGCCATATCGATTTGCCGGAGCGTTGCGCGAACGTGTGTTTTGGCGGGCGGCATCGCAACCGGTTGTTCATGGCTGCGAGCCACGGGTTGTATGCGGTTTATGTGAATACGCAGGGCGCGAAGGGTGGCTAAGCCTTGCCGATCCTCTCCATGATCCGCTCCGGATGCCTGCTCGCCGCAAACCCGAAGCGCGCGTAGAGCCCGTGCGCGTCCGAGGTCACGAGCATCATGCGGCGCAGCCCTTGCAGATCGGGATGCGCCATCACGCATTGCATCATCCACGTGCCGAGCCCCGCGCCCTGATGCGTGGGCAGCACGAAGACATCGGCGAGATAGGCGAAGGTCGCGGTATCGGTGATCATGCGCGCATAGCCGATCTGCTCGCCGCGCAAAAACATCCCGAAAGCAAGTGAATGACGCGCGGCGCGCTCGACCTTCTCGCGCGCGATGCCCGGCGACCAGTAAGCCACTTCGCTCAGGTAGCGATGCACGACATCGAAGTCGAATTCATCGATGTCCGTGCTCAGCCGATAGTCGTCCCGGTTCCACTGCATCGCGCCGCTCCGTCGTCGTCATGATGCGCCGAGGATAAGCGATCGATGCGCCGTGCTCCATGCACAGTTGGCGCCTGTCAGTGCACGTTGTAGATGCGTCCGGTCTCCGCGCCCTCGGCACTGCGGCTGTATGCCAGCGCCACGCGCGCGCCGCTTGCGGCCTCGAAGCCGCGGAAGTACGGGCCGAAACTCTCGCGCGCCTCCTCGAGCATGGTCGGGCTCACGACGTTGATGCGCAGCCCGCGCGGCAATTCGATGGCCGCGCCGCGCACGAAGCCTTCGATCGCGCCGTTGACCGCTGCCGCGCTCGCGCCTTCGCGAATCGGCGCCGCGCCCACGATGCCGCTCGTCAGCGTGAACGAGCCGCCGTCGTTCAGATAATCGCGCGCGGTGAGGACGAGATTGACCTGGCCCATGAGCTTGTCGTCGAGACCGAGACGGAACTGCTTGGGGGTCATTTTGACGAGCTCGCCGAAATGCACGTGACCCGCCGTGGCGACGATCGCATCGACGCGGCCGATCTCGTCGAAGAGCCGTTTGATGCTATCGAGATCGAGCAGATCGACGCGATGCGCGCCGCGCGTCGCACCGATTTCGATGACGTCATGCCGCGCTTTCAGTTCCGTGACGACCGCGCGACCGACCGTGCCGGTTGCACCGATGACAGCGATTTTCATGTTCGAGCTCGCAAGGTGGAAGGAGGTCAGCCATTGTGCGAGCGCGCGTGCGCGCGAACAAGGCGCGCACGCTTCAAGGATTGCAAACCGCCGGTTTCGAATACTATCGCGTCGCGAGGCGCGCGGGCATCGGCGAAAGCAGATAGAGCGACGCGGCGAATTTGCAGACCAGCGCCGCGCCGCTCACGAATGCGCCGGCGGGAAACACATGCCATTGCAGGGCGAGCGTCGGCGCGACGAGCGCGACGGAAACGAAGCCGAGCGCAACGGTGAGCCAGCGCGCCCATTGCAGCCGCGATGCAACGCATAGGTAAAGCAGGCCGACCAGCACGCGCGACGCGACCGACGCCGCGAGCGGATGGCTCGACGCGTCGCCGGGCAGCCCGATTGCAAGCGTCAACGCAAGCTCGGTCCATGACAACGCGTAAGCCGCGCCGAGGCATGCGATCGCGGACGTGAAACGCTGCTCGGGCGTCGCCAGCGGGCGCGCGGCCGGCTCGATCCGGGCTGCGTCGTCAGGCTCGCGCTCGTACTCGTCGTAGGCGTGGATGGTGGTCATCTTGCGTTTCCCCTTTTGTCGATTCTAGGCCGCGTTGGGCACGTCGCTTTGCGTCGTGTCAACCGCATACGCCGTGCCAGGGTCACGGCACGGCCGTTGCTCGTCACATGATGTGATGAGTAACGGCACAGGGAGCCCATGATGAGCACGAAAGAGCAACACCCTCATTCCGAACGCGACGACGAAGACGTCGACAAGGCGGTCGAAGACACGTTTCCCGCGAGCGACCCGCCGGCGACGGGCGGCGTGACGCGCATCGAAACCGATAAGGACAAAGACAAGGAAGAAAAGAAGTAAGCTGAAAGCGCGATGAAGTAAAAGAGCCGCTTATTCCAGGCGGCTCTTTGCTTATGCTCAGCTACGCTCCAGCTCGATCAGACGCGAAGGCCGCAAATGATTGAGCGCGTAATGTTTGCGACCGCGCAGCGTATGGCCATGCGGATCGCGCCCTTCGTAGCGGACTTTGTCTTCGACTTCGGGCACCGTCGGCGCAACCATGCCGCGATCGATCAGGCGATAACCGCGCTCCAGCGCGACCAGCACGCCGCTGCGCGCCGGACGGCTGTCGAAGCCGCCGAGGCCATCGCCCGGTTCGGCCACATAGTTCACCGTCGTGGCATTCGAGTTGATGACGGAGTCCGGCTCGCGCGCGAGCATCTCCGCTTCGCGCCGCGCGTGGATGCTCTTCGCGTCGGCGTCGACGGTGTCGTCGAGTCCGTCGTCGTTCGCCACATCGACTCCGCGCGGCGATTTCTCGTAGAAACCTTGCGGCCCCACGTGCATGCCGGATTTCGTCGTTTCCGCTTTCGCTTTCGTTTTATCGCCCGCGCCCGCGTGAGCCTCGCTGCCCGCCGCGGCCTTCGCCGCATCGCTCATCGTCACGTGCGCGGTTTCGGCGGCCGGCGTCTTGATCGGGCTATCGGCGGCGCGATCGTTCTGTTTGCCTTGCGCTTCGTTTCCTTCAGCGTTGTTCATCGCATCCTCCGTTGCATATCACTGACCCGGCCCGTTACGCAAATCTCATTCCGGCTATTTGGCGACGGAACCGCAAGCCTTGCAGGAAGGCGTCCTGATAGATGCCAAAAATTTCAGGCTTTTTTTTCAACCCCAAGCCGATGTCCTGCAAGTATCATTTGGAACCTGTCGGCGGCAAAGCGCAACAGGCACGATGCGAACACGAGGAGGGCGCATCTGTCATTGCTGCCGGATAAGCGCAATGCGATTCGAACGAGCAGGGCACTTTTACTCAGGTGACTCATGCAACACGATGCAGCCTTTTCACATCGAGGCTACCTTCTGAACTGCGCGCCCGCCCGGGCCGGAGATGGCAGCTACCAGCCCTATGTGGTGATCTCGCGAACGAGCGATGGCGAACTCGTCGCGAACCGCTTCTTTCCGTCCGAGTTGCGATTTCGCAGCGAGGACGACGCCATCGCGCACGCGCGCGACTGGGCCGTGCGCTGGATCGACGCGAGCAACGTCACGGTGTGAGCGCCGTGCGTGCATGAAGCGCGAAGACGCCACGACGGGCGCAAAGCGCCGCGCGGCAGGCTTCCCCAAAACCGGTTACGCTTGAGGTTTCCTCCGCCGTGCGCAAGCGCGGCGGCCGCTTCTCTCGCATCATGGCCGACATGCAGAACACGCCCACGCCTGGCTTCATACCGCCGCTCGATATTGCTCACGACGCCACGCACGACAAGCCGCAGGAATGGGGCCTTGCCCAAATCGTCGCGGACTTGCGTCAGTCGCGCGAGGAATTGCATCGCACGCGGCATCCGCTCGGCATACGCGAGCTGCCCTCGCGCGAGGCGATCGTAAGAATCGTGAACGGCCTGCGCTCCGCGCTCTTTCCGACGCATTACGGCGCGCCCGATCTGACCGACGAAAGCGTCGACTATTACGTCGGCCAGACGCTCGAAAGCACCTTGCGGCTGCTGCATGAGCAGATTCGCCGCGCGCTGCGCTTCCTGCCCGAGTATCGCGATACGAGCGAGGCGGCGCTCTCCGCGCAAGCGTTCGCGATCGCGCGCGAGTTCGGCGCGCATCTGCCGCATATTCGCGCGCTGCTGGTCAGCGACATTCAGGCCGCTTTCACGGGCGATCCCGCCGCGCAGCACATCACCGAGATTCTTCTGTGTTATCCGGGCGTGTGGGCGATGACGCATCACCGGCTCGCGCACGCGCTGCACCGGCTCGGCGTGCCGCTGCTCGCGCGCTTCATCAACGAGATCGCGCATTCGCTCACCGGCATCGACATTCACCCTGGCGCGACCATCGGGCCGAGCTTTTTCATCGATCACGGCACGGGCGTGGTGATCGGCGAGACGGCGGTGATCGGGCAGCACGTGCGCGTCTATCAGGCCGTGACGCTCGGGGCGAAGAGCTTTCCCTCGACGACGGACGGCTCGCTCGTCAAGGGCAACGCGCGCCATCCGATCGTCGAGGACGATGTCGTCATCTATGCGGGCGCGACGATTCTCGGCCGCGTGACGATCGGCAAAGGCTCGGTGATCGGTGGGAACGTGTGGCTCACGCACAGCGTGCCGCCGGGCAGCAACGTCTCGCAAGGCAAGGTCCGCGAGGGCAGCGGGCCGGAAGTGCCGGGCAACGGATTCGGCGCATGAAACGACGAAAGGGCCGCGAGGCCCTTTCGTTTTTCGCGTGCCCGTTCGAGGCGTAGCGTCAGGTGTTCGACACGCTGAACGCGGTCTGATTGCCGACGATGGAAAGAAACTCGCGGCGGGTCGACGGATCGTCGCGGAACGAGCCGAGCATGCGCGATGTGACCATCGACACGCCCGCCTTGTGCACGCCGCGCGTCGACATGCATTGATGCGCCGCTTCGAGAATCACGCCGACGCCGAGCGGTTGCAGCACTTCGTCGAGCGTGTCCGCGATCTGCGCGGTCATCTTCTCCTGAATCTGCAGGCGTTTCGCGAAGGCATCGACGAGACGCGCGAGCTTCGATATGCCGACCACGCGTTTGTTCGGCAGATACGCGACATGCGCACGGCCGATGATCGGCACCATGTGATGCTCGCAATAGCTTTCGAAGCGGATATCCTTCAGGACGATCATTTCGTCATAGCCCTGCACCTCGGAAAACGTGCGCGCGAGGATGTCGTGCGGGCTCTGCGTGTAGCCGGCAAAGAACTCCTCGTACGCGCGCACGACGCGCGCCGGGGTGTCGAGCAGACCTTCGCGGCGCGGATCGTCGCCTGCCCAGCGCAGCAGGACACGCACGGCGGCTTCGGCTTCCTCGCGGGTCGGACGATCGGCTTGTTCAGCAGGCATGTCCGAGCCTGAAAGATGGTTTTTGCGCGGGGCGCTCATCGAAAACTCCTGTCGGTCAATGCAATCGGTGCAATCGGTGCCTTTTGCATCCCGCCATTGTTTCACGTTTCCGATGGTCGATATGAATGTCAGGTTTTTCCGCCGCCGTCGATGCCCGAGCCCGTGCGCCAGACCTGCTTGCCTTCTTCGCTCAATTGGCCGCTACTGTGGTCCTTGTCGGGTTCGGTGCCGGGCTCGGCCATCGGCCCGCCCGGCTGTTCCTGCGATGTCGGGCGATTGCCCTTGCGCTGCGCGATGCGGTCTTCCTGCGAACGTCCGGCGTAGTTGTTGCTGCTCATGTCGCGTCTCCTTTCAAATGATGCGATGAAAGGCGCGCAAGCCGCGTTCCAGCCGGACGTATCGATGCTTGCCTTATTCCGGCTTACCTTGAGCCCCGCCGAGCACCATCCAGGTTATGCCGAACTTGTCGGCAACCATGCCGAAGCGCTTCGCGAAAAAGGTCTGCTCCATCGGCATCTGCACCTGTCCGCCATTCGACAGCGCATTGAAGTATTTCTCCGCCTCCTGTTCGTCGTTGGCCGTGAGCGAAAGCGAGATGCCCTTGAATTCCGGCTTGCCGCTGCACATGCCGTCGGAGCCCATCAGCAACGAATCGCCGACGGTGAACGCCGCATGCATGATCTTGTTGTCGGATCCGGGCGGAATGCCGCATCCGCCGGCGGCTTCCACTTCGCCGGCTTCGGGGTTTTCGCTATAACGCATCATCATCACGACTTGCGCGCCGAGATGCTCGCGATAGAACGTGATCGCTTCTTCGCAGCGGCCTTCGAAAAACAGATAGGGTTGCACTTGCATGTCTGCTCCTTGATTGATGCCTTGCGGTTATGACTTCTCGTCGGGGTCCATATCCATCGTGAGCGGCACCGATGCGTGTTCGTGCACCACACGCCAGTCGCCATCGATCTTTCTGAAACACACGGTGGCGCGCACGATGTCTTCCTGCTCGCCCACGGCGACGCGATTGACGGAGTGCGCATAAGCCAGATCGCCGCTCGCGGCGACTTCCACGTCCCGCATCTCGAATGTGAGCGGGCCTTTCATGCTGTCGAACCAGCGCTGCCAGTTCTCGCGGTAGTGCGCGACGCCGCGCAGCGAAGCGGGCGGCACGACGTCGAACACGACGACATCCGCGGCGTAGTGGCTCACGAGCGCGCTCACGTCTTTCGCGAGCACCGCCTGCCGCCACGCCTCGATGAGTTCGCGTATGCGCGCAACATCGTCGCGCTCTTGCGCACGCTCGTTCGGCTGGGTCATGACTGCCTCCGTCTCGTTAAGCACGATGCCGCCGCGTCGTGACAAAGCAACGGCAAGCACCGATGTGAAACTAAATTTTCGCTTGTGTACACCGTCCACAAAAAGTAGCAGAGATAATGGACAGTGTCCACATATGAAAAGCCCGACGAATCAGATGACGAATGGCAAGCCGCGCAGCACCTACCGACATGGCGATTTGCGACGCGCGCTGATCGAAGCGGGCATCGAACTGGCGCGCGAAGGCGGTCCGGACGCGATCGTGTTGCGCGAAGCCACGCGCCGCGCGGGCGTCGTGCCGAATGCGGCCTATCGCCACTTCGAGAGCCGTCAGGAATTGCTATCGGCGGTGCGTTCCGCGGCGCTGTCGCAGGTTGCGCAGGCGATGGAAGAAGAGCTCGCGGCGCGCCCCAAAAAGCGCTGGCGCGCGGACGCTGCGCGTGCGGGATTGCGCGCTATCGGCCAAGGTTATCTGCGTTTTGCGCAGACGGAAACGGGGCTCTTTCGCACGGCTTTCGCCGCGCCGCAAGCGGAGTGGGCGCAGCACGAAGGGCCGTATGGCGTGGGGCCAAGCGGGCTCGATCCGTTTCAGTTGCTGAGCCGTGCGCTGGATGAGATGGTGGAGGCAGGCGCGCTGGATACGAAACGCCGCGCCGAAGCCGAATATCTTGCTTGGAGCGCGGTGCATGGTTTCGCGCTGCTTGTAATCGAAGGCCCGTTGCAAGCATTGAAGCGCGCGCAGATCGAGCCGCTGGCGGGGCGTTTGCTCGATATGGTCGAAAACGGCCTTTAAATGCGCATCGCGCCGCATGAAGCGGCGCGATTCGTTTTATCGCTTCTCTTCCGCTATTGGCTCGACCACGCTCAAGAGCAGCAGTAGACAGAGCGCCGCCGTCCCGACCATGTAGAGGAACACCGCGCTCCAGCTATAGCTGTCGAGCAGGAGGCCGACAGCCAGTGGCGCACACGCGCCGCCGATCTGACCCACCGAGTTCACGATGCCGAACGCCGTCGGATAAGTGGCCTTCGTCGCGAGGCCCATCGGATACGCGGAATAACCCGCGAAGCCGATGCCGAGCATGAGGCCCGCCAGCATCAGCGCCGCGCCGAGATACGCGACGCTGTCGGGCGCATCGATCAAAAGGAAGGTCATGATCATGGTGCCGAGCGCGCCGAGCATCATCATCGGCTTGCGGCGGCCACCGAGCAGGCGATCCGAGATGATGCCGCCCAGCATGTTGCCCGTCACCGCGCCGATGAAAGGTGCGGAGGCGAGAAAGCCCATCTTCACCGAAGCGAAGCCCTTCACCGTGACGAGATAAGTGGGAATCCACGAGATGAAGATATTGCTGATGCCGATCATGCAGCCATAACCCAGCGCAATGCCGAAGATATTCCACGAGCCGAACACCTGGCGAATGGTTTCGAGCTGCGGCACGCGTTTCGTGCGATTGATCGCATCGAGGCGGGGCATCGGCGTCATGCGTGCGCGAGCGAGCGGCTTGCCACTGCCGTTGCCGATCGTGGTTTCATCGGCGATATAGCGGCGTTCGGCGGGCGAGCAGAAGCGGTTTTCGCCAGGCGAGTTCGTCACGAAGAACAGCCACACGATCGCGAGGATGATGCCCGGCACGGCGAAAACATAGAAGATCTCGCGCCATCCCCACAAGTGAATCACGATGATGCACACCGAAGGCACGATCAGCGGCCCGAGCTTCGAAGCCGCGATCCACAGGCCCGTCGCAGTGCCTTTTTCCTGCGCGGGAAACCAGCGGTTGATGACGTTCGTGCAGCCGATGCCGAGCGGCCCTTCCGACAGGCCCAGACCCACGCGATACGCCATGAGCAGGAATACCGACGACGTGGTGCCCATCAGGCCCGTGAAGATCGAAGTGAAGATCATGAAGACGGAGAACAGCAGGCCCGTCGTCTTTTCGCTGAGACGCTTGTACAGCAGTCCCACCGGAATCTGCACGAAGCCGTATGCGAACGAGAACAGGCTCACGATGAGTCCCGCCTCGGTGTTGGTGATGTGATATTCCTTCTTCAGATACGGCAGCGCGATGCCGAAGTTGGCGCGATCCGCACAGGCGATCGCCCAGATGCAGAAGATCAGTCCCATCACGACCCAGCGATGCTTCGTGCGCTTCTCAGCGATAGGCTCCGCTTTTGCGGACCCGATGATGCCGTCGGCATTGCTCATCGCGATGTCTCCTGCGCATGAACTGCCGTGTGGAAAAGGCGAATGGATGGATAGCGGGTAGGGCGCAGGTTCACGCTGTTGTCTCCGATGTCATTTTTAAAGGCTTTATTGTTGATATGCCTTCCGATGCTTCGAATTGTGGGGATGACCCGCAAGAGCGTCCAATCTTTTATTGCTATTACCTGATTCCCGGATTGAATCGATTCGACGCGCTAATTTCGTCGCTTCGATTCGTGGATCAATTGATAGCCTTTTGGGATTGGACGTCATCGCTAAAAGCAGAGATGATCCGCTCCACATCAGAAACCGAATTCCAGGAGCGCGCGAATTGAAGCCGAACATTCTGCAACTGAACCCCATCCTCGTACCGGCCATCAACGAAAAGCTGGATGCGCTCTACACGATGCATCGCCTGTTCGAACAGGACGACAAGGACGCTTATATCCGCGAGCACGGCGCATCGATTCGCGGCGTGATTACCGGTGGACACACGGGCATTTCGAATGAGCTGATCGAGCGCCTGCCCGCATTGCAGGTGATCGCCGTGAACGGCGTCGGCACCGATGCGGTCGATCTGGAATTCGCGCGCTCGCGCGGCCTGCCGGTCACGGGCACGTTCGGGGCGCTGACCGAAGACGTGGCCGATCTCGCCATCGGCCTGATCCTCACCGCGCTGCGCGAAATCTGTCCGGGCAACGACTTCGTCAAGACCGGCAAATGGGTGGAGAACCCGAGCCCGAGCGCGATTCCGCTGTCGCGCCGTTTCAGCGGCAAGCGCGTGGGCATCGTCGGTCTCGGCAAGGTTGGCCGCGCAATTGCGCAGCGTGCCGCCGCCTTCGATTGTCCGATCGCTTATACGGACGTGCGGCAGATGGACGACATCAACTATCGCTTCGTGCCGGATCTTCTCTCGCTCGCGCGCGAAAGCGACATTCTCGTGCTGGCCGCCGCAGCGGATAAAGCGAAGGGCATCGTGAACGCCGCCGTGCTCGATGCCTTGGGCAAGGACGGTTATCTCATCAACATCGCGCGCGGCAAGCTCGTGGTGGAAAGCGATCTCGTCGAAGCGCTGTCGCGCGGTGCGATCGCGGGCGCGGGCCTCGATGTATTCGTGGATGAACCGAACGTGCCCGCCGAATTGTTCGGCATGGATCGCGTCGTGCTGCAGGCGCATCGCGCGAGCGCCACGGTCGAATCGCGCACGGCGATGGGCGAGATGGTGCTCGCGAGCCTCGCGCAAGGTCTCGCGGGGCAACGTCCCGAAGGCAGTCTGACGACCTGACGCATGCGCGAACGCAGGTCCGGCGCGAACATATAATGATCGGCTATCACTTCAACGTCGATTACGAATGCTCGATCTCGGACAAGTGCGTTGCTTCGTCGCCGCCGCGACGGAGCTGAACTTCAGGCGCGCGGCCGCGTTGCTCAACATGACGCAGCCGCCGCTTTCCCGGCAGATTCATCTGCTCGAAGAGAACCTCGGCGTGAAGCTGTTCGAGCGCGTCGGCCGCACGGTCAAGCTGACCACCGAAGGGCGCGTGTTTCTCGCCGACGCCACGCGACTGCTCAATCTTTCCGAGCAGGCCGAAAGCACGGTGCGGCGTGCGAGCAAGGGCAAGACGGGGCGCGTGCGCATCGGCTTCACGGGCGCGGCGGGTTATGAGCTGATTCCCGAACTGCTCGTGGCGGCGAAGCATGACTTGCCGGATATCGATGTCGTGCTGCTCGAAATGATTTCCGTCGCGCAGATCGAGGCTTTCGAAGCGAACGCGATCGACCTCGGCTTCATGCGGCCCTTGCCGTCGCGACAGAAAGTGGAGTTTCTTCTCGTCGATCGCGAACCGATGATCGTCGCGCTGCCCGCGGGGCACGCGTTGTGCCGCTTCGAGGACATTGCGCTCAGGCAGTTGCACGAGCAGCCGTTCATCATGCATTCGCCGACGCATGGCAAATACTTCTACGACCGCATCCTGAGCATGCTCGTCGCCGATGAAGTGAAGCCGCATTTCACGCAATACATCGACCAGACGCCGACAATTCTCTCGCTCGTTCGCGCGGGACTGGGCGTATCGATTCTGCCGGCATCGTCGCAGCGATTTCATTACGACAACGTCGAGTTCAGGACAATCGCCGGAAAACCGGTTCAGGCCGAAATGAGCATGGCCTGGCGTGCCGATCAGGACAATCCCGCCGTCACGGCCTTCCGGCACATGGCGGCGGAGTACTTCGCTAGGCGGCGTGCGTGATCGCGCGCGCGGTCGCGTCGAGCGCCGCTTTCGCCTTGTCGACGATCTCATCGATCTCGCCGTGCGTGACGACGAGCGGTGGCGACAGCAACATGCGATCGTGACTCGCGCGCATCACGAGATTGCCCGCGAAGCAAAAGTCGCGGCATAGCGTGCCGATATCGTCGCCATTCGGGAAGCGTGTGCGCGCCGTGCGATCGGCGGCCAGTTGAATGCCCGCGACGAGACCCGCGCCCACGATCTCGCCGACGATCGGATGATCGTCCAGCGCTTCGTGCAAACGCCGCTGGAAGTAAGGACCGATATCCTCCTTCACGCGCGCGACGATACCTTCGTCTCTCAACAACTTCAGGTTCGCGAGCGCAACCGCCGCCGCGACCGGATGCCCCGAATACGTGAAGCCGTGATTGAACTCACCGTGATTCACGATCGCGTCCGCGATGGCATCCGATAACGCGACCGCGCCCATCGGCACATAGCCGCTCGTGAGGCCCTTGGCCATTGTGATGACATCTGGCTCGAAACCGAAGTGCTGGTGCGCGAACCATTCGCCCGTGCGCCCGAAACCGCCGATCACTTCGTCGGCAATCAACAGCACGTCGTGCCTGCGGCAGATGCGCTCGATCTCCGGCCAATAACTCGATGGCGGAAAGATCACGCCGCCCGCGCCCTGAAACGGCTCGCCGATAAACGCCGCGACGTTCTCCGCGCCGAGTTCGAGAATCTTCGCTTCGAGCTGGCGCGCACGCTCCATGCCGAAGGTTTGCGCATCCATCGCCGCGCCTTCGCCGAACCAGTAAGGCTGGTCGATATGCGCGACGTGCTCCATCTTCGACGGCATCTGCTCGTGCATGTAGTGCATGCCGCCGAGCGTCGCGCCCGCGATGGTCGAGCCGTGATAAGCATTGTTTCGCGCGATCACATAGCGTTTGTCCGGCTTGCCCTGCACGGCCCAATAGCGATGCACCGCGCGCAGCGCCGTATCGTTTGCTTCAGAACCGCTGTTGCAATAGAGAAAGCGGTTG
Organism: Caballeronia cordobensis; assembly: GCF_001544575.2. Taxonomy (GTDB): domain Bacteria; phylum Pseudomonadota; class Gammaproteobacteria; order Burkholderiales; family Burkholderiaceae; genus Caballeronia; species Caballeronia cordobensis. The sequence goes on from NZ_FCNY02000007.1 coordinate 144,086, forward strand.
AACGTGCGCGGCATCAGTTCCGCAAGCATCGCGGACAATTCGATCACCGGCGGATGCGTTGTCTTGAAGAACGTGTTGTAGAAGGGCAGGGCCTGCATCTGCGCGAACGCGGCATCGGCGAGTTCGCGGCGTCCATAGCCGACGTTCACGCACCACAAGCCCGCCATGCCGTCGATGATGCGGTTGCCGTCCGAGTCCCACAGATACACGCCCTCGGCCTTGACGATCACGCGGCTGCCCGCGCGGTTCAATGCGCCCATGTCGGAGAACGGATGCAGATGATGCGCGGCGTCGAGTGCGCGATAGTGCGCGGTCGAATCGATTCGATCGTTCATGTCGTCGTCTCCCGATATCAAACGTGCAGCAGCAGATGTTTGCGTTCCCACGAACTGATCACGCGAAAGAACGCTTCGTATTCGGTTTCCTTGAGCGCGAGATAGGCGCGCACGAACTTGTCGCCGAACATGTCCGCAAGCGGCTCGCAAGCGCCCATCAGCGCAAGACCTTCGTCGAGATTGCGCGGCAACTGATACGGCTGACGATAACCGTCGCTGGCGAGCGGCTCGGTCGGTTCGAGATGCTGCGTCATGCCGAGATAGCCCGCGGCCAATGTCCCCGCGATCGCGAGATACGGATTGCAGTCCACGCCCGGTATGCGATTCTCGATGCGCCGTGCCTGCGGCGACGCATGCGGCACGCGAAAGCCCACGGTGCGATTGTCGTAGCCCCATTGCACGTTGATCGGCGCGGCCATGAAACGCGATAGCCTGCGATAGGAATTGATATACGGCGCGAAGATCGGCATGAGCGCAGGCGTGTACTTCTGCAGGCCCGCGATATAGCCGTAGAACAGGCTAGTCGGTTCGCCGTCGCGATCGGTAAACAGGTTACGGCCCGTCTCTTCATCGACGATGCTCTGATGCACGTGCATCGCGGAGCCTGGCTCGTTCTCCATCGGCTTCGCCATGAAGGTCGCGTACATCTTGTGACGCAGCGCCGCTTCACGCACCGTGCGCTTGAAGAGAAACACGCGATCGGCGAGATTGAGCGCATCGCCGTGCATGAAGTTGATCTCCATCTGCGCCGCGCCGACTTCGTGGATCAGCGTGTCCACTTCGAGCTCCTGCACCTCGCAGTATTCGTAGATATCTTCGAAGAGCGGATCGAATTCGTTGACCGCATCGATGGAATACGCCTGCCGTCCCGTTTCCGCGCGGCCCGTTCTGCCGACGGGCGGCTGCAACGGCAGGTCCGGATCGCGATTCACGTCGACGAGAAAGAACTCCAGTTCGGGCGCGACGACCGGCCGCCAGCCCTTCGCGGCGTATTTCTGAAGCACTTCGCGCAGCACGCGGCGCGGCGAAATCGCCACGGGCGTGCCGTCGAAATGCACGCAGTCGTGAATGACTTGCGCGGTCGGATCGGTGGCCCAGGGAATCAGGCGGATCGTCGCGGGATCGGGCACGCAGATCATGTCCGGATCGGTGAGGCCGGTGAAGCTGCCGTCGTCGGGATAGTCGCCCGTCACGGTCTGGATCATTACGGCTTGCGGCAGGCGCATCGATTCGCCCGACTCGAACTTGCTGCGCGGAATGATCTTGCCGCGCGCGGTGCCCGCCATGTCGGGGATGATCGCCTCGATCTCGGTGATGCGATGCTTTCGGAGGAATTCGTCGATACGTTCCATTTTCGTTCTCGTGGTTTGCACAGGCGCGCGTTTCCACGGCCTTCGCGATGCATCGCAAAGGCGCGCGCGCATTCACGCGTGACGGTTCACGCGCGGAAGCGGTCAGTCAGCGAAGAAAAGGAAGAGGCGCTACGGCAGCAGCGATGCCGCGCCGACGCAATGCACGGCGATGAACGCGCGCGCGGACAGGACGTTGCGACGCCGCACCGAGCGGCGGGAGAGGACGGTCAGAACCGACAGGAAGCGGCGATCGGGAGTCTTGCCGCAGCGATCGGCGCTGGAGCGGCGAAGGCTCCGACGTGCCAGAGGGCTTTGGACTTTCACGATAACACTCGTTTGGCGAGTTGATTTGCAGGGCAACGCAGACGATTACGATTGCCCTTCGAGGAGCATATACGGAACATGAACGCCGTCAATACGGTTTTTCCATGTCTGTCGGGCGCGGGCTATTTTGTCGCGCGCGAAGGCTGTCGCCCGATTCATCGATAATGTCGGCTCTTTCAGCCGAAATACCCATCGAGCCCGATGCTCTCCAACTTGCTCGTCCAACTCGTCAACGGCCTGGCCGATGCCTGTGCGCTCTTTCTCGTCGCCTCCGGCCTGTCGCTGATATTCGGCGTCACGCGCATCGTCAACTTCGCGCACGGCTCGCTCTATATGCTCGGCGTCTATGTCGCATATAGCCTCACCAGCCGTTTCGGCGACAGCGTCGTGGGCTTCTGGGCGTCGGTGGTGGCAGCGGCACTCGTCGTCGGCGCAATCGGCGCGGCGATCGAAGTGAGCGTGCTGAGGCGCATCTATCGCGCGCCCGAGCTCTTTCACCTGCTGGCCACGTTCGCGCTCGTGCTCGTCATTCGCGACGCCGCGCTCTATCTATGGGGACCGGAAGACCGCTTCGGCCCGCGCGCGCCGCATCTCGAAGGCGCCGTGCAATTGCTCGGGCATGCGCTGCCGGCCTACGATCTCGCGCTGATCGTCATCGGTCCGCTCGTGCTGCTCGCGCTCTGGTATGCGCTCACGCGCACGCGCTGGGGCACGCTCGTGCGCGCGGCGAGCGCGGATCGCGAAATGCTCGGCGCGCTCGGCGTCGATCAGGCGTGGCTCTTCACCGGCGTGTTCTTCGTCGGCGCGTTGCTCGCGGGACTGGGCGGCGCGCTGCAGGTGCCGCGCATGTCGGCGAATCTGTCGCTCGATCTGGAGACCATCGGCAACGCGTTCGTCGTCGTCGTGGTCGGCGGCATGGGCTCGATTCCGGGCGCGTTCGTCGCGGCGCTGCTGATCGCCGAAATCAAGGCGATGTGCATCGGCATCGGCCATGTGTCGGTCGCGGGCATCGACTTTTCGCTGTCGAAGTTCACGCTAGTCGCCGAGTTCGTCGTGATGGCCGTGGTGCTCGTGTTGCGGCCGTGGGGACTGTTCGGCCGCCCGCAAGCCATCGCGCGTTCGGCCGCGCCCGCCGATCAGCCCTTGCGCGCCGCCACACGCAAGATGAAGATCGCCGCGGGCGCCGTCGTGATCGCGCTGGCGCTCGCGCCGCTTGCCGCCGACGCGTTTCCCTACATGCCCGTGCTCTTCGTCGAGATCATGATCGCGGTGCTGTTTGCCGCGAGCCTGCACTTCATCATGGGGCCGGGCGGCATGCATTCGTTCGGTCACGCGGCGTACTTCGGCCTCGGCGCGTATGGCGCGGCGCTCTTTCTCAAGGTCTTCGCGCTGCCGATGGAAGCCGCGCTCATACTCGGCCCGCTCATCGCGGGCATCGGCGCGATCGTGTTCGGCTGGTTCTGCGTGCGTCTGTCGGGCGTCTATCTGGCGATGCTCACGCTCGCGTTCGCGCAGATCGTCTGGTCCGTCGTCTTTCAATGGGATGCGGTCACGGGCGGCAGCAACGGCATATTGGGCATCTGGCCGTCGCCGTGGCTCGCGTCGCCCGTCGCGTTCTATTACCTCACGCTGTGCTTCGCGGTGATCGGCGTGTGGCTATTACGGCGCATGCTGTTCTCGCCGCTCGGACTCGCGATGCGCGCGGGCCGCGATTCGCCGTTGCGCGCCGAAGCCATCGGCATGAACGTCGCGCGCGTGCAATGGGCGGCGTTCGTCGTCGCATCGCTCGTGTGCGGGCTCGCGGGTTCGCTCTATGCGTTCTCGAAGGGCAACATCTCGCCCGAGGCGATCAGCGTGGGCCGCTCCGTCGATGGCCTCGTGATGGTCCTGCTCGGCGGCATTCAGACGCTCGCCGGTCCCATCGTGGGGGCGAGCGTGTTCACCTGGCTTCAGGATACCGTCGCGCGTCAGACGGATTACTGGCAGGCGCTGCTCGGCGCAGCCATTCTCGTGCTCGTGATCGCGTTCCCGCAAGGCATCGCGGGCTTCGTGCGCGACCGTTTCACGAAGGAGGCGCAATGACGCTGCTCTCCGTCGCGCATCTCTCGAAGTCGTTCGATGGCGTGCAGGCCGTCGACGATGTCTCCTTCGATCTCGAAGCCGGACAATTGCTCGCGCTGATCGGTCCGAACGGCGCGGGCAAATCGACATGCTTCAACATGATCAACGGGCAACTGAAGCCGGACGCGGGCGCGATTCGCTTCGACGGTCACGATATCGCCGGCATGCGTTCCCGCGATATCTGGCGTCTCGGCGTGGGCCGCACGTTCCAGATCGCCGCGACCTTCAATTCGATGACCGTGCTCGAAAACGTGCAGATGGCGCTGCTGTCGCGCGAGCGGCGCATCTATGGCCTGTTCAGGCGCGTCGCGTCATGGAAAGAGGAGGAAGCGCTGGCCTTGCTCGGTCTCGTCGGCATGACGGCGCATGCGCAACGCAGTTGCGCCGTGCTTGCCTATGGCGACGTGAAGCGCGTGGAGCTGGCGATCGCGCTTGCCCATGACCCGAAGCTCTTGCTGATGGACGAACCCACGGCAGGCATGGCGCCGCAGGAACGCAACGCGTTGATGTCGCTCACCGCGCGTCTCGCGAAGGAGCGCCATATCGGCGTGCTGTTCACCGAGCACAGCATGGACGTGGTGTTCTCGCACGCGGACAAGCTCATCGTGCTCGCGCGCGGCAAGCTCATTGCACAAGGCGACGCCGAAGCGATCCGCAACGATGCGCGCGTGCGCGAGGTTTATCTCGGCACGGGCGCATCGTTCGCGCCGCGCGCCGCCTTGCGCGCGGGAGCCGCGTCATGACGCTGCTGAAAGTCGACGCGCTGAATGCGTTCTATGGCCGCGCGCAAATCCTGTTCGATGTCGGCTTCGAAGTCGGGCGCGGCGAAGTCGTTGCGCTGATGGGCCGCAACGGCGCGGGCAAGTCCACGACCATGAAGGCCGTAATGGGGCTGTTGCCGCGCATCGCGGGCACGGTATCGTTCATGGACGAGAACATCGCCGGCATGGCGCCGTATCGCATCGCGCGAAAGGGTTTGGGCTATGTGCCGGAAGATCGCCGCGTGTTCGGCGATCTCACGGTAATGGAAAATCTCGACACGGGCCGCCAGCCACCGCGCGAGGGCGCGCCATCGTGGACGCCCGAGAAGCTCTTTCGCGTGTTCCCGAATCTCGGCGAGATGCGCGAACGCCGCGCGAGCCGCATGAGCGGCGGCGAGCAGCAGATGCTCACGGTATCGCGCACGCTGATGGGCAATCCGCGCCTCGTGCTGCTCGACGAGCCATCGGAAGGCGTCGCGCCCGTGATCGTCGAGCAGATGGCCGATATGATTCTCGAACTGAAGCGCGAAGGACTCGCCATCCTGCTGTCGGAACAGAACCTGCATTTCGCGGAACTCGTCAGCGACCGCGTCTATGTGCTCGAAAAAGGCCAGATTCGCTACGAAGGCGCGATGAACGCGTTCGCACACGACGACGCCGCGCGCCGCGAATTCCTTGGCGTATGAACGAAACGAATCCAAACAGAGAGGACAGTACCCAATGACGTCAATGCGCTTCACCGTCGCCGCCATCGCAGCGAGCATGGCTTTCGCCGCGCACGCCGATACCATCAAGATCGGCGAGATCAATAGCTATAAAGTCGTGCCCGCATTCTTGACGCCGTACAAGAACGGCTGGAATCTCGCGCTCGATGAAATCAACGCGGCGGGCGGCGTCAACGGCAACAAGCTGGAAGTCATCTCGCGCGATGACAACGGCAATCCCGGCGATACCGTGCGAGTCGCGCAAGAGCTCGTCGCGCGCGAGCAGGTGAAGCTCCTGTTCGGCGGCTATCTGTCGAACACGGGCCTCGCGCTCGCGGACTACGCGAAGCAGCGGCGCATCTTTTTCCTCGCGGCCGAACCGCTTACCGACAAGATCGTCTGGCAGGACGGCAACAAGTACACGTACCGGCTGCGGCCATCGACTTACATGCAGGTCGCGATGCTCGTGCCCGAAGCCGCGAAGCTCAAGAAGAAGCGCTGGGCGCTGGTCTATCCGAACTACGAGTACGGACAGTCGGCGGTGGCCACGTTCAAGCGCTTGCTGAAGGCGGCGCAGCCGGATGTCGAATTCGTGATGGAGCAGGCCACGCCGCTCAACAACATCGATGCGGGCGCGGTCACGCAGGCGCTCGCCGACGCGAAGCCCGACGCCATCTTCAACGTGCTTTTCAGCGCGGACCTTGGCAAGTTCGTGCGCGAAGGCAATACGCGCGGTCTGTTCAAGGATCGCGCGGTCGTGTCGCTTTTGACCGGCGAGCCGGATTATCTCGATCCGCTTGGCAAGGAAGCGCCGGTTGGCTGGATCGTGACGGGTTATCCGTGGTATGCGATCGAGACGCCCGAGAACAAGAAATTCGTCGCCGCATATCAGGCGAAGTATCACGACTATCCGCGCCTGGGCTCGGTCGTCGGCTATGCGGCGATGATGTCGCTCGCCAACGGCCTGAAGAAAGCCGGCTCGCCCGACCCCGACAAGCTCGCCGCCGCATTCAAGGGATTGTCCGTCGATACGCCGTTCGGCCCGATCACCTATCGCAAGCAGGACAATCAATCGACGATGGGCGCGTATGTCGGCGTGACGGGCCAGAAAGACGGTAAAGGCGTGATGACGACGTTCCGTTATGTCGATGGCGCGAGCGTGCAGCCATCGGACGAGGAAGTGAAGAAACTGCGTCCCGCCGATTAACCCTTGGGGAAGGGCTTGCTGACGAATTTCGATCCGGCGAGCCCGAAACGCCACGGCACGTCGATCGCTTTCGTGAGGCCGATGCGCGGGCCGACCGCGATCGGAAAGTCGTGTTCCGGCGGCTCGATCTCGAACGGCGCTTCCAGCAGCGACATGCCATTTTGCTTGTGCGTGATGCCGAGCGCCTGCGCGAGACGGCCCGGCCCCGAGCATAAAAGCCTGAGCGGCTCCATCCCGCGCCGCTCGCGCATCAGATCGATGCCGACAAGCGGCTCGATCGCGCGAATCAGCACGCCCGCGCCGTGACCGGCCTCGCGGCACACGAAATTCAGGCACCAGTGAATGCCGTATGAGCGGTAGACGTAGGCGTGCGCGGGCGGCCCGAACATTGCTGCGTTGCGCGGTGTCGGCCCGGAAAACGTGTGCGACGCGGGATCTTCGCGATCGTACGCTTCCGTTTCGACGATGCGGCCGCCGACACCGTCGAAGGTCACGATCGCCCCGATCAGGCGTTGCGCGACTTCTTCGGACGGCGCGTAAAAATCGATGGGTTTGGGTTTCCTGTTCACAGGCGGTATTCTAGCCGCGCCCTCGCCGCCGCATCGAAACCCAACGATCAGGAGACGCCGAAATGAACACGTCGTGGTTTCTCAAGTTCTCGAATGCGCTCGCGCAGATCGCGGGCCGCGCATCGACTTTCATGATTGCGGTCGCGCTCGTGGTCGTCTGGGGCCTCTCCGGACCGTTCTTTCATTTCAGCGACACGTGGCAGCTCGTCATCAATACGTCCACGACCATCGTCACGTTTTTAATGGTCTTCCTGATTCAAAACACGCAAAACCGCGACACCGCCGCGATGCAGATCAAGCTCGACGAACTCATCCGCGCGATGGACAAGGCGCATAACGCATTGCTCGATCTCGAAGAGCTCGACGAAAAGGAACTCACGGTTTTTCGCAAGCGCTACGAGAAGCTCGCGCAAGAGGCGCGCGATAACTTTCGGTCGGCAAGCAGCGATATTGAAATGCCTTCGTTCGGGCGCGACGGCGATCGCCCGAACGAAGCAAAGCGCTAGCCCGTCACTGCGTAAGCCGCAGCACGCCCAGATTGCCCGCGATCTGCTGAAAGATGTTGTTGAGCGTCGTGTTGTCCGGCGCGTGATAGTAGTTGCCGGGGCTCGCGCAGCTCTGCATGTTGGTCTGCGCGCTGGAGCTCGACGCGGACGCGCCGAACGTGATCGCATAGACGGTGATGCCCGCCGCCTTGATCGCCGAGCACACGGCCTGCTGGAACGTGTTGACGTCGTCGGGCCAGCCGGCGTTGTTGCCGCTCGACGGATCGATCGGACTGCCGTTATGCAATTCCGACGAATCCATCAGCGCGTTGGACATGTCGCCGCCGCCCGGCCGCGCCACCGAAGGCGCCGACAGGCTGTTCGTCCCCACGCCCGACAAGCCGTTGAACCACAGCGTATTCGGAATCGAGCCCGCCGCGCCGACCTGATTCTGGCCGTCGGTGAGCACGATCATCACGCGTTGCAGGTTCTGCACGGTGCCGTTGGTCGGTTTCGGCAGGCTCGTGTCGGACGAAATCCAGCCGTTGCCCGCGCCCGCCGAGTCCTGCGACCACGCCGGCTCCAGCATGCGCCAGCCCCACAAAAGACCGACCGGGATGATCGTCGATCCCGAAGGCGTCATCTTGCCGACCGCCGTGATCAAGGTGTTGTTGCTCTGCGTGAGGAAGGTCATCGAGGTGCCGAGGCAGCTCGAATTCTGGGTGATCGTCTGCCCCGAGCTGTTGTACTGGTCGAACTGTGTGGCGATGCCGGTGCCCGCGCCGCCCGTTGGACTGTTGCACTTGTTCGCCGAGCCGCCCGAGCCGAGCGTCACGCTTACGCCGGTGTCGGTCGTGGTCGTGGCGCTCGTCGTCGTGCAGGAGTTGTACCGGCTCTGCGAGCTGTAGGTGACGATTTTCAGCCCGTTCTTCGGCACGTTGTAGTAGTAGCGCTGGAACAGCGGCTGCGGCGTCTTGATCGCGGGATTCGGCGGCGCGTAGGCGCTCGGATAGAGACTCGTGCCGATGCGCGGCTCGATCGGGCAGCCGCTCCAGGCGTTCGCCTGCACGCCGGTCGTGTTGTAGGTCGGCAGCACGGTACTGAGCCAGCTTCCCGACGACGACAGCGCGCCCGTTGTGTTGACGGTGCTCGCAAACGGCACGAGGCCGATGTAATTCTTGTTGCCAGTCGTGGTGCCGGTCGTCGGCAACAGGTCGTTGATGAGCGATTTGGCCGCGGTCTGCAAGCCGCTCATCTTCGTCGCGCCGCTCACGCCGTTGGCCGCGTCTCTCATCGAGCCGGTGTTGTCGAGCACCATCACGAGTTCGAGCGTGCTCTGCGGCAGGCGCAATGCCGTGTTGTTCGCCGATACCTCCGACGTATCCGGCGTCATGCCGCCGCCGGTGCTGCCGTCGCCGTTGCCCGGGTTTGCGCTCGACGTGCCGAGAATCTTCGGTGCGAGCAGCGGCAGCGCGCCGCTCGCCGACAGCTTGATCGTCTGGCCTGTCGCGGGCGCGCCCGACACGGTCGCCGTGAAATTCGTGGACGGCACGCTGAAGCCCATGAAGCCGCTCGGCATGTTGGCGTCGTAATAGGCGCGGGCGTCCTGCTGCCACAACGTGAGACTGGCGCCGGTCGGCGTGTTGCCGTAGTGCGCGAGATTCGCGCCCGACGAGAGCGTGGCCGCGTCGAGCGCCATCTGCACGCGGCCTTGCGTCATCACGTAGTCGATCGCGTCGAGCGACACGCACATCGAGCCGATCATCATGCTCGCGGACATCGCGAAGAGGATCGCGATCGCGCCGTTATCGCTTTTCAACAGACGCTCGCGCGGGCGCAATGTCGATGCAATCGCCATGATCCGGGCCTTGTCCTGTCTGATGGGCGTCATTGTTTGGTGAGCGGCTGACCGGAGCGCGGCCGCACATACACGCGGCGATAGAGGATCTGCTCGCCCGGCATGCCCGAGATCAGCTTCGATGTCATCGTGAACGGGTTGTACGCCAGAAAGACCTCGACGACGATCGCCGAATCGCCGATGCGAAACGGCCAGGTCGAGGGCAGCGGGTTCGTCGACGAAACGCGCGATGTCATCAGGCTGTTCTTGCTGTTGGCCCACGCGCTCGTCGACGCGGTCCAGAGCATGCCGGCGGTGCCGGGCGACATCAGATTCGAGCTCGCGTTCATCAACTTGCAGGTGCCCGACGTCGGCGTGTCGCACACCGACGTCACGTACACCATGCCGTTGGCCTTGATCTGGTAGGGCGCGGCGAGCAGGGCGGCGTCCTGCCAGAGCGAGCCGTAGCTGTTGGCGTCGGTCGTGTCGGTGGCGTCGGCGATCACGGTGCTCATCTGGCCGATGGAGTTCGCGAGCGTGAACGCCGTGCGATCGACCGCGCTGGCCGCGCGCATGTACATGTATAGCTCCGTGAAGCCGAGCATGACGAGCAGCATCATCGGCACGATGATGACGAACTCGATCGACACGCTGCCGCGCTCCGAGCGCAACAGGCGGCCGAGCTTCTTCCGAATCGCGCGCGCGGTGCCGCAGGCCGTTTTCATTTCTCGTTCTGCACGATGTAGTTGCGTTCGAAGGTCAGCGTGTCGATGCCGAACATCTTGGGAATGCCGGTGACGCCGGGCATCGTGAGTTTGATGTTGTAGGCGATCACGTCGCCGAGACCGCCCATGTCGCTGGTCGGCTTGTAGGCCGAGTTCGAAAGGTTGCCGTAGGTGCCGTAGTTCAGCGCGGTGATCTCGACCGTCGCGCCGAGCTGTTTCCAGCCGCCGAGGATCGTGTCGATGACCTTCTGCGCCGCGTCCTGCCGCGTGCCCGTGGCGGGCGTCGTCGTCGTGATCCCGACGCGCGATGCTTCTTGCGCCGCGGCCTGCACGGTCGCATCGACGATCATGTCTATCGCGAGCTCGAGCGTCCCGGCGATGAGTGCGACCGAGATGAACGCGACGAGCGCGAATTCGATCGACGCGATGCCGCTCGCGTCGCGCAGATAGCGCTTCGCGAAATCGCGCGAGCGCGTGCGGCGGCGTGCGGCGGCTTTCATTTGAGGCGCGTGGCCTGAACCAGCGCCGTCGGGATGGCGGCGGGCGCCGCCGGTTGCGCGGACGACATCGAAGGCGCGCGCTGCGTCAGCATTTCGCGCTGGATGTCGTAGAAGCGCAGATTGTCTTCGACCGATGCTTTCGGCAGATCGCGCGACAGGATTTCGGCGGCGGCTTCGCGGTTGCCGAGCAGGCCGTAGGCGAGCGCGAGATTCTGGCGCGCTTGCGGCGGCGCGGCGGGGAAGCGCGTCACGTCGAGCAGCACGTTCGCGCCTTCGCGCGGTTCGCCGCCGAGCACGAGCGACAAGCCGAGATTCACCGACAACATCGGATCGCCGGGATTCTTTCTCAGCGCGGTGCGCAACACGGCTTGCGCGCCCTTGTGATCGCCCTTCATGTCGTAGGCCGCGCCGAGCCCGGCGGACGCGAGCGCGTCGTCGGGCGTCAGTTCGAGCAGACGCCGGTACGTGACGATGGCGTCGTCGAAACGGCGCTGGCGGATCGCGACGCGAGCAAGGCCGACGAGCGGCGCGGGCGCGTTCGCGTCGATCTTGCTGGCGCGATCGTAATAGACCCCCGCGCGTGTGAAGTCGCCGACCGTGTACAGCGTGTTGCCGAGACCGGTCAGGCCCGCCACGGAATGCGGATCGGATTGCACGGCCTTTTCGTATAGGGTCGTCGCGAGTTCGACATTGCCCGATTCGAGCGCCGTGTCCGCGATGCGCAGCTCGCTCACCGCGCTCGGCGCGGAGTTGCGCGTGACCGCGCGCGTATCGACGGTCTTGCGGGTCGTCGTCGTGCAGGCGGCGAGCGCGATCGCGAGCGCCGCGCAGCAGACGGCCGCGCCGAGGCGATGCAGGCGCGCAAGACGCGGAAGGCGGGAAAGAGAGTTCGGTGTGGTCTTCATCGCTTTGCAAAGACGCTCAAGAGTTGGATGACGGACGGTCCCGCGGCGATGAGCATCACCGCCGGGAGGATGAAAAGCATCATCGGGACCGCCATTTTGGGTGCGAGCTTCGCCGCCTTTTCTTCCATCGCGACGATGTGGGCGAGCCGCTCGGTATGTGAAAGCGTGCGCAGCGCCTGCGTGATCGGCGTGCCGTAGCGCATCGACTGCGTGAGTGTCGAGATCAGCGCGCGGATCGACGGCAGATCGATGCGCTCGCCAAGCGCCTGCAACGCGCGCGTGCTGTCGCCGGACAGCTTCAGTTCGTCGGCGGTCAGCGAGAATTCGCTCGACAGCGGCGGGCAGATCGTCTTCAGTTCGTCGGCGACGCGCCGGATCGACACGCCGAGACTGTTGCCCGCGTTCGTGCAGATGACGAGCAGATCGAGCGCGTCGGGCAGGCACGAGGCCATCGCCTTGCGGCGGCGCGCCGCGAAGAACGCGATCACGTATTCCGGCACGATCATCCCCACGACGAACACGAGCAGCATCATGGCGCCGCGCACGGCCGGATAGCCGCCCACGACGGGGATGTGCGAGCCGAGCATCACGGTGAACGCGGCGCAGATCAGCCCGACGACGAACTTGAACGCGAGCAGCACGGACACGGCCGACTGGCTGCGATAGCCGCTGCGCAGCATGGTCTTGCGCAGCTTCGCGCGATATTTGGCATCGAAGAGCGGCAGCCGGTCGCCCAGGCGCGCGAGGCGTTGCGCGATGCGCGCGAGGGCGCTTTCGTCTTCGTCTTCCTCGGGCAGCGTGCTCTCGTTGCGGTGCATGACCGCCGCCTGACGCGCGCGCTCCGCGATGCGTCCGCGCTGGCCGCCGTGCTTCGTCGCCCACAGGATGAAGATGCCGACCACGAGCGCCAGCAGCATCAGCAGGTTGATGATCGTTTCGATGCTGTCCTGGCTCATCGCGCGGTATCCAGTTTCGACATCTTGTGAACGATGCTCAGGCCGAGCGCCAGGCAGATCGCGGCGGCCGTGAGCACCTTGTTGCCCGCCGGCGTGCTGAACAGCAACATCAGATATGCGCGGTTGAGCGCGAACATGCTGCCCATGATGAAGAACGGCACGGCGGCGAGAATCTTGGTGGTGATGCGCGCTTCGCCCGTGAGCGCTTTGGTTTTCTGGCGAATCTCGCGCCGGCGGCGCACGATGCCCGCGAGGTTTTCGAGCGTTTCGCCGAGCTGGCCGCCGGTCTCGCGTTGCAGCAGGAGACATACGCAGAAGAACGAAAAATCCGCGATGCCGATGCGCGTGACCGCCGTGTCGAGCACTTCTTCGAGATCGAGACCGACCTTGAGCGCGTCGCCCATGAGCCTGAATTCGCTCTTGAGCGGCTCGGCGCATTCGCTCGACGCGACGCCCATCACGTGCGTCACGGGCACGCCCGCACGCACGGCGCGCACGATCAGGTCGATGAGATCGGGAAAGCCGTCGAGGAAGCGCCGCTTGAAACGCTCGACGAGAAAGCGGTACGCCTGCACCACGCCCAGAATCGGCATGCCGATCAGGAGCGCCGCCGGCGCGAAGGCGGGCAGCGGCAGGAACTTCGCCATCAGAAGCGCGACGAGTTCCGCGAAGATCGCCGCGACGATCACCACGCGCAACCCATTCGCACCGGCGACGGTCTTCAGGCGCGCGATCTTCGGGCCGAACCACTTGCTGAAGACGTTGTCGTGGCGCGAGAAGGTGAAGAGATCGGGATCGTCGTGACGCGTCTCGCGCGGGTTCAGGCCGCTCGCGGGAAACGCGGCCTGCACGCGCGCCTGGATGCGCGCGTCGGGACGCTGGCGGCGCATGTCCTGCATCACGAGCACCATGATGCCCACCACGAGCACGACGCCGAATGCGCTGAAGGTGATGAGATCGATGTTGATCATGAGCGCATGGCCTCGAGCAACGCGTCTTCCAGACCGTAGTACGCGGCGCGCTGCGAGAACGCCGGACGCATTGCGCCGGCTTCGAACACGCCGCGCACTTCCTCGCTATAGGCGCTCGCGTCGTACTGGAAGGCGAAAAGATCCTGCGTGATGATGACGTCGCCTTCCATGCCGACCAGTTCGGTGATGCGCGTGATGCGCCGCATGCCGTCGCGCATCCGCTCGATCTGCACGATCATGTGCACCGCGCTCGCGATCTGGCGGCGGATCGACAGGAGCGGCAGGTTGCCGTTCGCCATCATCACCATCGATTCGAGACGCGTGATGCCGTCGCGCGGCGTGTTCGCGTGGATGGTGGTCATCGAGCCGTCGTGGCCCGTGTTCATCGCCTGCAGCACGTCGAAGGCTTCGGAGCCGCGCGTTTCGCCGAGAATGATGCGGTCCGGGCGCATCCGCAGCGCGTTGCGCACGAGATCGCGCTGGTTCACGGCGCCAAGGCCCTCGGCGTTTTCGGGGCGCGTTTCCAGACTCACGACGTGCGGTTGCACGAGCTGCAGTTCGGCGGCGTCCTCGATCGTCACGGTGCGCTCGCCGTGGCCGATGAAGTGCGACAGCGCATTGAGCAGCGTCGTCTTGCCGGAGCCCGTGCCGCCCGACACGATGACGTTCAGCCGGCAGGTGCTCGCGAGCTTGAGCACGGTGGCCATCGCGGCGGACATGTTGCCCTGCTGGGCCATGCGGTGCAGCGTGATATTGCGCTTGGAAAACTTCCGGATCGAGATCGACGCGCCGTGGATCGCGAGCGGCGGCAGCACCACGTTCACGCGGCTGCCGTCGGCGAGACGCGCGTCGACCATCGGGCTGCTTTCGTCGACACGCCGCCCGACGCCCGCCGCGATGCGCTGCGCGACGTTGGTCACGTGCGTGTTGTCGCGGAATTTGCAGTTGGTCAGTTCGAGCCGGCCGTGGCGCTCGACCCACACCTGATCGGGGCCGTTGACGAGCACGTCGGTGATGGTGTCGTCGGCGAGCAGCGGTTCGATCGGGCCCAGGCCGAACATGTCGTTCAGCAGTTCGCCGACGATCTGCACCTGCTCGGCGATCGTGATGTTCAGACGCTCGCGCTCCGCCACGTCGAGCACGAGCTGCTCGACGCCCGGCTTCATCTGCTCGCGCGTCTTGCCGACGGCCGCCGACGGATTCATCGCCGTGAACACGCCGGCGCGGATCACTTTGAAGAGCTCCGAGCGCACCAGCACTTCGCTGCCTTCCGGCGCGTGCGCGCGCGGCGGCGGCGCGGCCGGCGCCGGCGCTTGCTCGCCGCTCGCGGCTTCGGCGCCGGGCGCTGCGTCCGGGTCGGGCGTCGGGCGGGCAACCTGCTTCTGACCGAACATCAGCCTCTCCTCAGCCTGAGCTTCTGGAAGAACGAGCGCTCGGCGGTCATCTGCTGGCCGGTCAGATCGCCGCCGATGCGCCTGATCATCTGATTGAAGCCGTTCGCCGCTTTTTCCTTGGGCGCTTCGCCAAGGTTTTCGGCCGTGGCGAGCGCCTTGGCCTCGAACGGAATCTCGTACAGCACGTTGCGGCCGATGGCCGTCATCAGGTCGTTCGCCTGCACCTTGCCGCCCGACACCGCGTTCGGATTGTTGAGCAGGAGCGAGGTCGGCGGATTGTTGTCGCGATCCTCGATGTGACGCAGCAGGCGGATTGTCTCGCGCGTCGAATGCACCGAGCGGTCCGCGACCACGTAGACGCGCGCGGCGTGATCGAAGGCTTCCTGCGCGAGCGGGTCCGTCACGGTGCCGACGTCGAGAATGACGTAGTGGAAGCTGTCGCACAGCAGTTCGAGCACGCGCGGCAGCGCGCCGGGCCCGAACGGCCGCGCCGCGCCGTATTCCAGTTCCGCCGACAGCATGAACAGACGGCTGCCCTTCGCGACGAGCGTGCGTTCCACATATTGCGGATCGAGACGATGCACGTTCTGCAGCACGTCGATTAGCCCGTTGTTGCTCTGCAGACCGAGCATCGAGTTGGCGGCGCCGCCGTGCAGGTTCAGATCGACATAGGCGACGCGGCGATGGGTGTCTTCCGACAGATGGCGCGCGACGTTGAGCGCGAGCGTCGTCACGCCCACGCCGCCGCGCGCGCCCGCGAACGCGATCGTCTTGCCGGCGCGCGCGAGCATCACCGGGCTGACCTTGCCGTCGGACACGTTGACGGTGCGCTTGAGCAGCTCGACGGTGACCGGCTTCACGAGATAGTCGCGCACGCCGATCTTGAGCAGGCTGCGGAACAGGCCGACGTCGTTGCGCTCGCCGAGCGCGACCACCTGCACCGACGGCTCGCACACTTCGGCGAGGCGTCCCAGGTCGGAGAGCGGCATCACCGAATCCTGCAGATCGACGAGCAGAAAAAGCGGCGAGCGGTCCGCTTTCGCGAGATGCGCGATGGCGTTGTCCACGCTGCCGACGGCGATGTGCGCGTGCGGCATCGCCTGTTCCAGCACGAAATTCCTCACGATCTGCTCGGTCTTGCGATCGGAGACGAACGCGATGAAGTCCGCGTTGCGCGTGCCGGACTTGGTCTTCGAGAAGGAAAACTCTGTGCTCATGGCTGGCCTTGTCTTTGCATCACTTGCTGTCGCGCGAGGTCGCTTTGTCGAGCGGAATCACCTTGCCGGTTTCATAGCGGCGCACCGCGCCCGCCGCCGCCGTGGCGTTCGCCGGGCCGAGCGTCTGCGGATGCACGGCGTCTTCCGGATGCGCGAGTTGCGCGGCGAGATTCGTGTAGGTCGCGCAGCCCCATTGCATGCTCGGGCGACGGATGCCCGCATCGGTCAGAAGCGACGGACGCGCGAGGCTGTCGCAGTCGGGCGGCACGGCCGAAGCGCCGTCGAAGCCGATCACGGACTCGTTCGGCATGTTGCGCGGCGGCTTGAAGCAGCCGCTGCCGGCCACGGCGAACGCGCCGGCGAGAAGAAGCGTGAGGACTCGTGTGTGTTTCATGACGGGCTCAATAGACGTAGCCGGCCGCGCCGACGAGACGCGGCTGTCCGGCCTGCGCCGGCACGCCGCCGTTCTGGCGCCTGAAGCTGTATTCGACATCGCTCGACGGCGAGATCAGCGAATCGAGCGGCGTGCGCAGTCGCGACGGATCGGTGGGCTCGACGAGATACGGCGTGACCATGATCACCAGCTCGGTCTTGTTGTTCTGGTAATTCGTCGACGAGAACAGCTTGCCGAGCACCGGAATCGAGCCGAGTCCCGGCACCTGGGAAACGACGTCGCTCGTATTGCTCTGCAAAAGCCCGCCGATCGCGAAGCTCTGGCCGCTCGCGAGCTCGACGGTCGTATCGGCGCGGCGCACGGACAGCCCCGGCACCGTGACGCCGCCGGTGGTCACGCTCGCGCTCGAATCGATCTGGCTGACTTCGGGGCGCACTTTCAGGCTGATGCGGCGATCGTTGAGCACGGTCGGCGTGAAGTCGAGCTTGACGCCGAACTGCTTGAACTCGACGGTGATCGCGCCGTTGGTCTGCGACACCGGAATCGGAAATTCGCCGCCCGCGAGAAAGCTCGCCGTTTGCCCCGAGAGCGCGACGAGGTTCGGTTCGGCGAGCACGGTCAGGAGGCCCTCCTGATTCAGCGCATCGACGAGCGCGCGGATGTCCACGTTGTTCGTCTTGAAGGCGCCGAAAATCGAGTACGCGTTGTTCGTCGGCAGATTGACCGGATAGCTCACGTTGCCGTTCGCGCCCGTGATCGGCTGGGTCAGGTTGTAGATCGGCCGGCCGCTGAAGATGCCGCTGTAGAAGTTGCCCGCGGCATTGCCCATCGCCTGCCAGTTGATGCCGAGCTGCTGCGTGATGTTGCGGTCGACTTCGGTGATGCGCACGCGCAGTTGCACCTGCAGCGGACGATCGATCGTCATGCGGTTGATGAGCACTTCCTTTTCGGCCATGAACGGCGTCACGGCCTGAACGATCGCGTCGGCATCGGCGGAGTTGGCCGCCTGGCCCGTCAGCACGAGCGAACCCTGGCCGCTCGCGACCTGCACGTTTGTGTTCGGGAAGCGCGCGCTCAGCAGGTTGCGCAGCGAGATCATGTCGCGCGACACGACGACCGTGCGCTGCACGAGCGGCTTGTTGTTGGCGCCGAGCACGTAGAGCGTCGTCGAGCCGGTCTTCTTGCCGAGCACGAACACCGCCTTGTTCGACGGCACGTGCACGTCGGCGACGCTTGGATCGGCGACGAACACCGAGACGACATTTTCATTGAGCTGCAGCATCGTGCCCTTGCCCGCGTCGAGCATGAGCGGCCCTTGCAGGCTGCCTGGCGCCGCTTCGGTCACGCCGGGACGTCCGGCATTCGCGACGTTCGCGGCGCGCGCGGGCGAGGCCGCGCCGGCGTACGGCGGCATCGACGGCTGCGCGGCGTGCGCGGCGGCGCAAACGAGGAGCGCCGCGCATGCCGCGAACGGCGGCATCGACATCTTGGCGAGGCGGCTCGGACTGAACTGCGTTTTCATGACGGTGAATCCTGGCGATGGCGCGCTGCTGAACGTGGGCACGATGTCAACGCTCCGCAGGGACGGTCGGAAGCGGTGGAACGCCCTGGCCGGAACCGTTCGCCTGCGCGACGCTCGATGTGTCCGACTTCTCGGAGCCGCGGTAAATGGTCACCGTGCGCGGCATGGCGGGTGCGACGCTCGGCGCGCCTGCCGGGGCGCGGGGCGCGCGCGGCAGTTCGCGCACGGCGCGGGAAATGTCGCCGGCCCAGATCGGCTTGCGCTCGGTGGCCGCCGAGGCGCCGGTGGGCGACGCCGGATCGCGGCTGACGGTCGCGAAGCTGCGCAACGCGAGCGACAGGCTGCCGAGCCGCGCCGCGACCGCGACGACTTCGCCCATGCGCGGCGTGACTTCGAGCGTGACGGTGCGGGCGCGGCTGATGGCGACGTCGTTGTCGCCGTTCGCCTTCGGACGCTTGATTTCGGAGCCGACTGCGAGCACGCGCGCGTGTTCGACGACCGTCTCGCTCGACACCGCGAGATCCGGCGATTCGGTGCGGCGGTCCATTTGCTGCGTGAGCAGCAGATCGACGTAATCGCCCGGCTGGATCAGCCCGGCATTGCCGGACACGTCGTCCACGGCGACCGAGACGGCGCGCATGTCGGGCTTGAGCGTCGCGGCGAGAAATCCCGGCGCGCTCGGCAGGAAGACATCGTCGGCGACGAGGACGGCGCCGCCCTCGACGGGATGGCGCAGCAGCGCGCCTTTCAGGTCGGGCGCGTTCGGATCGCCGGAGATGATCGCGTTCGTTGGCAACTGCGCCTTGGGCATGTCCTTGAACGAGAGGTCTTCGTCGCGCAGCAAGAGACCTTGCGGCAGGCTGGCGGCGCTGACGAGCACCTTCTCGGTCGTCACGACGGGCTTCGACGGCTTCGACGCGCTCGCGAGGACCACGCGCACGATCAGCGCGATCAGCAGCGCGCCGACGAGCAGAACGGCAAACTTGATGATGTTGGACATAGGGACGCCGTCCTATCGCGTCGAAATGAAGTGCAGCAGGGCCGGCAGCACGATGACGAGGCCGCCGCCGAAGGCGAGCGCCACGCCATAGGGCACGCCGCGCGCCGCGGAGAACATCGCGAGCGCGCGCAGCGGCATGAAGCGCTGGGCCGGATTCATGTTGCGGGTGGCGAGGCTCACGAGCGACACCACGGTGCCGATCACGGAGATCAGCGTCAGCGTGGCGAGCGACAGGCTCAATCCCACCCACAGAAAAATGACCGATGCGAGCTTGGCGTCGCCGCCGCCGAGCATCCGGGCGACGAACAGGACCGCGCAGACGAGAAACACGACGACTGCGAGCAGCAGATGCGAGATGACGTCATCGAGCGGCATGCCGGCGATGAGCGCATCGACGAAAAAGAGTGCGCCGATCGTGAGGACGAGGGTCGTCGGCAACCGTCGGGTGCGCACGTCGACCACAGCGAGCCACAGGAGCACGCCGAGCACGAGGAGACGGATGGCAACGGAGAAGATCGACACGATGGACTCAGGTCGGGTTAAGCCAGATTGAGGTCCGGGCGTTTGAAAGCCCGGACCCGGGACTCGACTGCTTAGCTGCCTGCCGCGTTCTTGACCTTGGTGGTCAGGTTCGAAAAGATGTCCGTCATGTTGGTGCTGAAAGCCGAGCCGACGGCCACCAGCGCGACCACGACGATGCCGGCCAGAATGGCGTATTCCATGGCGCTGACGCCACGTTCGTCGCGCACGAAGGCTTTGAGAAGTTTTTGCATGTTGTTCCTTGATGAGTGAGATAGGCCTTGCAGTACCAGGGGGGTGCTAACCGTTTGGATCATATCCACGGCTTCCGCAGCCAATCGCGAGAACAAAAGGCGAAACTGGCCTCATTTCAAACTGACTCGGGTGCTATGGATAAGCCCGTTAACGGCAGTCCTTGAGCCGCCTTTAACCGAACCGACGAAAATGTTTCCGATGCGGCGAAATCGCGGAAAAGCTTGCCGGGATTGGCTTGCCCGCGGTCCCGATAGCGTCGCCAACGATTGATGGCGTGGGCTATGCCGTTCATCGATGACGCGATTCGAGGTCATCGCCGGGTTTTCGCACATTGCCAAACGTTTGCGTGAGTGAAAGTCGCGGGCACGTGCGTTGCTCGATTCGTCGACGTCACGTTCACTTCATACGGAGGTCTGACATGCCCGAAAAGAAAACCCTCGAGCGCGCGGCCAGGGCGAAGCGCGATGGCAAGTCCGCAAGCACACAAGCCGGCGCATTCGTGAAGGAGCAGATCGATCACATCCGTGAGGGCAAGCACGGCGCGAAGTCGGCGAAGCAGGCCGTCGCGATCGGGCTGTCCGAGGCGCGGCGCTCGGGCGTGAAGATGAAGCCGCCGAAGAAGGGCGCGGCGTCCGAGGCGACGCGCAAGAAGGCCGCGCAGGATACGAAGGCCGCGCATCGTACGAAGAAGAGCCCGAGCACCGAGTCGAAGGCCAAGCGCTCGGCAACGTCCACGCGCGTGCTGAAGCGCGAAAGCACGAAGGCGGCTTCGCCCAAGTCGCTGTCGCGGCAATCGCATGCGGCGGCGAGCCGGCGTTCTGCGGCCGATCGCTCCGCCGCGGCGAAGAAGGGCTGGGCGACGCGCCGCGCGAACGCGGCTGCCGGGTCGAAGGGCTCACGTACGCGTCACGCGTCGCGCTGAGCGGGAAGTATCCGGGAGAACGAGACGGCCATCGTCGCGAGTTCCTGCGCCGCGGGCGTGAGCGGGACGCCCGCGCGGCGCAGCAGGCACACCGGCGTTGCGGCGGCGCGTTCGGCGACCGGCACGATCTCGACGTGCTCGCGAAAGAACGGATGCCCCGCGAGGCTCGCGGGCTCGAGGCCGAGATAGTCGCTCGACGCGATGCAATGGAGCGTGTCGAAGACCGCTTCGGTCGTCGCGGCGACGCGTGGCGGCGCGAGTTTCGCATGGTCGAAGAGGGCCGACAGCTTGTTGCCCGCCGCGCCGCCGCCGCGCTGCCGCGTGCTGACCCATTCGGCTTCTCTCAACGCCGCCAGCGTTCGCGAGCGCGCCAGCGGATGACCGCGCCGCGCGATCACCGCAACTTCCGAATCGAAAAGCGGCACCGTGTCCATGTCGTGGATATCGGCGTCGGGGGCGATCAGCGCGAGCGCGAAGTCGAGACTGCCGTCGCGCACCCATGACGTCAGCATGCGCGACGTCGCGCTCGTCAGGTGCACGTCGATGCGCGGGCAGCGTTCCCGATAGCTCGCGAGCAGCGCGGGAAAAAGCCGCATGGTCGCTTCGGCGGCGAGCCCGAGCGACACGCGGCCCGTCAGCTCGCCGCGCAACTGGCGCATCTCCTCTTCGGTCTTTCTGCATTCACCGAGAATCAGCTCGGCGCGCACGCGCAGCCGCTCGCCGATGGGCGTGAGGCGCGCGCCGCGCACGTCGCGTTCGAAGAGCGGCCCGCCCGCCTGCGCTTCGAGCTTGTGCAACTGCTGCGTGACGCCGCTCTGCGCGACATCGAGACGGCGTGCGGCGGCGCGCACGCTGCCGGCTTCGGCGACGGCGACGAACATGCGCAACTGCGTCAGAGTCAGGTCCACGTCGGCGTTCCGTCGAATGATCTCGAAAAATGATCATGATAAGCAAAACGGCTCTTTTTGCGAGCGTTTCGCGCTCGTACCATCGGTGTCAAATTTCGGAGACACCGCGTTCATGTTCAAACCCAAAGCCCTCTTCATCGCCGCCGCGCTGATCGCCGCCGCGTCCGTTCACGCGAAAGACGCCGATACGCTTCGCCTTGGCATCGACCCCGGCTATCCGCCGATGGACGTGAAAACGCCCGACGGCCATGTCGCGGGCTTCGACGTCGATCTCGGCGATGAAATCTGCCGCCGCATCGCGATGCGCTGTCAGTGGGTCGAGCTGGAGTTTTCGGGGATGATTCCCGCGCTTCAGGCCCGCAAGATCGACGGGATCATGTCGTCGATGGCGATCACCGACAAGCGCATGAAGCAGATCGCGTTTTCCAGCAAGCTCTTTCAGTTCCGCTCGCGTCTGCTCGCGAAACAGGGCGCGCCGCTCACCGCGACGGCGCAGGGCTTGCGCGGCAAGCGCATCGGCGTGCAGAGCGGCAGCCAGTTTGAAACCTATGCGATGAAGAACTGGCAGCCCGGCGGCGTCGAAATCGTCGCGTATCAGAGCATGGACGGCGTGCTGAACGACCTGAGCGCGGGCCGCATCGATGCGGCGCTGCTCGGCTCGGTGGAAGCGGAGCACGGCTTTCTGAAGACGCCGCGCGGCGCGGGTTTCGCGTTCGTCGGCGAACCGCTTTCGATGGGCGATCACGGCGTCGGCATGGGCTTGCGCCAGGACGACACGGCGCTCAAGGCCAAGGTCGACAAAGCCGTGACCGACATGCGCGCCGACGGCACGTACCGGAAGATCGCGCGCAAGTATTTCGACTTCGACGTGTACGGCGACTGAGCGGCGACTGACCATGCGAACTGAACGCAAGACACTCGTTTCGACGACGCTCGGGACCTCGCGCGAACTCGTCAGCTTTCATTTCGGCGACGCTGGCGATCCGAGCGAAACGGTCTACATCCAGGCCTCGCTGCACGCCGACGAGACGCCCGCGATGCTCACCGCGTGGACGCTGAAACGGCGGCTCATCGAACTCGAAGCACGAGGACGCGTGCGCGGCGAAATCGCGCTCGTGCCGGTGGCGAATCCGATCGGCCTTTCGCAACACGTGCTCGGGCAATTTCTCGGGCGCTTCGAGGCGAACAGCGGCCACAACTTCAATCGCGGCTTCCCGATGCCGAGCGCCGCCGCGCTGATCGAACGCGTGGGCGCGCGCTTTTCATCGGGCGACGGCGCGCATAACGCGCGTATTCTGCGTGGCGCGCTCGTCGAGATGCTCGGCGAAATGCGCGCGAAGAACGAGTTCGAATCGTTGCGGCTCGCGCTGCTCACGTTGGCTTCGCGCGCCGATATCGTGCTCGATCTGCATTGCTCGCTCGAAGCGACGATGCACATTTACACGAGCCCCGCGAGCTGGCCCGCGATCGAGCCGCTCGCGCGTCATCTCGGCGCGAACGGCGTGCTGCTCGCGACGGATTCCGGCGGCCAGTCGTTCGATGAAGTTCACGCGCTGCTGTGGAACGAAGTGCGCGCGCTTCTCGGCGATCGGGCGCCGCTCGGCGCGCCGAATATCGCGGCCACGATCGAGCATCGCGGGCAGCGCGACGTCGATTACGACACGGCGTCGCAGGACGCGAATGCCATCGTCGACTATCTGATCGCGCGCGGGGTGATCGAAGGCGACTCGAAAGATGCACCGCCGCTCGCGCAACCCGCGACGCCGCTCGCGGGCAGCCAGCAGTTGACGGCGCCGGTGAGCGGGATCGTTGTGTATCGCGCGAAAACGGGCGCGCGGCTGAAGGCAGGCGATCCGGTTTTCGATATCGTCGATCCGCTCAGCGATGCGGTCACGACCGTCACCACGAACAACGACGGTGTGCTGTACATGCGCCGTGCGATTCGCTTCGTGCATGCCGGCGCACCGATGGGACGCGTGACGGGCGAGACGCCGATCAGGACGGGCGTGTTGATCGGGGCGTGAGGGCGTCGGTCCGAGCGGGCGTTTTCCGTGCTCGCTAG
The DNA here is from genome assembly GCF_001544575.2 of Caballeronia cordobensis. GTDB lineage: Bacteria > Pseudomonadota > Gammaproteobacteria > Burkholderiales > Burkholderiaceae > Caballeronia > Caballeronia cordobensis. The sequence goes on from NZ_FCNY02000007.1 coordinate 168,031, forward strand.
AATGACCGATCCCCTTCGAGGAGTCTCGCCATGCTGGACTTCGAACGCCACGCGCGCACGCCGACGCTCGATATCGCCTACGCCGATTCCGGTCCCGCCGGCGGCCCCATCGTGATGCTGCTGCATGGCTGGCCCGATGCGGCCCGCGCATGGAATGCGGTGGCGGCGCGGCTCAACGACGCCGGTTATCGCACCATCGTGCCCGAAATGCGCGGCGCGGGCGGCACGCGTTTTCTGCGCGATGACGCCGTTCGCGACGGCTCGGGCGTCGCACTCGCGAACGACGCCGTCGCGCTTGCGGATGCGCTCGGCATCGCCACATTCGATGTGGTCGGTCACGACTGGGGCGCGCGCGCCGCGTACACGATCGCGGCGCTGTTTCCCGAACGCGTGCGCCGCATGGCCGCGCTGGCACTGGCGTTTCAGCCCCGCGGCGAATTCAGGCTGCCGGATTTCTCGCAGGCGCGGCGCTTCTGGTACCAATGGTTCATGTCGCTCGATGGCGGCCCGGACGCGGTCGCCGCCGATCCGAAAGGCTTCGCGCGCATTCAGTGGGATACGTGGTCGCCGCCCGGCTGGTTCGACGAAGCCGAATTCGCGGCGACGGCGCGCGCCTTCGAGAATCCCGACTGGGTGCCGATCACGCTCAACGCCTATCGGCGGCGCTGGCGCGGCGATCAGCCGTCCGATCCGGCGCTCGCCGGCTTATACGCGCGGCTTGGGACGATCGAGCGTATCGGCGTGCCCGCGCTGATGATTCAGGGCGGCGCGGATTTCTGCGATGAACCGGCAAGCTCGGAAGGGCAGGACGGCTATTTCACGGCGGGCTACCGGCGCGTCGTGATCGACGGCGCGGGGCATTTTCCGCTGCGCGAAGCGCCGGGCGCCGTCGCGGACGCGGTCATCGCGCATCTGAAATAGAAAGGCGGATCAGGCGAGCGTCTTGCGCCGGTGGTTCGGACCTCGTGACACGTTTTGCGACAAATACTGTATGCGTGTACAGTACTGTTCGCTGCGTCCGCCGCGCGCTTCCGAACACCCGCGCGGCGCCGCCATCGGTCGAGGAAGACCGTCAAACTCATTGAACCGGTTGAAAAATTGGCATCGAACAACGCAATCCGCATTCGCGGCGCCCGTCAACATAATCTCAAGAATCTCGACATCGACCTGCACACCGGCCAGATGACGGTCGTGACCGGCCCGTCCGGTTCCGGCAAGTCGAGCCTCGTGTTCGACACGCTCTACGCGGAAGGCCAGCGTCGCTATGTCGAGACTTTCAGCGCCTACGCGCGCCAGTTTCTCGACCGGATGGACCGCCCGCAGGTCGATCGCGTGGACGGCGTGCCGCCCGCCATCGCCATCGATCAGACGAATCCGGTGCGCAGTTCGCGCTCGACCGTCGGCACGATGACCGAGCTGAACGATCACCTGAAACTGTTCTACGCGCGCGCCGCCGAGCTTTTCGACAGGAAGACTTCGCATCGCGTGCGGCACGACACGCCCGAGACGATCTACGCCGAACTGCTCGAACGCACGCGCGCGGACGATCCGCGTCTCGCGATCACGTTTCCGGTCGAATTGCCCGACACGGCGAGCGACGAGGAAGTCGCGCAATGGCTGTCCGCGAGCGGCTATACGCGCGTGCAGGCGAAGCGCCACGTCGAAACCGACAGCGGCAAGCGGCAGATGCTCGATGTCGTCGCGGACCGTTTCCGCCTGCAGAACACCGAGCGCTCGCGCGCGCTGGAAGCGATCGAAGGCGCGCTGCTGCGCGGTACCGGCCGCGTGAATGTCTATGTGCTGAAGGAAGAAGCCGAGCCGGAAATCTGGCGCTTCTCGACCGGACTGCACAGCCCGGAAAGCGATCTGCGCTACGCCGACCCGCAGCCCGCGCTCTTTTCCTTCAACTCCGCCTACGGCGCGTGCGAAACGTGCCGCGGCTTCGGGCGCGTGATCGGCGTCGATTACGGCCTCGTCATTCCCGACGAAAGCAAGACGCTGCGCGAAGGCGCGGTGAAAACGCTGCAGACGCCCGCGTGGAAGGAAAATCAGGACGATCTCGTGAAGTACGGCGCGAAGGCGGGCATTCGTCTCGGCGTGCCGTGGCGCGATCTGACTCAACAGGAGCGCGACTGGGTCATCAAGGGCTCGCCCGACTGGACCGGCAAGTGGCAGAACCAGTGGTACGGCGTGCAGCGCTTCTTCGACTACCTGGAATCGAAGGCGTACAAGATGCACATTCGCGTGCTGCTGTCGAAATATCGCAGCTACACGACGTGCCCCGTGTGCGACGGCGCGCGCCTCAAGACCGAATCGCTGCTGTGGCGTCTCGGCACGAAGGAACAGGCCGACGCGGTGTTGTCGCCGGCGGATCGTTTCATGCCGCAAGGCGTGGACTGGAGCCGCGAACAGCTCGAAGCGCTGCCGGGCCTGACCGTGCACGATCTGATGCTGATGCCCATCGAGCGCATCCGCCGTTTCTTCGATTCGCTCACGCTGCCGTCCACCTTGCTCGACGAAGCGCTCAAGCTGCTGCACGCGGAAGTGCGCACGCGTCTGAAATATCTCTGCGACGTCGGCCTCGGCTATCTGACGCTCGACCGGCAATCGCGCACGCTGTCGGGCGGCGAAGTGCAGCGCATCAATCTGACAACGGCGCTCGGCACCTCGCTCGTGAACACGCTCTTCGTGCTCGACGAACCGAGCATCGGGCTGCATCCGCGCGACCTGAGCCGCATCGTCGAGGCGATGCACCGGCTGCGCGACGCGGGCAATACGCTCGTCGTCGTGGAGCACGATCCGTCGGTGATGCTCGCGGCGGATCGTCTCATCGACATGGGACCGGGGCCGGGCGAACGCGGCGGCCAAATCGTCTACGACGGCGCGCCCGACGATATCCAGGCCACCGACACGCTGACCGGTGCGTATCTCGGCGGCCGCAAGCACGTTGCGCATGCGTCGAACTGGAACCGCCGCGTCGTCGATGCGAATACGCCGCGCCTCGTTCTCGAAGGCGCGAGCGATCACAATCTGCAGGACGTGACCGTCGATATTCCGCTGCAACGCCTCGTCTGCGTGACGGGCGTGTCCGGCTCGGGCAAATCGACGCTGATTCAGGACGTGCTCGCGCCCGCGCTGATGCGTCACTTCGGCAAGGCCACGGAAGCGCCCGGCGCGTTCCGGTCGCTCAAAGGCGCGGAGCAGTTGAGCGATGTCGTGTTCGTCGATCAGTCGCCGATCGGCCGCACGGCGCGCTCGAATCCGGCGAGCTATGTCGGCGCGTTCGATGAAATCCGCAAGCTCTACGCGAAAGCGCCGCTCGCGTTGCAGCGCGGCTATAGCGCGAGCATGTTCAGCTTCAACTCGGGCGATGGCCGCTGCCCGACGTGCGGCGGCTCGGGCTTCGAGCACGTCGAGATGCAATTCTTGAGCGACGTGTATCTGCGCTGCCCGGATTGCGACGGACGCCGTTACCGCGCCGAAGTTCTAGAAGTGAAAATCGAGCGCGGCGGGCGTGAGCTGAGCGTCGCCGATGTACTCGAACTGACCGTCAGCGAAGCGGTGGAAGCATTTGCTTCGGATGCCGAAGTATTGCGCGTGCTGCAGCCGATCGTCGATGTGGGTCTCGAATACGTGAAGCTCGGCCAGCCGGTGCCGACGCTCTCAGGCGGCGAAGCGCAGCGCCTGAAGCTCGCGGGCTATCTCGCGGAAACCTCGCAAGCGAAGAAGAGCGACAGCCGCCTCTTCATGTTCGACGAACCGACGACCGGCCTGCACTTCGACGACATCGCCAAGCTGATGCAGGCATTGCGCCGCTTGCTCGAGCGCGGGCATTCGCTGATCGTCATCGAACACAATCTCGACGTGATTCGCGCGGCGGACTGGATCATCGATCTCGGTCCCGAAGGCGGCGATGGCGGCGGGCAAGTGGTCTGCGTCGGCACGCCGGACGATGTGGCCGCGTGCGAGGCGTCGCACACGGGCCGCGCGCTGATCGACTACGAAGAAGCGATGCAGCCGGGCGCGGCGGAGAAGCGCGCGGGCGTGCCCTTGCAGCTCGCGGCGGAAGTGGCGAGCGCGCGGCGCGCATTGCAGGGCGAAGACGTGGTGCGCATCGTCAATGCGCGCGAGCACAATCTGAAGTCGCTCGATGTCGATATCCCGCACAACAAGTTCAATGTCGTGACGGGCGTGTCGGGCTCGGGCAAGTCGACGCTCGCGTTCGACATTCTGTTCCATGAAGGCCAGCGCCGGTATCTCGAATCACTGAACGCGTATGCGCGCTCCATCGTGCAGCCGGCGGGCCGTCCGGAAGTCGATGCGGTCTACGGCATTCCGCCGACCGTCGCGATCGAACAGCGTTTGTCGCGCGGCGGACGCAAGTCGACGGTCGCGACCACATCCGAAGTCTGGCACTTCCTGCGTCTCTTGTACGTGAAGCTCGGCATCCAGCATTGCATCCACGACGGCACGCCGGTTCAGGCGCAAAGCTCGGAATCGATCGCGGCGCAGATCATGCGCGATTTCAAGGGGCAGCACGTCGGCTTGCTTGCGCCGCTCGTCGTCAATCGCAAGGGCGTGTATACCGATCTCGCGAAATGGGCGAAGGCGCGCGGCAATACGCATCTGCGCGTCGATGGCGAATTTTTGCCCGTCAGCCCGTGGCCGAAGCTCGACCGCTTCCGCGAACATACGATCGAATTGCCGGTCGCGGATCTCGTTGTATCGGCGGATAACGAGGCCGAACTGCGCCGCCTGCTCGACGAAACGCTCGAAATCGGCAAGGGCGTGATGCATCTGTGCGCGCCGCTCGATGAGCTGTACGGCGCGTGGCACGACGGCGTGCGTCGCGGCAAGGAAGAGACGCGCGTGTTTTCGACGAAGCGCGCATGCCCGGTCTGCGGCACGAGTTATCCCGAGCTCGATCCGCGCATGTTCTCGTATAACAGCAAGCACGGCTGGTGCAATACCTGTGTCGGCACGGGCGTGAAGCTGACGCGAGAGCAGCGCGCCGCATTCGACGACACGCTCTTCGCGCAGGACGATCGCGGGCGCGAGCAGAGCATCGGCTCGGTGGATCAGGAGCCGGACGATATCGTCGATCAGCCGTGCCCGGACTGCGAAGGCACGCGTCTGAACGACGTCGCGCGCGCGGTGACGTTCGGCGATTATCCGATCACCGAGGTGGGCCGCTGGACCGTGAGCGATACGCGCGAGTGGATTGCATCGCTGAAGCTGAAGGGCCGCGATGCGGATATCGCGCGCGATGTCGTCAGTGAAATCGAAGGGCGCCTGCAGTTTCTCGAAGAAGTCGGGCTTGGCTATCTGAGCCTGGATCGCGCCGCGCCGACGCTCTCGGGCGGCGAAGCGCAGCGCATTCGTCTTGCGGCGCAACTCGGCAGCAACCTGCAAGGCGTGTGCTACGTGCTCGACGAACCGACCATCGGTCTGCATCCGCGTGACAACCTGATCCTGCTTTCCGCGCTCAAGAAGCTGAACGACAAGGGCAATACGCTCGTCGTCGTCGAGCATGACGAGGACACGATTCGCCGCGCGGATCACATCATCGATATCGGGCCGGGCGCGGGCAAGCGCGGCGGCACGGTGGTCGCGCAGGGCAACGTGACGGATCTCGCGGCGCACAAGGCGTCGCTCACCGGGCAGTTCCTGGCGAATCCGATCGTGCATCCGCTGCAGCCGCGACGCGAAGTGCGCACGGCGACGGCCAGGCGCGCCGCCGTGCCGGAGCAATGGCTCACGGTCGAAGGCGCGACGCTGCATAACCTGCGCAACGTGACGGCGAGCATGCCGTTGAACCGGCTCGTCGCGATCACGGGCGTGTCGGGCTCGGGCAAATCGACGCTCGCCCGCGACGTGCTGATGACGAACCTGCTCGATGCGGTCGGCCGCTCGGTGCTCTCGTCGCCCGCGGTGCGGCGCGCGCGCAAGGCGGCGCAAGCCGATGCCCCGGCGACGAAATCGCGCGCCAGCGTGCTCGCGCGCGAAGCACCGCGTCCGAAGTTCGACGTGACGCATGCGTGGCAGGGGTGCAGCGGCGTGACCGGCTACGAGGCGATCGACCGCGTGCTCGAAGTCGATCAGACGCCGATCGGAAAGACGCCGCGTTCGTGCCCGGCGACCTACATCGGCATGTGGGACACGATCCGCAAGCTTTTCGCCGATACGCTCGAAGCGCGTGCGCGCGGCTACACGCCGTCGCGGTTCTCGTTCAACACGGGCGACGGGCGCTGCCCGGCGTGCGAAGGCCAGGGCGTGCGCACCATCGCGATGAGCTTTTTGCCCGACGTGAAGGTGCCGTGCGACGTGTGCCACGGCCAGCGCTTCAATCCCGAGACGCTCGCGGTGACATGGCGCGGCAAGAACATCGGCGAAGTGCTGACGATGGAGATCGACGAAGCCGTCGAGTTCTTCTCGTCGATGCAGAGCATCGCGCATCCGTTGCAATTGCTGCGCGACGTCGGCCTCGGCTATCTGACGCTCGGCCAGCCTTCGCCGACGCTCTCGGGCGGCGAGGCGCAGCGCATCAAGCTCGTCACCGAGTTGTCGAAGGTGCGCGACGACATCACGCGGCGCGGCCAGAAGCCGCCGCACACGCTTTACGTGCTCGACGAGCCGACGGTCGGCCTGCATATGGCCGACGTCGCGAAGCTGATCCGCGTGCTGCATCGGCTGGTCGATGGCGGGCATAGCGTGATCGTCATCGAACATGATCTCGATGTGATTGCCGAAGCGGACTGGGTGCTCGATCTCGGGCCGGAGGGCGGCGTGAACGGCGGCACGATCGTCGCAGCGGCCGATCCCGATACGCTCGCGACGCATCCGCGCAGCCATACGGGCGCAGCGCTGCGGCCGGTGTTAGGCAGAACGAGGGCGACTGAAAATGCTGCGTGATCTCGCTACGCTCATCGCCTCGATGGAGCCCGAATTGCAGCCGGGCGTCTACGTGTTCGCTGCGCTGCCGCACGGTGCGGCCGTGAGCGGCGCGGGCATCGTCGCGACCTTTCGCGAGCGCGAGGGCCTGACCGTCGTGATGGAAGAAGAGGCGGCGAAGGCGGCCGGCATCGCGCCGCTTTTTCGCGCGGCGTGGATCGCGCTGACCGTGCATTCGGACCTGAACGCGGTCGGCCTGACGGCGGCGTTCGCGCGTGCGCTCGGCGAGGCGAACATCAGTTGCAACGTGATTGCGGCGGCGTATCACGATCATATTTTCGTACCGGTGGACGATGCCGCGCGCGCGATGGATGCGTTGCAGGATTTGCAGCGTTCTGCTGGTAAGCTTTCGCTCTTTCCGAAACCATGAAGCGAAGATAGATGGACACGCAGGACACAGCCCAGGACAAAGCCTTAGCGCTCAAAAGAATGAAGTGGTTCGCCTTCGCGCTGCTGATCGCGGCCGGCGCGTTGTTCGCGCTCGCGAAAAGCCAGCACGATGCGGGCGCGTGGGCGTGGGTGTCGTCGTTCGCGGAAGCGGCGATGGTCGGCGCGCTCGCGGACTGGTTCGCCGTCGTCGCGCTGTTTCGTCATCCGCTCGGCGTGCCGATTCCGCACACCGCGATCCTGCCGGCGAACAAGGCGCGCGTCGCGGACAACCTGGCCGTTTTCGTGCGCGATCGTTTTCTCGGCACTGACGCGCTGGTCGCGCGCGTGAACGCGTTCGATCCCGCGAGCCGTCTGTCGATGTGGCTCGCCGAGCCAAAAAACGCCGATCTGCTCGGCCGGAAGGCGGTGACGGCGGTCGGGCAGTTGTTGTCCTTCGTCGACGACGAGCGCGTCAAGAACATGCTCTACAACACGCTGCGTCGACGCGCGGACACGTTCGATCTCGCGAACGCCGCGGGCAGCGTGCTGTCGGCGTTGACTTCGGACCGGCGTCATCAGTTGCTGCTCGACGAAGGCCTGAAGCAGATGGCCGCGTGGCTCGACAAGCCCGAAGTGCAGGAGATGCTGGCGGGGCGCATCGTCGCGGTGGCGGGTGAAGAGTATCCGAAGCTCATCGGCATGCTGGGTTTCGTCGGACTGAACGCCGATGAACTCGGCGCGAAGTTCGCGGCGGGCCTCGTGCGCGGCGCGAATCAGTGGCTGCACGACGTGAGCAGCGATCCCGAGCACGAACGCCGCAAGGCTTTCGATGCGGCGGTGGAACGCTTCGTCGAGCGGTTGAAGACGGATGCGTCGTTCAAGACGCGCATCGACGAGCACAAGCGCGAATGGCTCGGCCGGCCGGAGTTGCGTGCTTATGTGAACGGGTTGTGGGACGAGTTCATCGCGTGGCTCGATGCGGATATCAAACGCGCGGATTCGGCGCTGCACGCGAAGGTGACGGCGATGGCGGGGAATTTCGCCGCGTCGCTCGGCAGTGATCCGGCGTTGCGCGATTCCATTAACGAGCATATGCGCGATGCTTTGAAAGCGCTTGCGCCGGAGTTGCGGGATGGGATTGCGAAGCATATTGCCGCTACGGTCAAGCAGTGGGATGACGCGACGCTGGTGAGGGATGTTGAGTTGAATATTGGGCGGGATTTGCAGTTTATTCGGGTGAATGGGACGTTGGTTGGGGGGGCGGTGGGGATTTTGATTCACGCTGTGGGGGTGGTTGTTTCGTAGAACTTGTATTCGTGTTGGTCTATTAGCACTGCCCCTCCCCGGGGCGGGGGTAACTTTCTTTGCTGCTGCAAAGAAAGTCACCAAAGAAAGCAGCCTTCTCACCGCCCGCGGTCACACGCAGTTTGGCCATTCTTCTCCTCGGGGAATGGCCCTCGCCTAAAGAGTGCCCTCGAAGGACCCATCGGGCTTGGATCGCGCACGGTCTGCCGCATCGCGCCACTTAATGTGTTGGTACAGCCATTTCAAGTTCCGGCCCGCTTCGCGGCCGACGGGAAGAGCGGGTTTGCGCGCGCTTCTTTCCTGCAGGTTTCCCTCGCAAACCCCTCGGCAGCGCGTAGCGCTGTGCCGGATGTATGATTGCTGATCCAGTTACGTTGGTGGACTGGCTTGCCGGATCGTGCGCGATCCAAGCCCGGTTCGCCTACGAGGGCACTCGCTACTCCGGGTTCCATTCAGCCAATCGCCTGTGCCGCGGCCGGCATGAAGTACTTTGGATGGGGATAGCTGCTTTCTTTGGTTACTTTCTTTGCAGCAGCAAAGAAAGTAACTGCCGCCCCGCACAGGGGCAGTGCTAATAGACCGACGCGAAAGCAGGTTCAACGAAAGAAGCCCAAAGCCCATGACTCGAATAAACCGCCCAGAAGGACAAGAAAACCTGGAAGCCGAATGGCTAGAACCCGACGCCTACGGCGGCTTTGCCTCAGGCACGGTCGGCACGATGCGCACCCGCCGCTACCAGGCGCTGCTGCTCACGGCAACCCAACCGCCCGCCGGCCGGGTCGTACTTGTGAACGGCATCGAAGCATGGCTAGACATGAACGGCACACGCATCCCGCTATCGATGCAACGTTACGCCCCCGACATTCTCTATCCCGACACTTCAGCAAACTTGCTTTCGTTCGACACAGACCCATGGCCAACCTGGCAATATCGCATCGATGAAAACACAACCGTAATCGCCGAAACATTCGTCGCAAAGGAAACCAGCGAAACGGTCCTACGCTGGCGCATCGCACAAACAACAAACAACGCGATAAAACTCGAAGTCCGCCCGCTCCTGTCGGGCCGCGACTACCACGCGTTGCACCACGAAAATCCGGCCTTTTCCTTCGATGCCACGCTCGAAGGCGAGCGCGTGCAATGGCAACCCTACGGCGACCTGCCCACGATCTGCGCGACGTCGAACGGCGCTTACCAGCACGCGCCCGACTGGTACCGCAACTTCTGCTACGTGCGCGAACGCGAACGCGGGCTGGATTTCACCGAGGACCTCGCGACGCCCGGCGTCTTCACCTTCGATCTCGCGCGCGGCGAAGCCGTATTGATCCTGCACGCCCACACGGGCCACGAGAAACCATTCGACGAAACCGCAACGGCACGCGCGGCGCTCCTCGCATCGCGCGAAACGGAGCGCCGCGCGGCGTTCGGCTCGCGGCTCGCGCGCAGCGCCGATGCCTACGTCGTCAGGCGCAACGTCGGCAAGACGATCATCGCGGGCTTTCCGTGGTTCACCGACTGGGGCCGCGATACCTTCATCTCGATGCGCGGTCTGCTGCTCGCGTCGGGCCGGTATCAGGAAGCGGAATCGATCCTGCTCGAATGGGCCGACACGATCTCCGAAGGCATGGTGCCGAATCGTTTCCCCGACAGCGGCGGCCTGCCGGAATACAACTCCGTCGACGCCTCGTTGTGGTTCGTCGTCGCCGTCCACGATTATCTGGCCACGGGCCACGCGCACGCCGCGACCACGAGCCGCCTGCAACGCGCCGTCGATGCGATCCTCGACGGCTACTCGCGCGGCACGCGCTTCAACATTGCCGCCGATGCCGACGGCCTGCTGCGCGCCGGCGTGCCCGGCGTGCAACTCACGTGGATGGACGCGAAAGCGGGCGACTGGGTCGTCACGCCGCGCATCGGCAAGCCGGTCGAGATTCAGGCGCTGTGGATCAACGCGCTGTCCATCGCGAGCGCGTGGAACCCGCGCTGGCAGGCGTTGCGCGATCAGGCGCGCGCATCGTTCGCGGCGCGCTTCGTCGATCCGGATACGCACACGCTCTTCGATGTCGTCGACGCCGATCACGCGCCCGGCAAGATCGATCACGCCATTCGCCCGAATCAGATCTTCGCGGTCGGCGGATTGCCGTTCGCGCTCGTCGATGGCGAGATCGCGCGCGCCGTCGTCGAACAGGTTCAGACGCAGCTTCTGACGCCGCTCGGCCTGCGCACACTCGCGCCGTCCGACCCGGCCTACAAGGCCCACTACGCGGGCGGCGTGCTGGAACGCGACGGCGCCTATCACGAAGGCACCGTGTGGCCGTGGCTGATCGGCCCGTTCGTGGAGGCCTGGGTGCGCGTGCATGGCGCGGCGGGCGCGCGCGAGCGTTTCCTGACGCCGCTCTATGACCATCTGGATCATTACGGGCTCGATCACATCAGCGAAGTCGCGGATGCCGACGCGCCTCACGTGCCCGGCGGCACGCCCTTTCAGGCATGGTCGCTCGCCGAATTCATGCGCCTCGACAAGCTGCTCGGCGGGACTTGAGCGCGCGGCGCGCGTGACGGCATCAAAACGCGCTAAATTACGAGTCTTGCCCGCCGGCTCGCACGCCGCAACGAGGAGAGGTTCATGCCGAAATCGCGTCCCGTCAATCAGATCGACACCGTCGAAGGCTCCCGGCTGCATTCGAAGGACGGCCCGCGCTGGCAGCGCTGGGGACCGTATCTGAGCGAGCGTCAATGGGGCACGGTGCGCGAGGATTACAGCGAATTCGGCACCGCGTGGGAGTACTTCCCGCACGATCACGCCCGCAGCCGCGCGTATCGATGGGGCGAAGACGGCATTGCGGGCTTCGGCGACGACAAGCTCAACTGGTGCGTCTCGCTCGCGCTCTGGAACGGCTGCGATCCGATCATCAAGGAGCGCCTCTTCGGTCTGACGAACGAAGAGGGCAATCACGGCGAGGACGTGAAGGAGCTCTATTTCTACATCGACGGCACGCCGACGCATTCCTACATGCGCATGCTCTACAAGTATCCGCATGCGGCGTTTCCGTATGCCGATCTCGTCGATGAAAACGCGCGCCGTGGCGCCGACATGCCCGAGTACGAAGTGCTCGACACCGGCGTGTTCGACGACGAGCGCTACTTCGACGTGCAGGTCGAATACGCGAAGCACACCGCCGACGACATCCTCATGCGCGTGACGGTCGAAAATCGCGGCAACGTGGCCGCGACGCTCGACGTGCTGCCGCAAATCTGGGCGCGCAATACGTGGTCGTGGAAGCCCGCGCCGATCAGGCCTTCGCTGAAAGTCGCGACCGTGGAAGGCGAGGGCACCTACGTGCTCGCGCAGCAGGCCGCGCACGAGCCGATGGTCGTGACCGCCTGGTCGCCGGGCGGCGCGAACATCGAATGGCTGTTCTGCGAGAACGAAACCAACGTGAAGCGGCTCTTTCGCATGGAAGGCGAGGGTCCGTTCAAGGACGGCTTCAACGACTACATCCTGAACGGCGACGAAGACGCGATCCGCCGCGACACGGGCACGCGCGCGGCGGCGCACGCGCACTTGCGGCTCGAAGCGCATGGCAAGGCCGTGGTCTATATGCGCTGGCGGCCGGAATCCGCGCCGGACGCGGTTGCGCTCGACGCCGAAGCGCTCTTCGCCCGCCGGCTCGCCGAAGCGGACGAGTTCTACGGCGCGCTGCAACACGACATCGCCGACGCGGATCAGCGGCTCGTGCAGCGCCAGGCGCTCGCGGGCATGCTGTGGTCGAAGCAGTACTATCAGTTCGACGTGACGCGCTGGCTCGACGGCGATCCGCTTCAGCCGAAGCCGCCGAAACAGCGGCGCTCCGGGCGCAACGCGGACTGGCGGCATCTGTGCAACGCGGACATCGTGTCGATGCCGGACAAATGGGAATATCCGTGGTACGCGTCGTGGGACCTCGCGTTTCATGCGGCCGCGTTCGCGCTGATCGACCCGGAGTTCGCGAAGCGTCAGCTGCTATTGCTCGTGAAGGACCGTTATCAGCATCCGAACGGCCAGTTGCCCGCTTACGAGTGGGCGTTCAGCGACGCGAACCCGCCCGTGCACGCCTGGGCGACCTGGCGCGTGTACGAGATCGATCGCGCGATCACCGGACGCGGCGACCGCGATTTTCTGGAACTCGTGTTCCACAAGCTGCTGCTGAATTTCTCGTGGTGGGTGAACCGCAAGGACGCCGACGGCAAGAACATCTTTCAGGGCGGCTTTCTCGGGCTGGACAACGTCGGCATCTTCGATCGCTCGTCGCCGCTGCCTACCGGCGGTCACATCGATCAGGCGGACGGCACCGCCTGGATGGCCGCCTACGCGCTCGACCTGATGCGCATCGCGCTGGAGCTCGCGTATGCGAACAAGGTGTTCGTCGATATCGCCGTGAAGTTCTTCGAGCACTTTCTGTATATCGCGGAAGCGGTGAGCTGCGAGGACAACTGCGAGACGGGACTCTGGGACAGCGAGGACGAATTCTTTTACGACAAGCTGCGCCTGCCGGACGGCTCGAACGTGCCGATGCGCATCCGCTCGATCGTCGGGCTCATTCCGCTTTTCGCCGTGCATGTGCTGGAGCCGAAGGTGTACCGTTCGCTGCCGGAACTGCGCGAGCGTCTGCACTGGTTCCTGGAGCATCGCACCGATCTCGCGCGGCTCGTGTCGCGCTGGAACGTGCAGGGGCAGGGCAATAGCGTGCTGTTGTCGCTGTTGCGCGGGCATCGCATGAAGGCGCTCATGAGGCGCATGCTCGACGAAACCGAATTCCTCTCCGATCACGGCGTGCGCGCGCTCTCACGCGTGCATCTCGACAATCCGTTCGTCTTCTATCACAACAGCGAAAGCTTCAGCATCCGCTATCTGCCGGCGGAATCGGATTCGCGCGTATTCGGCGGCAACTCGAACTGGCGCGGCCCCGTTTGGATGCCGGTCAACTATCTGCTGATCGAATCGATTCACGAGTTTCATCGCTATTACGGCGACGATTTCCGCATCGAGTATCCGACGGGTTCGGGGCAGAAGTTCTCGCTCGCGCAGATCGCCGACGAGCTCGCGCGCCGCGTGACCACGCTCTTTCTGCTCGACCGGAACGGCGAGCGGCCCGTCATGGCCGCGTACCCGCTGCTGCAGGCCGATCCGCGCTCGCGCGATCTCGTGCTGTTCCACGAATACTTTCACGGCGACAACGGGCGCGGCGTCGGCGCATCGCATCAGACCGGCTGGAGTGGACTGGTTGCGCTGCTGCTGCAACCGCATGCGACGGGGCCGTCCGGCGTGGTGCCGCTCGCGGGCGAAGCCGATGCGGACATTCAGGAGTTTGCCGGCGCAAAATGACGGACCACGAAGTTTCGGCGTTTCACGAAAAGTCAACCGTGTTACGCCGAAGCCGTAGTTCGGAATAATCTTGTATTGCTTGCGTCTCCGACTGGGTACATTGACAAATTACAAGTACCTGAAACAGTTTGGAGAACGGAATGAATCGTTCTGTTGATACTTATTCCATGAGTGGCTATCGGCTGAGCACGGGCGTGACCGGTGTGGCCCACTTCGAAAACGAGCAGTGCCCGCCGTTCGTCATGGTCATGCTCGTGTTTGCCGCCGCCATGCTGGGCGGCGTGTGGTTCAGCAGCGAACTCAACAGCGTTGCGGCCGGATTGATCGCATGGGTCGCGATTCTCGCTACGCTGGGCGCATTCGTCGATCGCCGGTTCAGCGGCGCGAAGGCGCTCGAACGCCGCATCCGCCGGCGGCAGAAGGCGCGTCTGCATGCGCTTTGCGGCGGACCGGCAAGCGGCGTTTTCAGGCAGCCACGGCCTGACGGGAGCGCGTCAACAACACGGGAATGGACTTCGACGTCGGCGTACCGGCGCCATCCGCGACCGACGAAAGCGGCACGAGCGGGTTAGTCTCCGGGTAATACGCGCCGAGGCAGCCACGCGGAATGTCGTATTCGACCAGCGTGAAGCCGTGCACGCGGCGCTGCACGCCGTCGTCCCACACGCTCGTAATATCCACAACTTCGCCCGGCTCGAAGCCGAGCATATCGATATCCTCGCGATTCGCGAACAGAACGTGCCGCTGCCCATACACGCCGCGGTAGCGATCGTCGAGACCGTAGATCGTCGTGTTGTACTGATCGTGCGAGCGTGTGGTCATGAGCGTCATCAGGCGCTCGCCGTGAAGGGCGCGGGCGCGGTGAATCGGCGTATCGAACGCGATCTCGTGCACGATGAACTGCGCCTTGCCGCTCGGCGTCATCCAGACGCGATCGCGCGAGGCTACGCCGAGATGGAAGCCGCCGGGCTGCTTCAGCCGCTCGTTATAGCGCTCGAAGCCGTCGATGACTTTCTCGATGCCATCGCGAATCAGCGCATAGTCGTTCGCGTGCGCGAGCCAGTCGACCTTGCCGGAGCCGAGCGTCGCATCCGCCATGCGCGCGACGATCGCCACTTCGGAAAGCAGGTTGGGCGAGGCCGGCTTGTTCATGCCGTAGGAGATGTGCACCATGCTCATCGAATCCTCGACGCTCACGCCTTGCGGCACGCCGTTCTGCATGTCGATTTCAGTGCGGCCGAGCGTCGGCAGAATGAGTGCGTCGTGGCCATGCACGAGATGGCTGCGATTGAGCTTCGTCGTGATGTGCACGGTGAGATCGCACGCGCGCATCGCTTCCCAGGTGCGCGGCGTGTCGGGCGTCGCGATCGAGAAATTGCCCCCGAGGCCGATGAACACCTTCACCTTGCCTTCGAGCATCGCGTGGATCGTGTCGACCACATCGTAGCCATGCTCGCGCGGCGGTGCGAAATCGTAGGCTGCGCCGAGCCGGTCGAGAAACGCCTGCGCCGGCTTTTCCTCGATGCCCACCGTGCGGTCGCCCTGCACGTTCGAATGGCCGCGCACCGGGCATAGCCCCGCGCCGCGCCGGCCAATATTCCCGCGCATCATCATCAGGTTCGACAGAAGCTGAATCGTCGGCACGGAATTCTTGTGCTGCGTGAGGCCCATGCCCCATGTCGCGATGACGGCGCGGCCCTTCGCGTAGATATCGGCGAGCTGGAGGATGCCGTCCATGTCCACGCCGGATTCCGCGACGATCGCATCCCAGCTTTCGGCGCGCAGGTCGTCGGCGAATGCGTCGAAGCCGACCGTGTGTTCCGCGATGAATTCGACATCGAGCACGCGTTGCGCGCCGGCGGCCAATGCGGCGTCATCCAGTTCGATCACGCGCTTGGCGACGCCCTTGATCAGGGCGAAGTCGCCGCCCACTTTCGGACGGATGAACACCGAGCTGATCTTCACGCCCTTCGGCGAAAGCATGTCGAGCGGGTGCTGCGGGCTCGCGAAGCGTTCGAGGCCGCGCTCCTTCAGCGGATTGATCGATACGATGGTCGCGCCGCGCTTCGCGCAGTCGCGCAATTCGCCGAGCATGCGCGGATGGTTCGTCGCCGGATTCTGGCCGAAGAGCAGCAACGTGTCAGCGTGCTCGAAGTCGTCGAGCGTGACCGTGCCCTTGCCGATGCCCACCGTATGCGGCAAGCCGCGGCTCGTCGCTTCGTGGCACATGTTCGAGCAATCGGGGAAATTGTTGGTGCCGAACATGCGCACGAACAACTGATACAGAAACGCGGCTTCGTTGCTCGCGCGGCCCGATGTGTAGAACGCGGCCTGATCCGGGTCGTGAAGCTTTTTCAGATGCCAGGCGATCAGCTCGAACGCCTGCTCCCATTCGATCGGCACATAGCGGTCGCGCTTCGCGTCGTAGACGAGCGGATCGGTCAGCCGTCCGTGCTGCTCCAGCTCGTAGTCCGATTGCGTCATCAGCGAGGCCACCGTGTGCGCTTCGAAGAACGCGGGCGTGACGCGCTTGCTCGTCGCCTCGGCGGCGACGGCCTTCACGCCGTTTTCGCAGAACTCGAACGTCGATGCGTGCTCGCGGTCCGGCCACGCGCAGCCGGGGCAATCGAAGCCGTCGGGCTGGTTCTGCTTGAAGAGCGTCCGGTAGTTGCCGCCCGCGACCCGCTCCTTGACGAGATTGATGGCGACCTGCTTCAGCGCGCCCCAGCCGGCGGCGGGATGCGTGTAGGGCTCGATGCGCGGTTCGACGCGGACTTCAGGCTTCTTCATGGCGTTGGTTCAAGACGGAGCAAGCGATGAACGAAGCGTACTGTGTTCCGAATCGAGCGCGGCGCACAGAAAATGCGAAATCAGAGGGATACAGTTGCGACGTTTTGACATAGACTGCGACTCATATCGATCAGAAAGGAAAACGCGCGTTGAAGCTCTACGAGAAGCTCGCCGACGAAATCGAGGAAGCCGTGCGCCGCGGCGTATTCGCGCCGGGCGAGAAGGTCGCGTCCGTGCGGCAGGCCAGTCAGCAGCACGACGTGAGCATCAAGACGGTGCTGCACGCGTACGCGATTCTGGAAAGCCGCGGCATTCTGGAGACGCGCCCGCAGTCCGGTTACTTCGTGCGCGCGACGCTCGCGACGCTCAAGCCCGAGCCGAAGCGCCCGGCGCGCGCGCTGGCGGTGGCGTCGGAAGTCGATGTGAGCCGGCTCGTGCTCTCGACCTTGCGCAGCATCCGCGCGCATGACGCCGTGCCGTTCGGCTCGCCGTATCCCGATCCCGAGCCGTTTCCGTGGCGGCGCATCAACCAGTACGCGAACGCGATCGCGCGGCGGCATGCGACCTGGAATCTCATCGACGATCTGCCGCCGGGCAATGGCGAACTGATTCGCCAGATCGCGCGGCGCTATGCGGAAAACGGCGTGCCGGTGGACCCGGAGGAGATCGTGATCACCGTCGGCGCGACCGAGGCGATCAACCTGAGCCTGCAGGCGGTCGCGAAACCGGGCGATACGGTCGCGGTCGAATCGCCGACGTATTACGCGATGCTGCACGCGATCGAGCGCCTCGGCATGCGCGCGATCGAAGTGCCGACGCATCCGGCGGAGGGCATCGATATCGATGCGCTCGCGCAGATCATCGCGCGCAGAAAGATCGCCGCGTGCATGGTGATGCCGAACTTTCAGAATCCGCTCGGCTTTCAGATGCCGGACGAGCGCAAGCGGCGGCTCGTCGAACTGTTATCGGCGCACGAGATTCCCGTCATCGAAAACGATGTCTATCACGAGCTTTATTACGGCGATGCGCGGCCGTCGGCGCTCAAGAACTTCGACACGAAAGGGCTCGTGCTGCATTGCGCGTCCTTCTCGAAGAGCCTGACGGCGTCGTACCGGATCGGCTGGGCGATGCCGGGGCGGTATCGCGCGCAGGTCGAGAAGCTCAAGTTTCTCAATACGCTGACGACGCCATCGGTGCCGCAGGTCGCGATCGCGGATTATCTGCGTCAGGACGGCTACGATCGGCATCTGCGGCGCGTGCGCAAGCTGTATCGCCAGCAGGCGCGCATCATGAGCGCGATGGTCGAGCGTTTTTTCCCGGCGGGCACGCGCATGTCGGCGCCGCAGGGCGGCTACGTGCTGTGGGTCGAGTTGCCGGAGCGCGTCGATTCGATGCGGCTTTATCGCGCGGCGCTCGAATGCGGCATCACCGTGGGGCCGGGCTATATGTTTTCGACGCGCAATGCGTTCAGCCACTTCATCCGGCTCAATTACAGTTATCCGTGGACAGCACAGAGCGAGGCCGCGCTGCAGCGGCTGGGCGCGCTCGTGAAGGAGCATGCAAGTGAACGATGACATCGATCCGGCGCTCGTCGCCGTGCTGGCGCAGCTCTGGCGGGCGCACGGCGAAACGCCGGCGCGCGCGTGGTCGCTGGCGAAGCTCGCGAAGCAGTCCGGCCTGCCGATGAGCGCGCTGCGGCGGCTATTGACCGCGCTGGCGGAAGGCGGGCTGGTCGAGGTGCGGACGAGCGAGGAAGGGACGGGCAGCGCGTGGCTGACGGAGGATGGCGTGGGGTTTTGCGAGGCGGTATTCGATCAGGGCGGCTGAAAAGAGCGCGGGATGACGCCCCGCGCTCACCTCGAACGCTCCACCATCACTGATCGCACAGCAACAGCAGCTTTTCCTGCGCGGTGCAGCTTTCCTTCTTCGGCTTTTGCGTGGTGGCGTCCTGCTGACGCGTCGCGACCCTGCGCGTCGGATTCTGCGACTGATCCGCCGCCGCATTGCGCTGCGCGATGCACGCGCGCAAGTGCTTTTCCATCGGCGGATAGTATTTCCAGCCCTTCGTGAGCGGCGGCAATTCCAGATGCACCTGCTTCCACTTCGGATGGCCCTGCGCCTGCAGCGTGTCGAAGTTCGTGCACAGCGAATCGGCGAACTTCGACAGCGCGCCGACCGTGCCGCGCAAACCGTAGTCGTAGGTCACGAGAAACGCCTTCACGGTGAGTGTCGGCGTGTCTTCCTGAATCCAGTTCGGATAGCTCGTCGTGCGGATCGTCGCCGGGAAATACGTCTGCTTGGCGCGCGCGGTTTCCTGCGCGGCCGAATCGAGGCGCAGCAGCTTGATCTGCTTCAGCAACTCGGGATTCATGTCCTGAAAGAGCTTGGCCGGCTGCCCCGCGACGATCACCGCGACATCGATCTTGCCGACGATCAGCCGCGCGAGCGAATCCTCGTTGTTCAGATGCTGCTCGCTGGCCTCGGCGATCGGCTCGCCGAACATCAGCCGGTACAGCGTTTCCGCCGATTGCGCCGTGCCGCTGCCGATCGGCCCCACGCTGATGTTCTTGCCCTTGATCTCGTGGATGTACTTCATCGGCGAATCGGCGCGTGCGACGAAGTAAATCTCTTCGTCGTAGAGCGGCATGATGAGCCGCAGCGGCTTGATGATCTTGCCGGCGTCGGTGTTGCCCGAGGTCGCCATGTCCATGTATGCCTGATACACATCCGACTGCACGAGCGCGAATTTCACGCCGGGCTCGTAGCGCATGCGCTGCACGTTTTCCGCCGATCCCTTCGAGGGCAGCACCTCCAGTTCGATGCCCGCCGGCTCGGCCACGTACTTCGACAGATCCTGACCGATCTGGATATACGTGCCGCGTTCCTGGCCCGTCGTGATCTTGTAGGGAATCGGATCGGCGGCAAAGCTCGATGTCGCGCCGATCAGCCCGGCGATGGCGAGAAGCGCCAGCGCGCCCCGTGCGGCGTTGCGCATGTCTTTCCTGGTGAACATGATTGACCCTTTAATCGGAGTTGGAACGGGTGCTTTTTAAACTCGCGCGATACGGTTGACCCTTCGCGGCGCGCGCAATCTGCTCATGCCCGGTCATTCACATGCGTTGGCACGCGAAGCTGCGTGACGTGTGTGCCTGCCGTGCGGTTGTCTCTGTATGTACTTGTTCTTGCGTCGTTCTTTATTTTTAACGCGACGGCTTCGGCGTCGATTCGCCGCCGCTCCAGCCGTATTGCTTGATGGCGCGTTCGAGCTCCTCGGTCTTGTCGGAGTCAATATGCGAGCCCGCCGGCATGGCGGCGAACTGGGGCGACGTCGCCGCGGCGGCCGCCGGCTGCGTGGCGCGCGGGGCGGCGGCCGCCGGCGTGCCGGGCTGGCTGACGACGGGAACGCGCTGCGGCTGCGCGGTGGCCGTCTGGGCGGCCGGCTGCGCGCTGGCCGCGGGCGTGCGCGGCACGGCGGCCTGCATCGTCGAAGTGGAAGGCGGCAGCGCGCTGCTCTGGTTGGCGGGCTGGGCCGCGCGCGGCGCCGAGGCGCGCGGGGCGGGCGCGGACGGTTGCGGCGGATCTTCGCCCAGGTAATACGCGCCGCGCGAGTTGGCCGGGCGCGCGGGCTGCGCGGCCTCGTCGCCGAGATAGTACGGCGCGCGTGGATTCGCGCTTCGGGCGTTGGCCGAAGCGGACGGCTGCGCTTCTTCATCGCCCAGGTAGTAGGGTGCGCGCGCCGTGTTGCTCTTCGCCGCAGGCTGCGGTGACGATGGCGCCGCAGCCTGCGCCGATGGCGTCGCCGGCCGGGGTGCCTGCGCGGCGGGCGCGGGCGGCGGCGTCATCGTCGTCGCGACGGTGGGCGGCGGCATGATCGTCGCGGTGAGCGCGTCGGTCGCCGCCTGGCCCCGCGCAATCTTATCCGCGCGCGCATCTTCTTCGGCCTGGCGCGCGGCGGCGGCGCTCCGTTGCCCCGGCCGGCGTTCCGCCGCGGGTTTCTGCGCGAAGGCGTTGGGTTTCGCGCTCGGCGCGGCCGCTGCAACGTTTGCCTGAGCGGGAACGGGCGCGGGAGCCGCTGCGCCGGCCCTTGGCGCAGCCGCGGCGGCGGTGTTCGCCGTGTCGCCCGCGGCAGGCCCGGCGCCGGGCATCTTCTTCGCGAGCGCGGCGGCCGCCGTCGGGGCGAGCCAGCCCGCATGCGAGATCACGCGTTCGAGCATCGCCTGCGATTCGATGTTGCTGCCGTCGAGCGCGAGCGCCTCGCCCGCATTCTGCTGCACGCACGCCCACGCGGACGTCCGCTCGCACGCGCGCGCGAGTTGCAACGCGGCGTCGCGCTGCGCTTCGCGCTTGACGAGCTCGTCCTTCAGGGTTTCGTACTCGGCCCGCGCCTGCTGCTGCGCCGGCAGGACCTTGAGCAACGCGCGGGCGCTGGCGAGGTCGTGCTGATCGAGCGCGAAGCGCACGTCTTGCAGCGCATCGCCGGAACTGGCTCTGGCCGTGCGGGTGTCGGCCGGTGCGTGACGCTCGGCCGTGACGGGCGCCGTCGGCATGACGGAGGTGCTGGACGTGTCCGTCGCGCCGCGCACGAGCGCACCAACCTTTGAGTCGATCGCGCCCGAGACGCTGTGTTCGGCGGACGGCGTGCCGACGTGATCGGAATCGCCGAGCTGGTAGTAGAACATCGCGCCGAGCACGAGGACGAGCCCGCATGCGCCCGCGATGATCGTCTTCTTCTGGCTCCACCGGTCGGAGCCGGGCAGGGCGTCGGGATCGTTGCTGGATTCGGCGTAGGCGTTGCGCGCGGATTCCTCGGCGCGGCGCGTGCGATATTCCGCCGCTTTCTGGGCGATGCGCTCGCTCGCGCGCTCCGTCCAGCGCGAGCGCAGGCCCGGCTCGACGCGCTCGGACGCCTCTCCCCGCCCGCCGATCGAGCCGGAAGCATGAGATGCGGAAACGGAAGCGGAAGCCGAAGCGGACGCCAGCGGCGCGGCCGCCTCGTCGAAAATGGGTGCGCGCGGTTTCTCGGCGCGGGCCTCGCGCTTCTGGCCGAACGCGGCGCTGCGGTCGGCGCCGCAATTGGGGCAACTGTCGGCGTTCTTGCGCACCGTGCTGCCGCACCGCTGGCAGACGACGGAGAACATGGATGCGGGAAACGTCAGACGCGTGGTCATGCTGGAGCCCTCGAAGGACGTTTGCGTGAGCTTGCCGATTTCGCGTGGCCAATGCGCGCCGAGTCGCGCGTAGTCGCAGGGACGCGGTCCCGCGGCAGCAATCCTTCGTTTTGTTTCCTCGCTTGCGATGGGCGCTGGCGGGAAACGACATTCCGACTATGGTTCAACCGCTATCGGACGTCAATTGCCTTTCGCACCTATTCCGGACCGCGATCTTAAGCGACTACACCACTGCGCGGCGCGCCTGGTACGGCGCAAAGCGCGAGGCGTCTCGCTCACGATGTTTCTGACATTTTGGGATGGCGCCGGCGGTAGTGAACCGCCAATCCTTAGCCGTTAGACGACAAGGGAGCGTGGCGGCCGGATAACCCACTGATGCCAAAGCGATTCTCGCGCGCGGCCGGGCGTTGTAGCGCGCCAACGGCGGGATGCTGGCGGCAGGAAAAAGGCGGGCTAAAATCGATAAGGTTTCCGAATCGTCGTCCGGAATCAGCGCTTTTCGTCCGCCGGGCAGACGTAAAAATGCCCGCGGCGCGAAATCTCGCGCCGCGGGCCGTAGCGACTGGACCGGAGAAAGGCTTACTTGGCCAGTTGCAGCTTGCCGTCGATGCGGCGGTTCAGGCCGAGCGGATTGTCCGTCTTGAGCGCGTCGGGCAGGAGCGCGTCCGGCAGATCCTGATAGCTCACCGGGCGCAGGAAGCGGTTGATCGCGAGGCTGCCGACCGAGGTCGAGCGGCCATCCGCCGTGGACGGGTACGGGCCGCCGTGGACCATCGCGTGGCCGACTTCCACGCCGGTGCCGAAGCCGTTCACCAGAATGCGGCCGGTGCGGCGTTCGAGCGCGGGCAGGAAGCCGCGGGCGTCGGCGTGATCCGCTTCGTCGATGTGCAGCGCCGACGTCAACTGGCCTTCCAGCGATTCGACCAGCGCGAGCATCGTCGCGAGATCCGGGCAGCGCACGACGAGCGACGACGCGCCGAAAATTTCTTCCTGCAGTTCGTGGCTCTTGCGGAAGGCGTCGGCGGTGGTGACGAACAGCGCCGACTGGCCCTGGTTCTCGCCCTTCGCCTCGACGCCGCGCGCGGCGGTGGTCACGCCTTCATGACCGGCGGCGCGCGACACGGCGCTCTGGTAGGTCTTGCAGATGCCCGGCGTGAGCATCGTCTGCGCGGCGGTTTCGTTCAGCGCCGCCGAGGCCGCTGCGATGAACGTCTCGAGATCCGGGCCGTCGACGGCGAGGATCAGCCCCGGATTCGTGCAGAACTGGCCCGCGCCGAGCACGAGCGAGCCGACGAACGCCTTCGCGATGCCTTCCGCGCGGTTCTTGAGCGCGTTCGGGAACAGCAGGACCGGGTTGATGCTGCTCATTTCCGCGTAGACGGGGATCGGCTCGGCGCGTGCCGCCGCGATCTTCATCAGCGCCGTGCCGCCGCCGCGCGAGCCGGTGAAGCCCGCCGCCTTGATGCGGTTGTCCGCCACGAGACCCTGGCCGACGTCGCGGCCGCTGTCGAACAGCAGCGAGAACGTGCCTTCAGGCATGCCGCAATCCTTCACGGCCTTCTGCACCGCGCGCCCGACGAGCTCCGCCGTGCCCGGATGCGCCGAGTGCGCCTTGACGATGACCGGGCAGCCGGCGGCGAGCGCCGACGCCGTATCGCCGCCCGCGACCGAAAACGCGAGCGGGAAGTTGCTCGCGCCGAACACCGCCACCGGGCCGACGCCGACATGACGCAGGCGAAGATCCACGCGCGGCAGCGGCTTGCGTTCCGGTTGCGCCGGATCGATGCGCACGCCGAGGAAATCGCCGTTGCGAACCACGTCCGCGAACATGCGCAACTGGCCGACCGTGCGGCCGCGCTCGCCTTCGAGACGCGCGCGCGGCAGGCCGCTTTCGATCATGCAGCGCTCGATCAGGTCGTCGCCGATATCGAGGATGTTCTGCGCGATCGTTTCGAGGAACGCGGCGCGCGCTTCGGGCGCGGTCTCGCGATACACGTCGAATGCGGTCCACGCGAGCGCGCAGGCGCGGTCGAGATCGGCGAGCGTCGCGCCGCCGAAAGCCGGTTCGATGGCCGCGCCGGTCGAGGCGTTGACGGCCTTGATCGCGCCGTTCGAGCCGAAGACCGATTCCTGACCGATGAGCAGGTTGCCAGTGAGTTGCATGTTGTCTCGTCCTTGCTTGAAATGTGTCGAGCGGGCAGTTGTACGATGACTGCCACCTTGCCCGACTATACGGCCTGGCTGGCGCGCC
This sequence comes from Caballeronia cordobensis, assembly GCF_001544575.2. Lineage (GTDB taxonomy): Bacteria > Pseudomonadota > Gammaproteobacteria > Burkholderiales > Burkholderiaceae > Caballeronia > Caballeronia cordobensis. Next base: position 192,230 of record NZ_FCNY02000007.1, read on the forward strand.
TGTATAGTGAAACCTTTCCATCGCATGATCGCTTTTGGGAATCACCCGCTTTATGAAGAACACGCTGGACGTGCTCATGTCGCGGCTGCGCATGAAGCAGTTGCAATTGCTGATCGCGCTCGACGATCACAAATCGCTGCACAAGGCGTCGAGCGCGATGTCGATCACGCAATCCGCCGCGAGCAAGGCGCTCGCGGAGCTCGAATCCATGCTGGAAGCGCCGCTTTTCGAACGTGCGAAAACCGGACTGATTCCGAATCCGTTCGGCCGCTGCGTCGTGCGCTATGCGCGCGTGCTCGCCGCCGATCTGAACGCGCTGTGTCAGGAAGTCGCGCAGATTCGCGCGGGCACGGGCGGGCGTCTGACGGTCGGCACGATCATGGGCGCGGTGCCGGACGTGGTCGCGCCCATCGTCAATGAAATGCACGCGAAGCATCCTGATCTCGCCATCGAGGTGGTCGAGGATACGAGCGCGCGGATGCTGCCGATGCTCGACGACGGCCGCGTCGATCTCGTGATCGGCCGATCGAGCGTGTCGGATCAGCCGTCGAAATATCACTATCAGCCGCTGGCGGACGAGCCGCTTTGCATCGTCGTCGGGCATGGCCACGAGCGCACGGGCGCGCGCGAAGTCGGTTTCGACGATCTCGCGCACTACCGCTGGGTGACGTATCCGAGCTATATGCCGATGAGTGCGCTGCTCGAACGCGAACTCGATCTCGCTGGCCTGCCGATGCCCGCCAATCCCATTTCGACCGCCTCGCCGCTCATGACCGTGACGCTGTTGCGGGAGAGTGCCGAACTCGTGTCGATCCTGCCCGCGAGCGTCGCGAAGGTCTTCGAGCGTCACGGCTTGCTGCGCATCCTGCCGGTGCGCATGAAATCGAAATCGCAGACCTACGGCATCGTCACGCGCAAGGGCGGCGCGCTGTCGCCGGCGGCGCGGCAGTTCGTGCAGATGCTGCGCGAACAGAGCCGGCCGCACTGAAACACGCGTTCAGCGTGTCGCGACGATGAAAATGCGCGGGAAGGGCAGGAGCGCGGTGTCGTCGTCGAAGACCGTGTACGCCGCTTCGAGGCCGGCGCGATAGCGCGCGAGATACGCGGCGGTCTCGTCTTCGTCGAGTTTCGCGAGAAACGGACGCAGCCCGCTGCCCTTGAACCATTCGATGATCGCATCGACGCCGCCTTGCAGCGGATGATGATACGTCGTGCGCCACACATCGACGTGCGCGCACAGCGGCTTGAGCAGCGCGTAATACCATTCGGCGCGATAGCGCGCGGTGCGTTCCACGCCCTTCAGCTTGTCGCGCCAGGGGCCGTCGGCGGCGACTTCGCGCATCAGCCGGTGCGCGGGCTCGTCGAGATTGTCGGGCATCTGCACGGCGAGCCGTCCGCCTTCCGAGAGCATGCCGACGAGCTTCGGCAATAGTGCATCGTGGTCCGGCACCCACTGCAGCGACGCATTCGCGAGAATCAGATCGACGGCGCTTTCGGTCTGCCACGCGGCGATATCGGCGAGTTCGAAACGCACGGCCGGCAGACGCTTTTTCGCCGCATCGATCATGTCGGCGGAATTGTCGACGCCGATCACCTGCGCGTGCGGCGCGAAGTCGAGCAGCGTTTCGGTCGAATTGGCGGGGCCGCAGCCGAGATCCACCGCCGTGCGTGCGGTGTCCGGCTGAGCCGCGCTCAGGAGATCGCGCACGGGGCGCGTGCGCTGCGCTTCGAAAAGCGTGTATTGCCGTGCTTGCCAGTCTGACATGGGGAACTCCGCAATCGGTTTTTTTGTGAAGACAGCCGCGATTCTGAACGCGTGCGCTCGCAGCGTAAAATGAATTCGCGCTGTGAGCCGCGGCGAACTATGAAAGGAACGCTGAATCCGGCGCGCGTCGCAAAATCAAGAAGAACACTCGGATATGCGCTTTCCGCGCAGGCATCGGGCCTATACTGGCGAAGCGTCTACGGGCGGCTCCAGGCGGCATCGGGGCATGGCTTTCGACTGCATATCACGATCACCACGCGCGCCGCGTCCGGCGCCTCAAGCAATCGGGAACTCGCAGATGAGCGATACGTCAGTCGGCGGATTGAGCGGTCTCGTGGCCGCGTTGCGCGAGCAGCAACACGCGCTCACCGAACGATGGATGAAACTCGTGTTCGGCGATCAGGAAGTCGAACATTCCGACCAACTCACCTATCGGCAGCTTGCGGATCACCTGCCGAGCATCTTCGATGAAATCTGCATCGTGCTGGAATCGCGGAATCTGCGCGATCAGGAAGGCGCGATCGAACGCGATGCGCGCCAGCACGGCCAATGGCGCTGGCAGCAGGGCTATCGTGTCGACGAACTGGTGCGCGAGCTCGATCTGTTCCGTCAGGTGCTGCTGCTCGCCATCGGCGATTACGCCGCCACGCACGACGATTTTGCCCGCGCCGACGAAGAGCACGCCCGCCTCATGACCGACGAAGTCTTGAGCTTCGTGACGCTCGCGTCGATTCGCGAGGCGATCGGCGAACGCGACCGCAAGATCGACGAATACACCGGCATGCTGGAGCGCGCGAACTTCGAACTGACGCTGAGGCAAAAGCTGATCAGCGATCTCTACGAAACGCGCATGCAGATCACCCGCCGCGTCGCGCACGATCTGCGCAATTTCCTGAACGTTTTCTCGACGGCGCTGCAACTCGCTTCGCGCTCGCCCGCGAAGCGCGAAACGGCGCTGGGCCTCGCCAACCGGCAGGTCGCGGACATGGCGACGCTCGTCGACGAAATGGTCGAATACTCGAAAGTGCTCGGCGACGATTCGGCGCTGACCGTCGAAGCCTTCGATCTCGTCGGACTCTTCGACGAACTGATGCAGGCCTGCCGCGTCTCGACCGAGGCGAAGGGGCTGAAGCTCGTCGGCCATCTGGACCCGGCGCTCGGCGTGGTGACGTCGAACCGGCTGAAGGTCAAGCAGGTCGCGCTGAATCTGCTGTCGAACGCGATCAAGTACACGTCGTCGGGGGAGATCGTGCTGTCGATCACCGGCGTGGCCGACGCGCGCTGGAAGCTGCTCGTCGCCGATACGGGCGTGGGCATCGGCGCGGCGGATCAGGAGCGCGTGTTCGAAGAGTTCGAGCGCGCCGCCGATGACGATATTCCCGGCGCGGGGCTCGGGCTTGCCATCGTCAAGGAATTGTCGCGCGCGCTCGACGGCGAGTTGCGCTTCCAGTCGACGAAAGGGCACGGCAGCGTGTTCGAAGTCACGTTTCCGCTCGTGCTGGAGCCGAAGCCGGGCGCGGATACGAAATAAAAAAGGCGAACGGGTCGCCCCGTCCGCCTCCGGTCAACTCGACGCCTGACTGAACGCTCAGGCCGCCGCTTCTTCTTCGACCACTGCTTCGTCTTCCACCGACCTGCGGATCAGATGATCGAACGCCGACAGCGATGCCTTCGCGCCTTCGCCGACCGCGATCACGATCTGCTTGAACGGCACCGTGGTCACGTCGCCCGCGGCGAACACGCCCGGCAGCGAGGTCGCGCCCTTCGCATCGACGACGATCTCGCCGTGCTTCGACAACTCCACCGTGCCTTTGAGCCATTCGGTGTTCGGCACGAGACCGATCTGCACGAACACGCCTTCCAGCTCGACGTGATGTGACGCGCCCGTTGCGCGGTCCGTGTAGGCGATGCCGCTGACCTTCTTGCCGTCACCGGAAATTTCCGTGGTCTGCGCGTTCGTGACGATCGTCACGTTCTTCAGGCTGCGCAGCTTCTTTTGCAGTACCGCGTCGGCGCGCAGCTCCGTGCCGAACTCGATCAGCGTCACCGCCGACACGAGGCCCGCGAGGTCGATCGCCGCTTCCACGCCCGAATTGCCGCCGCCGACCACCGCGACGCGCTTGCCCTTGAAGAGCGGGCCGTCGCAGTGCGGGCAGTACGCCACGCCGCGGCCGCGGTACTCGCGCTCGCCCGGCACGTTGATTTCGCGCCAGCGCGCGCCGGTCGAGAGAATCACGGTCTTTGCCTTCAGCACCGCGCCGCTCGCGAGATGAATCTCGTTCACGCGGCCCGGCACGAGCTTGTCGGCGCGCTGCACGTCCATCACGTCGACTTCATAGCTCTTGACGTGCTGCTCCAGCGCGGTCGCGAACTTCGGCCCTTCGGTTTCCTGCACGGAGACGAAGTTTTCGATGGCCATCGTGTCGAGCACCTGGCCGCCAAAGCGCTCCGCGACGACGCCCGTGGCGATGCCCTTGCGCGCCGCGTAGATCGCCGCCGCCGCGCCCGCCGGACCGCCGCCGACGATCAGCACGTCGAACACCGGCTTGTTTTCCAGTTCCTTCGCGGCGCGCGCCGAAGCGCCCGTGTCCAGCTTCGCGAGAATTTCCTTCACGCCCATGCGGCCCGAGCCGAAGCTCTCGCCGTTGACGAACATCATCGGCACGGACATGACCTCACGCGCTTCGACTTCCTGCTGGAAGAGCGCGCCGTCGATCGCGACGTGCTTGATGCGCGGATTGATGATCGACATCACGTTCAGCGCCTGCACGACTTCCGGGCAGTTCTGGCACGACAGCGAGAAATACGTCTCGAACGCGAAGTCGCCGTCGAGATTCTTGATCTGCTCGATGGTGGCGTCGTCGAGCTTGACCGGATGGCCGCCCGTCTGCAGCAAGGCGAGCACGAGCGACGTGAATTCATGGCCCATCGGAATGCCGGCGAAATGAATGCCCGCGGGCTTGCCCGGCTCGCCGATGGTGAAGGACGGACGACGCACGCTGGCGTCCTCTTTCTCGACGACGCTGATCCGCGTGGACAGCGAGGCGATTTCATCGAGCAGGCTTTTCAGCTCGCGCGACTTGTCGCCGCCGTCGAGGAAGGCGACGAGTTCGATCGGCCGGGTGACTTTTTCCAAATACGCTTTTAACTGATTCTTGAGATTGGCGTCGAGCATGGCGATGTCCGTTCCTTGACTGGGTGGTGCAGACGCGTCGCGCCGCGGCGCTGCGAAGATCGCAGTGCCGGACGAACGCGTTTTTGGGGTGAATCCGCCGCTGACGCGCGGCAGATTCGATACGGCTCGTAGAGGGTACGAGCTTAGATCTTGCCGATCAGGTCGAGCGACGGGGTCAGCGTTTCAGCGCCCGGCGTCCACTTGGCGGGGCACACTTGACCCGGGTTCTTGGCGATGTATTGCGCAGCCTGAACCTTGCGGAGCAGTTCGCCTGCGTCGCGGCCGATGCCGTTGTCGTGGATTTCGCACAGCTTGATCTCGCCTTCCGGGTTGATCACGAACGTGCCGCGCAGCGCCAGGCCTTCTTCCTCGATCAGCACGTCGAAAGCGCGCGAGATCGCGAGCGTCGGGTCGGCGACCATCGGGTACTGGATCTTCTGGATCGTGTCCGACGTGTCGTGCCAGGCCTTGTGCGTGAAGTGCGTGTCGGTCGAGACCGAGTAGATTTCCACGCCGAGCTTCTTGAACTCTTCGTAGCGGTCAGCCAGGTCGCCCAGTTCCGTCGGGCACACGAACGTGAAGTCGGCCGGGTAGAACACGAACACCGACCACTTGCCCTTCAGGCTTTCATCGGTGACGGTCACGAAATCGCCATTGTGGTAGGCGGTTGCTTTGAACGGCTTGACTTGGCTGTTGATGATGGGCATTTACCGGTTTCCTTTTTGGAGTGGTGTTGAAGAAGTGAGTGAACTATACAGGAAAGCTATCGTAGTTGCGAAGTGGATTGATTTTATTGTCGGGATAGGGTTTTCCTATCGCGACGATATGTCGCCCGCTTCACGTTTGCCCGCGGTTGGCGCGCACATCTGGAAGACATGGCGGCGTGCGTCGCGGTTTCAACGGCAGCAGCATCGAATTCAGAAAATTCGATTACGCGGAACGCTCGTACGGGAAAGCGCGGGAAGCGGCGCGCGCCGTGCGACAATCTGCAAACTTTCCCGATGGGCTTTACCATGACGAACCGGGCTGGCGCACTTCATCAGGCCAAGGTCCGGCGTCGTGGACTCGCAGATTGACTTATGAAAACCGCTTCTCCCCCGCAGGACGTGCAGGCCCCGCAACATCGCTTCGGCGAGTGTGACGAGTGCGCGGATGTCGAACTCGTCGCTACCGCCACCATTCCGACCCGCTACGGCACCTTCGGTTCCTATGTGTATCGCGTGAAGCATACGGACGTCGAGCATATCGCCTTCGTGATGGGCGACGTGAGCGGCGGCGAGCCGGTGCTCACGCGCCTGCATTCCGAATGCGTGACGGGCGACGTCTTCGGCTCCTACCGCTGCGACTGCGGCGAGCAGCTCGATCTGGCGCTGCGCTATATCGCCGCCGAGAGCCGCGGCATTCTGCTGTATCTGCGCGGGCACGAAGGGCGCGGCATCGGTCTCGCGAACAAGATTCGCGCGTATGCGCTGCAAGAGCAGGGGCTCGACACCGTCGATGCGAACCTGCATCTCGGCTTGCCCGACGACGCCCGCGAATACGATTCGGCCGCCGCGATCCTGCGCGCGATGAACGTGAAATCGGTGCGGTTGATGAGCAACAATCCGTCGAAGTTCGACACGCTGCTCAAGCACGATATTCCCGTGTGCGAACGCGTCGCGCTCGCCATTCCGATGCGCGAGGAAAACGAGCGCTACATCAAGACGAAGCAGGCGCGCTTCGGCCATTATTTCGACGAAAACGAGTAAGCGCGGCCTACTTGGCGTCGTGAAAAATCACGCCGAGCATGTGCCTCCGCCCGGAGCGCAGGCGGCTCACGCCATGCTTCATGTTCACGCGATACGGCCCGCGCGTGCCTTGCACGGGCCGGTGATGCACCGCGAAGAACACCGCGTCGCCCTGTGAAAGCGGCACGACTTCGGCGCGCGACTGCATCCGCGGGCGCTGCTCGGTCATCACGAACTCTCCGCCGGTGAAATCGCGGCCGGGCGCGGAAAGCAGGATCGCCATCTGAATCGGGAAGACGTGCTCGCCGTACAGATCCTGATGCAGGCAGTTGAAATCGCCGGGCACGTAACGCAGCAATAGCGGCGTCGGCCGCGTCTGCCCCGCGCGATGACAGCGCTCGACGAACGCCGCATGCTCGCGCGGATAGCGCGTCTCGATGTGCATCACCTCGTTCCAGCGATTCGCGAGCGGCGCAAGACGCGGATAAACCGCGCGCCGCACCTCGTCGAGCAGGTCGGGCAGCGGATACGCGAAGTACTTGTACTCGCCGCGCCCGAAACCGTGGCGCTCCATCACCACACGGCTGCGAAACACGTCGTCGCGATCGTAAAGCGCGGCGAGCGTTTCGCATTCGTCGCGCGAGAGCAGGGCGGGCGCGACCGCACAGCCGTAGTCGTTCAGTTGCGATTCGAGCGCGGCCCAGTCGAGCGCGCCGATGCGTGCTTCCATGTCTTCGGTCGTCGCGCGTTCGAGCACCTTCATTGGCTTTCTCCGGATAGGCGTGAGTTTGCATGCAGTGTGCACTGCCCGCTCACGTCACGCACTCCGGGTCTTGCGGTGCAATTCAGTGCGCCGCCGCGGTTTCGGCGATGCGCTCCTGCAGCGTCTTTTTGCGCGCGGCCATCTTCGCGCTGAGCGTGACGAGATCGATCTGCGTCTTGCGCACCGCGGGAAAGAGCGTCGTTTCCTCTTCCTCGATATGATGCGCCGTGTTCTCCCGGAGCACCTTGAAGGTCGCATCGAAGCCGTCTTCGCCGGCCTTCAGCGTCGCGAACCGGTCGATCAGCGTCTTCACGAGAAAATGCTCGACGTACGCCTCGTCGACGTCGATGCGGTCATGCGCGGCGAGCGCCGTCTGCGCGGCCGGATACAACAGTTCTTCCTCGACGATCGTGTGGATCGTCAGCAACTCGCACGCGCGCTGCACGAGCGTATTCCTGCGTTCGTGGTCGGCGGCGTCAGCGCGTTCGAAGGCGTCGAACAATTGTTCGATCGCACGATGGTCGGCTTCGAGCATGTCGAGCGCATCGACGGGTCGCGGGGTATGAGCGGTGGACATGTGGGTTCTCCAGAAAGGGCGCTGACGGGCCCGCGAGGACCATCTTCGTGTCCTCTTCGTGTCCTCGAAGCGCCCGAGAGCAGCAAGACGAATGCCCGCGATTGACGAGTTAACGGCGGCCGTCCGCGCGTCTAAATAGGCGATTCCCTCGAACCGCTCAGGTCGCGCTGACGCAGCACTTTCACCTGCCACCAGGCGGGCAGCAGGCGGCGCACTTCGGCGCGCGCAAAGCGGTCGTCGATCAGATAGAGCACGCCGCGATCGAGCGGCCCGCGGATCACGCGCCCGGCGGCCTGCACGACTTTCTGCAAGCCGGGAAAAAGATACGTGTACGCGTAACCTTCGCCGAAGGCTTCGTGCATGCACGCCTTCATCTGCTGATTCACGGGGTTCAACTGCGGCAGGCCGAGCGTCGCCACGAACGCGCCGATGAGCCGCGTGCCGGGCAGGTCGATCGCCTCGCCGAACGCGCCGCCCAGCACCGCGAAGCCGACGCCGCGGCCATCGGGCACGAAGCGCGCGAGGAATTCGCGCTGCGCGGCCTCGCTCATCGCGCGCGATTGCTGCCAGCACGGAATCGACGGATGCCGTGCCGCGAGCGCCGCCGCGACCTGCGCGAGATACTCGAAGCTGCTGAAAAAGCTCAGATAGTTGCCCTCGGCGCGAACGAACTGCGCGGCGATCAGATCGGCGATGCGATCGACCGAATGCTCGCGATCGCGGTAGCGCGTGGACAGATCCGCGATCGCGCGCACATCGAGTTGATCGGCGCAAAAGGGCGATTCGACGTCGATGCGCACGCTCGATGCCGGCAAGCCGAGCGTATCGGCGTAGAAATGCGCGGGCGTGAGCGTCGCGGAAAAGAGCGCGACGCTGTGAGCGCGCGCGAAACGCGGCGCGAGGTGCGGCGCGGGAATCACATTGCGCAGACACAGCACGGCATGGCGCTTCTTCGCATTCGACTTTGCGCCCGAGAGCGTGATATCGAAGATCGAGTGCGTGCCGAAGCGCTCCGCGATGCGCGTGAAGTGCACCGCATCGAAATAGAAGCGCAGGGTGTCGGGCGTGAAGGCGTCCGGCTGCTCGCCGAGCGTTTCGGTCATCAGCGAGACCGCTTGGCCGAGCGCGGCCAGAAAGCGCGCGGGCGGTTCCGTGTGCGCGGCGTAGTCGATGTTGGCCGCATGCTGCCCGGCCGCCGTCTCGCTCCAGCTTCGCGCGACGCGGCCGAACGCTTTCTTCAGCAACGGCGGCGCGGCGCGGCGCATGAGGTTGAACGCGGCCTGATCGAGCGTCGCGGAGTACATGCCGCGCGCGCGTTCGACGAGGTTATGCGCTTCGTCGACGAGCACCGCGACGCGCCAGCGATTCGCCTCCGAGAGCGCGAACAGCATCGCGCTGGTATCGAAGTAATAGTTGTAGTCGCCGACGATCACGTCGCCCCAGCGCGACAGCTCCTGGCTCAGATAGTACGGACAGACCTCATGCCGGCGCGCCACGTCCGCGATTGCCGCGCGATCGAGCTGCGCGCATTCGAGCGCGGCGGCGCGCGCACCGGCCAGGCGATCGTAGAAGCCGCGCGCAAGCGGACACGATTCGCCGTGACACGCGCGGTCGGGATACTCGCAGGCCTTGTCGCGCGCGACGAGTTCGACGACGCGCAAGGGCGTGGCCGCGAGCGTTGTCAGCGCATCGAGCGCGAGCTGGCGCCCCGCGCTTTTTGCCGTGAGAAAGAAGATCTTGTCGAGCCGCTGGCCCGGCCACGCCTTAAGCAGCGGGAACAGCGTGCCGACCGTTTTGCCGATGCCCGTGGGCGCCTGCGCCGCGAGACAGCGCGCGGACACCGCCGAGCGATACACCGCTTCGGCGAGCGCGCGCTGGCCCGGCCGGAAATCCGCATGCGGAAACAAGAGCGCCGTGAGCGCGGCATCGCGCGCCGCGCCGTGAGCGAGTTCCTGCCGCGCCCACGCGATGAAGCGCTCGCATTGCGCCTCGAAATGCGCGGCGAGGGCGCTCGCGCTTTGCGTTTCGACGAGCACGCTTTCGGTCTGATCGACGATATCGAAATACACGAGCGCGATCTCGATGGCTTCGAGCCCGAGCTTGCGGCACATCAGATGCCCGTAGACGCGCGCCTGCGCCCAGTGCAGATGCCGATGATTGAGCGGCATCGAATCGAGCCTGCCGCGATGCGTCTTGATCTCTTCCAGGCGATTGAGCGCGGGATCGTAGCCGTCGGCGCGGCCGCGCACGAGAAGCGGCCCGTATTCCGCCGAAAGCGAAATCTCCTTCTGATAACCCGCCGCGCGCCGGCCCGTGACGGTCACGTGGCCCGCGACGCCTTCCTGCGCGCTCGGCGTCGGCGTGAAGCGAAGGTCCAGATCGCCCTGTTTCGCCGTGAACTCGCACAGCGCGCGCACGGCGACCGTGTAGGCGGGCGCGGATACTGTATGCATGTACAGCAGTCTAGCATGCGGGAATCGGCTATCACGACGCCGCGCGCAGCAATTCCCCGAGCGTTTTCATCGCGCTTTCGATCTGCGGAGACCACGGATGGCCGAAGTTGATGCGCACGTAATTTCCATACGCGTGACGCGCGGAAAAGATCGGCCCCGGCGTGACGTTGATGCCGTCTTCGAGCGCGCGCCTATGCAACTGCATCGCATCGACGTGCTCGGCGAGCCGCAGCCACAGGAAATAGCCGCCGTCGGGCCGCTGAAATTCGACGTCCGGCGGCAGCCAGCGCGCAATAGCGTGCTCCATCGCATCGCGCTGGACGAGCAGCGCGCCGCGCAGCTTGCGCAAATGCTTGTCGAAACCGCCGTGCTGCAAATAATCGGCGATCCCCGCCTGAATCGGGATGCTGGTCGAGATGCTCGTCATCAGCTTGAGACGGCGGATCGCGTCGGCGAAGCGGCCCGCCGCGACCCAGCCGAGCCGATAGCCCGGCGCGAGCGTCTTCGACAGCGAGGCGCAATGCATCACGAGACCTTGCGTGTCGAAGGCTTTCGCAGGCGGCGGACGATCCTGCGCGAAATGCAGCTCGCCGTAGACGTCGTCTTCGATGAGCGGCACGCCGTGCGTCGCGAGCAGGTCGACGAGCGCGCGCTTTTTCTCGACGGAGAGCGTGACGCCCGTCGGATTCTGGAAGTTGGTCATGAACCAGCAAGCGCGCACGGGATGCTTCTGGAGCGCTTCGGCGAGCACGTCGAGATCGAGACCGTCGCGCGGATCGACGGGAATCTCGACCGCGCGCAGGCCGAGATGCTCGACCGCCTGCAACGCGGCGTAGAAGCAGGGCGATTCGATCGCGACGACATCGCCCGGCTTGGTCACGGCCATCAGGCAGAGCGTGAGCGCTTCCATCGCGCCGTTCGTGACGATGAGTTCCTCCACCGGCTGCGCGATGCCCATGCCGATGTACCGCAGCGCGATCTGCCGCCGCAACGCCTCGTTCCCCGGCGGCATGTCGACGACGGTGCTCCACGGATCGAGCATGCGCGACGCGTGCGCGAGCGACTTCGCGAGACGCGCCAGCGGAAACAGTTTCGGCGATGGAAACGCGGAGCCGAGCGGCACGACATCCGGACGCTTCACTGCATCGAGCACGGAAAACACGAGGCTGCTTACGTCGATGGGCGCGGGTTCGGTCAGCGTCGCGTGCACTTTCGGCGCGAGTGCGGCGCCTGGCGCGACGTAATAGCCGGAGCGCTCGCGCGCGCGGATCAAGCCCCACTCTTCGAGCAGGTAATACGCGCGAAAGACCGTCGATTGGCCGACGCCGTATTGCGTCGTCAGATGCCGCACGGAAGGCAGGCGCGTGCCGACGGGCAGTTGTCCCGCGCGAATCTCGGCGGCCATCGTGTCGGCAAGGGCTTGGTAACGCTTCATCGCATGCTTGAAAAGTGCGTGAAAAGACCGTGAAAGAGCGGGCGCGAAATTGTCTCACACGGATTTGCGAAGGAATATCGGCTGGCCGTCATGCGTTTAATGAACGAGCGGCTGGGTCGCCGCGTTCAATGCCTACGTTCCTTTTGGAGGTGTGTCATGAAGCTCGCCAGAATCGCCACGGTCATGATGGTGCTGTTCGCCGGTCTGCTCGCGGGATGTCAGACGGACGGTTCGTCCAGTTCGTCCGGCACGACATCGAGCAGCGGCAGCAGCGGCGGATATTGAGTCCTTTCGATGCCGCGCCGCTGCCTCCGGGCATGACGGCGGCGCGGTTCCACGCGGCGCTCGCGGCTTTCGCGGCGGCCCTCGGCGACGATGCCGTCCAAGCCGGCGACGACGTTTCGTATCTCGATCCGTTCGCGCCCGGCGATGCGCTCGCGCATGCGCCGTCCGCCGTCGTGCTGCCGCGCGATGTCGAGGGCGTGCGCGCGGCGCTCGACGTGGCGAATCGGTATGGCGTGCCGCTCTGGACCGTATCGACGGGACGCAACTTCGCGTACGGCGGCGCTGCACCGCGCCTGCGCGGCTCGGTCGTGCTCGACTTGCGGCGGATGAATCGCATCATCGAGATCGATGAAACGCTGGGGTACGCGCTCGTCGAACCGGGCGTGACGTACTACGACCTGCATCGCGCGCTCGGCTCGCCAAGGCGCTTCTGGCTCGATCCGCCCGCGGCGGGCTGGGGCAGCGTCGTCGGCAACACGCTCGAACGCGGCTATGGCACGACGCCGTATGGCGACCACGCCGCGAATCAATGCGGCATGGAAGTCGTGCTCGCGAACGGCGACGTGGTGCGCACCGGCATGGGCGCGATGTCCGCGAGCCGCGCCTGGCAAGTGTTCAAGAGCGGCTTCGGACCGTCGTATGACGGTATGTTCATGCAGTCCAGTTTCGGCGTCGTCACGAAGCTCGGCATCTGGCTCATGCCCGCGCCGGAGGGCTACATGATCTGCCGATACGCGTTCGCGCGCGAAGACGATCTGGAGCGCGTCGTCGATACGCTGCGTCCGCTCAGGATGGACGGCACGATTCAGAGCAACGCGGTGATCGAAAGCGCCGTGCGCTGGGCGGCGGGCGTCTCGACCCGCAAGCAATGGTACGACGGCGACGGCGCCATGCCCGACGACGCCATCGACGCAATGGCGCGCAAGATCGGCATCGGGCGCTGGAATCTGCGCTTTTGCCTGTATGGGCCGCCTTCGCTCGTGAAGGCGCGGCGCGATATCGTTCACGCGCGGTTTGCGCCAATAGCAGGCGCGACGCTCTTCGAGATGCCGTATCGCGATGGCGGCGTCGAACCGGAAGGCGGCGGCGATCGCGCGCAAGTCGGCATTCCGGGGCTCGAAGCGTTTCGCTTGCTCGACTGGCGCGGCGGCTCGGGCGCGCATATCGACTATTCGCCGATTTGTCCGCCGCTCGGACGCGATGCCGCGAAGCAGGCGCGCATGGTGCGCGAACGCGCCGCGCAGTTCGGCTTCGATTACTACGGCGGTTTCACGGTGGGCGAACGCGCGATGCATCACATCTTCGCGGCGATTTTCGATCGCGACGATCCGCGGCAATCGCGTAACGCCGGCGCGCTGATCGAAACGCTGATTCGCGACGCGGGCGCGGCGGGCTACGGGCAATATCGCGCGCATCTGGCGTATATGGATCTGGCCGCCGCGCAGTACGATTTCAACGACCACGCGCTGATGCGCTTATCGAATACGATCAAGACCGCGCTCGATCCGAACGGCATTCTGTCGCCGGGCAAGCAGGGCATCTGGCCCACGCGATGAACGTCACGCGACGCGCCTTCCTGCTCGCAACGGGTTCGATGTGGATTCCGTGCGTCGCGGCTGTAGCGCCTTCGGCGCGAACGTGGGTTATCGACGAAGACTTGCCGCAAAGCCGTGTGCTGGTGCGTCGCATGAACGAGCACGGCGCGCGCGTCGTCTCGCTTTCGGGCGATGCGGGCTGGCTGTGGTTCGAGCGCCTGTCGAACGAAGCGGCGATCGGCGGCCTGACACGCTTTTCCGATGCGTTCGTGCTGGCGCAGCTCGGCGCGGGCATCGGCATGCGCGCGTTGCATCATCGTGAATGGAAGGAGGGCGCGTTGCTCTGGACGTTCGAGCGCGGCTAGAAAGCGCCCGATAAAATAAACGTATCTCGATATTGCCGCGCACGGACGAAACGATGGACACCACGGACACCCGCACCCGTACGATCGCCGACTGGCACGCGCATATTTACTTCGACGCCGTGACTCGCGACGCCGCGTGGCAGTTGCGGCAGGTCATCGAGGCGCGCTTTGGGAGCGAACTGCAAAGCGGTGCATTGCGCCTCGGCCGCTTTCACGAACGTCCGGTCGGACCGCATCCGATGTGGTCGTTTCAACTGGGATTCGGCGACAGTCTGCTCGCGCCGATGCTTTCCTGGCTGGCGCTCAACCACGGCGCGCTCGATGTCTTCATGCACCCGAATACCGGCGATGCGCTCGTCGATCATCGCGATTCGGCGGTGTGGATTGGCCGGTCGCACGCGCTCGTGCTTGATCGGCTAATTGGCTGATCGCCTGACACGGAAAAAGAAAAAGGCGGAACGCGTCCGCCTTTTTCCTGAAACGTCCCGCGGAATTACTTCTTCGCGCTGGCCGTTTTCGGCGTCACGGCGCGCACGGCCGACTGGCTTGCGACGGTGGCGTCGTTTTGCGCGGCCTCGACCACTTGACGCGCGGCTTTGCGAGCCGCTTCGTAAGCCGAATTCGCTGATTCCGTGGCGGCATCGATGGCGGACTTCCACGCGGAAACGACCGCTTCGCTCCCGGCGGGCGCATTGCTCGCCAGGCTTTCGACGAACGCCTGCACATTGCGCTGCGACTTCTCGATCTGATCCTGCGCCGCTTCCAGATAGCCGCCGCGCACGCCCGTGGCGATTTCATAGACGTTCAGCCAGTACGCCTGCACGCGCTGGGCGCTGTCCTGCAAATGCTGGTTCTGAAGCGCGAAGAATTCCTGCGGATCGCGCACCGACAGCGACCGGGCGAAGAGCGCCTGATGCTCGTCGAGCACCGTCCTGACCGTACGCACGTTCAGATCGACCAGCTTTTCAAAACCTTCGACGGCTTGGGCGGCGAGGCCGAAAGTCGTATTGACTCCCGCCTTTTGTGACGCAATGACGTTTTCCGGCGCAAGACTGCTGATGCTCGATTCCATATGGATGTTCCCCATTGATTACGCGATGAATTTGTGCAGTGCAGCGAATCACCTATTTTAAGGAAAGCGAGTGAAGTGTCAATTACGTTTTCCCCGCTTGACATTAAATCATACGTTCATTTTTTCCAAAAAGAACCCGACCGTGTGCGCATATAGATATTCGCGGATAAGACAAAGTGATCAGACATCACATAAACAGTATGACTATTTTAAGGTCTGGGCAGTCTTCCATAAATCGGAGTAATTCCCGTTCGCGCGGATGGCGAACGTGCGTTCGCCAACACTGCCCACGCGCGATTTAACGGCATTCCCCTCGTAAACACCTAAGCCCAAAGTTACCGAATGCGTTGTTTCCCCACTTGACGCATTCATGCGCTAGTTGGAACAATCTCGCACTGCAATACGCGTGAAGAATTCACGGATTATCGGCAAGCATTTCCGGGTTTTGGTTGTCACTGCCACGTCATCGGGAATGCGTACGATTCTTTTTCGCGCGAATGAGCCGGCGCTGAACGGCATAAAATATAAATCGAGAGAATTGAAGAAAATGGGGCGACATACCCAAACACTTGGCCACCTGGAACGTAGCCACGAAGACAACACCTTGCGGCGCGCCATGGCCGCACGACTCGACCGGGCCTTGCAGAAGGCCAACGTCAGTTCCGCAAAAGCCGCCGGCTGGCTCGAAGTGAGCGAGCACGACGTGCAATTCTGGCGGCGCGGCATTACGGTTCCGCCGTTCTACGCATTCAACCGCATCGCGAAAGCGCTCGATATCGATCCGCACTGGCTCTGCACGGGCCAGGATCAGGGCGCGCATCCGGCGAACTGACCGCGTTCGCGGCGCTCGCCAACCTCCTTCAGCGTCAGATTTCGGTCGATACGGCCGGGGACGGCTTGCGTCCGTGCAAGAGCACCGTGCCGATGCCGCTCGCCGCGATCACGCCCATGCCGATCGCCATCCACGTGTCCGGCACCTGGCCGAACAGCAGCCAGCTGAAGAGCGCCGCGAACGCGAGCTGACCGTAGGAGAAGGGCGTGAGGATCGACAGCGACGCACGCTTGAGCGCCTGAAGCATCAGCGCCTGGCCGAGCGTCGCCATCGTCGCCATGAAGACGACGAGCAGCCAGCTTCCCGCTCGCACCTGCGCGAGCGCCGGCAGCATTTCCGCCTGGTCCATCCAGACGAGCACGCACAGCACGACGGTCGCGACGAGCGCGGTGAGGAAGTTGGTCGTGATCGCATCGTCGACGCGCGAGAGATGGCTCGACACGACCTGGAAGCACGCGAAGGTGAGCGCCGATCCGATCGGATAGGCCACCGTCCAGCTGAACTGGCTGCCGCCCGGCCGCACGACGAGCAGCATGCCGATGAAGCCGAGCACGACCATCGCCCATTTGCTGCGCGGCACGTCGTCCTTCAGCACGAGCGCGGCGAGCAGCGTGGAAATGAGCGGCGCGAGCATCGCGAGCGATGTCGTGACCGGCAGTGGCAGATGGCGCAGGCCCGCGAACGTGCAGGCGGAATTGGTGAGCAGCAGCACCGCGCGCACGACCTGCAGCTTCACGCTGCCCGTGCGAAAGAGACCGAACGCGCCGCGTCGCGCTTGCCAGACGCCCAGCACGATCATCTGAAACAGATAACGCACCCAGAGAAGCGCCAGTAGAGGGACCGCGTCGCCGATCACCTTGACGGTGGAATCGCTGGCCGCGAAGGTCGCCGTCGTCAGGATCATGATGCCGATACCGGCTCCGGTGTTATCGGTATCAATGCGGTATCGCGCTTTGCCCTCTAAGCTTGCCATCGATTTCCTGTCGGTTCGCCGCCGCACGGTGAAGCGCGTCCAACGGCCCGGATGGCATCGCGGCAACGCTTCTGATAACGGCTCTTCATGAAAGAGCGGCCCATCGGGCCGTGCTTCATTGTCCCGGCGCAGCGGCCCGCTTGCAAGGCAACAGTCAAGAACTTCCCACATTGTTGTGCGAGAGTCACGTTGTCGGAAATGTACTATCCAGTTCGAACGAACGTGCCTTTCGATCGCGATGAACGCGCTGTCGAAGCGGCGTGCAATAAGCCTCGCGCGCTGGAAATAGCGCATTGCAGTTTCCGAAACATACGCCGGGAAGCCCGCCAATAGGGGCTTAGAGGCCATTCTCCGATCGAATCTTAATGCTTGTCTTGAAAATCTAAGACGAAGATTAGATCTTTCTTACCCGCGGTTTTCTACTATTCCCTCAACGCAGAACGCCGGATCAACCAGAAAGTTGGACACGGTACACGCGTCATCCGCGGAGACGATGCGCAAAAAAAAGCGCGCCGACGACTCCATAAATAGTTTTAACCATTTATTCAAGTTATCTGGACACCCCATGAAAAAAGGCATCTTGTTCGCAGCCGGCATCGTTTCGATGAGCCTCGTCGCCCTCACCTCCATGAACGCTCACGCCTCGGATGGCACGATCACGGTCAACGGTGCGGTTTCCGATACGACGTGCTCGATCAATGGCGTCGCGAGCGGCTCGCCCGCGAACGTCACCGCGACGCTTCCGACCGTGACCGCAGGCGCGCTGTCGGCGGCGGGTGCGACGGCGGGCATCTCGAACCTCGGCGACATCAAGCTGACGCTGAGCGGTTGCTCGGGCGCGGCGACCAAAGCCGTCGCACGCTTCGAAAACGGTACGACCATTGACCAGAGCAGCGGCAATCTGAAGAATCTGGCATCGGCTTCGCCGGCGAACAACGTTCAGGTGCGCCTGCTCAATGCGAACCTCCAGCCGATCAACATCCTCACCAACACGAACAACGACGTCGCCACCAGCGGCGCGGCCATTTCGGGCGGTGCGGCGACGCTCAACTACTTCGCGCAGTACTACGCGACGGGCAAGGCGACGGCGGGCAGCGTCAACACGTCGGTCGAATACACGATGCAGTATCAGTAAGCAGCAGGGCGTACGCAGTAAGCCGGGCGTTGGCGCTGGTCAACGCCCGTAAGCATGAGCACAAGCCAGGGAGCAGACGATGAAGCGATGGATAGCCGCAATGGGGTTGATGATTGCAATGTTCGGGGGCGCGGCTCACGCAAGCGTAACGATCGGCGGAACGCGCGTTGTCTATCCGCTGGATCAGCGCGAAGTCACCGTGAAGCTGAACAATGACAGCCGCACGCCGTCGCTGGTGCAGGTCTGGATGGATGACGGCAACGCCGACACGAAGCCCGCCGAGAGCAAGACACCCTTCGTCATCACGCCGCCGATTTTCCGCATGGACGCGAACAAGTCGCAAACGCTGCGCGTGATGTTCAGCGGCGAAGCGTTGCCGCAAGACCGCGAGTCCATCTACTGGCTCAACGTGCTCGACGTGCCGCCCAAGGCGGAAGCCAATCCCGATGTGAACACGCTGCAACTGGCTTATCGCACGCGCATCAAGGTGTTCGTGCGGCCGCCCAAGTTGCCGGGCAAGCCGGAGGACGCACCGCGCATGCTCGACTGGAAGATCGTGCCGGCGGCTCAGGGCGGCGGCAATGCGCTGGCCGTATCGAATCCGACTGCGTACTACGTTTCGTTCAGCGAAATTCAGGTTTCCGCCAACGGACGAAGCTACAAGAACGAAACCGGTGGCATGGTCGCGCCGCATGGCAAAGAGATCATCGCCATCCCGAAGATGAGCGGCGTGCATGCGGGCAAGGTTCACTACATCGCGATCAGCGATTTCGGCGGCGCGATAGAAGGCGATGCTGATGCCACCGAGTGAGCAACGCGAAGCGCGACGCACGACGATGGCATCACCGTAACTGCATCACGCTGTTTCAAATCTCGAAAAGGCTCGGGCGAATCGTTTGTCGATGCGCCCGAGCCTTTTTTATAGGCCTATCTGCATCTTAAAATTCGAACTCGTCCTAGATATCTCTATCTCGGAAATACGTAGCATCGGTTTGCTGGTCGTCAATCAATTCGATCCATCCGAACCGAAGGCTAACGTTATGAAGTCGTCATGCAAAGGGCAATCCAACACGCTGCGCAATGCGAAGGCTGATTCATTTGTTCTGAATCCGCTGGTTGCGGTGGCGTTGTCGCTCTTTGCGATAACCGCGAGCACGGCAAGCGTGGCGGCGGCAAACGAAGCGAATCAGGCGGTCGAATTCGACACGACTTTCCTGCAGCTCGATTCGAAAGAGCGCGTCGATATCGCGCGCTTCGCGCATGGCAACGTCGTATCGCCCGGCGTGTACGCCGTGGACATCTGGCTGAACGACATCCGCATCGCACGGCAGGAAGTGCGCTTCGCCGCGGCGAATGCGGGTGAAAGCGCGCGTGCTTGCCTGACGCGCCCCATGCTCGAACGCTTCGGCCTCGACTTCGCGAAGATTGCGGCGGATCGACCGCAAGACGCGAGCGCATTGGCCGGCGTCGAATGTATCGACCTGCCTGCAGCCGTTCCCGATGCAACGGTCGACTTCGATTTCTCCGAGCAGAAGCTCGTGCTCTCCGTGCCGCAAAAGTACATGCGCAACACGGCGCGCGGATACGTGTCGCCCGAGTTGTGGGACAAAGGCGTCAACGCGGCCTTTCTCAGCTATAACGCGAATGCGTACGACAGCCACAGCGGCGGCGCGCATTCGACGCAGTCGTATCTCGGCCTGAATGCGGGCGTGAACATCGGCGGATGGCACTTCAGGCATCAGTCGTCGTTGACGGCGGCGACCGGCCAGGCGACGCAGTTCGACAATATCGCCACTTACGTTCAGCACGATGTGCCGAAGCTCAAGGCGCAGGCGACGCTCGGCGACGCGCAAACGCCCGGCGACGTCTTCGACAGCGTGGCGTTTCGCGGCGCGCAACTGTCCACCGACGACCGCATGCTGCCCGAATCGCTGCGCGGCTATGCGCCGGTCGTGCGCGGCACGGCGGCGTCGAATGCGCGCGTGACGGTGCGTCAGGGCGGACAGGTGATCTACGAGACGAGCGTATCGCCCGGGCCTTTCGAAATTCGCGATCTGTACGCGACGGGATACGGCGGCGATCTCGACGTGACCGTCACGGAAGCCGATGGTCACGCGAAGAGCTTCACCGTGCCGTATGCATCGGTGGCGCAATCGTTGCGCCCCGGCACGACGCGCTTTGCCTTCACCGCCGGCCAGTTGCGCGACGACAGCCTGCAAATGAAGCCCGGCTTCACGCAGTTCACCGTGCAGCGCGGCCTGACCGATCTCATCACGGTATATGGCGGCGGCATTGCATCGAACGGCTATGCGGCGGCGAATGTCGGCGCTGCGCTGAATACGAAGTACGGCGCCTTCGCGGTTGACATCACCGGCGCGCGCACCGAGATTCCCGGCTATCAGACGATGCAGGGCAAGAGCCTGCATCTGGGCTACAGCAAGTTCTTCGATGCAACCGACACCAACTTCACACTCGGCGCGTACCGCTATTCGGACACGGGCTATCTCGGCTTCGCGGATGCGGCGCGCGTTCGCGACTACGCGGAGAACGGCGGCAACGTGATGGACCGTCAGCGGGGGCGCATGCAACTCACGGTCAATCAGCCGCTGAAGGACCACGGCTCCGTGTTCGCGACGGCGTCATCGCAACGTTACTGGAACCGGCCGGGGCGCGATGTGTTCTTCCAGGCGGGGTATTCGAACAGTTTCAAATACGGCACCTATAGCGTGACGGCCGGACGTTCCGTCAACGCCGACGGCACCTTGTCGAACGAAATCATGGTGAGCACGAGCATTCCGCTGGGTCATTCGCAACATGCGCCGCAACTGAGTCTGAACGCGAGCACCGGGCAGGGCGCATCGGGCATGCAGGCGAGCGTGAGCGGCGCCGCGGGTGAGCGCGATCAGTATTCGTACAACGTGTACGGCTCGGCGACGTCCGGCTCGAACGCGGGCGTGAATGCGAATGCCGGCGCGAGCGGCGTCTATCGCGCGCCGTATGCAACGGTGACGGCATCGGCGAGCGGCGGCGCGAATTCGTCGCAGATGTCGGCGGGCGTGAGCGGGTCGATCGTTGCGCATCCGGGCGGCGTGACCTTGTCGCAGACGGTCGGCGATACCTTCGCCATCGTCGAAGCGAAAGGGGCGCAAGGCGCGACGATTTCGAGCTCGAAAGACGTCAAGGTCGATTCGCGCGGTTATGCGGTCGTGCCGTATATGACGCCGTATGGCATGAACATGGTGGATATCGACCCGAAGGGCTCGTCCACCGATGTGGAGTTCCAGTCGACATCGGAAAGCGCGGCGCCGCGTCTGGGTTCGATCGTGATGCTCAAGTACAAGACCGTCACGGGCCGCGCCGCGTTGATCCGCGCGCCGCGGCTGGACGGCGAGCCGCTGCCGTTCGGTGCCGACGTGACGGATGGCGAAGGGCATGTCGTCGGCGTGGTGGCGCAGGACAGCCGCATCTTTGCGCGCGGTCTCGCGGACAAGGGCGCACTGCGGGTCAAGTGGGGCGACGGGGCCGGCGAGCAATGCAATATCGGGTACACGTTGTCCGCGAAAACAGGTCCGGACATGGGCTATGCCACGGTGCAATCAAAGTGTATTGATGGATGGCCGACCACGACCGCGGGCGATTCGGTGCACGAAGCGGGACAACGTGCCGGCGCGGGGGTGTAGGCGTTCGATCACTCAGGAAAGGCGAGATGAAACATAACAACGATGCCTGTTTTATCACCACGACGCGCGTGTATAACGACGCGGTTAGTGCGCTCCGTATCCTGGTCACGATCGTGCTCTCAGCAGCGGTGTCTCACGCTGCTGCCGACTCGGTCACGTTCCCCAGGTCCACGATGCCGGTTCTGTCGTTTCCTGCTTCGGTGTCGGCGGGACGGGATACGGCAGTCGGGACGCTTATCTCGAATCAAGTGACCGTTCCGGGGCTGGTGGCCAACACCACCTGTACCACGACCAAAAATGTCACGGTGACGGGCACGCTGGTTCCCGGATTCTCGAATGTCTATCAGTCCGGCGTGCCGGGCGTCGGCGTACGCTTCAATATCACGGGCTCTTGGAACAGCACCTTCGTCGCCGTGCCGATCTCGGAGTCTTTGCCGCCCATAAGCATAAACACGCAGTACTACACGCGGGCTGATCTGGTGGTGACCGGGCCGATCGGCAGCGGCAGTATCACGAACTGGCCAAGCATGAACGTTTCGTTTTCGGGACCCTGCATT
Organism: Caballeronia cordobensis; assembly: GCF_001544575.2. Taxonomy (GTDB): domain Bacteria; phylum Pseudomonadota; class Gammaproteobacteria; order Burkholderiales; family Burkholderiaceae; genus Caballeronia; species Caballeronia cordobensis. The sequence continues at coordinate 214,559 of NZ_FCNY02000007.1, forward strand.
TCGACTACGATGGCCACACAGCCCGTGACAGGAACAACCATCATCACGGGCAACACGTGCAGCGTCTCCACGCCGGCGCTCGAATTCAATCTTCCGAAAGCCTTCGCCAAAGATCTGCTCACCGCAGGCGCGACCACAGGAGACACGACCGTTCCGCTCGTGCTCGACTGTCCGGCAGGGGTCAAGGTCGCGATCACGATCACGGATTCCGTCAATTCGGCAAACCGCTCGACGGCGTTGGCGCTGGCCCCGGAATCGTCGGCATCCGGATTGGGCATCCAGATTCTGAACGGCTCGACCGCCATCGCGTTCGGCCCCGATTCGGCCGTAGCCGGCACCGTGAATCAATGGACGGCTGGCGCGGCGGCAGGCGGTCAGATGCAAATACCGCTCACGGCGCGCTACGTTCGCGCGGCCGGCACGCTCATTCCCGGCAGCGTGAAGGCAAAAGCCACGTTCACGATGTCGTATCAATAACGCGCGCATCGAGTTTGCGCAGCCGCGATTCAATATTTCGCGTTCCACCTTTTCCGATGCTGATCTGCCGCCTACACTTAAAGTAGTTTCTCAACTGCTTCGAAGGAGGCAACGATGAGAACGAGAACCCGCGAAGTCGTGCGCATGCTCGCGACATTCCGCCATTCGGCGCATTGCCGGCGCCTGCGTGCGGCTGCGGCGGCGCAGGAAGCGCGCGCCCTCGCCGACGAAGAATCACCGGACGAAGCGCAGGAGGACGAACGTGCGGAAACATCGGCGGCCGATGAACGGCTCGCGTCGCGCAAGCCGCATCGCGGCATGCACTGAGCGCCCGACCGCCGACCGCTATACGCGCGCCGAATTCCTGAAGGGCGAGAAGCGCCAGTGTCCGCTCGCGTCCTTCACCGCGATCGCGCCATGCTCGTGCAATACCTCGCCGATGGCGCCCGGCTTGATGTCGTCCGATATGCGGATGACGAGCAAGGTGCGTTGCGGCGCGCCGTCGTCGGTCGTGTGCGGCGCGGGCGGATGGCGTGGCAACGGCTCGTGCGGAACGAAGCGGTTACGCGCGCCGATCACGCCCTGATGCTCGCCGTGCGCGACGTATTCCGCGTCGTCTTCGTCGTGCGTGGGCGGCAGGAGCGCGTCGAGATTCATGTCGCCGCGTCCCGCTCTGTAAAGATGCGCATCGTCGCGTCGCAGGCCTGCAAGCTGCAATGCGCGAAGCGCGTCGTGTCCGTCCCGATAGGAGCCGAACACGCCAACTATGACCTGATTCATCGTCGCCCCCTCTGTCAGTCCGCCTTATCGCACGGACCAAGCAACAGATGTCTTCATGCGTATGATGCACGCTGTTCGATTTGTCATATGAACATCAGCAACACCCGTTCCCGCATGACAGTTTGAAAGTAGCAGGTCGATAAGCGGTTTTCCGCGGGTTGCGACCCCCACGGCTATCACCTAAAGTAACTGAGCTTCTTTTCCCGGAACCGTGCGTCGCGTGACGCGCTCTTCGCGAGGTTCGAATGACTGCGAAAGCCTGTGCTTGGGTGCTCATGCTGATGGCGGGCTCTGCGGCGGCGGCGCCTTGCTATAACGACGGCGATGTCGTCATGCTCGAAGGCACGGCGGCGCGCCAGGCCGCGCACGAAGGCGATGCGTCCGCGAAATCAGCGTGGGTGCTTTCGCTGTCGAGTCCGATCTGCGTGTTGAGCGCGGGCACGGGGCAGGGCGGGCGGCAGCAGTCGAACGTATCGGCGGTGCAGATCATCGACGCGACGCCGCCTGAGAACGCGCGCATCCAGCTTACGGGCAAGCTGGTGACGGGCAACGTCAGCGGTTATTACGCGGTGCCCACCGCGATCTGGGTGCTCAAGCAGCGTGTGCTTTCTGGACAATAAACGATAGACGATAGCGCCCGCGGTGCCCGCATGGGCCGTGCGCTTGAGTCCGGCAGAAGAACGAACGATCAGGCCGCTTTGGCGTGCGCGTGATAGCGCCAGTATTCGGCGACCACGATATGCAGCGGTTGATGATCGAGCTTGCGTTCCTCGGCGAAACGCAAGATGGCGTCCAGTTGCTGGCCGGTGCAGCGGATTCCCGCGCGGCGCGGCGCTGTCTGGTTTTTCTTGTGCGTGGTCATGGCAATCCTTTTCTAGGACCTTCCCCGACAGGGCAGGGTCGTTCGACGGGGCGACCCGTGCGCGCGAACACTGCCTGCTGCCACATTAAGCCGTAGGCGCGCTCGCGCCACTGGCTGTTAGCGCACATAGTCGTCAACACATACGCGATAGCGCAAAGCGCGCGCCTGGCGCACGCGGGGGCCATTCGCTTGCGAATCCGGAATAAAGGTGCCGGCCCGGCCGTTTAACACGGCATGAACCCGCGCTGGCATGGAGACGGGGCAAGTGGAGGAGAAAGCGTGTGAGCGCCGATCAGCGTGCGCAAGAAGAGCTCGCGCACATCGGGCGGATGATCGCGGAGCTTGAGCGCGTCGCGACGAGCCGACGCGCCGCGCCGATGCGTCCTGCCGTCATGCGGCAGGAATACTGGCAGCGGCGCATCGATGCATTGCTCGGCGCTTGCCCGAACGAGCCGCTGCGGCGCGATGCGGCTGCGCTGCGCGAGCGCCTGGCGGACGTGTTCGCCGAGGCCCATGAACGAGACACGGGGCACGCGGAGGAGCGTGTTGCGCGGGAGACCGGCGGCAGAAAATGAAACGAAGCCGCCGCGGCGTCATCATCCGGCCTGCTCGACGGGCGTCACGTCGACGCTGAGCTTCTGCGCGCCGCGCAGCACGGCGATCGTCACAGGCCGATCGATGCGCGACGCATCCAGCGTGCGCTGCAGGCCATCGACGCTATCGATGGCGATATCGTCCACCGCGACGATGCGATCGCCCGTGCGCAATCCGCCGAGCGCGGCCGGGCTGCCTTTCACGATCTCCATGACATGCACGCCGCTTGCCGCGCTCAGGCCGAAGAAGCGCTGCACGCGGCGCGAGATCGGCGTGGTCGTGCCCGCGACGCCGATATAGGCGCGCCGCACGCGCCCATGCGCGAAGATCTGCATGATGACCCACTTCGCCGTGTCGATCGCGGTGGCGAAGGAAATGGCCTGCGCGCCCGAAATGATCGCCGTGTTCACGCCGATCACGCGTCCCGCCGAATCGATGAGCGGGCCGCCCGAATTGCCGGGATTGAGCGCGGCATCGGTCTGGATGACGTCGTAGATCATGCGGCCCGAGGTCGAGCGCAGCGTGCGGCCGAGCGCGGACACGACGCCCGTCGTGACAGTCTGTGCAAGCCCGAGCGGGTTGCCGACGGCGATGGCGATCTGCCCGACGCGCAAGGCGCCCGAGCTGCCGAGTTCGACATGCGGCAAGGGTTCGGCCGAGCCGATGCGCAGCACCGCGAGATCGCTCGCGGGATCGTCGCCGACGAGATCGGCATCGAAGCGCGCGCCGTCCGCGAGCGTGACGGCGATATGCGTCGCGCCATGCACGACATGGCTATTGGTCAGCAGATAACCGTCCGGCGTGAAGATGAATCCCGAGCCCGTGCCGCCGACAGTACGGCGCGCGCCGCGCTGATCGGCGACCTGGCGCTCGACGGAGATGAAGACCACGGCTTGCTGCACGCGCTCCAGTGCGCCGATCACCGTGCGCGAATAGGCGTCGAGCAGCGCGGTGTCGTCGAGCGGGGCGGAGGGCGCGGCGTCCTGCGCGCCGCGCGCGAGGTCGTCGATGAATTGAGGCCGGCTTCCCATGTTGCTTGAACTCCCGATGTCTGGAAGCCGACATGCGGGCCGCCGCCGCCGATTTCAAGAGACCGTCGCGGCGGCGAGCAGCTTCATCGGCCCGAGCGATTCGACGATGCCGCGCTGCGCGTCGTCGCGCACGAAAAGCGAGCCGGCGAAGCCGAGCGCATTCACCGCGACGCCTTCGACATGCGGCACGCCGCGCGGCACCGCGAGCATCCAGCGGCGCGTGACGAGCAGGTTGTAAGGCGCGCTCTGATGCGCGACGCCCGCGACATCGAGCGCTTCCACGCCGATCGCTTTCATCAGGCGCAGATAGGTTGCGTGTGCGTGCGCTGCGTCGTGTCCTTCGAGAAAAGCGGCCGCATGGGCGAACGCCAGTTCGGGCGCGCGAAAGACGCCGTCCTTGCGCGCGGCGTCGAGATACGGCTCGATCGGCAGGGCGTCGCGCGCGTTCGAGTCGAGCGGCAAGGGCACCATTTGCAGATGCTTGTGCGGCTGGCTCGAACCGGCAATCGCGCCGCCGTTATAAAAGCCCAGGCCGTCGAAGCGGTTCAGGCAGGCGAACAGCGCGGCGAAATCCGCTTCACCGAGCAGGCATTCCTGCGGCTCGAAGTCCGTCGTCACGATCAGCAGATGATGCGCGAGCACGTTGAACTTGTTGAGCAACAGGAAATGCCGCGCGCCGATATCGCCGACACGCAACGCTTCCTCGCACGGCGAGAACGGATCGCGCCATTCGCTCGCGGCGTCCGCGGCCGATTTCGCCGCGAGCTTCGACGCCTGTTCCTTGCGCGCGAGATTCGCCGCCTGCCGCACGAGAAAGCGCACGCCACCGTCCTCGATCACGCTTTGCACGGTATCGAACGAACGCAGCGCGCCGCATGCGAGCGCGCGCCCGGTTTGCGCGACGACATCGGACCATGAAGGTGCGGTCATGTGCGCCATGCTTCTCCTTTGCCGAATTCGTACCGGTCGAGCGATGCAGCGTGCATCTCGATGCTGTAGCCCGGCGCGTGCGGCGGCATGTAGCGCCCGTTGCGGATCACGACGGGATCGAGGAAATGCTCGTGAAGATGATCGACGTATTCGAGCACGCGATTCTCGAGCGACCCCGACACGCAGATGTAATCGAACAGCGAAATATGCTGCACATACTCGCACAGGCCGACGCCGCCCGCATGCGGACACACCGGCACGCCGAACTTCGCGGCCATCAGAAGCACGATGAGCACTTCGTTCAGGCCGCCGAGACGGCAGCTATCGATCTGACAGAAGTCGATGGCTTCGGCCTGCAACAGTTGCTTGAAGATGACGCGGTTCTGGCAATGCTCGCCGGTCGCCACGCCGATCATCGGCGCGAGGCGCTTGCGGATGGCGGCATGCCCGAGCACGTCGTCGGGGCTCGTGGGCTCTTCGATCCACCACGGATCGAAGGCCGCGAGACGGCGCATGTTGGCAATGGCTTCATCGACTTCCCACACCTGATTCGCATCCATCATGAGCTTGCGGTCGGGGCCGATCTCCTCGCGCAAGATGCGTGCGCGCCGGATGTCTTCTTCGAGATTGCCGCCCACTTTCTGCTTGAAGTGCGTCCAGCCCGCCGCGACGCCTTCGCGCGCGAGCCGGCGGATCTTGTCGTCGTCGTAGCCGAGCCAGCCCGCCGATGTCGTGTAAGCGGGAAAGCCTTGCATGAGCATGTCCTCTTCGCGTTCGCCGCGCGTGGCTTGCAGGCGCTTGAGCAAGGCGAGCGCTTCCGATGGCGTGATCGCATCGGTCACGTAACGGAAGTCCAGACAGCGCACGAGTTCTTCCGGGCTCATATCGACGAGCAGCTTCCAGACGGGCTTCTTTTCGCTCTTGGCCCAGAGATCCCACACGGCGTTGACCACCGCCGCGGTGGCGAGATGAATCGCGCCTTTGTCCGGGCCGATCCAGCGCAATTGACTGTCCGACGTGAACGCGCGCCAGAAGCCGCCCATGTCCGCGGCGATGTCTTCGATCGTTCTGCCTGCGACGAGCGGCGCGAGCGCCTCGACGGCCGCAACGACGACTTCGGTGCCGCGCCCGATGGTAAACGTGAGGCCATGACCGGCGAGTCCGGGCGCATCGGTTTCGAGTATCACGTAGGCGGCGGAGTAGTCGGGCGCGGCGTTCATCGCGTCCGAGCCGTCGAGCGAACGCGAAGTGGGAAAGCGGATATCGCGCACGGAGAGCTTCGTGATGCGGGTCATCTTCATCTCCTCCAAAAGTGGCGTGACGGCTTCAGATGCTGAGAATCAAGGGGTTTATCGACATTGACAACCCGTGTTTCGCCTCCTAGCCTGCTAGCATGTTAGTGCGAAATCCGGGGCGGCGTGAGCTCATCGACGAATGAAAACAGTCTTGCCGCCGACCCGTATCGCGCATTGCCTCGATTGCACGGTTCGGAGCGCGGCAGCCTCACCGACGCGGTCGAGGAAGCCTTGCGCGCGGCCATCGTCAATCTCGCGCTGGAGCCGGGCATGATGATCGACAAGCTCGCGGTGTGCGAGCGCATGGGCGTGTCGCGCTTTCCGGTTTCGTCCGCGCTGGCCAAGCTCGCGGCGGCGGGTCTCGTCGAAGTATTGCCGCAACGCGGCACGCGCGTCATGCCGATCGTCATGCACGATATACGCCAGCATCTCTTCATACGCAGCGCGCTCGAAGTGGAGACCGTTCGCACGCTGGCCGTTGCGTGCGATGCAACCACGCTCGATGCGCTCGACGCCAATCTCGAGCGCGAACACGATGCGGTGCAGCAAGGCCTGCGCCGCGAGTTTCATGTGCTCGATCTCGCGTTTCATGCGCTGCTGCTCGATGCAATCGACCTGCCGCGCGTGAAGGAGATCGTCGCGGCCTCGCGCAACGCGCTCGATCGCGCGCGCCGGCTGATGGCGAGTCCCGAGCGGCACGCGCATACGCTCGCGGAGCACAGGCGCATTGCCGATGCCATCCGCAAGCGTGACGGCGAGGCCGCCGCGCGCGCGATGCACGATCACCTCGATGAAGTCGTCGCGGAACTGCGGCGCTTTTCGGCTGAAAGACCGGACCTGTTCAGGGAGTAGAAGACAAGAAAGAACCCAGCGTGATCAACCGCAATGGAGGAGACACACAATGAACCTGTTCAAGCAAGCGGGCGCCGTGGCGGCGCTCGCGGCGGCCTGCTGTGCCGCATCGCCCGCGATGGCCGCCGATGACTTCAAGGGCGTGACCGTCAACGTGATGACTTTCGTCGGCCCGCAGATCGCCGAGCCGCTGCAACGCCGCGCGCCCGAGTTCGAAAAGCTGACGGGCGCGAAGGTGAACGTGCTGACGGTGCCGTTCTCCGATCTCTATCAGAAGCTCCTGACGGACTGGGCGTCCGGCACGAATTCCGTCGATGCCGCCGTGTTCGCGCCGCAATGGATGGTCGACTACACCAAGGGCGCGTTTCTCGAAGACCTGACGCAGCGCGTCGCGAAAGACGCGGCGCTGAAGGAAGACGACGTGATGCCGTTCTTCGTCGACTTCTCGCAGAAGTACAACGGCAAGACCTATCTGGTCGCGCTCGACGGCGACTTTCAGATGGTCTATTACCGCACCGATATTCTGAAGCAGCTCGGCAAGGAGCCGCCGAAGACGTGGGACGATTATCTCGACATCGCCAAGGCCGCGAACGGCAAGGCCTTCGGCGGCGACGGCAAGCCGGTCGCGGGCTCGTGCATTTCGAAGAAGCGCAATGCGCAGGCGTATTGGGCGATCATTTCCATTGCGGGCGGCTATCTGCAATCGAAGGGCACCGCGCAGGGCGCATTCTTCGATCCGCGCAACTTCAAGTCGCTCGTGAACAACGACGGCTTCAAGGAAGCCTTGCGCATCTACAAGGAATCGACGAGCTACGGCCCGCCCAACGAAATCAATCTCGATGTCGGCGATACGCGCAGCGCGTTCATCTCCGGCCATTGCGCCCTGACGCTCGACTGGGGCGATATCGGCGTGCTCGCTATCGATCCGAAGCAATCGAAAGTGATCGACAAGGTCGGCGCGGTGATTCTGCCCGGCTCGCGCAAGGTGCTCGATCGCGATACGGGCAAGCTCGTGCCGTGCGATAAAACCACGTGTCCCTACGCAATCGACGGCGTGAATCATGCGCCGTTCGCCGCGTTCGGCGGCTGGTCGGGCGGCATCAATGCGAAGGCGAAGCCAAAGGTCAAGGACGCGGCCTATGCGTTCCTTTCGTTCATGAGCCAGCCGGCACAGTCGAACGTGGATGTGACGATCGGCGCATCGGGCTTCAATCCATACCGGCGCTCGCAGTTCACGGACATGTCGGCATGGAAGAAGGCGGGCATGAGCGATGCCGCGGCGAAGTCCTATCTCGGCGCGATTCAACAGAGCCTGCAAAGCCCGAACATGATCATCGATTTGCGCATTCCGCAGAATCAGCGCTACGAGCAGGTGGTGCTCGACACGGCGGTGGCGCGCTTCGTCGCGGGCGAACTCGATGCCGACGCAACCATGAAAGCCATCGACAGCGGCTGGAGCGAGATCACCGACGATCTCGGCAAGGACACCCAGTTGCGCGCATACAAGGCGTCGATCGGCGCGAAGTGATGTTGTCACGCGGCGCGGATCGTGGTCCGCGCCGTCATGGAGACTCGATGAATACGCCGTCGCACGCATCGCCGGTTAGCGCGCACGAACGTGGCTCGCGCGCACGCGTCGCCAACTGGCTCGACAGGCAGGCGCCTTATGTCTTCGTGCTGCCGACCGTGCTGCTGATTCTCGGGTTCTCGATCTTTCCGCTCGTCACGTCGGCCTATCTTTCGCTGACGCGTTTCGAACTGGGCGAAGGCGGATATCAATTGACCTTCACGGGCCTGCGCAATTTCGTGCGGCTCTTTTCCGGCAGTCAGCAGTATCACTTCACCGGCGTGTTTCGCGCGCCGGGCATCGTCAGCATCGCAGCGATGGCGATAGCCGTGCTCGCGGTGCTCGTCTGGTTCTATCGTTACTTCGCAAGCGCACGGCGCTCGATCATGGGCGCGCTGGGCCGGCTGATCGCGGCGAGCACGTTTCTCGCACTCGTCTGGCTTGCGGCGAACACGCTGGGCGGCGGCGGTGCGCTCGGCAGCCTGATGGTCACGATCTTCTATGTTCTCTCGGGCGTCGCGCTGCAATTTCTGATCGGACTCGGGCTCGCCTATCTGTGCACGCTGCCGCTGAAAGGCGGGCGCTTCTTCCGGCTGCTGTTCTTTCTCCCGCTGATGGTGACGCCCGTCGGCATCGCCTACATGTTCCGCATGATGGCGGATACGTCGATCGGCCCGCTCGCGCCGCTATGGTCGTGGCTCGGCCTGGGTCAGATCGCGTGGGCCGCCGACCCGTGGCTCGCGCGGCTCGTGGTCGTGATCGGCGATACGTGGCAATGGGTGCCCTTCATGTTCCTCGTGATGCTGGCGGCGCTCGAAGGCACGTCGCGCGAACAGATCGAAGCGGCGCAGTTGGACGGCGCATCTGCATGGCGCGTGTTTCGCGACGTGACGTGGCCGTCGATCGCGCCGGTCGCGGCGAGCGCCGTGCTGATTCGTTTGATCGAAGCGTTCAAGATCGTCGATTTGCCGAACGTGCTGACCAATGGCGGCCCCGGCATCGCGACCGAATCGATGACGCTGCATGCGTTCATCGAATGGCGCGCGCTGAATCTCGGCGGCGCGTCGGCGGTGGCGTACATGCTGTTCTTCGTCTCGACCATCGCATGCGTGTCGTTCTTCCAGTTCGTCGTGCGGCGCGCGCGGGGAGACCAGTCATGAACGCGCTCAAACGCTGGTTCGTGCCCGCGCGCGTGGACGAATTGCCTGCCGGCGGCAAGGCGATCGCGTATCTGTTGCTCGGGTTCTGGTCGCTCGTCGTGCTGTTTCCGCTGTACTGGATGGCGATCACATCGTTCAAGCTGCCGGTGGATGTTTCCACAGGACCGCTCTATCTTCCGTTCGTCGATTTCAAACCGCATCTCGACGCGTGGCATTACATCTTCGTCGATCTCGGTCCCGACACGTATCGGCCTTACATGAACTCGCTGATCATCGCCGCGGGCAGCACGGCGGCCACGGTGTTTCTCGGCTCGATGGCGGCGTATGCGCTCGCGCGCATCGAGTACCGGCCACCGGTTGCGGCGGTGGGCCTCGGCGTGGTGTTGATCGCGCTGCTGATCGCGGCCGTCGCGTGGGGGCATGCCGATTTGCGCATCGCGCTTGCGGTGGCGTTCGCGCTCTTCTTTCTGCTGCTGCGGCCGATCATGCGCCGCGCGCATCGACGGCTCAACAATGACGACATTCTGTTCTGGGTCGTGTCGCAGCGCATTCTGCCGCCCGTCGTCACGGTGATCCCCATCTATCTCATCTTCAGGGATGTCGGGCTGCTCGATACGCATCTCGCGCTCATCATCACGTATGCGACGGCGAACCTGCCGATCGTGGTCTGGCTGATGTTCGATTTCTTCGAAGGCGTGCCGCGCGAGATCGAAGAAAGCGCGCAGATCGACGGCGCGACGCGCTTCTCGATTCTCTTCGGCATCGTGCTGCCCTTAGTGGCGCCGGGCCTCGTTGCGACGAGTCTGCTCGTGCTGATCCTGTCGTGGAACGAATACCTCTTCGCGCTCTTTCTGACGACCGCGAATGCGCAGACGATGCCGCTGCTCGTCGCCGCGCAGAACGCGACGCGGGGTCCGCAATGGTGGAACATGTCGGTGCTGATACTCATCATGATCCTGCCGGTGATGCTGCTCACGCTCACGCTGCAGCGCTTCATCGTGCGGGGCATTCTCGTGGGAGCGGTGAAAGGATGACGGTCATGGAAAGCGAGGCGGCGAAGCTCGACGACACCCGCCTGACGAAGATCGCGGCGGCGCGACAGTCCAAGAGTGTGTCGTTGCGAAACGTCGGCAAGATGTTCGGCGACACGCGCGTGCTGCGCGACCTGTCGCTCGACGTGCAGGCGGGCGAATTTCTTGTGCTGCTCGGCGAATCGGGCTGCGGCAAGACGACGGCCTTGCGCATCGTCGCGGGGCTCGAATCGGCGACGGAAGGCGCGGTGTTCGTCGGCGATACCGATGTCACGCATCAGCTTCCGCGCGACCGCGATGTGGCGATGGTGTTTCAGTCGTACGCGCTCTATCCGCACAAGACGGTGTTCGAGAACATTGCGTATCCGCTCATCGTGAGAAAGCGCCCGAAGGCCGAGATCGAGGCGGCCGTGCGCGAAGTGGCCGCGAGCGTGCAGCTCGAACCTTTGCTTGCGCGTTTGCCGCGTCAGTTGTCGGGCGGGCAGCGTCAGCGCGTGGCGCTTGCGCGCGCGATCGTGCGGCGGCCTGCCGCGTTCCTGATGGACGAGCCGCTTTCCAATCTCGACGCCAAGCTGCGCGGTCACATGCGCGCCGAATTGAAGCACATGCAACACGAGCTCGGCATCACGACGATCTACGTGACGCACGATCAGATCGAAGCGATGACGCTCGCGCACCGCGTCGCTGTCCTCGACAAGGGCGCGTTGCAGCAGCTGGATACACCCGCGCGCATCTATTCCGATCCGGCGAACCTGTTCGTGGCGGGCTTCATCGGTTCGCCGCCGATGAATTTTCTGCGCGGCACGCTGGCGCAGGGACGTTTCGATGCACCCGGCCTGTCACTTCAGCCTGAAGCGCCATTGCGTCACGAAGGCAGCGCGACGCTCGGCGTGCGTCCCGAGGAATGTGCATTGACGCGCCCGGGCGAGGGCGAATTGCAGGGACGCATCTATTCGGTCGAACTGATCGGCGATCATTCGCTCGTTACGCTGCACGTGGGCGAGCAGCCGATCGTCGTGAAGGTGCCGAATACTTTTGCGGGCGAGATCGGGGGCGCTGCGGGCGTGCGTGTGAATCGCGAACGCATTTACTTCTTCGACGAGAGCGGTGCGCGCATCAAGAAAGCTGTTTGAAAAACGTACTTTCGTGCGTCGTCTATATTGAATGCATGGGATTCGATAGTTGGAGGCGCGAAATGCGGCGCATCTATTTTCTACTGCCCAGCGTAGCGAGCGCGAAGGGAATCATCGACGAACTGCTGCTCAAGCGGATCGAATGGCGGCATATTCATGTGCTCGCGCGGCCTCATACGCCGCTTGCGGACTTGCCGGAAGCTACGCTGGTTCAACGCACCGATCTATTGCCGGCGCTTGCGCGCGGAACGGCGGCGGGCGGCGTGACGGGCGCGCTCGCCGGGCTCGTGGCGATGGCGTTTCCGCCGGCGGGGTTGACGATTGCCGGTGGGGTCGTGGTTTGCATGACGCTTGCGAGCATGGGGTTTGGGGCGTGGGCCGCCACGATGATCGGGGTTGGGATTCCTAATACGCGGTTGCGGCGGTTCGAGCATGCGATCGATCAAGGGGAATTGTTGATGATGGTGGATGTGCCTACGGGGCGGCTCGAGGAGATCGAGGCTCTTGTCAAGAGTCATCATCCGGAGGCGGATCTTGAAGGGGCGGATCCTACTATTCCTGCTTTTCCTTGAGGTTTTTGGTTTTGGTTTCGTGGAACTTGCTTTGGTGTTGGTCTATTAGCACTGCCCCTCCCCGGGGCGGGGGTAACTTTCTTTGCTGCTGCAAAGAAAGTCACCAAAGAAAGCAGCCTTCTCACCGCCCGCGGTCACACGCACGTTGGCCATTTTTCTCCTCGGGGAATGGTCCTCGCCTAAAGAGTGCCCCCATAGGCCCGATCGGGCTTGGATCGCGCACGGTCTGACAAGCCAGTGCGCGAAGCGCACTGGTTCAGCACGAAATAGCTTCGGCACAGCGCTACGCGCTGCCGTTGGGTATGCCGGGGAAACCCACGCATACCCGATTGACCCATCGGCCGCGAAGCGGGCCGGAACTTGAAATGGCTGTACCGGTTCGTTAAGCGGCGCGATGTGACGGACCGTGCGCGATCCAAGCTCGATTGGGTTTATGAGGGCACTCTTTAGGCGAGGGCCGTTCCCCGAGGAGAATAGTGGCCAAACTGCGTGTGACCGCGGGCGGTGACAAAGCTGCTTTCTTTGGTGACTTTCTTTGCAGCAGCAAAGAAAGTTACCCCCGCCCCGGGGAGGGGCAGCGCCAATAGACCGACACGAATACAAGCTCCACGACGAAAACAAAGACCGCAAACGTTTCGTCACGCACGATGCGCTAATATCCCCCATCAACAGCAATCCAAACCCCAAACCCCAAACCCGAACGAACGTTCAAAAACCCCCGAAGGAACAAAACCCCGATGCGCCGTGTGGTCTTCAATCAAAAGGGTGGCGTAGGCAAATCCACCATCGTCTGCAATCTCGCCGCGATCAGCGCCTCCCGCGGCTTGCGCACACTGGTCATCGATCTCGATCCGCAAGGCAATGCGAGCCAGTATCTGCTCGGCGCCGACGCCCGCGACGCCCAGCCGAATCTCGCGAGTTTCTTCGAATCGGCATTGAGCTACAGCTTTCGCGAACCGGCGTTCGCTTCCTTCATCCATTCGACGCCGTTCGAAAATCTCGACATCGTGCCGTCGCATCCGAATCTGGAATCGCTGCAAAGCAAGCTCGAATCGCGCTACAAGATCTATAAGCTGCGCGACGCGCTGAAAGGCCTGCAAGACTACGACGCCGTCTATATCGACACGCCGCCCGCGCTCAACTTCTTCACGCGCTCCGCGCTGATCGCCGTCGAGCGCTGTCTGATTCCCTTCGATTGCGACGATTTCTCGCGCCGCGCGCTGTACTCCGTGCTCGAAAACGTGCAGGAAATCCGCCACGATCACAATCCGGACCTGAGCGTCGAAGGCATCGTCATCAATCAGTTTCAGCCGCGCGCGAGCCTGCCGCAGCAACTCGTCGACGAACTGCGCGGCGAAGACTTGCCCGTGCTCAATTCGCATCTGTCGCTCTCCGTGAAAATCCGCGAGAGTCATCAGCACGCGCGCCCGATGATCTACCTCGAACCGCGTCACAAGCTCGCGCAAGAGTATCTCGCGCTGCACGAGGAACTGAACGGATGATGCGACGCGTGCAATAGTCGGGAATAAATCGGCGTCGCGGACGTTCATGCAGGAGACAGGCGCATTCCGTTGCGCCGCATTTCCCGATGATCACGCACATGACGACCGTTCCCTCGCAGGCCCATCCCGCACCCAACGGACCTCCCTCGACAGAAAGCCTCTCCGGCATGGTCGCTTTCGTGCGCGCGGCGGAATCGGGCAGTTTCGTGGCGGCGGGACGCGCGCTCGGCCTGTCGGCGTCGGCGGTGGGCAAGAGCGTGATGCGGCTGGAAGCGAAACTCGGCGTGCAACTGCTCAATCGCACGACGCGCAGGATCGGCCTCACGCACGAAGGCGCGCGCTTCTTCGCGCGCTGCAAACGCATGCTGGCCGATCTCGAAGAGGCGGAGAACGAGCTGTTTCATTCGACCTCGTCGCCGCGCGGGCGGTTGCGCATCGCCGCGCCATCGCTCGGCGGCCGTCTCCTGTTGCCGCTCGTGCCGGAATTCAGGCGGCGCTATCCCGACATCGAACTCGATATCGATTTCAGCGACCGCATGGTCGATGTCACGCAGGAAGGCTATGACGCGGTGATCCGCACCGGTCGTCTCGCCGATTCGCAGTTGCTCGCGCGCCCGCTCGCGCAATACGGCCCGGTCGTGGTCGGCTCGCCCGCCTATTTTACGGGTCACGGCGAGCCCGCGACGCCCGCCGATCTCGAAGGCCATGCGTGCATCCGCTTCCGTTCCCCGGCAAGCGGGCGGTCCGAGCCATGGCGCTTTGCGCGCGACGATCACAGCTTCGCCATCGATCCGCACGCGACGCTCACCTTCAACGACATGGAAGCCGTGCTCGCCGCCTGCATCTCGGGGCTAGGCCTCGCATGCGTGCCGGATTTCATCGCGAAGGGCGCGCTCGAAGGCGGCCTGCTGCGCGCGGTGCTCGGCGCGCACATGGGCACGGAAGGCGTGTTCCATATTCTCTGGCCGCCGAGCCGTCACGAAGCGCCGCGCCTGCGCGCGTTCATCGATCACGTCGCATCGCGGCTAGGCGGCCTGCCGTCGCACGAAGTGCGATTCCGCGCCGCCTGATGCGTCAATGCGTCAGCTTTTCTTGGTCGTCTTCGCGACGAACGGCGCCGGCGCGTGCGCGATCTTCTCGCTGCCGCACTTCGGGCATTTGAGTTGCACCGTTGCATGCTCGGCGATGTGCTCCGCGTGTTCGAAGGTCTCGCCGCAATCCTGGCAACGGTATTGATAAGTCGGCATGGCTTCCTCCGCGCGCGACTGTGATCCGGCGCGATGAGCGCCGGTTCAACCCATTCTAGTTCAGCATTGGCGCAGCAAAGTCAGTTCACGACGCGACGCGAGAGCGGCGTCTCCGGCGTGGGATAACCCGCCTGCTTGAATGTTTCGATGATCGCGCGGTTGGTGTCGAAATAGACCTGCCAGTAGTCGCTCGTATTGGTATAGGGCCGCACGCACAGGAGCGGTCCTTCCGGCGTGAAGGACAGCACTTCGACATCGGGCGGCGGCGTCGTCGCGACGTTGGGAATCTTGGCGACCGCTTCCTTGAGGCGCGCGATCGCATCGAGCGGATCGACGCCGTTTGCGATCTTCGCCGTCAGCTCCACGCGCCGATGCGGAAGCAGGCTGAAATTCCAGATCGTGTCGGAAAAAATCTTGTTATTGCCGATGATGGCCGCGACGTTATCGGGCGTCGTGATCGTCGTGCCGAACAGGCCAAGCTCGGTGACAGTGCCGGTGACGCCGCCCGCCGTCACGAAATCGCCCACTTTGAAAGGCCGCAGCACCTGCATGAACACGCCCGCCGCGAAGTGGGCGAGCAGCCCGCCCCACGCGGTGCCGATGGCAAGACCGAGACCGGCGAGCAGCGCGGCGAACGACGTGGTCTGAACGCCGAAAATCTGCAGAATCGCGAGAACCAGCAGCAGATTGAGAATGACGCCGAGGATCGAGCCGAGATAATGCGCGAGCGTCGGATCGACGCGGCCGTTGCGCGACAGCAGCTTGCGTAGCGTGCCCGTGACGAGACCGATGAGCCAGCGCCCGATGATCCATAACGCAATCGCGCCAATAACCATGATCGCGAAGTCGACGCCGCGCGTCATGATGAATACACGTACGGTTTCGATATTCATGTCGTTCTCGCTCGTGTAGCGCTGCGCCAGATAACGTGTCCGACCGGGAAATCATGCCGACAGGCCTGACAAGTTATAGGCGACGCACTGCGTCATCGCAAGAATTACAGGAATGTTTAAGTTTGATCGGAAGGTTCGACCGTGCAACCGCAACGGTCACGTCCATTCGGCTTCATCGGCGTTCTGATCGGGCAGGGTAAGCCCTGATGCGGGCAGCGGCAGCGCGGTCTTGTAGCGCACCTGCTTGAGCGCGAAGCTCGAACGGATATTGGAAACGCCGGGCATCTTGGTCAGCCGTTCGAGAATGAACCGTTCAAGCGCGGCGACATCGGGCAATACCACGCGCAAGAGGTAATCCGCATCGCCTGTCATCAGATAACACTCCATCACTTCTGGCCGCTCGCTGATTGCCTGTTCGAAGCGCGCGAGCGCGTCCTTGATCTGCTTTTCCAGACTTACCTGGATGAATACATTGATGGATAAGCCCAGTGCTTCCGGATTGAGCAAGGTGACGTGCTGCTTGAAAAGACCCGCTTTCTCGAGCGCGCGCACGCGGTTGAAGCATGGCGTCGGCGAAAGATTCACCGCGCGCGCGAGTTCCGAATTGGTGATGCGCGCATTTTGCTGAAGCTGATTCAGGATGCCGATATCGGTGCGGTCGAGGCGTTGCTTGGCATTGGCCGTCATAGTCGAAAGATTCCGGTTTCGGGCGTTTTTGAAGAATAAGTACACTACCGCAAAGCGGGACGGCAGCCAAATGAGACGCACATTCTGCGCCGCTATGGATATGCTTGAATGCATTCTCAAGCCTTAACGGAGTCGCGCCATGACCGACTTATCGAGCGGAACCCGCCAGCTTCTTTCCATTGCCAAAGGACGTGAGGACATCGATCCCGAGGAAACCGCAGAATGGCTGGAGGCGCTCGATGCGGTCGTCGCGCATGTCGGCCGCGAGCGCGCGCAATATCTGTTCGACCGGCTCGCGGAGCACGCACTGTCGGTGGGCGTCGAATCGGCGCGGGCCCGCGCGACGCCTTATGCGAACACCATTCCCGTCTCGCAGCAGACGCCTTATCCGGGCAATCTGGACGTCGAGGAAAAGCTCGCCGCCGTGCTGCGCTGGAACGCGCTCGCGATGGTCGTGCGGGCCAATCGCGCCTATGGCGAACTCGGCGGACATATCGCAAGTTATGCCTCGGCGGCGGATCTTTTCGAAGTCGGCTTCAATCATTTCTTTAAAGCCGCGGACGCGAACAATGGCGGCGATATCGTCTACTTTCAGCCGCATTCGTCGCCGGGCGTCTATGCCCGCGCGTTCCTCGAAGGCTTTCTCGGCGAAGAACATCTGCAGCACTATCGGCGCGAAATCGCGGGGCCGGGCCTGTGTTCTTATCCGCATCCGTGGCTGATGCCCGATTTCTGGCAATTCCCGACCGGCTCGATGGGCATCGGTCCGATCAATTCGATTTATCAAGCGCGCTTCATGCGCTATGTGCAAAACCGCAATCTGCTGCAGACCGATGGCCGCAAGGTATGGGGCTTCTTCGGCGACGGCGAAATGGACGAGCCCGAATCCATCGGCGCGCTGTCGCTCGCGGCGCGCGAGCAGCTCGATAACCTCGTGTTCGTCATCAACTGCAATCTGCAGCGCCTCGACGGCCCCGTGCGCAGCAACGGACGCATCGTGGATGAACTGGAAGCGCAATTCACCGGCGCGGGCTGGAACGTCATCAAGGTGCTGTGGGGTTCGGACTGGGACGCGCTGTTCGCGCGCGATCGCACGAATGCCTTGCTGCGCGCATTCGCGCATACGGTCGATGGACAATTCCAAACTTTCTCGGCGAATGACGGCCGCTATAACCGCGAGCGTTTCTTCGGACAGAATCCCGAACTGGCCGCACTCGTCGCGCATATGTCGGATGAAGACATCGACCGTCTGCGGCGCGGCGGCCACGATGTGCGCAAGCTGCACGCGGCTTACGCGAAGGCGCTTTCGCACAAGGGCCAGCCGACCGTGATTCTCGCGAAGACGATGAAGGGCTTCGGCATGGGCGCGGTCGGGCAGGGCCGCATGACGACGCATCAGCAGAAGAAGCTCGATCTCGACGATCTCAAGGCGTTTCGCGACCGCTTCCGTCTGCCGCTGTCGGACGAAGATGTCGAACAGCTCAAGTTCTACAAGCCCGCCGACAATGCGCCCGAAATGCGCTATCTGCACGAACGCCGCGCGGCGCTCGGCGGTTATCTGCCGCGCCGCCGCGCGAAGGCCTCGCAAGGTCTCACGCCGCCCGTGCTCGACACGTGGGGCCAGTTTGCGCTCGATGCTTCCGGCAAGGAAATGTCGACCACGATGGCCTTCGTGCGCATGCTCGGCAGCCTGCTGAAGGACAAGACGCTCGGGCCGCGCGTCGTGCCCGTGGTCGCGGACGAGGCGCGCACCTTCGGCATGGCGAATCTGTTCCGGCAGGTCGGCATCTATTCGCCGCTCGGCCAGTTGTACGAGCCGGAAGACATGGGCTCGATGCTCTATTACCGCGAGGACACGCGCGGGCAAATTCTGGAGGAAGGCATCTCGGAGGCGGGCGCGGTGTCGTCGTGGATCGCGGCGGCGACATCCTACAGCGTGCACGATCTGCCGATGCTGCCGTTCTATATCTACTACTCGATGTTCGGCTTTCAGCGCATCGGCGATCTGATTTTCGCGGCGGCGGACCAGCGTTCGCGCGGCTTTCTGATCGGCGCGACGGCGGGCAGAACGACGCTCGGCGGCGAAGGCTTGCAGCATCAGGATGGCACGAGCCATCTCGCCGCATCGACGATACCGAACTGCCGCGCCTACGATCCCGCGTTCGCCTACGAAGTCGCGGCGATCGTCGACGAAGGCATGCAGGAGATGATGGAACGCCAGAACGACGTGTTCTATTACGTCACCGTGACCAACGAGAACTACGCGCAGCCGTCCGCGCCCGGCGGCTCGCTCGACGAAGCCACGCGCGAAGGCATTCTGCGCGGCATCTATCGCATCGGCGGCGACGAGACGCAGGCGCAAGCGCAAGTGCAACTCCTCGGCTCCGGCGCGATCCTCAACGAAACCATCGCCGCGCGCGAGATGTTGAAGCGCGACTGGAACATCGAGGCCGCCGTGTGGAGCGTCACGAGCTACACGGAGCTTCATCGCGATGGCGCGTCGTGCGAGCGGCTCGCGCGCCTGAACGACGACGCATCGACGCCCTTCGTCACGAGCGCGTTGGCAACATCGCGCGGGCCGGTCATCGCCGCAACCGACTACGTGCGCGCCGTGCCCGAGCTGATTCGCGCCTACGTGCCGGGCCGCTACGTGACGCTCGGCACCGATGGCTTCGGCCGCAGCGATACGCGTCAAGCCTTGCGCGCGTTCTTCGAAGTGGATCGCGTGTCGATCGTCATCGCGGCGTTGAAGGCGCTCGCGGATGAAGGCGTCATCGATAAAACGATGCTGAAGGCCGCGCGCGACAAATACGGCAAGACGCAGGAAGCGCACGACGCGCCCTGGCTGCGCTAGGCGTCCTTGCGCGCCGCATCGAGCAGTTCGCGCACTTCGTCGTCGCTGGTCTGATCGAAGTCGACATAGAACTGCCCGACGCCGAAGTACCGCTCCGGCCGCAGTACGCAGACGAAGTCATCGACGATATCTTCGATGCGCGCTTCCGAATCCAGCGGCGCGACCGGCAGCGCCGCGACGATCTTCGAGGGATGCGCATGACGCAGGGACATCGCCGCGGCTTTCATGGTCGCGCCGGTGGCCATGCCGTCATCGACGACGATCGCAATGCGGCCGTTCATGTCGAGCGGCGGCCTGTCGCCGCGATAGAGCTTCTCGCGCCGTTCGAGCTCGGCGCGCTCGCGTGCGATCACGCGTTCGAGATCGTGCTTGTCGACGCCCGCATAGTCGACGATGCGTTCGTCGAGAAAGAACGCATCGCCCGATGCGATCGCGCCCATCGCCAGTTCCGGCTGCACGGGCACGCCGAGCTTGCGCACGACGAGCACGTCGAGCCGCGCACCGAGCGCGCGCGCGACTTCATAGGCGACCGGCACGCCGCCGCGCGGCAGCGCGAGCACGGTGACGTCGTCGCGATTGGCGTACTCGTTCAGAAGCCTGGCGAGTTCGCGGCCCGCTTCCCTGCGGTTCTCGAACGCTGAGTTCATGTCGCCCGTCCTTTGTCCGATGGCCGCGCGACAAAGCGCGCCGCGCCGTCGAGACCTTCATCGAATATCGTGCCATAACCATTCGCGCCTTCGCGCTGCAAGGCCCGGCCGAGATCGTCATCGAACGCGTTCTCGTGAACCGAGCGCAAGTCCGCGCGCAACGCGCTTTGCGGCAGCGCGGCCAGTTCGCACGCGAGCGCCTCGGCGACGCTGCGCGCTTCGCCCGGCGGCGCGAGACGATTGACGAGGCCGATGGCGAGCGCTTCGTGCGCATCGATGGCGCGCCCGGTGAGGATCAGATCGAGCGCACGCGACGTGCCGATGAGGCGCGGCAGCCGTATCGTGCCGCCATCGATGAGCGGCACGCCGACGCGTCTGCAGAACACGCCGAGCACCGCATCCTCTTCCGCGACACGCAGATCGCACCACGCCGCAAGTTCGAGGCCGCCCGCGACCGCATGACCGGCGATGGCCGCGATCACGGGTTTCGTCAATGCGAGGCGCGTCGGACCCATCGGGCCGGGGCCGCTGCCGTCGGCATGGATTTCGTTGCGGCGCGCATCGTCGTTCAGGGCGCTGAGATCCGCGCCCGCGCAAAACGTGCCGCCCGCGCCCCACAGCACGGCGACCGACGACGCATCGTCCGCTTCAAAGCATTCGAAGGCTTCGCGCAAGGCGTCGGCGATGCCGCGATCGACCGCATTGCGGCGCGCGGGCCTATCGAGCACGACCGTGACGACGCGCGGATCGCGCGCGAGCTTTTCCATGCGCACGTGCTCGCCAACAGATTCGATGCGAGGCGACATCGACGGCTCCGTTGCATTCCGATTACATCTCAGGATACTCGCCGCGCGGTGCGGGCGTGCGTCACATAAAAGCCTTGCGATCGCCCTACACGCGGCCTGCGTCATGAAATATTTCGCTCGCGTGCGGTGCATGCGATGCCACGTAACGGGGCAATGCACCAGGAGAGGGCGAAGATAAATCGGCATGCAACGACGCGCTGCACCATCCCTAAGCCGCGACGCACAACGCCCACGCACCGTTTCGATGCTCATGCGCCAACTTGGCCCGGAACTTGCAAAAAAGGCGGCCTTGTCTCCACCGACCGTTCGATCATGCAGGCACTTCAGTCCGGAACCGACACTCTCTTTCTGCTGCTTGGCGCCGCGATGGTGCTTGCGATGCATGCGGGCTTTGCTTTCCTCGAACTCGGCACGGTGCGCCGCGAGAACCAGGTGAACGCGCTCGTGAAGATCCTCGTCGATTTCGCGGTATCGACGCTCGCGTATTTCTTCATCGGCTATAACATCGCGTATGGCGTGCAGTTCATGCACAGCGCCGATATCCTCGCCGAGCACAATGGTTATGCGCTCGTGCGCTTCTTCTTTCTGCTCACGTTCGCCGCCGCGATTCCGGCGATCGTCTCGGGCGGCATTGCGGAGCGCGCGAAATTCAATCCGCAACTGTTCGCGACCTGCGTGATCGTCGGCTTCGTTTATCCGCTGCTCGAAGGCGTGGCGTGGAACGAGCGCTTCGGCATTCAGAGCTGGCTCGCCCATGCGTTCGGCGCGCCGTTCCACGATTTCGCGGGCTCCGTCGTGGTGCATGCGTTCGGCGGCTGGGTCGCGCTGCCGGCCGTGCTGCTGCTCGGGCCGCGTCACGGGCGCTATCACAAGGATGGGCGCATTGCCGCGCATCCGCCGTCGAGCATTCCGTTTCTCGCGCTCGGCGCATGGGTGCTCGCGGTCGGCTGGTTCGGCTTCAACGTGATGAGCGCGCAGACCGTCGACAAGATCAGCGGACTCGTCGCCGTCAATTCGCTGATGGCGATGGTCGGCGGCACGCTCGCCGCATGGTTCGCGGGGCGCAACGATCCGGGCTTCACGTATAACGGGCCGCTCGCGGGACTGGTCGCGGTATGCGCGGGTTCGGACCTGATGCATCCGCTCGGTGCGCTGATCGTCGGCGCGGTCGCGGGCGTGCTGTTCGTGCAGATGTTCACCTGCGTGCAGAACCGCTGGCGCATCGACGACGTGCTCGGCGTGTGGCCGCTGCACGGCATGTGCGGCGCGTGGGGCGGCATCGCGGCGGGCGTGTTCGGGCAGAAGGCGTTCGGCGGCATCGGCGGCGTCTCGATCTGGTCGCAGCTTATCGGCACGGTGGGCGCGGTGGCGCTCGCGCTCGCGGGCGGCGCGGCCGTGTATGGCGCGATCAAGCTGACGGTCGGTCTGCGGCTCGATCGCGAGGAAGAGTTCAACGGCGCGGATCTCGCGATTCATCGCATCTCGTCGACGCCGGATCGCGAAATGGCGGGGTAAAGTCTTGGCTCGGACTTTGGGGTAACGTAGCGAAGTTCATCCATCAAACGAGCCAGGACAATGTCGAACGATCACGCTTCCCGCCAGCCCGGCATCATCGAGGAACTGAAGGTTCCCGCCGTCTTCGATCTCGAAGCGGAACGCGAGCGCCGCATTGCGTTTCTCGCCGACTATCTCGAGGCGCAAAAGCTCAGGACCTATGTACTCGGCATCAGCGGCGGCGTGGATTCGTCCACGGCCGGCCGGCTCGCGCAACTCGCGGTCGAGCGCCTGCGCGCGCGCAACGTCGATGCACGCTTCATCGCGATGCGTCTGCCCTACGGCGAGCAGCGCGACGAAGCCGATGCGCAGCGCGCGCTCGCCTTCATCCGCCCCGACGAAACGATCACCGTGAACGTGAAGCCCGCCGCCGATGCGATGCGCGAAGCGCTCAAGGCCGGCGAGTTGTTGTTTCGCGACGAACGCCACGAGGATTTCGTGCTCGGCAATATCAAGGCGCGTCAGCGGATGATCGCGCAATACGCGGTGGCCGCGGCGCACGCGGGCATCGTGATCGGCACGGATCACGCCGCGGAATCGCTGATGGGCTTCTACACCAAGTTCGGCGATGGCGGCGCGGACGTGCTGCCGCTCTATGGCCTGAACAAGCGCCGCGTGCGCGCGCTCGCGGAAGCGCTCGGCGCGAGCGTCGAGATATCGAAAAAGGTGCCGACCGCCGACCTCGAAACGCTCACGCCGATGAAGCCCGACGAGGACAGCTACGGAATCAGCTACGAAGACATCGACGACTTCCTCGAAGGCAAGCCGGTGTCGGACGAGGTCTACACGACCGTCTATCGTTTCTACGATGCGACGCATCACAAGCGCGTGCTGCCAATCACGCCCTATGACGACTGGCGCAGACACGCCCTGCGCTGATAGGTCCTGTCATCGACGCGCACTCAGCGCTTGTTGCGCGCGGGCACGGCGCGCGCGCCGACGAGGGGATTGAAGGCGGCGCGCTTCGGTTCGGCGGCCGAGGCTTTCTTCGCCGTGCGGGTTTTCGGTTCGGTATCGCCGCCGCTTAGCTGGCTCAGCAAGTCTTCGTCGTCTTCGGGCTGGGCCGCGTCCTGCGTTCCTTCCTGCGGCTCACTCGCTGCAAGATGCCCGACGATCGACATGAAGTCCTTGCGCGCGCTTTTAAGGCCGCGCGCGGGCATCATCACGAGCACCACGGCTTCCTGCACGCTGTGATCGTCCACGGTTTGGAGCGTGCCTTCCTCGTCCCAGTCGATGCCGCTATCCGCATACGCCGCGACGACGTGATGCAGCACCGCGGGCGACATCACGCCGGCATCGTAAAGCGCGACAATCTGCCGTTCCGCGAGCGCGAAGAGGCTCGGCGCGCCATGCGTCCGTCGAGGCTTTCTCGCGGCCATTCACTTCGAAGCGGGCGTGACCCGCCACACGGTGTTGCCGACATCGTCCGCGACGAGCAGCGCGCCCTTGCCATCGACCGCGACACCGACAGGGCGTCCGAGCGCATGGCCATCCGACGAGAGAAAGCCCGTCAGGATATCTTCGGGCGGACCGGCTGGCTTGCCATTCTCGAAGGGCACGAAGATGACCTTGTAACCGCTTCTCGGCTTGCGATTCCACGAGCCGTGCTGACCGATGAACGCCCCATTGCGATAGCGCTCGGCGAACGCGCTGCCGTCGTAGAACGCCAGCCCGAGCGATGCGGTGTGCGCGCCGACCGCGTAATCGGGCGCGATCGCCGCTTGCACGAGATCCGCGCGCTGCGGCTTCACGCGGTCATCGACATGCTGTCCGTAATAGCTATAGGGCCAGCCGTAGAACGCGCCGTCTTTCACCGAAGTCAGATAGTCCGGCACGAGTTCGTTGCCCAGTTCGTCGCGCTCGTTCACGACAGTCCAGAGCGCGCCGCTTTGCGGCTGCCATGCCATGCCGTTCGGATTGCGCAGGCCCGAGGCGAACAGGCGCGACTGCTTCGATTCGATATCCACTTCCATGATTGCCGCGCGCCCGTTCTCCGCGGCGATGCCGTTCTCGGCGACGTTGCTGTTCGAGCCGACGGTCACATACAGCTTCTTGCCATCGCGGCTCGCGATGACGTTCTTGGTCCAGTGATGATTGATATCGCCGGCGGGCAGGTCGATGAGCTTCTCGCCGGGCGTCGTGATTTGCGTCGCGCCGGTTTCGTACTTGAAGCGCACGATCGAATCCGTGTTCGCGACGTAGAGTTCGTCGCCGACCAGCGCCATGCCGAAGGGCGAATGCAGCTTGTCGATGAACACGCTTCGCGTTTCCGCGACGCCGTCGCCATCGGCATCGCGCAACAGGACGATGCGGTCCGCGCTCGGCACGGCCGCGCCCGCGCGCTTTTGCATCTTCTTCATCACGAAGCCCTTGATGCCCGCGTTCTCGTCGTGCTTCGCGGGCGCGTTGCTTTCGGCGACGAGCACATCGCCGTTGGGTAGCGTCGCGAGCCAGCGCGGATGATCGAGCGCCGTGCCGAACGCGTTCACGCTGAAGCCTTCGGCAGCCGTGGGCTTTTGTCCTTGCGGCCAGGGTTTTGCCGGCGCGATGTTCACCGTCGGCATCAACGATTTATGCGGCGCGGGCAGCGTCGGATTCGGGCCGAAGTCCTGCGCGTAATCGTCGGCGATGGCTGCGCCGCTCGCCAGGACCAGTGTGAAGGCCGTTGCCTGCGCGAGTTGCCTGGATCGATTGTTCAAGCGAGCGCTCCTGACCAATGAGAGTTCGACGCCAATGAGAGTTCGACGCGGCCCATTCAACCGCCGCCGATGCCTTGCGTCACCTTGCCGGTGCCGCCGCATGTCTTGCAGTCCGCGCCTTCGATCTTGCCCGAGCCGTTGCAGTCGGGACAGATGTCTTCGCCACTGCCGGGTGCGCCGGGTTCGGCTTCATCGCCGGGGCTGAGTGGAGGTTGTTGCGCCATCGCCGTCTCCTCGCTTCTGAAGCGTTGCAATGCCTTGAAGGGAGCAATCAGCGTTCCTCATCGCTTTTGCAAGGCTTGCATCCGTCTGGAAGTTTTTTCATACGTGCCGCGCGCAGGGGCCCGCAATCCCTTGCTGCGCGGGGCGCTGTTCTGGTACGCACGATGCTTTTACTTTCATGCGGCGCGAGTCGCGGCTTTTACCACTGCAAACGCCGTCGCGCGGATTTTTTCGCCGTGTGACGACAAAGCCAGGAGGGACTTTATGAGCGGAAACAAAAAGCAGATGGGCAGTGAACCGTCCAGGCCGAATCAATCGAACGAGTCTCACAGGCAGCACGGACAACAAGAGAAGTCACCGGGGCAATCGCAACAAGGTCAGAAGTCTGGTCAGCGGCAACAGAATCAGCCGCAGCCGCAACATCAGGGCGGCCAGCGTCAACCTTGATCATCCTGGAGTCGTGGCAGTAAGCAACGCGCGCGGTCTCGCCTTCGCGAGGCCGCGCGCTATCGTCTTCACGGCTTGCGCCCAAACGCTTCGCGCAACCTTTTCTTCGCGCGTTCGAGCGTACTCTTGCGCGACTTCGGCATATTGCGTCCCGCACGATTGATATAGAAATTGAGCATCGACATCGCCGATTGAAACGGCGACCCTTTGCGGCGCGTGCTGCGCGTGGAAGAGCGCTTGAGCGAATCGGCGATTTCCTGCGCATTGCCGCTCTTGAAGATATCGCGCTGAATATCCATCGCGTCGCTCGTTTCCATTACGTGATGCGACCAGCGGTGCGACGACCGCTCCGGCTTCTTGCGCGCGCCCGCGAGCGCGTGTCTTTGCCGCGTGCTCGGGCGCTTGCCGCTGCCCGTCTTGCTGCTCTTTTTCTTCGATGCCGTTTTGGTAGCCGTTGCCATTATCGTGTCCTGTGATGCGTGACCAACCGATGCGCCTCGCGCAACGCATCGACGATCGCCTTGTAGGCGCGTTCGCGTGTTTCGGGATCGGGCGCGCGCAACGCGAACGAAGGGTGATACGTCGCGATGATCGCGTGTCCCTCGTGTTCGATCGCATGCCCCATCGACGCCTGCAACGTCGCCTTCGAATTGCGCAGCACCGATTTGAGCGCGGTCGAACCGAGCGCGACGATCACCTTCGGTTCGACCTTGCCCGTCTCGCGATCGAGCCAGTAGTGGCATGCATCGATTTCGCGCTGGCCGGGCGTCTTGTGCATGCGCCGCTTGCCGCGCGGTTCCCACTTGAAGTGCTTGACGGCGTTGGTCACGTACACCGCCTTGCGGGCGACGCCAGCCTCTTCGAGCGCGCGATCGAGCATCGCGCCGGCCGGCCCGACGAAGGGCTTGCCCTGCAAGTCCTCCTGATCGCCCGGCTGCTCGCCGACGATCATCATCGGCGCGTGACGCGGACCCACGCCCGGCACGGCCTGCGTCGCGTGTTCCCAGAGCGCGCAGCGGCGACACGCGTCGAGCGATTCGGGCGCCTGCTCCGGTTCGACGCCGGGCTGCGGCTGCTTCGTCGCGGCCATGTCAGCCGCTCAAGCGTTCGCGATGTGCCGCGCGTCGGCGAGCGTGAGCGGCTTGCGCATCGCTTCGGCAAGGCGGCACACGGCGGCGTCGTGCTCACATGCGACGACCGCGCCCACGCGGCCGTCTTTCATCAGATAGGCGATGAAATGCTGCGCATCGAGATCCCCGTCTATCTCGATGCTATCGGGCTCCTTCACGTGCCCGAGATAATCGAACGTCTTCTCGTAGTGATAGGTCCAGAAATAGGGCACGCCCACGTATTTGCGCGGGTTGCCCGCCATGTTGTACGCGGCGACGCGCGCATGCTGCTGCGCGACGCGCCAGTGCTCGATGCGCACGCGCTGATCCGAGCGCGGCAGCGCGAAACGCGCGATATCGCCGGCGGCGTACAGCGCGGGCGCGGCGAGCATCGTGTCATCGACGGCGATGCCGCCATCGTCATCGAGCGTCACGCCCGACAGAAACGATGTCGCCGGTCCGACGCCCGTACCGGCGAGCACCACATCGGCCAGGAGCTTCTCGCCCGAATCGAGGATGACTTCGCGCACCGCATTGCCGCCCCGGAAAGCGTTTACGCGCGCATTCATATGAAAGCTCACGCCGTTCTTCTCGTGCAGCTTCCTGAACATCTCGCCGATGCGCTCGCCGAACTGCTTCGCGAACGGCACCTTGCCCGGCGCGACCACCGTCACGTCGATATCGCGCTTCCTGAGACAGGACGCCGCTTCGAGCCCGATGAAACTCGCCCCGACGATTACCGCGCGCTTGCGCCCTTCGAGCGACTGGAGAATCGCGCGCGCATCCTCGCGCGTGCGCAGCAGATGAACATGGTCGAGATTGGAGCCCGCGATATCGAGCGGCTTCGGCACGCCGCCCGTGCAGACGAGCGCGGCTTCGTAATCGATGCGCTGGCCGTTCGCGAGTTCGGCGTGCCTCTCTCCCGCATCGAGACGAACGGCCTGCGATTCGATGCGCTCGATATCGTGCGTGGCGAAGAAATCCTGATCGAGCAGCGGCGGAACGTCGTCGGGCGGCATGTCGCCCGCGAGCGTGAACTTGCTGAGCGACGTGCGATCGTAAGGCTCGCGCGCGTCGTCGCCCGCAAGCACGATGCGGCCGTCGAAGCCCGCTTCGCGCAATGCCGAACATGCCGCCGCGCCCGCCGCGCCCGCGCCGACGATCAGCATCGTACGGTCTTTCGTATGCCGTGTCTCTTTCACCGCGCCGCTGTCGGCGGGCGGCAGGGACACATAGACGTCGCCGTCCTTGACGCTTGCGTCGTAGCGCGTCAATGCCTTCAATGGCGGCGGCTCGACGAGACTGCCGTCGCGGACTTCGAACGTGCCTTTATGCCACGGACACACGATGCGTCCGTTGCAGATCGCGCCTTCATCGAGCGGGCCGCCCGCGTGAGGACATTCGGCGGTATAGGCGCGCACGGCGTCGCCATCGCGCACGAGCAGAATCGGCGTTTCCTTGGCGTCTTTTGCATCGCTCTTGATGCACACGCGTGTGCCGCGCTCGGCGGAAAGATCCGCGAAACGCGCGACTTTATGCAGGGTGGGGGACATCGCACTCTCCGTTGGCTGAAAGGCCAAGCCATCGAAGAGCGCGAAGCAATTATCGGACCGCGGGACGTTGAAAAAAGCTCAAAGCGCGTCGGTCACGGCGCGCAGGAATTGACGCGTGCGCTCATGCTGCGGCGCGGTGAAGAACTGCTGCGGCGGTGCCTGCTCGATGATCTTGCCTTGCGAAAAGAAGCACACGCGATCGGCGAATTCCTTCGCGAAGCCCATCTGATGCGTGACCATCAGCATCGTCAGGTTATGTTCCTCGCCGAGGCGGCGAATCACGTTGAGCACTTCGCCGCAGAGTTCAGGATCGAGCGCGGACGTCACTTCGTCGAACAGCATGATCTTCGGGCGCATCGCGAGCGCGCGCGCAATCGCAACGCGCTGCTGCTGTCCGCCCGAGAGTTGCGACGGATAGTGATTGCATTTCTCGGCCAGGCCGACCATCGAGAGCAGTTCGCGCGCACGCTCGGTCGCTTCCTTCTTCGATAACCCCAATACGCTCATCGGCGCTTCGATGGTATTCGCGAGCGCGGTCATGTGCGGAAACAGATTGAAGCTCTGAAACACCATGCCGATCTTGCTGCGCACCTGCCGCACGTGACGCGGCGAAGCGGGCACGAGCTTGCCGCCGCGCATCTCGTGCGTGAGCGGCTCGCCGTCCACTTCGATGACGCCGTCGGTCAGCGGATCGAGCGTCATCAACACGCGCAGCAGCGTGGACTTGCCCGAGCCGCTCGGCCCGATGATCGCCACTTTCTCGTTGGGCGCGACATCGAGATCGAGGCCGTCGAGCACGGTCAGCGCGCCGTAGCGCTTTGTGACGTTGCGAAAGCGCACGATTGCCGCGTTGGCCTGCGCTTCAGCGGCCGCGCTCAGGTGCGGGTCGAGGTCTCGCTTCATGTGCTGCTCCTGAATGTGGGTGGCGGTCATGGCAGCCTCACGCGCCGTTCGACATGACGCACGCCCGAGGCGAACGTCACGCTGATGATGAGAAAGAAGATACCGGTCATCGTGATCGGTTCGAGATAGCGGAAGGTCTCGGAGCCGATGTTCTTCGCCTGTTGCATCAGTTCGACGACGGTGATCGCGGAGAGCACGGGCGTGTCCTTGAACATCGCGACGAGATAATTGCCGAGCGCGGGAATCACCGGACGAATCGCCTGCGGCAGAATCACGCCGGTATACGTGCGCCACGGCGAGATCGACAGCGCGCACGATGCTTCCCACTGTCCGCGCGCCACACCGTTGAGCCCCGCGCGATAGACCTCGGAGACATAACACGCATAGTGCACCGCGATGCCGAGCGTGCCCGCCGTCAGCGCGGACATGGTGAAGCCGTAGAGCGGTGCGACATAGAAGAGCACGTACACCTGAATCAGCAGCGGCGTGCTGCGGATGAACTCGATGAAGAACGCGGTCGTCTTCGCGAGCGGCGCGAAATCGCTGCGCCGCATGATCGCGAGCACGAGGCCGAGCACGAGCGCGATCGCGAAACCGACCAGCGTGATGCCGATCGTGTACATGGCCGCGCGCGCGAGTTCGGGCAGGATATGCAGCGCGTAGTTCACATCGAAGAGCTGGCCGAGCGATGTCATGATGCAGCTCCCTGAGGCGTGCGGCTGATCTTGCGGATTGCGACATGACTGCTCACGCGGCGTTCGAACACACGCATCACGGCGACGATGATCTGCGCCAGCACGAAGTAGATGAGCAGCGTGAGCCCGAAGACTTCGGCCGTCTTGAACGTCGCCTCGTCGAGCTGGCGCGCGCGGAACGTGAGATCCGAGAGCGTGATCAGCGAGACGAGCGAGGTGCCCTTGAGCAGTTCGATCATCAGGTTCGTGGCGGGCGGCAGCGCATTGATCATCGCCTGCGGCAGCACGATACGGCGCAGCCGCGCGGCCGCCGGCATGTTCAGCGCGAGCGCCGCTTCATACTGGCCGCCCGGCACCGAGCGCAGCGCGCCGCGCAGAATCTCCGAGCCGTATGCGCCGTAATGCAGCCCCAGTCCGACGATGGCGACCGTGAAGGGCGTCAGCTTCACATCGAAGGGCGGCAGCGGCAGCACGAAGAAGAGCCAGAACAACTGCACGAGCAGGGATGTGCCGCGGAACACTTCGACATACACGTTGCCGGCCCAGCGCACGAGACGGTAGGGCGCGGCGCGCAACGCCGTCGCGACGCCCGCCATCACGATCGCCAGCACGATGCTGATGACGGCGATCTGGATCGTGACGAGCGTGCCCTTCATCATCAAGGGCAGAAGCTGATTGAGGTCACTCATGACGGTTCCTCGCTAGTTGATGGACGCCGCGCATCGCCAAGCGCCGATGTTCAGCCGGCGCACAGTTCGGGCGCTTTCTTCGTCGTCACGTTGGACTTGTCGAAGCCGAAGGGCGCGACCGTCTTCAGGTGATCGTCGGTGCCGAGCCATTGATGAAGTTCCTTGTTCACGGCGTCGCGCAGATCCGTGTCTTCGGGGCGGAACGCGAGCGCGCCGTAGCCCGTGTGTTTTGGATCGTCGTTGAACTGGCTGATCGCTTCGACCTGCGGGCCGCCCTTCGCGGCGAGTCCCTTCATCGTCAGCGCGGTGCCGA
This sequence comes from Caballeronia cordobensis, assembly GCF_001544575.2. Classification (GTDB taxonomy): domain Bacteria; phylum Pseudomonadota; class Gammaproteobacteria; order Burkholderiales; family Burkholderiaceae; genus Caballeronia; species Caballeronia cordobensis. Next base: position 245,663 of record NZ_FCNY02000007.1, read on the forward strand.
CGGCGGCATCGGCGCGGCGCGCGCGCACGGCCTGCAATTGCGCGGTCGTGTCCGGAACCTGAAGGATCTGGTCATCCTTGATGCCCGCCTGACGTGCATAACCGAGTTCGGCCGTCCCTGCCATCACAGCAAGTTTCGTGTCCGGTTGCTTCGCGACATCGGCGTAGCTGTGCAGGTTCTTCGGGTTGCCCTTCATCGTCAGCAGCGTGTCGGGAATCTGATATTGCGGATCGGCGAAAGCGACCTGCTTGCAGCGCTCGGGCGTGATGTACATGCCCGCCGCGATCACGTCGAAGCGGCCGGCCTTCAGGCCCGGAATCAGCGCGCCCCATTCGGTCAGCACCGCATCGACCTTTTTCACGCCGAGCTTCGCGAACACTTTCTTCGCGATCTCCGGCGATTCGCCGGTCACGGTGCCATCGGGCGTCGTGTAGGCGAAGGGCGTTTCGTTCGCATAGCCGATGCGCACCTCGCCGGTGCGCTGAATGCGCTGCAGCGTGGTTTCCGCGCTCGCGCTCGTGGCATAGGCGGCAAGGCTCGCTGCCGCGACGCACGCCGCTGCCAGCAGTCCAGACAGTCGCTTCGTGTTCATATCGTTCCCGTATTGATGGTTCTTCAAGCGTGGTCGAATAGGGCGAGGACATGCGCGAGAGACCGAGGAAAACCCTGACTCCAAAGGGCTTTGACGCCTCACGCCGCACAGCCACCGACGCAGAATACAAAGCCATATATTTGTTCCGATTGCTCTAGGACAATTATTTTCACGCGCGTTTTTGCGCCACTATTGCGCAAGGAACCAGGCAAGCGAGGAGCAGGACGTGAATGAAAGATGGCGCGACGCCGTGCGCACGGTGCAGGGCGTGCAGTCCAAATACAAGCGGCTCGTCAAGGCGATGGCCGCCGATATCGAAAGCGGCGCGCTGGCCTCGGGCGAGCGCTTGCCGCCGCAACGCGAGGTTGCCGCCGATCTCGCGATCAGCGTGCAGACCGTCACCAACGCCTACAAGGAACTCGAAAGGCAAGGGCTGATCCGCTGCGAAGTGGGACGCGGCAGCTTCGTGTCCGCGCGCGTGACCGAGACGATGTCCAACTACATGCTCGATACGGCCGAGCGCTCCGTCGTCGATTTTTCGATCGCGCGCATCGTGCATACGCCCGAGCACGACGCGATGTGGCGCAAGGTCTGCGCGACGCTATCGACGATAGAAGATCAGCCGTGGATACGCGCATTCAGGCCGATCGCGGGCTTCGACAGTCACCGGCAGGCGGGTGTGGAATGGCTCGCGTCGCTGAACATGCCCGCGAAGGTGGAGACGCTGCTCGTCACGAATGGCGTTGCGCATAGCATCTTTCTCGCGCTCGCGAGCATCGTCGGTCCCGGCGATACGGTGCTGTGCGAAAGCCTCACCGACCACGGCGTGATCGGCTCGGCGAACGTGCTGGGGTTTACGCTCAAAGGTCTGGAAATAGACGAGCACGGCATTCGCCCGGAACACTTCGAGGAAGTCTGCGACAGCGAACGCGTGAGCGCCCTCGTCTGCACGCCGACACTGAACAATCCGACCGTCGCGATGATGCCCGATTCGCGCCGCCGCGCGATTGCGCGCATTGCCGAGCGCTATGGCGTCTATGTGATCGAAGACGATGTCTATGGCGCGCTGCCCGCGAAAACGCAGACGCCGATTGCGAGCCTCATTCCCGAGCTCGCGTTCTATTGCACGAGCATGACCAAGTCCGTGCTGAGCGGCTTGCGCACCGGCTTCATGACGGTGCCGCGCCGTCTCGCGTTGCGCGCGGAAAGCGTGCTGCGTGTGAGCTGCTGGATGGCGACATCGCCGATCGCCGAAGTCACCGCGCGCTGGATCATGGACGGCACGGCGCAGCGTCTCGTGCAGATCCAGCGCGAGCGTCTTGCCGCGCGGCAGAGCGTCGTGCGCGAACTGCTCGGCGATTACGTGCTCGGCAGTCATCCGAATGCGCTTTCGGTGTGGCTGCGCGTGCCGGATGAATGGGAAGCCGAACGCATCACGCGCGAGCTGCGCAACCGGAATATCGCGGTGACATCGCCCGATCCGTTTCTCGTGCGCGGTGCGGAACGGCCCAATGCCGTGCGTCTTTGCGTGGGCGCGGAAGTGGGCGAGAGCACCTTTCGCGCGGCCGTGCAGACGATGCGCGAAGTCTTCGGCCAATACCCGCACGTGCACGATTTCAATTAATCGGCGCGATTGAACTAGGACAATCGAAAACGATTTTTTAGGACATTAGACTGGTTTGCATCGTTACCTGAACATGCAATCCGGTCTCACATGTCCGCTCTCACGCTCGCTGATGTCTACCGTGCCCGCCAACGTATCGAAGGGCGCGCGCTCGTCACGCCGCTCGTCCAGTCGATGGCGCTCTCGCGTGCCGCGGGCGTGCCGGTTCATCTGAAGCTCGAAACGTTGCAACCCACCGGCAGCTTCAAACTGCGCGGCGCGACCAATGCGCTTGCGCAGATTGCCGAGGCGGGATGCACGCGCGTGGTCACTGCATCGACGGGCAATCATGGCCGCGCCGTTGCGCATGCGGCGCGCGCGCTCGGCATCGAAGCGGCGGTGTGCATGTCGTCGCTCGTGCCGAAAAACAAGGTCGATGCCGTGGCTGCGCTCGGCGCGCGTGTCGTGATTGCGGGCAAGAGCCAGGACGATGCGCAGGTCGAAGCGCAACGTCTCGTGCGCGAGGAAGGCTATGCCTTCGTGCCGCCTTTCGACGATGAACGCGTGATCGCGGGACAGGCCACCATCGGCCTCGAAATTCTCGAAACCTTGCCCGATGCGGCGAGCATCGTCGTGCCCTTGTCGGGCGGCGGACTCTTCAGTGGTGTCGCGTTCGCTGCGAAGCACATTCGCCGCGACGTGAAGATGATCGGTGTGTCGATGGAGCGCGGCGCCGCGATGCACGCGAGTCTCGCGGCCGGCAAGCCCGTATTCGTCGATGAACTCGAAACGCTGGCCGATTCGCTCGGCGGCGGCATCGGCCTCGATAACCGGCATACCTTCACCATGACGCGCGATCTCATCGACGACGTCGTGCTGCTCGATGAAGTATCGATCGCGCGCGGCATCGTGCATGCGTATTGCGAGGAGCGGCTCGTCGTCGAAGGTGCGGCGGCGGTCGGCATGGCGGCGCTGCTCGATGGCGCGATCGAAACGCAGGGCGGGCCGATCGTCATTGTCGTGAGCGGCAGCAACATCGATATCGAAACACATCGTCGCCTGATCGGAGCGGCCTAACTTCATGTCCAACATCGACACTTCCACCGTTTTGCTCGGGCAGGCGCAATTGCGCAAGCTCGTGCCGCTCGACCTCGACGCGATCGAACAAGTCGAAGCCGCGTTCAAGTCGCTCGCGACCGAAGCCGTTGCGATGCCGCCGATTTTGCGTCTCGACATTCCCGAGCACGCCGGCGAAGTCGATGTAAAAACCGCTTATTTGCCGCGCTTTCCGAGCTTCGCCATCAAGGTGAGTCCGGGCTTCTTCGACAATCCGTCGCTCGGCCTGCCGAGTTTGAATGGCCTGATGCTGGTGCTGTCGGCGCGCACGGGCCTCACGGAAGCGGTTTTGCTCGATAACGGTTATCTCACCGCGGTGCGCACGGCGGCGGCGGGCGCGGTCGCATCGCGCTGGCTTGCGCGCAAGGACGCGAAGCGCGTCGCGATCATCGGCGCGGGCGAGCAGGCGCGCTTGCAACTGAAGGCCTTGCGTCTCGTGCGTGATATCGATCATGTGACGGTGTGGGCGCGCGAGCGCGATCGCGCAGTGCAGTTCGCGCGCGAATGCGACGGCATCGATTGCGATGTCGCGGATAGCGTGAGCAGTGCGCTGAAGCGTGCCGACATCGCCATCACGACGACACCGAGTCGCGAACCTTTGATTCATGCGCGCGATCTGCATCCCGGCCTGCATATCACGGCGATGGGATCGGATGCCGAGCACAAGAACGAAATCGCGCCGGACGTGTTCGCGAGAGCGCGCTACGTCTGCGACCGCCTGCAGCAAGTGCGCGTGCTGGGCGAACTGCATCATGCGATCGAGGCAGGCATGATCGATGCCGGTGCGTCGTTCGCCGAACTCGGGCAAGTGATCGCGCAACAGGCGCCCGGCCGCACGAACGACGACGAAGTGACCGTGTGCGATCTCACCGGCACGGGCGCGCAGGACACCGCGATTGCAACGTTAGCGATTCAGCGTGCGCGCGCGGCCAAGGCAGGAACCATTTTCCACAACGATGTGACCGCTTGATAGAGGGGACGATGTCCGAAATCATGCAAGACAAGAAAGGCGAGGCGCCTGTGGTACGCCTGCCGTTCGAGCGCAGCGAATACGACGCGCGTATCGCGAAGACGCGGCGCGCGATGGAGAAGGCGGGCGTCGATCTGTTGATCGTGACCGATCCGACCAACATGGCGTGGCTCACGGGCTATGACGGCTGGTCCTTCTATGTACACCAGTGCGTGCTGCTCGCGATGGACGGCGAGCCGGTCTGGTACGGTCGCGGTCAGGATGCGAACGGGGCAAAGCGCACGGTGTTCATGAAGCACGAGAATATCATCGGGTATCCTGATCATTACGTGCAATCGACGCTGCACCATCCGATGGACTATCTCTCCACCGAAGTGATCGCCGCGCGCGGCTGGGATGGCAAGCGCATCGGCGTGGAGATGGATAACTACTACTTCAGCGCGAAGGCCTATGCGTCGCTGACGCAGCATCTTCCGAGCGCGAAGTTCGTCGATGCGACTGCGCTCGTCAACTGGCAGCGTGCGGTGAAGTCGCCGCGCGAGATCGAATACATGCGCGTGGCTGCGCGTATCGTCGAAAAGATGCATGCGCGCATTCTCGACAAGGTCGAGCCGGGCATGAAGAAAAGCGATCTCGTCGCGCAGATTTACGAAGCGGGCATCACGGGCGTGGAAGGCTATGGCGGCGATTATCCCGCCATCGTGCCGCTGCTGCCGACCGGTTCCGATGCCGCCGCGCCGCATCTCACATGGGACGACTCGGCCTTCACCGCGAACGCGGGCACGTTCTTCGAAATCGCGGGATGCTTCAAGCGTTATCACTGCCCGCTGTCGCGCACGGTGTATCTCGGACGCCCGCCGCTGCATTTCATCGAAGGCGAGAAGGCGGTGGTCGAAGGCATCGAAGCGGGTCTTGCGATGGCGAAGCCGGGCAACAAGACCGAGGATATCGCCAATGCGTTCTTCGCGGTGCTGGCCAAGTTCGGCGTCGAAAAGAACAGCCGTTGCGGTTATCCGATCGGGGCGAGTTATCCGCCGGACTGGGGCGAGCGCACGATGAGCCTGCGTCCGGGGGACAAGACTGTCCTCGAACCCGGCATGACGTTTCACTTCATGCCGGGGCTGTGGCTCGACGACTGGGGCCTCGAAATCACGGAGAGCATCCTGATTACCGATACCGGCGTCGAGACCTTTTGCAACACGCCTCGAAAACTGTTCGTGAAGGAGTAACACGATGCGCGCGTCACCGATCAGCCCGACCGTCGATTTCGACGCCGAAGGCGTTCAGCACGGCTTTCTGAAACTGCCGTACTCGCGCAACGATTCCGCCTGGGGCGCCGTGATGATTCCGGTCACCGTGATCAAGCACGGCGACGGACCGACTGCGCTGCTCACGGGCGGCAATCACGGCGACGAATACGAAGGGCCGATCGCGCTGGCGAAGCTCGCATCGACGTTGAAGGCAGGCGACGTGAACGGTCGAGTGATCATCGTGCCGTACATGAACTACCCGGCGTTTCGCGCGGGCGCGCGCACCTCACCGATCGATGCGGGCAACCTGAATCGCAGCTTTCCCGGCAAGCCGGACGGCACGGTGACGGAGAAGATCGCGGATTACTTCCAGCGTCATTTGCTGCCGCTCGCCGATTACGTGCTCGATATTCACGCGGGTGGCCGCACGCTCGATTTCCTGCCGTTCGCGGCGATACACGTGCTCGACGACGCGACACAGCAATCGCGCTGCGAAGCCGCGATGCGCGCATTTGGCGCGCCGTATTCGATGCGCATGCTCGAACTCGACAGCATCGGGCTTTACGACAGCGCGGCGGAAGAAGCGGGCAAGGTATTCGTATCGACGGAACTGGGCGGCGGCGGATCGTCGACGGCGAAGAGCGTGGCGATCGCGGAGCGGGGCGTGTATGGCTTTCTCGCTTATGCGGGCATCATCGAGAAATCGGTGGTGCAGGGCGAAGCGCGCACGACGACGCTGCTCGATATGCCCGATGGTTCGTGCTACACCACGAGCGAACATACGGGCCTGCTCGAAATGTGCCGCGATCTCGGCGATAGCGTGAAAACCGGCGACGTGCTCGCGCGCGTGTATGACATTGCGCGCACGGGCGAGCCTGCGATCGAGTATCGTGCGAAGCGTGATGGACTGCTTGCGGCGCGGCATTTTCCGGGCCTCGTGCAGACGGGCGATACCGTGGCTGTCGTGGCGGATATCGTCGAACGCAACATTGCCGTGAGCGTATAAGTTGATCAAGCTCGACCGCTACGATCTGGCCATTCTGCGCATCCTTGCGCGGGATGGCCGCATTACGAAATCGCGCCTGGCCGAAGAGGTGAATCTTTCCATCTCGCCGGCGTGGGAGCGTGTGAAGAAACTCGAAGACAGCGGACTGATACGCGGCTATCGCGCGGATATCGATTGGGCGGCGGCTTTCAAGGGCAGCCGTATCGTTGTTGAGGTGACGCTTTCGCGTCATACCGCGCAGGATATGCGGCGATTCGAGGAGCGGGTTTTAGGGGCTTCCGAGATTGTGCAGTGTTATGCCACCGGGGGGGGGGTGGATTATGTGCTGCATGTCGTGGCGCGGGATATCGATCATTATCAAAGGTTCATTGATTCGTTGCTCGTCGAGGAGTTGGGGATTGAGAGGTACTTTACTTATATTGTGACTAAGGTTGTTAAGGACTTTGGCGAGGGGGCGCCGGAGTGGGGGGATAGCTTCGGTTGATTTTTGCGTTGAACTTGTTTTCTTGTCGGTCTATTAGCACTGCCCCTCCCCGGGGCGGGGGTAACTTTCTTTGCTGCTGCAAAGAAAGTCACCAAAGAAAGCAGCTTTGTCACCGCCCGCGGTCACATGCAGTTTGGCCATTTTTCTCCTCGGGGAACGGCCCTCGCCTAAAGAGTGCCCCCATAGGCCCAATCGGGCTTGGATCGCGCACGGTCCGTCACATCGCACCGCTCAACGAATCGGTACAGCCATTTCAAGCTCCAGCCCGCTTCGCGGCCGACGGGTCAATCGGGTATGCGTGCGCGCTCGCCTTCCGTTGGTTTCCCTTGCATACCCCACGGCAGCGCGTAGCGCTGTGCCGAAGCTATTTTGTGCTGAACCAGTGCGCTTCGCGCACTGGCTTGTCAGACCGTGCGCGATCCACGCCCGGTTGGGCCTGTGAGGGCACTCGTTAGGCGAGGGCCGTTCCCCGAGGAGAAAAATGGCCAACGTGCGTGTGACCGCGGGCGGTGAGAGAGCTGCTTTCTTTGGTGACTTTCTTTGCAGCAGCAAAGAAAGTTACCCCCGCCCCGGGGAGGGGCAGTGCTAATAGACCAACACGAATACAAGCTTCCAGAAAAGCCAAACCAAAACACCGAAGCAAACAGAAAAAACACCAACCCCAGCCCCGAATAACAAAAAACCCAAACCCCAAAACGTCCATAAACTGACAAACATCGAATCAACTAAAGCGAAACGAAACGCAAGGAGACGACCATGCTTCTAGGCCATCCCGTCCTATTCAAATCCCTTTGCTATGTCGACGGCCGCTGGATCCACAGCGACAGCGCCGCCTCCATCGCGGTGACGAACCCCGCGGATCAAAACGTCATCGGCCATGTCCCGATGCTCGACAAGGCGCAAATCAAAAGCTCGATCGATGCCGCCGACCGCGCATTCCAGTCATGGCGCTGGATGCCGCAGCAAAAACGCAGCGCACTGCTGCTCCGCTGGCATGAACTGATCATGCGTCATCAGTCGGATCTCGCGGGCATTCTGTCGCTCGAACAAGGCAAGCCGCTCGCCGAGTCGAAAGGGGAAATCCCCTACGCGGCAAGCTTCGTCGAATGGTTCGCGAACGAAGCAAAACGTCTCTCGGGCCGCACGATTCCCACGCATATCGACGGCGCGCATCTCGGCACGATCATGGAACCGGTCGGGGTCGCGGCGCTCATCACGCCCTGGAATTTCCCCGTCGCAATGATCACGCGCAAGGCCGCGGCGGCCATCGCCGCAGGCTGCACGGTGGTCGTCAAGCCCGCGCACGAAACGCCGTTCTCCGCGATCGCGCTCGCGCAACTCGCGGAAGAAGCAGGCTTCCCGCCGGGCGTGTTCAACGTCGTGATCGGCGAGCCGCACATGGCGATGGAAACGCTCGTGAGCGATACACGCGTGCGCGCCGTCAGCTTCACAGGCTCGACGCGTGTCGGCAATCTCGTCGCGCAAACGGCGGCGCAATCGGGCATCAAGAAGGTGGCGCTCGAACTGGGCGGCAATGCACCTTTCATCGTCACGGAAGACGCCGACCTGGAACAGGCCGTGCGCGTGGCAGTGGGCGCGAAGTTCCAGACGTCCGGTCAGGATTGCTGCGCCGCGAACCGCATTCTGGTTGCGCGTCCGCTCTACGAGCAATTCGTCGAACGCTATACGGAAGCGGTCAAGGCACTCAAAGTAGGGACTGCCTTCGAAGCGAATGTCGATGTCGGTCCGCTCATGCATCAGGCCGCATTCGATTCGACCGTGGCACGCATCGACGACGCGAAAGCGCAAGGCGCGCGCATCACCGTCGGCGGCAAGGCGCATGCGCTCGGTGGCTGGTTTTATGAACCGACCGTCGTCGCCGATGCCAAACCCGGCATGCGTATCTACGACGAAGAGAACTTCGCGCCGATCTCCGCGATTTCCCCGTTCGATACGCTCGACGAAGCCGTCACGCGCGCCAACGATACCGAATACGGCCTCGCGGCGTATATCTGCGCGACGCGCATCGACACGATCTTTCAACTCGTGCGCCGCCTCGATTTCGCGATGGTGTCGGTCAATGGCGTGAAATTCACCGGCGCGCCGATTCCCTTCGGCGGCATGAAGGCATCGGGTCTCGGCCGCGAAGGCGGTGCGGAAGGCTTCGAGCCCTTCGTCGAAACGAAATACTTCTGCCTCGGCAATCTCGGCCTGCCGCTCACGAGCGCGGCCTGAAAGAACTATCCTCAAAGACACGCATCATCGAATCAAGGAGAAGCACATGACCCAGCAAAAACAATCGCTCGACCAGTTGTTCGCCGAAGACCGCGCGCACTTCATGCACCCGTCCACGCACGCGCAGGATCACGCGAGCGGCGCGCTGCCCGGCAAGATCGTCACGGGCGCGAAGGGGATTCGCATCGAGGATCATCAAGGCAAAAGTTATATCGATGCATTCGCCGGGCTCTATTGCGTGAATATCGGTTATGGCCGCACCGAAGTGGCCGAGGCCATCTATGAGCAGGCGAAGAAGCTCGCGTATTACCACACCTATGTCGGGCACTCGACGGATACGATCATCGAGTTGTCCTCACGCATCATCGACTGGTCGCCCGAAGGCATGAAGAAGGTGTACTACGGCATGTCGGGGTCCGATGCGAATGAAACGCAGATCAAGATCGTCTGGTACTACAACAATGTGCTCGGCCGTCCGAACAAGAAGAAGATCATTTCGCGCGAGCGCGGCTATCACGGTTCGGGCATCGTGACGGGCAGTCTCACGGGCTTGCCGAGCTTTCACCAGAACTTCGATCTGCCCGTCGATCGCGTGAAGCATACGGTGTGTCCGCACTGGTATCGCAAAGCGCCGGCCGGCATGAGCGAAACGCAATTCACGGCATACTGCGTCGAAGAGCTGGAAAAGCTGATCGCCAGGGAAGGCGCGGATACGATCGCCGCTTTCATCGCCGAGCCGGTGATGGGCACGGGCGGCATCATCGCGCCGCCGCAAGGTTACTGGGAAGCGATTCAGGACGTGCTGCGCAAGCACGATATCCTGTTGATCTCCGATGAAGTCGTATGCGGCTTCGGACGTCTCGGCTCGAAGATGGGCGCGCAGCACTTCGGCATCAAGCCGGATCTCATCACGGTCGCGAAGGGGCTGACGAGCGCGTATGCGCCGCTGTCGGGCGTGATCGTCGGCGAAAAGGTGTGGGACGTCATCGAGAAAGGCTCGAAGGAATTCGGCCCGATGGGTCATGGCTGGACGTACTCGGGACATCCGATTTGCGCGGCCGCGGCAATCGCCAATCTCGACATCCTCGAACGCGAAAACCTCACGCAGAATGCCGCGGATGTCGGCGCTTACTTGCAGCAGCAGTTGCATACGGCATTCGATTCGCATCCGCTCGTCGGCGAAGTGCGTGGCGCGGGCATGCTCGCGGCGCTCGAATTCATGGCCGACAAGAACGCGCGCAAGCCCTTCGATGCGGCGTTGAAGGTCGGGCCGAAGGTCTCGGCGGCGGCGCTCGAACGCGGCGTGATCGCGCGCGCCATGCCGCATGGCGATATCCTCGGTTTCGCGCCGCCGCTCACGACGACGCGCGCCGAAGTGGATGAGATCGTCGGCATCGTGAAGCAGGCTGTCGATGCGGTGGCGAACGAAGTGATCGGCTCGGCGCTTGCGACGCAGGCTATCTGATTCTCGCAGCAAAAGCGGCACCACGGGCCCGCGCGCAAGCGCGGGCCTTTTCATTCGCAATGGAACTGGAATGCGCGTTGCTCATAGTTCTCCGATGACGTTCGAAAAGGAGAACCATGATGAGCGAGAGCGAACAGCAAAGGGAAAGCACCGACAAACCTTTGGGCGATGCAGGCAGCGGCGCGAGCGGCGGCGGTTCCATCGGCAATACGCCGGGGCCGGGATCGGCGACGGGCGGCGATCCGAAGCAGGGCGTGCGCCAGCCGAATGCGGGTGAAATCGAACCGGAGAACCGTCGTCTGGATCAGCATCCGCATCAGACGGCGGAAGTGCCGTATGGCTCGGGCAATGCGCCCGAAATTCCTGGAAAGGGCGGTCTGGATGCACAAAATGCCGATCAGCCCGATCCGGCGAACAAGCATACCGAACCGATCAGACGCGAATGAAATGCACTGTGACGCCAATAAAACAAAACGGCCACTCACATGGCCGTTTTGTCATTTCCGATTAACGCGTCGCAATATACATCGTTATTTCAAAGCCAAAGCGCATATCGGTGAAACTCGGGGTTTCCCACTTCATAGAGCCTCCTTGTGCATTGATTGGCCAGACGGATGCCAGGCCATTGCGCGGATCTCCTGCCAAGGGCCGTGCAAAGCCGCGCACCCCAAATCGACCCACCTTCAATCCTAGCGCAGTTAGCCGGATGCACGATTGGAAATTGCACCGGCGTTCATTTAATTTATTTATAGCGGTTGCGGGCGATTTCCCGAATCGTCAGGCGTCGTACCGAGTTTGTCAGGCGCGCTCGACGCGCAGGTCTGTCACGCCTTTTTTCGCCTGCGGGATTACCCTGTCGGCCTCTTCGGGAACGATATTGCTCAGATTATTGCCGTCCGATGCGTGCCGCTTATGGCGCGTGTGCGGGAACACGGTTTTTCAGCCATTACGTTTTCCTCTATTGAAAGCGTCGGATCGCAGGCTATCGCAAGCTTTGCGCAACGCAGCGCATGACTACAGCGCGGCGCTTATCGTCGTCGCGCGCGGTGCCAGCGAGGCGCGCGTGAGCGCTTCCAACGGCAGCGGCTTGTCGAAGAAATAGCCTTGCGCCTGCGCCGCGCCCATGTCGCGCAGCACGGCGAGCGTCGCCGCATCTTCGACGCCTTCGGCAACGAGCGTCAGATCGAGCGACTCGGCCATGCGCACGATCGCGCGAACGATCGCGCGGCTGCGCGGGCTCTCAGTCAGTTCGAGAATGAAGGACTTGTCGATCTTCAGTCCGGTGAACTGATACTGATGCACGTAGCTCAGCGACGAGAAGCCCGCGCCGAAGTCATCGAGCACGACGGACATGCCATTGTCCGCGAGCCGTTGCATCGTGCGCCGCGCGAGATCCGGCTCGGCGACGAGCGCGCCTTCGGTCAGTTCGAGGCACACGCGCGACGGCGATACGCGATAGCGCCGCAACAGCGCGAGAACGTCGTCGGCGAATTCTGGGCGCGTCATGCTGTAACTGGAGCAGTTCACATGCACGGGCGGCCAGTGCGCGAAACGCGCATTCGAAAGAATCGCGGCGACGCGTTCGAGCATATACAGATCGAGCCTGCCGATGAGTCGCAATCCTTCCACCGAAGGCAGAAATTCGGCCGGCCCCACGATATGTCCATCCGGCTGACGCCAGCGGATCAACGCTTCGAGCGCGACCACTTCACCGCTCTTCACATCGACGATCGGCTGGAAGTAGGGCAGCAGTTCGTCGTCGCGCTTGATTGCGTTGCGCAGCGCGCCTTCGCGTTCGACCTGGTCCGACACCTGGCGTCGCAGTTCCTGATTGAACACGACGAAGCTGTCGCGGCCCGCGTTTTTCACGCGATACATCGCGGTATCGGCATCGCGCAGCAGATCGGCGGGCTCGGTATGGAACTGGCTGTCCGCGCTTACGATGCCGATGCTGCACGACGAAAACACCACGTGCTCTTCGATATGAAACGGCAGATCGAACGCGGCGAGTATGCGCTTCGCGATCGACACCGCATCGCGCACCGACGCATCCGGCGACAGCACGGCGAACTCGTCGCCGCCGAGGCGCGCGAGCAGATCCGTCGAGCGCAGGCAATCGCGCAGACGCGAAGCGGCCTGCACGAGCAGCATGTCGCCGAAGTGATGCCCGAGGCTGTCGTTCACGACCTTGAAGCGGTCGAGGTCGATGAACATCACGGACAGTTCGTGGCCGCGCGTCTGATAGTCCTGCCACGCGCAGCGCAGCTTGTGCATCAGATGGCTGCGATTGGGAAGCCCCGTCAGCGAGTCGTGCGCGTTCTCGTAGAGCAGGCGCGCGTTGACGTCGTCGAGCTCCCGCGTGCGTGCCTGCACGCGCGCTTCGAGTTCGAGATTCGCGGCATGCAGCGCTTCGGCATCGCGTCGGCGCGAGAGCGCGGTATCGATATGACGCGACACGAAGGTCAGCAATTCCTGATCGCGCAATGAATAACGCACGAGCGGCGAATAGCTCTGCACGGCGAGCACGCCGCGCACGACATCGCCGTCGAAGAGCGGAATGCCGAGCCACGAGCGCAGGCGCACTTCGCTGTGCTCGATCTCGAACGCGCCTTCTTCGATGAGACGCAGCGCTTCCGAATGGTCGATGAGCCGCGCGCGCCGCTCGCGAATCACGTATTCCGTGAGACCGCGCTGGCCGCGGCGCGGCGCGGGGCGATCCTGCACGATTTCATCGACGTAATAGGGGAACGACACTTCGCCCGTTTCCGTTTCGAAGAGCGCGATGAAGAAATTGCGCGCATACAGCAGCTCGCCGACGATGCCATGCAGGCTGCGCAGGAACTCCATCATGTCGCCGGGGCGGCTCGACAATTCTGCGATCTGATAGAGCGCAGCTTGCAAATGCTCGGAACGCTCGCGCTCCGCGATGCCGTGTCGCAGCGCCGCGTTGAGCTTCGACAGTTCGGAGGTGCGCCGCGCCACCTGTTCTTCGAGATCGGCGCGGTGCAGGATACGGTCGAGCGCCATCGCCACGTGCCGCGCGACGACGAGAAAGAGCGCGCGGTCTTCCGCCGTGTAAATGCGCGAGAGATCATAGACCTGCATCGCGAGCATGCCGAACACTTCGTCGCTGGCGTTCTTGAGCGGTGCGCCCATCCAGAACTCGGGCCGATCGCCGATGCAGTAGAAACGGCCCGTGCGCTCGGCCTCGCAGATATCGCCGGCGGTGATGAAAAGCGGCTGCCCGCTCGTGAGCACCTGTCCGGTCATCGAGAGCCGCGCCGGATTCAGGAGGTCGTAGTTCTCGGCGGCCACCACGTCCGTATCGATCACGTCGACGTAATAGGGATACGTGATCCTGCCGGTCTTGCGGTCGTAGAGCGCGAGATAGAAGTTTTCCGCGTCGATGAGCGTGCCCAGGCGCTCGTGCACGCCGCGCAGAAAGTCGGCGCGCTCGGGCACCGAGCTCGCCAGATAAGCGATTTCGTACAGCACGCGCTGCGTGAGCTGAGCGCGCGCGAGGGCATCGGACTGCACGCGCTCGCCGAGCGTGCGCGCGAGTTCGGCAAGATGCGCATCGTCGCGGAGCGTGGCGGGTGCGAGCAGCCAGCCGAGCACGCACTCGCCGCGCCCGGTCGGCCAGCAATGCCAGCCGTGCGCGGCGCAGGTCTCGTCGAGCCGCTCCTCGGCGAGGCTATGCGGCCAGTCGTTGCGGCCGTCCGGCGCTTCGCCGCGCCGCTCCAGATGCAACTGCTCGCCCGCGCGATACCACGCCCACTGCTGCGGGCAGCCCGTCGCGGCGGCTTCGCGCAGCAGGGCGTCGATCGATGGCGCGGCGCAGGCGCCGCTCTTCTCGCCGCTTGCCGTTACGGTTGCGGGTTCGACCGCGGTTGCGTGGGCAACCAGCGCGTCGTACGCGGGAAACACACTCATCGGCGCTCCAGGCCATATTGCCGCCACGGCGGGCGGTTCTCATTAGCGACAGCGCTCGCACGCCGCCTGGGGCGCGCGTCTCAAGCAAACGTTCTTAACGGGGTAACGGCACGCAGCTTACAGGCTTGAGCGCGCAGGACAAAAAAACGTCGCGCGGCCGGGGCGGGCCTTCATTCCGGTCGCGCGGCGAACCGGTCGCGATACGCCTGCGGCGACACGCCGAGCGAGCGCAGAAAGCCGCGCCGCATCGTTTCCTCCGTGCCGAAGCCGCAGCGCGCGGCGACGCGCTTCACCGGCAACGCCGTATCCGCGAGCAAGCGACGGGCCGCTTCCAGACGCATGCGTTCGATCGAGCGCGCGGGCGTCGTGCCGGTTTGCGCGCGGTAATGGCGCACGAAACTGCGCTCGCTCATGCCCACGCGCGCGGCCAGCTCGCCGACCGACAGATCCGCCTCCAGATGCTCCGCGATCCACGCGTGCAGTTCGGCGAAGCGCTCGCCCGATTTTTGCAGCGAGAGCGCCGCGCTGAACTGCGCCTGACCGCCGGGGCGTTTCAGGAACACGACGAGCTGGCGGGCGACATCGAGCGCGAGCGCGCGGCCGAGATCGTCTTCGACGAGCGCAAGCGAAAGATCGATGCCCGCCGTGACGCCGGCCGACGTCCAGACGTCGCCATCGCGGATGAAGATCGGGTCGGACTCGACGCGCACCGCCGGGAAGCGCGCGGCCAGTTCGGCGCAGCGCGTCCAGTGCGTGACGGCGCGCCGCTCGTTCAGGAGGCCCGCCGCGGCGAGCAGAAACGCGCCCGTGCAAACCGACGCCGTGCGCCGCGCATGCGCCGAGCGCGCGCGCACCCAGTCGACGAGCTCGCGATTCAGCACCGCCTGATGCACGCCCCAGCCGCCCGCGACGATCAGCGTGTCGCAGGGTTCGCGCGCATAGGGCAACGCTTCGCCGACGAGCCCCAGGCCCGCCGACGCGCTCACCGTGCCGCTTTGCGCAACCACGCGCGGGCGATACGGACGCGGCAGGCCCGCGGCTGCCGCCAGATCGTTCGCGGACGCGAACACCTGCACCGGACCGGCGACGTCGAGCAACTGGACGTCGGGAAAGGCGAGCACGTCGATCATGCGCGGCGATTCGGTTTGCACGGCGGCTTTCCTCGCGAGACGTGGCGGAAAACGTGGGGTCTATGTCAATTTCGCCATAGGGTAGCGGCGTAGCATGGGTTCGTCCATTGGAAAAACCGCCTACCGAGGAGAAGACGATGACCCTGCATATTGGCCTGCTGCTGTTTCCGCGCGTCCAGCAACTCGACATGACCGGCCCGTACGACGTATTCGCGCACCTGCCCGATACGCGCGTGCATCTCGTCGCGAAAACGCGCGAGCCGCTGAAATCGAGCGCCGGCATGATCCTGACGCCCGACGCGAGCTTCGACGACTGCCCCGCGCTCGATGTGCTGTGCGTGCCGGGCGGCGCGGGCGTCGGCGATCTGATGGAGGACGAGGCGACGCTCGCGTTCCTGCGCGAGCAGGCGAAGGGCGCGCGCTACGTGACCTCCGTGTGCACCGGCTCGCTCGTGCTCGGCGCGGCGGGGCTGCTGCACGGAAAGCGCGCGACGACGCACTGGGCGTATCACGCGTTGCTCGCGAAGCTGGGCGCCATCCCGGTGCACGAGCGCGTCGTGCGCGACGGCAATCTGTTCACGGGCGGCGGGATTACCGCGGGCATCGATTTCGCGCTGACGCTTGCGGCGGAACTCGTCGGCGAACAGGAGGCGCAGGCCGTGCAGTTGCAGATGGAATACGCGCCCGCGCCGCCGTTCGATGCGGGCGATCCGAACAGCGCGCCCGTCGATGTCGTGGAGGATGTGCGCAAGCGGCTCGAATCGTCTTTCGCGGCGCGCAGTGCGATTACCACGCGCGTCGCGGAACGCCTGAAAGCGAATGCGTGATGTGAAACGCTAGAAGCGCTTCTGCATGAAATAGCGCGGCTTGCCCGCGTGAAAGTCGGCGAGCTCGCCGAACGTCTCGTAGCCGCAGCGCGCGTAGAGCGCGTGCGCCGCGGGATTGACCGTGTCGAGCCACGCCGCGCGGCAGCCGCGCTTGATCGCTTCGTTTTCGGCGGCGGCGAGCGCGCGCGTGCCGAGTCCGGCGCGGCGCGCGTCCTCGCGTATCCAGAGCCATTTCACGAAGAGCCAGTCCCACGCGGTAAAGCCCGCGAGCCCGCCGAGAAAATCGTCATCGCGATAGAGCGACACCGCGAGATCGCGCTGATGGCTCGGCCCGAGTTGCGCACGATTGAACGCCGCGAGACCGCCCGCGACGTCATGCTCGAACGTCGCGTCGATCCAGTCGGTGATCGCGAGCGTGACGTCCGCGCTCATCGTCAGACGGGCGTGGCCGGCGCGACCGATGCGCCCTCGATGCCGTACCGCGCGAGCGCATCCGCGACGAAGCCCGAGCGCTTCACGTCCTCGACGAATTCGCGCAAATATTGCGCGGCCTCGTCGCCACGCGCCTTCGGCATGCCCATCGCCTGCTGGATCACCATGAAGCGCCCGTCGAGCAGGCGCAATCCGGACGTGCGCGCGGCATCGGCTTCGAGTTGCTGCCTCACGCCGGCCGCGACTTCGATGTTCTCGCGCAGGAACGCATCGACCACCTTCTCCGACAACGCCGTGCGCACGATCTGCGCCTTTTTGATCTCGCGCGTAAGAAAGAGGTCGTACGCGCTGCCCGTGCCGACCATGATGCGGTTGCCTTCGCGATCCACGTCTTCGTTACGCGTGACCGGCGATGCATCGCGCACGAGATAACAGCCTTCGATCAGCACATAAGCGGCGCTGAATGCGATGCCTGCGCCGCGCAACGGATCGATCGCGAAGAAGCCGATATCGGCGTCTTCGTTCGTGACGGCGGCGACGGATTCCGCGGCGCGCTCGAATGAGGTGAACGAAACCGGCACGCCGAGCCGCGAGGCCAGCTCGCGGGCGAGATCGACGGATACGCCGCCGGGTTCGGCGCTGTCCGTGCGGCGCGCGAGGACGGGATTGCCAAGATTGATCGACGCGCGCAACGTGCCGGTCGGAGCGAAGGCATTCAGCAAGGAAGAGGAAAGCGTCATGGTGTGGGTCGTCGAGTGGGGAGCGAATATCCGATGCAGAATACGCGAACCGCAACCGCTCTTGCAAAGGGAACGACATGCAACGTGACCGCATCGACAGTAAAGTCTGGATCGAGCGTCTGAAGCTCGAACCGCATCCGGAGGGCGGATTCTTCCGCGAGACGTATCGCGCGAAGGGCAAGGTCACGCGTGAGCAAGAGAGCGATGTGCGTAGTGCCTCCACCGCGATTTATTTCCTGCTATGCGACGGCGCGCATTCGGCATGGCATCGCATTCGTTCCGACGAGGTCTGGCATTTCTATGCGGGCGATCCGGTCGATGTGCATGTGCTCGATGCAAACGGCGCGCTCGTCACGCATCGGCTCGGCAATGCGCTGCATCATCCGGATACCGTGTTTCAGGCGGTTGTCGAAGCGGGCGACTGGTTCGCCGCCGAGTGCCGCGAGGCGAGCGGCGCGGCGCTCGTCGGCTGCACGGTCGCGCCCGGTTTCGAATTCAGCGAGTTCGAAATGGCCACGCCCGGCATGCTCGAAGCGCGTTATCCGCAGCATCGGGAATTGATTGCGCGGCTGGGTCCGCTATCATCGCGCGCATCGTCAACTACCACGCAGGGTCAGGCATGAACGGAGCGCGCCGGGGCATTCAATCGATCGAAGTAGGCGGGGCGCTCTTGCGCGCGCTCGTGGACCACGGCGGCCCGATGCTGCTCGGCGATCTCGCGAAGAAGGCGGGCATGCCTTCGGCGAAGGCGCATCCGTATCTCGTCTCGTACGGCAATCTCGGCCTGATTCAGCAGGACCCCGCCACCGGCCGCTACGAGCTCGGGCCGTTTGCGTTGCAGATGGGCCTGATCAGCTTGCAGCGCGTCGATCCGGTGCGCCTCGCGATCGCGGAGGTGGCGAACATGACGCCGCGCATCGAGCATACGGTCGCGCTCGCGAGCGCGGGCAGCTACGGCCCGACCATCGTGCATATTCAGCAGGCAAGCGTGCCGATTCACGTGACGATGCGTACGGGCACCGTGATGTCGCTGCTGCAGACCGCAACAGGCCGCGCGTTCGCCGCCTATCTTCCGCCGATGACCGTCGATGCGCTCGTCGCGATGGAGCGTGCGGGCGCATTGCAGACCGGCGCGGAACGTCGCGATTACACGCGTGCGCAGATCGACGCGATGCTCGCCGAAGTGCGCGAGCACGGCATCGCGAGAGCGGTGGATGAACCCGTCGCCGGCATCGGTGCGATGAGTGCGCCGGTCTTCGACCACACGCGCAATATCGTGCTCGCGATCACGGCGATCGGGCCGAGCGGCTCGTTCGACGGCGCCTGGGACGGCGCTATTTCGAAGGCCTTGCGCGACTGCGCGCAACGCGTGTCGAAGATGCTCGGCTTCGTCGCATGATGCGTTAGCGAACGCATCGCGTTCAATGTTCAGATGAGACTTGCGGCAATCGCGCCGCGGCCTGCGTACGGGTAAACGCAGATTCAACAATATAAAACGGCTTGTACAATGATAAACAGATAACCGAAAGCGAAGCAATTCGCCCATCGACGATGGAGACGATCGAATGTCCGTGAACTACGCCAGTCTGCGTTTCGAATACGAGCGCGCGCCCGATCACGATGCCCCCGCATCCTCGCCTTATCCCGTGGCCGTGGTCGGCGCGGGGCCGGTCGGCCTCGCCACCGCCATCGATCTCGCGCAACAGGGCGTGCGCACGGTGCTGCTCGACAACGACGACACCGTGTCCACCGGCTCGCGTGCGATCTGCTTCGCCAAGCGCACGCTGGAGATCTTCGACCGGCTCGGCTGCGGCGACAAAATGATCGAAAAGGGCGTGAGCTGGAATGTCGGCAAGGTCTTTCTGCACGACGACCTCGTGTACACCTTCAATCTTCTGCCCGAAACGGGGCATTCGCGTCCGGCCTTCATCAATTTGCAGCAGTACTACGTCGAAGGCTTTCTCGCCGAACGCGCGATGGAGCTGGAGCAACTGCAATTGCGCTGGAAAAGCAATGTCGTCGGCGTGACGCAGCATGAGGATCACGTCGAGCTGCAGGTCGAAACGCCCGATGGCGTCTATGCGCTGAAAGCGCAATACGTCGTCGCCGCCGATGGCGCGCGCAGCCCGATGCGCCGCGCGCTCAATCTCGACAGCCAGGGCCGCACGTTCAAGGACCGCTTCCTGATCGCCGACGTGAAGATGAAAGCGCCGTTTCCGACCGAGCGCTGGTTCTGGTTCGATCCGCCGTTTCATCGCAACCAGTCGGTGCTGCTGCATCGCCAGCCCGACGATGTCTGGCGCATCGATTTCCAGCTCGGCTGGGACGCCGACCCCGTCGCGGAGAAAGCGCCCGAGCGCGTGATTCCGCGCGTCAAGGCGCTGCTCGGCGAAGACGCGGAATTCGAGCTGGAATGGGTGAGCGTCTACACGTTCTCGTGTGTGCGCATGGAAAGCTTCCGGCATGGACGCGTCATTTTCGCGGGCGATGCCGCGCACGGCGTGTCGCCGTTCGGCGCGCGCGGTGCGAATAGCGGCGTGCAGGACGCGGACAATCTCGCATGGAAGCTGAGGCTCGTCGTCAACGGCGATGCGCCGCACGCGCTGCTCGATACCTATGCGTCCGAGCGCGAATACGCCGCCGATGAAAACATCCTCAATTCCACGCGTTCCACCGATTTCATCACGCCGAAGAGCGCGGTCTCACGGCTCTTTCGCGACGCGACGCTCAAGCTCGCGAAGGACGCCGCGTTCGCGCGGCGCATCGCGAACAGCGGGCGGCTTTCGGTGCCGGCGGTGCTGCGCGACTCGGCGCTCAATACGCCCGATAGCAAGGACGATGTCTTCGACGGCGCGATGATGCCCGGCGCGCCGTGCGTCGATGCACCCGTGCGCGTCGATGACCGCGATGCGTGGCTCTTGCCGCAAACGCATGGCGGCGCGTTCACGGGCCTCTATTTCTGCGGGCTCGGCCACGGCCCCGACGCATGCGCGCAGAGCCTCGCGGGTTTGTCGAACGCTGCGCTGCCGGTGCGCAAGCTGATCGTCGTGCCGCGGGGCATGGCGTGCGCCGTGCCGGGCGTGACCGTGGTGGAGGACGTGGAAGGCATGGTCGCGCATCGCTTCGACGCGCGGCCGGGAACCTTCTATCTGCTGCGCCCCGATCAGCACGTATGCGCGCGCTGGCGCGCCTTCGATGCCGCATCGGTCACGGCCGCGGTCAAGCATGCAACCTGCAACGGATGATGAATCGTATGAAGCTCAATCTCGAACTGAATATCGCGGACCACGATGCGTTCTACGAGCGCCTAATCGACACGCACAACGGCCTCTCCGACGAAGACAGCCAGTTGCTCAACGCGAAGCTCGTGCTCTTGCTCGCGAATCACATCGGCGATAACGACGTGTTGAAAGAAGCGCTGGCGATGGCGCGTCATGGCCTCGCGGCGAGCTAATCCTTCAATGCAATGCCCACACGCTCGCAGATGAACGCGCCGATACCCGCGATGTCGTCGAGCGCGAGCGTGGGCAAGATCGTGTCGATGGCGGCGGCATCGTCGGTGGCGATGGCGATGATCTCCACGTCGGTCTTATAGAGCGGATCGCGGCCCGCCGAGGGCCGCACGACTTCGAGCCGCGGCATCGTTTCACGCGCGAAGCCTTCGACGATCACGAGGTCCGCGTGCGAGAGCCGCGCCGCCAGTTCGCTGATCGACGGCGCCGGTTCGCCATTCAATTCGCGCAGGATCGCATACCGGTACGGCGATGCGATCAGCACTTCCCCCGCGCCCGCGCGACGAAAGCGCGCACTGTCCTTGCCTGGCGGTTCGAGTTCGATCGAGTGATGACTGTGCTTGATGACGTTGACGATGAGGCATTGCGCGCGCAGCCAGGGCAACAGCGCTTCGATCAAGGTGGTCTTGCCCTGGCCCGAGCGGCCCGAGATGCCGAAGAGCGGCGGATGAGGCGAATTCATGCGAATGGTCGGCTGATTGTTCTGTTCTGGATCAGACGAGTGTAACGGGTCGATGGCGAGCGGCGGAAAATCGCGCTATCGTCGGGCATTCCCTTTGCGGCAGTTCACGCAGATTTCAAAGGAACCGACATGGCCGAAGACAATCCCAGCACCGCTCTCGCACCGCAGCAGTTTTCCATCGACGTGATGCTCGAAAAATACGCCAAGGGCGACGAGACGCGCGTGGAGGATATCTACCGCCGCGTCGCGCGCGGCGTCGCAAAGGCCGAGCCGGAAGAAGCGCGCGCGAAGATCGAAGCGGAGTTCGTCGATAACTTCAGGCGCGGCGCGCTCGGCGCGGGGCGCATCATGAGCGCGGCGGGCGCGGGCATCGACGCGACGCTCATCAACTGCTTCGTGCAGCCCGTGGGCGATGCGATCCAGGGCGTGGACAGCAATGGCTTGCCGGGCATCTACGTTGCGCTGTTGCAGGCAGCCGAGACGATGCGCCGCGGCGGCGGTGTCGGCTATAACTTTTCTGCGATCCGCCCGCGCGGCGCACGCGTGCATTCCACGGGATCGGCGGCGTCGGGGCCGTGCAGCTATATGGATGTGTTCGACGCCTCGTGCCGCACCGTCGAAAGCGCGGGCTCGCGGCGCGGCGCGCAGATGGGCATTCTCGATTGCACGCATCCCGATCTGCTCGAATTCATCGCGGCGAAGCACACCAAGGGACGCTGGAACAATTTCAACGTATCGATCGCGGTGACGGACGAATTCATGCAGGCCGTCGCCGACGATGCCGCATGGCAGCTCGTGCACAAGGCCGAGCCTTCGCCCGCGCAGCGTGCCGCCGAAGACATGCATCAGCGTGAAGACGGCATGTGGGTCTATCGCGAAGTGCAGGCGCGCGAAGTGTGGAACACGATCATGCGCTCGACCTACGATGTCGCCGAGCCGGGCGTCGTGTTCATGTCGCGCATGAACGACGACAACAACTTGCGCGCCATCGAAGCGATCCGCGCGACCAATCCATGCGGCGAACAGCCGCTGCCCGCATACGGCTGCTGCAATCTCGGCCCGCTCAATCTCACGCGCTTCGTGCGCGATCCGTTCGCGCAGATGCGCGGCGGCGCGCCTTCGTTCGACTGGGACGGCCTTGCACGCACCACGCGCACGCAGGTGCGTTTTCTCGACGACGTGCTCGACGTCACGCTCTGGCCGCTCGAAGAACAGGCGGACGAAGCGGCTGCGAAGCGGCGCATCGGCGTGGGTTTCACGGGGCTGGGCGATACGCTCGTGATGCTCGGCTTGCGCTACAACGCGCAGGAAGGCCGCGACTTCGCCACGCGCGTCGCACGCACGATGCGCGACGAAGCGTATCGCGCCTCCGTCGATCTCGCGCGCGAGCGCGGCAAGTTTCCGCGCTTCGATGCGAAGCGTTATCTCGAAGAGGGCACGTTCGCTTCGCGCCTGCCGGACGACATCCAAAGCGCGATTCGCGAGCATGGCATCCGCAATAGCCATCTTCTGTCGATCGCGCCGACGGGCACGGTAAGCCTCGCGTTCGCGGACAACGCATCGAACGGCATCGAGCCGGCGTTCTCATGGACGTATCAGCGCACGAAGCGCATGGCGGACGGTTCGCGTCAGACCTTCGCCGTCGAAGATCATGCGTACCGGCTTTATCGCGAGATGGGCGGCGATGTGAACGCGCTGCCCGATTACTTCGTGAGCGCGCTGGACATGTCCGCGCACGATCACATGGAGATGATGGCGGCGGTGCAGCCGTTCGTCGATACCTCGATCTCGAAGACCGTGAACGTGCCCGCCGATTATCCGTTCGACAAGTTTCAGGATCTCTATTTCGAAGCATGGCGGCGCGGACTCAAGGGGCTGGCCACGTACCGGCCCAACGAGACGCTGGGCGCGGTGCTCTCCGTCGCGCCGGCTGAAACGCCGAGCGATTCGCCGGACCCCGAGCTCGATCTCGATCCGCTGCGCATCGCGATCGATCATCGGCCGAGGGGCGAATTGCCTGCCATCATCGAGAAGGTCGAATATCTGACGCAGGCGGGAAAGAAGTCGCTCTATCTCGCGGTGTCGTTTATCGAAGTGACGGGGCGCATCGCGGGTGGGGACGTCACGATCGAGCGGCCCATCGAGTTCTTCATTCCGACGGGGCAGAGCGACGAATCGCAGCAGTGGATCACGGCGACGATGCGTTCGCTGTCGCTGGCCGCGCGCGGCGGGTTCGCCGCGCGCACGCTGCAGGACATGCGCAAGGTGTCGTGGGATCGCGGGCAAGTGCGGCTTGGCGACGTCGAGCGGCTCGACGGTCATCGCAGTCCGCGCTGGCACGATTCGGAAGTCGCGGCGCTAGCGTATGCGATCCAGCAGATTCTTCATCGCCGTGGCTTCCTCGATGCAGAGGGCAACCAGGTACCGTCGCGCGTGCTTGCGCGCAAGAGCGCCGATCGCGCGGCGCATGCGGTAGCTGCAGGCGACGAAGGCGAAGATGTTTCCGAGGGTGTCGCGCAAGGCGAAATCGATCCTCATGGCCTTCCCCAAATGCACGGCCGCAAATGCGCGACGTGCGGTGCGAATGCCGTCATCCGCAAGGATGGCTGCGACTTCTGCACGTCGTGCGGTGAAATCGGCGCGTGCGGTTGAATGAAAAAAGGCGCGGATTCAGCATCCGCGCCTTCGTTCAATGTTTCGAATCGCTTTCCTGTTTAGCGTCCTGCATCGTATCCGCTGCGTGCGGCACGAAGGGACGCCATACCGGCGTCGTCGAAGGGAGTTCGTCGAGAAGCGAGAATTGATCGAGTGATGTGTTATCGAACATGATGACCTCTTGATGCCTGAATCACGGCGCGATCAGCGCGCCGTCACGTTGCCGGTTGCCGAGCCGTTTGCGTACTCGACGATTTCACGATTGCGTGCTTCCGCTTGCGCCGCATCGCGAGCGCGTTGCTCGCTTTGCGCGGCGATGGCGTCGCCCCACATGCTGCGTTCCGGGTAGCTATTGCGGTTCAACGCGGGCAGCGAACCATTCGAAAAGGCGGCCACCAGTTCCGCGCGCACTTGTGCGCGGCTCTTCGGCGTATCGCCCGCATTGGCTTGCGTCTGCGTTTGAACCTGATAATTGCCTGCGCGGCCAATGCCCTGTCCGCCTTCCGCGAAGGCGGTGGTCGTGACGACGGCCGAGATGGCGGCGAGAGAGAACCCCGTGATGAGCTGCTTCATGCTTGCGACTCCTTCGTTCCGATGCGGCGTGCGGGCAAATGCGGATTGCAATTCGCGTTAAGCACGCTGCGGTAGGAGCGAATGTAGTCTCGCGCCACATGCGGATAAATGCCGTATCCGCGAAAAGATTTATTGAAATCGGCGAATAATCGCGTAAACCCTTGTCGGGCAAGCGCTTACGCGAGTTGCTTGTGAAAGAAAGTGGTGCCGCACAACGTGCCGTCGGGCATCAATGCATAGTTCGGCACGACGCCCACGCGCTGCCAGCCGGCACGTTCGTAGAGGCGTTCGGCATCGCCGCCGGTCACGGTATCGAGCACGAGCACGGACTTGCCCGCGTGGCGCGCGGCATCGTCGGCAGCGGCCATCAGACGGTGCGCGATGCCTTTGCGCCTTGCACGGCGCGCGACGAGCATCTTCGCGATATCGGCGCGATGCGGCTGATTCTCGGGCTGATGGAGGATCAACTGCACCGTGCCGACGACATCGCCATGCGCGTCTTCGGCGACGAGCAGAATGCGCTCATCACGCGCGACGCCTTGCGCGACACGCGTCCAGAACGCGATAGCCGTTGCGCGCGAGATCGGCAGCATGAAGCTCACCGAAGCACCGCCTTCCACGCAGTCGATGAGCACGTCGGCAAGCGCATCGACATAGCTCAGCGCTTCATCCGCGCTCACGCGGCGCACGAATGTGTTTTCGTTTATCGTCATTCGTGCGCGGCTCAAGACCGCAGGTTATGCAACGACATCTTCGGTGCCGGCGACTTCCGGCGTGCCATGCCGAATGATGGTCGGCGATGCCGTGCTCGTCGGCAGGCAGCGTTCTTCCGCTTCTTTCTGGCCTTGCAGAAGCGGGCAGCGCTCGAACAACTCGGCGGCCCAATCGACGAATACGCGCACTTTCGGCGACAAGTGCCGGTTATGCGGATACACCGCGGAAATCGGCATCGGCAGCGGATTCCATTGCGGCAGCACTTCGACGAGCTCGCCCGCGCGCAGATGCGGCAGCGCCATGAAGCGCGGCACCTGAATGATGCCGACGCCCTTCAGGCCGCAACTCAGATACGCTTCGGCATCGTTCACAGCAATCATGCCGCGCATCTTCACTTCGATGGTTTCATCGTCGACGACGAAATCCATATCCAGAATGCGGCCCGTGCGGCTCGAAAAGTAATTCACCGCCGTGTGATTCTGCAGATCTTCGAGCGTTTTCGGCGTGCCATTGCGTTCCAGATATTGCGGCGCGGCCACCGTCACGCCCTGAAATACGCCGATGCGCCGCGCGACGAGACTCGAATCCTGCAGCGTGCCGACGCGAATCACGCAATCCACGCCTTCCTGAATGAGATCGACGGGCTTGTCGCCGAAGCCCATCATCAGTTCGATATCCGGATAGCGAGTGTGGAAATCGCATAGCTGCGGCATGACGATAAGCCGCCCGATCGCGCCCGGCATATCGACGCGCAGCTTGCCGTGCGGTCCCTTGCCGTTATTCGAGAACGTGCTTTCCGCTTCTTCGATATCCGCGAGAATGCGCACGCAGCGCTCGTAATACGCGGCGCCGTCCGGCGTGAGATTGAGTCTGCGCGTCGTGCGCTGAAGGAGCCGCACGTTCAGATGCGCTTCGAGATTCTGAATGATCGTCGTGACCGACGCGCGCGGGAGATTGAGCGTATCCGCCGCGCGCGAAAAGCTATTCGTGTCCACGACGCGGGTGAAGACCTGCATTGCCTGTAGCCGATCCATGTTCTCTCACCTTCCTGGCTTAGCGACGCACTTTATTAAGCGAGCGCTAAAGAATGGCCGATACAAACAATCGCAAGGGATAACCACGATTGTTCGGTGCGACCGAATTGTGTTGCCGGATTATAGGCATTTATCAAAAAAGGCGCGGACTCCATCATTCGCACCATCGCAACTTATGCGTGAAGGCCTTGCAGTACCGGCCTTGCACCGAAAATAACCATGGCAACACTGTTGGATCTGGAGTCGGGTCCGCGCTTGTGCGTCGAGGATGTGCACATCACCGGACACGCGCAACCGATCACGCTGCGCAGTTATCGTCCGGCCTCGGACGGCACGCTACTGCCCATCGTTCTTTACTTCCACGGCGGCGGTTTTATTCGCGGCAATCTCGACGACGCCGATACCGCCGCCGCGACGATTGCGCGCGATACGCCCGCGTGGGTCGTGTCGGTGGGTTATTCGCTCGCGCCTGCCTATCCGTTTCCCGCCGCGCCGGAAGACGGCTATCGCGCGGTGCAATGGGCGGTTGCGCAGGCCCGCGCGCAGCGGGCGGACCCGCAGCGCATCGGCATCGCGGGCCACGACGCCGGCGGCAATCTCGCCACCTGTGTCGCGGCCATCGCGCGCGATCGCGGCGATATACGCATCTCGGCGCAGGTGCTGCTCGCGCCGCTGCTCGACCCGAGCATGACGCGCCTCGCCGACGAGCGCAAAGTGCTGTGCCCCGATCTGGAGGCGAGCGAGTGCGCGCGTTGTTATCGCGCGTATCTGCCGAATCCGTCGCAACGTTTGCATCCGTATGCCGCGCCGCTCGAATCGCGCCGTCTCGCGGGCCTGCCGCCCGCGCTGATCGCGAGCGCCGAGCACGATCTGCTGCATATCGAAGCCGAGAAATACGCGGGCGAGCTGATCGCCGCCGGCGTGCCGACCGAAGTCACGCGCCATAACAAGGCCTCGCACAACGCGCTGGCCGCGCATCCCGACGCGCTCGCCGATGTCGTAGCGTTCTTCAGGAAGCGTCTCGCGCGGGCAAAGTGACCGCAAGATTCGGCACGCACGAATCGCCCCACACAACAACAATCTCAACGCAAACCGGAGCCTCTCACCATGTCTTTCACTCGCAAACGCATCTACGCCGCGCTGGGCGCGACGCTGATCATCGTCGGCGCGGGCGGATACACCGCCTGGCGCGGCCACGGCGATGCGGCGATCAGCGAAGCCAAAGCCGCCGCTCATAGTCCGACCGCCACCGAAGTCGATGTCGCGACCGTGGTATCGAAGACCATCACCGACTGGCAAAGCTATTCGGGCCGGCTCGAAGCCGTCGATCACGTCGATATTCGTCCGCTGGTGCCGGGGACGATCGTCGCCGTGCATTTCAAGGACGGTCAGCTCGTGAAGAAGGGCGATGCACTCTTCACGATCGATCCGCGCCCGTATGAAGCCGAAGTCGATCGCGCGCAGGCGCAGCTCGCGGCGGCGCAGGCGCGCAACGGATATACGTCGACGGATGCGGCGCGCGCCGAGCGCCTGCTCGCCGACAACGCGATCGCCAAGCGCGATTACGACGAGAAGCAGAACGCCGCGCGCGAGGCCGTCGCCAACCTGAAGGCCGCGCAGGCCGCGCTCGAAGCCGCGAAGATCAATCTCGCGTACACGCATATCACGGCGCCCGTGTCGGGCCGCGTATCGCGCGCGGAGCTCACGGTGGGCAACATCGTCTCGACGGGCGGCAACGCGCCCTTGCTGACGACGCTCGTGTCGGTCTCGCCGATCTACGCATCGTTCGATGTCGATGAACAAACGTACTTGCGCTATCTCGGCCGCGATGCGGGCAGCAACGTGCCGGTGTCGCTCGGTCTCGCGAACGAAGACGGTTATTCGCGCGACGGCGTGGTCGATTCCGTCGATAACCGGCTCGATACGACGTCCGGCACGATTCGCGTGCGCGCGCGCTTCAACAACCCGGACGGCTCGCTGGTGCCGGGCCTCTATGCCCGCGTGAAAGTGGGCGGCGGCACGCCGCATCCGGCCGTACTCGTGGAGGACGAAGCCATCGGCACCGATCAGGACAAGAAGTTCGTGATGGTGGTCGACAAGGACAACCGCGTGCAGTACCGCGAAGTGTCGCTCGGCCAGACGCATGAAGGCCTGCGCGTGATCAGCAAGGGCCTGCAGGCGGGCGAGCGCATCGTCGTGAACGGCTTGCAGCGCGTGCGTCCGAACGACGTGATCAAGGCCAACAACGTCGCGATGAACGACGACGACAAGGCGCCCGCCGTGAAGACGGCGTCCGCGCAGTAAGGGCCGTTCCGCAACAGACAGAACTCGTCATGAACATATCCAAATTTTTCATCGACCGCCCGATCTTTGCGGGCGTGCTCTCGGTGATCGTGCTGCTGGCGGGCATCATCGCCATGTTCAAGCTGCCGATCTCCGAGTATCCGGAAGTCGTGCCGCCTTCGGTCGTGGTGCATGCGCAGTATCCCGGCGCCAACCCGAAGGTGATTGCGGAAACCGTGGCCTCGCCGCTCGAAGAGCAGATCAACGGCGTCGAGGACATGCTCTACATGCAGTCGCAGGCGAATAGCGACGGCAACCTCACGACGACCGTCACGTTCAAGCTCGGCACCGATCCGGACAAGAACACGCAGCTCGTGCAGAACCGCGTGAATCAGGCGTTGCCGCGCCTGCCGCAGGACGTGACGCGTCTCGGCGTGACGACGATCAAATCGTCGCCCACGCTCACGATGGTCGTCCACCTGAACTCGCCCAATGGCCGTTACGACATGACGTATCTGCGCAACTACGCGCTGATCAACGTGAAGGACCGGCTCGAACGCATCGCGGGCGTGGGCGAGGTGCAGTTGTGGGGCTCGGGCGATTACTCGATGCGTGTGTGGCTCGATCCGCAAAAGGTCGCGCAGCGCGGCATGACGGCGACCGATGTCGTCAATGCGATTCGCGAGCAGAACGTGCAGGTGGCCGCAGGCGTGATCGGCGGCTCGCCGACACTGCCGAACGTGCCGCTGCAACTGAACGTGAACGCGCGCGGCCGCTTGCAGAACGAGTCGGAATTCCGCGACATCGTGCTGAAGACTTCGCCCGACGGCGCGGTCACGCATCTCTCCGATGTGGCGCGTGTCGAACTCGCGGCGTCGGAATATGGCTTGCGCTCGCTGCTCGACAACAAGTCGGCGGTCGCGATCGCGATCAATCAGCAGCCGGGCGCGAACTCGCTGCAGATTTCCGACGAAGTCCGCAAGACGATGAAGGAACTGCAGGCGGACATGCCCGCAGGCCTGGAATATCAGATCGTCTATGACCCGACGCAGTTCGTGCGCTCGTCGATCGAAGCGGTGATCCACACGCTCGCCGAAGCCATCGCGCTCGTCGTGCTGGTCGTGATCGTGTTCCTGCAGACGTGGCGCGCGTCGATCATTCCGCTGCTCGCGGTGCCGGTGTCGATTGTCGGGACGTTCTCGCTGCTGCTTGCGTTCGGGTTCTCGATCAACGCGTTGTCATTGTTCGGGATGGTGCTGGCCATCGGCATTGTCGTCGACGATGCGATCGTGGTCGTGGAAAACGTCGAGCGCAACATCGAGGCGGGTTTATCGGCGAGAGAGGCGACCTATCAGGCCATGCGCGAAGTGAGCGGGCCGATTATCGCCATCGCGCTGACGCTCGTCGCCGTGTTCGTGCCGCTCGCGTTCATGTCGGGTCTCACGGGCCAGTTCTACAAGCAGTTCGCGATGACCATCGCGATCTCGACGGTGATCTCCGCGTTCAACTCGCTGACGCTGTCGCCCGCGCTCGCCGCCTTGCTGCTCAAGGGTCACGATGAACCGAAAGACTGGCTCACGCGTGGCATGGATCGCGTGTTCGGTGGATTCTTCCATGTGTTCAACAAGGTGTTTCATCGCGGTTCCGATGCGTACGGCAAGGGCGTGAAGAATGTCATCAATCGCAAGGCCTTGATGATGGGCGTGTATGCCGTGCTGCTCGGCGGCGCGGTGCTGATGGGCAAGGTCGTGCCGGGCGGCTTCGTGCCCGCGCAGGACAAGGAATATCTGATCAGCTTCGCGCAACTGCCGAACGGCGCATCGCTCGATCGCACCGAAGGCGTGATCCGCCAGATGAGCGATATCGCGCTGAAGCAGCCGGGCGTGGAGAGCGCGGTGGAATTCCCGGGCTTGTCGGTGAATGGCTTCACCAACTCGTCGAGCGCGGGCATCGTGTTCGTCACGTTGAAGCCGTTCAAGGAACGCGTGCATGACAAGGCGCTGTCCGCGGGCGCGATCGCCGGCGCGCTGAATCAGAAGTACGCAGGCATCAAGGGCTCGTTCATCGCCGTGTTCCCGCCGCCGCCGGTTCTGGGCCTCGGCACGTTGGGCGGCTTCAAGATGCAACTGGAAGATCGCGGCGCGCTCGGTTATGCGGCGCTCAACGATGCCACGCAGGCGTTCATCAAGCGCGCCGCGCAGACGCCCGAGCTCGGACCGACGTTCTCCAGCTATCAGATCAACGTGCCGCAACTCAACGTCGATCTGGATCGCGTGAAGGCGAAGCAGCTCGGCGTCTCCGTGACGGACGTGTTCGACACGATGCAGGTCTATCTCGGCTCGCTCTACGTGAACGACTTCAATCGCTTCGGACGCGTGTATCAGGTGCGCGTGCAGGCCGATGCGCCGTTCCGCGCGAATCCCGAAGATATCGGCTTGCTGAAGACGCGTAACGCGAATGGCGACATGGTGCCGCTGTCCTCGCTCGTGAAGGTGACGCCGACGTATGGCCCGGAAATGGTCGTGCGCTACAACGGCTACACCGCCGCCGATATCAACGGGGGGCCCGCGCCGGGCTATTCGTCGGGCCAGGCGCAGGCCGCGGCGGAACGCATTGCAGCGGAAGTGCTGCCGCGCGGGATCAAGTTCGAATGGACCGATCTCACGTATCAGCAGATTCTCGCCGGCAATGCCGCGCTGTGGGTCTTCCCGATCAGCGTGCTGCTCGTGTTCCTCGTGCTCGCCGCGCTGTATGAAAGCCTGACGCTGCCGCTCGCGGTCATCCTGATCGTGCCGATGAGCATTCTTTCCGCCTTGCTCGGCGTATGGCTCACCGATGGCGACAACAACATCTTCACGCAGATCGGCTTGATGGTGCTGGTGGGCCTGTCGGCGAAGAACGCGATTCTGATCGTGGAGTTCGCACGCGAACTGGAGATGCAGGGACGTTCCATCGTGCAGGCTGCAATTGAAGCGAGCCGCCTGCGTCTGCGCCCGATTCTGATGACGTCCATCGCGTTCATCATGGGTGTGGTGCCGCTCGTGCTGTCGTCGGGCGCGGGCTCGGAAATGCGTCATGCAATGGGCGTCGCGGTGTTCTTCGGCATGTTGGGCGTCACGCTCTTCGGTCTGATGCTCACGCCGGTGTTCTATGTGATCCTGCGCAAGCTCTCGCGCACGGAGCATGTGACGGACAAGCACGGCACGCATCCGCAGATGCGCGGTATCGGTGCTTCGGTCGAAGCGCAATGAGGTCAATGATGAATAAGCTGCATGTTGTTTCGAGTCTGATGGCCGCGTTGCTGCTGGTCGGATGTTCGCTTGCGCCCACGTACGAGAAGCCCGACGTCAACGCGCCTTCCGCGTATAAGGAAACGCCTGCTTTGCAGGCGTCGGAAGCGGGCACATGGAAAGCCGCGCAGCCTTCCGAAGAGATGCTGCGCGGCGAATGGTGGACGATTTTCGCCGACGCCACGCTCGACGATCTGGAAAAGCAGGCGCAGGACGCAAACCAGAATCTGCGGGCCGCCGCGGCGCGCGTGAAGGAAGCGCGCGCGATCAACCAGACGGCGCGCGCCGGACTGTTCCCGACGCTCGACGCGGGCTTCGGGCCGACGCGGGAGAAGTTCTCGCCCGCCTCGCAGTTCCTGCCGCCCAATGGCAACGTGCCCGCGCAGACCTTGTGGCGCGCGCAGGCGAGCGTGTCGTATGAAGTGGATCTGTTCGGCCGCGTCGCGAACACGGTGCAGGCCGCGAACGCCGAGACGCAGCAGAGCGAGGCGCTGTTCCGTTCGGTGCAGCTCGCGCTGCAGGCGGATGTCGCGCAGAACTACTTCAATCTGCGCGAGCTCGATGCCGAAGCGGATGTCTACACGCGCACGGTGCAACTGCGCGAGCAAGCGCTGAAGCTCGTGCAAAAGCGCTTCAACGAAGGCGATATCAGCGAACTGGACCTGGCGCGCGCGAAGTCGGAGCTTGCGACGGCGCGCTCCGAAGCGATGACGGTGCAACGTCTGCGCGCGGCATCGGAGCATAGCCTTGCGGTGTTGTTAGGCAAGGCGCCCGCCGAGTTCACGATGGCCGCGAATCCGCTCAAGCCGGTGACGATCCGCGTGCCGCCGGGCCTGCCTTCGTCGCTGCTGGAGCGTCGTCCCGATATCGCCGCGGCGGAACGCGCTATGGCGGCGGCGAATGCGCGCATCGGCGTGGCGAAGGCGGCGTTCTTCCCGTCGCTCACGCTGACGGGCCTGGGCGGTTTCGAATCGGCGACGCTCGGCGATCTCTTCAAATGGTCGAGCCGCACGTTCCTGCTCGGGCCGTTCGCGGGCACGGCGCTCAATATCCCGATCTTCGATGGCGGCCGGCGCAAGGGCAATCTCGCGAATGCGCGCGCGATCTATGAAGAGGATGTGGCGAGCTATCGTCAGCAGGTGCTGGTCGCGTTCCGCGAGGTGGAGGACAACCTCTCGGACCTGCGCATCCTCGAAGACCAGACGGCCACGCAGGAAGATGCCGTGAAGGCGTCGGTGCGCGCGGCGCAGCTCTCGCGCACGCAGTACACCGAGGGCGCGGTGAATTATCTCGACGTGATCGACGCCGAGCGCACCGTGCTGCAAACGCAGCGTTCATCGGTGCAATTGCAGGGCGCGCAGGCGATCTCGACGGTGAATCTGATCCGCGCGCTGGGCGGCGGTTGGGGCGATGCGATGCCCAAACCCGTGCCCGAGCCGAGTCTCGCGCAGAAGTAATGCTTGAATATGGCCCTGCTCAATGCAGGGCCATATTCATTGGGGAGCCGGGTAAACGCGATTGTTCGTTTCCCGGAACATATGTCTTCACCTATCTAGCGTTTATCCGCAGGGCTCGAATCCTTAGAATTCAATCAAGGGATAAGGAGCCGATGATGAGAGACTTGATCGCAAAGCAACTGTATCAGCCGGCGGTGGTGCTGCCACTGCTGCTGTTGACGCGCCTGATGGTCACGCTCGACTTCAATCTCGCCCAGGTGATGTTCGTGATGATGCTGAAGGGTTCGCAGCACGCGTATCAGTTCGCGCTGCGTCATACGGTGGCGCGTCAGCGCAGCAGCGCCGCCGTCAAGCATCTGCCCTGCAACAACTGCTGCTGATATCGACGCTCAATACACTTCGGGAACGTACATATCGTCCGGCACGGGCTGACGCAGATAATCGGGATTGAACACGCGGTCGGGCAGTTCGATCGACGCATGCTCGACATCGTGATACGGCACCTGGCTTAGCAGGTGGCTGATGCAGTTCAGCCGTGCGCGCTTCTTGTCGACCGCGTGGACGACCCACCACGGCGCCTCGGGAATGTGCGTGCGCTGAAGCATCACTTCCTTGGCCGCCGTATACGCTTCCCAGCGGCGGCGGCTTTCCAGATCCATCGGGCTCAGCTTCCACTGCTTGAGCGGATCTTCGATACGCGCCTGGAAGCGCACTTCCTGTTCGTCGTCGGTGATCGAGAACCAGTACTTCACGATCTGGATGCCGCTTCTCACCAGCATCTTCTCGAACTCGGGCACCGAGCGGAAGAATTCTTCATACTCTTCGTCGCTGCAGAAATTCATCACGCGCTCGACGCCCGCGCGGTTATACCAGCTCCGGTCGAATAAAACGATTTCACCGGCCGCCGGCAAGTGCGAGACATAGCGCTGGAAATACCATTGCGTGCGTTCGCGATTGTTCGGCGCGGGCAGCGCAGCCACGCGGCACACGCGGGGATTCAGGCGTTGCGTGATGCGCTTGATCGCGCCGCCTTTGCCCGCCGCATCGCGTCCTTCGAAAAGCACGACCAGCCGGTGCCCCGTGTGCACGACCCAGTCCTGCAGCTTCACGAGCTCGCCCTGCAAACGGAACAGTTCGCGGAAATACGTCTTGCGCAACTGGCGCTCTTCTTCCGAGAAGGTCGACTCGCCGTCCAGGAAGCGATCGTCGACCTCCATCTCGAACTCTTCGTCGTAGCTGTCGATGATGTCGGCATGGAAACGGCGCTGTTTCTCCGTCGTGTTCATGAAGGGCTCCGTGGCGTTCTGGGGCGGCCGCTGTCGTGGTTTCGAGTTGCGGCGCGGGACGGCCGATTATGACGGCATTCGATGGCAGTCATATGACAATGACCGCATCGGCGATTCGCTGATTCATTTTAGAAAGCGCGCGCGCTTTATGACACGACGGCGCGCGCCGTTAGAATGTTCCGGCATTTCGATGGCATGCCGATGGCACTTTCAACCCTAACAGCGAGCGAACACGATGACCGCGACGATCCACAGTTTCGACGAAGCCAACACCGCACGCCTGGTGCCGTACGACCGGCTCGTGGACACGCTCGCCGCGACCATGCTCGATTACGCGGCGGGGCGCATCGTCAGTCCGGAGCGCATGGTGGTGCCGATCGAAGGCGGCGTGATGCTCTCGATGCCCGCGAGCGCCGCCGATCTCGCCATGCACAAGCTCGTGAACGTCTGCACGGGCAACGGCGCGCTCGGCCTGCCGACGATTCACGGCCAGGTCACGGCTTATGACGCCGTCACCGGCGTGCCGCAATTCATGCTCGACGGTCCGACCGTCACGGGCCGGCGCACGGCGTCGGTCTCGATGCTCGCGATCCGCGCGCTGCATGCGGGCGCGCCGCGCGAGGTGCTCGTGATCGGCACGGGCAAGCAGGCGGCGTATCACATCGAGGCGCTCGCCGCCGTCTATCCCGATGCGCGCATCCGCGTGCAGGGCTCGCGTGCGGGACGTGCGCGCGAATTCTGCGCGGCGCACGCGTCGCTGTCGGCCAATCTGGCCGCGCTGGACGACGCGGCGATTCCCGATTCCGTCGATGTCGTCATCGCCGCGACCACGAGCAAGACGCCCGTCTACACGATGCCTGCGCGCGCGGGGCGCCTCGTGATCGGCGTGGGCGCCTTCACCGCCGATGCCGCCGAGATCGCCGCCGCGACCGTTCATGCGAGCGCGCTTTACGTCGACGACCCCGCGGGCGCGCGGCACGAAGCGGGCGACTTCATTCTTGCGGGCATCGACTGGAACGCGGTGCATCCGCTGGCCGAGGCGCTCGCGGCTTCGTCGAAGAACGCCGACGCCACGCGCGCCGTGATGTTCAAGTCGGTCGGCTGCGCGGCGTGGGACCTGGCGGCGTGCCGCGTCGCGCGCGCGATTTTGTCGGAGGAAAAAGGCGCGTAACGCCAGACCCCATAAGGCCGTGCGGGTTGGAACGGGACTTGCTGACTGTTTTTTTTGAGCGATGAAGGCGCGAAGACGCCATCG
Organism: Caballeronia cordobensis; assembly: GCF_001544575.2. Lineage (GTDB taxonomy): Bacteria > Pseudomonadota > Gammaproteobacteria > Burkholderiales > Burkholderiaceae > Caballeronia > Caballeronia cordobensis. The sequence goes on from NZ_FCNY02000007.1 coordinate 281,968, forward strand.
GATGAACGGCGCACAGCGCGCCACAGCAATAGAGCCAGCGAACTGACCCATGAAAAGTCGATACGACAGCAAATGGCACCCGTGGATTCCGGCACACGAGGACGGACGAGAGGGCGCGGGCGGGGACCGCAAGGGGGCGGCCCGGCCAAGCGCCGCGCCGCCGGCGGCATACTTCATATCCGTGCTCGAGCTTGCCACCGGCGAGAAGCTCGGCAACGACGAGCGTGTGCGCGCCGTGGCGATGCTCGAATCGCAATTCGGCGCGGGGCGTCCTCGTACGTTGAAGGAAGCCGTGCGCATCTGCGCGGCGGCGATCGATTCGTCGACGTTGCAGCGCATGGCGCGCGGCGCAAAGGCCTGACAACCGTCTGAAAAAAGCACGAATGCAAAGCGCGTTTTTTCACATCTGTGTAAAACGAACGTGTTTCACCGGAGAAGCGCGCGACCGTTCGAATCCACGCGCCAGTGCCTATTTAACGGTCTGAATGACGTCAAATCCCTCGAACTCGGGATGCCCGAGATAGAGTTGGCGCGTTTCGCCGCCCGCGTTGCGATGCGCGGCGCGAAACGCGTCCGAGCGCGTCCAGTCTTCGAAGGCCGCCTGACTGGCCCAGATCGTATGGCTCGAATAGAGGACGTGATCGTCCTTCGCCGGACCTTTGAGCAGATGAAACTCGACGAACCCCGGCACGTCTTTCAGATGCGTGTCGCGGCTGGTCCAGAGACGTTCGAAGTCGGCCTCGGCGCCGGGCACGATCTTGAAGCGGTTCATGGCGATATACATGTCGATATGTTTCCTTCGCGATTGAATAAAAAAATCAGTTGCGTTCGAGTTCGACGATGGTCGTGAAGCCGCCGAAGAACATGCGTTTCCCGTCGAACGGCGGCTCGCCGTTTTCCATCATGGCTTTGAGGCGCGGGTCTTCCATGACTTTCGCGTTGACGCTGTCGCGCTCTTCGCGTGATGCGTAGACGATATACGAGAACACGACGGTCTCGCCTTCCTTCAACTGCACGCTCTGCGGAAAAGACGTGACCTTGCCGGGCTTCACATCGTCGGCGATGGTCTCGACGAATTGCAGCGCGCCGTGTTCCAGCCAGATTTTGCCGGCTGCTTCGGCCATCGCACGGTAGGCATCGATTTTGTCGATGGGAACGGGTACGACGAATCCATCCACGTAGTGCGCCATCTGAGTCTCCTGTAACGGTTCGGGCGCGCACCGCGCATGCGATACGCTGTCTGCTTTGAGCCGTTCGCGAGGAGCGAAGTTCAGGCGATCCATGCATCGGCGGGCGAAGCGCGTTTCAGCACCGTCGCGGACAGCGGCGCGAGGTCCATCCCGTAGACCGATCGAAGCGGCATGCCGAGCGCATGCGCGAGCGCGGCTTTCACGACGATCGCATGCGTGACGACGATGCAGCGCTCGCGCGCATTGAGCCGGTCGATAAACGCAAAGCCCTGAGCGACGCGTGCCGCGAGCATCGCGACGCTTTCGCCGCCGTGCGGATGCGCCTCCGGGTCCGCGAGCCATGCGGCGAGTTGCGCGGGTTCGCGCTCGCCGGCTTCGCGTAGAGAAAGTCCGCGCCAACGGCCGTAATCGATGTCGTCGAACGTGGGCACGATCTCGAAGGCATCGGCGATCCATTCCGCTGTCTGCCGCGCAACACGCGCCGGGCTCGCGATGACGCGCGTGCCGCCGCGTGCGCGCAGCGAAGCGACCCGGTCGCGCTCATCGTGGGCGGCCGGTTCGTCGCCGGTCGGAAAACGGCCGGCTTTCATCGCGCGCGTGGCGGCGTGGCACAGAAAGATGAGTTCCAAGGGAGCGTGACGGGCGGATCGGAATCGTTTCACTTTGCCGTCAATCATCATAGAATGGCAAGCTTGCAGTGCGAGGAAGCCGGTGCAAACCCGGCACGGTCGCGCCACTGTATGCGGCAGAGCCGAAAGGCGCTGCGCCGCGAGTCAGACCCCGCTGCATGCTCTTCGTCAATCGGGACGCGCTTTTCCCTGGAGAACCACCATGAACGCTTCCAACGCGCCGGTCTTTTCGGCTCCCTCGTCGCTGGATGCACCCGTGCCCATTCCGGTGCGCGAGGTGCTGCCCTGGGCCATTTTCATCGGCCTCATTCTGCTGATCGCCATTTATTTCGTCGGGGCGGAGCAGGGCGCGACATCGATCTTCTCGGGCACTTACGTCCACGAATTCGTCCACGATGGCCGGCATCTGCTCGGCTTTCCGTGCCACTGAGGGCGAGTCATGATTCGCACCTTGCTGATACGCGGCATGATCGCGGGACTCGTCGCAGGCCTGATCGGCTTCGGTTTCGCGCGTGCGTTCGGCGAGCCGTCGGTGGCGCGCGCCATCGCGTTCGAGGAACAACACGAAGAGGCGCAGCCCGCGCACGAACACGAGCATGAACACGCGCCCGCCGATGCGTCGGCCAACGCCGCGCACTCGCACGATCACGGCGGCGAGGACGTGGTCTCGCGCGATACGCAAGCGGGCCTCGGCCTGCTGACGGGCGTCGCCGTATTCGGCACCGCGTTGGGCGGGCTCTTCTCGCTCGTGTTCGCGTTCGCCTATGGGCGGCTCGGCGCGTTGCGGGCGCGGGGCACAGCGGCGTTGCTGGCGTTGTTCGGCTTCGTGAGCGTCGCGATCGTGCCGTTCCTCAAGTACCCGCCGAATCCGCCTGCCGTGGGCAATGCCGAGACCATCGGGCCGCGCACGGCGCTGTTCTTCGGCATGGTCGCGATTTCCCTCGCGGCGGCCGTCTTTGCCGTGCGCATGCAGCGGCGCATGGCGGCACGGCACGGCGGCTGGAACGCGACGCTCATCGCCGTGGCGGCGTATGTCGTTGTGATCGCGATTGCGCAGGTTGCGCTGCCGGGTATCGACGAAGTGCCCGCCGGGTTCTCCGCGTCGCTGCTGTGGAATTTCCGCGTGGCCGCCATCGGCATTCAGGCGCTGATCTGGACCACGCTCGGCCTCGTGTTCGGCGCGCTCGCCGCGCGGGAGCTGGAGCGGCCGGCGCTGCGGCGCATGGCTGCGGCCTGAGCGTCTTACTTCGCTTTCGCCGCGCGCCGCGCAAGCAGGGCGTCGAACAGAGCCAGCTTCGCGGCGTCGTCCATCGACCTGAAGGTCTTGATCTCTTCGCGGCTTCTGAAACAGCCGAGGCACAGGCCGCTTTCGGCATCGAGCTTGCAGACGTCGGTGCACGGCGAGCCGACCGGCTGCTGCGTTTTTGCACGCTCGATGGTGTCGGCGAGATCGAGCGGCGTGCGGATGTCTTGCGTGGTCGTCATAGTGTTTCGCCGCGAAAGAGCGCGGCGGCTGCGGCTGGATTCGACGGCCAGTAGGCATGCATGTACGTGGCCGTCACCGGACCATGCCGATACAGCGCTTCGCCGGCCGCGCCCGTGGTCGCGTGCGTTGCGCTGAGTGCGGGCTGCATCGGCGTGTCGAGCGTGGAGTAGTGGAACGTGTGCCCGGTCATCGCGCCATGCGCCGTCTCGATGCGCTGCATCGCGAGGCGCGACAGCTTGCGTTGCATCGCGGCATCGCCGGGCAGCACGCCAAGCATGGCATGCCGTGTACCTTCGACGTCGGTCAGCGTATCGAGCAGATACAGCATGCCGCCGCATTCCGCGACGACCGCCTTCCCGCGCGCGACGTGATGCGCGATCGACGCGCGCGTGCGGGCATTGGCCGCGAGCGTTGCGGCATGCAGCTCGGGATACCCGCCGGGCAGATAGAGCGCATCGGCTTCGGGCGGCGCGGGCTCGTCGGCGAGCGGCGAAAACGTGCGGATGCGCGCGCCCATCGCGACGAGCAGATCGATATTCGCCGGATAAACGAACGAGAACGCGGCATCGCGCGCGATTGCGATATCGAGGCCCTCCAGAAGGCGCGGCGGCGCGGGAAGCGTCGCATCGGCGAAATGGACGGGCGGCGGAAGCGCGGCGAGCGTCGTTTGCGCGATCGCATCGGCGGCGCGGTCAAGACGCGCATCGAGCCCGGCGACCTCGTCCGGCTGCGTGAGGCCGAGATGACGCTCGGGCAGCGCGATATCGTCGGCATTCGAAAGATGGCCGCAATAGCGCAGCCCTTCTGGAATGGTCTCGGACAACATCTGCGCATGACGCGGCGACGCAACGCGATTCGCGAGCACGCCATGAAACGGCACGTCCGCGCGATAACGCGCGAGGCCGAACGCGATGGCGCCGAAGGTCTGCGCCATGCCGTGCGCGCCGATCACCGCGAGCACGGGCACGTCGAACGCGGCGGCGAGATCGGCGCTGCTCGGCGTGCCGTCGAAGAGGCCCATCACGCCTTCGATAAGAATGAGATCGGCCTCGCGCGCGGCCTGTGCGAGCAGCGCGCGGCATGCTTCGAGACCGACCATCGACAGATGCAGCGAATAGACGGGCGTACCGCATGCGCGTTCGAGGATCATCGGATCGAGGAAATCCGGGCCGGTCTTGAAGACGCGCACCTTCAGGCCGCGGCGCGCGTGATGCCGCGCAATCGCGGCCGTGACCGTGGTCTTGCCTTGATGCGACGCGCTCGCGCCGATGAAAAGAGCGGGGCAGTCGGGCATCGCGTTCAGAATTCGACGCCGCGTTGCGCTTTCACGCCCTGCTCGCGATACGGATGCTTCACGAGGCGCATCTCCGTGACGAGATCGGCGAGTTCGATGAGGACGTCCGGCGCGTGACGGCCCGTTACGACCACATGCAGCATCGCGGGCCGTGACTTCAATACGCCGAGCACTTCGTCGAGCGGCAGATACTCGTACTTGAGCACGGTGTTCAGTTCGTCGAGCACGACCATTTGATACTCGCCGCTTTCGATCATGCGCCGCGCTTCGTTCCAGCCTTTGCGCGCGGTGGCGATATCGGCTTCGCGGTTCTGCGTGTTCCAGGTGTAGCCGTCGCCCATCGTGACGAAATCGCATTGCGCGATCGCGCCGAGGAAATCGCGCTCCGACGTGTGCAGCGCGCCTTTGATGAACTGCACGACGCCGAGCTTCATGCCGTGACCGAGCACGCGCACGGCCATGCCGAAAGCCGCCGTGGTCTTGCCCTTGCCGTTGCCGGTGTTGACGATCAACAGACCTTTCTCGTGATCGGCCGCGGCCTGCTTTTTCTCGTGCCCTTCTTTGCGACGCTGGGTCATGCGCAGATGCGATTCGGTATCGGTTTTCACATGATCTCCAGTGTGAAGGAAGGGCCGTATCGTACCCTAGATAACTTCGCGTGCTAACTCGGCGCTAACAATCGGTGTGCATCATGAAACCATGCAGCAACCGATTCGAGGAGCAAGGAAATGGACGCGATCTACTTATATATGGAACTCATTGCGCTCGTCTTACTCGTCTACGTCTGCAAGGACATGTTCAAAGCGCGAGCCCAGAAAAAGTCCGCTGCAAACGAAGCACCGCGGGCGATGAGCAAGCCGCTCTTCATGTTCCGTCCGCAGAGAAATCGCGCGCCCTTGCAATCGCGACGGTTACGCCGCAATAGATCGTTTTTGGCGCGATGAGCGTGTCCGCGTTGCCCGCGAGCAGCGCGCACGGCTCGCATACGCCATCGACGTTCATTGCTTGTCGCGCATGATATGAAATCGCGGTGCGCGGCGCCTGGGCGATTTCATCGGCGGTAAAGAAGGCGAGCGGCACGCGATGGCGCTCGCAGAACGCGAGCAACCCCGCTTCTTCCCTTTTCGCATCGATGCTCGCGACGATGGCGATCGCGCCGAAATCATGCGCGCCGAGCGCGATGCGCACCGCTCGCTCGATCGAATCCGCGCTCGCACCGCGCCTGCAGCCGATGCCGATCGCGAGCCGCATGATGCTCTGCTCCATGACGAAACCGGCCTCCCGTAAAGACCGAAGATGATACAACGCCTGTCCGCCTTTTCTTGACGCTCGGCCCCGCCGGCTCTAGACTTTCACGCAGTTTTGGTGCTCGCACGCGGATTCTCTCGCGCGCAGTTAAACGGGAAGCAGGGCGCGTTCCATTCGGCCGATCGAACGGACGTCAACCTGCGCTGCCCCCGCAACGGTAAGCGATTCCCCGCGCGCACGGTGTTTTTCATCGCGTGTGCGGGAAGCCGGCTTCGAAGCCACTGCGCGAAAACGCGCGGGAAGGCGAAGCGGCGTCATCGTCAGCCCGGATACCGGCCAGACTTCAGAGGGATCGATGCCGCGGGGATGCGGCGCGGTCCATGATCCATCGAAGCGCGGCACGACGCACGCGGTCCCGCAACGCATCGCGCCGACTTTCACGCTTCATCCGCCACGGAGCTACGATGCAAACCCGCAAGATCCCCGTCACGGTCGTGACCGGCTTTCTCGGCAGCGGCAAGACCACGTTGATGCGGCATATCCTCTCCCACGCGCAGGGAAAACGTCTCGCCGTCATCGTCAACGAATTCGGCGAGCTTGGCATCGACGGGGAAATCCTGAAGGGTTGCGGCATCGGCTGCGACGACGAGGCCGGTTCCGCCGATCGCAATCTTTATGAGCTGGCGAATGGCTGCCTGTGCTGCACGGTGCAGGAAGAGTTTTATCCGGTCATGGAGCAACTCGTCGAGCGGCGCGACAGCATCGATCACGTGCTGATCGAAACGTCGGGGCTCGCGTTGCCCAAGCCGCTCGTGCAGGCGTTCAACTGGCCGTCGATCAGGAACGCGTTCACCGTCGATGCGGTCGTGACCGTGGTCGATGGCCCCGCCGCCGCGAGCGGCCAGTTCGCGGCCAATCCCGTCGCGGTCGATGCGCAGCGCAAAGCGGACCCGAATCTCGATCACGAATCTCCGCTGCACGAGTTGTTCGAGGATCAGCTTTCGTCGGCGGATCTCGTCATCGTCAACAAGACCGATCTCATGGACGACGATGCGCTGCAAAAGGTCGTGGCGCTCGTGCGCCCCGAAATTCCGCCCGAAGTGAAGATCGTGCCCGCGCATATGGGTCAGCTCGATGCGCATACGCTGCTCGGGCTCGAATCGGCATCGGAGGAAACCATTCACCTGCGGCACGATCATCACGGCTCGCCCGACGATGCAGGTCATGCGGACCATCACCATGACGAATTCGATTCGGTCGTCGTGCATGGCCGCGTCGAATCGCGCGAGCAGGCTATCGCGGCGCTGCATGCGCTCGTCGAGCATCACACGATCTATCGCGTGAAGGGTTTCGCCGCGTTGCCCGGCGCGGCGATGCGGCTCGTCGTGCAAGGTGTAGGGCGGCGCTTCGACAGTTATTTCGACCGGCGCTGGAACGTGAATGAACTGAATGAACTGAAGGATGCGAAGACCGAAAGCCGCTTCGTGCTGATCGGCGAAGATCTCGATCGCGACACGTTGCAACGCGCGTTCGACGCCGCGCTCGCGAGCGCGCCCGTGCAGGCCTGACGCGATGCATCTGCTTCGCACGACACCGGGGGGCTTCGTCGACGACGCGCAGGGCGTCATGCGCATCGATCAGACGCGCGCGCCGATCGTCGTGCTCAGTTCCGCCGATACGACGCTCGCCTTGCTCGCAAGCGTGTTTCCGCGTCTGGAAGCGGGCTTTCCCGAAGTGCGGCTCGTAAATCAGTCGTTTCTGCGTCAGCCCGCGTCCGTCGACTTTTATATCGACGATGTATTGCGGCACGCGCAGGTCGTGATCGTCGATCATCTCGGCGGCGAATCATACTGGCCGTATGGCATCGAGCGGCTCGTCGCGCTGGCGAAGCAGGAAAAGCAACTGCTCGCGATGTTCTCGGGCGATCTCGCCGAAGACCCCAACCTGACGGCGAAAAGCACCGCGGACGCGCCGTTCTGCCGCGAGCTGTCGCGCTATCTGCGCGAAGGCGGCGCGCGCAACGCGGAAGAATTTCTGCGCAGCATTGCACATCGCGCATTCGGCTTCGGACGCGCGCCGCAGTCGCCGAGTCCGTTGCCCGCGGTCGCGATTTATCATCCGGAGCGCGATATTGCCGTCATCGACGACTGGCAGGCGCGCTGGACGCAAGACGCGCCTGTCGTCGGCCTGTTGTTCTATCGCGCGCATTTGCAGGCGGGCAACACCGCCGTGTTCGACGCGCTCATCGAAGCGCTCGAAGAAGAAGGGTTGAACCCGCTGCCGATCGCGATTTCGTCGCTGAAGGAAAGCGTGAGCCGCGAAGTGGTCGAGCGTTTGTGCGCCGAGCATCGCGCGTCGCTCGTCTTGAATACGACGGCGTTCGCGGCCAGTGTGATCGGCGAAGACGAAGTATTCGAAGTCGCGGGCGATGCGCCGGTGCTGCAAGTCATTCTGAGCGGCGGCAACCGCGACGACTGGCTCAAGGACAATCACGGCCTGAATTCGCGCGACATTGCCATGCATATTGCGCTGCCCGAAGTCGATGGCCGCATCATCACGCGGGCGGTCAGTTTCAAGGGCCTCGCGTATCACTGCAAGCACACGCAAGTGGATGTCGTACGCTATCAGGCCGATGCGGAACGCGTGCGTTTCGTCGCGGAACTGAGCCGCCGCTGGTGCGCGCTGCGTCACACGCCGAATGCGCAAAAGCGCATCGCGCTCGTGCTCGCGAACTATCCGGCAAGCGAAGGGCGCATCGGCAATGGCGTGGGCCTCGACACGCCCGCGTCGGCCATCGGCATTCTGTCGATGCTCGCGCGCGAAGCGTATCGCGTCGGCACGATACCCGCGGATGGCGATGCGCTCATCGCCGCGCTGACCGAAGGCGTGACCAACGATGCCGTCGTGCGCGATCTGCGGCCCGCGTTGCAAAGTCTGTCGCTCGAAGACTATCGCGAAGCGTATCGCGCGCTGCCCGCCGATGCGCGCATCGCACTCGAAACAGCCTGGGGCGCGCCCGAAGACGATCCGACGGTGCGGCGCGGCCGCTTCATGATCGCGGGTTATCGCTGCGGTCAGGTCTTTATCGGCATTCAGCCGTCGCGCTCGCGCGAGCGCAACGATTACGCCAGTTATCACGACGCCGAACTCGTTCCGCCGCATTCGTATCTCGCGTTTTATTTCTGGTTGCGGCTGCGCTTCGAGGCCGACGCGCTCGTGCATGTCGGCAAGCACGGCAATCTCGAATGGCTGCCGGGCAAGAGCGTCGCGTTGTCGTCGTCGTGCTGGCCCGATGCGATTCTCGGACCGATGCCGCATCTCTATCCGTTCATCGTGAACGATCCGGGCGAAGGCAGTCAGGCGAAACGCCGCGCGCAGGCCGTGATCATCGATCATCTGATGCCGCCGCTCACGCGCGCCGAGAACTACGGGCCGTTGCAGGATCTCGAACGTCAGGTCGACGAATACTACGAAGCGCTGATGGTCGATGCGCGCCGCGCGAAGCTGTTGCGCAAATCGATCCTCGAGAACATCGTCGAGAACAGCCTTCACGAAGAACTCGGCCTCGATGCGCCGCGCGATGTGGCCGGCGAAGATGCCTTGCTCACGCGTGCCGATGCTTACCTTTGCGAGTTGAAGGAAGCGCAGATTCGCGACGGCTTGCATGTGTTCGGCGTTTCGCCGCAAGGCGTGCAACGGCGCGATACCTTGCTTGCGCTCGGGCGCTTTCCTGTGGGCGACGGTCAGGGCGCGAACGCGAGTCTCATCGCGGCCCTTGCGCGCGATCTGCAATTGCCTGATGACTTCGATCCGCTCGACGCCGACTGGGCCGCGCCGTGGAATGGGCCGCGCCCGCAAGCGCTCGCCGATATCATCGATGTGCCGTGGCGTCATCATGGCGATACGCGCGAGCGCCTCGAATCGTTCGCCATGCAATTGCTATCCAACGATGATGCCGCCGCGCCCGGTCCGCATTCGGCGTGTGTGCTCGAACGCTTGCGCGGCGACGTGCTGCCGCGGCTCGATGCATGCGGACCGCAGGAACTGATGCAACTCAAACGCGGTCTGGAAGGACGTTTCGTGCCGCCAGGCCCGAGCGGCTCGCCATCGCGCGGCAGGCCCGATGTCTTGCCCACGGGCCGCAACTTCTATTCCGTCGATACGCGCGCATTGCCGACGCAGGCCGCCTGGTCGCTCGGCGTCAAGTCGGCGCATGCGCTGGTCGAACGTCATGTGCAGGATCACGGCGATTTCCCGCACGCGATCGGCTTGTCCGTGTGGGGCACGGCGACGATGCGCACCGGCGGAGACGATATTGCGCAGGCCTTCGCGTTGATCGGCGTGCGGCCGAAATGGGCCGCGGGTAGTCATCGCGTGACCGACTTCGAGATCCTGCCGATTTCCATTTTCAATCGTCCGCGCATTGATGTGACGCTACGCGTGTCGGGCTTCTTTCGCGATGCGTTCGCGAATCTCATGCATCTCTTCGATGCGGCGGTGCAAGCCGTCGCCGAACTCGACGACGAGCCCGACGACGTCAACCCGATTCGCGCGCGCATTCTTCGCGAGCGCGACGAACTCATCTCGCGCGGCATCGATGCGAAGGAGGCGCGGCGTCGTGCGGGATGGCGCGTGTTCAGCACGAAACCGGGCGCCTATGGCGCAGGCTTGCAGGAACTGATCGACGCGCGGCAATGGCAGACCGACGCCGATTTGTCGGCGGCTTATCAAAGCACGGGCGGTTACGCGTATTCGCAATCCGGCGATGGCGTGGAAGCGCGCGCGAGCTTCGGTGCGCGGCTTTCCACGCTCGATGTCGTGGTGCAGAATCAGGACAATCGCGAACACGATCTGCTCGATTCCAACGACTATCACCAGTTTCAGGGCGGCATGGTCGCGGCCGTGCGTTATCTGTCGGGCGTGCAGCCGCAGACTTATAACGCGGACCATAGCAATCCCGCCGCGCCGCGCGTGCGCACGCTGAACGAGGAAATCGCGCGCGTGGTGCGTGCGCGCGTCGTGAATCCGAAGTGGATCGACGGCGTGAAGCGGCATGGCTACAAGGGCGCGTCGGAGCTGGCGGCGACCGTCGATTATCTCTTCGGCTACGATGCGACCGCGCGCGTCGTGTCGGATCATCAATACGCGCTCGTCACCGATGCCTACGTGAACGATGCCGGCACGCGCGCGTTCATCGCCGAGCACAATCCGCACGCGCTGCAATCGATCTGCGAGCGCCTGCTCGAAGCGATGGAGCGTGGCTTGTGGCGTGAGCCGGCGGGTTATCGCGAGCAGGTGGAACGCCATCTGCTCGATGTCGAACAGCGAATCGAAGGCCGATAGCATCCATGTCATCTTCCGTGTTTCCTTTCTCCGCGCTCGTTGCGCAAGCGCCCTTGCAGCAGGCGCTCTTGCTTGCGGCGGTCGATCCGTCGATCGGCGGCGTGCTCGTCAGCGGGCCGCGCGGCACGGCGAAATCGACGGCGGCGCGCGCGCTCGCCGAGTTGCTGCCCGAAGGTCGGCTCGTGACGCTGCCGCTCGGCGCAAGCGAGGAGCAACTCATTGGCACGCTGGATATTCAAAGCGCATTGCGCGATAGCGCGGTGCGCTTTTCTCCGGGCCTGCTCGCGAAAGCGCATCTCGGCGTGCTCTATGTCGACGAGGTCAATCTGCTGCCGAATCCGCTCGTCGATCAGTTGCTCGACGTCGCGGCGAGCGGGGTGAATATCATCGAGCGCGATGGCATCTCGCATCAGCATGACGCGCGCTTCGTCCTGATCGGCACGATGAATCCGGAAGAGGGCGACTTGCGTCCGCAGTTGCTGGATCGCTTCGGGCTTGCGGTCGAGATGAGCAATCATTTCGATGCGAGCGTGCGGCAGCGCATCGTGAAAGCGCGCCTTGAATTCGATATGGATGCCGAAGCATTTCGCGAACGGCATGCAGACGAACAGGCTTCCCTGGTCGAGCGCATTCACGCGGCGCGCGCGTCGCTCTCCACATTCGATTTCGACGATGCCGTTCATGCGCGCGTGAGCGACCTTTGCATCGAGGCGCATGTCGATGGCTTGCGCGCGGATATCGTGATGCTGCGTGCAGCGCGGGCGTTGGCGGCGCTCGAAGGCGCATCAAGTGTCTCAGTGACGCATGTCGAACGCGTCGCCGATGCCGTGTTGAAGCATCGGCGTCGTGAAGCGCAAGCCGGTTCGGAATCGCCGCAAAACACGGCTGATCCGACACCGGGCGATACAAACAAAGGCGACGGGGATTGGGGTTACATGCCGCCCGAGCCGGCGGGAACCGCGCACGTCAAATCGGTGAGGCCGCTCGCCGCAAAAAAAGCCTGAGCCATCGAAGGCGCGACGCGGATGCCTTCGACACAGGGCATCGCCTTCGGTGGAACACGGGCCGTTTCGCGTCGCGTGAAGGCGAACAGGGCGCGTCCATCGACTGGATGGCGACGCTGCGCGCGAAGCGTTCCGCGCCGCTCGATGCGCGGCATCTGCGCTATCGCCGCACGCAGGGCGAGGGCGCGCAACTGCATTGCTTCGTGCTCGATTGCTCCGGTTCGATGCTCGCCGGCGAGCGGCTCGCGCGCGCGAAAGGGATGCTCGTCGCGTTGTTCGACCGGGCTTACCGCGAGCGCGCGCAGATCGCGCTCGTGTGCTTCGGCGGCGGGCGTGCGGAGGTGCGTCGTCAGCCGGGCGCGGCGCATTGGTTCAACGAGCGATGGGTTGCGCCGATCGGCGGCGGCGGAGGAACGCCGCTCGCGCTCGGCCTGGCGAGTGCGGCGACGGTGCTCGAACGCGCGGCGAGGCGCAGGCCTTCGCAGAAACGCTGGCTGTGGGTGCTGACCGATGGCCGCACGAACGAGCGGCCCGACGCGCCTGCATCGGCGGATGAAATCGTCGTGGTGGATTTCGAGGAAGGTGCGATACGGGCGGGGCGCGGCAAGCGCTTCGCTAGCGACTGGAACGCGCAATACGTCACCGCCGATGACGCGCTGTCCTACTCGTACCAGCGCGGCGTATAAACCCAGTCGCCCACCACGCGCGTGGTCGATGAGCCGACGATCACCATCGTCCGCATATCGACCCACTCGCTTTTCAGCTCGCCGAGCGTCACGACCCGCAAGGCCTCGGCCGGACGCCCGATATCCCTTCCCAGCACCACGGGCGTCTGCGGTTTCCGATAACGCTTCACGATGTCTATAGCACGATCGAACTGCAACGGCCGCGCCTTCGACAGCGGGTTATAGAAGGCCATCACGAGATCCGCTTCGCCAGCATGCGCGATACGTTTCTCGATCACGCTCCACGGTTTCAGGTTGTCCGATAGCGACAGCACGCAGAAATCATGGCCCAGCGGCGCACCCGCGCGCGCGGCCGTCGCGAGCGATGCCGACACGCCCGGCAGGATCGCGAGTTTCACCGCGCGCCATGCGGGCTGCGATGCGTAGGCGCGGTCGAGCGCTTCGAGCACGGCCGCGGCCATCGCGAAGACGCCCGGATCGCCCGACGACACCACGACCACGCGCCGCCCTTCGCTCGCCAGTTCGAACGCGTGGCGCGCGCGCTGCAGTTCCTCGCGGTTGTCGGTGATGTGCACGCGCTGATCGTCGCGAAACGGGCCCGCCATGCGCACATAAGTCTCGTAGCCGAGCACGTCTTGCGCAGTGTCGAGCGCGGCGCGCGCGGCGGGCGTCATCGACTCCGCGTTGCCGGGGCCGAGCCCGATGACGGTCAGCGTGCCGCGCGCGCGGCCTATCGACTGCGCATCGACGGGCGCATCGTGGACCTGCAACGCGATGCCGTCGTCGCTATCGAACGGCGCGGCATCGGAGAAGCGTAGAGGCAGATCCAGCGCACGCGCGGCATCGGCGAGCGATGCCGAGGTCATCAGATGCACGGGCGCGACCAGGGCCGCAAGCGCCAGCGGCGACAGCCCTCGTTCGCGCAAGGCGATACGCACGCGTTCCACGATGCCGGTATCGTCGTCGATCCAGGCCAGCACGCAGCGCGGATGAATCACGAGGCTGTGTTCGTCGTCCACCGTGTGCGGCGTGATGCGCACCGTGAGACGCGCATCGTCCGCGAGGGGCAGGGCGGCCGCGTCGAGCCACGGCGCGCCGCCTTCGATGCGCGTCGTTGCTCCCGCAAGCAAGTCCGACACGAAGCGCTTGCCTTGCTCGATATCCGCGAGCGCGTAACCCTCGGGCGGCGCGAGCAGACACTGGCCGAAGCGCAATTCGCCGCTCGTCGTGATCGCGGGCGCGATATCGAGCGCCGCGCCGATCTCGCGCGCCAGCGCATTCACGCCGCTCGTGCCGCCAAGCAAGGGCACGACCGCGCTGCCATCCTGCGCGACGGCGAGCACGGGCGGCTCGGCGGACTTGTCGGCGAGGCACGGCGCGAGCGCGCGAATCACGATGCCCGCCGCGCACAGCGCGACGATCGGCACGCCCGCGCGATACAGCTCGCGCATATGCTCGCCGAAATCGTCATAAGCGATATCCGCGCTTACGCGATGCGCGAGGCCATGCACGCGCGCTGCATCAAAACGCGATTGAATGCGCCGCGCCGTATCGAGCGCGGCGGGGCCCAAAATCACGATCGCCAACGGAGAACTCAGGCCCGCCATTTTTTCCCCGGCACGACGAGCAGTGAAAAATACGGCGAGGCCATCGGATCGACTTCGTCGAGCGGCACGATGCGCTGGTTGCTCATCGTCGCGCGTTCGACATAGAGCGCGCGTTCGTCGAGCCCGAGCTTGCCGAGCACGCGCCGCACTTTCTCGAAGTTGCGTCCGAGCTTCATGATGACGGCCGCATCCGCCGTTTCGAGACGTTGCTGCAACTCGTCTTCGGGCAACACGCCCGAAAGCACCGACAGACTCTGATTGCGATACACGAGCGGCACGCCGAGCACCGCGACGCCGCCGAGCATCGAGCACACGCCCGGCACGACTTGCGCTTCGAAGCGCGCGGCGAGCCGATCGTGCAGATACATGTACGAGCCGTAGAAGAAGGGATCGCCTTCGCAGATCACCGCGACGTCGCGTCCGGCTTCCAGATGACCGGAGATCGTGAGCGCGGCTTCATCGTAAAACGCGCTGATGATCGTCTCGTAGCACAGCGGCGGTTCGAGCGCCTCGGTCGTCACCGGATAGACGAGCGGCAGGCGCGTTTGCGCCGCATCGAGATGCGACTCGATGATGCCGAACGCATTGCCCTTCTTGCCCTTCGCGACGAAATACGCAACCACGGGCGCGGCCTTCAGAAGCCGCAATGCCTTCACGGTGATCAGTTCCGGATCGCCCGGGCCGACACCCAGGCCAAAAAGACGTCCGCGCATCATTCGGTCTCCGAAGCAAGTGCGTTCACTGCGGCGGCGGCCATCGCGCTGCCGCCGCGCCGGCCGAGCAGCGCGACGAAGGGCACGCCGCGGCTGTCGGCGGCGAGCATGGCTTTCGATTCGGCCGCGCCGATGAACCCGACCGGAAAGCCGAGGATGAGCGCGGGCTTCGGCGCGCCCGCATCGAGCATGTCGAGCAGATGAAAGAGCGCGGTGGGCGCATTGCCGATCGCGACGATTGCGCCGTCCAGATCGGGACGCCAGAGTTCGAGCGCGGCCGCCGAGCGCGTGTTGCCCATCGCACGGGCGCGTTCGGGCACCGAGGCATCGCCGAGCGTGCAGATCACGCGATTGCCTGCGGGAAGACGCGCACGCGTGATGCCTTCGGCGACCATGCGCGCATCGCATAGGACCGGCGCGCCTGCCGCCAACGCTCGCCGGCCCGCCATGCCCGCGCCCGGCGAGAAGCGCAGATCGCTCACGATATCGACCATGCCGCAGGCGTGGATCAGGCGCACCGCGAGCTTTTCCAGATCGGCGGGAAGGGCGGTCAGGTCGGCTTCGGCGCGGATCGTCGCGAAGGACTGGCGGTAAATCTCCGCGCCGTCGCGGATATAGTCAGACATCGGCATGGCTCCGGGCGAGCCGTTCGGCCGCCTCTTCGATAGTGAGATTGCGCGCGACGGTTCCATCGTCGCGATGTAGGTCGTAACGGCCCGGCGCGGCGGCATAGAGCGTGGCCGGAACCGGATGCGCCGCCGCGCACGAGCGCTCGCAGCCGCTCAGATGCACCTGATGCGTGTCGTGCGCGGGCAGCAGCGGGGCGAGGCGAAGCGCATCGGCTTTGGTGTCGGCGCGGCTTTTTACGCAGCCCGCCGAACCCGCGCACGCGATGAGGCGCGCAAGCGGCGCGCGCGGGTCGGTGGCGAGGCCGAGTGCGGTCAGGCGCCGCAGCACGTCGTGCGTGTCCGCCGGCACAATGCCCGCGATCAGCACGCTTTGCCACGGCGTCATCGAAAGGCGGCCTTGCGCGTGCTCGTCGGCGAGATCGGCGAGGGCATCGAGCGTGCTGGCGTCGAGCCGCCCGAGCGGCGTCTGCGCGCCCGCATACCATGTCGCGCGCTGCGGCTCTTCGTGCGCGCCGAGCCGTAACGAGGCATCGGCGGGGGCGCGTCGCCATGTTTCCAAACCGGTATCGAAGGCGAAGGCTTCGAGAAAACGCGCAGTGCCCGTAGTGCCGATACGCGCGAGCAGATCGCGCATGCGGTTTTCTTCGGGCCTGGCCATCGCGAGAAACGCGCGCAAGATGGCGGGAACGAACGTGACCAGCTTGTCCGCCGCGATGGCGCCGAGCGCGGGCTGTTGCGGCGTCCCGGCAAGCCCGAAGGCGAAGCGCGCGCCGCCGTCGATGGACGAGAGCCAGAGATCGTGCGGATGATCGAGCATCGCGAGGCGCTCGCCGCCGTCGAGCTGCAACGCGAACTTGGGCGACAGCGCGTGAAGCGCGGCATCGGCCTGCATCGCCGCGATAAGTTTCGCCGCGAGCGCGCGCGTGCCGTCGCTCGCGAGCGGGCTCAGCATCAGATTGCGGATGTCGTCGCCGGTCGCCGCGGCCGGGCCGAGGCCGGCATCGAGCGCGATATCGATGAGCGCGGCGTGGGCGTCGTCGCGAATGCCGCGCAGTTGCAGATTCGCGCGATTGGTCACTTCGATCACGCCCGAGCCGCACTCCCGCGCGGCGCGCGCCACGGCCCGCGCCGCGTGCGCGCTCAATGCGCCGCCGGCGAGGCGCAGACGGGCGAGCCCGCCGTCGCGCGCGGGCACGATGCGCATGAGGCCCGGACACGCGGATGCGCGCGCGGCGGTCGTCAGCGGTGAGTGGTCGAATGAAGTCAAAAGCGTGACCCGTCAGGGCTTCGCGCATGTCGAGCGAACCGGTACACCCCGCCCGGCTGGCGTTGCGCGAATGCGTTGAGTCGGCAGGTCTCTTGGCTGGCAGGTCTTCATTCGCGCCGGCCTTCCCGGTAAAAACCAGTGGCAGTGGAGCGCGGACTCGCTGCGTACAATTGCGGGGGCAGCCACAGTTTCGCTGTGTTCCCTCTTAGGCCCTCGGGCTGAACCCTCGGGCACCGACGGACCTGTATTATGCCCGCTTTTATCGACCATCCGGACGCTTCCGGGCCGCAACGCGAAGCGTATTCCGAACCGCAAAAAGGAGACGGCGCATGTCGACCTGGCTGACCGTGGTGGGGATCGGCGAAGACGGCTGGCACGGGCTGTCGCGCGTGGCGCGCCGCGCGCTCGTCGATGCGCAGTCGATTCACGGCGGCGAGCGCCATCTCGCGCTCCTGCCCGCGCGCGTCGCGGCGCGGCGCGTGCCGTGGCCCAAGCCCTTTTCGCTCGATGCCGTGCTCGCCGAGCGCGGCGACGGCCACACACGCATCTGCGTGCTCGCGAGCGGCGATCCGATGTGCTTCGGCGTCGGCGCGACGCTCGCGCGCGAAGTCGCCAACGGCGAAATGCGCGTGATTCCCGCGCCGTCGTCGCTGTCGCTCGCGGCGGCGCGCTTGCGCTGGGCGTTGCAGGACGCGGTGTGCGTGTCGCTCGTCGGGCGGCCGGTCGCGTCCTTGCTCGCGAGCCTGCATCGCGGCGTGCGCCTGCTCGTTTTGAGCGCCGACGGCATGACGCCCGCCGCCGTCGCCACGCTGCTGACGGCGCATGGCTTCGGCGCGAGCCGCATGACGGTGTTCGAGCATCTCGGCGGGCTGAACGAACGCCGCATCGACGAACGCGCCGACGACTGGCGCGAGCCGCTCGTGGCCGCGCTCAATCTCGTCGCGATCGAATGCCGCACGCACGCGGGCCACGCCGGGCCGCCGCTCACGCCGGGCCTGCCCGACGACGCCTATCGGCACGACGGCCAGCTCACGAAGCGCGACGTGCGCGCGGTGACGCTTGCGCATCTCGCGCCGCAGCCGGGCGAATTGCTGTGGGACGTGGGCGCGGGCTGCGGCTCGATCGGCATCGAATGGATGCGCGCGCACGGCGCCTGCCGCGCGATCGCCATCGAAGCGAACGAAAGCCGGCAGCGTCTCATCGAACATAATCGCGACGCGCTCGGCGTGCCCGCGCTGCAACTCGTGCGGGGCGTGGCGCCCGGCGCGCTCGACGGCCTGCCCGCGCCCGATGCCGTGTTCATCGGCGGCGGCCTGACCGTGCCCGGCCTGCTCGATGCGTGCTGGGCGCGTCTGCGTCAGGGAGGGCGGCTCGTCGCCAATGCGGTGACGCTGCAAAGCGAAGCGGCGCTCGTCGAATGGCGCGCGCGGCACGGCGGCGAGCTGACGCGCATCGGGATCGCGCAGGCGGAGCCGCTCGGCAGCTTCGACACCTGGCGGCCGGCGCTGCCGATCACGCTCCTGCACGCGAGCAAGCCGTGATGCGTCATGCGTGAAGAGTCGCCGGAACAGGCCGCGCCGCTCAGAAGCGGCTACACGACGGGAAGCTGCGCCACCGCGACGAGCCTCGCCGCCGCGCGCCTGCTGCTGCTCGGCGAGACGAGCGAGCGCGCGGACATCGTCTTGCCGAAGGGCCGCCACGTGACGATGACGCTCTCGTTCTGCCGGACGACGGGCAGCGATGCCGCCGAAGCGGGCGTGATCAAGGACGCGGGCGACGATCCCGACGTGACGCACGGCGCGCTCGTCTTCGCGCGCGTGCAATTGTCCGATTCGACCGGCGTGCGGTTTCACGCGGGCGAGGGCGTCGGCACGGTCACGCGCGCCGGGCTGGCGCTCGCGGTCGGCGAACCGGCGATCAATCCGGTGCCGCGCAAAATGATGACCGAACATCTCGAAGCGCTCGCCGCCGGCGCGAGCTATCGCGGCGGCTTCGAGGTGAGCATCGGCGTGGAGAACGGCGCGGCGCTCGCGCTGAAGACGATGAACCCGCGGCTCGGCATCGTCGGCGGTCTGTCGATACTCGGCACGACCGGCATCGTCAGGCCGTTTTCGTGCTCGGCGTATATCGCGTCGATTCATCAGGGCATCGATGTGGCGCGGGCGAACGGTTATCGGCATATCGCCGCGTGCACGGGCAATCAGAGCGAGGACGCGATGCGCGCGCTGTACGGCTTGCCCGACATCGCGCTGATCGAAATGGGCGACTTCGCGGGCGCGGTGCTCAAGCATCTGCGGCGCGCGAGCGTGGACAAACTGAGCTTGTGCGGCGGCTTCGGCAAGCTGTCCAAGCTCGCGGCGGGGCATATGGATCTGCACAGCCGCAGTTCCAGCATCGATCTGACCTTGCTCGCGGTCTGGGCCGCCGACGCGGGCGCGAGCGACGCGCTGCAGGCGGCGATCCGCGCGGCCAACACGAGCCAGGAAGCGCTCAAGCTGGCACGCGCCGAAGGCATCGCGCTCGGCGATATCGTGTGCCGCCGCGCGCGCGCCGTCGCGCTCGACGTGCTGCCGCCGGGCATCGACGTCGAAACTTTCGCGATCGACCGGCAGGGGCACATCGTCGGGAGTGCGGCATGAAGCGCGTGCTTGTGCTCGGCGGCACGGGCGATGGGCTCGCCATCGCGCGCGGTCTGCCCGCCGGGCATGTCTACAGTCTCGCGGGCCTCGGGCGCGTGCCGGCCGATCTCGCGTGTTCGGTGCGCGTGGGCGGCTTCGGCGGCATCGACGGGCTGGTTCGCTATCTGCGCGACGAGCGCATCGCGCTCGTGGTCGATGCGACGCATCCGTATGCCGCGCAGATGAGCCGCCATGCGCACGCGGCGTGCGCGAGCGCGCACGTGCCGCTCTGGGCCGTACGCCGTCCGGCATGGCAACCGCAAGCGGGCGACGACTGGCGCGATGCGCCGGACTGGCGCGGCATCGTCGAGCGGATCGGGTCTTATCGGCGGCCGCTTTTCACGCTCGGACGCGAGCCGCTTGCGCATCTCGACGAGATTCCCGCATCGCAGCACTGGACGATCCGCTGTCTCGACGCGCATCCGGGCAATGCCCGCGCGACGATCGTCGATGCGCGCGGCCCGTTCGATCTCGATGGCGAGCGCGCCCTGTTCGATGCAGCGGGCGTCGATGTCGTCATCAGCAAGAACAGCGGCGGTCGCGCGACCGAGGCGAAACTCGCGGTCGCGCGCGAGCGGGGCCTTGCCGTCGTGATGCTCGCGCGGCCCGTGCTGCCCGATGCCCACCGCACCTTCGACGATGCCGCGAGCGCACTCGATGCGCTCACCCATTGGCTTCACACATCGGAACAATGACTGTCTATTTCATCGGCGCGGGACCGGGCGATCCCGAACTCATCACCGTCAAGGGGCAGCGGCTCATCCGCGAATGCCCGGTGATTCTCTACGCCGGCTCGCTCGTGCCGGAAGCGGTGCTGGCGGGGCATCGCGCGGCGCAATGCATCGATACGGCCGAGCTCGATCTCGACGCGATCGTGGCGCTCTTGCGGCAAGCGCACGCGAACGGCCAGGACGTGGCGCGGGTGCATTCGGGCGATCCGTCGCTGTACGGCGCGATCGGCGAGCAGATCCGCAGGCTCGATGCGCTCGCGATTCCCTACGAAGTCGTTCCCGGCGTGACGGCGGCGGCGGCATCGGCGGCGGCGCTCAAGCGCGAACTGACGCTGCCCGGCATTTCGCAGACGGTGATTCTCACGCGCTACGCGACGAAAACGTCGATGCCGGAGGGCGAAAGTCTCGCGGATCTCGCGCGCCATCGCGCGACGCTCGCGATCCATCTCGGCGTGCGGCATATCGAGCGGATTGTCGCGGATCTGCTGCCGCACTACGGCGCGGATTGCCCGGTCGCGGTCGTGTTCCGCGCGAGCTGGCCGGACGAGACGCGCGTGGAGGGAACGCTTGCCGATATCGCGTCGAAAGTGCGCGCGGCGGGCATGGAGCGCACGGCGATGATTCTCGTCGGCCGCGTGCTCGCCGCCGACGGTTTCGCGGATTCCACGCTCTACGCGAAGGACTGATCACGCCATGCGCGACCTCGACGCCGTGTTCGATGCGCTCGCGAAATCGGCCTTCCGGCGGCGCTTCGCGCTCGGCGTGCGCGAGGGGAAATATCTGCGGGAAAAGGGCATCGACACGGTGCTCGCGCAGGCGCACGAACTCATCGGCAAGCGGCTCGCGCCGCAAGCGCCTCTGAACGACGGCAAGCAGACGCCGTTTCGCGGGCATCCGGTGTTCATCGCGCAACACGCGACGGCGACGTGCTGCCGCTCTTGTCTCGCCAAATGGCACGGCATCGCGGCAGGCAGCGCGCTCGACGACGCCGAGCGCCGGCATGTGGTCGATGCCATCGAGCGCTGGCTGCGGGCGCAGCCGCTTCCGACTCAGCCGGCACCGGCGCCCGCCAATCCGCAGCGCGAACTGCCGTTCTGAAGGCTACTCGTGGCGAGGCGCGGCCGCCCGCGTCTTCGCGCGCCGCGCCAGCATGTTGAGGCCTTCGACGAGCGCCGAGAACGCCATCGCCGCATAGATATAGCCCTTCGGCACGTGCGAGCCGAACCCTTCCGCGATCAGCGTCATGCCGATCACGAGCAGAAAGCCGAGCGCGAGCATCACGATCGTCGGATTGCGCTCGATGAAGCGCGACAGCGGGCCCGCGGCGAACAGCATCACCGTGACGGCGGCGATCACCGCGACGAACATGATCGGGATGTGCTCGGTCATGCCGACCGCCGTCACGATGCTGTCGATGGAGAACACGAGATCGAGCAGCAGGATCTGACCGATCGCCGACAGCGGCGTCAGGCGCTTCGGCGATGCCGCGCCGGCCTGCGCGTCGGCGTCGTGCGCGACGTGATGATGGATTTCGGTCGTCGCCTTCCAGACGAGGAACACGCCGCCCGCGATCAGGATGATGTCGCGCCACGAAAAACCGTGTCCGAACGCCTCGAAAATCGGTGTCGTGAGCCGCACGATCAGCGCGACGGTGCCGAGCAAGCCGAGCCGCATCACGAGCGCGAGCGCGATGCCGATGCGCTGCGTGCGCTCCCGGTGCGCCTCGGGCAGCTTGTTGGTCAGGATCGAGATGAAGATCAGGTTGTCGATGCCGAGCACGACTTCCATCACGACGAGCGTCGCGAGGGCGGCCCAGGCGGCGGGATCGGCGAGGAGGGCGACGATGTAATCCATGATGGTTCGAATGAGGTTCGACGGTGAGGGCGTGATCTTAGCCTGATCGGCCCGGGAATTGAAAGGAGTCTGAAAACTTGTGGCGCGCACGAGGCGCTTTCCACGCGCGCCGGTAATTCTGTCAACGAAATTAGTCAGACCCGCCACAAATACCGGATTTGAAACGATTATTTGCGCTACTTCTGATGATGCGACGCGTCATTTACGGGTAAACTCCTACGCTTACCTGGCCGCGTCTTTTGCGGCGTCATTAAACCATCCTGTCGCCGCAGGACAACACGCCAAGCCGCATGCAGCAAAAATCGCAACGTCTCGTCGAACTGGATTTTTTCCGGGGACTGGTTCTGCTGATCATCGTCATCGATCACATCGGCGGCAGCATGTTGTCCCGCTTCACGCTGCATTCGTTCGCGCTGAACGACGCCGCCGAAGTCTTCGTGTTCCTCGGCGGCTTCGCCACGGCCACGGCGTATGTCTCGCTCGCCGAGCGCCGCTCCGAAAGCGCGGCGCGGGTCCGGTTCCTGAAGCGCGCATTCGAACTGTATCGCGCGTTTGTGGTCACGGCCGTGCTGATGCTCGTCGCCTCGTTCGTGCTGCGGCCGTTGTTCGGTCACGCGCCGAATCTCGCGCTGCACGACCTCGACAGTCTCCTGTCCGAGCCGGTTTCCTCCATCGCGCAGATTCTGACGTTCGAGCGCCAGCCGTATCTGGCCGCCGTCCTGCCGATGTACGCGTTCTTCGCGCTCGCCGTGCCCGTCATGCTGCCGCTCGCACGCAGCAAGCCGTGGCTCTTGCTCGGTCTGAGCCTCGCGCTGTGGGCGTTCGCCGCGCAGATCGGCGAACACATGCCGTCCGTCGATGACAACCTCTGGGACTTCAACCCCGCCGCGTGGCAGCTCATGTTCGTGCTCGGCGTGCT
This sequence comes from Caballeronia cordobensis, assembly GCF_001544575.2. Taxonomy (GTDB): domain Bacteria; phylum Pseudomonadota; class Gammaproteobacteria; order Burkholderiales; family Burkholderiaceae; genus Caballeronia; species Caballeronia cordobensis. Next base: position 305,246 of record NZ_FCNY02000007.1, read on the forward strand.
GGCGCGCTGCCAGCCCATCTATCAGCGCGTGAGCGCGAACCGTTTCGGCTGGATCGTGAGCGCGGGCGCGGCCGCGCTGATCGCCGGCATGGCGTACTACAAGCTGCTCGTTTTGCCGCCCGTGCTGGATAGCGCCTTCAAGCGCGACCTGGCCGGTCCGCGCGTCGTCAATTTCCTCGCGATCGCGTGGATCGCGGCGAATCTGGCGCGCTACGGCATCGTCAAGGAAATCGCCAAACGGCTGCCGTGGGTCGGCGCAGTGGGGCGCGACGGCATGGTGTCGTTCGTCGCGGGCACGGTGATTTCGCTGACTGTCGATTCGATCCTCTTCACGCTCACCGACGGCCTCGTCAACGTGCCAGCGGGACTCGCCGCCGACGCCATCGCGATCGGCGCGCTCCTTGCCGTGCCGCGCGTGCATAAGTGGGTGTCGGGCTGGCTCGGCACGCGCCGTGCACCGCCGGTGGCCGCCGCGCGTGCCGTCGCCGCGACCGACAACCGCATGCGATAGGCGCAATCGAGCGGGCAGTTCGCTGCCCGCTTTTATTTTCGAGCGATAGGCAACTAACGGTCTGGTTTTTTCGCCGCCTCGAACCGAGAGCGCCAAGGCACACGGCTTGCATGCACAGGTCACCACAACTAAAACCGGACCTGCCATGCTCAAGCTCGCCATTCTTTTCGCGGTCATTTCCGTCGTCGCCGGTTTCTTCGGCTTTACGCGCGTGTCGTCCGGCGCGGCGGGCATCGCCAAAATCTGCTTCTTTATCTTCCTGATCCTGTTCGTGATCTTCCTGATCGTCGCGATCTCGGCCGGATCGCTGGTGCTGTAGCGGGGAGGGCGCGCGGGAACTCCGCGCTTCCTCGAATCGACCCGCGCGCCGCGACGGTGTTACATTGCCCCGAAGAGACACGGCGGACACGGCGGACACGGCGGCTTCGGCCGAAGCCGCCGCGTAACGCGACAAGGAGGGGCAATGCAAGCCATCGGCGCGGCCTTGCGGCCGGAACAGCGCGACGTCATCCGTCATTCGCACGAGCGTTCGGCCACGTTCGGCCTTTGCGAGACCATGCGCCCGGACTATGCCGTGCTCTCGGGCGCGGAACTCGCCGTCAAGCTGGACAAGAGCCGCGCGCTGTTCGCGCATGCGCTGCCGGTCATGGAAACGCTGTACGCGCAGATCGCGAATACGCACAGCATGATCGCGCTGACGGATGCGGGCGGCCTCATCCTGCATTCCCTCGGCGACGACGATTTCCTCGCCCGCGCCGAAAAAGTCGCGTTGCGCGCGGGCGCGGTGTGGAGTGAGGCGCATCAGGGCACCAACGCAATCGGCACGACGCTCGCCGAGCGCAACGCCGTCACCGTGCACGGCGACCAGCACTATCTGCGCGCCAATCGTTTCCTCACGTGTTCGAGCGTGCCGATCCTCGATCCGCACGGCAATATCTCGGGCGTGCTCGACGTCACCGGCGACCGGCGCGGCTATCACCAGCACACGATGGCGCTCGTGAAAATGTCCGCCCAGATGATCGAGAACCGGCTGATCGCGAGCGCATTCGGCGACGGCCTGCGCATCCGCTTCCATAGCCGGCCCGAGTTCATCGGCACGCTGATGGAAGGCATCGCCGTCTTCGATCTCGACGGGCGGCTGCTCTGCGCGAACCGCAGCGCGCAGTTTCAATTCGGTCACGAACTCGGGCGCCTGCGCGTGCTGACGCTCGAAGCATTGTTCGGCGAACGCGCGGATGCGCTCATCGCCCGGTCGGGCGAAGCGCCTTGCCGACTGGAACTGCATAGCGGCGTGGTGGTGTTCGCGAGCGTCGATTTCCACGCGCGCGCGGCGTCGAACGCGGTGCAGGCGGCGAGCGCCGTCGCCGTGCGTGAGCCGCCGCGCGCATCCGGGCTCGACGATCTCTGCACCGGCGACGCCCAGATGAGCGACATCGTCGCGCGCGTGCGCAAGGTCATCGGCAAGAACATACCGATTCTGATCGGCGGGGAAACGGGCGCGGGCAAGGAGATGCTCGCGCGCGCCATTCACGCCGATTCGCCGCGCCGCGCGGGGCCGTTCGTCGCGGTGAATTGCGCGTCGCTGCCGGAGACGCTGATCGAATCCGAACTGTTCGGCTACGCGCAGGGCGCGTTCACCGGCGCGGCGAAGCGCGGCGCGACCGGCAAGATCGTGCAGGCGAACGGCGGCACGCTTTTTCTAGACGAGATCGGCGACATGCCGCTCGCGATGCAGAGCCGCCTGCTGCGTGTGTTGCAGGAGCGCGTCGTCGAGCCGCTCGGCGCGGCGCGCGCGGTGCCGGTCGATTTCACGCTCGTCTGCGCGAGCAACCGCAAGCTGCGCGAATGCGTCGCGCAAGGCGAGTTCCGCGAGGATCTGTACTACCGCATCAACGGTCTTTCGGTGACGCTGCCGCGGCTCGCCGCGCGCACCGACCTGCGCGCCGTCGTCGACAAGCTATTGCGCCACGAGCGTTTCGCGGGCCGCGTCGTCGGCATCGGCGATGACGTGCTCGCGCTCTTCGCGCGTCATCCGTGGCCGGGCAATTTCCGGCAGTTGAGCAACGTGCTGCGCACCGCGTCCGCCATGCTCGACGATCACGATACGCACATTCGCGTCGAACATCTGCCGCACGATTTCGTCGATGAACTGGGCGAACGCGTACCGGCCAACGACGCGCCGGCAAGTACGAGCGGCGCCCGTCTCGCCGATATCGAAGCGGGCGCGGTCGCGGCGGCGCTCAAGGCGCACGGCGGCAACGTATCGGCCACCGCGCGCGCGCTCGGCATCTCGCGCACGACCTTGTATCGCAAGTTGAGGGTTTAGCCTTCGAGCGGTTTCGCTTTGTTTGCGGATGGCGGCAGCGAGCCGCTCAGATCCTTCAGGCCGACGCCGGTCAGCTTCAGCCTGCGCGCCTCGTTCAGAAGCCACAGCAGTTTGAACGCGGCGGCGTCGTAACCGAGTCCTTCCGGGCGCACGTTGGAGATGCAGTTGCGTTCGGCGTCGTGGCGGCCGGCGCGCGGCGCGTAGGTCACATAGAGGCCGAGGCTGTCGGGCGAACTCAGGCCCGGCCGCTCGCCGATCATCACGACGACGATCTGTGCCTGTAAAAGCTCACCGATGCGATCGCCCAGCGCGACGCGCGCCTGTGTCGCGATCACGACGGGCCCGAGGTTCCAGCCGTCGAGTTGCCCGCGCAATGCCGCAAGCAGCGGCGCGACGTGGCGTTGCGCGGCGAACGCCGACAAGCCATCGGCGGCGACGAAGACGAGCTCGCATTCGCCTTCGGTCTCGCACGCGTGCGCCGCGAGCCGCCGTGCGCTCTCATCGTCCAGCACGCGGCCGAGATCCGGCCGTCGCAGATAGACATCGCGGTCGGGCGCGGCGCTTCGCGCGTCGAGCGTGTCGAAGCCCGTAGCGCGGATCGCGTCGCCGAGCGCGGCGGTATCGAGCGGCTGGTGCACGGCGTCGCGCGCCTGTGCGTGCGCAAGCTCGAACGCGAGCAAGGGCGCGGTCGGCAGGCTGCTGCCCGCGCGGCCGAGCGCGATGCGCGCGTTCGTGAAGCGTCTGAGCGCGTCCCAGGTGTCGGCGTTCGTCATGATTCGATCCATTCGAGCAATGGGTGCGCCGGCGGTGGCAACAACTCGCCGCGGGCATCGGTGACGTGCATCTTCTCCAGCCACGCCTCGAACTCGGGCGCGCGCTTCAGGTTCAGCGCGCGGCGGATATACAGCGCATCGTGAAACGAGGTGCTCTGATAGTTGAGCATGACATCGTCCGCGCCCGGCACGCCCATGATGAAGTTGACGTTCGCCACGCCGAGCAGCGTGAGCAGCGTGTCCATGTCGTCGGAATCGGCTTCGGCATGGTTCGTGTAGCAGATGTCGCAGCCCATCGGCACGCCGAGCAGCTTGCCGCAGAAGTGATCTTCGAGGCCCGCGCGGATGATCTGCCGTCCGTCGTAGAGATATTCCGGCCCGATGAAGCCCACCACCGTGTTCGTCAGCAACGGCTTGAAGCGGCGCGCAACCGCGTACGCGCGCGCCTCGCAGGTCTGCTGATCGACGCCGTGATGCGCGTTCGCCGACAGCGCGCTGCCTTGTCCGGTCTCGAAGTACATGACGTTATCGCCGACGGTGCCGCGCTTGAGCGACGCCGCCGCGTCGTGCGCTTCCTCCAGCAGCTTGAGGGACACGCCGAAGCTCGCGTTCGCGCGCTCGGTGCCAGCGATCGACTGAAACACGAGATCGACCGGCGCGCCGCGTTCGATCGCCGCGAGCGTGTTGGTGACGTGCGTGAGGACGCACGATTGCATCGGCACGTCGTAGCGCTGGCGGAAGTCGTCCATCATCGCGAGCAGGCTGCCGATGGCGGCGGGCGAATCCGATGCGGGATTGATGCCGATGACCGCGTCGCCGCAGCCGTAGAACAGCCCGTCGAGCATCGATGCGGCGATGCCTTTCGCGTCGTCGGTCGGATGATTCGGCTGCAGGCGCACCGACAGACGTCCGGGCAGGCCGATCGTCGTGCGAAAGCGCGTGACCACCGGGCGCTTTTTCGCGGCGAGGATCAGGTCCTGATTGCGCATGAGCTTGGAGACGGCCGCGGCCATTTCCGGCGTGACGCCCATCGTGAGGGCTTCGAGCGCGGCGGCGCCGGTGCTGTCGGCGAGCAGCCATTCGCGGAATTCGCCGACCGTCAGATGCGCGATGGGCGCGAAGGCCTCGCGCGAATGGGTATCGACGATGAGGCGCGTGACTTCGTCGTGCTCGTAGGGAATGAGCGGTTCGTCGAGGAAGGCCGAGAGCGGCGTCTGCGCGAGCGCCATTTTCGCCGCGACGCGCTCTTCCTCCGTGTCGGCCGCGATGCCCGCGAGTTCGTCGCCGGAGCGGCGCGGACTGGCGCGGGCGAGCAGCGTCTTCAGATCGTCGAAACGGTAGCGGCGCGCGCCGATCGTCGCGTGATAGCTCATCGCTCTTTCCCCGAACGGATCGATCCGCTCACTTTAACCGCATCGCGCGCGGACAAAAAAGCGCCGCCCGGGCCGAAATGCGCCCGCGTGCGATAATTTTTCGTTCGATTCAGTCCGCGCACGCCCGCAAACCCGTGAAAAACCTGCTCGTTTCCATCGACCGTCTGCGCGATTTCGACGAAATCGTCGATGTCCGCACACCGCTCGAATTCGCCGAGGACCACGTTCCCGGCGCGATCAACGCGCCCGTGCTCAGCAACGAGGAGCGCGTGATCGTCGGGACGATGTACAAGCAGGTCTCGCCTTTCGAGGCCACGCGCGTCGGCGCGGCGATGGTCGCGCGCAACATCGCGCATCATCTCGACACGCTGTTCGCGGACAAGCCGCGCAACTGGCGGCCGCTCGTGTATTGCTGGCGCGGCGGCAAGCGCTCCGGCGCGATGACGACGTGGCTGAACATGATCGGCTGGCAGGCGCGTCAACTGGAAGGCGGCTACAAGAGCTACCGGCGCGACGTGATGGAGCGGCTCGGCATGCTGCCGGGGCGGTTCCGCTATGTCGTGCTGATCGGTCCCACGGGCAGCGGCAAGACGCGGCTCTTGAAGGCGCTGTCCGCGGCGGGCGCGCAGACGCTCGATCTGGAAGGGCTCGCGGCGCATCGGGGATCGCTGCTCGGCGCGTTGCCGGGACATCCGCAGCCGTCGCAAAAGGCGTTCGATTCCGCGCTGCTGGCGAGGCTTTCGGGCTTCGATCCGGCGAAACCGGTTTTTGCCGAAGCGGAAGGGCGGCGCATCGGCTCGATCACGATATCCGACGCCGTGCTCGACAACCTGCACGCGGCGTCGTGCGTGCAGGTGGAAGCGCGCCGCGAAGACCGCATCGCATTTTTGCTGCAAGATTACGCGCATCTCTTCGACGATCCCGCGTTTTTCAAGGCGCAGTTGTCGAAGCTCGTCGCGCTGCACAGCCGCGAGCGCGTGGAACGCTGGCATCGGCTGATCGACGACGACGCGCGCGCTGCGCTTTTCGCCGAATTGATCGATTATCACTACGATCCCGCGTACGGGCGCAGCAGCCAGGCGCTCTACAGGGCGTTGCCGCACGCGTCGCGCATGCTGTTTCGTCCGAACGATGCGGATAGCGTCGATCAGGCGAAGGCCTTGCTTGCCCGGCTCGCCGAGACGGCGCCCGCGCTCTGATTCAACTCACTTCTTTCAAGAAAAATATGACCACGCTTCGACAACCGCGCGTCGCTCTGGGCTGGCTGGTGTTCCTGCTGATCGCCGTCGTGGGGCTGTTCTATGTCAAATGGTTTCCGTACTACAACCGCGCGTTCGTCGCGGCGAGCCAGCATTCGATCGGCAAGTCCATTCTGATGGGCACCGCCGCGAGCGCGCCGGAACCGTCGTGGCAGGCCGCGCTCGATTACGCGATCGCCTACGGCAAGGCAATCTGGCAGGCGATGGTACTGGGCCTGCTGCTCGGCTCCGCGGTGCAGGCGCTGATTCCGCCGCGCTGGGTCGCGCGCGCGCTCGGCGAGCATAACTTCGGCAGCGTCGTGAACGGCGGGCTGATGTCCTTGCCCGGCATGATGTGCACGTGCTGCGCGGCGCCCGTTGTCGCGGGTCTGCGGGCGCGCGAGGCCGCGCCCGGCGCGGCAGTCGCTTTCTGGCTCGGCAATACCGTGCTCAATCCCGCGGCGCTGGTTTTCATGGGTTTCGTGCTCGGCTGGCAGTGGACGGGTTTGCGCCTCGTGCTCGGCGTGCTGATGGTGTTCGGCCTGGGCTACGCGGTGAACCGCATGGTGACGCCCGCGCAGGCGGCGGCATCGCGCGCCACGCTCGCCAAGCTCGTCGAAGAAGACGAACCGGGCACGGCGTTCTCACGCTGGATCGCGATTCTCGGGCGCATGGCGTTGCGCCTGATTCCCGAATACATCGTGCTCGTGCTGCTGCTCGGCGCGGCGCGTGCGTGGCTCTTTCCGCATATCGGGCCGGACATCGACAACGGCATGCTCTGGATCGTCGCGTTCGCGGTCGCCGGCACGCTCTTCGTCATTCCGACGGCCGGCGAAGTGCCCATCATTCAGGCGATGCTGTCGCTCGGCATGGCGGCGGGGCCCGCCGGCGCGCTCCTCATGACCTTGCCGCCCATCAGCGTGCCGTCGCTCGCGATGCTCGCGCGATCGTTTCCGCCGCGCGTGCTGGCGGTGGTGTCGGTGGCGGTGGTGGGCTTCGGGATCGTGAGCGGATTGATCGCGGCGGCGTGGTTTTGAGCGTGCCCGCTCAATGAATCGCCGCGCCCGCCTTGATCAGCAGCTTGAACGGCAGCGCGAGCAGCATCGCGCCGCCGACGCCCGCCACCCATAGCGCGACGAACCAGAACACCTTGCGCGCGCGTTCAATGGTAGTGATGTTCGCCATGACGCACCTTTCCTCTGAAAACCCAATAGCCTAGCGTCGTGTACGCGACGATCACGGGCAAGATCACCGCCGCGCCGACGATCGTGAAGAGCTGGCTCGAACGGGGCGCGGCCACGTCCCAGATCGACACGCCGGGGAAAATGGCATCGGGCGAAAGGCTCAGAACCAGTCCCGTATAGCCGAGGAACACGAAGCCGAGCGCCATCGCGAACGGCTGTTTTTCGTGGCGGGACTTGATCGCGCGGCGCATCGCGAACGCGCAGGCCGCGACAAGCACCGGCACCGGCAGCATGCGATAGAACCACGGCGAATCGAACCAGCGCGACGCGATGCCCGCATCCTGCAACGGCGTCCAGATGCTGACGACCGCGATCGTCGCGAGCTGCAATACCGTGAGCGGCCACACGACGCGATACATGCGCCGCTGCAAGTCGCCTTCGGTCTTCGCGATCAGCCAGCATGCGCCGAGCAGCGCATATGTGACGACGAGCGCGCCGCCCGTGAAGATCGAGAAGGGCGAGAACCAGCCGAAGGCGTCGCCGGAGAAGCGGCCGTCGGCGACGGGAATGCCGCCGAGGAACGCGCCGAGCGCCACGCCCTGAAAGAAGGTCGCGCCCGCCGATCCGCCGATGAACGCGAGGTCCCACATGTGCTTCGTGCGCTGCGCCTTCGCGCGGATCTCGAACGACACGCCGCGGAAGATCAGGCACACGAGCATCAGCACGAGCGGCAGATAGAGCGCGGACAGCACGGTCGAATAGACCATCGGGAAGGCGGCGAACAGCCCGGCGCCGCCGAGCACGAGCCAGGTCTCGTTGCCGTCCCAGACGGGCGCGACGGTGTTCATCATCACGTCGCGGTCGTGCTGGTCGGGAAAGAAAGGAAAGAGAATGCCGATGCCGAGATCGAAGCCGTCGAGCACCACGTAGAGGAAGAGGCCCGCCGCGATGATCGCGGCCCAGGCGAGCGTGAGATCCATATGCTTATGCTCCTTCGATGGACTGTTGCGGCAGGCTGAGCGGGCGTCGCGCGCTGCCGTCGGAAGGCTGGCTCGGCGCGCCGGGCAAGGCGGGACCGTGGCGCAGCAGCTTCAACATGTAGTAGATGCCCGTGCCGAAGACGATCGTGTACACGATCACGAACGCAAGCAGCGACACGCCGACCTGCTGCGCCGTGATGGGCGACACGGCATCCGCCGTGCGCATCACGCCGTAGACGACCCACGGCTGGCGGCCCGCTTCGGTCGTGACCCAGCCCGCGAGCAGCGTGATGAAACCGCTCGGGCCCATCGCCAGCGCGAAGCGATGGAACCAGCGCGCATCGAACAACCTGCGCTTGCGATGCAGCCACCACGCCGCGAACGACATCGCGATCATCAGCACGCCGAGTCCCGCCATCACGCGAAAGCTCCAGAACACGAGCGTCGAATTCGGACGGTCTTCCTTCGGGAATTCCTTCAGGCCGCGAATCTCGCCGTCCCAGCTATGCGTGAGGATGAGGCTGCCGAGATGTGGAATCGACACGGCGTACTTGGTCGTTTCCGCTTCCATGTCGGGAATGCCGAAGAGATTGAGCGCGGTGCCGCCTTTCTCGGTCTCCCAGATGCCTTCGATCGCCGCGATCTTCGCCGGCTGATGTTCGCGCGTGTTCAGGCCGTGCGCGTCGCCGACGATCGCCTGGATCGGCGTGAGCGCGAGCAGCAGCCAGAGCGACATCGAAAACATCTTCTTGATGGCGGGGTCGCGGCGGCCTTTCAGCAGATGCCACGCGCCCGTCGCGGCGACCACGAGCGCCGCGACGATGAACGCCGCGATCGCCATATGCGCGAGCCGGTACGGAAACGACGGATTGAAGATGATCGCCCACCAGTCCACCGGCACGACGTGATCGCCCTCGATACGAAAGCCTTGCGGCGTCTGCATCCAGCTATTGGACGCGAGAATCCAGAACGTCGAGATGAGCGTGCCGATCGCGACCATCAGCGTCGCGCCGAAGTGCGCTTTCGGACCGACCTTGTTCCAGCCGAACAGCATGATGCCGAGGAAGCCCGCTTCGAGGAAGAACGCGGTCATCACTTCATACGTGAGCAAGGGGCCCGTGATGGGACCGGCGAAGCTCGAAAAGCCGCCCCAGTTGGTGCCGAATTCGTAAGCCATGACGACGCCCGACACGACGCCCATGCCGAACGCGACGGCGAACACCTTCGACCAGAAGAGGCACAGCTCCTTGTAGACCGGCTTGCCGGTTTTGAGCCACGCGCCTTCGAGCACCGCGATGAAGCTCGCGAGCCCGATGGAAAGCGCGGGAAAGATGATGTGAAACGAGACGGTGAACGCGAACTGGATCCGCGCCAGATCGAGTGCTTCGGGAGTCGATTGCATGATTGACTGTGCCTTGGAAATTCACGCGCGGCCCGCGTCGGAAGGCGGGCGAGTCCGGTGCTGAATGAGACGTCTGACGGGCCGGAGCTTAGCGCCATTTCGACAAACTGTTGCGCTGCGTCAGACGTTATTCATTGCGCGCAAATGCCGCAGTTTCAAGGGCTTAGCGCAGCTACCAGATTGATTTGCCGATGATTTCGAGATGCCGGGATAGTGCGGTGCGGCAAGAGCGCGCAGACGCTTTCGCGACAATCGACCGCACGGCTGGAGTCGGTGCGCGGCAGGCCCGGAAAGAACTTTTACGATGCGCCGGCACGAGACGTGCGAACGGGGCGGGTACCATAATGACTTTTGGACACGCGCACCGCGCGAGCAGGAAGGAGAAGCATCATGCGCCTCGATGACGAAGCAGAAAGCCGGAATGTCGAAGACCGGCGCGGCGGGGGCGGCGGCTTTCGGGTCGGCGGCGGATCGATCGGCATCGGCACGATCGTCATTGCGCTCGCAGCGTCGTATTTCTTCGGCATCAATCCGATGACCATCATCAACGGCGCGCAGGTGCTGCAAGGCAATGCGCCGCAGCAGCAGGCCGCGCCGAGCAACGCGCCGCCCGCCAACGATCCCGGCGCGGTCTTCGTGCGCCGCGTGCTCGGCAATACCGAGCGGACCTGGCAGCAAGTCTTCCGCACGCAGTTCAATCAGGACTATCCGGCGCCGAAGCTCGTGATGTTTTCGGGCGCCACGCAGACCGCCTGCGGCACGGGACAGGCCGCCATGGGTCCGTTCTATTGTCCGGGCGACCGCAAGGTCTATATCGATCTCTCGTTCTATCGCGAATTGCGCGACCGCTTCGGCGCGAGCGGCGACTTCGCGCAGGCTTACGTGATCGCGCACGAAGTCGGGCATCACGTGCAGAACGTGCTCGGCATCATGGGCAAGGTCGATCAGGCCCGCTCGCGGATGTCGAAAGAGCAGGCCAATGCGCTGTCGGTTCGCGTCGAGTTGCAGGCGGACTGCTTCGCGGGCGTCTGGGCCGCGGTCGCGCAGCAGCAGAACGCGAAGCTGATCGAGCCCGGCGATTTCGAACAGGGCTTGAACGCCGCGGCCGCGATCGGCGACGACCGTCTGCAGCAGCAGTCGCAAGGGCGCATCGTGCCCGAGGCGTTCACGCACGGCACGAGCGCGCAGCGCCAGCGCTGGCTGCGGCGCGGTATGTCGACGGGCGATGTCAGTCAGTGCGACACCTTCTCGGCGCGCTCGCTCTGAGTGTTCGTCGGGCGCGGCCGAAAGCGGCCTTTCGTCTCGAAATGGACTATGCTGAACCGTCGAGGCGCGGCCGCATCGCCTCGCGGCTTGCCGCCGGTGCTTACAAACGCTGACACGCGTTTGTCTTAAAGTCATTAGAATCGCTGGTTTTCCGGGCGCGGCCAGGTGCCGCGCGACGTGACGTCCTCCGGACCCGACACGCACCGGAGCATTCCCGTTCTCTTCATGAAGCGAATTCTGATCGTCAAAGTCACGTCGCTCGGCGATATCGTCGAGACGCTACCGGTCGTTGCGGACCTGCGGCGCGCGTTTCCATCCGCCCAGGTCGACTGGGCCGCGGACGCCGCCTTTGCCGACATCATCCGCTGGAATCCGGGCGTCGATCGTGTGCTGAGCGCGCCGCTGCGCAAGTTCAAGAAGGCGCGCAACTGGAACGATCTGAAGGACATCGCCGGGTCGATCGGCGAGCTGCGGGCGGAAAAATACGACGCGATTCTCGATATTCACGGCGTCTACAAGAGCGCGATCATCGCGTTCATTGCGCGCGGGCGGGGCCGCTACGGCTATCAGAACAAGGATCTCGGGGAACGGGGCGCGGCCTTTGCCTATAACGCGCGCTTCGGCCCGCGGCCGGACACCGATGCGTGGCGCGGCATGCGCGTTAGCGTCGCCGAAGCGCTCGGCTATCGTTTCGACGAGACGCCCGACTACAACATCCAGTTGCCGCCGGTCGCGCGCGATCTGAACATTCCGCGCGGACAGCCCATCGCGATGCTGTTCCATGCGACGTCGGCGGACGTGAAGAAGTGGCCGAAGGAACATTGGGGCGAAGTGGGCCGCTGGCTCACCGCGCGCGGTCATACGATCGCCTTGCCGTGGGGCACCGAGCGCGAGCAGGGCGAAGCGCAGGCGATCGCCGCGCTCGTCCCCGGCGCGATCGTGTTGCCGAAGCTCTCCGTCTTGGAATGCGCACACTGGATTCGCGCGTCGGAACTCGTCGTCGGCGCGGACACGGGCCTCGTGCATCTGGCGCATGCGTTGCAGCGCCGGACCGTCATGCTGTTCGCGGCAACCTCGCGCGAGCACTTCGGCGTGAACGATCCGGGCCGCTCGGTTTCCGTAGGCGATGAAGGCGCGCCGCCTAACGTGCAGCAAGTGCTCGCCGCCATCGAAAGCGTGACGGTGTCCGCCAGCGCGCCGCGCGCGTTATCTCGATAAAACTTTTATGCGCATAAAACTTTTTGCGCGGCGCGCCGCGTCGCGTAAAAAGTCGTAAATCTGAAACACATATCAGTGCGCTAACGTAAAAGTTGCCGCCTGACACTTGACGACGGCTTCGGTAAGCACGACGATTGCGAAAACGCTTAAGAATCGTCCTATAAGATGACCGAAGAAACCGTCGCAGAGGCGCGCCCGTTAACGGTTCGCCTCGCAGCTTCCGACATTCCCTTGAACGCGTCGCTCAAGTGGCCCATCGTTTCCGCCGATGGCGCGCTGCTGTTCGATGCGGGCGCCGTCGTGCCGGACGCGTCGGCGCGCGCGTTCATGTTTCGCCATTTCGAGCCGCACCGCGTGCTTCAGGAGCCCGCGCCGAGCGTGCCCGACGACGAGGCCGCGAAGGATGGTCCGCTGACGCTGGACGATATCGGTCTGACCATCGGCGCGCGGGTCGGTTTGCGCGGCACCGGCGGCACGGGCTCTGCCATGTATGCGAGCCGCGTGATTGGATTTTCGACGCCGCGCCGCAATGGCGAGCGGTCGCTCTTCGTGACGCAACCGGTGATGACGGGTTTCGATCCGCTCGACCTGACGCTCGGCGAGCAGGTCGATCTCGTCGCGCTGACGGGGCGGGGCGTGTTCCGCTTTGCCTGCACGGTCGACGCCACCTGCCGCGAGCCGTTCAACTATGCGGTGCTATCGGCGCCGGGGGCGATCCGCCGATTGCGCACGCGCAAGTTCGCGCGCATGCCGACACGCCTTGCGGCCCATTTCGCTGCGGATGGCCAAACTCACGCCGCGCCGCATCTGGGCCGCGTGAGCGACATCAGTCCATATGGCATGTCGCTGACCGTCGCGAATCCGGCCGCGCGCGTGGGCGACCGTCTGAAGCTCTCGTTCCAGTTCAAGACCGATGGCGTCGATGTAAAGATCGACACCATCGCGATCGTGCGCCATGTCGGCACGATCGATCCGGCCGATGGCAGCGCGGCCTACGGGCTCGAATTCGAATCGATCGAGCCGTCGCAGCGTATCGCGCTGAAATCGTTCATGGCCGAGCACAGCTAAGATGGGCGGGCCGCCTGCGCGGCTTTAGTTGCCAGGAAAGCCGTCCGGGAAAAGCCGCTCGACCGCCGCTTCGAAGTGCTGGACCGGCGCCGCGCCGCGCAGAGCGATGGGCGGCGGCGGTTCCTGCCCCGGCGCGGATTCCCGCGACAACACCGCGAACGGCACGCCGGTCACGCCCAGCTTCTTCGCGAACTCTTCGTCTTCGATCACGAGATCGGTATAGGTGCCGTCATCGAGCGCCTCTTCGAGCATCTCGGGATCGACGCCGCAGGTTGCCGCGATGTCGAGCAACGCGTCGGTGTCGCCGATATCGATACCTTCCTCGAAGTACGCCTTGAAGATCGCGCGATGCACGAGATCGTAGCGGCCCGATTCGCGCGCGAACATCGCGGTTTCGAAGGCCTTGCGGCTACGCGGCGCGACAGGCGGCAGACGCATCGTCACGCCGCGCTCCGCCGCGAGCGGGCGCACCGAATTTTCCCAGGAATCGACGATCGTCTCGCTGTTGGGATCGGGCAGGGGCGTCGGTTCCGGACGCAATTCGAACGCGTGCCAGCGGATCTCGACCGCATCGCCGTATGCGTTGCGGAACTGGTCGAGCACGGGCGTCTCGAGATAGCAGAACGGACAGGTGAAGTCCGACCAGACGTCGATAAAAAGAACAGGCGTGGATGCCATGTGAGCCCCAAAACGAACGGCGCCCATGCGCCGTTTGACCGAACCAGGCGGACGCTGCGAAGAGCGGCGGCCGCAAAACCGGTATGTTAGCGCGTGCGGGCGGCAGCCGCGTGTCTTCCCGGCGCGTCAGAAGCCGCCGTCGATCTCGATGGTGCTGCCGTCGAAAAAGCGCGACAGGCGAAACGCGCGTGGATCGACGAGCGGCGCATCGTTCGCGACGATATCGGCCATCAGTTGGCCCGCGCCCGGCCCGATGCCGAAACCGTGGCCCGAGAAACCCGTCGCGATGAAGAGTCCCGGCCTGCGTTCGACGCCAGAGATGACAGGCACCGCGTCGGGCGTGACGTCGATGTATCCGGCCCACGCCTGCTCGATGCGCAAACGGGCGAGCGCCGGAAAGACGGCGCGGAACTCCTTAAGGGCCGCTTCGTTGAACGATTCGACCGGCGCGGGATCGAGCGTGCGCACGGTCTCGAAGACGGTCGGGCGGTCGAGCGGCCAGCGGCGCGGCCTGCGCAGTTCGTCGAAGAAGCGTGCGTTCAGGCCGAGCTTGATCGAACCGATCTGGCTCTTCAGCGCGGGCAGGAACTTGGCGAACAGGCGAAAGCTGTCCGGCGTGATGTCGTGATAGCTGTGAAACGCGTTGGCGATGGTGTAGCCACCGTCGAGCCGCTTTCTGTATCCCATCTCCTGATTGCACGCGCTCACGGCCGGGCCGTCTTCGTGCGCTTCCACTTCCGACGTGCGCATGACCGACGAGCGAACCATGAGTTGCGGCACATCGACGCCGAGGCTGCCCGCGAAATAGCGCGTCCATGCGCCGCCCGCGACGACCACGCTCGCGCAGCCGATGCGCCCGTGTTCCGTGACGACGCCGCTGATCGCGCCGCCGCTCGACTCGATGCCGCGAATCGCGCAGGGCGTCAGCACTTTCACGCCGCGCTCGCGCAGCGCGGCGGCCATCGCGGGCACGGCGCGTTGCGGCTCGGCGCGGCCGTCGCTCGGCGTGTAGATGCCGCCTGCGAAGCGCCGTGACGCGCCCGGCATCAGCGCTGCGGTTTCGTCCGGCGAGACGATGCGCGAATCGAGCGCGCCGCGGCCGACGAGCGCGATGGCGCGCGCGAGCCAGGCTTCGTGATCGGCGAGGGCGTCGGCATCGTCGGCGGCGTAGAGGATGCCGCATTCGCGAAAGCCCGTGTCGATGCCGAGTTCCGCATCGATGCGCCGCCACAGCTTCAGGCTTTCGAGGCTAAGTTCGAGTTCGCGCAAGTCGCGGTGCGTCGCGCGGCACCAGCCCCAGTTGCGGCTCGACTGCTCGCCGGCGATGGCGCCTTTCTCGCAGACGGCGACCGACAGCCCTTTCTCCGCGAGAGCGCGCGCGGTGCTGATGCCGATGATGCCGCCGCCGACGATGACGACGTCGACGCGATCCGGGAGCGTGCGGTCTTCGGTGATGCGTTCGGTAGGTGGACCCATGTTATGTCGTAGTTTTCAGGACGTTCCGGGCGATCCTCGCGGACTTCGAGGCGAGTTCGTGATCGACGTGCTGGTCAAGGTGATAGTCAGCCATGACGCGTGCATTTCGCAATTCAACCAGGTCTCTGGCGATCGCTTGCGACACGTCGTATTGCCTATCGGCCGGGTTGATCATGGGACGACTCAGTTGCGCAATGAGTTGTTCGTGACGGCCACGCGCGCGTCCGACGGTGCCGGGAACCGGCAGTCGCCGATGAAACGCATGGGCCGCATGAAATGCACCGTAGTACGCCCGGCTGCAGACAGCCCGATACCGGGGTTCATCTGCCGCGTCGCTCAGCAACGCAGTCGCGCATTCGACAAGTTCCTCGGCGGTGCTGCTCATACACACGCTCCTGTGATCCTGACGGCAAAGGCGATGGGTTCGATACCGTCCAGCTTGTTTTCCTCGAGCATGACCTCGTGGTCCATGCCCCGTGCCGGCTCGAACGCAAGCGGCACTCGCAGCCTGTAAGTCACCGTGCGCCAGACACCCTCCACCGATATAACCTGCGTCGCGATAACCGCCTGATACCCATGCCGCCGCAACACCACGCCGCCGCAATCGAGCCGTTGCGCGATTTGCTCGTCGGCGACATCCGCATCCGACATGATCGAATGCGCTTCCAGCACGTCCGCCGACCACGCCTCGTCGAGACTGACGCCCGTCCTGCGCGCCTCTTCGATCAACTCCGCCGTGCGTCCGATCGCCCCGGCAAGGAACCCATACCGCGCGATCGTCGCGATATCCGAAGCGCGCCGGTCCGCAAGCTCGCGAAACAACGCCTGCGCCCCCGAGAACAGGCCCAGGTTCAGCCGCGTGATCATCCAGTTCTCGCGATTCACGCCCGTGCATCCGAGCGCCACGCTATTTCTGAACGCCGCCTCCGCGCCTTCGACGTCGCCGGCGAGCGCGCGCCACGATCCCGTCAGTTCCCACGCGGCGCACGCGTCCACGCGCATGAGACGGTCGATGTCATGCCTGATGGCATTCCATTCACGCGACAGCGGCGTGACTTCCGAGGTGTCGATAAAGCGCGGCGATGCGGCCTGCAGCGCGTTGAGGCGATCCACGATCTGATGCGTTTTCGGTTGCGGTATTGCGTTCATGCTGATTGCCGGGAAATGCGAAAAACAGTGCCGTAGCCGATGCGCGAAGCAGTGCGCTTTATCGCGCATCGGTCAAAACGGCGGGTCAAAGGATGCTAAGTGAATCGTTCGCGTTTGACCATACGAATGAAGTTGCCTAAAGGCATCGAGATCGCGACGATTGCCCGCAAAGCCCCGTCGCAGAAGGCGTTGCGGGCGGCATAGTCCGAACGTCATAGTCCGCTCCGCATCGTCCCTGCGCGCGTTCGCACGTTCCGCTACGATGCTCGACGGCGGGCCTGTCCAAACCGTTCGGGCTATCGAATCGGGCACGGCGCGTGCGGGTCTTCATGACGCGTGCGCTTCGCCGATCGGCATCGCGTGAGCGCCGGTCATCGCAATTCCACTTCATCTTTCGGAGAACTCTCGTGCAAAAGACAGCATCGGCAAAATGGAGCGGCGGCATCAAGGACGGCAAGGGTTTCATCACGACGCAAACCGGCGTGCTCAACGAAGCGCCCTATGGCTTCAAGTCACGCTTCGAGGAAGGTCCGGGCACGAATCCCGAAGAACTGATCGGCGCGGCGCACGCGGGCTGCTTCACGATGGCGCTCTCGCTGCAACTCGAACTGGCCGGCATGAAGGCCGAAAGCCTCGAAACGAAGTCCACGGTCACGCTCGACAAAGACGGCGATGGCTTCACGATCACCGCTTGCCAGCTCGACCTGAAGGCGAAGATTCCGGGCGCCGACAAGGCCGCTTTCGACAAGGCGGCGCAGGCCGCGAAGGAAGGCTGCCCGGTCTCGAAACTGTTCGCGGGCAACACGAAAATCACGTTGAACGCCGAGCTCGTGTCCTGAGCACGCGGCACGCGCGGCAAAGCCACGCGGACGGGCGTGTCACCCGTCCGCGTTTTTTTCGCGCGTCAGTTCCTCGATGATCAGCCGCGCCGGGGCCGGCAGCGCCGCGCCTTTGCGCGTCACGACGCCATAAGGCTCCGTGCGCGAACGCACGGCAATGGCGAGGCGCTTCGCGAGTCCGTGTCCGGCGAGGAAGGTCGCCATGTCGAGGGGCATCATCGCGACGAGCGTCGGGTCGCGCTGCAGCAGCAGCACGGTCGTGATGGTCGACGCCGTTTCGACCGGATGCTGGGGCAGCGGCAGGCCCGCTTCCTTGAATTCGCGCTCGTAGAGGCTGCGAATCGGCATGATGGCCGGATAGACGATCCATCGGCTCGACGCGAGATCGGCGAGCTCGACGCGCGGCGCATCCACGAGCGCATGCGCGATTCCCGCGATGATCGCGAGCGGTTCGTCGCGCAACTCGACGTAGTGATAGTGATCCGGTTGCCGCGCGACGCTCGCACGGCAGATCGCGACATCGAGCCGTCCCTGGTCGAGCAGCGAGAGCAGCCGCGCGCTCGTGTCCTCGACCACTTCCACCGTCAGCGCCGGCTGCCGTTCCCGCAGACGCGCGAGCGCATCGACGAGCACGCCCGACACCGCGCCCGTGATCGCGCCGATCGCGAGCCGCCCGCCCGTGCCTTGAAGAATGCCCGCCATCTCCTCGCGCAAATGCGCGACGTCCATGTGAATCAGCCGCGCATAGCGGATCACGCAGCGGCCGAGGTCGTTGGGCTGGATGCCCTGAGCGGAACGCGTGAACAAGGTCGCGCCGAGCGTGGCTTCGATTTCGCGCAGCGCTTTGGTCGCGCCGGGCTGCGTGAGCGCCATTTCGTCGGCGGCGCGGTGCAGCGAGCCGTGATCGTCGAGGGCGATCAGAAGGCGCAGTTGCTTGAGCCGCAGGCGCGCGGCAATGGAATCGGCGTTCGGCAGCATGCGCTCGAAAGGAGATCAGGGAGAACACGAAGATAACGCAAAGTTATCCCCCGTGCCGCAGCTTTCATTATTCAAGCGCGCCGGGGTTCTCTACATTGTGGGCTTCCCATCAACTGTTCAAGGAAGCCCCGACCCATGAAGCTCTTGCGATACGGCGCGCCTGGCCGCGAAAAGCCCGGCTTACTCGATGCCAACGGCACGATCCGCGATCTGTCGGGCGTCGTCGGCGATATCGCGGGCGACGCGCTTCTGCCCGAATCCATCGCGCGCCTGGCGAAGCTGGACCCGTCGACATTGCCGAGCGTGCCCGCGGGCGAGCGCATCGGGCCGTGCGTCGGACGTATCGGCAAGTTCATCTGCATCGGGCTGAATTATGCCGACCACGCGGCCGAGTCGAATCTGCCGGTGCCGTCCGAGCCGGTCGTGTTCAACAAGTGGCTCTCGGCGGTCGTCGGCCCGAACGACGATGTGCGCATTCCGCGCGGCTCGAAAAAGACCGACTGGGAAGTCGAACTGGGCGTCGTGATCGGCAAGGGCGGCGCGTATATCGACGAAGCCGACGCGATGAGCCACGTCGCCGGTTACTGCGTGATCAACGACGTCTCCGAGCGCGAGTATCAGATCGAGCGCGGCGGCACGTGGGACAAGGGCAAGGGCTGCGACACGTTCGGCCCGATCGGCCCGTGGCTCGTCACCACCGACGAAGTGCCCGATCCGCACAAGCTGCCGCTCTGGCTCGAAGTCGACGGCAAGCGCTATCAGAACGGCAATACCAGCACGATGGTCTTCAAGGTCGGCGAGATCGTTTCATATCTTTCGCGCTTCATGAGCCTGCAACCGGGCGATGTCATCTCGACGGGCACGCCGCCGGGCGTCGGCATGGGGCAGAAGCCGGAAGCCGTCTATCTTCGCGCGGGGCAGGTGATGCGTCTTGGCATCGAGGGACTGGGCGAACAACAGCAACGGACGGTGGACGCATGAACCAGTACGACTTCACGAATCGCGCGGCCGTGGTGACGGGCGGCGCGCAGGGCATCGGTTTTGCGGTGGCCGCGCGGCTGCTCGAAGGCGGCGCGCGCGTCGCGCTGTGGGATCGCGATGAAGGCGCGCTGTCCGAAGCGCGCGCGCAACTGGGCGATGTGCAAACCGTGTGCGTCGATCTGATCGATCGCGATGCTGTCGCACGGGCCACGTCGGCCACGCTCGCGCGCTTCGACAAGATCGACGTACTCGTGCACAGCGCGGGCATCGCGGGCGCGAACGCGCCGGTCGCCGATTACGCGCCCGAAGAATGGTCGCGCGTGATCGACGTCGATCTGAACGCGGCCTTCCACGTGAATCAGGCCATCGTCAAGACGATGATCGCGCGCGGCTATGGACGCATCGTCAATATTGCGTCGATCGCGGGCAAGGAAGGCAATCCAAATGCGTCGGCGTACAGCGCGGCCAAGGCCGGCGTGATCGCGCTGACCAAGAGCCTCGGCAAGGAAACGGCCGGGCTCGATATCGCGGTGAACGCCGTCACGCCGGCCGCCGCGCGCACGAAAATCTTCGAGCAGATGAAGCAGGAGCACATCGACTACATGCTCTCGAAGATTCCGCGTGGGCGCTTCGTCGAAGTGAAGGAAATCGCGTCGATGGTCGCGTGGCTCGTGTCGTCGGAGAACTCGTTCACGACGGGCGCGGTGTTCGATCTTTCCGGGGGACGTGCAACGTACTGACAGCGCAGCATCCATAAAAATCAAGGAGACTACCCCGTGGATTCCATCGCCGCCCCGCGTGCGCTCGCGCACGACGACGCCCAGATCTACCGCAAGGTGTTCTGGCGCTTCGTGCCGCTGTTCGTTGCGTGCTTCGTGTTCTCGTATCTCGACCGCATCAATATCAGCTTCGCGAAGCTGCAGATGCAAAGCGAGCTCGGCTTTTCCGATGCGATGTACGGCTTCGGCGCGAGCGTGTTCTTCGTCGGATACTTTTTGTTCGAAGTGCCAAGCAATATTGTGTTGCATCGCGTCGGGGCGAAGCGCTGGATCGCGCGCATCATGATCACCTGGGGCATCGCATCGGCGTGCATGATGTTCGTGCGCACCGACACGTGGTTCTATGTACTGCGCTTTCTGATCGGCGCGCTCGAAGCGGGTTTCGTGCCGGGCGCGTTGTACTTCTTCACGAAGTGGTTCCCGTCGTCGCGGCGCGGACGCATCAATTCGTTCTTCATGGCGTCGATCGCGCTGTGCGGCATCATCGGCAGTCCGCTCTCGGGCGCGATCATGAAGTTCTGCGACGGTCTCAACGGCATGCCGGGCTGGCAATGGCTTTTCCTGCTCGAAGGCATTCCGTCGGTGCTGCTCGGCTTCGTCGTGCTTGCCTTCGTCGATGACGACGTGGATCACGCGAAATGGCTCGACGCCGGCGAAAAGCGCGCGCTCAAGGCGCAACTCGCGAGCGACCCGAAAGTCGGCGAAGTGCATTCGCTGAAGGCCGCGTTCAGCGAACCCGTCACGCTCGTGATGGCGCTCATCTATCTCTTTCTCGCGATGGGTATCTACGGCCTCGTCTTCTGGATGCCGCAACTCGTGAAGACGGCGGGCACGAGCGATCCGTTCATGATCGGCCTGATTTCGATGCTGCCGTACGCGGTCGCGGGCATCGGCATGATCCTGATCGGCAAGCACTCGGACAAGACCGGCGAGCGGCGCTATCACCTCGGCGCGTGCGCGCTCGCGGGCACGGTCGGCTATGTGCTGTGCGGCTTTTTTCCGGGCAATACGGTGATGCTCGTGATCGGCCTCACGATCGCGGCGACCGGCATCATTACCTCGCTCGGCCTGTTCTGGATTCTGCCGACGCGCTTTCTGACCGGCATCGCGGCGGCGAGCGGCATCGCGCTCATCAATTCGGTGGGCCAGTTCGGCGGCATCATCAGCCCGTACATGGTCGGCAAGGTGAAGACGATGACCGGCAGCGCGACGCCCGGCCTCTATGCCATTGCGTTCGCGTGCCTGCTCGGCGCGATGCTGATCGTCTGGGGCTTGCCGCGCCGTCTGTACTTCCGGGAAAGCGGCAGCGAGTAAGGCTTGCTAGTGTGCTCGGCCGTGCTTCCGCGCGGCCTTGTGCGCGTACATCTTGCTGTCGCTCGACGCGAGCAGATCGATGACCGACGCGTGCCGCTTCGCATCGAACTGCGTCTGCCCGACGCTGAAGCGAATCTGGTAGCCCCGCGACGAAGCCGCGTCGCTCGCCGCGAGCGCGTCGCGCAACCGGTCGAGCGCGCCTTGCGTTTCATCGCCGCGGGCGTCGGTCAGAAGGGCGACGAACTCGTCGCCGCCCAGCCGCCCGATCACATCGCTTTCCCGCAATGACCCGCGCAGCGCGTCCGCAAACGCCACGAGCGCGCGATCGCCCTCGGCGTGACCGAACGTATCGTTGATGCGCTTGAAATCGTCGAGATCGAAGAACAGCAGCGACGCGTCGCGGCCCACGCGCTTGCACACGTTCAGCGCGTGCTGGGCGAGCGCCTCGAAGCCGCGCCGGTTCGCGATCAGCGTGAGTTCGTCGACGGTCGCGAGTTCGATCGCCGCGATCTCGTGTTCCGCGATATGCGCGAGATCGCGCAACAGGCCGCGCTGGTCGGCGTCGAGCTCGCGCGGCCGCGTGTCGATGAGACACAGCGTGCCGAGCTTCATGCCGTTCGGGACCGTGAGCGGCTGGCCCGCGTAGAAGCGGATGCCCGGATCGCCCGTCACGAGGGGATTGTCGTGAAAGCGCGCGTCGGCGCGGGCGTCGGGGATCATGAAAACGTCGTCCTGCAGGATCGCGTGCCCGCAGAAGGACACATCGCGCGACGTCTCCTGCGCGCCGAGGCCCGCGCACGATTTGAACCACTGCCTGTTTTCGTCGATGAGGCTGACGAGCGCCATCGGCACGTCGAAAAGCCGCCGCGCGAGGCGCGTGAGGCGATCGAAGCGTTCTTCCGCGGGCGTGTCGAGGATGCCGAGCGAGCGCAGCGTGGCGAGGCGGGCGGGTTCGTTCTCGGGTTTGGGGGCGACGAGCATGTGTCTTTCGGTTCCTCTTCGTGAGCGCGAAGGCCTTATTCTCCGACAATTGCGCGATTAATTCACCCGGTGACGGCATCGCGCGCGAGAACGCGCGCCACACGGCGTTTTCGCTATCATGCCGATGGTCTGCGGCCCTTTGTCACGGCAAGTTTCTTGCACGCGCGGCGCTCGATCGGGTCGGATGCATTCGGCGCGTTCTTGCAGCGACCTTGCGGCCGCATTGCATGAGCCGACGATTCCCCTCACCCGATTCCCCGGAGCGCCGATGAAATTCAAGCTGGACTGGACCCTCGTTACCCCGATCGTCGCGCTCGTCGTGCTCGGCGCGGCCGCGCTGATGCCGGGCGCCGTCATGACTGCGCTCGCAGCTATCGCGCTCGCGTTTTCCGTGTTCGCGGCCGTGCATCACGCGGAAGTGGTCGCGCATCGCGTCGGCGAACCGTTCGGCACGCTGGTGCTCGCCATCGCGGTCACGGTGATCGAGGTGGCCTTGATCGTCTCCGTGATGCTCTCCGGCGGCCCCGAAAAGGCCGGCCTGCCGCGCGACACCGTGTTCGCCGCCATCATGATCTGCAGTTGCGGCATCGTCGGCCTGTGTCTGCTCATCGGCGGCTTGCGGCATCACGTGCAGGATTTTCAGTTGCAGGGCGCGGCCGCGGCGCTCGCGATTCTCTGCGCGCTGTCCGTGCTCACGCTCGTGCTGCCGAACTTCACGAGCACGGTCGTCGGCCCGGCGCTGTCCACGTCGCAACTGATTTTCGTCGGCGTGATCTCGCTCGTGCTGTACGTGACGTTCGTGTTCGTGCAGACGATCCGCCATCGCGATTATTTCCTGCCGTTCATCCCCGCCGCCGCGGTCAATGCGAACGGCGAAGAAGACGCGCCGCACGCGCCGCCGCCGACGAATGGCGAAGCGTGGGCCGCGCTCGCGTTTCTGATGCTGTCGCTCGTGGCGGTGGTCGGGCTCGCGAAGCTGCTGTCGCCGGCGGTCGAGGCGGGCGTCGCGGCGGCGGGCGCGCCCGAGGCCGTGGTGGGCGTCGTGATCGCCGCGCTCGTGCTGCTGCCCGAAGGGCTCGCCGCCTTGCGCGCCGCGCGCCTGAACCGGTTGCAGACGAGCCTGAATCTCGCGCTCGGCTCGGCGCTCGCGAGCATCGGGCTGACGATTCCGACGGTGGCGGTCGTATCGATCGTCATCGGCCAGCCGATCTCGCTCGGCCTCGCGCCCAAGGAAATCGTCATGCTGGCGCTCACGCTGCTCGTATCCGTCATCACGCTCGGCACGGGCCGCTCGACGGTGCTGCAAGGCGTCGTGCATCTCGTGATCTTCGCGGCGTTCCTCTTCCTCTCCGTTGTGCCTTGATGGACGTCGTGCGTTCAGGCGTGCGTTTTTGTTACCATTCGCGGTTTCGCGCGCGCTGGCGCGCGACGTGTCGTCGTCTCATCGAAAGTCCCGAAGGAAGAGCATGTCATTGAAGAAGTCCGCATCGCTTGCGATGCTCGCCGCACTGGCCGCCGTTTCGTTTTCCGCGCAGGCCAAAGAGATCACGCAAATCCGTTTCGCCGTCGATCCGTCTTATCCCCCGTTCGAATCCAAGCAGGCCGACGGCAAGCTCGCCGGTTTCGATATCGACCTCGGCAATGCGCTGTGCGCGCAGATGAAGGTCAAGTGCGTGTGGGTCGAAAACAATTTCGACGGCATGATTCCCGGCCTGAAGGCGCGCAAGTTCGATGCCGTGCTGTCCGACATGGGCATTACCGACGAGCGCCTCAAGCAGATCGATTTCACCGATCCGTTGTATGACACGCACGCGCAGCTCGTCGCGCGCGCGGGCTCCGGCATCTTGCCGACGCCGCAGGCGCTCAAGGGCAAGCGCGTCGGCGTGGAGCAGGGCACGGTGCAGGAGCGTTACGCGAAAGTGAAGTGGGAGCCGCAGGGCGTGACGGTCGTGCCTTACGGCGATCAGGAGCAGGTCGAGGCCGATCTCGTCGCGGGCCGCATCGACGCGATGTTTACCGACGCCGCGCAAGCCGCCATCGGCTTTCTGAAGAAGCCGCAGGGCAAGCCGTTCGCGCTCGTCGGGACGATCGTCGAAGACAAGGCGATCATCGGTCCGGGCACGGCCATCGGGCTGCGCAAGGGCGATGCCGATCTGAAGAACGGCCTGAACAACGCGTTCGCCGAGATCAAGAAGAACGGCACGTTCAAGCGCATCATGGCGAAATACTTCGAGACCGATATCTCGATCCAGTGATCGCCGTCTGACACGGTCACACGAAAAAGGCATCGTTCGCGGTGCCTTTCTTTTTTGACGAGGGAATCCGACACGATGCAGGTCCATCATCATCCGCTCGTCTGCGCGTCGCTCGGCACCGCGCGCGCGATCACGAGCTATCGATTCGGTCCGCAAGGCAGCGACGCCGATACATCGCCGAAGATCTATATCCAGGCGTCGCTGCACGCGGACGAACTGCCGGGCATGGTCGTCGCGTGGCGGCTCAAGCAGCGTCTGGCCGAGCTGGAAGCGGCCGGGCGGCTCGCGGCGCGCGTGGTGCTCGTGCCGCTCGCCAATCCGGCGGGGCTGAATCAACACTGGTTCGGCGCGCAAATGGGCCGCTTCGAATTGTTATCGGGCCAGGATTTCAACCGGCGCTTTCCCGCGTGCGGACCGGCCCTCGCGCTCGAACTGAAGCGCCGCCTGACGGACGACGCGGCGCATAACGCGCGCCTCATCCGCGCCGCCTTGCGCGCGCATTTCGAGGCGATGAAGGCGGCGACCGAGCTCGAATCGCAACGCATCGAACTGATGAAGCTCGCTTGCGACGCGGATCTCGTCATCGATCTGCATTGCGACTGGGAAGCCGTCGCGCATCTGTACACGACGCCTGAAGCGTGGCCCGCGATCGAGCCGCTCGCGCGCTTTCTCGGCAGCGAGGCGCAACTGCTCGCGGACGTGTCGGGCGGCGAGCCGTTCGACGAAGCGTGCGCATCGGCGTGGCGCTATCTGCGCGGTGCGTTCGGCGAGCGTTTTCCGATTCCGATGGGCATGAAGCCGGTCACGCTGGAACTGCGCGGCGTGCGCGACGTGTCGCACGAGATGGCGGCGCGCGACGCGCAGGCGATCATCGACTATCTGACGCATATCGGGATGATCGCGGGCGAGGCACCCGAGCCGCCCGCGCTGCGCCATCCCGCGACGTCGCTCGCCGGATGCGAGTACGTGCACGCGCCGGTGTCGGGCGTGATCCTGCATCGGCGCGAAATCGGCGACACGGTGCGCGCGGGCGAGACGATCGCCGATGTGCTCGATCCGCTCGGCGACCGGCTCGTGCCGCTCGTCGCGCAGACCGAAGGCGTGCTGTACGCGCGTCACTGGACCCGTTTCGCCACGACGGGCATGCTGGTCGCGCGCATCGCGGGCGCAGAGGCGGCGCGCACCGGCGATTTGCTCGTCCCCTAGAATAGATTCGGCTCTGACCTCACGTCACTGGAGAACAAGAAAGCATGCTGAAGAACATCGATCCGCTGCTCAACGCCGACATCCTGCACGCGCTCTGCGCCATGGGGCACGGCGACGAAGTCGTGATCTGCGACGCCAATTTCCCCGCCGATTCCGTCGCACGCGAGACCGTGCTCGGCCGCGTGCTGCGCCTCGACGGCGTGAGTGCGCCGCGCGCCGTGCGGGCGGTGCTCTCGGTGTTGCCGCTCGATACGTTCGTCGATCATCCGGCCGAGCGCATGGAAGTCGTCGGCGATGCAAGCGCGCAACCTGCCGTTCAGCGCGAGGCGCAGCACGAAGTGGACGCCGCGGAAGGGCGCGCCGTGCCGTTCGCATCGGTCGAGCGTTTCGCGTTCTACGAGCGGGCGAAACGCGCCTATTGCGTCATCGCGACCGGCGAAACGCGCGGGTACGGCTGCTTCATCTTCAAAAAGGGCGTGCAACTCGCGCCCGACGCGCCGCAGCAAAATTGACCGGCGCACTAGGGAATACCCTGTTGCTTTTTTGACAAGTTGTTGCAATGCAGCGTGAAAGGCGTATAGTCAGGGTTATCCCCTAGCTACTTACCCTGAGAGACGCACATGAAAACCACCGCACAACAATCCTTGCTCGTTTCGTTCGGTTCCTGGCTGCGCGCAGCAAAGGCTACGCTGCGTCGCGAGTGGGACCGTGCGCTGCAATTGCATCTGCAAAACTGCGAAGTGCTCGTCGAATCGTATCGCCGCAAGTAAGCGCAGTAGTCGGTTAAGCGCGTTGGTCGACGCCCCCGGAAGCCTCAGGCTTCCGGGGGCGTCGTCGTTTCCGGCGACGATCGCCTTGACATGCAACCAAATGGTTGCATAATGATCCTCATGGATGACGATTCGGTTTTTCGCGCGCTCGCGGACGCGAGCCGCAGGCAGCTTCTCGACCGCCTGCACGATGAAAACGGCCAGACGCTCGGCGATCTCTGCGACGGCCTTCGCATGACGCGCCAGGCCGTGTCGAAGCATCTCGCGATTCTGGAGGCCGCGAGCCTCGTATCGACGCAGCGTCACGGTCGCGAGAAACGTCATTTCCTCAATCCGGTGCCGATTCACGAGATCGCGCAACGCTGGATCAGCAAGTTCGAGCGTCCGCGTCTGGATGCTCTGACCGACCTCAAACGCAAGCTCGAAGGAGACGATCATGACTAGCGACCACTTTGTGTACGTGACCTACATCCGCACGACGCCCGAGAAGCTCTGGTCCGCGCTGACGACGCCCGAGTGGCAGCGGCAATACTGGTTCTCGATGCATCAGGAATCCGACTGGCAAGCCGGTTCGGCGTGGAAGATGCTGTTTTCCGACGGGCGCGTCGCGGATGCGGGGGAAGTGCTCGAAGCGGAGCCGGGCAAGCGCCTGGTGCTGAAATGGCGCAACGAATTCCGCGAGGATCTGAAAGACGAGGGCTGGTCGCGCTGCACGTACGAGATCGAAAGGCATGGCGACGACGCCGTGAAGCTCACCGTCACGCACGCGAGCGAAGGCAGGAAGTTCATCGAAGCCGTGTCGGGCGGATGGCCGAAGATTCTTTCGAATCTCAAGTCGCTGCTGGAAACGGGACGTGTCGCCATCGAGACGAAGTAAACGCAAAAACGGCGCGCCGTCCTGTCGAACGAGCGCGCCGTTCCCGCAATACAACTAGATCGCCCAGCCCCCGAGATAGAACACCGCGAGCACCACCGCGATCGCCACCGTGCCGACGTTCAGCTTGCGCCATTCGCCCGCGACGAGCCGGCCGATCACCAGCGTGCTGAAGCCGAGCATGATGCCCGTCACGATGTTCGCCGACAGCACGATGTACACCGCGCAGACGAGGCCCGACATCGTGTCGACGGTGTCTTCGAAGTGCAGCTTGCTCACGTTGCCGAGCATCAGCAGGCCGACGTACATCAGCGCGGGCGCCGTTGCGTAGGAGGGCACGAGCGCGGCGAGCGGCGAGAGGAACATCACCACGAGGAACAGCACGCCGACGACCGTCGCAGCCAGCCCCGTCTTCGCGCCCGCCGCCACGCCCACCGACGATTCGATATACGCCGCCGCCGGCGCGCCGCCGAAGCAGGCCGAGAAGATCGAGCTCAGCGAATCCGCGGTCAGCGCGCGGCCGCCGTTGACGATGCGCCCGTTCTTGTCGATCTGGCCGGCCTGGCCCGCGACCGCGCGGATCGTGCCGGTCGCGTCGAACACGGCGGTCATGACGAGTGCGAGCACGCTCGGCAGCACGGCCATCGAGAGCGCGCCCTTGATGTCCATCGCGCCGATCAGCGACGAATGACCCGGCGCGGAAAGCGACGGCAGCGCGAACACGCCATGAAAGCGCACGGACGGATCGAACATCAGGCCGATTGCCGAGAGACCGATCACGACGAGCAGGATGCCGCCCGGCACGCGCCGGCGCTCCAGACCGAAAATCGCCGCGAGACCGAGCACCGACATCAGCACCGGAAAGGCCGTGATATGCCCGAGCGACACCGGCATGCCGGGCGCGGGATTCTTGATGATGAGACCGACATCGTTCGAGGCGATCAGCAGCAGGAACAAGCCGATGCCGATGCCCGTGCCGTGTGCGACGCCCGTCGGCAGATTGCGCAGGATCCACGAGCGCACGCCGGTGACTGAGATCGCGGTGAACACGACGCCCATGAGGAACACCGCGCCGAGCGCGATGGCGGGCGTCAGCCCCTTGCCGAGCACGAGGCCGAAGGCGGTGAACGCGGTCAGCGAAATCGCGCAGCCGATCGCAATCGGCAGGCGCGCCCACACGCCCATCAGCAGCGAGCCGAACGCGGTCGTGAGGCACACGGCCACGAACACCGCACTGGTATCGAAGCCGGCCTTGCCCAGCATGCCCGGTACGACGAACACGGAGTAGACCATCGCGAGGAACGTCGTGATGCCCGCGACGACTTCGCGCTTCTCGGTGCTGCCGGTTTGGGAAATGCCGAAATAGCGGTCGAGAAAGCCGCCGCTCACGGCCTCTTTGTGTTCCTCGCGTTCGGTGGGGGAAACGTCGATATCGCCAAGCTGCTGGGCGGAGGATTCCAACATGACTGCTCCTTTATCAGCACGCTGAAACGGAAATACCGTGCACGCATCGGGTATGCCGATACGCACTTCGGTCCGTCGTCAGGGTCGTCTCGTATGTGTAGTTCTGGATAGTGCCGAGTGACGGGCGTTGCCGGCTGCACTCGGTCAGGACAGAGACTAGGGGAACAGAACGCGGGGTCCAATCCCATGAAAAACATGCCGCTCATGCCGAAGGGCTTATATGCCGCGAATCCCGCACGGGGCGGGGCTTGCGCATGAGTGGAAAAAGGCCGGACTAGGGCAAACGCTTAGTCCGGCCAGGGGCGCTATTTTACTCGCGCGGCGTTGTGCGGCGCATTATCGGATGATGCGCGAGACGCCGCGTCCGCGCGGGTCGGACATCGGTTCGGGCTTGTCGCCGTCGATGCGGATCGCCTGAATGTCGCCGTTGAAGCCCTGCATCGTGAACTTGTAGCCCTTGGCTTCGAGCGCCTTGATCACTTCCGGATCGAGCTGATGGAACGGCTCCTGGTAGATCGTGTCCGGCGGCAGCAGCTGATGGTGAAAGCGCGTCGCGCCCACGGCTTCGGGCAGCGGCATATTGAAGTCGTACACGTTCGTGATGACCTGGAAGATCGACGTGAAGATGCGCGAGCCGCCCGGCGTGCCGATCACCATCGCGACCTTGTCGTCCTTCGTGAGAATGGTCGGCGTCATCGAGGAAAGCGGGCGCTTCTTCGGCGCGATGGCGTTCGCGTCGCTGCCGACCACGCCGAACATGTTCGGCACGCCCGGCTTTGAGGCGAAGTCGTCCATTTCGTCGTTGAGTACGACGCCCGTGCCTTCCGCGATCACGCCGGAGCCGAAATAGCCGTTGATCGTGTACGTGTTCGACACCGCGTTGCCCCATTTGTCGACCACCGAGAAGTGCGTGGTTTCCGCCTTCTCCGGCATCGACGTGCCGAGTCCCGGCTGGACGCTCTTCGTGTCCGAGGGCGTGTCGGGATTCACTTCCTGCGCGCGTTTCAGGATGTAGTCGTCGTTGATGAGCTGCGCGACCGGCACCTTGTAGAAGTCCGGATCGCCGAGATACTGCGCGCGATCGGCGAACACGCGCTTTTCGATTTCCGCGACGAGATGAATGTATTGCGCGGAATCGAGCGGCACGCCGTCGAACTTGTCCTTGAGATCGGCCTTCATCTTGAGCAACTGCACGAGGCCGACGCCGCCCGAGCTCGGCGGCGGCGCGGTGATCACGCGATAGCCGTTCCAGCTCGCGGTGATCGGCTGACGCCACACGGCCTTGTAGTCCTTCAGATCGCGCTTCGTGATGAGGCCGTGGCCTTCCATCGACTTGGCGATCAGATCGGCCGTATCGCCTTCGTAGAAGCCTTTCGCGCCTTTGTCGGAGATGCGTTGCAGCGTGTTGGCGAGATCGGGCTGCTTGAACGTCTGGCCCGATTTCATGCCGCCGAAGTAGAGATCGAAGTTGGTCTTGCCCTCGAAGTCCTTCGAGGCCGCGTCGCGCCGCTTGATCAGCTGATCGTCGACGACGAAGCCGTCCTTCGCGTACTTGATCGCGGGCGCGAGCACCTGTTTCCACTTCAGCTTGCCGAAGCGTTTTTGCGCTTCCCACATGCCGTCCACGGTGCCCGGCACGCCCACCGCGCGATGCCCGAAGAGGCTCATGCCCTTGATGACCTCGCCTTTTTCGTCGAGATACATGTTGCGCGTCGCGGACATCGGCGCGCGCTCGCGATAGTCGAGGAAGTACGGGCGATGATCGACGTACAGCGTCATGAAGCCGCCGCCGCCGATATTGCCTGCTTCCGGATACGTGACGGCGAGCGTGAAGGCGATCGCGACGGCCGCATCGACCGCGTTGCCGCCTTGTTTGAAGATCTGCTCGGCGGTGTCGGCGGCGTAGGTGTCGGCGACCGCGACGGCCGACGCCGTCAAGACCTGCGGCTGAGCGTCGGTGGTTTTCGCGTGCGCGGGCGAGGTATCGACGAATCCTGCCGCGACGAGCGCCGACGCGACGATGGCGCTCAGCGCGAGGGACCGCACGCGCGGTTCTTGTTTGAAAAACATGTCCTGCGTCTCCTTTGTTACGTGCGACGTTACGTGCGACGAAAACACCACGCTTATACCATGAGCCGCGCGCGGTCAGATTCAGGGCATCAACTGGCCGCCGTTCACGTCGATGATCTGCCCCGTCACGTAGCGCGACATCGCTTCGGAGGCGAGGTAAAGGAACGCGCCGCTGCAATCGTCGGGCTCGCCGATGAAGCCCATCGGGATCGACTTGCGGAACGATTCGAGTTGCTCAGGCGACGTGAAGCGCTCCTGAAACGGCGTCTGGATCACGCCCGGCGCGACGGCGTTCACGCGGATGCGATCGGGCATCAGCTCCTTGGCCATGCCTTTCGTGATGGTGCTGACAAAGCCCTTCGAGGCCGCGTACAGCAGCGCGCCCGGTCCGCCGCCGTTGCGCGCCGCCACCGACGTCACGTTGATGATCGAGCCGCCGCCGCCTTCCTTGAGCGAGGGCAGCGCCGCGCGCGTGAACGCCACGACCGAGCGCGCATTGATGTGCATGATCTCGTCGAAAAGCTCGTCGCTCACGGACGCGATCGGCTCGCGCTTCACGAGGCTGCCCGCGTTGTTGATGAGCACGTCGATCTTGCCGAAGCTTTCGACGACCTGCGCGACGGCGGCGTCGATCGCCTTCGAATCGCGCACGTCCGCGCCGATCGTGATCGCCGAGACGCCGAGCGCCCGCACGTCTTTCGCGACGTCCTCGGCTTGCTCTTTCGAACTGTTGTAATGCACCGCGACATTCGCGCCGTACTGCGCGAACGCACGCGCCGCCGCCGCGCCGATGCCCGTGCTCGCGCCGGTGATGAGGATCGATTTGCCTTTGAGATCGTGCATGAATGCTCCGAGTGGAAGAGGGCCCGCCGCGCGGCGGGCGCTGCATGAACAGGTTTGAAGCGTGCGCTGCAGACGAGAGTATGAAGCGAAGCGCGAGCGCGTGCGTCAGTCTGTTTCGACGCGCACGTCTTGCGGGGCTTCGAACGAATAATGTTCGACCACGCGCTTCACCGAATGGCGGAACGACGCGACGAGATCCGAGCGGATGCCGCTGCTCGGATACGACAGCACGTATTCGTATTCGATATCCGTCTCGAACGGCCGCACGACCACGCCGTGCGCGCGCCAGACCTTGGCCGCGAACGGCTCGACGATCGAAATGCCGAGGCCGCCCGCAACCATTGCGTAGCGGGTGTGGGCCGTGTCCGTGAACACGGTATA
Source organism: Caballeronia cordobensis (assembly GCF_001544575.2). Lineage (GTDB taxonomy): Bacteria > Pseudomonadota > Gammaproteobacteria > Burkholderiales > Burkholderiaceae > Caballeronia > Caballeronia cordobensis. The sequence continues at coordinate 337,623 of NZ_FCNY02000007.1, forward strand.
GCGCGGCCGGTCTTCCGTCGACGAAATGAGCGACTGCTCGGCCTCGTAAGGCTGGCGCGAGTTCGGCAGCCAGCCGATCAGCTTTTCGCCGCGCAAGTCGGCCGGCCGGACGATCTTCTTTTTCGCGAGCCTGTGCGTGGCGGGCATGGCGCACGCGGCAGGCGCCTTGAGCAAGGTCTCCACTTCGATCCCCGCGACCGCGGGAAACGCGAGGCTCAGCGCAATGTCGGCCTTGTGGTTCTGAAGGTTCACGAGCACTTCGGGCACCTTCACCGAATCGACCTTGATCGGCACGCCGGGATGCCGCTCGGTGAAGTCGGCGAGCACGGGCGGCAGGAGTGTCGTCGCGAGCACGGGCATGCAGGCGACCGTCAGGCCATCGGAGGCTTCCTCGCGAATCATGTCGGCGACCTGTTTCAAGCGCTCCAGCCCGAGGAAGTTTTCCTCGACCGACTTGTAGAAACGCAGGCCCGCCGTCGTCGGATTCAGACGGCCGCCGACGCGCGAAAAGAGGCTGAAGCCCAGGTCGGCTTCGAGATCGGCGATCAGACGGCTGATCGCGGGCTGGGTGACGTGGAGCTTCTTGGCTGCGCCGACACTGGTGCCGGTCATGATGAGGCTGCGAAAAGCCTCGATCTGGCGAAAACGGATCATCTTGCGGACGGCTGTGAGGCGACGGTGAACGTGGGATACGGCGACGCAGATCTTATAGGAAACAAGCACTTGCTGCCTCTAACCTTGGCGATCGGCCCAAACTTTCCGCGCGCCGGCCCAACAAAATGCACGACTATTCGAAAAATTTAGTGACTATAAGCACATGTGAGTGGCATCCGTCTTATTGATGCGAAATACTCGCCGCCAGCCTGAAAGCGCAGATGAAAGCGTTTGCGTCAGAACCGACTACCCGACGTGACACGCCAGCGCGCAATCGACGCATCGCGTCGACGATTGGCGGAAAGCTTTTTGTTAGATTTGCTAAATTCGCAGCGCGTGTTTATCTCTATTTCGATAAACACGCCGAAACGAAAAGCACGCAAGCCAACGAAGCACCACAAGCAATAAGACGAGACGAACAAAGAGGACTCCCCATGACGTTTTTTGCCGTTCCCCATGCATCGATCCAACGCACGAAGCTTGCCGCCGCCGCGGCGCTGCTCGCCATGTGCTCACTGAGCGCACTGAACGCGACGGCCGCCGTGGTGCCGCCCGGCGTCGCGCTCGCCGTCAAACAGGAACTCGTGCGCAACAACGGCTCTGAAGTCGAGACGCTCGATCCGGCGCTGGTGGAAACCGTGGTGGCGGCCAACGTGTCGCGCGATCTGTTCGAAAGCCTCACCGCGACGAACAACGATGGCGCCGTGGTGCCCGGCGTCGCCGAGAAGTGGGAGCAGAAGGACGCCACGACCTGGATCTTCCACTTGCGCAAGAATGCCCGCTGGTCCAATGGCGATCCCGTCAGCGCAAACGATTTCGTCTACGGCTGCCAGCGCTTTCTCGATCCGAAAACCGCGTCGTCGTACGCGAGCGTGTATGGCCCGTTCCTCTTGAACGGCGCGGATATCGTCGCGGGCAAGAAGCCCGTCAGCGCGCTCGGCGTGCGCGCCATCGACGCGAACACCGTCGAAGTCAAAACCGACGGCCCGGTGCCGTTCCTGCCGGAACTGATGTCGAATCCCAACCTCGGGCCGGTGCATCGCGCAACCATCGAAAAATTCGGCAAGGACTGGACCAAGCCCGGCAATATCGTCAGCAACGGCGCGTTCCAGTTGAAGGACTGGCAGGTCAACAGCAAGCTCGTGCTGTCGAAGAACGCGAACTATTGGGACAAGACCAACGTTCAACTGACGCAAGTCACGTATTTGCCGATCGAGGACGAGAACACCGACGTCAAGATGTTCCAGTCGGGCGAGAACGACATGACGTATCAACTGCCCACCGGCACGTACCCGAAATACAGCCAGCAGTTCCCGAAGGACATCCGCAATTCGCTGATTCTCGGTACGCGTTATTACAGCTTCAACAATCGCGATCCGCTTCTGAAGGACGTGCGCGTGCGCAAGGCGTTGTCGATGGTGATCGACCGCGACCTGCTCGCGCAGCGCGTGACCGCCGATGGCCAGACGCCGCTTTACGGCCTGCTGCCGAAGGGCGTGAGCGGCGCGGACGTGTCGAACTACGAATGGTCGTCGTGGCCCATGGCCAAGCGCGTCGAAGAAGCGAAGAAGCTGCTCGAGGAGGCGGGCGTGAAGCCGGGCACGAAGCTGCGTTTCGCGATGAACACGAGCGATTACAACAAGAAGATGGCGATTTTCGTCGCGTCGGAATGGAAGACCAAGCTCGGCCTCACCATGGATATCGAGTCGATGGAGTTCAAGGTGCTGCTGAAGAAGCGTCATGGCGGCGACTATCAGATCGCGCGCAACGGCTGGGTGGCCGACTATAACGACGCGACCACCTTCCTCACGCTCGTGCAGTGCAAGTCGGAGCAGAACGACAACTTCAGTTGCAACCCGAAGGCCGACGCGCTCATGAAGCAAGCCGGCGAAACCACCGATCTCGCGAAGCGCGCACAGTTGCAGACGCAGGCCGCGAAGCTCGCAATGGACGACTATCCGTTCCTGCCGCTGCTGCAATACGGCCTGCCGCGCCTCGTGAAGAGCTACGTGGGCGGATACTCGCTCAAGAACCCGATGGATCACTACGGCAGCAAGGATCTGTACATCGTCAAGCACTGACGGCAAGGAGCCTTTCTCATGTGGTCTTACACGCTACGGCGCGTGCTTCTCACGCTGCCGACGCTGCTGATCGTCGTCACGGTCTGCTATCTGCTGCTGCACGCGACGCCCGGCGGCCCGTTCGACGGCGAGCGCAAAGTATCCGCCGAAGTGCTCGCCAATCTGCAGGCGAAGTATCACCTCGGCGAGCCGCTGTGGAAGCAGTACGCCTACTATCTCGACGGCTTGCTGCACGGCGATCTCGGCGCGTCGTTCCGCTATGCCGACTGGAGCGTGAACGACCTCGTGCTGCGCGCGCTGCCGGTGTCGCTCGCAATCGGCGGCGTGTCGATGCTGCTCGCCATCGTGATCGGCGTCGCGCTCGGCATCGTGGCGGCGCTGCGTCGCAACAGCCTCGCGGACTATGCGCTGATGCTCGCCAGCAACGCGGGCAACGCGTTTCCGTCGTTCGTGCTCGGGCCGGTGCTGATCCTCGTGTTCGCGATCCTGCTGAAGTGGCTGCCCGCGGGCGGCTGGAACGACTTCCAGTTGCGCTACATGGCGCTGCCCGTCGCGCTGCTCGTGATGATCAACGTGGCGACCGTGGGCCGCGTGACGCGCGCAAGCCTGATCGAAGTGCTGAACACGAACTACATCCGCACCGCGCGCGCCAAGGGCTTGTCCACGCGCACCATCGTGCTGCGCCATGCGTTGAGGCCCACGCTGATTCCGGTCGTGTCCGTGATCGGGCCGCTCGCGATCTCGTCGATCACGGCGGCGGTCGTCACGGAATCCGTGTTCTCGCTGCCGGGCATCGGCAAGCTGATCGTCAACGGCGCGGCCAATCGCGATTACACGCTCGTGCTCGGACTCGTCGTGCTCGTGACGGTCGTGGCCGTGCTGCTCAACCTGCTGGTCGATCTCGCGTATGCGTGGCTCGATCCGAAGATTCGCTATTGAGAGGGCGCGCAATGAAATCTGCTTCACTGGCTCCCATGCTCGACAAGGCGGTCGCGGGCCGCAGTCCGTGGCAGGACGCGCGTGCGCGCTTCCTGCGCAACAAGGCCGCCGTCGTGAGCCTGGCGCTGCTCGTGCTGATCACGCTCGCGTGCATCGTCGGGCCGTGGCTTTTGCCGAACGAATTCGACTCCACCGACTGGAACGCGACGAGCGTGCCGCCCACGCTCGCCGGCTGGCATCTCTTCGGCACCGACGATACCGGTCGCGACCTGCTCGTGCGCTGCCTGATCGGCGGACGCGTGTCGCTCCTGATCGGTGCGCTCGCCACGCTCACATCGGTGACGCTCGGCATCGTGTGGGGCGCGATCGCGGGCTTCGTCGGCGGGCGCGTCGACAACGCGATGATGCGCATCGTCGACATGATGTACGCCATTCCGTATCTGCTCATCGCGATCCTGATGGTGACGCTGCTCGGGCGCGAGTTCTATCTCGTCGTCGTCACCATCACCGTGTTTTCGTGGATGGACATGGCGCGCGTCGTGCGCGGCCAGACGCTGTCGATCCGCTCGAAAGAGTATGTCGAAGCGGCGCGTGCGATCGGCGTGCCGACGCGGCGCATCATCGCGCGGCACGTGGTGCCGAATCTGCTGGGCATCGTCGCGATCTACACGACCGTCACCGTGCCCGCCGTGATTCTCACGGAGTCCGTGCTGTCCTTCCTCGGCCTCGGCGTGCAGGAACCGATGACGAGCTGGGGCGTGCTGATCCAGGACGGCGTGGGCGTGATGGAAGCGTCGCCGTGGATTCTGCTGTTCCCGGCGGCGTTGTTGTCGATCACGCTCTACTGCATCAACTTTGTCGGCGACGGGCTGCGCGACGCGCTCGATCCGAAGGACAGGTGAGCCATGCCGCTACTCGAAGTCAAAGATTTGCAGGTCGAATTCAAGACGCACGACGCCACCGTGCGCGCCGTCAACGGCGTGAATTTCGCGCTGGAAGAGGGCGAGACGCTCGGCATCGTCGGCGAGTCGGGCTCGGGCAAGAGCCAGAGCATTCTCGCGATGATGGGCCTGCTCGCATCGAACGGACGCGCGCGCGGACAGGCGCTTTATCGCGGCGAGAATCTCATCGGCATGCCGCACAAGACGATGAACCGCATCCGCGGCAATCGCCTTTCGATGATCTTCCAGGACCCGATGAGCTCGCTCAATCCGTATCTCACGATCGAGCGGCAGATGACCGAAGTGCTGGAACTGCACAAGAACGTCACGCGGCGCGAAGCGAAAAAGCGCGCGATTTCGATGCTCGAAGCCGTGCGCATTCCGGAAGCGGCGCATCGCATCGGGCAGTATCCGCACGAGCTGTCGGGCGGCATGCGCCAGCGCGTGATGATCGCGATGGCGCTGCTTTGCGAGCCCGAAGTGCTCTTCGCCGATGAGCCGACCACCGCGCTCGACGTCACCGTGCAGGCGCAAATCCTGCAACTGCTGCGCAATCTGCAGCACGACTTCGGCACGTCGATCGTGCTGATCACGCACGATCTGGGCGTCGTCGCCGGCCTCTGCGAAAAGGTGATGGTGATGTACGGCGGCCGCGTGATGGAGCAGTGCGATGCGGCCACGCTGTTTTCGAAGCCTTCGCATCCGTACACCATCGGTTTGCTGCGCGCGCTGCCGCGTCTCGATCACGAAGGCGGCGAACTCACGGGCATTCCCGGCAATCCGCCGAACATGGCGCATCCGCCGGCAGGCTGTCCGTTCCACGAACGCTGCGCGAATGCGAGCGCCGAATGCGCGGCCGAAGCGCCCGCGTTGAAAGCCGTCGAACCGGGCTGGCTGCGCGCCTGCCATCGTCCGGTCGAACTGATCACGAAGGAAGCGAGCCATGTCTGACGCGACGATTCTTTCCGTGCGCGACATGCGCGTGCATTTTCAGGTCAAGTCGAAAAGCCGCCTGCCTTGGGCGCCGCGCCGCACGCTGAAGGCGGTCGAAGGCGTGAGCTTCGATCTGAAGGCGGGGGAGACGCTCGGCGTCGTCGGCGAATCGGGCTGCGGCAAGTCCACGCTGTCGCGCGCGATCCTGAACCTGATTCCCGCGACGAGCGGCGATATCGTGTGGATGGGCGCGACGCTCTCGGGCGCATCGAAGCGCGAATGGCTTCGCGTGCGCGCCGACGTGCAGATGATCTTTCAGGACCCGCTCGCGTCGCTCGATCCGCGCATGACGGTCGGGCAGATCATCGCGGAGCCGCTCGTCGAGCATCGGCCGGGTATCGGCAAGCGTGACATCGACGAACGCGTGCGCGCGATCATGGCCAAGGTCGGCCTGCGCGAGCAGATGATCAATCGCTATCCGCACGAGTTTTCGGGCGGGCAGTGCCAGCGCATCGGCATTGCGCGCGCGTTGATCGTCGAGCCGAAGCTCGTGATCTGCGACGAGCCGGTGTCCGCGCTCGATGTGTCGATTCAGGCGCAGATCGTCAATCTGCTCAAGTCGCTGCAAAAGGAGATGAAGCTCGCGCTCATCTTCATCGCGCACGATCTGGCCGTCGTGCGTCACATTTCCGATCGCGTGATGGTCATGTACCTCGGCCGCGTGATGGAGCTCGCGGACAAGCACGCGCTCTACGAGACGCCGCGGCATCCGTACACGCGCGCGCTGCTGTCGGCGGTGCCGGTGCCGGACCCATCCGTGGAGCGTGCGAAGACCGTGCAGATTCTGTCCGGCGATATTCCGAGCCCGATCGCCCCGCCTTCGGGATGCGTGTTCCATACGCGTTGCCCGATGGCGCAGCCCCGCTGCGCGCGCGAAGTGCCTGCGCTGCGCGTGCTCGGCCCGGATGCTTCGGCGGCGTGCCTGTTCGCATGACAGGTAACGCGCGCCGAAAAAAGATCAATGACATTCGAGGAAACCACGCCCCAGCCATAATCCACGCCCGTTAATCGAGTTCACCCCAGTTCACCAAACCGCCTCAATGCCTCGACGTTTTCGGACGTCGCCGGGCAGGGTAATTCGTCATCCTTAGTTTCGATCAAGCCGTCAGAAGTTGAATTAAAAGTGGAGATCTTTTTCGTGAAAAAACAAAAACGTTCACTCGCGCTATCGATTTTGTTGTTCAGCGGGATCATGGCCGCCGGGTTCGCCGCGCACGCCGATGAAACCGATACCGAGCCGCCGTCACGCCATACCGAGGCGCCGCCGGATTCGCCGCCGAACACCGAAGCGGATGCGCCCGTGAGCAGTCAGGCGAAGTCGAAGGGTTTCGTCGAGGATTCGCATCTGAATCTCTTGATGCGCTCTTTCACCGAGCACGACGAGTTCAAAGGCGCGGGTAAAAAGGACGCATGGGTGCTCGGCGCGCAGGCGGTGTTCGAATCGGGTTATACGAAAGGGTTGATCGGGCTGGGCGGCGATGTCTCGCTCTTCGGCGCGTTGAAGCTGAATGGCGGGCAGGGCGCGGGCAATCGCGTGCATGTTTCGTCGAGCGGCGACCCGAGCGGCGCGAATCAGCTCGCGTGGGCGTATCCGGGCGTGTGGGACGTGAAAGCGCGTGTGTCGAACACGGTGCTCAAGTACGGTCAGCAACTCTTCGACAATCCGTTCCTCGTGCCGCACGACAACCGCGCATTGCCGCCGACGTACCGCGGCTTCTCGCTCGCGAGCGACGAGATCAAGAATCTCACGCTCAAGGCCGGTACAGTCGATGGCGTGATCGCGCGCGGCATGACGACCGTGACCGGTCTCACGACCGAATACGGCGGCACGCACATCTCGCGCTTCACATACTTCGGCGGCGACTGGACGCGTGGCGAAGACACGGCGGTGACGCTATACGGCAGCATTGCGAACGATGTATGGCAGCAGTACTACCTGACGGCGACGCAGAGCATCGGCGATCCGAAGAGCATCCGCTGGACCGGTTCGCTGAACTACTACTACACCGGCGCGATCGGCGACAAGCGGCAAGGCTCCATCAACAACAACGCGTACTCGCTTGCGCTCGCCGGCACGCACGGCGCGCACACGGTGCAGTTCGCGTTTCAGCAGATCGTGAGCGATCAGACTTTCGACTATATCGGCCAGTCCGCGGGCGACTTTCTCTCGAACTCGCTCGACGTGGACTACAACCAGCCGCATGAAAAGTCCGTGAGCCTCTCGTACTCGCTCAACATGAAGCAGTACGGCGTGCCCGGACTCAAGCTGACGATGTGGGGTGCTTACGGATGGGGCGCCGACGGCAGCGCAATGGCCAGCAGCGGTACGGCGCAGGCGGGCAACTACGTCGTGAATGGCGAGCCGCTTCATGGCACGCACTACGAACTTGGCGTGATTCCGAGTTACACGGTGCCGGACGGCAAGTTCAAGAACACGTCGGTCAAGTTCTACTACATGCACCATCACAGCAACAGCGCTTACTATCCGGACGGCACGAGCAACGTGTATCGCTTGATGGTGAACGTCCCGGTGAACGTGTTCTGAAAACGGCTGAATTTGTTGCAGCGTAAACCCTACAAAAAAACTCATTTACATTACGTTTAACTTTCATTTATAAAGAGGGTGCGTGCTGCGGATTGCCATGTCTCGCCCCACGCTCATCGCCCGGCAGGCCTGTCTCTGCCGGGCTTTTTTTTGTCTGCTCAAAGCGCGGCCCACTGCAGCTTTCATGCGCTTACAGCATGGGTTCGTCTAAGTGAAAACCCCGTCAATTCTTTCGCTTGACTTACTTGATATATCACATACTGTGTATATGCGACGCAGCATGACAAACGCGTCGTGAGAGGCGCCGTTCGGCGTCCGCATACACAAGGCAAATTTGCCCAGGAGACAGGCATGGGAATGAACCAGATGGACCGCCAGGAAGGAGCGTCGCGTCTTGCGTCGCCGTGGCTGCAGTTGGTTTTCGGCGTGATTTGCATGGCGATGATCGCCAACATGCAGTACGGCTGGACCCTCTTCGTCAATCCGATCGACGAGAAGTATCACTGGGGCCGCGCGGCGATTCAGGTCGCCTTCACCATCTTCGTCGTGACGGAAACATGGCTCGTGCCGGTGGAAGGCTATCTCGTCGACAAGTACGGTCCGCGCCCGGTCGTCGTGGGCGGCGGACTGCTATGCGCGATTGCGTGGGCGCTCAACTCGGTGGCGTCGTCGCTGCCCTTGCTGTACTTCGCGGCGGCCGTTGGCGGCGTGGGCGCGGGCGCGGTGTATGGCACCTGCGTCGGCAACGCGCTCAAGTGGTTCCCGACGCGGCGCGGGCTGGCCGCGGGCATCACGGCGGCGGGCTTCGGGATGGGCTCGGCTGCGACCGTCGTGCCGATCGCGCACATGATCAAGGCGAGCGGCTATGAATCGACCTTCCTCTGGTTCGGTCTCGGCCAGGGTCTCGTCGTGTTCCTGCTCGGCATGGCGCTGTATGCGCCGCCTGCGCAATTGCTCGCGACGGTCAAGAGCACGGTCAAGGCCGCGGTCTACAACGCGAGTCCGAAGCAGGTGCTGGCCTCGCCGATCTTCTGGGTCATGTACCTGATGTTCGTGATGATGGCCGCAGGCGGCCTGATGGCCACCGCGCAGCTCGGGCCGATCGCGAAGGACTTCGGCCTGCACGATTCGCCCGTGTCGATTCTCGGCCTCACGCTGCCCGCGCTGACTTTCGCGCTCACGATCGACCGCGTGCTCAATGGCCTGACGCGGCCGTTCTTCGGCTGGGTGTCGGACCGCATCGGGCGAGAGAACACGATGTTCATCGCGTTTGCGATCGAAGCGGTGGGCATCGTCGCGCTGTCGAAGTACGGGCATGACCCCGTGGCGTTCGTCGTGTTGACCGGCATCGTGTTCTTCGCCTGGGGCGAAATCTATAGCCTCTTCCCGGCGACGTGCGGCGACACCTTCGGTCCGAAGTTCGCGGCGACCAACGCGGGTCTGCTCTACACGGCGAAGGGCACGGCCGCGCTGCTGGTGCCGTTCTCGAGCGTCATCACGAATATGACCGGAAGCTGGCACGCGGTGTTCATGCTCGCGGCGGGGATGGCGGCGGTATCGGCGTTCCTCGCGCTCTTCGTGCTCAAGCCGATGCGCAATGCGCATTCGCAGAAGCACGCGCGCGCGGCATCGCTTGACATGTCGTACACGCCGATCGTGAAGGAATGACGGTTTAAAGCGTGTTGTGGCAGGGCGGGCGACCCGGCGTGTCGCCCGTTTCTTGTTATCGAGCTCGCGCTCTCCGCTTTTGCGACTGATTTTGATGATGCGGCGCGTGCGCCGCATTGCGGATGCGCGTTTTTATCGTGCCGCCGGCAGGTGGTCTCCTCGCTCCCTTATCCCCGTGATCGAGGCAGCACGATGCGCGTTCTATGGCGATGCGCGAAACGAAAGCAGATGACGCCGCGGATTCGAAGCACCGCGCGCGGCGCGATACGCGAGCCGCGGCATACGGACGTCGATGCTGGCGCTCCACGCGACGAAGGCCAGCGCGCAAGCCGGCGATACGAGAGCGAGAAGGGCCAGACTTACGTGAGCGTTCATGCGTGTCTCCGGTCGATGTGATGTTGCCCAGTGACTGTAGTGTCGCCGTGAACGATGCGCGCGCAAACCCGGCTCGCGCAGGGAGCTTGCGATTATTCAGGAGATAGACGAAACGAGCCCCGCATGAGTGGGGGCGGCGGATCAGAACCGCGTGCCCACGCTGCAGCCGCCGAAGCCGCCGCCGTTGGTCGCGAAGCCGCCGCAGCCGAACAGGCCGCAGCCGCCGAGCATGAGGGAAGCGGCGACGAGCGCCGCCGCGGCGCAGAGAAAACGGAGTTGCTTCATGACGACATCGATAAGTGAAAAGCCGGGCGCGATTCTCGCGGAACACGCCGGCCCCGATGTCAAAAAGCGTGTGGGCCTCAACCCGGCTTGCCGTCCTCGCGCGGCCTGACGAGCGGCGCCGCGTACGCCGCGACATACAGCGCGAAGGCGAGCGCCCAGCAGATCCCCGCAGCGTAAATCCAGGTCGAATGCCATGCGGGCGCGGCGAGCGGCCCGAGCACGCGCAGCGCACCCGCCGCCAGGACGAGCGCATAGCAGGCGACGTCGCGCCGGTCCGCAACGAGCGGCCGGCCCGTGTGACCGCGCGCGGTGCGCGTGATCATCCCGATGATCGCGCCGCCGATCGCGCCCGTGGCGAATGCGTGCATCGCGAGGCTGTGCGGCACGCGCGGCCAGCCGATCGCGGCGAGCGCGAGCAGCGCGAAACCGAGCGGCAGCCAGGCATACGCGAGATGCAGGATCGCGAGAATCGGCCGCCCGCGCACCGCGTACGAGCGCCAGCCGATCATGCGCGCCAGATGCACGCCGCACGAGAGGAGCGCGAGCGGCGCGACGACCGCGGCATGGAGGCCGAACGCGTCGGCGAAGAACGCCGCGAGCGTGAGCGGCGCGACCGTCGCTTCGACGAAACGCCAGCGGCGGGCGACGAAGCCGGGAATCGCGTTGGCGGTAAACATCGGGATCACGCGTCCGCTGATCACGCCGACGAGCAGCACGACGACCCCCGCCGATGCGTACACGGCGCGCATCGCGAGATCGGGGCGCGCGTCGATCGACAAGCTGTGGAACGCCGCGTTCAGCGCGCCGAATGCGAGCAGCACCGCGGCGACGAAGTAATTGCGCCGGTTGCCCGCTTTCACGAGCACGCGCAGCAGCAGGAGCGCCGCGACGGGCAGAAACGCGCTGTCGACGACAGCGGCCGGCAGCGCCGGGCCGCTCCATACGAGCACGCGCCCCGCGAGCCAGAGCAGCGCGAGCGCGGCGAGCGTCGCGCCCTTGGCCGTGTCGCGCCCGGTCCATGCGCGCACGGCGGTCAGCAGAAAGCCGACGACGATCGCCGCCGCGAAGCCGAACACCATCTCGTGCGCGTGCCAGCCGATCGGGTCCGCGCGCAGCAGATAGCCGCCGCGCACCGGCACGCCCGACAGCACGAGCAGCCACACGGCGAGCGCCACCGCGCCGAACGCCGCGCCGCACAGGTAGAACGGCCGGAAGCCGAGATTGAACAGCGCGAGCCGCCGATGCTTGGGCTGCCGTCGCTCGGGCGCCGCGACGAAAACGGTGCTGGGTTCTGCGATCTTCATGACATCCTCACATTAAACACATGCGCGACGGTGTCGCGGCCACTGCGCATAAAAAAACCCGCGGGCGAATGCGCCGCGGGTCGAGAGGCGCAGTGTCACGCGCGCGCGCTTCAGTCGAGCGCCGCGGCCGGGCCGAAGAACTCGTAACGGCTCTGCGCTTCAGGCACGCCAAGCGCCTTCAGATGCTTTTTCACCGCCTTCATGAACGCCTTCGGTCCGAGGAAGTACGCATCGACGTCGCGGTTCTTCGGCAGCCACGTATCCAGCAGTTTTTCATCGACGAAACCGATGCCGTGCGCATCGTGATCGCCGTCGCGCTTGTGCTCGTAGCAGTAGAAGCGCTTCAACTGCGGATGACGCGCCGCGAGTTCCTCGATCGCCGCGCGGAACGCATGCACGCCGCCGTGCCGCGCCGAGTGGATGAAGTGGACCGGGCGCTTCGTTTCGAGCGCGGCTTGCAGCATCGCGAGCGTGGGCGTGATGCCGACGCCGCCGCTGATCAGCACGAGCGGCTTCTCGCCGGCTTCGAGCCGGAAGTCGCCCGCGGGCGGATAGAGATTGAGCACGTCGCTTTCGTGCACGGTCTCATGCAGGAAATTCGACACCTTTCCGTTCGTTTCGCGCTTCACGCTGATGCGATATTCGCGGCCATTCGGCGCGGCCGAGAGCGAGTAGTTGCGGCGCAGTTCCACGCCGTCGATGAACACGCGCAAACCGATGTACTGGCCCGGATGGAAATCGAGCAGCGCGCCGCCGTCTTCCGGCACGAGATAGAACGACGTGATTTCGTCGCTTTCCTTGACCTTGCGCGCGACGACGAAAGGCCGCGTGCCGCGCCAGCCGCCCGGCGCCTGTTCGCGTTCGCTGTAGATGCCTTCTTCGAGCCCGATCAGCAGATCCGCAAGCTGGCCATACGCGGCCGCCCAGGCATCGATGACCGCGTCGGTGGCGATTTCCTCGCCGAGCACTTCGCGGATCGACTTGAGCAGGCAGCTTCCGACGATCGGATAATGCTCGGGTTGGATGTTCAGCGCGACGTGCTTGTTGATGATCTGCCCGACGAGGCCGCCGAGCTTTTCCAGTTCATCGATATGACGCGCGTACATCAGCACGCCGTTGGCCAGCGCGCGCTGCTGTGCGCCGCTTGCCTGATGCGCCTGATTGAACATGGGGCGCACTTCGGGGTACTCGGTGAGCATCTTGTTGTAGAAGTGCTTGGTGAGCGCTTCGCCGCCGCTTTCCAGAAGGGGGACGGTGGCCTTGACGATGGCGCGGTGTTCTGCTGACAGCATGCTTCGGTTCCTCGTGTGATGAAGGCGGCAGCGGGGCGCTTCCGCATCGAAATCTTTCGGCAGAATCTTATACACGAACCATGCCAGAGTAGAATCGTCGATAAATCAACCGCTTAAGACATCACATGGTCGATTCGACGCTAGTCAAAAAGACTGCAGAAGTAGTCGCAATGACTTCGCGTGTCCTGCTGGACGCGCTCGTTCCGCTCATCGAGGATCTGTCGAGCCAGATGCCCGAGACCGAGCGCTACCGGCGTTTGCTGCACACGCTGCGCGCGCTTTTTCCCAGCGACGCAACCGCGCTGCTACGGCTCGATGGCGATACGCTCGTGCCGCTCGCCATCGACGGTCTGTCCAGCGACACGCTCGGGCGGCGCTTTCGCGTGAGCGAGCATCCACGGTTCGCGCGCATCCTGGCCCGCGAAGGGCCGACGCGCTTTTCCGCCAGCTCCGATCTCCCCGATCCTTACGACGGTCTCGTGAAGGGCGTGAGCGGCCATCTGGAAGTGCATGACTGCCTGGGTTGTCCGCTCGTCATCAACGGCCGCGCGTGGGGCCTGCTCACACTCGATGCGCTCGATCCGGCACGTTTCGACGGCATCGACATGGCCTCGCTTCAGGCGTTTCTCAGTCTCGCGGCGGCGACCGTGAGCGTGGCCGAGCGCATCGATACGCTCGCGCGAACGAGCGAGGCCGAACGCCAGCGCGCCGAGGTTTACCGGCAGGCGAGCGGCCCGCGGCGGCGCGAGATGATCGGCAGCAGCGGGCCGCACAACCGCTTGCAGGAGGAGATTGCGATTGTCGCGTCGAGCGATCTGACCGTGCTCGTGACCGGCGAAACCGGCGTCGGCAAGGAACTCGTTGCGAGCGAGATCCATGCGCTGTCGCCGCGCGCCGACAAGCCGCTCATCAGCCTGAACTGCGCGGCGCTGCCCGATACGCTCGTCGAGAGCGAACTCTTCGGGCATGTGCGCGGCGCGTTCTCGGGCGCGTCGTCGGACCGGCGCGGCAAGTTCGAACTGGCCGACGGCGGCACGCTTTTCCTCGACGAAGTCGGCGAACTGCCGCTGCCCGTGCAGGCGAAACTGCTGCGCGTGCTGCAGAACGGCCAGCTTCAACGCATCGGCTCCGACAGCGAGCACAAGGTCGATGTGCGGCTCATCGCGGCGACCAATCGCGATCTCGCCGAGGAAGTGCGCGAAGGGCGGTTCCGCGCGGACTTTTATCATCGGCTGTCGGTGTATCCGCTCGTCGTGCCGCCGCTGCGCGAGCGCGGGCGCGACGTCTTGCTGCTCGCGGGCTACTTTCTCGAAGAGAACCGTTCGCGGCTCGGCTTGCTGAGTCTGCGTCTGTCCGCCGACGCGCAGGCGGCGCTGCTCGCGTACCGCTGGCCCGGCAACGTGCGCGAGCTGGAACACCTGATCGGACGCAGCGCACTGAAGGCGCTTGCGGCGCATCGCGAACGGCCGCGCATCCTGACGCTCACGGCCGCCGATCTCACGCTCTCCGGCGACACCGCGCCAGCGACCGCGCCCGCTGCGGCGCCGCCATTGCCCGCGCCCGGCGCGGACTTCCGCGAAACGGTGACGGCCTACGAGCGCACGCTCATCCTCGACGCGCTCACGCGTCACAACCAGAACTGGGCGTCGGCCGCGCGCGAGCTCGGCATGGATCGCGCGAATCTCAACCGGCTCGCCAGGCGGCTCGGCCTCAAATAGCATCGTTTGTCCCGAAATGATCGACAAGGCCGCGCAAAGCGGCTATCTGTAGTCTCCATCGGATCGGCGCAGGGACATTGCGCATCTCAAAAAGATGCGTTTTATTGTTCAAACGCAAAAAACGATCAAGTGAGTCGCATGCATTGGCGCGACACATTGAGACAATTCTGAAGCTGGGAAAAACAGGCTGTCTCTTCTAAGATCAGAAAAGCCAAGCGCAACCCATCGGCAGCAAGAACATTGCAGCGCCTTGAAGAACCGCGTCGGGTGAAGAGCAGCACACGCCCGATCAATCGAATACGGCAAATCGACAACGGGGGTTACGTGCGAAACGTGGCAAAGCGCAGCGCTTTCATCTCGTCCGCGCTCTTCGCCTTTTTCAGCGTCGCGGCGTTTGCGGCGGACGCTGCGGGCGGCGCACCGCTCGAACGCGCGCCCGACACGATGCAGGCCCGCGTCCTCGGATGCGCCGCATGCCACGGCGCGCGCGGCGAGGGCACCGACAACGATTACTTCCCGCGCCTGTCCGGCAAGCCCGCCGGCTATCTGTACAACCAGTTGCTCGCCTTTCGCGATGGCCGGCGCAAGTATCCGCCGATGAACTACCTGCTCGCGTATCTGCCGGACGCGTATCTGAAGCAGATCGCGGAGTACTTCGCGAGCGAGCGTCCGCCGTTTCCGCCGCCCGCTGCCGTCACCGTCGATGCCAAGACGCTCGATCTCGGCAAGACGCTCGTCATGAAGGGCGATGCGTCGCGCAAGGTGCCCGCGTGCGTCGCCTGTCACGGTACCTCGATGACGGGCATGGAGCCGGCGATTCCCGGCCTGCTCGGCCTGCACGCGGACTACCTCAGCGCGCAACTGGGCGCATGGCGCTACGGCACGCGCTCGACCGTCGCGCCCGATTGCATGGGGCAGGTCGCGAAGCTGCTCTCCGAGCGCGACATCACCGCGATCGCCGCCTATCTCGCGTCGCTGCCGGCGCCGGCCAATCCGGTGCCCGTCGCCGCCGGCTCGTTCAGGATGCCGCTCCAGTGCGGCAGCGTTCATAACTAACCGAGGACCCGTCGTGCTCCGTTTTCGACATCTCCGAGCGCTGACCGTCGCGGTCTTCATGGCGGCGTGCGCCGCGCCAGCCGCGCAGGCGCTGGCGCAGGGCGCGGACGCCGCCACCATCAAGCGCGGCGAATACCTCGCGCGCGCGGGCGATTGCATCGCGTGCCATACGCTGCCGGCGGGCAAGACCTTCGGCGGCGGCCGCCCGATGGACACGCCCTTCGGCACGCTCTATACGCCGAACATCTCGTCGGACAAGGAGACGGGCCTCGGTCAATGGAGCGCCGACGAGTTCTACGCGATGATGCACACGGGCAAGTCGCGCGACGGCTCGCTGCTCTATCCGGCGATGCCCTTCGCGTCCTATACGAAGGTCACGCGCGCGGACTCGGACGCCATCTACGCCTTCCTGATGTCCACGCCGCCCGTGCATCAGCCGAACCGGCCGCATGAACTGCGTTTTCCGTTCAACAAGCGGCAACTGCTGCTCGGCTGGCGCTCGCTGTTCTTCAAAGAGGGTGAGTATCAGCCGGACCCGAAGCAGTCGGTGGAATGGAATCGCGGGGCGTATCTCGTCGAAGGTCTGGGACATTGCTCGATGTGCCATACCGCGATCAACGCGCTCGGCGGCAACGTGACCTCGAAGGCGTTCGAAGGCGGCCTTATCCCGATTCAGAACTGGTATGCGCCGTCGCTCACGTCGAACAAGGAAGCGGGTCTCGGCGACTGGAGCATCGAGGACATCGTCGGCCTGCTGCATGCGGGCGTCAGCAATCGCGGCGCGGTCTATGGGCCGATGGCCGAAGTTGTCTACGACAGCCTGCAATATCTGACCGAGGAAGACGTGCGCGCGATGGCCGTCTATCTGAAGGCGCTGCCCGCGCGTTCCGGCGACAAGTCCGAGCCGCCGAGCCAGGCGGTCGCCGAGCAGAAGACGAGCCTGTCGCCGCTCGGCAAGAAGATCTACGACGCGCAATGCGCCGAATGTCACGCCGCGCAGGGCCAGGGCAAGCCGCCCGATTTTCCGCCGCTCGCGAACAACCAGTCGATCGTGATGAGTTCGGCCGTCAATCCGATCCGCATGGTGCTCAACGGCGGCTATCCGCCGGGCACCTTCAAGAACCCGAAGCCCTACGGCATGCCGCCTTTCGCGCAGTCGCTGTCGGATGTCGAGGTCGCCGCGGTGGTCACGTATATCCGCACCGCGTGGGGCAATCACGGCACGCCGGTCACGGTGAAGGAAGTCAACGAGCTGCGCTCGGCGCCACTTTATTGAACATCGACCATGAACGAAGACCCGAAGGAAGCCTCGGCCGAAGACGCGAAGGTCGACGAGATCGTGCGACGCGGCCCGTCCGGCGCGCTCGCGCTCGCGGGCATTTCGACCGCGATCGTGATCGGCCTCTGGTTCGTCTTTTACTTCGCCGTGTTTCTGCCGCGCGGCGTGATCCAGTGATTCGCAAGGCTTATTAAGGCATCGCATATGGCCATTGATCCAAGTTCGCACGACGTCGCCGACAAGGTCGAACGGCGCTGGGCGATTCTCGTACTCGCGATCGTCGTGGTGCTGGTCGCGATGGTCGTCTATACCGGCGTGCACTGGGCGATGATGCCGCCCTCGCGCGTCGAGACGGTGCGGCCGGAAACGCTGCACATATCGGGCGAATTCATCGAAAGCAATCTCGGCAGCGCGCCCGAGGCGGACGGCTCGGTGACGGTGCGCATCGTCGCGCAGCAGTATTCGTTCACGCCGCAATGCCTCGTCGTGCCGGCGGGCGTGCCGGTCACGTTCCGCGCGACGAGCTCGGATGTGGTGCACGGCTTTCTCATCACCGATACGAACATCAATTCGATGCTGGAGCCGGGTTACGTCTCGACCTTCAAGACGACCTTCGCCAAGCCCGGCGAGCATTTGATGCCGTGCCACGAGTTCTGCGGCACCGGGCATCAGAACATGTGGGCGCACGTGAAGGTGGTCGATCGCGCCGAATTCATGCAGATGGCCGACAAGCTGCCGGCCGATTCGCGGAGAGTCTCCTGTGTTCAATAGCAAGCGCCTCGTACTCGCGCATTTCTGGCTGGCGTTCGGCGCCTTCGGCGTCGCGCTCCTGCTCGGCGCATGGCAGATGCTCGTGCGCAGCCCGCTGCATCCGTGGCTGCAGAATCCGGAGCTTTACTATCGCTCGGTGACGGAGCACGGCACCGTCATGGGTTATGCGTTCCCGACGCTCGTCGCGATGGGCTTCGGCTACGCGGTGAGCGAGCTTGCGCTCAAGCGCCCGCTCGTGGGCCTGCGCTGGGCGTGGCTTGGCTTCTGGCTCGTCGCCATCGGCGCGGTGACGGCGACCGTGCCCGTCGCCATGGGCCTGGCCTCCGTGCTCTACACCTTTTATCCGCCGATGATCGGCAACGTCTTCTATTACGTCGGCGTCGTGTTCGTCGTGGTCGGCTCGTGGGTGTGGGTTGCGCTGATGTCGGTGAATCTTGCATCGTGGAAGCGCGCGAACCGTGGCAAGCCGATCCCGCTCGCGATGTTCGCAACGGTAGCGGGCGCGTATCTGTGGGGCTGGACGGCGGTGGGCGCGGCCATCGAAGTGATCTTCATGATCCTGCCCGTGGCGATCGGCTGGAAGACGACCATCGACGCTGGCCTTGCGCGCGTGTTCTTCTCGTGGACGCTGCACGCCATCGTGTATTTCTGGCTGATTCCGGCGTATATCGCGTACTACACGATCATTCCGCGCGCGATCGGCGGGCGTCTCTACAGCGATGCGATGGCGCGCATCTCGTTCATCCTGTTCCTCGTGGTGTCGATGCCGATCGGCATTCACCATCTTTTCGCCGATCCGCAAGTGGGCTCGGGCTTCAAGTTCATGCATTCGGTGTTCACCGCGCTCGTCGCCGTGCCGACGTTCCTGACGGTGTTCACGATCTGCGCGTCGGTGGAGATCGCGGCGCGGCTGCGCGGCGGCAAGGGGCCGTTCGGCTGGATCAAGGCGCTGCCGTGGGATAACCCGATGATGCTCGCCGTCGCGTTTTCCTTTGTGATGCTCGGCTTCGGCGGCGCGGGCGGGCTCATCAACATGAGCTATCAGCTCGATTCGACCGTGCACAACACGCAATGGGTGACGGGCCACTTCCATCTGATATTCGCGGGCGCGATCGTCATCATGTACTTCGTGATCGCCTACGACCTGTGGCCGCATCTGACGGGCCGCGCATTGCAGAGCGTGAAGCTGATGCGCTGGCAATTGTGGCTGTGGTTCATCGGCATGATCGTGCTGACGTTCCCGTGGCATTTCGTCGGTATTCTCGGGATGCCGCGGCGCATGGCGTTCTACGACTACACAGACCCGGCGATCGCGGCGCAGGCGCTTTCGGTGATCATTTCGGTGATCGGCGGATTCATTCTGGTGGTCTCGGCGGTGCTGTTTTTCATCGTGCTGATCAAGGGGCATCGCGCGCCGAAGATCGCGGTCGAGGAGTTTCGTTTCGCCCGTGCGGTGCATGAGCCGCGCAGCATTCCGGTGGCGTTGAACAGCTTCGCGCTGTGGCTCGTGCTGATGATCGGGCTCACGCTCGTCAACTACGGCTATCCGATTGCGCAGCTTATCGCGCGGTCTGACACGGCGGTGCCTGCGGTGCCGATCGGAGCGCAGCGATGAGCGATGAACGCCTTTTCACATTCCGCAACCGCTGGTTCACGGTCAGCGTGCTGGGGACGATTGCGATTGCGGTGGTATCGGCCTTGATCGGTTTCGTGTGGCTGCCATCGGTGCAGCGCGATGCGCAGTTCGCGGGCATCTGGAACGCGATCTGCAGCGCGGCCGGCGTGCCGCGTAGCTGGTATGCGGGCGACGAAGCGATCATCGCACCGAAGGTGAAGCTCACGAGCGTCGAGGTCACGCCGCAATTGCTCGTCGAGGTGAACGCGAACTCGATCGGGCGCGGTGCGACGCTCGCCTTGCGCTGCACGATGTGTCATGGCGAGCGCGGCATGAGCGAGGCGAATTCGCCGAATCTCGCGGGGCAGTATGCGTCGGTGATCTACAAGCAGCTGATCGATTTTCAGAAGGGCGCGCGCACCAACGCGGTGATGTCGCCGATGGCGATGAACCTGTCCGATCAGGATATGCGCGATCTCGCGGCGTATTACGCGAGCCTGCCGCGGCCGCCTGCGCAACGCAAGGTGAGCGATTCGCTTGCGCCGCCGATTGTGGCGCATGGTGCGCCGATGCGTAATATCGCGCCGTGTGCGGCGTGTCATGGGGGGATTGATAACAAGGCTGGAAGTCCCTGGCTCGATGGGTTGCCGGCGGCTTATACCAAGGCGCAGTTGGTTGCGTTTGCCAATGGGACGCGGACGAACGATATCAATGAGGTTATGCGCAATGTGGCGCGGAATATGACTGCTGGGGAGATCGATGCGGCGGCGATGTATTACGCGAGGGAGTTGAATTCGGGGAAGTGAGGGGGGTCTTTGATTTTGCCGGATCCCGTTTTCGTGGTGGTTTATTAGCACTGCCCCTCCCCGGGGCGGGGGTAACTTTCTTTGCTGCTGCAAAGAAAGTCACCAAAGAAAGCAGCTTTGTCACCGCCCGCGGTCACACGCAGTTTGGTCATTTTTCTCCTCGGGGAACGGCCCTCGCCTAAAGAGTGCCCTCGAAGGACTAGTCGGGCTTGGATCGCGCACGGTCCGTCACATCGCGCCACTAATGAATTGGTACAGCCATTTCAAGTTCCAGCCCGCTTCGCGGCCGACGGGTTGATCGGGTCTGCGAGTGCATTCGTGTTCGCTGGTTTCCCTTGCATACCCCACGGCAGCGCGTAGCGCTGTGCCGGAGCTATTTCGTGCTGCACCAGCGCGCTCAAAGTTATGGTTTGTCAGACCGTGCGCGATCCAAGCCGGGCTGATTCTTGAGGGCGACACTTAGGCGAGTGCCGCTGTGGGCTGGCAAGCATGGCCAAACTGCGTGTGACCGCGGGCGGTGACAAAGCTGCTTTCTTTGGTGACTTTCTTTGCAGCAGCAAAGAAAGTTACCCCCGCCCCGGGGAGGGGCAGTGCTAATAAACCCATACGAAAACGGGATCCGGCGACGAAACAAGCCCGCTAGAATGCGCTTCATAGCAAACAGCCGCCGAGCAGAACCCTATGACCCCCCCCAAAAAAATCCGAAAAGAAACCGCAAAGGACATCTACGCGATCGAATCCCTGACGGCAAAGGCATTCCTCGAAATGCCCTATTCGAGCCACACAGAGCATTTCATCGTGAACGCATTACGCCGGGCGGGCCGTCTTACGCTATCGCTGGTCGCGATCGAAAGCGCAACCGACGAAATCCTCGGCCACATCGCAATCTCCCCCGTCTCCATCACAGGAAACGCAGCCGGCTGGTTTGGCCTCGGCCCGCTCTCGGTGACACCCGCGCGTCAACGCGAAGGCATTGGCAGCGCGTTGGTAAAAGAAGCGCTCAAACACCTGAAAAACGCAGACGCAGCAGGCTGCGTCGTACTCGGTGACCCAGACTACTACGCCCGTTTCGGTTTCAAGCCCGAAGCCGCGCTCATCCTTCCCGATGTGCCCGCCGAATACTTCCAGGCCATCGCGTTCAAAAAGAACATCCCTTCCGGAACCGTCACTTTCGACGAAGCCTTCGAAGCCCGCGCCTGACCCAATCGCCGCTAAGCCAAAAGGGGCTTCATTGCTCCATCAAAACGCTTTCTGTATCGTGGCCCAAGGAATGCTGAACGCCAAAGAAACGGAAACGCCCGACATGGAACCCCAACGCGAAGCCATAAAAACCGACGTATTGATCATAGGCGCAGGCCCCGTCGGCCTGTTCGCCGCCTTCGAGGCCGGCGTGATCGGCCTCACGTGCCAGATCGTCGATACCCTCGGGCGCATCGGCGGGCAGTGCATCGAGCTCTATCCCGACAAGCCCATCTACGACATTCCCGCGATTCCGTCATGCACCGCGCGCGAGCTCGTCGATCGCCTGCTGGAGCAGATCCGCCCCTTCGACGTGCCCATTCATCTTGATCAACGCGTGCAATCCGTCGGGCAGCGCGAAGACGATCATCGCTGGACGATCGAAACCGAAAACGGCATGACGTTCGATGCCGCCGCGATCCTCATCGCCGCGGGCAACGGCGCCTTCGTGCCGCAGCGCCTGCAATTGCCGGAAGCGGCCGCGCTCGAAGACAAGGCCGTGCACTACAGCGTGTCGCGCGCGGCGGATTTCGCGGGCAAGGAGATCATCGTCGCGGGCGGCGGCGACTCCGCGCTCGACTGGGCGCTCGCGTTGAAGGACATCGCGAAAAAGCTCACGCTCGTGCATCGGCGCAACGGCTTTTCGGCGGCGGCGAACTCGGTGGCGACGATGAAGCGCGCAGTCGAAGCCGGCGAGATCGAGTTCGTCGTCGGCATGATTGAATCGCTCGATGCGCCCGATGGCGTCCTGCGCGGCGCGCGCATCAAGCAAGTGGAAGGCGCGACGGATATCCGCGTGGACAAGATCGTCGCGCTCTACGGCCTCGTCTCGGAACTGGGACCGATCGCGACATGGAATCTCGACGTGCGCGGCGGGCGCATCGAAGTGGATACGTCGAACTATGAATCGTCGCGGCCCGGCATTTTCGCGGTCGGCGATATCGCGAACTATCCGAACAAGCAGAAGCTCATCCTGTCGGGCTTTCACGAGGCATCGCTCGCGCTGCGCAAGGCCTATGCGTATGCGTATCCCGAGAAAAAGCGCGTGCACGTGCATTCGAGTTACGACGCCAAGCTCGCCGAGCGTGTGAACGCCGCGCACGCCGCCGACGGCGCCGACGGCGCATAAGCCAGGCGTGATCGCACGCCTCATCGCGTGGCTGTTGCTGGCGTCGCTCGCCGGCGCGATCGCGTTCGGCTATGCGGTGTATTCGAAGCGCATCGCCGTGCCGGAACGCTACGATCCGTTCGCGCCGCTCGACGTGCGCGCGCCGCAAGGTCCGCTCACCCGCCTCAAGCTATGGCGCGCGATGCACGATGCGAAACTGTGCGACGCGGCGCTCGCGCGTTCCGGGCTCGTCTATCGCGCCATGGCCGATGCGACCGGGCAGGGCGGCTGTGAGTTGAACGACGTGGTGCGCATCACGCAGTCAGAGGACCTGCGCTTCAGTTCGCCGTTTCTCGCGACATGCCCGCTCGCGCTCGGCCTCGCGTATTTCGAGCATCAGTATCTTCAGACCGCGGCGCTCGAAACCTTCGGCGCACGCGTCACGCGCATCGAGCACGTGGGCAGCTATGCGTGCCGCAACGTCAATCACCAGCAGGACGCGGCGCTGAGCCAGCACGCGAGCGCGAACGCGATCGACCTGACGGGCTTTGTGCTCGATGACGGACGACGCATCACGCTGGCGCGCTGGGACGATGCATCGTCGCTCGACGGACAGTTCCTGCGACGCGTCCACGAAGGCGCGTGCCGTTCGTTCGACACGACGCTGGGCCCCGACTACAACGCGCTTCACAAAACGCACTTTCATGTCGACATGGGCCCATACCGCGTCTGCCGCTGAATCACGCGTGATGATGCGCCGGATTGCGGCACGTCGAATGATCGTGAGGCTGATCGTTCCACGCCGAGCCGAGAATGATGCTGCAGAAGTTCAGGCGCTTGTAGTTCGGGTCCTTCAGCGCGAGCACATCGGCTTTGACGTTGCCGAACGTCGACAAGGGCTTGTTTTGCGTGCCTTTGGCGAACGCATCGATGATGCTCTCCTTGAAGTTCGCCTCGCGCGGATGCGCGGCCACCACGAGGCGGCGCTGATCCGCGCTGAACTCGTCGTAGGCGAGGCCGAGCACGTCCATCTCGACGCCCGCCGTGACCAGCGCGACCACCGGCTTTTTGTACTGCGGAATGCCGGGCGTCGTATGCAGCGCGATCGCGTCCCATACCTGCTCGATCTCGACTTCGCCGATGCCATGCTGGCGCAGGAAATCGCGCGCGGCGTTCGCGCCATCGACCTCGAAGCGATCGTGCGCGCTGCTATAGGCTTCGGTCAGCCCCATGTCGTGGAACATCGCGCCGATATACAGCAGCTCCGGGTCGTACTGCAATTGCTTGCGCTCGCCCGCGAGCGCGCCGAACAGGAAGACGCGGCGCGAATGGTGATAGAGCAGGTCGGGCTCGGTGTCGCGCACGAGTTGCGTGGCTTCGCGCGCGAGTTGACTGTCGGGAATCCTGATGCCTGCAATGATTTCGCTCATGAGTATGGCTCCGTAATGTTGATCGGTGGATCGGGCGTCCGGAGACGCGAATGCCTGTGCGTTGCTAAAATCGCGCAGCGCGTCGGATGCTTATCAGTCTCGTCAAAACGCCCTGGCAGCTCAATCGGAACGACGCGTCGAAGCCTGCCAAGCGCACGCCGTCTCCTGCCACGCGAGCCCAACACGGACATTCACGCCGATGCGCACAGTTGCAATCGCAATCTTTCAGGGCGTGCAGGCGCTCGATGTCGCCGGTCCCGTCGATGTCTTCGCGGAAGCGAACGGTTTCATCGCTGCGTCGGAGGCCTACGAGATCGCACTCGTCGGGCCTGAGGAGCGCATCGTGCGCGCATCCAACGGCACGCGGCTCGTCGCGGACCTGAGCTTCGACGAAGCCAGCGCGCGCTACGGCACGGCGCTCGTCGCGGGCGGCCCGACTCTTCCCGTCGATGCGCCCGATCCGCGCCTGAACGCGTGGCTCACCGATATCGCGTCGCGCTGCGCCCGCTATGGCTCGATCTGCACGGGCGCGTTCGCGCTCGGTCACGCGGGCCTGCTCGACGACCGCGACGTGACCACGCACTGGCAGGACGCGCCGCGTCTCGCCGAACGCTTTCCGCGCGCGCGCGTCGAACTGGACCGCATCTACATGCGCGATGGCAATCTCGTCACGTCGGCGGGCGTGACGGCGGGCATCGACGTGGCGCTCGCGCTCGTCGCCGAGGATCACGGCGCGCAGGTCGCGCTCGCGGTGGCGAAGCGCCTTGTGGTGTTTGCGCAGCGGCGCGGCGGCCAGTCGCAGTTCAGCCCGTACCTCAGCGCGCCCGCCGATGAAACCTCGCCGGTCGCGAAGGTGCAGGCCTACGTGATGGAGCACATCGGCGAACGGCTCTCGGTGGCGCGGCTGGCGGGCGTCGCCGGCATGAGCGAGCGCAATTTCGCGCGCGCCTTCGTGCAACTCGCGCAGATGACGCCGCATGAATTCGTCGAACGTGCGCGCGTCGACGCGGCCCGAAACATGCTCGAAAGTAGCGACACGCCGTTGAAAACCGTCGCGTTCGACTGCGGCTTCGGCACGGCGGACCGCATGCGGCTCGTGTTCGCGCGGCGGCTCGGCGTGTCGCCGAACGACTATCGGCTGAGTTTTCGCACCCGCTTTACGAAGTGACCGGAGCGCTCGCGCGCCGACGCATCACGGCGGGTTCGCTAAAATTCAAGATGAACGCGGCACGTGCGGCAGTGCGCGCGCCGCAGAATCCACCCTCGACATATCGGAACAGCGAATGACGAAACAACAGACCGCCATGCAGGATCCCTACGAACGACGCGCGTTGCTGCTGCATCTGGGCGATGTGCTGGAGACGGTGTTTTGCCTGAGCCAATGCGCCGATGAATACGCGAGCATCGGCGAGGCGGTAAAGGGCAACGATGCGCTCGCGGGCTTCACGCTGCTCGGCTTCGTCGACGAGAAGATGACGCCGCGCGATTTCATCCGTCGCGCGTCGGGCGCGTTTTTCGTCTGGCCGAAAGGTTTGCTCGACGAAACGCTGAATCGCCCGATGCTCGCGAACACGGTCAAGCACGATCTCTTCGCGGACAACGCGACGGGCTGGGACGCGTACAGGACAGAGCGGCAGCGCGACGTGCCGTGGTTCGGCGAAGATCTTCCCGAAAGCGCGCAAAGCGCGGCGCCCGCGCACGAAGCCGAGACGCCTGCGCCTGCGGCCAAGCCGGGCAAGAAGTCACGCTATGCAACGTGGCCGTGGCCCGACAAACCAGCCGGGGCGTAACCGGCGGCGCTACTGCTTCTTGCTCATGCCGCTCGCGCCCGCATCGAAGCCGAGTCCGTTCGGCCGGTCGGGCTTCGCGCCCTTGCCCGCCGACGTTTCGCCCGGCCGTGTCTTCAACGCATCGCTCGCGTTGGCCGCCGCCGCGGCGGGCGGCGTGACGTTCTTCTCCGAGTACGCGGGCGTGCTGTCGTATTCGAGCTTGTTCGGTTTTTGCGGCGCTTGCTGAGCGCTGGCCACGACGGCGAGCGTGCCGCCGAGCAGGATCGCCGCCATGCGCCCGAGTGCGCCGGATGTGCCGAATGCGCCAAGTTTGGGTCTCATCGGTTGCCTCCCATTTGTTCTGCACTTTCCCCTTGATTTAGCAAGGCGCGGACCCGCATTCGGACGGCTTGCGTACACGTTGCTTGTCGGCGCGCAAGCTCGCGGCATGCGAGTGTGCACGCGCACGGACGGCTTGACTGCCATCAAAGGCGGCATGCAACGCGGCCGGGACAATTCTCGTTTTTAACGTGGGAACGATAGAAATGAGAAAAGGTCTCGGGGCAATCGTGATGGCGTGCGCGGCGTTGTTCGCAGGCGCGGCGCAGGCAGCGGGCGAGGTATCGCCGGGCGGTTCGATGGACGGCATCCACGCGGGCGACGTGCTCGTGCGGCTGCGCGCGATCAGCATTCAGCCCGACGTGTCGGCGGGCGGTGCGCTGGGCACGCTCGGCGTCGGCGTGAACAATGCGATCGTGCCTGAGCTCGACTTCACGTACATGTTCACCGATCAGATCGGCGCGGAGCTGATTCTCGCGACATCGCGGCACCAGGTCACGTCGAACATCGGCGGACTCGGCGGCGTGGGCGTGCTGCCGCCGACGCTGCTCCTGCAATACCACTTCAATCACGCGGGCCGCGTGCGTCCGTACGTGGGCGCGGGTCTGAACTACACGTACTTCTACAACGACAAGCTGAAGGCCGGCGACACGCCGGTGTCGATCAAACGCAGCAGTTTCGGGCCGGCGCTGCAAGTCGGCGTCGACGTGCAGGTGGCGAAGAATCTCTTCGTCAACGCGGATTTGAAGAAGATCTGGATGCGCACGAGCGCTTCGGCCGAAGGCACGGATCTCGGCTCGCTGAAGATCGATCCGTGGGTGATCGGCGTGGGCGTCGGCATGAAGTTCTGACGCGCGGCTTCGGTCTTCCCGCGTGTGCGCGAGGCCGCGCTTCGTCTGAAAAATGGCGGAAGATGCCGGTGCTTCTGGCGTGGACGGTTGTGCGGTCGCGGTATCCTTGACAGCAGGCCCGGCGCAGGCCCGCGCCGTTCGCACATAGCTAAGCGGCGCGGCCTGCAACGACAAATAACACCGCATCGGGGAACTGCAAGCCAATGAGACCTTCCACTTACGCGGGAATCGCCTTGCTCGCGGCGTGTGGCGCCGCCTTCGCGCAGCAGCCGCTCACCGTGCCGGGACGCAGCCAGAGTTCGTGGCAGCAATCGGTCGATAACGCCGCCTGCTACGGCTACGCCAATCAGACGACGAAAGTGAACATGGCGCGCGAGCCGCAGACCGCGCCGCGCGATGCACCGCGCGAAACGCGTGTGCTCACGCCGCCGCGTCCGGTCGAGCCGCCGTTGCCCGCGCTCGCTTCGGGTGCGCATGGGGCTTCCGCCGCCGTGCCGGCGTCGGCGGCCATTGCGGCGTCGGGCGCACCGGCGGCGACGGTCGCAGGCGCTTCCGCGCCGCGCGACGCATCGTCGGCGATGCCGACACTGCCGGCATCGATTGCGGCCGGCGCGTCCGGCGCCTCCGACGCCATCTACGGCGGCGACATGAAGATGCCGCCGCTGCCGCCGCCCGAACCGCCGATGACGCGCTACTGGCGCGCCTATAGCGACTGCATGTCGAACCGCGGCTACTTCGTGCGATAAATCACCGGGGTCGCGGGAGACGACGCATGAACCCTCAGCCGGTCCACGAAGGCGGTTGCGCATGCGGCGCGGTGCGGGTGCGTGTGACGGGCGAGCCCAAGGAAGTGAACCTGTGCCACTGCATGACGTGCCGGCGCATTCACGGCGCGCCGTTCGGCGTCTACGCGATCTTTCCGCGCGCCGCGTTCGCGGTATCGGGCGACACCGTCGCGTGGCAAAGCTCGGCGACGGGCAGGCGGCATCATTGCCCGGCTTGCGGTTCGCCCGTTTATCTGGCGTTCGATGGCGTCGATGAGATCGAAGTGCCGACCGGCATCTTCGATGAAACCGGGCTGTATCCGCCGCAGTACGAAATCTGGTGCAAGAGCGCCGAGCCGTGGCACGACGCACAAGGGCGGCCGCGCTATGCACGCGGCGCGCCCTGACTAGACCCTCAGCACTCGACGATCGCCTTCACGACGCCCGCCTTCGGATCGAGCAGCGACGCGAACTGTTCCGGCACGCCGGAAAGCGTCAGACGATGCGTGTTGAGCGCATCGGTCGGCACTTCGCCCTTTCGCATGGCGGCGAGCACCGTCTCGAAGTCTTCGGGCGTCGCGTTGCGGCTCGCGAGCAGCGTGGCTTCGCGCTTGTGAAACTCGGGATCGGCGAACGAGATGCGATCCGGCACGATCGATACCAGCACATACTTCCCGCCGTGCGCGATGAACTCGAAGCCGCGTTCCATCGCGCGTGAATTGCCGGTCGCGTCGAAGACGACATCGAAAAATTCGCCGTTCGTCAGCTTCGACAATTCCTCTTTGTCATGCTCGCCGATCTGCACGGTCGCGTCCGCCTTCAGTTCGCGCTGGCAGAACGCGAGGCGGTCTTCGCGCGTGTCGAGCGCGGTGACGTTCGCGCCGCGCAGCCGCGAGAAGGTGATGGCCGCCATGCCGATCGGACCGGCGCCGACGACCAGCACGCGCTGTCCCGGCTGCACGTCCGCGCGGCGCACGGCGTGCGCGCCGATCGCGAGGAATTCGACCATCGCGGCCTGATCGAGCGTGACGCCCTCGGCCTTGTGCACGAACTGCGCGGGCAAGTTCAGATATTCGGTGAACGCGCCGTCGCGATGCACGCCGAGCACCTGGATGTTCACGCAGCAATTGGTCTTGCCCTGACGGCATGCAATGCACTTGCCGCACGAAAGATAGGGCATCACGTAGACGGTGTCGCCCGCTTTCAGGCCGCTCGCCGGGTCGGCTTCCTCGATCACGCCGGAGAGTTCGTGGCCCATCACGCGCGGATACGACAGATACGGCTGATTGCCGGTGAAGATGTGCAGGTCCGTGCCGCACACGCCGACGCGCTTCACGCGCAGCAGCACTTCGTTTTCGCCGCGCTGCGGTTTCTCGCGCTGTTCGGCTTTCAGGGTTCCGGGCGTTTCGCAAATGACGGTCAGCATGCTCTTGTCTCTTGATGTCTTTGGAGTGGGGCGAACCACAATCTAACGATGCGCGTCCATTTGGTCAAGCCAATTTCATTAGCGTGAAAGTGGTA
This sequence comes from Caballeronia cordobensis, assembly GCF_001544575.2. Classification (GTDB taxonomy): domain Bacteria; phylum Pseudomonadota; class Gammaproteobacteria; order Burkholderiales; family Burkholderiaceae; genus Caballeronia; species Caballeronia cordobensis. The sequence continues at coordinate 366,966 of NZ_FCNY02000007.1, forward strand.
AGGCCAGCGGCGCGGCCGGTTTCGCCTTATATTCCGATGACGAGCGCGCCGACGCGCGAAAGGAATGGCACGTGCAGCAGCTTCATGAATTCGTCGAACGGTATCCGCGGCTTTTCGTGCTGTCGGGTGCGGGCATCAGCACGGAATCGGGCATTCCCTGTTATCGCGACCGCGAGGGCCAGCGCACCGGCCGCGCGCCGATCCTGCTGAAGGATTTTCTCGGCTCCGACTATGCGCGGCAGCGCTACTGGGCGCGCAGCCTGATCGGCTGGCCGGTCGTCGACAAGGCCCGCCCGAACGCCGCGCATCACGCGTTGCGGGCGCTGGCGGCGCGCTCGCGGGTGCATCGGCTGGTCACGCAGAACGTCGATGGATTGCACACGCGCGCGGGCAATCCCGATGTGATCGAACTGCACGGCAATATCGGGCGCGTACGCTGCATCGAATGCGGCGAGCGGCACACGCGCGCGGCGGTGCAGCGCATGCTGGAGGCGGCGAATCCGGATTTTGTCGGCCACACGGCGCCGGCGGTGCCGGACGGCGACGCGCAGATCGAAGACCTCGACTTCGCCGCCTTCGATGTGCCCGGCTGCACGCGCTGCGGCGGCGTGCTCAAGCCCGACGTGGTCTTCTTCGGCGAGAGCGTGCCGCGCGCGCTCGTCGACGACGCGGCGCATTCGCTCGCAGCCGCCGACGCGATGCTCGTCGTCGGCTCCTCGCTGATGGTGTATTCGGGCTATCGCTTCTGCGAATGGGCGGCGAAGAGCGGCAAGCCGATCGCCGCGATCAACATCGGCAAGACGCGCGCCGACGCGCTCCTCGCGCTGAAGATCGAAGCGCCGTGCTCCGAGGCGCTCGAACGCCTGATCGAGCGCCTCGACGCGCGCTGACGCCTACTTCGATTCGCGCGCCAGCGTTTCGATGCCTTCGAGCAAACGCGCGGCGTCGGCCATCGTCGAGAACAGCGCGGGCGTCACGCGCACGACTTCGCCCGCGTCGGGACCGGGACGCGTCACGGTGAACACGCCGAAGCGGTCGCGCAACGCGGCGACGATCGCATCGCAAGCCGCTTTGGTCGCGCGCCCGTTGAGCCGGAATGCGGTGATGCCCGCGGTCATCGAGGCATCCGCGGGCGTCATGATCTGCACGCCGGGCAGCGCACGCGCCGGCTCCGCCCAGGCGTCGCGCAGTGCCCGCAGACGCGCTTCCTTCGCCTTCGCACCGATGCGCAGATGCACGTCGAGCGCGGCCGGCAACGTGAACCACGCGGCGAAGTTCGGCGAGCCGGTGTGCACGCGCGCGCGGATATCGTCGGCGGGCCAGGAGCGGTCGCCGAAATACGGATCGATCGACGCGACATGGCCGCGTTGGATATAGATCGCGCCGCAGCCGAGCGGCGCGCCGATCCACTTGTGCAGATTCAGCGCGGCGAACGGCGCGTTCAGGTCGGGCACGTCGAAATCGAGCTGGCCCCAGGAGTGCGCCGCATCGACGATCACGTCCGCGCCTGCGTCCCGCGCCATCGCCGAGATTTCGGATACCGGCAGCACGAGGCCCGTCGCGAAGCACACGTGTGAAAGCAGCATGAGCCGCGCGCGCGGATGCTCGCGCAAAGCTTTCGCGTAGGTATCGAGAACCGCTTCGCGCGTCGCGGGCTCGGGTATCACGATGCGTACGGGCGTCACGCCGCGCCGCTCGCGCAGCCATTCCATCGCGTCCTTGCCGCACGGGTAGTCGAGATCGCTGTAAAGCACGGTGTCGCCCGGCGCGAGACGGTTGTAGCCGCTGATGAGCGCGAGCAGCGCTTCGGTCGCGTTGCGCGTCAGCTCGATTTCCTCGACCGCGCAGCCCATCGCGGCGGCGAGGCGCTCGCGCAAGCCCTGATACAGCGGCATCAGATGCGGCCGGATGAACAGCGTCGTCTCGTGGTTCACGCGCTCAGTCCAGTGATGAAACATCGCCTTGACCGGCTCGGTCATCGCGCCCCAGAAGCCGTTCTCCAGATTGATCAGCGCGTCGGAGTGGCGCCACAGGCGGCGCACGGCGTGCCAGTAGGTGTCGTCGGCGGCAAGGTTCGCCGTGGGCGTGGACGGCAGCGCGGCGAGCGCGGCTTCGAATTCGGGCGTGCGGAAGTCGAGGGAATCGGGCATCGGAACTCTTGGGTTGGGAAGAAAAGCGAGCACGAGCGTTCAGTATCGCCGATCGCGCATGCAAGTAGGCGATTACCGGACTGCGTCGGTCGTTCCGACCGCCGTGCATGGACAAAATGCGGACCGGATGCATCTTTTACCCTTCAGACGGAAGACGCTGCCGCCGTAATCAGCAGGAAGAGCGTTGCGCCCGAAGCAGAGCAAACGTTCGCTCGCGCGGAGTGGGATGCCGCGCGCGGCGAGCGATGACGCCGTTTATCCGCGAGAACGGACACTGAGAGAGAACCCACAACATGAACCTCAAGAACATCACGATCAAAAACAAGTTGATCGCAGGTTTCGGCATCCTGGCTGTACTGGTCGTGCTGGTGGCAGGCATGTCGCTGCGCGCGCTGTCCGACGCAACGGCGGGTTTCGCCGATTACGTCAACGGCATCAACGCGCGGGCCGACGTCGCCGCGCAGATCCGCACGGCCGTGGATCGCCGCGCGATCGCCGCGCGCAATCTCGTGCTCGTCACGAAGCCCGCCGATGTCGAACTGGAAAAGGCCGAAGTCACGCGGGCGCACGAGGACGTGCAGACGCGGCTCAAGCGCTTGCAGGACATGATCGCCGCCGCGACCGATACGAGCGAGAAGGCGAAGAGCCTCGTCGCGGAAATGGCGCGCGTCGAGGCGCTGTACGGGCCGGTGGCGACGGATATCGTCGCCACCGTGCTCGCGGGCCGGCACGAAGAGGCCGTCGTCAAGCTCGACGATCAGTGCCGGCCGCTGCTCACGCAACTCGTGAAGGCCACGGACGATTACGCGACCTACACCGCCACGCGCCGCGAAGAGATCGTGCGCGCGGACGAGGCCGGCTATCGCGTGCAGCGCAACCTGCTGATCGCGCTGTGCGCGGTTTCGACGTTTTTCGCGATCGGCGCGGGCATCACGATCACGCGTTCGATCACGACGCCGATCGGCGAGGCGGTCGGCATCGCGCAGACGGTAGCGCGCGGCGATCTGACGAGCCGCATCGTCGCCGACACGAAGGACGAAACCGGCGACCTGCTGCGCGCGCTCGCCACCATGAACGCGCGCCTCACCGAAACCGTCGCCCGCGTGCGCGAAAGCAGCGGCGCGGTGGGCGGGGCGGCGAAGGAACTCGCCTCGGGCAACACCGACCTGAGCCAGCGCACCGAAGAGCAGGCCGCCTCGCTGCAGCAGACGGCGGCGAGCATGGAAGAACTCACGTCCACGGTGCGTCAGAACGCGGAGAACGCGCAGCAGGCGAGCACGCTGGCGTCGAATGCATCGGATATCGCGCGAAAGGGCAGCGATGTCGTTGGCCGCGTGGTCGAAACGATGAACGGCATCAGCCACAGTTCCGACAAGATCGCGGACATCACCGGGATCATCGAAGGCATCGCGTTCCAGACCAATATTCTCGCGCTCAACGCGGCGGTGGAAGCCGCGCGCGCGGGCGAGCAGGGACGCGGTTTCGCGGTCGTGGCGAGCGAAGTGCGCAGCCTCGCGCAGCGTTCCTCGACGGCGGCGAAGGAGATCAAGGAGCTGATCGCGGCGTCGGTCGATAAGGTGCGCGACGGCTCCGTGCTCGTGGACGAAGCGGGCACGACGATGGCCGAAGTCACGCAGGCCGTCGCGCGCGTGACGGACATCATGCAGGAGATCGCGGCGGCGTCGGCGGAGCAGGGACGCGGCATCGAGCAGGTGAATCAGGCGATCACGCAGATGGACGAAGTCACGCAGCAGAACGCCGCGCTCGTCGAGGAGGCGGCGGCCGCGGCCACGTCGCTCGAAGATCAGGGGCGCAGGCTCAACGAAGCGGTGGCGTTTTTCACGGTGGAAGGCGCACCGGCTGCGTTCAAGCCGAACGCGCCTCGTGCGGCGCGCGCGCCAGTCGCGAAGCCCGCGCCGCGCGCTGCCGCGAAAGTTGCCGCAGCGAGGCCGGCGGCGACAGCAACGGCAGCCGCCGACGACGGCTGGAGCACGTTCTGACGCCTCAGGCGTTGACGTCCACGATCACGCGCCCCTTGATCTCGCCGCGCAAAAGACGCGCGGCGGCCTCGGGCGCGTCGGCGAGCGGGATCGTCGTCGCGACGCTTTCGATGGTCGCGACCGGCACTTCGTCGGCGATCGCATTCCATGCGGCGATGCGCCGTGCGCGCGGCACGTAGACGCTGTCCACGCCCAGCAATGCGACGCCGCGCAGAATGAACGGCGCGACCGTCGCCGGCAGATCCATGCCTTGCGCGAGGCCGCACGCGGCGACCGCGCCGCCGTAGCGCAGGCTCGCGCAGACATTGGCGAGCGTGTGGCTGCCGACGCAATCGACGGCTGCGGCCCATCGTTCCTTTTGCAGCGGCTTGCCCGGCTCCGACAGCGTCGCGCGCTCGACGATATCCGCCGCGCCCAGTTCGCGCAGGCGCGCCGCTTCCTCGGGACGTCCGGTGGACGCGATCACGCGATAGCCGCGCCTCGCCAGAATCGCGACCGCGAAGCTGCCGACGCCGCCGTTCGCGCCGGTCACGAGCACGTCGCCGTCTTGCGCCGCCACGCCGTGCTTTTCCAGCGCCTGCACGCACAGCATTGCGGTATAGCCCGCGGTGCCGACCGCCATCGCCTGGCGCGTCGTGATGTTCGCGGGCAGCGCGATCAGATGATCGCCCGGCACGCGCGCCTTCTGCGCGAGCCCGCCCCAATGCGTTTCGCCCGCGCCCCAGCCGTTGAGCACGACCTTGTCGCCGGGCTTGTAGTCCGGATGCGAACTCGCTTCGACGACGCCCGCGAAGTCGATGCCGGGCACCATCGGCCATTGACGCACGACCGGGCCCTTGCCCGTGATCGCGAGTCCGTCCTTGTAATTGAGCGTGGAGAATTCGACGCGCACGAGCACGTCGCCGTTACCCGACGATGCAAGGCTGGCTTCGTCGATCGACCGAATGGACGCGACGGTGCGCTCGTCCTGTTTGTCGAGCATGAGGGCGTTGAACATCGGGGGCTCCGGTTGACGGCAGACGGCGAGGCGGCGCGCGGCCGCCTCGCCGTGACACTACGACGTCATGACGCTATGACGCTATGAGACCAAGCATCAATGATGCTCGTATTCGGCGCGCGGCTTGGGCGTGGTCTTCACCTTGTTGTACTGAAACTCGGGCAGCGCCTTGATCGCGTCCTTGGTCGCGCCCGCGAGCACGAACTGGCCGTTCTTCACGTCGAGTTGCTCGATGGGAATGGCCACGTCGTGACGCGCCACGCCGAGGAACTTGTTCGCCGCGATGATCGCGAACGAAACCGACTTGTCCGGCGCGACGATGATGTCGTTGATCACGCCGACGCGCTGACCCTGTTCGTTCACGACCGGCTTATTGAGGACGGACTTCTTGACGCTCCAGCCGTCGATGATGGCGGTCGAGACTTCGACCGACACGCCGAGCGGCTGGCTTCCCGCAACCTGGGCGAACGATGCCGTGGAAGTCAGGCCGAGTGCCGACGATGCAACGAGCAGTGCCACGAGTTTCGATTTCATTGGTTCGATTCCTCAAAGGATTGGGCAAAGCGGTTCTATGGAATGCGCGTTTCGATTTTTCAGCGCGGTAGAAGTTTGACCGCTAATCGGGGTTTTTGCAGCAACGGTGTAAGGTCGCGCCGCGCGCGCACCGGAATAGTGCGAACGTGCGCGCGCGATGAAAGGTTTTCAGCCAGCGATGCGCTTGAGCGCGTCGGCCTTGTGCACGGCGCGCTTGCCGCTCTTGTCGCTTTCGACTTCGAAGTGCGGATCGTCGCGCGAGGCGTTGACGGTGTGGCCGTCGAGCGTCGTGCGTTCGGTGACGATGCGCACGATGCGGCCTGTGGTCTCGCCTTGCGGCGTGTTCCAGCGGACGTGATCGTGCAGCTTGAAGGACTGGCTCATGGCGTCGGGCTCCTCGCGAAACTTGGGTGTTTCGGGCAGCGCAACGGCCATGCCCGTCATGCGAGGCGGGCGAGCGTCGCGTCGTCGGCGTGGCCGTCGAAATAGCGGCGCAGGGCTTCGTCGAAGACGGCTGGGTCGTCGGCGACGTGGGCGAAGAGCGTCATCGACGAATGGAATTTCAGGTCGTCCGGATAGCCGAAAATCTGCTCGACACCGCGTCCCTGCACGCCGTTGACGATGCGCGTCAGCTCGACGAGCCGCGCGCCGAGCACCGGATGCGCGAGATAGGCGCGGGCTTCGTCGCGCGACGAAATGGCGTAATGCTGTGCCATCGCGCTGTGCCCGAGGCCGGCGATCTGCGGAAAGACGAACCACATCCAGTGCGTGCGTTTGCGGCCGGCGGAAAGCTCGGCGCGGACATCGTCGATGACGCTGGCCTGCGCATCGACGAAACGCTGAAGGTCGTGGGGATCGCTCATGATGGGCTCCTTACGGGATCGCATCGGCGATGCGCTGTCTCATCGTGGCATCGGGATAGATGCCGATGCCCGCGTGCGCGTTGTCGATCATGTATTCGGGCCGTCCCGTGCCGGGAATCACGCAGGTGACGGCGGGGTGGCCCAGCACGAATTTGAGCAGGAGCTGTGCCCACGAGGTGCAGCCGAGCGTCTGCGCGAACGCGGGCAGCGGGCGGTTGCGCAGGCTTGCGAGCAGCGAGCCGCCGCCGAAGGGCTGGTTGACGATCACCGCGACGCCGCGTTCGGCTGCGAGCGGCAGGAGGCGCGCTTCGGCGTCGCGGTCGTTGGCGGCGTAGTTGATCTGCACGAAGTCGATGCGCTCCGAGCGCAGCACCGCTTCGACCTGGGCAAACGCGCTCGACGTGTAGTGCGTGATACCGATGTAGCGGATTTTCCCGGTGGCTTTCCAGTCGCGCAGGGTGGCGAGGTGCGTGCGCCAGTCGAGCAGGTTGTGGATCTGCATCAGGTCGATGCGATCGGTTTGCCACAAGCGCATCGATTGCTCCATCTGCGCGATGCCGGCTGCGCGTCCATCGATCCAGACCTTGGTGGCGATGAACGCCTTGTTCCGCGTGTTCGATTCGGCGAGCAGCGCGCCCGCGACGGCTTCGGACGAGCCGTACATCGGCGATGAATCGATCACCGAGCCGCCGGCCGCGAAGAGCGCGCGCAGGACACCGGCGAGTTCGCGGCGGCGGGCTAAGTCGTCGCCGGCGTCGAAGGTGCGCCAGGTGCCGCAGCCGACGATGGGCAGCTTTTCGCCCGTCGAGGGGATGGGGCGGGTGAGCATGGGCTGTGTTTCAGCGGCGCGGGGCGCGCGGGCGAGGTGCGTCGCGAGGGCTGTGGCGGTGGCCGTGCGGAGGAAGTGGCGGCGGGTGGGCATGGGTCGTAGTATGCCTTTCATTAGCGCACGAATGCACGCCGGGTCTCCTCGCGAAACGCCGAAGCAACGACTCGTCCGACAGTCGCTTGAACGGAGGAAACGTCCAATAGTAACGTGGTCCGGCGAAGCATTGCTTTTCGGCCTCAAGCCATAGACAGGCAGTAACGTGGATCAATAGAATATCTGCAAATTGAAGACGATCTTGCTGACCGGAAAAAGCACTACGAATACCGTTATGCCACTGAAACCAAAGCCAGACGTAAATAGCCCGCGAAGAAGATTTCTCAATGTGCGGGCGGCGATCCGAACGATGCGGGTTTCGTGCGACATGGACGACTGGACTCGGCGGCATTTAAGCTGAGCAGGCTCGTGTCGTCGCGGGTGCATTCGATTCGCCCCCGCACGTCCGATATTTTTGGATTTCTTGTTCGCATTCCTTGGTTGCATGTCAGCCTCGCATGAAACATCTGATATTCGGTCGATTTTTCAACTGGTGTTTGAAAGAACAGCGCGGTTGATCATAGCGGCGTTGAAGTTGATTGGATAGATTAAATGTCCTAAATAAAATGGGACTTTAATCAGCTAGTTTATAAATTTGGATGCCTTTTGTCCTATTTAAAATCGCGCTGGATAGAAAGCGCAAAAAGATGACAAGAAGCTGTCATCTCGCTATTCAGGCAAGGGGTAGTCGAGTTTGATCGACGTGCGCTAGTCGATTGGGAGAATGAGTCGAGGTGTTTGGATCGCCGAAACACCTCGATTGTCTCCGTCGAATACGGAGGATGTGAGTACCGATTGCGTTCGTTCTGACACCTGGTCGGTCTATCTCCGAATGTTTCGGAGGATGCGCACTACGAGCCGGAGGCAGCTCCGGCCGAGACGTTAGCACTAAAACTCCGAAAGGGGAATCGCAATCCGTGCGTCGGTGCAGCCGGCCCTGGTTATGAGTAGCGGCTACGGATGAGTTTGACGACAGTTCCTTTTGCCTCATCAAAGCATCAGCGGGGCTTTTTGCCTTGGGGAAATGGCAGTCAACAATAAATGACAGTTATTCAGATTCCAAGCGCTATGTGGGGGGTATAACTTCACGGTTAAAACCGGCAATGCACTACCGATGTGACTGCGATTGATCGCGCCGAGCGATACATGAGCTACAACGCATTGCTGAACAACAACCGTCCAACATGACTCAGCACCCGTCGATTACCGTACCCATTGCGCTGTCACAGACTCAAAGCGCCGCGATAACCCTGCCCTGGTTCGTGCAGCGGACTGAATATGGGCCTGAGCAGGCCACATACAAGCCACTTGTGAACGGCCACGATGCGTTCGGCGCGCTCTACGAGGCCATCGACAAGGCCAAACTCCATCAGCAGTACGATGCCAACCTCGACGCGAGCAAGACGGTCCTACCCGAACAGGTTCCGGGACTCAAGGTTCACGTCTGCTCGCTGGTTGCGCCGGATTCGCCAGCGGGTAGTCCTTGGGTGCCAGTCTATGTGCACAGCAAGATCATGATTATCGATGACGTGTTCCTTACGCACGGTTCGGCCAATGTCAACCGGCGCAGTATGGAAGTGGATAGTGAACTGAATATCTGTCATGAGAGGATGGATGTGACGCAGCCGTTGCGCAGGCGGTTGTGGGATATGCACACGGATGGACGAGGTGCGCAGGATGATCCTGATATTGCAGCAAAGACTTGGGAGGACATCGTTAAGCGGAATTCACGAAACCAGTCAGGCAATCTATCGCCTATCGCTTCACTCATCGGTTTCATGTGGACTGGCAAGAGCCGTTTGCGGCTGGACTGAACGATGAAACACAACACAGCCATTGCAATCTGTCTGACGTTTGCGCTTTGCGCCTGCTCGGATAAGGACAATCCAATGCCGACTCAAACCGAAATGAGCGCCATGCGCGCGAAACTAGCCTTTACCTGCGCTCACGAAACCGACCACCTGCCGCCGCTCGATCCGCAGGCCGATATGCTTTTCCAGTATGCTCTGTTCATCGAAAAGAAACCCGGTCCCGAGGACTTTAATGCAGCGGCCCGCTACTATCGAATCGCCGCCACATATGGTCATTACAAGGCCAACCATAACCTGCAACTGCTGGTGTCTACTGGACAGGCGTCGTCTCCTCATGCGGCCACGGAAACGATTGACCTGGCCGAACAGTTGATCGCTGCCGGCATCCCTGGTGGCTACTACGACATGGGGCATTACCTCGAACTCGGCTATGGCGTGAAGCAGGATGAGAAGAAGGCGCGGATTTATTTCCGCAAGGCTGCGGACCTGGGCAGTCCAGAGGCACAAGCCTACGTTGCAAAATTGCTTGAACCTAAAGATCGCGCTCCTGAAATCGCTCGCCAAATGCGGCAATGTGCGACTGATCAAGGTAATCGTGATGCAGCGAATGAGCTAGGCATTGATTTGATGACAGACAAACTCTATTCCGAGGCTGTTAATGTTTTTCAGACGGGAGTGGCTGCAGGTGACGTGACATCTGCGTCGTTCCTCCAGAATGGCTTTAACACTCAACCATCCGACAGACTCTATTACATTGGGCAATCTAACGACCCCGAACGCTCACGCCGATACGAGGTAATCTGGAAATTCCTGAACGACCATGACGGCCTCAATCCCAAGGTGCCCGATATCGACCAGATCGTGCCGCTACCGCCCGCGAAGCTGCCCGAGTGGGACGGCACATTCCAGTGGCAAAAGCAGCAAGACACAGCCGTGCCACCGCAAAAGCCGTCCGATGAGCTGGTAAATCGCTTGGCGAAGGAGAAGAAGCTCGATCCGTCGACTGGCTTGCCGCTCTCGCCTCAGCAACGCAGCGCACTCGAACCCAAGGTGCCACTGGGCCAGACCGTGCGCGCGTTCGAGGCGTGCCCACAAGCAGGCGTGTGGCAAGCCTGCTCGCCTTCAGGCTATGTCGCAACACCGGCAACGCGCACTTTCCATAAAGGCGAGAAGTTGCCACTACTCGACGTAGAGCAACCACGTGCATTCGCACTGCTCGACAACATGTTGGGCGCTCGCCGCATGCACACGGACGGCTTCTGGCGGTTAGTTTCCTACACCGATGACAGATTCACAGCATGATGCGGACAGTCGCGTGAGGTTAAGCGTAAAGCCTACCGCCAACTCGTCAGACGCGGGTCCGGTGGCTCTGGGGTGCGCTGCACGATATGCCGGAACGCGGGTTCTTCGTGGAAGGTGAACCCGTCCGCGTGCGGCGCATCCCCGCGCCGGTAACTTGCCAGCGCGCCGCGCGAAATGCCCAACACGCGGCAGGCATCCAGCAGCGAGACGAACGCCCGCCCGGATTTGTGGGGTATACATGGGTTACCTCGCAACGCTCAATGCTTCCTCAACACCACCTCACGCCGAAACCCCCTGAACCGCTCCCGCCGATGCTCCTCGTCGAAGTGCGCCTTCGCCGGCTTCACGAGATCGCTGCGCGACACGATGCCGACGAGCTTCAGCGACTGCTTGTCCGTGACCACCGGCAGGCGCTCCAGCTCATGCACCGCGAGGCGCGTCGCGGCGAGACGGCATGGCTCGCCCGGCAGCGCGAACGCTGGTGCGCCATGGTTCGAGCGCTGCAAGGCATCGCCGACCGTCAGGCCCGCCTCATCCGCCGCCGACGCCCCGATCAACGCGCCCAGCGACGCCCGGTCGAGCATGCCGGCCAGCACGCCATCACGCACCACGGGATACGCGCGATGCACCTGTTGCGGCCCGAAGTGCTTCGCGAGCACATCCGCGAGCGGCGTGGCGGCATCGATCGTCAGCACGTCGCGGGTCATGACTTCATCGACGTGATGGCGCTCCAGCGGGTCCACGCCGTATTCGCGATAGATGTGATACCCGCGCCGCGCGATTTTCTCAGTCATGATCGAGCGCTTCATCACGACGGTCGCGAAGCCGTGCGCGACGAGCGTCGCGGCGAGCAGCGGCAAGAGCGCGTTGGCGTCGTGCGTGAGACCGAACGCGAAAACGATCGCGGTGAGCGGCGCACCGAGCGTCGCGCCGAGCGTCGCCGCCATGCAGACGAGCGGCCACAGTGCGGCGTCGTGTCCCGGCAGGACCGCGCCGAGCACGGTGCCGAGGCCCGCGCCGAGCATCAACAGCGGCGCGAGCACGCCGCCCGACGTGCCCGAGGCCAGCGCCACGACCCAGATGATCGCCTTCACGGCGAGGATCGACAGCGCGACGGAAATCGCGATGTGCTGATGCAGCAGGTCGCCGATCACGTCATAGCCGACGCCGAGCGCGCGCGGCTCCAGATATCCGCCGATGCCGACAAACACCGCGCCGAGCGCCGGCCACCACATCCAGTGGATCGGCAGCTTGTGGAACAGGTCTTCGAGCTTGTAGAGCGCCGCCGACAGCCCCGACGCCAGCGCGCCCGACAGCAGACCCGCGACGAGGCACGACAGCAGCGAGATCATGTGCGGCGGCTCGGTCTGGAGCGGAAAGAGCGCTTCGGTGCCGAACACCGCCGCGCGCGCGAAGCCCGCGACCGCGCACGCAAGCGCCACCGGCAAAAAGCTGCGCGGCCGCCATTCGAACAGCAGCAATTCGACCGCGAGCAGCACCGCCGCGACCGGCGTGCCGAACACCGCCGTCATGCCCGCCGCCGCGCCCGCGACGAGCAGCGTCTTGCGCTCCGCCGCCGTCACGTCGATGCATTGCGCGATCAGCGAGCCGAGCGCGCCGCCCGTCATGATGATCGGGCCTTCCGCCCCGAACGGCCCGCCGCTGCCGATCACGATGCCCGACGAAAGCGGTTTCAGAATCGCCACTTTCGGCGACATGCGGCTCTTGCCGAACAAAATCGCTTCGATGGCTTCGGGAATGCCGTGACCGCGAATCTTGTCCGAACCGAAGCGCGCCATCATGCCGACGATCAGGCCGCCGATCACCGGAATCGCAATGACCCAGGCCCCGAGCGTATTGAGGGCGGGCGAGCGGTCCGCGATCGAGAACGTGCCGAAGAAGAACAGGTTCGTGAACAGATGGATGAGCGCGAGGAGCACGACGGCCGCGAGCGTCGCGATCGCGCCGATAACGGCGGCGAGCCCGCAGATTTTCAGGAGCCGGTCGTTGACCGAAAAGTCCCGTTTGTGATGGTCCATGTCGTGTGCTCCCGGAGATTCAAACGTCGATTGATTCAAAGATCGATTTGCGGCACGCGGAACGCGCCTTCGAGCGACTTCAGTTCCGCGCGATGCAGCGCTGCGAGGCGTTCGAGCACTTCTTCGCCGCGCGCCTCGAGATACACGTGCACCTGACGCCGGTCCTCGACGCTCTGCGCGCGGCGCACGAGCCCGGCCGCCTCGCAGCGCGTCACCAGCGCCACGACGCCGTGGTGATGCGACTGCATGCGCTCCGCCAGTTCGCCAACGGTCGCCCAGTCGCGGCCCGGATAGCCCTTGATATGCAAAAGCAGCAGGTATTGCAGCCGCGTGATGCCTTCGTCCTGCGCGGCGCGTTCGGAAAAGCGCTCGAAACGCCGCATCTGATAGCGGAATTCGGACAACTGCTCGAAGTCCGGCTTGTTGAGATGACGTGGTTCGTTCATGGATTCCGGTTTCCTGCGACGCGGCTCACGCGCTCTTGCGCTCGCCCGCGAACGATTGTCGATAAAGGCCCGAAATCAGGTCGGTCTCGGTGATCATCCCGACAAGCTGATCGTGCGGGCCGATCACGGGGATATGGTGGTGCCCGAAGTGCGCGAACATCGGCACGAGTTCGGCGATCGGCGTCTCGGTCCGAACGGTGCAGACATCCGTCGTCATGAGCGCGGCGACGAGCGGCGGCGTCGTCGAGGGGCCGCGCAGCAGCTTTTCGATGGCGTGCTTCACGCCTTCCGTGATGCCGCCGCCGCGCACGGGCGCGAGGTCCGCGCGCGTGACGATGCCCTGCACGCGGCGCGTCGCATCGATCACCGGGAGCGCCTTCACGCGATGCCGGTCGATGAGCGCGAGCGCCGCCTGCGCGCTCGTATCCGGGCTCACCGAGACGATCGCGCGCGACATGATGTCGGCGCAGGTGAACTCGGTGAAGCGGCGCGCATACGCCTGCAACTGGGTTTCGCGCAGCAGCGTTTCGAGATCGTCCGGATCGACGTCGAGCATTTCGCTGCGTCGCGCGAGCACGGCCTCGAGATCGGCGCGCGTGAAGGACGACGCATCCGGCGGCGCGCTCGCGGGCTTCGGTGCGGCATGACCGTGCGGATAGCGGTGCCCGGTCAGCGCATGAAACACGATCGCGGAGCCGAGCAACGCCACCGACTGAATCGCGACGGGCGCGAGCACGAAGCCGTAGCCGAGCGCGTGAACCGACGGCCCGCCGAGCACCGCCGTCAGCGCGACCGCGCCCGAGGGCGGGTGCACGCAGCGCAGCGCGAACATCGCGCAGATGGCGAGACACGCGGCGAGCGCGGCGGCATCGACGGGATCGTGGACGAACATCGCGCAGGTGACGCCGACCGTCGCCGAGACGATATTGCCGCCGATGATCGACCACGGCTGCGCGAGCGGGCTCGCCGGGACCGCGAACAGCAGCACGGCGGAAGCGCCCATCGGCGCGATCAGAAACGGAATCGCGGACGCGTCGCCGATCAGCAGATGCGCGATGCCGCCCGTCAGCGCAATGCCGATCAGCGCGCCGACGCCCGCGCGCAGGCGCTCGGACCAGCGCAGCGTGACGGGGGCGGGAAGAAAGCCATGCAGCCAGCGAAGCAAAGCGGATCGCGACACGTTTTCAGTGTTCCCGGAAAAGTCAGTGGACATACACAACACTGGCTGCCCGGGTCGATGACGCGAAAGCGAGCGTGCGTAAAACACGAAATTCTATCGCAACATGATACAAATTGTCGCGTGCGTTGTTTCGCGGCGTGTACGATGAGCTATCCCTCGCGCCTCTGCCCATCACGCTCGACATGGTTCGCTGCCTCGTTCTTCTCGCCGGATTTTGCGTGTGGACCGGCGTCATGGCCGCGCCGGACGACGATCCCTCGACCATCGTCAGCGACGACCACGCGTTCGTCGTCGCGGCGGATGGCTCGCTCACCGAAGACGACACCACCGTGCTGCGCGCGAACACGTCCGCGGGCGTCGACGAGATCGCGCAGCGCTACGTCTGGTACGACAGGAGCGTGTCGAACGTGGAGATCGTCGAGGCGTATTCCGTCGATGCGAACGGCGCGCGCCACGACGTCACGCCCGACCAGATCCGCGACATTCAGGAGCCGCGCTCGGCGGGCGCGCCGACGTTTCAGGACGCAAAACTGCGCGCGGTGATCTTTCCGGCGGTCGGCATCGGATCGACGGTGCATCTGCGCTTTCGCAAAAGCCAGGCGGCGGCGGTGATTCCGGGGCAGTTCAACTATTTCGTCGATCCGGGGCAGCGGCCCGTGCTGCAACAGCGGCTCGTCTTCGATCTGCCCGCCGGCAAGCCGCTGTACGCCGACGCGCGCGGCTATGTCGCCGAGCCGCCCGTCACGGAAAACGGCCGCACGCGCTATGCGTTCGCTTACCGGCGCGAGCGGATCGCGCGCATCGAAGGCGGCTCGGTGGGCTACGCGCAGTATGGCGATCGTCTGATGGTGTCGACGTTTCCCGATTACGCGGCCTTCGCGGCGAGTTATCGCGACGCCGCCATCGATGCGGGCGCGAGCGATCCCGCCATCCGCGCGCTCGCGCAATCGCTCACGAAAAACGACCCGGACGATCGCGCGAAAGCGAAAACGCTCTACGACTGGGTGCGCCGCAACATCCGCTATGTCGCGATGTTCATCGGCCAGAGTCCGGCCGCGCCGCATCGCGTGATGGAGGTGCTGGCGAACCGCTACGGCGATTGCAAGGATCACGTCGCGCTCTACGGCGCGTTGCTCGATGCCGTCGGCATTCGCAACGAGCCGGCGCTGATCGGTCTGGGCGCGGTGTATACGCTGCCGTCGGTGCCGGGGTACGGATCGGGCGCGATCAATCATGTGATCACGTGGCTGCCGGACCTGAACATGTATGCCGACAGCACGGCGTCGAGCGTCGAGTTCGGCTTTCTGCCGCTCGCGGACATGGACCGGCCCGCGCTGCTCGTGAATGCCGGCGCGCTGTCGCGCACGCCGGCGACGCAGCCGCTCGCGCGCACGGTGCGCCTGCAGATCGAAGTCGCGCCGGAGGGCGAGGCGAACTTTGCGTACTGGGTCGAGGATTCGGGATGGAGCGCGGAAATCGAGCGCATCACCTTGCGCCTCGCGAACACGCAGCGGCGCGATCAGATCGCGGCGGACCGGCTGCGCTTCACGAATCTGCGCGGCGCGGGCGCGCTGACGACGAGCGACGTCGATGCAACCAGCGGCCCGTTCGCGACGACGCTGCGCGGCACGCTCGACGACATCGTCTGGCCGACGGGCACGACGGCGCTGCCCGCGCTCACGAGCCTCTCGGGCGGCATCGCCACGACGACGCGCAACTGGCTCGCCGAGCGCACGCGCACGCAGCCGTATCTATGCATCGGCGGCAGCTTCGACGAGGTGTCGCAGATCACGCTGCCCAAAGCGATGCGCGTGACCGAAGTGCCCGACGACGTGGACCTGACGAACGATGTCTTCCGCTATCGCGCGCGCTATGTCTTCGATCCGGCGACAAACGTGATTCAGATTTCGCGCACGCTGCGGGCGCATTTCGGCCGGCAGGTCTGCACGCCGGACGATTTTCAGGCGGCGCTGCCCGCGCTCAGGAAGATCGAGCGCGACACGCAGGCGCAGATCATCGTCAAGGCGGCGGGACGATGACGCGCGCGCCCGCTGTCACTACTCCATGTCGCGCGCGACGCGAAAGCCGTTTTGCGACTGCCGCACGCTGGAGCTGTATTTGAAGCGCGTCGCCGACTGCATGTAGGTCGAGCCTTCGCGCCACGAGCCGCCGCGAATCACGCGCACGGAGCACGAGGGGTCGTCCCACGCGCGGCCATCGGCGGGTGCGTTCTTGTACGAGCTGTGCCAGCAGTCGGCGACCCATTCCCAGACGCTGCCGTTCATGTCGTAGAGGCCATACGGATTCGCCGCGAACGACCCGACCGGCGTCGGCGCTTCGGGCTTGTACGGATCGCCGCAATCCTTGCAGTCCGCGTTGCCCTTTTTCATCTGGTCGCCCCACCAGTAGGTCGATTGCGTGCCGCCGCGCGCCGCATATTCCCATTCCGCTTCCGTCGGCAGCCGATACGCCTTGCCGCCCACCTTGCTCAGCCATTTGACGTAGACCTGCGCGTCGTCCCAGCTGACGTTGCGCATCGGCGCGTTGCCGGCCGGGGGCGTCGAACCGTCGCCGTCCAGCGCGATGCGCGTGCATGCGCCCGCATCGGCGCACGCGTTCCATTGCTCGACCGTCACTTCGTATTTGCCGATGGCGAACGGATGCCCGATCGATACGCGATGCGGCGGCTTCTCGGCGGGATCGTCGTTGTTGCTGCCCATCGTGAAGCTGCCGGCCGACAGCGGGATCAGCACGGGGCACGACGGGCAATCCTTGACTTCGCCGCCGCTCGCCGTCTTCGCGGCGGGTTTGGCGTTGGCGGCGGCGGGCGCGGCGGGCGTCGCGGCCACGGGCGGCGCGCTCGGGCGCGGCTTTTCCGGCGCGGCGGCGGTGGCGGGCGTCGAGGGTGCGGACGGCGCGGGCTTGGGCGCCGGTGCGGCGGGCGTGGCGGTCGCCGCCGGGGGCGCCGCGGGGGTGGCCGGCTTCGCGCTCGCCGTGCCCGACGCCTTGAGACGCTCGATGCGCGCCTTGGCGAGCGCCGCGAAACGTCCGTTCGGATACGACTTCAGATACGCCTCGTAGTCGCCGGGATAGGTGCTGTCCTTGATCGAATCCCAGAAGGTCAGTTCGTACTGCTCGTTGCTGTCCTTCGGCAGGATGCCGCGCATGCGGATGGCGCTGGCCGATTCGGCCGATTCGATGGCGTGCGTGTCCGCATTCGCGATACGCAGGGTCTCCGGCGCATCGGCGATGGCAAAGGCCGCTTCGAGCGTCGATGCGATCCACGGACGCTGTGCGCCGTGCGAGCGATGCGCGACGTCGGCTGCCGCGGCCGTGAACGTTGCCGGCGTCACGGCGCGCTCTGCATCGAGCGCGCGCAGGAGCGCTGCCGTATAACGGCCGTTGCGCGCGTCTTCGGCGGCCGCGGCGCCGGGCGCGGCCGCATAGGCGACGAGCGTGCGCGGCGGCAGGTTCGAGATGCGCGCGGGCGTCTTTTCGAACGGCTCGTCGAGACACATGTCGAGCACGACAATATTTGCCGCGCCGGGACGCGCGCGCGTCATGCGCTCGACGATGTCCCGCGCCGAAAGCGCATCGCGCACGAGCGTGACGGGGCGGGCTTCGCGCGCGTCGAGCGGGACGAGCAGCGCGTCGCCGCCCGCCTGCACGCCGTGGCCGGCGAAGTAGACGAAGCTCGTATCGCCGGGGCCGAGACGCGCGGCGAAGGCATCGAGCGCGCGGCGCATCGCGGCTTCATCGAGATTCGTGAGACGCGTGACCTGAAAGCCGAGCGACAGCAGCGCGTCGCTCATATCGTCGGCATCGCGCGAGGCGCTTGCAAGCGGTTTATCGACATAATCTGCATTGCCGATCACGAGCGCGAAACGCTGTGATGCGTGTGCGTTCGTCGTGAACGATGAAGCGGGCGGCGTTGTGACCGCGGCCGCGCACGCTGGCGCGATCGCACCGGTCATCAGGAACACGCCCGCGAGAAGAAAAGTTCGCCACATATTCACACCCTGTCCGTCCGGCTTTGAGTGGATGGCATAGCGCTGCGTTCGCGCATGTTATGCCGAGGCTTCGGGGCGAGGTCCGCGCCCTCGATAGCCAGCATCAACGACACTTCAACTACAGCATTAACAACGATAGCACGCACTCACGCGGCGCTTAATCCCCTGAAAGGAGGTATCCGTCATCGGGGGCGAACGACCGTCGTGTGCACGTAGTTTTTTTAAACGTTACGTCCTAATCTAAAAGCCGAAGACGATGCGTTGCGCTGGCTGCATCGTGCGCCTTGCACGAGCGTTCGCGCGCGCAAGGATCGATTCCCGGGCCGTTCGCGAGGCCTTTCAACAAGAGGGGCGTGCATAACATGATGAGAAGAACCGTGCTTGGCGCGCTGGCTTCCCTGGCCGCGCTGGCCGCCGATTCGACGTTTTCCGCCGCCGCGCGCACGCGTACGCCCGCGCCGCCGAACGCCGAGGCGTACATCATCTGGCCGCCCGATGGCGCCGTGATCTCCGGCGGCAAGCTGTGGGTGCGAATGGGCTTGCGCAACATGGGCGTCTGTCCGAAGGGCGTCGATCTGCCGAACGTGGGTCATCACCATCTGCTCGTGGATACGGACCTGCCGCCGCTCGATCAGGAGATTCCGTCGGATCGCAATCACCTGCATTACGGTGCGGGCGAAACCGATGCGCGTCTCGAACTGCCGCCGGGAAAGCACACGCTGCAATTGCTGATGGGCGACTACAACCACGTCCCGCACGATCCGCCGGTCTACTCGAAGAAGATCACGATCACCGTTACATGAGCGAAAACCGCGTATTTGCAGAGGGCATACGACATGAAGAATCGATCCGCTGACGCGCTCGCGCTCTCGCGTTCGCTCCTCGTCGCCGCCATGCTGGCGACGGCGTTCGCCGCGCCTTGCGCGCTCGCCGGGCCGACGCCCGCGCCCGCCAACGCGTATGCGTACATCGGCTATCCGAACGATGGTCAGACCTTGCCCGCGGGCAAACCGTTCAAGGTCTGGTTCGGGTTGCGTTACATGGGCGTCGCGCCGCGCGGCGTGAAGTTTCCGAACACGGGGCATCATCATCTGCTGATCGATGTGGATTTGCCGCCGATGGATCAGGAGATTCCATCGGACCGCAATCATCTGCACTACGGCGCCGGCGAAACCGAAACGATGCTCGAACTGCCGCCGGGCAAGCACACGATTCAGCTTCTGATGGGCGATGACAAGCACATACCGCATAACCCGCCCGTCTATTCCAGGAAGATCACGATCTACGTCAAGTAGTCGTTCCCGATAGCTTTTTAATCGCGTTTCCAACCCGCGTGTTTTATCGCGGCGGGGACGCGTTTGTCTTCTGCATTTGGCCGCTGTCGCCATGAAACAGACAGCCGCAGCAGGGAGTGTTGGCTCGGCAGCATCACACGAGGTTATCGGCAGCTCGACGATAGAAGCGTTCAACGCCTTATGCAGCAAGGGAAACGCGGAAATCGAAGCGCAGCGTCACGCAATTGGCACGGCTCATGCATTGAATGGCTGCAAGCAGACAAGTTGTTCGAAGCCACCACCGACTGCGCGACGCGCACCCAAGGAGCACCGAAATGAAGACGCTGACCATCAAGGATCTTCCCGTGACCGAAGAGCTCGACAGCCGTGCGATGTCCGCGGTGCGCGGCGGCGCTGCGGTGCTGTTCCCCGGCTTCATTTCGATGGACGGCGTCACGCTGTCGATGCCCTTCAGCCCGCAGCAGTTCATCAATCAGACGCAGACGACGACGAATTCGGTCGGCAGCAACGTCGCGTTCGCGGAAGCGCTCAAGTCGCAATCGAACGTCGCGCCGACGCAAAGCGCGCAGAACATCGCCAACGTCAACTTCGGTCTGGCGGGCAATCTCGCTTAAGGCGAGTCGTGCAAGGAATGAATCATAAGTCGATGCGGTAAAGCATCCATGCAGTCAGCAGTAAAAGCGGGGCGCGGGGAGCTTCGCTATAACACCGCCTGCTTCATGGGCGTCGCGGTTCGAGCGCGGCAGGGGCAGCGCAATCGAACCGCGTCACGAAACGCGCGACGTGCCACAGAGCACGCGCGCGCCACGTGACTTAACCCGTGACTTAACCCGTATGGAGTCCCGGCGCGCCGTGTGATTTACTTGATGTACCGAACGGCCGGCGCCGCGCTTCTCACCCAACATAATCTGACCGTCGGTGCGCGTTCACCGGGAGCGAGATCGTGCAAGCCTTGTTGCCATCGTTGCGCGTCGCCATCGAGCGAAAATGGACCGTATTGCCGGCGCTGGCCGCGGCCGCGCTGCTCGCCGGCTGCATCGACACGAAGGTGCCGACGTATCAGCGCCCCGACACGCCCGAGAAAACATCCTTCTCGAAGATCGATGCGCCCAAGGTCGCTCCCGCCGACACCATCCAGCCGGACTGGTGGAAGCAGTTCCAGGACCCGTATCTCGACTCGCTCGTCGAGAAGGCCATCAGCAGCAACTTCGATATCAAGGTGCTGGCCGCGCGCATTCAGGTGGCGGGCGCGCAGATCGGCGAGGCGCGCGCGGGCGCGTTGCCGTCGATGGATCTCGGCGCGGGCGCGAGCTTCGAGAAGACGACCGGCCAGCAGTTCTCCAAGCAATACAACCTGGCCACGCAGGTTAGCTGGGACATCGACATCTGGGGCACGGTGGAGAAGGGCGTGCAGGCGCAGAAGGCCGAATTCCGCGCGACCGAGGCCGACTGGCGCGCGGGTTATCTCGAACTCGTCGCGCTCGTTTCGACGACGTACTTCCAGATTCTCCAGTTCGATGACCAGATCCAGCAACAGAAGCAGACCATCGCGACCAACCAGCAGATCCTGACGATCTTCGAAGGCATGCAGAAGAACGGTCTCGTGCCGAAGACGCAGGTGTTGACGCAACGCGCGGAACTCAACCGCCTGACGCGCGAGCTGCTCGAACTGCGCCGCGCGCGCGATCTCGCCAACAACGCGCTTTCGACGCTGATCGGCGTGCCCGCCGGCGAATTCAAGATGCCCGACGGCAAGCTGCAAAAGCGCGTGCAGCCGCCGCCGGTGCCGAGCGGGCTGCCGTCGCAATTGCTGGCGCGCCGTCCCGATCTGATCGCGGCCGAATATCGCGTGCTCGAAGCGTATGACCTCGTCGGCCAGGCGAAGCTCGCGCAACTGCCGACCATCAATCTGACCGGACGCGCGGGCTCGGCGAGCTTTCAACTGACCGATCTGCTGAAGATGTTCACCTTGAGCTTCGTGCCCAGCATCAATATTCCGATTCTCGATCCAGCCGTGCGCGCACGCGTGAAGACGACCGAAGCGCAGACCGGCGTCGCGGAACAGCAATACCGCAGCACGGTGATGAATGCGTTCGAGGAAGTGGAGAATGCGCTCGTCAATCTCGACTCGCACATGAAGCAGCGCGTCGAGCTGCAACAGGAAGTCGATCAGTTGAGCGTGGTGGCCGCGCAGATCGACGCGCAACTGAAAGAGGGCGTGATTTCGCAGCTTCAGGTATTCGAGACGGAACGCACGCTGCTCGCCGCGCAACTCGCGCTGCTCGCGAATCATCAGCAGATTCTTTCCGACACCGTGACGCTGTATAAGGCGCTCGGCGGCGGCTGGCCGACGGTGGACGTGCAGGCCGTGAGCAAGGACGGCTTGAAGTGAAGCGCTCCATGAATAGTGACTGCAATCATATGAAGAACTAACGATCGTTTCAAATCGCTATTTCATGGCGCAATGCGCCGGTGCCGCCCGATTGACTACGACGATGCGTGACTTAAACTCTCAACAGCCGCCGGTTCCCAATGACGTCGATGACGGCGCGGTCCAACCTGTCCATGCGCCCGGACTTGCCGGGCGTTCCTCTGACGCGTGCGCGGCAGCGGCTGGACGTACCTCGTGACATGGACATGGCTCAAGGCGCTTCCGTAGCGGAACAACAGCCGAGCGTGGGCGAGGCGTTCGACGTCATTCTGAAGCCCGCCCCGCACCCCGAGCTTGCCCGCGAACTGGCGGACAGGCTCACGGAAATCCGCATCGACGAAAATCTGTTCGCGATCGGGCGTGCGGAAGCGCCGTTCGACACGAGCCCGCCGGAAGCCGTCGCGCAGCTTTCGCGGCGCCATGCGCGCATCTTCATCGAGCACGGGTTCGTCTATATCGCCGATCTCGGCAGCAAGAACGGCACTGCGGTAAACGGCACGCCCGTGCGCGAAACGCCGGCGCGCGTGCGCAGCGGGGACATCATTTCGTTTGGCAACCGGCTCTCGTACCGCACGCAATTCGCGCCGCGCACGCGCCGTCTCGATGCGCCGAGGCCGGTCGGCATCACGCTCACGCCGCAACGCGACGACATCGGTCTGCATCCGATCGAACTCGCGCAGTTTCCGTTTCTCGTCAGCAAGACCGATGACACGTTCGCGCGCTATCGCGAGCAGTATCCGCATCAGGTGAACTACGTGTCGCGGCGGCACGCGCATGTGTTCATCAAGGGCGGCTCGCCTTTCGTCGAGGATCTCGGCAGCACCAACGGCACGTTCGTCAACGGCGAGCGCCTCGGCGCGTCGGCGGTCGAACTGAACAATGGCGATACGCTCGCGTTCGGCGGCACGCACTTCGCGTACAAGGTGCAACTGCACGGCGACGAGGGCGAATCGACGCTCACCGAAATGGTGGCGCAGGCGGCGGCGCCCTCCAGTCACGATCATCGCGACGAACTCGACAGCGACAAGACCACCTTCGTCGGCTCGGCGCATTCGTTCCTCGATATCTTCTGCGTCGATCAGGCCGCGGCGCGCGAGGACGAAGTCAATGAGGAAGCGCAGCCGGCGCCCGCCGAAGAGAAACGGCAGGAGGCGGGGCAGACGAAGCGGCAGGCGAAGCGCGGCAAGTTCGCGCTTTTCGTCGGCGAATTGCGCCGTGCGCTCGCAAGCGACGATCCGCACGCCGCGCGGCGCACGCGCATCATCGGCGCGTGCGTGCTGGCCGTGCTCGTTGCGGGCGGCGCGGCGCTCTTCTATAGCGGCACGCCGGAACGTCAGGCGAAATCGCTCATGGCGAGCGGTGAATTCGGCGAGGCGGCGTCGGTCACGAACGACTATCTGAAGACGCATCCGGGCAGCGCGCAGTTCGCGTCGATAAACACCGAGGCCGTGCTCAAGTCGAACGTGCCGCGCTGGCTCGCGGCCTTGAAAAAGGGCGATTTCGCGAGCGCGGACGCGATCATCGCGCAAATGCGCACGCTCGCCGAGCACAACGCCGACGTGCATTCGCTCATCGACGAACTCGAATGGGTCGGCAAGCTGGAGAGCTTCGTGATGAGCCGCGGCGGCGCCGAAGCGCCGATCCGCATGTATGGCGACGAGCCGCGCATCGGCGCGATTCTGAAGCACTGGGAAGCGGATGCCTCGGGGCATCAGCGCGATCTGGACCGCATCGCGGGCTATGTGCCCGAATTCCGCGATCCGTATGCGCTCGCGCTGAGCCATCTGCGCAAGCTGCAAAGCGACGACTCCGTGTATCTCGCGGCCATCGACCGGCTCGATGCGAGCATCGCCAAGAGTCTCGCTCAGGACGATGCCGATGCGATCGGCGCGACGCTGAAGGAATACGCGGACAAGTATCCGCGCCTCGCGGGCCTCGATCGCGTGCGCGCCGATCTCGACGCGTATACGGTCCTGCGGCGCGGGCTCGCCGGGACGAGCCTCGCGCCGCTCGCGGGCGCGGCGGGCAAGGCCACGTTCTCGACGCCGCCGTTCCAGGAAAAATTCAGGCAGATGAGCGCGGGCCAGTTGCCGCCGCCGGAGGTGCTCGCGCAATACGCGACCGTTGCCGATGCGTGGAATCGCGGCCAGAGCGCGCAGGCCATCGACGCGCTGCAAAAGCTGCCGCAGGGAACGTGGTCGCCGATGGTGCAGAAGGAACTCGCGCACAAGAAGGCCGTGGCCGCGCAGTACGCCGACCTGCAGAAGGCGCGCGGCTCGAAAGGCTATGAAGATGCGCTGCTCTCGTTCTACGAAACGCTCGATCTGGACGCCGATACGTTCTACGCGAAAGCGCTCGCGCCTGAAGTCGCGGCGCTGAAAGACCGCGCGATCGGCCGCGCGCAGAGCTTGATGGCGCAGGCGCAGACGCAGTGGCAGCAGTATCGGACGAACGGCGGCATTGGCGGATCGCAGCGGCTCGAATCGGGCGTCTCGGATACCTTCAGGACGCAGGCGCGGCTTCTGACGGATGCGCAGGATGCGGCGACGCGCGGCATGCGCATCTTCAGGCAAGTGAAGGCGGACAGCGCGACGGCGAAGTGGTCCGCGCTCGCCAGTGAGATCGACACCGAAGCGGACTTGCAGCGGCGTTCGCTGCAGGACCTGCGCATGGTGCTCGAACCGGGGCTTCTCAACACAAAGCTGAGTCTGATCGGCGGAGGCACGAGCAGTGAAGCGAGACGGACACCTTAAGCCGCTGTCGGAGGCGCTCGGAGAGCACGGCGCCGAAGGCATCGCAATACTCACCGCCGAGCCGGCCAGGGTCACGCAGGGGCTCGTCGTCGCCATGGTCGCGCTGGTCGCGTCCGCGCTCGTGTGGTCGTTCGTCGGTCATGCCGACGTGATGGTCACGGCGCAAGGCACGCTCGCGCCGGAATCCGAAGTGCGGCGCTTCTATGCGCCGATCGACGGCGAGCTCGCGGATCTCTTCATCGCCGAAGGGCAGCCCGTGCGCAAGGACGATGTGGTCGCGCGGCTCAATGCGCGCGGCGCGATCGAGGCGGCGACCAACGCGCTCGAAGCGCAATTGAAGCTCGACGACGCCGAGCGCGAGTGGAAGCAGTTCCCCGAGAAAAAGCTCCTGATGGAGCGCAGGATCGCCGCGCTCAAGGATCAGATGGATGTGGAGGAGCATCAGCATCAGCAGCGCGTGTCCGAAGGCACCAGCAAGCTCGCGGAAGGCCAGAAGGCGCAGTTGCAGGAAGCGCGCAGCACGCTGGAAAACGCGCGCCGCGCACGCGATGCGGCGAAGGTCGAACTCGACCGCTTCCAGCGCCTGCTTGCGCTGCCGGGCGGCGGCGGCATCGCGGAAGCGCAGGTCGATCAGAAGCGCAATGCGTATCTGGAAGCGGACGGCGCGTATCGCGTCGAGCAATCGCGGCTCGCGGAACTGGACTTTCGTCTGAGCCACGATTTCACGCAGGCCAAGCGCCAGCTCGAAACGAGCGGTCAGGAAGCGACCAGTCTGCGCCTGCAATACGAAGCCGCGATGCGCGAAGTGGCGAGCACCGAAGACAAGCTGCGCCTTCAACTGCAGACGGCGCGTCTCGTCGCGGATGCCGCCGCGCGCATCAAGTTCGAGAACATCGACAAGGACAATTTCCTGCTGATTCTCGCGCCCGTTTCGGGCGTGGTCACGGACGTGACATCGACGCAGCCCGGCGACAAGATTCAGGCGAACACGCCGCTCGGCGGCATCGCGCCGGCCAATGCGAAGCCCGTGCTCAAGATCGAGATCGCCGAGCACGACCGGGCGTTCCTGCGCGAAGGGCAGCGCGTGAAGCTCAAGTTCAACGCGTTTCCGTATCAGCGTTATGGCGTGATCGACGGCACGCTCGCGTTCATATCGCCCGCGACCAAGCCGAGCCCGACCTCCAAGCAGCCGGTGTATGAAGGACGCGTGACGCTCGATCGCGATTTCTATCAGGTGGCGGACACGAAGTATCCGCTGCGTTACGGCATGACGGCGAGCGCCGAGATTGTCGTGCGTGAGCGGCGCCTGATCGATCTCGGGCTCGACCCGTTCCGCAATCTGGCGGGATAAGGAGGGAGGGTTACGTACCCGCCCAAACGCGAAGATGATGCGCAATTCAACCTAGAACCGAACGGAGAACGACATGACGGCGATTGTGCGTATCGACGACGAAGTGGTCGATGTCGGCGAATTCATCAGGTTATTGAAATTGAACGGACAGTTCGATGGTCTCATCGAGCAGCTCGTGCGCGACAAGCTCACGGTGCGCGCGGCGAAGAAATCCGGCGTCGCCGTGAGCGATGACGAAATCCAGAATCGAGCGGATCAGTTCCGCCGCATTCGCGGCCTGCATCGCGCGGCGGACATGAACAATTACCTCGATGCGCTGCACGTGAGCCTCGACGAGTTCGAGGTCTTCATCACCGACACGCTCTATCACGAGAAGATGCTCGACCGGGTGGGCACGCAGCGCGAGGTCGAGGAATATTTCCAGCTCAATTCGCCGCGGTTCGACAGCATCGAAGTGAGCCACATCCTGCTCGATACCGAGGGCAGCGCGAAGGAAATGATCTCGTATCTCAACGACGATCCCGACAGCTTCGCCGAGATGGCGCGCGAGCATTCGCTGGCCGACACGCGCGACCAGGGCGGCGTGATCGGCCGCGTGATGCGCGGGCAGATGAAGCCCGAAGTCGAGGCCAAGGTGTTCAACGCGGAAGTCGGCGACCTGCTCGGGCCGTTCATCTCGGCGGACGGCGCGTCGTATGAAATCTTCGCGGTGACGGCGAAGTATCCCGCCGCGCTCGACGAAGACGTGTCCGCGGAAATCCGCCGCCTGCTGCGCGAGGAATGGATGATGGCGCGCGCGCAGGAGCACGTCATCGAAGCACGCTGATCTCATCGGACACGCGATAAAACATGGACGCTCCATCGAGCCTTGATTCGCCCGCCGACTTCCTTGCGTCGGTCGAGATTCTTTCGCCGTTCACGCGCGAGGAAATCGAGCATCTGGCGGCGCACACCGAGTCGCGGCGCTTCGGCTTCGGCGAAACCGTGTGCAATGTGGGCGATGCGGCCGCCGGGCTCTATATCGTGAAGGCGGGCTCCGTGCGCATCTTCACCGAGGAGCACGGCAAGGAAATCAGCATGGGGGTGAAGAAGGAGCGCGAGACCTTCGCGGATATCGCGATGCTGCGCGACTACCGCCATGAGTCGTCGGTGCGCTCCTCGGGCAAGACGGAACTGCTGTATATCCCGCGTACCGCGATCGATCCTGTGATCGAGAAGAATCCCGCGGCGCTCGCGTTCGTCACGAGCTATGTCGCGATCAATTCGGCGGGCGGTTTCGTCGCCAAGCTCTTCGATCTGCGCGGCAAGCTCGATCGCGCCGAACTCGAAGAGTGCGTGCGCAGCGTGGGCGTGAAGCGTGTCGGCGAAGGCAAGGAGATTCTCAAGCAGGATTCGCGCGACGACCGGCGTCTTTATGTCGTGCGTCAGGGGGAAGTGCGCATCGTGCGCGAAGAGGGTGGCGCGCAACACGTACTCGCGACGCTCGGCCCCGGCGAGATCTTCGGCGAAAAGGCCTGCGTGATGCGCCAGGAACAGATGGCGTCGGCCATTGCGAGCGTCGATACACGCCTGCTCGTGATTCCCGAGAAGACGGTGCACTTCATCATCGAGCGCAACGTGAAGCTGCGCGAAGTGCTCGAAGAACGCATCCGTTTCACCGAGCGCGAATTGCAGCGGCAAAAGAAGATCGCGGAAAAGCGCAAGCTGCCCGCCATGCTCGATCTGCACACGAAGCCCGAACTGGGCGAGCGCGTGATCAAGCGCTTCGCGTGGGTGGAGCAGGCCGAAGAGATGGATTGCGGCGCGGCCTGCCTCGCGATGATCTGCCGGCACTACGGCATCAACATGACGCTCGGCAAGCTGCGCGAGCTCGCCAACGTGACGACATCGGGCGCGACGCTCGATTCGCTTGCGCGCGCGGGCGAATCGCTCGGCTTCACGACGCGCGGCGTGCAATGCACGTTCGAATCGCTGCGCGGCTTCGAGATGCCGTTCATCGCGCACTGGGAGGGCTACCACTACATCATCATCTACGGTATTTCGAGCGAGAACGTCTGGGTCGCGGACCCGGCGATCGGCTTCAAGAAGATGACCGTCGGCGAATTCGAGCGCGGCTGGAGCGGCACCTGCCTGCTTTTCACGCCCGGCCAGGATCTCGCCCAGCAAGCCGTGTCGCGCTCGCCGTGGCTGCGCTTCGTCGGCTATCTGAAGCCGTACAAGAAGATCCTGCTGCATCTTTTTCTCGCGACCTTCGTGATTCAGGTGCTGGGCGTGATTCCGCCGCTCATCATCCAGAACATTCTCGACGGCGTGATCGTGCATCAGAACATCAGCCTGTTGCATGTGCTGATCGGCGGGCTCGTCATCGCGAGTCTCTTCACGCAACTGATGACCACCATACGCGCGTATCTCGCGAACTTCATGGTCCGCAACATGGACTTCGCGATGATGTCGCAGTTCTTCAAGCACACGTTCTCGCTGCCGTTCGGCTTCTTCGCGAAGCGCAAGACCGGCGACGTCTTCGCGCGCTTTCAGGAGAATCACACGATCCGCGCGTTTCTCACGGAATCGACGGTGTCGACCGTGCTGAACCTGCTGATGATCTTCATCTACTTCACGATCATGTTCCTCTACAACGTGAAGCTCACGTTGTTGCTCATCGCATTCGTGATCCCGATGATGGCGCTGACCGTGCTCGCGACGCCGCGCATCAAGCACAACGCGCGCGAGACCTTCAACGCGGGAACGGATGCGCGTTCCTATCTGATGGAAGCGCTCGGCGGCGTGGAAACAGTGAAGGGCATGGGCATCGAGCGGGCGGTGCGGCTGAAGTGGGAGAAGAAGTACGCGAAGTCGCTGGAAGTGCAGTACAAGTCGCAGCGCTTCAATATCGCGGTGGGCCTGTGCAGCCAGTTGCTGAACGCGGCGACGACCATCGGCATCTTGTGGGTCGGTGCGAATCTCGTGCTCGCGCGCGAACTCACGATCGGGCAACTGATCGCGTTCAATGCATACATGGGCAGCGTGCTCGCGCCGCTGATGGGCCTCATCAATCTGTGGAGCCTGTTGAACGATGCGGGCGTGGCGATGGAGCGGCTCGGCGACGTGCTCGACATCGAGCCGGAGCAAAAGCCTCAGGACATGCAGCAGCGCGTGATGTTGCCGGACCTGCAGGGCGACATCAGTTTCAAGGGCGTGTACTTCCGTTATGGCGAAGGCGACGCGCCCTATGTGCTCGAAAACATCAGCTTCGATATCAAGCCGGGCGAACTGATTGCGATCGTCGGGCGCAGCGGCTCGGGCAAGACGACGCTCGCGAAACTGCTCGTCGGTTTCTATGCGCCGAGCGAAGGGAAAATGACCGTCGATGGTTACGACATCAACGTCGTCGACAAAGGCTTCTTTCGCGCGCAGATCGGCTATGTGATGCAGAGCAATCTGCTGTTCTCGGGGACGATCGCGGATAACATCGCGAGCGGCGACGAAGCGCCCGACAGGCGGCGCATAGAAGAAGTGGCGAAGATGGCCGATGCGCACGGTTTCATTGCGAAGATGCCGCTCGGTTACGAGCAGGTCGTGGGCGAGCGCGGCGTGGGGCTTTCGGGCGGGCAGATTCAACGGCTATGCATTGCGCGGGCGCTGTATCACGATCCGCGCCTGCTCGTTTTCGACGAAGCCACGTCCGCGCTGGACACGCAATCGGAAAGCAATATTCTCGGCAACATGCAGGAGATTCTGAAAGGGCGCACGGCGGTCATCATCGCGCACCGTCTTTCGACGATCATGCGCGCCGACAAGATTCTCGTGCTGTACGAAGGCGGTATCGTCGAGCAGGGCAAGCACGACGAACTCGTCGCGAGAAAAGGCATGTATTACCAACTCGTGCAAAAGCAACTGAGCGCAGCATGAAAATACTCGACCAACCGGAAAGCGATAGCAGCGCGCCCGCGTCATCGGCGATTTCGTATGCGGGGCTCATCGAAAAGATCGAGATTTTGCGCTCGACGCTTCGATGGACCTCGCGGCTGGAGCGGCCCGAAATCGAAAAACTGCTGCGGCAGGCGAGCACCTTGCGCGACGAAGTCATGCAGCTTTCGCACAAAGAGCGCTTCGTGCAGGCGGCCGCCGCCGAGCCGAAGCGTGAATTGTCGGCGGGCGCACGGCGTCAGGCGCTGATCGAACGCAGCTTCGTGTTCGAAGGCACGTTCGGCGATAACCCGAAGCTGCTCGAAGCGCTGGAAATAGCGGAAAAAGCTGCGCCGACGGATCTGCCCGTGTTGATCGACGGCGAAAGCGGCACCGGCAAGGAACTGATGGCGAAGGTCATTCACGCGAACGGCTCGCGCGCGGACAAACCGTATATATCGGTCAACTGCGGCGCGATTCCGGAAAATCTGCTGGAGTCCGAACTATTCGGGCATCGCAAGGGCGCGTTCACGGGCGCGACCAACGATCGCAAGGGCAAGTTCGAAAGCGCGCACACGGGCACGATCTTTCTCGATGAAATCGGCGAGTTGCCATTGTCGGGGCAAGTCAAGCTGCTGCGCGTGCTGGAATCGCACGAGATTCAGCGCGTCGGTTCCGACGAGCCGATCGCGGTCGATACGCGCATCGTCGCGGCGACGAATCGCAACCTGCGCAAGTTCTGCGACGAAGGTCGCTTTCGCGAGGACCTGTTTTACCGGCTGAGCGTGATTCATCTGACGCTGCCCGCGTTGCGCGAACGGCGCGACGAGATTTCGCTGCTGCTCGCCTATTTCGGCGACGAGGCGGCGGCGACGTTGAAGCGTCGGCCGGTGAAGCTGTCGCCGAGGCTGCGCGATTTCCTGCGCAACTACGACTATCCCGGCAATATCCGCGAGTTGCGCAACGTGGTGTACCGGCTCGCGTGCCTTGCGGGCGATATGGCCGACATCGATCATCTGCCGGTGGATATCCGGCCGAAGTCATCGTTGTCGCTGGCGATGGGCGGGCCGGCTGCGAGCGGCAACGGCATTGCGACGGCGAGTTCGCTCGCGGAAGCGAAACGCGTGGCGAGCGACGAGGCCGAGCGCGCGTTCCTCGAGCGCGGATTGCAGGAGACCGGCGGCACGGTCGCCGAGCTTGCGCGGCGGTATGAGATGAACCGGTCGCATCTGCAGATGCTCTTGAAGAAGCATGGGCTGCATTCGAAGGAGTTTCGGGCGGCGGCGCAGAAGAATCGGGAGGCGGGGGGCTAGCACGCCTTCAAATAGACGGATTCACCTGCGTCTTATCACTCGCCATCAAATCCTCCGCATGCGCGACCACAACCGAAATGTTGTCGCGCCCGCCGCGTGCGAGCGCGATCTCCAGAAGCCGCTGCGCCGCCGCTTCGCAGTTGCCCGGCGCGAGTTCGCTCGCCATCTCCGCTTCGCTGACCTCGTTCGACAAACCGTCGCTGCATAGCAGGAACGTATCGCCGTCGTTCAAGGTGAGCGTGTTTTCGTCGAGTTCGAGTACGTCGAGTGCGCCGACCGCTCGCGTGATCAGATGCTGCGCGGGATGATGCAGCGCTTCCTCGGCCGTCAACTGACCGCGCGCCTTCAGTTCCTCGACGTGACTGTGATCGCGCGTGAGCTGCACCAGCCGGCCCTGCCTGAACAGATAGATGCGGCTGTCGCCTGCCCAGAGATAAGCGCACGCGCCGTCGCGCGCCGCGAGCAGCACCACCGTGCTGCCGATGCGCGATACCTGACGGCGCGCCGCTTCCACGCGCAAGCGCTCGTTCACGTCGAGCAGCCGCGTGCGGGCATCGGCGACGACGCTCGCGAGGCCGTTCGCGCCCGCCGCCTTCGCCAGGCTCTCGATCACCATGCGGCTCGCCAGATCGCCGACCGCGTGCCCGCCCATGCCGTCCGCGACGGCCCACAAGCCGCGCTCGGGTGCATCGAGCAGTGCGTCTTCATTGATCTGCCGCACGCAGCCGGTATCGGTGCGGGCGGCGGACGTCCAGCGGAATTCGGTGCTGAAGGTCATGGCAACCTCCGGAATTTCGGGTGGCGCGGCGTCGGACGGCTCGCGCCGAGGGTCCTGCTCATTGTGACCCAAGCCGCGCCTGAAACGAATCTTGATCTGCACGGCATCAACCCGCGCGATTGCCCGCCACCGAATTCGGATTGACGGTGAGCGTCGCGCCGTTCCCCGTGTTGCTGACCGCGACGCTCTGGAATTGATTGACCATCTGGCCGACCGTGATGTTGTTGTTCGTGATGTTGTTGGTGACCTGATAGATGTTGTTGGTGACATCGATGAGCGTCACCGCCGACGCACCACCGCCGCCGCCCGACGGACGCTCGACGAACGGCACGATCCAGCCGAACACCCACGGCGCGCCGCCTCCACCGCCGATGGCCGACATCGCCGCATGATCCAGCTCGCGGTCGTACTGAAGATCGCTGATGGTGAGGGCGCACATGTTGTTTCTCCGTAAGGGCCTGTGAGCAGGACGCCCGCATTCAACGCAAGGCCCGTGCCGACACGCCCGTCCATTCCGGACTTTTCGGCGTATCGCCGTCTGCGTGGGGTCGTGGCGGCTTTGCGCGACCCGCGCTTCAGAACGCCTCGCTTCGCATCAGTTGGATGACCGCCAACAGGCGATGTTGGCGCAGCGAAGACGAACCAACACTTCGGCGATCGAACGGCCGCGCGCTTTTAGCGGCCCGTCCGGCCATGATTTCGATGCCTCCATTTCTGACGCTCTGAACCCGACAAACACCGCCGAAATCTGTTGGCTTAACAAAAACACAACGGCACGGCGGAATGCTCTCGATCGGCGCTAAATGTATATAAATCAATGGCTTAACAAACCTGGCAAGGAAGATGCAAATGACATGGCAACCCGGCGCCAAACAAACACCTGGCGCCCAGCAGAGAAAAATCGGAGCCAGCCATGTCAACCAACCAACAATCCGGACTGATCGACCAGCAACCCGCTTGCGGTTTCTCGCTCGACAACGAACCGGCGCTCGGCACCGAACTCGTGACGCGCCGCTCGGGCTACGAACACCACGGCGTCTATGCCGGCAACGGCATGGTCATCCACTACGCGGGCTTCGCAAAGTCGCTGCATCGCGGCCCGGTGGAAGAAGTCACTGTCGAACAGTTCGCCGCCGGTCATGAAGTCACGATCCGTCAGAACCCGGCCGCGAAGTTCGTCGGCATGGAAGCGGTGCGCCGCGCGCGCAGCCGCCTCGGCGAAGACAACTATCACCTGCTGACCAACAACTGCGAGCACTTCGTCACGTGGTGCCTCGACGGCCGCGCACGCAGCCGTCAAGTGCAAGCCTGCTTCGTCCACCCGAGCGCCGCGGTTCGCGCCGTGACGGGCCTGTTTCGCGCCTATGTCGCCGCCGAACGCCGCCGCCGCATGAACGCGGCGCTCGCAGCCTGAACCTCAAGCCTAGCCGTCCATTCAGATCCGATCGCGAGGAGACCATCATGCAAACCACCGAAAACTCGTTGCACTGGGCCGTCGACAAATGGCTCGCCCCGACGCCGGCGCATCCGGCACGCGTCGTGCGTCTGTGCCGTTCGCACGTGACCGGCGCGCGCTATGTCTGCATCGAGGCGCAGCATCCGGGCGGCCCTCTCGCGATTATCTTCTTCCGCCACGACGACGGCACCTGGAACGTGTTTCCGCCGCAGGCAAAGCGCCCGTCGATGAGCGCGGAGCGCCTTGCCGCCTGAACGGTCACGATTTGACGGCGATCGGCCGGGGCGCGTCGGGCTCCCCGGCTTTGACACGGCAATCCCGCTGCCGCTAATCTAGCTGGACCATCGCGGCGGTTCGATGCAGTCGCCGGGTCGCACGGATACGGCAGGTCGTGGTAGTTTTGCGTCCGTGAACCAGATCGACCATTTTCGAGGTATTGCCGATGACCCAGCCCGACTCCTCTTCCCCCGCCCGCGCGATGCCCGATCCGAACGTCGGCGACAATCCGCTCGGCATCGCGGGGCTGGAGTTCGTCGAGTTTTCGAGTCCCGATCCCGAAGGGCTCGCCTCGCTGTTCGGCACGCTCGGTTTCGTGCCGGTCGCCCGGCACGTCAGCAAGGCGGTGACGCTGTTCCGGCAGGGCAGCATGAATTTTCTCCTCAACGCCGAACCGGATTCGTTCGCGTCGCGCTTCGCCGAATCGCATGGCGTGGGGATCGCCGCGATCGGCATTCGCGTGCTCGATGCGCAGATCGCCCATGAGCGCGCGCTCGAATACGGCGCATGGGATTTCGAGGGCGAGAAGATCGGCCCGAACGAGCTTGCGATTCCGGCGATCCAGGGCATCGGCGATTCGCATATCTATTTCGTCGATCACTGGCCGGGCAAGAACAGCGGCGAGACGTCGATCTACGACATCGACTTCCGGCCGATTCCGGGCGCGAGCGAAGACGCACAGAGCGCCGGCCTGCTCGAAGTGGATCACTTCACGCAGACGGTCGGCGCGGGCCGCATTCAGGAATGGCTCGATTTCTACCGCGAAGTGCTGCACTTCTCGGAGATTCATCAGGTGCATCCGGACTGGCACGTCTCGCAGGACTCGGCCGTGACGCTGTCGCCGTGCGGCTCGATTCGCATTCCGGTGTACGAGGAAGGCACGTATCGCACGGACCTGATGCAACAGTATCTTCCCGATCATGCGGGCGAAGGCGTGCAGCATATCGCACTGGCATCGGCGGATATCTTCGCTTCCGTCGATGCCTTGCTCGCGCGCGGCGTGCGCTTTTTGCAGCCGCCGCCGCGCTATTACGACGAGATCGACGAGCGCCTGCCGGGGCACGGGCTCGATACGAACGCGCTGCGCGCACGCGGCATTCTCGTCGATGGCGAGATTCTCGCCGACGGCGCGCCGCAGCTTTTCCTGCAAACCTTCGTCGAGCGCAAGCCCGGCGACATGTTCTTCGAGATCGTCGAGCGCCGCGGGCATCACGGTTTCGGCGAGGGCAATCTCGCGGCGATCGCGAAGGCGCGCGGCTGACTATGCGCGCCTTCGCGCACGGCTTCATTGCACGACGACCGTGCCCGTCATGTGCGGATGCAGCGAGCAAAAGTACTTGTACGTGCCGGGCTTGTCGAACACATGTGAATAGCTCTCGCCGTTGTCGAGGGGATCGGACTTGAAGCTCTTGCCCTCATCGGCGATGGTGTGCAGCATGTCGTCGTGATTCACCCACGTCACCTTCGTGCCGGCCGGCACGGTGATCGTCGCCTGGTTGAACGCGAAGTTGTCGATGGACACCGTCGGCGCGTTGACCGCCGCGATCTGCTGCGCGGGTTCCTGCGCGCAGGCCGCCGGTATCGCCGCGCTGATGACGCCTTTCACGACGAGCGCAAACGCGGCCTTGCGCAGGAATTTGCCGGCGAGCGGGCGCAGAGTGTCGGGCGAGAGGTAGCTTGCGATCATCATGATTGCCCCGCTGCGAGCGACATGTCCGTGACCGCCAGATACTCGCGCCCCGCGACGTGCGTGACTTCGCGCAAGCCGAGCATGGTGCGCAATTGCTCCGACGGCACTTTCATCGGTCCGGGCCCGGATGCCGCGCCGGGCGCGGGCTGCGGAAACGCCGTGGACATCGCCGAATAGAAACGCATCTCCCCCTCCACTTTTTGCGCCACCTGATGGACGTGGCCGTTCAGAACCGTCACCGAGCCGAAGCGCTTGAGCAGCGCGAGCGCCTGCGTGCTGTCGTCGGTGCCCCAGCCCCACTGCGGATACAGCGCCCACAGCGGGATGTGCGCGAACACCACGATCGGCGTGCTGCTCGATTTGCCTTGCAGGTCGGCCTTGAGCCAGGCGAGTTGCGCATCGCCGAGAAAGCCGAGGCCGCCGCCTTTGAGATCGATCACGTTGGTGAGGCCGATGAAATGCACGCCGCCCTGATCGAAGCTGTACCAGTGCCGGGTGCTGCCTTTGCCGTATTGGCCGGAAAAGCGTTCGAAGAACGCGTTGCCTTCTTCGACGAGCACGTCGTGTTCGCCCGGCACGTAATGCACGTCCATGCCCGCCTTGTCGATGATCTGCGTCGCGGTGTCGAACTGCGCGGGCTTGGACAGATGCGTGATGTCGCCGGTGTGGATCATGAAGGCGGGGCGCTTTTTCATGGCGCTCACGCGGTTGACGGCTTCTTCGAGCGTGCTCGCCGGTTCGGTGTTGGGATCCTTGTTGAAGCCGATATGGCTGTCGCTGATCTGCACGAAGCTGAACGAACTGGTCTTCTCGGCCGCTTCCGCCGATGAAATCAGCCGCGAAACGGGCACGCCGCCGCTCACGGTCCAGATCACGCCCGCGCCGGCCCAGGCCATGCAGGAGAGTGCGGTGCGGCGGCGCTGGCCGTGCGCGTCGAGTTCGTCGCGTTCCTGCTCCGGCGGCAGGAAGGTGGGATCGGGTTTCATGGCAGTTCCTCTGATGTTGGCGGCCGCGGTTCTTGTCGTTCGAATCGGTAAATTCACGCGCATGGCGGCTCGATGCATGGGCGCAAGGCCGGCGGCTTTGCCTCGGTGAGCGAGGCCGCAGCGGCTTGTGTCCATCGAACCGGCGATGACGGCGGGTTATTCCCGCGATATTTTTTCGATCCGTCGACGTACGCGGGAATAAAGCGGATGCGCCGGGAGTATCGGAGGGGAAGGCGCGCAAAGCCGGCATGCGGCGGCGCCCGAACGATGATTCCTGAACGTGGTTGTCGAAAGGAGACCCGCGCGATGTGGCAGAGCAGGTCGAAACAAGACAAGTCCGGGCGCGGCGGCAAGTCGGACGCCGGGGCGGCCCACGCGCGCTTCGAGGCGGCCGTCATGCCGCATCTGGACGCCGCGTACAACCTCGCGCGCTGGCTCTCGGGCAGCGCGAACGACGCCGACGATGTCGTGCAGGAAGCCTATCTGCGCGCTTTCCGTTTCTTCGGCGGATTCGAGGGCGGCGAGGACGCGAACGCGCGTGCGTGGCTGCTCGCGATCGTGCGCAATACGTGGTTCACCGAGTGGCGGCGGCGCGTGCAACTCGCGGACGCGACGCCCTACGACGAGGAACTCGGCGGCGACGAAGCCTTGCCGGGCTGGTCGGAGGAAGGCGCGGTCGATCCCGAAACGCTGGCCGTGCGCCGCGACGAGGTTCATCTGGTGCATCGCGCGCTGGAGGCGCTGCCGATCGCCTTTCGCGAGGTGCTGGTGTTACGTGAACTGGAAGACATGAGCTACAAGGAAGTGGCGTCCGTGACCGGCGTGCCGATCGGCACGGTGATGTCGCGGCTCGCGCGCGGCCGCAAGATGCTGGCGGGGGCGGTGCGCGCGGCGCAGAACGGACAGGACAAGCCGAACGTGCGGCTCGTGCGCCGCGCGGGACCGGGACATGCAGAGGAGTCGGGAAATGGAAAATAACGACACCGCCTCGCTCGATACGAGGCTCACCGATGGCTCGCTCTATCAGCGCGCGCCCGTGCATTTGCGGGCGCAAGTGCTGGCGCGCGTGCGGGAGCAAGCCGAAGAGGACGCGCGCAGGTCCGAGCCGGCGCGGCGTGCCCGGCGTGGCTGGAGCAATCCGTTCGCGGCGCCCTTGCCGTTCTTCGGCGGTGCGTTCGCGGGCGCGACGCTTTCCGCGCTCGTGCTCGGCACGATGCTGTGGTTCCAGGCGGCGCCGCTCGTGTCGCCGGGATCGGGCGGCTCGCCGATCGCGCAGGAAATCGTGTCGAGCCATGTGCGCGCGCTGATGTCGGATCGCCCGATCGACGTGCTGTCGAGCGACAAGCACACCGTGAAGCCGTGGTTCAACGGCCGCATCGACTACGCGCCGCCGGTGATCGACCCGGCCGGGCCGGGATTCGCGCTCGTCGGCGGGCGGCTGGACTACATCGATCATCGGCCGGTGGCGGTCGTGGTGTATCGCTACCTGAAGCATCCGATCGACGTGTATGTGTTTCCCGAACGCCGAGGCGATGCGAAGACGGAACCGGTGGTCACTCAGTCCGACGACGGCTATGCGCTCGCGCGCTGGAATCACGACGGCATGACGTTCTGGGCCGTCACCGATGCGTCGGGCGCGGTATTGCGTCAGTTCGCACACGCGATCGAGACGGGCGCGCCGCGCTAGAAAAGAGTTCGTGGAGTGCGCAAGGTTGCGCGCGGCCGTCCTCCGGGGGATAGCCGCGCGCTTTTTTTTCGCGCCTGGCGTCCGACGTGCGCTAACGCTCGTGCTCTTCGGGTATGTCCGAATATGGTCATATCCTTACATTTTTCTAAACTCGCTCAACCTATGTAATCGATAACGCACGGTGCGCTTAAAAAGCAGTGCCGGCATTTAGCCACGTTGCATGGGCTGTCAAATAACGATTAACGATTCAAAGCGACGGAGACACACATGGGTATGCAGATGAAGCTCATCGCGAGCGCGCTCGCGTTCGGCGTTTTTTCGTTGGCGCACGCGGCGGATCCGATCAAGATCGGCGTCGATGGTCCGTTCACGGGCGGTTCGTCTTCCATGGGTGTCAGCATGCGCGACGGCGTGCGTCTCGCCACGGCCGAAATCAACAAGTCGGGCGGCGTGCTTGGCCGTCAGATCGTGCTCGTCGAGCGCGATGACGAAGCGAAGAACGAGCGCGGCGTGCAGATCGCGCAGGAGCTCATCAACAAGGAGAAGGTCGTCGCGGTCGTCGGTTATATCAACACCGGCGTGGCGCTTG
Source organism: Caballeronia cordobensis (assembly GCF_001544575.2). GTDB lineage: Bacteria > Pseudomonadota > Gammaproteobacteria > Burkholderiales > Burkholderiaceae > Caballeronia > Caballeronia cordobensis. Next base: position 405,731 of record NZ_FCNY02000007.1, read on the forward strand.
CGTCGCAGCGCTTTTTCCAGGAAGCGAAGATTCCCGTGTTCAACAACGTCGCGACCGGCACGGTGGTGACGAAGCAATTCGACGATCAGCCGGATAACTACGTGTTCCGCAATTCGGCCGCCGACCGCATTCAGGCGCCGATGATCGTCGAAGAAGCCATCACGAAGCGCGGCTTCAAGAAAGTCGCGATTCTTGCCGATTCGACCAACTACGGCCAGCTCGGGCGCGAAGATCTGGAGAAGGCCTTGTCTGCGAAGGGCGTGAAGCCCGTTGCGGTCGAGAAGTTCAACATCAAGGACGTCGACATGACGGCCCAGTTGCTGAAGGCGAAGGAAGCGGGCGCGGAAGCCGTGCTGACGTATGGCATTGGGCCGGAGCTCGCGCAGATTGCGAACGGCATGGCCAAGCTCGGCTGGAAGGTGCCGCTGATCGGATCGTGGACGCTGTCGATGGCGAACTACATCGACAATGCGGGCGCGAACGGCGAAGGCGCGCGCATGCCGCAGACTTTCATTCAGGAGGCGAACACGCCGAAGCGCAAGGCATTTATCGATGCGTATCTGAAGGAGTTCAAGCCGAAGAACGATCGCATCGATTCGCCGGTGTCGGCGGCGCAGGGTTATGACTCGATCTATCTGCTTGCTGCGGCGATCAAGCAGGCTGGCACGACCGAAGGCCCGAAGGTCAAGGCGGCGCTCGAGAATTTGAACGGCAAGGTGGAAGGCGTGGTGATGGTCTATGACAAGCCTTTTACGAAGGCCGATCACGAAGCTATTACGCCGAATGTGCCGGTTATCGGCGAGGTGAAGAGCGGGCGGGTGATCTTTGCGTATGACGCCGATAAGAAGGGCGGCGGGACGTTGCGCACGAAGCAGACTACTGCTTCTAATTGATTTTTTTTCGACTGATCCCGTTTTCGTGTTGGTCTATTAGCGCTGCCCCTGTGCGGGGCGGCACCTACTTTCTTTGCTGCTGCAAAGAAAGTAGGCAAAGAAAGCAGCTCGTTCAGGCCCGCGGTCACACGCAGTTTGACCATGCTTGCCAGCCCACAGTGGCACTCGCCTAAAGAGTGCCCTCGTAGGCCCAATCGGGCGTGGATCGCGCACGGTCTGACAAGCCATAACCTTAAACGCGCTGGTTCAGCACGAAATAGCTTCGGCACAGCGCTACGCGCTGCCGCCGGGTATGCAAGGAAAACCCATCGGCCGCGAAGCGGGCCGGAGCTTGAAATGGCTGCACCAGTTCGCTAAGCGGCGCGAAGCGACGGATCGTGCGCGATCCAAGCCCGGTTGGGCCTATGGGGGCACTCTTTAGGCGAGGACCGTTCCCGGAGGAGAAGAGTGGCCAACGTGCGTGTGACCGCGGGCGGTGACAAAGCTGCTTTCTTTGGTGACTTTCTTTGCAGCAGCAAAGAAAGTTACCCCCGCCCCGGGGAGGGGCAGTGCAAATAGACCGACAAGAATTCAGGATTTCACAGAAGCACAAGGCACCCCCAACCCAGCCACCCAGAAAGCCCCCGATGATTCTCCTTCAACTCATCTACAGCGGCGTCGCCCTCGGCATGATCTACGCCGTGATCGCGTTCGGCTATCAACTCACCTTCGCCACATCGGGAACGCTGAACTTCGGACAAGGCGATGCGCTGATGCTCGGTGCGCTCGTCGGTCTCACGCTCGTGTCGGCAGGCGTCAACTACTGGCTGATGATCCCGCTCGTCTGTCTCTTCGGGCTCGTGCAGGGCTCGTTCGTCGAGCGCATCGGGGTGCGGCCCGCCATCAAGATCAAGTCGGAGTTCGGCTGGATCATGTCGACGATCGCGCTCGGCATCATCTTCAAGAACGTCGCGGAAAACGTCTGGGGCCGCGACGATCTGCGCTTTCCGTCGCCCTTGCCCGAAGCGCCGCTCAAGATCTTCGGCGCGAATGTCCTGCCGATGGAACTGCTCGTCATCGGCGGCGCGGTCGTGATGATGCTCGCGGTCGAATTCTTCAACCGCAAGACGATCTTCGGCAAGGCCGTGGTCGCCACCGCGAACGATCGCGATGCGGCCTCGCTGATGGGCATCAACACGGGTCTCGTCATCACGTTCTCGTACGCGCTTTCGTCGCTGACCGCTGCATTTGCAGGGGTTTTGATCGCGCCGCTCACGCTGACCGGCGCGACCATGGGCGCGGTGCTGGGCCTCAAGGCATTCGCCGTGGCGATCATCGGCGGCCTGTCGAGCGGCATGGGCATCATCGTCGGCGGGATGATCCTCGGCATCGCCGAGACGACGACCGGTTTCTATATTTCCACCGGCTATAAAGACGTGCCGGGACTCGTGCTGCTCTTGATCGTGCTTGCGGTCAAACCGGCAGGTCTCTTCGGCAAGACGGCGATCAAGAAAGTCTGAGGCGGCGACGATGAAAGCAAAGAACTGGATCGCGGCGCTGATCGGACTGGCCGCACTGCTTATTTTTCCGGTGGCATCGGGCAATCCGTACTACATCCACCTCGTAGAAACCATCATGATCTACGCGATCCTGTTGTTCGGGCTCGATATCGTGGTGGGCTATACGGGGCAGGTTTCGCTCGGTCACGCCGGCTTGTTCGGCGTGGGCGCGTACACGGCGGGCGTGCTTTTCATGAAGCTCGGCATGCCGTTCTATGTCACCGCGCCGCTTTCGATACTCGTCACCGCGGCGTTCGGCGCGATCCTCGCCTTGCCCGCGCTGCGCGTCTCCGGCCCTTATCTCGCGATGGTGACGCTCGCGTTCGGCACGATCATCCAGATTCTCATCAACGAGATGGATTTTCTGACGAACGGGCCGATGGGCCTCAAGATTCCGAAGCCGATGTTCGCAGGTCACAAGCTCGACGAAGTGGAGTATTACTGGCTCGTCGCGGCGATGCTCGTGGTGTCGCTGATCGTCGTGCATCGCGTGCTGAAGTCGCATCTGGGGCGCGCATTCGAAGCGCTGCGCGACAGCCCGATCGCATCGGACTGCATGGGCGTGTCGGTGTATCGCTACAAGGTGTATGCCTTCGTGATCAGCGCGGGTTTTGCGGGCCTTGCGGGATGCCTCTATTCGTACTCGGAGCAGTACATCTCGCCGAACACGTATAACTTCGAGCTGACGATTCTGTTCCTGCTCGCGATCATCATGGGCGGGCGCAAGACGCGCACCGGCGCAATCATCGGCTCGACGGTCATCGTGCTGTTGCCGAAGCTGCTCGACGACATCGCCAACTTTCGCGTGGTGGCGACGGCGCTGGCGGTGGTCGTCGTGGCGGGCGCGGCGCTCGCGCTCATGCGCAAGACCACGACGCCGCAGCGCGTGGCGGTGCCGATCATCGGCACGGCGGGACTTGCCGCGTTTTCGTTCTGGATCGATGCGTTGACCGACTGGCGGCTCACCATCTTCGGTTTGATGATTCTGCTCGTGGTGTATTACCTGCAGGACGGCATCGTGGGCTTCGTGCGCAAGACATTGAATCTCGGACGCGTGCGCGTGACCAAGGTCGATACCGATGAACTCGCGAGCCACACCCGCCAGGACGATGCGGTTGCGGCGGTCGCCACGGAAGGCGCGGACACGCTCCTGGACGTGCGCGGCGTGCTGATGCAGTTCAGCGGACTGAAGGCATTGAACGACGTGAACCTGACCGTGAAGCGCGGCACGATTCACGGCCTCATCGGTCCGAACGGTTCTGGCAAGAGCACGATGATGAACGTGCTGACGGGCATCTATGTGCCGACCGCGGGCGCGATCGAATACGAAGGGCAGTCGCTTGCGGGGCGTACATCGTCGAAGATTGCGCTATCGGGCATCGCGCGGACCTTTCAGAACGTGCAGCTTTTTGGCGAGATGACGGCGCTCGAGAATGTGCTCGTGGGATTGCATCACACGTTCAAGTCGAATCTCGCGGATGTCGGGGTGATGAGTTCCCGATATCGCCGTGAAGAACGCGCGGCGCGCGAGCGGGCTTTCAATATGCTGCGTTTCGTGGGGCTTGAGAATGTCGCTGGCGAGGAAGCGCGCAATCTGCCTTATGGTAAGCAACGCCTGCTCGAGATTGCGCGTGCGTTGGCGCTCGATCCGCAATTGCTCTTGCTCGATGAGCCTGCGGCGGGGTTGACCGCGCCGGATATTCGCGAGCTTGTCGCGATCATTCGGAAGGTGCGGAATCACGGGATTACCCTCGTGTTGATCGAGCATCATATGGATGTGGTGATGAGCGTGTGTGATGTGGTGTCGGTGCTCGACTTCGGGCAGAAAATCGCTGAAGGGAAGCCTTCCGAGATTCAGGCTAATGAGAAGGTTATTGAGGCTTATTTGGGCGGGCAGACGGCTGAGGCGGTTTGATTTTTTTCGTTTCGTGGAATCCTGTTTTCGTGTCGGTCTATTGGCACTGCCCCTGTGCGGGGCGGCACCTACTTTCTTTGCTGCTGCAAAGAAAGTAGGCAAAGAAAGCAGCTCGTCACGGCCCGCGGTCACACGCAGTTTGACCATGCTTGCCAGCCCACAGTGGCACTCGCCTAAAGAGTGCCCTCGTAGGCCCAATCGGGCTTGGATCGCGCACGGTCTGACAAGCCAGTGCGCGAAGCGCGCTGGTTCAGCACGAAATAGCT
>NZ_FCNY02000028.1 GCF_001544575.2 Caballeronia cordobensis
TATTAGCACTGCCCCTCCCCGGGGCGGGGGTAACTTTCTTTGCTGCTGCAAAGAAAGTCACCAAAGAAAGCAGCTTTGTCACCGCCCGCGGTCACACGCACGTTGGCCATTCTTCTCCTCGGGGAACGGCCCTCGCCTAAAGAGTGCCCTCGAAGGCCCAATCGGGCGTGGATCGCGCACGGTCTGACACGCCATAACTTCTAGCGCGCTGGTTCAGCACGAAATAGCTTCGGCACAGCGCTGCGCGCTGCCGTGGGGTATGCGAGGGAAACCAGTGGGACACGAATGCGCACGCAAACCCGATAAGCCGGTCGGCCGCGGAGCGGGCCGGAGCTTGAAATGGCTGTACCAGTTTGTTGTGTGGTGCGATGTGACGGATCGTGTGCGATCCAAGCCCGCTTGGGCCTATGGGGGCACTCTTTAGGCGAGGGCCGTTCCCCGAGGAGAAGAGTGGCCAACGTGCGTGTGACCGCGGGCGGTGACAAAGCTGCTTTCTTTGGTGACTTTCTTTGCAGCAGCAAAGAAAGTTACCCCCGCCCCGGGGAGGGGCAGTGCTAATAGACCGACACGAAAACGGGACCCACCGACAGAAACAGAAACAAAAACAAAAAAACCTCACCGCGCGGCAAGCGCCTGCCTAACCGGCCCCCCCAGCGCCCGCAGCGTCTCCTTGACAGTCGAAATCCTCACAGCCAAATCCGGACTCCGCGCTTCGATCCGCAGCTTATCCTGCCCCGCCAACTTGATGTGCTTATGCTTCTGCACCATCTCGATGATCTTCATCCCATCCACCGGCGGGTTCGGAATGAACTGCAACGATATCGACAACTCCGCCGCATCGATCTTGGAAATGCCCAGCGGCTTCGCAGCCAGCCTCAACCGATGCGTCTCGACCAAAGCATGCGCCTGCGGCGGCAACTTGCCGAACCGGTCGACGAGCTCTTCGAGAATGCCGTCGATCGCATCGCTCGACTCGCAGTTCGCCAGCCGCTTGTACAGCGACAAACGCTCCTGCACATCGCCGCAGTAATCGGCGGGCAAAATCGCCGGCGCGTGCAGATTGATCTCGGTCGTCGCCGCGAGCGGCGCGTTCAGATCCGGCTCGCGTCCTTCCTTCAAAGCGCGCACCGCATCGTTCAGCATGTCGGTGTAAAGCTGGAAACCGATCTCCTGAATCTCGCCCGACTGCTTGTCGCCCAGCACCTCGCCGGTGCCGCGAATCTCGAGGTCGTGCATCGCCAGATAGAAGCCCGAACCGAGTTCCTCCATCTGCTGAATCGCTTCGAGGCGGCGCTGCGCCTGCTTCGTCAGCGACTGCGGATCGTGCACGAGCAAGTACGCATACGCCTGGTGATGCGAGCGCCCCACGCGCCCACGCAACTGATGCAACTGCGCAAGACCGAACTTGTCCGCGCGATGCATGAGGATGGTGTTCGCGCTCGGCACGTCGATGCCGGTCTCGATGATGGTCGTGCACAGCAGCACGTTCGCGCGCTGCCCGACGAAATCGCGCATCACGCGCTCAAGCTCGCGCTCGTGCATCTGTCCATGCGCCACCGCGATGCGCGCCTCGGGCACGAGGGCCTCCAGCATCGCGCGGCGGTTTTCGATCGTCTCGACTTCGTTGTGCAGGAAGTACACCTGCCCGCCGCGCTTCAGTTCGCGCAGCATGGCCTCGCGGATCACGCCGTCTTCCTCGCGGCGCACGAAGGTCTTGATCGCCAGCCGCTTCTGCGGCGCGGTCGCGATCACGGAGAAATCGCGCAGGCCTTCGAGCGCCATGCCGAGCGTGCGCGGAATCGGCGTCGCGGTGAGCGTGAGCACGTCGACTTCCGCGCGCAACGCCTTGAGCGCCTCCTTCTGCCGTACGCCGAAGCGATGCTCCTCGTCGATGATCACGAGGCCGAGCCGCTTGAACTTCACATCGCTCGACAAGAGCTTGTGCGTGCCGATCACGATATCGATGCTGCCTTCGTTGATCTGCTGTATCGCCGTCGAGACTTCCTTGCCGGTCTTGAAACGCGACAGCTCCGCAATGCGCACGGGCCAGTCGGCGAAGCGGTCGGTGAAGGTCTGCGTGTGCTGCTCGGCGAGCAGAGTCGTAGGCGAAAGAATCGCGACCTGCTTGCCCGCCATCACCGCGATGAACGCGGCGCGCAACGCGACTTCCGTCTTGCCGAAGCCGACGTCGCCGCACACGAGCCGGTCCATCGGCTTGCCGCTCGTCATGTCGCCGATGACCGACGCGATCGCCGCCGCCTGATCGGGCGTCTCCTCGAAGCCGAAGCTCTCCGCGAACTTCGTGTAATCGCGCGGTTCGAGCTTGAACGCGTAGCCTTCGCGCGATGCGCGGCGCGCATACAGATTCAGCAGTTCGGCCGCGGTATCGCGGATTTGCTGCGCGGCCTTGCGCTTCGCCTTTTCCCACTGGCCTGAACCGAGCTGATGCAACGGCGCGCTGTCCGGGTCCGCGCCGCTATAGCGCGAGATCACGTGCAACTGCGCGACCGGCACGTACAGCTTCGCGTCGTTCTGATATTCGAGGTGCAGGAACTCGGTTTCGCCTTCGCCGAGGTCCATCGACACGAGGCCCATGTACCGGCCGATGCCATGTTGCGCATGCACGACCGGATCGCCGATCTTCAGTTCGGCGAGATCGCGCACCATCGAATCGACATTGCTCGCCTGTTCCTGACGTCGCCGTCCGGCACGGCGCGCGAGCGGGCCGTATAGCTCGGTTTCGGTGACGATCGCGAGCTTCTCGGATGGCAGCACGAAGCCGTTCGCAAGCGGCGCGATGCCGAGCGTGAACTTCGCGTCGGCGGTGAGCCATTCGAGGAAGGTGTCGCGCGACTCGCCGCGCAGGTGGTTGTCCGCGAGCAATTGCTGAATCGTCTCGCGCCGTCCCGCCGATTCGGCGACGAGCATCACGCGGTTGTCCGTCTGCTCCAGATAATGGCGCAGCGCAAGCAGCGGCTCGTCGGCGTGACGGTCGATCGCGAGGCCGGGCAGCGGCACCGACCAGCCGCCCTCGGGCGTCGCAGGGAATTTGAGCTGCGCGAAGGGCTTTGCGAAGGTGAAGAAGTCGTCGTCGGTCAGAAAGAGCCGGCGTGGTTCGAGCAGCGGGCGCTCGCGGTCGTGCGAGAGGAAGTCGAAACGCTGCTTCGTGTCGTGCGTGAAGCGCTTGATCGCCGCGTCCATGTCGCCGACGAACACAAGTTGCGAGCCTTCGGGCAGATAGTGAAAGAGCGTCGCGGTTTCGTCGAAAAACAGCGGCAGATAATATTCGATGCCCGCCGACGGCACGCCGTTGCCCATGTCCTTGTAGATCTGCGAGCGGCTCGGGTCACCCTCGAAGACTTCGCGCCAGCGGCTGCGGAATGCGGTGCGCGCGGCTTCGTCGAACGGAAACTCGCGGCCCGGCAACAGGCGCACGTCGCGCACCGGGTAGAGGCTGCGCTGCGTGTCGGGATCGAATGCGCGGATCGAGTCCACCTGATCGTCGAACAGGTCGAGGCGATAAGGCAGCGCCGAGCCCATCGGATAAAGATCGATCAGCGAACCGCGCACGCAGTACTCGCCCGGGCGCACGACCTGGCTCACGTGCTCGTAGCCCGCGAGCGTCAATTGCGCCTTGAGCTTCGCTTCGTCGAGGCGCTCGCCCTGCGTGAACGAAAACGTGTAGGCCGCGAGAAACGAGGCCGGCGGCATGCGGTACAGCGCCGTCGTCGCGGGCACGATGAGAATGTCGCAGCGCCCTTCGCCGAGATCGTGCAGCGTCGCGAGACGCTCGGAGACGAGATCCTGGTGCGGCGAAAAGGTGTCGTAAGGCAGCGTTTCCCAGTCGGGCAAAAGACGCACGCGCGCATCCGGCGCGAAGTAGGGGATCTCGGCGGCGAGACGCTGCGCATCGACGGCGCCCGCGGTGACGACCGTCAGGAGCGGCACGCGCTCGCGATAGGCGGCGTGATAGCGCGCGATGGCGAGGGCATCGGAGGAGCCGGACGCGCCGTCGAAGACGAAGCGCTGACCCGCCTTCACGAGCGCGATGGGAGCGCTGGACTGCGCGTTGACGGCTTGGGTGGACGCTTTGGTGGACATAGGGTAGGCATTGAACCGTCCCTGGCGCAACGCCGAAAAGGCGCGCGGGACGTGGTCGCGAAAGACGTATTATAAAATCCGGGCTTCAACTTTGACTTGCGCCCCTCATTTGCCAGTGAATTTGCCCGTGACTCCCCGCCTGTTTTCACTGATTCCCTGCGCCGGAACCGGCAGCCGTTCGGGCGCGCCGATGCCGAAGCAGTACCAGATGGTCGCGGGCCGCCCGATGCTCGCGTACACGCTCGCGGCGTTCGACGCGTGCTCCGAATTCTCGCAGACGCTCGTTGTGCTTGCACCCGATGACCACCATTTCGACGCCCGCCGCTTCGCCGGGCTGCGCTTCGCGGTGGAACGCTGCGGCGGGGCCTCGCGGCAGGCGTCGGTGTACAACGGACTCGTGGCGCTCGCGAATTTCGGCGCGCGCGCCGACGACTGGGTGCTCGTGCACGACGCCGCGCGCCCCGGCATCACGCCCGAGCTGATCCGCAAGCTCGTCGCGGCACTGCGCGACGACGCGGTCGGCGGCATTCTGGCGCTGCCGGTCGCCGATACGTTGAAACGCGTCGCACCGAACATGCCCGATGCGCCCGATACCGGCACGCGCATCGCCCGGACGGAATCGCGCGACGGTCTCTGGCAGGCGCAAACGCCGCAGATGTTCCGGCTCGGCATGCTGCGCGAGGCGATCGAGCGTGCGCGGCACGACGGCCACGACCTGACGGACGAAGCGAGCGCCATCGAATGGCTCGGGCACTCGCCGAAGCTAGTTCAGGGCAGCTTGCGCAACTTCAAGGTGACCTATCCGGAGGATTTCGCGCTCGCGGGCGCGATTCTTTCCGCGAAGCCCTAACCGCTAACTTCTACTGCAAGGTTTGGATCGATGGATTTCAGAATCGGACAAGGATACGACGTCCACCAGCTCGTCGAGGGCCGGCCGCTCATCATCGGCGGCGTGACGATTCCTTACGAACGCGGCCTGCTCGGCCATTCCGACGCCGACGTGCTGCTGCACGCCATCACGGACGCGCTTTTCGGCGCGGCGTCGCTTGGCGATATCGGCCGGCACTTTCCGGATACGGCGACCGAATTCGCGGGCGCGGACAGCCGCGTGCTGCTGCGCGAAGCCATGAAGCGCGTGACGGACGCGGGATTCGCCATCGCCAACGTGGACAGCACGATCATCGCGCAGGCGCCGAAGCTCAGCCCGCATATCGACGCGATGCGCGCGAACATCGCCGCCGATCTCGATCTTTCGATCGACCGCGTGAACGTGAAGGCCAAGACCAACGAGAAGCTCGGTTATCTCGGCCGGAAAGAGGGCATCGAGGCGCAGGCCGCGGTGCTGCTGCGGCGCACGTCGATCGACGCATAACGGGCGCTATTTCCCTTCCGCTTCGATGGTCAGCGCCACCGCGTTGATCACCGCCGCGATGCGCCCGACGTCGCGCAGTTGCGTCGTCGACATGCCTTCGGCAACGAGATTCTCGTAGTGCGATTTCACGCAGAAATGGCACTTGCCGATGATCGACGCCGCGAGCGCGTACATCTCGAAGCGCCGCTTGTCGACGCCGCCATGCGAGGCGTACGCGTTCATGCGCAGGTTTGCGGGCTGCGTCCTGAGATCGGCGTTGCCGGCCATCTCCAGATACGGATACCAGACGTTGTTCATGCCCATCAGGGCAGCCGCGGTGAGCGCGGCGTTCGTCTCTTCCGGCGACAGCACGCCCGCATTGCGAATGATGCCAACGAGCTTCGTCGCCTTCGCGGCGAACGCGGCGGCCAGCGCGACGCCCACTGCGTCATTGCCTTCGAGCGACGAGCGGGCGATCGTGCCGTCGATGTTCAGGCGGATGTCCTTCGCATAGTCGGGCACCTGCTCCTTGATCGCAGACAGAAATTCCATTGTTTTCTCCTGTTCGATGACGTTAAAAAGCCCGCCAGCGCCGAACACGCGTTCGGCCGGATGGCGGGCTTTGCGGAATCGGCAGCGATCGGAAGCGCTTACAGCGTTGCGCCGCCGACAGCGCGGTTGCACGGACACAGCTCGTCCGTCTGCAAGCCGTCGAGAATACGCAGGACTTCTTCCGGGCTGCGGCCCACGTTGAGGTTATTGACCGACACGTGCTGAATCACGTTGTCGGGATCGATGATGAACGTGGCGCGCAGGGCCACGCCGGCTTCCTTGTCGCGCACGCCGAGCTGATCGATGAGTTCGCCCTTCACGTCGCCGAACGCGTAGTGGTTCAGCTTGTTCAGGTCCTTGTGCTCGCGACGCCACGCCAGCTTGACGAACTCGTTGTCGACGCTGCCGCCCAGCAACACCGCGTCGCGGTCCTCGAAATCCTTCGCCAGCTTCGCGAACTCGACGATTTCCGTCGGACACACGAACGTGAAATCCTTCGGATAGAAATAGATGATCTTCCACTTGCCCGGAAAGGACTGCTCGGTGACTTCCTCGAAAGCGGACTGGCCGTTCTCTTCGTGATGATTGAAGCCCGGCTTCGCAGCGGTGACGGTGAATGCTTCGACTTTATCGCCAACGGTCTTCATGCGCTAACTCCTGTGGAATCGTTGAGAGGACAATCTCCAACCAAACTACTGGATCGCCGTAACGCGCGCATGACACGCCCGTGCCAGGCGTGCCGCGCGTGAGCCTGGTTCATCTTAACGGTATTTAAAGGAGCGCCTCAATAGTATTTGGCTAATGGGCGGGATAGCTTTTCGCAAAGCGGCGCGGGGCGCGCGGGTCAGGTCTCGAAGCGCGCGCCGCCTTTCATGGGCGGGAAGTCGATCGTCACTTCGAAGCCGGGAAGTGGCGTGCGGTTGCGCAGGCGCAGCGTGCCGCGTTGCCGCGTGACGAGCCGCTGCACGATCGCCATGCCGAGGCCCGTGCCGTTCGCCTGCGTGCGCGCGGCGTCGACGCGATAGAACGGGCGCGTGATGAGCGCGACCTGATCGTCGGGGATGCCGCGGCCTTCGTCCATCACCGAGAGTTCGACCTTGCCGTGCGCGACGCGCGTGAGCAGCGTGATGCGCGCGACGTCGTCGTGCTCGCTGCGACCGTACTTGCGCGCGTTTTCCAGCAGGTTGCCGACCACGCGGCGCGCGTCCGTCGGATCGCCTTCGATCACCGCGCCCTGCGCGAGATCGGTGCGCATTACCACGCCCTCGTCGGCCTGGAAACGCGCGGCGAGTTCGCCTGCGATCATCGAAAGATCCACCGCCTCGGGCATGCGCTGCATCGGCCGCGCATAGTCGAGAAAGCGCCCGATGATCATGTCCATTTGCTCGATGTCGTCGATCATGGCGAGCTTGGTCGCTTCGTCCGACGGGCTCATTTCGGTTTCGAGACGCAGGCGCGCAAGCGGCGTGCGCAGATCGTGCGAGATGCCGGCGAGCATCAGCGCGCGGTCGGCTTCGAGCTGCTCGAGATCCTGCACCATCTGGTTGAAGCTGCGATTGGTTTCCGCCGCGACGCCCATGCCACGCTCGGGCAGACGCTCGGGCGACTGCCCCGAACCGAGCTTGCGCGCCGCGAGCGCGAGGCGCGCGAACGGCCGGTTCACGAGACTCGTGATGAAGGCCGCGCCGAACAGCGACAGCGCCAGCGCGAACACGCCCCAGCCGGCCCATTGCAGGCCGGTGACGGTGTCGAGCTGATCGCGGTCGAGCGCGACCCAGTAATCGTCGTCGTCGATCTTGAAGCTGATCCACACGCCGGGGATGTCGTTGACCGATTGCGCGATGATCGTCTCGTTGCCGAGCCGCCCGCGCACGTCGCGTTCGATCAGCCGGTTGAGCGATTCGTCGGGCTGGAGCTTGTACTTGTCGGTGGTTTCGCGCGGATAGACGCGCACGCCCTCGTTGCTCTCCAGATCCTGAAGCAGCGCGCGGCGCAGATCGGGGTCGGAATAGAGCAGGGCGGTGCGCGTGAGCTTGACCACGGCGACGAGCTGCAGCGCCACGCGTTGCGCGCGCGGCTCGCGCTCGATCACGCGAAAGCTCTGGAACCACGCCGTCAGGCTGACGGCGATGAGCAGCGCGATCAGCGCGAAGGTTCGCCAGAACAGGCCGCCGAACGCGAGCGCCAGTAGCCGCCTGTCGATGCGCATGGGTCTGTCGGGCTCAGCTCTGTGAAGGGGATAAAGCGTGGCGAAACTCGCTCAAGTGAATCAGGCCGCGCCGTCGGGAATGAAGACGTAGCCCAGGCCCCAGACCGTCTGGATGAAACGCGGACTGCTGGGATCCGGCTCGATCAGCTTGCGCAGACGCGAGATCTGCACGTCGAGGCTGCGATCGAACACTTCGTATTCACGGCCGCGTGCGAGCTCCATCAGCTTTTCACGCGAAAGCGGCTGACGCGGATGACGCGCGAACACCTTGAGCACCGAGAATTCGCCGGTGGTCAGCGGAATTTCCTGGCCGTTCTTCGTGAGCGTGCGCGTGGCGAGGTTCAGCGCGAACTCGCCGAACTCGAACACTTCGGTGGTTTCGGACGGCGCGCCGGGCAGTTCGGACGGCGTCTGACGGCGCAGCACCGCGTGGATGCGCGCAACCAGCTCGCGCGGATTGAACGGCTTCGGCAAGTAATCGTCGGCGCCCATTTCGAGACCGACGATGCGATCGACATCCTCGCCCTTGGCGGTGAGCATGATGATCGGCGTGCGATCGTTGCTGCCGCGCAGACGACGGCAGATGGAAAGACCGTCTTCGCCGGGCAGCATCAGATCGAGCACGAGCAGATCGAAACGTTCGCGCACCCAGAGCTTGTTCATCGACGGCGCGTTTTCCGCGACGTACACGTTGAAGCCCTGTTCACCGAGATAGCGCCGCAGCAGATCGCGCAGGCGCGGATCGTCGTCGACTACGAGAATTTTTGAAGGGTTCTTGGTTTCCATGGCGGCATCTTAGCGCGTTTGATCAAACGCCGAGTTTGTAACAAAAGCGAGTGTAACAGTTGGTTACAAAATTTACGGAGGCTGTGGCACGACCTAAGGGTTTGCTGCGTACACTGCTTTACCTGAGCCCGCCATTCGGTAGATACTCCATTAGACCAGTGCGTCTTGCGGCCCGACCAAGCCCTTCCTAAGACGTGCGCGAAAAGACTGAGGCTGTCCGGTTGTCGAGCAACGAAGGGAACAATATGAAGGGAGCGCGGCAGCGCGGACCCGTGCGCACCGAGCGCATTCTCAGAAAGACACTTATCGCCAGTGCGCTCTACGCAGTACTGAGCACGCCTCATGCTTATGCGCAATCCACCGGCTTCACCCGCGACGGCAATGCTGTCGATAGCAGCGTCCCGAATTCGCGCGGCCGCTTCGATGGCCGCATGATTCGCGCGCAACAACGCCTGGGCAAGGGTGCGCCGTCTACGGGCCGCGACCACGACGCCAAGGCTTCCGCCATGCAGCCCGTTCAGCAAGCCGATCAGGCGCCGCCCGCGCGCCCGCCGCGCCACACGGTGATGACTGCCGACGAGCGTCGTCTCTTGCGCCAGCACATCGAAGAAGCCGTGCGCGATCTCTACAAGCGGTAAGCGGCGCGCACCGCGATGAACCGACGTCAATTCCTTTCGATTGCCGGCGCGTTCGCAGGATGCGCGGGCGGCATCGGCGAGATTTCCGCTTCCGGCCACCTGGATTCATCGTCTTCCATTCGGGCGCTCGTGCTCGTCGATCTCGACGGCGGCAACGATGGGCTCAACACCGTCATCCCTTTTTCAGACCCGCGCTATCGTGTGCTGCGGCCCGGACTCGCGCTGCCTCGCGAGCGCGTCATCGCGCTCGATGAACGCACGGCCTTGCATCCGTCGTTGCTGCCGTTGATGAGCGCGTGGCGCGCGAACGAGCTTGCGATCGTGCAGGGCGTCGGCTACGACGCGCCGAACCGGTCGCACTTTCGTTCACGGCAGATCTGGGACACGGCGTCGCATGCGGATGAATATCGCCACGATGACTGGATCGCGCGCGCGAACGCGTCGCACACGCGCGTGACCGCCGCTTCGTTCGATGCCGCCGCGCGCCTCGCATCGACGCATGGCGCGGCCAATGACGTCAGCGTGATTCACCTCACGCTGCACGGCTTCGATACGCACGAGAACCAGGCGCGCCGGCATGCGGCGCTGCTTGCCCGGCTCGCGCAAGGGCTCGCCTCGCTGCGCGCGGCGTTGATCGCATCCGGCGCGTGGCATCGCACGCTCGTGATGACGCGCTCGGAGTTCGGGCGCACCGCGCGTGAAAACGCCGCGGGCGGCACGGATCATGGTGCGGCCGCGCCGCATTTCCTGATGGGCGCGCGCGTGCGCGGCGGGCTATTCGGACCGGGGCCGCAACTCGACCGGCTGAACGCGGACGGCGGCGTGCCCGTCGGCATCGACTTCAGGAGACTGTGTGCGACCGTGCTCGGCGCA
Organism: Caballeronia cordobensis; assembly: GCF_001544575.2. Classification (GTDB taxonomy): domain Bacteria; phylum Pseudomonadota; class Gammaproteobacteria; order Burkholderiales; family Burkholderiaceae; genus Caballeronia; species Caballeronia cordobensis. The sequence continues at coordinate 10,511 of NZ_FCNY02000028.1, forward strand.
TGCTGGCCGCACGACCGCGCATCGATCCTGGAAGGGCGCTTCGAGCCGCTGCCGGTTCTGCGCGCCTAGCGCGTTTTCCATGCGATCCACAGCTTGCGGATCGGCGTGAGCGAAATACGCTGATGCAGCACCTGAAAGTTCTCGCGCTCGATTTCATCGAACAGCGCAAGCGACAGTGCGGCACGCGCGCGCAGCACGCGTTGCGTCGCGCGTTCCGCGGCGGGAATCGCCGCCAGTGCATCGCCGAGCGCGCGCCGGGCGCGATCGGTCTGATAGCGCATGAGATCCGAGAACGCATCGCTGTACTTGCGATTGATGATGTCCGCCGCGGTCACGTTGAAGCGCTGCAACTCGTCGATGGGAATATAGATGCGGCCGAACCGGGCGTCGTCGCCGATCTCCTGAACGCGCTCGGCGAGCAGCAGCGCCGAGCCGAGCGGTGCGGCCCAGGCCGCCGCGCCTTGCGGATCGCGCGCGCTCGCGCGGGCGACGGCCGTCGCGAACGCGCCGCCGGTCTGCTCCAGATAGCGCCTGAGGCCCGGCCAGTCGAGATAGCGCGCCTGGTCCAGATCCATGCCGAAACCGTCGACGACTTCGGCAAGCGACGCACGCCCGGCATCGTCGAGAACGGGATGCGCGGCGTCGCCCGCATGCGCCTTCAAGGCTTTCGTGACGGGATGCGTCGGTTCGCCGCCGTCGAGCCGGGCAAGTTCGCCTTGCCACCATGCGTGCTTGGTGCGGCCGATGGTGGGGTCGCTGGTTTCCTTCACGGTCTCTTCGAGCTCGCGATAGAGCGCGTAGAGCGCGGTCAGGAGCGGCTGGCTCGATGCCGGCGCGCGGCGCAGCGCGTAGTACGTGCCGGAGCCTTCGGGCGCGGCCTTTTGCTGGCAATAGTCGTCGAAGTTCACGAACGGGGCGGGTGGGGAGTTCGAAGGTCGTTGTGGTCTTGGCGGTTTGCGCAAACACTTCGCGCAAACACGGCCGCTCATTTTATCCGGCGAGGCGCGGCGGCGCTGAACGTCGCGCGCAGCCTGCGCGCGTGTGTGCGCCGAAGCACCGACGTCGAACGTTTGCGCGCGCCACACTGGCGCAACCGAGAGGAGGCGCGCATGGGCTTGAGCAAATCCGAGAACAGGCAGTTCGGCGATACATGCCTGCCGTACCTCGTGCGCAGCGTGGCCACGGATTTCGGCTTCGATTTCCGCGTGTGTCCGCGTCAGATGCACGTTTCGCCGACGCTCGGGCTGCATATCACCGCGCAACGCCGCGCCGACGCGCCACTCGCGTTTCCGCTCAACGTCTTCGTGTACTGGCAGCCTTCGTGCGCCCGGCGGTTTCTCTCGCACGTCGACAGGCCCGTGGCCGCCGCGCGCGCAAGCGAGCGCATGCCCGAGGAGATCAGGCGGCTGATGGAGATGTCGGGTGTCGATTTCGCGGGCCGTTCGCAAGCGAAAGGCGAAGTGATGATGGTCGAAGTCGGCGAGATCAGTATCTGACGCAAACAAAAAAACCCCTTTGCCGATGAAAGGGGTTTCGTTGTGGTGCGAGGAGCGGGACTCGAACCCGCACACCCTTGCGGGCGTCAGGACCTAAACCTGGTGCGTCTACCAATTTCGCCATCCTCGCACGCTGCATTCGGCACCGGTCCATTGTGCCAAGCCCGAAATTCTAACTGATTCGTCTTGCGATGTCTGCGAAATTGCGTCGCGGCGGTTAGGCATCCGATTCCAGTCATACGCATCGCACGATTGCAGCTTGTCCGTTGCCTGCCTACAATCTCGTTCAATTCTTCCGCTTCGGCACCCAGCCTTTCCCTCATGACTCGCAACGCGCGCAATCGCTTCGTCGCATGGCTCGGCATTGCCGCCATGTGGCTTGCCATTGTCGCGCCGGTCATCAGCCAGACGCTCGCCGAGCGCGCTGCCGCGAGCGATCCGCAAGCGGTGCTGTGCGCCGTCGATGCATCGCAGGCGGACGAGGGCGACACCGCGCACGCAGGCGGTCACGCAAGCAATCACGCCGGCAGTCACGACGCCGCCAGCCATTTCGACGCCTGCTCGTATTGCGGGCTGCTCGCGCACAATCTGCCGGTCGCCGTCGGGTTCGGCCATGACGCCGTGCGCATCGAGCGCGTCACGCGCGTCGTGGCGTCCGTGCATAGCCGCGCCGTCGTATCGAAGTCCTTCAACGCCGCGAGTCCGCGCGCGCCGCCTGTTCTGTCCTGAAACCGTCTTCCGTCCGATCGCCTCGACGTTCGCCGCGCGCATGAGCGCCGCGAACGTGCGCGATCGCTCGTCAGTTCTTTCAGGATTTCACGATGTTCACGCTCACCACGCGAGCGCGACGGCGTTCGCGCCATCGCGCCGCAGCGCGTTCGCGCGCCTGGCTGCCGCTCTCGCTCATGGCGCACGCGGCGCTGTCCGCGGCGGCTCCCGGCGAAGGCGATAACAACGCGCCCGCCCATCAAGACGACGCCACGCTCGCGCCGGTCGTCGTCACCGCACAGGCGGCGCCGCGCGCGTCGTCGCTCGATCCGAATCTGCCCGCCAGCGTCGATACCGTCACCGCGGACCAGTTTCAGTACTGGAACGTGACGACACCCGAGGACGTGCTCAAGTACGCGCCGAACATGGCCGTGCGCAAGCGCTTCATCGGCGACCCGAACGCGACCATCGCCGTGCGCGGCACGAGCAACGCCCAGACCGCGCGCGGACTGGTCTACGCCGACGGCCTCCTGCTCAGCAACTTCCTCGGCAACACATGGACCTTCGCGCCGCGCTGGTCGATGGTCTTCGCCGACGACATCGAGCGCACCGACGTCATCTACGGCCCGTACTCGGCGCTTTATCCGGGCAACTCGATCGGCGCGACGGTCGCGATCACGACGCGCATGCCGACGCAATTCGAAGCCGACGCGAAAGTGCAGGGCTTCACGCAGCACTTCGATCTGTTCGGCGTGAACCGCAACTTCAACGGCACGAACACGACGGCGACGATCGGCGACAAGATCGGCAAGTTCTCGTTTCTGATCGGCGTCGATCATCTGGAGAACACCGGGCAGCCGCTGCAGTTCGCGACGCTCGCGCAATCGAAGACGCCCGCGAGCGCCGCCGCCACGCCGGTCACCGGCGCGTACTTCTATAACGACCAGTTCAACGCGCGCACCGCGGTGCTCGGCACGTCGAGCGAGGCGATCGAGCGCACGTTTCAGGATCAGTTGCGCGTCAAGCTCGCCTACGACATCACGAACACACTGCAGGCGGGTTTCACGCTCGGGTACTGGCATCAGAAGTACAACAGCGACACGCAGACTTTCCTGCGCGACGCCGCCGGCAATCCGGTGTACAGCGGGCGCGTGAACATCGGCGGATTCGAATACAACCTGCCCGCCGCGACGTTCGCGCCGAGCATGGGATCGAGCGAAAACTTTCTCTACGGCGCATCCCTGCGCACGCACAACGCGACCGGATGGAACGCCGAGGCGGTCGCGTCGTACTTCGACATCACGCAGAGCATCGCGCGCACCGCGAATTCGGGCGTGCCCGGCGACGGCCCCGGCACGCTGACCGACGGCAGCGGCTCGGGCTGGAAATCGCTCGACCTGCGCACGAGCTGGACGCCGACCGCGCGTGCCGGTCTCACCGCGCACGCGCTGTCGTTCGGGTATCACTACGACAACTATTTTCTCGACAACGTCACGTCGAACACGAACGCGTGGCGCGATGGCGGCGGCGTCTCCTTCGCCAACTCGTTCGGCGGACGCACGCGCACGCAGGCCGTGTATGCGCAGGACGCGTGGCGTTTCTTGCCGCGCTGGGCGTTCACCTACGGCGTGCGTTACGAGAACTGGAACGCGTACGACGGCGCACGCGCGGTCGGTGCGACCGCGCTCGGCTATCCGGACGCGAGCGAGAGCCACTGGTCGCCGAAAGCGTCGCTGTCGTTCGATGTCACGCAGGATCTGACCTTGCGCGCGTCGATCGGGCGCGCGTACCGGTTTCCGACCGTCGGCGAACTGTTTCAAGGGCAGATCAACGGTATCTCCATCGTCAACAGCAATCCGAACCTGAAGCCCGAAGACGATCTGTCGAAGGAGCTGACGGCGGAATGGGTGCGCGGCAACGGCCTGTACCGCTTCACGCTCTTTCAGGACGACGTGAAGAACACGATCCTGAGCCAGACCAACACGACCGTCATTCCGAACGTCACCAACTTCCAGAACATCGACAAGGTGCGCTCGCGCGGCGTCGAATTCGCCTACGAAGGGCAGGACGTGCTGCTGCGCGGACTCGACCTCATCGCGAACGCGGCGTACACGCAGTCGAAGATTCTCGCCAACGCGAACAATCCGGCATCGGTCGGGAAGTACTTCTATCGCATTCCGCTGTGGCGCGCGAACGTGGCGGCGACGTATCACACGCCCGGGAATACGGCCACCACGCTCGCGGTACGGTATTCGGGGCGGCAATACAACACGCTCACGAACACCGACGTCAATCCGAACACGTACGGCGGCACGAGCACGTACGCGGTCGTCGACGCGAAGTTCACATGGAAACCGACCAAGCGCACGGAGCTGGGCGTTGGCGTCGACAACCTGTTCGACAGGCGCTACTACGTGTTCCACCCGTACGCGGGGCGCACGTTTTATCTCGAAGGGCGCATCGGCATCTGATGACCTCCCACGGAAAACGCACACATTCAACGAGAATCGTCATGCTCGCACCCAATTTGAACGCCGCCGCGGCCACGCCGGAAGTGGAAGTCATCGCGCATCGCCGCACGCTGTGGCGCTGGCATTTCTATGCGGCGCTTTTCGTGATGCCGCTGCTCCTCGTGCTCGCCATCACCGGCACCATTTATTGTTTTCAGCCGCAGATCGAGCCGCTTTTGTATCGCGACAGGATGGTCGTCGCGGACTCGCACGGTCCCCAGCTTTCGCGCGATGTCCTGCTCGCGAAGGCCGCCGCGAGCGAGCCGCGCGGCGCGGTGCCGACGCTCGCGCAAATCGAAACCGACCGCGCGAGGAGCGCCGAGTTCGTGTTCCGGCTGCCTTCGGGCGAGAGCGAAAGCGTGTACGTGAATCCGTACGATGGCGCGGTGCTCGGCACGCTTTCCGTCGAGCATCGGCTGATGAAGCAGGTGCGCAATCTGCATCGCGGCCTGATGCTCGGCAAAACCGGCGAGCTCGTGATGGAGCTTGCCGGCTGCTGGACGCTCGTGATGATCGGCACGGGCATCGCGCTGTGGTGGCCCGGCCGGCAAAGCAAGGGCGGTGTGTGGCTGCCGCGGCTCTCGCTGACGGGCCGCGCGTGGTGGCGCGATCTGCATGCGGTCGGCGGCATCTGGCTCGCGCTCGGCGCGCTGTTCTTCGTGCTCTCCGGGCTGCCGTGGTCGGGTTCATGGGGCAAGGAGTTCAAGGCGCTCGCGACATCGGCGTCGCTCGGGTATCCGAAGGGCGCGTGGGGCGAAGCGCATGTGCGCTCGACGGCGCCATCGGCATCGGCATCGAACGATGAACACGCGATGCACGGCATGAACATGAAGATGGACGATCTGCCGCTGCATCAGACGCCGTGGGCCGTCGGCGCGACGCAGGTGCCGGACAGCGCGCAGGCATCGGCGCAAACCCAACGCGTTTCGCTCGACGACGTCGTGACGCTCGCCGCGAAGCAGGGCGTCGCCGACGACTACGGCATCGCGTTGCCGACCACGCCGACGGGCGTCTACACGGTGTCGTACTTCCCCGCCGATCCGCGCGCGGAACGCACGCTGCACATCGATCAGTACAGCGGGCGCGTGCTTTCCGACATCGGTTACGGCAGCTACGGGCGCGTAGCGCAATGGATCTCGTACGGAACGTCGCTGCATATGGGGCGCTACTTCGGCTTCGCGAATCAGCTCGTCAGTTCGGCGATCTCGCTCGGACTCGCGGCGCTCGCGGTGACGGGCTTCGTCATGTGGATGAAGCGCCGGCCCGCCCGCGCGCTCGGCGCACCGGCTCGGCCCGCGAAGCGCCCGCCGATGCGCGTTTGGCGCGGCTCGCTGACCGTGCTGGGCATGATTTTCCCGTTGATGGGCGCGACGATGCTCGCGGTCTGGTGCATCGACCGCCTCGCATTCGGTGCGAAGCGCGCGCCCGCCTGATCAGACCGCGCCGAAGCGCAGCCGCGTGAGTTGCTCGGCTTCGTTCGCGAGCAATCGCGCGGCGTCGCGGATGGCGACATCGAGCGTGATCGGGCCCGGCGCGGGCGAGAAGCAGCCGCTGAAAAATTCGGAAAGACGCGGCAGCGCGGCCGAATCGACCGCGCCGGAGAGCAGGGAAGCCGGCACGCCCGCCGCGCGCGCGTGCTTGCAGGCGATGAACGGCGCCTTGCCGTGCAGCGTCTGCACGTCCGAGCGGCCTTCGCCCGTGATCAGCCAGTTCGCGCCTTCGAGCGCGGCATCGAGCCCGATCTCGCGCGCGACGACTTCCGCGCCCGTCTCGAAGCGCGCGCCGAGCATGTGCAGCGCGAAGCCGAGGCCGCCCGCCGCGCCCGCGCCCGGTTCGTTGCGCTTTTCGACGCCCATCGCCGGTTCGAGCAGATCGGCGAAATGGGTCAGGGCGGCGTCGATGGTCGCCACTTGCTCCGCGCTTACGCCTTTTTGCGGTCCGAAAACCGCGGTCGCGCCGTGGTCGCCCGTCAGCGGATTGTCGACGTCGGACATGCCGACGAACTGCGCCTCCTTCACACGCGGATCGAGCCCCGAGGCATCGATGCGCGCAATCTGCGCCAGCGCCGAGGGCACCGGCGCGAGTTCCTTGCCGTTCGCATCGAACAGCTTGAGCCCGAGGCCGACGAGCAGGCCCGCGCCGCCGTCGTTCGTGCTGCTGCCGCCGAGCGCGACGTAGAACGTGCGCGCGCCGGAATCGAGCAGCGCGCGGATCGCCTCGCCCATGCCGAGCGTGCTGCGCTCGGTGACGGGCACGGCCATGCCGTCCGGATCGGTGATGCCGACGACTTCCGCCGTCTCCACGATCGCGCCGCCGTCGGCGAGCAGGCCGGTCGCGGCGTCGCGGCGCGCGGCTGCCGCGCCGCGCACGTTGAGCATGCGGCGCTCGCCGCCCGCCGAGAGCATCGCGTCGAGCGTGCCTTCGCCGCCGTCGGCCATCGGGCGGATGCGGATGTCGGCGTCCGGCCGCGCGCGCCTGATGCCTTCCGCAATGGCGTTCGCGACGCCTTCGGCGGAAAGCGAGCCCTTGAACGAATCGGGAGCGATGACGACGACGGGAGCAGCGGACGTGACAGGCGTGGCGTTGGGCATGGTGTCTCGAATGTTCTGATGTGGAAGGGTTCGATTGAAAAGCCGCGGCGAGGCCCAATGTATGCCTTCGCCGCATGCGCTTCATGCAGTGCGGCAATGCATCGCGCGGCAGGCGGCTTCGTCGCGTGAATCATGCGCCGGCAAGCTTATCAGCGTGGCTCGCGCCGCAAAATAGCGGCGTGCCGATAACCGGAATTGTGCCCGCGCGCGCGTGCCGGCAAAACGCGGATTTACGCCGAAATCCGGCGGAAAATCGGGCGCTTTTCTGGCGAAATCGCGTCGAACCGGCCGGATCGCATGCCCTTGTCCGGGCCACGCGGAATTTGTTTGCTAGAATACTTGGCTCTGTTGACTGACACCGTGTCGGACGACGATCCGGCACTACCGTGCAGACCTGGCAGACGCGCTCTGCGCGGGTCTTACGGCGCCAGGCGTCGATTTCGGCCGGCTCGCGCAGAGCTCGCATCCGGACCCGCGCCTTTAGAACCGCGGAAGAACCGAACACCGAATTCACGATTTACTTTAGGACGATTTCAGCCATGGCTAACGTTGTTGAAAACCTCGGCAAGCTCGAACGCCGCGTGACCATTTCCCTGCCGAAAGATTCGGTGCAGAAGGAAGTCGATTCGCGTATCCGCCAGTTGGCCAAGAACGTGCGCATGCCGGGTTTCCGCCCGGGCAAGGTGCCGCTCAAGATGGTGACGCAGCAGTATGGCGGCCAGGTCGAAGCCGAAGTGCTGAGCGACAAGGTCGGCAAGGAATTCTTCGACGTCACGCGCGCCGAGAACCTGCGCGTTGCGGGCCAGCCGAGCTTCGCGCCGAAGGCCGAAGGCACGGAAGACCAGTACGCGTTCGACGCGACCTTCGAGGTCTATCCCGAAGTGCAGCTGGGCGACGTCGCGAACGCCGAGATCGAACGTACGGTCACGACCATCTCCGAAGCGGAAGTCGACCGCACGCTGGACATCCTGCGCAAGCAGCGCGTGCACTTCCACGCACGCGGCGAAGCCGGCGAGCACGGCGACGGCGGTGGTGACGTCGCGGCCAAGGACGGCGACCGCGTGACGCTCGACTTCGTCGGCAAGATCGAAGGCGTGGCATTCGAAGGCGGCAGCGCGGAAGACTTCGCGTTCGTGCTGGGCGAAGGCCGCATGCTGCCCGAGTTCGAGCAGGCTGCAACCGGCCTGAAGGTCGGCGAATCGAAGGAATTCGACCTCAAGTTCCCGGACGACTACCACGGCAAGGACGTGGCGGGCAAAACGGCGCAGTTCACGATCACCATCAAGAAGATCGAGTGGCCGCACCTGCCGGAAATCGACGCGGATTTCGCGAAGTCGCTCGGCATCGAAGACGGCGATCTCACGAAGATGCGCACCGAAATCAAGGACAACCTGGAGCGCGAAGCCAAGCGCCGCACGCAGCAGATCGTGAAGAACCAGGTCATGGACGCGCTCCTGAAGATTTCGGACCTGGACGTGCCGAAGGCGCTGATCGAGCAGGATCAGCAGCGCCTCGTCGAAATGGCGCGTCAGGATCTGCAGCAGCGCGGCGTGCCGAACGCCGCCGACGCGCCGATCCCGGCCGAAATGTTCGCCGAGCAGGCCGAGCGCCGCGTGAAGCTGGGCCTCGTGCTGGCCGAGCTGGTGAAGGCGAACGAACTGCAGGCGAAGCCCGAGCAGATCCGCGCTGAAGTGGACGAATTCGCCAAGAGCTACGAAGACCCGAAGGAAGTCGTCCGCTGGTATTATTCGAACCAGCAGCGCCTCGCCGAGATGGAAGCGTACGTCGTGGAAAGCAACGTCGTCGATTTCGTCCTGGGCAAGGCCAAAGTGACCGACAAGGAAGTCAGCTTCGAGGAACTGGCCAGCGCAACGGCGCAAGCCTGACGCGTGAGGCAGGGGGCGTGCGGAGTCGTCGGATGACGGCTCGCACGCCTTTTTTGCATTAAAGTTTGGGCGTTTGCATGCCGTTCTAGTCGATGTTCCTTTGTCGTTCAGTACCCTTATTCCGAACAAGGAAATTGCATGACCTTTCGCGCTGAATTGCTCGACACGTTGGCGTCCCACGCACCGCGGGACTTCGAAGCCCAGGCGCTCGGCCTCGTTCCGATGGTCGTGGAAACGAGCGGCCGCGGCGAGCGTGCCTATGACATCTACTCGCGTCTCCTCAAGGAGCGCGTGGTGTTTCTCGTCGGTGAAGTGAACGACCAGTCGGCGAATCTGGTCGTCGCGCAGTTGCTGTTCCTCGAAAGCGAGAATCCCGACAAGGACATCAGCCTGTACATCAACAGCCCGGGCGGCTCGGTTTCGGCCGGCATGGCGATCTACGACACCATGCAGTTCGTGAAGCCGGACGTGTCCACGCTGTGTATGGGTCTCGCCGCGAGCATGGGCGCGTTCCTGCTGGCGTCGGGCGCGAAGGGCAAGCGCGTCGCGCTGCCGAACGCACGCGTGATGATTCACCAGCCGCTCGGCGGCGCGCGTGGCCAGGCATCGGACATCGAAATCCAGGCGCGGGAAATCCTGTACCTGAAGGAACGTCTGAACCAGTTGTTGTCGCATCACACGGGTCAACCGGTCGAGCGCATCGCGCGCGACACGGATCGCGACAACTTCATGTCGGGCGACGACGCACAGGCTTACGGCATCGTCGACCAGGTGCTTCACAAGCGTCCCTGAAGGCGTCCGGAGCGGCGCCGCGCCGGCCCCTCGGAGACGAGCCGGCACAGTGACGATGTCGCGCACGCGGCGCAACGCCAAACGCGCTTCGTTTGCCCTCGCGGGGTCGAATCTGCGAGGGGGAATCGATGGGCGTATCATGTAACAAGAGTGTCCGGAGGCTTACACATTTATGGCGGACAAAAAAGGTTCCAGTAGCGAAAAGCTGCTGTATTGCTCGTTCTGCGGAAAAAGCCAGCATGAGGTCAAGAAACTCATCGCTGGGCCGTCGGTGTTCATCTGCGATGAATGTATCGACCTGTGCAACGAGATCATTCGCGACGAAGCGGCCGGCGCGGCGGAAGAGGCCGGGCTGACCAAGTCCGACCTGCCGAGCCCGCAGGAAATCAGCGATATCCTCAATCAGTACGTGATCGGCCAGGAACGCGCGAAGAAGATTCTCGCGGTGGCCGTGTACAACCACTACAAGCGGCTCAAGCATCTCGACAAGAAGGACGATATCGAGCTGTCGAAGAGCAACATTCTCTTGATCGGGCCGACCGGCTCGGGCAAGACGCTGCTCGCGCAGACGCTTGCACGCATGCTGAATGTGCCGTTCGTGATCGCGGACGCAACGACGCTGACCGAAGCCGGTTACGTCGGCGAGGACGTCGAGAACATCATTCAGAAGCTGCTCCAGAACTGCAACTACGAAGTCGACAAGGCGCAGCGCGGAATCGTTTACATCGACGAAATCGACAAGATCAGCCGCAAGTCGGACAACCCGTCCATCACGCGCGACGTGTCGGGCGAGGGTGTCCAGCAGGCGCTGCTCAAGCTGATCGAAGGCACGATGGCGTCGGTGCCGCCGCAGGGCGGACGCAAGCATCCGAATCAGGACTTCATCCAGGTCGATACGACCAACATCCTGTTCGTCTGCGGCGGCGCGTTCGACGGGCTGGAAAAAGTCATCACCGATCGCACCGAGAAAACCGGAATCGGTTTCGGCGCGAGCGTGAAGAGCAAGCAGGACCGCGACGCGGGCGAAGTGCTGCGCGAAGTCGAGCCGGAAGATCTGATCAAGTTCGGTCTGATTCCCGAGCTGATCGGTCGTCTGCCCGTTGTGGCGACGCTCGGCAAGCTCGACGAAGCCGCGCTCGTGAAGATTCTGATCGAGCCGAAGAACGCGCTCGTGAAGCAGTATCACAAGCTCTTCGCGATGGAGCGCGTCGAACTTGAAATCCGCCCGGCGGCGCTTCAGGCCATCGCGCAGAAGGCGATTCGCCGCAAGACCGGCGCGCGCGGCCTGCGTTCGATTCTGGAACAGGCGTTGCTCGACGTGATGTACGAACTGCCGACGATGAAAGGCGTTTCGAAGGTGATCGTCGACGACAACACGATCGACGGCGACGGCAAGCCGCTGCTCATCTACGAAGACGCGCCGAAAGTAGCTGGTTCGAACTGAAGCAGGCTGTGTGTCGGCGAAAGGCCGTTCATGGCGACGTGAACGGCCTTTTATTTTTTCCGGTTTAATGTGGATGTTACTGACGCGATCTTTGACTAACGACTTTTCCCTTCCGATAAAGGCTTGCAATAGCTCTGAACGGCCTTACTTACGACTGAACTGATTCCATTAATGGGGAAATGAAATGTCAGGAACCCAACTCCTCCCGCAGGAACGCATTACGCTGCCGCTGCTCCCGCTGCGCGACGTAGTCGTTTTCCCGCATATGGTGATTCCGCTCTTCGTGGGGCGGCCCAAGTCGATCAAGGCCCTCGAAGCCGCGATGGAAGGCGGCAAGCACATCATGCTCGTCGCCCAGAAAACGGCGGCGAAGGACGAGCCGACCGAAAAGGACATGTACGAAGTGGGATGTGTCGCCAACATCCTGCAAATGCTCAAGCTGCCCGACGGCACGGTGAAAGTGCTCGTCGAAGGGCTGCAGCGCGCGAAAACGCTTTCGATCGAAGAGCAGGAAACGCAGTTCTCCTGCGACGTGATGCCGCTCGAGCCCGATCACGCCGACAGCGCTGAAACCGAAGCGCTGCGCCGCGCGATCGTCTCGCAGTTCGATCAGTACGTGAAGCTCAACAAGAAGATTCCGCCGGAGATACTGACGTCGCTGTCGGGTATCGATGAAGCGGGTCGTCTTGCGGACACCATCGCCGCGCATCTGCCGCTCAAGCTCGACCAGAAGCAGCACATCCTCGAGATGTTCCCTGTGATCGAGCGTCTCGAACATCTGCTCGCCCAGCTCGAAGCCGAAATCGACATTCTGCAAGTCGAGAAGCGCATTCGCGGCCGCGTGAAGCGCCAGATGGAAAAGAGCCAGCGCGAGTACTACCTGAACGAGCAGGTCAAGGCGATCCAGAAGGAACTGGGCGAAGGCGAAGAGGGCGCGGATCTCGAAGAACTCGAGAAGCGCATCACCGCCGCGCGCATGCCGAAGGAAGCCAAGAAGAAGGCCGATGCGGAGCTCAAGAAGCTCAAGCTGATGTCGCCGATGTCCGCGGAAGCGACCGTCGTGCGCAACTACATCGACACGCTGATCGGCCTGCCGTGGCGCAAGAAGAGCAAGGTCAACAACGACCTCACGAACGCGGAGCGCGTGCTCGACGAAGACCATTTCGGTCTCGAAAAGGTCAAGGAACGCATCCTCGAATATCTCGCGGTTCAGCAACGCGTCGAGAAGGTGAAGGCGCCGATTCTCTGCCTCGTCGGGCCTCCTGGCGTGGGTAAGACCTCGCTCGGCCAGTCGATCGCGCGCGCGACGAACCGCAAGTTCGTGCGCATGGCGCTCGGCGGCGTGCACGACGAGTCCGAGATCCGTGGGCACCGCCGTACGTACATCGGTTCGATGCCCGGCAAGATCCTGCAAAGCCTGGCGAAGGTCGGCGTGCGCAATCCGCTCTTCCTGCTCGACGAAGTCGACAAGATGGGCATGGATTTCCGCGGCGATCCGGCGTCCGCGCTGCTCGAAGTGCTCGATCCGGAGCAGAACCACACGTTCGCGGACCACTACATCGAAGTGGACTTCGACCTGTCGGACGTGATGTTCGTCGCGACGTCGAATTCGCTGAACATTCCGCCGCCGCTGCTCGACCGGATGGAAGTCATCCGTCTGTCGGGTTACACGGAAGACGAGAAGGTCAGCATCGCGCAACGTTATCTGTTGCCGAAGCAGAAGCGCAACAACGGCCTGAAGGAAGGCGAGATCGACGTCACGGAACAGGCTATCCGCGACATCATTCGTTACTACACGCGTGAAGCGGGCGTGCGTTCGCTCGAACGTGAAATATCGAAGATCTGCCGCAAGGTCGTGAAGATGTTGCTGCTGAAGAAGGCCGAAGGCGCGGTGAAGGTCGATGGCTCCAACCTCGACACCTTCCTCGGCGTGCGCAAGTACGACTTCGGTCTGGCCGCGAAGGACAACCAGATCGGCCAGGTGACGGGTCTCGCGTGGACGGAAGTCGGCGGCGATCTGCTGACGATCGAAGCGGCGGTCATGCCCGGCAAGGGCGGCGTGATCCGCACGGGTTCGCTCGGCGACGTGATGAAGGAATCGGTCGAAGCGGCACGCTCGGTGGTGCGTTCGCGTTCGCGCCGTCTGGGTATCACGGATGAGTCGTTCGAGAAGAAGGACATCCACATCCACGTGCCCGAAGGCGCGACGCCGAAGGACGGTCCGTCCGCCGGTATCGCGATGACCACGGCGCTGGTGTCGGTGCTCACGGGTATTCCGGTTCGCGCGGATGTCGCGATGACGGGCGAAATCACGCTGCGCGGCGAAGTGCTGCCGATCGGCGGGTTGAAGGAGAAGCTGCTGGCGGCGCATCGCGGCGGCATCAAGCTCGTGCTGATCCCCGAGGAAAACACGAAGGATCTGGCCGACATTCCCGACAACGTGAAGAACGCCATCGAGATCGTGCCGGTTCGATGGATCGATCGCGTGCTGGAACTGGCACTGGAGCGCACGCCGGAGTCGCTGCCGGAAGACGAAGCCAAATCGACGCCGGTCGCTGCCGAAACGCAGAAAGATGCGCCGGCTTCGGGCGAGGTCGTGAAGCACTAAACGCTTCGCGCAACACGGCGTTCCCCGCTGTGTTGAGTGATCGTTGCTAAAAACCCGCGGGTTCATCCCCGCGGGTTTTCTTTTTTGCGCGCGGCATTTTCGAATACGTTCTCTAATGCGCCGGCAAACCGCGCCGAATCAGGCTCAACCCCCGTTGACACGCGTCTTTCGGCTAAGTTAAATGAGCGCCGCATCCAGACTTATCGACATGACTGGCCGCATCGATGGCTGACGTCGATGCATGGCCACATCGACTACAACGTGCCAATTCTGATTCGGGGAATACGATGAACAAGACGGAACTGATCGACCATATCGCGCAGCAAGCCGACATCTCCAAGGCCGCCGCCGGCCGCGCGCTCGACGCGGTCATCGGCGGCGTGCGCGCAACGCTGAAGAAGGGCGGCACGGTGACGCTCGTCGGCTTCGGCACGTTCGCGGTGGGCAAGCGCACGGCACGCACCGGACGCAACCCGCGCACCGGCGACGCGATCAAGATCAAGGCCGCGAAGGTCCCGAAATTTCGCCCTGGCAAAGCGTTGAAGGATGCGCTAAACTAGCGGACTCGCTGGATACGGCGCTTTCAACACGAAGCCCGGTTTCAGCGCAGCGCAAACCAAGTGAATTTGCGGACCGGGTGCTTAGCTCAGTTGGTAGAGCGGCGCCCTTACAAGGCGTAGGTCGGGAGTTCGAGCCTCTCAGCACCCACCAGGTCTCTGTTCATTGCGCGCTACCCAGGAGCGGTAGTTCAGTTGGTTAGAATACCGGCCTGTCACGCCGGGGGTCGCGGGTTCGAGTCCCGTCCGCTCCGCCAAGAATCAATCAGAAAATCCCGTCCGCTGAAAAGCGTGCGGGATTTTTTGTTTGCGTAGCGCAACTGGCAGTCGATCAAGAGTGCTAATTATCGTTACGCGACACGAAACGCGGATCACGCAAATTGCTTCGATCGCACTTTAAGCGATTGATAAATAAAGCAATCTCCCGCTTGCAACGGTTCACGCTCCACGCGCCCGATCCTTCGAAGAAACCGATCCGCTCCCGCCTTTCGCCTTTTCCTCCGCCACTGTTGTAATATCGAGCGTTTTGTTCTGACAACGCAGCGCTACGCATGCTCGACTTCTTCCGAAATCACCAGCGGCTGATGATGGCCTTGCTGATCCTTATCATCGTGCCCGGTCTGGGCATGGTCGGGATTCAGGGTTTCAGCAATTACTTCGACGAGAGTTCTTACGTCGCCAGCGTCAACGGCCACAAGATCACGCGTGCCGAATTCGACAGCGCCTTCCGCCAGCAAGTGGACCGCGCGCGCTCGATGCTCGGCGCCCAGTTCGACGCCAAGATGTTCGACACGCCCGAAACGCGCGCCGCAATGGTCGACAGCCTCGTGCAGCAGCGGGCGATGGCCGACGAAACGCAGCGACTGCATCTGACCGCATCGGATGACGCCGTGCGTCGCGCGCTCATGACCGATCCGGTGATCTCGTCGCTGAAAAAGCCCGACGGAAGCATCGATCTCGACCGTTACAAGCAACTGCTCGCCATGCAGGGCATGACGCCCGAGCAGTACGACGAGCGCATGCGCTATACGCTCGCGACCGAGCAGATTCCAGGCAGCATTCAGGGCTCGTCGTTCACGTCGAAGTCGCTCGCGCAAAGCCTCACGGAACTCGCCGAGCAAAAGCGCTCCGTGCAGGGCCTGTCGCTGCGCACGGCCGATTACGCCGCGAAAATCCAGCCGACCGACGCGCAACTCACGGCGTTCTACGAAGCGCATCGCAATGAATTCGCGACGCCCGAAACCGCGACGATTCAGTACCTCGTGCTGTCGCCGTCGACGATCGCGGCGGCCTCCAAACCGAGCGACGCCGATCTGAAGAAGTACTACGACGACAACATCCAGCGCTATCGCACCGAAGCGGAAGTGCGCGCGAGCCATATTCTCGTGAACGCGCCGAAAGACGCGAGCGCCGCCGATAAAGCGAAGGCAAAGCAGAAAGCCGAAGAACTGCTCGCGCAAGTGAAGGCGCATCCGGACCAGTTCGCGCAGATCGCGCAGAAGAACTCGGAGGACCCAGGTTCGGCGAACAAGGGCGGCGATCTCGGCTACTTCGCACGCGGCCAGATCGCGGGCGGCAAGGCGTTCGATGACGCCGCGTTCGGCCTCAAGAAGGGCGAGGTGAGCAATATCGTCGAGTCGGACTTCGGCTATCACATCATCGAGGCGACCGACGTGAAGCCGTCCATCACGAAGCCGTTCGATGAAGTGAAGGACGCGCTCGCGAAGGACTACACGGCGCAGCAGGGCACGAAGGGCTTCGCCGACGCCGCGCAAGGCTTCACCGATCTCGTCTACGAAAAGGCGAAGTCGCTGCAACCGGCGGCGGACAAATACAAGCTCGCGATCCAGACCGCGACCGTGGGTCCGAAGCCGAATCCGCAGTTGCCGCAGGACAATCCACTCAACAACCCGAAGCTGCTGGCGGCCATCTTCGCGCCGGACTCGGTGAAGGACCGCAACAACACGCAGGCGATCGATGTCGGCAACAACACGCTGATCGCCGCACGCGTGACGGATTACAAGGCGTCGAGCGTTCCCGCATTCGACGTCGTAAAGGACGAGGTGCGCAAGAAGGTCGTCGCGGACCTGGCCGCCGCGATGGCGAAGAAGGAAGGCGAGGCGAAGCTCGCGGAACTGCAGAAGTCGAAGTCGGCCGATGGTTTCACGTCGCCCGTCACGGTGTCGCGCAACGACGCGCAAGGCTTGCCGCCCGCGGCGCTATCCGCGATCTTCAAGGCGGATGCATCGAAGCTGCCCGCGTATGTCGGCGTCGATCTCGGTGCGGACGGCTACGCGATCTATCGCGTGAACGGCATCGACAAAGCCACGCCCGTCGCGGCCGACCGTCTCGCGGGTGCGCAGCAGCAAGTCGCGCAAGTCTACGCGCAAGCTGAAATGGAGGCCTATCTGAGCTCGCTGAAGGCGCGTTCGAAGGTCAAGCTGAGCCAGTCGCCGCCGCCGACATCGAACTGATCCATCCGCATCGGCATACAAGAAAGCCCCGCGTCCGAAAGGTCGCGGGGCTTTTGTTTGAGATACGGCTAAGCGTCGCTTACAGGCAGGCCTGAATGTCGCCGGTCGCCTGGCTGCCGGCCGCGCCCGACGCGCGGAAGCCGACCCACGTGCCCGCGCCTGTCGTGGCCGGACGAACGACGGCCGCCGCGCCATTGGGCGGCTGCTGGCCGGGGACGTAGACGTCGACGGCCTTGTCGCCCGCGAGCGTGTCCTGCGACACGACTTGCTGCTGCGACTTGTCGGCCCACTTCTGGGCGACGCATTGCGCGACCACGTTCGGCGCCTTCTGGCTCGTGCCGACTTGCTGCACGGCGGGCGGCTGCGCGGCACAGGCCGAGATCGCAACGGTCAGGGCGAGAAGAGGGAAGTATTTCACGTGACCTCCTTGTAGAGTCGCTCGACAAAAGAGCGGGGTTATAAGAGTTACGCGAAAGTCTCAGATATCTGAATCGTGGCCGTGTTCCGCGTCGATAAAAAGCTGTCGCGGCCGGCGTCGCGGTCAATGAACGGCGGCGGCGCCCAGCAAGGGTTTCAAGGTTGGCCAGACGTTATCCAGCAGCAAAGGCTGGGCCTGCACCGTCGGATGGATCTGATCGGACTGAAACATGGCAGGTTTGTCAGCAATGCCGGCAAGCAGGAAGGGCACGAGCGGCACGTTGCGCTCCTTCGCGATACGCTCGTAGACGGCGTGGAACTTTTGCGTGTAGTCCGGGCCGTAATTGGGTGGAACGTACATGCCGATGAGTAAAACCTTCGCATGCGCGGCCTGCGATGCATCGACAATACCGCGCAGATTCGTCTCCGTGGTCGCGAGCGGCACGCCACGCAGCGCATCGTTCGCGCCGAGTTCGACGATCACCACGGCGGGCTTGATGCGCGAAAGCACGGCGGTGAGCCGTGCGCGCCCGCCGCTCGTGGTGTCGCCGCTGATGCTCGAATTGGCGACGCTATAATCGAAACGCTCCTTCGCCAGCCGCTCGCGCAAGAGATTCACCCAGCCGGTATCGCGCGGCAAGCCGTATTCGGCCGAGAGGCTATCGCCCAGCACGACGATCGCGGGTTTCGTCTGGGTGGCCGCCTGAACTTCCGCGGCGTGCGCGGGCGCGATGCCCGTTGCCACCAGCGCAATCGCGGGCACGAAGCCGCGCAAGCTCTTTTTCAAAGTGTCCATGCAAAACAATATCGAACCGGTCATCGAAGTACGGGGATTAAGCAAGCGGGTGAAGGACGCGACAGGCGAGCTCACGATTCTCGATCAGATCGATCTGTCGATCGCGAAGGGCAGCAGTGTCGCGATCGTCGGCGCGTCGGGCTCGGGCAAATCGACATTGCTCGGACTGCTTGCGGGATTGGACAGCGCGAGCCAAGGCTCGGTTCGTCTGTTGGGCAAGGATCTGACGAACCTGAACGAAGACGAACGCGCCGCGTTGCGCAGCGGCGCCGTCGGGTTCGTGTTTCAGTCGTTCCAGTTGATGCCGCATCTGACCGCGCTCGAAAACGTGATGCTGCCGCTCGAATTGCGCGCCGAGATGCCGCACGCTGAAATCGCCGCGCGCGCACGGTCGCTGCTCGATCAGGTCGGCCTATCGCAGCGCACGAGCCACTATCCGAAGCTGCTGTCCGGCGGCGAGCAGCAGCGGGTTGCGCTCGCCCGCGCGTTCGTCACGCATCCGGCCGTGCTGTTCGCCGACGAACCCACCGGCAGCCTCGACGCCGCCACGGGCTACGCGATCATCGATCTGATGTTCGAAATGAACCGCCGCAACGGCGCGACCCTCGTGCTCGTCACGCACGACCCTGAACTCGCGGAGCGCTGCGACGCCACGGTAACGATCGAAGCCGGGCGGCTCGTCAACGGCCTGAGCGTATGACGAAGCCCGCATCGCTGCGGGCTTGCGTGTGCATCGGCGGGATCAGCGCTTCAACGCTTTGCGCGCCCGCTCGATGAGCGTCGAAGTCGACGAGTCGTGCTTCTTCGGATCGGCGCTTTGCGCGGTGATATCGGCCTCGACGACCTTGCCGAGAATCTTGCCGAGTTCCACGCCCCATTGATCGAAAGAGTTGACGTCCCACACCGTGCCCTGAACCAGCACCTTGTGCTCGTAAAGCGCGATGAGCGCGCCGAGCGTTTGCGGCGTGAGCGCATCGAGCATGATCGTCGTGGTCGGACGGTTGCCGGGGAAGCTCAGATGCGTCGCGAGTTCTTCCTTGCCGGGGCCCGCGACCTTCTTCGCTTCTTCGAGCGTGCGGCCGAGCATCAGCGCCTCGCTTTGCGCGAAGCAGTTCGCGAGCAGCTTCGCGTGATGATCGACGAGCGGATGCTCCGGCGTCAGCACGGCAATGAAGTCGATCGGAATCAGCGTCGGGCCCTGATGCAGCATCTGGAAGAACGCGTGCTGACCGTTCGTGCCGGGCTCGCCCCAGATCACCGCCGCGGTCGGATAGTCGACCATCTTGCCGTCGAGGCGCGCGGACTTGCCGTTGCTTTCCATCTCCAGTTGCTGGAGATACGAAGGCAGATAGTGCAGCGCCTGCGAATACGGCGCGATCAGGTCGCTTTGCGAGCCGAAGAAATTGCGGTACCAGATGCCGATCATGCCCATCAGCACGGGCAGATTCTTGTCGAGCGGCGCCGTGCGGAAGTGCTCGTCCATCGCGGCCGCGCCTTGCAGCAGTTCGTCGAAATGCTTCGGCCCGACCGACAGCATGATCGACAGCCCAACCGCCGACCATAGCGAGTAGCGGCCGCCGACCCAGTCCCACATTTCGAACACGTTTTCTTTCGCGATGCCGAATTTGACGACTTCGGCCGGGTTCGCTGACACGCCGACGAAATGCTTCGCCAGTTGATCTTCGGGGCAGCCCGACTTGAGGAACCAGTCGCGCATCGAGTGCGCATTGGTCATGGTTTCGAGCGTGGTGAACGTTTTGGAGACCACGATCGCAAGCGTCTCTTCGGCGTCCACTTGCTGCAGCACGTTCCAGAGATCGGCGCCATCGACGTTCGATACGAAGTGCGTATCGAGTTCCTTCGATGCGAGATGATGCAGCGCATGCACGACCATCTTCGGCCCGAGATCCGACCCGCCGATGCCGATGTTCACCACATGGCGAATGCGCTTGCCGGTATAGCCGGTCCACGCGCCGTCGCGGACCTTATCGGAGAAAGCGGCCATCCTGGCCTTTTCTTTCTGCACCTGATCGTAAAAAGGCGCGTCCGGCGACTGCGCGCGCAGCGCCGTATGGAGCACCGCGCGATGCTCGGTGATATTGACGATGTCGCCACGGAACATGGCATCGCGCCGCTCGGTGACCTTGGCTTGCTGCGCGACCTCGACGAGCAGCTTGAGCGTTTCGTCCTTGACGCGGTTCTTGGAGAAGTCGATTGCGAGGCCGCCGCCTTCGAAGGTCAGGCGTTCGGCGCGCGTGGGCGCGGTGTCGTTTTCCGGGGCGAACCAGTCGCGCAGGCGCTCGCCGGAGATGGCATCGAGATGCGACTGGAGCGCCGACCAGGCAGGAAGCGAATTGAGCATCGAGGGTTGGGTCATGAGCGGTCCGATAGTCTGAAGGTGACAGAGGAATACGTTCGTGCGATTGCGGCTCGGCTTGCCTGTGCGTGCGTGTCGTGTCTGGTGAACGCGACTGCACATCAACTAAGGCCGCGGTTGCCCGAATCAAAAAGAGTATAGCGACGATGCGTGAACGGATGCTTGCAAAGCGTCACAGCGGCCGCGCTCGATGCGCGTGAGCGGCGTCAGCTTTGCGCATGCTCCGCGTAAAAGCGGCGGTTGATGAGACCGCGCACCGCGGGTGCGAGTTCGCCCGCGGTCAGGCCCGCCGGGCCGGTGCCGCCGTCGGTGAGGGTTTGCGCGGCGAGACCGTGCAGCCAGACGCCGGCGAGCGCCGCCTCGTATGCCGGCAGTTTCTGCGCGAGCAATGCTCCGATCAATCCGCCGAGCACGTCGCCGGTGCCGCCCGTCGCGAGTCCGGCGTTGCCGGTCGGATTCACGGCGACGCGGCCATCCGGCGAGGCGATCACCGTGCCCGATCCCTTCAGCACGGCGATGGCGCCATAGCGCGCGGCGAGCTGGCGCGCGGCGGCGATGCGATCGGCCTGCACCGCCTTCGCATCGGTATGCAGCAGACGCGCGGCTTCGAGCGGATGCGGCGTCAGGATGCATGGATCGCCCTGCGCGCCGCGCGCCGCGACCTCGGAGGCGAGCGCCTCGTCCTGCGCGACGAGATTGAGCGCGTCGGCATCCAGCAGCTTCGGGATGTCGAGCTTCAGCACGTCGGCGAGCAAGGTGGTGGCGCGCGGGGTCGTCCCCATGCCGCAACCGATCGCGAGGGCGTCCATTTTTTCGAGCGCGAAACCGTCGGCGCGATGCAGCATCAGTTCGGGATGCGGCGGATCGTAAGGCGGAAAACCTTCGCCGACGAACGCAACATGCACCTTGCCCGCGCCGCCGAAGAGCGCCATGCGCGCGGCGAGAATCGGCGCGCCGCACATGCCCGTATCGCCGCCGATGACGGCGAGCGAGCCGAAGGTGCCCTTGTTGGTCGCGTTGTCGCGCGGCGGCATGCACGCGCCGAAGAGCGCCGGCACGTTGAGCACGATCGACGGCGCGGTGCTCGCGTCGATGTCGAGCGTCGCGACGAAGAGCTTGCCGGTCAGATCGCGTCCGAGCGACGTGAAGTGCCCCGGCTTCGCCCCGATGAAGGTAATGGTGGCGGTGGCGCGCACGGCGTCGCCGCCGTTCACCGGCGCACCGGTGTCGCTGTTCAGGCCGCTTGGAACGTCGAGCGCGAGCACGCGGCCGCCGTCGTGCAACTGCCGAGCCCGGCGCGTCATGCGCGCGGCGATTTCCGCGAACACGCCTTCGAGCGGACGCGTGAGGCCGATGCCGAACATGCCGTCGACGAGCCAGCCGTAACCGTCGAAGGAGGCGGGCGCCTCGGCGTCGATCGGCACGCCCGCCGCGCGCGCAGATTGGAGCGCCCAGCGGGCATCGTCGGGTTTCACTTCCACCGGCATGCACACCCGCACCGCGATGCCCGCGCGATGCAGCCGCTCCGCCATCACGAGCGCATCGCCGCCATTGTTGCCCGGGCCCGCGACCAGCCACACGGGCAGGGCGCGGGCATCGGGATCGTGGTCCAGAGCGTCGATGAGACACTGGGCGGCCGCCGCGCCCGCGCGCGCCATCAGCGTATGCGGCGGCAGCGCCGCGGCTGCGCGCGCTTCGAGCGTGCGCAGCTCGGCGAGCGTCTGGAGCGCGAGGGGATCGTCTTTGGGCGTGAAGTAGGGGGAACGGGCGGCGGTCATGGCGGCGGCAGGCGTGTCGGGAATCGAATCGTTCGACGACCCGGCGTGTGCTGCGATCGTGCCCGGCGCGCCGGTCCGCTAGAAGCGTTCGGGGCTCAGCGCGGCGAGGGTATCGGCGGGCAGATCGGGCGTGACGCCGGAAACGAGGTCCGCGATCACTTTAGCAGACCCGCACGCGAGGCCCCAGCCCGCCGGGCCGTGCGCCGCGCTTACGAAGAGGCGCGGATGCCGCGTCGCGCCGACCATCGGCACGCCGTCGACGGTCATGAGGCGCACGCCATCCCACGCGCGCGCAGCCGACACGCGCGCCGCGCCCGGAATCCAGTCGTGCGTGCCCTGGCCGAGCAGGTCGAGCGCGCGGCGGGACAGCGCGGCGTCGAGCGGCTTGCCGGCCTTGGCGGCACTCTGGAAAACGCCCGCGCCGCCCACGCGCAGCCGCTGGTTGACGCGCGTCATCGTAATGCGCTTGATCGAATCGACCACCGTGAGATGCGGCGCGCGCTCCTCATAGGCGACGGGCGCGGTGAGCGTGTGCACGCGCAGCGGAAACAGCGACGCCGCCGACGGGTTCGCGCCGATGAGCGCCGGCGTGCCCGCGCCCGCCGCGACCACGATCGCATCGGCGGCGATCAGTTCGACGTCGGCGCTGCGCTTTCTGGTTTCGTTCGGCACGGCCAGCTCGACCGCCGCGCGCGCGCCGTCCAGACGCAGCGCCGCGACCGCGCGATGCATGCGGAACTGCACGCCTTCGTCTTCGAGCACCTGCTTGAGCTGCTTGGTGAAAAGCGGACAGTTCGCCGTGCGCTCCTCGGGCAGCAGCACGGCGCCCGCGAATTCGGGATGATCCGGCACCGACGGCTCGACCGCGACGCATTCCTCGGGCGTCAGCACGCGATGCGGCACGCCGCACGCCTTGAGCAGGGCGATGGCCGGCTGCGCTTCATCGAGCTCGCGTTGCTGGCGAAACACGTGCAGCACGCCGCGGCGCTGCTCGAAATCGAGTTCGAGGCGGCTTTCGATATCGGCCAGCACGCCGCGCGACATCGCGACGAGCGGCTGCAGGCGCGCGTACTGCGCGGTGAATGCGTCGGGATCGCGCAAGCTCGCGTGCTGCTTGAGGAAATCCCGCGCGGCGGAATCGAAGCCGGTTTTCACCATCATGCCGCTTTGCTTCGCCCGGCTCGACGCCATGAAGGTCGGGCCGAACCAGACATCGAGCGGCGAGGGCAGGAGCGCGCCGCCTTGCCCATAGGTTGCGCCTTGCGCGACGGTCGCGTGGCGCTCGACCACGCAGACGCGGTGACCGGCCGCATGCAACTGATAGGCGGTGGCGATGCCGGCGATTCCTCCGCCGATGACGATGACATCCATGACTTTTTGTGCCCGAAGGCGCGAGATTGCAGTGCAGCGTGGCGTGACGCGCGCGTGGAAGCGCCCGAGGCCGCGCGGCTTGACGATGAAACGACGGGCGAACGGCCTGACGCGGCGCGCGCCGTACCCGGAGAAAGCGCGCCATGATAGCGCCAAATTCGTTTGCGGGGGACCGTGTGCCGCACGCCGCGCGCCGCCCGAACCGGCTGCGGATCGGGCGGCCGACTCGCCGCCGCGCTATTTCGGGATGCGCAACGGCGCGGCGCGTGACGCCCGGCCGCCGCCGCGCCGCGCCCAGGGCGAGCCTCCGACCCGATTTCGAGACGCGCATCCGGGTTATAATCGCGGTCTTCCTTTCGCCTCCCGCCGTATTGCGTGCTCGAATCCGATTTTCCGAATTCTGCGAAGCGAGCGTCGCGCGAGCGGCACACAGACGTCATCGACGCACCGTCACAATGGCCCACTTCTCGTGTTTCCCCGGCGCTTCGGCCCTCTCCGATTTCCGTCAGACCCGCCTGCTCGAAAAACTCGCCCGCATCGACGCGAATATCGTCGGCGTGCGCGGTCAGTTCCTGCATTTCGTCAACTCGACCGAGCCGCTCACGGACGAGGACACGAGCCGCATCGAGGCGCTGATGCATTACGGCGCGCCGTTCGACGAATCGAAAGAGCGCGGCCATGTCGAGACCTTCATGGTCGTGCCGCGCTTCGGCACCGTTTCGCCGTGGGCGAGCAAGGCAACCGACATCGCGCATCATTGCGGGCTCGACAGGGTGCGGCGCATCGAGCGCGGCGTCGAGTACTCGGTCATCATGAAGAGCGGCTTTCTGGGCGGCAAGAAGGCGCTCTCGGACGAAGCGCGCACGCAAGTCGCCTCTGTCTTGCACGACCGCATGACCGAAAGCGTCGCGGCGTCGCGCGATTCGGCCCTGCATCTGTTCGATGAACTCCCGGCCAAGCCCTTGCAGACGGTCGATATCATCGGCGCGGGCCGCGGTGCGCTCGAAGCGGCGAACACCGAACTCGGCCTCGCGCTCGCGGACGACGAGATCGACTATCTGGTGAGCGCGTTCGAAGCCTTGAAGCGCAATCCGACCGACGTCGAACTGATGATGTTCGCGCAGGCGAACAGCGAACACTGCCGCCACAAGATCTTCAACGGCGAATGGACCATCGACGGCGAGAAGCAGGACATGTCGCTGTTCCAGATGATCCGCAATACGGAGAAGCTGAATCACGCCGGCACGATCGTCGCGTATTCGGACAATTCGGCGATCATGCAGGGCAGCGTGGCCGAGCGCTGGTTCCCGCGCGGCGAGGGCGAGCACTATCAGCGGCACGTCGAAATGACCCACACGCTGATGAAGGTCGAAACGCACAATCACCCGACCGCGATCTCGCCGTTCGCGGGCGCGGCGACCGGCTCCGGCGGCGAAATCCGCGACGAAGGCGCGACGGGCCGCGGCGCGCGTCCGAAGGCCGGCCTCGCGGGCTTCACGGTGTCGAACCTCGATTTGCCCGATGCGCGCGAGAAATGGGAAAACGCCCGCGACTCCGCCGTGCCTCTGGCCACGCGCAATCCGTCCGAAACACATGAGCCGTATGGAAAGCCCGAGCGGATCGCATCGCCGTTGCAGATCATGATCGACGGGCCGATCGGCGCTGCGGCATTCAACAACGAATTCGGCCGCCCGAACCTCGGCGGCTATTTCCGCACCTACGAGCAGAACGTCGCGGGACGCGTGCGCGGCTATCACAAGCCGATCATGATCGCGGGCGGCATCGGCAATATTTCGGACCAGCACACGCACAAGAACGATCTGCCGGCGGGCACGCTGTTGATCCAGATCGGGGGGCCGGGCATGCGCATCGGCATGGGCGGGGGCGCGGCGTCGTCGATGGCGACCGGCGCGAATACCGCCGAGCTCGATTTCGATTCGGTGCAGCGCGGCAATCCGGAAATCCAGCGCCGCGCGCAAGAAGTGATCAACACTTGCTGGCAGATGGGCGAGGGCAATCCGATCCTGTCGATCCACGACGTCGGCGCGGGCGGCATTTCGAACGCGTTCCCGGAACTCGTCGATGGCGCGGGCAAAGGCGCGCGCTTCGAACTGCGCAAGGTGCAACTCGAAGAGAGCGGACTGTCGCCGCGCGAAATCTGGTCGAACGAAGCGCAAGAACGCTACGTGCTGGCGATTTCCCCGAACGATCTGCCCGCGTTCCAGGCGATCTGCGAACGCGAGCGCTGCCCGGTGGCGGTGGTCGGCGTCGCGACGGAAGAGCGTCAGTTGAAACTGATCGACGACGCCAACGAAGGCCAGGAACCCGTCGATATGCCGATGGACGTGCTGCTCGGCAAGCCGCCCAAGATGCATCGCGACGTGAAGCGCGAAGCCGAGCGCTTCGAAGCCGTCGATGTGACGGGCCTCGCGCTGTCGGAAGTCGCGGTCGATGTGCTGAAGCATCCTACGGTCGCGAGCAAGTCGTTCCTTATCACGATCGGCGATCGCTCGGTCGGCGGCACGACCGCGCGCGACCAGTTCGTCGGTCCGTGGCAGGTGCCCGTCGCCGATTGCGCGGTCACGACGATGGACTACGCCGGTTTTCGCGGCGAAGCCATGACGATGGCCGAGCGCACGCCGCTCGCCGTCATCGACGCGCCCGCGTCCGGCCGCATGGCGGTGGGCGAAGCGGTGACGAACATCGCGTCCGCGCCGATCGAATCGCTGAACAAGCTGAAGCTTTCCGCGAACTGGATGGCCGCGTGCGGCAGCGCGGGCGAAGACGCCGCGCTGTATGACACCGTGAAGGCGATCGGCATGGAACTGTGTCCGGCGCTCGGCATCAGCATTCCGGTCGGCAAGGATTCGCTGTCGATGCGCACCAAGTGGCAGGACGGCGTGGCGAAGGAAGTCGTCTCGCCGGTGTCGCTCATCATCAGCGCGTTCGCGCCGGTCGAAGACGTGCGCCGTCATCTGACGCCGCAGCTCGTCCAGGACACGAACACGGTGCTCATCGCGATCGATCTCGGACGCGGACGCAATCGCATGGGCGGCAGCATCCTCGCGCAAGTCACGCAGCAGGTCGGCGACGCGGTGCCCGACGTGGACGATGCCGAAGACCTGAAGCGCTTCTTCGCTGCGATTCAGGCGCTCAACGCCGACGACAAGCTGCTCGCGTACCACGACCGTTCGGACGGCGGCCTCTGGGCGACCGTATGCGAGATGGCGTTCGCGGGCCATGTGGGCGTGTCGCTGAACGTCGACATGCTGACGCTCGACGCCGAACACGAATCCGATTACGGCGACGCGAAGGACTGGGCGAAGCAGACGAGCGGCCGCCGCGACGATCGCACGATCCGCGCGCTGTTCTCGGAAGAGCTCGGCGCGGTGATTCAGGTGCGCGGCGCCGACCGCGATGCGGTGCTCGTCGCGCTGCGCGAACACGGCTTGTCGGCGTGCTCGCATGTGATCGGCAAGCCCAACGAGAGCGGCGCGATCGAGATTTATCGCGACGCGAAGAAGATTTTCGATGCGCCGCGTGTCGATCTGCATCGCGCGTGGAGCGAGGTGAGCTGGCGCATTGCGCGGCTGCGCGACAACCCCGCATGCGCCGATGCCGAATACGAGGCGCTGCTGGACGCGGCCGATCCCGGCATTTCGCCCGCGCTGACGTTCGATCCCGCCGAAGACGTGGCCGCGCCGTTCATTGCGACGAACAAGCGTCCGCGCGTCGCGATCCTGCGCGAGCAGGGCGTGAACTCGCATCTGGAAACGGCCTATGCGTTCGATCGCGCCGGCTTCGACGCGCACGACGTCCACATGAGCGACCTGCTCGAAGGCCGCGCGACGCTCGCCGATTTCGCGGGCGCGGTGGCATGCGGCGGCTTCTCTTACGGCGACGTGCTGGGCGCGGGCGAAGGCTGGGCGAAGACGATCCGCTTCAACGCGCAACTCGCCGACATGTTCGCCGCGTTCTTCGCGCGTCCGGACACGTTCGCGCTCGGCATCTGCAACGGCTGCCAGATGATGTCGAGCCTCGCGTCGATGATTCCCGGCGCGGAAAACTGGCCGAAGTTCACGCGCAACAAGTCGGAGCAGTTCGAAGCGCGCTTCTCGCTGGTCGAAGTGCAAAGCTCGCCGTCGATGTTCTTCGCCGGCATGGAAGGCTCGCGCATTCCGGTCGCGGTCGCGCACGGCGAAGGCTTCGCGGACTTCTCGCAACAGGGCGATCCGGCGAAGGCGCTCGTCGCGATGCGTTACGTCGATCATCGCGGCAACGCGACGGAGCAGTATCCGTTCAATCCGAACGGCTCGCCGCAGGGCATCACGTCCGTGACGACGCCCGATGGCCGCTTCACCGTGCTGATGCCGCACATGGAGCGCGTGCATCGCAACGTGCAGATGAGCTGGACGCCCGAGGACTGGACCACCGACGGCAGCCCGTGGCTGCGCGTGTTCCAGAACGCGCGACGCTTCCTCGGCTGATCGCGGTTGTCGTTTCATGCAAACACCCCGAAGTGAGCGCTTCGGGGTGTTTTGTTTTGCGCGGGCGATATCGTTGCTGCCAGTCGACACATATCCCAAAATAATGCGCCCGTAAGTTCCGGGTATAGTCCGCGACACGCCGCGATCGGCGGCGGCACCCGGAGGAGACATGAAACAAGTATTATCAAATTACTTAGCTAAGCTAATTTTATCGAGCATGACCGTCGCGGTCTCGTGCCTGCTGACGGCGTGCGGCGGCAGTTCCGATTCGGACTCGGCGAATCTGTCGCCGGTAGCGCGCGCGGCCTTGCTCGGCGACAACCTGATGGTGCGCGTCGCAATCGACACCAACGACGCCGCGAAATCCGGCACGAACTGCGCGGACCTCGGCGCGGACTGGGCGAGTTGCGCGCGCGGCAAGCTGATTCTGGAAAACGACGGCGGACGCAGCATCGCCGCGGGCGGCTGGACGCTGTATGTGCACAGCATCCGGCGCATTCTGATGGTCGAGCATCCCGCGTTCGCGTGGAAGCACATCACGGGCGATCTCTACGCGCTGACGCCACGCGCGGGTGCGTTCACCCTTGGCGCGGGCGAGCGCATCGAAGTGCCGTTCGTCGGCGAATACTGGTACCAGCGCTATAGCGATCTGCTGCCGCGCGCGTATGTCGTCGCCGACGGCAACGCGGCGCCCGCCATCCTCAAGCACAACGATACCGACGACGAAACCCGCTACGTCGACCGTATTCCGCCAAGCGCCGACGACGCCGCCGCGTTCGCCGCGACGCCCGCGCAAGTGCAACGCGCTCGGGCCGAGGCCGCGCTGCCGTCGGCGCAGCAAGTCGCGGCGCGCGCGCTGCCGGCCGTTTTGCGCTCGACGCCCAATGAAGGCGTGGCGCAGATCGGCGGCATCGAGTTGTCGAGGTCCGGCCTGACGTCGTCGCAACGCGCGGCGCTCGAAGCACGCGCGGCGACGCTCGGTCTCACCGGCGCGGCCCTGCGCGTGAACGGACAGATCGCGGGCGGCTCGCTGCCCACCGATATCGCACGCGCGGGCGGCTATCGCCTGACGATCGCACAGGGCGGCGCAAACATCGACGCGTTCGACGCCGCCGGACTCTTCTACGGCGCGCAGACGCTCCTGTCACTCACGCCCGCGGGCGGCGGCAACGTTCCGGCGATGACGATCGAAGACGCGCCGCGCTATACGCATCGCGGCATGCACGTCGATGTCGCGCGCAACTTCCGCCAGCCCGCGACGCTGCGCCGCCTCATCGACCAGATGGGCGCGTACAAGCTCAATCGCCTGCATTTGCATCTGTCCGACGACGAAGGCTGGCGTATCGAGATTCCCGGCCTGCCCGAACTCACCGATATCGGCGCGAAGCGTTGCCACGATCTCACCGAAACGCGCTGCCTCGTGCCGCAGCTCGCCTCCGGCCCGGACAATCGCTCGGGCGGTGGCTATCTGAGCCGCGCCGACTACGTGGCGCTCGTGCGTTATGCGGCGGACCGCTTCGTCGAGATCATCCCGGAGATCGACATGCCCGGCCACGCGCGCGCCGCGGTCGTCTCGATGGAAGCGCGGTTTCAGCGTCTGAGCGCGAAAGGCGAC
This sequence comes from Caballeronia cordobensis, assembly GCF_001544575.2. Lineage (GTDB taxonomy): Bacteria > Pseudomonadota > Gammaproteobacteria > Burkholderiales > Burkholderiaceae > Caballeronia > Caballeronia cordobensis. The sequence goes on from NZ_FCNY02000028.1 coordinate 40,418, forward strand.
AAGACCGGCGCGAACGCCTACCGTCTGCTGGATCCCGCCGATACCTCCAACGCGACGACGGTCCAGTTCTACGATCGGCGCAGCTTCATCAATCCGTGCGGGGATGGCGCGCAGCGCTTCGCGTCGAAGGTCATCGGCGAAATCGCGGCGATGCATCGCGAGGCCGGCGCGCCGCTCTCCGTGTGGCACTTCGGCGGCGACGAAGCCAAGAACATTCTGCTCGGCGCGGGCTTCCAGCCGCTCGACGGCACGGACCCCGGCAAGGGCCACGTCAATCTCGCGGCGCAGGACAAGCCGTGGGGCCGCTCGCCGCAATGCGCGGCGCTGATCGCGTCGGGCAAGGCGGCTTCCGTCGACGAACTGCCGTCGATGTTCGCGCGCCAGGTGAGCCAGATCGTGCGCAACAACGGCATCGGCACGATGGCCGCCTGGCAGGACGGCATCAAGCACGCTAAGGGCCCGCAGGATTTCGCGACATCGAACACGATGGTCACGATGTGGGACACGATTTTCTGGGGCGCGTCGGACACCGTGCAGGCGCTGAGCGGGCAGGGCTACAAGACGGTGCTCGCGCTGCCGGACTATTTGTACTTCGACTTCCCGTATGCCTTCGATCAGCGCGAACGCGGCTATTACTGGGGCTCGCACGGCACCGACAGCTTCAAGACGTTCTCGCTCGCGCCGGACAATCTGCCGCAAAACGCCGAAATCATGGCCGATCGTGATGGCAAGCCGTTCGAGGTGACGAGCGCGGGCCCGGCACCGCACATCGAAGGCATTCAGGGGCAGGCGTGGGCTGAAGTGATGCGCACGGACCCGCAGTTCGAATACATGGTCTATCCGCGTCTTCTGGCGCTTGCGGAACGCGCGTGGCACCGGGCGGAGTGGGAGCGGCCGTATCGGGATGGCGAGCGCTACAAGCTCGGCGACACCGACAAGGTCGATAAAGCCGCACTCGCGCGGGATTGGGCGGGGTTCGCGAGCGTGGTGCAGAACCGCGAGCTGGCCAAGCTCAAGCGCGCGGGAGCCGTCATGCGCGAGGGCGCGGGGAGTTGACCGCGCAATGAGAAAAGCCGCCCGAGGGCGGCTTTGCGTGACCAGCTACAGAAAAAACTTACTTGATCACCGCCTTGCTGCGCAGGCCTTCCTCGAACGTCTGCAGCTTCTCCTGCTGGATCTGCTGCGAAATCTGCGCCTTCACCTGATCGAGCGGCGGCGGGGCGATCTCGCGGGAATCGTCCAGACGGATGACGTGGTAGCCGAACTGCGTCTTCACCGGCTCGGGCGTCACTTCGCCCTTCTTGAGCTTCTCGGCGGCCGCGCCGAATTCCGGCACATACGCGGAAGGCGAGGACCAGTCGAGATCGCCGCCGTTCTTGCCCGATCCCGGGTCCTTCGAATATTGCTTGGCGAGATCCTCGAAGCTCGCGCCGCCCTTGATCTTCGCGATCAGATCCTTCGCCTGCGCTTCGTTGTCGACGAGGATGTGATGCAGATGCAGTTCCTTGCCGCCGCCGTTCTGCTTGACGAGCTGGTCATAGCGCGCCTTTATTTCGGCGTCGGTCGGCTTGTTCTTGTTCACGAAGTCTTCGATCAGCGCGCGCAGCACCACGGTCTGCTGCGCCACGGCGATCTGAGCCTTCACGTCGGGGCGCGTCGGAATGCCTTCGCGCGCGGCTTCCTGCATCAGGATTTCGCGGTTGATGAGTTCCTCGCGCACCGCCTGCTGAAGCTGCGGCGAATCCTGCTGACCTTGTGCGACGAGCTGCTTGACGAGCGCATCGGCGCGCGACGTGGGAATCGGCGTGCCGTTCACGACGGCGATGTTTTGCGCAAACGCGGGCGCAGCCGCGAATGCAGCCAGCAACACCCAGACGCGGGTTTTTTTCAAAGTCATCGGAGGTTCCTAACTGAGCAAACGGACGCCTTTACAGGCGAGATTCAAGAGGCAAGAGGGCGGATGAACACACGGAACCGCGCGTCTATTCGAATTGTTCTGCGAACTCCTGCGGCGTGTAAGCCCGGATCGCGAGCGCGTGCACGCCGCGTCGCAATTCCTCAGCCAGCGCATCATACACGAGTCGATGCCGGGCCACGCGCGCGCGGCCGGCAAAGCAATCGGCGACGATCGTCACCGTGTAGTGGCTGCCCGAGGCCGCGCCCGCATGGCCGGCGTGCGCGGCGCTGTCGTCGTCGATATGCACGGATTGCGGTGCGAGCGCCGCGTTCAGGCGGGCTTCGAGATGCGCGATCTTTTCCGCCGCCGATGCGCTCGTGAAATCGAACGATGCGCTCATTGTCCGTCCTCCTTCATGTATTTCGCGAGCCAGAAGCTCTGCGCGACGATGAACAGGACGAGACAGCCCGTCGCGCCGAAGAGCTTGAAGTTCACCCACTGGTCCGTCGTGAAGTTATACGCGACGAACAGATTCACGATGCCGAGCAGCGCGAAAAACACCGCCCACGCCACGTTCAATTGTCCCCACACGCGATGCGGCAGGACGATCTGCTTGCCCATCATCGCTTCGATCAGGTTCTTTCTGAAGCCGAGCTGCGCGACGATCAGCGCGAACGCGAACAGCCAGTAAAGCGCGGTCGGCTTCCATTTGATGAAGGTGTCGTTGTGCAGCACGAGCGTCGCGCCGCCGAACACGACGACCACGCCGAGGCTCACCCACAGCATCGGATCGACCTTGCGATGCCGGAACGCCACCCACGCGATCTGCACGAGCGTCGCCGCGATCGCCACGGCCGTCGCGGTGTAGATGCCCCACACCTTGAATGCGACGAAAAAGAGAATGATCGGAAACAGATCGAACAGAAATTTCATTGGCGTGCGGACGTGATGGGCATCGGATGACGGCGGGCGCGCGACGAAAAAAGCGCCCGCGAGAAGCGGCGGGCGCCGGTGCGACGTTTCAGGTACGGCGTGACGCGGACCTGGCGCTTACTTGGGTTCGAATTGTAGCGCAGCCGAGTTGATGCAATACCGCAAACCGGTCGGGGCGGGGCCGTCCTCGAACACATGGCCGAGATGCGCGCCGCAGTTCTTGCACAGCACTTCGATGCGCAGCATGCCGTGCGTGCGGTCGGTCTTCTCCTGGATCACCTCGCCGTTGATCGGCTTGAAATAGCTCGGCCAGCCGCAACCGGCGTCGAATTTCGTGTCGGACTCGAAAAGCGGCGTGCCGCAACACACGCAGTCGTAGATGCCGCGCTCGTCGTGATCCCAGTATTTGCCGGTGAAGGGGCGCTCGGTCACCGCGTGGCGCGTGACCTGATACTGCATGTCGTCGAGCTCGCGGCGATACGTCGCGTCGTCTTTCTGCAGCGGATAGCTGGTCGGGGTGTCGTCTTTGCTCATCTGTCGGTCCTTTTCTGGCCTCGAAGGCCTCGTATATGAGGGCGATGCTAGGAAGAACAACTCACTTCCAGTGCGCCCGCCCAGTCGGGCGGCAGGCCGGCGTAGGCCTCGTTTTCCGGCTGCTCGTCGAAGGGGCGGCGCAGCACGTCCAGGAGGCGCGCCACTTCCGAGAAATCCTTTTCGTTCGCCCGGCGGATCGCCTGTTCCGCCAGATGATTGCGCAGCACGTACTTCGGATTCACGCGATTCATCGCCGCCGCGCGCGCCGCGTCGTCGCGCGGTTCGTGCGCGAGGCGCTCGCGATAAAGCGCGGCCCACGCATCGAACGCGGCGCGGTCGAGAAAGAGATCGCGCACGGGGGCGTCGCCGCTCGCGTGGGACTTCGAGAGCTTCGAGAGGTTCCGGAACGTCAGCGTGAAGTCCGCGCGATTCGCGTGCATGATTTCGAAGAGCCCGTTGGCGAGCTTGTCGTCGCCTTCGAGTTCGGTGGCGAGGCCGAGCTTCGCGCGCATCGTCGCGACGAGCGCCGGCCCGAAACGCTCTTTGTAGCCTTCGAGCACTTTCTGCGCCTCCTCGACGACGCGTTCGGCGCGGCCTTCTTCCGGCAGATTCGCGCCGAAGAGCGGCACGAGCGCCTGCGCGAGACAAAAGAGGTTCCAGTACGCGACCTGCGGCTGGCGGCCGTAGGAATAGCGCCCCTGCGTATCCGAGTGATTGCAGACGTGATGCGCGTTGAACGCGTCCATGAAGCCGAACGGGCCGTAATCGATCGTGAGGCCGAGGATCGACATGTTGTCGGTATTCATCACGCCGTGACAGAAGCCGACGCCTTGCCATTGCGCCATCAGATCGGCCGTCGTGCGCACGGCTTCGTCGAGCAGCGCGAGGTATGGATCCTCGGCGTTTCTGCAATGCGGATAGAAGCGGTCGATCACGTGATCGGCGAGCTTGCGCAAATCCTCGACGCGGTCGTTCGAATAAAAATGCTCGAAGTGCCCGAAGCGCACGAAGCTCGGCGCGACGCGCGTGACGATCGCGGCCGTCTCGATGGTCTCGCGGCGCACCGGCAGATCGGCGCCGATGACGGCGAGCGCGCGCGTCGTCGGGATGCCGAGATGGTGCATCGCCTCCGAGCAGAGAAACTCGCGGATCGACGAACGCAGCACCGCGCGGCCGTCGCCCATGCGCGAATAGGGCGTGCGCCCCGCGCCCTTGAGCTGCACTTCGAGGCGCTCGCCATCGCGCTCTACCTCGCCGAGCGTGAGCGCGCGGCCGTCGCCGAGTTGCCCCGCCCAGACGCCGAACTGATGGCCCGAATACACGGCGGCATAGGACAGCGAATCGGCCGGCCAGTCGCGCGTCGGATTGCCGGCGAAGTACGCGGCGAATGCATGCTTTTCGGCACCCGTCGCGACGTCGGAATCGAAGCCGAGCGATTCGGCGGTCTCGCGCGAAAGCCCGACGAGGTAGGGATCTTCGACCGGCGCGGCGGGTAAACGGGTCAGGAAAGCGGTGCCGAGCGCGGCAAACGAACCGGGCTGGCCGATGCGTATCGCGCTGGCGATTTCGTTCATGGAACGCGCGCCGGCGGGCGTCTCGTCGCGCGCCGCGCGCACGGCATTGCTTGGGGAAAACGACATGTTGAGCGCCTCTGAGTTAAACGATATTGTAATTCCGCGCCCGCGGGCCTGCAGGAGCGCCACACGTCGCTCGACACCACGGAGATCATCGCTTATGACGTCGCCGCTCTACGGCCAGATGATGGAATTACCGCTGCTCGCGTCGTCCCTGCTGTCTCATGCTTCGCGTCACTTCGGCGACAACGAGATCGTGTCGCGCCGCATCGAAGGCGACATCCACCGTTACACGTATCGCGATTGCGAAAAGCGCGCGAAGCAACTCGCGCAGGCCCTGAGCGCGCTGGGCGTCGAAGAGGGCGAGCGCGTCGGCACGCTCGCATGGAACGGCTACAGACATCTGGAATGCTATTACGGCGTCTCGGGCATGGGCGCCGTCTGCCATACGATCAACCCGCGGCTCTTTCCCGATCAGATCGCGTTCATCATCGATCACGCGGAAGACGCCTACGTCTTCTTCGACATGACGTTCGCTCCGCTCGTCGAGCTCGTCGCGCCGCAGTGTCCGAACGTGAAAGGCTGGATCGCGCTTGGCGACGCCGCGTGCATCGATGAACATCTGTCGAACCTCAGTGTGCCGGTGCTGAGCTACGAGACGCTCATCGGCGCGCACGACGGCAACTACGAATGGCCGATGCTCGACGAGCGGCAGGCCTCGTTTCTCTGCTACACCTCCGGTACGACGGGCAATCCGAAGGGCGCGCTGTATTCGCATCGCTCGACGGTGCCGCACGCGTACGGCGCGGCACTGCCCGATGCGATGGGCGCGTCGTCGAGCGATGCGATCCTGCCTGTCGTGCCGATGTTCCATGTCAACGCGTGGGGCATCCCGCACGCGGCGCCGCTCGTCGGCGCGAAGCTCGTGTTTCCCGGCAAGGACCTCGACGGCAAGTCGCTCTACGAGTTGATGGAGGCCGAAGGCGTCACTTATTCGGCCGGCGTGCCGACCGTCTGGATGGGCCTGCTCGCTCACATGAAGCAGCACGACGCGCGTTTTTCGACGTTGAAGCGCACGGTGATCGGCGGCTCCGCGTGCCCGCCCGCGATGCTGCGCACCTTCGAGGAAGACTACGGCGTGCAGGTGATTCACGCGTGGGGCATGACGGAGATGTCGCCGCTCGGCACGCTCTCGCGGCTGTCGTTCAAGCAGAAGCAGCGTCCGCTCGACGCGCAGCGCCATTCGCTGGAGAAACAGGGTCACGCGATATTCGGCGTCGACATGAAAGTCGTCGGCGACGACGGCCGCGAGCTGCCCTGGGACGGCAAGTCGTTCGGCGATCTGTACGTGCGCGGTCCGTGGGTCATCGACCGCTATTTCCGTCGCGACGATTCGCCGCTCGTCGACGGCTGGTTCCCGACGGGCGATGTCGCGACCATCGATCCGGACGGCTTCATGCAGATTACCGACCGCAGCAAGGACGTGATCAAGTCCGGCGGCGAGTGGATCAGCTCGATCGATCTGGAGAACATCGCGGTGTCGCATCCGCAGGTCGCGGAAGCGGCGTGCATTGCGTGCGCGCATCCGAAGTGGACCGAGCGGCCGTTGATCGTGGCGGTGCTGAAGCCGGACGCGACCCTCACGCGCGAAGAACTGCTCGCCCACTTCGAGGGCAAGGTGGCGAAGTGGTGGATTCCGGACGATGTCGTGTTCGCCGACGAACTGCCGCATACCGCGACGGGGAAGCTGCAGAAGGTCAGGCTGCGGGAGTTGTATCGGGAGTATGTGTTGCCGAACGCCGCCGAAAATCCCGCTTGAACTTTCTTCGCTTCGAAAGACCCCGGCCCGTTCGCGCGGCGCCGGGGTTTTTCTTTTTTCGCCTTGTTTCCGCGGTATTTGAACGATCGTTCTTTTTTGTGTATTCTGCTTCGATCCCGCTATAAATCCGGTATCGGTCGACAGGAGACACCTTCATGGCAGTGGACTACACGATCCGCGGCGGCGTGGCCGTCATCACGCTCGACAATCCGCCCGTCAACGGGCTCGGGCATTCGACGCGCCTCGGCATCGTCGAAGGCATCGGGCGCGCGAATGGTGATGAAAACGTGCGCGCCATCGTCATCATCGGCGCGGGCAAGGCGTTTTCGGGCGGCGCGGACATCACCGAATTCAACACGCCGAAAGCCACGCAGGAGCCGACGCTTACCACCGTGATCAAGGCGCTCGAAGCCAGCGCGAAGCCCGTGGTCGCGGCGATTCACGCCGTCGCGATGGGCGGCGGTCTCGAACTCGCGCTCGGCGCGCATTACCGCGTCGCGTCGCCCGGCGCGCAGATCGCGCTGCCGGAAGTGAAGCTCGGGCTCTTGCCCGGCGCGGGCGGCACGCAGCGCTTGCCGCGCGTGGTCGGGCTGGAGATGGCGCTGAACATGATCGTGTCGGGCACGCCGGTTCTGTCCGAAAAGCTCGCGCAAACCGGGCTCTTCGACGAACTCGCCGAGGGTGATCTGCTTGAAGCCGCGCTGTCGCTCGCCAGCCAGGCCGCCGACAAGGGCAGCGAGCATCCGAAAGTCCGCGATCGCAAGATCGAGCATCCGAACGCCGAGGGTTTCATTCAGTTCGCGAGGAATGGCGTCGCGGCCGCCGCGAAGCATTTCCCGGCGCCGCACAAGTGCATCGACGCGATCGAGAAGGGCGTGAAGGAAGGCTTCGAACGCGGTCTCGCTTTCGAGTGCGAATGCTTTCTCTCGCTCGTGCAGACGTCGGAAAGCCGCGCGCTGCGTCACGCGTTCTTCGGCGAACGCGCGGCGGGCAAGATCGCCGACGTGCCGCCGGGCACACCGGTCAGGACGATCGCTCGCGTGGGCGTGGTCGGCGCGGGCACGATGGGCGGCGGCATCGCGATGACCTTCCTCAACGCGGGCCTTCCCGTCACGCTGCTCGAAACGAAGCAGGAGGCGCTCGACCGCGGCCTCGCCACGATTCGCGGCCATTACGAAGCGCAGGCCGCAAAGGGCAAGCTCACGCGGGAACAAGCCGAAGCGCGCATGGCGCTCATCACGCCGACGCTCGTCTATGGCGATCTCGCCGACGCCGATCTCATCATCGAAGCGGTGTTCGAGGACCTGAGCGTAAAGGAAAGCGTGTTTCGTCAGCTCGATCAATGCGCGAAGCCGGGCGCGATTCTGGCATCGAACACCTCGACGCTCGATCTGAACCGCATCGCATCGTTCACGCAGCGCCCTGGCGATGTCATCGGCATGCATTTTTTCAGCCCCGCCAACGTGATGAAGCTGCTCGAAGTGGTGCGCGGCGAAAAGACCGGCAAGGACGTGCTCGCCACCGTCATGCAGCTCGCAAAGAAGATCCGCAAGACGGCGGTGGTGTCGGGCGTGTGCGACGGCTTCATCGGCAACCGCATGATCGAGCAATACATTCGCCAGGCGCTTTTCATGCTCGAAGAAGGCGCGCTGCCGGCGCAGATCGATCGCGCGATCGAGAAGTTTGGCTTTGCGATGGGCCCGTTCCGCATGAGCGATCTCGCGGGCAACGACATCGGCTGGGCGATTCGCAAGCGCCGCTATCGCGAGCAGCCCGCTCTGCACTATTCGGGCATCGCTGACACACTGTGCGAGGCGGGCCGCTTCGGGCAGAAGACCGGCGCGGGCTGGTACGACTATCAGGCCGGCAAACGCGAGGCGCTGCCGTCGCAGGCCGTCGATGCGATGATCGTCGCGTATTCGAACGAACGCGGGATCGCGCGGCGCAGGATCGGCGACGAGGAAATCGTCGAGCGGCTCGTGCTCGCGCTCGTCAACGAAGGCGCGAAGATTCTCGAAGAGGGCATCGCCGCGAAGGCGTCGGATATCGACATGGTCTATCTGACGGGCTATGGCTTTCCGCTATGGCGCGGCGGGCCGATGCTCTACGCGGACACCATCGGCCTCTACAACGTGGAGCGCGCGATCCGCCAATACGCGAAACAGGCCAACGGCGAGGCGTGGCAGCCGTCCGCGCGCGTGACCGAACTCGCTACATCGAATGGACGCTTCAATGACTGAGATGAAACCCGTCGAAGACGTGCTCCTCGTCGTCGATATCCAGAATGACTTCATGCCGGGCGGGGCGCTCGCCGTCGCGCGCGGCGACGAAGTCGTGCCCGTGGTCAATCGCCTCGCGCGCGCGTTCTCGCATGTCGTGCTGACGCAGGACTGGCATCCGCGTTCGCACGTGTCGTTCGCAGCGAATCACGCGGGACGCCAGCCGTTCGAGACGATGACGCTGCCTTACGGCGAACAGGTGCTGTGGCCGGTGCATTGCGTGCAGGACACCGAAGGCGCGGCGCTGCATCGCGACTTGCACGTGCCGCACGCGCGGCTCGTCGTGCGCAAGGGGCACCACGAGCAAGTGGACAGCTATTCGGCCTTCGTCGAAGCCGATCGTGTGACGCCGACCGGCCTCGAAGGCTATCTGCGCGATGTCGGCGCGACACGCGTGTGGCTCGCGGGACTCGCGACCGACTATTGCGTCGCGTGGTCCGCGCTCGATGCGCGCGCCGCCGGCTTCGAGGTCACCGTGATCGAAGACGCGTGCCGGGCGATCGATCTGAACGGCTCGCTCGACAAGGCCTGGCAAGACATGCACGCGGCCGGCGTGAAGCGCGTGCAGTCTGACAACATCGTGAAGGCAAGGGAGACCACATGACCGATGCAGTCATCGTATCGACGGCGCGCACCGCGCTCGCCAAGTCCTGGCGCGGCGCGCTGAACATGACGCACGGCGCGACGCTCGGCGGCCATGTGACGAAGGCGGTCGTCGAGCGCGCGGGTATCGATCCTGGGCGCGTCGAGGATGTGATTATGGGCTGCGCGAATCCGGAAGGCGCGACGGGCATGAACATCGCGCGGCAGATCGCCTTGCGCGCGGGGTTGCCGGCTTCCGTGCCCGGCATGACGGTGAACCGCTTCTGCGCGTCGGGCCTGCAGACGATCGCGCTCGCCGCGCAGCGCGTGATGGCGGGCGAGGGCGATGTCTTCGTCGCGGGCGGCGTCGAATCGATCTCGTGCGTGCAGAACGAGATGAACCGCCACATGCTGACCGAAGGCTGGCTTACCCGGCACAAGCCCGAAATCTACTGGTCGATGCTGCAAACCGCCGAGAACGTCGCGCGGCGCTACGACATCTCGAAGGCGCGGCAGGACGCGTACGGCGCGCGCTCGCAACAGCGCGCGGCGGCGGCGCAGGCGGCCGGCAAGTTCGCCGACGAAATCGTGCCGATCACCGTGCTCGCCGGTCTCGCCGACAAGGCGACGGGCCGCATGTTCACGCAGGAAGTCACGCTCGCCGCCGACGAAGGCATCCGCGCCGACACGACGCTCGAAGGCGTGTCGAAGATTCGCACGGCGCTGCCGGGCGGCGTCGTCACGGCGGGCAACGCGAGCCAGTTCTCCGATGGCGCGTCGGCGTGCGTGGTGATGAACGCGGCGCTCGCGGAAAAGCAGGGCTTGCAGCCGCTCGGCATTTTCCGGGGCTTCGCGGTCGCGGGCTGCGAGCCGGACGAAATGGGCATCGGCCCGGTGTTCGCGGTGCCGAAGCTGTTGCGGCGCGCGGGCCTCACGGTCGACGATATCGACCTGTGGGAACTGAACGAAGCCTTCGCCGTGCAGGTGCTCTATTGCCGCGACAAGCTCGGCATTCCCGACGAGCGCCTCAACGTGAACGGCGGCGCGATCGCGGTCGGGCATCCGTATGGCGTGTCGGGCGCGCGCCTGACGGGCCACGCGCTGATCGAAGGCAAGCGGCGCGGCGCGAAGTTCGTCGTGGTCACGATGTGCATCGGCGGCGGGCAAGGCGCGGCGGGGCTCTTCGAAATCGTGTGAGGCGTTGCGATCCGAGGTTTTTTGCTACGCTTCGGGATTCACTCGCAATGAAGGAGCCGCCGTGCTACGTCACATCGTCATGTGGAAGCTGAAAGAAAACGCCGAGGGCGCGAGCCGTGCGGAAAACGCGGAGAAGCTGAAGGCGAAGCTGGAAACCTGCCGCAGCATCGTGAAGGGCCAGGGGCATTTCGAAGTCGGCACCGCGCAGCCGGGTTTCGACTGCACGTATGACGTCGTGCTCGTCTCCGATTTCGACGACAAAGCCGCGCTCGAAGCGTATCAGGTTCATCCGAAGCATCAGGCGCTGAAGGACTTCGTCGCGGCGATCCGCGACGAACGTCAGTGCGTCGATTACGAAGTGTGAGCACGATGTCCTCTTCCGAATCCGCAGGCGGCGTGTCCATCGAAAGCCCGTTCATCGACGCGCTCGGCGTCGTGCTCGTCAAGGCGAAGGACGGCGAAAGCGAAGTGCGCATGCCGCTGCGCGACGAGCACATGAATACGTGGGGCATCGCGCACGGCGGCGTCACCATGACGCTGCTCGACAGCGCGCTCGCGCTCGCGGCGCGCAGCATCGCGGGCGACGGCATCGGCGTCGTGACCGTCGAGATGAAGGTCAACTTCATGCAGCCGGGGCGCGGCGAATTGCGCGGTTACGGGCGCGTATTGCACCGCTCGACGACGATGGCCTATTGCGAAGGCGAGATCCGCGACAGCGAAGGTCATTTCGTCGCGAAAGCGCTCGGCACGTTCAAGTACATGAAGCGGCTCGCGGTCGGGCGCGACATCGTCAAACAGAAGATGCGTTCCGATCCGAAGGCAATGCCCGGACCGAGCGACGCCTAAACCATTTTTGCGAAGGAGCATGCGCATGACAGACGCACAGATCAACCGTCGGATTTTGCTCGTCTCGCGGCCGCAAGGCGAGGCGTCGGTGTCGAATTTCAAGCTCGTCGAAACGCCGCTCGCGCCGCTTCAGGACGGCGAAGTGCGCGTGCGCAATCACTATCTGTCGCTCGATCCGTACATGCGCGGCCGCATGGACGACGCGAAATCGTACGCCGCGCCGCAGCCGCTCGACGAAGTGATGATCGGCGGCACCGCGGGCGTCGTGACCGAGTCGCGCAACGCCGCGTTCAAGGCGGGCGACAACGTCGTCGGCATGCTCGGCTGGCAGGAGTTCGGCACGTCCGACGGCAAGGGGCTGAACAAGGTCGATACCTCGCGCGTGCCGCTTTCCGCGTATCTCGGCGCGCTCGGCATGCCGGGCGTCACCGCGTGGTACGGACTCAACGGCATCATCGAGCCGAAGGCGGGCGAGACGGTCGTCGTCTCGGCGGCGAGCGGCGCGGTGGGCAGCGTCGTCGGGCAACTGGCGAAGGCGGCCGGCTGCCGCGCGGTCGGCATCGCGGGCGGCGAGGAAAAGTGCCGCTATGTCGTCGAGACGCTCGGCTTCGATGCATGCGTCGACTACAAGGCGGGCAAGCTCTACGAAGATCTGAAAGCCGCGACACCGAATGGCGTCGATGGCTATTTCGAGAACGTCGGCGGCGAAGTGCTCAATGCCGTGCTCGCGCGCATGAACGCGTTCGGGCGCGTCGCGGTGTGCGGCATGATTTCCGGCTACGACGGCAAGCCCTTGCCGATGGATGCGCCAAGACTCATCCTCACGCAACGCCTGAAGCTGCAGGGCTTCATCGTCTACGAGCATCTGGACATCTGGCCACAGGCGTTGAAGGAACTCGGCGAGCGCCTCGCGACGAACAAGCTGCATTTTCGGGAGAGCATCGCGCAAGGGCTCGACAATGCGCCCGAAGCGTTTCTCGGCCTGTTGCGCGGGAAGAACTTCGGCAAGCAACTCGTCAAGCTCATTTGACGCGCGATTGATTCGCAAGGAGTCGCAGGTGGATCGCTTCGAAGGCAAGGTCGCCGTCATCACGGGCGCGGGCAGCGGATTCGGGCGCGAGTTCGCGAAGCAGGGCGCGGCGCTCGGCATGAAGCTCGTGCTCGCCGATCTCGACGCCGCCGCGCTCGCCGCGACCGTCGAAGCGGTGCGCGCGCAAGGCGGCGACGCGATCGGCGTGCCGACGGACGTATCCGACAGCGCGCAGGTTCAGGCGCTCGCACGCGCCACGCTCGATGCGTTCGGCGGCGTGCATCTGCTCTTCAATAACGCGGGCGTCGGCGCGGGCGGCTTCGTTTGGGAAAACAGCGCGAACGACTGGCAATGGGTGTTCGGCGTGAACGTGATGGGCGTCGCGAACGGCTTGCGCGCATTCGTGCCGATCATGCTCGAACGCAAGGAGCCCGCGCATATCGTCAACACGGCGTCGGTGGCCGGTCTGCTCGCGGCGCCCGCCATGGGCGTCTATAACGCGTCGAAACATGCCGTCGTCGCGATGACCGAAACGCTGTATCACGACTTGCGGCTGGCGGGCGCGCCGTTCATCGGCGTGTCGCTGCTGTGCCCGGCGTTCGTGCCGACGGGCATCGCCGACGCCGAACGTTCGCGGCCCGAAGCGCTCGCCAACGAGGCGCCTTACACCGCCTCGCAAAAGCTCGCGGCGCGGCAACTGACGCGAGCGGTGGAGGGCGGCAAGCTCACCGCGCGCGAAGTCGCCGAAGCGGCGTTCGACGCGGTGCGCGAAGGGCGTTTCTACGTCATCACGCATCCGGCCATCATGCCGTCGGTGCAGCTTCGGCTCGACGATATCGCGCAACTGCGCGCGCCCACCGATCCGATGTCGCTGAAACGTCCGCGCTGACGGGGCGCGCTTCGTGGCATCATCGTGACCCTTCGTCGCTTCTTTCAAGCTTCTTCGCCGATGCCGCTCAATCCCAAGATCGCGCAAATTCTGGAGATGGTCGCGCGCGCCAATCGCCCGCCGTACCACACGCTCACGCCGCAGCAGGCGCGCGCCGCCTATGCGATGAGCGCGCAGATTCTCGATATCGCGCCGCTGCCGATGTTCAGCGTCGAAGACCTGCGCATTCCCGTGCGCGACGGCGAAACCATAGGCGTGCGCATCTACCATCCGACGGAGCCGGGCTGGGCGCAACCTGCCGCGGGACTGCTGTATTTTCACGGCGGCGGCTTCACGGTCGGCAGCGTGGCGACGCACGACGCGCTGTGCCGGAAGTTCGCGCACGATGCGGGCTGTGCCGTCGTATCGGTCGATTACCGGCTCGCGCCTGAGCACAAGTTTCCCGTCGCGGTCCACGATGCCTTCGACGCGCTGCGCTGGCTGCACGGCGAAGCGCCGACGCTCGGGATCGATCCCGCGCGGCTCGCCATCGGCGGCGATAGCGCGGGCGGCACGCTCGCCATCGTCTGCGCCGTGCTCGCGCGCGATGCGGGCATCGACTTGCGGATGCAATTGCTGATTTATCCGGGCACGAGCGCATGGCAAAAGAGCGCGTCGCATGCGCGGCTCGCGGAAGGCTATCTGCTTTCCGGCGAGACGATTCAATGGTTCTTCGACCAGTATCTGCGAGATGACTGCGACCGCGACGACTGGCGCTTCGCGCCGCTCGATGCGGCGAGCGGCGTGCCGGATTTCAAGGGCGTCGCGCCGGCGTGGATCGCGGCGGCGGACCACGATCCGCTATTCGACGAAGACATCGCGTTCGCATCGATGCTTCGCGAAGCGGGCGTGCCGGTCACGCTCATGTGCTATGAAGGCATGATCCACGAATTCTTCAAGATAGGCGGGTTCGTGCCGGACGTGGCGCAGGCGCATGCGGACGCGGTGGAGGCGTTGCGGGCCGCGCTGGCGTGATCCGTTTAGCCTTCGATCCCGAACCCGAACGCCCGCTCGAACGCTCCCGGCCGCACGAGGCGATGCGAACCGTCATCGTCGCTGCGCTCCTTGATCTCGAGCGACAGCCCGCGCGCTAACGGCATCACGCGCAACGCCGTCGTGCTGCGCGTTCCGTAATCCGGCGATTCGATGAACGCCGCCGAGAGCACGCGCTCGCGCTCGATGGAAATGCCGGTCGTTGGAAGATGCTCGTCGTTCGCGATGCGCGGATCGCGCAAGGTGTCGATGAGCACATCGAGCGTCGGATGCTCGTCGGCGTGAATCAGATCGCAGAGCGCCTCGCGTTGCGCGACGAGCTTCGGCCACGGCGTGTTGAGCAGACTATTGGACAAGCCGTGCACGCCGGCTTCGAGCAGAACGGGCGGCGCATCGGCGCGATTGCCGTACCAGCCGAGCTCGCGCCGCGTGAAATCTCCGCACAGCAGATTGAAACCGTTGTAGCGATGCCCCTCACGCGCGACGCCGCGCAGATAGTCCATCGGCGCGACGCGCTCGCCCGCGAGAAACGCGCTCACGAGCGTGCCGCGCGTCGGCGCATTCGGACGCATCTCGCTGGGCGCGCGATAGTTGGTCAGCGCGGCGAAGCGGCCATCGCCCGACACGCCGAGCCACGTCCCGCCGCCCGTCAGATCGCGGCCCGCGAGGACGCCCGGCGCCTCGCTCCACCAATGCAGCGGCTCGGTGTCACGGCGAAAGAACTCGTCGCGATTGGCCGACAGCGTCAGCAGCGCGCGGCCGTTTTCCTGCGAAGCGTCCGGCTGCCAGTCGAATACGATCAGACACATGTGCGTGCTCAGGCGTCGGCGGGGAAAGCGTAGGGCAGCGGCACGAAGGCGAGCGCCGGGCCGGACGCGGAACCGACATGCACCGTACCGCTATCCAGCGCCGCGAGCTTGACCTCGACGAGACAGTCCACGCCGCCGCCTTCGCCGGGCGCCACGTTGACCACGAGCCCGCACGGCTGGCCCGGATCGTCGGAGTGAAACAGTTCGGCGCCGGGCGTGGCGGACTCGGCATGCGCAAGCGCGGTGCGGCGCTTGATCGTGCCGCGATACTGGCTGCGCGCAACGATCTCCTGCCCCGGATAGCAGCCCTTCTTGAAGTTCACGGCGCCGAGGACGTCGAAGTTCACCATCTGCGGAACGAACTGCTCGACGGTTGCGTGCGTGATGCGCGGCTCGCCCGCGTGAATATCGAGCCAGTCCCACATCGCTTCGGGCACGCGCGCGAGCTTGCCTTCGAGCTTCGAGAGCTGCGCCTCCACATCGGCCTTCGGTCCGACCCACAGGAAGCGCGGCCGATGCGCCGCGTCCGGCACGCGGATCAGCGAGCCGTGCGGGCCTTCGACCTTCACGTGCACGCCGTCGGGCAGCGCATCGAAAATGCCGGACAGCGCCGCACGCACATCGCCCGCGAAACCGACGGCGGCGGTTTCCGGCGTGGCATCGGTGAGCTTGACCTTCGAGCGCAGCACGAACATCGACAGGCGTTTTTGCACGGCGGCCTGCACGTCCTGGGCGATCAGAAGCCGCACGGCCTCCGCCGTGCGCCACATCAGAAACGAGCCGAGCAGCCGGCCCTTCGGCGAGCAATAGCCCGCGAGACGCGCCGTCGAGGCGTCGAGATGCTGGACATCGTTCGTGATTTGCGTGTGCAGGAAAGCGGCGGCGTCCTCGCCCTTGACGTCGATCACGCCGAACTGGGTGAGCGGCATGTACGCGCCGGCGGTCTTGACGGATTCGAAGTCGGAAGCGGCGAGAGCTGTGGTCTGGGAATTCATGGAGTAGGCGGCTGTCAATCCTATCGTTTGGGCCGGGGCCGGCGAATGCGGCCTGGGCGCAGGCGGCAAGTTATTATATTGGTCTTATCTCAAGCGTGTTTCGCATGACCTTTTTGAAGAAATGCGTCGTGGCGGCGGTGCTCGCCGCGATGCTCGCGGCGGCCGTCGCGGGCGGCGTCTGGTGGTGGGCCAACCGCCCGATGGAACTGTCGACGCCCGAACTCGACGTCACCATCAAGCCCCACAGCAGCCTGCGCAGCGTGAGCGCCCAGTTGAACCGCGGCGGCGTGCCCGTCGAACCGGAGCTTTTCGTGCTGATGACGCGCGTGCTCGGCCTCTCCGCACAGTTGAAGTCGGGCAATTACGCTTTCAAGAGCGGCATCACGCCTTACGAAGTGCTGCAAAAGATCGCGCGCGGCGACGTGAACGAGTATGTCGCGACCGTCATCGAAGGCTGGACGCTGCAGAAAATGCGCAGCGAACTCGACGGCAATCCCGCGCTCAAACACGACACGGCCGGCATGACCGACATCGACCTGCTGCGCGCGATCGGCGCGGCGGAAGTGGAGAAGGCGTCGGCGGAGGGGCTGTTCTTCCCCGACACCTATCTTTTCGATAAAGGCACGAGCGATCTCACCGTCTACAAACGCGCGTACCGGCTGATGCAGACGCGCCTGACCGAAGCATGGAACACGCGCGCGCAGAATCTGCCTTACAAGACGCCTTATGAAGCGCTCATCATGGCGTCGATCGTCGAGAAGGAAACCGGGCGCGCGCAGGACCGGCCGCTCGTCGCGGCGGTGTTCGCGAACCGGCTGCGCATCGGCATGCCGCTGCAGACCGACCCGACCGTGATCTACGGGCTCGGACCGGCCTATGGCGGGCGGCTGAAGAAAAAGGACCTGCAGACGGACACTCCGTACAATACGTACACGCGCATGGGCCTGCCGCCGACGCCGATCGCGCTGCCCGGCGTGGCCGCACTGAACGCCACGCTCAATCCCGCCGCGAGCAGCGCGCTCTATTTCGTGTCGCGCGGCGACGGCAGCAGCATCTTTTCCGACAATCTGGGCGACCACAACAAGGCCGTCGACAAATACATCCGGGGTCAATGAATGGCGCGCGGCAAGTTCATCACGTTCGAAGGCATCGACGGCGCGGGCAAAACCACGCATCTCGACTGGTTCCGCCAGCAACTCGCGGCAAAGCTCGAAGCAGGCGGACACCAGGTCGTGATGACGCGCGAGCCGGGCGGTACGCCGCTTGGCGAAACGCTGCGCGGCATTCTGCTGAATCAGCCGATGGATCTCGAAACCGAAGCGCTCCTGATGTTCGCCGCGCGCCGCGAGCATCTGGCGCAGGTGATCGAACCGGCGCTTTCGCGCGGCGACTGGGTGCTCTCGGACCGCTTTACGGACGCGACTTTCGCGTATCAGGGCGGCGGGCGCGGCCTGCCGCGCGATAAGCTGGAGGCGCTGGAAAGGTGGGTGCAGGGCGGTTTTCAACCGGACCTCACCATCTTGTTCGATGTGCCGACCGACACCGCCAGCGAGCGCCGCTCGGCCGCGCGCGCGCCGGACAAGTTCGAAAGCGAATCGGAAGCGTTTTTCGAGCGCACGCGCGGCGAGTATCTGCGCCGCGCGGAGGAATCGCCGCAGCGCTTTTTCGTCGTCGATTCGAGCCGGCCGATCGCCGATATTCGCAAAAAGCTCGAAGAAGCGCTCGCAGACCTCTGTTAACACACATTTTTTTCGATGATCTATCCCTGGCAAACCGGCGACTGGCAGCGTCTTCAGCAATTGCGCGCGCACTGGCCGCATGCGCTTTTGCTGCATGGCGAAGCCGGCATCGGCAAGCTGCAGTTCGCGCAGCACCTGGCGCAAGGACTGCTTTGCGAGACGCCCGTCGCGAGCGGCGAGCCGTGCGGCACGTGTCCGGCATGTCTGTGGTTTTCGCAAGGCAATCATCCGGATTACCGCGCCGTGCTGCCCGAAGCGCTTGCCGGGCTCGCCGCCGGTAACGCCGACGCCGACGCGTCCGCCGAAAAAGCCGATGGCGATGACGGCAAGAAGACCCGCGCGCCGAGCAAGGAGATCAAGATCGAGCAGGTGCGCGCGCTGCTGGATTTCTGCGGCGTCGGCTCGCATCGCGGCGGCCTGCGCGTCGTGCTGCTGTATCCGGCGGAGGCATTGAACGTCGCGGCGGCCAACGCGCTCTTGAAGACGCTGGAAGAACCGCCCTCGGGCGTCGTGTTCCTGCTCGTGTCGGCGCGCATCGACCGGCTGCTGCCGACCATTATCAGCCGATGCCGCCAGTGGCCGATGAGCGTGCCGCAACCGGACGAAGCGCGTACATGGCTGGCGTCGCAAGGCGTCGACGATCCCGTGGGCGTCCTCGCGCAGGCGGGCGGCGCGCCGCTGGCCGCGCTGGCGCTCGCCAACGACGAAAACCGCGCGTTGCGCGACTTCACGCTCGCCCAACTCGCCGCCGGCCCGAACTGCGACGCCTTCGCTTGCGGCGAGAATCTGCAGAAACTGCCGGTGCCGCTCGTGCTCGGCTGGCTGCAGCGCTGGCTCTACGATGTGCTCGCACAGCGCACGGCGGGCCGTCCGCGTTATTTTCCCGGCGCGGCGAAGGCGCTGTCGCGCTGCGCGCAGAGCGCGGACCCCGCGGCGCTCGCGCGGTACATGAAAACGGTCACGCGGCAGCGCGCGGTGGAAAATCATCCGCTGAACGCGCGCCTCGTGTTCGAGGAACTGTTCATCGGCTATCGCGGGATCTATACGGCCTGAACGCGGCCTGAACGCGCACGAAAAAGCTTCAAGGAGCACCGGATGTTCGTCGATTCACACTGTCACATCAATTTCGAAGGGCTCGCCGACCGTCTGCCCGACGTGCTCGACAAGATGCGCGCGCACGCCGTCACGCATGCGCTGTGCGTGTCCGTCGATCTGGAAACGCTGCCTTCGGTTTTAGCCATCGCTGAAAAGTACGAGAACGTGTACGCGTCGGTGGGCGTGCATCCGGATCACGAAGACATGCGCGAGCCGAGCGTCGCGGAACTCGTCGAGTTGGCGAAGCATCCGAAAGTGTGCGCGATCGGCGAGACCGGGCTCGATTACTATCGTCTGGAAGGGCGCAGCCTCGCCGACATGGAATGGCAGCGCGAACGTTTTCGCACGCACATTCGCGCCGCGCATATCGCCGCCAAGCCGCTGATCGTTCATACGCGCTCGTCGGCGGAAGACACGCTGCGCATCATGGAGGAAGAGCGCGCGGGCGTGCCCGGCGGTGTGATGCATTGCTTCACCGAGGCGTGGGACGTCGCCGAGAAAGCGCTCGCGCAGAATTTTCATATCTCGCTGTCGGGCATCGTCACGTTCAAGAACGCGAAGGACGTGCAGGAAGTCGCGCGCCGCGTGCCGATCGACCGGCTGCTTATCGAGACCGATTCGCCGTATCTCGCGCCGGTGCCGTATCGCGGCAAGCCGAATGAACCTGCTTACGTCAGCTATGTCGGACGTTTCATCGCGCAGTTGCGCGAAGCGCCGGAAGAAGCCGTCGCCGAAGCCACCACCGACAACTTTTTCAGGCTCTTCAAGATCGCGCGGCCTGCGTGACGTCCGTTCCGGCGTCGGCCCGCGCACAAGAAAACTGTTTCAAGGCAATCCGAAGGTCACTTATGAACAATTCCCCGATGGTTTCCACTCTGTCCGCGGCGAGCACGCCAAACATTTCGCGTGCGCGCGATGCGCATGCCGCCCGAAAGGCCGTGCGCGGTTTCGTCGCCGGCGCGCTCTTCGCGGCCTGCGCCATCGCGCAGCCGGTCTGGGCGGCGTCCGTGGACTCGCTCATCAAGGCGGTCAAGTTCGACGACATTTCGGCGGTCAAGAAGCAGCTTGCGCAGGGCGCGGATCCGAATACCGTCGACAGCACCGGCAGCCCGATCATCGTGATCGCGGCGCGCGAGAAGTCCGACAAGGTCGGCCAGTTGCTCGCCGACAACCCCAAGACCGATCTGGAAAAGACCGATGCGGCCGGCGAGAACGCGATGATGCTCGCCGCGCTCAACGGCGACGCCACCTTCGTGAACCTGCTGATCGCGAAGGACGCCGAAGTGAACAAGAAGGGCTGGACGCCGCTGCACTACGCGGCCACCAACGGCCATGACGACATCGTGAAGATTCTGCTCGACCATTCGGCCTATATCGACGCGGGCTCGCCGAACGGCACCACGCCGCTGATGATGGCTGCGCGCGGCAACCATCTTTCGACCTGCAAGCTGCTGCTCGACGAAGGCGCGGATCTGCGCGTGAAGAACCAGCTCGGCATGACGGCGGTGGATTTTGCCCGCAAATACGAAGCGAGAGACGTGGCCGAAGGCCTGCAGGCCCGCCTGGATTCGATGCCGAGCGGCGGCAGCGCACCGCAAAGCGGCTCAAACGGTGCAAAATAGCGCAGCGCGATTTCCGGCGCGGGACGAGGGCGGTCAGGCGCGGCCGCTCTTCGCTCCGTACGCGCACGCAAATTAAGCCGCCGCTCAACATAAAAGGAAGACCATGCTGCGGGAATTCGTCATCGCCTGTGCTCTCGCGACGCCCGTGTGCGCGTTCGCGTTTACCGGCAACGATCTGAACAAGCTCTGCACCAAAACCGACCCGAACTCACGGACCGCCTGCGCGGCCTATATCGAAGGCGCGGCGGACGGCATCTACAACACAATCGAGGCGATCGGCGGAACGTCCGGGCCGCAGATCGGACAGTACTTCTGCCTCCCGGCGGACGTGAAGCCGCAGCAGCTCACGGACGCGGTACGCAAGTACATCGCCAACAATCCCGACAAGGCCGATTTCAACGCGACCACGATGGTCTCGCTCGGCCTCGGCAAGGCGTTTCCCTGCAAGGCGGAGCGCTAAGTATATTTCTTCATGCCCGGACGCCGCCGCGCGTTCGGGCGTTACGCTTGCTGATTTAGCAAGCGCGATGGCCGCGCCCGGACGGCCATCGCCGCAGCGTTCTGCGTTCGCATCCGTGCGATGCGCTCCGCCGTATCCACCTCGCCGTCAATCCCTTCACGAGGCCGATCCCGCGACGCTATGCATTCACTCGATCATTTCCTGGATCTCGCCGAACGGCCGCTCGGCACCTGGCCCGGCGCATTCGTCGTCGCAATCATCGCGGTGGCGTTCGCGCTCGGCGTGCATCGCATCGGCGCGCGCATCCTGACGCGCATCGCGCGGCCGTATCCGCTGATGAGCGTCGTGCTGCGCTACATCGACACGCCCGCGCTCATCCTGCTCGTTTTCCTCGGCATCGGCTTCATGATTTTCGAGGCGCCCGATGCGCTGCCGTTCATCGGCGTACTGCGCGATGTCGAAACGGTCGCGCTGATCGGCGCGCTGACGTTCCTCGCGGTGCGCTCGGCGGGCGCGGTGGGCGAGGCGATCGTGCAGGCGCATCCGCTCGACACCGACGACAATCTCAACGCGCGCCGCATCCACACGCAGGCGCGCGTGCTCGCCCGCTCGGTGATGGTCGTGATCGTGATCATCGGTTTCGGCGGGGCGCTGATGGCGTTTCCGAGCGTGCGCCAGATCGGCGCGAGCCTGCTGGCGTCGGCGGGTGTCGCCGGACTGGTCGCCGGTATCGCGGCGCGGCCGGTGCTCGGCAATCTGATCGCCGGCTTGCAGATCGCGCTGTCGCAGCCGATTCGCCTCGACGATGTGGTCGTCATTCAGGGCGAATGGGGCCGCGTCGAGGAAATCACCGGCACCTATGTGTCGATCCGCATCTGGGATCAGCGGCGGCTCATCGTGCCGTTGCAGTGGTTCATCGAGAACCCGTTCACGAACTGGACGCGCAACAGTTCGCAGATCATCGGCACGGTGTTTTTATATGTCGATTACCGCATGCCGATCGCGCCGCTGCGCGAGGAATTGCAGCGCATCCTCGAACACGCGCCGGAGTGGGATGGCCGCGTGCAGGTGCTGCAAGTCACCGACGCCACCGATCGCGCCGTGCAATTGCGCGTGCTCGTCAGTTCCTTCGATTCGGCGCTCAACTGGGATTTGCGCTGCCGCGTGCGCGAGGGGCTCGTGAATTTCGTGCAGGCCGCGTATCCGCACTACTTGCCGCGTGCGCGGGCCGATTTGTCCACCGGCAAGGACAGCCACGTCGATTTCGCGCCGCCGCTCGAACGCGCGGGCGCGTCGCAGCCGGCGAGCACCGCGAACACGGCCGCCGATCCCGTCGCGAGCCGCGGCGAACGCGGCGGGCCGGACCCGCGCGCGCATGCGGCGGCGTCGACCGCGCCGGAATCCACCGGAAAAGCCTGAAACCCGCGACAAGGTTTCAGGTCGAAAATTTCCGGATTATGCTTAAAACCAAACGTTCGAAGAGGAAAAGGAAAGCTCATGAGCCGTCTCGTCGTCGTATCCAACCGGGTCGCCACGCCGACCGAAACCAAGGGCTCCGCGGGCGGGCTCGCCGTGGGCGTCTTCGGCGCGCTGAAGGACAGCGGCGGCGTCTGGTTCGGCTGGAGCGGGGACGTTGTCAGCGAGACGGTCGCGAACCAGGGGCCGAAGCTCGAACAGGACGGCGCGGTGACGTTCGCAACGGTCGGCCTGCCGAAGAAGGACTACGACCAGTATTACCGCGGTTTTTCCAATGCGATGCTGTGGCCGGTCTTCCACTATCGCAACGATCTCGCCGTCTACGACCGCGACGAATACGCCGGCTACCGGCGCGTGAACGCGTGGCTCGCCCATAAACTCATCAAGCTGATCGAACCCGACGACATCATCTGGGTGCACGACTATCACATGATTCCGTTCGCGGAGGCGTTGCGCTCGGCGGGCATCAATAATCGCATCGGCTTTTTTCTGCATATTCCATTTCCGTCGCCGCAGATTCTGTTGAACATTCCGCCGCACGAGGAACTCGTGAAGTCGCTGTGCTGCTACGACGTGGTCGGGTTTCAGACGGAGCGGGACCGGGTCGCGTTTCACGATTACATCGTGCGCCATGCGCACGGCACGGCCACGCCCGACGGCCGCGTCGAAGCCTTCGGCAGAACGCTCCGGACCAACGTGTATCGCATCGGCGTGTTTCCTGACGAGATCGCCGAGCAGGCCGAGCGCGGCGAAGCGCGTCAGGACGTGATGGATCTGAAGCAGAGCCTCGAAGGCCGCAAGCTCATCATGAGCGTGGACCGCCTCGATTATTCGAAGGGCCTCGTCGAGCGCTTTCGCGCGTTCGAGCATTTTCTGGAGAAATCGCCGGAATGGCGCGGCAACGTCACGCTCGTGCAGATCGCGCCGCCCACGCGCTCGGACGTCGAAACGTATCAGCAGATTCGCCAGAACCTGGAGTACGAAGCGGGGCGCATCAACGGGCGCTATTCCGGGCTCGATTACACGCCGATCCGCTATCTCAACCAGCGCTACGATCGGTGGAAGCTGATGTCGCTGTTTCGCGAATCGCAGATCGGCCTCGTCACGCCGTTGCGCGACGGCATGAATCTGGTCGCGAAGGAATATGTGGCCGCGCAGAATCCGGACGATCCTGGCGTGCTCGTGCTGTCGCAGTTCGCCGGCGCCGCCGACGAAATGACCGGCGCGGTGATGGTCAATCCGCACGATATCGTCGGCACGAGCGAGGCGATCGGGCGCGCGCTCGCCATGCCGCTCGCCGAGCGCAAGGAGCGCTACGAAACCAACATGTCCGCGCTGCGCCGGCACGATCTGGGCGTATGGCGCGACGATTTCCTCGCCGATCTGCGCGGCGACGCCAAGACGTAACCGGCCCGCGAAACGAATGTTGCGGGTCTGTAACAGAGCGATGAAAGTGCAAGAAGCCTGCGCGACACGCGCGTTCGCGCTCGATAATGCCTCGTCGACGCATCGTGCGAGAGGGAAAAACGCGTAAGGGCAAACCTCGTTACCCGGCCTTACGGTCCGCTGTCATACTCGATGCGCCTCGCGGCGAGGCCGTGCAGTCCGCGCCGCACGCCGTTATACGCATGGAGACGAGAACGATGAGAATTGCCCAGATTGCTCCGCTGACCGAATCGGTGCCACCGAAGCTCTACGGCGGCACCGAACGCGTCGTGTCGTACCTCACCGAAGCGCTCGTCGAGCTCGGTCACGAGGTTACGCTCTTCGCGACCGGCGATTCGCAGACCAGCGCCAACCTGGAAGCCGTATGGCCGCGCGCGCTGCGCCTCGATCCGGCGATTCGCGACCGCATCGCGCCGCATATGCTGCTCATGGAACTGGTGCGCCGCCGCGCCGAGGAGTTCGACGTCCTGCATTTCCACATGGACTACTACTCGTTCTCGCTCTTCAAGCGCCAGGACACGCCGTTCATCACGACGATGCACGGCCGCCTCGATCTGCCCGAGCAGCAGCCGGTCTTCGATACCTTCAACACCGCGCCCGTCGTGTCGATCTCGGATGCGCAACGGCATCCGCTGCCGCAGGCGAAGTGGGTCAGCACGGTCTATCACGGCCTGCCGGAGACGCTCTATGTGCCGCAGCCGGTGGAGCAGAAGTATCTCGCGTTCCTCGGGCGCATCTCGCCGGAAAAGCGCGTGGACACGGCGATTCGTATTGCGGGCCGTTGCGGCTTGCCGATCAAGATCGCCGCGAAGGTCGATTTCGCCGATCACGAGTACTTCGAGCGCGAGATCGCGCCGCTGCTCGAACTGCCGTATGTGGAGTATGTCGGCGAGATCAACGACAGTCAGAAGGCCGAATTTCTGTCGGGCGCGCACGCGCTCGTCTTTCCGATCGACTGGCCCGAGCCGTTCGGCCTCGTGATGATCGAAGCGATGGCGTGCGGCACGCCGGTCATCGCGTTCAATCGCGGTTCAGTGCCGGAAGTGGTGGACGAAGGCGTTTCCGGCTTTATCGTCGAGGATGAGATCGGCGCGGTGGCCGCGGTGAATCGCCTGCACACCTTGTCGCGCGAGCGCGTGAGACAGCGCTTCGAGGAGCGTTTCACGTCGCACCGCATGGCGCGGGAGTATCTCAATGCCTATCAGACCGTGGTGCGCGCGCAAAAGCGTTCGCGCTTC
This sequence comes from Caballeronia cordobensis, assembly GCF_001544575.2. Taxonomy (GTDB): domain Bacteria; phylum Pseudomonadota; class Gammaproteobacteria; order Burkholderiales; family Burkholderiaceae; genus Caballeronia; species Caballeronia cordobensis. Next base: position 65,910 of record NZ_FCNY02000028.1, read on the forward strand.
AAGCTGATCGATCGCGCGACGTCGACCTGAGCGCGCCAAAAAACCAGAAAAAAACCGCCGTGTAACGCGACCTTCGGGTCGCGTTACACGGCGGTCATGCGTTGCCGCGCGAGCGAAAGACGTGCGCTCAGTACTTGATGCGCGACACCTTCGTGCCTTGCAGCGAGACGTCGGCCATCAGGCCCGCATTGGTCAGCACGATGGCTTCGACCGGCTTGGTGGCCGTGGTCGTGTCGATCACGCCGTTCGCGCCCATTTTCACGAGCGCCACCGATGCGTCCGCGCCTGCCGACCAGCCGTCGGAATTGCGGAATTTGTCGAGCGCGTCCTGCGTCATGAACAGGAAGATCAGCGCCTTCGACTGCGCACCCGCCTGCAGGCCGAACGAACCCGACGTGGTGCTGTAATAGCCGACGGAACTGCCGCCCACCCGCAACGCGCCCTTGCCGTATTGCGCGCCGACGATGAAGCCCGCCTGGATCACCGACGGGAACACCAGCACGCCGCGCGATTTCGCGACCAGTTCGCGCGAGCCGCCCACGGTTGCGTAGAGACGCTGGATGGTGCTGTCGACGTCGGCGTCGATGGCGCGGCGGTCATCGGCCGCGCCGGCCGCTGCTTCGGCGCCGGTGTTCTTGTTTGCCGTGCAGCCGGCAAGCGCGAGGCCTCCCAGCGCCAGAACGGCGGTCGACTTGAGCATGAAGTTTCGTCTTTGCATCATTGTTCTCCATCGTGGAATTTAGGAAACCCCATAGAGCGGGAGGGTGAGGCACGCAAAGTTATAGCACAGCAACATGAAACGCGAACCCCGTCCATCGCTCGAAGCCTTGTCACACATGCCTTTTCAGGCTCTGCCACATTTCAAGGCGCGATCAGATCCGCCTTAGCTTACTCCTAATCCGTCCCCATAACGCCGGGTGGGACGGTAAATTACACAAAACTTTCTAGCGAAACGCCGTCACCTATCAGGGTAGACGAAGCTTGGCCAAATCGAAACGGAATCGGCGTTTTCGCCCGACGCATGACACGCGGGCGAGCACAATTTTCGTGACGCCTGCTCCGACGAATCTGCGAAAGCCGCAACAGGAAGCAGCAACGACCGTACCCGGCCGCCGCTCAAGGATGACTTGTCGTTTTTACTTCGGTAGGAGGAGAAGCCGGCGAGGCGGCCGGTGTGCGCTGCGGCCGCCGCAGCGCGCGCCGGATGCCGCCGATCAGCATGCCGAGCACGAGCAGGGTGGCGGCGGGCACGATCCAGTAGCCGACGAACGCATGCCACAGGTAATCCGCCAGCGTCGCCTTGCGGTGCGCGTATTCGTTCTGCGCTTCCTGGTGCTTGATCTCGGTGGCGGCCAGAACGTCCTCGGGGCAGCCGGCTGCGCGGGCTTCGTCGGGCGTGCCGTGGCAACGCGCGACGGCGCCGGCCTCGCGCTGTGCGTCGGTCATCTCCCAGCTCGAGAGCGACTTCTGGAGATCGGCCTTGTTGTACGCCATCTCCACGCGCACTTCGTTCACCGCGATAATCAGCACCGGCACGAACCAGAACGTGATTACCGTGAGCCACCGCCTGAGCCAGCGGTTCTTATGTCTCCATGCCATCCACTGCCTCCATGCGTGGCGTATGGCCTCGCTCGAAACAACGGCGGCCGATGGCGTATGACTTGTATTGATGAGGGGGCCGCCTTCGCGCCATCTTATGAGAAAAAGACGACGGTGCGAATCACTTGCTTGGGTGCAGTGCAATAAAGGCCGGTAGACAGCGTAAATACGACAGGGCCGCCGCGCGCGAACGGCGCGGCGTGATGGCTCAACGCGCGTATGGCGCGACTCAGCCCTTGTTGCTGAGACAGCTCTTCATGAACGCCTTGCGGTCGTCGCCTTTCTTATCGGTTGCCTGCTGATTGCACGCGGTCATCTTCTGCTGTTGCGTCATCGGCGTGGAGGCGGCCGCGGGCGCGGCGGCCAGGCAGCTCTTCATGAACGCCTTGCGGTCGTCGCCCTTCTTGTCGCCCGCCTGCTTGTTGCATTCCGTCATCTTGTTTTGCTGGCTGTTGGCGGCGAAGGCCGTATTCGCGCCGAGCGTCAGGCTCAGCACGGCGATGAGGGCGGTGGCTCGAATGATCATGTGACGCTCCCTGATTTGAATGGCGGTTATTTTTTCGACGGTGCGCGCCCCGCAGCCCGTCGCCCGGGCATTATGGCAAACCCAATATGAACGGTGTATGGGATAAGGTGAAATCGTGAGGCGGCGGGAACGTTGCTTGCAAGCGCCTTACATCGCCACATGCGACGCCGCCGACGTATGATCGTGCGACGCACGTCCAACACGAGGGAGACGGTTCATGTCCACGCCGCTGTCCGACCATTACAAAGGCTTCGAAATCAAGGTGCAGGCATTGCGGCGCGCGAAGGAGCGCGACGAGCCGGACGACGGCCCCCGCCACTTCGACATCGTCGTGACGATCTCGAAGAGCGCGCATGGCGAAAGCGGCCGCCCGGTCATGTTCGGCGTGCCGGAGCAGGAACCGTTCGATAGCCCGATCGATGCGACCCGCGCGGGCATCGACTACGCGCGCGACATCATCGACAACAAGGTGGAAGGGCAGTCGGTCGAAGATCTCTGATCTCCGGCAGACACTTTGCCCGCGTCACGCCGACACAGCACACGGCCTACACGTTAGCCCGATTGACCTCGCGCGCCGCTGCATCGAGAATCGACGGCGGGCAAACGTTCAAATCGCGCCCGAAAGGCCCGCGTTGCTCGCATTCGCTGCATCTCGCACGACCACACGAACCATAACAAAGCATCGGAGATCCGCATGAATCGAACCATCCGCCGGCGCGTCCTGACGGCTGCCGTCGCGCTCGCCGTCTGCGCCGCGCTGCCGCTCGCCTCGTCATCCGCCTTCGCGCAAACGCCGGCCAAGCCGAAAGTCGCGCTCGTCATGAAGTCGCTCGCCAACGAGTTCTTCCTGACGATGGAAAACGGCGCGAAGGATTATCAGAAGCACAACGCCAGCCAGTTCGACCTGATCACCAACGGCATCAAGGACGAAACCGACACCGCCGCGCAGATTCGCATCGTCGAGCAGATGATCGTCTCGAAGGTCGACGCGCTCATCATCGCGCCGGCCGATTCGAAGGCGCTCGTGCCGGTGATCAAGAAGGCGGCGGACGCGGGCATCATCGTCGTGAACATCGACAACCGGCTCGATCCGGACGTGCTCAAGTCCAAGGATCTGAACGTGCCGTTCGTCGGACCGGACAACAAGAAGGGCGCGCGCAAGGTGGGCGACTATCTCGCGCCGCGCCTGAAGAAGGGCGATGAAGTCGCGATCATCGAAGGCGTGACGACCACCACGAATTCGCAGGCGCGCAGCGCCGGTTTCAAGGAAGCGATGGACGCGGCCGGCATGAAGGTCGTCGCGCTGCAGTCGGGCGAATGGGAAATCGACAAGGGCAACGCGGTCGCCTCGCAGATCCTGAACGCGAATCCGAACGTGAAGGCGCTCCTGTGCGACAACGACAACATGGCGATCGGCGCCGTGTCGGCGATTCGCGCGGCGGGCAAGGCGGGCAAGGTGCAGGTCGTCGGCTTCGACAACATCGGCGCGATCAAGCCGATGCTCAAGGACGGCCGCGTGCTCGCGACCGCCGACCAGTACGCGGCGAAGCAGGCGGTCTTCGGCATCGACGTGGCGCTCAAGGCGATCGCGGGCCACAAGAAACAGTCGGAGTTGTCGCAGGTGGTCGAAACGCCGGTCGATCTCATCACCAAATGAGTTTCGCGGGCGCGCGTCGAAAATCAGCCTCAAGTTCGCCGCGCGCCTGCCGATAAGATGCTGACGAGCGCGCAGGACAGACCTTCGGGGAACGTCCGCGCGACGGCTTCGGAAGCGCACGACCACCCCCAGCGAGGATGCAAGGCACAGCTTTGAAGCGCCCCATGACCGGATCGAACGATGCGAACGTGCTGACGGTGACGGGCATCGGCAAGACTTATGTCGAGCCGGTGCTGGCGGACGTATCGCTCGAACTCGCCGCGGGGCAGGTGCTCGCGCTCACCGGCGAGAACGGCGCGGGCAAGAGCACGTTGTCGAAGATCATCGGCGGGCTCACCGATCCGACCACGGGCACCATGACGCTCGCGGGCCAGCCCTACGCGCCCAGAAGCCGCTCGGAGGCCGAGGCGCTCGGCGTGCGCATGGTGATGCAGGAGCTGAACCTGCTGCCCACATTGTCGGTGGCGGAGAATCTGTTTTTGAACCGCTTGCCGAGGAAAGGCCTCGGCTGGATCGACCGGAAACGGCTCGCGCAGGACGCCCGTCACGCGATGGCGCAAGTCGGCCTCGACGCGATCGACCCGGACACGCTCGTCGAGCGTCTGGGCATCGGGCATCAGCAGATGGTGGAAATCGCGCGCAATCTGATCGGCGATTGCCGCGTGCTGATCCTCGACGAACCCACCGCGATGCTCACGGCCCGCGAAGTCGACTTGCTGTTCGAGCAGGTGGAGCGGCTGAAGGCGCGCGGCGTGGCGCTCGTGTACATCTCGCACCGGCTGGAAGAACTGCGGCGCATCGCCGGACGCGCGGCTGTGCTGCGCGACGGGCGCCTCGTGCATGTCGGCCCGATGGACGAACTGACGAGCGAGCGGCTCGTCACGCTCATGGTCGGACGCGAGATCGGCGAGCGCATCGATCTGGGCGAGCGCAAGATGGGCGATGTCGCGCTGAAGGTGGAGGGCATGACGCGCCTGCCCGCGGTGCGCGACGTGTCGCTCGAAGTGCGCGCGGGCGAGATTTTCGGCGTGAGCGGGCTGATCGGCGCGGGCCGCACCGAGCTCATGCGGCTGATTTACGGCGCGGACCGCGCGGATGCGGGCAGCGTGTCGGTGGCACATAAAGGAAAGGCGCTGCGGCGCGTGTCGGTGCAAACGCCGTCGGATGCCGTGAATGAAGGCATCGCGCTCATCACGGAGGATCGCAAGGGCGAAGGCCTGCTGCTCAGCCTGCCCATCGCCGCGAACGTTTCACTTGGAAACCTGAGCGCGGTGGCGCGGCATGGCGTGGTCGACGCGCGCCGGGAAGCCGCGCTCGCGCAGCGTCAGATCGACGCGATGCGCATTCGCACGTCGGGTCCGGCGCAGGCGGTGTCGGAGCTGTCGGGCGGCAATCAGCAGAAAGTCGTGATCGGCCGCTGGCTCGCGCGCGACTGCTCGGTGCTGCTGTTCGACGAACCGACGCGCGGCATCGACGTCGGCGCGAAGTTCGACATCTACGGGCTGATGGGCGCATTGGCCCGCGAAGGGCGCGCGCTCGTGGTCGTGTCGAGCGACCTGCGCGAGCTGATGCTGATTTGCGACCGCATCGGCGTGATGTCGGCCGGACGCATGACGGGCGTGTTCGAGCGCGGGAACTGGACGCAGGACGCGCTGCTCGCGGCGGCGTTCTCCGGTTACGCGAAACGCGAGGCGATCCTGCACGAGCCGATCGCGCCAGATGCCAAAGCGCCCGAAGACAACGTGGAGCATTGAATGAGCGAAGCGAACCTGCCCGCCGATGCGCCGAAGAGCACGAAAGGCGTCGGCACGCGCCTCGGGCTGTCGAATTACCTGGGCCTCGCGGGCGCGCTCGCCGCGATGATCGCGCTGTTTTCGGTACTGAGCACGCATTTTCTGACGTACGACACGTTCAGCACGATTGCGAACCAGATTCCGGATCTCGTCGTGATGTCGGTCGGCATGACGTTCGTGCTGATCATCGCGAGCATCGATCTGTCGGTCGGGTCGGTGCTGGCGCTGGGCGCGTCGGTGGTGAGCGTGGCCGCGCTCCAGTGGCACTGGCCGGCGTTTCCCGCCGCGCTGATCGGCCTCGCGGCAGCCGCCATGACGGGCGCCGTGACCGGCCTCGTGACGGTGGCGTGGCGGATTCCGTCGTTCATCGTGTCGCTCGGCGTGCTGGAAGGCGCGCGCGGGCTCGCGTATCAGATGACGAACTCGCGCACGGCGTACATTGGCGATGCGTTCGATTTCCTGTCGAATCCGATCGCGTTCGGCATCTCGCCCGCGTTCCTGATCGCGGTCGCGGTGATGATTGTTGCGCATTTGGTCTTGACTCGGACGGTTTTTGGCCGATATCTCGTAGGAATCGGCACGAACGAGGAAGCCGTGCGGCTCGCGGGCGTGAATCCGCGGCCCTACAAGGTCATCGTTTTCGCGTTGATGGGCGCGCTCTCCGGGCTCGCCGCGCTGTTCCAGATTTCGCGTCTGGAAGCGGCGGATCCGAACGCCGGCGCGGGCCTGGAGCTTCAGGTGATTGCGGCGGTGGTGATCGGCGGCACGAGCCTGATGGGCGGGCGCGGCTCGGTCATCAGCACGTTTTTCGGCGTGTTGATCATTTCCGTGCTGGCGGCGGGGCTCGCGCAAATCGGCGCGAACGAGCCGACCAAGCGCATCATTACCGGCGCGGTGATCGTGGTGGCGGTGGTGCTGGACACATACCGCAGCAGAAGGAAGCGTGTCTGATTGAGGGACGTCGCGAGGCGCGCACCGCACGAGGCGGAAAAAGCGGCCGGCGACGGGAAACAAAGCGGCAAGCAGGAAGCGGCAAGCAGGGCGCGGGGAAGCAGTTAAACGGCGCATGACAGTGCAGTAGCGGGCGCGCCGGACGCCTTACGACCAATAAGAGCAGCAAGACCTAAGAAAAGCGAAGGACGATGTATGGCGACGATCAAAGACGTGGCAGCCATTGCCGGGGTGTCGTTCACGACGGTATCCCATGTAGTGAACAACTCGCGACCGGTGTCGGCCGACGTGCGGGCGAAAGTCGAGCGGGCGATCCGCGAGCTCGACTACGTGCCGTCGGCGGTGGCGCGCTCGCTGAAGGCGCGCTCCACCGCGACGATCGGCCTTCTGGTGCCGAACGCGACGAATCCGTATTTCGCCGAGCTTGCGCGCGGCGTGGAGGACGGCTGCGCGAAGAACGGCTATTGCGTGTTCTTCTGCAACTCCGACGACGATCCCGCGAAGCAGCGCAGCTACTTGCGCGTGCTGCAGGAAAAGCGCATCGACGGTCTGGTGATCGCGTCGGCGGGTGAGGATTCGGTGCTCGCGCAATGTCTCGCGGGCGCGCGCGAGCCGCTCGTGATCGTCGATCGCAATATCGAGGGGCTGCAATCGGACCTCGTGCAGATCGACCACGAAAAGGGCGCGTATCTCGCGACGCGGCATCTGCTGCAACTCGGGCATTCGCAGATCGGCTGCATCACCGGGCCGGTCGCCACCGCCGTCTCCGCGATGCGCCTGCACGGCTTCATCCGCGCGATGGCCGAGCGTGGCGTCGAAATTGCGCCGAACGCGATTCAGCAGAGCGACTTTTCCGCGACGGGCGGTTATGCCGCGGCCTCGCAACTGCTCGACAACATGCGGCCGACCGCGATCTTCGCGTGCAACGACATGATGGGCATCGGCGCGCTGCGGGCGGCGGCCGAGCGCCATATCAACGTGCCGACGGATTGCTCCATCATCGGTTTCGACGATGTCGAGCTGTCGCGCTACACCTATCCGGCGCTCTCGACGGTCGGGCAGTCGGTGCGCGCGCTCGGCGAAATGGCGGCGCAGACGCTGATCGACCGCATCACCGGCAAGCTGACCGGGACGACGCGCCGCCGCGTGGTGCCGCCGCGTCTCGTGCGGCGCGAATCGACGGCGGTCGTGCCGGAAGCGTACCGCGTCGACAGAACGTAACAAGCAAGGAAGCAACGATGGGCGAAAAAGCAGCGATCGGCCGCGTCACCGTGGTCGGCAGCCTCAATATGGATCTCGTCGCACGCGCGCCGCGCCTGCCGAAGCCGGGCGAGACGCTCGCCGGGCACGCGTTCGCCCAGGTGCCGGGCGGCAAGGGCGGCAATCAGGCGGTCGCCGCGGCGCGCCTCGGCGCACAGGTCGCGATGATCGGCTGCGTCGGCAACGATTCGAACGGCGCGACGCTCAAAGGCAGTCTCGAAGCGGAAGGCATCGACTGCAGCGCGCTCGCGACCAGCCCGGACGCGCCGACGGGCGTGGCGCTCATCGTCGTCGATGACGCGAGCCAGAACGCGATCGTTATCGTCGCGGGCAGCAACGCCTCGGTGACACCCGCGCGCATCGAGGAACAGCAGGCGCTGCTGGCGCAAGCCGACGTGATCGTCTGCCAGCTCGAAACGCCGGTGGAAACCGTGCGCGCGGCGCTCGCCGCCGGCCGCCGGCTGCAACGCACGACGATCCTGAATCCCGCGCCCGCCGCCCGCAAGCTGCCGCCGGACTGGTTTCCGCTCGTCGACTATCTGATTCCGAACGAGATCGAAGCCGCGACGCTTTCGGGCGTCGCCATCGATACGCCCGACGACGCACGCCGCGCCGCGCAAGCGCTGAAGGCGAAAGGCGCGCGCAATGTCATCGTGACGCTCGGCGCGCAGGGCGTGCTCGCGCTTCTCGACGGCGCCGACGAAGACGGCGTGCACGTGCCCTCGCCGCAAGTCGAAGCCATCGACACGACCGCCGCCGGCGATACCTTCATCGGCGGATTCGCGGCCGAACTGGCGCGCGGCGCGGCGGCAATGGACGCGATTGCGTTCGGCCAGCGCGCGGCGGCCGTGGCGGTCACGCGCGAAGGCGCGCAGCCGTCGATTCCGCGCCGCAGCGAAATATCCGCATAACTTTTCAATGTTCGTTGAAAAATGGCGCGTTTGTACGCGCCGTTTTCTCGTCAGACGAAATATTTCCCTCAAGTGTCACGCCTTGCACGCCGTTTACGTCGATAGCGGACGCGCGAAATTTCGCACGCACGCGCAAACGACGGAAGGGACGGCGCGCATCGGCCGCGCGGACGTCTTCGGCGCGCAAGGACTGAGTCTCTCGCGCGCTGGCCGTCAACTGGCCGGGAGACCCGCTTTTCGAGCGGCATCAGGGAAAACTCAATGAAAAAGGCTTTGACGATCAAGGCGCGCCTCGGCTTCTCGATGGTGTTTCTGGGTGCGCTGCTCATCGCGATCGGCGCGCTGGGGCTCACCGGCATGAGCCATTCGAATGGCGCCTTCCTCAACACGTACTCGGTGCAGATGCCCGCCGCGATCGCGGTCGGCAACGCGGAAATGTACGCGGCGCGCGAGCGGCTCGTGTTCGACCGCGCGGCGCTGCTCGCCGGCACGCCGGAAGTGGCGTCCACGGTCGAGCGCTCGCGCATGATGCGCGATCGCGCCGACGGCTACTGGAAGGAATACATGGCGCTGCCGCAATCGCCGGGCGAAAAGCATCTCGCCGACGCCGCGCAGGAAAAGCGCCTCGCGTTGCAGGGCATCGTCGACAAGGGCATCGCCTCGATCCTGGCGAACGATCACGACGCCATCATCGCGAACGCGAAAGCGATGCAGGCCACGTACAACGAACTCGCCAACGCCAACGACGCGCTGCGGAAGTTCCTGACCGAGGCGTCCAAAGCGAGCTACGAGGCCACGCAGAGCCGCTTCCTGTGGCTCCGCGCGCTGAGCCTGTGCGCAATCGCGCTCGGACTGGCGGCGGCGGCGTTCGCGTGGGGTTCGCTGCGGCGCGCCATCGCGCGGCCGCTCGAAACCGCGCTCGGCCATTTCGACGCGATCGCCGCCGGCGATTTGCGCCGCGAAGTGGTCGTCACGTCGCGCGACGAAATGGGGCAACTGCTCCAGGGTCTCGCGAACATGCGCACGAGCCTCTTGACGACCGTGCGCACCGTGCGCTCGGGCAGCGAATCGATCGCCTCGGCGACGCAGCAGATCGCCGCCGGCAACACCGATCTGTCGTCGCGCACCGAGGAACAGGCGTCGGCCTTGCAGGAAACCGCGTCGAGCATGGAAGAGCTGACCGGCACCGTGCGTCAGAACGCCGACAACGCACGCCAGGCGAGCGCGCTCGCGGCGAACGCGTCCGAGATCGCGGGCAAGGGCAGCGCGGTCGTCACGCAGGTCGTGACGACGATGGGCGAGATCAACCAGAGTTCGTCGAGGATCGCGGACATCATCACGATCATCGAGGGCATCGCGTTCCAGACCAATATTCTCGCGCTCAACGCGGCGGTCGAAGCGGCGCGCGCGGGCGAGGAAGGGCGCGGCTTCGCGGTGGTCGCGGGCGAGGTGCGCAGCCTGGCGCAGCGCTCGTCGGCGGCGGCGAAGGAAATCAAGGAACTGATCGATACGTCCGTGGCGCGCGTGCAGACGGGCACGACGCTCGTCGACGAAGCCGGCCGCACGATGAACGAGATCATCGGCGCGGTGCAGCGCGTGACCGACATCATGGGCGAGATCGCGGCGGCATCGGAGGAGCAGTCGAGCGGCATCGAGCAGGTGTCGCGCGCCGTCACGCAGATGGACGAGGTCACGCAGCAGAACGCGGCGCTCGTCGAGGAAGCGGCGGCGGCGGCGCAGTCGCTCGAAGATCAGGCGGGGCGTCTGCGGCAGGCCGTCGCGGTCTTTCAGGTGGCGGACGGCGCGCCGCTTGCTGCTGTCAGGACCGCAACGGCGGCGACCATTGCACCGCGTGCAACGGTGACTGCGCGGGTCGCGCCGAAGCCGGCGCCCAAAGCTGCTCCTAAACCTGCGCCGGCGGCCAGGGCAACCGCGGACGCAGGCGGCGACTGGGAGACGTTCTGAGCACGGCGGGCGGCGCGTAGCCGCGCACGGGGCAGGACGCGCGCGCGAATTCTTGCGCGCGTGACCAACGCCGATCCTGTAACCCGTACACTGAGGGAAATGCGTCACCGTTCACACGAGGATATCGACATGACCGGATCGACACTCGCCGCGAAACTCGCGGACGCCCGCCGCCGGCATCAACTGATCGAGGCGCTCGAACCCGCCGACATTCCGGCCGACGCGCCCACCGCCTACGCGATCCAGCACGAGATGCTGAAAGCGTCGGAAGCCCGCATCGGCGCGTGGAAGATCGGCGCGCGCGCGCCCGATGCGCTCGCCACGGGCGCGCCCATCGACGCCGGGCTCGTCCATGTTTCGCCCGCGCGCCTGCCTTTTCAATCTTTCTTCCGCGTGCTGGTGGAACTCGAGATCGCGTTCCGCTTCGCTTACGCGTTGCCCGCGCGCAGCGATCCTTACACGCGCGAGGAAGTCTTCGACGCGATCGGCGGTATCGCGGTCGCGCTCGAAATCGTCGACAGCCGTTTTGCGCAATGGCCCAATCTCGACCCGCTCGCGCAACTGGCCGATTCACAGAACAACGGCGCGCTCGTCGTCTCGGGCATGGAGCCTTACGACGTGGTCGCGCCGGGCTTCGACTTCCTCACGCCGCGCCTGGAATTCACGCTCGACGGCGAAAGCATCGCACCGGCCGCGCTCGGCAATCCGGCGGGCGATCCGCGCGAGTTGCTGCCGTGGCTCGTCAACCATTGTTCCCGTATGGGATTGACGGTCGAGCCATTCTGGACCATCACCACGGGCTCTTATACAGGTGCTGTTCGCGTCGATGGACCGGCGATGCTGCATGGCGCGATCGACCGCATCGGCGAACTAGAGTTGGTGCTCGCATGATGACGAGACACCCTACGTCGGGAACGGTTATTGATGATGCTGCGCGGACATCGCGGTATTGGATGTCATGAGCGTGAGTTGCGCCGCATTGGCGGACAAGAGCAGTGGATAAGTCGCGGCGAGCGCGGGGAAACGAACAGGCAGCAACGTTGCCGAGCAAGACGATACAGACATTGCGACATCGGGATGCACATTGTAGGTGAACGAAAATAACGCACCAAGCTAGGAATTCTGCGAAGCAAATGAACAACGCAAGTGCGTGAAAAAAAATTCGAAAGGGTTTAGGATGATTTCAAGCGATGTCGTTTCGATTACGCGCGTTGCGCACGGCATAGCTTTCTGACTTCGGCGAGGAGGTAGCATGGATATCTACAGCAGTTTCGCGACCCGCTTCGAAAAAACTCGAGAGGAGGAATTCTCGCTCGAAGAGTACCTCGCGCTCTGCAAAGAAGATCCTGCCACGTATGCAACAGCGGGCGAACGCATGTTGACGGCCATCGGGGAGCCGGAGCATGTCGATACGCGACTCGATCCGCGGCTTTCGCGTGTGTTTGCAAACAAGGTCATCAAGGTCTATCCGGCATTCCGCGAGTTCTACGGAATGGAGGAAGTGATCGAGAACGTCGTGTCGTACTTCCGGCACGCGGCACAGGGTCTGGAAGAGAAGAAGCAGATCCTGTATCTGCTGGGTCCGGTGGGCGGCGGCAAGTCGTCTATCGCCGAACGGCTCAAGCAGCTCATGGAACGCGTGCCGTTCTATTCGCTGAAGGGCTCGCCCGTCAACGAATCGCCGCTCGGTCTCTTCGATTACGACGAAGACGGCCCCGTGCTCGAAGAGCAATACGGCATTCCGCGCCGCTATCTGCGCAACATTCTTTCGCCGTGGGCCGTGAAGCGCCTGCACGAATACAACGGCGACATCCGCAAGTTCCGCGTGGTGCGCCGCTATCCGTCGATCCTTCGCCAGATCGGCATCGCGAAGACGGAACCTGGCGACGAGAACAATCAGGACATCTCGTCGCTCGTCGGCAAGGTGGATATCCGCAAGCTCGAAACCTATTCGCAGGACGACGCCGACGCATACAGCTATTCCGGCGGCCTGTGCCTCGCCAATCAGGGCCTGCTGGAATTCGTCGAAATGTTCAAGGCGCCGATCAAGGTGCTGCATCCGCTGCTCACTGCAACGCAGGAAGGCAACTTCAAGGGCACGGAAGGCTTCGGCGCGATTCCGTTCGACGGCGTCATCCTCGCGCACTCGAACGAGTCGGAGTGGAAGGCGTTCCGCAACAACAAGAACAATGAAGCATTGCTCGATCGTATCTTCGTCGTGAAGGTGCCGTATTGCCTGCGCTACGGTGAAGAAATCAAGATCTACGAAAAGCTCTTGCGTAACTCGTCGCTCGCCGAAGCGGTATGCGCGCCCGGCACGCTCAAGATGATGGCGCAGATGGCCGTGCTCACGCGTCTGCACGAGCCGGAGAATTCGAGCCTCTTCTCGAAGATGCAGGTGTATGACGGCGAGAACCTGAAAGACACTGACCCGAAGGCGAAGTCGTATCAGGAATATCGCGATTACGCGGGCGTCGACGAGGGCATGACGGGCGTCTCCACGCGCTTCGCGTTCAAGATCCTGTCGCGCGTGTTCAACTTCGATTCGAGCGAGGTCGCCGCCAACCCGGTGCATCTGATGTACGTGCTCGAACAGCAGATCGAGCGCGAACAGTTCCCGCCGGAAACGGAGCAGAAGTACCTCTCGTTCATCAAGGACGTACTGGCTTCGCGCTATGCCGAGTTCATCGGCAAGGAGATTCAGACCGCTTATCTGGAGTCGTATTCGGAGTATGGACAAAACATCTTCGACCGCTATGTGACGTATGCGGACTTCTGGATTCAGGATCAGGAGTTCCGCGATCACGATACCGGCGAGAGCTTCGACCGCGCGTCGTTGAATGCCGAGCTGGAGAAGATCGAGAAGCCCGCGGGCATCAGCAACCCGAAGGATTTCCGCAACGAGATCGTGAACTTCGTGTTGCGCGCGCGTGCGGCCAACGGCGGCAAGAATCCGGCGTGGATCAGCTATGAAAAGCTGCGCGTGGTGATCGAGAAGAAGATGTTCTCCAACACCGAAGAACTTCTGCCGGTGATTTCGTTCAACGCGAAAGGCTCGGCCGAAGAGCAACGCAAGCACGAGGACTTCGTCAATCGCATGGTCGCGAAGGGCTATACGCCGAAGCAGGTGCGGCTCCTGTGCGACTGGTATCTGCGCGTGCGCAAGTCGTCGTAGCAGGGTATTGGCCGGAACGGCGCTTCGTGCGCGGTTCCGGTCCCGCGCAGCGCGGGAGTTGGGCTGTCTCTGGTCGTGCGGGCGCGCGGTTTGCGTTCGGGCGGCACAGTGGACGAATTGCGAGAGAGAGACGCTGCGACAGATGCACGACGCAGGCAGCGCCTCGCTTCCTCGCCAATAACGCGGGAGACTGGATGTGCTGCACCAAATCATCGACCGCAGGTTAGCCGGCAAGAACAAGAGCATCGCCAATCGCGAGCGCTTCCTGCGACGCGTCAAGAGTTATATTCGCCGCGCGGTGTCCGACGCGGTGCGCGATCGCAGCATCAAGGACATTCAAAGCACGCAGAGCATCACGATCCCGAAGAAGGACATCTCGGAGCCTTCGTTCCGGCATGGACCGGGCGGCAAGCGCGAGTATGTCCATCCGGGCAACGCCGACTACATTCGCGGCGACAAGATTCCGCGTCCGCCGGGCGGCGCGGGCGGCGGCGGCAAGAGTGCGAGCAACGAAGGCGAAGGGCAGGACGATTTCGTCTTCGAGCTGTCGCGCGAAGAATTCATGCAGTACTTCTTCGACGATCTCGAACTGCCGCGCCTCGTCAAGACGCAACTGCTCGCCGTGCCGACCTGGAAGAACGTGCGCGCAGGCTGGGCGGCGGAAGGCACGCCGAATAACATCGATGTGGTGAGATCGCTGCGCTCCGCGCTCGGACGGCGCATCGCGCTCGGCTGGCCGCTCGCGTCGCAATTGCGCGAGATGGAGCGTCAGCTTGAACAGTTGAAAGATGAGAACGGCGACGCCGAGGAAATCGCGCGGCTCGAAGCGGATATCGTCATCATGCAGGGGCGAATCACGCGCATTCCGTTCATCGATCCGTTCGACCTGCGCTATATCAATCGCGTGAAGCAGCCGACGCCTTCGAGCAAGGCCGTGATGTTCTGCCTGATGGACGTTTCCGGCTCGATGGACGAGCAGCGCAAGGATCTGTCGAAGCGCTTCTTCATCCTGCTGTATCTGTTCCTGCAACGGAACTACGAAAAGATCGAAGTCGTGTTCATCCGGCATCACACGCGCGCCGAAGAAGTCGACGAAGACACGTTCTTCCATTCGACCGAAAGCGGCGGCACGGTGGTGTCGAGTGCACTCGAACTCATGAAGAAGATCATGGACGAGCGCTATTCGCCGACTGAATGGAACATTTACGGCGCGCAGGCCTCCGACGGCGACAACTGGACGGACGATTCGCCCAAGTGCCGCAAGCTGCTCGCGGAAGACATCCTGCCGAAGGTCCGGTATTTTGCCTATATTCAAGTTGCGCCGGAGGAGCAGAATCTCTGGTTGGAGTATGCTCAGCTAGCGATGGGCGCGCCCGAACTGGCCATGAAGAAGGTGGATTCGGCCGCCGACATCTATCCGGTGTTCCGCGAACTTTTCGAAAAACAGCAGGCGGCCGCATGACGATGCGGCATTTGCAAAACGAGACGCGCGGCTATCAGCTGGAAGGCACGGACGATCGTGCAGCTTCCAGGCTGGGGCCCGAGGCAGAGCAACGCAAGGCGTCAGCGACGAACGATGCGCACGAGGAAGGCAGGATGAATGTTTCGGAGAAGCGGCGGCCGCTGCCGTGCCCGTCGGACTGGAGCGTCGAGCTGATCGAGGAATACGACGCCGAGATTTCGCGCGTCGCCAACCGGTACGGGCTCGACACCTATCCCATTCAGCTCGAAATCATCAGCTCCGAGCAGATGATGGACGCGTATGCGTCCGTCGGCATGCCGGTGAATTATCGGCACTGGTCGTTCGGCAAGCACTTTCTCTCGACCGAGAAAGGCTATCGGCGCGGGCAGATGGGCCTCGCGTACGAGATCGTCATCAATTCGAATCCCTGCATCGCGTATCTCATGGAAGAGAACACCATGACGATGCAGGCGCTCGTGATCGCCCATGCGGCGTACGGGCATAACTCGTTTTTCAAGGGCAATTATCTGTTCCGGCTGTGGACGGACGCGCACGCGATCATCGATTACCTCGTGTACGCGAAGAATTACATCGCGGAGTGCGAGGAGCGATTCGGGCTCGATCGCGTCGAGGAACTGCTCGATTCGTGCCACGCGCTGATGAATTACGGCGTCGACCGGTATAAGCGCCCGCAGAAGCTGTCGCTTGCGAAGGAAGCGGCGATGCGCCGGGAGCGCGAGGCGTATCTGCAATCGCAGGTCAACGAACTCTGGCGCACGCTGCCCAAGGGCAAGGAGCAGTCGCAGGAGGAAACCGAAAGCCGTTATCCGCCGGAGCCGCAGGAAAACCTGCTGTATTTCGCGGAAAAGAATGCGCCGCTGCTGGAGCCGTGGGAGCGGGAAGTCATCCGCATCGTGCGCAAGATCGGACAGTATTTTTATCCGCAGCGGCAGACGCAGGTGATGAACGAAGGCTGGGCGACGTTCTGGCATTACACGCTGCTCAACACGCTCTACAACGAAGGCCGGCTCGAAGACGGCTTCATGATGGAGTTTCTGCACTCGCACTCGAACGTCGTGTATCAACCGCCGGTGACGAAGCCGTATTACAGCGGCATCAATCCGTACGCGCTGGGTTTTTCGATGATGAGCGATATCCGCCGCATCTGCGAAAACCCGACGGATGAAGACCGCGAGTGGTTTCCGGAGCTTGCGGGCAGCGACTGGCTCGAATCCCTGCATTATGCGATGCGCAACTTCAAGGACGAGAGCTTCATCGCGCAATACCTGTCGCCGCATTTGATTCGCGAGATGCGCCTGTTTTCGATTCTCGACGACGACATGCGCGACGCACTGGAAGTGTCCGCCATTCATGACGGCAGCGGCTATCGCTATGTGCGCCAGGCGTTGTCGCGTCAATACGATATTCACCACCGCGAGCCGAATATTCAGGTGTATTCGGTGAACACGCGGGGCGACCGCAGTCTGACGCTGCGTCACTTCATGACCGATAACCGCCATCTCTCGAACGACAGCGACGAAGTGCTCAAGCACATGGCGCGCTTGTGGCAGTTCGATGTCTATCTCGAGAGCGTCGATGAGAACGGGACGGTGAGGAAGCGGTTCGAGTGCAGGTATGTGGCGCCGAGCACGCGCTGATAGCTTGTTCTTAGAATAAAAAACCGGCTCCTTGCGAGCCGGTTTTCTTTACGCAGTGCCTGAAGCCCTACGAATTCATCCGATCCTGCGAGAACAAATCCCAGCTCGCCATGAAGAGCGCGGCCACGAGCGGCCCGATCACGAACCCGTTGATGCCGAACAGCGCCATGCCGCCGAGCGTGGAAATCAGCACGACCCAGTCCGGCATCTTCGTATCCTTGCCGACGAGAATCGGCCGCAGCACGTTATCGACGAGCCCGATCACGACGACGCAAAAGGCCACGAGAATCAGCCCCTTGATGATCGCGCCCGTCATGAAGAAGTAGATCGCCGCAGGCACCCAGACGATCGCCGCGCCCACCGCCGGCAACAGCGAAAGAAACGCCATCAGCACGCCCCAAAGCAGCGAGCCGCCGATACCCAGAACCCAGAAGATCAGCCCGCCGAGCAAGCCCTGAACCGCCGCGACCGCGATGTTTCCCTTGACCGTTGCGCGCACCACAGTTGTGAATTTCGCGATCAGATGAAGCTTCGGCTCCGGATCGAGCGGAATCGCCCGGCGGATGCGCCGCCCGATTTCGCCGCCATCGCGCAGCAGGAAGAACACGAGATACAGCATCACGCCGAAGCTCACGACGAACTGGAACGTGTTCTGCCCGATCGACAGCGCCTGTGCCGCCGCGAACTGGCTGATCTGCGCGGCGCCTTCCATCAGCTTGCGCTGCACGCCGCCGATGTCGTCGAGGCCGTAACGCCCGAGCAGTTGTTGCGCCGAGGCCGGCAACGCATGCAGCACATGCTGGAAGTACACCCCGAAATTCAGCTCGCCGCTCTTGATCCGCGAGTAGACGAGGGCGATTTCCTGCACGAGCGTCACCGCCACGACCGCGAGCGGAATGATGACGATCAGGATCGCGGCGGCCAGCGTCGTCAGCGCGGCGAGATTGCGGCGCTTGCCGAAGCGCGCGGCGAGATAGCGCTGCATCGGCTGAAACAGGATCGCGAGAATCGCGCCCCAGAAGATCGCGCCGAAGAAGGGCAGCAGTACCCACGCGAGCGCGACTGTCACGACGAAAAGCAGAATATGGAAAAAATTTTGATGAACGGTTTGATTATCCATTGGCAAAGCCTGTGCGGGCGGAACGGCGGACTGCGGGGCTGAATGCGGGGCTGACGTCGGGGCTGACAGTAGCAATCGCGAGGCCGGCCATGCTATCACGGCCCTTCGAACGGCTTTCTCGCTCAGGGTTCGAGCACGAATTCATTCAAGGGTTCGCACGCCGCTGGAGCCCGACCCCGCGCGTCGACTAAAATCCGGCTTCCAATCCCTTGCGGATCGCTTACCGGCCAACGGTCAGGCAAACGCGGGCGAGCGAGCCGATCGTTCGTGCGCGCCCACGTCCGCTCAACGCAACGAACAATGAATCCAGGCGTCGTCTACGCATTCTCGGCCTTTGCCATCTGGGGCCTTTTTCCCATTTATTTCAAAGCCTTGCATTCGATCGGCGCGGTCGAGATGCTCGCGCATCGCATGGCCTGGTCGATGGCCTTCCTGCTGATCGTGATGACGGCGCGCCGTCAGTGGACGTGGCTCGGCCCGGTGTTGCGCGACAAGCGCCTCCTCGCGCGCTTCGCGGCGAGCGCCGTGCTGCTGTCGGCGAACTGGGGCATTTATATCTGGGCCGTGAACGACGGGCGCATCGTCGAGGCGAGTCTTGGCTACTTCATCAATCCGCTGATCAACGTGCTGTTCGGCATGGCATTTCTGCACGAGCGGCTGCGGCCCGTCCAGTGGATCGCGGTGGTCGTCGCCGCGGCGGGTGTCGTCTGGCTGACGTGGGTGAACGGCGCGCCGCCGTGGATCAGTCTCGCGCTCGCGCTGACGTTCGGCGGCTACGGTTTGCTGCGCAAGACGGCGTCGCTCGGCGCGCTCGAAGGGCTCACGCTCGAAACCATGCTGCTCTGTCCCGTCGCGCTGCTTTATCTGTTTTTCCTGAGCTCGCACGGCGGCAGCGGCTTCGCCCACGCATCGATTGGTGTGAAACTGCTGCTCGCGGCAGCCGGACCCGTGACGGCCGTGCCGCTTTTGCTCTTCGCCGCGGGCGCGCGGCGCATTCCGCTTTCGATGCTCGGCCTGATCCAGTACATCACGCCGACCTTGCAATTGCTGATCGGCGTGGTGATCTATCAGGAATTCTTCGGGCACGATCAACTGATCGGCTACGGCGCGATCTGGACCGCGCTCGCCCTTTATTCGCTCGAAGGGTTTTACCGGGCGCGCGCGGCCCGGCCTTGAAACACCGCGCTCAGCGCAACGCGTCGCCGAAACGATACTCGCGCGTCGCTTCGTCGAGCTTCGCCTTGATCTCCGGATCGATCGGCAGATCGACGGCGGCGAGCGTCTCGTTCAGCTGATCGGGCCGGCTCGCGCCGATGATCGCCGATGTCACCGCGGGATTGTCCAGCACCCACGCGAGCGCCGTGCTCGCGAGCGAGCGGCCCGTCGGCGCGACAATTCCGTTGATCGTCTCGATCGTGTGAAATTCGCGCTCGTGCCAGTAGCGCTCGGTGTACGTCGCGCCCGCCTTGCCGACCGCGCCGGTGAAGCGGCCTTCGCCCGGCGCGGCATCGAATTTATGCTTGCCGGTCAGAAGCCCGCCCGCGAGCGGGTTGTACGGAATGACGGCAAGGCCTTCTTCGGTGGCGAGCGGCAGCAGTTCGCGCTCGATCTGCCTGAAAAGCAGGTTGTAGCGCGGCTGCACGGAGACGAAGCGCGCGGCGCGCAGCACATCCGCACGGCCGAGCGCGCGCGCGAGCCGGTACGCCAGGAAATTCGACACGCCGATATAACGCGCCTTGCCTTGCCGCACGATGATGTCGAGCGCTTCGAGCATTTCGTCGAGCGGGGTGTCGCGGTCGTCGTTGTGGAGCTGGTACAGATCGACGTAATCGGTGCCCAGACGCTTGAGCGAAGCGTCCATGGCGTCGAGCAGATGCTTGCGCGATGTGCCCTTGTGCCACGCGAGCGGCCCCATTTCATGCGCCGCCTTCGTCGCGAGAATGTAATGATCGCGACGGCCCTTGAGCCAGCGTCCGACGATCTCTTCGGTGCGTCCCGCGAGATCGTGGCCGCTGCCGAGCGGGTAGACGTTCGCGGTGTCGATGAAATTCACGCCCGCGTCCGCCGCGCGGTCCATGATGCTGCGCGACACGTCTTCGTCGGTCTGAAGGCCGAACGTCATCGTGCCGAGTGTGAGGCGCGAAACGGTGAGACCGGTATTGCCGAATTTGCGGTATTGCACGGTTGCGCTCCAGAAATCGGTTGGACCGACAGAATAATCGTTAAGCGGCGCGCTTGCCGACGCCGGCCGGCGCGGCATTGCCCGGCTTGGCCGGCGCGGAATCGAGGCGGCGGAACACGACGCCCGAGAAAAGCGTCACCACGCCCATGCACACGAAGCTCAGCCGGAAGCCCGTCGATGTCGAAAACGGCCCCTGGAACACTTGCACGAGCGAGCCGCCGATCGACACGCCGAGGCCGATCGCGAGCATCTGCACCATCGAGAAGAGGCTGTTGCCGCTGCCCGCGTCCTTGCTCGCCAGGCCTTTGAGCGTGACGCTGTTCATCGCGGCGAACTGCATCGAGTTGCAGGCGCCGAACACCACGAGAATCGCGATTTCGACCGCGAGCGGCAGCGTCGGCGAAAACAGCGCAAACGCAACGATCGACGCGCCCACGAGCGCCGTATTGACGAGCAGGAAGGTCTCGTAGCCGTAGCGCTTCACGAGTTGCGCAATCCAGCGCTTGCTGATCGTCCCGGCGACGGCGATGGGCAGCATCATCAGCCCCGAATGCAGCGGGCTGTAGCCGAGTTCGAGCTGCATCATGAGCGGCAGCAGGAACGGCACGGCGCTCGATCCGACCCGGCAGAGCAGGTTGCCGATCAGCCCGACGCTGAAATTCGGCTCGCGAAAGAGCGCGAGATCGAAGAGCGGATTGCGCTTGCGGCGCGCGTAGGGCACATACGCAAACGCCGAGACGGCCGCCAGCGCGAACAGCGCCGCCGAGACCGCGCCGCGATGCGTCTCGACCGGGCTATCGAGCGCGAGCGAAAACGACACCATGCACATCGAGAGCAATCCGCAGCCGACGAAGTCGAAGGGCGGCGCATCGTGGAGCGTGTCGTTCGGCAAGAAGCGCTGCACCGCATACAGCCCGACCGCGCCGATCGGCACGTTGATCAGGAAAATCCAGTGCCACGAAAACGACTCGACGAACCAGCCGCCGAGCGTCGGGCCGAGAATCGGGCCGACCTGGCCGGCAATGGAAATCATCGCGAGCGCAGAGACGTAGGCTTCGCCCGAGACGGCGCGCAGCACGGCGAGACGGCCGATCGGCAGCAGCATCGACCCGCCGATGCCTTGCAGCACGCGCGCCAGCACGA
The DNA here is from genome assembly GCF_001544575.2 of Caballeronia cordobensis. GTDB lineage: Bacteria > Pseudomonadota > Gammaproteobacteria > Burkholderiales > Burkholderiaceae > Caballeronia > Caballeronia cordobensis. Next base: position 87,312 of record NZ_FCNY02000028.1, read on the forward strand.
GTTGATTCAGAGAGTGCGCGCTCGCGCAGGCAAGCGAGCCGATGACGAACAGGGAAATCGATACGAGATACACGCGCCGCGTGCCGAAACGGTCGGCGAGCCAGCCGGAAGCGGGCGTGAAGAGCGCCATCGTGAGCGTGTAGGCGACGACGATGGACTGCATCGCGAGCGGCGCGGCGTTCAGGCTGCGCGCGATGGAAGGCAGCGCCGTGTTGACGATCGTCGTGTCGAGCGCCTGCATGAAAAAGCCCACGGCGACGATCCAGAGCAAAGCCGTGTGCGAAGAACTTTTGGTCATGAGAAAACGAGGGTGCGGTGGCCGCACCGCCAGCAGAAAGCCGTTTGAAAACAAGCGCATTGCGCGATTGATGAAATATTAATAACTTACAGCGTCATCGGGAAGACCGCTAACCACATTGACTGTCATCGGTATTAACGATCACAATGGCGCATGCTGAATCCTGTCTGGCTGAACACGTTCGCGACCGTGGCCGCGTCGCACAGCTTCACCGACGCTGGCCGTCAGTTGGGCCTGCGGCAGTCGAGCGTCTCCGAGCATATCCGGCGGCTGGAAGAGAGCGTCGGGCGGCGGCTTTTCGTGCGCGACACGCATTCGCTCGCGCTCACCGCCGACGGCGAAGCCATGCTCGTCCACGCCCGCGTGATTCTCGAAGCGATGGCGCACGCGGAGTCGCAGTTCAGTTCGCCGCGGCTGCGCGGGCGCGTGCGGCTCGGCTCGTCGGACGATATCGCGCTCGGGCCGCTGCCGAGCGTGCTCGCCGCGTTTCGCGACACGCATCCGGACGTCGAACTGGAAATCACCATCGGCATGACGGGCAGGCTTTATCAGATGGTCGATGCGGGCGAACTCGACCTCGCGGTCGGCAAACGGCGGATCGGCGATGCGCGCGGCACGCGGCTTTTTTCCGGCCGCCTCGAATGGCTTGCGAAGCCCGGCACGGTCGTCGATACGGGCGAGCCGCTGCCGCTCATTCTCGTGTCGGAGCCGAGCGTCACGCGCGGCGTCGTGCTCGATTCGCTCGCGATGACCGGCGCGAGCTGGCAAATGGTCTGCACGAGCAGCAGCCACGCGGGCTGTATCGCCGCGGCGCGCGGCGGGCTCGGGCTGACGGTGCGCTCGCATTTTCTCGCCGCGCGCGGGCTTGCACCGCCCGTGAACCGCGCGGACTTGCCCGAGTTGCCCGAGGTGGAATTCATCGCGTTCGGCGCGAAGCACCTGAGCCGTCCGGCCGAAACCTTGCTTCAGCTTCTCGAACGCAGCGACCTGCGCGGCGAATGGACCGGCGAGTAAGCGAAAGAATAAGCGGGCGAGGGCGGCAGGCCGGTTGTGCCGCCGCAACGGCCGGACGTTCCGAATGGCGGTCGAAAGACTGTTCTTATATATTGTGCGGCGTTTGAAGTAGCCGCTTTCAGGACGTGTTCCGCTTCCTCCGTATCCTTTCTTTCGCTCCGTTGCGTTTTCCGGCGTTTTTCGTCGCGATGGCGCTCGTCGCGTGCTCGAACGCCCAGGCCGCCGCGTACGTGACAAAGCATTGCGACGATCTCGAAGGCAAGACCGTGCCCGCATCGATCATCGGCCTGCCGACGCGCGGCGGGACGATCGTCTCCGCGTGGGTCGTGAAAGCCGCCGCGCCCGGCAACCGCAACGGCGAGTACTGCCGCATCACCGGGTTCATCAAGGCGCTGCAGGACACCACGCCCGATATCCGCTTCGAAGTGAATCTGCCGAGCCGCTGGAACGGCCGCGCGCTGCAGATGGGCGGCGGTGGCTACAACGGCACGATCGTGTCCGGCACCGATCCGATGCCTTTCGCGCCCGATTCGACGCCACTCGCGCGCGGTTATGCGACCTTCGGCTCCGATTCGGGCCACGTCGGCAATTCGGGGCGCGCGGATTTCGCGGGCAACGACGAAGCCATCGTCAATTTCGGCTTCGGGCATCTCAAGAAAACGCGGGATGTCGCGCTCGCGCTGATCCAGATGGGCTACGGGCGCGCGCCGGAAAAGACCTATTTCGCAGGCGGCTCCACGGGCGGGCGCGAAGGCTTCACCGTGATCGAGCGCTTTCCGAACGACTACGACGGCGTGATCGCCAACGCGCCGGCGATCAACTTCTCGGGCGTGCGGCTGATGGGCGTGAAAGTCGGGCAGGCGTCGTATGCGAAGCCGGGCGGCTTCGTCGGGATTGCGCAGCAGCGGCGCGTGTTCGAGACTGTCGTGCACGATTGCGACAAACTCGACGGCGCGGCGGACGGCATCGTCAGCAACGTGGAGGCGTGCAGAAAGCTGGAGCCGCAGATCATCGCGTCGCTGCGTTGCGCGAACGGCCAGCGTCCTTCCTTGCGCGACAGTTGCCTCTCCGATGCGCAGATCGACACGCTCCAGACCTTGCGCGACGGCGTGAGCCTGCCGTATCCGCTCGCCTACGGCGTCGATACGTATCCGGGCTACAACGTGTTTCAGGGCGTGGATTTTTCCGGCTCGCTCGGACTGGGCGACTCGCCGGTGCTGCTCAATCCGCCGACCTTCGCCGCGAACGGCTACCTCTTCGCCCAGGGCGACGCGTATATCCGGCACTTCGTCACGCGCGATCTCGGCTTCAACGCGCTCGCGTTCGACCTCGACAATCCCGGCCGCTTCAAGCAGCGGCTGACCACGCTCGCGTACACCGTCGGCGCGATGAACCCGGACTTCTCCGCGTTCATCGCGCGCGGCGGCAAACTTATCGCGATGCACGGACTCGCCGACGAAGTCATCAGCCCGAAGCAGACGATCGCGTTCTATCACGGGCTCGTCGAACGATACGGGCAGGACACCGTCGATTCGTTCATGCGGCTCTACATGGTGCCGGGTTTCCAGCACGGCAACGGCGTGTTCATTCCCGCCTGGGACGAACTCGGCGCGCTCGACGACTGGGTGAGCAACGGCATGGCGCCGGAAACGCTCGTCGGCAGCGACATCGCGCCCGCCACCAACGGACGCACGCGGCCGATATGCCGTTATCCGAACTATCCGCGCTACGTCGGCAAGGGCAGCATCAACGCCGCCGCGAATTTTCGCTGCGTGGAGCCCTGACACGCGCATAAGCGGCTAAAGCGCGTTCGCGTGCGCGCCCGCCATGCGCGGCCAATAACGCCCGAGCCAGCGCGCGATCAAGCCGCGCCGTTCGACGCGATACGACGTGAGCGACACCTCGAACGCCTCGTCGCTTTCCGATGTGAGCCACACGCGTTCGCCGCGCGACAGGCGCACCGTATCGCCGGGCTTCATCCAGTAATCGTACGGATCGCGATGACGCGTGAGCCACAGGGAACCCGCGGATACATCGCCGATACGCAGTTCGGCATCGCGCGTGAGCCGCCACGACACCATCTGATGCGGATGCACTTCGACATAGACCACGACGCGCGCGCCCGATGTGCTCAGGCGACCCGATGCGACGCCGTGGCCGACGCCATGACGCGCGAAAACTTGCGACACTTCTTCCATCTCTGCTCTCCATGATGTGAGCCGAAGACGGAAACCTTGCACGCAAAAACAAGAAGGCCCCGTCTTGCGGCGGGGCCTTCGGAATCGATTTGCTTGCCTGTCTCGCTAGCGCACACGCTCTTCCGATGACCCGCCACACATGGCGTTCATACGGTTTTTAATCGCGGCGATGGAGAAAAGGATGGCTGCGTGCATGTGTCGCAGTATCGATGGGCGCATCTGTGTTTGTCAATATCGAGATAGACTTGAGCGCATCAAAAAACTTCCGGAGGCTTGTCGTGGCTTATCTGCTGCTCGTCGTGGAACCGGTTGAACAACGTGGCCAGCGCACGCAGGAGGAGGGGCGCGAGGCGTATGACCAGATGGTGCGCTTCGCCGGCGACCTGAACGCGCGCGGCATCCTGCGCGCGGTCGAGTCGCTGAGCTCGCTCAAGGATGCGGCGCGCGTCACCGCGAACAATGGCGATGCGCGCGTCGTCGATGGCCCTTTCGCCGAGGCCAAGGAGATGATCGGCGGCTTCTTTCTCATCGATTGCGAGACGCGCGAGCAGGCCGTCGAGATCGCGGCGCAATGCCCGGCGGCGAAGTGGTGCACGATCGAAGTCCGCAAAGTCGGGCCGTGTTATTTCTGAGCGCTTTCGTGTCGATTTTTGCGTGAGTCGTTCGTCGTGGTATTGAAAACCCCGGAGACCCCTGTCATGCACAAACAGATTTTCGTGAACCTGCCGGTTCGTGACCTCAAGCGTTCGATGACCTTCTTCAAGGCGCTGGGCCTGAGTTTCGACCCGGCATTTACGAACGATGACGCCGCGTGCCTCGTCATCGGCGAGAACATCTTCGCGATGCTGCTCGTCGAGAAGTTCTTCCAGACTTTCACGGAAAAACCCATCGCCGATGCGCACAAAAGCACCGAAACGCTCGTGTGTCTGTCATGCGAGAGCAGGGCGGAAGTCGACGATCTGGTGGCGAAGGCTGTCGCCGCGGGCGGACGCGCACCGCGCGAGCCGCAGGATCACGGCTTCATGTACGGCCACGGCTTCGAGGATCTCGACGGTCACATCTGGGAGCTCGTGCATATGAATCCGGAAGCGGCGTGAGCGGAAAAGCGAAGGCGACAGAAGCTAACGATGCGGCCCGGCGGGCGATTGATGCTGTCTGGCGCATCGAGTCGGCGAAGGTGATTGCGAGCGTCGCGCGCGTCGTGCGCGATGTCGCGCTGGCCGAGGAACTCGCGCAGGATGCGTTCGTCGCGGCGCTCGAACACTGGGGCCAACCGGGCGTGGGCGTGCCGGATAAGCCGGGAGCGTGGCTCATGACGACAGCGAAGAACAAGGCGCTCGACCGGCTGCGACAGCATGCGCTGCACGCGAGAAAGCACGAGGAGTACGGACGCGATCTCGACGCGCAGGAGGCGTACGTCACGCCGGATTTCGTCGATGCGCTGGACGCCGCGCGCGAGGACGACATCGGCGACGATCTGCTGCGGCTTATCTTCACGGCGTGCCATCCGGTGCTGTCCGTCGATGCGCGGGCCGCGTTGACGCTGCGCCTGATCGGCGGGCTGACCACGGACGAGATCGCGCGCGCGTTTCTCGTGCCCGAGCCGACCATCGCGCAGCGCATCGTGCGGGCAAAGCGCACGCTGTCGGCGGCGCGCGTGCCGTTCGAGGTGCCGCAGGCGGATGCGCGCGCGGCGCGGCTCGGCTCGGTGCTCGAAGTCATCTATCTGATTTTCAACGAGGGGTATTCGGCGACCGCCGGCGACCACTGGATGCGTCCGGCGCTGTGCGAGGACGCGCTGCGGCTCGGACGGATTCTCGCGGAACTGACGCCCGACGAGAGCGAGGTTCATGGGCTTGTCGCGCTGATGGAGATTCAGGCGTCGCGCATGAAGGCGCGCGTCGACCGGGATGGTCGGCCGGTGCTGTTGCCGGATCAGGATCGCAGCCGCTGGGACCCGTTGCTGATCCGGCGCGGGCTGGCGGCGCTGAAGCGTTCGGAGGCGCTGGGCGGCGCGCGCGGCGTGTACGCGCTGCAGGCGGCGCTCGCGGCATGCCACGCGCGCGCGGCGAGCGCCGCCGACACCGACTGGCCGATGATCGTCGCACTTTACGACGCGCTGATGCAGACCGCGCCGACGCCGGTCGTGGAGCTGAACCGGGCGGTCGCGGTGAGCATGGCGTATGGGCCGGAAAAGGCATTGCCGATCGTCGATGCCCTGGCTGACGCGGCATCGCTCAGCCGGTATCACTGGCTGCCGAGCGTGCGTGCGGATTTGCTGGCGAGGCTTGGGCGCAGGGATGAAGCGCGTGCGGAGTTCGAGCGCGCGGCGTCGCTGGCGAAGAATGCGCGGGAAAAGGAGTTTTTGATGAGGCGGGCTGGGGAGATGGGTTGAGGAGGTTTTGTCGAGGTGAAAATTTAATTTTACATAAGATAAATTATCAACGTTTTGCTTGTCACAGCAAAGTAGTAGTGTCGTACTTGAGCAAAGTACAGATGTCGCACCTGAGGCGTTTCGAGGTCAAGCTA
>NZ_FCNY02000030.1 GCF_001544575.2 Caballeronia cordobensis
CAACGATCCGTCGGCGCTGATTCTGGGCGACAACATCTTCTACGGGCACGATCTGGCGAAGCAACTCGATGCCGCCAACAGCCGCACCGATGGCGCGACGGTGTTCGCCTATCACGTGCACGATCCGGAGCGATACGGCGTGGTCGAGTTCGACCAGAAGTTCCGCGCGCTGTCGATCGAAGAGAAGCCTGCGAAGCCGCGTTCGAATTACGCGGTGACGGGGCTGTATTTCTACGACAATGAGGTGTGCGACATTGCTGCGGACATCAAGCCGTCGGCGCGCGGCGAGTTGGAGATCACGGATGTGAATTCGCGTTATCTCGAGCGCAAGCGTCTCGATGTGGAGATCATGGGACGTGGCTACGCGTGGCTGGACACGGGCACGCACGATTCGCTGATCGAGGCGGCGACGTTCATCGCGACCTTGCAGAAGCGTCAGGGACTGGTGGTGGCGTGTCCCGAAGAGATTGCGTACCGCAAGAACTGGATCGGCGAGGAACAACTGCTCGAACTCGCGCGACCGCTTGCGAAGAACGCTTACGGTCAGTATTTGCTCAACCTTCCGAAGGACCAGGTCGCATGGCAATTCAAGTAACCGCTACGGCGCTGCCCGAAGTCAAGATCATCGAGCCGAAGGTGTTCGGCGATGCGCGTGGCTTCTTCTACGAGAGCTTCAACGCGCGCGAATTCGCGGAGCACGTGGAAGGCGGCGTCGAGTTCGTGCAGGACAATCACTCGCGCTCGGCGAAAGGTGTCCTGCGCGGGCTGCACTATCAGATTCAACATGCGCAGGGCAAGCTCGTGCGCGTGGTCGAAGGCGAAGTGTTCGATGTCACCGTGGACATCCGCAAGAGCTCGCCGAACTTCGGCAAGTGGGTAGGCGTGCATTTGTCGGCGGAGAATCACCGTCAATTGTGGGTGCCGCCGGGATTTGCGCACGGCTTCGTCGTGCTGTCCGAAACCGCGCAGTTTCTCTACAAGACGACCGATTACTGGTATCAGGCGCACGAGCGCAGCATCGTGTGGAACGATCCGGATATCGGCATCGAATGGCCGATTGACTTCGAGCCCATGCTCGCGGCGAAGGATGCGGCGGGGAAGCGTTTGTCGGAAGCTGAGGTGTTCGCTTGAATGAAGAGAAAGTCATGACCGCCCGCGCGCAACGCACGATTCTCGTCACGGGCGTGAACGGTCAGGTGGGCTTCGAACTACGACGTTCCTTGCAAGGACTCGGACGAGTCGTCGCCTTGGACCGAGCCGCGCTCGATCTCGCCGATCCGGCTAGCATTCGCGCGTGCGTTCGGTCGCTGAAGCCTGCGGTGATCGTGAATCCCGCTGCATACACCGCGGTCGATCAGGCCGAAAGCGATGCCGCAGCCGCACGCGCCATCAACGTGCAGGCGCCCGCGCTCCTTGCCGAAGAAGCGAAGCGCCTCGACGCCTTGCTCGTCCACTATTCGACGGATTACGTGTTCGACGGCGCGGGCACGCATGCCTATCGCGAAGACGACGCGACTGCCCCGCAAAACGTCTACGGTGCGACCAAGCTCGAAGGCGAGCAGGCGATTGCCGCTTCGGGCGCATCGCATCTCGTGTTCCGCACGAGCTGGGTCTATGGATTGCGCGGCCGCAACTTTCTTTTGACGATGCTCAAGCTCGGGCGCGAACGCGACGAACTGCGCGTCGTGGCCGATCAAATCGGCGCTCCGACCTGGTCGGCGACGATTGCTGCACTGACGGCATCGGTCATCGCGCAGGGCGTCGCGAACAGAACGGATTTCGCCGATTGGGCGCGAGAGAAGAGCGGCGTTTTCCATCTCACGTCGAGTGGTTCGACGTCGTGGGCCGGTTTTGCAGAGGCGATCTTCGCCGAAGCGCAGCTCGAACATCCGCCACGCGTGATTCCGATTCCGTCGTCGGATTATCCGACGCCTGCGCGGCGCCCGTCCAACTCCCGGCTGGATGGCGCCAAACTGGCCCGCACGTTTGGTCTGGTTGCGCCGGATTGGCGCGAAGCGCTCGCGCTGTGTCTGGCGTCGCGCTGAACGTGCCGCATCGCGCAGATGAAGCGAGCCTCGACCGGCTCGGCGCCGTGGTGGTTTTTTACAACCCGGATTCGAGTTGCATCGACAGGGCGAACCGGCTTTCGCGCTGGTGCCGATGCATCGTCGTCGACAACACGCCCGCACGCGCGGAGAGCGAACGCACCCGCGTGTTGCTCGACGAATCCGTCGTGTATCTTCCGAACCACGCGAATGTCGGCATTGCCACGGCCCTCAATCAGGGCATCGAGCGGCTGATCGCGGATGGCTTCGAGCTTGCCATGCTGTTCGACCAGGACAGCGAATCGACGCTCGAGCTCATCGGCGGGCTGAAGGACGTGATGCGCGCATGCCTCGCGCGTGGCGAGCGCGTGGCGCTCGTCGGACCGGCTTATGAAGATGCGCGTCTGCGCGGGCTTGCCCCGTTCGTGCGCTTCGGATACTTCAAGCTCCAGCGTGTGACGCCGGCGGGCGACGTGCCGCTCGACGTCGACTTTCTCATCAGTTCCGGTTCCTGCGTGAATCTCGCGTGCTGGCGCGATGTCGGTCCGATGGACGATGCGCTTTTCATCGATTTTGTCGATACGGAGTGGTGCATTCGCGCGAAATCGCGAGGTTTCCGTGTGCTGGGCGTGCCCTGGATCAGCATGACGCACGAACTTGGCGAAGAGCCCGTTCGTGCGTTCGGGCGAAACTATCCGATGCACAGCCCCGTGCGGCATTACTACCTTTTCCGGAACGCCGTCACACTGCTCAAGCGCGGCTATGTGCCGTCTACGTGGAAATCCACCGAGCTCATCAAGCTGCCGGTGCGCCTCGTGATCTACGCGTGCTTCGTTCCCGATGGCCGCACGCACGTGAAGATGTCTCTACGCGGCTTGTGGCACGGGCTGATCGGACGGCTCGGCCCGCTGGCCTGAACGCGCGCGCAAGCCCGCTCAGTCGAATTGCCCGATGCGCGGCTCGTCGGCAAGCGCGAACGGGCGCTTCGACGTGTCGAGGGAGAGATTCGGGTTGTAAGCCGGATCGCGCAACAGGCTGTCGCCCCAGCGGGTTTCCATGAGCCGGACTTCGCGCTGAAAGCGCTGAAACTTTTCCGGCGCCATGTCGGAGCCGCGCGTCGCCGATTCGTGATGGTACAGCTCCGCATGCGGCGTCCACACGTTGCGATAGCCCGCTTCGCGCACGCGGATGCAGAAATCGACATCGTTGAAGGCAACGGCGAACTGCTCGTCGAGGCCGCCCACTTCCTCGTAAATCGACTTGCGGATCACGAGACAGGCGGCCGTCACGACGGAAAGATTCTGCATGGCGACTGCGCGCCCGAAGTAGCCGAAGGTGCCGCGCCGCATCTTGTAGTGCATATGGCCCGCGATGCCGCCCAGCCCCAGCACGACCCCGCCGTGCTGCAAGGTGTCGTTGGGATACCAGAGGCACGCGCCGACCGCGCCGTTTCCGGGCTGCGCGGCAATCGACACGAGTTCTTCGAGCCAGTCGGGCGAAATCACTTCGATGTCGTTGTTCAGCAGGCAGACGAATTCTCCGCGTGCGAGCGCCACGGCCGCATTATTGAGCGCCGAGAAGTTGAACGGGCGGTCATCACGGATCACGCGCACGTTCGGCCGCGCGCTCAGCGTGTCGAAATAGGCGAGCGTCTCGGGCTTCACGCTGCCGTTGTCGACCACGATGATCTCGAAGTTCGGATACGTGCTCTTCGCGAAAACGCTCTCGATGCACTGTCGCAGCAAGTCGACGCCGTCGCGCGTCGGAATGACGATGGAAACGAGTGCCGCGGGCGAGGGCGGCGCATAGCGCACGCGCAGCAAGCCGATATCGCTCGCGACCTGTCCGACCGTTGCGCGCACGCCGGCGCGCGCGAGATGTTCTTCGACCGCGCGGATGCCGGCCGTGAGCGCGTAGGGCTTTTCAGTGCCGGCGCCCGCGGTGCTGCCCGGCACGATGCGCCAGTGATAAAGCACGTGCGCAATGTGATGGACCGCGTCGTGCCCTGCGATTTCGATGCAACGTAGCGCCAGATCGTGATCCTGACTCCCTTCGAAACCCTTACGGAAGCCGCCGGCCTGTCGCATGAGCGCCGTTTCGTACACGCCCAGATGCGAGAACAGATTCTGTACGAGGAACAGCTCGGGGTTCCAGTCGCTCTTGAAGTAGGGCGCGCTGCGCCGGCCTTCGGGCGTGAGTTTGTCCTCGTCGCTATAGAAGAGGCGCGCGCGGGGATGTGCGTTGATGGCCGCGGCGACGTTATACAGCGCGTGTTCGGGCAGGATGTCGTCGTGATCGAGCAGGGCGACGAATTCGCCCGTGGCGAGCGCCAGCGCGCTGTTGCTCGCCTCGGAGATGTGGCCGTTCTGCTCGCGAAGCGTGATTCTGATGCGTGAATCGCGCGCGGCGTACTCCCGCAAGGTCGCTACGACCTCGGGATGCGGCGAGGCGTCGTCGGCGATGCAGAGTTCCCAGTGCGGATACACCTGCGCCAGCACCGATTCGATCATCGCGCGCAGAAACGCAATGTCGCTGTTGTAGGTCGGAACGAGGACGGAAATCAGCGGCTGCCTCGGCAGCGCAGCTGCCCGCGCGCGCAGGATGTCACGCTTGGCGTCGTCGATCGTGTCGTGTTGCTCGATCCAGCTCGCATAGGCTTCGGGGCTGTCTTCGAACTGCTCGCTCGCGAGAATGCGGCGTCCGCGCCGCACGATGCCGTCGATGCCTTCCTTGCGGAAGATCGCGTAGTAATGCGCGAGCGCTGAACGCAGGCCGCCGCGCATCCTGACGGCGCGCGCGGCTGACTCGAACGACCGGTTCGCCTGTTGCGCGCGCACCGATGCGGCGCGCAGCGGCGCCGTCACGCGCCACGACAGGGACGTGCGCAGCGCGGTCAGTTCTGCTTCGAGCAACGCAATGGTCTTCTGTTGATCCTCGGCGGCCTGATCCGCGCGCCCGGAAGACGCGAGCCGCCGTTGCAACCCGGCGACCGTTGCTTCGAGCGCTGCGATGCGATCGGCCTCCGACGCGCCGCCGGGAACGTGCTCCGGCACGGTATCGGTGTTTTGCGGGGGCGGGGCGGTGCCGCGCGGAGTAGGTAGGGTCATTCGGGTGCGGGCTGCCTGCGGCCGGCGGGCGCCGTGCCATCTCTCGTGCCCGTATTTCGGGCGGATCGCAGATTATATCGGACCGGAACCGGACGCCGGGACCGCAAAAAATGCTTCGAAAAGTAACGCGGATGAACCGGACGGGTCCCGGACGGTCGGAAGTCCGTCGAGAGTGAGCGCAGAGCGAGCTGTATGGCTGCCGCGCGTGCGCCTGCCGCACGTTGGAGATTCGGGGCCTCGACCATTACAATACGGCCTCGATATTCAGGCAGGCCGCCTTCCAGGCGTGCCGGTCGCGCGGCGTGGGCCGCGTTCAGTTCCGCCTAGCGCAGAGCATGCGCGCCGTTACTCGCTGCGCTCCGGGCTACGATCGCCGCATGGCGGAACCGCTCATCTGGAATTTAAAGGGTCTAACTTTACAATGCAACGACAAATTACGGTACGAGGCGGCGAGACGAAAGCAGCGCTTGCCTCGCGCGACGTGCTCGACGGCATTCGAGCCTATACGATCTGGTCGACGCTCGCATGGCAGGACATTCGCCAGCGCTACCGGCGCTCGGTGCTGGGGCCGTTCTGGATCACGCTCACGATGGTCGTGACGATCGCCGGCATGGGCCCGCTTTACGGCGCGCTCCTCAATATCAGCACGGAGGAGTTCGTACCTTACCTCGCGCTCGGCATCATCACGTGGGGTCTCATTTCGACGCTGATTCTCGACGGCTGTATGGTGTTCATCGGCTCGGACAGCATCGTGCGGTCGGTGCGCCTGCCAATCACGCTGCACGTTTTCCGCACCGTGTATCGCAACGTGCTCTTCTTCGCGCACAACATCCTCGCGTATATCCCGGTGATGCTGTACCTGAGACTCGCACCGCGCGTCGAGTGGCTCATGGCGATTCCGGGGCTCTTCATCATCGTGCTCGCCGCGATCCCGCTCAACATCATTCTCGGCATTTTCTGTGCGCGCTTTCGCGACATGCAGCCGATCGTCGGCAGCGTCGTGCAACTGGCCTTCTTCCTTACGCCGATCTTCTGGAAGCCGTCGGCGCTCGGTCATCGCGCGTACGTCATGGATTTCAATCCGCTTTACATGTTCGTAGAACTCGTGCGCGCGCCGATGTACGGCGCCGGGCTCAATCCCAAGGTTTATATCGGTGCCGGCATCACGACACTGGTCCTCTATGTGATTGCGATTCCGCTCTTCATTCGCTTCCGTTCTCGCATCGCGTTCTGGATCTAAGACATGGCATTCCTCAAACTCGAAAACTGCAGCCTGCATCTCCCGGTCTATGGCGCAGGCAATCGCTCGCTCAAACAAATGGTGCTGTCGGCGGCGACCGGCGGGCGCATCGCCGCGGACAGCCGCAAGCTCACCGTCGTCGAGGCGCTGCGCGACGTCAGCCTCGAAGTGAGCGCGGGCGATCGCGTGGGTCTCGTCGGCCATAACGGGGCAGGCAAGACCACGCTCTTGCGCCTGCTCGCGGGCATTTACGAGCCAACTGCGGGCTCATTCCGCTCGCAGGGACGCGTCACGAGCCTGCTCGATCTCACGCTCGGGCTCGATTACGAAGCCACCGGTTACGAGAACATCGTGCTACGGGGCTTGATCCTGGGCGCGTCGAAGGCGGACATGATGCGCCTCACGCCGCAGATCGCCGATTTTTCCGAGCTCGGCGACTACCTGAACATGCCGGTGCGCACGTATTCCAGCGGTATGGTGCTGCGCCTCGCGTTCGCGATCGTCACGAGCGTGCACGCCGACGTCCTGCTGATGGACGAGTGGCTTTCCGTCGGCGACGCGAACTTTGTCAAGAAAGCCGAGGCGCACATGCAGGAGTTCGTCGGGAAGGCGGATATCCTCGTGCTGGCGTCCCATAACGCGAAGATCATCGAAGATCTCTGCAATGTGATCGTCGAGCTGGAGCATGGCACGGTCAAGGACGTGCGCCGCATCTGAATCTGGACGCAGGCTCAACGCGGAGCTGCGATGCTGGCGCCCGCGGCGGCATGGTTCGGCTTCCTGATTCATGGCAAACCTCAGTCAAATATCGAATAGCCTATGCTGGGTTTGACCGTTTTCGTTACGAGCGAGTTGTTCCCCTTCACGCAGGGCGGTATCGGCCGCGTGTTGACGAACATGCTCGATGCGCATCGCTCGACGAGCACCGAGGCGCACGGCACCGCCGTCGTGTTCCTCGGCGAGCCGATCGACGCGTCGCGATTCGCGGAGCGCTTTCCGGGCGTGTTGCTTGTCGATGCGTCGCCGGCGACTTACGCGGAGCGGGATGACGGCTTTCGCTACCCGCCGGCCGGGCAATATACGACTCATCCGCTGCACGTGGATTCCGTTCGCGCGATGCAGGCGTTGAAGCGCCTCGAGCGCGAGCACGGTCCCCTGCGCTACGTCGAATTCCCCGATTGGGGCGCGGTCGCATTCGCCTCCGTGCAGGAAAAGCGCCTCGGGCTCGCGTTCGAAGGGGCTACGATGGCCGTGCGCCTCCACACTTCGGGCAGCGTGCTAAACGCGATGGAATCGAATCCGGTCGATCGCTCGTCGCTCGCGCTCTACGATCTCGAACGCAAGGCGCTTTCCGATTGCGACGTCGTCATCGGGCAAGTGAGCGCCACCGCGCGCGCGATGCAGACCTTCTTCGATTTCGCCGATGACGAATGGCTGCCCCGGCTCGTCATCGATGCGCCGCCGGTCGTGCTCGATCACGGCGCGCCCGCGTCGTCATCGATCGTGCCGGGCAACGACACGCCCATCGCGTTTTCGTCGAAGATCCAGCGCATCAAGCGGCCTGACGTTTTCGTTCGCGGATGCAGCGACTTCCTGCGCAAGCATCCGGAGTATCGCGGCATCGTGCATGTGCTCGCGATGGCGCCCGATCCGGTCTATCGCGAAGAAATCCGCCGTCTCGTGCCGGCCGATCTGGCACATCGCTTTTCGTTTCAGTTCGATGCCGACAGCGAGGCGCGGCATGAACTGATACGCCGCTCGGTCTGCGTCTTCCCGAATACGTTCGAATCTTTTTGCCTCGCGGCCTACGAAGCGTCGTTGTCCGGTGCGCTGTGCATCGTGAACCGGTCCAATCCCGCATTCGCCGAGGCGACGCCGTGGACCGACGACGAGAACTGCGTCAAGTTCGACGGCACGCCCGCCGATCTCTCGCGCGCACTTACGAAAGCGTTCGCGGCCGGCGCTGCTGTGGCCGTGGCGCGGTCGCCGGCGCATGCGCGCCCATGGGAGTCGATCGCATTGCACGAGGCCGAACCAGCAACGGCCGTTACGGCGCTTCCGCTCGTCAGCGTGCTCGTGCCGCATCACAATCTTGGCGCCTATCTCGAAGCGTCGGTCACGAGTGCGCTCGCGTCGGACCATGCGAATCTCCAAGTCATCGTGGTCGACGATGCATCGACCGATGCAGAAAGCGTCGAAGTCGTCGAGCGTCTGGCGGCGAGCGCCGATCCGCGGATTCGCGTCGTCCGGTCACGGCAGAATCTCGGGCTTGCGGCGACCCGCAATCTTGCGCTCGCGCATGCTCGCGGCATGTACGCCCTCACGCTCGACGCCGACGATCTAATCGACCCGCGCTTCGTCTTTGTTGCCGTGAAGGCGCTCGAGCGTCATCCCGAAGTATCGTTCGTCGTGCCGCAAACCGCTTATTTCGACGATGCGCCGGACGCTGATCCCGCGCGCTCGCCGTGGCCGCAATGCATGACCTTCGTTGGCGAAGCGCGCGCGTCCGGACTGCTGCAGAACCGCTTTTCAACCGCGACGATCATGGGACGCATCGAGGCGTTCCGCGGACTGGTCTACGATGAATCGCTGAGCGCGTACGAGGATTGGGACTTATATATGCGCGCGGTCATGGCGCGCCGGCGCTTCATCGTGACCAATGCCGTGCACTTCTACTATCGAAGGCGCGCCGGCTCGATGATTCACAGTGAGGCGGCATTGCGCCGTATCAACTCGTATTACCACGAGATCGTGCGTCGAAAGGAAATCAGGATCGGTCAGAACACCTTGCCGATGTATATCGTGGAAGGGGCGGCCGACAGTGACGCTCTTGCGCTCCTGCGCGCGCAACTGGCCGCCTACGAGAACAGCGCGGTCGTGAAGGCGGCGCTGCGCGCGCGCGAACTTGCGAGCCGCTTGCCCAAACCCGTGCAACTGGGGTTTAGACGCGTTGCTGCCTTCGTGATGAAGGCCCGCGCCGGACATCGTGCGAAATAGCGCCCGGCGCAGGACCGGATGCGGCCGAAAATATCAGGATAACGTATGACACCCGATAACCCGAACTCTCGCGAGTCCGCGCAGGCGGAGCGCCGTCTGTATGATCTCGCTGAAGCAAACACGGTTCTCGCCAGGCAGGTCGAGGCATTGCAGCGCACCATCGACGACCAGCAGCGCGAAATGAAATCGCTGCGGGACAATCAGGACTTGCGCAAGCGGCTGTTTCAGACCATCGCAAAGGTGCATGCGGAGTGTGAGCCGATACATGCGGTTCCCGAGGCAAGCGACGACTCCGCGCAAGCAAGCTTCGCGCGTGCGTTCCCCGCCGAGCGCACGTTTGAGTGGCAGGCGACGCGCGACACGATGTACGCCAATCCCGACGAGCGTTTCCGGAAGGTCTGCCACATCTTTCATCACGACTGGGTGGGCATGCGTTCGGCTGTCGGCGCGTTGCCGGGTTGGAAGCTTTCGATTCCTTCGACGAGCGGCATACCGGTGCGCGAGATCGAACTCATCATGGGGCTGCTGCAGGAGCAGGGCGTCGAAAAGCTCGTGCTGCATGGCATCTCCGATCCGATGTACGCACTGTCGCGCTCGCTGACGCAAGCCGGATACGACCAGCAATATCTGGTCTGGCACGGCACCACGACGCAGTGGGTGTGGGATGACGAGCGGCGTTTCGCGCAACGCGCCATTCAAATGGCGCGCGAAGGCAAAGTCCGCCGCTTCAGCGCGATCCGGCGCGGCCTCGGCCCGATCGTCGGCGAGCGCAATTTCGCGCCGCAACTCGTGAACATGCCGCCGCGCTTCGCCGATGGGGCGATCGCGCATCGTGCGCACCGCGGCGATAAATGCAGCGCGCTCGCCCCGTCGTGGAACGATTTGCGCAAGAACCTCGCGACCAATGTGCTGGCCGCGCAGACCGTGGATCGCGTCAGCGAGGTTTTCGTCGTCGCGAAGGACTTCGATCTGCCCGAGTGGCTCGCGCCGAAAGTGCAGAAAGTGCCTTATCGCGATCACACGAGCATGCTCGAAATGATGGCGACGATGGACATCGTCCTTAACGTGACGACCATCGACTGTCATCCGATGGTGGACCTCGAAGCGATGTCGGTGGGAACGCCGTGCGTGCGCGGCCCGCTCTTTCTCGACGGGCTGGAGGATCACGCGTATGTCCGCGCCACCGCGGTCGACAACCCGATGAGCGTGGAAGATGTGGCGCGCCGCATCGACAGCGTGCTCGGCATCGAGGCGGGGGAACTGCAAGATATGATGAACGATTACAAACGTGCATTGCTCGAGTTGTCGCGTGAGCGATACCTTGGATTCCTGGAGATCTGAAGGCCGCCCATGAGAGTATTCGTCACGACAGAACTGTTCCCCTTCACGCACGGTGGCATTGGCCGGTCGATCGCAAACATGCTCTCGGTGTCGAGCGAGCAGGAGTTGGCGAGCACCGCCGTCGTCTGGGTGGGCGACGAGTTCGATGCCGCGCGCTTCGAGATGCTCTATCCGAAGGTCAGGCTGATCGTCGCGTCCCGCGAGACCTATCGGCTCGTCGACGACGACGGCATCAGCTATCCCCCGGAGTGGGCATTCACGGCTACGGAGTGGCACTGGCAGTCGGTCCGCGCGATGCAGGGGCTTCTGCGTCTTGCGGCGGAGAAGAGCCTCGACTATGTCGAGTTTCATGACTGGGGCGGCCTCGCCTTTGCGTCGCTGCAGGAAAAGTTGCTGGGCCGCGCGTTCGCGGATACCGTGCTTGCCGTGAGGCTCCATACGGCGGACAGCCTGCTTGCGGATGTCGACAGCCGCCCCGTCGACAAACGCGCGCTCGCGGTCTACGACCTGGAGCGCAAGGCGCTCGCCGATTGCGATGTGATCGTCGCGCAACTGCCGGAAGTGGCCCGCGCGATGCAGGCCTTCTTCGCATTCGCCGATGACGACTGGAATGCACGCCTCGTGCTGCATGCGTCGCCGGTCGTGCTGGATATCGGCGCGGTCGCTGCGCGATCCATTGAACCGTCGAGTGATACGAATATCGTCTTCTCGTCGAAGATCCAGCATCTCAAGCGCCCGGAATTGTTCGTGCGAGGGTGTTGCGGCTTCCTTCGCGCGAATCCGGACTATCGCGGTTCGATCGTGTTCGCCGCGCACTCGTCCGACGAAAATTATCAGCAGCGCATCGAGCGCATGGTGCCAGCGGATCTTCGCCAGCGCTTCCAGTTCCTGGACAAGCTGAACGTGACCGAGCGGCACAATGCCGTGTCGCGTTCCGTCTGCGTGTTCACGTCGCCGTTCGAGTCGTTTTGCCTTGCGGCGTACGAGGCATCGATGTCGGGAGGGATATGCGTGGTGAACGCGACGAACCCGGCTTTCGGCGAACATTCGCCCTGGATCGACGACGTCAACAGCATCAAATTCGACGGCGGCGCCCCGAGCCTTGCCGCAGCGCTTGGGCGCGCGATCAAGGGCGGCGCGCGCGATATCGTGCGCGTTCCGCAGACGGCGGCGCCGTGGACGCTCGCGCCGAAGCCTCGCGCGGACGCTCCGGCCGTCGATTCGATGCCGCTGGTGTCGGTCGTCGTGCCGCATTTCAACCTTGGTCACTATCTCGTCCGGACCATCGACTCCGTGCTCGCATCGACCTATGCGAACGTGGAACTCGTGGTCGTCGACGATTGTTCGACGGAGCGCTTCAGTCAGCTTGCAATCGAGCGGCTTGAGGGCATTCACGAGCGCTTGCGCATCGTGCGCAACGAAATGAATCTCGGGCTCGCTGCTACGCGCAACGTCGCATTGACCCACGTGCGCGGCGACTATGTGCTAACCCTCGATGCCGACGATCTGATCAGCCCCGGATTCATCGAGCTGGCGGTGGGCGCGCTGACTGCGCGGCCTGGCTACGATTTCGTCATCCCGCAGACCGGTTTCTTCCTGGACGCCGACGAGGGGCAGATCGGCCGGCAGGTGGCGTTCACGGACTACGCGGTGTTCTTTGGCGAGGCTGCGGCGATCGGCATGTACGAGAACCGGTTCTCCACGGCGACATGTCTCGCGCGCACACGCGTCTTGCGCGAATTGGGCTATCGCGAAGAGCTGGAGGCTTACGAAGACTGGGACATGTACATGCGCGCGACGGCAGCGGGCAAGCGCTTCGTCGTCACGAATGGCATTCACTTCTTCTACCGGCGCCGCCAGGAGTCGATGTATCACACGCCCGAGCGTTTGGCGCGTCATCGGTCGCTCTATCACGACCTCATTCGCAAGAAGACGTGGCGCACGGGCGTATTGCGGATGCCGCTCTACGTCGTGGAAGCCGGAACGAGCAGGGGTGCGGAGGCGGAGGCGCTGATGGAACGGGTCGAAGCGATGCAGGCGCGGTTGAACCACTTCGAGCGTAGCCGGGCGGTGTTCGCTGTATTGAAACTGCAGAGCTGGGCACAGCGCAATGCGCCTTGGGTGGCGCGTCTCGCGCGTAAAGGCGCGAGAGTCGCCCGGGGAATGCTGCGGCGTTTGCGGTCTCGAGGCTGAGAAGCAGCATCATTTCATCGCGATGCTTGTCGAGCCGGTTTCCGCCAGAGGCGGGCGCGAGAGCCGCTCCCGCCAATCCCTCTCTCTCAGGACTTGTCGAGCATTCGACGCAGGCGCGCCCGTGCCGAGGCCCAATCGCCGCGGAGCACGCTTGCTCCGAAGCGTAAAGGCTTGGTCATACGCCAGGTGCGAGAGTTCAGCAACTGCCGGTTCTGCGCAGTCGCGGCATTGCATTGAGTTTCTGTTGCGGCCACCTGCTGGCTCAATTCGGCCACTTGCGCGTTCAACGCTTGATTCACGGCAATCGCGTCCTGAGTACGCTGAAGCTCTGCTTGATTGGCCGCGGTCAATTCGGCGATCACGTCCTGCGTTCGCTGAAGTTCCGCTCGATTGGCCGTGTTCAACTGGCCGATGTGCGCATTGAGCGCGCCAGACTTTTCACGCTCCGAACCGAGAAGCAAATGCAGTTCGGCCACTTGCGCATCCAGCGTCGCGATTTTCTGATTCACGTATTTCGATTGCTCGGCCCATTGCCGCATCCCGTTGCCCTTGAATCGCCAAGGCACGGGCGCGGCTTCGTTCGGGTAGGACACATCGATGGTCCGCGCCAGGGACGGAGCGCGTTGAACGAGATCTTCGACCTTCGCGAGCCAGGCGCCACGCCGTTCCAGGTTGCTCGAATGATTGGCCAGATGCGGGTCTTGCATGAATGCATCGAAGTCCTGTTCGACTTGCAAGGCATCACGTTTCTGCTGATAGAAGAGATTGCTTCCGCGCAACCAGCACGGAATACCGGCAAGCTGCAGCCACAGCGCCACGTGGTAAGACGAGGAATATCCGATCGCGCCTTCGACGGGAGCGGCCAGCGTAGGCCATCGGCCGAATGCGAGTTGCGCGAGTTCGAGTACGCGATAGTCCGCAAACGGGAACGTTCTTTCGAGCTCCTTGATGGCTTCGCGCGCGTCGAAGACGTCCAGCCGGCGGTCGCCGTAAGCCTGGAGAATCGTCGTGCCCGAACGTGCCGCCGCGCTCGAGGCGAGGATAGCCAGCTCGCGCGGTATGCCTGCCGGGTTCGTCGCGTTGCCGGTATAGCCGGAGATATTCATGTGCATCAGTAAGCCGTTGCCTCGACGCAGAGGCAGATTGGCCGTCAGCTTTTGCAATTCTTCCGTGGCGTCGTCGAAAGAGAACGAGGGTTCGTAACCGGCCTCGGTCATCCACTGGTACGAAAGCTCGTCGCGTACGCCGAACAGAGCGGCCGGATATTTGCCGAGATGTTCCAGCACGCGCGATTCGAAGGGCCTCGTGATTTGCAGACCGGACGCGAAATAGAGCGCCGGTTGAATCGTTGCGAGCAAATACTCGATGATGGGCAGGTAGTATTCGCCCCACTTATCGTTGAGAAATCCGCCGCCGTACAGATGCAGTGCGCTGATATTGCGCATCGTACGGATTCGCTGAAGACTCAATCCGCTGTCTTCGAAATCGCGCGCGACGGGAGACACGAAAACGATTGCATCGGCGTCGTAAGTACGTCGCATGAACTCGGGAAATTCAGGGTCGCCGATGGCGTCAGTCGACATGACGAGCACTATCTTGTATCGGCCGAGGCGTCGGTGCAGCGCGATCGAATTCAATAACTGCGCAATGTCGCCGAAGTTGGGATAGCCGAAATCGCTGCCCAACAGAAAGATTTTTTCGTCGAGGCTGTCCAGGGCTGAGGAGCTAGCTTCGTCGCAGTAGCAACAGAATGATTGCATAGGTTCGGGGCTCAAACGAGAGAGCGCTTTAGCGTGTGGATCGTCTGAAGGGGACGCGGAAGAGCTTTGCGAAAGCGCGCGGAAAAGACTGCGGCGCCACCAAGCGCTTCAATGCCTCTGCGGTCTGATTGGCATGTCACGCCAGTGGTCCGAGCGAGAGGAACGCTCATATTCCGCAAGAGGCGTGTCGACTTGGTGCACGGTCTCTCCACATCGACGAAAATCGAATAAAGCCGGTATATCTTCGAGGCACGTCGCGGTGGTTTGGGCATTTCGTGCGGAAATTCATCCATTTTTGTGCGGCTGAAGCCAGGCAAGTATTCGTTCGGCGGAACTGAAGGCTGCCAGAAAAGAAGCCGTTCAAAACGTGCATTGAAATGACACGAGTCCAGTTTATCAATTTTTGTAACTTACCGATGCAATATCCTGTCGCTCACGCCCGCAGGGGACGCTGGAAATACAGGGTTCGCGCGCGGCCTCACATCACATCAGCGCGCCCTAAAGCATGAACCGGTCAGCGCGAACCGCGACCGTCTCCGAAAAGGCGCGTTCCGAGCCAGAGCAAGACCAGTATGTTCACGCACAGCAAGCCCAAAAACGAGAGGAGATACACGTTCGGTGCCGTGTCTCGTCTTACGAGCGGCACCGTTACGTCCTTCCAGGCAGGTGAAGGCGAGTAGAGATCGAACGTCTCGTCAAAACCAGAGGACTGGACGCGCACGATCCCGGACTGACTATGCGATCTGAATGCGAGCGTCGCTGCCACGCCGCTGCCCTGATCCTGCCAGGTTATCGTGTCTGCGGGATAGCCCGTCGAACACCACGCGCCATCGGTGAATGTCCAGTGTCCTGAGAGCGCGCCCGCGGTGACGCCGCCGTCCGCATCGCGAACCTGCTGTAGACATACATCGCTGCTCGTGGCCGCAGGATTGCGCTCGCCTGTGGCTGAAATCGAAATCGGCGCTGTGCTCATGAGCCAGTTCGCCGGGAAATGCGCTGTGAAGATGAGACCTGTCGCCAGCGTCACAGCAATGAACTTAAGGCCGGTCGATGCTTGGTTCGTGTGGCCGGATGCACGTCGTTTCGTCGAGAATTCGGCGAAGCCAAGTATGACCGCAAGCGCAATCGCGATATAGCACCAGTAGAAGTACCGAAGGTCGGACGCTACACCGATCGGAAAGTACGTGAGTGAATAGAGTGCCGCCGAGCAGGCGAGCACGAAGGCGTACTTCCCGCACGAAGAACTTCTCTCCCAAAGAAACCCCAGAGCCAGCAGGCAGGCCGCGCAGACCGCGGACCAATATATGGGCACCGACGCAGCGAGACCGACGCCGAAGGTCGTGTATCTGTTGATCCGGCGTGCTAACGCGTTCAACCGGGCGGGCACGATGTTTCCCGCGGAGATCGTATTGGGTGAATCGAGGAATGTCCTCAATCCAGGTGTCTTGAGAAAATATTGGTAGCTTGCAAGCCGGCTACGCAGAAAAGCCGCGGGGTGACGCGCAATCTCGGTGACCCAGGTGGTCATCAACAGTTTGCTGCCCCACAACTGCTGATCGCGCAATGCCGTGGAGACGAACTGGCAATCATCGAGGGGGCGTCCTGTCGACCACGAATAGTTGTCCCAGGCGTGCGGCCGGTAGCAATTTTCGACGAGCATTCGACTCTGTTGAGCGGACCACCGGCCCGGAAGCAAGTTCTCGCCGGTGTAATAGGACATTCCCCCGAGACCATAGACTTCGACGGACGAAACGGCATGGGTTCGCTCCACGTTCAGCGCCACGCTCAAGGCTGTCGATAACGCGACAACGCCGGCCAAACAAACAAGCGTGCCGACCAGCGTCGTCCATATCGAACGGCGATGCAGCGCCCACATGAGAAGCGGTGTCGCGGCGAATATTCCGTTGGGCCGCACCAGGACGCCGCACAGGATCAGGATGATGCCCGCCGTCAGCGACCAGGAAGCGCGTTTGCCGCTCCGCGCGGCGAAGGAGCGGCTGCGGAAAAGAAGGCCGGCCGCAGCCCACCAGAACGCGGCGTGCAGGACATCCTTCCAGACAAGGCCAGAGAAGTTGAGGCACACCGGCAGTAGCGGAACGGCAAAGCAGAGCAGGCTCGGCCAGCCCCATCGATGGCGCAACTCCCACGCAAAACAGGTCGCGCCTCCCCAGATGCCCGCGGAGATCAGTATCAGCATGCCGAGTGCGCCCGGCAAGACCTTGAGCATCCACGACCAGAGCAGCGCCATGAAGACGGGATGCCAGTCGGAGAAGCTGTGATGGACCGCCTGAAGATACTGATCGCCAGAGTCGGAACTGATCAGTCCAGGATAGAAAGCGGCGACATTGAAGCAGAAGCCCGCGAGCCCGACGCTCGCAATCGTCAGTGCAAGTGCCCGCGAGTGCCGATGTTTCATCGGCGCGTGCCTTGCGCCCGATATGTCGTCGACTATCGGCTTTGCTCGACCTTGTGAGTCTTGAACACCCATACTTTTGCGATGAGGAAGTTGACGAACATTCCGGCAATCGATCCGACTGCGACAGCGAGCAGCGGGCGCACGGCCGTGTCGCTGAGCAGCTTGATGGCGGTCGCGTACGCAGCGTAATTGCAGAGTCCGCCGACCAGCATCGCAAGCAGGTACTCATAGGCTTCGCGCCAAACGCCGCGTGAGTTTTGCGCGTCTTTGAACGTGAATCGGCGATTGATCTGCCAGGTCGCGAAAACCGCGCACAGGAAGGACACCACGCGTCCGACGTAGGGACCGGCGCCCAGCCAGAGCATGAGATAGAGAACGCCGCTGTCGATCAGAAAGCCGAATGCTCCGGCAAACGCGAACGTAATGAATTCGCGGTGAACCTTATGCATCGGTGTCGTCCGGTTCCAAAGCCGGAATGGCGAGATAGGCGAAACGCTTGTTCTCGTAGCGTCCGCGCGTCACGGTATCGAGCACGATGCCGCAGATGAGCAGAATCGCACCCAGCAACATCAGTCCGCTGCTCAGGATCACGGTCGGGATGCGCGGAACCAGCCCCGTTTCGATGAAAGTCTCGAAGACGGGCACGGCGAGTCCGACCGACAGCAACACGCACAAGGCAAAGCCCGTCGAGAAGAAGGCCAGAGGCTTTTCGGTCTTGAAGAGCTTGAGGATCGTCATCAGGATCCGGAAGCCGTCGCGGTAAGTGTTCAGCTTGCTCGCGGAACCTTCCGGACGCGACTTGTATTGCGTCACGACCTCGGCGACCGGCATACGCATGCTCAATGCATGAACGGCGAGCTCCGTTTCGATTTCGAAGCCGGCCGAGTGCGCGGGGAAGGTCTTCGCGTAACGGCGCGAAAACACGCGATAACCCGAGAGCATGTCCTTGAACGTTCTGCCGAAGATGGTGGCCGCACATCCCGTCAGCATGACGTTGCCCAGGCGGTGCCCCAGTCGATACGCGGTTTGCTCATCGGACAGGCGCGAGCCGACGACCATGTCGAGCCGGTTCTCGACGAGCATCGTGATGAGCTCAGGCGCAGCCGAGGCGTCGTAGGTGGCGTCGCCGTCGACCATGACGAATACGTCGGCATCGATGTCTGCGAACATTCTGCGCACGACGTTGCCCTTGCCCTGCAGCGGCACCGTGATGACCCGGGCGCCGGCGGCGCGGGCGACTTTCGCGGTGCCGTCCGTCGAGTTGTTGTCGAAAGCATAAATCTCCGCTTCCGGCAGAGCCGCCTTGAAGTCGCGAACGACGGTGGCGATGGCCGCCGCCTCGTTATAGCAAGGCACGACAACTGCTACGCGCGGTGTAGATTCATTGCTCATATGGCGGCTTGTTGCGTTTAATTTTGCTTGCAAAACCGTTTTCACGTGATAATTCTTCGCGGAGATAAGAAAAAATCCGCAAAATATTAAGAAGGGATCCGCGGAATGTTAGCGCATTCTCAACACGTTGCGAAACCAATGGCAGTTTTCACCGCGGCCCGCCATATGCCGTTCTGAAGCATGGGCTAGCCGGGTCTGTGGCCGGATGGTCTTGCTGTACACTGGCGCGTCCTTTCAGGCAGGTGGTTTCCCCGTACCCGGCGAGCCGGTTTGGCCGATCGGCTGTCCCCGCGCTCGCGGCGGCTTCGCAATATTTTCTTCCGCACGCCGGCGACTCTCGGAGATGAAGCGGTGCATTTGAATGATGGGGCCTCCACGGCCGTCGGACCGTCGAGCCGCCTGTGCAGCGGCCGAACGCTGTATAAGCTGTACGTTCTCTATTCGCTGTTTCTGGGCGTGTTTCTCGTATTCGCGACGCCGCCTTTTCAGACACCCGATGCCATCGCCCATTTCGAGCGGGCAATTCAGATTTCATCCGGCACGCCGTTCGGGCAGAAATTCGACGGCACGTCGGGCGGCGAATTGGATAAGTCGGCAATCGAGTTCTCGGATATCTATTCGGTCATTCCGTTCCATCCGGACGTCAAGGCAACCGACGACATGCGACAACGCGCCGATCGCCTTCGATGGTCCGATTCGACGGCACGCGCCGTGTTTCCGAATACGTCGATCTATCCGGCGTACACGTATGTGCCGCAAGGCATCGTGATCGCGCTCGGACGCGCGTTCGACGTCAAGATACGAGATGTTTATATTGTCGTGTGTCTGGTCGACTTGCTGATCAGCGTATCGATTACAGCATGGGCAATTGCAATCGCGCCCAGAGTCGCGCCGCTGCTCTTTGCACTCGCGCTTCTGCCTTCGACCTTGATGATCTATTCATCGGTCAGTCAGGAGATAACGATTCTTCCGCTGTGCTTGCTTCTCGCCGCCTATATCGATCGCTTCAGCGCGAACGGACTGCCGCTCTCAGCAAGGTGGCGATGGAGACTCGTCGCTGTATTGGCCGTCTGCGCGTCTGCGCGTCCTCCGTACGCGGGGTTGCTGTTCCTCTTTTTCATTCCGACGATCGTGATGGACGAAGAGGGCGCTTATCGTTTTGGGCGACGCCTCGTGTTGTTTCTCGCGTGCGCCGCGGCTTCCGTGGCGGGAATCGTCCTGTTCGGGTTTCGTGCATGGTCGAACTTCGGGCCGGAGCATTCCGTCGCTGGCCAGTTGTCGTACCTGCTGCACACGCCTTCGGCTGTCGTATCGATCGCGGTCGAGACGCTGCGGGTGCAGGGCGCGTTTTATTTCACCAGCTTCGTGGGCATTCTGGGCTGGCTGGATACATTTCTCGGCGTCGGATACTACAAGGCCGCATTTGTCATGTTGATTGCGGCGCTCCTGAGCGTGGCCTTGCGCGATCGTGAATCGGCACCGCCACGCGCCATGCAGCGCATGACGATCCTCATCCCGTTGCTGATCAGCGTCGCGATGATTTTCGGCTCGCTTTATCTCGCGTGGACGCCGGTTCAGAAGAACGTCGTGGACGGCGTTCAAGGGCGCTATTTTCTTGCGCTCGCTCCGCTGCTGGGAATAGCCATTCCTGCTATGGGTGGGAGCGGTTCGACGAACCTGTGGCCGCGAATTCGTCTGGCCGCCATGACCTGCGTCGTCCTGTTTCCTTGCTATACGTTCGTGCGGCTGATCGAAGCCGTGATCGAGCGCTTCTATCTGCACTGAATCCGGCGGTAACGGAGTTCTGTCTCGTTGGCAAGCACAGTCTGCCCGATCGATCTTTTTTCCGGCGGCGCGCGTCTTACGCCCCTAGGCGTGTTGCCGAAACCCCCAACATTAAGGAAAATCGAGCCGTCTTCCACCCCCCAGCCGGTCCGTTTGTCTTTTCGTGGCGCGGACAACCTGCCAGTCCGATGAACACGACCGCTCCGTCGATCACCCTCAGCATTTCCATCGTCGTCTACCGCCCGGACACGGCGCTGCTCGCGCGCACGGTCGAGACGCTCGAAGCCGCGCTCGCGCAGTTGCACGACGTCGCGGGCCGCCCGTGCCTGTATCTGATCGACAACGGCAATGCGGGCGAACTGGCCGATCTGCCGACCCCGTCCGATGCCGAATTCGACACCGTTGTGCTCAAAGGGCACGGCAATGTGGGCTACGGGCGCGGCCACAATCTCGCGATCGAGCGCGCGCAAAGCCGCTTTCATCTGATCCTGAATCCGGACGTCGAACTCAATGCCGACGGCCTGCGCCGCGCGCTCGCCTTTCTGCGCGATTCGCCGGAAACGGGCCTGCTCGCGCCGTGGATCGGCGGCGACGACGGCCGTCAGCAGTTCCTCTGCCGCCGTTATCCCGCCGTCCTCGATCTCTTCGTGCGCGGTTTTCTGCCGTCCGCGCTGCGCAGGCCGTTCGCGCGCCGACTCGCGCGCTACGAGATGCGCGATGTGATCGGCGAGACGAATGTCGTGTGGGATCCGCCGATCGTGAGCGGCTGCTTCATGCTCTTTCGCACCGACGTGCTGAAGTCGCTCGGCGGCTTCGATCCGCGCTATTTTCTCTATTTCGAGGACTACGACCTGAGCCTGCGCACGCGCCGCGTGGCGCGCATCGCGTACGTGCCGTCGGTGCGCATCCTGCATCACGGCGGCGGCGCGTCGAAAAAAGGCTCGACGCACATCAAGCTCTTCGTGACCTCGGCGTGCCGCTTTTTTAACCGCTTCGGCTGGAAGTGGCTATGAGTGAAGCCAGCGGGCGCATCGCCATCACCGGCGCGAACGGTTTCGTCGGCCGGGCGGTGAGCCGTGCCTTGCTCGGGCGCGGCATCGCGGCGACGGGCCTCGTGCGGGGCGGCGCGCAGTGCGAGCCCGGCGTCGACGCCCGCCGCATCGGCGATCTCGGCGCGCTCACGCCGGACGCGTTCGAAGGCTGCGGCGCGGTCATCCACCTCGCCGCGCGTGTCCACATGATGGGCGACGCCGCCGCGCAGAAGACCTCGACATCGCAGGCGCAGGCGCTGCTGCAAGCGTATCGGGCAATCAACGTCGATGGCACGCTCGCCGCCGCCGACGCCGCCCGCCGCGCAGGCGTCACGCGCTTCGTTCTGATGAGCAGCATCAAGGTGCTCGGCGAACGCGATCCGGGCCGTCCCTTCACCGAAGACGACGCGCGCGATCCGCCCGATGCCTACGGCGTCTCGAAGGCCGAAGCCGAGGTGAAACTGCTCGAATTCGGCAGCCGCACGGGGCTGGAAATCGTCATTGTCAGGCCGCCGCTCGTCTACGGCCCCGGCGTGCGCGCCAATTTCCTCGCGATGATGAACGCGATCGCGCGCGGCATGCCGCTGCCGCTCGGCGCGATCGACGCGCGGCGCAGTCTCGTGTCCGTCGACAATCTCGCGAGCGCGACCATCGAATGCGCGCTCGATCCGGCCGCCGCGGGCCGCGTGTTCCATGTGACCGACGGCTACGATCCGAGCGTGGCGGAGCTCGCCCGCAAGCTCGGCGAGCATCTCGGCAAGCCGGCGCGCCTCGTGCCGGTGCCGGCGAGCGTATTGCGCGGCCTCGCGCGCGTCGCGGGCAAGACGGCGCAGATCGATCGTCTGACGGGCAGCCTGCGCGTCGATTCGCACCGCATCCGCGAGGCGCTCGGCTGGCAGGCGCCGCAATCGCTCGACGAAGGACTCGCCGCAACGGCCGCGTGGTTTCGTAACCGTAAGCCATGAAAGCTAAAATACGCGTCAACGTGAATTTCTTTGTTCGTCAGACAGTTAAAGCAAAACTCGACAAACGTTCGCGTATCCTTTGGCTCTCTTCGGAAAACGAGTAGCCAGAACGAACAGGGCCTCGTTTCGACAACTCGATAACACTGCATGCTGCTTTCGTATTTTGAAGCTTCGCCGCTGCTGGCCGCGTCGGCGGTTGCGGTATTGGCGTTCGCCGCGTGCGCGCTGATTCTTCAGACGCTCATCCGCACCGGCCTCGCGTGGCGCCTCGCCACGGACATCCCCAACGAGCGCTCGCTGCACGAACGTCCGACGCCGCGCGTCGGCGGCTGGGGCGTGGTGCCGGTCGCGGTCATCGCGCTCATCGTCACCGCGCCGTCGATGTGGCTCGTCGCCGCCTGCGCCGTCTTCCTCGCCGCCGTCTCGCAGCTCGACGACCGGCGCGGCTTGCCCGCGCGGGTGCGCTTCGCGGCACATATCGTCGCGGTCGTGCTCGTCATCGCCGCGCATCCGGCAAACGTGCCGTGGTGGGCGCTCGCGCTTGTCGGCTTCCTGATGCTGTGGCTCGTCAATCTCTACAACTTCATGGACGGCTCGGACGGGCTCGCCGGCGGCATGGCGCTCTTCGGCTTCGGCGGCTACGCGCTCGCGGCGCTGGCCGGACCCGCGCCCGATGCCGGTCTCGGTCTTGCGAGCACGGCCGTCGCGGGCGCGGCGCTCGGGTTTCTGACGCTCAACTTCCATCCGGCGCGCATTTTCCTCGGCGACGCCGGTTCGATCCCGCTCGGCTTTCTCGCCGGCGCGTTCGGCTATTGGGGCTGGCAGCGGGGCGCGTGGCCGGTCTGGTTTCCGGCGCTGGTGTTCTCGCCGTTCATCGCGGATGCTTCGGTGACGTTGCTGCGGCGTCTCGCGCGCGGCGAAAAATTTTGGCAAGCGCACCGGGAGCATTACTATCAGCGCATGGTGCGCCTCGGAATGGGGCATGCGCGCACCGCGCTCACGTGGTATCTGCTCATGCTGGCGGGCATCGTGCTGGCAAACTGGGCACTGCGGTTTCCCTTCGCGGGGCAGTGGGCGGCAGTGGCGGGCTGGGCAGTCGTGGTTGTGGCAGCGGGCGCGTGGGTCGACTCGCGTTGGCGGCGTCATGAGACGCGCCATTCCGGACAATCTTGAGGGTCCAAGCTGATGAATCGAATAAAAGCATCGTGGCTGTCGGCGGGGGCATTCTTCTTCGATCTGGTGGCGGTCGCCGGGTCATGGCTCGCCGCCTATGTGATCCGCTTCAACGGGGCCGTGCCGCAGGATTTCCGCCACGGCGCGCTCATGGCGCTCTTCTGGGTGCTGCCGGTCTACGGCATCGTGTTCCGCGTCTTCGGCCTCTATCGCGGCATGTGGGTGTTCGCGAGCCTGCCGGACCTGATGCGCATCTCCAAGTCCATCGTGGTGGGCGCGCTCGTGGTCATGGTGGGCGCGGTGATGTCGCAGCCCATGCCGATCATCCCGCGCTCGGTGCTGATCGTCTCGCCGCTTTTGCTCTTTCTCGCGATGGGCGGCGCGCGCGCGCTCTATCGGGCGGGCAAGGAGTTCTATCTGTACGGCGGACTCGTCGGCCAGGGCAAACCCGTGATCGTGCTCGGCGCGGGCACGGCGGGCGCGATGCTCGCGCGCGAGCTGGCGCGTTCGAGCGAATGGCGTCTCGTCGGCCTGCTCGACGACGATCCCGCGAAGCAAGGCCGCGAAGTGCTCGGGCACAAGGTGCTCGGCTCGTTCGGCGATCTGCCGCGCTTTGCCGAGCAGCTGAAGACGGATTACGTGATCATCGCGATTCCGTCGGCCTCGGTGGCCGAGCAGCGGCGCGTGGCCACGCTGTGCGTGCGCGCCGGCGTCAAGGTGATGGTGCTGCCCGCGCTCTCGCCGCTCACCGAAGGCACGAACTTTCTGTCGCGCGTGCGCCAGATCGACCTCGAAGATTTGCTTGGCCGCGAGCCGGTGAAGATCGACATGCCGCACGTCGAGCAACTGCTGCACGGGCGCGTGGTGATGGTGACGGGCGGCGGCGGCTCGATCGGCTCGGAACTCTGCCGCCAGATTCTGCGCTTCTCGCCGGCGCAACTGATCGCCTACGATCTCTCCGAATACGCGATGTACCGGCTCATCGAAGAGCTGCACGAGAAGTTTCCGGAGTGCTCGGTGATTCCGGTCGTCGGCGATGCCAAGGATTCGCTGCTGCTCGATCAGACCATGGCGCGCTTTACGCCGCACATCGTTTTCCATGCGGCAGCCTACAAGCACGTGCCGCTGATGGAAGAGCAGAACGCGTGGCAGGCGGTGCGCAACAACGTGCTCGGCACGCTGCGCGTCGCGCGCGCGGCGATCCGCCACGACGTGCGCCATTTCGTGCTGATCTCCACCGACAAGGCCGTCAACCCGACCAACGTGATGGGCGCTTCCAAGCGTCTCGCCGAGATGGCCTGTCAGGCGCTGCAACAGTCCGCGCCGCGCACGCAGTTCGAAACCGTGCGCTTTGGCAACGTGCTCGGCAGCGCGGGCAGCGTGATTCCGAAGTTCCAGCAGCAGATCGCGAAGGGCGGTCCGGTGACAGTCACGCATCCGGAAATCACACGCTTCTTCATGACGATTCCCGAGGCCGCGCAACTGGTGCTGCAGGCGTCGAGCATGGGGCGCGGCGGCGAAATCTTCATTCTCGACATGGGTCAGCCCGTGAAGATCGTCGATCTCGCGCGCGACCTGATTCGTCTCTACGGCTTCTCGGAAGAGCAGATTCGCATCGTGTTCACGGGTTTGCGGCCGGGCGAAAAGCTGTACGAAGAACTACTGGCGGACGACGAAACCACCACGCGCACGCCGCATCCGAAGCTGCGCATCGCGCAGGCGCGCGGCGTGCCGGATCATTTCATCGACGAACTGCTGCCGTGGCTCATGCAGCATCGCGTGCTGTCCGACGACGAAGTGCGTCGCGACCTGCGCCGCTGGGTGCCGGAGTATCAGACGGCGGCATTGCCCGTGCTGCAGAGCGTGGCGAGCGCGCAAGCGGCGCAGACGGCGCGCCAGCACGGCGCGGCGGGCTGACGCCAAAGGGGTCACGCATGGCGACGCTCGACGAAGTTCATGCGCTGACCCATGCGGGCTCGCTGCTGTCGTCGAGCGGGGAAATCGTCGCGCCGTACGATCTCGAAGTTTCGCATGCCGATGCATCGGGGTTCTCGGCGTTGCCCGAAGGCATCCGCAACGCGGGCCGCGAAGCCTTCGAAGCCGACTACGCGCACGCGAGCCGCGTCCATCTCGTCAATGCGTTCGGCGTCACGCTTGGCGATTCGATCATCGGGCTGTCGGCGCTCGCGGCGATCCGGCGGCGGCATCCGCATCTCGCCTTCACGGTGTATCGTCCGGCGCGCGCGCCGCGTTACGTGCAGCGGCTCTACGAACTCGCGCGCGGTCTGTGCGATCTCGTCGATCTGCCCGTGCCGCTAGCCAGTCTTCCGGCCGATGAACTGCGCATCGATATCGGCAATCAACTGTTCTGGCCGCGCTTCGCCTCGATGCCGATGATCGATTTCTTCCTCTGGGCGATGGGCGTCGCGCCCGGCAGCATCGCCGCCGAAGACAAGCGCAATCGCTGGCTCGCCGATGTGCCGCTGCCATCGATGTCCAGCGAACCCTGCGCGCTTTTCTGTCCCGACGCGAGCACGCCGGTGCGCAGCATTCCCGCGTCGGCGCGTGCGCGTATCGTCGCGCGGCTCGCGGATGAAACCGGTCTGCCGGTGGCGGGTTTCGGCGCGGTCGATCATCCGCGTTATCGCGACATCGCACCGCTTTGCGCCGATACCGACCACTTCCTCGCGTGGATCAGGCACGCGCGCTATGTCGTGACGGCCGACACGGCGGCGCTGCACGTCGCGGCGGGCTTCGACGTGCCGACAACCGCCTTTTTCTCGACGATTGCCGCATCGATGCGCGCGCGCGACTACGCGAACTGCGTCGCGGTGGAAATGGATGTGCCGCATCTGCAAGGCATGCACGCCAGCGCGCGGCCGGCGGATCTCGACGCGCTGGAGCGCGCCTATCGCGATTACGACTGGCGCGCGATGCCTTTTGCGCGCGACGTTCAGTTCGGCCTGACCTGAAACACCGGCAACCGGCTGTACAGCTCCGCGACCCAGTCGATGAACACGCGCACGCGGCGCGGCTGATGCCGGTTGGCCGCATACAGCACCGACACCACGCGCGGATGCGACGGGTATTCCCTGAGCACTTCCGTGAGCGCGCCGCTCCTGATGAGCGGATCGAGCGTATAGCTCGAACTCTGGATCAGCCCCAGCCCCGACACGCCTGCCGCGATATACGAATCGCCGTCGTTCACGGCGATCTTGTGCTTCATCGCGATGGTGCGCGTTTCGCCATCGGCGACGAATTCCCAGTTGCGCACGCGCCCCGAGTTGTTCAGCACGTAGCCGACGGCGAGATGATGATCGAGATCGTCGAGCGATACCGGCTCGCCATGCGTCTCGATGTACTTCGGCGCCGCGCAGGTGATCTGCGTGTAAGCGCCGATGCGTTTCGCGACCAGGCCGACGTCGCCGACCGCGCCCACGCGCACGACGCAATCGACGGCTTCCTCGACGAGATCCACTTGCCGGTCGGTCAGCAGCAACTCGACGCCGATATCCGGATACGCCGCGAAGAACTCCGGCAGCGCGGGAATGATGGTGTTTTTCGCCATCACCTGCGGCAGGCTGACTTTCACGTTGCCCTTCGGACTCAGCTTCGAGTGCGACAGCGACGCCTCCATGTCGTCCACTTCGCCGAGCACGCGCACGCAGCGGTCGTAATACGCTTCGCCGTCTTCGGTAATGCTGATGCTGCGCGTCGTGCGGTTGATGAGGCGCGCGCCGAGATGCGCCTCCAGCGCCTGGAGCGTGCGCGAGACGCTCGCGGGCGGCAGGCGCAGGGCGTCGGCGGCTTTGGAAAAACTGCCCGCCTCGACGACGCGCGCAAACACTTTCATTGCAAGGAAGCGATCCATGCTCGGGGTCCGGAAACAAAGATTGTTTTTAGCCGACGATGATACAAGCGATCAGCCGGCTCGCGCCCAATCCCCGCACAACGGTCGTTTCAGAGCCCGATGCCCTGGCAGAACCACCACGAGTAGTGTTCGATCATCCGCTGAAACGGCGCGTGATGGCCGTAGGCGATCGATGAGACGGCGAGAAACCCGAGACCCGCGACGAGCGCGCTCGGCATCTTGCGCGGACGGTCGAAGACGCGCGCGAGGAACATCGCCGCGATGGCCGCGCCGAGCATCCATCCCGCGACGACTTCGGCGGGCGTGTGCGCGTCCTGCATGATGCGGCTCGCCCCGATGGCCGCCGCGAGCGCGAGTCCGCCCGCCGCGCCGAGGCGATACCAGCCGCCGCCCAGCGCGCCGAAGAGCAGGCCGCCCGCGACCGTATAGATGGACGCGGCGAGCATCGTATGCCCGCTGATCATGCGCATGTCGATGGCGGAGAATTCGAGCCCGCAGCCGGCGTAGAGAATCTTCGAGAGGCCCACGAGCCCCATGCCGGCCGCGAGCAGGAGCGCCCAGCGCAGCGCGAGGCGCGTATCGACCGAGCGCAGCCAGAGCGCGCAGACGAGCGCGAGCGGCAGCAGAAGCGCCGCGTCGCCGAGATTCGAAAGCGTCCAGAGTACCTTTGATTCCATGCAATTTTTGAAGGTCTCGCGGGCGCGAGCGTCATCGGCCCCGAACCCGCTTAAGACGTGTCGCCCTGTTTCCGGCGGCCCGCCATCCGGTATTCGGTCGGAGAAATGGAAAGCCGCTTGCGGAAGATTTTCGCGAGGCCGTCGCCGCTGCCGGCGCCGCAGCGCCGCGCGATCTTGTCGACGGGCAAGTCGGTCGCGGCGAGCAGCATGCAGCTCGCATCGAGCCGCGCACGAAGTAAATATTCCGATGGCGTGAGCCCGATCTGCGCCTTGAAGCGGCGCAGGAAATTGCGCTCGCTCATCGCGGCGACGCGTGCGGCATCGGTGATCGAGATCGGCCGCACGTAGTTCTCGCGAATCCAGCGCGCGGCGGCCTCGATCTTCTGGCGCACGCCGCCCCCTTCGGTATCGTCGAGCACGGTGGCGAGCTTTTGCCACGCGCCGGGGATCGAGCGCTCCGACACTTCGCGCGCGACCGCCGCGCCATGATCGCGCTTGACGATCGACAGCGCCGCCGCGATCGGCCCTTTCGGGTCGTCGAGCGTGAGCGTCTGCTCGGCGATGAAAAGCGGATTCGACAACGTGGACATCAGCGCGGGCGACGGCGCGTGATCGTCGGCGTCGCCGATGAAATCGAGCGAGCGGTTCTGCACGCTCAGATTGGCCGCGGCGAGCATCAGCGCGCCTTCGCCGATCGCCTTGATGAACGGAATTTTCGGCGCGACGCGGCCGAGGCGCTTCTTCAGCGCCGCGTCGTGCCGTGCCTGCCGCGCGCCCGCGCCGCCCGCGATGAAGAGCGCGTCGCACTCGTTCATCCAGCGCGTTTCGAGGCTTTCGGTCCAGATGCGCATCGAGCAACTGCTCGCGACGCTGCCGCCCTCGCTCGACAGAAACATCAGCGAATAGTTGGGCGCACGAGCGGGCTGCCCGGCCTCCGCAGGCAGGCGAACCTGATTCGCGAGCGAGAAGACCTCGGAGATGGAGCTGACCTCGACGAGCGAGAAGTCCTCGAAGATCAGAATGCCGATCCGCTTCGCCGCGCTGGCCATCTCGGCGGGCGGCGGGTCGGCTGCCCGCACGACCTGGAGCCTGCCCGTACCATTGGCGTACACCATCGACTTCTCCCCTGTGCGGACCGGGAGCCCGCGTGCGGCGCTCGTTCCGGTCCCATCCATGAAGGAACGCAAGTAGCGGGAAAGTGAGTTACATGGGTCGCACTATACGCGGCGGCCAACAGTCGCCGCGCGCCGAGTCCGAAATTGACGAACTGTTGGCAGATGATCTCGATACTCGCGGGATACGCTCACATCATTGATGTCATCCGATGAAAACGGGGGATTTTCCGGGATCGGGTGAGCGGGTTTCTTGGCGGAAGGGCGGGCGGCGCGCAGCGATGCGCGCCGTTTGTCTTTGGTCCGGTCAGCGGAAGTAGGCCTTGGTGTTCTCGTGGACGTCGCCGCGCGCGAGCAGTTCGTCGGGCGGCAGCCAGAGATAACCGCTGTGCTGATCGAAGCGGCCGATCGGCACGGTGCCGGAGAGCGTCATCGCGTAGGCGAGCACGATGTAATGCGTGCCGATGCCGTCCGCGCCCGCGAAGTTGTCGTCGTAGTGATGTTCGTAGACGCCGAAAAAGCGCGATGCCGAACGCGCCGCGCTCGCCACGCCGAGCTCGTCGCTGACAATGCGCTTGAACGCGACATCGAGCGTCTCGTTTTTCTTGATGCGCCCGCCCGGCACGAACCACGTGCCCTGCGCCGGCCGGTTGCGTCGATGGCCCAGCAGAATGCGCCGGTTGCCGTCGGTGACGATCAGGTCGATCGCCACGAGCGGCGTGAGCCGCACCACTGTCAGAAAATCGGCCTGGCTGAGCATCGTCTCTCCGTGTTTGGTTTCTGCCCGCCTCATCGGTCCGCCTGCGCGCCAAGCGCACACGATGATGCCTGCGCCGCCGCCCGACCGACCGTGCGCACCCGCACGCCCCGGCGTGCTTCTCACGATTGAAACATCGCGCGCTGCGTCCCGTTGTACCGCTCACCGTGTTGCAAAGGCGGCAAAGCTGACCGATTTGTGAACGGCCGACATTGCGCACAACCCCCAGGCGATGGAAGCAATTTCTCGTCGCCGCTAAAAACCGTATTCCACCGAAGAATGCGAAATGCGCATTCGTTCGTGCCGGAATTGGCAACGCGCGTGCGCCGCCGCAAAACGCCCGAACGAACTTGGCGGTGAAGGTCGCCCGAGTCCCGCGTACATGCGGCTTTAGCGCCGACTCACCGATGCCGCAGCGCAGCATGGAACATCATATGAAACGACCGCATTATGCCGTTGAATAAAACCCGCGCGAGATAATCCGAGTTAATCTTGTCGGGCTGCGCGGATTAATCGGAAAATCCGGATTAATTAACGGGCAATCTAATTCCGGTTTTACATCGGCGTCTGCGGGGATGATTACATAAGGTTTTAAAATGTAACGACGCCGCCAAAATTTGCCGATTCATCCGGTCCGAACGATCGATTCAGGCGCGGCGCATGTTTCATAAATGTATCAATTTGCTTTGTCAGACAAACGAGGATTACGCGCCGGAAACCGCCGAGGGCCGTGGGTCGGGGCTCTGCGTTGGTGTGTTTGGCCGATTCGGCGGCTTTCGAAGCAGAATCCGCTAGCACGGGACCCAGAAGTTTGTATGACAAAACCGCATTTGTTTTTCATCCACTGAAAAATGGAGTGAACCGAATTGCGCGATGCATATCCAAATGTGCGCTCACCCTCACAGCGGAACAGAAATTGTGGTTTAAGAGCGAAAACATAGAGCGCAAAAAAGATTGTCTGCTTATTATTCAAGCCAGCGGATCGATTCCGCCAACACTTCGTTCCAATCGGTCACGGCAACCCGGCGAAGTTCGGGATAGTCCATTGATGCGCCGCAATGGCCGAGCAACGCTTTCCGCGCCTTCCAGGAAACAAGCAGCAGAGGATGACCATGCCCTACGCCAATGTAGAACCCGCCGCTGTGGGCTGGACGCCCGCCGCGACGCGAGCCTCGCAGACCGAGGTGCGCAACATCGCGATCTTGCTGTTCGACGGCTTTTCCCTGCTCGGCGCGGGAATCGTCGCGGAGGTCTTCCATATGGCGAACGAGTTGTCGTCGGCGAAGGCTCGGGCGGAGTGTGTGTACGACGTGCGGTTTCTGTCCGTCGAGGGCGGCAATGTTGCGTGCTCCTCGTCGGTGCGTGTGTGGACGGACGGCCTCGATGCGCGTCACTACGGCGGCTTCGACGCGCTCTTCGTCGCGGGCGGCCGCGGCGCGGACGACGCAGCCAAGGACGATCGCATCGTCGAATGGCTGCGCCGCGTGCAGTCGAAGACCACGGTCGTGCGCGCGATCTCCGAAGGGCGCAAGGTGCTCGATGCCGCGGGCATCGGCCACGCGCAGGACGCGCAGCGCTACGGCAACGCAATGATTCACCTCGTGCGCGAGGAGCAACAGGGCGATGCGGGCGACCGCTATGAATCGATGAAGGGCGCGCTGCTCATCGTGAAGCGCGATCTGGGCATCGACGTGTCGCGCAGCGTCGCCGAGCGCCTGATGCCGGGTTCCGCCGCGAAGCTCGTGTCGATTCTCGGCGACAGCGGCGCGGCGTCCGCGGGCGACAAGATCCGCGCGGCGGCGCGCTGGCTGCAGGACAACTGCGAACGGCCGATTTCGGTCGTCGATGCGGCGCAGGTGGCCGCAATGAGCGAGCGCAACTTTTTGCGCCGCTTCAAGATCGAGATGGGAATCACGCCATCCGATTATTTGTTGCAGGCGCGGCTTGCCGTGACCTGTGCGCTTCTGACGGATTCGGAACTGCCGGTCGACAAGATCGCGCGCAGAAGCGGCATGGGCAACGGCGACAGGCTCGCCAAGATTTTTCGCAAGCGCCTTCTGATCTCGCCGACGGAATACCGGACGCAGAGCAGGCGCGAGGCGAATGGCTGAGCCCGCGCAAAGTGTGATGCGGGCCGCGCAAGCGCCAACTATGGCGTAAAGCGTCGGACATTTGGCCGGACCCGATCGGTCCGGCACTGAATCATTCTCGGGCGGCATTGCCGTTCGCTGAATACGCAGGCAGGAGTCCTCTATGACGAATGAAGCACGCACGGAAGGTGGGGTGGCGCAAGGAGCAGCAGGTGTGGAGGCGGGTCCGGCCAGGGCGGCCGGACCTTGCCGACGCCTCGTTCCCGTCATTCTCGCCGGCGGCTCGGGCACGCGCCTGTGGCCGATGTCGCGTGAACAGTTCCCGAAGCAATTGATCGGCGTCGTCGGGCGTGACTCGTTGCTTCAGGCCACGGTTTCGCGCCTGAAGGGCTTTTCGGGCGATTTCGCGGTGGACGGCGAGCCGATCATCGTGTGCGGCGAGGAGCATCGCTTCACCACCGAAGAGCAGACGCGCGAAAGCGGCGTGGATGCACGCATCATCGTGGAGCCCGCGCGCCGCGACACCGCGCCCGCGCTCACGCTCGCGGCGCTCGAAGCGATCAAGGGCGGCGAAGACGCGATCATGGTCGCGATGCCCGCCGATCATTCCATCGCCGATATTCCGGCGCTGCATCGCGCGATTGCAATCGCGGCGGTGCATGCGGAGCACGGCATGATCGCGACGCTCGGCATTCCGCCGACGCGCCCCGATACGGGCTTCGGCTACATCCGCCTGGGCGATGCGCTGGAAGACGGCGCGCATCGCATCGACCGCTTCGTCGAAAAACCCGCGGCCGAACTTGCGGCGCAATACGTCGCGGCGGGCACGTACTGGTGGAACAGCGGCATTTTCATCGTGCGCGCGAGCGTGTGGCTCGCGGCGCTCGAAAAGCTCAATGCCGACATGCACGCCGCGTGTTCGGCCGCCGCGAAAGACGGCGAGCACGACGGCAAGTTCTTCCGTCCGCAGGCCGCGCAATTCGGCCGCGCGCCGTCCGATTCGATCGACTACGCGGTGATGGAACACATCGGCACGCCGAGCAAGCCGTGCGATGGCGTGGTCGTGCCGCTCGTCGCGGGCTGGTCGGATCTCGGCTCGTGGGACGCCGTGTGGGACGCGATGGACAAGGACGAATCCGGCAACGTAGCGAGCGGGCGCGTGGTGTTCGAAGGCGCGACGTCGAGCTATGCGCGCTCGGAAGGCGGGCGGCTCGTCGCGTGCGTGGGCACGACCAACGTGATCGTCGTCGAGACGGACGACGCCGTGCTGGTCGCGGACCGCTCGCGCGTGCAGGACATCAAGGGCCTC
The DNA here is from genome assembly GCF_001544575.2 of Caballeronia cordobensis. Classification (GTDB taxonomy): domain Bacteria; phylum Pseudomonadota; class Gammaproteobacteria; order Burkholderiales; family Burkholderiaceae; genus Caballeronia; species Caballeronia cordobensis. Next base: position 33,262 of record NZ_FCNY02000030.1, read on the forward strand.
GTTGCGCGCATCCGCGAGCAGCATGCGCCGGAAGCGGACACGCATCGCAAGGTGCGCCGTCCGTGGGGTTTCTACGATTCGATCGAGCATGGCGAGCGCTTTCAGGTGAAACGCATCGTGGTGTCGCCGGGCTCGAAGCTGTCGCTGCAGATGCATCACCATCGCGCGGAGCACTGGGTCGTCGTGTGCGGCACGGCGCTCGTCACGCGCGGCGAAGAGCAGTTTCTTCTGAGCGAGAACGAATCGACGTTCATTCCGCTCGGCGTGCGGCATCGCCTGGAGAACCCGGGCAAGGTGCCGCTCGAGATCATCGAGGTGCAATCCGGCAGTTATCTCGGCGAGGACGACATCGTGCGCTTCGACGATACCTACGGCCGGAGTTGATCCAGCGTGTAGCAGCGGGCGTTGCAACGGCTTTCATTCGAAAAAGACGGGCACGGGCGACGGAGGAGACAAAGCGGAGCAGTAAGGGGCTGATTGCGTTTCGGGGAGATGACATGCGCGATTTACAAGGGTTGCTCGCGCGCCTGTTCGACGTCTTGATGATCGTTGGCGGCGCGGCGGTAGCGTCGCAAATCAGGTTCGAGTACATCGAGGCTCACACCTATTCGGTGGCGTTCGTCGCGTTCGCGGCGGCGTTCTCGCTCGCGCTCTTTCCTGGCTTCGGCGTCTATCAGTCGTGGCGCGGCCGCAGCAAGCTCCAGCTTGCCTGCCAGGTCTCGCTCGGCTGGCTCGTCGTGCAGGGTTGCGCGCTCGCGCTGATGTTCTCGCTGCACCGGCTCGACTACGTGTCGCGCCTCTGGTTCGCGTACTGGACGGCGATGTCGGGCGGCCTCATGATCGCCGGCCGCCTCATCACGCACGCGATCCTCGCGCATATGCGCAACGCCGGCATGAACCTGCAGCAGGTCGCGATCGTCGGCGGGGGCAGGCATTGCGATTCGATCGTCCGCAAGATCGAACGCTCGCAGGACACGGGCTTTCGCATGAGCGCGGCGTTCAACGCGGTGCCCGGCAAGGGGCGTCTCACCGCGCGCGTGCCGGTCTACGACAACTACGATGCGTTCATCAGCTTCGTGCGCTCGCAGAACGTGAACGAAGTGTGGCTCGCGCTGCCGCTTTCCGAGGAGCGCACGATCCTGCGCTTCGTGAACGAATTCCGCGACGATCTCGTCAACGTGCGCTTCATTCCCGACGTGCGCAGCCTCGCGCTGTTCGAAAGCGGCGTGACGGATCTGCTCGGCCAGCCCGCGATCGATCTCGTCGCGTCGCCGCTGTCGGCGTCCGCGCAGTTGCAGAAGGAACTCTTCGACCGGGCATTTGCGCTCGGCGCGATCATCGCCGTTTCGCCATTGCTGATCTGCATCGCGCTCGCCATCAAGCTGACCTCGCGCGGGCCTGTGTTCTTCAAGCAACGCCGCAAGGGCGCGGACGGCCGCGTCTTCACCATCTACAAGTTCCGTTCGATGCGCATGCACACGGAACGGGCCGGAGTGCTCCAGCAGGCCACGCGCAACGATCCGCGCGTGACCCGTGTCGGAGCGTTCCTGCGCCGCACCAGCCTCGATGAGCTGCCGCAGTTCTTCAACGTTCTGCTAGGCGACATGTCGGTCGTGGGCCCGCGTCCACACGCGCTCGAACATGACGACCTGTATCAGAAGGTCGTATCGGGGTACATCCACCGTTACCGGATCAAGCCAGGCATCACCGGCTGGGCCCAGGTCAACGGTTTTCGTGGGGAAACGGATCGGATCGAAAAGATGGAAGGACGCGTCGCTCACGATTTGTACTATTTGGGTAACTGGTCGTTCGGACTCGATATGAGAATCATCGCCGCAACGATCTTCAAGGGACTACGCCACACCAACGCTTACTGATGCAGGGGACGACCATCATGCACAACCAACAACAACCGGGCACCACCTCACTGGCCGCCAACACCAACGTGTCGCGTATCTTCCGCCTCACGAGCCTGGCCGCGGCAGCTTCCATCTGTGTCGTCATGACGGGCTGCGGGCTCGCGCCGGGCATGCATTTCGAACAGCCGCCGCAACTCGTCGAGACGTCGAACGATCAGGGCGACCCGGCATCGACCGTGAACATTCCGATCACGCCGATCGATCTCACGCTCATCAAGAAGATGCGCACCACGCAGGCCACGGCCACCAACGATCCGAACGCGTCGCTCTACGGCAAGCCGGCGCCGTACAAGCTCGGCATCGGCGACGTGCTGCAGATCACGGTGTGGGATCACCCCGAACTCGTCGCGGCGCTCGGCCAGCCGCTGGCTCAGGCGCGCACGTCGGACGCCGCGCCCGGCTTCGTCGTCGATGCGGACGGCAACATCCAGTTCCCGTACGTGAACAAGCCGCTGCATGTCGTCGGCAAGACCGAGACGCAGGTGCAGCGCGAGCTCTATTCGGAGCTGTCGAAAGTGTTCGTGAAGCCGCAGGTGACGGTGCGCGTCGCATCGTTCCGCGCGTCGCAGGTGTATATCGACGGCGACGTGCGCACGCCGGGCGCGCAGCAGATCAACGACATTCCGATGACGCTGACCGAAGCCGTGGGCCGCGCGGGCGGTTTCGCGCCGACGGCGGACCAGAGCCGCGTCACGCTTATCCGCGACGGCGTCACGTATCACATCAACATGGCCGGCATGACCTCGAAGGGCAAGAGCCCGTCGGACATCATGCTCAAGCCGGGCGATGCGCTGCGAGTCGATTCGCGCGACGAAAACGGCGTCTACGTGATGGGCGAAGTGACGCGTCCCGCCACCGTGATCCCGATGCGCAACGGCAAGATGACGCTCTCGGATGCGATCTCGCAGGGCGGCAGCTTCAACGCCGAGACGTCCGATCCGAAGCAGGTGTACGTGATCCGCAACGGCCAGACGGACCAGCCGGAGGTGTATCACCTCGACGCGCGTTCGCCGGTGTCGATGCTGCTCGCGAACGGATTCGAGTTGCAGCCGAAGGACGTCGTCTACGTGGACAACAACGGGCTGGTGCGCTTCTCGCGCGTCCTGAACCTGTTGCTGCCGGCGATCAACGCGGGTCTGACGGCCGCCGTGCTGACGAAGTAATAGCAAGCGTCTGACCGGCGCGCACGGGGGCGCGCCGGGAATCATTGTTCGACTTACAAGAAAACAGCAAGCGAGCGAGATCATGGCGACAAACTTCGATTCACGGTACGTGGACGTATCGACGGGCGACGAGTTGCGGCTGTCCGACTATCTGGCGGCGGTCATGCGCAACTGGAAGCTCGTGACCGTCGTCATGCTCGCCGTGACCGCGATCGGGACCGCGTACGCCTTCCTCGCGACGCCGACCTACAAGGCGGACGCGGTGATCCAGGTGGACGAGCACGACAAGAACACCGCGAACGTCCCTGCCAGCGCGGGGCAGCAGGCCATCCCGCAGACATCGGAAGCCAAGTCCGTCACCGCCGCGCAGATCGAGCTGTTGCGCTCGCGTCTCGTGATCGAGGACGCCGTGCGACGGTTTCATCTCGACGTGAGCGCCGCGCCGCGTTCGATGCCCGTTCTGGGCGGCGCGATCGGCACAGCGTTCTCGATGCTCGGCAAGCCGGTGCCGCAGGGCTATCTGTCGCGTTTCGCGTGGGGCGGCGAGCAGATCGACGTGCCGCTCTTCGACACGCCGAAAGCGCTCTACGACAAAAAATTCACGCTCGTCGCGGGCCAGAACGGCACCTACGCGCTCAACGATCCGGACGGTCTCGCGGTGCTCACGGGGCACGTCGGGAAGGAAGCTTCCGGCATGACGCCGCAAGGCCCGGTCACGCTCAGGGTCGACAAGCTCGACGGCAAGCCCGGCGTGCAGTTCGAACTGCAGCGTTTCTCGACCGTTACGACGATCGACCGTCTTCAGAAGCGCCTGACCGTTGCGGAGGCCGCATTGCAGTCCGGGATCATCGGCGTATCTCTGGAAGGTAGCAATCCGAAACAAATCACGGAAATTGTCAATAACATTGCGCACCGCTATGTGCAGCAGGACGCGGAGAAGCGCTCGTCGGATGCGGAGCATACGCTGTCGTTCCTGGACCAGCAATTGCCGCTCGCGAAGAAGCAGCTCGACGAAGCCGAGCAGCGCTACAACACATTCCGCAACAAGCAGGGCAGCGTCGATCTCAACGAGGAAAGCCGTCTGTTGCTGCAGCAGATCGTCGATAACAAGACGAAGCTCGCGGACCTGCAACAGCAGCGCGCCGAACTCTCGCTGCGCTTCACGGCGAATCATCCGTCGGTGCAGGCGCTCGATGCGCAGATCGCCGCGCTCACCAACGCGCAAACGCGCCTCGGCAAAAACGTTTCGACGCTGCCCGATACCGAGCAGACCGCGCTGCGCTACATGCGCGACGTTCGCGTCAACACGGAGCTGTACACGAACCTGCTCGCCAGTGTGCAGCAGATGCGCATTGCGAAGGCCGGGCAGGGCAGCAACGTGCGCGTCGTCGATTTCGCGCAAGTGCCCGACGATCCCGTGCGCCCGAAGCGCATGCTCGTGATCCTGATCGCGGCAGGCATCGGGCTCGTAATCGGCATCATCGTCGCGTTTATCCGCAAGGCGCTGTATGGCGGCGTCGAGCGTCCGGAAGATATCGAGCGGCAACTGGGCACGCGCGTCTTCGCGATCGTGCCGCGCAGCACCCAGCAGCTTCGCCTGCAACGGCAGGTGGGCATGCGCCGCGAAGGCCTGCACGTGCTCGCCGCGCAGGCGCCGGAAGATGCGGCGGTCGAAGGCATTCGCAGCCTGCGCACGTCGCTGCAACTGCAGCTCACGGATGCGCGCAACAACGTCGTGATGCTGACGGGATCGCGCCCGGAAGCGGGCAAGTCGTTTCTGTCGGCGAATCTCGCGACGCTCGTCGCCTCGACCAGAAAGCGCGTGTTGCTGATCGACGGCGACATGCGCCGCGGCGACATTCACTCGCATTTCGGCGTGCGCCATTCGCCCGGTCTCTCGGACGTGCTGATGGGCGCCGACGTGATGAGCACGATTCTTCACGACGTGCTGCCGGGCGTCGATCTCATCACCAAGGGCTCGCTGCCGTCGCATCCTTCGGAGCTGCTCGCGAGCGATCGATTCGGCGAAGTGCTCGCCGAGCTCAAGCGGCATTACGATCTCGTGGTCATCGATACGCCGCCGGTCCTCGCCGTCACCGACGCGACCGTGATCGGCAAGCACGCGGGCACGAGCCTGCTCGTCGTGCGGCACGGCAAGAATCAGGTGCAGGAGATCGGCGAGACGATGAAGCGTCTGCACAACGGCGGCGTGCACATGAAGGGCGTGCTGCTCACCGACGTGCCGCAATCGAAGGTATTGAACGGCAGCACGTACGCGGGCTACTACAGCTACGAAAGCATCGCGGAGTAGTCGCCGCACTTCCCACCGCGCGCCGGCATTGCGATGCCGGCGTTTTCTTTTCCGGCGTTTAAAGCATTCGAAACGTTCGAAGGGTTCAATACGGCGACTTGTAGATGTCGCGCGCGCGGGCCGGGTTCGTCTTGGGCGTCTTGAAGCCCGGCGGCGGCGGATAGAGGATCGCGGCGGCGCTCTTGGGCGTCGTCATTGAACGGCTGTCGGCCGTGCGTGCGCTTGGACGAAGCCGCGCGCTGCCTGCGGGATTTCCCGCGTAACCGTTTTCCTGGGCGAGCAGCCGCCCGCTCGATCCGCTGCCGGACAAAGCCAGCTCGGCGGACGCCGCGTCGGCCAGATCGCTCGCGTGCGCAGCCGCCGATGCGACCAGCGCGAGCGGCAAAAGCGCCTTGCATAGCGCATGTTTCATGGACACCTCCGATAGTGGAAAGCTGCGGGCGACGGCACGTTGGCGCGGACGCTTCCCGCGCGGTGCGGGCGGGCGTCGTTATAATCGCCGTCCGACCTGATCTTTCGCTTTACGCCCGTGAAAAAGCTCATCGCTCTCGCAGTCGCTTCGATTGTCCTTACGGCCTGCTCGTCCGTCGAGAAGGAGCAGCAGAAGGAACGCACGTTCCTGCTTTCGCAGCAGTCGCTCGACACGGCGCAGCGCAATGCGACCGTCGCGTGCCGCGACGCCGCGCAGTGCGATGCGGCGTGGAAGCTCACGAAGACGTACGTCGAGCAGAACTCGAAAGAGCGCCTGACCCGCGCCGACGACGCCGCGATCGAAACCGACGTGCCTTCGGGCACCGGCAAGCCGGTGTTTTCCGCGACGCGCATCGCCAACGGCAACGGCGCGACGATCTCGCTCTTCGCGCAATGCAAGGGCATGTTCGAAGACGAACGCGCGCGCGGCTCCGACTTCGACGACTGCGCCACCAAAATCATCTCCGTGCAGAACGGGTTCGCGCAATATCTGCGGACGCATTTGCCCGCGCAGTGAATCAGGCGTAAGGCGTGAGCGAGCTGGATTCCGGCGGCTCCTGACCGCCTTGCCCTCGCGCGCTGCCCGCAGGCAGCAACTCCGGCAGCGTTTCCTCGGGCGGCACACCATAGTACGGATAGCCGCGCGGCGGCTGTTTGCCCGATTCAACTGCCGCGCGAGTCTGCATCGCGTACGCGATGCGCCCGTACGACGCCACACTCACGCCCAGCGCGACGCCGAACACGGCCGCCGCAAAACCGTTGCCAAGCGGATTGCCGCCGAGCGACGTCGCGGGCAGCGCCGCGAGCATCAGCAGCGCGCGCCCGAGTTCGGGCAGATGGCGTGCATCGGGCGCGCGAAGCCGCCACGCGCGATAGGCCATCGAGCCTCGCCACAGCGCCCACAGCACGGCGACCGGCAACGCGAGCCCGAACAGCAAGCCGCCTGCGAAGAACTGATAAACCCAGAAGTCGTGGCCGGCGGTCCAGTTTCTGATCGCTCCGTCAAAAGAGCCGTAATCGTGGCCGTAGCCCATGCCGACTATCGTCGATAGCGCCGACGATGTCGTCTGTTCGACCTGTTCCCTCATTTCGGCGAGGCGCGCGAGCGCGGCGTCGTCACGGACGAGCGAGACGTCCGGCAGCCAATGCCCGGCAACCGTCGGGAAAAACGACGCAGACGCAGCCGCCATCGCGCCGAGCAGCGCCAGGATCGCGATCGCGCGCAGGGTCGCGCCGAAGAAATGCCGGAGCGACGGCGCGGCGAGCCACGTCGCATAGACGAAGAGCAGCAAGGTGCCGACGAGCAGACTGCGCGTGACGAACAGCAGCTCGATCACGATAGTCGCGAGAAACAGCGCCACGTTGAATCTGGCCATGCGCTTCGCAAAGACGAGCTCATGCAGCAGCAGCGCCTGGAGACAGAGGAACGTGATGGGGACGAGGCCGTCGCCCGCGCCCACGCTAACGCCGAAGCCGACGCTCACGACGAGCGATGCGACCATCGCGCCGGCCATCGCCCGCTCGATCTGTCCGAGGCGTTGCAGATCCCATGGACGGCAGCCGACGAAGTAGCCGAGCAGCATGAGGAGGAACGGCAGGATCACGCGCGCGTAGTTGCCCGCGTCGTTGCCTTGCAGCGCGTGCGTGGCGGCGCTGCCGGCGAGCGTGATCAGCAGCAGCGACGTGACGAATGTGCGCAGGCGCGAGCGGCGCGCGAAGCGTGGCGCGATCAGCAGGACGGCGCAGGCCGCGCCCATCGATGTCACGGTGAGCAGAATCGGAATGGCCCTGTCGACGCTTGCCACGCCTTTGATGTCGAAGGCGAGCGGAAGCAGAAAAAGCCAGATCCAGACGACGGCGAACTTGTTGCGCATGACGTCCTCGGGCACCCCTTTTATTTGTGGGTCGAATATATCAGCGGGTTTCGTCGTGCACGTGTGCGCCAAATAACGCTGCGCGAAGGCGCGGCGATTTCCGTGTGCGGCGGGCGACGCGCGCGTGCCGCGCTGTCCGTAAAGGGCGTGATTCTGGCGGATCGCCTCGCATGGGCCGACAGAAGATGAATGGCCGGATGTGGCATCGTCCGGCGACAGACCAATCCATAGGTGCGATGTGCGTGCGCGCGCCGATACGAGGCGCCCCGCGATGGCGGGACGGCGAGCCCACGAGGATGCGCGGCGGCTGCCGCGCGCGCCACACGTCAACGAGCGTCCCTCGCAGAAGGGAACGGCATGGGCTCGTTCGGCGCGTCACGCATGCCGGGACCCGATCGATCGATTCGAATCGATTCATCCGGGGACTCGCGATCATCGCCAGGACGAGTAAACGGGCATGCTGCACGGCGTGCCGACACCTGCCTTGCCTGCCGCCCGGCGAATCAATGCTGGCGCGCGTTCCATTTTTCGCGTATTTACCAATAGGTTCCCGCTGCGCGATGCGCGGACCAGGCGTGCGCGTCGCGCTGTCACACGAACGTTTCACACAAGCGTTTCACACTTCGGCTGCCCATCCGGCGCACGCTCGTTCGAGCGCGATCGCCGGACAGGGCGCATCTCCCAACTGTTGAAATAGCCAGGAATTCTCACGATGAGCACGATCAAGACGAAGGACGGCACCTCGATCTATTACAAGGACTGGGGCAGCGGCAAGCCGGTGGTGTTCTCGCACGGCTGGCCGCTCGACGCCGATGCGTGGGACGCGCAGATGCTGTTTCTTTTGGGCAAGGGCTATCGCGTGATCGCGCACGACCGGCGCGGGCATGGCCGCTCGGATCAGCCGTCGGAAGGCAACGAAATGGACACCTACGCCGACGATCTGGCCGCGCTGCTCGACACGCTCGACGTGACGGGCGCGACGCTCGTCGGCCATTCGACGGGTGGCGGGGAAGTCGCGCATTACATCGGGCGGCATGGGACGAAGCGCGTCGCGAAGGCGGTGCTGATCGGCGCGGTGCCCCCGCTCATGCTGAAGACCGAGGCGAATCCGGAAGGCTTGCCAATCGACGTGTTCGACGGCATCAGGAAGGGCGTCGCCGCCGACCGCTCGCAGTTCTACAAGGATCTGACGATGCCGTTCTACGGCTACAACCGCGACGGCGCGAAGATTTCGCAGGGCGTGATCGACCTGTTCTGGCTGCAGGGCATGCGCGGCGGCATGAAGGGGCAATACGAGTGCATCAAGCAGTTTTCCGAAGTGGACTACACGGCCGATCTCGAGAAATTCGACGTGCCGACGCTCTTCCTGCATGGCGACGACGACCAGATCGTGCCGATCGGCGCGGCGGCGCAGAAGGCGGTGAAGATCGTGAAGAACGCGACGTTGAAGGTGTATCCGGGCGGCGCGCACGGGATGTGCACCGTGGAGGCGGACAAGGTGAATGCGGATTTGCTGGCGTTCATCGAGTCGTGAAGCAGGGTGCATGAAGAAGCGCCGGCGCACGATGCGCCGGCCCCCGCCACAAGGAGACTTCCATGTCCGACATGCTCAGCATCTCCACGCCCGACGGCAATTTCGATGCGTACGTCGCCTATCCCGCGCAAACGCCCGCGCCCGCCGTGGTCGTGCTTCAGGAAATCTTCGGCATCAATGCCGACATGCGCGAAACCTGCGAGGAGTATGCGCGCCAGGGCTATGTCGCGCTGTGCCCCGATCTCTTCTGGCGTCAGGAGCCGAACGTCGTCCTGACCGACAAGACCGAAGCCGAGTGGCAGCAGGCGATGAAGTACTACACCGGGTTCGACATGAACACAGGCGTCGAGGACATTGCGGCGACCATCGGCTTTGCGCGCGGGCTATCGCAGGTGCAGGGAAAGATCGGGTCCGTCGGTTTTTGTCTTGGCGGCTTGCTGTCGTTTCTGACCGCCGCGCGCACCGATGTCGATGCATCGGTTTCCTACTACGGCGGCGGCACGGACCAATTTCTCGGCGAATTGCCGAAGATCCGTGTGCCGCTCATGCTGCATCTCGCGGAAGCGGACGAGTTCATCAACGAGGAGGCGCGCAACCGCGTGCTCGCCGCGGTGCAGGGACACGCGAATGTCGAGGCGTTCACGTATCCCGGCTGCCATCACGCGTTCGCGCGCAATCAGGGTGTGCATTACGATGCGGCGGCCGCGCAGCTCGCTAACGGGCGCACTGCGGAGTTTTTCAGGACGCATTTGAAATAATCACATCTGCAAGCTCGGCCTTCTTCGCGGACGTGCGGGCGCTCGATCGGGCGCCCGCCGCCGTTCGAGTTTGACAAATATCCACGAGTTGCGCCTCTCGACACGTTATGTTGTCCGGCATCCGTAGGGATGCCAAATAAACAACTGCCGTGTGAGAGTAAGCAATCATCGTGTCTGGTTACAGTCCCAAGTGCGATAACCCGCACTGCCCCGTGTGTTATCCCAACTGGAAAGCGGAAGAAGAAACAGCAAGACGCAAGGCCGAAGAGGACGTGCAGGATTGCATTCGTTGCTGGCGCAACTTGCAGAAGTCCGCTGAAGAAATCGCCTCGGACCCCGACCCCATTGCGCGAAACAAGCGCATCAATGCGGCCTACGCTCGACTGTGGTGGGATGACCGCCGGTTCCAGTGGGCGGGACTGGCCGCGTTCGCCTCGAAGCAGGTTGGATGCGGCCTGCTGAACGCCGCCGAGATGATTCAGAAGTCGAATCGGCAGCGCGACGCGTACCAGCGCTGGGATCGAAATGCTTCAGCGATCGAAAAAATATCGCCCTATGGCAGCCCCCGAATGCCGATGCAGGATCAGGCGATGGGCGAAGGCGCGACCAGGGTGTATCAGATGCTGGCGATGGGCAACACGGCACTGTTTCTCGAAGTCTGGCCGCTGCACAAATTCTACGAAGCCTTCGGCCTGGAGCGGCTGCTGCGCTGTTATCACCTGCGAAAAACGATCAGTGCCGAGGTGAAGTGGCCGCTGAAATCGATTCCGTTCGGAAATGTTTGGCCTGAAGTGCGTGACGCCTTTTCGGCAATCGACCGTGGCGATATCAAGAGCGGCATGGAGTTTCTCGCGCGTCACGAGCAACTCAACATATTGCAACCTGCCATCTACCAAGACCCGATGTTCGTCACGCTGATGCGCGGCAATCAATTTGCATGGGCATTGAACATTCCTACCGGATCGGCCAAAGAGATTCAGTTGACGCTCGCGAACCAATGCACCGTGACGGGAGGCAATGCCGCTCAGGTGCTCTTCAGCAAAGACCCGAGGGCTAATCTCGCTGATCCGGTCCAACGCATGAAATTCGTCAGAAATGCGGCGGATCGGTTCAATGAATTGCTTCACAAGCCGTTGGAGAAATACGACGTGGAGAATTCTCTTTACCTCATCGCTCATCCGAGGTGACCATGCGACGACCAATGATCAAGGCGCTGGGCACTATCGTGTTGCTGAGCGCGACGGGATGGGGTTTGTACGCATGGCTGACGCCACCCGATGAGGTGGTGTTGACGCTTGGGGAACCCTATGAACAGGTGCGCGAACGGTCGCGGTCTACGCTGCCGCCCGCGGAAAAGAATACGAATTGGGCGGGGGTGGTGTCCCGTCCCACAAGGTTGCGCCTCGTGGCGTACGAAAAAGTCCTTGTCACGCCGCCTTCAATGTTTCTGGCGGTGACGTACGACAGCCGCGGGAGGGTGGATGGAGTGCGCCTTTCACCCCAGGTGGAACCGCTGCCGTTGGACGAAACATTGAAAATCGTCCGCAACTTGCAGGACCAGTTGCGGCGCGGTTGGACGCCGTTCAGGTCCAGGCAATCGCAACCGATCCGGGACGACGTTGCGACGCGTGATGCGATCAGAAACTGCGACGATCCGACTTCCCGCTGGAACAGTGGCCCTGAGCTCCAGATCGCAATCGACATTCGATGTTTCAAGGCCGACACTCGACCCGACGATGAGCGATACCTGATTACGTTGATTCTGAGTCGACCGTGGGTTGATGACCGGCCCGAGAGCGATCGATGACGCAAAGACCGATCACTTCTTCACCGTATGCGGCCGGCGAAACACCAGCCAGCGCGGCGACTTGAAGCGCACGATGCTCATGTAGAGCCACACGTACGTCGCCGCGAACACCACGACGAAGCAGAACAGATGCAGCGTGTGCCGCCAGAAGAGCGTCGCGGGAATCACCGCGATGAGACACAGCAGCCAGAGATACGGTGACGTGAGCGAGTTACGCCGCGTGAGTTCGTGCGCGTTCTTCGCGCCCACGGCCCAGCGCATCAGCCGCTTGTAGACGAGCATGTGCAGATGCACGCCGTCCGGAATGCCCGGCGAGATCCCGCGAATGAACTTCTTCCGATAGATCGAAAAGCACGTCTCGAAGATCGGATACATGAAGAGCAGCACCGGATACCACGCGGACACATCGCGGTTGCGCATCACGAGCATGATCGCGAGTTCGGCCAGCATGAAGCCGGCGAAGTACGCGCCGCCATCGCCGAGAAAGATCAGTCCGGCGGGGAAGTTCCAGATGAAAAAGCCCATGACCGCGCCCATCATGATGAGCGAGCCGGACAGCACGACCGGATCGTGAACCTGGAACGCCACGTAGGCGAGCGAGGCGAACATCATGAACGTGACCATCGACGCGAGGCCGTTGAAGCCGTCGATGATATTGACCGCGTTCGCGAGCGCCGCAACGGCAAGCACCGTCACCGCGCACGAAACGACCGCGTAGGACAGCAGGAAATCGAGCGGCGGCACGCTGATGCGCGTGACCGCGATGTTCAGGAATGCATAGGCGAGGCCCGCGGCCGCCATCGTGCAAACGAGGCGCGCGAGCGGCGAGACGCGCTTGGTCAGATCTTCGACGAGCCCTGAGAGAAACGCCGGCAAGCCGCACGCCACGATGCCGAGAATGCCGCCCGACACGGACGGATAGCCCCATCGCAACTGCACGGCCGATGCGGTGAGCCCGCAAATGATGCCCACGCCGCCGATGCGCGGCACCGGGCGCGCGTGAAACTTCTGCACGCCGGCGAGATCGGTGTCGCCGAGCACGCCTTCCTGCAGGTGTGCGAAGCGCACGATCAACAAGGTCACGAAGAGCGAGACCAGAAAAGCAAGCGCGAAACTAAGCATGAAATTGAACCGATGGAAGAAAGCGGCGCCGCATCGAACCGCGGCGCCGTGATGCCTTTACGCGAAGCCTTGCGGATTCTGCGACTGCCAGCGCCAGTGATCCGCGCACATGCGTTCGATGCCGTGCTCCGCGCGCCAGCCGATAAGTTCCGCGGCGGCGGCCGGGTCGGCGTAGCAGGCGGCGACATCGCCCGGGCGGCGCGGCACGAGCTCATACGGCACGCGCTTGCCCGATGCGCCCTCGAACGCCTTCACGACATCCAGCACGCTGTAGCCTTGCCCCGTGCCCAGATTCACGACGAAACTGCGATCGAGCGACTTCAGCGCATCGATGGCGGCGATATGCCCGCGCGCCAGATCCACGACGTGAATGTAATCCCGCACGCCGGTGCCGTCGTGCGTTTCGTAATCGCTGCCGAACACGCGCAGGCGCTCCAGCTTGCCGACGGCCACCTGCGCGACATACGGCATCAGGTTGTTCGGAATGCCCGCCGGATCTTCGCCGATCAGGCCGCTTTCATGCGCGCCGACGGGATTGAAATAGCGCAGCGTCGCGATGCGCCATGACGGATCGGAGACTTCGAGATCGCGCAGGATCTGCTCGGCGATCAGCTTGCTCTGTCCGTACGGGTTGGTCGCGGAGAGCGGGAACGATTCGTCGATCGGCACGCTCTGCGGCACGCCGTACACGGTCGCGGACGAACTGAACACGAAGTTGCGCACATTGCGCTCTTTCATGACCTTGAGCACGGCGAGCAGGCTGCCGATGTTGTTGCTGTAGTAGTCGATCGGCTTCGCGACCGATTCGCCCACGGCCTTGAGCGCGGCGAAGTGAATCGCGCCGGTGATCGCGTGCGCGTCGAAGATGCGGTTGAGCGCGGCTTCGTCGCGGGCGTCGGCCTCGTACATCGCAACGCGTTTGCCCGTGATGCGCTCGACGCGCCTGACCGATTCCGCGCGGCTGTTGACGAGATTGTCGACGACGACGACCTCGTAGCCCGCATCGAGCAGTTCGACGCATGTATGCGATCCGATGAAGCCCGCCCCGCCCGTGACGAGAATCGTGCCTTTCATCGACTGGTTGCCATTCATCATGTGTTCTCCAGATTGCTGAGATCAGAGTGATATGCCGGTGATGGCATGTATTGTGCCCTTGTAGCGTTCGACGACATTTTTTTCGTCGAATTCGCGCGCGACCTTTTCGCGGCCGCGCTCGGCCATCGCTTCGCGTTCGGCGGCGGGCAGCGTCAGCATGCGTTCGAGAGCCTCCGCCAGGCTGTCGGCGCTCTTCACCTCGCAGAGCAGGCCATTCACGCCATGCTCGACGACTTCGCGGCAGCCGGGCACGTCGGTGGCGACGATCGGGCGGCCCATCGCCGAGGCTTCCATCAGCGTGCGCGGCACGCCTTCGCGATACGAAGGCAGCACGACGCAATCCGCTGCGGCCACGAGCGGACGCACGTCGTTCGCTTCGCCGAGATATTCGACGATATTCTCGGCTTCCCACTTCTGCACGTCCGTGCGGCTGATCGCGCTTGGATTATCGACGCCGACCGGCCCGAGCAACTGAAAACGCGCGTGCGGAAATTTCGCGCGGATACGGCGCGCGGCTTCGACATATTCCGCCACGCCCTTGTCCCACAGAAGACGCCCGATCAGGATGAACACGAAATCCTCACGCGCGGGGAGCGCCACGCGCGCGAACTCGTCGAGATCGACGCCTTCGCCATGCAGGCGCCGCGCGCGATCCGGATGCGCGAGCAGGTTCTCGTGCTTGAACGCGTGATGATCGTCCTTGTTGAGAAACCACACTTCGCGCGGAAAGCGGAACGCGAAACGGTACAGCAGTTTCGCCACCTGCGCCGTGCGGCTCTTCTGGATGAAGACATAGCCGAGGCCGGTCGTCACCGCGATCGAGGGCACGCGCGCGAGCATTGCGGCAAGCGAGCCGTAGATGTTCGGCTTGATCGTGTAGTGAAACACGATATGCGGGCGCGTCGCGCGGTATTCGCGATAGAGCGCGGCGAGCGTTTTCAGATCCTGGCGCGGGTCCGTGCCCTTCGAGGCCACCGGCAACTCGACGCAGCGGCAGCCCATTTCGGTAAGCGGCTCGAACGTGCGGTCGCGCGGCGCGATGATGGTCACCTGCGCGCCGCGCGCGGTGAGCATGCGCAGCACGCCGCGCCGGTACGTGTAGATCGCCCACGCCGTGTTGCAGACGAGGGCGATGCGAAGACTCGATTGTTCTTTCGTCATCCGGAAATCATGGTTCGCCCGCGCGCGATCTCGCGAGAGGCTAAACGGAAAAGTATCGTCATGCCGGCGACGCGGGCTTGAGCAGCCGCGCCTTCAGGCCACGCAGCGCGCGATACGGCAGCAGCAGATGCGCGACGCTCTTCGCGACGCCCGCCCAGTCGAGCGGATTCGTCACGCGCAGGTAACGCAATTGCAGGCGCAGCGTCGACATCACCTGCGCGCGCCGCTTCGTCGCGCTGATGCCGCTTTCGTTCAGCTCGTAGAAAAGGCCGAACTCGGGCAGATTCGCGCCGTCGTGACGCTGCATCAGGCGCAACACGAGATCGAGATCCTCGGCGGCGCGATAATGCGCGCGATAGTTGCCCGCTTCGATCACGGCATCGACACGCAGCATGAGCGACGGATGCGCGAAGCACGAGCGCGCGAGCATCGCGCGGCGGATCGCGGCGGGTTCGGTGGGCGGCGTGAGGTCGAAAAGCGGCGCGCCTTCGGTCGATACGACGTGCGTCCACATGCCCAGCACCGCGACGCGCGGATGCGCTTCCAGATAGGCGCGCTGCTTGGCGAGCCGGCCGGGCGTCGCGAGGTCGCCCGCGTCGATGCGCGCCGCGTAGCGCAGGCCGCGCGCAGCCAGCGCGCTCATGCCCGCTTCGAGCGCGCGCTCGATGCCGCCGTTCGCAGGCATCCGCAGAATCTCGATGTCCATGCCGTCGATGGCGGGCGCGGCGATCGGCGGCGTGCTGCCGTCATCGACGATCAGCACGCGGATTGTCGATGCTTCGCTGAACGACGCGAGCGTGCGCTCGACATCGGCCTGGCCGTTGAAGGCTGGAATGAGAACGGCGACGTCGGAGAGAGCGTTCATGCGCGCAGCCGGAAACGAATGTAGTAAAAGTTCACCGACGCCGCCGCGACATAACCCGCCGCGAGGCCGATCAGCGCGCCGTAGCCTTCGATGCGCGCAATCGCGAACCAGTTCACGACGAAGGCCACCGCGAGCGCGAACAGCCATTTCGCGAGCAGCACATATTTCGCCTGATATTTCAGCACGACGAGATTGCCGATCGCCTCGATGCCCGCCGGCACGGAAAGCCAGACGGCCCAGCGGAAGATATCCGCCGCGCCCGCGTAGTTCGGGCCGAACACGCGCGCGATGATGAAGCCCGCGAGCGCATCGAGAACGGCCGCGCCCGCGATCATCAGCGCGGCGGTCATCGCGAAAAGGCGCACGAGATTGCGCCTGAGCCGCGCGGTGTCCTGCACGCGATAGACGAACGCGGGCGCGATGGTCTGCGAGAGCATCAGCGCGAGCGCGATCCAGTTTTCATTCAACTGCTGCGCGGCGGAATACAGCCCGAGCTCCGCGAACGACACGCGATGCGCGAGCATCAGCCGGTCGAGCTTCAGGAACAGATACATGCAGATGAGTCCGAGCCAGAACACGGTGCCCGCGCTCGCGAAATGCCTGAAGAGCGCGCGATCGAAACGCCAGCCGAGCTTGCCGCCATGCCGCCGCATGTAATAGACGACGAGCGCGCCGCCGATCGCCGCCGCTTCGAGCGCCCAGAGCCAGCCGAAGCGTTGCGGCGCGGCCGCGAGGCGCACGAGCGCGAAAACGAGCGCCGCCTTGACGATGGCGGCCGCCATGCTCGCGATGAGCTGCGGCTTGCTGTACGTGAGACTTTGCAGCCACGAATTGACGACGCCGATGAACGGCTCGCGAAAGAGCATCGTGACGGCGAGGCCCGCGAGCATCAGGCCGACCATCGGATCGGTGCCGCCGGCCGCGATCCAGAGCCACGTCAGCGCGAGCGCGACGACGGAGACGCCCATGCGCAATACGAACGCGCTGCCGAGCACCGCGCCGGTTTCGGCGCCCGCGCGGTTGACGATCGTCGGCACGAGAATCTCCGCGCCGCACACCCAGGTGATCGGCGCGATCACGAGCAGCAGCGTGTTCGCGTATTGCCACTTGCCGAACGTATCGGGGCCGAGATAACGCGCGAGCAACCCCGAAATGGCGATCGCAACCGCGATCTGCGTGAGCCGCTCCAGCCCGAGCCACACGATATTGGCGAGCGCGCGGGCGACGTCCGGATTGCCGGAGCGCGTCAGCACCTTCATGCGGCGCATGCCTGTGTGCGGCCGGGCACGGCGCGTGCTAGCCGAGCCTGATCATCGGTGAAGTTTTGTGTGTTTGCGCGCGGACGCGCCTCATTCGAAGGCATCGAGGCGAAAGAGCGTTTGAGCATTGGATTAGAATGAACGCGCAGGCTTGAACCGGGTTTCGAGCCCGGCGCGCGCGACCGCGAGAGCGCCGAAAGACAGCGATTATAAGTGCGAACCGATGCCCGCCCGCCGCCGCGGTTGCGCCTCCATTTGCTTCGAATTGTTTCTTTCGTATTGCTTTGACACACGCATAGGCAAAATTCGATACGTCCGACATGTCATCTGGCAGCCGTTGGCGCGCTTTGCCCGTAGCCGCATCGGCGCGCCAACAGTCACGACCTGCATGCCCTCATGGCTGCATCGCCGGAAAACATCAAATTAATACAGAAGAGGTAGCCATCTCATGAGCCAAATCAGCCAATCCATCTTCAAGGCCTACGATATTCGCGGCATCGTCGGCAAGACGGTCGATCGCGACGTCGCGAAAAGCATCGGCCAGGCGTTCGGCAGCGAAATCAGAAGCCAAGGCGGCGATTCGGTCGTGGTCGCGCGCGACGGCCGTCTCTCCGGCCCCGAACTCGTCGGCGCGCTCGCGGACGGCTTGCGCTCGGCGGGCGTCGATGTCGTCGATGTCGGCATGGTGCCGACGCCCGTCGGCTACTTCGCGGCGAGCGTGCCGCTGCCCTTGCCGTCGGGCGAGCGGCGCGTGGATTCGTGCATCGTCGTGACGGGCAGCCACAATCCGCCCGACTACAACGGTTTCAAGATGGTGCTGCGCGGCGCCGCGATCTATGGCGAGCAGATTCAGGGCTTGTACAAGCGCATTGTCGATAACGATCTCGCGCAGGGCGAGGGCAGCTATACCGAGTTCGACGTGTCGCAGATGTATCTCGACCGCATCGTGTCGGACGTGAAGCCGGTCCGCGCGATGAAGATCGTCGTCGATACGGGCAACGGCGTCGCGGGCGGACTCGCGCCGAAGCTGTTCAAGGCGCTCGGCTGCGAGATCGTCGAACTGTTCACGGAGATCGACGGCAATTTCCCGAATCATCACCCGGACCCGGCGCATCCCGAAAACCTGCAGGACGTGATCCGCGCGCTGAAGGAAACCGACGCCGAAATCGGCTTCGCGTTCGATGGCGACGGCGATCGTCTGGGCGTGGTCACGAAGGACGGCGAGGTCATCTATCCGGATCGTCAGTTGATGCTGTTCGCGCAGGAAGTGCTGTCGCGCAACAAGGGCGGCCAGATCATTTATGACGTGAAGTGCACGCGCAATCTGGCGAAGTGGGTGCGCGAGCAGGGCGGCGAGCCGCTGATGTGGAAGACGGGCCACTCGCTCGTGAAGGCGAAGCTGCGCGAAACCGGCGCGCCGCTCGCGGGCGAAATGAGCGGTCACGTGTTCTTCAAGGACCGCTGGTACGGTTTCGACGACGGTCTCTACACCGGCGCGCGCATGCTCGAAATCCTCTCGCGCGTGGCGGACCCGAGCAAGCTGCTCAACGATCTGCCGAATTCGCTTTCCACGCCTGAATTGCAGTTGAAGCTCGAAGAGGGCGAGAACTTCGCGCTGATCTCGAAGCTGCAACAGAACGCGAAGTTCACCGGCGCGGACGACGTGCTGACCATCGACGGTTTGCGCGTGGAGTATCCGGATGGCTTCGGGCTCGCGCGTTCGTCGAACACGACGCCGGTCGTCGTGATGCGCTTCGAAGCGGACAGCGACGCCGCGTTGAAGCGCATTCAGGAGGATTTCCGCCGGGTGATTCTGGCGGAGAAGCCGGACGCGAAACTGCCGTTCTGAGCGCTTTCGGTTGAGGATAAGGAAGCGGCGCGGTCGATAACCGTGCCGCTTTTTGCTTTTTTGTTGCACGCGCCGCGCTAAAATCCCCGTTTTCCCGCTCACACCGCCGCGCGCCCCCCGCGCCTTTCCATTCCAGCGTGCAAAAGATCCTGATCGTCCGCGTGTCGTCGCTTGGCGACGTCGTCCACAACATGCCCGCCATCGCCGATATCCGCCGCCGCTATCCGGATGTGCAAATCGACTGGCTCGTCGAGGAAGGGTTCGCAAGTCTCGTCGAGCTGGTTCACGGCGTGCGTCGCGCGATCCCGTTTTCGCTGAGGCGCTGGCGCAAGGGGTTCGCATCGCCCGCGAACTGGCGCGAGATCGGCAAGTTCAAGCGCGAGCTGGCCGCCGAGAAATACGATCTCGTGATCGACTGCCAGGGGCTCATCAAGACCGCGTGGGTCGCGAGCTGGGCGCGCGGGCCGCTCGTCGGCCTCGGCAACCGCACGGACGGCGCGGGCTACGAATGGCCGGTGCGCTTCTTCTACGACCGGCGCGTGCCGATCGCGCCGCGCACGCACGTCGTCGAGCGCACGCGGCAACTCGTCGCCGCCGCGCTCGGGCTGCCCGCGCCGCAGATGACCGACGACATCGACTTCGGTCTCGACACGCGCCGCGCGACGCTCGCCGTCTCCGCGCTCGGGCTGAATCTGCCGGTGCCTTATGTCGTGTTCGTGCACGCCACTTCGCGCGCGGACAAGCAATGGCCCGAAGCCGCGTGGATCGAGCTCGGGCAGGCGCTCGTCACGCGCGGCGCGTCGATCGTGCTGCCGTGGGGCAGCGAAGCCGAACGCGCGACGAGCGAGAAACTCGCGAAGGAATTCGGCGCGGCCGCGATCGTGCCGCCGAAGCTCTCGCTGCCCGCGGTCGTCGGTCTGATCGACGGCGCGGCGGCGACCGTCGGCGTCGATACGGGCCTCGTGCACATCGCCGCGGCGCTGAAGCGCCCGACCGTCGAGTTGTACAATTTCTCGACCGCATGGCGCACCGGCGGGTACTGGTCGCCGCAAGTCGTCAATCTGGGCGACGCCAGCCGCCATCCGACGTTGTCTGAAGTCAAGAGCACGCTCGCTGGCTTCGGCCTGCTGTAGCGCGTGCGTGATAGCGTGCCCGACGCGCGCCGTGCGCGGTAACTCAAGGTCGTAGACATATGACGGAATCTCAAATCATCGAAGTCGCATCGGGCGACTGGCAAGGCAAAAACCTGTCCGTGCCGCGCGAGGCGTTGCTGGCCGGCGTCGAAAACGGCAAGGTGCTGTATTTTCCCAATCTGCGTTTTCCGATCGACGGCGGCGAGCTCGCGCTGCTCGATCCGGCGATCGCGGACCCGAAGCGCAAGAACATCAGCCTCGCGCCCAACGGCGGCGCGCTCGCCGGCGTGCTCGGCGACAGCGTGATGCAGTCGGCGGTGCGCTCGCTCATCAAGCGCTATCAGGATCATGCGCGCTGGCTCGTCGACGGCCTCTTTCCCGAATACGACGGCAAGCTGCGCGTCGCGCCCACGAGCTTGCGGCTGCATCGGGTCGAAACGCGCGAGACGTCCTGGCGCAAGGACGACAGCCGCCTGCACGTCGATGCGTTCCCGTCGCGCCCGAACTACGGCGAGCGCATCCTGCGCGTGTTCACGAACGTCAATCCAAAGGGCGCGCCGCGCGTGTGGCGCGTGGGCGAACCGTTCGAAGACATGGCCAGGCGCTTTCTGCCCGCCATCAAGGCGCAGGCGCCCGGCTCGGCGTGGCTCATGAATCTGCTGCACATCACGAAGTCGAAGCGCTCGGAGTACGACCATCTGATGCTGCATCTGCATGACGCGATGAAGGCCGATCTCGACTATCAGAAGACCTCGCCGCAGGAAACCATGCCGTTCCCGCCCGGCTCGGTGTGGGTCTGCTTCTCCGATCACGCATCGCACGCGGTGATGTCCGGCCAGTTCATGATGGAGCAGACGTTCTTCCTGCCCGTCAAGGCGATGGCGCGTCCCGAGTGCGCGCCGCTCGGCATTCTCGAGCGCCTGAAGGGCAGGGCGCTCGTTTGAGCGGCGCGGCTTCCCCGAGCGCTTCGGCCGCGGTGCTGAGGCTCGTCTACCGGGCGCTCTGGTGGATCGTCGCGCCGCTCGCGGTGCTGCGGCTGCTGATCCGTTCGCGCAAGGAGCGCGGCTACCGCGAGCATATCGGCGAGCGTTTCGGACACGTTGCAAAGCGCCGCGCCGACGACCTCGCGCCGCTCATCTGGGTGCATGCGGTCTCGGTCGGCGAGACGCGCGCCGCGCAGCCGCTGATCGAAGCGTTGGCGAAAGCGCATCCCGAAGCGCGCATCCTGCTCACGCACATGACGCCGAGCGGCCGCGCGACCGGCATCGAGCTATTCGGCGATCGCGTGCTGCGCAGCTATCTTCCGTACGATCTGCCCGTGCTCGTGCGGCGTTTTCTGCGCGCGTGGCGTCCGTCGCTCGGCATCGTGATGGAAACCGAGGTCTGGCCGACGCTCATCGACGAATGCAAGCGCGCCGACGTGCCGCTCGTGCTGACGAACGCGCGCATGTCGGAACGCTCGTACCGGCGCGCGGCGAAGTTCGGGCGCGCGGTGCGCGAAGTGTTCGGCGGATTTTCGCGCGTACTCGCGCAGACGCCGTCCGACGCCGAGCGGCTGACCGCGCTCGGCGCGCGCAATGTCGCGGTGCTCGGCAATCTGAAGTTCGACATGACCGCGCCGCCCGAACTCGTCGCGCGCGGTCAGGCGTGGCGCGCGGCCATCGGCGAGCGGCCCGTGTGGGTGGCGGCCAGCACGCGCGAAGGCGAGGAGACGCTCGTGCTGCGCGCGTTCGCGGCGCTCAACGTGCCCGACGCGCTGCTGATTCTGGTGCCGCGCCATCCGCAGCGTTTCGACGAAGTCTCCGCGCTGATCTCGAGCCTCGGGCTCACGAGCGCGCGCCGCTCGGTGTGGGCGCCGAAGCCCGTCGCGGCCGGTTCGGGCGCGGACATGCCCGAGCCGTTGCCGGCGAGCGTGCAGGTGCTGCTCGGCGATTCCATGGGCGAACTCGGCGCGTACTACGCGGCGGCGGATCTGGCGTTCATCGGCGGAAGTCTGTTGCCGCTCGGCGGTCAGAACTTGATCGAAGCGTGCGCGGCGGGGGTGCCGGTGCTGATCGGGCCGCACACCTTCAATTTCACGCAGGCGACCAACGACGCCATTGCGGCCGGCGCAGCGCTGCGCGTGCAGGACCCGCAGGATCTCGCGCGCGGGCTGCGTGAAATCTTCAACGACAAAGCCAGACGCCTCGCAATGAGCGCGGCGGCTTCGGCGTTCGCGGCGCGTCATCGCGGCGCGACGGAACGGACGGTGAGCGTGCTCGGCGCGCTGCTCGAAAAGGAAAGCGACGTCGGGAAGTGACAGTGCGTCGGTCAAAACTTCCCGCCTATCGTCTGATAAAAACGGGCGATGCCACCCCATATGACGAACCGTAACGAGGGTTGAACGCTTCTCATGTAAGAGGGATACTGATTCCCCGACCCGGCCGCCCCTAGCGGGCACCATGCGAGGCAGCAAGTGGCCGGATGCCTGCGAACGTGCTTCCAATTCACATTGAGGACTCGCATGCAAGATCTGATCAAGTCCCTCGTCAAAGACGTCATGCCGCCCGGTCTCCTGCGTCTGCTGCGGCCATCCAGCGGACCCACCGATGCCTGGGGCACCGTCCGCTACGGCGCGCACGGGCTGGTCCTCCCCGGCAACCGGCGCTTCGAGTACCGGCCGTGTCAGGCGGATCGCGAAGTCTGCCGGCAAATCTTCTTCATGCGTGAATACGCCACGGACCGGCTGGTTCGCGCGAAGGAGATCATGGCGTTCTACGAGGCGTGCGAAACGCCGCTGATCGTCGATGCCGGCGCGAATATCGGCGCGGCCGCCGTGTGGCATGCGCTGACGTATCCGAAGGCGAAGATCGTCGCGATCGAGCCGGATTTATCGAATTTCGCGCTGCTCAAGCGCAACGCAGCGCCGTTCCCGTTGATCGAGCCGCTGAATGCGGCGATCGCGGCGAAGCGCGGCACGCTGTATCTCAACGATCCGGGCGGGGGCGAGTGGGCCTTCCGCACCGCCGAGCAGCCGGTCGACAAAGGCTATGCCGTCGACGCGCTCACGCTCGAAGACGTGATTCCGTCCGGCGTGACGCCGTTCATCCTGAAGATCGATATCGAAGGCGCGGAGTCGGACCTGTTCTCGCGCCATTGCGACGTGCTGAACAAGTTTCCCGTCGTCGTGATCGAACTGCACGACTGGATGCTGCCCGGCATGTCGAACAGCCGCAACTTCCTGCAATGGCACGTCGAGATGAAGCGCGACTTCGTGCAGATGGGCGAGAACGCGGTCTCGATATCGAACTCGATCGCGCTCGCGTAGCTTTTTTTGCGGTTCAGGCGAGCAGCAGCCCTTTCTTCTCGATGAAGCCGATGACTTCGTCGAGGCCGTCGAGCGCTTTCAGATTGCACATTACGAACGGCCGCTCGCCGCGCATCTTCTTCGCATCGCTCGCCATGATGTCGAGATTCGCGCCCACGTGCGGCGCGAGATCCGTCTTGTTGATGACGAGCAGGTCCGACTTCGTGATGCCCGGTCCGCCCTTGCGCGGAATCTTCTCGCCGCCCGCGACATCGATCACGTAGATCGTCAGATCCGACAGTTCGGGACTGAACGTGGCCGCGAGGTTATCGCCGCCGGATTCGATGAACACGATATCCGCGTCTGGAAACTTCGACACCATGCGATCGACGGCTTCCAGATTGATCGATGCATCCTCGCGAATGGCCGTATGCGGACAGCCGCCCGTCTCGACGCCCATGATGCGCTCGGCAGGCAACGCGCCCGCGATGGTGAGAAGACGCTGATCTTCCTTGGTGTAGATATCGTTGGTGATGGCGACGAGATCGTAGCGCTCGCGCATCGCCTTGCAGAGCATTTCGAGCAGCGTGGTCTTGCCGGAACCGACCGGCCCGCCGACGCCGACACGCAAGGGCGGCAGCTTCTTGGTTCGGCGGGCGGCGGCGGAATAGGCGGGCGTGTTCATCATGCGGGTCAGGAGCGAAAGAGTCGTGAATATTGCGATTCATGCCGCGCCGACAAAATGCCGAGCTGCGGCGCGAAGGTGTTGATCGCATCGGGCGAGGTATCGAGCGCGCGGCGCACGGCGGCATCGATCGGTCCGCGCAACGCGACGATGATGCGCTGCCCCGCGAGTTGCCCGAGCGGCACGGCCTTGAGCGCGGCGGCGGCCTGATTCTCGACCCAACTGAACGCGTAGGCGGCGAGCGCCGCGTCGGGCGCCGCATCGTGCGCATACGCGGCGAACGCGAAGGCGGTCGGCTGCGCGATCGGTCTGATCGCGGCGAGCGTCGCGCGGCGGGCTGCATCGCCCCATTCGAGCGATGCGCAAAGCTGCGCGAGCGACCAGCCCATCTGCTCGGTTTCGCGCCGCAGTTCCGCCGATTCGCGGCTCGCGATGTATTCGTCGTTGGCCTGAAGCAGCGCGGCGTCGTCGTGCAGACGCCAGCGCTCGATCTGATGCGCGAGAAAAGGCAACTCGCCGCGCGCCAATACATTCGTCAAACCGCTCGCGATCCAGTCGCGCGCGCTGTCGCCGTCGTGAATCAGGCCGTGCTCGATCGCCGCTTCGAGTCCCTGCGAATAGCTGAACGCGCCGATCGGCAGCGCCGGCGACGCGAGATGCAGCAGCGCCGTAAGCTCAGCGATGCGCATGGCCGTGGTGATGATGATGATCGTGGCCGCACGACGAGTGATCGTGGTCGTGGTCGTGATCGTGCGAATGATCGTGCCCGTGATGCTCGTCGAAGACCTTCTGCGCGAGCGCATAGTCTTCGCTGAAGGTTTCGTCGTGGCCGTGCTTGTGGCCGCCGCCATACGCGCCGGTTTCCGGCTGGAACGGCTGCGATTCGTGCGCGACCAGCACGCCCAGACGCTTGAGCATGTCTTCGAGCACGGCGTCCGCTTCGAGCTTCAGATAGTCCGCTCCCACTTCGACAGGCGTATGCCGGTTGCCGAGATGATACGCAGCGCGCGTGAGCAGGCGCACGCTCGGCGCGCGCACGACGAGCACGTCTTGCGCCGCCGCGACCACGCGCACGAAGCCGCCGTCATCCGCGACGAGCATGTCGCCGTCGGCGAGCACGGTGCCGCGCGGCATCACGAGCGCGACGTCCTCGCCGCTGTCGAGCGTGGCGGCGAGGCGGCTCTTGCAGCGCGCATCGAAGGGAAGAGTCAGCGTGGGCGCGCGCTTGACGAGCACGGGTGCGAGCTTCGCGGTGAGACGTTTGTCGATGGTACGCATGAATGGTCAGAACAGAAAATAGCGCTGCGCCATCGGCAGAACGGTGGCGGGTTCGCAGGTGAGCAATTGCCCATCGGCGATCACCTGATAGGTCTGCGGATCGACGCTGATGGACGGTTGCCATGCATTGTGAATCATGTCGGCTTTCGTCACATTGCGGCAGTTCTTCACCGCGACGATCTGCTTCTGTAACCCATAGCGATCCGCGATGCGCGCTTCCATCGCCAGTTGCGAGACGAACGTGAGCGAGGTCTTGCCGAGCGCGCCGCCGCGCGTGGCGAACATCTCGCGGTAATGGACGGGCTGCGGCGTCGGAATCGAAGCGTTCGGGTCGCCCATCTGCGCGAGCGCGATCATGCCGCCTTTCAGAATGAGCGACGGCTTCACGCCGAAGAAAGCCGGTTCCCAGAACACGAGATCGGCCCATTTGCCCGCTTCGATGGACCCGACTTCATGCGCGATGCCATGCGTGATCGCCGGATTGATCGTGTACTTCGCGACATAACGCTTCGCGCGAAAGTTATCGTTGCGCGCGCTGTCTTCGGGCAATGCGCCGCGCTGCGCCTTCATCTTGTGCGCCGTCTGCCAGGTGCGAATGATGACTTCGCCGACGCGGCCCATGGCCTGCGAATCGGATGACAGCATCGACAACGCGCCGAGATCGTGAAGGATGTCTTCGGCGGCGATCGTCTCGCGGCGAATGCGCGATTCCGCGAACGCGATGTCTTCCGCAATCGACGGATCGAGGTGATGACACACCATCAGCATGTCGAGATGCTCGTCGAGCGTGTTGACGGTGTACGGACGCGTTGGATTGGTGGACGAGGGCAGCACGTTCGATTCGCCCGCGACCTTGATGATGTCCGGCGCGTGCCCGCCGCCCGCGCCTTCCGTGTGATACGTGTGGATCGTGCGGCCCTTGAACGCGGCGATGGTCGTTTCCACGAAGCCCGCTTCGTTGAGCGTGTCGGTGTGGATGGCGACCTGCGTGTCGGTGTCGTCGGCGACGGAGAGGCAATTGTCGATGGCTGCGGGCGTCGTGCCCCAGTCTTCGTGCAGCTTCAGACCGATCGCGCCGGCCTTCACTTGCTCGATCAAAGGCGCGGGCAAGCTCGCGTTGCCCTTGCCGAGAAAGCCGAGATTCATCGGCCAGCCATCGGCGGCTTGCAGCATGCGCTCCATGTGCCACGGACCCGGCGTGCAGGTCGTCGCGTTCGTGCCGGTGGCAGGCCCGGTGCCGCCGCCGAGCATCGTCGTGATGCCGCTCGCGAGCGCTTCGTCGATCTGCTGCGGGCTGATGAAGTGGATATGCGTATCGACGCCGCCCGCCGTGACGATCATGCCTTCGCCCGCGATCACTTCCGTCGCCGCGCCAATGGCGATGTTCACGTTCGGCTGAATGTCCGGATTGCCCGCTTTGCCGACCGCGAAGATGCGTCCGCCCTTGATGCCGATATCGGCCTTCACGATGCCCCAGTGATCGAGGATCAACGCATTCGTGATGACGGTATCCACGACATCGGCGGCGGCGCGTTGCGACTGGCCCATGCCATCGCGAATCACTTTGCCGCCGCCGAACTTTACTTCCTCGCCGTAGGTCGTGAAGTCGCGCTCGACTTCGACGATGAGATCGGTGTCGGCGAGGCGCACGCGGTCGCCGGTGGTCGGGCCGAACATTTCCGCATATGCGCGGCGGCCGATGCGTAGCGTCATAGTAGTCCTTTGGATTCCGAATTAAAGCGGGCCCATGACGAGCGCGTTGAAGCCGTACACATGACGATCGCCCGCGAGCGCGACGAGTTCGACCGTGCGTTCCTGTCCCGGCTCGAAGCGCACGGCGGTGCCCGCCGCGATGTTCAGCCGGAAACCGCGCGCCTTCTCGCGCTCGAACTTCAGCGCCGCGTTGACTTCGTAGAAGTGGTAATGGGAGCCGACCTGCACGGGCCGGTCGCCATGATTTGCGACGACGACCGTCACGGTTTCGCGGCCCGCGTTGAGCTCGTGCTCGCCGTCATCGATGAAATATTCGCCGGGAATCATGTTTTCAGGGGATCGGATGATGAACCGTGACGAGCTTCGTGCCATCGGGGAAGGTCGCTTCGATCTGGATGTCGGGGATCATTTCCGGCACGCCTTCCATGACGTCGTCGCGGGTCAGGAGCGTCGTGCCGTAGTGCATGACTTCGGCGACGGTCCTGCCGTCGCGCGCGGCTTCCATCAATGCCGCCGAAATAAACGCGACCGCTTCCGGATGATTGAGCTTCAGGCCGCGCGCACGGCGGCGTTCGGCGAGCAAGGCTGCGGTGAAGATCAGCAGCTTGTCCTTTTCGCGAGGCGTGAGTTTCATGAGTTCGTTGTTTTGATCGTCCGCTGCTTCATAGCGAGAGTCGTGCCATCGCTGTATTCACAGTCGTTTCGCGCAGGGATGCACCGAGTTGGCGCGCATTCGTGCGCCAGGCTGGTGCGTTTTCAGGTGGTCCAGAGGCGCAGAGGCTTCGCATCGACTTGATGCACGATGGGCCTCAGATGCATCCAGCAGTCGGTGAGCGCGCGTTGCAGCGGTTCCATCGAACGGCCGATCGCACGCACGATGAGCACGCCCGGCGCAATGCACGATGCCGCCGCGCGCAGGGTGTCGTCGAACGGCAGGCGGGCCGTGAGGGTTTCGGCGAGGGCGTCGTCGCAAGCGGGGGCGATTGCCCAGAGCGTGCCGTAAGCGGGAAAGTCCGCGAGTCCTTGTGCGCCATCGCGCAGCGGATCGTTCGCGTCGAGCAGCGTGCGTTCGAACCAGAGCGTGCGGCCATCGCGATGCGCGATACGCGAGCGCGCTCTGATCTGTCCTTGCGTCCACTGTTCGCCGGCGGCGGCGCGGCCGAGCAGCATCGCATCCCAGCCGATGGCGCTCGCGTTTTCATCGAGCGTGAGATCGAATTCCAGTTCGATGTTCGACCCTTCGAACACGATGTTGTTTTGCGGAAGCCAGTCGAGCTTCGCATGCGCCGCGAGCGCGATATCGATACGTTGCGTTGCGAGCCTGCCGTTGGCCTTGTACCACTTGGTCGCGCCCGGCGTGGTAATGACGGCGTGCGTGTGCTCCTGCAGGCGAACGTCGATGGCTAGCCGGTCTCCGCCCGCGACGCCACCTGGCGGATGCACGATCACCGAGTGACAGATATCGCCTTCCGGATAGAGCGGCCGTTGCAGCCGCAGCGGCCCTTCGTGTTTGCGATGTACGCAAACCGTGCGGCCATGCTGGCGCGCGTAGCCGAGTTCGAGCGAGCCGCGCCAGATGTTGGCATCGGCGAGCGCCGTGTGCGATTCACGATGCATGAATGGGCCGCGATCTATGACAAGCCGTCATCATACGGCGATCAGTTCCCGCACGCCGTGCGCGCCCATGTCCGAACCGGCGCCGCCCGCGACGATCTCCCCGCGGCTCATGACCCAATAGCGGTCGGCGAGTTCGCGAGCGAAGTCGTAATACTGCTCGACGAGCAGCACGGTCATGCCCATGTCGTCGACGAGTTGCCTCAATGTCCGGCCGATATCGCGGATGATGGACGGCTGGATGCCTTCGGTGGGTTCGTCGAGGATCAGCAAGCGGGGCTCGCTCATCAGCGCACGGCCGATGGCCAGTTGTTGTTGCTGACCGCCGGAGAGGTCGCCGCCGCGGCGGTGCTTCATGTCTTTCAGTACGGGGAAGAGCGCGTAGATGTGGTCGGGGATTTTTTTCGGTGCGGTTCGGCTTGCTGCGCCGACTAGCAGGTTCTCTTCGACCGTGAGACGAGGGAAGATGTCGCGGCCTTGTGGGACGTAGGCGAGGCCGCTCGAGACGCGAGCATGCGTGGGCAGTGTCGAGATCGTTTTTTCTCGCCAGGTGATGGTGCCGGTTTTGGTCGGCACTACGCCCATCAGGCAGCGCAGGAGCGTGGTCTTGCCTACGCCGTTGCGGCCTAGCAGGACGGTTAGCTTTCCCTCAGGGATCGTCAGTTGGACATCGCGGAGGATGTGGCTGCCGCCGTAGTATTGGTTCAGGTTTTGTATCTCTAGCATTTGGGTTTTTGCTCGTGCTTGCTTTGGCTTTTGTGGATTGCCTGAATTCGTGTTGGTCTATTAGCACTGCCCCTCCCCGGGGCGGGGGTAACTTTCTTTGCTGCTGCAAAGAAAGTCACCAAAGAAAGCAG
>NZ_FCNY02000016.1 GCF_001544575.2 Caballeronia cordobensis
CCATAGCGAGTCGGTACCACCCCTTCCCATCCCGAACAGGACCGTGAAACGACTCCACGCCGATGATAGTGCGGATCACCCGTGTGAAAGTAGGTAATCGTCAGGCTCCTCATGCCGCAAAACAAAAACCCCACCCCGCAAAGGTGGGGTTTTTGCGTTTCGGAATCGAGTTCTCCGTTGCCCGTCATCGAGCGATGGCATCGCCGCCATCCATCCAGTACGCGGCCGCCCGTGGTCGTCAGGTTGCCTTTCAAGGCAACCATCT
Organism: Caballeronia cordobensis; assembly: GCF_001544575.2. Lineage (GTDB taxonomy): Bacteria > Pseudomonadota > Gammaproteobacteria > Burkholderiales > Burkholderiaceae > Caballeronia > Caballeronia cordobensis. The sequence continues at coordinate 266 of NZ_FCNY02000016.1, forward strand.
TGGACACTTACGCGATAGACCGGTCCTGATCGATCGTCGAGTTCAGCATTCGTAGCCGTGTCCTGCCATCCGGCGTGAAGTGCGTGCCAAATCGCACGAGACCCTCGCGGCGCAGATGACACGCCATCGTGAAGCTGAGCAGCATGCCCGGCTCCGGTTCATTGATTTCGATCTCGATCGATTGCAAACGCGGCTCGTATTGCAACAGCGTCGCTTCGATTTCGTTTTGCAACTTGTGCGCCGACGCCGGCAGATGCCGATAAATCTCCGACAGATCGTCAAGCCCATAGTGCGGCAAATGCGCAAGCGCCTTGCGCCGGCTATTCAATATTCGCTGGATGTTGTCCCGCACCGAATAAAATGTCTGCTCCTCGGGCGTGAATTCATCGATGGATCGTCCATCGGCAAAGTGGCCTGTGATGCGTTCGAAAAGCCCTGGTCCTGCGCGCGTCATGCATTCTCCTTGCGCATAGTCGTCAATGCATCGCGCGGACCGATGCGTCGAGCCAACTGTCGATCGCGAACCAGATCAGGCTCATCGCCACGCAAGCGAGCGCCACGCATCCGAGCGGGGAAATTCGTTGGCCCCACGTCCGTGTGACACGCGCCCGGACGATAATGGCGCCATCCTCATTCGAATCGTCAGATTGGCTCGTTGCGCCGAACCGTTCATCGAGAGCACGCCGTAGCCGTCCGCGCGCGTCATGACCGTCGAGCGCAAGCCGACCCGTGAAGCCCAGGTCCAGCACCGCCGCGAATATCGCAAGCAAAAGTCTCGCGGACTGTGCGTCACGCAGACGCTGTTCGATGCGCCGCACGAGTTCCTCGCCCGCATCGTTGACCTTCAATTCGGCCAACTGCAACGGATTTCGCTCCCACTCGTTACGCGCATCGCCTTCGAGATTGCGCAACGCGACCTCATCGAGCAGAGCGCACTGCGCACACACGGCATCGTCGATTTGATCAGGCGATAATCCGCGCGTTTGCAGTTCCGCCTTAAAACGGGCGATCTGTTCGACGCAATCCTTCAGAACCTGCTTCGCCCACTCCGACGAACGGCCGCTCGCTTGATACAGATCGGAGACGGTCAACGCGGTATCGCGCAGCGCGACGGGCAGCACATCGCTCATGGCGCTCATGTTGGCAGCACCGCGTAGAGTTCGATGGATACGTCGGGAATCGAGGCGGGCACGTAGAACTGGCAGGCGTGCGCCGCGATCATGCGTTTGAACGCCGGATGCGCCGAGTCCAGCGCGAAATACTGGTTCTCGATGCGCACGGGAATGGCCGCGGGCAGGCGCGACATCGGCTTGATCGGAATGCCCGAGAGCGCCGAGTTGACGATCTGTTCGACTTCATCGGGCGCGCCGGCCTTGCACAGACGCGGGAACTGCTCGATGAGCGTATGCGCCGGCAGCGCGGCCTGGACGGACAGATAATAATCCGCATCGTCGGCCAGGCGCTCGTCCTCGATGAGCCCCGTCCACATCGTGCCGCGCACACGTTGCAGCGCGATGGGCACCACGCGCGACGGAATCACCGTGTCGAGCAGATTGCGGATCAGCGATTCCAGCTCCGCAAATACAGGCTCCGGCGCCATATGATCGTAGGCCGGAATGGCCTGCAAGGTCTCGGTGGTGGAGAACGTCAGAAGCGAGCCGGCGAGCCGCGCCAGCAACGTATAGAGGCGCTCGGGATGCTGATCTGGCGCCTGAGCCAGGCGCGCCAGCTCCGGCCACGACGAGTTGACGCTGTGCAGCAGCCAGAAGAGCGACACGTCGGCCACGGCATAGTCGGCAATCTGATCCGAGCGTTCGCGGCGGCGAATGGCCAGACTCGTGCTCTTCGCGCTCAGGATCTCCGAGAGCCGCTTCATGCGTGCGGTCAGCGTCGCGTTCGCCGAGAGGAACAGGCACGGCGGCACGAACGATGCATCGAGCTCGAAGCGGCCCCGCGCGTTGCGAATGAGCCGCGCGACGGGACAGGTCACATAATCGCCCGTTTCCTCGAAGTCGAGCAGCAGCGACACCGCGTGGCGCTCGACGCTGATCTCCTCCTTGCCCTCACCGTTGACATCTGCGACGTGCAGATACTCGCGCACAAACCGGCGCGGGCGTGCCGGCTTCGTGCCCGGCTCCACGCAGTTGTGGCCCTGCGCATCGACGAGCGCCACGGCTGCGAGCACGGTCACGGCGTCATGTTGGGAAGGGACATCGTCGAGGTTTCGTGCAGCGGGCAACCAGTCCGAGGTCTCGCTGTCGATCAGCGTGCCATCGGGCAGGCGCAGCGAAAGGGCCGCGAGTTGCAGTCGATTGATGCCGAGCGACTGTGTGTCGAGCGAGACATTGACGACGCCCCACGGGTCCGCGCTGGCCATCGTGGCGATGCGCTGATTAGAGAACTGCTCCCATAGCGCCTGCTGCTGGAAGTGCTGCGGCGTCATAAAGACGCCTTGTGCCCACAAGGGTCGAGTTATTTTCATTGTGTCTTGTTTTGAGAAGTGCAATGTCCGTCGATCGACGCGCTTTGATCGACGGTTTCGTGAAGCGGACTAGTTCTTCGCCTTGGGCATCTGCGAGACGAGCGCAAGATTGATGTCCATACCCTCGATCTGGAAATGCGGCACGATATAGAGCTTGACGCAAAAGAAACCTGGGTTGTCCTCTATATCCTCGACTTCTACTCGCGCATCGCGTAATGGATGCGAGGCTTGCAAATCGTCGCCCGGCGCGGTCATCTCGGTGACGAGCGTTCTCACCCAGTTGTTCAGTTCGAGTTCGAGCAGGCGCCTGTCCTTGGTCGTGCCGATGTTCTCGCGCTGGATCAGCTTGAGGTAGTGCGCAATCCTTGATAACAGGAAAATGTATGGCAGCCGTGCATTCACGCGGCTGTTGGCGCTCGCCTCCTTGGTATCGAAATTCTCAGGGCGCTGCGCGGAGTGCGCCGAATAGAAGCACGCGTAATCGTGGTTCTTGTAATGCGAGAGCGGAATCAGACCGAGATTGGCGAATTCGAACTCGCGCGCTTCGGGAATGAGCGCGTCGGTTGGAATCTTGGCGAGACCACCTGTGCCGAGATCGTAAAGCTGCGTGGGCAAGGCTTCGACGAGGCCGCCTGCCTGCGGTCCGCGAATCTGAACACACCAGCCGTTACGAACGAAACTGCGCACCAGATTCGTCGCGAAGGCAAACGATGCGTTCGCCCAGAGATAGTGCCGCTGATCGCTCCCGACGTTTTCGGTGTAGTTGAATGCGCGTGTGGGTGCGGTATTGACGTCGTAGGGCAGCCGCGCCAGAAAGCGCGGCAGCGTGAGCCCAAGATAGCGTGCGTCTTCGGACTTGCGCAGGCTCTTCCATCGCAGATATTCGGCCCGATCGAAGTAATCGCCGATATCGCGAATACTCACGACCTCTTCCATTGAGGCCTTGCCGAAGAATTGCGGCGACACCGCCCCGATAAATGGCATATGGGCAGCGGCGGCCACCTTCGAGATATCGCGCAAGAGCGCGATATCTTGCGGACCATGATCGAATTCGAAGTTCGAGATGACGGCCGAGAAGGGATGCGCGCCCGGCGTGTCGTATTCCTGCGTGTAGGTGTGCCAGAACAATCCGCTATGAGCCACATCCGGCGCGTCCTCGAAATCCTGGCGCACGACCTCTTTCGATACGTCGAGCACTTCGATGACGACGCGCTGGCGAAAGTCGGTTTGATCGACGAGAAATTTCAGACCGCGCCAGGCGGACTCAAGACGCTGGAAGTCGGGGTGATGCAGAATTTCGTCTAGTTGGCGGCTGATGAACGCGTCGCATTCGGCGATGCAGAAATCAGTCCATCCGGAGTCGGGCCCGAGATCGATGGGCTCAAGGAGCGACTGATCGACGTGTTCGCTTGCTTTATCGGAGATCGGTGCTTGCGCAGAGGCAGGCTCGACAGCAGGAGGGCGGGGCTGAACCATGAGACTCGTTCTTCTTTTTCGCGCGAGACGAATTTTCTGATGTAAGAGAGCAGTAAGTGGCTCGAATATCGTTTATTCAGATTTTAAGCGGACGATGTATAGCACAGCGGACCGCTTAAAACTGTCGAATATTGAAAAAGCACTGTTTAAGTGGGGATTCGTCGGATTTATCAATCAAAGCTCTTCCCTAGTTTTGATCGGTCGGATATCGTCCCTCCGACTAAGCGCGGCCGAGGTGCTGCGCGCGCAGTCCATTCTCAACGCTTGCCATCGTCTAGTGTCGATCGGCAGGCTTCGATAGTGCTGCTAAACAGAGAGGATTGTTATGTCCAGTGTGTTGGACGATGGGAGCAGGCTTGTCGCGAGCGGGGGCGCCATGCCCGGTCGCCAAGCGTATCACCTTGAAGTGCCGAGCCAGGAAGCGCTCGCGGGGGAGTTCTCGGTTGTTTCGTGGGAAGTGAAGGAACGCATGGGGCAGCCGGTGGTGGCTAAGCTGTGCGTGACGCATCCGCGGAAGGTATCGCGCAGGCATTTCCTGAGCCGCGACGCCGCGTTCATCATGACTCCGCTCGGCGAGAAGTCCCGACGCTTCTCAGGCTACATCGCCTCATACGCGACGATCAAGACGACGGCCGATTTCACGAGTTACGAAATCACGCTGGTGTCCCATCTGGGTCGGCTTGATGTTGTCAATTCAAAAATATATCAACATAAGACAACGCCAGAGATAATCGAAGGCATCTTGCTTTCGCACGGCATTCCTGCACATCTGATCAGCATCCGGCTGCGGGCGAATTATCTGCAGCACGCGTTTCGCTTCCAATACCAGCAGACTGATCTGGCATATGTGCAGATGCTGTGCCAGAAGGCTGGCATCTACCTGTATGTGATCGAGACGGAGCACGGGGACCAGATCGTCTTGGGCGACGACGTCGATCATTACGTCCATGATCCCAAGCTGGTGCTGCCGTTCAGAGAACCATCAGGTCTGAACGCCGCCGCTGAATCGGTGTATGAACTCGTGGCGAAAGCGACGACGGTGCCGAAGTCGATTGTCGTCGCGGAATATAATCCTGAGCGCGCCTATGAGCGATACAAGGGCGAAGAGAACATCGCACCTCAGGATGATACCACGTATGGCAGTCCTTACATCTACGGGACGAACCATGAGGACCAGAAAGGCGCCCAGCGTCAGGCACAACTGCGCCACGAGGCGGAGATCGCTTGGCAGATCGTCTACGAGGGCGAGAGCACGGCGCGTGAATTGCACGTGGCGCGCGTATTTGGCATGGACGAGGAAGTCGATGACGCGCCCGATGGGTTGTTGATTTTCGAGATCACGCATCGCGGCGCGCGTGACCAGTCGTACACCAACAGCTTCAAGGCGATTCCCGCTGACCGGCGTTTCAGGCTGAAATTCGAGGACTGCGCGTGGCCGAAAATTTCCGGCTCACTCAGCGCCCGCGTCACAAGTCCCGACAAATATAAATATGCCTATCTAACCGCAGCCGGCTATTACACAGTTCGCTTCGATCTGGATTTCGCGGACTGGCCGAATGGTGGTGAAAGCGTTCCGTTGCGTATGGCGAAGCCCTTTGCGGGCAAGCTGCAGACGGGGATGCACTTTCCGGCGCTGGACAACGATGAGGCGGTGATCGAATTTCGGGATGGAGACCCGGATAAGCCATATATCGCTGCGTTCCAGCATCATAGTCAGGCGGTCGATCTGGTCACGAGCGACCGGCGCTGGCTGTCGAGAAACGAGATCCGCACGCAAAGCAATAACAAGCTTCGGATGGAGGATTGGCAGGGGCAGGAGGGGATCAAGCTCAGCACGGAGCATTCGGGCAAGTCGCAGCTGAATCTGGGGTATCTGGTTGATAACAAGCTGGAACGGCGCGGGGAAGGCTTTGAGCTTCGCACGTCGGCTCAAGGTGCGGTCCGCGCGGGTGGGCGCATCGTTCGGCCCGGTGCTGCGACTCGTTGCGCAATCGAGCGCAAACGTTTCCGCAGGCGCGCGCAGCGATTTGAGCATGGAGCGCTTCACCGAACGCGTCACCTCATTGCGTCTGAAGCTGCAGCAAATCAGCGACAGTCCCGATTCGGACGAGCAGGCCAAACAAATCGCGCAATCGCTCTTCTTGGGCAAGGGCTCGGAACTCGCGGACACGCTCGCGTATGCCCAACTCATCGCGGCAAGTCTCGGCGAAGAATGGGCGGGCATGGGCGCGGAACTGTTCGTGCGGCCCGTGTCGCAAGCGACGCAAACGGTGCTGCAACCGGCGCAGGCGAGCCTGAACGACGCATGGCAGGCCACCATCGTCGCCAACTGGAACCGCTCGTTCGCGGGCCGCTATCCGTTCGCTAACACGTCCAGTGACGCCTCGCTGCCGGAACTCGCCCGCTTCCTGCGTCCACAGGCCGGTCTGATCGATACATTCCTTGCCACCCAACTGGCAGGCGTGCTGCAACTGCAGGGCGATCAATGGGTGCCGGTCGCGGGCGCGACGGGCTCAGGCAGCGCCGCACGCGAGATCGATCCGGCATTCCTCAAAGCGATCAACACGCTGCAGCGCATTGGCGGTCATTTGCTAGCGCAGGGCGAACCGTCGTACCGGTTCGAGCTCAAGCCCGTGCCGCAGCCCGGCATCACGGACACGCTGTTGACCATCGACGCGCAAAAGCTGCACTACTACAACCAGATGGAAACGTGGAGCGGCATGGCGTGGCCGACCAGCGATCCGCAAAGCGCGGGCACGCGCCTCGAATGGCAGTCCGAAACGGCGGGCACTAACCAGCGCTTCGAATTTGCCGGCCGCTGGGCGTTCGTGCGCATGCTGGAACGCGCGCATGTCGAGCCGATTGATACGTCCACATATCAGTTGACGTGGCAGGCGAAGGCGCAGTTCGAGGACACGCGCTATGCCCCGAAGACGACTGACGCCGCCGATCAGGACGCGCTGACCGAACACGGGCCGAGCGCCGCTGCATCGGCGGATATCACGCATCCGTTGAGCTACGTGATGCGCACCGATGTAGGCAAGGGGCCGCTGGAACTGCTGGCCCTGAAGGGCTTCGTTTTGCCTTCGCGCATCTTCGTGAAGCGCGAGACACCGGTTAAAGGCGCGAAGCTCGCCGACGGTCCGCCGCCGCTACCCAAGGCCGCAATCGAAGCTGCGAAGAAAGCGGAAACACCGTTGCCCGGCGCACGAGGCACGTTGTGACGACGCACGATCTCGACTGCCACAGCGCCAGACTACCGATGCACGAAACCAAGACAGACGTGCGAGGCCCCGTCGGCCTGCCCGAAACGGAGGTCGATCACGCCTTGCGCGGCATCGATCCGCTGCGCCATTTGCCGTCCGAGCTGCACGAACAGGCGCTCGGTTTCCTGGAATGGCTTGCTGCGGTGGATCGCGCCGAGCCGACGCGCTGTCCTTACTGCGGCTCGATAAAGATTGGCGATCGAGGGCCCGGCAAAGGCATCGCGCAACGCATCACATACCGATGCTGGACCTGCAAACAGTGTTTCAATCGACTGACCGGGACGGCGTTCAAAGGCAAGCGCCAGTGCGGTATCGCTTCCGCACTGAGCGAACCGCGCCTCATCGATTTATCCACCCAGCAGAAAAAAAGCATGAAGAACATCATCTCCCTCACCGCTTGCGCACTGTCGATCACGTTGCTGTCCGCGTGCGCCTCCGCACCCGACCGCGACAAGGAAACCGCGCTGAACCAGCAAGTCGGCATCGAGGTCACGCAAACCAAACAAGGCGTGCAAGTGCGCCTGCCGGATCGCGTGCTGTTCGACTTCGACAAGTCGGCGCTGCGTGCCGATTCGGGCCCGGCGCTCAATCGTGCGGTCGTGTTGCTCAAGCGCAGCAAGAAGTCGGTGATCGTCGAAGGACATACCGATAACACCGGCACGCATGAGTACAACCAGTCGCTGTCCGAAGCGCGCGCGCAGACGGTCGCGAGTGCGCTGGAGCAGCGCGGTATCGTCGATTCGCGCATCGCCACGAAGGGGTTCGCTTACGACAAGCCTGCGGCGAGCAACGACACGCCCGAAGGCCAGGCGAAGAATCGTCGCACCGAGATCGTCGTGATCGGCGAATCGCTCGATGCGATCATGGGCAAGCCGTCGAAGCAGTAACGCTCGTTTCTATCCTCAGCTAGCTCGCTAAAACCGCCACCTCGCGGCGCACAACCTTGTGCGCCGCGAACTCATCGTTTCCACCGATCCATCAATCTGGTTCATGCGTGAATGAACAACCGTCGTTTGTCACGCCCCCGCTCGCCGCTCAAGATGCGGTTATCGACGATCCGGAATCAACCGGTCATGAGCAACCCCCGATGACGAATCGAAGGGCTGCGTCGTCTAACCACCGTCAAAGGAGAGCACGCATGTCCAGTGAAGTCATTGAAAAGCCGCAGTCGATCGTCAAACCGGGCAAGATCTCGATTTATGAGCCCGACCAGGAAGGCCTGATTTTCCCGGCCGTGCCGAAGTTCAAGAGCGTCGCCGAGCATCGCCAGTATTTGAAGGAACGCCTCGTCGCAGCCTGCCGCGCGTTCGCGCTTCAGGGTTACGACTATGGCTTCGCCGGCCACCTGACGGTTCGCGACCCGGAAAACCCGAGCCTCTACTGGACGAATCCGATGGCCGTGCATTTCTCGCAAGTGAAGGTGTCGAACCTCATTTGCGCGGACCATCAGGGCATCGTCGTCGAAGGCGAATACGCCCTCAATCGCGCGGGCTTCGTTCTGCACGCGGCGGTTCACGAACAGCATCAGGACATCGTCGCCATGTGCCATGCACATACGACGTACGGAACGGCCTTCGCCTCGCTCGGCAAGCCGCTCGCGCCGATCACGCAGGACGCGTGCGCGTTCTTCGAAGACCACGTGGTGATCGGCGACGAAGCCGGCAAGGTCGCCGTCGAAGTGAAGGGCGGCAACAAGGTCGCCAACGCGTTCAAGGGCGTGAAGGCCGCGATTCACCAGAACCACGGTCTGCTCACGGCGAGCCGTCACAGCATCGATTCGGCGGCGTTCTGGTTCATCGCGCTCGAGCGCTGCTGCCAGCAACAGTTGATGATCGACGCGACCGGCATCACGCCGAAGCTCGTGCCGGAAGATCGCGCGCGCTACAGCCGCGAGCACGTAGGCAGCGACTACATCGGCTGGCTGCACTTCCAGACCATCTGGACCGACCTCGTGGCGACGCAGCCGGACATGTTCGACTAATCGCGTCGCCGGGCCGTCAGGCCGTAATACCAGCCAAAGCAGGGAAGGCGACAAGAACGCATCAGCGTCGACGCCTTCTCCCAGGTATTCAAGTCAGGAGACACATGATGAGTTCCCCCAGTCAAACCGCCTTCTTCGCAGGCGACGAATCCTCCACGTATGGCAGAGTCATGTGGCGGATCTTGCCGTTCCTGTTCGTCTGCTATCTGTTCGCCTATCTCGATCGCATCAACGTCGCGTTCGCAAAGCTGCAAATGCTGAAGGATCTCGGATTCAGCGACGCAGTCTATGGGCTCGGTGCGAGCGTCTTTTTTATCGGCTATCTGCTATTCGAAGTGCCGAGCAATCTGCTTTTGCTACGCGTGGGCGCACGGCGCTGGATCGCGCGAATCATGGTGACGTGGGGCGCGCTTTCCGCATGCATGCTCTTCGTCACGACGCCAACCAGCTTCTATATCATGCGATTCTTGCTGGGCGTCGCCGAGGCGGGCTTCATTCCCGCTATTCTGCTCTATCTGACCTACTGGTTTCCGGCTTCGCGGCGCAGCAAGGTCACGGCGCTGTTCTTGACTGGCATTCCGATGTCAGGCGTGCTCGGCGGGCCGATTTCCGGCTGGATCATGACGCGCCTCTCGGGATCCTACGGAATGAGTGGATGGCAATGGCTCTTTCTGCTGGAAGGCGTCCCGACGGTCATACTCGGCGTCATCGCATTCTTTTATCTCGACGATAAAGTCAAGGACGCGAACTGGCTGAGCGACTCCCAGAAGGCAATGATCGAAAGCAATCTGAGGGAGGAAACGCCTGAGCACAGCCTGCATTCCGTCCGGGACGGGCTGATCAATCCTCGAATCCTTCTGCTCAGCGCTATCTATTTCTTCTTCACGATGGGCCTGTACGGCGTGAGTTTCTGGTTGCCGACCTTGATCAAGGCAAGCGGCGTATCGAGCCCGATGAACATCGGATTGCTGACGGCGGTGCCATACGGCGCGGCGGTGTTCGCCATGATATTCGTCAGTCGAACCTCCGACGCGAGCGGCGAGCGGCGCTGGCACCTCGCTATTCCAGGGCTGGTCGGGGCCGCGGGATTGGTCTTCAGCGTGATGTATGCCCATTCGACCGCGCTCGCCATGATCGCGCTGACGGTCGGCACGATGGGCGTCATGACCACCATCTCACAGTTCTGGGTGCTGCCACCGGCCATTTTTAGCGGCGCCGCCGCAGCGGCGGGACTCGCCCTGGCGAATTCGGTGGGCAGCATCTCGGGCGTGGTCAGTCCCTCGCTGATCGGCTTCGTGCAAACCGCGACAGGCTCCACCGGCAATGCCGTGCTCGCACTGGCCGCAAGCCTTGTCATAGGCAGTGTTCTCGTGTTCACCGTGCCCGCGAAGCTCGTCAATTCTTCGCGCAAAACGCGCGGCTGAACCTCTATCCCGGCGGGCGCTCGACCGCAGACGATCGCGCCCGCCGGAGCGTCTTCACTAGTGTTTACCCATAAAGACGTCGCCCAATTTTGGGCCTAATCTTTGGATACAGAGTTCGGACCACAGAATGCCGTACTCAATTACCCACTTTGAAAGGAGCAGGTCATGAGCGTCAAGTGCGACAAGGTCGAAGGTCAGAAGAGCGCCGGGGGCGCGCCGACGGCGAAAAAGCTGATCCCGTACGGCGGCTACTATGCGAGCAAGGTGCCCGGCCACGATCCCGAGTTGACGGAAACGGGCCCGGGCACGCCGATGGGCGAATACATGCGCGCGTTCTGGCACCCCGTGTGCATGTCGATGGAGCTCACCGACACGCCGCGCTTCCTGAAGATCCTCGGTGAAGAACTCGTCGCCTTCCGCGACGGCAGCGGCGCGGTCGGCGTCCTGCATGCGCATTGCGTTCACCGTGGCGCGTCGCTCGAATACGGCAAGATTCTCGACAAGGGCATTCAGTGCTGCTACCACGGCATGGTGTTCGACGTGGACGGCTCCTGCCTGCATGTCCCGTTCCCCAAAGGCGAAGAAAAGGAAGCCGAACGATACGCCTGCTCCATTCAACAGGGCGCGTACAAGGCCGTGGAGCGCAACGGGCTCGTCTTCGCCTACATGGGCCCGCCGGACGCCGAGCCGCCGTTCCCGGAGTGGGAAGGCGATTTCACGGTCGCGCCGGGCGATGAACTCGTGCCCTACAGCAACTTCCAGCATTGCAACTGGCTGCAGGTGCAGGACAACGCCGCGGATAACTTCCACCCGACCGCGCTGCATGCGGCGAAGAACGTGGTGAACGGAAAATTCCAGGAGACGACGTTCGACGAAGTCGGCGCCGCATCGATGGAAGTCGCGCCGGACATGCAGTTCGTTCCGGTGCAGGGCGGCCGAAGCCTGGCGTGCGCCGGTGCGCGCCGCGTCGATGACGATCGCCTGTTCGTTCGCGTGCAACATCAGGTCTTGCCGAATCTGAGCCTGCATGCCTACACGTCCGAAGACGGTAAAAAGAAGAAGCTCTTTAGCCGTTTCCATATCATCCGCTGGACCGTGCCTGTCGACGATGAGAACAGCAAGATGATCGGCTGGCGCGTCATGGGTCCGGGCATCGACACGCGCGGCATCGGAAAGAAAGAACTGGTCGGCTACGAGAGCATCGACTTTCTCGATGGTCAGGTTGCGATGCGTCGGCCCGAACGCTTTGGCCAGTACAAGATCGACGACCTGGTTCCGATTCCTTCGAACCATCGCGAGCGGGCCAACTACAAGGACGCGCAGCACGCGCCGGGCGACTACGAGGCAATCATCAGCCAGCGTCCGATCGCCGTTCATGCACTCGAGAATCCGACCAAGTTCGATGCGGGCGTCTATCAGTTCCGCAAGCTGCTTCGCGACGCCGTGCGCGGAACGAATGCCGCGGCGTCGGCGCAAGGCTTCGCGGCGTGGCTAAAAGAGAACGCCGGCACGCCGAACAGCTTCTGCACCGGCAATGTTTTCGACATTCCGATTGCCGCAACGGTCGAAGACGAGGTCGTGCAGCGCCGTGCCGTCACGAAGAAGGTCGTCGCCATTCTGGCCGAAAGCGAAAGCATGAACCTGAAGGGACAGCCGCGCGCCGACTTCGTGCGGGCGAAGCTGGAAGAGATGGAGCAATCGATCAAGGGGTAAACCGGCGCAGGGCGAGCGGGCGCACCTTGCATGGGCCCGCTCGAATTACCTCAGCTTCATGGACAGCAGCAGACAGGAACAGAAATGGACACCGTAATCGAAGAGCCGAATCCCACGAAGACCACGCTAAAGCTTCTGGTCAAGCAAATCCGCTTCGAGGGAAAAGGCATCAACTCTTACGAACTGGTCGACCCTGAAGGCGAGGATTTGCCGCCGTTCGACGCAGGCGCTCATATCGACATCTATGTCGGCGATGGGCTGATCCGGCAATACTCGCTGTGCAATGCGCCGGGCGATCGCAAACGCTATGTCATCGCCGTGCTGCGCGACGAAAGCGGGCGCGGCGGCTCCAAAGCCGTTCACGACAAGATTCGCGTGCAGGATATCGTGAAGATCAGCGAGCCGCGCAATCATTTTCATCTGATTCGGGATGCGCGAAAAGTCGTTCTGATCGCGGGCGGTATCGGCGTCACGCCATTGAAAGCGATGGCTCACGAACTCGAAGCGAGCGGCATCGACTTCGAGATGCATTACTGCGCCAAGGAGTTCTCGTATGCGGCGTTCACGGCGGAACTCGAAGCGTTGAGGGAACGCGGCAAGCTTCATTACCATTTCGATGGCGGCCAGCCTGGCGCCGGGCTCGACATCGGCCGCTTGCTGAGCGAACCGGAACCGGGCACGCACGTGTATCACTGCGGCCCTGGCGGTTTCATGAAAGCCTGCGCGGATGCTGCCGCGCACTGGCCCGCAGGCAGCGTTCATTTCGAGCATTTCAAGGCGCCCGCGCGGCCGGTCAGCGAACGGGAAGCGTCCGATGCCGCCGGCGACTTCAACGTGAAGATCGCGAGTTCGGGACAGGTGATTCCGGTGCAGCGCGATCAGAGCATCGCCGACGCCTTGAGCGCCGCGGGCGTCACGGTCGAGACATCGTGTTGCGCCGGCCTGTGCGCGACCTGCAAGGTCCGCTATCTGGAGGGCGAAGTGGAGCACAACGACTTCATTCTGAGCGACGAGGAAAAAGCGGAATACCTCACGGCATGCGTGTCGAGAGCCACGAGCAAAGAGCTGGTGCTCGATCTGTAAGCGCATCCATCCCGAGGGATGGCACGACCTATCCATCCAGAGAGCGAAATCATGGTTGCAAGATTGGTCAGGCTTCAGGCACGCACCGATTATGTCGATGAGGTGTACAAGGTTCTGCTGGACGCGATCAGCGACGGATCGCTTTCGCCAGGCGCGCGGATCACGCAGGAAGACATCGCCGAGCAGCTTGCCGTGTCACGCTCGCCGGTGCTGCAGGCGCTGCGTCTTCTCAAGAAAGACGGGCTGGTCAGGGACGCGCCTGGCCGTGGCTTGCTGGTCGCGCCCCTGGACGCGGCATGGATCAGTCACCTCTACGAGATCAGAGGCGCGCTGGACTCGCTCGCGGCGCGCCTCGCCGCCCAACGGCGCTGGAAGATCGATCAAGGCATCATCGAAAACGGCAGGATGGTGGCGAAAGGGCGGAACGTCACCGCGATGATCGAAGCGGATGTGGCGTTCCATTTCGCCGTTTATGCCGCATCGGGAAATCCATTGATCGCGGAGACGGCGCGTTCGCACTGGGTTCATCTTCGGCGGGTCATGGGGGCCGTGCTTCAATCGTCGATGCAACGCAAGTCGATCTGGGACGAGCATGCGGCTATCGCATCCGCCATCGCCGATGGTGACGCGACGCGGGCGGTGGACCTGAGCGAGCGCCATGTCCGCATGGCGCGCGAGAACCTGATTCCGAGAGTCGAGGCGGTCCTCGCGCATCGGCAGCGGATTGACCGGCCGGATGCGATCGTCTCGGCGTCCGGCGTCACGAGAGCCTGAAACGATGAGGCGCATTCCCAATTTCGTCCTCTTGCGCGCGTTCGAGGCAGCGGCCCGTTTGCAGAGCTTCACGCTCGCCGCGGAGGAGTTGCACCTGACGCAATCCGCGATCAGTCATCAGGTGAAAGAACTCGAAGACTATTTCGGCCGCAAGCTGTTTCACCGGCGCAATCGCCGGGTCGAACTGACGCAGGAGGCGCTTCGCCTGCAGGAAAGCCTCGGCCGTGTCTTCGATGTCATCGAGGCCGCGTGCGGCGACGTCGCGCTTGCGCCGAAGGCTCAGGTTCTGGTCGTCCACTGCGCGCCGAGTTTCGCGGCGAAATGGCTCGGCCCGCGGCTGCCGGAATTCATGCGCGACCATCCCGACGTGACGATCCGGCTGTCGTCGAGCGCGGAGGCGATCGACCTGACGCAGCTTCAGGATATCGATGTCGCCATTTCTTACGGTTACGCGCTCGAGCGGCCCGGCATCACGACCCTTGCTTTGGGGCGGGAGCGCATCGTGCCGCTTTGCTCGCCCGCGCTCATGAGCCGGGGCGCATCGCTCATGCAGTTCATGGCGTCCGCGACGCTCATCGACTCCCAGTTGAGCCGCGTGACTTGGCCCGACTGGTTCGTGCTCAACGGCATACCGATTCCGACGCAGCCGCGGCCGTCGTTCGACAGGGCCGCGCTGGTGCTTTCCGCCGCGGTGGATGGCATGGGCGTCGCGCTCGAATCGGTCAGACTGGCGGAGCGCGAGCTGGCGCGAGGCGATCTGGTCGAGCTGGGCGGCGATGTCTTCCGGCCGCTCGCCCGCGAAACGCATTTCTTTTCCTATCGCGTCAGCGACAAGAACGTGGAAAAGGTCAGGAGCTTTCGCCGCTGGCTGTGGGAAAAAGCCGGGCTTGCGGTCGAAGCGGTGCCTTCGTAAAGCCGACGTCCTTTTCCCACTCCTCCGACGATAACGGCACGGTTTGATCGAATCATCGATCCTCTTCATGCAGAATACCGGCATCCAGAATGCGGAGATCGGCCAGTGGGGATCAACTTCGACTTGAATGACTTGCAGGCGTTTCGCGCGGTGGTGGAGCTGGGAAGCTTCCGCAAGGCCGCCGAGGCGGTCAGTATTTCGCAGCCGGCCTTGAGCCGCCGGATCGACAAGCTGGAGGAAGCGCTCGGCGTGCGTCTCTTCGAACGCACCACGCGCAGCGTCACGCTCACCACCGTCGGCCGCGTGTTCGCCCCGAGCGCGGAACAACTGCTGGATGATCTCGATATCGCGCTGCTCGGCATTCAGGATGTTTCGTCGAGCCGGCTCGGTCACGTGACCATCGCATGCGTGCCTTCGGTGGCGTACTACTTTCTGCCGAATGTCATCGCGAGCTATCATCGCCGCTTTCCGCGCATCCGGGTCAAGCTGCTGGATTCGAGCGCGAACGAAGTGCTCGGCGCGGTCATCAGCGGCGAGGCCGATTTCGGCGTGAGCTTCATGGGTAGCCAGGAGTCCGAGATCGAGTTCAAGGTGCTGCTGCAGGAGCGCTTCGTGGCCGCTTGCCGCCGCGACCATCCGCTCGCGCGGAAGAAACGCGTGACCTGGAACGAGCTTTACGAGCACGATTACGTCTCCGTGGACAAGACGTCCGGCAACCGCCTGTTGCTCGATCAGGCGCTCTCGACCGTCGCGCCGCGCGCGCCTAGCGTCTGCGAGACGCGGCACGTCACGACCATGCTCGGGCTGGTCGAAGCGGGGCTCGGCGTCGCCGCGGTGCCTTCGATGGCCATGCCCGGACACGAGCATCCCATCCTCACGAGCGTGCCGCTCGTCGATCCGGTCGTGAAACGGCGCGTCGGCATCGTGAGGCGGCGGGGACGCCCGCTCACGCCGGCCGCGCAGGAGTTTCACCGGGCCATCATCGAAACGAAGCGTAACGGCGTGACAGGCGGCGATGCGATGGACAATACCGTCACGACGACAGGAAAGACAGGAAGGAAAACCGAATCGTGAAGTTGGCAAGACCACTTCGTCTGCTCTACGTGCAGGTCTTGCTGGCGATGCTGCTCGGCATGACGCTCGGCCACGTCTGGCCGCACGCGGGCGCGCTCTTCAAGCCGCTCAGCGACGCGTTCGTCGCCCTCGTGCGGATGATGATCGCGCCGATCGTCTTCTGCACGATCGTCTCGGGCATCACTTCGCTTGCGAGCGGGAAGACCATCGGACGCACGATCGTCCACGCGCTGGCGCTGTTCTATCTGCTCACGGCCGTCGCGCTCGCGCTCGGTCTTGTCACCGCGTTCGTGCTGCGGCCCGGCGCGGGCATGCACATCGACGTGCATCATCTGGATTCGAGCATCCTCGCGCAATATGTGAAGCACGCACAGACGCACGGGCTCGTGGAGTTCGGGCTGAGCGTGATTCCGGAGACGATGCTCGGCGCGTTCGAAAAGGGCGAGGTGCTGCCGGTGCTGCTGATTTCGCTGCTCTTCGGTTTCTCGCTCAACGCGTATCCGCGCGCGGGCCGGCCGGTGCTGGCGCTCATCGAAGGCATCGCGCAGGCGCTCTTTCGCATTCTCGCGATGATCATGCGGCTCGCTCCTTTCGGCGCATTCGGTGCGATGGCCTTCACGGTGGGCCGCTTCGGCATCCGCTCGGTCGGCTCGCTCGGCTTGCTGATGATGTCGTTCTACGTGGCGTGCCTGCTTTTCGTCGCGCTCGTGCTCGCGCCGCTTGCGCGGCTGCACGGGTTCGCGCTCTGGCGGCTGTTGCGCTACATGCGCGAAGAGTTGCTCATCGTCCTTGCAACGTCGTCCACGGAACCGGTGCTGCCGCGCCTGATCGTGAAGCTGGAGGCGCTCGGCTGCGACAAGGGCGTCGTCGGGCTCGTGCTGCCCGCGGGCTATTCGTTCAATCTGGACGGCACCGCGATCTATCTGACGCTCGCCTCGATGTTCATCGCGCAGGCGTGCGATGTGCCGCTTTCCGCGCCGCAAATCGCGACGATGCTCGCCGTCATGCTGCTCACGTCCAAGGGCGCGGCGGGCGTATCCGGCAGCGGGCTGGTCGCGCTCGTCGCCACGCTCACGGTGATTCCCGATCTGCCCGTGGCCGGCGTGGCGCTTCTCGTGGGCATCGACCGCTTCATGTCCGAAGCGCGCGCCCTGACGAGCGTGATCAGCAACGCGTGCGCGGTGATCGTCGTTTCAATGTGGGAAGGCGCGTGCGATCGCACGCGTCTCGCGCGGATGCTCGGCGTGGCCGAACCGGACCGCCCGAACGCCACCGACACCGCGCGTTGACGTCGGGCGCTCGATGCGGCCCTGCTCAATGCGCCGCGACGGAATCGAGCCCGGTCGATTTCACTTCCGCCTGTACGCCGGGCGACGCGAGATAGTCGAGGAGCGCTTTCGCTTCTTTCGGATGCTGCGCGCCGGTGGGAATGCCCGCCGCGAAGCGCGTGACCGACTGCAAGGACTCGGGAATCTTGCCGACGAAGGCCGCGCCCTGAACGGGCAACAACTCGCTCACCTGCTGAAAGCCGATTTCGTAGTCACCGTTCGCCACCACCGACGCCACCGGAATACGCGGGATCATCTTCGCCTTCGCCTTGACCTGATCCTCGATGCCGAGCTTCTTGAACAACTCCCGCTCGATATACACGCCGCTCGCGCTGTCCGAATAGGCGATCGACTTCGCATGCAGCAGCGTCTGTTTAAGCCCTTCGATCGAGCTGATGTCGGGCTTCGCCGCGCCTTCCCGCACGACCATGCCGATGCGCGAATCGGCCAGTTCGACGCGCGAGCCCGGAATGACCTTGCCTTGTTTGATCAGATCGTCGAGTGCATAGCCGACCATGATGACGGCGTCCGCGGGCTCGCCGCGTTCGAGCCTGTTGGGGATCGCTTCGGGCGATTTGCCCATCGAGGGCCCGAGCGCGGTGTCGAGCGTGTTGCCCGTCTGTGACGCGAATGCCGGGCCGAGCGCCTTGTACGCGGCGGTGAAACCGCCCGAGCTCATCACGTGCAGGTCGGCGGCCTGCACGTTCGCCGCGGCGGCCGAGGCGGCGACGAGTGCTGCCGCGCACACTTTCAGAAGCAGGTTTTTCATGGTCGTGTTCGTGGTCGTGCAGGGTTGCGTTGGGTGCGGGAGTCCCGCATCAGTGCGCCGGAGTCAGCGTCGGCGCGCGGCGGCGATAGAGCGCGAACGTCGCGAGCAGGGCGCACACGGCGGCGAAACTCATCCAGTAGCCGGGCGCGGCCTTGTCGCCGGTCGTGTGAATGAGCGCCGTCGAAATCGCGGGTGTGAAGCCGCCGAACACGGCCGTGGCGAGGCTGTAGGCGAGCGAGAAGCCGGCGACGCGCACCTGCACCGGCATCACCTCCGTGAGCGCGGCGACCATCGCGCCGTTATAGACGCCGTACATGAACGAGAGCCAGAGCAGCACGAGCAGCATGTTGATGAAGCTCGGCGCGTGAGCGAGCAGCGACAATGCCGGATAGGCGGTCGCGATGGCGAGCATCGTCATACCGATGAGGAGCGGCCGGCGGCCGATCCGGTCGGACAGCGCGCCGCCGATCGGCAGCCACACGAAGTTCGATACGCCGACGCACAGCGTCACGAGCAGGCTGTCGGCGGTGCTCAGGTGCAGGACCGTCTTGCCGAAGGTCGGCGCGTAGACCGTGATGAGGTAGAAGCTCGTGGTGGTCATCGCCACCAGCATCATGCCGGCGACGACGACGGTCCAGTTTTCGAGCAGCGTGCCGAACACTTCCTTCATGCTCGGACGATGCTGGCGCGCCTTGAACTCCTGCGTTTCCTCCAGATTGCGGCGCAGCATGAAGATGAACGGCACGATCATGCAGCCGACGAAGAACGGCACGCGCCATCCCCACGCGGCGATGGCGGGCGCGCTCAGCCATTGATTGAGCGCGAAGCCGAGGCCCGCGGCGACGACGATCGCGACCTGCTGGCTGGCCGACTGCCAGCTCGTGAAGAAGCCCTTGCGGCCGGGCGTGGCCATCTCGGCGAGATACACCGACACGCCGCCCAGTTCCGCGCCCGCCGAGAAGCCTTGCAGCAGCCGTCCGAGCAGCACGAGCGCCGGCGCGAACAGGCCGATCGACGCGTAGCCTGGCACGAAGGCGATCAGAATCGTGCCGCTCGCCATGATGGACAGCGTCACGATGAGGCCCTTGCGGCGGCCGACGTCGTCGATGTAGGCGCCGAGCACGATCGCGCCCAAGGGCCGCATCAGGAAGCCCGCGCCGAAGACGGCGAAGGTCATCATCAACGAGGCGAACTCGCTCGCGGCGGGAAAGAAGACGTTGGCGATCTGCGTGGCGTAGAAGCCGAACAGGAAGAAGTCGAACTGTTCGAGGAAATTCCCGGCGGTGACGCGGAAGACCGCGGCGGCCTTCGATTGACCGGGCGAAAGGCTAGGCGAGGGGTGCATCGAGGTGTCTCCTGAATTCCGGAATACGCGGGTGAGGCGGTCGATTTGTGTTTTGCCCATATTCGCCCCGCGCCGGCAAAACGATAAGTGCAAATTTCGGAACGATTGATGTGCGCTGGTTATCAATCGACGGGTTCGCCGGCGAAGCCGTGGAGGAAGCTAGAATCGAGTGCCGTAGCGGGACGGGGCACAGTGCGAAAGGGGACGAGGAAAGCGCAACATGAACATCACGGTGGACGTCATCATCTATCCAGGCTTCAAGGCGCTCGAAGCGGTGGGCGCGCTGAGCGTCTTCAAGTACGCGAACGCGCACCTGAAACGGCGCGGGCGGCAAGGGGGATACGACGTCAAGCTCACGTCCCTGTCCGTCGGGCCGGTGATGTCGGAGACGGAGATTCCGCTCTATGCCGAGAAAAAGCTGTCCACGCTGAACATTCCGCACACCGCGATCATCGTGGGCGCGTGGCATATCGAGGGCGCCGTGACCGGCGCGGCCGGCATCGTCGACTGGTTCAGGACCTGCGCGCCGCGACTCGAACGAACGATCGCGCTATGTTCGGGCGCGTTCTTTCTCGCGCAGGCCGGCGTGCTGAACGGCAAGCGGGCCACGACCCATTGGGCGGTTGCGGACATGCTGCAAACGAGCTATCCGGCCATCCGGCTCGACTCGGACTGCATCTTCATTCAGCAGGGCAAGGTGTGGACGTCCGCGGGCGTGACCGCGGGCCTGGATCTGGCGCTGGCCGTCGTGGAGCAGGACATGGGGGCGGACATCGCGCTCGATGTCGCTCGGGATCTCGTCGTCTTTCTGAGGCGGCAGGGCGGACAGTCGCAATTCAGCGCGCATCTCGACAGCCACGCGACCCAGAACCTCAGCATGCGCGACCTGCAGAACTGGATGCTCGAGAATCTCGACAAGGATCTCGCGACCCCGGAGATGGCGTCGCGCGTCGCCATGAGCGTGCGCAGTTTCAATCGCTGCTTCAAGAAAGAAACCGGCACCACGCCGACCGCATTCCTGATGCGGGCGCGCATCGAAGCGGCCAGGCGGATGCTCGAAGAAGGCAAGCTGCCCGCGAAGACCATTGCGGCCGATTCGGGCTTCAAGACCTACGACGCCATGCGTAAAGCCTTTCAGACGACGCTCGGCATCACGCCGCTCGTCTATCGGGACCGCTTCGGCGCCGCTGCACAAGGCAGCGCCGAAGCATGACGCAGCGCGAGGCCGCGCTGACCGGCGGGCTTATTCCGGCTTGAAGCAATAAGCAGCCAGCTTGTTGCCGTCGAGGTCGCGAACGTAGGCTGCGTAGGCGTTGGGCGCCCAGCCACGCGTGCCCGCGGCGCCTTCGCATTGGCCGCCGCAGGCGAGCGCCTGCTTGTGGAACGCGTCGATCGAGGCGCGGTCGGGGGCCTCGAACGAAACCGTTACGCCGTTGCCAACCGTTGCGGGCTGGCCATTCGCCGGCTTCAGAACGAAGAACGACGGCGCGCTCTCTCCCCAGATCGAACCGTTGTTTTCCAGATCGGCAAGACGCTTGAGACCGATCTCGCCGAGCACGCTGTCATAGAAGGAGCGTGCTTTTTCGAGGTCGTTGGTGCCAACGGTGACGTGCGTGTAGACGGTCATGATTATCTTCCTGGCTGTGAAGCGGGATTGGCGGGTCTTGCTTAATAGATGACGACGGAGCGGATGGATTCGCCTTTCTTCATCAGGTCGAACCCTTCGTTGATCTGGTCGAGCTTCAGATGGTGCGTGATGAGATCGTCGATGTTGATCTTGCCTTCCATGTACCAGTCGACGATCCTCGGCACGTCGGTGCGGCCGCGCGCGCCGCCGAATGCGGAGCCTTTCCATTCGCGGCCCGTCACGAGCTGGAACGGGCGCGTGCTGATCTCCTGGCCAGCGGCCGCCACGCCGATGATGAACGACTGTCCCCAGCCCTTGTGCGTGCATTCGAGCGCCTGGCGCATCAACTGCGTATTGCCGACACATTCGAAGGAATAGTCCGCGCCGCCGTCGGTCAACTGAACGATATGGTCGACGAGGTTATCGACTTCCTTCGGATTGACGAAGTGGGTCATGCCGAACTTTTTAGCGAGCTCGATGCGACCGGGGTTGATGTCGACGCCGATTATCTTGTCGGCGCCGACCATTTTCGCGCCTTGAATGACGTTGAGCCCGATGCCGCCCAGGCCGAAGACCACGACGTTGGCGCCGGCTTCGACTTTCGCCGAGAACACGACCGCGCCGATCCCTGTCGTCACGCCGCAGCCGATATAGCAGATCTTGTCGAACGGCGCGTCTTCACGCACCTTCGCGACCGCGATCTCCGGCACGACGATGTAGTTCGAGAATGTCGACGTGCCCATGTAATGGAACAGCGGCTTGCCGTCGAGCGAGAAGCGCGAGGTCGCATCCGGCATCAGTCCCTTGCCTTGCGTCGAACGAATCGCCTGGCATAGATTGGTCTTGCGCGACAGGCAGAACTTGCATTGGCGACACTCGGGCGTGTAGAGCGGAATGACGTGGTCTCCCTTCTTGAGCGTCCCCACGCCCGGCCCGGTGTCCACGACGATGCCCGCGCCTTCATGCCCGAGAATGGCCGGAAAGAGGCCTTCGGGGTCGGCGCCCGAGAGGGTGTAATAGTCGGTATGACAGATGCCGGTTGCTTTCACCTCGATGAGCACTTCGCCGGCGCGAGGGCCTTCGAGCTCCACCTCTTCGATCGTAAGCGGTGCGCCCGCTTTCCATGCAACGGCTGCTTTCGTCTTCATGATTTCTCGTCCCAAGGCAAACAGTGTTCTCGGGATGATGTTCGCGGCGGAAGACGCGATGGCCGATTCGGGCTGAATCTGGCCTAAAACTAGTGTATGTTGGCCAACGGTTCCATAGGGCCGTTGCCGAGGCATTGGCCTTTTTGCGGGAAAGCGAATTCAGACTGTGCTGTAGCCGGATGTGCGCATCTGATAGGAAGGGAAGTCGGTGTACCCCAATTCGCCGCGTCGCGTGTAATACGTCGAGCGGTCCGCTTCTGCGATAGGCCATCCGTGCTTGAGGCGCTCAGCCAGATCCGGGTTGGCGATATAGGGTCTGCCGAACGCGATCAGATCGACCAATCCGGTGTCGAGCGCAGCCTGTGCGTTGGTTGAATCATTGAATCCACCGCACCAGATGATTGCACCGGAAAACGCCGCCCGAATTCTGGCGAGCAGAGCATGATCGACAAACCGGCTTTTGAACTCCGCGGTTTCCATGTTGCCCTCGGGCATCAGTTCATAGACCAGATGCATATAGGCGACGCCGCGGCGATCCAATTGCTCGGCAACATACAACAACGTTTCTTCGGCGAGAGGGTCCGCCGGCATGGAGTTGAATCTGCCGAGCGGAGACAGACGCACGCCGACACGTCCCGGACCGAATTCAGCAACCGCTGCTTCGACGACTTCCATCAGGAAGCGCGTACGGTCTTCGACCGTGCCGCCGCCGTATCGATCCGTGCGTGTATTGAGCACGGAGTTCATGAACTGTTCGAACATATAGCCGTTCGCGCCGTGAAGTTCTACGCCGTCGAATCCAGCCTGCCGCGCGTTTGCGATGGCTTGGGAAAAGCTATCGACCAGCGCCGACACTTCGTCCGTTGCAATGCGCCTCGGCGTGCCTGCGGGAATGAGCGCGAGCTTGCCATCCGCGTCGTGCGCGAAGACGGTCGAGTGCTCGGCTCTTTGCTCGGTCACGCCCCAAGGCGCCTCGCCGTTCGGCATGAGTGACGAATGCGCCATTCTGCCGACATGCCATAATTGAAGAAAGATCGTGCCGTTATTACGGTGTACTTCATCGGTTACGAGACGCCAGCCTTCCCGTTGCGCATCCGTATAGATGCCGGGTGTCATGGCGTAGCCGTTGCTATGCGGATTCACGTCCGCCGCTTCGGTCACGATCAGTCCGGCGCTGGCCCGCTGCGCGTAGTAGGTGGCCATGAGTTCGTTCGGGACATCGCCATCGGACGTCCGCGTGCGCGTCAGAGGCGGCATGACAATGCGGTTCTTCAGCGGGACAGTTCCGCCAAGCCATTGAGCTTCGAAAAGGTCTTTCACAGGTATCCTTCGGTTCGGTTTTGATCCAGAACGAAGTCTAGTTTTCGAAAGCGCCCCCATCTACACACCGTTTGGTCAGTCAGGGAAGATGAAGATCATCAAGAGACTGCCGGCCTTGCCGGTCGAGCGTGCGCTCGGTGTCCTCTCCGGCCGCTGGAAGGCGGTCCTTCTTCACGTATTGCTGGATGGCCCGCAACGCACCTGCGAGCTGGAGCAGCGCATTGCGGGCGTTTCACAGAAGGTATTGATCGAGCAGCTACGCGCGCTGGAGGAGCACGGTATGGTGAGCCGGCGGCCGTGCGCGGATGACCGGCAAGGGATCGAATACATGCTGACTCCACTCGGCGAAAGCGTGCGGCCGGTTCTGGAGTCTTTGATGGATTGGGCGGCCCATCATGCAAAGGAACTCGACGAAGCCGACCGGCTCGTGCCATGCGAGGCTGTGGTTCGAGGCCGGCTTACGTCACACTGAGTCTTCGAGAATGAATCGGCGACGGCCGAAGTGGTGACTCAGCGCTCCCACTTCGAGTTCAAGATGATGCTGCAGAGATTCACTCGCTCGAAACCCGCGTCCTTGTGGGCGAGGAAATCATCGTTGAAGGTGCCGAACGTGCTGGCGGGTCGATGCTTCATGCCGTCGTAGAAGGCATCGATCATCTTGTCGGCAAAATCGCTGCCGCGCGGATAGGCAGCGATCACCGCCTCGCGTTGTTCTTCCGTGAAGTGCTCGAAGCCGCGTCCCGCTACGTCCATTCCGGCTCCCGCCTGCACCAGCGCGATTTCTCCGTGCATATGCTCTGGAATTCCGGGCGTGGTATGCAGCGCGACCGCGGCCCAGACCTTATCGATGTCGCTCTCCGAGATCTGATGGCTTCTCAGGAAATTGCGTGCCGCGTTTGCGCCATCCACCTCGAAGCGAAGCTGGCTGTCGCGATAAATCGACGTAAGACCGATATCGTGAAACATGGAAGCCACATAGAGCAACTCGGGGTCGAAGCTTACGCCATTGCGCTTGCCGAGCAGCGCGCCCCACAGATAGACGCGACTGGAGTGGCTGAAGAGCATTTCACTTTCGGTGTCGCGAATCAGTTCCGTGACTTCACGCGCCAATTGGCTATCCGGAATGCTGATGCGGTGTGTTCCGGAAGTGAGGATAAGGCTATCTGCATTCATCTGAAATCGACCTCGATGTTGGCTAAATGGATTGTCCGTTTCATCGAGGAAGGCTACCTCTCTTTAGCGTCACGACACAGTCCCAAGACTGAGCTTTCGGAATGCACCATCGCAGTCGGCGCGCGGACGTTATCGGCTTCGTCAATACGAAGAAAAGTATGCGGTTTGCAGGTCAGCAAACAGTGTCATGATTGACTCGTTTGAATGTACCATTTCGGCTATGACAACACTCCCTATCGGCCTCGATCGTTCCGGAGCGACGTCTCTGTCCGCGCAGATCTACTACGCAATCCGTGATGCGGTCGAGACCGGGCAACTCGTAGCCGGCGCGCGCCTGCCTTCCTGGATGGACCTGGCGGCTCAGCTCGGCGTCTCGCGAGGCACCGTGCGCGTTGCTTATGAGCGCCTGATCGACGAGCAATTCGCGATCGGTTTAGGCGCGGCAGGCACGCGCGTCGCCGAACGTCCGAGCCTGCCAGCGGCAAGTCTTTCGTCGCTGGATGCGTCGCCTTTTCCTGATCTCTTTCCCGAGTTCGGTGCGGTCCCTTTGACGTTTCAAATGGGCGTGCCCGCGAACGATGCCTTTCCGTTCAAGTTATGGTCGCGGGTTCTGACGCGTGGCGCGCGGCAGGCCGCCGTGGCGCCGGTCGGATACCCGGACCCTCGCGGCGATCCCGGCCTGCGAAAGGAAATCGCGGCCTACCTGGGCGTGGCCCGTGGTCTGCGGTGCCAGCCATCGCAGGTTCTCGTTACGTCCGGCTTCGCCGGTGCGCTCGGTCTTGCCGTCCGCGGTCTTCGGCTCGAAGGCAAGCAAGCCTGGACCGAGAATCCTGGCTTTCCGCTCACGCGTCGTGCGCTCGATCTGGCGGGCATGAACGTAACAGCCGTTCCCGTCGATGCGGATGGTCTCGATATGGATGCCGGCATTCGACATGCGGCCGACGCAGCCGTCGCAGTCGTGACACCCGGGCAGCAGGCACCGCTTGGCATGGCCATGTCGCTTCCCCGTCGGCTTGCATTGCTCGACTGGGCTCGACGAAACGATGCCTGGGTTATCGAGGACGATTACCTGAGCGAGCTGCAACTGAAAGGGCGCGCCGCGCCCGCGCTTGCATCGCTCGATCAGCACGGACGGGTGCTGCATATCGGCAGTTTCAGCAAGACCATCAGTCCCGCGCTTCGACTGGGCTTTCTTGTGGTGCCGCTGGAGCTTGCTCACCAATTCGGCGAGGTCGCGGCCTGCCTGACGCCCGCGCCAGCGGCTTCCACGCAGTACGCTGTCGCCGAGTTTCTTCGCGAGGGGCATTATCTTCGTCATCTTCGCCGCATGAAGCGTCTCTATGCATCGCGGCGAGATGGGCTGTTGCGCTGTCTGCAGGCGCTGGAGTCGGATTCGATGAAAGTGCAGACGACCGCTGGCATGGCTGTCGTCACGTGGCTGCCCGACTCCGTGTCGGACGTCGAGATCGCGTCGCAAGCCCTGCGCTTCGGCATGGCTCCGGCTCCGTTGTCGCCGTGGTTTATGCACGCTCCAGCGCGGCAGGGACTTCTGCTCGGCGTGACCAATCTGAACGAGCAGAAGTTATCCGCCGACTGTCGCCGACTGGCGGAACTTGTGCGATCGCAATAAGTTATACGAAGTGATCATCCTCTAAAAAACTAAAAGCCGTGGAACGAGGCGAACTCTTCGATTGATGCCTTCGGCATCTGCGGGCGTCGTTTAGCCCAGTGCGGTTCGCCGAAACCCAGCGCCATGCTGCACACGACGAGCTCCTCGGGTGCGAGCGGCAACTCGGACCGGATAACGGCGTGATAGCGCGAAAGAAACTCCTGAGTGCAGGTGTCGAGCCCGCGCGCTTTCGCCGCGAGCATGATGTTCTGAATGAACATGCCCAGATCGAGCCAGCTTCCTTTCTCCAGACGCCGATCGATGGTGAAAATCAGCCCGACCGGAGCGTCGAAGAACCGGCAGTTTCGAGCAGTATTCGCCGCACGCGCGTCGCTATCATCATGCGCGATACCGAGCGAGCCGAAGAAAATCGAACCGACTCGCGCCGGCGCGAAGCGAACGGCTCGGGCAAAGGGTCGGGAAGATAGCTGTATTCGGATGAATGCTCCGCGGCTGAAGTCGCGTGCGCGTGGCTGATCGCGTCGGTCAGCGTGAGCTTGGCGGTCCCCGCCGTGACATACACGCGCCAGGGTTGGACGTTTGCACCCGTTCCCGCATAACGCGCCGCATCGAGGATGCCGGTGATGGCGTCGAGATCCACCTCTCGATCCAGAAAGAATCGATTGGCAAACCGGCTCATCATGATGTGCTCGGTTTCGGATAGCTTTTGCGTCGGCTTGGTTTCGTCAATGATCATGGTGGATGAAAGCTCTTGAAACATTGGGTCCGGTATAGCCTACGACGCCGCGAATCATTTATGAACTGAAATTACTGCAAGGCGAAAATGAATGCCATGCATTCAAGTGAGCCTATGTCGCATGCTTTGACACCGCGCCGGGCATGAGATCGGCAATGGTCTGCCGTAGCCAGACGTTGCCGGGATCGCGATGAAAGCGCGCATGCCAATGCTGCTTCACGCTATAGCGCGGCAGCTCGTACGGCACGACCAGACGTCGAATCGGCTCGCGCGATAGCATGGCGAGCGCGTAATAGCGCGGCACCGTCGCGAGAAGTTCCGTCTCACTGACTATCTGCGCTACCGCCAGAAAGCTCGGCACTCGCAACGCAATGTCGCGGGAAACGCCGGCAGCGGCCAGTGCCTTATCGACCATCGCGGTATGCCCCGTTGCCGGATTGAATACTTCGACGTGTCGTTCGACGGCGTAGGCGCTTTTGCCGAGCCGCTTTCCGATTCGCGGGTGCGACAAGCTCGCAATGCACTGAAAGTCCTGCTCGAACAGGGCTTGCTGATAGAAACCGGCGTCGAGTTGCGGCATGTAACCGACCGCCAGGTCGACTGCGCCGTCTTCCAGCCGTCGAGGGCTATCTGCATTGATCTTCTCAGCTTCGACGTGAATGCCTGGCGCATTCGACTGCAGATGGCGAAGCAGGCGCGGAAGCAGAGATATCTCGCCGAGATCGGTCATGCACACGCGAAACGTCCGGTGCGAATGCGCCGGTTCGAAGACGGGCGCCCCTGTACGCGCTACCTCCAGATCTTCACGCACTTTATGTAGAACCGGCTGCAGCGCGACAGCGCGCGGCGTCGGCAACATGCCGCGCGACGTGCGGATAAAGAGCTGATCGCCGTAATAGTCGCGCAGTCGATTGAGCGCCGTGCTGGCCGCGCCCTGAGTCATGCCGAGCCTGTCCGCAGCGCTCGTCACACTCAAGGTCTTGTAGACCTCATCGAAAACCCAGATCCATTCCACGTCGAGCGAAGCCATAGTTCTCTACCCAGTGATATCGAAATTTTCGATGCGCGGTATCCCGTTGATCGGTTGTCGCGATAGTAGCGCAATGGAAGAATGCACGCATTCGTCATCGATCTCCAACGCGATCAAGCCCGATTAAACATGTCTACCACGCACAACGGCCACTGGCTGCAAGCCGAACGTTCGCCCCGCACACTGCCGACCGAAATCTGGCGCTGGTCCGCCGTCGATATCGCTGCGCAAGTTCGCGCGCGTACGGTCTCCTGTGCGGAGGTGCTGAGCGCGTTTCATCAGCGGATCGATTCGGTCAATCCGCGACTCAATGCGATCGTCCATGCGGATCGCAACCGTGCCATCGAGACGGCGAATCGAGCGGACGATGCGCTGCGACGCACGCCACATGAGACGCGCATGCTGCACGGGGTGCCGTTGACGATAAAACTGAACGTGGACGTAGAAGGCGAAGCCACGACGAACGGTAATCCGGCTTATGCGGATCGCGTGGCACCGGCGGACAGTTCCGTGGTCGCGAACTTGCGCAATGCCGGCGCGAACCTTATCGGCCGCACGAACGTGCCAGCATTTTCGTTCAGGTGGTTCACGGATAACCCGCTATACGGCAGAACGCTCAACCCGTGGCGCGCC
Organism: Caballeronia cordobensis; assembly: GCF_001544575.2. Classification (GTDB taxonomy): domain Bacteria; phylum Pseudomonadota; class Gammaproteobacteria; order Burkholderiales; family Burkholderiaceae; genus Caballeronia; species Caballeronia cordobensis. The sequence continues at coordinate 29,191 of NZ_FCNY02000016.1, forward strand.
GACATCACTTCAGGCGGTTCGAGCGGCGGCGCGGCGGTATCGGTGGCGACGGGCATGTGCGCGCTCGCGCATGGCACGGACATCGCCGGGTCGATTCGCTATCCCGCGTATGTCAACGGTATCGTCGGTCTTCGTACCACGCCGGGGCGAGTGTCAGCCTACCATCCGACCGTCAGACAACGCTTCTATGGGCTTCAATCCATGTCTGCGCAGGGCCCGATGGCTCGATCGGTCGCCGATGTATTGCTCGGGTTGCGTGCGATGACCGCCCCCGATACGCGTGACGCCACATGGGTCGACGCACGTCTCGAACACGCCGACGATCACGCGCCGGTGAAGGTCGCCCTTATCGATGAGATTCCCGGATCCACGGTATGCCCCGAGGTCAAAGCGGCATTGGTGAAAGCAGCGAACGTGCTTGCAGCGGCGGGCTATATCATCGAGCGGGCTTTGCCTCCCGAGATCGAGCAGTGCGTCGACGTGTGGCAATCGATCGTCATGACCGAGGCGCGTTTCGGCATGATCTCCGCCGCGGACTCGATGGATGACCCGGATACCAGGCGATCGATTCACGGCATGGCCGATTGCGCGCCGACTGTCGATCTCGAAGGCTACGTTCAGGCCATCGCGCGTCGGGACGAATTGCGGCGCAAGTGGAACGCGTTCCTTAACCGCTATCCGGTTGCGCTTCTGCCGGTTTCATGCCGCCTGCCTCAACCGTGGGGCACGGACCTTGGAACGATCGAAGAGATGCGCGCGCTCATCGCCGCGCAAAGTCCCATGATTGCCACCGCGGCACTCGGCCTTCCGGGCATCAGCGTTCCGATGGGACTGAGTGATGGCCTGCCGGTTGGCGTGCAACTCGTGGCCGATAGCTTCCGCGAATTGCGTCTGCTAAGCGCGGCATCGGTAATCGAGCGAGATAACGCCGGGATATCCGCTCTTGATTATGAGGCTGTCTGAGTTATCGCTCTTCTACCAACCTACAAGATCAATAAACAATTTCGCGAGTCACGCGATCAGGAGATGCATCATGTCGTCGAACCCTAGTCCATCTGAAATCCTCGATGTACAGGATTTCATCGATAAACAGAAGTTCTCCCGCTATCAATGGCTCATTCTGGCGCTATGCTTTTTGATCGTTGCCGCTGACGGCTTCGACACGGCGGCAGCCGGGTTCGTCGCGCCCGCGCTTGCCAAAGAATGGGGATTGAACTGGGTCCAGCTCGGCCCCGTGCTGAGTGCTGCGCTGGTTGGATCGGTGGTCGGCGCGCTTGTCGCAGGCCCGCTTGCGGACCGGATCGGACGAAAGCGCGTGCTCGTGGGTTCCGTCGTGATCTTCGGCGCACTCAGTCTTGCGTCCGTGCAGGCGAGTTCCATCGAAGCATTGACGCTCTTTCGCCTTGGCTGCGGCATCGGCCTGGGTGCGGCCATGCCGAACGCCACGACGATGATCTCCGAATACGTACCCGCAAAGCATCGGGGACTTCTCGTCAACGTGATGTTTTGCGGATTCACGATAGGCGCTTCCGCGGGCGGATTTGCAGCCGCGCTATTGATACCGCAGTTCGGATGGAAGAGCGTGTTTTTCGCTGGCGGAATCGTGCCGCTTTTGCTGGCGGTCCTGCTTCTTGTGTATCTGCCGGAGTCGGTTCGCTTCATGGTCGCGAAGTCATGGCCCGCCGAACGGATCAATGAGGTGCTCAGCCGCATTTCGGGCGCTCCGCTGCAGGCATCCCGATTCAAGCTTCACGAAGGCGCCGAAGCGACGAAACATAAGCCTGTCGCATTGATTCTGTCGAAGCGCTATCGCACGGGAACGTTGTTGTTGTGGCTTACGTATTTCATGGGTCTGCTCGTCTATTTTCTGCTGACCAGCTGGCTGCCGACTTTGTTGAAAGACAGCGGAATGACGTTGAAACAGGCATCCCTGATCACGGCGTTGTTTCCGCTTGGTGGTGGCATCGGATCGATTGTCTGCGGATATGCGATGGACCGCGTCAACGCCCATCGGGTAGTGGCTGTCGCCTATATGCTAACCGGCTGCTTGCTTTGGAGCATTGGACAGCTTAGCGGCGAGATGTTGTCCATTGGCGTGCTGATTTTCATCGCCGGCACCTGCCTGAGCGGTGCGCAAGTCTCCATGCCGGTGCTCGCCGCGGCGTTTTACCCGACGAATGGACGGGCATCCGGCATTGCATGGATGCTGGGGACGGGCCGCATTGGCGGCATCGTCGGATCGATGGCCGGCGCGAGTCTCCTTCAGGCTGGGCTGGGCGTCGGCGTCATTATCGGCATGCTTGCTGTCCCTAGCTTCATCGCGGCCTGTGCCCTCTTGCTGAAGGACGTTGTGTCGCGCAAGCAGACGCATGCACTCGCGATTACGAGCGAATTGACACCCGAGTCCGAATAGGTCGTGACGTCCGAAAATCCAAGAAAGTCGCACATATACATAGGATAACGAATTAGTAGAGAACGCTTTTTGCTGTCTGGAGACGCAATGAAAAGAACATTGATTGGCCTGATGGCGGGAATAGGTTGGATCAGCGGCCACGCATCAGCACAAAGCGTGCAGCTTTATGGAATCGTGGATACGGGTATCGAATACGTCAGCCACGCGAACAAGCTTGGCGACAGCGTGGTCAGAATGCCGGCAATCACAGGGTCCACGCCGTCACGCTGGGGATTGCGCGGTTCCGAGCCGATAGGAAACGGATATTCGTTGAGATTCAATCTCGAGAACTCCTTCAATCTCCGGGCGGGAGACCTCAATCAAGGCGGGCGTCTCTTCGGGCGGCAGGCCTGGGTCGGGATTTCGGGCCCAACGGGTTCGTGGTTCCTCGGGCGTCAGAATACGGCCACGCTCTACACGGTTCTCGATAACGATGTCATGGGCCCCGCAATCTATGGCATCGGCTCCGTTGACGCCTACATTCCCAATGCGCGGAGCGACAACGCGATCGGCTATGTGGGCACGTACCGGTATGTCACGATTGGCGCAACCTATTCTTTCGGTAGAGACGCGGTCGGCGGGAATACGCCCGGTCAGGGTCTGTGTGCCGGCTCCGTTCCGGGCGCACCGACACAATGCCGGCAGTGGACCGCAATGATCAAATACGACGGGCCGACATTCGGCGGCGGCCTATCCTACGACGAGCAGCGAGGCGGCACAGGCGCTGCGGCCAACTTCTTTGACGGCGTACCTCCCGTGCCGATGACGAGCGCAACCGACATCGATTCGCGGCTGCTGGTCGCAGGTCATGTCATGTTCGGCAAGGTGAAGGTCGAAGGCGGCTGGTTGCATCGCAACACCGAGAATCAATCGGCCGAGCCGGACATACGTTCCGACATCTTCTTCGGCGGCCTTTCGTATCAGGTGACGCCAGCAATGATTGCCGAAGCGGAAATCATCAGGGTCATCAACCAACAGCACGACAGCCGTGCCACGCTATCCACCGTGCGGGGCATTTATCTGCTTTCCAAGCGCACGGCACTGTATGCGCAGGTCGGCTATCTATGGAACAGTGCGCAGGCCGCCTACACGATCAGCGCGGGCGGCGGCGGCACTACGCCACGTCGAGGGACGAATCAGCTAGGCGCGATGGCGGGCGTGCGCCAGCACTTCTAGCGCGACGCCCCGAGCGCCGCGTGGATGGTACAGCCAGAATGTGCGTTTTTGGTCCTTTTTTCATGCCTTGACCGAGCGCAGAATGGGTCATTCCATTCGAGGAACTGTAATGAAGACAAAGCGCATTCTGCTGCCTTTACTGGTGGCCATGGGACTGGCGCTCGCCGAGGTGTCTGTCGCTGCGGACAACGCTGGCGACAGCGTGAAGCCCAATTTTTCGCATGCCATTCCGAATATTCCCGGCAAGTCGCTCGTCGCCGTGGAGGTGTCGTATCCTCCCGGTGGGGCTTCGATGTCGCACCGTCATGCTCACTCGGCGTTTATTTACGCTTACGTGGTGTCGGGGCAGGTCGTGAGTCAGGTGGAAGGGCAGCCGGCGCGCACCTACAAGGCGGGTGAAGCCTTCTATGAGGACCCGGGCGCGCATCATCTGGTAAGCCGTAATGCGAGCCAGACGGAGCCCGCCAAGTTGCTTGCCGTGTTCGTGGTCGAAACCAAGGACACGGCCCTCACGACGATGGACAAATAGGAGTTTCAGAGTGACACAGCGATTGAACTACGAAAAGGCCTCGCCGAAGGGCGTCGAGGCGCTCGGCAAGGTCTACGGCTATATCATGCAGTCCGGGCTCGACGGGACGCTCGTCGACCTCGTCTATCTGCGCATTAGTCAGATCAATGGATGTGCGTTTTGCATCGACATGCATACGCGCGATCTGATCAAGAAGGGCGTCAAGATCGACAAGATAGTTCTGGTCCCGGTCTGGCATGAGGCGGAAGCGCTCTTCACGGAACGGGAAAGGGCGGCATTGGCCTGGGCCGAGTCGGTGACGCGCGTCGCTCAATCTGGTGTGCCGGATGCGGACTTCCTGGCGGCAAGCGCCGTCTTCAGCGAGAAAGAGCTTGCTGACCTGACGATCGCCATCGGCCTGATGAACACCTATAACCGCCTGGGCGTCAGCTTCCGTAACACACCTGAAGCCGTGGCGAAAAGCAACGCTTGATGCAGAGAAAATTCGCGCACTCAGATCGATATCGCATCAACCTTCTCTCAGGTTCTGGGCCCGTCATCTGGGTGGCCCAGGTACCTTTTTTTGCCGGCTCTGATCAGCCGGCAATTTTTTTCGATGGCATGACCCACGCTCTTCGGCTGCGACAAAATGCACCTCGACGAAGCGACATCACAATTTATTCTTTAAGTGTGATGACGTAAGACTCGAATCATTGGAGACGAACATGCTAAGCCCACATGAGATCGCAGCGCTCATGCTGCTCGATACAAATCCCATCCAGAGCGGTCTCGACCTGGACGACCTGGATGCCCTGTGCGAGCGACAGCTTGTTCTGCTGGAAGCCATGACGTCTGGCGGCGCGCATCATCGCGTGACTGAGCAAGGACGCGCGCTCCTGCGGTCAGTGTCGAAATATCACTAGATTCCGGCGCTCAGGCTGCGGCGCGCGCCCGTTCCACTTCCGCGGTCGGCACGCCGGCGCGCTCAGGCGAGAGCGTGAAATCGAAGTCGATCAGCACGAAATTGCCGTCCACGCCGTAGGGCCTGCCGTCCGCGCCCTCTGCCTTCTTCAGTTCGGGCACGAGACCTTCGCGCGTGGCGAACGCGAAGTCATCCCACAGATACGGATCGCCTTCGATATTGATCTGCGTCGTGAGCTTGCGATATCCCGGCGACGTCACGAAGAAGTGAATATGCGCGGGCCGGTGCCCATGCCGGCCGAGCTGATCGAGCAGTTGTTCGGTCTTGCCGCCCGGCGGCACGCTGTATCCAACGGGCACCACGCTGCGGAAGCTATAGCGCCCTTGAGCGTCGGTGCGAATCGAGCCGCGCAGATTGAACGCCGGCTGCGACGTGTCGAAGTGCGAGTAATTGCCGAGATGGTTCGCGTGCCACACTTCGACCAGCGCATTCGCGAGCGGCTTGCCGTCGTCGCCGAGCACGCGGCCGCGCATCACGAGCGTCTGGCCGGGATCGGTGCCGTCGTCGATGCGCGCGAAACCTTCCGACTCCGGCGCACCGGCGACATACAGCGGCCCTTCGATCGTGCGCGGCGTGCCGCCTTCGAGGCCCGCCTTGCGCTCCGCTTCGTCTAGCCGCAGGTCGAGAAAGTGCTCGAAGCCGAGCCCCGCCGCGATCAGCCCAAATTCGCCGCGCTGTCCTGTTTCGGTCAGGAAGTTGAGCGCGGTCCAGAACTCGTTGGGCGTGACGTCGAGATCCTCGATCGTATGAAACAGATCGCGGACGATGCGGTTGACGATTGCCTTCGTGCGCCGGTTGCCTTCGCTCGTTGCGCTGGCGTTGATCTTGTGGAGCAGGGCGTCGATCGTATCGTGGTTCATGCGTGTCTCCGTTCAGGTTTTAGATCGATTTGAACAGCGGACTTTTCGCGAGCGCATCGGCGCCGTCCGCGCTGGTGAGGAACTTCTCGGTATAGATGTCGCGCTCGAAGAGCTGGCCCTGCATGAGCGTGCGGATGGCCGCTTCGATCATCACGGGCGGTCCGCACAGATAAGCCTTGTGTCCGCGGAACACGCCGTCGAAATGCGCCTTCGCCGCGTCGTGCACGAAGCCGCGAAAGCCTTCCCATGACGAGTCCGCCGGTTCGTCGGACAGCGCGGGCACGTAGGTGAAATTCGCGTGCTCCTTCTGCAGCCGCTGAAAGAGACCGTCGTAGTACAGCTCCGAGTGGTTACGCGCGCCGTAGACGAGCGTGATATGCCGCGCGTCGTTCTCTTCCAGCATGTCGATGAGCATCGCCTTCGGGCTCGACAGACCGGAGCCGCCCGCAATCAGTATCACCGGCTGCGGGTCCGACTTGCGCACGAAGAAGCGTCCGTAGGGCCCGCTGAAGCGAATCTCGTCGCCCGATCGGATCTGATCGTGCAGATAGCCGGTGCCCTTGCCGCCGGGCACGCGCCGCACGTTCAGTTCGATCACGTTGCGCGAGGCCGGCTGGTCCGCGAGCGAGAACGCGCGTGGCATGTCCTCGCCCGGAATGTGCACGTTCACGTACTGGCCCGCCTGAAACTCGATGCCGTTTCCGTCGAGCTCGACGAAGATGCCCTTGATCGTCGGCGTGAGATCGATCATCTCTTTCACGCGGCCCGTATAGTCACGCACGGGGAAGTGCCGGGCGTCCTCGTCTTCGTCGATGTCGGCTTCGATCGTCAGGTCCGATTGCGCCGTCGCACAGCACGCGAGGCACTTGCGCTCGTCGCGCTCGAAATCCATCAGCGCGAACGGCGACGCCGGTCCGTGCTCGATCTCGCCGTCCACCACCTGCACCTTGCAGGTCGCGCACAGGCCGTGACAGCACGCGTGCGGCAGCCAGACGCCGGCGCGCATGCACGCATCGAGAATGGTCTGCTCGTCTTCGATCTCGATCGTCTGCCCGATCGGCTCGATGGTCAGTTGGTAGCTCATCGCATCGTCTCCTTGCTAGCTGCACGATCCGTCGATGCCGTTCAAGCCCGGCGTGCGAAAACGAATGACCGCCTTGTGACCGAGACCGTTCTCGCCAATCGTCTTGTCGAAGTCGGGCGTGAACGCCTCGCCCGATCTGAACCACTCGGCGGCGTTCAATTCGACGCTTGACCAGTCGGGGTGCGCGGCATACATCGCCGGAAGCAGGTCGTCGACGAGCGCCCTGAACGGCGTCGATGCCTCGACGGGAATGCAGTGCGGCGCGCAGAACATCAGGTGATCTTCCCAGCCGACGAAGAGCAACTGCTTGCCGTGAAAATTCTCGATGCGATCCCGGATCTCGCCGGTATAGCCTTCTTTCAGTGCGATGACTGACATGATTCGTCTCCTGAGTTCGTTCTTACGCGGCGCGCTGCGCTTCGGGCGCTTCCTCGCCGCCGTGACTCGGCTTGCCGGTCCAGCGCAGCCAGTTCCTGCGATCGGGCGAGTCTTCGAACTCGTGACCGTCTTCGCCTGCATGAATGTGGTAGTAGCGCAGCACTTCGCCCATCGGATCGAAGCCGGGCGCGGACGGGTCGGCGTCTTCGGCGAAGCAGTTGCCCTGATAGATCTGCTGCACCGGCATCCACGCCTGCACATACTTCTCGGGCTCGTTGTCGAAGATGTCCTTGCAGCCGTCCGAGCAGAAATGGAACTTGTTGCCGAGATAGTCGCTTTCGCGGTAGCAGATCTTCGTCGGGTCGTCGGGCTCGGTGAAGGCCATCGGGATCTGGCAGGTCTGGCACAGCATCGGCAGCGTGTTGTTGTAGAAGCGCCGGCCTGCCTTCTGCTCTTCGCGCCAGTATTCGAGGCGCGGACGATAGAGCTTGTCGAAGGTGGCGGGATACTTTTCCGCGAGCCACTGCATTTCGTCTTCAGACGGAATCCATGTGTGCAGCGCGGCCGCTTGCGTGTAGTTGTAGAAGATGCCCCACGCTTCGTGCGAAAGGCGGTCTTTCTCCTTCATCGCCACGTCGTGATACTTCGGCATGCGGATGCCGTAGCGTTCGAGATCGTGGAAGAGGGCGCCGCCATTCTTCTCGAAGTAGGTTTCCCATGCCTCCTGCCACGACATGATGCGTTTGGGTAGCATGTAATCCATCATCATCGCGACGAGCGTGAGCAGCCTGTAACCGCGCCAGAACCACTTGTCGATCCACTTCTGGATGATCGGCACGTTGCCCGGATCCTGCTCCAGAAGGAACTTCACGACTTCGAGGCCGAGCGTCATGTGGCGCGACTCGTCGGACTGCGCCGAGAAACCGAACGTCACCGTCGCCATGTCGCCGTTGAATGCCGCGCCGGACATGAACGGCATGAACAGCAGGTTGGTCAGCACGTATTCGAACGAGAACGAGATCGCCGTCACGAACTCGAACGGCCCGGCGCTCATCGCATCTTCGAAATACGACTTCGGCACCGAGAGGTACCACACGCGGTCGTGCATGTGCCTGAAGTCGTGAAAGCCGTTGAAATACTTGTTGTAGTGGCTGATCGTGTGAACTTGCGTCTGCGCGTGACGCAGCTCGTCGATCGCCTGCATCTGACAGGCGATGCGCGCACCCGCGCCGCGGAAGTTGCGCCCCGCGAGCGCGAAGCCGCGATGCGCCGCGTATTCGAGCGGACTCACGCCGGTCAGAAAGAGCTTGAGCGCGTTGATATAGCGCGGGTCCGTGACATTGAACTGGCCGTTGTTCTGCTGGAACGCGTCGATGATCGCGTAGAGCTTGCGTTCCTTTTCGCCCTGATACTTCCAGTAGGCGTCCATCGTGAGACGGAACGGGTCTTCCCACTTGTCCCAGTCGTGCACCTTGATGCCTTCGAAGCGGTCGTAGGGGAATACTTCGTCCATCGGCTGATAGGTGGTTTCCCAGCCGAGGCCGCGTGTGAGCATCGCGTAGTTTTCCTTGATGCTCAGCTTCTTCGGCGCAGATTGCTGTGTGCTCATTTGCTTGTCTCCTTCATGCGGCCGTTCAGGCCTTCCATTCGAGGATGAATTCGTCGTCGGTCTCGTCGATGTTGCCGCCGAGCGAGATCAGGTTCAGTTGCAGTTCGCGCAGGTCGAAGTCGCGGCCGATGATCGCCTCGATCGATTCGCGCCGGATAACGAGCTTGCCGACCGCATCGATCTTGACCATCGCCGGAAACGCGTTGACGACCGCATGCGGGTTGTCCGCTTCGATGGCCTCGATGATCGGCCGCGAATCGTCGTTGGCCTGGAACGCGATGAACACGGAATCAGCCATGACTCACCTCCACGCCTTGCTTGACCATGCGCGCATCGAAGGCCTGTGCGGCTGCTTCGAGCGCGTGATGCGCGTCGTCATCGAGCGCCGCTATGGCGAGGGGCTTGAGCGCTTCGAGTACCGCGCCGCGCCACTTCGCTACCCACTGCGCGAGCAGGGCCGCATTGGCCGGCGACTCTGCCGCCGCGGTCTTCACCGTGGCATCCACCCAGCGGCTGGTTTCGTCGAACCACGTGCTCGCGAACTCGTTGAGCATGCCGAGACCCGGACCGTATTGGCGCGAGATGCGCTCGTCGATCGACCTATAGACCAGCGGATACAGCAAGCCATCCAGCACGACGTTCTGCGCGACGAACGTCTCGAACCAGTCCCGCACCACCATCGTGTCTTCCACGACGCGACGCAGTCCCTGCCACATCGGATCGTTCATCCAGCGCGTTTTCCCTTCGGTGAGCGATGTGCCCTGATTGCCGTCCAGCGCGAGCCCGAGGCGCGAGAGATACTGCGCGATGCCGAGCCGGTCCATGCAATGGAACATCGTCGCCTGCGTGATGGCCGTGCCCCAGCCGTATCCGGTCACGAAACAGTTGTTGGTGTTCGCCGCCCATTCGACGTGACGCAGCGGCACCATGAGCGCTGCGATATGCGCCTTCGCTTCGTCGGGGAGATCAGCGAGCAGGCGTCGCTTCGCGACGAATTCGAGGTTCTTCTCCATCGTCTCCTGCTGCTTTGCGCGCGCGGTGGTGTACGCGCCGTAGTAGTACTGGCGCGGGTCCTTGAACGCGTACCAGTCTTTCATGACGATGCCCGTGCGGCCCTTGTCGTACAGCTCGAATTCCGGCTGCCACAGCGGACGATAGTGAAAGTTCACTTCGGGCTGAAGGTCGAAGGTCGCTTCCTGATAGCGCGAAGCGGGCTTGTCGGCGCCCAGGCGCCGCGCGACGTGCGAGAAGGTTTGCCGCACCTGCTCGACGGCTGAAGTCTTGATGTCGATCTGCATTCGTCACTCCTTTGGTATGGGGATCTCGTGGGGATCATTCAGAGAGTCCGGGCTGGCCGTAGCGCCATTTCGACTCTTCGAAATCGAGTTGTTCGCCTTCGTCGCGCGTGAGATGGATCACGCGATTGGCATGGCAGAACGACCGGTATTCGCGCAGGGGCATCACGAGTTCGACGCTTAGGCGCGGATCGCCGATCGAGAAATCGAACTCGACGAAACCGTCTTCCCGATGCTCCCTGAAGCGGACATAGCGGCGCGTGATGTCGAAACCGCGATCGAAAGCGCGTTCGCGAACGCGCGCGGATGTTTGCATCGCTGTCTCCTGGTGTCTTGTGTTGCGCCGGGTCCGTTCGATGAATCAATTGATCGAGAACCGGCGGGCGCACCCTATAAGGCAACACGTATGCCAATCGATGAGTGCAGGCGGCGGGTTTGCTTCGATTCAGCGCGGCCAGAGCCTTGCGGGGCGCGGCTGACACGGCTTCGCAGCGTGTCTGGATCCCCGCGCGCATGGCCCCCGCACCGGCTGGGCGACTTGATGAAATGATCGAAAAACGCGTGATTCGCCCTGATCAAATCCGTATCGGGGAAGGCACTAGTAGCGGGTTCGCGGCGAATCGCGGACGGGGCCGCGGAGCATTGCGCGATGCGCGCACATCGCCTATCGTGGCGACATGAAATCGACCGGGCCTACGGAGACACGAGCAATGCCACGCCGCGAGAAAGCGCCATCGAAGGTGCAAAACGGCATGTCGATGGTCGCGCCGAAGGGCGGGCCCGTCGACAGCCTGCGCTATCCCGACATCGCCGATCTGATGTCGCGCCTGCACTTCTCGCCGGGCGACGGCCGCATCTGGCTCGACGAGCAGCGCATGCTGCTCGTGCACACGGGCGCGATGGGCACGATGCGGCGCGAGCTGATCGAAAGCCTCGGCCTCGATGCGGCGCGCGGACTGCTCACGCGCATGGGCTACAACTCCGGCGCGCGCGATGCCGAACTTGCACGCCGCGTGCGCCCCGAGAACAGCGTCACCGAGATGTTCACCGTCGGCCCGCAATTGCACATGCTTGAAGGCATGACGATGGTCGAGCCGGTGCGCCTCGAAATCGACGTCGAGCGCGGCAAGTACTACGGCGAATTCATCTGGAAGAACTGCGCCGAAGACGAGGAGCACGTGCGCATTTACGGCATCGGCGCGGAGCCGGTGTGCTGGACGCAGATCGGTTATGCCGCGGGTTATACGAGCGTGTTCATGGGCCGCCCGGTGCTCTATCGCGAGGTGGAATGCCGCGCGCTCGGACAGGCGCATTGCCGCATCATCGGCAAGCCGGTCGAGGAATGGGGCGAGGAAGCCGCCGACGATCTTCGCTTCATGCGCGCGCAGACCTTCACGCAAGGGCTCGCCGCGACCGGCGCGGGCGGCGAGGGCGCGTTCGGCGACGAGAACATGGTCGGCGCATCGCCGGGATTCAACGCGGTGTGCCATATGATCGGACGCGTCGCGGGCACGCGCGCAACCGTGTTGTTCCTGGGCGAGAGCGGCGTCGGCAAGGAAGTGTGCGCGCGGACCTTGCACAGGATCAGCAAACGCGCCGAGGGTCCGTTCGTCGCCGTGAACTGCGCGGCGATTCCCGAGGCGCTCGTCGAGTCGGAACTGTTCGGCGTCGACAAGGGCGGTTTTACCGATGCCACGCAAAGCCGCCCAGGGCGCTTCGAGCGCGCGCATGGCGGCACGCTCTTTCTCGATGAGATCGGCATTCTCAGCATGACCGCGCAAGGCAAGCTGCTGCGCGCGCTGCAGGAAGGCGAGATCGAACGCGTGGGCGGGGCCGAGACGCGGCGCGTGGACGTGCGTGTGGTGGCCGCGACCAATCTCGATCTGCGCAACGAGATTCGCGCGGGACGCTTTCGCGAAGACCTGTACTTCCGGCTCAACGTGTTTCCGATTCGCGTGCCGTCGCTGCGCGAGCGTCGCGAGGATTTACCCGTGCTGCTCAATCACATGCTGCGCAAGTATCGCGAGCGGCACGAGCGCGACGTCACCGGCTTCACGGCGCGCGCACTCGATGCGCTTCTCAACTATGGCTGGCCGGGCAATATCCGCGAGCTGGAGAACATCGTCGAGCGCGGCGTGATTCTGGCGAACGATGGCGGCGCGATCGACATCGGCCATCTCTTCACGAGCGGCGAGAGCATCGACACGCAGACCTTCGGTATCGGCGACGATGGCTCGCTTACCGCGTCGCGTTCCTTGCTGGCTCAGGCGGGCGATACGGGCGGAGCCGGCGTCGAGCGCATCGCGCGCAAGGTGAATAACCTGCTGCTGGGGATGGGCGGCGATACGGAAGCGACGTCGCTCGATGAGATCGAGACGGCGTTGCTCAAGAGCGCGGTGCAGCGGGCCGAGGGGAATCTGTCGGCTGCGGCGCGCACGCTTGGCATCACGCGGCCGCAGCTGGTTTATCGGCTCAAGAGCCGGGGCATAAAGGTTTGAGCGGGAGTCAGCCCGGCTCACTCACCGGCGGCTTCAAAACGGCCGCGCACCCGCTTAGAACGTGTAGCCCACCGAGAGGAACGTCACGATCGGATTCAGCTTGAGCTTGGATTCGCTCTTGACCTGCCCGACGGCCGAGTTCGTCGTGAGCGTCGCGCGCGCGGACAGCCACATATACGACACCGAGAACGCTGCCGACCAGTGTTTGGTGAAGTTATACGAAAGCCCGGCATTCACGACCGGCGCGAACGAACTGCTGATATGCACGCTGGTGGGTCCCGTCAATGCAGTGCCGGTTTGCGGCGAATAGAGGAACGCGCCGTTGGCCATTTGCTGGCTCAGCTTGACGTCCGAATACCACACGTACGAGCCGCCTGCGCCGACATAGGGGCGGAACTTGCTCTGGGCATTCAGGAAGTAGTATTTGAGCAGCAGCGTCGGGCTCCACTCGCGGGCCGTACCGAGTTCCCCCAATGGCCCGAGCGTGCCTTCGCCGGTGAGATGAAACTTGGGTGGCACGCCCGTCACCGCTTCGACGGCGATGTGATCGGTGACGAAGTACTGCAGCGTCAGACCGAACGTGTCGGCATCGCCGACCGACGCGCCAGCACCCTGTTTCGTGACCGTCTGGCCCAGTGCGGTGACGTTGAACGGGCCGCTCGATTCCTGCGGTGCGAAGTGCAACCAGCCAGCGCTAATCTGGAAATCGCCCGCCGACTGCGCATGCGCGCTCGTCCCGGCCGCCATGCTCATCGTTGCGAGGGCTGCGCATGCAATGTGTTTCAGCTTCATTTCTTCTCTTCTCGTTTCAGGTTCAATCGATGACAGGCGAGCGCGTCCGCATCGCCCCGGCCACCGTGCTCGGGGCGACGAACGCACAACGAAGGAAAGCAACTGGACCGGCGGTCTCTACAGACAGCAGTCGAGACTTACCTTGAAATACTCGTAACTCATTTCGATGCTGCGCTTCACGGCGTGCACTTCGTCCACGCCGGGCGCGTTGCCGAGCAGCGTCGCGACGATCTCGAGCGCTTCCCACGGATGCGCATCGTCGTAGTGCGCGTGCAGACTCAGCCAGCGCATGGCCTTGCGGCGCATCGTGGCGGGAAAGCTATTGGCGTACGTATCGCTGCTGCAGACATAGGTCGACCATTCGCCGGTCACGCCTTCGATCGCGAAGTTGGTTGCGGCGATGCTCGCGGCAAGCGGGTCGCCGCTGCTGCTCTTCCAGCACCAGTGCGAGAGCGCGTAAGCGAGCGACGGGCCGCTGCCTTTCATCAGGGCGCGTTTGTTCACGTCGTGCGCGGCCGCCCAGTCGACCCAGTAGTCAGCGTGGTTTTGCTCGACGCGGATATTGCGTGTCAAGTAGCGTCGAGCCAGATCCTCACCGCGCGAATGCCCGTAGCGCAGCTTCTGGAGATTCATCGCCATGTACTGCGGAAACTGCTCGACAACCGGCCAGCCGTTGACGAGAAATGCTTCGGCTTGTCGCGACGTCAGCTTGGCTTCACGCATCGCTTCAAAGATGGGATGGCCGATCACCGTCTGCTTGGTCTCGTTCGTTTCGCTCACTACGTCGCCCAACCAGGCTGGGTAGCTGGCGATGTCCTTCAGGTCGCCAACCCGCTGAAAAGTGGGATCCAAACCTCTCCTCCTACGTCATTTCTAGAAATTCAACGTTCTGTGCCCAAAGAGCCGGTCGGCCCACATGAAATCCCTGAACGAAATCCACGCCCATGGTGCTCAGCGCGCGCAGGATCGCTTCGTTCTCGACGTACTCCGCAATGGTCAGACGCCCCATCGAGTGGCCGATGTCGTTGATCGCTGCCACCATGTCCTTGCTAACGGCATCCTTGAGCATGTCCTTGATGAATCCGCCGTCGATCTTGATGTAATCGACCGGCAGATGCTTCAGGTAGCCAAACGAGGACATGCCTGCGCCGAAGTCGTCGAGCGAAAACTTGCAGCCGCGCTTCTTCAATTCGCGGATGAAACGCGCGGCGGCCGAGAGATTGGCAATCGCGGTGGTTTCGGTCACCTCGAAGCAGATGGACTCGGGAGCGATCGTGCTGAGGTCAAACTGTTCGGTCAGAAACTGCAGAAAGCGCTCGTCGCCGATCGAGGCTCCCGACAGATTGATCGCGTATTGAACGCGCTCGGGATTGCCCGTCCTCGCGAGCGTCGCGAACACCGCGCGCACCACCCAGCGGTCGATCGCGGACATCAGTCCGTAGCGCTCCGCGGCGGGCAGAAAGTAGTGGGGCGATACGACCTTGCCGCCTTCGCCGATCATGCGCAGCAGCACTTCCACGTGGCGTGGATGCTGTGGGGATTCGCCGGGGCCGTCCGCACGCTTGAGCGCGCTGATCTCCTGGGCGTAGAGGCAGAAGCGATTGTTCGCCAACGCGTCCTTGATGCGGCCGCACCATGACATGGCGCTCGCATGACGCGTGAGTTCCTTGTCGCCGCGCACGGCCAGATGCACACGGTCGCGCCCGCGTTCCTTGGCGAGATAGCAGGCGATATCGCCGAAGCGCATCGCCGTTTCCATGTCGAGCCCGCGCAGATCGACCAGACCGATGCTCACGCTCGTCGACAACGTGTGTGTTTCGCACGACCACTGGAACGCCGAGACTTCCTGCCGAAGGCGCTCGGCGATCTTCATCGCGGTTCGTTCGTCGCAATCGGACATGAGCGCGGCGAACTCGTCGCCGCCTAGGCGCGCGAGCGCATCCTCTTCTCGCAGACAATGCTTGAAGAGGCTCGCCACTTCGCGAAGCATCGTATCGCCCGCCGCGTGACCGTAGGTATCGTTGACCACCTTGAACTGGTCGAGGTCGAGGATCATGAGCATGCGGGGGCGCTGTGCGCTCTCGATGCCCGACATTGCATCGAGCGATGCGGACAGGCGTCGCTCGAACTCCGTGCGATTGAGCAAGCCCGTCAATCCATCGTGCGAGGCCTGCCACGAAAGATTCGAGACGTATTCGCGCTCACGGGTCATGTTCCGCAACAGGAGCACCGCGCCGGTGATCGTATCGGACGTGTCGTGCACGACGGACGTGATCGCTTGCACCACGGTCTCCGTGCCCTGCAGGTTGGTCAGCACGAGATCGGTGCTCGGGTCCCACGGCTCGACGCCGCGTAGCGCCTGTCCGATCGGATCGACGGGACGCCGGTCCCATTCGCGTGCGATGGAGACGATCGCGGTCAGCTTGTGCCTCACACAGCTCTCGGCTTCGCGACAGAAGAGGCGCTCCGCGGCGGGATTGATGAATTCGACGAGGCCCGTCGGCCCGACTGAAACGACGGCCTCGCCGATCGAGCCGAGCGTGGCCTTCGCGCGCGCTTCGCTGCGCCTCAACGCGTGCTCCGAGGCAAGCCGCGCGGTAATGAAGCGGCGGGCGTACCACACGGACAAGGAGACCAGGAGCGCCGCTACGACGACGTTGATGCCGAAGAGTAACAACGCTGTTTTGCGGAACGCGGAGCCCAGCACGTCGGCGAATGCGCGCGAGACGGGCGCGATCGCCGAATTGAGGTTCCAGATTTCGCCCGTCAGGCGCTCGACGTCGATCTGGCCGCGTGCGCCGGCGGACTTGGCGATGCGCAGCCTTTGAGCGGTTTCGACGAGCTGATCCACGAGCGCGTCGCCGCGTGTCCAGTACGTGACGGCGTGTTCGAAATAGCTGGCGCGCCGGAAGGTGCGGAAGACCCAGATGACCGAGCTGACATCGGCCGGATCGACGCCGCTTTCGAGAAGCGCCTGCCGGGCGATAGCGAGATCGGGATCCGGCCCCGAACCCTCCAGCGCGAGCCGGGCGCGCTTCAGATTGAGCGGATAGGCTATCGCGCTTTCATATTGGCGAAAGGCTGCTTCATCACCGGTCTGCGCATAGCGAATGAGATAAAAGACCGCGTCCTTCTGGCCTTTCGACCACGTGCTCTCACCACCGATATACGCGCGAACGGACGACATGATCGAGAGACTCGTCGCGACGAGCGCCAGCAGCGACGCAACGACGGCCAGAAACGGCCATGTGGTCTTGAATAACTGTCGGTTGGTCTTCGATGCCGCCGGCATAACGAGCCTTGTTATCGGTTTCTGCGCGCAGCGACAAGAAGAATTCCACGGCAAAGCGCCGTCGAAATATCTCGAACGATCGTGTTTTGCGTGGAAATCCTGTCGCTTCGATTTATAACGGCATGAGGCGTATGAACTTGAGGTTTCACTCGAAATCTCGCGCGTCGAATAGTACCTGCCGTAAGCGGAGTGAAATCGTTTGATATTAAGAAAGAGTGCGAACTGTTGTATTTATCGCGACGAGCCGAAACGTTCGCGGACGAATGTGTTTGAGACGCGGCTTATAGAGAACGATTGTGCGAATTTAATGTGGCGGAGTAATTCGTACACCGAATTATCGAATAATGGCGAGCTGACAAGCAGCGACCGTTCGTACTTTTCCAGCCGAGGGTTAACACCGGCAAGACGCTCGTTGACATCGAGAGTAAGCATCCACTACGCTTAATGTACAGTGGATACATTGAACATTGTAGCGATCCGCTGAGTGATGTGCCGAGATTGAAGCCTGAAGCAGACCACCGGAGGAAGCGATGGAAACACGCGCTCGCTGGACGCTCGTGAGCTTGCTGTTCGTTGGAGGCATGATCAGTTATCTGGATCGGGCGGCGCTTTCGATCACCGCGCCGCTGATCTCGAAAGAACTCAACCTCGACCCCGCGCAGCTCGGCATCGTGTTTTCGAGCTTCTTCGTGGGCTATGCGCTGTTCTGTTTCGTGGGGGGCTATTCGGCGGACCGCTGGGGGCCCAAGGTCGTGCTCAGCGTGTCGATGCTCGTCTGGTCGCTGTTTTGCGGGCTGACGGCGGCCACGGTCGGCATCGTCAGTCTGCTGCTCGTGCGCGTCATCTTCGGCATGGGCGAGGGGCCGTTCTGCGCAAACATCAACAAGCTCGTGTCGAACTGGTACCCGCGCGATCAGCAGGCGAGCGCGCTCGGCCTCGCCAACTCCGGGCAATCCATCGGCGCGGCGATCGCGGGGCCGGTCGTCGGCTTTCTCGCACTGGCGACGAGCTGGCGGGCCTCCTTCGTCATCATCGGCGCGGCGGGCGTGCTGTGGGTCGTTGCATGGCTCTGGCTCGCGAAGGAGAGGCCGTCCACGCCGATCGTCGAACCCGAGCAATCGCGCGTGCGCGATGCCGCGCTCTCCGACGAAAGCGCCGAGCCCGCGCCGCTCTCGACCTATCTGCTGCGGCCCGCCATTCTCGCCACCGCGTTCGCCTTCTTCGGCTATGCGTACATCCTCTACTTCTTCCTGTCGTGGTTCCCGTCTTATCTCACGATGGCGCATCATCTCAGCATCCAGAAGATGTCGATCGTCAGCGTGATTCCGTGGGCCGTGGGCGTCACGGGTCTGGTGGCGGGCGGCTATGCGTGCGACTGGCTCGTGCGCAAGACGGGCCGCGCGATCTTCTCGCGCAAGATCGTGCTCATCACGAGTCTTGGCGCGGGCGCGATATGCATCGGTGTGACGGGCACGGTCACCGAACTGACGAGCGCCGTCACGTTGATGGCCGTGGCCGTGTTCTTCATGTACGCGTCGTTCAACACCTACTTCGCGATCGTGCTCGACACGGTGGAGAAGCGCCGCGTGGGCGCGGTCGGCGGCTTCGTGCATTTCATCGCCAATCTCGCGGGCATCGTCGCGCCGGCGCTGACGGGCTTTCTCGTGCAATGGTCCGGCAACTTCAAGAGCGCGTTCGTGCTGACCGGCATCATCGCGGCGCTGGGGGCGCTCTTCGTCGCGGTGTTCGTGCGTGCGCCGAAAGCCGAACTGCAACTTCAACCCGAGCTGGCCTGATCGACATGCGTCATTACGCCACCATCGAGGAATTACGCATTGCCGCCCGACGACGCGTGCCGCGCATGTTCTACGAATACGCCGATGCGGGCTCATGGACCGAGTCCACCTATCGTGCCAACAGCGAAGACCTCGCCCGCCTGCAATTCCGTCAGCGCGTCGCGGTGGATTTCAGCCGGCGCACTCTCGCGACGACCATGCTCGGCGAGGCCGTCTCGATGCCGGTCGCGCTCGCGCCCACGGGCATCGCGGGCATGCAGCACGCCGACGGCGAGATGCTGGCGGCGCGTGCGGCCGAACGCTTCGGCGTGCCGTTCACGCTCTCGACCGTGAGCGTCTGCTCGATCGAAGACGTCGCCGCCTTCACGCACAAGCCGTTCTGGTTCCAGCTTTACATGATGAAGGACCGCGGCTTCATCGCCGATCTGATCGCGCGCGCAAAGCACGCGCAGTGCTCCGCGCTCGTGCTCACGCTCGATCTGCAGATTCAGGGACAACGTCACAAGGACAAGCGTAACGGCCTCTCCGCGCCGCCGAAGCTCACGCTGCGCAATCTCGCGCACTTGTCGCGCTATCCGCGCTGGTGCGCGGGCATGCTCGGCACGTCGCGACGCAGCTTCGGCAATATCGTCGGACATGCGCCGGGCGTGACCGGCATCGCGTCGATGGCGGACTGGGCCGCGAAGCAGTTCGACCCGACGCTCACGTGGAAGGACATCGACTGGGTGCGCGAGCGCTGGGGCGGCAAGCTGGTGCTGAAAGGCATCCTCGACGAGGAAGATGCGCGTATTGCCCGCGATGTCGGCGCCGATGCGGTGATCGTCTCGAATCACGGCGGCCGCCAGCTCGACGGCGCACCCTCCACCATTTCGATGATGCCGCACATCGCCGACGTGCTGGATGGCGAGATCGAGCTTCACATGGACGGCGGCATCCGCTCGGGACAGGACGTGCTGAAGGCGCTCGCGTGCGGCGCGCATGCGGTCTACATCGGACGCGCGTTTCTCTACGGTCTGGGCGCTCAAGGCGAGGCCGGCGTGACGCGCTGCCTCGAAATCATCCGCGACGAACTGGACATGACGATGGCGCTCGCGGGCGTGACGGACGTTTGCAACGTGGATGGCGCCGTGCTGCGCGCAGGCGGTTTTGTCCGGCCGCGCAAGCCATCGAACGAAGGTGCGGCGCCGGTTCGCATACAGGTCGCATAGCGGCCGCATACAGGGAGACTCGAATCATGTTGAAGTCGTTGACGCCCGATCAGCTCGAACATTTCAGGAAGTATGGCTATGTCGCGCCGGTTCGCGTCATGTCGGAGCGGGCCGCACTGGAATTGCGCACACGTCTCGAGGATTTCGAGCATTCGGACGCGCCGTTCAGGAAGAAAGCGTTGAACATGAAGAGCCACTTGCTGTTCTCGTGGCTGAACGATCTCGTGCGCAGCGACAAGGTGGTCGATGCCATCGAGGATCTGTACGGACCGGATCTGCTGGTCTGGGCGAGCAGCTTCTTCATCAAGAACGGCAACGATCCCGCGTATGTGTCGTGGCATCAGGACTCGACTTACTGGGGGCTCTCGAAGCCCGATGTGGTCACCGCGTGGGTCGCGCTGTCGGAGAGCAACCGGGCGAACGGCGCGATGCAGGTCGTCCCCGGCACGCATCTGCTCGATCAGATTCCGCATCGCGACACCTTCAATGAAAACAACCTGCTGACGCGCGGTCAGGAAGTGGCGGTGGACGTCGACGAATCGCAGGCCGTGTCGATCGAGCTCGAGCCGGGCGAGATGTCGCTGCATCACGTGCGGATCGTGCACGGCTCGCCGCCGAACGCGTCGCCGAACCGGCGCATCGGTTATGCGATCCGCTATATCCCCACCTACGTGCGTCAGCTCGAAGGCGATGACAGCGCCACGCTCGTGCGCGGCGTCGATACGTACAACACGTTCGAGCACGAGCCGCGTCCGACGCAGGATCTCGATCCCGCGTTCGTCGCCTTGCATCAGCAGATCGGCGAGCGCAATCTGAACATTCTCTACAAGGGCGCGGCGCAGAGCGCGGCAGGCCGGCGCTGAACCGGGCATGAATCAACTGACTTTCAATGCAGCCGTCATGGAGCGCACCGGCGAGCCGCTGCGCATCGCGCGCCTGTCGCTGCGCAATCTCGCCGACACCGACGTCGTCGTTCGCGTGAAGGCGGCGAGTCTCTGTCACACGGATCTCGAAGCCATGCGCGGCGACTTGCGCACGCCGCTGCCGTTCGTGCCGGGGCACGAGGCGGCCGGCATCGTCGAGTGGACGGGCGCCGCCGTGACGCGGGTCGCGCGGGGCGATCATGTGGTGATGTCGTGGAATCCGCATTGCGGCCGGTGCTTCTATTGCGAGCGGCAAGTGTCGATCCTGTGCCAGCCGTATCGCGATCGCATGGCGCAATCGTTCCATTTCGACGGTAACCCGCGCCTCTTTCTCGACGATGGCGCGCCGGTGCATCAGCTTGCCTATATGGGCAGCTTCGCGGAATTCTGCGTGGTGTCGCAGGCGTGCGCGGTGCCGGTGCCCGCGGCGATGCCGTTCGATCGCGCATGCCTGATCGGCTGCGGCGTGATGACCGGTTTCGGCGCGGCGACGAACGTCGCGAAGGTGGAGCGGGGCAGCACGGTCGCGGTCATCGGCTGCGGGGCGGTCGGCCTGTCCGCGATACAGGGCGCCCGGCACGCGGGCGCGTCGCGGATCGTCGCGATCGATCGCGCTCCGGAGCGGCTCGAGATGGCGCGTGCGGTGGGCGCGAGCCACACACTGCTTGCCGATGACGCGCTCGTCGCGGCGCTCGCCGATCTGACCGGCGGACGCGGCGCGGATTGCGTGATCGAATCCGCGGGCAACCGTCACGCGCTTAAGGCGAGCGTCGAGATCGCGCGGCCCGGCGGACAGGTGGTCTGGCTCGGCAAGCTGCCCGCCGACGATGAAGCCTCGTTTCGCTGGGGCGCGCTGATGGGCGAGAAGCGTATCGTGCGTTCGAGCTATGGCGGCGCGAATCCCGCACGGGATTTTCCGATGCTCGCCAATGCGTATCTCGACGGCACGCTGCGGCTCGACGAATACGTGACTTCGCGCATCGCGCTCGAAGACATCAATGAAGGCATGCAACGGCTGGCGGCCGGTGCCGAGGTCCGCGCAGTGATCGAGTTCTGACGATGAGCCATCCCGACATGCAACCCAGCTGGATCGATGCGCCGCATCGCTGTGCGTCCCTCGGGCGCTTCAGGCTGGAATCGGGCGAATATATCGACGATCTGCTGATGTCCCATGTCGTCCACGGCGATCTCGACGACCGGTCGCGCCCGATCGTGCTGGGCGTATGCGCGATCGGCAGCACGCATCATCGGCTCGACTTCCTGATCGGCGCGGGGCGCGCGTTCGATCCCGCACGCGTGACCGTGATCGTCGCCGATGCGCTCGGCAACGGGCTTTCGAGTTCGCCATCGAATTCGGCCACGCAGGGCGGGTCGAGCTTTCCGCGCTTCACGATACGCGACATGGTGAACAGCCAGAAGGCGCTGCTCGATCATCTGAACATCGATGCGCTGGATGCCGTCGCGGGTGCGTCGATGGGCGGCATGCAGGCGTTGCAATGGGGCGTGTCGTATCCGCGCTTCATGAAGAAGCTGGTCGCACTCGTGCCGATGGCGAAGACGACAGCCTGGTCGCAGGCGGTCAATCAGGCGGGGCGGCGCGCGCTCGAGACATCGGGCGACTGGCGCGCATGGCTCGCGATCATGCACGTCCTGGCGATGCGCACGCCGGAGCGTTTCGAGGAAGACGCGGCACGGGCGGGCGGCACCCATGCGTGGCTCGACAAGCGTGCCGCGTGGTTTCGCACTCAACGGCTCGATCCGCTCGACTGGATCTGGCAGTCGCATGCTTACGATGCCCACGATGTCGGCACGACGCCCGGCTTCGAAGGCGACACGGCGCGTGCGCTCGCAAGCATCGAGGCGCACACGCTGATTGGCGTGCCGGCGCTGGACCTCTACAATCCGGTGGAAGAGGGCGTGCGCGCGGCGCAGCAGATCGGCAACGCCACGCTGCTGCGCGTGCCTTCGACGAGCGGCCATATGATGGCCTCGGAGGCGGATGCCGCCTCTGCCGCGCAACTGAATGCGGAGATCGCTTCGTTCATGGGTTATTCGCGGGAATCAGCGTCATGAACCATCAGGTCGAGGCCATCGCACCGACGAATGCGCATTCCGCCGCCGAGGCGGGCGGTTCCATTCAGCATCGCACCTACCGGCTCTTGCGCGAGATGATCGAAGACGGGCGCATTGCGCCTGGCGAGCGGCTGCTCGAAGCGCAGGTGGCGAAATCGTTCTGTATCAGCCGCTCGCCGGCACGCATTGCGCTGGCGGCGCTGTGCGCGGACGGGATCATCGTCGAAAGCGAAGGGCGTGGCTATCTCGTGGCGGGCGCTGCATCCGGCGATCGCGCGGGCAAGCCGGCCGTGCTCGACAAGCTGGAAATCACGAGCGCGCCGCAATGGCAACGCATGTATGCGGAACTGGAACGCGAGTTATGCACGCGCGTGCTGTTCGGTTCGGTGCGCATCACGGAAGAAGCGCTCGCGCAGCATTTCGATGTGAGCCGCACCGTCGCGCGCGGCGTGATGGCGCGCATGCACAGCGTCGGGCAATTGTCGCAGGACCGCAACGGGCACTGGGTCGCGGAGCAGGTGACAAGGGAGCGCATCGGGCATCTGTTCGAGATACGCCGCCTGCTCGAACCGACCGCGCTGCTGCACGCGGCGCACCACGTGCCGCGTGAGTTTCTCGAAGCGGTACGCGCGCGCCTCGTCCGCTCGATGGAGGCGGGAAATCGCGGCGGGGCGGAGATGGATACCGCCGAGACCGATCTGCATATCGATCTCCTGTCGCACTGCCCGAACAAGGAGATCGTGCTCGCGCTCTCGCGCACGCAGGTGCTGTTCGTACCGACGCGCTATCTGCGCGACCCGTACCTCGAGATTCCGTATCAGCTCATCAGCGATGCGCTCACTGAGCATTTGCAGATCGTGGACGACATACTCGCGGGCGAACCCGAGCGCGCCGCGCAGGCCTTGCAGGACCACATCCGCGAAGCGGACACGCGCTGGATGCTGCGCTTCGAGACCATCCGGCGCATGAAGCAGCCGAACTTTCCTGCTTATCTGACGGCGCTGAACGCGGGTTGAACGCGACGCGAGATGCTAGTGTGCTTGGCAAGGGACTTGCTTCCCAGTTCGCCGCCTCCGTTCGCTCATGATCCTCTCATGCCGAGACCGTCGTTTTCCACTCAGTTGCTCACGCTCTGGATGCTCATCGCCGTGCTTTGCGGCCTGCTGAGTGTCGCGGTATGGCTCATGCTGTCGTCGGCGCTGAGCGAGCGCGTCGTTGCCGCCAGACAGCAGGCGGCAGCGGCCTGCACGGCGGTTGCCTCGCGCTATGACCTGTCGATGCAGCGCCCCGGCGAAACCAATGTCGACCTGATGCACGCGGTGCTCGACCTCGTACTGATCCAGACCGAAGGCATCGAAGGAGGCTTCTGGACCCGCGAGCCAGCGCCGAACGCGTCGAACGGCTTTATCGCGTATGCATTTCCTACCTATGGAGGCAGCGGGCTAAAGCGCGACATTCCCGAAGCCGAGACGCCGCTCATTCTGCGTGCGCTGAAAAGCGCATCGAGTGCCGGACAGTTGCAGACCGATATCGTGTCGAGCGGAACGGATGCCGTGCTCGCGGTGGCCTGTCCCGTGCCCCGTCGCGCGGACCTGCTCGCATGGACGCTCACGCGCGCGCGCCCGCCGCTCGGGCCTTACGGCGAGCGCGCCACGGCCATTCTCGCGAGCGTGCTCGCTTTCATCGTCGTTCTCGCGTTGTTTCTGGCGCTGACGCTGAAGCGCTGGAGACGGAACCTGACGCTGCTGGAACATGCGCTCGCACCCGACGGTGAATTCGAGCGAGGCAAGCGGCTCGAACGCATCGGCGAACGCGATCTGGACCAGATCGTCGATGCGCTCAATCGCTATGGCGAGCGGGCCGAGCGGCTCGAGCGCGATGCCGGCGCGCTCACCCGGCAACTCGCACAGGCCGAGCGGTTCAGCACGCTGGGAAAGATGGCGGCGCAAATCGCGCATGAGATTCGTAATCCGGCGGGCGCGATGCGTCTCAAGGCCGAAAATGCGCTGGCAGGCGACAGCGCGCGCCGCGAAGCTGCGTTGAGGACGATCATCGAGCAAGTGGGACGCATCGAATCGCAGGTGACGAGCCTGCTGGCACTGACGCAATCGGTGACGGTCGACGCACGCGAGGTCGATCTGCGCGCGTGGCTCGACGATATCGTTCATACGCATGAATCGCGCGCCGAAACCCGGCATGTCACGCTGAGCGTGGAGGTCGCGCAGCGCCCGACGCGGCCTGTTTTCGATCCCGCTCAGCTCGCGCGCGCGCTCGACAATCTGCTCGTGAACGCGCTCAGGCACACGCCGTCAGGCGCAAACGTGACGGTTCGCGCGTACGGCGCGGTCACGGAAGAAGGCGAACGGCTCAGGCTCGAAGTCATCGATAATGGTCCCGGCGTGAGCCCGGCCGAGCGCGAGCGGATTTTCGAGCCGTTCGTGACGGGCCGCCCGGACGGCTCCGGCCTCGGCCTCGCCGTCGTGCGTGAAGTCGCGTCGGCGCATGGCGGCCGCGCTTACCTTGCGGAAGATTCGAACGTGACGCGCTTTGTGATCGACTTGCCATGGCGACCATCCTGATCATCGACGACGACGACGCCTTTCGCGAAGGCCTCGCCGAAACCGTGCAAGACCTCGGGTACTCGCCGTCCGAAGCGCGCTCGGGCGAAGAAGCGTTCGAGCGGTTGCGCGGCCGTCCGGCGCCCGACTGTATCTTTCTCGACTTCCGTTTGCCCGGCGCGGATGGTCTCGCCGTGCTCGACACGCTGCGCAAGACGCCGGGGCTGCAGACCGTGCCCGTCGTGATGCTCACCGCGCACGCGACGAGCGACAACACCATCGGTGCGATGCGGCTCGGCGCCTTCGAGCACCTCACCAAGCCGGTTGGACGGGACGAGATCGCCGCGCTGCTCGAGCGCATTCTGTCGGCGCAGGTCGGCACGCCCGCCGCGCGCGTGTTCGCCGAGGAGGCCCGGTCCCATGAGCCGCAACTGCTCGGTGTGAGCGAAGCCATGCGGGAGGTGCAAAAGCGTATCGGCCGCGCGGCGGGCGCGAATTCGACGGTGCTCATCACGGGCGAAACGGGAACCGGCAAGGAAATCGCGGCGCGTGTGCTGCACCGTGCGTCGGCACGAGGAAGCGGCCCATTCATCGCGGTGAACTGCGCGGCCATCCCTGACGAACTGCTCGAAAGCGAGCTCTTCGGGCACGGCAAGGGCGCGTTCACCGGCGCGCAGGCCGAGCGGCGCGGGCGAGTGGAAGAGGCGCATGGCGGCACGCTCTTTCTCGATGAAGTCGGCGACATGCCGCTTCCCATGCAGGCCAAACTCCTGCGCGTGCTGCAGGAACGGCAGGTCACGCCCCTCGGGACGAACCGCATCGTGACAGTCGATGTGCGCGTGGTTGCCGCCACGCATCGCCATCTCGCTTCGATGGTCGAGGCCGGCACGTTCCGGCAGGACCTGCTGTTTCGTCTCAACGTGATTCCGTTGCATCTGCCGCCGCTGCGCGAGCGCGTGGCCGACATCCTGCCGCTCGCCGAGCACTTTCTTGCGGGCGCGCCGTCCGCATCGCCGGATATCGCGCGCAAACATCTTTCGGCCGATGCGCAGCGCCTGCTTGCCACCTTCGCGTGGCCGGGCAACGTTCGCGAGCTTGCCAATGCGATCGAACGGGCGAGCGCGCTTGCGCCCGGACAGGTGCTGACGCGCGAAGACTTCGCGTTTCTGACGGCGACGAAAGACAGCGCGGATGACGCAATTCCCCTGGCCCTGCTCGAACTTCCCCTCCCGCAGGCGGTGGCGCAACTGGAGCGGGCGCTGATCGTTCATGCGCTTTCGGCATCGGGCGGCAATCGCGCCGAGGCCGCGCGCCGGCTCGGCATCAGCCGGCAGTCGCTCTACACGCGCATGGCGGCGCTCAGCATGTCCGAGGCTTCCGCGTGAGCCTGAAACCGTCAAGGAACCGGACATGCGCCGTCCGATTGCTTGACACCTCGATGCGCCTTTCGCACGCGGCGCATTGATCCATCGGCGTTTCTCGAATGGCATAGCCCTTGCAGAACACTCCTCGTCACGCGAAAGGAGTGAATCATGCAATCGACTCGATACCCCGGCTTGCGAATCGCCGTGCTCACCGCCTTGCTCACGGCGGGCGCCGGCTGCGCGGCACAACCTCAACCTCAGGACGCTGCACCGCCGCCACCGCCGCCCGTTGCGCCAGAGCCTCCGCCGCCTCCGGTCGCCGGGCCGGGCCCGCTTGCCGACGCGGCTTCGATCGCGACGACGCAGGGCACCGTGGCGCGTTTCCTGACCAATCCCGATGGCGATGTCGATGGCTTCATGACCAGCGACGGCACCCTCGTGCGCTTTCCTCCGCATATGAGCACGCAACTGACTTCGGCCGTTCGCCCCGGCGACGTCGTGCAAGTGAGCGGCCGGCGCGAGGAAGGGGGCAGCTTCGCCGCTCAACGCATCATCGACACAACGAGTGGCCGGCAAGTGACCGACGAGCCACCGATGCGTGGCGCCGCGCCCTTGCCGCGCGCGGCGCGCGGAGAAGGTCTTTCGCGTCTGAGCGCGCAAGGGCGGGTGGCCCATGTCACAACCGCGCCTCGCGGCGAACCCGACGGCGTGATTCTCGCTGACGGCACGGTCATCAAACTCACGCCGCCCGTGGCGCAACAGTTCGCGGCGCTGGTACGCACGGGCGCGACGGTATCCGCGCAAGGCTATGGCACGCGCAATCAATATGGCACCGCGTTTCAGGCCACCGCATTCGGCTCGCCGGGCAACCTGACGCCGCTCTACGACCGCAACGCGCTCATGCCCTGAATCAACACCTTCAACTCACAATCATTAAGGATAACGAACATGCATTGGATCGACCCCACAAGTCTTCCGGAGACGCGCGGCAAAGTCACGCGTTTCCTGTTGAATTCGCACGGTGAACTCGACGGTCTCGTCATCGGCTCGCGTCAGGTTCACTTTCCTCCGCATCTGTCGAAGAAACTTGCGCGGCATGTCGCCCTCGGCGATGTCGTTCGCGTGCGCGGCGTCAAGCCTCGCACTGCGGACATGATCGCCGCTGTCTCCCTGACGACCCCGGGCGGCGTGCTGATTCTCGACGAAGGTCCGCATCCCAACGGCGAAAAGCATCACAAGCCGCACGTCGAACGCAAGGCGATGGAAGCGTGCGGCGAAGTGGTGCTTTCGCTCTTCGGTCCGAAAGGTGAATTGCGCGGGGCGCTGCTCGACGATGGCACGTCGTTGCGCATGCCGCCTCACGCTGCTGCGGAGCTGGCCGCTTATCTGACTCCGGGGGCGCACGTTCATGCCTGGGGAGAGGGCGTGAAGAACAGGCACGGACGCACGATCGAGGTCGCTGAAATAGCGGAATCCGTCGATGCGCCGCAGGCGGCCTGACGCGATTGCATCCCAGGAACGGACGCCATGGGTGAGCCATGAATCCTCGATACGCGCTCGAAGGACTGAATTTCTTCATGGCCGATGTGCAGGCGGGCATCGGGCCGTTCCTTGGCGTCTTTCTTCAGGCGCATGGCTGGCTTCCCGAGGCGATCGGCACCGTCATGACGCTGGGCGGCATCGCGGGCATGCTCGCGACCTCTCCGGCGGGCGCGCTGGTCGATGCCACGCATCACAAGCGCGGCGTCATCGTCATCGCGGGGGTGATGACGACACTCGCGTCGCTCGCGCTCTGGGTGTCGCACAGTTTCCCGATGGTGGCCGCGTCGCAGATCTTCACTGCCGTGACCGGGGCCGCGCTGGGTCCGGCCGTGGCCGGTGTGACGCTCGGTATCGTGCGCGAAAAGGGCTTCGACCGGCAGTTCGGCCGTAATCAGGTCGCCAATCACGCGGGCAACGTGGTCGGTGCCGCGCTTTCGGGCTGGCTCGGATGGCGCTACGGATTCGGCGCGGTGTTCGTGCTCGCCGGCGTGTTCGGCCTCTTGACGGTCATCTCGACGCTCTTGATCCGGCGCGACGCGATCGATCACGACAGCGCGCGCGGTCTCGGAGCATCGAAGTCGAGCGAGCATGAGCATGCGAGCGGGTTTCGCGTCTTGCTGACCTGCCGGCCCTTGCTGCTTCTCGCCGCATCGCTCGCGATGTTTCACCTGGGCAATGCGGCGATGCTGCCGCTGTATGGCCTCGCGGTCGTCGCGGCGCGTCAGGGCGATCCGAGCGCCTTTACCGCTCAGACCATCGTGGTCGCGCAACTCGTGATGGTCGTCGCGGCATGTTTTGCAAACCGCCTGATTCAGCGCATCGGCTACTGGGGCGTGATCCTGATCACGTTCCTCGCACTGCCGCTGCGCGGCATGGTCGCCGCCATGTTCATCAGCGCGTGGGGCGTATGGCCGGTTCAGGCGCTCGACGGCATCGGCGCGGGGTTGCAGAGCGTCGCGGTGCCCGCGCTGGTGGTAAGGCTGCTGCAGGGCACGGGACGGGTGAATGTCGGGCAGGGCGTCGTCATGACGGTGCAAGGCATCGGGGCTGCGTTGAGTCCTGCGCTGGGCGGTGTGCTCGCTCAACGTTTCGGATACGCGAGCGCCTTTCTCGTGCTGGGCGCGGTGTCGACGGGTTCGCTTGCGCTCTGGCTGTTTTTCGGCACTGCGCTAAAAAAAGCGTGCAGACTTCACCGTGATCCAACCACTTGCTAGATCGATCTACTTGGCTTAAAGTTTCGTCACCGGATCGGCGATCCATCGAGACTGATGCGCCGGCGCCGCCATTCAACGTGTTGCGGCCCGAAACGCCGCGCAATGGAGGAGACGAGGTGATTCTGTCCACCGAGCACCAGCAAGTGGCCGATATGGCTCGCCGTTTTTCCAACGAGGTCATCCGGCCTCAGGCCGAAGCGCTCGACCGCGACGAGCGCTTTCCGGCCGACATCTACCGGCAGATGGGCGAGACCGGACTATTCGGCATCACGGTGCCGGAATCCATGGGCGGCGCGGGGCTGGACTGCCTCGCTTATTCGATCGTGATGGAAGAGATCAGCCGCGGCTATGCCTCCGTCGCGGATCAGTGCGGTCTGGTCGAGCTGCTCGGCACCTTGCTGAGCCGGCACGGCACGCCGGCGCAGATCGACCGCTGGATCGGCCCGCTCGTGCGCGCCGAACTGAAGGGCGCGTATTGCATCACCGAGGCGGGCGCGGGAAGCGACGTCTCCGGCGTGAAAACCACCGCCGTGCGCGAGGGCGACGGCTGGTCGCTCAACGGCTCGAAGCTGTGGATACACAACGCGCCGGTCGCCGACGTCGCGCTCGTGCTGGCGCGCACCGATGCGGCGGCGGGCAAGCGCGGCATGAGCATTTTCATCGTCGATTGCGCGTCGCGGGGCGTGTCGCGCGGGCCCAAGGAACACAAGCTGGGCCAGCGCGCATCGCAGGTCGGCGAACTGCATTTCGACGACGTGAAGCTGCCGGCGGACGCGCTGCTCGGCACAGAAGGCCGCGGCTTTCACATGATGATGAGCGTGCTGGAGAAGGGGCGCGTCGGTATCGGCGCGCTCGCCGTGGGCATCGTGCAGGCCGCGCTGGAAGCGAGCATCGAACAGGCGCGGATGCGCAAGCAGTTCGGTCAGGCCATCGCCGAGTTTCAGGCGATCCAGTTCATGCTCGCCGACATGGCCAAGGATGCGGAGGCGGCCCGCCTGCTCGTGCGCTCCGCCGCGGCGAAGATCGATGCGGGCGTCGAGGCGACCGCCGTGGCGTCGATGGCCAAGTGTTTCGCCGGCGATGCGGCCGTCCAGCACACGAGCAACGCGATCCAGATCTTCGGCGGCAGCGGCTATATCCGCGGCTATGAAGTCGAACGCCTGTACCGCGACGCGAAAATCACGCAGATCTACGAAGGCACGAACCAGATCCAGCGGGTCATCATCGCGCGTCAACTGCTGAAGGCATGAACATGACAAGGACTGCTGTCGTAACCGGCGCTTCGCGCGGAATCGGGCGAGCCGCTGCGTTCGCGCTCGCCGCCGAGGGCTTCGATATCGCCGCCATCGCCCTCGACGATCAGGCGCGGCTTCATACGCTCGTCGCCGAGGTCGAGGCGCTCGGCCGCGTGTGCGTGCCTTTCGATCTCGACATCGGCGATATCGATAAACACGCGAACGTGCTCGACGCGATCATCGAGCGTTTCGGCGCCATCGACTGTCTGGTCAACAACGCCGGCGTCTCGGTGCTCAGTCGCGGCGACCTGCTCGACGTGAGCGCGCAAAGCTACGACCGCTGCCTCGACATCAACACGCGCGGCACCTTCTTTCTGACGCAGGCCGTGGCCCGGCACATGACGGCGCAGGCGCCGGCGGGCGAGGGCGCGCGCAGCATCGTGTTCGTGACGTCGTCGAACGCGGTGGTCGCGACGATCGAGCGCGGCGAATACTGCATGTCGAAAAGCGCGCTGTCGATGGCGGCGCGCCTCTTCGCGCTGCGCCTCGCGCCTCACGGCATCGGCGTGTTCGAGGTACAGCCGGGCCTCATCCTGACCGAGATGACGGCGCCCTCCAAGGCCAGGTACGACACGCTGATCGCCGAGGGCATGACCGCGACGCCGCGCTGGGGGCAGCCGGAAGACGTGGCGCGCGTGATCCGCACGATGGCGGCCGGCCTTTTGCCCTATACCGTCGCGCAGGAAGTGCGCGTCGACGGCGGCCTGATGATTCAACGTTTCTGAGGCATGGACATGCGTGAGCTGAACGGACGCGGCGATCTCTGCTGCATCAACACGGGCACGCTCGGCTATCGCGAGCCGATCGAGGTGACGGCCGCGCGCATCGCCGAGCAGGGTTTCGGCTGGATCTCGCCGTGGCGGCAGGAGATCGACGAGAACCGGCCGCAGGCCGCCGCCCATGCGATCCGCGCGGCCGGACTGAAGGTCAATGCGTATTGCCGCACGGCGTATTTCGCGGCCAGCGACGCCGCCGGCCGCCGCGCCGCGATCGATTCCAACCGCCGCGCGCTGGAGACCGCGGCCGTGCTGGGTGCGCCGGTGCTGGTCGCGGTCGTCGGCGGATTGCCGCCCGGTTCGCGCGATATCGACGACGCGCGCGCGCAGATTCTCGATGGCCTCGCCGCCTTGCAGCCGACGATGAAAGAGACCGGCGTGCGTATCGCGCTCGAACCCTTGCATCCGTTGTATGCGGCCGATCGCAGCCTGCTCAACACGCTCGATCAGGCGCTGGACTGGTGCGACCGGCTCGATCCGTCGCGCGAGGGCGGCTTCGGCGTGGCCATTGATGCTTACCACGTCTGGTGGGACCCGGCGCTGATGCCTGCCATTGCGCGCGCGGCCGGACGCATCCTCGGTCTGCACGTGTGCGACTGGCTCGTCGAGACCCGCGATCCGTTGCAGGATCGCGGCATGATGGGCGATGGCGTCATCGATCTCAAGCGGCTGCGCGCGGCGGTGGAAGCCGCCGGTTACGACGGCCCCGTCGAAGTGGAGATTTTCTCGAAGCTCGACTGGTGGGCGCGCCCTGCCGACGAGACGCTGCGGATTTGCCGCGAGCGTCTGTTCGAGTGCTGCTGAGGTTCGGTTGAGTTTAGGCTGAGTCTCAGCGTCCGGCATACACCGGCGGGCGCTTCTCCTGAAAGCTGCGAATGCCTTCCGCCGCGTCTTCGGTGCTGGCGGCGAGCGCGCCCGCCATCGCTTCCAGTGTGGAGCCGGTTTCCTCGCCGCTGGCCGCATTGATCAACTGCTTGGTCAGTTGCAGCGATACCGGCGCGCGCGACGCCATCTCCAGCGCCAGCCGATGCGCGCGTTCCAGCACGCGCGCGTGCGGCACGACTTCATGCACGAGGCCGCATGCCTGTGCCTCGGCGGCTGTCACGCGTGCGCCGCTCAGGGCGAGATACTTGGCGTGGCTCGCGCCGATCAGCCGCACCAGCCGTTGCGTGCCCGACCAGCCGGGGCAAGTCGCGATCGAAGCCTCCGGCAGCGCGAAACCGGCCGCCTCCGACGCGATGCGCACGTCGGCGGTGATCGCCAGTTCCAGCCCGCCGCCGAAGGCATGACCGTTGATCGCCGCGATCACGGGCTGGCGCAGCCGCGCCCACTGGTCGAAGACCCGATGGCCGCGACGCACCCAGTGTCGCCACATGTCCAGCGGCGCGAGCGCGGCCCATTCGTTGATGTCCGCGCCGACGCAGAATGCCTTCGCGCCGCCGCCCGTCAGGATGACCACGCGGGTCTGAAGGTCGGCCTCCAGTTCGCGGGCCGCGTCTTCCAGCGCGTCCAGCATGGCAGGCGTGAGCGCGTTGAGTTTGGCCGGCCGGTCCACCGTGACGGTGGCGATGGCCGCATCGCGGACGATGGAAACGAAGCGATCAGTCATGGCGATTTTCGCGGGGTTCGAGGAGGCGGAGTCCGAAGGGCGCGTCGGTGAAAAGCGCGGCATCCATTTCGCGCAGGTCCGGGGCGACTTTCAACTCGATATCGGCCTGATCCAGTATGTCGCGCTGCAGATCGACGCCGGGCGCGATCTCGCGGACCGTCAGCCCGTCGTCGAGCAGATCGATGACGCAGCGCTCGGTGACATACGTCACGCGCTGGCCCCGCTCGCGCCCGACGCGTCCGCTGAACGTGATCTGCTCGGCCGTCCGGACGAACTTGCGCGTGCGGCCTTCTTTCAGGATAACGAGCCTGCCGCCGCCGACTTCGAGTTGCGCGCCGGCCGTGAAGAAGCCCGAAAACACGATGCGCTGCGCATGCGCGGTGATATCGACGAAGCCGCCGCAGCCCGCCGTCAGATACGGTTTCGATGCAAGCCGCGAGACATTCACGCTGCCGTCGGTATCGACTTGCAGGAAGGAAAGCAGCGCGACATCGAAGCCGCCGCCCTGAAAATAGGTGAACTGATTCGGCGACGCGACGATCGCGTCGGCATTCGAGGCGCAGCCGAAGGCGAACCCGAGCAGCGGCATGCCGCCGACCGCGCCCTGTTCGATAGCCCAGGTCACTTCGCCGTGCAGGCCTTCTTCCAGCAGGATGCGCGGCACGTTGGCGGAAATGCCGAAGCCGAGATTGGCCGCGTCGCCACGCGCGAGCTCCATCGACGCGCGCCGGGCGATGACCTTCTCCGGTCCCCACGGCGCGGGCGCGAACGCTTCCATCGGCAGCGTGATTTCGCCGCTGATGGCCGGATCGTAAGGCGTCTGCGTGGTCTGCCACTGGTCCGGATCGACGACGACGTAATCGACCAGATTGCACGGCACGCGCACATCGTGCGGCCGCAGCGTGCCGGATTTCACCACGCGCTTGACCTGCGCGATCACGATGCCGCCGTTGTTGCGCGCGGCCAGCGCCTGATCGATGCCGCCCAGGAGCGCGCCTTCGTGTTCGTAGGCGAGGTTGCCCGCTTCGTCGGCGGTGGTCGCGCGGATGATCGCCACGCGCGGCGCGATCGCGGGGAAGTAGAGCCAGTCGTCGCCGTCGAAGGACACCTTGCGCACGACCGGCCGCGCGGCGGCGGCGGCGTTCATCGCGCAACCCTGGAAGTCGGGATCGACGAACGTGCCCATGCCGATCTTGGTCAGCACGCCGGGGCGTTTTGCGGCGGCATCGCGGTGCATGTCGAACAGGATGCCGCTCGGAATGTTGTAGGCCTCGATTTCGTTGTCGACGATCATGCGCCACACGTCCGGCATCGGCAGCGACGACGGGCCGCTCGGATACGAGCCCGCCAGCGTGCGCGCGAGCAGGCCGGGCCGGGCGAGATGGTCGATGCCCTTGACGCCGTACATGTCGCCCGCGGCGATCGGGTTCAGCGTGGTGAGATCGCGCGGCTGTCCCTCGCGCTCGAAGCGCTCGCCGATGGCCGCGAGAATCTTGTCGGGACAACCGAGCGCACTGGAGGAACTGATGCTGACGACATCGCCGGACCGCACGAGTCGCGCCGCCGCATCCGCTGTGATGACTTTGCTCATGGTGTCTTAACGATGAAGGTCGAATAGGGCAGCGCCGCGCAGCGACGCATGCAGTGCGACTTCGAACGGCATGCGGTCGAGCACATCGCGCACGAGATCCACGCCCGGCGCCACCTCGATCAGTTGCAGGCCGTCGGCCGTCAGTTCGAAGACGGCGCGTTCGGTCACATAGATCACCTGCTGGCCGTCCGCGCGTGCGCGCTTGCCGCTGAAGGTAATGTGACGCACCTGCGGCACCAGCTTCGGCACCGCGCCGTGACGCCGGATGCGTACCTCGCCGTCTTCCAGTTCGACTTCCAGCCCTTTCGCCTCGAAGGTGCCGCAGAAGACCACCTTGCGTGTGCGCTGCGTGATGTCGACGAAACCGCCGGGACCGACGATGTTCTCGCCCAGCCACGAGACGTTGACGTTGCCTTGCGCGTCCAGTTCGCCCATGCCGAGGAAGGCGATATCGATGCCGCCGCCGCTGAAGAGATCGAACTGGTCGTTGGATTTGAGGATCGCGCTCGCGTGGCGCGTGGCGCCGAAGAGATCGCCGCCGAGCAGTTCGCCGTTATGCGATCCCTGTTCGATCACGGTCCAGCTGATATCCACGCCTTCCGCGTGCGCCACGGCGGGAATGCCGTCGGGCAGGCCATAGCCGAAGTTGACGCACGCGCCGGGCGCAAGCTCCTGCGCGGCGCGCTTCGCGATGAGGTAGCGGATGCCCGTGGGCAGCGGCGGCGGCGTGCGCGTGTCGGGCGCGGGCTGCTCGCCGCTGATGGCCGGGTCGTAGCCCGCGGCGGTGGTCTGCTTCTGGGCGGCGTACACGCAGATGTCGTCGACGAGCACGCCCGGCACCGTGACCGCGCGCGCCGGCGTGATCGGCGTGGCACAGACGTCGCGCACCTGCGCGAACACGCGGCCGCCGCTGTTGTGCGCGGCGAGCGCGGCGGCGAACGCGTCGATATCGGCGGGTTCTTCACGCGATGTCAGGTTGCCCTGCACATCCGCCGTAGTGCCGCGCACGATCGCGAAATCGATCGCGAAGGGCTTGTACCAGAGCAGTTCCTTGCCGCCCAGCGTGACGACATCGACGAGATCCTCGCGCGCACTGGCGTTGACGCGGCCGCCGCCGTGGCGCGGATCGGCGAAGGTATCGAGGCCGATGTGAGTGACGAGCCCGTGACGGCCCGCGCCCGCTTCGCGGATCAGCGTCTGGATCACGCCGGCGGGCAGGGTGTAAGCCTCGATGCGTTCCTCGCGCGCGAGCTTCTGCATCGGCTTCGACCAGGTCCAATGGCCGCCGATGACGCGCTTCACCATGCCTTCGTGCGCGAAACGGCTGATGCCGCTCGTCAAGCCGTCGCCGATGCCGAGCGCGTGGATCAGCGTGAGATCGCGCGGATGGCCCGTCGCCAAAAAGCGCCGCTCGATGGCCTCGGTGATGTGATCGGGCTCGACCAGTCCGCCGCCCGAGCCGCTCAGCACGACGGTCGCGCCATCGAAAATCGCCGCCGCCATGAAATCCGCATCCGTCAGGTTTGCACGTTTCATCTTATTTGTCCTCGTTACGCGCGCCCGCGCGGACCATCAGTACATTGAGTCCTTCCTGGATCAGCACGCCATCCTGGTTATGCACTTCGACCTGCAAACGCACGATGCCGCGATCGGCGCGGCGCGTGGCGCGCTTGTCCAGCACGCGAATGCGCCCCTGAATCCGGTCGCCGATCAGCACCGGTTTGTGAAAGCGATAGGTCCACTCCAGCGTGGCGATCGCGGCGAAGCGCGTCGCCGCACGGTTCTTGAGACCGTCGAGCATCGCGAGGCACAGGAGACCGTGCGCGACGCGACCGGGAAAGCCGGCGTCGCGCGCGAATTCGTCGTCCATGTGGACATCGAAGAAATCGCCCGAAATGCCCGCGAATTGCACGACGTGACTCTCGGTGACGACGATGCCCGACGTCGTGAACGCGAGACCGGGCTCGATTTCGTCGAAGAGCAGGGGATGACTCATGGGCTTGTCCTTATCAGTCGAACACGGGCGCATGCGGCACCCGCTCGCGATTGACGACGCGGTAGTTGGTATCGTTCAGCGCGTCGATGCGATGCATGTCGATGCCGGACAGCGTGAAGTCCATCACGTCGAAGTTGGCCTCGATGTTCTGGCGCTTGGTCGACATCGTGTTGATCGTCACGCCCTTTTGCAGAATCCAGCGCAGCGCGACTTGCGCGGCCGACTTGCCGTAGCCCTGACCGATTTCATCGAAGAGCGGATATTTGAAGATCTCGCCACGCGCGACCGAGCAATAGGACGAGAGCGGAATGCCGGTCGCGATGGCGGTGTCCAGCAATACCCGCTGATTCAGCAGCGGATGAAACTCGACCTGATTGGTGACGAGCGGCAACGCGGTCGCGGCTTTCGCGGCGCGCATCATGGCGGCGTTGAAGTTGCTGACGCCGATATGGCGCGTCAGCCCCGCGCGCGCCGCTTCTTCGAGGCGTCGCACGGAAGGCGCGACGTCGCCATCGGCGGGCGGCCAGTGCAGCAGCAGCACGTCGGCCTGCTCGATCTTCAGCTTGTCGAGGCTTTCGCGCAGCGACGGCATGAAGCGTTCGTCGGAATCGTTGGCGGGCGCGATCTTGGTGGTGATGCACAGCGCGTCGCGCGGCATGCCGATCGCGCGCAGCGCCGAGCCGACGCCGATTTCGTTGTCGTAGAGCTGCGCGGTGTCGATCGCACGATAGCCGGTCTCGATCGCGTCGCGCAGCGCGTCCTTCAGTTGCTGGCCGTTCAGCGGCCAGGTGCCGAAAGCGCGTTCATGAGTGCGTTGGAAAAGTATGTTCATGGCCTTAAAAGATGGCGGACGTCTTCGCAAAGAAAGCGCGGATGCCCAGCTCCGCGTCGGGACTGATGCGCACCGCGAGCGCGGCGGCGGGATAGGCCGCGTGCGGGTCCTTGTCGTCATCGACGATCAGGCTTTTGGCGAGCGCGGCGGCGCGCGGAGAGATCGCACAAAGACGCGTGGTCCATTCCTGCAATTGCGTTTCGATGTCCTGCGGTGCGCAGACGGCATTGACGACGCCCCACTGCAACGCGGTCGTCGGATCGATTTCGCGCGACAGCAACACCGCTTCGAGCGCGCGTCCACGGCCCGCGATGCGCTGCAGGCGGTCGCCGCCCTCCCAGCCGGGAATCGCGCCGATGGCGACTTCCGGGAAGCGCAGCCGCGCGCCCGCGCCCGCGAGCCGCAGATCGCAGCACAGCGCGAGCTCCAGGCCGCCGCCGAAGCACAATCCTTCGATGACGGCGACGGTCGGGCAGCGCAGCCGCTCGAAGCGCCGGAACACCGCGTTGCCTTCACCGATCCACTGCGTCGCGAAGGCTTGCGGGTCGAGCGCGGACCATTCGCGGATGTCTGCGCCGGAAGAAAAGGCGCCGCCCGCCGTGCCGCGCAGCACGACGGCGCGGATCGTGTCGTCCTCGCCGATCTGCGCGATGTGCTCGTCGAGCGCGGCCAGCATCGCGAAATCGAGCGCATTGGCCTTGCCTGGATTGCTGAGTTCCAGCGTGAGCACCGCGTTTGTGCGGCTTGAAAGGATCTGTCCCATCGATGGCGCCTCAGTCCTGCGTCACGCCGTAGCCGGCGAGGAACGTCTTCATGCGCACGACCGCAAGCTCGGGCTGACGCAGCAGGCCCGCCGCATCGGCGAGCTTGAACAGATCGACGAAATACGGCAGCGGACGCATCGCCTGATGTCCGGCCAGCATCGTCATGTGCGATTGATGGCCGTTCAGGAAGGCGAGGAACACGATGCCGGTCTTGTAGAAGCGCGTCGGCGCGCGGAAGATGTGGCGCGACAGCGGCACCGTGGGCGCGAGAATCTCGAGAAAGCGCTCGCGCCGTCCGGCCGCCAGTTCGGAGAGGGCGGCGGATGCGGCCGGCGCGATGCCGTCGAAGATGCCGAGCAGCGCGTGCGAAAAGCCGTGCTCGTCGCCGGCGATCAGTTCGGGATAGTTGAAGTCGTCGCCGGTGTACATCTTCACGCCGGCGGGCAGAAGGCGGCGCATGTCGATCTCCCGCTGCTTGTCGAGCAGCGACACCTTGATGCCGTCCACCTTCGCCGCCGACTCGGCCATGACCTGCAAGGCCACGTCGCGCGCGGCGGTCAGATCGTCCGTTCCCCAGTAGCGGGCGAGCGCGGGATCGAACATGTCGCCGAGCCAGTGCAGGATCACCGGCTGATCCACTTGCGCGAGCACGCGGCGATACACCGCCACGTAGTCTTCGGGCGAACGCGCCACGCGGGCGAGTGCACGGCTCGCCATCAGGATCAGACGGCCGCCCGCGGTCTGGATCGCATCGACCTGTTGCAGATAGGCATCGACGACCGCGTCGAGCGAATCGACCGAGGCGGGATCGAGATGGTCCGTGCCGCAACCATTGAAAATGGGCACGCGGCTGTCGGCAAGCTCCGCGCGCGTGCGACGGATCAGTTGCAGCGACGCTTGCCAACTGAGGCCCATGCCGCGCTGCGCGGTGTCCATCGCTTCGGCGATGCCCAGGCCGAGACCGGCCAGATAGCGGCGGTATTCGAGCGTCTTGTCCCAGTCGATCTTGCCGCCATCGGAGGGATCGGCGTCCGCGAAGGGATCGGCGACCACGTGCGCGGCCGACAGCGCGATGCGATTGAAAGGCGCGGCGGGGCGCGCGTCGTGAAGCGGCGTGCCCGTGAGCGTGTAGCGTTCCAGCGCGCCGGCAGGCGTCGGCAGTTGTAGGGTGTGCATGTCGCGATGAATGGGTTGAGTTAGAGACGCGGAATGGACAGCGCGCCGTCGATGTTGAGCACGCTGCCCGTGGCGAACGTCATCTGTCCCGAGGCCAGTGCGGCGACGGCCGAAGCGACGTCCTGCGGCATGCCCCAGCGCTGCATCGGCACGATGCCGCCGGCGATGCGTTCGTCGTAGCGCGCGGCTACGCCTTCCGTCATCGGCGTGCGGATGATGCCGGGCCGTACTTCGAACACGCCGATGGCAAGCGGCGCGAGCCGCAGCGCGAACAGTTTGGTGAGCATGCCCAGCCCGGCCTTGGACATACAGTATTCGCCGCGCTCCGTTGACGCCAGCTCGGCGCTCACCGACGACACCGTGACGATGCTGCGGGCGTGCTCACTCGCATGAGCGGCCATATGGCGCGCGACGGCCTGCGTGAGAAAGAACGTGCCGCGCATGTTGATATCGACGACGCGGTCGTAGGACGCCTCGCCGAGCTCCAGCAGATCGCCGCGCATCTCGGCGGACACGCCCGCGTTGTTGACCAGACACGCGATCGGCCCGCAGTCCGACACGACGTGCTCGACCAGCGCGCGATGTCCGCCGCTGTCGGCCAGATCGTGCCGGTAGAAGCGCGCGCGCACGCCGTGCGATTCGACCGCGGCCATCGTGTCGTGCGCGCCGTCGTCGATATCGATCAGCGCGAGGTCGAAGCCGCGCCGCGCCAGCTCCGCCGCGATGCTTGCGCCGATGCCGCGCCGCGCGCCCGTGACGAGCGCGAGCGGCCGT
This sequence comes from Caballeronia cordobensis, assembly GCF_001544575.2. Classification (GTDB taxonomy): domain Bacteria; phylum Pseudomonadota; class Gammaproteobacteria; order Burkholderiales; family Burkholderiaceae; genus Caballeronia; species Caballeronia cordobensis. Next base: position 69,608 of record NZ_FCNY02000016.1, read on the forward strand.
TCGCGGCGCGGCGTCAGTACAGGAGATGAGGTAGCCATTCGGAGAACGCCGGCACGAATGCCAGCAGCAGGATGGTCACGAACATGATCGCCATGAAGGGCAACATGGGCCGCACCAGATTCACCATTCTGATGTTGGCGACGCCGGTGACGATGAAGCAGGCCGTGCCGATCGGCGGCGTCACAAGCGAGATGCCGACGATGGCGATGGCGAGAATCGCGAAGTGGATGTCGCTGAAGCCCGCGTCCTGCGCGATCGGCAGGAACAGCGGAATCAGCAGGATCAGCGCGGGAATGCCGTCGAGCAGCGCGCCCAGCAGCCAGAACACGATCACGATGAACACCGTGAAGACGATCTTGTTGCCGGTCAGTTGCGACGCGAACTCGGCCACCTGCTCGCCCACCGAGTTGTACGCCAGCATGTAGCCGAGAATCTGCGCGACGCCGACCAGCGACAGCACGATCGCACTGGTGCGGCCGGCCTTGATCAGAATCCCGAGCCACGCACGCGTCGGAATCGAGCGCTGAAGGAGCGTGATGATCGTCACGTAGGCCACCGCCGCCGCAGCCGATTCGGTCGCGGTGAAGAAGCCCATGAAGATGCCGCCGAGGATGATGACCGGCGCGCCCAGCGCGGGAATCGCGAGCACGAACGCGCGGCAAAGCTCCGGCACGCTGAAGTGGACCGGCGCGACCGGCGGCTCCGAGCGCGCGCGGTACATGATGATGAACATCTTCGTGACGCCGACGAGAATCGCGGGCAGCGTCGCCGCGAGGAACAGCTTCGTCACCGACATGTTCGCGACCGTCGCCAGCACGATGATCGTGATGGACGGCGGAATCAGGATGCCGGTCCCGGCCGCCGCCGCGATGATCGCCGACGACCATTCCTTGCGGTAGCCGGCCTTTTCCATCGACGGCAGCATGGCGGAGCTGATCGCGGCGGCATCGGCGTTGACCGAACCGCTCAGGCCCGAGAACACCATCGTCGAGGCGACGGCGGAGACGCCCAGTCCGCCCGGCACGCGGCCCACCAGCAGATTCATGAAATTGACGAGCCGGCCCGCCGAGCCCGAGTGAAACAGAATCTCCCCGGCGAGGATGAAGAGCGGCACGGCGAGCAGCGTGAACGAATCGACGCCGTGATACATCGCCTGAGCGATGTTGGTCAGCGGCAGGCCTTGCATCAGGCCGTCGATGGTGCCGACCGCGCCCAGCGACGCGATGATCGGTGCGCCCGCGACGACGAACAGAGCGAGTAGTCCGACGGTGAGAATCATTGCGCCCTCGTCTCGGTATGGCCATGGTTTTGGTTGTGACCTTGCGGCGCGGCGTCGAGTCCCGCGCGGGCGGCCAGGTCCCATGCGTGCGCCGCCAGATGCAGCAAGCCCAGCGCGCTGCCCGCGGGAATCGCGGTGAACGAGATCCATTGCGGGATGCCGCTCGGTGTCATCTGATCGAGCCCGAGCTGCATGAACTGCCAGCCGCCCCAGGCGAGCGCGACCAGCAGAAAGCCCATGAGCAACATCTGGAAGAGCGACGCGAGCATAAGCCAGCGGCCGCTCAGCTTGTCTTCGAACAGCTCGAAGGCGACATGCACCTTGTCGCGCACGCCGACCGCGATGCCGATGAAGGTCATCCAGATCATCAGCGTGACGCTGACCTCGATGTTCCACGACAGCGAGACGTGGAAGACGAAGCGGGACAGGATGCCCGCCAGCACGACGCAGAAGATCGCGAAAACCAGAACCGCTATCAGCATGTCTTCGACGTTCGCGAGCACGCGCAACGCCGCAGTGTTGTTGATGCCGTCCCGGGACACGCGCGATTGCGGATCGGGTTTCATGTCGGGGAACCTCTCGCAGGGGTTTATCCGAGGGCGGGCAGATAGGTGCCCAGTTCGGCGAAGTTGGCGCGGTACTTCGTGTAGATCGGCTTCACCGCCGCCTGGAACGCGGGGAGATTCGCGTCGTTGAACGCGGCGCCGTTCTTCTTGGCTTCGGCCAGATATTTCGCGTCCGACGCCAGCCACAGATCGCGCTCGTGCTGCTGAGCCTGCGCGGCGGCTTCCTTCACGGCGTCCTGCTTCTTGGGGTCGAGCGCGCCAAACCACTTCTTGCTGGCGAGCATCGGATCGATCGAGAAAAAGTGGTTGGTGTACGAGTAGTACTTCGCCACTTCGCTATGGTGCTGCTGCACGAAGAACGTGACCGAATTCTCGGCCCCGTCGACGACGCCTTGCTGCAGCGCCGAATAAATCTGCGTCGTGTCGAGCGGCGTGGCCTGCGCGCCGAGCTGGTTGAACGTCGCGATCATGATCTGATTGCCCTGCGTGCGGATCTTCAGGCCCTTCAGATCGCCAGGTTCGTGGATGGGGCGGGTGCGGTTGTAGACGCTGCGCAGACCTGAGTCGAACCAGCCCAGCAGCACGAAACCGAGACTGTCGAGAATGCCGGCGTACGCCTTGCCGAGCGCGCCGTCCTGGGCCGCGAAGAGCGATTTCCGGTCGGGAAACGCGAACGGCATCGCGAACAGCCCGAGGCGCTTGTCGTAGCCTTCGAGGTCCGCCACGTTCGTAACCGTGATCTCCAGGGTGCCGTTGCGCAGTTGCTCGTTCATGCGCGTGTGGGAACCGAGGACGCCGTCCGGGAACACCCGCGCGTCGAAGCCGGCCGTTTCCTTGAGCCGCTTGGCCATCACGTTCTCGGTGATCACTTCCGGATTGTGGCGATCGACGACATCGCCGATGCGGATCGTCTGGCTTTGTGCTGCGGCGAAGCGCGGCAGGCAACCCGCGGCCGCGGACGCCGCGGTGAGCATCAACATCTTGCGGCGAGAGAGAAGGTAGTCATGCATGGATCGGATTCCTATGGTTCTGGTGTCGAGATGGCACTGCGACGAAGGCGGCCCGTGCTGCCGCGCCAGATTGCGACGATCAGGTAGATCGATCTACTTTTGAGTCGATCCTTGCTGTTAGATCGATCTACTATAGGGTAAAAGCAGCGTCGATACGGTGCAAGCGGATTTTGCTAAGGGAAACCCGAACGGACCCGTCCGGGCAGGGCGGTCAGGCGCGCGCGCCGCAGGTTCCGCGGACGATGAGAACCGGCTCGGAGACGATGCGCGTGGGTGTGCGCGACGGCTCCGTCATGCGCTTGAGCAGCAGGTCGGCGGCGGCGCGGCCGATGTCGTCCTGCAAGACCTGGACCGTGGTCAGCGCCGGCTCCCAGAGCTCGGCTTCGGGCACGTCGTCGAAGCCCACGACGCCGAAATCGGCGCCCGGCTCGATGCCGTGGGCGCGCAAACCGAGCATCACGCCGAACGCGACGATGTCGTTGCCGCACACCGCGGCCGTCGGCGGATTCTTCAGCGCCAAGAGTTCGGTGATGATGCGCTTGCCGTCGTGACGCGTCAGCGGCGAGGGCACCAGCAGCCGTTCGTCGAGCTTGATCTTGGCGGCGCGCAATGCCTCGCGATAGCCTTCGGCCCGGTCGCTGCCGGTGGAGGCGCGCATGATGCCGCCGATCATCGCGATGCGCTTATGGCCGAGCGAAATCAGATGCGAGGTCGCGAGCGCCATGCCGCGGCGATTGTCCACGCCGACGTAATCGGCCTGAAGCCCCGCGACATAGCGCGACGCGAACACGCACGGAATGCCCCACGCGAGCACCTGGCGCATCTGCGCGGCGGTGGTCGATTCGGTCGGACAGACGATGAGGCCGTCGATGTTGTGCTGCCGCACGGTGTCGAGAAAGCGGCTTTGCCGTTCGAGCGATTCGTCCGTATTGCCGAGCAGCGTGACGAATCCCTGCGTGCTCAGGCCGGCCTCGATGGCGCGCACCAACATGCTGAAGTAAGGGTTGGCGATGTCGTTGACGACGACGCCCACGGTGTTGGTCTGATTGCTGCGCATGCCCGCCGCATGGCGGTTGTAGACGTAGCCCTTGCGCTTGAACGCTTCCAGCACGCGCTCCCGCGTGGCTTCGGAGATGCGCGGGCTGTTGCGCAGCACGAGCGAGACCGTGGCCCTGGAGAGGCCGAGATCGTTGGCGATATCCAGCAGCGTGACGGGTGAACCTGGTTTGCCTCGGGCCATTGGAGCGGTCGTGATGAGTCGTATGCCCGGAGTGTATCCGAATCGGCCGCGAGGCTTCGCTTTCGGTCAGACCGTCTTCACGCCGAAGAACTCCGCGATGATTTCCGCCTGATTCTCCAGCAGATGACGCCCGAGATGGATGCGATGGCCGCGCGCTTCGGCCTCACGCAGCAAGCGCGTGCGTTCCGGCTTCATGATGATGTCGGCCACCAGCACGCGGCGGTCGAGCCGTTCGATATCGAAGGGCAGCGGATCGTCGCCGCCCATGCCGCACGGCGTGGCGTTGACGACCATATCGACGCCCTCGGGTGCGGTGCTCCCGGCCGAGACGTTCACGTCCGGATAGGCCTTTGCGAGATCCGCGATCAGCGCGTCCTGCTTCGCCCGGTCCACGTCGATCAATTGCAGCGATGTCACGCCCGCGCTGGCGAGCGCATGCGCCAGCGCCTTGCCCGCTCCACCCGCGCCCGCCTGAAACACCGCCATGCCGCGCGGTTCGTGGCCCTGTTTGCGCAGGCCGCGCGTGAAGCCCTCGCCGTCGTACATCTCGCCGATCCACTCGCCGGATGGCGCGCGGCGCATGCAGTTGATCGCGCCCACTTTCTGCGCGATCGGCTGCAGCCGGTCGACCAAAGGGGTCATCGATATCTTGTGCGGCACCGTGACGACGATGCCATCGAGATTGCCGATGTCCTTCAGCCCGGCGATCGCCGTCGCGAGCGAGGCGGCGGGAATCTGCATCGGCACGAGCACCGCATTCACGCCCATGCGCTGAAAGATCTCGTTGAAGACGAGCGGCGAGCGCGCCTGGGCGATCGGGTCGCCGACGATGGCGAAGAGGCGCGTGTCGCCGGCGACGGCGGCATTCAATTCTGAAGTCATGATGGCGAACCTGAGTTGACGGGCATGGGCCGATGGTGGGCCGACGACGCGATCAGCGCATCGATCAGCAGATGGACGTCGAGCGCGCTCTTCAGCGAGGCGAGCGGCTCGGCGCGGTGCGTGGCGGCGTCGATGAAATTGGCGATGACGGCCTGATGCGCGTGATGCGAGAAGGCCATCGGGTCCGCCCCGGAACCGAGCGAAGCCGTTTCGCCTTCTTCGATCACGCTGCCGTCCGTGAAATGAACCGTGAGCCGGCCGCCGCCGAGCGTGGCGCTGCCGTTGCTACCGCTGATTTCGATGCGTTCGGGAAAGCCGGGGAACACGGCCGTGCTCGCGTGAAGCGACGCGACGCAACCGTTGCCGTATTTCATGACGCCCGCCACGGTGTCTTCGCATTCCATGCGGTGCGCGCGGCTGGTTATCGCATAGGAAAAGACTTCGTCCGGGCAGCCGACCAGCCAGAGGAAAAGATCGAGCGTGTGGATAGCCTGCGTCATCAGCACGCCGCCGCCGTCGCGGGCCAGCGTGCCGCGTCCGGGTTCATCGTAATAGGACTGCGGACGCCACCACGGCACGGCGATGCTCGCGCTGTGGATGTCGCCGAGCGCGCGCGCGTCGAGCAACCGGCGCAGCGTGCGCGATGCGTCGCGCGTGCGGTGTTGCAGCACCGCCGCCGCGACAATGCCGCGCGCTTCGCATAGCGCGACCAGTTCGCGCGCGCGGGATGTGGTCACGTCGATCGGCTTCTCGATCAACAGATGCTTGCCGGCCGCCGCGATCTTGGCGCCGAGTTCGAGATGCGTGTTCGGCGGCGTCAGCAGCAGCACGCCTTCGACGCTTTCGTCCGCGAGCGCGGTATCGAGATCCAGCGTCACGCGCGCGTGCGGTAACTGACGGGCGAACGCGTTCGCGCGCGCCTCGGAACGCGCGACGACGTGGCGCACCGTCACCCGGTCCCGCAATTCCAGAAGGCTCGCCAGGTGCGGCGCGGCTGCCATGCCCGCCCCGACCACGGCGATATTGAAGCCTGTCTCGCTCATTGATTGTCTCCGTCCAGGTCATCTCGACAACACGGAGTGACAATAAGGTAGATCGATCTAATTGTCCAGCGCGCAGTGACGCTTTCGGGCCGCGGCACTTTTCCGGAGGGCTGTGAAGCCGACTCGTTCGAGAACGCTTCTGGCCGCCGCTTTTTTCGCGTGGGATACTTCGATTCCCACCGAAACCGGTGTCCCTGCTCCGTCCGACATGTTCCGCTCCGATCATTCCGCGTCAGACGATCCCGGCGCACCCTTCATCGACGTTCGCGCGAACCTGGCCGGACGCGTCGATATCGTCACGCTCAAGCTGTTTCTTGCCGTCGTCGAGGAGGCGAGCATTGCGAAGGCGGCGGAGCGCGAACACATGGCGCCTTCAGCCGTGAGCAAGCGGCTTGCCGATCTCGAACAGTCGGTGCGCGTACCGCTGCTCGAACGGCATCGGCGCGGCGTCTCGCCGACCCCGGCCGGCGAAGCTTTCCTGCGCCACTCGCGCAAGATCCTGCGCGATCTGACACAGCTCGAATGCGAGATGGCCGAGTTTTCATCCGCCTCGCACGGCGCGCGCGGCCATGTGCGCGCGGCGGCGAACGAGTCGGCATTGTTCGGTTTCTTTCCCGATGCGCTCTCGCGCTTCATGCGTGATTACCCGAACGTGACCGTCGAGCTGCAGCCCAATACGAGCACGGGCGCGGTGCAGGCGGTGCGCGAAGGCGTCGTCGACTTCGGCATTTTTTGGGGCGATCAACCGGTAGACGGCCTGAAGGTGATGCCGTGCTACGTGGATCGCCTCGTCGTCGTGGTGCCGCAAGGGCATCCGCTCAGCCGCCGGCGCCATCTCGGCTTCGTCGATCTGCTCGATCATCCGCTCATCCTGCAGGAGCAGTACAGCTCGATCCAGAACCTGACCGAGCGCCTCGCTGCCGAAGCGGGCCGCACGCTGCGCTCGCGCATCCGCGTCGCGGGCTTCGACGCCGTGTGCCGGATGGCGCAGGCGGGGCTCGGCATCGGCATCGTGCCGGACTACTTCGTCACCGATCGCGCCGCCGCGATGCACATTGCCGACGTTCCGCTCGACGAGCCGTGGGCGAATCGCCTGCACAAGCTCTGCGTGCGCGAAGACGACGACATGGCGACCGCGACGCGCCTGCTGGTCGATTTTCTCAGCGCCTGAACGCGCGCTGCTCGCGCAGCGCAGCATTTCAGCCATCGCGGATCACGTTGCGTGCGTTCCGAAATACGTCTTCAGCCGTTTTTTTGACATCCGCAGACTCGGTCTCAATCAATGTGATTGCACGGAGTCTGCGTGAGTTCGAACGCGCTTGCCGCGCGCACGTTGTTCGACAAGCTGTGGGACAGGCATGTCGTACATGCGCGCGATGACGGCCACACCTTGCTGTATATCGACCGGCATTACGTCGGCGACGACCTGCCGCGCGATACCTTCGACACGCTCGCTCGCAAGGGCTTGAGCGTGCGCCGTCCGGATGCGACCTTCGCGATGGCCGATCACTACGCGTCTTCGCGCGGCCGCTCGATCGCCGATGTCGTCGATGCCGATCGCCGCGAGCTCGTCGAGAAGCTGATTCACTTCACGCGCACCGAAGGCGTGCCGATGTTCGCGCTCGACGACGCGCGTCACGGCATCGTTCATGTCACCGGGCCCGAGCACGGTCTGACGCTGCCCGGCATGACGGTCGTGTGCGGCGACAGCCATACGTCGACGCACGGCGCGCTCGGTGCCTTCGGCTTTGGCATCGGCGCATCGGAAGTGAGTCACGTGCTCGCGACGCAAACGCTCTGGCAGAAGCGCCCGATGACAATGCGCATGCGTATCGATGGCAAGCGCGCGTTCGGCGTTACGGCGAAGGACGTCGCGCTCGCGATGATCGCGCGCATCGGCGTGGCGGGCGGCGCGGGCCATGTCATCGAATATGCGGGCGAGGCCGTCGCGGCGATGAGCATGGAAGCGCGCATGACGCTCTGCAATCTGTCGATCGAAGCGGGCGCGCGCGCCGGCATGATCGCTCCCGACGAAACCACGTTCGCGTATCTGCACGGCCGCCGCTATGCGCCGGCGGGCGCGGCATGGGACGCGGCGCTCGCCACATGGCGCACGCTGGCGAGCGACGCCGCCGCGCGTTTCGATCGCGAAGCCGAACTCGATGCGAGCCGCGTCGCGCCGATGGTCACATGGGGCACGAATCCCGCGCAGTCCGCGCCGATCGATGGACGCATCGCCGCCGGCGACTTTGGCCCGCGTGTGCAGCAGGCGCTCGACTACATGGGCATCGAGGCGGGCGCGCCGCTCGAAGGCGTGCCGGTGGATCGCGTGTTCATCGGCTCGTGCACCAACGGGCGTATCGAGGACTTGCGCGCCGCGGCCGCCGTGCTCGAAGGCCGGCGCGTGCGCGTGCCGACGCTCATCGTGCCGGGTTCGCGCGCCGTGCAGTCGGCGGCCGTCGCGGAAGGGCTGGACCGCGTGTTCGCGCAGGCGGGCGCGCAGTGGGGCGAGCCGGGCTGCTCGATGTGCCTCGCCATCAACGGCGACGAAGGGCATCCCGGCGAGCGTATCGCATCGACGACGAACCGCAATTTCGTGGGCCGCCAGGGACGCGGCGTGCGCACGCATCTGATGAGCCCGGGCATGGCCGCGGGCGCCGCCGTCGCGGGACGGCTGATCGACTACCGGGAGCTTTTGCGCGATGCAACCGCTGACGCGACTTGATGCGCCCGGCGTGCCTCTGCGCGCCGCCGACATCGACACCGACCAGATTCTGCCCGCGCGCTTCATGCATGCACGGCGCATCGATTACGGGCGCTATGCCTTCCACGATCTGCGTGCCGACGCCGCCTTCGTGCTGAATCGCGATGAGTACGCTGGCGCGCAAGTGCTCGCGGTCGGGCCGAACTTCGGTTGCGGATCGTCGCGCGAACAGGCGGTGCACACGCTCGCGGATTACGGCATCCGCGCGCTCGTCGGCACGAGTTTCGGCGACATCTTCTTCACCAATTGCCTGAAGAACGGCGTGCTGCCGATTTGCACCGACGCCGCGTTTGTCGAACGCCTGCTCGCGACGCTCGAAGCGACACCCGGCGCGCACGTGCGCATCGACTTGCCGGATCAATGCGTGATCGCGCCAAACGGCGAGCGCGCGCCGTTCGACATCGATCCGTTTCAGAAGGAAGCGCTCGTCGAAGGGCTCGACGAGATCGACATGACCTTGCGCTACGCGGCGGCTATCGACGCCTACGAGCGCGCCCACGGCATTGGCACATCACAGGAAACGACATGAAGATCGCAGTGCTCCCCGGCGACGGGATCGGCCCGGAAGTGACCGCGCAAGCGCTCAAAGTGCTCGACGTCTTCGCGCGCGAAGGCCTGCCGCTCGAATTCGAGCAGGCGCTGATCGGCGGCTGCGCGTACGACGCGACGGGGCATCCGCTGCCCGACGCGACCTTCGCGCTCGCCCGCGACGCCGACGCAATTCTGTTCGGCGCGGAAGGCGGCTTTCAGTACGAAACGCTGCCGCGCGGCCTGCGTCCCGGCGATGCACTGCTCACCGTGCGCCGCGAACTGGATCTGTTCGCGAACTTCCGGCCCGTGGTGGCGTGGCCCGAACTCGTCGGCGCGTCGCCGCTGAAGGCCGCGCGTCTGGATGGCCTCGACCTCATCATTCTGCGCGAACTGACGGGCGATCTGTACTTCGGCGAGCCGCGCGGCGTGCATATGGAAAACGGCGTGCGCGTGGGCATCAACACCATGCGTTACGACGAGAACGAAGTCCGCCGCATCGCGCACGTGGCGTTCGCGACGGCGCGCGGGCGGCGTCATCGCGTGTGCTCGGTGGACAAGGCCAACGTGCTCGAATCGATGGAGCTGTGGCGCGAAGTCGTCGATGACGTCGCGCGCGAGTATCCGGACGTCACGCTCGAACATCTCTACGTGGACGCCGCCGCGATGTCGCTGTTGCGCACGCCCCAGCACTTCGACGTGATCGTCACAGGCAATCTCTTCGGCGACATTCTTTCCGACGAAGCGTCGATGCTCACCGGCTCCATCGGCATGTTGCCGTCCGCGTCGATGGGCGACGGCAAGAAAGGGCTGTACGAACCGGTGCATGGCTGCGCGCCGGATATCGCGGGGCGCGACCTCGCCAATCCGCTCGCCTCGATTCTGTCCGCCGCGATGATGCTGCGCATGAGCTTCGATCAGCACGAGGCGGCGGCGCGCATCGAGCGTGCGGTGCGGCGTGTGCTCGCGTCGGGCTATCGCACGGCGGATATCGCGGAACCGGGCACGAAGAAGATCGGCACCGCGCAAATGGGCGATCTCGTCGTCGCGGCGCTGGCTTGAGCCTGGAGATGCCTATGAACGCCAACGCTTCACCGCTCGTGCGCTTCCGGCAAGTCGGCAAGACCTACGACGGCATCACGCATGTCGTGCAAGGCCTCGACCTCGACATCCGCGAAGGCGAATTCCTGTCGCTGCTCGGGCCGTCCGGCTCGGGAAAGACGACCTGCCTGATGATGCTTGCGGGTTTCGAATCGCCGAGCGAAGGCGAGATCTGGCTCGGCGATACCTTGCTCAACACCACGCCGCCGCACAAGCGCGACATCGGCATGGTGTTTCAGAACTACGCGCTCTTTCCGCACATGACGGTGGCGCAGAACGTCGCGTATGCGCTCACGGTGCGGCGCGTCGCGAAGGCCGAAAAAGCTGCCGCCGTTGCACGCGCGCTCGACATGGTTCGCATGAGCGAATTTGCCGCGCGCCTGCCGAAAAGCCTGTCGGGCGGCCAGCAACAGCGTGTCGCGCTGGCGCGCGCGCTCGTCTTCAATCCGCGTCTCGTGCTGATGGACGAACCGCTCGGCGCGCTCGACAAGCGGCTGCGCGAGCACATGCAGATCGAACTGAAGGATTTGCATCGCACGCTCGGCGTGACGTTCGTCTACGTCACGCACGACCAGAGCGAGGCGCTCACGATGTCCGATCGCGTCGCGGTGTTCGACAACGGGCGCATCCAGCAGATCGACCGCGTCGATTCGCTCTACGAGACGCCGGAGAACGGCATCGTCGCGAATTTCGTCGGGGATAACAACGTGTTCGTCGGGCGGCTGCTCTCGTTGCAGGGCGAGCGCGGCGAAGTCGGCTTGCCCGGAGGCGAACGGCTTTTCGGGCATGTCGTGGGCGCGCCGCGCCTGGGCGACACGGTGCGCGCGTGCGTGCGGCCCGAGCGCATGACGCTCGCATCGACACTGGATGCAACGGCGCCGCCGCTCAATACGCTGTGCGCGAACACGGCGGGCACGCTGTATTTCGGCGATCACGTGCGCGTGCGCTTCAGGCTGCATGAACAGGAGGGCGGCTTCGTCAAGCTGCCGCTCGATGAAGCGGGTCGCGCGGAGCGGCCCGTCGGTGAAGCGTTGACGCTGCGGTTTCACGAGCGTCATGTGCGGATTTTTGCTTGAGGCGTCGTTTTCATTCCGGGGAGGTCATCATGCTGAAGAAGGTAGGTTGGGGCGCGGTCATCGCGCTGACGCTGGCGCAGATGTCGCACGTCGCGGCCGCGCGGCCGCTCTCGGTCGTCAACTATGGCGGCACGCTCGCCGATGCGCAGCAGGCGGCGTTCATCAAGCCGTTCCAGACGGCGACGGGCGTCGATGTCACCGCGACGCCGTATTCGGGCGAGCAGGCCAAGGTCAAGGCGATGGTCGATGGGAAGCAGGTGAGCTGGGATGTGGTCGAAGTCGAATCGACGGATGTAGGACGCGGCTGCGATTCGGGCATGTACGAGCGCATCGACTGGGCCAAGGTGCCGGACGCCGCGCATCTCACGCCCGCCGCGAAAACGCGCTGCGGCGTGGGCCTGTTCGCGTGGGCCAATACCTTCGCCTACAACACGCAGCAACTGAAGACGCCGCCGGCCGGCTGGGCCGACTTCTGGGACACGAAGAAATATCCCGGCAAACGCGGCATGCGCAAGTCGGCGCGCGGCAACCTCGAATTCGCGCTGATGGCCGATGGGGTCAAGCCCGCCGATGTCTACAAGGTGCTTGCAACGCCCGCAGGCGTCGATCGCGCGTTCAAAAAGCTCGATGAGCTCCGGCCGAACATCCAGTGGTGGGACGCGGGCGCGCAGCCGGCGCAGTTTCTCGTGTCCGGCGATGTCGCGATGTCGACGGTGTTCAGCGGACGCATCATCACCGCGCAGAAGGCGGGGCAGCCGCTCGACATCGTCTGGAACGGGGCGATCGCCGACTATGACTACTGGGTCATTCCCAAAGGCTCGCCGATGAAGGACGACGCGATGAAGTTCATCAACTACACGGTGGCCGCGCCGCAGCAGAACGCGTTTCTCGCGCTCCAGCCGGGCGGCCCGGTCAATACGCAGGCACTCGCGAAGATGGACGCCGCGCAGTTGAAGAACCTGCCGAACACGCCCGAGCACGCGAAGATCGGCGTGGTCAATGATCGCGAGTTCTGGGACGAGCACGGCGACGATCTCGATCAGCGCTTCGCCGCGTGGGCGGCGCGTTAAGAGGGGATGCGCATGTCGACCGCAACGCAGCGCGCGCCGGATGTGCCCGCGCAGCCCGCGTCCGCACGGCACACGCGTGCGCCGCGCAAGCGCCGTGCACGCACGCGCGGCGACGTGCCCGGCGCGATGCTGCTGATCGCGCCGCTCGCGATCTTCATGGCGGTGTTCTTCATCACGCCCATCGTGAGTCTGATGACGCGCGCGGTGTGGGACCCGGTCGTTGCCGTGGCGTTTCCGCAGACGGCGCATGCGCTCGCCGGCTGGCGGGAAGGTACGCCGCCCGCGGATGCGTATGCGGCCGTGGCGCGCGATATCGTCGAAGCGGACGCGGCGGGCACGCTCGGCGAAGCGGCGTCGCGGCTGAATCAGGACGCCTCCGGCATGCGCGCGCTGATGCTGCGCACGCGCCGCCACCTCGACGAACTCGCGATGAACGGCACGCCGCTCGCCACGCCCGCCGATGCGAAGCGTGAACTCATCGCCACCGATCCGCGCTGGGGTGACGCGAATACCTGGAACGTGCTCTCCCGCGCGGTGCGTCCGCTGACGGCGGCGTATCTGCTGCGCGCCGTGGATCATCGGAGTGCGGCGGATGGCAGCATCGTCGCGATGAGCGCGGACGAGGGCGCCTACGTGCCGATTCTCGCGCGCACCTTCTGGATCAGCCTGATCGTGACGGCGATCGTCGTCGCGCTCGGCTATCCGCTCACGTACTGGCTCGCACAGTTGCCCGAACGGCGTCAGCGCCGCGTGCTGATGGCCGTGCTGATTCCGTTCTGGACGTCGATCCTCGTGCGCATCTGCGCATGGATGGTCGTGCTGCCGCGCGAAGGCCTCGTCAACAAGATCGGCATGTCGATGCATCTGTTCGACAGCCCCCTCGCGCTGCTCTACAACCGCACGGGCGTCATTATCTCGATGGTGCACATCCTGATTCCGTTCATGGTCTTGCCGCTCTTCGCGGTGATGCGCGGCATTCCTTCGACGTATCAGCGCGCGGCGATTTCGCTCGGGAGCCATCCGTTCGGCGCGTTCTGGCGCGTGTACGTGCCGCAGACCGCGCCGGGTGTGGCGGCCGGGGCGCTGCTCGTGTTCATCAGCGCGCTCGGGTATTACATCGCGCCGGCGCTGCTGGGCGGCGCGGGCGATCAGATGCTGAGCTATTACGTCGCGTACTTCACCAACACGTCGATCAACTGGGGGCTCGCGGCTGCGCTGAGCCTGTTGTTGCTGGTCGCGACCGCGCTCCTGTTCGGGGTCTATCGTCTGCTCGCGGCGTGGCGGCCGGGCGCGGGGAGGGAAGTCTGAGATGCGCATCGTGCCTGCTTTCCAGCCCTATGCACGCAGGCCCGAGAAGGTCTGGTACGTCACGCAACGCGTGCTGTGCTATGGCGTGCTCGTCTATCTCGTGCTGCCGATCGCGGCGCTGGTGCCGCTGTCGTTTTCGGCGGATTCGTTTCTCGTCTATCCGATTCATCGATGGTCGCTGCACTGGTATGAGACGCTCTTCGCCTCCGATGCGTGGTGGCGTGCGATCCGCAACAGCTTCATCGTGGCGCCCGGCGCGACGGTTCTCGCCACCGTGCTCGGAACGCTCTGTGCGCTCGGCCTCGATCGCGCGTCGTTTTCCGGAAAGCGCGTGCTGACCGCGATCATTCTGTCGCCGCTGGTCGCGCCGCTCGTCGTGGTGGCGGTGGGGATGTACCTGTTTTATATGAAGCTGCATCTGGCCGGGACGTTCACCGGTCTCGTGATCGCGCATGCGCTGCTCGGCGCGCCCTTCGTCGTGACGACGGTCGGCGCGGTGCTCAAGGGCTTCAACGGCACCCTCGTGAACGCGAGCCTGAGTCTGGGTGCGGGGCGCTTCGAAACGTTCTGGCGCATCACGCTGCCGCTGATTCTGCCGGGCGTGCTGTCGGGCGCGCTCTTCGCATTCGCGACATCGTTCGACGAAGTGGTTGTCACGCTGTTTCTCGCAGGTCCCGATCAGGCGACGATTCCGCGCCAGATGTTCAGCGGCATTCGCGACAGCATTACGCCGACCATCGTCGCGCTCGCCACCGTTCTCGTGCTGTTCTCCACTGCGTTGCTATGCGTGGTGGAACGCCTGCGCATGCGGGGCGCTTCGCGGGCGTGACTGGTTTGTATCGAGGCCAATCCAGCGCCCGCAGAAATTCGGAGACGGCTCTCCTGAAATGTCTGGCGTTTGCAGACATCCAGCGATCGGACTGTTGTTCGCGTCCATCGCATGATGCACAACACACGCGCGGATTCGACTTCGAACAAGCTGTATCCGCCCATAAATTCGACGCAAACCGGTAATCGGCGTCTTTCGCGCTCATTGGCACGCACCATGCAAAGGATCGGGTGGCGACTTTCACGCCATCTACTTTACTTTTGCCCGGAGACCAGCCATGACTACGCTCACCATCAACGATCTGCCACGCACCGACACCCTGCATCGCGACGCGATGTCCGCCATTCGCGGAGGGATCGCCACGATCACGCTGCCGCCGAACGGCAACCCCGGTCCATTGCCGCCGTCCATTCCGGCGTCGTGGCCCGGCGTCGCCGCGCTTCTGAAGGATCTGCACCTTCCGGTGCCGTGGCCTGGGCAACCGGTTCCTCAGACGCAGGACCCGCGTCTGCTCTGAACGCGAAACGATGCGCCGCATCTACCGCACGCGCGGCAGGTGCGGCGCGCAGGCCTCCAATGCCTTCCGATATTTAACCGCGTGAAAGCGCAGGACGCTTCAACGTCATAAGCTCTGTCATCTCATGCCGGTTATCAGCGGACAAGATCGGGACAGTCAGCCATTTCCCATCGGGGTACGCACGCGTTTCATCGTAAAGCTTGACTAGCTGTGGGCTCCAGGAATACCGCCGCTCCTCGAACTTCTCTCGCTCGGCGCGCCCCAAAACCATCAGGATCGACAACTGCCCGTATTCCGGCAGGAGCGTGCAGAAGGCCTTGGTCTTCTTGTATCTCAATGACCAACCGCGTTTCTTGCCGCCATATATCCAGTCCGGCTCAAACAGACCGGGGTAGGATGCCGCGATCCAGTCGCGCATTTCGACCCAATGGTCGAAGGCTTCGGGTCCCATCCAGTCGCGGACAGTGCGCTCATCAGGTTGCACGGATTTGTCTGCCATCCTGTCCCCGATCTGGGTAGCCTGGTGCATGTGACGTTCCTCTTCGTCTTTCGTAATCAAAGAAGCTGCAATCGCAGTGTCGACGTTCATCTGAGTACGCCTGGATCGGACCGCTCGGGCAAATCAGCGGCGGCCCATGGGACGGACGCAAGAAGTAGAGAAAGCGATGCAGCCAGCAAGACCACGTCCTTCAGGAGGAACTGTCCGGGCATAGCCGAAATGGCTGGAAACCCGCCCGCGGTCGCTTCCGCCACACCGGGCGTGCTCAGGAAGAAGGTGAGCGTGATCAGATAGGTCGCGGCGGACATCGCTGCGCCCAATGCTGAGAATAGCGGCC
Organism: Caballeronia cordobensis; assembly: GCF_001544575.2. GTDB lineage: Bacteria > Pseudomonadota > Gammaproteobacteria > Burkholderiales > Burkholderiaceae > Caballeronia > Caballeronia cordobensis. The sequence goes on from NZ_FCNY02000016.1 coordinate 85,657, forward strand.
GGAATGCCCCGACAACCAGCGCTGCTGCCGTCGAAAGCTCAAGTACACCTATGACGTAGCTCGCCCCTCGAACGCCGAAAAGCGTGTGCAACCAGCTCATGATCGGGCTATTGATGACGAAAGGGGCGATGCCGTTGGCTTCGTAAGCGGTGAATTTCATTCCGCCAAACCAGAGAAAGACGACGACCAGCGCCCACCTCAGCAGTGCCAGGCTAGAGAAGGAACCAGCACTCTTTTCTGCAATTTGAAAGCGGATTTGTTTGGCGCGAGTGCTCATTTGCGATGCTATCCAAGGTTATGTTCATTGCGAAAAGATCAAATTCGGCGAGAGGCTGTTTGGCTGGCGTTGTTGCGTCTTATCGAGATCGGACGCATGCCTCATAAGCCACAGGTCCGCATGTCCATCAGTCCAGTAACCTCCGGTACTGGACGAAACCTGATCGATCACCGATGGTGTCGTAGAGCCGCATGCCGACATGGTTGGTCTCGTGTGTGAGCCAGTGCACGCGGGACACCCCGCGCCGTCTCGCTTCGGCATAGACATGCTCGATCAGCGCGCGGCCAATGCCACCGCCGCGCGCATCAGGCGCTACAAACAGGTCCTGCAGATAGCAGTAGTCACTCGCTGTCCAGGTGGATCGATGGTAGATCGTGTGCGCCAGTCCGAAGGCATGTTCGCCCACCGTTGCAAGCGCTGCATGCATCGGCTCAATGGGGTCCAGGAAGCGCGCCCATGTTTCGAGGGTTATGGACTCAGGAATATCGACTCCATAGAAGCGTTGATACGCTTTCCATAGAGGCAACCAGATAGCAAAGTCTTTGTCTTCGATGGGTCTGATTTCGACGGAAGGCATAGAAGGCTCCAGTTTGCGCTGCTGTCACGAACGGACACGGACGATGGTCTTCCCATTGATCCGCTGCGTCGCGTTGAAGGCGGCAACGGCGTCGGCGAGGGTCGTGACTTCACCGATGTGCGTCCGCAGCCGCCCGTCCCGCACACGCCGAACGATCTCACCGAGTTGCGCGCGGTCGGATTCGACGACAAAGTCCACCGTCAGGACATTAACGGGGCGCGTCTGGACCGGTCCGGCGATGGTCACGAGCGTGCCTCCGGCTCGAATCAAGCCCGCAGACCGCTTGGCGATCTCGCCGCCGAGGACATCGAAAACCAGGTCGACGCCGCCAACGTCCTCCAAGACGTCGTTCTCAAGGTCGATAAATTCCTGCGCCCCGAAATCGAGCGCCATCCGACGATGAGCAGCACGGCCGGTCCCGATGACATAGGCGCCGTGCTCACGCGCGAGCTGAGCGGCCATCGATCCGACCACGCCTGCGGCGCCGTGCACCAGCACGCTCTGTCCCGCCGTGAGATGGCCATGGTCGAAGAGTCCTTGCCATGCAGTCAGACCAGGCATGGGCAGGCTTGCGCCGACTGCGAATTCGACGTCGCCTGGCAGTGCCGCGAGGTTGCGTGCCTCGACGGCCACATACTCGGCCAGGGTTCCGTTGCGATACCAGTCTGTGAGGCCGAACACGCGCTGTCCCACCGACAGGCCCGTTGTGCCATAGCCGAGAGCCGTGACTACGCCGGCGACTTCGTGCCCGGGGATGGACGGTGTGCGGTGACCGCCTTGACGATCAGTCCAGGTCGGAGGCCACGTCAGCTCGTCCCGGGTGAAACCTGACGCCTGAACCCGTACGACGACGTCGTTTATGCCTGCCTCTGGCTCAGGCCGCTCGGTCAGTTGCATCCCGGCGGTTCCTGCGGCCTGGTCTGTCACAATGATTGCCTTCATCGTCCATCTCCTCGTGAGTGGCAGGGGCGTACTCAGATCGAGCCGGCTGGCGGAACAGCCGGAAAGTCCTTCTCGGGATCGAACACGTTATTGAAAAAGTTCGTCAGCGAGTACATCGCCACGAGCGCGATAACTTCCATCACGTTCGCATCGGTGTAGCCGGCGTCCCGAACAGCCTTCAGATCGGCATCGCTGACTTGTCCGCGCGTTTCGATGACTTTGCGCGCAAACTGAACGGCGGCATCCCGCTTTGAATCGGTCGCATGGCCTTTGCGAGCGAGAATGATTTCATCGGCGGGTAGCTTCGCCATGTGATCGGCCGTAAAGCTGTGAACCGACAGGCAGTAGTTGCAACCGTTCACTTCGGAGACGGCCAGGCCGATGCTGTCGCGCGTCTTTACGTCGAGTGCCTTGCTCAAGGCACCAAGCAGTGTCGCCCATGCGTTGAACGCGATCGGGCTCTGCGCGAAGGCTGCCATCATATTCGGGGTGAACCCGATATTTTTGGAGAAGGCGTCGAGCGTAGGCTTCGAGTTTGCCGGTACTTGTTCCGGCGTCAAGATAGTAGTCCTTGTCATTTGAGGCTCTCTAAGTTACTGGTTGTACCACTTGAGGAAAATACATGAGGGAGACATTCCCTCCGCGCACTGGGCGCGCAACGGTTCGCTTACACGAGTGTCAACACGTCGTGCACGGGACGACGCGGCTTTTGGGACCAGTTTCCTTCTCGCTCAGCGCCGACCGACAACAGCAGCACCGGCACTTCGTCTGCGGCCAGTTCGAATTCGCGGTGCACGGCGTCGGCATCGAATCCGATCATGGGCGTCGAACCCAGACCCATCGAGCGGGCTGCGTAAATCATGGCCGATGCCCCGAAGGTGGCAGTGCGTACCGCCTCGTCGCGCCGGCGTTGCGGGTAGGCCATGTAAAGCTCGCGTGCGGGATTCTCCCATTCCGCCACCAATGCGGCCGGCATGACGCCTGCATTGACGAGCGGCGCCAGACGTTCCGGAATGACACTCGTATCGACCAACTGACCGCAGACGATAAAGGTAACGGCGGCATCGGTGACTGCGGGCTGGCTCCAGGCGATTGGGCTCAGACGGGCTTTGGCCTCAGGCGTGCGTACTGCAATGAAGCGCCAGTTCTGCAAGTGGAACGAGGTCGGAGCACTGGTGCCAATCCGCACGAGTTCGCGGATCTGTTCGTCGCTCAAGGCAGCAGAACGGTCGTAATACTTCGTGGCGCTGCGGCTCAAAATACATTCGATGACCGCATTGCTCGCATTTGATCCATTGTTCATGGTGGTTCCTATGGATGAAGATAAGTTGTGGAGGATTCGAACTTCCGTTGCACCGGTTGGCTTGGTCACTACTTTAGGCTTACGACACATCCATTTCACGACTAAATGTGCTCATTTGAATATCCAAAAGGATCAATCCGAAGCGAGACGATGCCGCTGTTACTGGCCATCGCGCGCCAGACGGCGCCACTCGCCAGCCGTCATTCCCATCCTCTCTGCAAATAACCGGCGGAAGGACGACACCGATTGATACCCCACCGTTTCCGCGACTGCCTCGGTGGTGATCGTCGAGTTCTTGAGTTCGTTGGCCGCGAGGCTCATGCGAATATCGGTGAGCAGGTCGATCGCCGAGCGGCCGAGCGCATCGCGGAAGTGCCGCATGAAGGTAGCGCGCGACATGTTGCACAACCCCGCGAGATCGGGAAGACTCCAGTTGCGAGTGGGCTCCGAGAACATCGCCGAAATGGCGGGCGCGAGTCGTTGATGACCTGCGAGCGCAAGCAAACCGGGCGACGTGTGTGCGGATTGGCTCGCCTCGCGCAGTACAAGGGCGAACAGCGCAGAACTCAGCGCGTTGAGAATCGCGTATCCGCCTGGCTTGTCGCCTGTCGACTCTTCTCGCATCAATGCCACGAGACTGGCCAGATGGTTCGAATCTGAGCCTGGTCCCGCTTGGCCATTGCCAAGGGTTGTCCGTACGATCAGATTGGTCGGCAGGTAATTGCGGATCAGGCGATCATGGGGCGGTCCGACTAAAAACCGGCCGCACAGCATGTACAGACGCTGGCCTTTTCCTTCGTTTTCACTGAAGGTTATGCCAGCAAGACCTTCGCGTTCGTGAGTCCGTAGGGGCTTATGCCGGCTACCATCGTGCATAACATGTGCCGCGCCGTGGGGCAGTAGCAGGATGTCGCCGCCTGTCAGTTCCCAGGCCGTTCCTGTCTCCGGATCCTCAACGACGGCGAGGCCCTCGAGGACCATGTGGAAGGGGATCTCATGCGGCGCGGCGTGCGCCCATGCAACGCGCCAGGGTGCGCCGTAGTTACAGCGAACCTCCAGCCGTCCGGTGACGGTTATCATTTTCAGCAGTTGGCTCAACCAGTCGACTTGGGGCATGGGTTTGCGTCGTTGATCGGCGTTGCTCAACTCAACGACCTGCATTGAGCCCACCATCGACATGCAGAATTTCTCCCGTGATAAACGGCGCGCGATCGAGATAGAGAATGGCGTCCGCGATATCGCTTGCCTCCCCGATACGTCCGAGCGGTGTCACCGCGCCGAGTGCATCGTGCATGTCCGTCGCGTGCATCGGTGTTTTGATGATGCCAGGGGCAACGGCGTTGACACGGATCCTTTTGTGCGCAAACTCGATGGCGAGCGACTTCGTGGCCGCATTCAAACCGCCCTTCGTCAACGCAGCGAGTGCCGAATAAACGCCGCTGTAGGCGGTGTCGGCGATGCTTGCAGTCACGCTAACCACGTGGCCGCTCGACTGCCGATCCATCTCTGCGATGGCGAGTTGGGTCATGTAGAAGAAGCCTTTCATATTCACGTTCATCACCGCTGCGAGGTCTTCGTCCGTGTGTTCGGTGAACGCTTTTCCAATGTAGATTCCCGCGTTGTTCACCAGTGTGTCGATCCGGCCAAATCGGGCGATGCATTCGGTCATGACGCGCTGCGCGACTGCCGGATCGGCGATGTCGCCGGCGACCGTCAGGACGTTCGCATCGGCCGATGGCTCGATCGAACGTGACGTCGCTACGACCGCGTAGTCGAGTCTTCGGAATGCCTGGACGATCGCGGCGCCGATCCCTCGCGATGCGCCCGTGACGACGACAACCTTTCGTGATGTGCTCATGCTTCAGTTCGTCCTAAAGTGATGGTTCGGGGGCAAACCCGGTTACTGCCGAAGCAAGAATCATCCGATGGCGATTGATCGGCGTCTGAGCGCCATATGCGCGTGGCCGGAAGACAGCGTCGCCCATGCGTATCGGCTTTCCGGACAGCACGCAGATTGAATCGGCGCGGGCAACGGCGACACCCCAGATCTGGCTTGCGTAGTGACCCGAACACGGATCGCTCCACCGGATGCTTATCGTCGTCGATGACAGCTTTTCCACGACCGACACGTGAAGAGGCAAACGTTCATGGTTTGTAGTTTGCATTGCCAAGTGTCACGAATGCAGACCGGTAGCGAGGCTCATCACCGCCGGCCGGACATTTTCAACGAGCGTATTGCGAAGGTCGGCTGCGCGCGCTTCATCGATGAAAGCGGTCGCCTGCAAAGGCAGATAGTGGACCGACCTCAACCCGATGGAGCCGAATACGGCGGAAAGATACGGCGTGAGAAAATCCGGCTGATTGGCTCGATCTCCGTTAAATACGCCACCGGAAGCAATTCCGACGAATACGGGCCGGTCTCGAAGCAACCCGACTTTTCCTGCGGGTGTCGACTGCATCGTGCGGCCGACGCGAAGGATTTGGTCAATCCACGCCTTCAGGACAGACGGGACCGTGAAGTTGTTCATCGGCGTTCCGATGACGAGAACATCGGAACGCTCGACTTCCTCAATGAGTTGCTCAGCGGGGAGTATTGCGTCGGCGGTGCGCCCCGCCTCGGCTAGTGACGAGGGCGTCGAAAGTGCGGCGGCATAGGCCGCTCCAGTATGCGGTATCGGTTCATATCCCAGGTCCCGGCGGCAAATGCGGGCATCAGGAAAGATCGCGAGAAGCTTCTCGACGACCGCCGCCGACAGCAGTCGACTATGCGACTCCTGTCGCGGGCTGCAATCGATATGCAGGATGTTCATGGCACTTTCTCCGGCAGCCTGACTCATTCATCGGGCTGCGTAAATCAGGGTCGACGCCCCGAAGGGCGGTGGCCCAAGACACATTCGACGACTGCATTTGACATCGCCGGTGCTAATCGTGGCAATATAGGTAGGTATGCAAATCAATCTGCGACATTCTCATTGGTAAGGCAGGCGCAGTCATGGCCGGAAGTTCACCGTATCGGACTCACGTATGTATCAAGTACGGTGCGAGAATTCTGTACCATCGACGGTGCGGACAAAAGAACCAAGAATATCCATTTCTATGTGTACCAAAGACCGTGAACTCAGACTTCGAAATCCAACTGGACCGGACAGCGAGGCTGTCCCTCGTTGAACAGATACGCGGGAGCATCGGCAGGGCGATCGAGTCAGGCCTGCTCGCACCCGGGACTCGACTGCCCTCGTGGCAGGACCTGGCGGCGCAGCTCGGCGTGGCACGCGGGACCGTTCAGACGGCCTATGAACGGCTGTCCGATGCCCAGATGATCGAAACATTCGGGGCAGGGGGCACGCGAGTTGCCCCGCGCCCCTATGTGGCGGCGGCTCGACCCACAGCGCCGCGGCTTGGCGCCTTCATGAGGGCGTATGAGGAAATGAACGCCGGACCGGCGATTTTCCAGCTAGGCGTTCCGGCGTTTGACGGCTTGCCGGAAAAGCTTTTTTCACGCGCGCGCTCCTCTAACCTGCTGAAAACCGGAACCCTGACGTCCTTGCTCTATCCTGATCCAAGAGGGGAGTTCGAACTTCGCAGGGAGATCGCCGGCCATCTCTCGCTTGCGAGAAACTTTCATTGCCATCCTGAGCAAGTGTTCGTCACTTCGGGATACAGCTCGGGTCTGGGCCTGGCGCTGCGGGTGTTAGGTCTGGACGGCAGGAAGGTCTGGATGGAAGAGCCCGGTTTCATGGTCACCCGAAGAGGACTGGAACTCGCTCGCTTGAATGTCGTTCCGGTCCCTGTGGACGGGGACGGTCTAAATGTTGACTATGGTCTCGAACGCGCTGCGGACGCGGCCTTGGCGGTGCTGACGCCCGGGCAACAGGCTCCGCTGGGTCCAACCCTCTCGTTGAGGAGGCGTCTTCAAATGCTGGATTGGGCGGCTTCGAGCGGCGCCTGGATCATCGAAGACGACTACCTTGGCGAGTTGCAGCTGCAAGGCAGGCCGGCGCCCGCCATGGCGTCGCTAGGCGATGGCAAGCGGGTCATCCATATCGGTTCTTTCAGCAAAACTGTCAGCCCGGCTTTGCGGCTTGGTTTCGTCGTGGCGCCCATCGAATTGACCAACGCATTCTCGGAGGTAGCGGCTACACTCGCGCCCGCGCCGTCACCCGTGGTTCAACTCGCCACCGCTCAATTCATGCGCGAGGGCCATTACATCCGGCGCGTGCGGCGGCTCAAGCGTCTTTACGTTGCTCAGCGCGACGGGCTATGCGAGCAGTTGCGAATGTACGATGCCGAGTGGGTCAATGCCGGTCTGGCCGTGCTTCTGCGACTCCCGGATGGCGCGCCCGATGTGCGGATCGTTCGAGAAGCGATGACCGTTGGCATGGCGCCATCGCCTTTGTCGGTGTGGTTCGCCAATCCGTCGTGGACGTTACCCGGCCTTCTGCTCGGGGTTGCGACGGCCCCTGAACAACACCTGGCCGAATCGTGCCGGAAACTGTTTGAGATCATCGACCGATATCGGTCGTGAACTGTGCTGGGGATCATTCGACGGGCGGCACCGCACCTTCCAGCAAGGTCTTGATAAGCCGCGCGCGACGCTTTTCAAGGTCCGCGATCTGACGATCGATGGCTTCGAGCCTTACTCGCTGGACGTCGGTGATCTGGTCGCAAGAGCGCGCGCCTTCGATCAGAAGCATGCAGTCGGGAAAGCCGCGAATATCGTCGATGGTGAAACCGGTCGCGATCATGCGCTGAATCTGCTTGACCTGCGTGACGGCCTTCTCGGGGAACATGCGATAGCCGTTGCTAGCACGTACCGAGGCGAGCAGACCGTGTTCGTCGTAGTGCCGGATCGATCGCACGCTCGCGCCGGTGAGTTGCGAGAGTTGTCCGATCGTCAGCAGGTCCTGTGAAGGCGTGTCATCCATGAAGAGCAGGCTAACACAATTCGCTTGACTCTCACATCAGTGTAAGGGTTGAGACTAGGCGCACTGACACTCTCTCGGGAAAAGCAATGCGCTTACGAACGTTCCTTCACTTTTTGATTTCCGCATTCTCTGTGGCGACGCTGTTCACGTCCGCACCCGGCGCAATCGCGGCACCGACCCGCTATACGGTTACATCGACGGATGGGGTGAAACTGGCGGTTCAGGAAAGCGGCAACCCGAACGGCCCGCCGATCATTCTGGTGCATGGGCTGCTCGGCAGCCGCCTGAACTGGGACGCGCAGGTGCAGAGCCCCGATTTGCGCGAATACCGGATCATTACGTACGATCTGCGCGGCCACGGTCTGTCGGATAAACCATCTGGCACGGCGCCCTATCACGACGGGAACCTCTGGGGCGACGACCTCGCCGCGGTGATCCAGGGCTCGCACGCGCGCAAACCCGTTGTGGTCGGCTGGTCGCTCGGCGGCGTGGTGATATCGAACTACCTCGCGAAGTATGGCGATCGCGCGATCGCGGGCGCGGTGTATGTCGATGGCGTGGTCGAACTCGCGGCGGGTCAGATCGTCGATCATCCCGAGGTTTATCGGGACATGAATTCGCCGGATCTGAAGACGCATCTCGACGGTGAGCGCACGTTCGTCGGCCTGTGTTTCAATCACCGGCCTGACGCCGATACATTCGACCGGCTGCTCGCGAACGCCGCGATGGCATCGTGGGACATGCAAAAGGAAGTGCCGACGATGACGGTGTTCGCCGCGGAAGGGCTCGGCAAGGCGCGCGTACCGCTGCTCTTCATCTACGGCGGTCACGACGCGCTGGTCGACACGCATGCGACACTGGCTCGCGCGGCCGCGCTGAATCCGCGCATCGTCAGCAAGGTGTATGCGGTTTCGGGTCACGCGCCGTTCATCGAGGAAGCCGGGCGTTTCAATCGCGATCTGGCCGAGTTCGTCAGGTCGGCGTCGAGGGGATAACCATGGCGCATGAAGTCGAGCAGGACCTCTTTCCGGGCTTTGCAAGCCTCGACGTCGCGGGCGTCGACAAGACCTTCGCGCTCAACGCCTGGCACGGGTTCTTCCTGGCGCAGCCCGCCGATTTGCCGGAGCGGATGCTGGCGGCGATCGCGCTAATGTGATCCATCGATATCGCGCGCGTGTCAGTCCGTACTCGCCGAGTCCGACGGCATCCTCAAAACCGTCCTGAACCCGATGTGAACCGTGCCTAGCGTCGGATCCTGCGGCTGACGCGATGACGGCCTGTAGCGCACACAGAAATTCGGCGCGCACAAAAACGAGCCGCCCTTGATGACGCGAGCCGGTTGACGTCCATCATCGAACGGCGCCGACACTCTGACGACCAGCGGGTTCTGAGCCTCTTCGGCCGGATGCCGGTCCTGATAGACATCCTTCGTCCATTGCCACACGTTGCCGACCGGATCGAGTAGCCCGAAATCATTCGCGGGATAGCAGCCGACGGGCGCGGTGCCCTTGTGCCCGTCGCCTGCTTCGTTATGCGCGGGGAAGTCGCCTTGCCAGGTATTGGCCATGTACTTGCCGCTCACCTTCGGCGTGTTGCCCCACGGATAGGTTTCGCTTTCCCTGCTGCCGCGCGCCGCATACTCGTATTCCGCTTCGGTCGGAAGATCATGGCCGAGCCACTTCGCGTAAGCCTGTGCATCGCGGTAGGTCACCTGCACGACCGGATGATTATCCTTGCCGGCGATGCCGCTTCCCGGTCCATACGGATGACGCCAGTTCGCGCCCGGCTGGAAGCGCCACCATCGATACGACTGCTCGAACTGCTGCGCGCCCTTCGGCCAAACGAAAACCACCGAGCCCGGCTGCAACTGCTCCCCGGCCACGCCGGGAAAATCGCGGGGATCGCGCTGCCGTTCGGCTTCGGTGACATAGCCGGTCGCGCGCACGAACATCGCGAACTGCGCGTTCGTCACTTCGTGCGCGTCGATCAGAAAGCCATCGAGTTTCACCGGCTGCACGTTGCGCTCTTCCGGATAGCCTTCGGTCGAGCCCATGCGAAAGCGCCCGGCGGCAATCGCGATCATCCCCGCGTGATTCGGCGTGCCGCTGCGCATCGGGCCAAAGCCTGCGGGCACGCCGCGATAGGCCTCGCACAGCGGCTTGTCCGCCGACGCAAACGCCGGCGAACAAAGCACTGTTAGCAAGGCGGCGGCGCACACGCGGCGCTTACTGATTCGTGTCGAGTTCATCTTGATAGTAATGCGTGCCGTTGCTGTAGCCGGGGCGGTCGGCGAGACCGGGAATGTCCTGCACGCCGTTCGCGGTCTGATACCGCTCATAGTCGGCGACGAGTTCTTTCAGCTTCGCGGGATAACGCGCGGCGACATCGTGCAGCTCCGAACGGTCGACGCTCACGCGATACAGCTCCCAGCGGTCCTTGCCCCAGGGCTTGTTCGCATACGCGATCTTCCAGTCGCCCTTGCGCATCGCGCGGCGGCCGTTCAGTTCCCAGCCTTCTTTGAACTGCGTGTGAACCTTGCTGCTCTGACCGGAGAGAAAGCTCACCATCGACGTGCCCTGCATGCGAAACACCGGCCGCCCGTCGTATCGTCCATCGGGCGGCTGCACGCCCGCGAGTTGCAGGATCGTCGGTGCGATGTCCGTCACGTGCGCGGGCACGCGGCTGATCTCGCCGGTACGCGAGGAACGCGGCATCACGACGATGTTCGGCACCGCGATGCCGCCCTCGTGGGCGAAGGCCTTGTACAGATGCAGCGGCGTCGCGCTGACTTGTGCCCAGCCGGGTCCGTATTCGACGAACGAGCCCTTGCGTCCCGTATTGGCGATGCTGTTGTCCGCGTGACGTCTGATCCAGTCGCGGTCGGCGGCTTCGTCGAGAATGCTGTTGCCGTCCGCGCCGTTATCCGACATGAAGAAGATCAGCGTGTTGTCGTACTGCCCCGTCGCTTTCAGATGCGCGACGATGCGCCCGATCTGCGCATCCATTGCCTCGACCATCGCGGCATAGACGGCCATGCGCTTCGACTCGATGCGCTGCTGCACCGGCGTCAGCGAACTCCACTTCGGCCATGCGTCGTTGCCTTCATAGGCCTGCATGTCCTTCGGCACGATGCCGAGCGCCTTCATGCGCGCAAGACGCTGGGCGCGGATCGCGTCATAGCCGGCGTCGTACTTTCCCTCGTATTTGGCGATGTATTCGTCGGGCGCCTGCAATGGCCAGTGCGGCGCGGTATACGCCACGTAGGCGAAGAAAGGCTTGCCGTCGTTCCTGTTGCTGTCGATGTACGACAGCATCTTGTCGGTATAGAACGTGGTCGAATAGAAGTTGTCCGGCAGATCGACGAGCTTGCCGTTCTCGCGATACATCGCCTTTGGCGTCTTGTCGGGATCGGTCGTGATGATGCCGGTCTGGTCGAAGTGGCTCGCGCCGCCCTGGATCATCGCATACGACTGCTCAAAGCCGCGCTGCGCTGGACTGTATTCCTCCGTCAGGCCGAGATGCCACTTGCCGACCATATACGTGTGATAGCCCGCTTTCTCCAGCAGCGTCGGGAAAGTGACGACCGAATGCGTCAGATAGCCTTCATAGCCCGCTGCGCTGCGTTGTTTCGGTGTCAGCAACTCGGCCATGCCGCCGAGGCCCACGCGATGATTGTCGACGCCCGACATCAGCATCGCGCGCGTCGGCGAGCAGAACGGCGACGCGTAGAAGTCCGTCATGCGCAGGCCGTCTTTCGCGAGGCGGTCGAGATTCGGCGTGTTGATTTCGCCGCCGAACGCGCCGATGTCCGAATAGCCGAGATCGTCGGCGACGATCAGCAGCACGTTTGGGCGCTTGTCGGCGGCATAAGCGCCGGATGTCACGAGCATGGCCGATGCGATCGCGCATGCGCTGATGAGGTGCTTCATGGTGTCTCCGTCAATGTTGTTTTGGTCTGAACTTGCGTGCTCAATTGTGTAGCGATATACGGTACGATTCGATGAAAGATGAGCGTCGATCGATAACCGTGCGGTAATGGATGGGAGAGTGAGATGGCTGCTGCGAAAAGACCGTCCGTATTGCTTCCCGACGTGGTGCCGGCCGGCGCTTCCCGCGGTCGCATCGAACATTTGCCGCACGTATTGCGCAGGCTTCGCATACGAGATCTGGAGACACTCGACTGGCTCGGGCGCCATCGCAGCTTTGCACGAACGGCCGAAGAGGCGTCGATCACGCAACCGGCGCTATCGAAGTGGCTGCGCGAACTGGAGGACACGTTGGGCCTGCCGCTGTTCGAGCGCACCTCGCGGCGTGTTGCGCCCACGGCCTATGGCGAAGCCATGCTCGACTGCGTCGCGCGCATCCTCACCGACCTGCGAACGATCCAGCCTGCGTTCGATGCCTTGAAGCGTGGCACGAGCGTGCCATTGAAGCTCGGCATGCTGCCGTATATCTCCATGCGCCTGTTGCCCGGTGTTGTCGAATATCTGGCGAAGCATGCACCTACGCAGCAGATCAATTACACGGAAAACACGCTCGATCATTTACTGCCATTGATGCAGCGCCGTGAGCTGGATATGGTTGTTTGTCGACTCGAGCCAGCGGTGCTGACCGCGGGCTTTTCTGTCACGGAGCTATACAGCGACGAGATTCTGGTGGTCGCGCCGAAACATCATCCGCTGCATCGGCACAGTCGCGTCACCTGGCGCGACGCTGCGGCCTGGCCTTGGATCGTGCCGTCGATGGGTTCGCCTATGCGGACTGCTCTCGAAGTCGAATTCGCCAATGCGGGCGTCGCCGCACCGCACGTGTTGATGGAGTCGACATCGCATTTGACCAACTGCGCCGTGGCGCGGCGCGTGCCGTGCCTGTTCGTCTCGACGCGCTTGCGGCGCGGCGAGACGGATTTGAACGGAGAACTGCAGCAACTACCGTTGAAGGTGTCGACGGCCGTGTCGCGCATCGGTGCATTGACCACTGAGCCGCAAAGCGCGGCGGTGTCCGCGGTGCTAGCCGCGCTGCAGGCGGCTAGCCGGGAAGGCGAGCCATTGCGTGAACGCGGCCGATAGAGAGTGGGGTCCGCCTCGGTTCACTTGGCATAGCGGCGTTGCCATTCTCCCGGTGTCGTGCCGACCATCGACGAAAACACCCGAATCAGATGGCTTTGATCCGTGAAGCCGCACATCACCGCAATTTCCGCGCCCGTGTGCTCGCGTTTTCTCAATAGCCCTTTAGCGACTTCAACACGTCGCAACAGAAGCCACTGATGCGGAGCCACGCCCGTTGACACCTTGAACGCGCGCGCAAAATGAGCGGGCGACAGTGCACACTCGGATGCGACTTCGGCAATCGAAACTGCCCCTGACAGCTTGGACGAGATGAGGTCTTTTGCACGGGCCAATCGCGCGGGCGCCAAAGCGCCTGCCGGACTCGCCGCTTCCGGACGAATGCCGCAATATTTGCGCGCGAGGTGGGCATGCAGTGCATTTATCAGTCCGCTGAGGAACAGGTCGTTGGCCTGATCCGGTGCGTCCATTGCGGGTAGCATCAATCGCGCCAATTGATGGACGACGGGATCATAGACACCGTCCGGAATCACGAGATCGATTATGGGTTGCACGCCATCGCGCGCCGCGATAGCTTCGAGTCCCGATCGAGGAAAATAGAACTGAATGCAGTCGATTGCGCCCGTGACATGCGAGGAGGGCGATTGCTCCAGATCGACCACAGCCAGTCCTCCCGTCGGCCAGGGATCGACTGGTTTCGGACGGTCGTCCATCCACATCTTATGGCTGAGAAGCGGGCATAACTGCAGCACGACAATCAGCGCGCGCTCTTTCTTGATCGGCAATGAACGCGGGAGTCCGGCGGGCCCGGAGACCAAACGGGTTGCGGCGAAGGACGTGTCACCGCCGATCTGTACCAGCTTATGCGACCGGGCGCGACGAAGCCCGAATATCCGGGCGATCGAGTCACCGTATGCGTCGCTTTTCATCCTGCTGTATTCCGATCTGCATCGCGCCAATCGTTGCCGGGAGTAAAGCTGGCCGGCGTCTTAACGTTTGAGCATAGGCAGGCAGCTTGATATTTTCAAGGCGCGCCAGGTGCGATCGAACCGGCGCGAAGCCGTAGCAGCGATCCCGTCGAAACTGTTCCGATCAGACAATATCGGTAGCGTCATGCTTTGTTTCCAGGGTTATCAGGAAGATCCAACTTTCCGCAGGTTTATCCAATCATCGGCGATTCAGAGCTATCAGAATGGAACCGAAGACTCGCCAGCGCCATGAAAGTACGGTATTGGTCATGCGGAAGGTCCGGGGCAGTAAAGATGTCCACGCCCCGGATCCATAGCACGTGAGCGACTTCTTACGCTGCCCCTTTACCTCTTGCGAAAAGGCCTTGTGATGAATTTCGATCGAAGCGATACGGCGGTGGTCTTCATCGACCCGCAAAACGACGTTCTGAGCCCGTCCGGAAAAAACTGGGGGGCGGTAGGCGCGAGCGTCACGGAGAACAAGACGGTTGAAAACATGTCGAGAATATTTGCGGCGGCTAAATCCGCAGATTTCAATGTTTTCATATCGCCGCATTACTTCTTTCCGACCGATCGTGCGTGGAAGTTCAATGGCCCACTGGAAGCAGACGAGTTTTTAACCGGCACGTTCTCACGCGAGGGTCCCTTGAACCTGTCGGGCTTTCAAGGGTCCGGCGCGGACTGGCTCGAAGAATTCAAGCCCTACATCGAAGACGGCCGCACCGTCGTCGTGAGTCCTCACAAGGTTTTCGGGCCGCAAACCAACGACCTCGTACTGCAATTGCGCAAACGCAATGTGCGCAAGGTGATCCTCGGCGGCATGCTCGCCAACATGTGTGTCGAGGCGCATCTGCGGGATTTACTCGAACAGGGCTTCGAGGTCTACGTCGTATCCGACGCGACCGCGGGGCCTCGCCATCCCGTTTGGGGCGACGGCTATAAAGCCGCGATGATCAACTACGCGTTTCTCGCCCACGCTGTGGTGACGACTGACGAGGTCGTCGCGAAGATGGGTTGAAGTTCTGCTTGTGGGCGTCTGAGTCGCGATTCAGTCGCCCATCAGCCCAAGGAGCATGGTTATGAACAGTGTCGATTCGAGTGCCACGTCAAAGGCTATCTTTCCTGTCACCCATCACCGAACGGCGACGATCGAAGGACTAAAGATTTTTTACCGGGAGGCCGGGCCGCTGGATGCGCCTGTGGTTCTGCTATTGCATGGTTTTCCGACGTCGTCCCACATGTTCAGGAACCTGATTCCCGCACTTGCCGACCATTACCACGTGATTGCACCGGACTATCCCGGTTATGGTCAAAGCGACATGCCGGATCGCGGGGAGTTTGCCTACACGTTCGACCGGTTCAGCGAACTGGTGGACGGCCTTCTTGATCAGCTCGGCGTGAACCGGTACGCGATGTATGTCATGGACTATGGCGCGCCGGTCGGCTGGCGACTTGCTCTCAAGCATCCGGATCGCGTGACGGGCTTCGTCGTCCAGAACGGGAACGCATACGACGAAGGCCTCAAGACGTTCTGGGATCCTATCAAAACCTATTGGGCTGACGGCTCGGATGCGAGCCGCAAAGCGTTGCTGTCGCTACTCACGCTTGAGACGACTATCTTTCAATATACCGATGGCGTTTCCGATCGCACGCGTATAGCGCCGGACAACTGGGTCCACGATCAAGCCTTGCTCGATCGCCCCGGCAATAATGACATCCAGCTCGACCTGTTCTATGACTACAGAACCAATCTGCCGCTATACGCGCACGTGCAGGCCTATTTCCGGGAGTTCAAACCTCCGATGCTGATCGTGTGGGGCAAGAACGACTTCATTTTCCCGGTGGACGGCGCGCATCCGTACAAGAACGATCTGCCGGACGTCGAGACCCATTTAATCGACACGGGCCATTTTGCGCTGGAAGACAAGGCGGATGAGATGGTGCCGCTGATACGGGACTTTCTTGCGCGAAACGTGGATTCGAAGCGTCGATGAGGTGAGGCCGACGTCTGCGAGCGGCGCTACTTTGAATACGTCGTGAACACGAAATCCGCGGTAGCCGGCAATTTCGCGTGGCAAGCAAAGCAGCTATTGACGATCTTCAAACTCGGATTAGCCTTGCCGTTCTCGAACTGCCCGTAGCCCCATCCGCCCGTCTTCGCGTAACGCTTGGAGTCCTTCACCTCAATCTGAACGTTGGTTGGGGCTCCAGCGACGAAAGATTGTTCGCGGCCGAAAATGGCATTGTTCCGTTCAGACGATACGTACTCGTAGGCAAGCCGAACGATGATGGAACCATCGGGGAAGGGCAACGTGCCTTCCTTGAGCGCTTTCATTGCGATGTCGTTTGCGAGGATGCCGCGGATGTCATTGTTGTTGCCCGCCTCATGCGCAACGCTGACGAATTGCCAGTCGCGATAGCCTGGGGGAAGCGTTACGCCGAACACCGGCGAGGCCCGCCCGTCTGAGCCCGACGAGGTGCTTTCTTCTGCCGCGGTCGATAGGGCAATCGAACCGGAGAGTGACGTCGATATCAACGCCAGGACGATAAGT
The DNA here is from genome assembly GCF_001544575.2 of Caballeronia cordobensis. Lineage (GTDB taxonomy): Bacteria > Pseudomonadota > Gammaproteobacteria > Burkholderiales > Burkholderiaceae > Caballeronia > Caballeronia cordobensis. The sequence continues at coordinate 102,267 of NZ_FCNY02000016.1, forward strand.
TTCCGAGTCATCTTGAGGGCCTCCGAATCGAATGCGCACCGCTCGAGCCTGATTTCAAGCTAGTTCTGCGACTTATCTTTGTCAAGGTTAGCCATGGTGTGCGACCTCAGCAGGCGCTGGCGGTCCTCGCGTCTCAGTCGTCCCGCTGCAAAATCGTCCAATACTTTCGGCAACGGAACACTTAGCATGCTCTCCAAGGTCAGCGCGAGAGGCGATCGAACGAGCGCTTTTCCCTCTCAACGCCTTCATTCCCGCATGCACCTGGAGATCGATTTCTCATGGCTAAAATTCACCTTGTTCATGCCCACCCCGAACCACGCTCATTCTGTTCGGCAATGGCCCGCGAAGCCGAACGCGTACTGAAATCACGCGGCGACGAAGTGAGCTTTTCGGATCTGTATGCGCTCGACTTCGATCCTGTGGCTCGCGCCAGCGAGTTCGCCGAGCGCGCGAAAGGCGACTATCTGATCTATGCATTGGAGCAACGGCATGCGCGCGAGCACGATGCGCTTGCACCCGACGTGCGGCGAGAAGTCGAGGCCTTGCTGGACAGCGACACGCTCGTGCTGGTGTTTCCGCTTTACTGGTTCTCGGTGCCCGCGCTGATCAAGGGCTGGATCGACCGCTGCTTCCTGTCGGGCGCCATGTATGGCGGCAAGCGCATCTACGGGCGCGGTGGCATGGCGGGCAAGCGCGCTGTGATCGGCGTGAGCCTGGGCGGACGGGAACACATGTTCGGGCCCAAAGGTATTCATGGCGAGCTGGCGAGCGGCATGCTGCGTCATCTGCTGCAAGGCACGTTGGGATATGTGGGTTATGACGTGGTTGAGCCGTTCTTTGCCTGGCACGTTCCCTATTGCTCGGACGCGGAGCGGGCCGACACACTGGCGCGCTGGTGCGATTTCGTCGAGCGTCTCGAGACGCAACCGCGTATCGCGATGCCGCTGCTGGAGGACTATGATGACGTGTTCAGAGCACTTCCACGGACGGTTTCACCATGAAAGCCACATCGGCGATTCGTTCGGTCAAGGTCTGGCGCGCACCCGACGTCATGGACGCGGTCATGCTCAAGGGCCAGTTCGTCGGCCACCGGTATCCGCCGCACGCACACGATACGCATTGCCTCGCGGTCATTACCGGCGGGGCGTTGGCCGTCGAGGTTGGAGGGCAGCGGCGCGTATGCCGGCGCGGTGACGTCATCGTCATCGACGCCGACGTGGTGCATTCGGGCGCCGCTGCCGGCGACGGCAAATGGAAGATGCGCGTCGAACACGTGCAGCCTGGGGAACTGGCGGCCTATTGCGATCGGCTTGGCATTGCGCGACGCGAGCGCTTCGAGCTGGCGAGCCCGTTCGTCCTCGATGCGGAACTCTCGCGGCACCTCTACGGCGTCAACTGGTGTTCCGAAACAGACGACGATCCCTTCAAGCGCAGTGAGGCCCTGGCCTGCGCGATCGTGGGCCTTTATGCGCGCCGCCCCGGGCGCTCCGCCGACCTGCCGCCTGTGCGCAACGAGCCTGCTCTGGTACGCGCGGTAAGGCGCCGTTTGAGCGACGACCTTCACGCGCGGGTGACGCTGTCGACGCTCGCCTCCGAGTTTGACGTCACGCCGTTTGTTCTGTTGCGCGCCTTCGTGCGCGAAGCGGGCCTGAGTCCGCATGCCTTTCAGCAACAGGAGCGCCTGCGTGCAGCCATGCCGATGCTGCGCGACGGCAGGCCTATTGCAGAGGTCGGCGCACGAACCGGCTTCGCGGACCAGTCGCACTTCACGCGCGTTTTCAAGCAGCTAACCGGCGTGACCCCAAAGGTCTATCAATCCGCCTTTTTATAAATCGTTCGGCCCCACATCGGCTCACGGCATCGGTCACTTTTCGTGCGCGAGCATCAGGTTCAGGTTCTGAACCGCAGCGCCGGATGCGCCTTTGCCAAGGTTATCGAACACCGCGGACAGCAGAACATGCCCGTGTTCCGTGTTCGAAAATACGCTCAGGCGCATGTCGTTCGTACCGTTGAGCGCTTGCGGATCCAGGTGCGTCGATGCACCCGCTTCATGCGACGGCGAGACATGCACGTGGGCTGCGTCCGCATAATGCCGCGCGAGGCAGGCTTGTAACGTGGCGGCGCTCACATCGGGTGAGAGCAGCCGCAGGTCCAGCGGCACTGTCAGCACAATGCCCTGACGAAACGAACCATACGCAGGGACGAAGATCGGCCGATGCGTGAGTCCGGCGTGCGTCTGGATTTCCGGGGCGTGCTTGTGTGCGAGTGCCAGACCATATACCTGGAATGCAGGTGCGTTGACGGCACCTTGCCCCTCGTGTTCCTCTACGCCGGCACGACCGCGTCCGGAGTAGCCGGACACCGCATGAATGCTGATGGGGTAGTGGCCCGGTAAGAGCCCGGCCTGCATCAAGGGACGCAGCAAGCCGATTGCCCCCGTCGGATAGCAGCCGGGATTGGTGACCCGGCGGGCGCTCGCGATGCGCTCGGGTTGTACCGGCGTCATTTCCGGAAAGCCGTATGTCCAGCCCGGCTGTGTGCGGTGGGCCGAGCTCGCGTCGATGACTCTGACGGCCGGATTGACGATGGCATCCACGGCCTCGCGTGCAGCGGCATCGGGCAAACAGAGAATGGCGATGTCGCAGGCATTGATGGCTTCTGCGCGACGGCGCGCATCCTTGCGTTCTGCGGCGGCGAGCGTGAACAGCGTGATATCGGTTCGATTGCGCAGCCGTTCGTGGATTTGCAGTCCGGTGGTGCCTTGATCGCCATCGATGAAAACAAGGGGAGCGCTCATACGCGGGATACTCCGAGTGGTGGTAGCGGGCAGAACGAACGCCCATTGTTTCCCGAACCGCTAAACTAATGAAAGTTGAATATCATGACCTAGACATTCAGTTTTTCTGAATCCGGACGCGAAGATGCGAGAGATCAGCCTGGACCGTTTGCGCACCTTGATCGCGATTGCCGAGCGCGGCTCGTTTGCCGATGCGGCGCGCGCGTTGAATCTGGCGCCGCCGACGGTCAGCCTCCATATCGCTGAACTGGAAGACCGCATCGGGGCGCCGCTGCTGTCGCGAAAGCGCGGGCAGGTAAGACCGTCGGCGATAGGAGAGGTACTGGTGGAGCGCGCGCGTCGATTGCTGGCCGACGCGGAGCGGGCGCTGGACGATATTCAACGCCAGGTGCAGGGGCTGGAAGGGCGCGTGCGGCTCGGTGCATCGACCGGCGTGATCGCGTATTTGTTGCCGCAAGCCCTCGAGGCGCTGCGCCAGCACCATCCCGCCATCGATATTCAGCTTGCGGTGCTCACGTCCCAGGAAACGCTGTCCCGATTGGCGGATGGGACGCTGGATGTCGGGCTGGTCGCGCTGCCTCAGCCCCCCGTGGCCGGACTCGTGATAAAACCCTGGCGCCGCGACCCTGTGATGGCCTTCGTACCGGTGCATTGGCGATGCCCCGCCCGTGTAACGCCTGAATGGCTCGCCGCGCAGCCTCTCATTCTCAATGACGCAACTACCGGTCTATCGCGCCTCACAACGGAGTGGTTTGCGACCGCGGGACATCATCCTGCGCCGCGCATTCAGCTCAACTACAACGACGCGATCAAGAGTCTGGTCGCGGCAGGCTATGGTGCGGCGCTTTTGCCTCACGAGGCCACGACGCCATCACCGGACACGCGCATCGTCATGCGTCCGCTGCGCCCGGCCTTGTGGCGTCGGCTTGGCATTGCGCACCATGCCGGGCACGTTGAGCGCGCCACGCAACACGTACTCGATGTCTTGTGGGATCTGCGATTAGCGTAGGCGTTGCAGGCGCCCGATCGGCCCATCTTTAGCGCTTCAATTCGAAGATGCTGTCGATCTCGACCGGGATGCCCATCGGCAACGTATGCACGCCGAGCGCGCTTCGCGCCGGAAGCTTGTCTTGTCCAAACAATGTCAGCAAGAGATCGCTGGCGCCATTGGCGACTTGCGGATGCTGGGTGAACGACTGTTCGGCCCGCACGTAGACCGTCAGCCGGCTGCATCGCTCGATGTTGTCGAGCCCGCATGCCTGATCGACGCAGGCCAGGATCATGAGCATCGTCAGACGTGCCGCGTGCTGAGCCTGTTCCAGAGATATATCGTCGCCGACTACGCCGACGATTGGCTTGCCATCCTCGAAAGGCCCGAGACCGGAGACATAGACTTGACTCCCCGACACGGAGACCGTTCGATAGGAGCCGAGCGGGTTGATGGGCGGCGGCAATGTAAAGCCCGCTTGTGCAAGGCGTTCGGATACGTTCATGTTCGGTTCAGAGTGATGTGGCGTTTTCAGGCCGTGAGCGAATCATCGAATAGGGGCGCATGTCTCTCGGATTGTCGCCTGAATGGCAGGAAGATGCTCACGTGCTCTGATCACGCGGCACATCATGTGCAGGCCCGGCCCGAGATGCGCGGCGCCGTCTAGCTGGATCAACTGGCCGGTCAGCATGCAAGATTTGAACTTCGTGCTTGCGGCAGGGCGTTCACCGATCCGAAGCCACTTCCTTCCACGGCACGAACACGTCGGAGAGCTTGACCGCCTTCAGCGACTTCCGCGTCTGCTTCATGACATCAGTCCTGACGCCGACTAGCACGTCATGCACGCTGCAATGATCCGACCATGCGGAAAATGGATTGTCGATATGAAAGAACGAAGCGTCCGCATCGCCGGCGGCGACGTAGATATCGAGCAGCGTGATTTGCGTTGGCTTACGATTGAGCATCACGCCGCCGGCACCGCCTCTGACTGACTTCAACAGTTCGGCCTTCACGAGCAGCGAGACGAGCTGGCGCGCTCGCGCCGCATGCGTATCGACCCACTTCGCGATGGTCGCCGTGGACAACTGTTGCGGGTCATGCGCTGCGACGAACGACATGATGTAGCAGCACGTCACGAATTTGGTCGACTTCATGAGACAAGACGCGATTGAATGGTTGCCGGAATGACGGATCGTCCGCGACGCTCAGCGCCGCTGCAAAAAGCGCGCGAACGCGTCCTTCGCTGCGGGCGAGGTGACGGTCTCAACCATCGATTGCTGTTCAGACGCAAACTGACGCATCACCCATTGCTCGACTCCTTCTTTCATCAGCCGCTTGGTCCGCTGCACGGCGTCCGCAGGTAACTTCGCGAGTGCACGCGCCCGGTCGTATGCCGTGGCGCGCAGCGCGTCGGCATCCACGACGGCATTGATGAGACCCCAGGACGCCGCCTGCTCGGCGGACATGCGGCTACCGCAAAGCAGCAGATCGGCGGCTTTGACACGGCCGACCAGCAGCGGAAGGAGAACGCTTGCCGCACCTTCCGGTGTGATGCCGAGACTCGTGAACGGCATGGCGAAGAACGAACGTGGCGTTGCAAACACGAAATCCGCGTGCAACAGCATGGTCGTGCCGATTCCGATAGCGGGGCCGTCCACCGCGGCGATGACCGGCTGCCGGACGTGCATCAGCGCGCGGAAAAAGCGCCAGACGGGCGCATCGTCCGTAACCGGGGGGAAGGTGACGAAGTCCTCGATGTCGTTGCCTGCGGTGAATATGCCGTCACCGCCCATCAAAATGATCGATTCGACTTCGTCCGATGCGTCCGCATCCTGCAATGCGCGTGCGAGCTGAGCGTACATGTCGCTCGTGATCGCGTTCTTCGAAGCGGGCCGATCGATTCTCAATTCGAGCACGCCGCCGTGCATCGCCGACTGAACATAGCTGGACATAAGCGCCTCACTGTGCGTCGCCGCAGCATTTCAACCACGGCCGACGTTCGTATGTAATGGTTATCGTAACTATAACCTCATCGACCCCGGTTGCCAACGTCGGCGATAGCGTCTGCGCGGGGGGGCGTTACTTGACGGTGTATCCGCCGTCGGCGGAGAGCACTTGTCCCGTGACGAACGACGCCCGGTCGGACAACAGGAACAACGCCGCTTGAGCGATCTCGACCGGTTCGCCCGTGCGTCCGATCGGGTGAGCCGCGGCAAGTGGATGCACGGCGTAGCCTTTCGCTTCATCCAGTTTGAACGATCCTTCCGTCATCGGCGTGCGTGTGAGACCCGGCGATACGACGTTGACGCGTACGCCTTTATCGGCCGATTCGAGCGCAGCCGCCTTGGCCAGTGCTTCGAGGCCGCCTTTGCTCGCGCTGTAAAGGGATTCGCCCGGAATGAACACTTGCGCGAGGACCGACGAAGTAAAGACGATGGAGCCGCTGCCTTGCTCGTACATCACCGGCAACTGCGCCTTCAGACAATTGAATCCGCCCTTCAGATTCACGTCGATGACTTCATTCCACGTGTCCTCGTCCTGATCGATCAACATGCGGTGCCCGTCGGAGATACCGAAGTTATTGAACGCGCAATCGACACGGCCGTAGAGCGCGACGATCGTGTCCATCATCGTGTTCACGCTCGATGAATTTGCGACATCCACTTCCAGATACAAGGCTTCCTTACCGGCCTTCGTGATCGCGTCGACAACGGCTTCACCTTCAACACGGCGTCGCCCTGTAACGACGACCTTCGCACCTTCATCGGCGAACAGTTTCGCGGCTTCAGCGCCGATACCCGATGTGCCACCGACTATCAGTACGACTTTGTCTTGCAGCAGAGACATGATGTTCCTCTTGAGGATTGGTTTGAGCCGTTCAGCTTAGTCAATAGACATAGCTGCTTCAAACGAATTCCTGTTCGAACAACGCATCGTGGCCGGTACATGCGCCGTGAATGTCGCGCGAAGGTCCGCGCGACGGCGTGTTCGCGGCTAATGGACTTCGCTCGAACGCACCGAAGAATCGAACAAACCGCGATCGCACGCGCCCAACTGTTTCGAAGTGGAACAGTGCATTCATCCGTCGCACGAGCTGGGAATCGTACAGCGCAAAAACGTTCTATCCGTCCACGCATGTCGTTCGCATACTGCAGAGATGCATTGAACGAATCTCTTCACAGCAGAGAAATCATGAACAGACTGGAATTGATTGCGGCAGTATTCTCGCCATTTGGCGCGAACGGCGAACTTGCGCTCGACGCGGTGAATCGACAGATCGATCGTCTCGTCGACGATGGCGTGGACGGCGCATTCGTGTGCGGTACGACGGGCGAGGGCAGTTCGCTCGACACATCGGAGCGCAAGCGGCTCGCCTCATACTGGCGAGAGAAGTCAGCAGGCAAGCTCAAGGTCATGGTGCACGTTGGCCACACCAGTTTGCGCGAAGCGGCCGATCTCGCCGCGCACGCCCAATCGATTGGCGCCGATGGTGTGGCAGCCGTCGTGCCGTATTTCCTCAAGCCGTCGAATGCCGACGATGCCGTTGCGTGTCTTCAGCACATCGCTGAAGCGGCTCCGGACACTGATCTGTATTACTACCATATCCCGATGCTGACGAACTTCAATGTGCCGGCCTCGGAGATCGTCGTGCGTGCGCAGCAACGTATTCCCAACTTCGCCGGCGTCAAGTTCACCGACGACAATCTCTCTGAACTTGCGCGTGTGCAAGATCAGCTAGGCGCGCAAGGAAAAGTCTATTTCGGACGCGACGATCTGTTGCTCAAGGCGCTTCAGATCGGCGTGCGTGGCGCAGTCGGAATGAGCTACAACTTTTCCGGAAAGTATTTCCACCGCATGTTCGACGCCTATACGCGCGAACGCGATGTCGAAGTCGAAGATATGCAAGCCGACGTGAGCAATCTGCTCAAGCTGGCGATGCAGTATGGACTGACCAACGTACTCAAGGCCATCAGCGTCCTGGCCGGCGTGGACTGCGGTCCCTCGCGCATGCCGCTCAGGACAATCCGTCTGCTGGAGCTCGATTCGATCCTGAAGGACCGGGCGATGAAGGCCGCTGTCGAGCGGCTCATGTCGTAAGCGTTCGACGATTCCGCATTATTTAAATTCATTCTTGGAGCCTGAAGTGAGCAACCTCGCTATTCCCACCGATCACGAAGTATTTCAAATCAAGCCCGGAAAACGCACGGGACTACCCGTGATGATCGGTGTGCATTCGACTGCGCTGGGTCCGGCAATCGGCGGCTTGCGGATCAAGACTTACGACGACAGTGCCGCGGGCATCGCAGACGTGTTGCGCCTTTCGCAGGCGATGACCTTGAAGGCGGCCGCCATCGACAACGGCAGCGGCGGCGGCAAGACGGTTGTTCCCTTGCCGAAAGACTTCATGTTGACGCCGCAGATCAAGGAAGCGATTCTCCTCGACGTAGCCGATCACGTGCATGCGCTCGGCGGCAACTATCACGTTGCGCCGGACGTCGGGACGGGGCCGCTCGATATCGACGTGATTCGCCGTCGCACACCGTTTGCGGGTGGCTATTCGAAGGAAGCGGGCGGGGCGGGCGGCACGACGTACGGCACGTACATCGGTCTCGATACGGCGATCCGCACGGCGGTCCGGCGCGTGCTGAAGAAGACGTCGATGAAGGGCTCGCGCGTGAGCATCGTCGGTCTGGGCGGGATCGGTACGCTGATCGCGCGCGACTACGCGGCGGAGGGCGCAACGCTGACGGTGTCCGACATCGATCGGTCGCGCAGGGATTTTGCGGAGGAAATCGGCGCGAAGTGGGTCGAGCCGGAAGAAGCGATGCTTGCCGATTGCGAGGTGCTCGCGCCATGCGCCCTCGGCGGCGTGCTGACGCACTGCAAGGTGCCGAATTTGTCGGCGAAGATCATCTGCGGCGCCGCGAACAATCAACTCGCGACCGACGATGTCGCCGATGCGTTGAAGGCGCGCGGCATCGTCTATGTTCCGGATTTCATCGCGAATGCGGGCGGTCTGATGTACGCGTCGGGCATCGAGTTTCATCACCGCTCGGAGGCTGGCTCGGAGACGCACACGCGCGAAGGTATCGCCCGCAATGTCGATATCGTGCTGAGCGAAGCGGAGCGGTCGGTGATATCAACGCATTCCGCCGCGATCGATCTCGCACTCGCGCGTCTCGACGCCGCAAGCAAGCGAGTCTGACGTCGCACAATCGAAGCTTCACCGCATGCGCAAAGCGCGGCTAGCGTGCGGTGAACCTTCTCGTGAGATGCCCAGGCGGAAAGCCGAAACAACTCTTGAACTGGCGGCCGAAGTGGCTGTGATCGGCAAAGCCTGCGAGCAACGCGACGCGGCTGATGTCTTCGCCTGCGTACAACATCGACTTGGCTTGCGCAATGCGCAGCACGAGTTGATAGCGATGCGGCGGCAAGCCATACGCCTGACTGAAGCGCCGGCAGAAATGCGCGGGCGAGAGCGACGCGTGGCGTGCGAGTTCGTTCAAAGGGATCGCTTCATTGAGATTCGCCTTCAGATGTGCGAGCGCGGCGTCGAGGCGACGTTCGTATCGTTGCGCGTAGAAATCGTCGGAATCGACCGGCGCGAATGCGTGACGGATCAGAATCTGATCGACGACACGCTCGAACGCGCGGTCCAGCGACGGAGACGGATGCTTGCCGGCGCGCTCGCTCTCGATTGCCGCGAACACGAACGACGCCATTAAATCGACGAGCCACGGATCGCTTACACCAGTGGCGGGCAAATTGACTTCATGAAGGCCGAGGGCGTCGGCGCGCTCGCGCAACTGCTCGTCGCTGACGTAGAGCATGACGTATTGGCAGGGCTGCTCGCCGACCGCACAGCCCGCATGCGGCCGATACGGCGGCATCAGGATCAACTGCCCTGTCTCGATGATGTTGCGCTCAGGCCCGATGGCATTGTTCTGCGCGCCGGACAATACCGCACCGAACGACCACGTCTCATGCAGATGCGGCGCGAAACGGTGTGTGCCAAAACTCGCGTGCATGACTTCCACGCCCGCGCGCAAGTGCGCACCGGCGGTGAAATGCACGAAGTCAGTGGTCGAACCGTTCTTTGAACGCATCGTCAGGGTCGCGGGTATTCGTCGAAGTATCGGGCGATCTCGTTGCGGATGATAGAACGTTTTTGTCGGATTGCGCGCAGATGCGCGTGCGCAAAATCGTTCTATCGATCGCTGAAATGACTTTGCATACTTCATTCATCGGGAGAGGGAGGTGATGCATGAGCAGCGGGAGCGACGGCCTGTCGACGATATTCGGCGCGGAACTGCGCAAGATACGCGCGCGCGAACGATTCGTGCTCGACGGACAGCGTCCTTCAGGTCTGGTCAGCGAGTCGATCATTCAATCGTGGGAACGTTGCCTGAGCCGGGGCCGTTCGACGCACGAATGCGTTGTGCCGACGCTCCTGCCGAAGCACGCAATGAAGCACAGTCTGCGGCGTAGCCAGAAGATCGTCGATGCGGCCGATCCGGCGTTGCGCAAGCTCGACGCTGCGCTCACGCATACGGGCTGTGTGATGTCGCTTCTCGATCCGGCGGGCGTCGTCATTCACGCGGGTTCCGAACACCCGGCATCGGGCGAGCTCGTACGGCAATGGTGTCGCGTCGGCGTCGATCTGTCGGAGGAGGCGATGGGCACGAGCGCGCCGGCTATTGTGATGCAGAGCGGAGGTGCGGCGCAGGTCGACTGTGCCGAACATTACTTCGCGGGACACGCATCGATACGCTGCGCGGCCGCGCCTGTCCTGGACTGGCATGGCGGACTTGCAGGCATCTTGAACATCGCGGTCGAGTCCCGCGCCTTCGGCTTCGACGCGAAGGAAATCGTCATGACGTATGCCGCATCGATCGAGAATCGCTTGCTGCGCATGCAACCGGCGGGATATCGACTCATCGAGTTTCACCTCGCGACGGACATGATCGGTCCGGGTTCCGCCGGGCTGGCAGGGGTTCGGCAAGACGGGCGCGTCGTATGGATCAACGGCGTCGGCGCACGTTTGCTGGGCGTCTCGCGCGCGCCGAATTGCGATGTCGAGACAATCTTCGGAATTGCGTTCGACGTGCTGCGCATGAGCGATGAAACCGTACTGCATCGTTTGCCGAACGGTCTTACCGTTTGCATGTCGATATCCGGATCGCCCGCGCACGGACCGGCGCAAATGCATATCGCCGTGTCGCGCGATGACCGTCTCGCCGACCAGCACAACCGGCTCATCCTCGAAACGCTCGCGGCCAACGACGGCAACATCGCACGCGCGGCCCGGCGGCTCGGCGTATCGCGCGGCACGATCTATCGCGCCATGGGCACGAGCGGGTCACGTTAGCGTCTGTTCACCTGGCTGGTACGCATTCAGCAAGCGCTCGATCAGTTTCATCAGCGCATCGGGAGACGGTAATTCCGCTCCGGTCCACGCGTTGAAAGCGACGCCTTGCCACACCGAGAATAGCGCGAAGCTCAGCATATCCGGCTCGCGCGCATTCATGCCGATACACAGCTTCGTCAGATGTTCGCGCAGACTCATCGACTCGTTATCGAGCAAGTGGGCGATGGCATCGTTGCGTCGCGTGCATTGCGTCTGCATCGCCTGAATCCTGCCGATCAAGCCCGGAGACAAGCGCGAGAGGACGTGCAAGATCTGACGCCGCGCATCATCGGGTTGAGCCCCGGACGCTTCGTCGAAGATATTGCGTAATACGTTGCAGTGACGCAGAACGTATTCCAGCAGGAGCGCTTGCCTCGATCCAAACAGTCGATAAACCGCCACCTTGTGCAATCCGGCCCTGCACGCAATTTCATCGACGGAAACATTGTCGATGCCTTTATCGCGACTCAACGTGTGAACCGCATCGAGCAGCGCCGCTCGCGACGCAGCGCTGGACATGCGCGCACGGCGCGGCACGTCGATCAAGAGGTAGCAACGGTTTCAGGAATCGAACCGTCGCCGATTTTTCGAGTGTCAGAAGCGATGAGGGTATTCACGGGTGGGTGTCTCCTTGCAATTAGGTGTGGACACACGTATCGTAGTTCCACCGCTGCAGATTTGCAAATCGGTAATAGCACGAACCCCGGCGCAACCGCCGCGGCGACACAGAACTCAGACGGAGCAGCGATGAACAGGACATCGAAGAAGGTGGCGGTCATAGCGGGGGTCGGAGAGGGACTGGGACAGGCGATCGCACGGCGGTTCGCGCCGGACTATCTCGTCATGTTTGCCCGCGATCTGGAGAAGTTGCAGGGCTATGCCGCGCAGTTGCGCGATGCGGGCAGCGAAGCCACTGGCATGAAGGTGGACCTGCGCGTGGAGCGCGAGATCGTGGAGGCGCTCGCGACGATCGAGCAGGAGATCGGGCCGATTGAAGTCGCGGTGTACAACGCGGGCGCACAGCATCGCAAGCCGTTGCTGGAGATTAGCGGCGACGCTTTCGAGAAGGTCTGGCGGCTGGGTGCATTCGGCGCGTTCGTCTTCGCACGCGAAGCGGTGCGGCACATGGAGCCACGCGGCCAGGGCACGATTATTTTCACGGGCGCGACCTCGTCGCTGCGCGGCGGGGCGAACTTCGGCGCGTTCGCGGCAGCGAAATTCGCCACCCGTGCGGTGATTCAGAGCATTGCGCGGGAGTTCGGGCCCAAGGGCATCCACGCGGCCACGGTGATCATCGACGGCGCGGTGAACATGCCGGCGATCCACCGGCTGTTTCCCGATCTGGCCAAGAGCATGCCGCCCGATGGCATGTTATCGACCGATGAAGTGGCCGAAACGTATTACCAGATTCATCGGCAGCATCGCAGCGCATGGACACTCGAAGCCGATCTGCGGCCCTATAGCGAGAAGTTCTGAACGGCGTGAAATTCCGCCGACGTACCCCGTGGCCGGCGCCCGAAGCGTGCGGCCGGTTCGAATGCCTCTCTGGTGAATCACGATGAATGCTTTGATTGTGCATGCACACCCGGAAGCCGCTTCTTTTACGACGGCCATGCGCGATGCGGCCGCCGATGTGCTGACCGAAGCCGGACACGACGTGCGCGTGTCCGATCTGTACGAGATGAAGTTCAACCCCGTGGCGAGCCCGAACGACTTTCTCGGCCGCGCCAACGACGACTATCTCGTCTACGCGCTCGAACAGCGCCATGCCGATGCCAACGGCCTGCTCGCGCCCGATATCAAGGCGGAACTCGACAAGGTCGTGTGGGCCGATCTGATCATTTTCAATTTCCCGATCTACTGGTTTTCGATGCCCGCCATCATGAAGGGATGGCTCGATCGCGTGTTCGTATCGGGCCGTTGTTATGGCGGCATGCGCTTCTACGATCGCGGCGGGTTGAAGGGCAAGAAGGCGCTTGTCTCGCTGACCTTGGGCGGACAGCCGCACATGTTCGATGCGGATGGCGTGCATGGTCCGCTTCCCGATCTGCTGAAGCATCTTTTGCGCGGCACGCTCGGCTATCTCGGTTTCGACGTGTTGCCGCCTTTCATCGGCTGGCACGTGCCGTACATCAGCCAGCAAGAGCGCACCGCGCTGCTCGACGCGTATCGCGAGCGGCTGCTGACACTCGATTCTCAGCAGCCGATGGTGTTCCCCAGTCTCGAAGATTTCGACGAGTTGTTGCGGCCCAAAGCGCACGGCGCGGCGTGAGCCCTGCTCGACCGCGCAAGCAGGCATTCGCGCTCCATTCACGTATCCCTGAGAACACCATGACGAAGCATCGTTTCTTGTGGAGCATGCTCGCACTGACGAGTCCGGCGGTCTTCGCACAATCGTCCGTGACGCTTTACGGCATTGTCGATACCGGCGTCGAATATGTCTCGCATGCCAATGCGAGCGACGACCGCGTCATTCGCATGCCAGGCGTGACGGGCGAGGTTCCGTCGCGCTGGGGCTTGCGTGGCCGCGAGGATCTCGGCGGCGGCTACGCGGCCCAGTTCGTTCTGGAAAGCGGCTTCAACGTGCGTGGCGGCGATCTGGGGCAGGGCGGCCGGCTCTTCGGACGGCAGGCGTGGGTCGGGTTGAGCAGCGCGTACGGCACGCTCATGTTCGGCCGCCAGTATTCGATGACCTACCTCATGGACAGCGACGCCGACATTCTCGGGCCGAACATCTACGGTATCGCGTCGCTCGACGCCTACGTGCCGAATGCACGCAGCGATAACACCGTCGGCTACAAGGGCATGTGGAAAGGCTTCACGCTCGGCGCGACCTATTCTTTCGGACGCGATTCCGCGGGCACTGGCAACTCGCCCGGCCAGGGCACCTGCGCGGGATCGGCGCCGGGGCAGTTCACGCAATGCCGCCAGATTTCCGCGATGCTGCGTTACGACTCCACGGTGTTCGGTCTCGCCGCCGCCTACGACGAACAGCGCGGCGGCCCGAATGCGGCGGCAAACTTCTTCAATGGCAACGCGCCGATTCCGATCACCAACCCTGGCGATAAGGACGTGCGTCTGCAAGCCAATGGCTGGGTCAAGGTGCAGGGCGCGCGCATCGGTGCGGGCTGGATTGGCCGCAATGTCGTGACCAGTTCCGCCACCGTGCCGGGCGCACATTCGAATCTGTTCTATCTGGGCGTGTCGTATCCGTTCACACCCTCGTTCGTGCTCGATGGCGAAGTGTTCCGCATCGTCAATGCACCGCAGGACGCGCGCGCGACGATGGGCGTCCTGCGCGGCACCTACCTGCTGTCCGTGCGGACGGCGGTCTATCTGCAAACCGCGTATTTGTCGAACAGCGCCCGCGCGCGCTATTCGGTGAGCGCGGGCGGCGGCGGCACGACACCACCGGCCGGGCAAGGGCAGCTCGGCGTGATGGCGGGCATCCGGCAATCGTTCTGAGCGTCGATGGAAACACCGCGGCAAACGCCGCTTCGCGCGATGAAGCCGGCGATCAAACATTACTCGAACGGCAGTCAGGAGACGATTTCATGGACAGGATCAACGTGCAGGAAAAGGTCGATGGGGCGAGATTCAACCGCTTCCATTTCGTCGTATTTCTCTGGACTTCGCTCGTCGTCGTGCTCGACGGGTATGACCTCGCCGTGCCGGGCGTTGCGCTTCCCGCGATCATGGCCAACATGAAGGTCAGCGCGGCCGCCGCCGGCTTCATGGCGAGTTCCGCGCTCTTCGGGATGGCGTTCGGCGCCATCGTGCTGGGCGCGGTGGCCGACCGGATCGGCCGTCGCAAGGTCTTTGCGATCTCGATCTTCCTGTTCAGCGCGTTCACGCTGGCAGCGGGATTCGCGACCGAACCGCTGTTGTTCAGCGCCATGCGCTTTCTTGCCGGCGTCGGGATCGGCGGCGCATTGCCGAACGCGGTCGCGCATATGTCGGAATACGCGCCGCGCCGCAGCCGCGGGCGGCTCGTCGGACTGATGATGTGCGGCTATACCATCGGCAGCGTGCTGGCGGCGCTGATCGGCAAGGCCTGCATCGAGGCATACGGCTGGCGCTCCGTCTTCATCGTCGCGGGCGTGCCGCTTCTGATCATTCCCTTCGTGATGGCGTGGATGCCCGAATCGCTCGCGTATCTCGTCAAAACCAACAAGCAGGATGAATTGCGCAAGGTGTTGCAGCGCATTCTGCCGGATCAGCGCTTCGCGCCGGACGCGGTTTTCGTCGGCCAGGCGGCGGAGCGTGGCGCGCGTACGCCGCTCGGACAACTGTTCGCGGACGGGCGCGCGCAGAGCACGGTGCTGATCTGGGTCGCGTTCTTCATGGGGCTGTTCATGTTGTACGCCATGAGCACGTGGCTCGTGACGCTGCTCACACGCTCGGGCCACACGCTGGGCGCCGCGCTCACGTTCCTGCTCGTCTATAACGCGGGCGTGATTATCGGCACGATCATCGGCGCGTGGGTCGGCGACCGCTTCAGCTTGAAATGGGTGCTCGCGTTCTTCTATGCGATGGGTGCGGCGTCGCTCGCCGCGCTCGGCTACGCGCCGAACCAGACGGCGCTCTTCGTGCTCATCGCGATCGTGGGTGCGTCGGTGGTCGGCACGCAGAACCTGTGCTACGCGTACACAGGACAGTTCTATCCGCTTGCATCGCGTTCGGTCGGGCTCGGCGCGGCGGCGGGCGTGGGACGCGTCGGTGCGATCGTCGCTCCGCTTCTGATCGGCGCGCTCGTCAGCCTGAATCTGCCGCCGACGACCTGCTTCATGGCAATCGCGGTGGCATCCGCTATCGGCGCCTTCGCGATCACGGGGGTCAACCATCGGCGCTGTGCATCGGCGAATCCCGGCAACGGCAGCCTTCAGTTCGATACCCCGGATTGAGCTTTCCACCGATTTCAGTCACGCACTTTCGGAGCCTGAGCATGATCGATGAAACCCACGAGATAGCAGATAACACCGACAGCCAGCGCGTCGCGCCCCAGTCTCTTCCAGCGCACGAAGGCCGAACCTTGCACCGCGATACGCACTATGACTGGATGGACTTTCACAGCATCCCGGAGCTGCTGCGCGAATGGTGATGCGATGAAACTCATGACGCGCGACGAAGAACGCAGCGAGGCACGTGATGACTGAGCGCGAACAGATGGGCCTGTGGGCGTTCTTCCGGCCGACCACGATTCACACGGCCGGATGGCGCTTTCCCGGTGCGAATCCGCGCGCGAACTTCGATCTCGCCGAGCTGACGCGTGCCGCCATCAAACTCGAAGGCGCGTGTTTCGATGCGCTCTTCATGGCCGACCATCTGGCGTTGCTTAACATGCCCATGGACGGACTGAAGCGCAGTCACACGGCGACCTCGTTCGAGCCGCTCACGCTTTTGTCCGCGTTGTCGTCGCTGACGCGGCGTATCGGGCTCGTCGCGACGGGATCGACCACGTACGACGAGCCGTTTCATATTGCGCGGCGCTTTGCGTCGCTGGATCATCTGAGCGCGGGCCGTGCGGGCTGGAACATCGTCACGACGGCGAACCCGGAAGTCGCCCGCAACTTCGGCTTCGACGACTTGCGCGGTCACGACGAGCGCTACGATCTGGCGCGCGAGTTCGTGCACGTCGTCACGGGTCTCTGGGATAGCTGGCAAGACGATGCGTTCGTCTGCGATGCCGAAGAGGGCGTGTTCTTCG
Organism: Caballeronia cordobensis; assembly: GCF_001544575.2. Classification (GTDB taxonomy): domain Bacteria; phylum Pseudomonadota; class Gammaproteobacteria; order Burkholderiales; family Burkholderiaceae; genus Caballeronia; species Caballeronia cordobensis. The sequence continues at coordinate 119,167 of NZ_FCNY02000016.1, forward strand.
ATCCGCGCAAGATGCACGTGCTCGATCATCACGGGCGGTTTTTCGATGTCAAGGGCCCGCTCAATATCGCGCGGCCGCCGCAGGGCTGGCCGGTGCTCGTGCAGGCCGGGGCGTCGCCGGCGGGCATGCGGCTTGCCGCCGAATCGGCCGATGTCGTCTTCACGGCGCAGACCACGCTGGAAGGGGCGCAGTCCTTCTATCGGGACATCAGGCTTCAAGCCGCGGCGGCAGGCCGCGCGGACACGCCGTGCAAGGTGATGCTCGGCACGCTGGTGGTGGTCGGCAGGACGGAAGAAGAAGCGCGAGAAAAGCGCTCGATGATGGATAGCCTGGTGCATACCGATAGCGCGCTCGCATCGCTTTCGGTCGCGTTGGGACACGATATTTCGATCTTCGATCCGGACGAGCCGCTGCCCGATCTGCCTCGCACCAATCAGGGCGTGAGCAGCCAGAAGCGCGTGCTCGATATCGCGCGCCGTGAAGGTCTCACGACGATCCGCGATATCGCGCGGCGCGTGGGCGGTTACTTCTGGCATGAAGTCGTCGGCACGCCGCAGCAGGTCGCCGAGCAGCTCGAATACTGGTTCGGCGCGCAGGCGTGCGACGGCTTCATCGTGATGTTTCCCTACTTGCCACAAGGTCTCGACGATTTCGTCGATCATGTCGTGCCGATTCTGCAAGCCCGAGGAATCTTTCGAAAAAGTTACGAAGGCTCGACGTTGCGTGACCATCTTGGTCTGAATCGGCCGGCAAATCGCTATTTCTGAACGGATCCACACTTGAAAATAGGTGCGTTGTCACGTAATATGGGCATCGGGTCCGTCAACTGGCAGGGATGTTCCATGCACGCACGTGTTCAAACTCAGAAAGCGAAGGCCGGTCCGGTGGAAAAGGTCGATCTGGTTTCGCAATGCGCACTCTTCGACGTGAACCGGCTGTCGAGGTTGTTGACCGGTCTCTATAACGCGAAGATGAAAGACGTGCCGCTGTCCATCTCGCAGTACACGCTGATCGTCAATATCGAAGCCCTCGCGCCGGCGCGCGTCACCGAAGTGGCGAAGGCCTTGCTCATGGACCGCACGAGCGTGACGCGCCTGACCGAGCCGTTGATCACGCGCGGCCTGCTCATGATCGAGCAGAGCGAGGAAGATCGCCGGGTGAAAAACCTGACGGTGACGACCAAGGGCCGCAACGCGCTGCGTGCCAGCGAACAGGCGTGGCAGGAGGCACAACTCGCGTTTTACGAGGCCGTCGGTCCGGAGCAATGGAAGCTGCTGCGCAAGACGCTGCGCGACACCGTTCATATGTTCCGGGCGCACACGCGTATCGAAGACATTGCCGAGCCGGAATGAATCCTTCTGCTGATCGCTTCGAAGAGATACCGCGGGCCGCCAACTTTGGCGGCCCGTTTTTTTGGGTGCGCGTGCGCGTCACTCAGAAGCGTTCGAAGACTGCGGCAATGCCTTGGCCGCCGCCAATGCACATCGTCACGAGCGCGTATTTGCCGCCGATTCTATGCAGCTCGTGAATCGCCTTTGTCGAGATGATTGCGCCGGTCGCACCGATCGGATGGCCAAGCGAGATGCCCGACCCGTTCGGATTCACGATAGCCGGATCGAGTTCCAGTTGCCGCGTGACGGCACAGGCCTGCGCGGCAAACGCCTCGTTGGCTTCGACCGTTGCGAGGTCGGACGTCGACAGGCCCGCGCGATGCAACGCCTGACGCGCGGCCGGCACCGAGCCGATGCCCATGATGGTCGGCTCGACACCCGCATGGCCGTAGCTGACGAGCCGCGCGAGCGGCGTCAGCCCATGTGCCTTCACTGCCTCGGCTGAGGCCAGCACAAGCGCGGCCGCACCGTCGTTGATGCCCGACGAATTGCCCGCCGTCACGCTGCCGTCCTTGCGGAACGCCGGCTTCATTTTTGCGAGCGCCTCCACGTTCGTATCGCCTTTCACGTGCTCGTCGATGTCGAACGTCAAGGCCTGCCGCGACCTGACGATGGGCACCGGTACGATCTGGCTGCGGAAATAACCGTTCTCCGTCGCAGCCGCCGCGCGGCGATGACTTTCCGCCGCGAGCGTGTCCATGTCGAGGCGCGACACGTCGAACTGATCGGCGACGTTTTCGGCGGTGATGCCCATGTGGATCTTGTGCACCGGATCATGCAGAACCCCCGTCATGTAGTCGAGCAACTGCGTGTCGCCCATGCGTGCGCCCCAGCGCGCGGCCTGCATCAGATACGGTCCGCGCGACATCGATTCCGCGCCGCCTGCCACGGCGATGCCGCAGTTGCCGAGCGCAACCGACTGCGCGGCCGACACGATCGCCTGCACCCCGGAGCCGCACAGGCGGTTGACGTTGAACGCCGGCGTCGATACCGGCAGGCCGGCCGAGAGTGAGGCGACGCGGCTCAGATACGCATCGCGCGGCTCGGTGGGAATGACGTTGCCGAGCACCACATGACCCACTCGGTCCGCTGGCACGGCGGCCCGCGCAAGCGCTTCCTTGACGACGAGTGTCGCGAGTTCGTTGAGCGGCGTTTCCTTCAGGCTGCCGCCATAGGTGCCGATGGCGGTACGCACCGCACTTACCACAAAGACTTCCTGCAAAGCTGTCATCGAATATCACCTGAATTCGTGGATGGAATGAGTTCGCGCCGGCCGCGCGTGGCGGCGGCGCATGACGCGTCGAGCGTGTTCACGCTTTCGCGAGCAGTTCCTCGACATACGGAACGCGATCCTGGCCGAAGAACAATTGCTTGCCCAGGAAGATCGTCGGGGCGCCGAACACGCCGCGCTCGATCGCCGCCTGTGTGTCCGCTTTCAGCTTGTCCTTGATCTGCGCGTCCTGCGTCGCCGCGACGATGCGCGCCACGTCCAGATCCGCGGCCTGCAGGACTTCGCCGATCACGCCTGGATCGGACATGTTGCGTGGACGGCCCCACATCGCATCGAAAACCGCGTCGGAATAGCGGTCCAGAAAGCCTTCGCGTTCAGCGAAGATCGCGCCGCGCATGAGGACGAGCGTGTTGATCGGGAAAAACGGATTGAGCTCGAAGGGCACGTTGTAGCGTTTCGCAAAGAAGCTCAGATCGTTGACCATCCACTCACGCTTCGCCGGAATGTCCATGGGCGACTGATTCGCGGTCTGCTGAAATACGCCGCCAAGAAGAATCGGCCGATAGTTGACGCTCGCGCCCGTGCGATGAATCACGCCGGGTATCTGCTTGTAGGCGAGATAGCTGCTCGGACTGCCGTAATCGAAATAAAAGTCGATGCTGCCGGACATAAAGACTCCCTTGTGCGACGTGATTAGAAGTTAGTGACAACTTCAAGAAAAGGACGGATATCGAGCTCGAACGTCCATGCGCTGCGCTTTTGCGTGTGCAGGAACCAATAGGTATCGGCGATATCGTCGGGCGCGAGAAGGCCATCGGCGGGACGCTCGGCGACGAGTTCGGGAAAGCGTTCGCGCACGAAAGGCGTGTCGATCGGACCGTCGATGACCGGATGCACGATATGCAAACCCTGCTTGCCGAATTCGCGCGCCATCGACTGAGCCAGTGAACGCAGGCCATGCTTGGCGCCGGCAAAGGCGCAGAATCCCTCCGCACCGCGAATGCTGGCCGTCGCACCGGTGAAGAAGATCGTGCCCTCACCGCGCGGCGCCATGTAGCGGGCCGCTTCGCGCCCGGTCAGAAAGCCCGCGAAGCAGGCCATTTCCCAGACCTTGTAGTACTTCTGCGCCGTGGTTTCGCGCACGTTGAACTGAATATTCGCGCCGATGTTGAACACGACGATGGCAAGCGGGCCAATCTCCTTTTCGATCTGCCCGAATAGCGCAATCACTTGTTCCTCTTTGCGCGCATCGCAGCCGAAAGCATGGACATTGCCGCCCGCTTCGCGAATCTCCTCGACGAGCGGTTGAAGTTGCTCGGCGTTGCGCCGCGCAATGCATACGGTCATGCCTTCGCGGGCGAAGCGCCGGGCGAGCGCGGCGCCCAGGCTGTCGCCCGCGCCCATGATGAGCGCGGTGCGCGGGGCAGTATCAGAAGCGATGAGGGTATTCACGGGTGGGTGTCTCCTTGCAATTAGGTGTGGACACACGTATCGTAGTTCCACCGCTGCAGATTTGCAAATCGGTAATAGCACGAACCCCGGCGCAACCGCCGCGGCGACACAGAACTCAGACGGAGCAGCGATGAACAGGACATCGAAGAAGGTGGCGGTCATAGCGGGGGTCGGAGAAGGACTGGGACAAGCGATCGCACGGCGGTTCGCGCCGGACTATCACGTCGTCATGTTTGCCCGCGATCTGGAGAAGTTGCAGGGCTACGCCGCGCAGTTGCGCGAGGCGGGTAGCGAAGCCACCGGCATGAAGGTGGACCTGCGCGTGGAGCGCGAGATCGTGGAGGCGCTCGCGACGATCGAGCAGGAGATCGGGCCGATCGAAGTCGCGGTGTACAACGCGGGCGCACAGCATCGCAAGCCGTTGCTGGAGATTAGCGGCGACGCTTTCGAGAAAGTCTGGCGGCTGGGTGCATTTGGCGCGTTCGTATTCGCACGCGAAGCGGTGCGGCACATGGAGCCACGCGGCAAGGGCACGATTATTTTCACGGGCGCGACCTCATCGCTGCGCGGCGGGGCGAACTTCGGCGCGTTTGCAGCAGCTAAGTTCGCAACTCGTGCGGTGATTCAGAGCATTGCGCGGGAGTTCGGACCGAAGGGCATCCACGCGGCCACAGTGATTATCGACGGCGCGGTGAACATGCCGGCGATCCATCGGCTGTTTCCGGATCTGGCCAAGAGCATGCCGCCCGACGGCATGTTATCGACCGATGAAGTGGCCGAAACGTATTACCAGATTCATCGGCAGCATCGCAGCGCATGGACACTCGAAGCCGATCTGCGGCCCTATAGCGAGAAGTTCTGACGGGAGCGCGTCATGGAGGAGACAGACCTGACCCTGTGGGGCATGGGCACGGTACGTAATCTCAGAGTCCACTGGATGCTCATGGAGATGGGACTGGATTACACCTTCTATCCGGTGCATCCACGCAGCGGCGAAACCTATACCGAAGAATTCCTGAAGATCAATCCGCGGCACAAGGTGCCGGTGCTTCGGCATCGCGATGTCGTGGTCACGGAAAGCGCGGCCATCATCAGCTACGTCAGCGAGGCGTTCGCGCCGCCGCCCGGCATCTATGTGCCGGCCACGGCGCAGGCGCGCGCCAAGCTGAACGAATGGTGCTTTTTCATCATGACGGAGTTCGACGCGCACACGCTCTACGTGATCCGCCGCCATACGACATTTTCGAGTCTCTATGGCGAATCGCCGACCGCGTGCAAGGCCGCCAAGGAGTACTTCATGGACCAGCTCCAGGCGATCGCGCCGTTGATCGACAAGAGCGGGTTTCTGGTCGGAGGCAAGCTCAGTTGCGCGGATATTCTTCTGACCACCTGCATCGACTGGGCGATCGAATATAGCTTCGAGTTGCCGCCCAATATCGTCGCGTACCACGAACAGCATTCGAACCGTCCCGCCTACAAGGGCGCGTTCAGAAAGACATTCATGGATCCCGCGAGCATTCCCGATCTCATGCGCATCCCGAGATAGCGCGGGATGTGCCCACAGAAAACGGTTTCTGGAAACGTGTCATTCATTGGAGAAGATGATGTCCGGACCTCTTAGCGGCGTCACCATACTGGATATTTCGACCGTGGTGGCGGGCCCGCTCGCCACCATGCATCTCGCCGATCAGGGCGCGAACGTAATCAAGGTCGAGCCTCCCGGTGGCGATATCAATCGCCGCAGTCGCCAGAAAGTCAGTGAAAACGGCCAGTTCTCCGCGCTTTTCATTTCGACCAATCACGGCAAGCGTTCGATTGCGCTGGATCTGAAGAATGCGGAAGCGATGGCCGCGTTTCGCAAGCTGCTTCTGAAAGCCGACGTGCTCGTGCAGAACTTTCGTCCCGGCACGACCGAGAAGCTCGGCATCGGCTGGGAAGATGTTCGCAAGATCAATCCACGCACTATTTATGTCTCGATCACCGGCGTCGGCGACGATGGCCCGTATGTACGCAAGCGCATCTACGACCCGATGATTCAGGCGCTTTCCGGCATGGCCGACATTCAGTCGGAGCAGACCACACGCCGCCCGCAGATGATCCGTACGATTCTCGCGGACAAGACGACTTCGATCTTTGCCGCGCAAGCAATCACCGCCGCGTTGTTCGCCCGTGAAAAGACGGGGCTCGGCCAACACATCCGGTTGTCGTTGCTCGGCACGATGCTGTCGTTTCTCTGGCCCGAGGCCATGATGCAGTACACGGTGGTCGGCCGCGAAAGCACCGCGGCCGCAACCAATGTGGGACCGGATCTCGTGTTCGAGACGCGGGACGGATTCATGACGGTCGGAACTATTTCGGATGCCGAATGGAAAGGCTTCTGCGATGCAGTCGAACGGCCCGAACTCAAGGAAGACGAACGCTTCGCCACGGCGGAATTCCGCAACCTGAACAGCATCGAGCGCATCAACATCATGGCGGCGATCCTGCGTGAAGGTGAACGCGACGAGTGGCTGCGTCGTCTCGATCGCGCAGATGTGCCTTGCGCTCCCGTGTTACGGCGCAACGAGATCATCGACAACGAGCAGGTCCGCGCGATGAATCTGGTGCAGACGCTCGAACAGCCGTTCGTCGGCGAAGTGCGCCAGCCATCGCCTGCCGCGCGCTTCGACGATACGCCTTCCGCCATTCGCGGACCCGCGCCCGGTATCGGCGAGCATACGCGCGACATCCTGTCTGAAGTGGGACTGAGCGACGCGCAAATCGAAGGGCTGATTACATCGGGGGCAGCGCGCGCGGGCTGAGTCCGCTGCGTGTATCTGTCGCTTACATCGATTCACGGAGGACTATGGACATCGGTATTCCCGCGGAGACGCGGGACAACGAAAGGCGGGTTGCCGCAACGCCTGAGACAGTGAAGAAGTATGTATCGCAAGGGCTGCGGGTCCGCGTGCAACGCGGAGCGGGCGCCGCAGCGGCGTTCGACGATGAGGCCTATACAGAGGCCGGTGCGACTATCACCGATGCGCAAGGTGCGTTTGCCGCCGACCTGGTGTTGAAGGTGCAGTCGCCGAAGGCCGAAGAGATTGCATGGCTCAAGCGCGGCGCAGTGCTCGTCGGCATGCTCGATCCGTTCAATGCGCAGCATGCCGCAGCGCTGGCGACGGCCGGCGTGACGGCGTTCGCGCTCGAAACAGCGCCGCGAACCACGCGTGCGCAAGCGCTCGACGTGCTGAGCTCGCAGGCGAATATCGCAGGCTACAAGGCGGTGCTGGTCGCCACGCATCACTATCCGCGCTTCATGCCGATGCTGATGACGGCAGCTGGCACCGTCAAGGCCGCGCGCGTGCTGATTCTGGGCGCGGGCGTTGCGGGCCTTCAGGCCATCGCCACGGCCAAGCGCCTCGGTGCGGTCGTCGAGGCGTCGGATGTGCGGCCTGCCGTGAAGGAGCAGATCGAATCGCTCGGCGCGAAGTTCCTCGACGTGCCCTTCGAAACCGATATGGAGCGCGAAGCCGCGCAGGGTGTCGGCGGCTATGCGCGACCCATGCCGGCCTCATGGCTCACGCGTCAGGCTGCCCTCGTGCACGAGCGCGCAAAACAGGCCGATGTCGTCATCACGACCGCGCTCATTCCGGGACGGGACGCGCCGACGCTCATCTCCGCTGAAACCGTGCGGGCGATGAAACCGGGCGCGGTGTTGGTCGATCTCGCTGCCGGACGCGGCGCCGCTGTCGACGGACGCAGGGGCGGCAACTGCCCGCTCACTGAAACCGACGAGGTGATCGTCAAGCACGGCGTGACGATCGTCGGCTACGCCAATCTCGCGGCGCAGGTTCCCGCCGATGCCTCGGCGCTCTATGCACGCAATCTGCTCGACTTCGTGAAGCTGATCGTGACGAAGGACGGCGCATTGAACATCGACATGAACGACGACATCGTTGCGGCCACGCTGCTCGCACGCGACGGCGAAGTCGCACGCAGGACATAACGACAAAGGAGACACGGCGATGGATGTCATCAACCATACCGTCATCGATCTGATCATTTTCGTGCTGGCGATCTACGTCGGATATCACGTGGTCTGGAACGTCACGCCCGCGTTGCACACGCCGCTGATGGCAGTCACCAACGCGATCTCGGCGATCGTGATCGTCGGCGCGATGTTGGCGACCGGGCTCACCGTCGGCGCGGGGCCGAGGTTTTTCGGCGCGCTTGCGGTGTTGCTCGCGGCGGTGAACGTTTTCGGCGGCTTCCTCGTGACGCGAAGGATGCTCGAGATGTTTCGCAAGAAAGAGCCGAAGCGGATCGCTTCGTCCGATCAGGTTCGGATGGAGGGTACGCGATGAGCATGAGCCTCGTGACCTTGCTGTATCTGCTGGCCTCGGTGTGTTTCATTCAGGCGTTGAAGGGCTTGTCGAATCCGCGCACCGCCCGCTTCGGCAACGCGTTTGGCATGGCCGGCATGCTCATCGCGATCCTCACCACGATCGCATTGATCGTGAGGCAAGCCACCGCGCTCGGTTCCGGCCTCGCGGTCGGGCTCGGCTTGCTGATGGGTGCGCTCGTGATCGGTGGCGCTATCGGTGCGTTCGTCGCGGCGCGCGTCGCGATGACGCGGATGCCCGAACTGGTCGCGGCGATGCATTCGTTGATCGGTCTTGCAGCGGTGTGTATTGCGTATGCGGTCGTGTCGGAACCTTCCGCGTTCGGGCTTGCACCGGCTGGACGCGAGATGCCGTACGGCAATCGCATCGAGTTGTTCATCGGCACGTTCGTTGGCGCGATCACGTTCTCGGGATCGGTCATCGCGTTCGGAAAGCTGTCGGGCAAGTACAGGTTCCGGCTGTTTCAGGGCGCGCCGGTCGTGTACTCGGGACAGCATTTGATCAACCTGCTGCTGGCCATCGCGATGATCGGCTTCGGCGCGATGTTCTTCTTCACGCAGGCGTGGCTGCCGTTCATCGTGATGACGATTATCGCTTTTGCGCTGGGCGTGCTGATCATCATTCCGATCGGCGGCGCGGACATGCCGGTGGTCGTGTCGATGCTCAACTCATATTCGGGCTGGGCGGCAGCGGGCATCGGCTTCTCGTTGAACAATCCGATGCTGATCATCGCGGGATCGCTCGTCGGTTCATCGGGTGCGATTCTGTCGTATATCATGTGCCGCGCAATGAATCGCTCGTTCTTTAGCGTGATCCTCGGCGGCTTCGGCGCTCAGGCGGGCGAGAGCGCGGCAAGTGGCGCGTCGGAACAGCGTCCGGTCAAGGCGGGCTCGGCCGACGACGCATCGTTCATGCTCGGCAATGCGGAAAGCGTGGTGATCGTGCCGGGCTATGGACTGGCCGTCGCGCGTGCACAGCATGCGTTGAAGGAGCTCACCGACAAGCTCGCCGGGAAGGGCGTCGATGTGAAGTACGCGATCCATCCGGTTGCGGGCCGCATGCCGGGACATATGAACGTTCTGCTCGCCGAAGCCGAAGTGCCTTACGACAGCGTGTTCGAGATGGAAGACATCAACGGCGAATTCGGTCAGGTGGATGTGGTGCTGGTGCTCGGGGCGAACGACGTCGTCAACCCTGCCGCGAAGACCGATCCAAAGTCGCCGATCGCAGGCATGCCGATCATCGACGCTTATAAGGCGCGTACCGTGATCGTCAACAAGCGGTCGATGGCGGCGGGCTACGCGGGTCTCGACAACGATCTGTTCTATATGGACAAGACGATGATGGTGTTCGGCGATGCGAAGAAGGTGATCGAGGACATGGTGAAGGCGTCATCCTGAGCACGTCGCTGACTTGGCTAACTTTACGAAGGAGCTTGAATATCCATGAAGATGCTGGTTTTCGGCGCCGGAGCGATCGGCGGTTACTACGGCGCGCGCATGATCGAAGCCGGCGCGGATGTGACGTTCCTGGTCAGGCCGAAACGCGCCGAGATCCTGCATGCGACGGGGCTTAAAGTCAAAAGCGAACTGGGCGATTTCAGCGGGAAGGTAAAAACGGTCACGCATGGCGAACTCGATACCATCTATGACGTGATCCTGGTCGCGTGCAAGACCTACGATCTCGACGCCGCCATCGAACAGCTTGCACCGGCTTGCGGCCCGCATACGGTCGTTTTGCCTTTACTCAATGGCATGCGTGCGTATGAACGTCTGGACGAACGGCTTGATCGGCGTCACATCGCGGGTGGCGTCGCGTATATCGCAACGATGCTCGACCGCGGCGGCGAGATCGTTCACTTCGGTTCGGGAGACACGTTGATCGTCGGAGCGCGCGACGATGCGCAAGCCGAGATCATTGGCGCACTGCACACGCTGATGGCGACCACGTCGGGGGTTCGTCAACAATCGCCTTATATCGTGCAGGCGCTCTGGAACAAATGGGTGATGATTGCAGCGGGCGCCCTCATGACGTGTCTCATGCGCGGCACGGTCCGCGATATTCTCGCGACAGACGATGGCGTTGCGTTGATGGAACGCGCCATGCGCGAGTGCATGCAAGTGGCGCGACTATCCGGTTATCCTTTGCCCGAGCACGCAATAGGTGCCATGCGAGAGCGATTGCTCGATCGATCGGCCGCCTGGGCGGCATCGATGATGCGCGATATCGATCAGGGACAGAGGCGTCTCGAGGCAGAAGACATCGTGGGTGAGATGGTGCGCCGCGGGGACCGGCATGGCCTCGATATGTCGCTCGCGCGCAGTGCATATTGTCATCTTCAGGTGTACGAGCGCCAGCGTGCGGCTGCATGAGGATTGACGCGCGGGCGCGAAACTCAAACGTCGAATGCCCGCATCCCTCGCACGACCGATGGCCGCGCCATTGCGGCTTCATACCAGCGTCTCAATGCGGGCAACGTATTCCATGGCAACTCACGTTCGTAGGTATTGACGATAGTGACCGCGGCGATATCCGCCAATCCAAACCGGTCGCCACCAAGGAACGCGCTCTCCGATGCGAAGCGTTCGGCGAGACCGATCGCGTGCATCGCCCGGTCATTCAGGATTTTCCGGGCGACGTTGGCGGTGGCTTCGGTGCGAAGCCAGAACGCGGCGTGGCTCGGCAAGATCACGTCCGTGAGAAAGAAGAAGAATCGCTCATGCGCGCGGGCGCGCCACTCGCGCGAGCCAAGCAAGATCTCGGGCGCGAGATCGGCCAGGTGGTACAGAATAGCGTTCGACTGCGTAAGGACCAACGGTGCGTGCTCAGGGCCGCGACTGCGGTCGACGATGACCGGCACCTTCCCCGAAGGGTTCAAGGCCATGAACTCGGCGGACTGATGCTCCCCCTGCCTTAAATCGACCAGCCGGACCGTATAGGGAAGTCCGGCTTCCTCGAAGGCAATCGCCACCCGAATAGAGTTGCCTGTGCGGGCACCGTACAGGTCGTAAGGAACGTGGGTCATGTGAGCTCGCTTCGTGCATGGCGTTGCGCCTATGTTGATTCGAAATAGCGAGAACAGTCAACATGATTCCGGGTGATGTCAGAAGACCGTCGCCTTTTTCAGGAAGCGAGCGCGCATCGGCTTGAGCGCGAAAAGGGCGAGTATGGCAGTGACGATATCCAGCGTGATCGCGACGCTAAAGACCGGCACCCAGCTTGCCGCATGCTGATGCAACAGCGCCGCGAGCGGCCCGCCGAAGATGGAGCCGATGCCCTGAGAGATGTACAGCCAGCCGTAGTTCTCGGTCGCGTGGCGCGTGCCGAACGTATCGGTCAGCGTGGACGGGAACAGCGAGAAGATTTCGCCCCAGCCGAAAAACACCACGCCCGAGAGCAACACGAACAGCACGGCGTTGTCGCGCGTGAGGAGCCACAGCGCCATCGCGACGCCTTCGAGCGCGAACGCGAAGAACATCGTGTTTTCGCGGCCGAAGCGATCGGACACCCAGCCGAACAGCGGACGCGTGAGGCCGTTCGTGAAGCGGTCGATGGTCAGCGCGAGCGGCAGCGCGGCCATGCCGAACACGATGACCTTCGTAATGCCGAAGTCCGCCGCGAAGGTCGCCATCTGCGAGGTGACCATGAGGCCCGAGGTGGACATCATCGTCATCATGGCGAACATGAGCCAGAAGAGCGGCGACTTCATCATCTGCGAAGGACGAAGATTCGGCACGCCCGATGCCGCCGCAGCCGACGCCGGTCCGGACGCCGCATCGCGCGGCACGCGCAGGCCCTGCGAGGCGAGGAAGCCCACGATCGCGAAAGCGATGCCGTAGATCCACAGCGTGGCGTCGAGTCCGCGCGCCGCAAGCGATGCCGAGATCGGGAACGTGGTCACGATCGCGCCCATGCCGTAGCCCGCCGCCACCGCGCCGGCCGCGAAGCCGCGCCGGTCCGGGAACCAGCGCACCATCAGTCCGACGACGCCGACATACACGATGCCCGTGCCCAGTCCGCCGACGAGACCATACGTGAGATAGAGCATCGACGTGCTCGTGGCCATCGAGGCCAGTACCCAGCTCAGGCCCGACATCACCGTGCCGAGCGAGATCAGCAGGCGCGGTCCGAAACGGTCGATCAGCTTGCCCTGAAACGGCGAAAAGAACGTCTGCAGGATGATGAGCATCGAGAAGGTCACCTGCAGTTCCGGCAGCGGCACGCCGAGCTTCGCCGACAGTGGCTTCGTGAGCAGCGTCCAGACGTATTGCGGGCTGGAGATCGCCATCATGCAGAGAAGGCCCAGGCCGAGCTGGAGCCAGCGGTTATGTGCGACGACGGCGGGCGAGGGCACGGCGGCATCGTCGTGCATCGTCTGGATGCGAGTGTTCATTGCGTTCCCCGGTTGTAGTGCGAATCAAGAAGAATGAGAGGCGCCCTCCGGTCCGGCGAAGCGCAAGACCGGACGGCGAGGGTCGATGTGCCCTGAAGCGTTACCAGCCCGCGACGCCGCCGTCGCTGCGCGGATCGTTTCCGCCTTCGAACGATCCATCAGGATGGCGAACGATCGCACCGGCATGACCCATCGCTTCGTCGTAGGCGGCGAGCACTTCGACGTCGTGCCCGAGCGCACGCAGTGCGTCGACGGTCCCGGCGGCAAAGCGCGCTTCCAGCTTCAGCGAATCGGTGGACTGGCCCCACGTGCGGCCGAGCAGCCAGCGCGGCGCATCGATCGCGGCCTGCGGATTCCAGCCGAATCGCGCGATGCGCGAGAACACGGCGCTCTGCGACTGCGGCTGGCCATCGCCGCCCATGTTGCCGTACACCATCGTGCGGCCATCGGCGAAATGCGCGAGGGCGGGATTGAGCGTGTGAAAGGGGCGGCGGCCCGGCATCAGCGGATTGAGCGACGAAGGGTCGAGCGAGAAGCTGCAGCCGCGGTTCTGCCAGTTGATGCCCGACTGCGGCAGCACGATTGCGCTGCCGAACTCGTGATAGATGCTCTGAATGAAGCTGACCGCGACGCCATCGCCATCGATGACGCCCATCCACACCGTATCGCCCGGGCCACGGCCCTGACCCCACGGCGCGGCGCGCGACATCGACACCTGAGAGGCCATCGCGTCGAGCGCGGCGGAATCGAGCTGCGTGACCGGGTCGATGCGCATATGGTCGGGGTCGGTCACGTTCTCGTCGCGCACCTTGAAGGCGAGCTTGGTCGCCTCGACGCACGCGTGCACGAACTCGGGGCCGAGCGGGTCCATGTCGTCGGTAAGCACGCGGTCCAGCACGCCGAGAATCAGCAGCGAGATGAGGCCCTGAGTCGGCGGCGGCATGTTGTAGACGGTGCCGAGCGTGTGCCGCAGCGCGAGCGGTGTGCGCTCACGGGCGCGGTGACGTTCGAGGTCGTCGAGCGTGATGAGCGTTTCCAGCGACGACAGATCGCTCGCGATGCTGCGCGCGAGGTCGCCGCGATAGAAGTCGTCGAGACCGGCATCGGCAAGGTGTTGCAGCGTCGCGCCAAGCCGCGCGTTGACGAAGCGCTCGCCAGTGCGCGGCACGCGTGAATCAGGGAGAAAGGTCTGCGCGAAGCCGGGCACCGTCTCCAGTTCGGCGCGCTTGCCCGCCATGCAATCGGCCTGGCTGCGCGTGACCGGCATGCCGTCCTTCGCGTAATGAATGGCGTCTTCGAGCAGCCGCGCCACAGTCATGCGACCGCCGAGCGCGTTTTGCGAGTAGCGATGCGCGAAGTCCCAGCCCGACACCGTGCCGGCGACGGTATTGGCCGCGAGCGGGCCGCGTGAGGGAATCGCGCTCAGGCCGAGTGCGCGATACGTATCGATGCTGGCGCGCATCGCGGCCGCGCCGCATGCCTCGATGCCGACCGGCGCGTGACCGGGACGCGAGATCAGCCAGAAGCCGTCTCCGCCGATGCTGTTCATGTGCGGATAGACCACCGCGATGGTCGCGGCGGCGGCGATCATTGCCTCGATCGCATTTCCGCCTTCGCGCAGGACGGCGAGCGCGCTCTGCGAGGCGAGCGCGTGCGGCGCGACCGCCATGCCGCGCGATCCGCGCGTGGGATTCAGTGTGTTGGCTGCGGCTTGCGCGTAGTCCAGAAGCATTGACGTTTTCCTTGTATACAACGAAAGCGATCAATGCGAGATCCGTGCCAGTACTCGGTGATAACCCTGACGAGGCTTGCCTGATAAGGCTTGCAGCGCCGTATCAGCGACGCCGGTGCGATGCCTCGCGATGTCGTCAGATGGTGCGCCGCGGCCTCGCCGGTGCGTGCGCGACGGCTTCGCGCCCTGTCCCGGTGCGCGCGCCGAGCAGGCGCTGCAGGGTCAGGCCGCTCACACTGGCCTGGCTTCCGCCGATATGACGCGACACGAGTTCGACACCGATCGCGCCATCGCCGCGGCGAATGGCGTCGAGAATCGCGGCGTGTTCATCATAGGTTTCGGCGATGCCGTCGCCATGCACGAGATCGAGCCGCCGCACCACGCGAATGCGGTCGGTGACGCGCTGCATCGCCGATGTGAGCTCGTCGTTGCCCGCCGCCGCGACGAGCGCGTGATGGAGCGCTTCGTCCAGCTCGACCAGCTTGCGGCCATCGGTGATGCGCCGCGCGCGCCCGACCTTCCAGATGCGATCGAGCGCATCGAGCAGCGGATGCAGCGCATCCGGCGGCGTCTGTGCGTCGCAGAGCTTGCGCACGGCGAAGGTTTCGATCATCTGGCGCATCTCGTAGAGGTCGTCGAAGCGCTTGTTGTCGATCGGCACGACTTCCCAGCCGCCGCGCACATAGCCCTGCATCAGACCGTCGCTCTGGAGGCGCTGCAGGGCTTCGCGTGCGGGCGTGCGCGAGACCGCGAAGCGTTCGGCGATGGCGCCTTCCGTCAGCCGGTCGCCCGGCAGGAGATGCATGTCGAAGATTTCGTCGCGGAGCGTGTAATAGACGCGATCCGCACGCGAAAGCGTGGCCTGCCGTGCGATGGCGGGGCGCGCGTCGGGCGGCATGTTCACGTCGCGCCGGCTTCGCTTTCGTCTTGAGCGAGCAACTCGCTGTCAGGCAGCCGGAAGGGCACGAGGTTGTCGGCGTTGTTGGCTTCGACCAGCCGGATCATCTGCAGCATGAAGACGTCGCGCTCGACCGGCGACAGATGCTCGATGGTGCGCGCGTGCGCGCGCTGCACGGCGGCGGACATCTTCCTCACCAGGCGTTTGCCCGCCGGCGTGAGCTTGACAAGCCGCAGCCGCTTGTCATGTTCGGCCTGCGTGCGGCTCACGAGCCCGCGCGCGTTGAGTCGCGGAATGACTTCAGCGACGCTGGAGCGCTCCAGTCCGACTTCGATGGCGAGCGAGTTCTGATCCATCTCGCCGAGCGATTCCAGCGCCGTGAGCAAACTGTATTGCACCGGCGTGATGTTGAACTCGCTCGTTTCCTGCACGAACAGGAACGTATGAATCTGATGCATGCGACGAATCAGAAAGCCGGGCCGCGCAAACAGCGGCGAACGCGCCTGCCGCTGCGCAAGCTCCGCACGAACGCTTTCGATGTCGATGTGATCGGTGACTGGGTTTCGCATGTCAGCGACTTCTGTGGAAAAAGGGACGAGCGTCGCACGCTCCGATGCCGCATTCTAGGCCGAAATCGCGGCGCGCCGCAAATGCGGGGTACACCGACGAATCACCATAAGAAGGCATCGCGCCTGAGCGTGGTGCGGGAATGCGCCGGCGACACCCGAGTTGGTGCGAGGCAGTTTCGGAAGATCCGTGGTACGGCACGCATAAGGCGCTGAAGAAGACGGCTAAGTGAGTGATTCGAAAAAAGAAAATCAGCTCGTAAATCGATGCATAAAAACCGGCATACAACTTGCGGTACACCACGCATCTTTCGACTCGGCCAAGCGCACCGTACATGTCACAAGTTCTGCTCAAGGGAGGGCGCGTCATCGACCCGGCCCAGAAACTCGACGCCACGCTCGACGTCCTGGTGGACAACGGCGTCATCGCCGCAATCGGCGCCGCCGCCACGAGTCAGGCGCGGCAGGCGGAGGTCGTCGATTGCGGCGGCAAGCTGGTGCTGCCCGGTCTCATCGACACGCACGGCCACGTTTATCAGTACGTGACGGGCCGCTTCGGCCTGAATGCGGATCAGTGCGGCGTGCAGTCGGGCGTCACGACGATCGTCGATCAGGGCGGTCCGAGCTGCATCACGATTCCGGGCTTTCGTCATTACGTGGCCGAGCCTTCGGCCACGCGCGTGCTCGCGTTCATCTCCGCCTATCTCGTCGGCGGGCTCGAAGGCCACTACTACCCGGACCTGTATCGCCCCGACTGTCTGGATGCCGATGCGACCATCAGATCCATCAAGGCCAATGCCGATCTGGTGAAGGGCATCAAGGCGCATGCGGAAATCGGCGGCTTCGCGCGCTGGGGCCTCGACGTGATGAAGATCGCCGCGCAGATCGGCCGTGGCGCGCAACTGCCTCTGTACATCCACTTCGGCCAGTTGTGGCCGAAGCCACAGAGCGGCGGACTGCCGGTCCAGCCGGACTGCATCTTCAATCAGGTGGTCGAGACGCTCAAGCCCGGCGATATCCTCGCGCATCCGTTCAGCCGTCATCCGGGCGGCTTCGTCGAAGAGAACGGGCAACTGCATCCGCTCGTGCATGAAGCGGTTTCGCGCGGCTTAAAGATCGACGTGGGCCACGGCTCGCACTTCAGCTTCAAGACGGCGCGCATCGTGCTCGATGCGGGCGTCGTGCCCGACACGCTCGGCGCGGATATGCACGGCTACAACACGCACGTGCCCGCGCCAGCCGGCACGCCGGACAGCCATCCCGACGAAGAGCATTCGTTCCTCGGCCGCACGCAGTTCAGCCTCGTCAGCGCGATGACCAGCATGCTCGCGCTCGGCCTGCCGCTCGATCACGTCGTCGCGATGGCGACCTGCAACGCCGCGAAGATGGTCGGCATGGAGCACGAGATCGGCACGCTCGAAGTGGGACGCCGCGCGGACATCAGCGTGCTCGACGACCGGCGCGGGCGCTGGGTGCTGGAGGACAACGAAGGCACGCAGGTCATCACCGACCGCATGCTGTCGCCGCTATTCTGCCTGCGCGACGGCGTGCGCCACGACGCCGTTTCGCCGACCCTGCCGCTCGCGCGCGCCGCCTGAGGATGCGAGGTTCACACGATGATCAAACGTCCGTATAGACAGGGTGGCGGCGATCGCCCGCAAGGCATCGGCGCATCGCTCACGCGCAAGGAAGACGAGCGCTTCATGCACGGGCGCGGCGAGTACGTGCCCAATATCCGCATGGTCGGCATGGTCGATGTGGCGTTCGTGCGCAGCCCGATCGCGCATGGCCATATCGTCGGCATCGAGAAGCCGGAGGGCCTGGAACACGCGATCTATACGCTTGCCGACATGGAAGGCGTGAAGCCCATCGTTGCGAATTCGAGTCTGCCGGGCTTCAAGTCTTCCGAGCAGCCGGTGCTCGCGAGCGGCAAGGTGCGGCAGGTCGGCGAGACCATTGCAATGTGCGTGGCCGCGACGCGCGCGCAGGCCGAGGACATCGCCGCGCAGGTGTTCGTCGATTTCGAGGAACTGCCCGCCGTGGTCGACATGCTCGACGCGCGCCGCGACGATTCCGCGCTCGTGCACGAACACTGGGGCGACAACGTCTTCCTCGAAACTTTCGTCGATGCAAACCCCGACGTCGATCTCGACGCGATCCGCCGCGACGCGCCGATTCGCGTGCATCGCACACTGCGCACGGCGCGCCAGAGCATGGCGCCGATGGAAGGGCGCGGCTGCGTTGCGCACTGGGACCGGCGGCTGTCGCAACTGATCCTCCACACGTCCGCGCAGATGCCGCACATCACGCGCACCGGGCTTGCGGAATGTCTCGGCCTGGACGAAGGGCAAGTGCGCGTGATCGCGCCCGATGTGGGCGGCGGCTTCGGCTACAAAGGCATTCTGCTGCCTGAGGAAGTCTGCTGCGCCTGGCTCGCCATGCAACTGGACAAGCCGGTGCGCTGGATCGAGGATCGCCGCGAACAACTCACGGCGAATGCGAACTGCCGCGAGCACGACTACGACGTTACCGGCTACGCGGATCGCGACGGCCGCCTGCTCGCGGTCGAATGCGAGGCGCATGTGGATTCGGGCGCGTATTCGTCGTATCCGTTCTCGGCGTGTCTGGAGGCGGCGCAGATCGGCAGCATCCTGCCGGGGCCGTACAAAATGGCGCGCTTCCAGTGCCGCACGTGGTCGGTCGCCACCAACAAGCCGCCGATCCTGCCGTATCGCGGCGTGGCGCGCACGGGCGTGTGCTACGCGATCGAAACCATCATGGATGCGATCGCGCTCGAAGCGGGCATCGAGCCCTACGAGGTGCGTCTGCGCAATCTCGTCGAGTCGCACGAGATGCCCTACGACAACATCACGAAGAAGCACTTCGACAGCGGCGACTATCCCGAGGCGGTGCGCCGCGCGATGGCCGCGATCGACCTGCCCGCGGTTCGCGCACGGCAGCGCCGCGGCGAGCCGGACGGAAGGCGCATCGGCTTCGGCATGGCGGTGTTCTGCGAGCAGGGCGCGCACGGCACGTCGGTGTATCACGGCTGGGGCATTCCGATGGTGCCGGGCTACGAGCCGGCGGTCATCCGCCTCACGCCCGACGGCGTGCTCGAAGTGCGCGCGGGCGTGCATTCGCACGGGCAGAGCATGGAAACGACGCTCGCGCAGATCGCCCACGAAGTGCTCGGCATCGACACCGACCGCGTGCGCATCGTGCTCGGCGACACCGGCGTCACGCCGTATTCCACCGGCACCTGGGGCTCTCGCTCGATCGTGATGGCGGGCGGCGCGGTGGGCCGCGCATCGAAGGAACTGAAGGAGCGGCTCTTGAAGATCGGCGCGCATCTGCTTGGCGAACCGTTGAGCGAGGTGCGCTGGGAGAACGGCGCGGTAGTCGGCCGACAGGCGTCGCGCAGCCTGCGGGACATCGCGCGGACCTGGTATCTCGCGCCGCAACTGCTGCCGTCCGATGTCGATCCGCGCGGCCTCGAAGTCTCGACGTCCTATCAGGCGAAGCGCGATTCGGGCACCTTCAGTTACGCGTGTCACGCGGTGGTCGTCGCGGTCGATCCGGCGCTCGGCCAGACGGAGATTCTCGATTACGTGATCGTCGAAGACGGCGGTGTGCTCATCAATCCGATGGTCGTCGACGGACAGGTCTACGGCGGCGCGGCGCAGGGCATCGGCACGGCGCTCTACGAGGCGATGCCGTACAGCGACGACGGCCAACCGCTCGCCTCGACGCTCGCCGACTACCTCCTGCCCGGTGCGACCGAAGTGCCCGCCATTCGCATCGAACACATGGAAACGCCCGCGCCGTACACCGAGTTCGGGCAGAAGGGCATTGGCGAGAGCGGGGCGATCGGTCCGCCCGCCGCGCTCGCCAATGCCGTCAACGATGCGCTGCGCGGACTCGGCGTGCGCATCGACCAGTTGCCGATCACGCCGCGCCTCGTCGTCGAAGCGCTCGCGAAGGAGCGCGAACGCCAGGCCCACGCGACAAAAGGAATGCCCGCATGAAAGCCGCGACCTACGATTATGCAAAGCCGCTCGCCTGCGACGAGGCGATCGCGCGCATCGGCCAGAGCGACGGCATGGGCAAGTTCGTGTCCGGCAGCCAGTCGCTCGGACCGATGATGAACCTGCGCCTCGCGCAGCCGGACATGCTCGTCGATCTGCGCGGCATCGCGGCGCTGCGGGCATGCTGCATCGAAGGCGAGACGGTCACGCTCGGCGCGGGCATCACGCACGCGGAGATCGAGGACGGCAAGGTCGAGACCGGCACGCGCGGACTCATGGAATATGTGGCGCGCGGCATCGCGTATCGCGCGGTGCGCAATCGCGGCACGCTGGGCGGCAGTCTTGCCCATGCCGATCCCGCCGCGGACTGGATCAACACGATGTGCGCGCTCGATGCGCAGTTTCTCGTCGCGGGACCGGGCGGCGCGCGCGTGATCGAGGGCGGCGACTGGATGGCCGGCGCATTCACGACCGCGCTCGAAGCCGACGAGATCCTGACCGGCGTGCGCTTCGCGCGTCTTTCGCCCGCGGCGCGCTGGAGCTACTACAAGTTCAACCGCAAGCCGGGCGAGTTCGCCGAAGCCATCGCGGTGTTCATCGACGATGCGGCGCGCGGCGTGTGCCGTGCGGTGATCGGCGCGATCGACGCACCGCCCTTCGCCATCGCCGATGCGCGCGATCTGCTGCGCGACGCGAATCCGCACACCTCGTGTTTCGATGCGCATCTCGACGCGGCGGGCATCGAAGCGGGCAGCTACGAACATGAAGTGCATCGCGTCGCGCTCGTGCGCGCGGCGGCGGGCATTCGCAATCAGGGCGGAAAAGCATCATGAGCGACGCATTCATCAAGACGATCGAACTCGTCGTCAACCGTGCGCCGGTCGCGGACCGCGTCGAGCCGCGCACGAGTCTCGCCGATTTCCTGCGCGAGCAGCGCATGCTGTGCGGCACCAACATCGGCTGCGAGCAGGGCGTATGCGGCGCATGCACGATCGACGTGGACGGCGCGCCGACCCGTTCGTGCATCACGCCCGCGATCAGTTGCGCGGGGAGCGCCGTGCGCACCATCGAAGGCTTCGACGACGACGTCACCATGAACGAGCTGCGCGCGGCCTTCAGCGCCGAACACGCGCTGCAATGCGGCTATTGCACGCCGGGCATGCTGATGACCGCGCGCGACATCGTCACGCGCCTGCCCGATGCCGACGACGCGCGCGTGCGCCTCGAACTCTCCGGCAACCTGTGCCGCTGCACCGGCTACGTGGGCATTGTCCGCGCGATCCGCCGCGTGCTCGATGCGCGTCGCGCCCGTGCGGCCGCCCCGCTCGCGGCCGCCGCCGCGACCGCCTGAACACTCATACGGAATTCGCACGTCATGGAAATCGAACAAAGCTTCACCGTCCCTTATCCGCGCCACGCCGTATGGGCGCGCTTTCACGACACGCCCGAGATCGTCGCGTGCCTGCCGGGCGCCTCGCTCACCGCGCCGGTCGAGAACGGCATGCTCAAGCTCGCGATGACCGTCAAGCTCGGGCCGATCGTCGCGTCGTTCGCGGGCGACGGCGAGATGCAGCTCGACGATGCGCAGTATCGCGGCAGCATCACGGGAACGGGTGTGGACCGCAAGAGTTCGTCGCGCGTAAAGGGCGTGGCGTCGTTCGCGCTCGATGCCACGGCGGCGAGCGAAACGCGTGTGGACGTGAAGGTGGATTACACGATCGGCGGCAGCCTTGCGCAGTTTTCGCGCGGCGGCATCGTGAAGGAACTGGCGACGCGCATGACCGAAGCGTTCGCGGAAAATCTCAAGGCGAAGCTCGACGACGCAGGCGCTGAATCGAGCAGCGCGCAGGCGCAGGCCGTCGTGCCGGAAGCCGAAGCGCCCGCGCCGCAACTGCGCGTGGAACCGCGTGCGGCATCGGCGAAAGCGGCAAACGCGCCGCTCGATGTCGGCAATCTGTTCTGGAAGATGCTGTGGTCGCGCCTGCGCGGCCTGTTCACCTTCGCGGCCCGCTGAGCATGCGCACCGACGATGCCAACGCACGCGCGCTGCGCCGCGTCCACGCGGTGCGTCCGCAATGGCGCGGGGTCGCGGCGGCGCGCGAAGCGGTGCGTCTGCCGGACCTTACGCTGCTGCATGCGGGGCCGCCATTCGACAATCCGCGCGAGCCGTCCGCACCGGTGCGTTCGTCGGCCGTCCTGTGCTGTCTGTACGAAGGCTGGGCGAACGACGAAGCGCACGCCGAACGGCTGATCGCGCAAGGCGAGGTGCGGCTCGAATGCGCGCAGTCGTATGGCGTGGTGACGCCGCTCGCGGCGGTGATCTCGCCGCGCACGATGCTCGTCGAGGTGAACGACGCGAACGATCCCGCCGCGCGCGCGTGGTCCTTGCTGGGCAGCGGCGCGGGTCCGCAGATTCGCTTCGGCGGCCGCGACCCGCGCGTTCTCGATCGCATGACGTGGCGCGACCGCGTGCTCGCGCCCGCGCTCGATGCCGCGCTCGCTCGCGGCCCGATCGATCTGTTCGCGCTGGCGCAAACCGGTCTCGATGACGGCGACGATCTGCACGCGCGCACCACGGCGGCCACCGCCGCACTGCGCGCGCTGCTCGCGCCGCGCCTCGCCGATGCAGCCGCCGAAATCGACGCGATGCTCGCCCAGACGCCGCTCTTCTTCCTGACGCCGTGGATGGCCGCGTGCGCGCTGATGCTTTCGGCGGCGGCGCGTGCGGGCGATGCTTCATCGACGCTCGTGGTGGCGCTGGCGGGCAACGGCGAGCGCGTCGGTATCCGGCTTGCGGGCGCGCCCTCGCAGTGGATCACCGCCGATGCGCGCGCGCCGGAAGGACCGCGCATCGATCCGCAACAGCAGGCGGAGGCCGCGCCGCTGACCGGCGACAGCGGCGTCATCGACGCGGCCGGTTTCGGCGCGCAGGCGCTCGCGTTCGCGCCGGAGCCGGCGCAGGCGTTCGAGGCATATCTGCCCGCTGGCTGGCGCGAGCGGCAGGCGCGCATTCATACGGCGCCGCATCCCGCGTTCGCGCGGCTGCCCGGTGTGCTCGATGCGGCGCGCGTCGAGCGCGAAGGCATCGCGCCGCTCGCCGCCATCGCGATGATCGGCGGCGACGGACGCGCGGGCTTGCTCGGGCGCGGCCTTTACACCGCGCCGCCCGAACTCTTCGCGCGCGCCATCAAAAACCTTTCCGGCGACGCCGCATGAGCGCAGAACCGATCAACCATCCGGCGACACTCGCGGCGGTCGAAGCCGCCTTCGACGAATACGAGCGCGCGCTCACGGCCAACGACGTCGCCATGCTCGACACGCTCTTCTGGATGAGTCCGCACACGCTGCGTTACGGCGCGACCGAAAACCTGCAAGGCTACGACGCCATCCGCGAGTTTCGCGCGCAGCGTCCGGGCAAGGGCCTGATGCGCACGATCATCGACCGGTCGGTGACGAGCTTCGGCGAGGACTTCGCCGTGGCAAACATCACGTTCTCGCGCGCAGGCGAGCGGCGCATCGGGCGCCAGTCGCAGACGTGGGCGCGTATCGACGGTCAATGGCGCGTCGTCACCGCTCATGTCAGCTGGATGGACCCGTCATGACGCACAACGATTTGCTGCAAGCAGGCCTGCATGGCGCATTCGTCGCCGATGGCTTCGGTTCGCTGCCGCCCGCCGCGCTGCCGCCGCGCACCGGCGACCGGCTCGCGACGGTGCGCCTCGCGGTGAAGGATGTATTCGATATCGGCGGATTGCGCACCGGCGGCGGCAATCCGGTCTGGCGCGATCAGCAGCCGGTCGCCGCGCGCACCGCACTCGCCGTGCGCGCGCTGCTCGAAGAAGGCGCGCAGTGGATCGGCAAGACCGTTACCGACGAACTTACCTACAGCCTCGCCGGCGTCAACGCGCACTACGGCACGCCCGTGAATCCGGCGGACCCGGCGCGCATGCCGGGCGGATCGTCGTCGGGGTCGGTCGTGGCGGTGGCCGCGCGTCATGCGGACGTCGCGCTCGGCACCGATTGCGGCGGCTCCGTGCGCCTGCCCGCGAGCTATTGCGGCGTGTGGGGCATGCGGCCCACGCACGGCCGCATCGCGACGGACGGATGTCTCACGCTCGCGCACAGCTTCGACACGGTCGGCTGGTTCGCGCGCGATCCGCATACGCTCGCGCTCATGTTCGAGGTTCTGGCGCAAAGCGTCGTCGGACCGGATGACGATGCATTCGCCGTTCACGTGCCGCGCAACCTGCTCGCCTGCGCCGATGCGCCCGTCGCGGCGCGCTTCGAGGCGTCGCTCGAGGCGCTCGGCGAACGCGCGAGCTTCGTCACGCCGCGGGCATCGCTCCCGGACTGGGCGCAGGCGTTTCGCGTGTTGCAGGCGGGCGAAATCGCCCAGCGATACGGAGCGTGGGCGCGCGAGCATTCGGCGAGCTTCGGTGCCGATGTCGGCGCGCGCTTCGCGATGAGCCTGACCATCACGCGCGAGCAGATTGCAGCGGCGCAGCGGGTGCGCATCGAAGCGATCCGTGCCATGGCCGAAGCCCTGCCGCACGGCACCTACTGGCTGGTTCCCACCGTGCCGGGCGGCGCGCCGCGCACCGATGCGTCGGCTGAAACGGTCGATCACACGCGCGCGCGAGCACAGCAGATGCTGTGCGTCGCCGGTCTTGCAGGCCTGCCGCAAGTGAGCATGCCGTGGACGCGCATCGCCGGCGCGCCGGTCGGCGTGTCCGTGATCGGCGCGCGCGGCGCGGACGAAGGCGTGTTGCGCGTCGCGCGCGCGGTGCACGAACTCATGCGTTAAGCGTCCGCGCGGGCGCGACCCGTGACCGGACGAGCAAGCGTCTTTCCGATCGAAGCACACTCAAAGGAACGTCCATGACGAAGCATCTCACCGAAGCCCAGGTCGCGCACTTCAGGCAGCACGGCTATGTCTATCCGATGCGCGCGATCGACGCGCACGAGGCGGCGGAGTATCGCCGCATCATCGAACGGTACGAGGCGTCCTCCGGCGAGGACGTCAACAAAACGCTCAAGATCAAGGGTCATCTGGCCTTGCCGGCGGTCGTCGAACTCGGCCGTCATCCGGCCATTCTCGATGCGGTCGAGGATCTCATCGGGCCGGACATCATGCTGTTCGGCGCGTCGATCTTCGCGAAAAACGGTCGCGATCCGCGCTATGTGTCGTGGCATCAGGACTCGACGTATTTCGGCTTGACGCCGCACGAGGAAGTGACCGTGTGGGTCGCGCTCACGCCGGCGAATTCGGTGAACGGCGTGCTGCGCGTGCTGCCCGGCTCGCACAGCGGGCCGGACCTCAAGCACGTCGAGACCTACGCGAAGGACAACATGCTCGCCAAGGGGCAGACGCTCGTCGGCATCGACGAAAATCTGGCGGTCGAAATGCCGCTTCAGCCGGGCGAATTTTCGATGCATCACGAACGCACGGCGCACAGTTCCTTGCCGAATCGCTCGGATGATCGGCGCATCGGCTTCGCGTTCTTCTATGTGCCGGCGCATGTGCGATCCGCCACCGGCCGGCGCCGGGCGACGCTCGTGCGCGGCGTCGATCGCTTCGGTCACTGGGATGCCGACACCTTGCCGGAATACGACTGCGATCCGCGTTCGATGAGCGAACTGGCGCAAACCTGGGGCAAGTACAAGGACGGTGAAGTCAGGCAGGCCGCGGACATGGGTGCGCCGCAATGAATCCGCTCAGGCAGTCGCGGCGCATGCGGGCCGCGACTGCCTGAACGTCAGGCGCGTTCCGAAGGCGCGTTCCAGGCGTCGGCCGCGCGATGCGGCGAGTGAAAGCGCGCGAGAAACTGCCGCGCGCGCGGCGTCTGCGGCGAGTCGAAGAACTGTTCGGGCGGCGCGCTCTCGATCACCTGTCCCGCGTCCATGAACACGACGCGGCTCGCCACTTGCCGCGCGAACTCCATCTCGTGCGTGACGATGACCATGGTCGCGCCTTCCTGCGCGAGCGAGCGCATCACTGTGAGCACTTCGCCGACGAGCATCGGGTCGAGCGCGCTGGTGGGTTCGTCGAAGAGCAGGATGTCGGGATTCATCGCCAGCGCCCGCGCAATGCCCACGCGCTGCTTCTGCCCGCCCGACAGCCGCGACGGATACGCCTCCATCTTGGCCGCGAGGCCGACGCGTTCCAGCAGACGCTCGGCTTGCGCGCGCACTTCGTCGCGTGGACGTCCGAGCACGTGCAGCGGCGCTTCCATCACGTTCTGCAGCACCGTCAGATGCGGCCAGAGCGCGAAATGCTGAAACACCATGCCGATGCGCGCGCGCGAACGCGCCAGTTCGGCATCGTTCATCTTGATCGACGAGCCTTCGCGCACGCCCATGCGCCGGCCGGATACATGGACGGTGCCGGCATCGGGAATCTCCAGCCAGTTTACGCAGCGCAGCAGCGTGGACTTGCCGCAACCCGACGGTCCCAGCAGGCACACGGTCTCGCCCTTGTGCACGGTGAGCGAGACATCGCGCAGCACGTGATTCTCGCCGAACGACTTCGATATGCCGTTGAGTTGCAGGACCGTAAGCGCCGCCTGGCTCGCCGCGCCGCTCGCGAGGCCGGACGATGCGCCGGCCGCGTCGGTCTCGCGCATGATGGTGAGCGGGACGTCGTTCGAAATGTTCATGCTCTGCGTTCCTCGGCGAATCTGGACAGTAATCCGCTGCCGCCTTCGATCACGAGGCAGATGGCCCAGTACAGCAGCACGGCCGTGATGAACGCGGCGAACGGGATGAAATAGGTGGCCTGAATGCCGTTCATCTGATGCGTCAGCTCGCCGACCGCGATCACCGTGAGGAACGCGCTGTCCTTCACGATCTGCACGAGCTGATTGCCGATCATCGGCAAGGCGACCGTGAAGACCTGCGGCAGGATGATGCGGCGAACCAGGCCGAAGCCGTGAAAGCCGTAGGCCCGCGCGGCTTCGATCATCGGCGCGGGCAGGCCGGCCCACGCGCCGCGCAGCAGCTCGGCCATGTAGGCGGTGTTGTAGAGAATCAGCGCGATGGCGCCGGCCCACCAGTTCGACAGGCGAATGCCGGCGCTCGGCAGCCCGAAATAGAGCAGATAGACGAACAGCAGGAAGGGCGCGCAGCGCATCGCATCGACATAGAGCACGGCGATCCGCGCGATGGCCGGGCGCTTCGACATCAGCGCGGGTGTGAGCAGCGCGCCCAGCACGAGCGACGCGAACGCGGCAACCGCGAGCAGTCCGAGCGTGTCGAGCAAGCCCGAGAGCACGTCCGCGCGCTGCTGCCAGACGATCAGAAAATGTTCCGTCATGCGCGGGCCTCCACGGGCTGGCGACGCTCGATCACGCGCTGCGCCCGGATCAGCACGAACACGATCAGTCCGTACAGCACCAGCGCGAAAACGAACGGCGGCAGCGGGTCATAGGTGCGCGCGCCCACACGCAAGGCCGCGCGCGTAATTTCGACGATGCCGATGACCGCGACCGCGGGCGTCGACTTGATCTGCAGCGTCATCTCGTTGACGAGACCCGGAAGGCTCGCGCGCCAGATCTGCGGCATCACGATGCGCCGGAATCGCAGGCTGCGCGGCATCGCGAAGGCGAGGGCGGCATCGTACTGATCGCGCGGAAAGTCGATCAGCGCGGCGCGCCAGATTTCGCAGTTGAACGCCGCGGTGCTGATGGTGAGCGCGAGGATCGCGGCGGGCGTCGGGTCCAGCGAGATGCCGAACTGCGGCAGCGCGAAGAAGATCAGCAGCGTCAGCGTCACGGCGGGACACGAGCGAATCAGGCTCACGTACGCGAGCACGATGCGGTTGAGGTACGGCACGCGCGCCCAGCGGATCAACGCGAGGCCGAGTCCCAGCGGTACGCCGAGCACGATGCTGGCGACCGAGAGGAGCACGGTCGACAGCGCGCCCTGCGCGATGCTCCAGTAATCGAAGGCGTTCATCGATGCGGGATGGTAGAGGCGTAAAGATCAGTTGACCGACTGCGGCATGTCCTTGTAGCTCGCGCCGAGCCACTTCTGCTGGAGCTGGTACATCTCGCCGCTCTTGCGCAGTTCGAGCAGTGCGGCATCGACCATCCTCAGCACGTCGGCATTGCCCTTTTTCACGGCCCACGCGATGTAGGTCGGCTTGCCGATCGCCTGGCCGACGACGAACACGTCCGGGCGCGTCTTCACGAGCGAGTTCAGGCTGATCTGCGTATTCGCGACCGCATCGACGCGACCGAGCCCGAGATCCTGATAAGCCTCCGGATACGACTGATATTCGACGATCTGCTTGAGACCGTTGCCGCCGTGCTTCTTCTTCAGCTCTTCGTTGAAGGCCTTGAGGTCCGTCAGCATCGCGCTGCCCGTTTCCGCGCCCACGACCTTGCCGACGAGATCGTCCGTGGTCTTGATCGGCGAACCCTTCTTGGTCGCATACACGGTGAAGGCCTCGCAGGTCGGCGACGCGAAGTCGAAGATCTTCTTGCGCTCTTCGGTGACGAGCACCGCGCTCAACGCCATGTCGTATTTGCCCGTCGTGACGCCGGGCAGGATGCCGGACCACGGCATCACCTGTTGTTTGACGTCGACGCCGAGCTTCTTGCGCATCAGCGCGAGCAGGTCGTTGTCGTAGCCCGTGTTCTTGCCGTTTTCGACGAATTCGAACGGGTTGTAATCGTCCTCGGTCGCGACGCTCAGATAGCCTCGCGCCTTGATGTCCTCCGCGCCCGCTGCATGAGCCGCCTGGCTCAGACCGAACGTCGCGACGAGCATGAGCGCGCACGAGCGAAGAAGCGTGACGGCGGTGCGCTGTTTCGACTGACCAGCATCGCGACGGGTGAGACAGGCTGACATGAGAGGTCCCTTTGATGTTTGCGATGGCGCGCACGGCGTTGGTTGCATGCGCGGTCGCTGGTTGGCGATCGTCGAACGGACGATTCGTTCGAGTACTGACGAAACGACTTCGGAATATGCAAGTGGTATGCCAACGATCGATGGCGCCGGCATTCCCGATGAACCGGTAGTCATGCGTCGCACAAGCCGCCCTATCGAGATGTGTGGTGCACCACGGATGTCGTGACGGCCTCGTCTTCGTGCATGAGCGCACCGACTTGCGACATGGGATGGGGGAAGCGGCGGCTTGCTTGCGCGGGCGCTGATTCGCGTTTGATTGCGGGCTTTGGATCAACGCGTTCGTCCGTCAACTGCGGCTTAATTCATATCCCAAGTGCTATCAATCCGGGCTGAAATATCAATAGACATGTGAATATTGGGCGGCCAAATTTCTATCGTTGGTTTCACGCTTTCGCTGCGCGGCGGCACAATCGTGCGCTATCGCTTCGATCGGGCTAGATCGAAGCAGGAGCGCTTCATCAGGGTTCAATGAGGAAATGGCCATGGCAAGAATAGGAGTCGATGTCGGCGGCACGTTCACCGACCTGGTCCTCGAAAAAACGGACAAGAATGAACGAGCGAGCGTTTTCGTTCATAAGGTCTCGAGCACGCCGCACGACCAGTCGGTGGGCGTGCTGCGCGGCGTATTGGAGATCTGCGAGCTCGCGGGGGTGAAACCTGCCGATGTCTCGATGATCGTGCACGGCACGACCGTCGCCACGAATATCACGATCGAGCACAACGGCGCCGAAGTCGGCATGCTCACGACGCGAGGTTTCCGCGACATTCTGCATATCGGCCGCCATAAGCGGCCGCATAATTTCTCGCTCCAGTTCGATGTGCCGTGGCAATCGCATCCGCTCGTGAAGCGCCGCAATCGCATCGCGATCACCGAGCGCGTCATGCCGCCAAACGGCGAGATCGCGGCCGGGCTGAACGAGGATGAAGTGCTCGAAGCGGCGCACGTGTTCAAGGCGCGCGGCATCAACTCGGTGATCGTCTGCTTCCTGTACTCGTTTCTCAACGATACGCACGAGCGCCGCGCCAAGGCACTCATCCAGTCGGTGCTGCCGGATGCCTACGTGTCGTGTTCGTCCGAAGTCGTGAATGTGATCCGCGAGTACGAGCGCTTTTCGACGACCGCGATGAACGCCTTCGTCGGACCGAAGACCGCGCTGTATCTGAATAACCTGGAAAGCAAGCTGCGCGACGCGGGCATACAGGCGCATCTGCGCATCATGCAGTCGAACGGCGGCGTGTCGACGGTCGAGATGTGTGCGCAGCGTCCCGTGTCGATCCTCATGTCGGGTCTTGCGGGCGGCGTGATGGGCGGGCGCTGGGCGGGCGCGATGTCCGATGCACGCGACGTGATCACGGTCGATATCGGGGGCACGTCGGCGGACTTCAGCACGATCCCCGACGGCCAGGTCAAGATCATGAATCCGCGCGACACCTACGTGGGTGCGTATCCGGTGCTCGCGCCGATGATCGACATGGCGACGATGGGGGCGGGCGGCGGCTCGATCGCGTACATAGACGAGGGTGGCGCGTTCCGTGTCGGACCGCGCTCGGCGGGCGCCGATCCGGGCCCCGCGTGCTACGGCCGCGGCGGCACGGAACCGACCGTGACCGACGCGCAGGTGGTGCTGGGCCGGCTCGATCCCGACCAGTTTCTCGGAGGCGGTGTGGAGATCGATCCAGCGCTCTCGCATCGTGCGATCGAGGAGAAGATCGCGCGACCGCTCGGCATGAGTGTGAAAGAGGCGGCGCTCGGCATCATCCGTATTCTCAACTCCAACATGTCGCTCGCCATACGCGCGAATTCCGTCGCGAAGGGCTTCGATCCGCGGCGTTTCGCGTTGCTGCCCTTCGGCGGCGCGGGTCCGCTGAACGGCGTCGCGCTGGCGGAAGCCGTCAGCGCGCGCGAGGTGATCGTGCCGCCCGCGCCGGGCATCACGGCCGCCATCGGCCTGCTCGTGACCGACATGCAGTACGAGTTCACGCGCTCCGTGATGACCGTGCTCGACAAGGTGAGCGAGCAGGACATCGACAAGATCAACGGTGTTATCGAAGAGCTGACCGCGCAATGCCGTGCACGCCTCGAAGCGGACGGCGTGCCGGCGTACCGCCAGCACTATGTGCGCGTGGCGGAATGCCGCTATCACGGTCAGGGCTTCGAGTTGCGTGCCGATATCCCCGACGGTGCCGTGAGCCTCGCGAACGTCGTGCAGATCAAGGAGAACTTCCACGGACAGCACAAGCGCGACTACGGCTGGGCTTTCGACGACGTTGATGTGGAAATCGTCACCCTGCGCGTCATCGGCGTGGCGAAGACGCCGGCCTTGCAGTGGCCGCCCTTATCGACGGGATCGGTCAGGCCCGACGATCGCGCGATCATGTTCGTGCGCCGCACGACCTTCGACGACGGCGAGACCTACGACACGCCGCGTTACGACCGCAGCCGCCTGCTTGCCGGCAATACGCTCGACGGGCCCGCCATCGTCGTGCAGCGCGATTCGACGACGCTCGTGCCGCCGGGTTATCGGGCGCGCGTCGTGACGAACGGCAATATCCATATCAACCGTCTGGCGGCGTAAGAGGAGAGCAACCATGGAAAACGGACGCGTCGATCCCATTACCCTGCAGGTCATCAGCGGGGCGCTGCATACGATCGCGGAAGAGATGGGACACGTGCTGTACCGCATGTCGTTTTCGTCGATCATCCGCGAATCGCAGGACATCGGAGCCGGGCTCTTCGATCTGAAGTACAACACGCTGACCGAATCGGAAGGCTCGCCGCTGCATATCGGCTCGATTCCCGCGTACTTGCGCGGTATTTCCCGCTGCCTGCAGGGCGGCAAGTGGGAAGAAGGCGATGTGGTCATCCACAATCACCCGTACTACGGGTCGAGTCATAGCCCGGATCTGTGCATCGTCGTGCCGGTGTTCTGGCGCGGCGAACTGGTGGCGTTTGCGGCAAACACGGCGCATCACGTCGATATCGGCGCGGCGACGCCGGGCCTCATCATCGACATTCCCGATGTGTTCGCCGAAGGCATGCTCTTCGCGGGCGTCAAGCTCTACGAGGGCGGCAAGCGCAACGACGGGCTGTGGCAGTTCATCGGCTACAACAGCCGCACGGCGCGCCAGACGAAGGACGACATCGACGCGCAGATCGCGTCGGCGCAACTCGGCGCACGGCGCATGCAGGAATTGCTCGACGAATACGGGCGCGAAACGGTGTTCGGCGCCGCCGATCAGCTGATGGAATACACCGAAACGATGATGCGCAATCGTATCGCCGAGATTCCCGATGGCGATTATTCCGCCGAAGGCTTTCTCGACGACGACGGGCTGAATCGCGGCAAGCGTCTGCCGATCAAGGTGTGCGTGAAGGTGCGTGGCGACAGCGTCGAAGTCGACTTGACTGGCTCCGCCGATCAGGTGCCGACGGGCTTCAACGTGCCGTTCGAGGGGTCCACGAAACCGGCCTGCTACTGCGCGTTTCGCGCACTCCTGACCGACACGGCGTTGATGGACGTGAAGCTGCCGCCGAACGAAGGATCGTTCCGGCCGATCAGCGTGACCGCGCCCGAAGGCTCGATCTTCAATCCGATTTTCCCGGCCGCGGCCGAAGCGCGCTTCACGCAGTGCAACCGCATGATCGATCTGATCATCAAGGCGCTGTCCCCGGTGCTGCCCGAACGCACGACGGCGGGCAATTCGGCGACGCTGTCGTTTGCCGCGTACTCGGGCCTTCGTCCGGCGGGCGATTACTGGGTGTTTCTCGAAGTGAACGAGGGCGCGTACGGCGGACGGCCCGCATCGGACGGTCCCGATTCGATCGACAACCTGATGGCCAACACGCGCAACAATCCGATCGAGGACCTCGGCATGCATCTGCCGATGGTGTGCGACCGCTACGAGCTGCGCGACGATGTGCTGCCGGGCGCGGGCAGGCATCGCGGCGGCATCGGTGTCGTGAAGACGCAGCGCTTGCTTGAAGGCGGCACCGTGACGCACGAATCGGAACGTCATGAGGACGTCCCCTGGGGCGCATTCGGTGGCCGCGAGGGGCAGGTGGGCAAGGTGGAGATCGTCGCACGCGACGGCAGTGTGAAGCCCATGCCCGCCAAGTTCTCCAATGTCGCGCTCGAAGCGGGCGAAGCGATGGCGTATTACGCGCCGTGCGGTGGAGGCTACGGCGATCCGCTGCAGCGGCCCGCGCAGCAGGTGCTCGACGACGTGCTCGACGATTTCTGCACGATCGCCCACGCACGCGAGGCCTACGGCGTCGTGATCAAGTCCGACCTGACACTCGATCTGCCGGCGACCGAGGCGCTGCGCGCAAAGGTCCGTAACTAACGCATCAAATCGCGGGTCGGGTTCTCCGGCCCGCAACTGCCTTTCCTCTTCAATTTTTCACTTCATTAATTAGTTATACATATCAACTAATCATCGTTGATGTGGTCACTCGCGCGAGCGCAAGGAGAGCCATGATGAAACGAGAAGACGCCGTATCGCAGAAATTCTGGGCGCCGCCACCCGTCGATGCCCGCGACGTGAGCCGAGCAAGCTGGACGGCCTTTTTCGCCTGGATATTCGCCGTGTATGACTTCATTCTGTTCGGCACGTTGCTGCCCGAGATCGGTCTTCACTATCAATGGAACGAGGCACAACAGGCGCAGATCGCGACGCTGGTGGCAATCGGTTCGGCGGTCGTGGCGTTTCTCGTTGGCCCGATCGTCGACCGCTTCGGGCGGCGCACCGGAATGATCACGACGGTTGCGGGCGCCGCGCTCTGCTCCGGACTCACGGCGGCGGCGGGTAACGCGGGGCAGGCCGTGCTGGTGCTCGTGCGTTCCCTCGCAGGACTGGGCTACGCCGAGCAGACCGTCAATGCGACCTATCTGAACGAGATGTACGCGGCGCTCGACGATCCGCGCATGGCCCGCCGCAAGGGCTTTTTCTTCAGCCTCGTGCAAGGCGGCTGGCCGATCGGCGCGCTGGTCGCGGCCGGGCTCACCGCGGTTCTGTTGCCCTTCGTCGGTTGGCAGGGGTGCTTCATTTTCGCGGCGTTTCCGGCTGTCGCGATCTTGTTCATGACGCGGCGGCTCAGGGAGAGCCCGCAGTTCCTGCTGCACCGGCGCATCGTCGAGACGATGCGGGCCGGAGACACGGCGCAAGCGCGGGAACTGGCGCAAGCGCATGGGCTCGACTATGGGACACACAGTGGAGGAATCGGTGCGGCGTTTCGCGGGCGGGCGCTGCGCTCGACGCTGGTTCTCGGCTTGAGCTTCATGCTGAACTGGTCGACGATTCAGGTCTTCAGCGTGCTCGGCACGACGGTCATCACCAAGGTTCATGCGTTGTCGTTTCAGAGCTCGCTTGTCGTGCTCGTGCTGTCGAACGTAGTGGGCTATCTGGGCTATGTTGCGCATGGCTTCATCGGCGACCGGCTGGGTCGGCGCAATACTATCGTGGCGGGATGGATGCTCGGTGCGCTCTCGTTTCTTGCGATGCTCTATGCGCCGAGCGACTTCTCCGTCGTTGTCGCACTTTACAGTCTGGGACTCTTCTTCCTGATCGGCCCCTATGCCGCGGCGCTGTTCTTCATCGGCGAGAGCTATCCCACCTCTATTCGCGCGACGGGCGGCGCGATCGTCACCGCAATGGGACCGATCGGCGCGGTGATCGCCAGCGCCGGCGTCACCGCATTGCTCTCGAACGGCGGCACGTGGAAGGAGGGCGCATTCTGGTTCGGCGTGCTGCCATGCTTCGCATCCGCGCTGCTGATGGTATTTGCGCGCAAAAGTGGCGAGGTGTCCGGCACATGACGCGCGTAAAGACAATGACAAGAATGGCCGCCGCGCTCGTCGTGGCATGGCAGGGGTCCGCAGCCTACGCGCAATCGTCGGTCCAACTCTACGGCGCGGTCGATGCGTGGATCGGTTCATCCAAACCGCTGGGCGGGGGGCAGGCGTGGACAGTTGGTGGCGGCGGCATGTCGACGTCGTACTGGGGCATGCGCGGCAGGGACGATCTGGGCGGCGGATGGCGCGCGAGCTTCACGCTGGAAAGCTTTTTCCTGCCTCAGAACGGACGCGCGGGCAGCTTCGATGGCGAACCCTTCTTCGGACGCAGCGCGGAGGTTTCGATCGGCGGCCCGTACGGATCGATCCATCTCGGACGCATCGTCTCGCCCTATTTCGTGACGGCGGTGCTGTTCAACCCGTTCATCGACTCTTACACGTTCTCGCCGACGGTACTGCAAACGTATCTGGGCGTGAACGGACAGGGACTCATCGGCGGATATGCCTGGAACAATGCGGCGCTATATCGCACGCCGGTCCTTTCGGGCTTTAGCGCGGACGCGATCTACGCGCTCGGCAATCAACCGGGCAACGCGCACAAATGGGGTGGATCGGCCGCGTATGCAGGGGGCATCTTTTCCCTGAGCGTCGCGTTTCAGAGCCAGCCTTTCGACACGACGCCCGGTGACCTCAATGCGATCGCGCCAGGCTATTCGCGACAGACCGCCGTGATGGTCGCCGCGCTGTGCAACCTGAGCGCGGTGCAGTTCAACGCCCAGTATCAGCGCCTGTCCAACGACATCAGCGGCGCGGACACGACGGTCAACGGGGTGCAACTGGGCTTCGTCGTGCCGATCGGTGACGGCAAGGCGCTCGCCTCCTACATGCATTCGAAGTCCTCGGGCGCTTCGCAGGCGAGCCGCAGCACGCTCGCCGTCGGCTTCGACTACAACGTGTCGAGACGAACGGACCTGTACGCCGCCGTGCTTGCGGATCGCGCCAGCACGCTGTCGTCGGGCATGACTTACGGCGTGGGCATTCGCAGCCGATTCTAAGTCGCGATGATTGACGCCGTCCCGGCCCGGGCCTGTCCCGGGCTTTTCGCGCTTGTGCGGACGCCCGTGTTATTCGTACCAAAATCGCTATTAAACATGGCCAAAACGGAATTGGACGAGCAATAATGACGAACCTATAGTTTCCCTGCCGACACACAAAGGCACCAGGCGTTCCAGAGAAACTTTCGGAGATTGAAGAGATGAATGCAGGACTGAACGAAATGTTGGCGCAAGCCTTCGCAGAATCAACGAAGCTCTATCAAGAGCGCGGTTTTCAGCGGCGCGTGGGCTTTGGCAAGAAGCCCGCGCTGATCAACGTCGATCTCGCGAATGCCTGGACGCGACCGGGCAATCCGTTCACGTGCGAGCACATCGACGATCAGATCATCCCCGGCGTGCAGCGCCTGCTTGCCGCATGCCGCGCGAACGGTCATCCGGTCATTCACGTGACTACGTGCTATCAGGTCACCGACCGCAAGAACCCGCATACCGACATGGGTCTGTGGCACAACAAGATTCCTGTCGATGTGGTCGCGCAATCGGATGAGAACCTCTGGGCGATCGACTCGCGTATCGCGCCGATCGAAGGCGAGCAGGTGCTGATCAAGAAGCGCGCGAGCTCGTTTCATGGCACGTACCTCGCGGGCTTTCTGCGCGCGGCAGGCGTCGACACGATTCTCGTGACCGGCGTGACGGCCTCGGCGTGCGTGCGCACGACGCTGTGTGACGGTCTGGCTGAAGGCTTCCGTACGATCGCGGTGCGTGAGTGCATCGGCGACCGCGTGCCGGGCGCGGTCGAATGGAACCTCTTCGATATCGATGCCAAGTTCGCGGATGTCGAACCGGTCGATCGCTGCGTGGACTATCTGCAATCCGTGAAGGGCTGAGTGCCGCGGGCCGCTCGCGGCCCACGATGCCGCACTTGCGGTTGGAACGGGACGATATCCGCAGGCCGATCCAGCGTCTCATGCGGATGTCGTCACCGAGAGATAGCGTGCCCTCCGACACCCGCGCGGTGATCGGTTCGAGACTTCAAGCCACGCATGTTTGGAGAAAGAGATGAACCCGACTACAGTACCGGGCGCGGCGCTGACGAATGAAGCCGCGCCGTCCGCGAGAGTGAGCGCTATCTATCGTCGCATCACGTGGCGGCTGATTCCGTTTCTCTTCGTGTGTTACGTGGCAGCCTACCTGGACCGAATCAACATCGGCTTCGCGCAGATTCAGATGCGCAACGATCTTGGCTTTAGCGATGCGGTGTACGGGCTCGGCGCGGGCATCTTCTTCGCAGGCTATTTCCTCTTCGAGGTGCCGAGCAATTTGATCTTAGAGCGCATCGGCGCGCGCAAGACGCTGATCCGGATCATGCTGCTCTGGGGCCTCACGTCGGCGGGCATGATGTTCGTGAACTCGCCGGCCGCGTTCTACATCATGCGTTTCATGCTTGGTGTCTTCGAGGCCGGCTTCTTTCCGGGCATGATCTTTTACCTCACTTGCTGGTATCCGGCCGAGCGTCGTGGACGCGTGATGGCGCTCTTTCTGACCGCAGTGGCGATGGCGGGCGTATTGGGCGGCCCCGTGTCGGGATGGGCGCTGAATCGTCTCGACGGTCTGCATGGGCTTCAGGGCTGGCAGTGGCTGTTCCTGGTGGAAGGGCTCCCGTCGTGCCTGCTCGGCGTCGTCGCGTACTTCTATCTCGACAACAATCCGCGTGAGGCGCGCTGGCTGAGCGATGACGAAAAGGCAGTCGTACTGCATCAGCTCGAGAGGGAGCGCGATCCGTCGTCGATGTTCGAGCGGCACGGCTTTGGTGGCGCGTTAAAGAGCGGCCGCACCTATGCGCTGGCGCTTATCTGGTTCACGTTCATCTGCGGGGTCTATGCCATCAGTTTCTGGCTGCCTGCACTGATCCGGGGCGCGGGCGTCACCGACGCTTATTCGATCGGCATGCTGTCCGCGATTCCCTACGGCGTCGCCGTGGTCACGATGGTACTCGTCAGCCGCCATTCGGATCGCTCGCGCGAGCGACGCTGGCATACAGCGAGTTGCGCGCTGATCGGTGCCGCGGCGCTTTCCGCCATCTCCGCGGCGGGCTCGGACCTCAGGCTCGCGCTCGTGTGCATCAGCATCGCCACGGCTGCAATCTTCACGCTGCAGCCGCTATTCTGGGCGATCACGACCGACTTCCTGGGCGGCACGCGCGCGGCGGCGGGCACGATTGCTTTCATCAACAGTTTGGGCCTGCTCGGCGGATTCGTGAGCCCGAGCATGCTGGGATTCGTCAAGTCGATGACGGGAAGCCTGAACAGTGGCCTGTACGTGGTATCCGCCTTGCTCGTGACGGGGGCATTGATTACGCTGCGTTCGTCCCGGCAACCGATAAGATAGAGCATTCACCGGAATCCGTGGGGCCCGCACCCGGTCCGCCCGACGCTCAACGAAGGCACGACGGAATATGCGCATCGACATTCATCACATCCGAGCCTTTCTCGCGGTCGCGGATGCGCTCCAGTTCAATGTCGCCGCCGACCGGATGCACATGACGCAGCCCGCGTTGAGCCGCATTATCAAGGCGCTCGAAGAATCGGTGGGCGCAGCGCTGCTTGCACGCACCACGCGGCGTGTCGAGTTGACCGATGCCGGGCGCGTCTTCGCCGAGCATTGTCAGCTCGCACTGGCGCACATCGATCAGGCGGTTTCGCTTGCCCGCCGGGCCGAGGCCGGCAATGTCGGACATCTGCGCATCGCCTATATGGACTTCGCGATCAACGGAGCACTTCCGGCGCTCATCGAGGCGTTTGGCAAGAAATTTCCGTCGATCAATATCGATCTTGTGCATATGCCGAGCACGGTGCAGAAGCAGGCGATGCTCGATTCGACCATCGATGTCGGCTTCATGATCGGACCATTTGCCGCGCCGGGCGTGCAGACGCGCGTGTTCGGTCGCGAGCAGATGGTCGCGCTATTACCCACCGCGCATCCGCTCACGCAGAAGAAGACGCTGAAGCTTACCGATCTTGCGGATGAGCGTTTCGTGCTCGGCACGCCGCATTCATGGGAAGCCTTCCGGCATCACTTCTTTTCGATCTGTCATCGCGCCGGATTTGCGCCGACGATCGCGCAAGAGGCGTCGACAAGTGACGGGATCATCGGCCTCGTGGCCGCGAATACCGGCGTGAGCGTTTATCCCGAGTGCATTCGCAATATTCAGCGCAGCGGCTTATGCATCCGTCCGCTCACCGACAGGGACACGGCAATCGACATGGTCGTGTGCTGGCGCGGGGACACGCGTAACCCGTCGGTCAACACCTTCATTGGCGAGTTGAAGGTGGCTGAAGCACGATCAAGGAAAGAGGTCGCTGCTCACGGTTGAGGTCTGGGTCGAGTTATGGACGCGCCGTCCAATCGCAGTCTGCTGGGTGGATATCCGTAGAATTTGCGGAAGGCCTGGGCGTAAGCGCCCTCAGTTGAATAGCCCACAGTCATGGCCACATCGATGATTCGAAGGCCAGCGGCGTGCAGTTCAACTGCCTTGGCCATTCGAACCCGATTTCTCCATTGCTGGAACGACATACCCGTAGCACTGACAAAATAGCGCTGCAGCGTCTTGCTGCTGACGCCCGCTTCATCGGCCCAGTCGTCGATCGTCTTTGCGCTTCCGGGGTTCTGCTCCAAGGTCCTGCAAATGTTCTCGATGCGCGGATCGTCGGGAATGCGGATAGCGGAATCAATCGATTGCGCGCGTTGGATTTCATCGACAAGAACCAGCGCCTTCGCCGTTGCAACATCACTGCTTTCCGAAGCCCATTGACTCGCATCGAGTATGAGTTCGCGCATCAGGGGGCGCACCGGAAGCACGCACGTCTCATCCCGCCGCAGAAGGTCCCGACTGATGTAAAGGCTGTAGTAGCGGAAGCTTCGATCAATTGCTATGCCGTGGCTGACGCCCTCAGGAATCCACGCGGCCCGGTCTGGGGCCAGCCGGATCAGGCTGTTAACAGTCTCAAGCAATACGCCACCGAGCTGCGGATAAATTAGCTGACCGCAAGCGTGGCTGTGTGCACCAGCGTGCGCCGTTTGCCCATGGCGCACTACGCAGGCGACCGGGAAAGCAGCGGGCGGAAGGTTTGGGTGATTCATATCGGTCATCTGTCCATTTTTAAACGGCGTATGTCCCTTGTTCACCGGCGGAAAGGCTAGCGACTCCGTATATTTAAATCAACATCAACCACGGCGGAGACGTCCATGTATATCGATCTCACCCTTGCAATCGACGGGCAGGACCCGGTCATTGGCAAAGCCAGCAAGGACCCGAACAGCTACATGTCGCAAGGGCATATTGGCACGCACCTCGACGTGAATTTCGGACACGACCGGCCTCCGGCGGAGTACTGCCGCCGGCGCGGCTGGGTTGTCGATGCGAGCGGCGCAAGCCACGAAGAGATCGATGCATCGATCCTCCATAGCATTGACTGGTCGGAGGGCGATTTCATCATGTTGCACACCGGGCGAACCACCGATTTTCGCTACGGCAGTCCGGCGTATTTCAAGGACCATCCGCAATTGAACTGGGCATCCATTCGATCGATCGCGAAACGCAAACCTGCTTTTATCGGGCTGGACTTTCCGGGTCTGCGTCGTGGCCCCGAACACAATCAGGCCGATGCGGTATGCGCGGAGCACGGGACCTACGTGATCGAAAACCTCGCTCGTCTTGGCGATCTAGTGAAGCATGCAGGAACGCGCCCATTCGAGGTGGTGACGGGTTGGACGGGATTTCTTGGCGCGACAGGTCTCTCGTGCCGGGTCACCGCCATCATCGACTAATGCAAGGGAGAATAGACATGCTGCAACCGATCGGGCCGGTATCGCCGACTTCCTCCTTTCGTAACGCGATGTCTCGCGTAGGCGCTTCGGTTCACATCATCACGAGCGCGGGACCTGCCGGCCGGGTCGGCTTTACCGCTTCGGCTGTATCCAGCGTGACCGACTCGCCGCCGATGCTGCTCGTGTGCGTGAACCGCTCCGCCTCGTCTCACGGACCGATCATTGCCAACGGGGTACTATGTGTGAATACGCTCTCGGACGAGCAGGAGGCGTTGTCCCGCCGCTTCAGCGAAAAGATCTCTTTCGATAAACGCTTCGACTGCGCGCAATGGGGAACCCTGATAACCGGCTCACCGGTACTCGATCATGCTCTCGCATCGATGGACTGCAAGATCGTCAATGCAATCGCGTATGGAACCCACAGCGTTATTCTGGCGGAGGTGCTCGAAATGCGCTATCGAGAGGATCAGTCTCGTGGTCTGATCTATTTCGACCGGTGTTATCACGCGGTAGGAAAGGCATGAAATTAAAAACGATTGCGGTGATGGGTTCAGGAAAACTACCTTGGTCGGAGCTGTCCGTTCCGCTTGGCAAATGGATCGCCGAATCCGGTCATAACCTTTTGACCGGAGGAGGTCAGGGCGTCATGTCGGAAGTCTCGCGTGCATTCACCAGCGTCGAGGGCAGGGCAGGACGTTCTATCGGTATCGTGCCCACACGACCCGATCCGATGGCGGGCTTCGTTCCGCTGGACGGGTATCCGAATCCGTATATCGACATAGCGATCGTGACACCGTTGCCGCGTCGCGAGCCCGGACAGGACGAGGGCGCGATCAACAGGAATCACGTCAACGTCTTGAGCGGCGATGCGATCGTGGCACTACCGGGAGGGCCGGGCACCGCGCAGGAAATCGAAATCGCGCTGCGCTGGAGAAAGCCGTTGATCCTGTTTGGTCCGCGCGACGTCCATGAATATGGAATTGAAGATGCTCCGCTTGCGACAACTCTCGCAGAAGTGGAAAGCTTTCTCCGTGAAGTGCTCGCCCAGATGGATGCAAAACCGGATCAACCCGGGTCCGGACGTTGACTAGCGCGCACTCTTTCGAGAAGCGTTCGCAGATGCGACGGCGGTCATGTTAATGACGCGCCTGACGGTGGCGGCCGGCGTGAGAATATGCACGGGATGGCTCGCGCCGAGCAGGAAAGGACCGACTGTCACACCGTCCCCACTGACAACCTTCAGCAAGTTGTAGGCGATGTTCGCCGCTTCAACGTTGGGCATCACAAGCAGGTTTGCTTCGCCGCTGAACTTTGCCTCGGGAAACGATGCTTTCCGGATCGTTTCCGAAAGCGCCGCGTCGCCTTGCATCTCGCCGTCTACCTCAAGCTCCGGCGCTTTTTGCGCGAGCAACTCGCACGCAGCCGCCATGCGCTCAGCGGACCGGCTGCGCACGCTTCCGAAATTGGAGTGGGATAACAAAGCCACCTTCGGCTGGATGCCGAAGCGCTGAATCTCGCGGGCCGCCAGCAGCGTGGTCTCGGCAAGCTCTTCTGCGGTGGGGGTCTCGTTGACGTAGGTGTCCGTGATGAACAGATTGCGACCTGGCAGCATGAGCAGGTTCATTGCAGCATAGTTGCCTGCGCGCTCGGCGCGACCCAGGATAAGGTCGATGAATCGAAGATGGCTGTGGTACTCGTCTTCAAGACCGCAGATCATGCCGTCCGCGTCACCGAATCGAACGAGCATCGCGCCGATAAGCGTATTGAACTTACGCATCGCGGCCTTGGCGCTGTCCGGCGTCACACCGTCACGCGCCCCGAGGCGATGATATTCCTGCCAGTACTGAGGGTAGCGCTTGTCATTCTCGGGATCGACGATCTCGAAGTCTTTCCCCGCTTCCAATTTCGAGCCGATTCGTGCGAGTCGCATCGCGACAATGGCCGGACGCCCGACGATGATTGGCCTGGCCAGGCGCTCGGTGAGCACAAATTGTGCTGCGCGTAGGACCCGTTCGTCTTCGCCTTCAGCAAACACAATGCGCGCTTGTGCCTGGCGAGCCGCCGCGAACACCGGACGCATTACCATGCCCGTGCGATACACCGTCGCGCCAAGCGTCTCGCGATACGCGTCCATGTCCTTGATCGGACGCGTCGCCACGCCCGAATCCATCGCGGCTTGCGCGACGGCCGGCGCGATCTTGATGATCAGACGCGGATCGAACGGCTTCGGAATCAGATACTCCGGACCGAATTCCAGCGAATGACCTTCGTAGGCCTTCGCGACTTCATCGCCCTGATCGGTTTCTTCCGCAAGTTCCGCGATCGCGCGCACGCACGCAAGCTTCATCTCTTCGGTGATCGTGGTCGCGCCGACATCCAGCGCGCCACGGAAGATGAACGGGAAGCACAGCACGTTGTTGACCTGGTTCGGATAGTCCGACCGGCCCGTGGCGATGATCGCGTCCGGACGCACGCGCTTCGCCTCT
This sequence comes from Caballeronia cordobensis, assembly GCF_001544575.2. Lineage (GTDB taxonomy): Bacteria > Pseudomonadota > Gammaproteobacteria > Burkholderiales > Burkholderiaceae > Caballeronia > Caballeronia cordobensis. Next base: position 162,310 of record NZ_FCNY02000016.1, read on the forward strand.
TCCGGGCGGATTTCCGGCTCCGGATTCGCGAGCGCGAGAATCAGCGGCTTGTCGGCCATCGTCGTGACCATCTCGGCCTTCAGCACGCCCGCGCTCGAACAGCCGAGGAACACGTCGCAGCCGTGCATCGCATCGCCGAGCGTGCGCGCGTCGGTGCTCGCCTGATAGCGCTCCTTCGATGCATCCAGATTGCCGCGTCCTTCGTAGATCACGCCCTTCGAATCGATCACGAGCGTGTTCGACTTCTTCAGACCGAGGTGAACCAGCAGATCCAGACACGCGATGGCCGCCGCGCCCGCGCCGGAGCATACGAGCTTGATTTCGTCCAGCTTCTTGCCGACGACTTTCAGCCCGTTGAGAATCGCCGCCGACGCGATGATCGCCGTGCCATGCTGATCGTCATGGAAAACGGGAATCTTCATGCGCTCGCGCAGCTTCTTCTCGATATAGAAGCATTCCGGCGCCTTGAT
>NZ_FCNY02000031.1 GCF_001544575.2 Caballeronia cordobensis
GCACGGTCTGACAAGCCAGTGCGCGAAGCGCGCTGGTTCAGCACGAAATAGCTTCGGCACAGCGCTACGCGCTGCCGCCGGGTATGCAAGGGAAACCCATCGGCCGCGAAGCGGGCCGGAGCTTGAAATGGCTGCACCAGTTCGCTAAGCGGCGCGAAGCGACGGACCGTGCGCGATCCAAGCCCGATGGGTCTTGTGAGGGCACTCTTTAGGCGAGGGCCGTTCCCGGAGGAGAAGAGTGGCCAACGTGCGTGTGACCGCGGGCGGTGAGAAAGCTGCTTTCTTTGGTGACTTTCTTTGCAGCAGCAAAGAAAGTTACCCCCGCCCCGGGGAGGGGCAGTGCAAATAGACCGACAAGAATTCAGGCTTCCACGACATCAAAAAACAAACATGCTGACGATAAAAAACCTCCACGCCGGCTACGGCAAAGTCAAAGTCCTCCACGGAATTTCGCTAACCGTGCCGAAGGCAAAAGTCGTGACCCTGATCGGTTCCAACGGCGCAGGCAAAACCACGACCATGCGCGCCATCTCCGGCATGATCAAGCCAACAGAAGGCGAGATCACCATGGGCCTCGGCAATGAAACAAAGCGCATCGACTCGCTAGACTCGCACAAGATCGCGCGCCTGGGCCTCGCCCATTCCCCCGAAGGCAGACGCGTCTTCGCCACGATGTCCGTCACCGATAACCTGCTGCTAGGCGCCTTCCCACGCCTCACCTGGTCAAGACCGAAAGGCGACATCAACGGCGATCTCGAACGCGCGATCGAGCTATTCCCGCGCCTGAAAGAACGCCGCAATCAACTCGCGGGCACGCTCTCCGGCGGCGAACAGCAAATGCTCGCCATGGCGCGCGCGATCATGCTCAATCCCGATCTCGTCCTGCTCGACGAACCGTCGATGGGCCTCGCGCCCATTCTCGTCGATGAAGTGTTCCGCATCATCGAGCGCCTGAAAGCCGACGGCGTCACGATGCTGCTGGTCGAGCAGTTCGCCGCCGCCGCGCTGAATGTCGCGGATTACGGCTACGTGCTGGAAAACGGCCGCGTCGCCACGCACGGCCCCGCCGAGCAACTGCGCAACGATCCCTCCGTCAAGGCGGCGTATCTCGGCGCGAGTCACTGATTGCCGCACTGCGCAAAAGGAACGAAACAATACGCTCTATCATGGTGAAGGCGCGAAGACGCCTGTCCGACATCCTCACAAGGAGCTGCCATGATCAGCGGCAAGACCACTCTGATTGCTCATCTCGGCTACCCGACCGAAGCGTTCAAGGCGCCGATGATCTATAACCCATGGTTCGACAAGCAGGGCATCGACGCCGTCGTCGTGCCGATGGGCGTCAAACCCGAGGATTACGTCGCGTTCCTGCCGCATCTGTTCAAGCTGACCAACATCCGCGGCGCGCTCGTCACCATGCCGCACAAGATCACGACCGTCGGCCTGATGGACGAAGTGAGCCCGACCGCGCGCATCGCCGGGGCCTGCAATGCGATCCTGAAGCGCCCGGACGGCACGCTCGTCGGCGACCAGTTCGATGGCGCGGGCTTCGTGCGCGGCGTCGAACGCAAAGGCCGCAAGCTCGCGGGCACGCGCGTGCTCGTGCTCGGCAGCGGCGGCGTCGGCTCGCCGATCGCCGCATCGCTCGCGGCCGCGGGCGTCGCCGAACTCGCGGTCTTCGACACCAATACGGCTTCCGTCGATGGCCTCGCGTCGCGCTTGCGCGAGCATTATCCCGCACTCGTCGTGAGGACCGACACGAAAGACCCCGACGGCTTCGACGTGATCGTGAACGCGACGCCCCTCGGCATGAAAGACAGCGACCCGCTGCCGTTCGATATCGATCGAATCGCGCCGGGCACGTTCGTCGGTGAAGTCGTGATGAAGTCGGAGTACACGCCGCTTTTGCGCGCGGCAAAGGAAAAGGGCTGCGCCGTGCAGGTCGGCACGGACATGCTTTTCGAAATGATCCCGGCGTATCTCGAGTTTTTCGGCTACGGCACCGCCACCGCCGACGATTTGCGCGCCGTCGCGCAAATCAAGTACGCGTAAAGCTTCTCGAACGCGCATCCGTTTCTATACTCTTATCGACACAGCAACGCAGACGCTCATCCTCTGACAAATAGGTGGCTCGCGAATCTCGGCGGCCTGAACAATGCAGGGAGGAATCATGGGATCGACTGCACCCGGCGTGCCGGCCGACGACAAGCACGCGCCCGAGCCGCACGGCCATCCGGCATTGCTGGGGCTTTCGCTCGCGGCATTGGGCGTCGTCTATGGCGATATCGGCACGAGCCCGCTCTATACGCTCAAAACCGTGTTCGATCCCGCGGGCGGCCTGCCGTTGCAGCCCGCGAACGTCATCGGCATCGTCTCGCTGATCTTCTGGTCGCTCACGGTCATCGTTTCGCTCAAGTACGTCACGCTGATCCTGCGCGCCAACAATCATGGCGAAGGCGGCATCATGGCGCTGCTCGCGCTGGCGGCGTCGTCGGTGGAATCGAAGAAGCGGCTGAAGCACGTGCTGTTGCTCATCGGCGTGATGGGCGCGGCGCTCTTTTACGGCGATGGCGTCATCACGCCCGCCATTTCCGTGCTGAGCGCGGTGGAGGGCCTCGAAGTGGCCGCGCCGATGCTGCAGCCGTATGTCGTGCCCCTGACGCTCGTCGCGCTCATCGCGCTCTTCGTGATGCAGAAGCACGGCACCTCGGGCATCGGCGCGGTGTTCGGGCCGGTCATGGTGCTGTGGTTCATCGTGCTGGCGGTATCAGGCATCGTGAACATCAAGGATGCGCCGCATATCCTCACCGCGCTGAATCCGCTCGAAGGCCTCGCGTTCGGCCTGCATCATCGCTGGCTCGCCTTCGTCGCGCTCGGCGCGGTCGTGCTCTCGCTCACGGGCGCGGAAGCGCTCTATGCCGACATGGGCCACTTCGGCTCGCGGCCGATTCGCCTGACCTGGTTCGCCGTCGTCTTTCCCGCGCTCGCGCTGAACTATCTCGGGCAGGGCGCGCTACTGATCGCCGATCCGAGCGCACTGCAAAATCCGTTCTATCGGCTCTTTCCGTCGTGGATGCTTTATCCGATGGTCGTGCTGTCCACCATCGCGACCGTGATCGCGTCGCAGGCCGTGATCTCCGGCACTTACTCGATGACCAAGCAGGCGATGCAGCTCGGCTTTCTGCCGCGCATGAGCGTGGTGTACACGTCGGCGAGAGAGATCGGTCAGATCTATGTGCCGGGCATCAACTGGACGCTGCTGCTCGCGGTCGTGGCCGCCGTGCTCGGCTTCGGCTCGTCGACCGCGCTCGGTTCCGCATACGGCATCGCCGTGACGGGCACGATGCTCATCACGACCGTGCTGACCTTTTTCGTGATCCGCTACGCCTGGGGCTACAACTGGGCGCTATGCCTGTTCGCGACTTCGTTCTTCTTCATCATCGACGCGATGTTCTTCTCCGCGAATTGCCTGAAGATCAGGGAGGGCGGCTGGTTTCCGGTCGTGATCGGCCTCGTGATGTTCACGATCATGGCGACCTGGGGACGCGGCGCGCAGATGATGATTCAGGAAGCGCGCGCGCGCGCGGGCGCGGCGCCGCTCAAGCCGTTTCTCGCGAATCTGATCGCGCATTCGCCCGCGCGCGTGGAAGGCACCGCCATCTTCATGTCGAACGATCCCGAAGGCGTGCCGCATTCGCTGATCAACAACCTCATGCATAACCGCGTGCTGCACGAGCATACGGTGTTTCTGACGGTCGCGACCGAACCCGTGCCGTGGGTCGACGAGGGCCGCCGCGTGGTCTTGCAGGCGCTCGGCGAGGGCTGCTTTCAGGTGACGGTGAACTACGGTTTCAAGGACGAAGTGGATCTGCCCGCCGCGCTGGAAAAATGCCGGCCCTCGGGCGTGAAATTCGACCGCGCCACGAGTTCGTATTTCCTGTCGCGCGCGACCGTCGTGCCGACGCCGGGCACCGGCATGGCGTTATGGCGCGAGCGGCTGTTCGCGATCATGCTGCACAATGTGGGGAACGTCGCGGCCTATTTGCGCCTGCCCGCCGATCGCGTGATCGAGCTTGGCGCGCGTGTCGAGATATGACTGCGCAAATCGGCTGATCTGCGTGCTTTGGACGCAAGCATGCCACGCGACGGGGAGCGAGACTGACGACAAGACAACGCCGCGCACAGGAGACGCCATGACCGCCAGCAGCACGCCGACCCGCCATCCGTTTCCCTCCACCACGCGTCTGGTCGAGCGCGGCAAGATCGTGTCGGCGCGCGAGGCCGTGCGCCTGATCCGCTCGGGAGACACGATCGCGACGAGCGGCTTCGTCGGCATCGGCTTCGCGGAGGAAGTCGCGATCGCGCTGGAAGAACGGTTCGTCGAAGGCGCGGACCCCATTGCCGGACTGACGCTCGTGTATGCGGCCGGTCAGGGTGACGGCCGCACGAAAGGCCTGAATCATCTCGCGCACGAAGGCCTCGTGAAGCGCGTGATCGGCGGCCATTGGGGCCTCGTGCCGGGCTTGCAGAAGATGGCGATCGATAACCTCATCGAAGCCTATAACTTGCCGCAAGGCGTGATTTCGCAGCTCTTTCGCGATATCGCCGCGCACCGGCCGGGGCAGCTTTCGACGGTCGGGCTCGGCACCTTCGTCGATCCGCGCAACGGCGGCGGCAAGCTCAATGCGCGCACGACGGAAGACCTCGTGCGGCTCATGCCCATCGACGGCACGGATTATCTTTACTACAAGACCTTCCCGATCGATGTCGCGATCGTGCGCGGCACCACGGCCGATCTCAACGGCAACGTCACGATGGAAAAGGAGGCGCTGACGCTCGAAGCGCTTTCCATCGCCATGGCCGCGCGCAATTCCGGCGGCATCGTGATCGCGCAAGTCGAGCGGCTCGCCGAATCGAACACGCTCAATTCGCGTCAGGTGAAGATTCCTGGCGTGATGGTCGATTGCGTCGTGCTCGCGAAACCCGACAACCATTGGCAGACGTTCGGCGAGCAGTACAGCGCGGCGTTTTCGAGCGAATTGCGCGTAGCCGCGAGCTCCGTGCCGCCGATGGGCCTTACCGAGCGCAAGATCATCGCGCGCCGTGCCGCCTTCGAGTTGATGGCGAACAGCATCGTGAATCTCGGCATCGGCATGCCGGAAGGCATCGCGAGCGTGGCGAACGAAGAGCAGGTGATCGATCTCTTCACGATGACGACCGAGCCCGGCGTGATCGGCGGCATTCCGGCTGGCGGCCTCAACTTCGGCGCGGCGACGAATACGCAGGCAATCATCGATCAGCCGTATCAGTTCGATTTCTACGATGGCGGCGGCCTCGATATCGCCTTCCTCGGTCTCGCGCAGGCGGACCGCGAAGGCAATCTCAACGTGAGCAAGTTCGGCCCGAAGCTCGCGGGCGCGGGCGGCTTCATCAACATCAGCCAGGCGGCGAAAAAGGTCGTGTTCGTCGGCACGTTCAATGCGGGCAAGCTGGATGTGACGATCGAAGACGGCCTGCTCAGGATCAATCGCGAAGGGGATTGCCGCAAGTTCGTCGATGCGGTCGAGCATCGCACCTTCAGCGGCCGTTACGCCGCCGAGCGCGGACAGCCCGTGCTGTATATCACCGAGCGCTGCGTGTTCGAGCTCACCGCTAAAGGACTCGCGCTGACGGAAGTGGCGCCCGGCATCGATATCGAGCGGGACATCGTCGCGCAAATGGGTTTCGCGCCGGTCATGGACACGCCGCCGCGTCTCATGGACGAACGCATTTTCCGCGATGCACCGATGGGCCTGCGCAAGATCCTGCTGAGTCTCGACCTGTCCGAACGCTTCAGCTACGACGCGGAGAAGCATCTCTTTTTCATCAACTTCGAAGGGCTCGAAGTCAAGAGCCTGAGCGATGTCGAAGCGATTCGCCGCGAAGTCGAAAAGCAATTGGCCGATGCCAAGACACGGCCACACGCGATCGTGAATTACGATAACTTTTCCATTCGCCCCGATATGCTCGACGCCTATTCGGAGATGGTGACGAAACTCGTCGATGGTCATTACGACCGCGTGACGCGCTATACGACGAGCAGTTTCCTGCGCCTGAAACTGGGCGATGCATTGAAGCGCCGCGGCGTCGCGCCGTATATTTATGAAAGCCCGGAAGAAGCGCGCGACCACGAATCGAAGCGCGCTACCGAGTGAAAGCAACGGGCCTTGGCGCCGTCACGATGCGTCGCGTCGATTGCGCAGCTTGCTATGGCGTATGCCATACGCAAAGTAGATCACGACGCCGATCGCCATCCAGATGACGAGGCGTATCCACGTATCGGCGGGTAAGCCTGACATCAGAAAGAGCGAGGACAGCGCACCGAGCGGCGCGACGATGAACACGGCGGGCGTCTTGAACGCGCGCTCCAGATTCGGCTGCGTGATGCGCAGCACGAGCACGCCGACGCACACGACCATGAACGCGAACAGCGTGCCGATGCTGACGAGCTCGCCGACGAGCCCTATCGGCAGCGTCCCCGCGAGAATCATCACGATGATGCCGGTGACGATCGTCGTGATGTACGGCGTACGAAAGCGCGGGTGAATCTTAGAAGCGAACGGCGGCAAAAGGCCGTCTTTCGCCATCGTATAGAAGATGCGCGGCTGCGAAAGGAGCAGCACGAGAATCACGGAAGTCAGGCCGAAGATCGCGCCGAGCTTCACGATGGGCGAGAGCCAGCGCATGCCGATCGCATCGACGCCGACGGCGATCGGGTCCGCTACGTTGAGCTTGTCGTACGGCACGATGCCCGTCAGGACATACGCCACGAGCACGTAGAGAATCGTGCAAATCGTAAGCGAGCCGAGCAGGCCGATGGGCATGTCGCGCCTCGGGTTGCGCGTTTCCTGCGCCACGCATGACACGGAATCGAAGCCGATATAGGCAAAGAATACGACCGCCGCGCCGCGCAGCACACCGCTCATGCCGAACACGCCGGATTCGCCCGTATTCGGCGGCAGGAACGCGCCCGTGGGGTTCTGCGCGGTGACCCAGTGCGCCTTGTCCACATACGCGAAGCCCGCGGCAATGAACGCGAGCACGATCAGCACCTTGATGACCACGATCACACTGTTCACGCGCGCCGACTCACGTATGCCGATCACGAGCAGCATCGTGATGAGCCCGACGACAACCATCGCGGGCACGTTGAGTATCGCGCCGGCGTGGCTCCAGCCATGTCCCGGCTCGTAAGCGAAGGGCGCTTTCGACAACTGCTCCGGTATGTCGATGCCGAGCGAATGCAGAAAGCTCACCACATAGCCCGACCAGCCGATCGCGACCGTCGTCGCGCCGACGGCATATTCGAGAATCAGATCCCAGCCGATGAGCCAGGCGATCAGTTCGCCCATCGTCGCATAGGCATACGTGTAGGCGCTGCCCGAGACCGGCACCGTCGAGGCCATTTCGGCGTAGCAGAGGCCCGCGAGCGCGCAGACGATCGCGCCCAGCACGAACGAAATGGTGATGGCGGGACCGGCGTTGGTCGCCGCCGCGTGACCGGTCAGCACGAAGATCCCCGCGCCGATGATGCAGCCGATGCCGAGCAGGGTGACATCGAGCCCGGTGAGCGAGCGGGTGAGCGCATGGCCGCCGTGTTCCTGAAGCACTTCTTCGGTTTCGGCCGCTTCGCTCTGCAGCGCAGCGACGGATTTTCTTTGCATGACGGTCACGATCGCCTCCTGTGCGCTACGGCCGCACGTTGGTTCTGAGTTGATGTCGTTTCGTGATAGCAGATTTTGCAGCGGAATTCGAGCGCGACCCGATGCGCGATCCGTATGGCAAGGGCATTTTTAAGCGTACGCTCGTTCAGCGGCGAACGGCAGGACGATGCGGCAGCACGAAGCGTGCCTTGCATGCCGATGCGCCTTGAAAGGCCATGAGAACGCAAGACCCCACGGCGCTCAAGGGCAAAAACGGGCCGCTTCGGGCACCGATGCGCCGCGCACTATAATCGAACTCATAGTTGCGTTTCTCAATCCCGGAAACCGTTTTGCCGCGACGGCGGAACGTTCCCCGGACTTTCCCTCACGTGGAGATTTGATATGGCTATACGCATTGGTGATGAAGCTCCCGATTTCACGGCAGAGACGACCGAAGGCACGATCCGCTTCCACGAGTGGATCGGCGACAAGTGGGCCATCCTGTTCTCGCACCCGAAGGACTTCACGCCGGTCTGCACGACCGAACTCGGTTACATGGCCAAGCTCAAGCCCGAGTTCGACAAGCGCGGCACGAAGGTCATCGGCCTTTCGATCGATCCGGTGACGAATCACTCGCAGTGGGCGAAGGACATCGAGGAAACGCAGGGCACCGCGGTCAATTATCCGATGATCGGCGACGCCGACCTCAACGTCGCGAAGCTCTACGACATGATCCACCCGAACGCGAGCGGCGCGAACCCGCGCACCGCGGCCGATAACGCGACCATTCGCGCAGTGTTCATCGTCGGTCCGGACAAGAAAGTGAAAGCCACGTTCACGTATCCGATGAGCGCGGGCCGTAACTTCGACGAAGTGCTGCGCCTGCTCGACGCGCTGCAACTGAACGCGAAGCACACGGTCGCGACGCCGGTGAACTGGAAACCGGGCGACGACGTGATCATCCCGACCTCGGTGTCGGATGACGACGCGAAGAAGAAGTACCCCGACGGCTTCAAGACGCTGAAGCCTTATCTGCGCACCGTCGCGCAGCCGAAGTAACGCGCTTTTTCGTGCGATGCGGCGCCGGCCCGCGCAATGCGGACCGGCGCTTTGTCATTTCGGCTCGGCGTGACCCGTGCGGCGCTCGGGCGACGTATCGACTTCACCGGGCCGCCGCAGCATCTTGTCGACTTCGCCCGCGTGCATTTCCTCGACCTCGATCATCTGCCGCGCGTATTCCTCGAGCGCGACCGAACGGTCCTCCACGACCTTCAGCAAGTCGCGATAAAGACCGAGCGCAACCGTCTCCGCCTGCAGGGATTCGCGCAGGATCGTTGCGATGTCGAACGTGTGATTGTCGAGCAGCGGGCCGATTTCCAGCGACGGATACGCGCCGAGCGTCGTGATCCATTCGCCGGCCTGATGCGCGTGCACGAGCGATTCGTCGGCCTGCGCGCGCAGCCACGAGACGATCGGAATGCGGCCGAAGCCGAACACGAGAAACGAATAGTGCGTGTAACGCACGACGCCGGCCAGTTCGGATTCGAGAATCTTGTTCAGGACGGCGACGACCTTTTCCTTTTCGAGCTCTGCCATTCCAGCCTCCGTATTTTCAACGCCAGGCGCTTAATCGCATGCGGCTTCACTCATTGTAGTCACGTGAGCGGCGCATGCGAGGCGAAACTGCGGCGTCGGGGCGCGCAAGATACGCTCCCGGCTCGAAGGGGTGGGGAAGGCGGGTGCGGCGCGGCGGCTCGTGGCCGCGCCGGCGGCATGCGCTCAGGCGATTTCCTCTATCCAGATCGACGCCGTGCGCGAGAGCACCTGCGACATCGCCGTGCGCGCGCCGTCGCCATCGGCGGTTTCGATCGCGCGCACGACCCTGCCGTAGTCGCCGAGCTGTGAATCGGGCACGCGCGGCAGCGCATGAGGCTGTGTGCGCAGCGCGGCCTTCATCGTCCTGATGCCGACGCGCACGACGCTGCCCATCTGCCTGAGCAGTTCGTCGCCGCTCGCATCGACGATGGCGGCCTGCAACGCATCTTCGGCGGCGGACTGTAACGGCTCGGACGGACTCGCGTGCACGAGCCGCTGATAAGCCGCGTTGATGGCGATGCGCTGGTGGCGGTTCGCGCGCGTCGCGGCAAGGCCTGCGGCGGGCGGATCGACGAGCGAGCGGAACTCGATCAGCCTGCGTATGCAATCGGGATCGTGCAGCGCGCGAAGGCGCCACTCGGCCACTTCCGGGTCCATGATGAGCCATTCGCGCGCGGGCTTGATGCGCGTGCCCGTCTTGGGTCGTACGTCGAGCATGCGCCGCGATATGAGGATGCTCAGGGCCTCGCGCATGATGGTGCGGCTCACGCCGTGCTGCTTCGACAGAATGACTTGTGGCGGCAGCACGTTGTCCTGGTATTCGCCGCCCACGATGCCCGCGACGAGTTGATTCACCACGCGCTTGACGAGCGATGCTTCATATCCATGATTCATTTTCTTGTTCTCGTGATAACGCCCACGCTTGCGGCTTCGCCGCCCGGTCAGGAGCGGCGAAGCCAGCGTTTGTCTAAGATCACGGCGCCTCGGTGCGCACGCGTCTGCATCTCTGCGAAGCGCTTCCCCTTCCGGCACGCCGTGTATTTGGTCCCCAGGTTTTCAGCTACCGATGCGGCGACAGCCGCACACCCCGCAGCGGCCGGCTTTTGTTTGGACTGCATCGTCGATCCGCTGAAGGAAGCGTATATCCGCGTGCCCCGTTTTAACAATATGGTCCACCGCTAATTCGACTGACTATCGTGCGTCGGCCCACAAAATCCGCCGGCCGCGGCACGCCGCGTGATAGCGCTCGAGGTGCGCAAGCGTTTGCGCGTCATCGGTTATGCGAAGCATCGCACGCATCGTTTCGATGCATGCCCGTGTGTTACCTTTGCGTGCCATAGCAACGCAACGAGGAGAAGCGAAACATGAAAGTCGCTGTCATGGGAGCAGGCGCGGTCGGTTGTTACTACGGCGGCATGCTCGCGCGCGCGGGTCACGAGGTCGTGCTGATCGCGCGGCCGCAGCATGTCGAGGCAATCGAGCGCGAAGGCTTGCGTCTCGATACCCAGCATTTCGACGAGCGTGTGCGCGTGGCCGCGAGCACCGAAGCGAGTGCAGCGAAGGGCGCGCAACTGGTGCTCTTCTGCGTGAAATCCACCGATACGGATAGCGCGGCCCAGTCGCTTGCGCCGTATCTCGAACGCGACGCGCTGGTTCTTTCGCTGCAAAACGGCGTGGAAAACGCGGAGCGTCTGCGCGAGCTCCTGCCGCAAGAAGCCGCGGCTGCGGTCGTGTACGTCGCCGCTGAAATGGCGGGGCCGGGCCATGTGAAGCACAACGGTCGCGGCGAACTCGTGATCGAGCCGTCGGCGCAAAGCGAGAACGTGGCGCGCGCGCTCGTCGAGGCGGGCGTGCCGACCGAGATCTCCGATAACGTGCGCGGCGCGCTGTGGGCCAAGCTCGTTCTGAACTGCGCTTACAACGCGCTGTCGGCCATCACGCAGTTGCCGTATGGAAAGCTCGTGCAGGGCGAGGGCGTGACGCGGGCCATGCGCGATGTCGTCGACGAATGCCTTGCCGTGGCGAAGGCCGACAACGTGACGATTCCCGGTGACGTCGATACCGCCGTGCGGCGCATCGCCGAAACGATGCCGAACCAGTATTCATCGACGGCGCAAGACCTCGCACGCGGCAAGAAGAGCGAGATCGATCACTTGAACGGGCTGGTCGTGCGGCGTGGCGAGGCGCTCGGCGTGCCTACTCCTGCGAACCGCATGCTGCATGTGCTCGTGAAGGCAATCGAAAGCAAAGCCGCATAGCGCTTGATCGACACACGTGGACGCACTCCGGAAAAGGGCGGGCACGGGCGATGCTGATTTTATGCAGCACGCACAGAAAACACCGTGCGTAGCCCAACAAACCGGAGGTTCACCATGAAATCGATCGTCAAGGCAATCGCCGTCGCCGCCGTAGTGGTGGCGCCCGTGCTCTCGTTTGCGCAAACCGATTCGTCGCTCACGCGCGGCCAGGTGAAGGATGATCTGCGGCGGGTCGAAGCCGCGGGCTATGATCCGACGCGCTCCGACCAGACTTCGTATCCGTCGGATATTCAGGCCGCAGAACGCCGTGCCTCGGGGCAGGGCGACAATACCGACAACGCGAACATGAACGCATACGGCGGAGCCGCAGCCGGCCGGTCTGCAGCGGGCATGCGCACGATGCGCCCGATGAACGACGACGGCAGCAAGCCCCTGTATTTCGGGCATTAATGATCCTGGCGGCTGTTCGATCCTGCGCATTGCGCGCAACGGCGCTACCATCGTTTCTCGTTTAGCCCAAGCGCGAAGCGCAGGAAGACACTCATGGACAAAGCCGTAAAGATTCCCGGTGCCGATCATCCGATCACGATTGCGCGCAGTCCGCTGCGCGTGATCGTTAAAGCAGGCGGGCGCGTGATCGCCGATACCACCGAGGCGCTTTCATTGCACGAGGCCTCGTATCCCGAAGTGTTATATATCCCGCGCAAGGACGTGGACATGTCGCAACTGACTCGCACGTCACACAGCACGTATTGTCCTTACAAGGGCGAATGCAGCTATTACAGCATTCCCTCCGGTGGACAAAAGGCGGCCAATGCGGTGTGGACGTACGAGTCGCCTTACGACGCCGTCGCCGACATCAAGGAGCATCTCGCTTTTTATCGCGATCGCGTCGATTCGTTCGAAACGCACGAAGCCTCCTGAGCTTCAATCGAGGAACGATTTGGCGCGGTGCTTCAGCATCGCGCTGAAGTCATCGAGCCAGCCGAGCGCGAGACGCCAGCTCTGCCAGTAGAGATCCACGTCGAAGCGCGAGCCGGGAAGCACTTCCACGAGCTCGCCGCTTTCGAGCTGCCGCGTGACGAGCCGTTGCGGACACATGCCCCACGCCAGTCCCGAGGTGCACGCGCGCACGAAGCCTTCGCCGTGCGGCACGATATGCGCGGGCGGTTCGATATCCACGCGACTCACACGCTTGATAAAGCGCTTCTGCAATTCGTCTTTCTCGTTGAAGTTCACACACGGCGCGCGCCGCAGCGCGTCGCGCGTGAGGCCGTGCGCGAAATGGCGCTCGAAGTAGGCGGGCGAGCACACCGCGCGATAGCGCATGCGTCCGAGCTTGAGCGAACGCCAGCCGGGAACGGGCTCGGCTTGCGTCGTGATCGCGCCTTGCACGTCGCCTTCGCGAACGCGCTGCGCGGTGTGGTCCTGATCGTCCACGACGAGATCGAGCATGAGTTCACGTTCGATGCAGAAGTCCGCCGCGGCGTCGATGAACCAGGTGCTCATGCTGTCGTCGTTCACGGCGATGCGCAATTTCGCCCGCCGTTCGCTCGGCGTGCCGGGCAAGGTCGGCATGCGCCCGCCGAGTTCCGCTTCGAGCAATTGCACGCGTTCGGTGTGTCGGCACAAAAGCGCGCCCGACGCGGTCGCCTCGCACGGCTGGCCGCGCTTGACGAGCAGACTGCCCACGCGTTCTTCCAGCAGCTTCACCCTTTGCGATACGGCTGAAGGCGTGACGTTGAGATCGCGCGCGGCGCGTTCGAACGAACCGGTCCGAACGACGGCGAGAAGGGCATCGAGCAGGGCATAATCGAGCATTAGCGTTGCTTAATTCAAATTAGAAAGTTTAGCTGTTTGAATGACGAGCATGAGCGCAGACTACGGCTTTCTTTCATTGCGATCAAGCGCGCCATGCAACCGACTCCCTTCAAACTCGAACGTTACTTCGCGCGGCACGAATTCACCGCGCGCCATCTGCTCTGCAGTTCCGATCCCGAATCGATGTCGGTAGGCGAATTGCTCGCTTACGAGCCGAACGCGATCGACGGATTGCGCGAGACCTGGCTCGGCTACACCGAGTATCCCGGCGCGCCGGAACTGCGGCGCGCGCTCGCATCGCGATACGAGAAGATCGAGGCGGACGACATCATCGTGCACACGGGCGCGCAGGAAGCGATCTATTCGTTCATGAACACGATGCTCGCGCCGGGCGATCACGTGATCGTGCATATGCCCGGCTATCAGTCGCACTATTCGGTTGCCGAGGCGATGGGCGTGAAGGTGTCGCCCTGGAAGGCGCGCGAGGATGCGGGCTGGGCGCTCGATCCGGACGAACTGGCAGCGCTCGTCACGCCCGCCACGCGCGCGATCGTGCTCTGCGCGCCGCACAATCCGACCGGCTATCTGCCGTCGCGCGACGTGTTCGATGCGATCGTCGCTTTCGCGCGCAAGCACGGTTTATGGCTTTTCAGCGACGAGGTGTATCGCGGGCTGGAACACGATCCCGCCGATCGCCTGCCCGCCGCCTGCGACGTCTACGAGCGGGCGATCTCGCTCGGCGCTTTATCGAAGACGCATGGACTCGCGGGCCTGCGCCTCGGCTGGATCACGTCGAAAAGCGCGCAAGTGATCGAGCGCATGAGTACGTTCAAGGACTATCTCACCATCAGCAACAGCGCGCCGAGCGAGTATCTTTCGACCATCGCGGTGCGTCACAGCGATGCGCTCATCGAACGCAACGTGGCGATCGTGCGCGCCAATCTGCGGCTGCTCGACGCATTCTTCGCGCGTTACGCGGATCGCTTCACATGGCATCGTCCGCGTGCGGGCACGATCGGCTTCGTGCGCTTGAAGCACGGGCGCGCCGAGCAGTTCTGCGCGCAACTGCTCGAACGCACGGGCGTGTTGCTGCTGCCTTCGACCTTGATCGATCATGGCGACGCGCATGTCCGTCTTGGCTTCGGCAGGCGCAACATGCCCGAGGTGCTCGCCGTGGTAGCGGACTATCTCGACGCGACCGCCACGAGCACCGCATCCTGACGGTAGGCATCCGGAAACACCCGCTTCAGGTTCGCCACCTTCGGCAGGTCGTTGATCGCGATATACGGGCTTTCCGGATGCTCGGTCAAGTAGTTCTGGTGATAGCTTTCCGCCGGATAAAAGCCCTTGTAATCCTCGACTTTCGTGACGATCTTGCCGCGATAGAGGTGCGCTTTATCGAGCTGCGCGATATACGCATCGGCGATATCGCGTTGCGCCGCGTTGGTCGGGAACAGAGCGGAACGATATTGCGTGCCGTGGTCCGGTCCCTGATAGTTCAGTTGCGTCGGATCATGCGCAACCGAAAAGAAGACCTGCAAGAGCTTGCCGTACGTGACCTGCGCCGGGTCATAGGTGATGCGCACCGATTCCGCGTGCCCCGTGTCGCCTTCGCTGACGCGATCGTATTGCGCAGTGTTCGCCGCGCCGCCCGCATAGCCCGACATCACTTCCTTCACGCCGCGCACGTGCTGAAACACGCCTTGCACGCCCCAGAAGCAGCCGCCTGCGAATACTGCGGTTTCCGTGTGCACGGCGCCTGCCGTTTCATCATGCGCGGGCGGGGGAATCCTGACGGCTTCCTCGCTCGAATGCGCGGCTCGCTGCAAGGCGAATGCGCCCGCGAACAGCACGGCCACGCTCGCGGCTTTGAAAGTCCTGCTGGTGATCTTCGACATGTTTGCTCCTCGGGTTCAACCGAACGTGAATGCGTAGGCTTCGACGCCAGGGTCGAGAAATTCGATCGTGAAGGTGCGGTCCGCTACCTGTCCCGTTTGCCGCACGAGTTGATAAAGGCGTTGCCCGGTGACGGTGCCGCTTCCATCGGCATTCACGTCGCTGCCATGCGATGCACCCGGCGCGGCGCCGTCGATGCTCACGCGAAAGCGCACCGGCTTGCCATCCTTCGACGGCCCGAGCACCAGATGCAGATCGCGCGCATGGAAGCGATACACGATGCGGCCCGTCCCGCCTTCGAGCGTCGCATTCTCCGCGCCGACCTTCCATGCGCCCGCAAGCCCCCAGTCGTTGACATCCAGCGCTTTCGGCGCGGCATAGTCGTGAATGCGATCGGGCCGCTCGCCGCCCGGCGACATGAACTGCTGCGCGCGCTCATAGCCGATATACGTTTCCGGCGAACGCATGTCCGCGTTATCGGCCTGCATCATCGCGCCCTGGCCAATGGCCTTGTCGTCGTGCGAGGTCATCGCAGCGGCCGGCTGCGCACCGTGGCCCGCTTCGGCGAGCAAGGTCTGAATCACACGCTCGGACTGCGCGTAATCGCCCTCGCCGAAATGGTGATAACGGATATTGCCTTGCGCATCGATGAAATAGTGCGCGGGCCAATACTGGTTGTTCAACGCACGCCATATCGCATAGTTGTTGTCGATCGCGACGGGATAATCGATGCCGAGATCGTGAACCGCCTGCTTCACGTTATCCACATTACGCTCGAATGCGAATTCCGGCGCATGCACGCCAATCACGACGAGCCCCTGATCGCGATACTTCTGCGCCCAGCTTTTCAGATAAGGCAA
The DNA here is from genome assembly GCF_001544575.2 of Caballeronia cordobensis. Taxonomy (GTDB): domain Bacteria; phylum Pseudomonadota; class Gammaproteobacteria; order Burkholderiales; family Burkholderiaceae; genus Caballeronia; species Caballeronia cordobensis. Next base: position 16,114 of record NZ_FCNY02000031.1, read on the forward strand.
GGTGCGCAGGCAGTTGATGCAGGAATACGTCCACACATCGACGAGCACGACCTTGCCGCGCAACGCTTCCTTCGTGAGCGGCGGCGAGTTGAGCCATTGCACGGCGCCGTCGAGCGGCGGCAGCGCGCCTTCCACGGGAAGCGTGGCGGCGTTCGGCGGTTCGGTGCTTGCACGCATCATCGCGGGTGCATCGTTGGACGCATTGTTGGACGTGTTGGCGGCTTTCATCATCGCGCCGTCGTTTCGATTCGACAGCTTATCGACGAGATGCTGTTCGATGCCCGAAGTCGCGACCGTCGATACGCGGGCGAGCACGCCGGTGTCGAGCCCGAGCGCAATCGCGGCGACGCCGGCGAGCATCGCCACGCCGATGCCGCGCCGCACCCATTCGCCCGCGCCCAAGGAGCGCTTCATCGCGGTGAAGACGCGTCCGCCGATGAGCAGCGCAATCGCGAGCGACGTGGCCGCGCCCGCCGCATAGGCGATCAGCAGGAGCGTCGTGCCGACGCTCGCGCCATTGAGCGCCGCGCCCGTCAGCACGAGGCCGAGAATCGGGCCAGCGCACGGCGCCCACAGCAGGCCCGTTGCGATGCCGAGCACGAACGAGCTGCCGGTCCCCGGTGTTCCGTCGCCGCGTTGCGCGAATGCGGTCAGACGATTGCCCGCGCTGACGAGCGGATGCATCACGCGCTCGGCCAGGCTCGGCAACAGCAAGGTGAGGCCGAACACCGCCAGCAACACGATCGCCGCCCAGCGGCCATATTGATTGGCCTGCGTGACCCAGCCTCCGCCGACGGCGGCGAGCGTCGCGACCGCGGCGAAGGTCAGCGCCATGCCCGCGAGCAGAGGCAGTCCGCTCTTCACGAACGGCTGATCCGCGCGCGAAAACACGAAAGGAAGCACGGGCAGAATGCACGGACTGAGAATCGTCAGCGCGCCGCCGAGATAGGCAAGAACGATGAGCAACATGATGATGTCGTGTCGTGAGTGAGAGGAAAGCTGGCGCGATTCAGGCCGCGCCAGCGGTGAAATTAATCGCGATGCCGTTCATGCAGTAGCGCAGGCCCGTGGGCTTCGGACCGTCGTCGAACACATGGCCGAGATGACCGCCGCAACGGCGGCAATGCACTTCGGTGCGCACCGTGCCGAATGAACCGTCGATGCGCGTGCCGACCGCATGATCGAGCGGCGCCCAGAAACTCGGCCAGCCCGTGTGACTGTCGAACTTGGTGCGCGACGAAAACACCGCGAGCGCGCAGCCCGCGCAATTGAACAGGCCCGCGCGATGCTCGCCGTTCAGCGGGCTCGTATAAGGGCGCTCGGTGCCTTCGCGGCGCAGCACGTCGAATTGCGCGGGATTCAGCAGGCGGCGCCACTCGTCGTCGCTATGGACGATCTCGAAGCTTTCCTGCGATGGCGCTTTCATTGGCGAGCCCGCCGCCAGCACGCGCAGGCGGCCGCCGAAGGCAAGGGTGGCGACGGCCGCGGCGGCGCCCGTCACGAGAAAACGGCGGCGTGTCTGCATGATGCGATCCTCGTTTTCGACTGGATTGGCCGCATCGTAGCCGCGCGCGTATCCCCGAGTCCTCACCGAAAGTTAAATTAAATGTGATACTTGGCTGCGCGCTTTTCTGCACAATGGCGCACAGGAAACCTCGTTTGCCGACGACATTCGCTCATGGATCATCCGAAACGCATTCTGATCGTCGAAGACGACGTGCATATCGCCGAGGTGCTCAGCCTCAATCTGCGCGACGAGCGCTATGAAGTCGTCCACAGCGCCGATGGCGCCGAAGGCCTGCGCCTGCTCGAACAGGGCGGCTGGGATGCGCTGATTCTCGATCTAATGCTGCCCGGCGTCGATGGCCTCGAAATCTGCCGCCGCGCCCGCGCGATGACGCGCTATACGCCGATCATCATCACAAGTGCGCGTTCCAGCGAGGTGCATCGCATACTCGGTCTCGAACTCGGCGCGGACGACTATCTCGCCAAGCCATTCTCGGTGCTCGAACTCGTCGCGCGCGTGAAGGCGCTGTTGCGCCGCGTCGATGCCGTCGCGAAGGATTCGCGGCTCGATGCAGGGCGTGTCGAAGTCGCGGGCATCGCGATCGATCCGCTCGCACGCGAAGCATGGGTCGATGGCGCGCGCATCGAACTCACGCCGCGCGAATTCGACTTGCTGTATCACTTCACACGCCATCCCGGCAAGGTGTTCTCGCGCATGGATCTGCTCAACGCGGTGTGGGGTTATCGGCATGAAGGTTATGAGCACACCGTGAACACGCACATCAACCGCTTGCGCGCGAAAGTGGAGAAAGACGCGGCCGATCCGCAGCGCATTCTCACCGTATGGGGCCACGGCTACAAGCTCGCGCCGCATGCGCCCGATGACAAGGACGCCGCGCCGTGAAGCTCACGCTGTCGCAACGGCTCTTCGCGGTGTTCTGCGTGTTGCTGCTCGCGTGCTGCGGTGCGTCGGCATGGCTGCAGATTCGCGCGAGCGATCTGCGCGAGAAAGAGGTCATTCAAAGTCTTTCGCGTGGACTCGCGGCGCATATCGCGCGCGACGGCGCGCTTGCCGATGCGAAAGATATCGACGCGCCCGCCGTGCGCCGTCTCTTCAATCAACTGATGGTGGTGAATCCGAGCGTCGAAGTGTATTTGCTCGACAGCGCGGGCCATATTCGCGCCGACGATGCGCCGCCGGGGCACTTGAAACGCGATCGCGTCGATCTTGCGCCCATCGGCAAGTTTCTCGATGGCGAGCCCTTGCCGATTCTCGGCGACGATCCGCGCAGCGGCGACAAGCGCAAGGTCTTCAGCGCCGCGCCGCTCGCCGCGCCCGGCATGCCGCCATTCGGCTATGTCTATGTCGTGCTGCTCGGCGAAGAGCACGATGCGCTCGCGGCGAAGGCATCGGCGAGCGCGGTATTGCGGACCACGCTGGCGTCGATGGGCCTTGTCACGTTGCTTGGCCTCGTCGCGGGCGTGGTCGCGTTCGGTCTCGTCACGCGGCCGCTGCGCCGCCTGACCGAGGCGATGCGCAACTTCGACGCACGCGGTGCGCCCGCCGAGAAACCATTATCCGCGATGCTGCCCGCCGATAAAGCGGATGAACGCGACGAGATCGCCGTGCTCGAAAGGACCTTTGCGCAGATGGCGGATCGAATCGCGGAGCAATGGCGCGAGCTTGGGCGGCAGGACCGCGAGCGTCGCGAGATGGTGGCCAATATCTCGCACGATTTGCGTACGCCGCTATCGTCGCTGCATGGTTATCTGGAAACGCTGTCGCTCAAGTCGGACACGCTCGCCGATGCCGAGCGCCGCCGTTATCTGTCGATCGCGCTTGCGCAGAGCGCGAAAGTCGGCCATCTCGCGCAGTCGCTGTTCGAACTCGCGAAGCTCGAACACGGCATGGTCGCACCGGAAGCCGAGCCATTCTCGCTCGTCGATCTGCTGCAGGACGTATTCGAAAAGTTCGAGTTGTCCGCGCAATCGCGCGGCGTGCGGCTCGATGCGCAGATCGCCCCGCGTTTGCCGAATGTGATGGCGGATCTGGGCATGATCGAGCGCGTGCTGACCAATCTGCTCGACAACGCGATCCGTCATACGCCCGCGCAGGGAACGGTCAGCGTGTCGCTCGCGCACGGGCGCAATCATGGCGAGAGCGTGGCAGTCACGGTCCGCGACACGGGATCGGGCATTCCGCCCGCCATGCGCGACGCGCTCTTTCAGCGTCCGTTTGCATCCGGCGGCGCGCATCGGGGCGGCCTCGGCTTATTGATCGTGCAACGGATGCTTCAATTGCATGGCAGCCAGATTCGCCTGATCGATACGACGGAGACCGGCACGGCGTTCGAGTTCGACCTTCCTGCCGCCACCGCGCCGACAGGCAATGGCGCGCCGCGAATAAGCGGACGGCACGAATGAAAAAAAAGCCCGGCGTGAATGCCGGGCTGAATGGGATGGTCATCGCCTGCGCCGTGCCGCGCTGTTGGGAAGCGCGTGTGGCGTTGCCCGGTCTGACCATCCGCGTGGACGTTGGATGAAAGCCGGTGCGCTGCGAGTAGCGGCATCGCGCCGCTATGTTGCCTGCGCCTTAAGTCATGTTTTAATCTCCAATGCTTAAACCAATCTTAAGGACCGTGCGGTGCACGAAACGCCGCGCCGGGGTTTTCGTCATAATGCGTTTATTCGTTGCCTCTGCGCGTGTTGTTTCGCAATGTGGTGAATGCATACACACGATTCTGGCCGTGCTCGACGGCAAAATGTGCCGAGTGACACCTATGTGAAACCCTGCGGCGTTCCTCTATGAGGAAACTTTCCTTGGTTTCCCGCGATATGTTTGCTAGCATGTAATCGAGCCGCATGCTGACGCGCTCGTTCCGAGTCACGAGGCGCAACACCCGGCGGCCGATTCAATAAGGATCTTTGAGGCGAAAAGTAATCGAAGCGCGTAATGTCCGCGCTTGGCCTTCACTCGTTTGTCACATCTTGCCGAGGCGCAGTCGCTTCGTGGGGAACCTGATAAGCATATCTTCAGCGCGTTCATTGTGCACAGCCATTTGCGCTGTTTCGTTTAACGCGGGTAATTAAAAAACGCATCGCTTTCTTGAAGCGTCTTTAGCCGAATCTTAAGGTAATCGGATCGAATGTTGCCGGTTTTGTCGCAGCACGTTTAAACGCGCGCGCAATTCAATTCGGCGCTTCGACATAAGACGCGCATATCTCTTGGCGTTGCAGGTGATTTCCAGGCAATGGGTTATCGTCATCGCTTTCGAATGACGATGGGATATCACGCGCACAGGATGCGCACACCATGCGGGAGGGAACGTGGAAACGGAACTCAGCCAACGGCTTGCGAAGGCATTATGGCGTTGTGCGTTGCACGGACATGTGCTGGCCTATCAGCGCTTTCATGCACTGTGCGACAAGAGCGTGCCGCTGCCTCAGCGCTATGCGGCGCTCGAATCCGCGATCAAGACGCTCGGCGATGTGCGCGACATCGACTATGGCGTGCTCATGGCGCTGGACAGCGGCTTGCCCGGAGCGGAGTTCTTCCAGCGTTATCTGCGGCATCGTCATGGCGAATACGTGACGCAGATGGGCGATCCGAAATATCACAGACAGACGCTCGCGGGCAAGCGCACGCTCGTCGCACGGGAACGCGATCGCGTCTATGCCCACGCGCGGATGCTGGAAGAGGAGCGAGCGCGACAGGCCGCGTGATTCAGGCGTCGGCTTCCGATTCCCGCTCGCGCTGTTCGCTCAGCACGAGACCGAGCCGTTCGACGAGATTCTTGCGCGCGTTCGCGGTGTGCAGATCCGTGAGCGCGGCGGCGCGCTGGCCGTCGCCTTCGTTGACGGCCGTCGCGATGGCCGCGTGCTCGTCCCAGATCGCCTTGCGCTGTCCCGATACCTGCAGCACCGCGCCCATCACGCGACGCAGATGCACCCAATGCGTCTGCGCGGTCTCGGCGATCAGCGGATTGCCCGACGCCGCGTAAATCGCGTTGTGAAACGCCAGGTCGGCGTCGATCATCGCCTTCACATCGTCGCTCTTCGAGGCGCGCCTTCCGTTGGTGATGAGCGCCTTGTCGATCTTCGCGCCCCGTTCGGCGGCGAGACGCGCGGCGAGCGAGTCGAGCGCGCCGCGAATTTCGTAGAGATGACTGATCCACGCGGGATCGAGCGGGGTGACGAGCAGGCCGCGTCCGGGCGCATCGACCACGAGGCCGTCCTTTTTCAGCAGGCGCAAGGCCTGAAGGACGGGCGAGCGCGAGACGGCGAGCTGCTCGGCGATTTCTTCCTGCGTGATGCGCGTTCCGGGCGCGAGCGAACCGGAACTGATGGCGTCGAGCAGCACTTTGTAGACCTCGTCCACATAGTCGGTGCGCGCCTGAAGCTTGAGAAGTTTGGCGGCCATGGTATTCACTACATTTCTGGATACAGAATACGCCAAGCTTACAGCGCGGCGTCGTCGTGCGTCAACGCGCTGCGAGGGAAACAACTGCGCCGGCTACAGAACGCGAGCAGCCCGTGAGCGAGCTTGCCGCGTCTTGAGTATCCTTCGATACTGGGAATCCGGCCCCTGCGGGACGGCGTCCCATCAGGAATCCATGTCAGCGGACTCGGACGGCGCGTTCGCGCCGCGCAGGCCGCTCAACACAATGCACAGGAGTCTGGCGATGTCGATCGAAAAGGTTTTATACCGTGCGCATGCCCATGTCACCGGCGGACGCGACGGCCGCGCGACCGTGCCCGAAAGTAATCTCGAACTCAAACTGACAACACCGAAAGAGTTAGGCGGTGGTGGCGGCGATGGCACGAATCCGGAGCAGCTTTTTGCCGCGGGTTATAGCGCGTGTTTCATCGGCGCGATGAAGTTCGTCGCCGCGCGCGACAAGATCACGCTGCCGAAAGACGTCGCGGTCGATGGCAGCGTGGGCATCGGCCAAATCCCGAATGGCTTCGGTATCGAAGCGGAATTGAAGATTTCATTGCCGGGCATGGATCGCAACGAGGCGCAGGCATTGATCGACAAGGCTCATTACGTATGCCCGTATTCCAATGCGACGCGCAATAACATCGATGTCAAGTTGACGCTTGTCTGAGTGACGCTTGCCTGAGCGCGCTCGAATGTTCGAGCGCTCCTTCTGCGCACGCTCGAACGCCGTATTGTTTTTCGGGCGCGCGTAGATGCCGTACAGGAGGAAACGATGCTGACATCTGGAATCGACCACGTTGGCCTTACCGTGCGTAACCTGGAAGCGACGCGAGACTTCTTCGTGCAATGCCTCGAATGGAAGATCGTCGGCGAGCGGCCCGAGTATCCCGCCGTATTCGTCTCCGACGGAAAACTATTGGTTACGCTATGGCAGGTGAAAGATGACTCGGCGCCAATCGCGTTCGACAGGCGAAAGAATATCGGGCTTCACCATCTCGCGTTTCGCGCAGCGAATGAAGCCGCACTCGCGACGATTCTCGAGCGCGTGTCGGCCTGGCCGGGTGTCGAGGTGGAGTTTGCGCCAGAACTGTTAGGCGCCGGTCCTAAACGCCATATGATGATTTATGAGCCGGGCGGCATCCGGATCGAATTCGATTTCGATCCTCGTGTTTAGCTGAGGCAATGCGCTAAGGGAATGCTTTCGACCGCAACCGGGGGAGTGACGAACTCCACCGGTTGCGAATGTTTGATCAGCCGATCAGAAATGGCGTGCGGTCTTCGACAGATGCGAGCCACGCAGGCGCGCGGCCACGTCCGCTCCACGTTGCGCCGGACTGCGGATCGCGATAGAGGGCGGGTTGAGGGCCGCGCGGTTGCCCCTTTGCTCTGCCTTTGCCCTTGGCTGCGACGCCGGCTTTGCCTTTAGTCTTGGGAGCCGATTCGCTTGCGCCCACCGCGAATTTGCTGCGGTCTTTCGCTTGAGCGATCCATCCGGGCGCACGCCCGCGACCACTCCACGTTGCTCCGGTTTTCGGATCCTGATAAGCCACCGTGCTTTGCTTCTTTAGCGACTTCGACCGTCCGGTTTTCTTACGCGTGCCCGAATACTGTTCGATGTCCGAGATACTCAATCCGTGAAGCGACATCAAGTCCCGAATCTTTTGCAATGCGCCTTCCGATTGCTTTGCGACGAGTGCATCGGCTTTCGCCTGAAGTGCTTCGATACGTGCCTGAATACTTTCGAGCGTTGACATGACGAGTCTCTAATTGATGGTTTTTGCACTATGCCATGCGCATGCACGATACGCCAGAGGTAATTCGTATAAATGCGTTGCAAATGAAAGGGATAACTTTGTTAGGCGGTGCGTCGCACATTCATAACGGCAGCCTTAAAAAAACCCTCCAGATTTCTTTAGCGTCCTGCGATGAACTTTCGTTTCACGATTGCATTCCTTCGGCACGCGAGCGGCGGCGAAGCGAAGGAAAGGCCATGCGAGGCAAGCAGATGGTTCATCAAAAATGATGCGTGGAATCATCAATCATCATTTTACATGAGACATCGCGCGGCCTATCGTGTCTTCGACATCCATAACATTCCAAATCAGGAGACACCGCGATGCCCTCGACTGCTGGCCAGGACCTCTGGCTGATGCCTGCTTTCCACCAACTCGTCTCGCGCAAACGCAAGTTCATCGCGCGCCTGACGCTCGGCACGCTGGTGCCGTATTACGCCTTCGTATTGATCGCCGCATTCGCGCCGAATCTGCTTGCCGCGCGGGTCTTCGGCGCGAACGTCATGACGGCGGGGTGGACCGTCGGCGTGTTGCTTATTGCGGGAACCTGGCTTCTCACGGGCCTCTACATTTACCGTGCGAACGGCGAGTTCGATGCGCTCACGAGCGAAATCCTGAAGGGAGCAGGTCAATGAATCTGACGGCTATCTCGATGTTTCTCGCTTTCGTCTTCGCCACGCTCGCGATCACCTGGTGGTCGGCTTCGAAGACGCGTTCCATGAAGGACTTCTATAACGCGGGCGGATCGATCACCGGCTTTCAAAACGGTCTTGCGCTGGCTGGCGATTACATGTCGGCGGCGGCATTGCTCGGTCTCACGAGCATGATCTTCTTCAACGGCTATGACGGGATGATCTATGCCGTGAGCTTTTTCGTCGCGTGGCCGTTGCTGATGTTTCTGTTCGCCGAGCGCATCCGGAACCTCGGACAAGTCACGATTGCAGACATTGCTTCCTTCCGCCTCGATCAGCAAAGAACGCGCGCGATGATGGCTTTGGGCTCGCTCACGGTCGTCTGTTTCTATCTCGTGGTGCAGATGGTCGGGGCAGGGCAGTTGATTCATCTTTTGTTCGGGCTGAGCTACAACCAGGCGATCGTCGTCGTCGGCGTGCTCATGGCCGTGTATGTCACCTTCGGCGGCATGGTTGCGACGACGTGGGTTCAGATCATCAAAGCCGTGCTGATGTTGTTCGGCGCAACCTTGCTGGCATTTCTGGCGCTCAGGCAATTCGGCTTCTCGCTTGATGCGATGTTCGAGCAGGCGATTCGAACGCACAAAAACGGAAGCGCGATCATGCTGCCGAGTAAACTCGTCGCCGATCCGTTTGCGATGCTTTCGTTATCGGTCGGACTCGTATTCGGCACGTCCGGCCTGCCTCATATCCTCATGCGCTTTTTCACGGTGCGCGATGCGAAGGCCGCGCGCAAGTCCGTCTTCGTTGCGACGGGCTTTATCGGCTATTTCTTTCTCGTGGTGGCGTTGCTCGGCGTGGCGGCAATCGCAATCGTCGGGCGCAATCCGCTCTTTTACGAGGGCGGCGTGATAGGCGGCAAGCTGATCGGCGGGTCGAACATGCCTGTCATGCATCTCGCGAAGGCGCTTGGCGGCGACCCGGCGCTCGGCTTTCTCTCCGCCGTTGCTTTCGCGACGATTCTGGCCGTCGTCGCGGGCCTCACGATGGCGGGCACATCCGCGATTTCGCACGATCTCTATGCGATGGCCTACAAGAAGAATTGCGCGACGCCAGAGAACGAGAAGCGCGTATCGCGCATTGCATCGATGGGCATAGCGGTGGTCGCCATCATGCTCGGCATGCTGTTCAAGGATCAGAACGTCGCGTTTCTCGTCGCGCTGACCTTCAGCATCGCTGCATCGGTGAACTTTCCGGTCCTGACGCTCGCGATCTACTGGAAAGGCCTGACCACGCGCGGCGCGCTTATCGGCGGCATGGCCGGGCTTGTCAGCGCTATTTCGCTCGTGGTCCTTTCGCCCGCCGTCTGGGTGAAGGTTCTGGGGCATGCGGCGCCGGTTTTTCCTTACGACTATCCGGCGCTCATCTCCATGAGTATCGCGTTCTTCTTCATGTGGCTCGGCTCCGTGACCGATCGCCGCGCTCAGGCCAATGAAGAACGGCGCAGATTCAACGATCAGTTCGTTCGTTCGCAGACCGGAATGGGCGCATCGGGCGCGGTGAGTCATTGATCCTCGAAGGGAGTCGTCATGTCCAAAGCTCAGCCTCACCTCATGCCGGGATCCGTGCGTTTCAAGACGAGAGACAACGGACTCGGGTTTTCGCCAATCACCATTGTGCTTCACTGGCTGATTGCGTTTCTCGTGCTATCGATCATCGCGATGAAAATCGTCGCGCTCTTCGCAGCGTCGGACAACGCCGAGCGCTTCGTCAATCTGTGCGCAACATTGCTCTTTCCGCTCTCGATTTACCGGTTCTGGGCTCGCATCACGTCGTGGCATCCATTGCCGGTCGGCACGCCGAATCCGGTGGAAGTGATGGTAAGCCGCTCGGTCGCTGTTGCGCTGGCTCTGGCGATGGTGCTCCTGCCGATCGCCGCATGGCTTGCGAAATCGAGCGCGGGCGTACCGATCGAATTGCCGGGCGGCGTCATCGTGCCGGCGCTCATGCGTCCACATTCCGGCGCTGCGCATGTATTCGGCGTGCTGTTCGACATCGGCGCTGGCGCGTTCTTGTGCGGACTTATCCTGCACATGTTCGGCGCCTTCAAAAATCACTTCGTGTTGAAAAACGATTCGCTCAGGCGAATGCTTGGCAAGCATGTGGAGCTTTGAACCATGAATGCAATCAATAGAAATGGGCCAACCAACGCCGTCGCCAGGCTATGCGGCGTCCGCTATCCGATCTTCCTCGCGGGCATGGCGGCCATCTCGGGGCCTCGGCTGGTCGCGGCGGTCGCCAACGCGGGCGGGATGGGTACGATCGGCGGACTGCGGTTGCCGCCGCTCGCATTGCGACGCTGGATCGACGAAACGCGGGCGCTGACGGAGAAGCCTTTCGGCGTGAATCTGGTGCCGTCGTTCGGCGGGCCGGATGTATTCGAGGCGCAATTTCAGGTTGTCCTCGAAAGGAAGCCGAACATGCTTTCGCTTTTCTATGCGGAAGCTTATCCGGATATGATCCGGCGCGCGAAAGACGCGGGCATGGTCGTGATGGTTCAGGTCGGTTCGGTGGAACTGGCGCGCCAGGCGATTGCCAACGGCGCCGATATCATCACCGCGCAGGGCAGCGAAAGCGGCGGGCATTTGAATCGCGGCACGATCGGATTGCTGTCTTTGTTGCCGGGCATTCTTGCCGTCGCAAAAGAGCGGCCCGTCCTCGCCGCCGGCGGCATCACGAATAGAAGCGATGTCGAAACGGTAATGCGCATGGGGGCGTCCGGTGTGCTCGTGGGCACGGCGTTCGTCGCCTGCGAGGAATCCAACGCGCATGCGCTGTACAAGCAAAAGATCGTCGAAGCGACGGTCGACGATACCGAGTATCGCACCGGTTATTCGTTCGGCTGGAAATACGGCACCCCGCATCGCGTCATGCCAAACCGGGACCGCTGGAATCTGCTGCGATTCATCGGCGGCGGTGCGCGCATCATCGACAAGCCGCGCATGGCGCAAAAGCTATCGCTCTATGCGGGACAAGGGGTGGGCAAGATCGATCGCGTCATGCCCGCAGCGGCGCGCGTGGCCGAACTCGCCGAAGGGCTGGCGTTCGACTGCGAGGAAGGATTGCAGTTTCGTTATGCGTGATGATTCGAACGTGAATGCGCCTGCGATCTTATGCAGGCGCATTCGCGAGCGAAAGCTCGCTATCGGCATTCGGTTGGCCTGAACCATTGCCGAACTGCTCATGCGCCAGCGCGAGCAGCGCTGATAACGCGGGCGTCACGACCGCATCCTGATTGCGGATGAAAACCGTGGTCACGTTCGAAAAATCCGGCGGCAGTTCGTGGATTCGTACAGAGCGCCGGCTGCCGTGACGTTCGACGACCGCTTTCGGCAACAGCGTGATGCCCATTCCCGCCGCGACGCACGACATAATGCCGTCAAGCGTGCCTAGTTCGAGTATTTGTCCCGGAATGAGTCTCGACTGATAAAACCAGTTCTCGAGCGTCGAACGATAGAAGCAGCCGGTTCTGAACACGAGCACCGTTTGCTTCGAGATCTGCGCCATTAATTGTTCAAGCGACCGGAATTGCATGCTGCTGAGCAATGCAAGCTCTTCGCGAAACACTTCTTCTTGATGAAGCGCGGCATTCTGATGAAATCCGCCGACGAATGCGGCATCGAGCCGATGGGTTTCCACAGCCTTGATGAGTTCGCTCGTCGTGCCGGTAATGAGCGAAAGCTGCACTTGCGGATACTTCTTGTGATAACCGGCAAGCACTTTCGGCAAGCGGATCGCCGCGGTGGTTTCCATCGATCCGAGACGCAGCGGTCCTTTCGGCGTGGTCACATCGAGCATGGCGCTGCGGCTCTCGTCCATCAATTGCAGCACGCGCCGTGCATATCCGATAAAGGTATGTCCCGCGGAGGTGAGCACCACGCCACCTTTGGACCGCACGAACAATTGCTGACCGAGCTCGCTTTCCAGCTCCTTCACGCGCATCGTGACATTCGACTGAACGTTATGCACTCTCTCCGCCGCGGCGGTGAAGCTGCCGGTTTCCGCCACGGCGCAAAAAATCTTCAGGTGTCGAAGTTCCATCGATATGCCCCTTAATCATCGAGAATGATGAAGCAGTCGCGCTTCCATTCTGATTGATGATGCGAGGCATGTAAAGCAAACCCGGCTCAACTGCCGCGATACGTTCCGAAGCTCCAGGGCGAACAGAGCAAGGGCACGTGATAGTGCTGAGCGGCATCGCCGAGTGTGAAACGCACCGGAACGACATCGGCGAAAACATCAGGCGTCTTGAAGTAATCCGCGACCCAGAAGCGCAATTCGAAATCGCCGGCGCGGGCCTGCGCTGCGGGCAGGATCGGCGAGTCCGTGCGGCCGTCGCGATTGGTGCGTGTGCGGGCGATGAGCGTCGGCGGTTGAGTGCCGACATCGAACAATTCGATCTGCATGCCCGCAGCGGGCTTGCCGAGCGCGACGTCGAGTACATGCGTGGTGATGCCTGCGGCCATGATGTGTCTCCTGATCTCGTTTGCCGTTCGATTTCTGCTCAACTGCCGCGGTAATAGTTATAACTCCACGGTCCGAACAACACGGGCAAGTGAATGCGTTGATTGACGTCGGTAATGCGAAAGCGCAGCGGTATCTTCGAAAGGAACAGCGGCTGCGGCAGATTCGCCTTGCGCGCGGCGAAGTAGTCGTCCGCGTGAAGCAGCAATTCATACGTGCCCGCGCGATACGTGTCGCCGATCAGAAGAGGCGGCTCGCTGCGGCCGCTCGCGGCAAGCGTGATGGTCTGCAGTAGCTTCGAACGGCCATCCTCTATCGCGAACAGATCCACGCGCATGCCGGCTCCGGGCGTGCCGTGCCAGGTGTCGAGCGCGTGCATCGTGAGGCGCGGGCTCAGACCGTCCTGTTGCGTCGGCCCGGTCGTCTGATTGGGCGCCACCGGCGACTGAGGATCGGCGGCGAGCGCGGCATTGGCCATGAGCATGCTGCCGCCCAGTGCCACCGAACGCAGCGCGAAACGACGGCGGCTCGCATCGAATGCGGGGGAAAGGTCTTTGTCGCGCATGTCAGGCCCCTTGTTTGTTGCCGAGCTTGCGAATGCCGATGAGCACGAGCACCGCGGCGATCACTTCGATCACGGCGACGATATACAGGCCGGTCGTGACCTTGCCCGTCGCATTCTTGATGAGCCCCATCGCGTACGGCGCACCGAAGCCCGCGAGATTGGAGACCGAGTTGATCAGCGCCACGCCGACCGCCGCCGCGCTGCCGGCGAGATAGCGGTTAGGCAACTGCCAGAACACGGGGATCGCACTCATGGTGCCGACGAGCGACACCGTCATCGCCAGCAACGCCACCACCGGAGACAGCTTGTCGAAGCCCATCAGGATCGCGAGCACGGCCATTGCCACGCCGCCCACGATCGCCGCGCCGCTGAAATGCCAGCGCACTTCGTTGCTGCGGTCGGAATGCGCGCCGTTGAGGATCATGCCGGCCGCGCCGCACAGATACGCTACCGCCGCGATCCAGCCGACAGCCATCGGCGTGCTGATGCCCACGTCCTTGATGACGGTCGGAATCCAGAAGGTCAGCGTGGAATTCGCACACAGCAGGCAGAAGAAGATCGCGATGAGAAGCCACACCTTGCGGTTCGTGAAGAGCGAGCGCCAGTCGTGGCCGCGTTCGCCCATCGCCGCGTTATCGCGTTGCAGTGCGTCGAGCACGACACGCTTTTCATCGTCGGACAGCCAGCGCGCCTGCTCGGGCTTGTCGGTCATGTAGAACCACGCGAAGATGCCGGCCAGCACCGACGGAATGCCTTCGAGAATGAAGAGCCATTGCCAGCCGTGCATGCCCTGCACGCCACCCATCGACGTCATGATCCAGCCGGCGAGCGGGCCGCCGAGCACGCCCGCAATCGCGGATGCCGACATGAACGTGCCGAACGCGCGGGCGCGCCGTTGCGACGGATACCAGTACGTGAGATAGAGAATCACGCCGGGATAGAAACCGGCTTCAAATGCGCCGAGCAGAAAGCGCAGTAGATAGAACTGCGTGGGCGTCGTGACATGCGTTTGCAGCATGCAGATGACGCCCCAGCAAATCGTGATGCGCATGATCGTCTTTTTCGCGCCGATCTTCTGCAGCAGCATGTTCGACGGCACTTCGAAGAGGAAGTAGCCGATGAAGAAAATACCCGCGCCGAGGCCGTACACCGCTTCGCTGAAATGCAGCGAGTCCAGCATCTGCAATTTGGCGAAGCCGATGTTCACGCGGTCCAGCCACGCGAGCACCCACAACACGCCGAGAAACGGCAGCAAGCGCCATGAGACTTTGCGATACACGCTCGCTTCGGCACTTTCGGCCTCGCTCGCGAATACCGGCATCTCCTGTTTGATGAGCGACATGGTGTCTCCTTTCCTGTCGGTTTGCGTCGCGCGGTGACGGCCGTGCGTCCGGTTGGAAGCAAGTATAGAAACGGCCATGAATAGGGGAACGGCGGGCGGGCCAATAAGCCCCATAGCAACACCTGTATGGGTTGCGAAGCCTTATACGGTGGGGCTGTGCGCGATTTTCCATGCCGCTTTCCGTGACCTATGGATTACCCTAGAGCGGCCCCGTCGAAGCGGTTATGGCGATTGCGGCTGTCAAAATAGCGGCGCGGCGACGCGAACTTATCAGACACGGAACTCACCATGAATCGCACCGACGATCCATTCGATACCTATCTGCTGCGCGTGCTATGCACGCTGATCGGCGAGCGCAGCGTGTCGCGCACGGCGATTCGTATGAACCAGTCGCAACCGGCGATCAGTTCGGCGCTGAAGCGGCTGCGCGCGATCTTCAACGATCCGCTGCTCACGCGCGAAAAAAACGCGATGGTGCCGACGGAACGCGCGATTCAGCTCGCGCAGAGCGCGCAGGCCGCCTTGAGCGCGCTCGATAACCTGCTCGTATCGGACGATCATTTCGATCCGGCCACGACCGAACAAACCTTCACCGTAGGCATGCCCGACTATCTGGCGCCGCCATTTTTCGCGCATGTCGTGCGCGAATTCAGGCGTGCTGCGCCGCACGCGCGCATCGTCGCCGTGCCGCTCTCGGCATCGTTCAACTATGAACAGGGGCTATCGGAAGGCTCGCCGGATATCGTCATCGGCAACTGGCCCAATCCGCCGGAGCATTTGCATTTGTCGGTCCTGCTGGAAGACGAGGTCGTATGCGTCGTCGCGCGCGACAGCGTGTATGCGCAGTCCGGCAAGTTCGATGCGGAGGATTATCTGAGCGCGTCGCATATCGTGCCGGCGCCGTATTCGCGCGATCAGCGAGGCGTGGTCGATACGGGGCTCAGCACCATGCGCGTGCATCGCGACAATCGCGTGAGCTGCCCGTATTTCAACCTCGCGCCGAGCCTGATTCCGGGCACCGATCTGATTCTCACGACGGGCCGGCATTTCGCCAACTATCACGCGCAGCATCTGCCGCTCGCGGTGCTCGAACCGCCGATCGAATTTCCGTTCATGCGCTTTTATCAGCTATGGCATCCGTCGCGGCATCGATCGGCCTCGCACGTGTGGCTGCGCGGCATGCTGACGGCGGCTGCGCAGGAATTGCGCGCGCTGCGCGATATGAATCGCACGTAGCGCTATCGCGTTCTGTTATGCGGTCAATAGGATCGGATGCCTCGCCGCGCGCTCGCGCGCTTCCTATACTCGGCACGAATCGCCATCGACGCCATGCGAATTCGGCGTGCCTTATAGGAGAGGAGTTCATGTCACAGTCGATCAATTTCGAGCCGGTCAACGCGCTGGATCGCACGGCTTTCGTCGGCGCGTTCGCAAGCGTATTCGAGCATTTTCCGCAGGCAGCGGAAGGCGCATGGAGCGCGCGTCCTTTCGCATCCGAAGCTGCGCTGCACGACGCGATGATGGACGTCATCCGGAAGCTCGACGCCAATGCACAGCGGGCTTTTCTCAATCAGCATCCGCTCTTGTCCGGAGCGAACATTCGTTCGGGAACGATGACGGCGGATTCCGATGCCGAACAGAAGAGCGCCGGCCTGGACACGATGCCTGTGGATCAGGAAGCTGCGCTCGATCGCCTCAATGGAAGCTATCTTGCGCGCCACGGCTTTCCGTTCATCATCTGTGTGCGCAATTACACGCGTGAAGGCATTTTCAGCGCGCTGGAGCGCCGTATCGGACGCAGCACGCAGCAAGAGCTGGACGAGGCGCTGGCGCAGATCGCGGCGATCACGCGCGCACGGCTGAATGCGCGGCTTTCCGCATTGAACTGAGGCGCGATTTCGCGGGCCCGATCCCCATTCGGGCTCGCAATATCATTACTGCGATGGCGCCGCGTTCCATGTCTGCGCGGTCGTTCGCCACTTGCCGTCCGTGCCTTTGGTGAGCACCTTGAGCACCACGCCCTTATAGGGCGTCTTCTTGCCGTCCTTCTCGGCAACGGCCGTCCAGTTCGCCGTCTGATAGATCAGATTGCCGACGCGTTTCGCGCTGACGACATCGATCGTATGATCGCGAAAGCCCGCCTCGAACAAGCCCTTATAGAACTTCTCGACATCCGGGCGTCCCTGAATCGTCGTGCCATTCCCCGGCGATAACACCACTTTTTCGTCGTACAAGGCGCCGAGCGCCCGGGCATCTCCCTTGTTGAAAGCCGCATTCCAGGTGGTGTTCGCATCGTCGACTACCTTGTCGCCTTGCGCGAAGACCGGCGGTGACGCGACCAGCACAAACAACACACACGCACTCCATTGCCTCGAGATCTTGTTCATCACGACTCTCCAAGTGGCGAACGAGCAGACCCGGGCGATGCGCGCCGTTATTCACGCCTTCCTTTCAATCGCCTGTCTGCGCGTGGAGTATAGGAAGCGGTGTTCCTGTAATCAATTAACGCGGAACCGGCGATAAGAGATCATTGCGCGGCGCACACGCGCGGCACGCGATGAAAGTTGCGATCGAAGTAAATCAGGCTATCGCCATCGTCGCGCACGCGGATCGCTGTCGTCTGGACGAACATCACCGAATGCGAGCCCACTTCCTTGGCTTCGACGATGGTGCCTTCCAGACTCGCCAATGCATCGCGCAACACCGGCACGCCGTTCGCGCCTTCGTCCCACACCGGCAAGGAGAAGCGTTCTTCCATCGACAGTTGAGTGAGCCCGGCGAAATGCCGCGCGATCTGTTCCTGATGACCCGGCAGTACGTTCACGCACACATTGCGATTGCCCGCGAATGCCGCATGCATGGCGCTCGACCGGTTGATGCAGACGAGCAGCGTGGGCGGCGAGTCCGTGACCGAGCACACCGCGCTCGCGGTAATGCCGCAGCGTCCGTGCGCGCCCGCTGTGGTGATGACGTTCACCGCGGCGCCGAGATGAGACATGGCCTGGCGAAACTGCTTGCGCACCTGTTCGATGTCGGTATAGTCGGGGCGGGGCATCGCGGACATATCGGCGTCTCCTGTTCGATTCGTTTTCAAGTCTGTGTATATCAAGTTGTGAGTCAAGCGTACGCGCTCAACCGCACAAAACATATCGGCACGATCAGCCGACTTGCCCTGCGTCGTTACCGAGCGCACTAAAGCTTTTACCTATCCCATTCGATCCGGGTAAAAGAAGGGACTTTCGCGGCGAATTTCCTCTGGTTATCATTGACGCTCCATAAAAACGAGACCCCTGCGATGAGACAGCCGAATCTTCCGGCGCGCACGGTCCGAGACGCATGCATCGAACGAGCACTCGCAATGAACTCTCCCGCTCCCGTGGTCTATATCGTCGATGACGACAACGGCATGCGCACCTCGCTCGCATGGCTGCTCGATTCGGTCGGCGTGAAGTCGGAAGGATTCGCGAATGCCGCCGAATTTCTGCGTGCCTTCGACGTGAGCCGGCCCGCCTGCCTCGTACTCGATGTGCGCATGCCCGAAACCAGCGGCTTCGATGTGCAAGCCGAACTCAACCGTCGCGGCGCGACCTTGCCGATCATCTTCGTGAGCGGTCACGGCGACATACCCATGTCGGTGCGAGCGCTTCAGCATGGCGCGATCGACTTCGTCGAAAAGCCCTACAACTCACAGCAAATGCTCGATCGCGTGCAGCGCGCGATGAAACTCGCCACGCAGCGTCACGCAAAAGATCAGCGGCAGCGCGAATTGCGCGAGCGCGTCGAATCGTTGACCGCGCGCGAGAAGGATGTCTTGCGCGGCGTGATCGAAGGCAAGGCGAGCAAGCGCATCGCGGCCGATCTGTCGATCAGCGTGAAGACCGTCGACGTGCACCGCGCGAGCATCAAGGACAAGCTCGGCGCGGCATCCATCGCCACGCTCGTGCGCGACGTGCTCGAAGTATGGAGCCCGCCCGACGACGGGCTCGCCTGAACGCGCGCTAACGCATGTAAAGCCCGCCATTGACGTCCCAGCACGCGCCATTGGCGAAATACGCATCGGGCGACGCGAGCAGCACGGCGACATCGGCGATGTAATCCGCCGAGCCCAGACGGCCGACGGGTATCCCCGCGATCACTTTGTCGAGCTTGTCGGCGGGCACGCTTTCGTGCACCACGGGCAGATCGAGCGGACCCGGCGAGATCGCATTGACGGTCACGCCGTACGCCGCGAGATCGCGCGCGAATACTTTGGTCAACGTGATCGCGCCGCCTTTCGCTGCCGCATAATGCGCGCCGGTCGCGGAACCGCCGTTCTGGCCGGCGAGCGATGCGATATTCACGATGCGTCCCGCGCCGCGATCCGCGAAATAGCGGCCCAGGACCTGACAACCGAATAGCACGCTGCGCAGATTGACATCGATGACGTCATCGAATTGCTCGGCGGTGATTTCCATCACGGGTATGACCTTCGACGCGCCCGCATTGTTCACGAGCACATCGATGGCGCCCCAGCGTTCGAGCACCGCGTCGCGCGCGCGTTCGAAATCCGCTTTCGAGGTGACGTCGAGTTTGACTGCGCATGCGCTGCTTTGATCTTCGCTCAGCGCACGCGCGAGCGCTTGCGTGGCATCGGTTGCGATATCGGCGAGGGCGACCTTATAGCCCGCAGCATGAAAACGGCGCGCGACGACTGCGCCAAGGCCGCGCGCTGCGCCCGTGACGAGCACGATTCTGTTCGACATGTTCGAGTTCCTTTATAGAGCGAGCGCAGCTTCGATATGGGCGGCCACCGCGCAGACTGTCTCGTCGTCGCCTTTACGGCCGACGATCTGCAAGCCTGCCTTGAGCGATGCGCCTTCGACCTGCACCGGCAGGCTCAACGCGGGATGACCGCTGAGATTGAACGGCCTGATCAACGACGACATGGCAATGACCGACGATCCCGCGCGCGCGGCTTGCAGCGTGATCGGAAACGCGGGCAGGGTAGGGAGCACGATGACATCGACCTCATCGAGCGCACGATCCACTGCCGCAGTGAAGATGCCTCTGACATGCTCCGCGCTGTCGAGATCGGCGGCCGTGGTGTTCGATGCCAGGCGCAGACGTGCAACCAGATCTGCGCCAAGCTTGCCCGTATCGACGAGATGACCGAACGCTCGCCATGTCTCCGCATTGATGACCGCGAGGCCCGCGTTGAATGCGTCGCCAATCGAATCGAGTGCGATGCCGCAGGACGCGAGTCCAGCACGGCGCACGGCCTTATCGATCGCTTGGCTGATGTCCGCATCCACATTCACGGCGGCGATACCCACGCGCATCTTCGATGCGTCTCGTTGCGCAATGCTCGCATCGAATGTCGGATCGATCGCTTGCATCGCGTCGATCAGCACGCGCATTTCACGCGCGAACGGGCCAACGCAATCGAGCGTCGTGTTCAGCGGGGCGACGCCACGGCGCGACACGCGGCCGAACGTCGGCTTCAGTCCGATCACGCCGCAACATGCGGCGGGGCCGCGAACGGAACCGCCCGTATCGGTGCCGAGCGCGGCATCGACCAATGCAAGGCCCACGGCGGAGGCCGAACCGCTCGACGAGCCGCCCGGAATGCGCGTGACGTCTTGCGGATTTTCGGGCGTGCCGGTGAAGTCGTTAATGCCGGTCATGCCGAACGCGAGCTCGTGCATGTTGGCCTTGCCCTTGATGCGCCAGCCCGCATCGAGCAGGCGCTCGACGACTTCCGCATGCGCGGTCGCGGCGGGTGCATCCGCGAGTGCGCGGCTAGCGGCCGTCGTCGGATAACCTGCTATGTCGATACTGTCCTTGATCGCGATGCTCGGGCCTTGGGCGTCGCGCGCGTGCAGCTCGAACTCGCTGATGAATGCGCTCATGCCATCGTCTCCTTTCGCGGATTCACCTGCCATGGCGCGTCGAAAAGCCGCTCGGTACGAAAGTGCCGAATCAGCCACGCATGATCGGCGCCGCGTGAGAAATCGATTTCCAGCCGCGCGGCGATGAGTTCGGCATTCGCATCGACGTACTCCGACGCTTGCAGCATGATCCATCGGCCCTTGGCCGAATCGCCCATGACCTCGATATGCTCGGACGTCAGAAAATGCACATTGGTCGCGAAATGCGGCGCGGGCGGCAGATAGCATTGGAGCATGTCGACGATCGCTGTGGGGCCTTGCAACCGCCCGAACTTGTGCGCATAGTGCGGGCCGATGCCCTCCCACACGGCATCATCGGTGAAGAGCGCGTCAAGCGTTTCGCCTTCGAGCGCGGCGCGGGGCACGTCGCATAACGCCATGTAACGTGCTGCGATCTTGCGCACTTCGTTCTGCGCTTCGAGCATCGCAAGACGCGTGAGCAAGGCATCGATCGTGGTTTGCGTCATGGCGTCACGCATTGTTCACTGCGGGCGGCACGGTCAGCGCACGTCCGACACGCGCTTCGATTTTTCCATACCGCCACAAGTTATATTCGCCAACGGGTGTGGTGCGATAGAGATTGCATACGGCCACGGCCGTGTCGAAATCGGCGACGTCCGCCATGATGTAGAAGGTCCACGGCGCGCCATCGGACTGGCCCACGACCAGCCGGTCGTCATCCATCACGCCGAGCACGCGCACGTCGTTCATGGCTTCGATCGCCGCCAGCATCTTGCCGTAGGCCTGCCAGACTTCGCCGATCTGTTCGCGCGGCAAGTCGAAGAAGTTTTGCGTGACGCCGCAACAGAACAACACGCGCAGCGGAAGGTTTCGTTTTTCGTCCATGTTTGATGCTCCTTTTGTTATGCGCCGATGATGATCAGAGATAGCCGGGAATCGGCGGCACGCCCACGAACACCGCGCCTGCGCCGTCGTAGTTGCCCTCGCCGAGGAATGCGTGCTGCGTGACGACCATCGCGTCGCGCATCAGCCGTTGCAGCGGATGCGTGCGGTAGATCGCCATCGTTCCCCCCAGCCGATAGGCGCGATTCACCACGTCCGCGCCTTCGCGCGCGATCTGCGTCGCTGAGAGCCGCAGCAGGCTGACCTGATCGGGCGTGACGTCATCGCCCGCCATGATCGATCGCCATACGTTGTCCGTCGCTTCATAGAAGAACGCGCGCGCCGAGCGCAATTGCGCTTCCGCTTTGGCGAGCTCGATGCGGTAATAAGCGCGATCCGCGAGCTGCGGCGCGCCCGTGGTGGTCTTGCGGCCACCCGCCATCTGATTCGCGACATCGAGCGCGGCGCGCGCGAGACCGAGGTTCACGACGGCGAGCACTTGCGCCGCATAGGCGATCGTCGGATAGCGATAGAGCGGTTCATCGACCGTCGATGCGCCGCCGCGCACGAAGGTCCAGTCTTCCGCGACGAACTCGTCCGTCACGCGTAGATCGTGACTGCCGGTGCCCTGCATGCCGACCACGTTCCAGTTCTCGACGATCTCAACTTGGTGCGGACGAAACACCGCGGTGCGCGGCTTGCCCGGAGCTTCGCCCGGCTTGCCCGTGCCGATACCGACGCCTAGCCAGTCCGCGCCCTTGCAGCCGCTCGCGAATTTCCACGTACCGTTCACGCGATAACCGCCTGGCGCGGCTTGCACGTTCTGCACCGGAAAAAGGCCACCCGCGAAGACCTGATCGGGACCGTCCGCATAGATCGCGGCTTGCGTCGCGAGCGGCAGCGCGGCGAGATAGAGATTCGCGGAGCCGAAACTCGCGACCCACGCGGCGGACCCGTCAGCCACGGCGATACGTTCGATCATTTCGAGGAATTCGCCCGGCGCGCGCGCATCGCCGCCGAAGCGCTCAGGGGTCGCCGCCCGATAGATGCCGACGCGCTTCAACTTCGCGATGACATCGCGTGGAATGTGCGAAAGGCGATCGAATTCGTCACGGCGCTGCGCGATTTCCGCAATCACGTCGTCGAGCGTGAGGACATCGGGTTGATTCGAGAAATCGTCGCGGATCGCGACAGCACTCGCGGAAGCTGACATGGGGCGTCTCCTTTTCGTTTGTTCACGTTGATGCCAGTCTAGAAACGCAAAAAGACCGGCACAATTGGGAAGGCGTGCGCGCGATTGGGTGAAGCATCCCGGTCTTCTAAAGAAATCTTTAGGGGCGCGCGGCCCGCGCCGATGCTATGGTTATCGTTACCCGGTTTTCTTTGTCGCGCCTCGCTATGGACTTTCCCGCCGAAGACGATTTCCGCCGTCTGCTCGACGCATTGACGCAGTGCGTGCTGCTGCACGACGCGCAAACGAAAGCGATCGTCTGGGCGAATCGCGCGGCATGCGTCGCGCTCGGGTTTTCGGTCGAGGAATTGCTGCCGCTGAAGGCGCACGACATGACGCGCGACGACATCCGTTATCGCCGCGAGATCGCAGTGAGCGCAATGGACCGCTCGGTCGCGGAAGGTCCGCAAAGCTATGAATGGTGCTATCGCTCGCGCGCGGGCGTGGACATGCTTTCCGAAGCGATCGCGACCTATGTGCCGCTTTCCGGCCGCGCGGTGGTGATGGTGCAGTTTCGCGACATCAGCGAGGAAGACGCGATGCGCCGCAAACTGCGCCGCTATGAAGCGCGCCTGCGCGAATACATGCAGGATCTGGGCGAGGGTGTCGCCGTCATTACGCCGCGCGGCAAGGTGAGTTTCATCAGCGAATCGGGACGGCGCGTGCTCGGCGTCGCGAGCAATGGGCCGCTCGGCGTCGCGCTGGACTATTGCACGAGAGAAGACCGCGACCGTCTGATCGCGCAGTTGCGCAGCGCGGATCGCCTGCATTCGACGCCCGCGCAACGTTATGCGATCACGCGCCGCGACGGGGCGAAGCGATGGCTTCGCATTACGTGCAGACGTATCGATATCGAAGAGGGGACGCTGGTGCACTTTCGCGATGTCAGCGATGAAGTCGCGACCGAGGAAGCGCGCCGAAACGAAGCGCGCATGCTCGAATACGCCGGGCGCTACAACGCGATGGGTGAGATGGCGACGGCAATCGCGCATGAGTTGAGCCAGCCTCTCGCCGCGGTGCGCAATTTCATCGAAGGCGCGATACAGCGGCTCGCTCAACCGGATGCCGTCGAAAGCGCGATATGGGGCCTGCGCGCGGCGGATCGCCAGGCCGAGCACGCGGCGCACATCATCAAGAGCGTGCGCGAGTTCGTCGTCAAGCGCGAGCCTATCGAAGCGCACGCGGATCTGCGCGACGTGCTCGCGGACGTCGCGTACTTCATCCAGTTGCGTGCGCGCGACGAGGGCGTGACGGTCAGGATCGAGCAATGTGCGAAGCCCTTGCCGATACGTTGCGAGCGTGTGCTCATCGGTCAGGTCGTGCTCAATCTCGCGTTCAACGCAGTCGAAGCGTTGACGGGCGCGACACCATCGACGGGCATCGTCACGCTTGCGACCGCGATGAATGGAGAGATGGCCGAACTGCATGTGATCGACAATGGTCCCGGCGTGCCCGACGATGCGCTCGAACGCCTCTTCGACGGCTTCTCTTCGTCGAAGGCGGGCGGCAACGGCATCGGCTTGTCGCTGTGCAAGAACATCGTGTCGCGCCACGAAGGACGCATCTGGGCGCGGCGCGCGGCAGGCGGCGGCCTCGAATGCCGCTTCGCGCTGCCGCTGTCTCGTCCTGCATGAAGGCTTATGCGTCACCAATGATCAGAGCAGAAAGCCGATTGCGCTCAGTGCTTCGGTCGAATCGATCAGGCGAATCACCTTTTCGACGAGCTTCGGTTCGCCGCTCGTCATGCTGATCTTGTGCGTGAGATCGGCGGCAAAGATCGTCGCTACGCCGCGCTTGTAAGCGACGATCACCTGCGCGGATTTCACTTCGACACGATCGGCGCTATCGCTCGACAGCGTGAAGCGCGATACCGTGCGCACCGTGCGCGCCGCATCCGATGCCGAAGCCGAGTAGCCCGACATCATGCGCTGAACGCGCTTTTCGCGCATGTCGTGATCGTCGTAGGCATAGTTCAGGGTCGCGGCATAGTCCGTGGTTTCCGGATCGATCGGCACCACGTAGAAGCCCGACGGCTCCCACAAGTCGAGCCACGCGGCATAGTCGCGGCGATCCAGCAGTTCGGCTTCGCGCCAGATGAATTCGATCGCGCGCGCGAAGGTCTGTTGAGAGAAGAGTGCGTTGCGATCGTCCATCATGCATGCTCCATCATTGCGCGCCATTGTTTGTAGGCTTCGCGCATGCCGGTTTCGTCGGTGGCGTGCGCGGTTTTTTCACCGTTCGGTGCGGTGGTCTCGCGATTCAGGCCGCGATTCACGAGAATCGGCACATCGGGGCCCGCATACGAGCCGCGCTGCACGCGTTCCCATGCTTCGGCGTCGTCCGGACTGCCGAAGCCGAACGGACCCTGGAAATGCTCGTGAATGCGCAAGCGCACGCGATTGGCTTCTTCCGGCCCGCCGTCCATCGCAAGCGCGACGTGGCGAATCTCGGTCTCCTGCGCGGAAATGGGGCGCAGCACGCGGAAGAACGCCATGGAAAGCGCGAGGTTCGGAAAGAGATTCAGATTGAAGCCGACGCCCATCAGCGAGCGCACGATGCGCCGCACTTCCTCGGGCGTGTGCTTTTCTGCGAGCTGCGCGGCGAGTTCGCTGAAGCGTTCGGGCAAGGGCGCGCCGTCGTCCTCGTCGAGATCGACGATCTCGGGCACCAGCACCGCGAGACTGTGGCCGTTGCCGAGCGAACGGCAGAAGGCGTCTTCACTCGTCATGAAGCTCGTGATGGCGGCGGCGGTTTCATCGTCGATCGACTTCATCCACGACTTGTGGACCACGGGGAAGTGATAAAGATCGGTCGTGTTTTCGAGCTGAATCTTCCAGTTGCCTTTGAACTTGAACTTGTGCTCGCCGTTGGCCTTGATCGGATAGCCCGCGCCTTGCTTCATGAACAGATCGATCCACGACTTCGCGCCGCCGAGAAAGTCTTCGAGCGGTTCGATCGCTTCGTTGAAGCTCGCGAAGATCAAGCCCTGATAAATCCCCACGCGCAGTTTCTTGAGCGGCAGATCGCCTTTCTCGCACACGCCTTCGTAGCCGTCGCCGTAGGGCAATGCACGCAGCGTGCCGTCGAGCGCATAAGACCAGCTGTGATAGGGGCACGTGAAGCCCTTCGCATTGCCTTTGTGTTCTTCGCACACGGTGGCGCCGCGATGACGGCAGCGGTTTTGCAGCACGTTCACCGCGCCGCTCTTGTCGCGCACGACGATAACCGGCTGGCGGCCGATGGTCGTCGTCACGAAATCGCCGGGTTTCGGCAATTCGCTTTCATGCGCGACCCAGATCCATGTTTTATAGAAGATGCGTTCGAGTTCCGCTTCGAAGAGATCGGCGTCGTAATAGAGCGACGGCGCGATACGATCGGCTTGCGCGCGCATATGCAGCGCGCTCGTGTCGATGACGTGGGTGGTCGATGTACTCATCGTTCGTTGTGGGGTGAGGTTGATCGGTTAAGAGGCGCGCGATGCGGATCGGCACATCCTCTCGTTGACATCAGTCTCGCTTTGCGAAGATCATGCGTCAAATCGATTAAAAAACGGTTGCCCGATAAATGCGGCCGATATCTTGAGAGTTCCGCAATGACTTCCCTCGACCATGTCGATCTCAATCTGCTGCGTGTCTTTCAGGCCATCGTGGAAGAGCGCAGCCTCACCAAGGCGGGTGAGCGGCTCGCGCTATCGCAACCCGCGGTGAGCTATTCGCTCGGCCGCCTGCGCACGCTTTTCGACGACGCGCTCTTTATCCGCACGCGCGCGGGCATGCAGCCGACGCCCGTCGCGCTGGAACTGGCCGAGATCGTCGGACGCGCTCTCGATACCGTGCGCGAAGCGTTGCGCTTCGCCGAGCGCTTCGATGCATCTACGAGCAATCGCACGTTTCGTCTTTCGCTTTCCGATGCGGGAGAAATGGCGTATTTGCCGGCGATTTGCCAGGCGCTGCACGAGACCGCGCCGCGCGTGAAGCTGTTGATCGAGCCTTCGCCCGTGGAGGAAATCGAAGAGGCGCTGCGTTCGAGCCGCCTGGACTTCGCGATCGGCAATCTGCCGTCGTTGTTGCCGCGCACGCGTCACGCACTGCTTTTCGAGGAAGCGTATGTCTGCATGACGAGAAAGCGCGCCGACTTGCCCGCAGGCGAGACGTTGAATCTCGATGATTTTCTACGGGCGTCCCATGTGCAGGTGCGTTCGCTCGAACATAGCCATCACGCGCTCGACGACGCGTTGCGCGCGCAGGGCGTCGGCCGCAATATCGCGCTTGCGCTGCCGCACTTCGTCGCCGTGCCCGGCGTGCTCTCGGTGACGGATTTGTTCGCGACCCTGCCCGAACGCCTCGCGCATATCCTCAATCGCAACGACGCCTTCCGCATCTATGCGCTGCCGGTGCAGTTGCCCACGGCCGCCGTCACGATGCACTGGCACGAGCACTTCCACGAAGACGAAGGCATCGCATGGATGCGCGGCCTGATCGCAGATATCCTCGCAAGCTTCGGGAAACGGTGAGTTCAGAGATCGAGCACGAGCACCGGCGAGCGGGAGCGTGATACACAGCAGCAGATCACGCTGTTGCTCGCGCGCTCGGCCTTGGAAAGACAATGATCGCGATGCTCGGGCTCGCCGCTCACGACATCCACCATGCAGGTGCCGCAGACGCCTTCGCCGCATGACGTATCCACTTCGATGCCGATCGAAGCGAGCGCATCGACGATCGATGTGGTGGCATCGACACGCACGGTCTCGCCGCTGCTTGCGATTTTCACATCGAACGTATCGAGCGATGTTTCCGGCTGAGCGTGCGGCTCGGCCTTGAAGCGTTCGAGATGGATGGCATCGGCGGGAAGACGTTTCTGCGCCGACGCCACCACGACGTCCATGAATGGCGCGGGACCGCACGTGTAGACATGCGCGCGCTCGTTCGCATCGCGCAGCAAGGCGTCGAGTTCATCCGAAAGCGCCTCGCGGCCGACGCCGAAATGCAGCTTCACATGGCGGTCGAACGGCGCGCGCGCGAGAAGGGGCAGAAATGCCGCATGCGTTTCGCTGCGCGCGAAATAGTGCAGCGTGAAGGGCGCATCGATGGCGACGAGACGGTATGCCATCGAAAGCAAGGGCGTAATGCCGATGCCCGCGCCGATCAGAATATGCTCGCTCGCGGTTTCTTCGAGCCGGAACAGGTTGCGCGGCGCGCCGATCGACAGCTCGCTGCCGATGCGCACTTCGTCATGCAGCGAACGCGAGCCGCCGCGCGACTCGTCTTCCTTCTTGACCGCGAAAACATGCGAGTCGCGGCAAGACGGATCGCCGCACAGCGAGTATTGGCGCGTGATGCCGGTCGGACCCGTGACATCGATATGCGCGCCGGGTTCGTAGCTGTCGAAGGGCAGGCCGTCGAGCCGCGAGACGCTGAACGAGCGAATGCCGTGTGCTTCCTCGCGCAGTGCATCGACGCGAACTTTGAACATTTGAGCTTGCATGATGATGCCTTTCCGAAGTGATCAAGGGACGATGTGTCTAGCGTATCGTCCCTTCTCGGATAAACAAAATAGATTAAAAAGAACCCGTGATATCAATTCGACGGATATTTCACGCGGTCGTCGCCGCCGCTGCGGGCGCCGATTCGCGTGGGGATGCCGGCTCGACCGTCGTGCGCGCTTCACGCGCTTCGCGTTCGAGACTTGCCCGGTACTGTCTGCATCCGGCGAAGAGCAGTGCGGCGGCGAGCACGATGGCCACGGCGTTGATGATCGCCATCGAGTGGCCGACCGCGAGCGGCGAGGCGAACACCTTGTCCGTGACGAGCGCGACGAGCGTCGTGCCGAGACCCAGGCCGATCAGGTTCGATACGAGCAGAAACATCGCCGATATCTGCGCACGCATCTGATTCGGCGCGAGCGCCTGCATTGCCGCGGCGGAAGTCGGAAGCGGGAACGACGCGAAGAACATCGCCGCAACGAGCCATGCAAGCGATACGCCGAGGCTCGAAGCCTGCGTGAACGCGATAGCCGGTACGAGCATGCACGCGGCGCCGATCCATGCGGCGCGCATCGGCGCATCGGTGCGGCCGCGGCGCAGCAGCCAGTCGTTGAGCCAGCCGCCGCAAAACACGCCCGTCGTATTCGCGGCAAGCATCACGATGCCGAGCATATAACCGGTCTCGACGGGCGTCAGACCGAAGCGGCGCATATAGAATGCGGGGGTCCATCCCATCAGGCAGTAGAGGCCCATGGCATAGAACGAGAAGCCGGCGTAATGACAGAAGAATGTCTTTCGATGGCTCGCGATGAAGCGCAGCGCGTCGCTCATCGCCACGCGTTTGACCTTGCCCGTGCCGTCCTGCGCGAGTCCTTTGCGGGCGGGGTCGCGCACCGTCAGCATGAAGACGAGCGCGACGAGCAGACCCGGCAATCCGACGATGAAGAACGTAAGCTGCCACGCGCGCACTTCGCCGACGAGCGGCAGCGTGAACGCGCTTGCATGCTTGAGCAGCGCGATCACATAGCCGCCGACGAGAAAGGCTATGCCGCCGCCGATGAACGAGCCGAGCGAATAGATGCCGATCGCGCGGCCCATCTTTTCCTTGGGAAAGTAATCCGCGAGCATCGAGTAGGTTCCGGGCGACAGCGCCGCTTCGCCCACGCCGACACTCATGCGCGACGCGAACATATGCACGAAGCTCTGGCTCAGGCCGCATGTCGCCGTCGCGATGCTCCACAGGGCAATGCCCGCCGCGATGATTCTCGGCCGCGCGAAACGGTCGGCGAGATAGGCGATCGGCATGCCCATCACCGCATAAAAGAGCGAGAACGCGAACCCGTGCAGCAGGCTGAATTGCGTATCCGTGAGATGGAGATCGCGCTTGATCGGCTCGATCATGAGCGCGAGCACCTGGCGGTCGATGAACGAAAAGACGTAGGCCAGCATGCAGATCACGACGACATACCACTCGTATCTGTAGCGCTTGCCTTCGGGCTTCGTGGTGCTGGATGAATGCATCGTGCGTCTCCGATGAATGCTGGTTTTTCGACGTGCGCAGTGTCGATGCGGCGTAAATCCGCGTCAAATTCGCCGAAAAGGGCAGCGGTCATCAGTGCGGCAAATGTTCGTCAACTTCAACTTAAAGTAATGTCTCAACTCGCGCCTATGCACGCTCGCGCATGTTTTTCAATCGTGCATTCCTAGCATTGCGCAACGAACCGCTGCCGGAGAAGAATTGAGAAGCTTGACGCCATGAAAATGAAAATCTATAAGCAGTCGCATCAGTGGCGACGCAAGTAGCAGGAGGAGGGATGTACGCCAATTTCGAAACCTTTGAAGACGCCGACCGCCACGCGCATGCGCTGACGGGCTGGGAACAGCGTTACGACCAGGTCGGCGAGGGCGCTTTTCGCAGCACGGTGAAGCAGGTTTCGATCGCGGGCGTGCAGGTATTTCAGGAATCCGCGAACGTTCGCATTGTTCAGCGCGGGCAGTTGCCGGCGGGCTTCGTTACCTTCGGGCTCGTGCTCGGCGGCGGTGCGCCGTTTTCATTTCAGGGCGTCAAGGTCGACGAGAACGCGCTCGTCGTCGCGCCCGGATCGCGGGAATTCCTGTTGCATTCGCCGCCGAATATGTCGATGCTCGGCGTCGCCGTCGATGCGAAGCTGCTGTCCGCGGCGGCGGATATCGCAGGCGTCGATGTCCAGGACGAAATTCTTCACCGGCACGTGTTGAGCATCCCGAGCGCGGCGGGCGCGCGCGCGGGCAAGCGCATCATCGCGGCGGTCGAATCGGTGCTGGCCGATCCTGATCCTTTCGTTTCCGGCGATGGCGCGCACCGCTTCACGCAAACCGTCACGGAAAGCCTGATCGATCTGCTGACATTTCATGTGCCGACGCGCGAGGACCGGCTGACTTATGCGTGCCGCGCCGATGTCGTCAAGCGCGCGCACGATCTCGTGCTCGCGCGCCCCGAGCAGCCGATATCCGTGCTGGACCTGTGCGAGAAGCTGCGCGTGAGCCGCCGGACCGTTCAAAACAGCTTTCAATCCGTCACGCAGATGAATCCGGTCAGTTATCTGCGCGCCGTGCGTCTTGCGCAGGTAAGACGCGTGCTGACGACGACATCGCCGAACGAAGTGCCGGTACGCGAAGCCGCGATGCGCTGGGGATTCTCCAATCTCGGCCATTTCGCGAGCGATTACAAAAGCCTGTTCGGCGAGCTGCCCTCTCAAACACAGCGCGCCCGATAAGCGGCGCGCTTTTTCCTTCTAAATGAATGCAAGCCGCATTGGCGCGGCGTGGATCGCTATCGCCTGTCGATCCCAGCGTAAAAGCGTCTCTCTGTCGGCTTGCTTTCGAATGCTCCATTTCGGCACGCACGCGCTGCCGGTTCCGAAGTGCTCTTTTTTATTGTCGTCTTTAGAGTCAATTCGACGATAAACAAGGAGGAGCACAGATGAAGCTGAGACGGCTGGCCGCCGCGATGGGGGCCTTACTGTATGGACTGCTTGCGTGTCAGGCGCACGCGGCCGAGAAGCCGGAAGAACTGACGGTGGCGAAGTTGCCGCCGTATAACCCGCATCGCGTGTTCGTGGCGGACGTATCGTTCGCGAGCATGACCGATGCGCGCGTTCATGTTTTCGATGGCGATACGAAACGCTTCGTCGGCGAGATCGACGGCGGCTTTGCGCCGGGATTCGCGATCTCGCCCGATCACAAGACGAGTTATGTCGCGACGACCTACTTCGCGCGCGGCGGTCACGGCGCGCGCACGGACGTGGTCGAGATCATCGACAACACGACGCTCGACGTGACCGGCGAAATCGTCATTCCGGCCAAGCACGGCCAGGCTGTGCCGACGCCGTACAACACGATCTTGTCGGAAGACGGTAGCCGTCTGTATGTATCGAACATCACGCCGTCCACATCGGTGACGGTGATCGATACGGCCGCGAAGAAGGTCGTGAGCGAGATCGACACCGATGCCTGCGTGCTTGCCTACCCGAGCGGCAACGATCGTTTCTCCGCGCTGTGCGAGAGCGGCAAGGCGCTCACGATCAGGCTCGATGCGGCGGGCAAGGAAGCGAGCCGCAAGCTCTCCGATGCGTTCATCGATGTCGATCGCGATCCCGCGTTCGTCAATGCGGTGCGCGACGGCAACAAATATCTCTTCGTCACCTTCAACGGCAACGCGCGCACGGCGGATTTCTCGGGCGATGCGCCGGTGTTCGGCGCTTCGTGGTCCTTGTTGAGCGATCAGGAACGCAAGGCCGGATGGCGTCCGGGCGGCTTGCAGCAGACCGCGCTGCACGTGGCGAGCCATCGTCTTTACGTCGCGATGCATAAGGGCGTCGACGGTTCGCACAAGGAACCGGGCACGGAAGTCTGGGTGTACGACACCGAGAGCAAGAAGCGGGTCGCGCGCTGGGATCTCGCGAAGCAAAAGATCGATCCGCTGCTTGCGATTCAGGTCAGCACCGACGACAAGCCGCTGTTCTACGGCCTCACGCCGACTTCCGATCTCGTCGTGCTGGATGCGATGACCGGCAAGCGCCAGCACGTCGAAAAGCAGCTCGGCACGACGTCGACGTTGCTGCTCAATCCTTGAGGTGACGCGATGATCGATCCTGTCATTCTCATGGTGAGCATCGCGTCGGCGGCGATCGTCTCGCTCGCGAGCGCAGCGCCCAAATGGCGCGATCCGTCGCGCTTCCGTGCATCGCTCGAAGCGTTCGCATTGCTGCCGTCGTTCGCGCTCACGCCGCTGTCGTTTGCGTTTCCGGCCGTGGAGACCGCCGGTGCGCTCGGCTTGTTGTTCGCCGATACGCGCATGCCGAGCGCCATCGCGTTGATCGCATTGTTCACGCTCTTCGGCGCGGCGCTCGCGATCAACGTGATGCGCGGCCATACGGATATCGATTGCGGCTGCTCGGGCTTCATCGCCTCGGCACGCACGCCGAAATCGATCGGTTGGTGGCATGTGGCGCGTGCTTTCGCGCTTGCCGCGCTGACCGCGCTCACGCTTATCCCTGAAGCAACGCGCTCGCTCGTGTGGTTCGACTATATGAGCGCCGCCGCCTGCACGCTTTTCGCCGTCGCCGCGTGGTTCACGCTCGACGTGCTGCTGGTCAATCTTCCCAAGCTCGATTCTCTGAGGAATTCATGATGCAAACCGCCCTGATGATTTCGGCCGCATTGTCGTGGGCCGCTTTGCTCGCGCTCGGCGCGATCTGTCTCGCACTCGTTCGCCAAGTCGGCATTCTCTATGAACGCATGATGCCCGCGGGCGCGCTCATGATCGACAAAGGCCCGGCCGTCGGCACCATTGCACCGGTCTTCGAGCTCGGCGATATCGCCGGCCGCGCCGTGAAGGTGGGCGGCTTGTCCAACTCCAAGCGCAACACGCTCGTGTTCTTCCTGTCGCCGAGCTGCCCCGTGTGCAAGAAGCTGCTGCCCTTGCTGCCGTCGATCCAGGCACGCGAAGGCGCGACCGACATCGTGCTCGCGAGCGATGGCGATTTCGCGGAGCATGCCGCGTTCTATCGCAAGGCGGGCCTCTCGCAATACCCGTATGTGCTGTCGCAGGAACTCGGCCTCTCTTATCAGATCGGCAAGCTGCCTTATGCGGTGTTGCTCGACGAAGAAGGCAAAGTGCGCGCGAAGGGTCTCGTGAATACGCGCGAGCATCTGGAAAGCCTGTTCGAAGCGAAGGAGCGCGGTGTTGCATCGCTGCAGGAATTCGTGCACGGCAAGCACGACGATCACGCGCATCACGACCATCACGACCATCACGACCATGAAGGCCAAGTCGGGCAGCACGCCTGAAGACGCCGATAAATCATTCATTCCTACAGGTGAGCGTCCATGAAATGGCTGGATTCATTCTTCGAACATAAAGCGCGCGGTGTCGCGCAGCACAGCTCGCGGCGCAGCGCGATGGCGAAGCTCGGCAAGGTGTTGGTCGGATCGGCGATGGTGCCGTTGTTGCCGGTGGACCGCACCGCCTATGCGACGGAACCGAAGAAGCCGGGGTCATCGGCAAGCGACGATCCGCTGAGCTGCGATTACTGGAAGTATTGCGCGATCGACGGCTGGCTTTGCAGCTGTTGCGGCGGCACGTCGAGCAGTTGCCCGCCGGGCACGACGCCTTCGCCGATCACGTGGATCGGCACATGCCGCAATCCGCACGACGGCTCCGATTACATCGTGTCGTACAACGACTGCTGCGGCAAGACGAGTTGCGGACGCTGCTTCTGCAATCGCAACGAACGCGAAAAGCCGCTCTACAAGCTGTCGCTCAATAACGACATCAACTGGTGCATGGCGAACGGCAATTCGAATTACCACTGCTCGGTATCGGTCCTGTTGGGAGCGGCAACGCAATGAAGACGGCACGTGTATGGATGACGGCGCTCGTCGCGGGCGCCATGAGTCTCGCATCGCAGGGATTCGCGCAAACGGTGCATTATCCCGGCGGCAAATCGTCGTTCGACGGCAAATGCGCGGTCTGTCATCAGGCGGGCGGCAAGGGCATGGACGGACTTGCGCCGCCGCTCGTCGACTATCCGGGCAAGTATGCGGGTTCACCCGAGGGCCGCGCGCAATTGGGCCATACGGTGATGTACGGCATGTTCGGCCCGATCAAGGTCAAGGAGAAGAGCTACAACTTCAAGATGCCGAGTTTCGCGTCGCTGTCGGACGAAGAGATCGCCGATGTGCTGAATTACGTCGTGTTCGATCTGAACGCGCAGCACGGTTCGGCCAAGCCTTTCGATGCCGCCGAAGTGAAGGCATGGCGCGCGGCGCCGCTCGATCAGACCGCGGTGCATCAGCGGCGCGACGCGGTCGTGAAGGGCCTCGGGCTATGAAGCCGCGCGCGGTCATCGCCGCCGCGATGCTCGCCGCGCTCGGCTCGGCGGCTGCTTCGCAGGCACAGGCGCAGGACGCGGCGCGTGCGCGTCAGGATTGGGTGCTCAATTGCATGGGATGCCATACCGCCGATGGCTCGGGCATTCCCGGCAAGGTGCCGCCATTGCGCGAATCGCTCGGGCATTTCGTCTCGCTGCCGGAAGGCCGGACGTTCGTGATGCGCGTGCCCGGCGCGGCCAATTCGGCATTGAACGACGCGGACCTCGCGAACGTTCTGAACTGGCTGCTCACGACGATGAACGAGCAATCGCGGCCCGCATCGTTCAGGCCTTATACGGCGGAAGAGATCGCGGCGCACCGCCGTCCCGCGCTCACCGATGTCGCGCGCACCCGCACGAAGCTCGTGAAGGAATTGCAGGAGAACGGCGTGAACGCCGTCCCGGAACATTACTAGGAGACAAGAACATGAATGACAGCCAGCATCCTGCGATGCTCGATTCGACGCGCGCGTTTCTCGCGTCGAAAAAGAAGATGTTGATCGACGGCGCATGGGTCGAAAGCGCAAGCGGCAAGACGCTCGATGTCATCGATCCCGCCGATGGCGAATTGCTCGCACGCGTGCCGAGCGCGGACGAAACGGATGTGGATCGCGCCGTGCTCGCCGCGCGCCGCGCATTCGACGATTCCGCATGGTCGCGCATGAAGCCGACGGATCGCGAACGTCTGCTGCTGCGCGTCGCCGATCTGATCGAAGCGAATGCGCGCGAACTCGCGGAGATCGAATCGCTCGACAACGGGAAGCCTGTGACGGTCGCGCAAGGCCTCGATGTGTCGATGGCCGCGCAATGCTTCCGCTACATGGCGGGATGGGCGACGAAGATCGAAGGCAGCACGCTCGAAGCCTCGATTCCGTATAGCCCCTCGAACGATTTCTTCGGTTATACGCGCAAGGAAGCGGTGGGTGTCGTCGGCGCGATCATTCCGTGGAATTTCCCCTTGCTGATGGCTTCGTGGAAACTCGCGCCCGCGCTCGCAACCGGCTGCACGGTCGTGCTCAAGCCCGCGGAAGACACGCCGCTGTCGGCGTTGCGTCTTGCGATGCTGATCGAGGAAGCGGGCATCGAAAAGGGCGTCGTGAACGTGGTCACGGGCCTTGGCCGCACGGCGGGCGCGGCGCTCGCGCGTCATCCCGGCATCGACAAGATCGCGTTCACGGGATCGACCCCTACCGGCAAGGCTATCGGTCACGCCGCGCTCGATAACATGACGCGCATGTCGCTCGAACTCGGCGGCAAGTCGCCGGTGATCGTGCTGCCGGATGTCGATATCGACAAGGCCGCGGAAGGCGTCGCCAATGCGATCTTCTTCAACTCGGGACAAGTGTGCACGGCAGGCTCGCGCGTCTATGTGCACGACAAGGTATTCGATCGCGTGATGGAGCGCGTCGCGGCGATCGCGCAATCCTTGCCGATGGGGCGGGGCCTCGATGCATCGACGCAGATCGGGCCGCTGGTATCGGCACGGCAGATGGATCGCGTGCTGAGTTATATCGAAGCGGGCCGCGACGAAGGCGCGCGGGCGATCGCGGGCGGCGCGCGCAAGGAAGGCGCGGGCTATTTCGTGAAGCCGACCGTGCTCGTCGATACCGATCATTCGATGAAGGTCGTGCGCGAGGAAATCTTCGGGCCGGTGCTGGTCGCAATGCCGTTCAACGATATCGACAGCGTGGTCGCGAAGGCGAACGACACGCCGTATGGCCTCGGCGCGAGCATCTGGTCGAACGATCTTTCGGCGATTCACAAGCTCGTGCCGCGCATCAAGGCGGGCACGGTGTGGGTCAATTGCCACTCGCTGCTCGATAACGCCATGCCCTTCGGCGGCTTCAAGCAATCGGGCTTCGGGCGCGAACTCGGACGCGCGGTGATCGACATGTACACCGAAACCAAGTCGGTGCTGATCAACTACGCGTGAGGACGCTCGCATGATAACTAGAACGATCTCGCGTCAGTTGCTGTCCACGGCGGCGCTCGCCGTATGCGCGAGCGCATCGGCACAGAGCACGGTGACGCTGTACGGCACCGTCGATGCCGGGCTGACATATACGACCAATCAGCAGTTCACCAACGCCGACGGCAGCGTCGGCTCGGGGCATAACATCGCGTTTTCGGGCGGCAATTTGGTGCCTTCGCGCTTCGGCTTTCTCGGCGTGGAAGACCTGGGCGGCGGCCTGCAGGCGAAGTTCAACCTGGAAAACAGCTTCTATACGGGTAGCGGCGGTTTCGTTCAGGGCGGTGCGCTATTCAACCGGCAGGCATGGGTCGGATTGGCGCAGGAGCAATTCGGCACGCTCTCCTTCGGACGTCAGTACGATTCGTACTCGGATTTCCTCGGCATGTATGTGTCGAGCAATTCATGGGCGACGCTGTACGGATCGCATATCGGCGACGTGGATAACCTCAACGAAGCCTTCAACTTCAATAACGCGATCAAGTACACGAGCCCGGACTGGAATGGCTTCTCGGTCGGCGGCACGTATAGTCTCGGCGGTGTGGCAGGGGACTTCTCGCAACGGCGCGGCTATGCGATTGCCGCGGCTTATACGCGGTTGCCCGTGTCGATCAGCGCGGGCTATCTGAACTTGCATAATCCGCTCGATGCGGCTTTGGGCGGCACGAATGGCTATATCGGCGATTTCGCCTGCTCGAATCCGACGGCGCTGTATTGCCAGTTGCAGAACGCGGAAGCATTGAAGGCGTATGGCGCGGGCGCATCGTATGCGATCGGGCCGGCGACCATTGCGCTGACTTATACGCACAGCCGCCTGGAGCATAGCCAGTATTTCGCCGACAGCGCGAATCCGCAGGGCCGCGATATTGCCTTCGACATCGGCGAAGTGAATCTCACGTATGCGGCGACGCCATTCCTGCAACTGGGCCTTGCGTATATCTATAACAACGCGAAGCCGGACGGTGGTTCATCGACGCGCTTTCACCAGGTGAACCTCGGCGCGAATTACGCGTTGTCCAAGCGTACGGCGCTGTATGGCGTCGCGATCATGCAGAAGGCGGTGGGCGCGGGACTCGGCATCGATCCCGCAACGGGCGGGCCGGCGAATTACGCGCAGATTCCGAACCTGCCGAACTCGAACAGCGACCGCCAGTTGTCCGTGACGCTTGGCATACGGCATAACTTCTAAACCATCCGAGGGCGTGCTTTTCACCCGGCCGGGACATTCCCCGCCGGGTTTTTTGCGTTGCATTGCGCTTGCGCAGCGATAAGATTCATCGATACGGCACGCCATAGATGAGCGAGCATCGACGACCTGTTGCCACTCGCTAGGCCTTCGCCTTGCGATAGTGCGCGACATGCAGCGCTTTCACGCGTTCGGCGAAGTCCTCGACGGGACCCTCGACTACGGTATCGTCGATGACGTCCTGAATCGCCAGAGCACGCACGCGCCCGGGCTGCGCGCCGAGTTCGGCTCGCCATCGCGTGAACTGCTGCGTGGATGCCGCGTACACGATGCGCCCCAGACCGACCCACGCGTGCGCCGCCGAGCACATCGGGCAATGCTCGCCGGACGTGTACACGACCGCGTCGCGGCGCTCGGCTTCCGGCACGTTCTCCGCCGCCCATTTCGCGATTGCGAATTCAGGATGCCGCGTGTGATCGCCGCCGCTCACGCGATTGCGATCTTCGAAAAGCACGCGCCCGTCTTTCGCGACGAGCATCGAGCCAAAGGGTTCGTCGCCATCGTCGAGCGCTTCCTGCGCGAGTTCGATGCAGCGTAGCAAATGCTTCCGGTCGATATCGTCGATCATGCTATGTCCTCCTGTGACGGGTTAGCGAAACGCGCGCATCTGCGCGGTCATGAACTGAAGCATCTTGTTCGATGCAACCGATAACCTGCGCCCCGCGCGCGTGACGAGATGCGCTTCAGCATCGGCGAGAATGGGATGCGTGATGTCGATCGCGAAAAGATCGCCCGCTTCCATTTCGCTCGTCACGGCGAACGCGGGCAGCACCGTGATGCCCAGCCCCGATTTTACGAACTGCTTGAGTATGGCGATGGAATTGGTCGTCACCACCGGGTCGAGCCGCAGCTTTTCCGCGTATTCGACGGCCTGCAACATCTGCCGCGTGCCGTATGAAGCGTGCGTCACCGCGAGCGGATAGCGCGCAAGCTCGTGCACGGTCATCGACTTGTGTTCCTTGCGCGGAAAACTCGCGCCGACGATCGCCATCATCGGCTGGCGTTTGATGGCGCGCGACACGAGCTTCGGTTCCTGCGGCGGGTTATAGACGAGACCGATCTCGCCTTCGTCTTCCGAGATCTTGCGGATCACGTCATTGG
The DNA here is from genome assembly GCF_001544575.2 of Caballeronia cordobensis. GTDB lineage: Bacteria > Pseudomonadota > Gammaproteobacteria > Burkholderiales > Burkholderiaceae > Caballeronia > Caballeronia cordobensis. Next base: position 55,129 of record NZ_FCNY02000031.1, read on the forward strand.
TGCCGCCGAGATCGAGATTTACCTTGATGCCGGGATATTGCCGGCAGAATTGCTGCATCGGCCCGGAAAGCAGATCGGACACGAAGCCCTCGCCGAGCACGATGTTCACTTGCCCCGTGCGCAATCCGCGCAATTCCTGAAGACGCGAAAGCAGATCGTCGCGATGCGCGAGCTGCTCGCGAAAATATTCGATCACGCATTGCCCGGCCTCGGTCGGCTTCACGCCGCGCGCATGGCGTTCGACGAGCGCCGCATCGAGTTCCGTTTCCAGCAGCCCGATCTGCCGGCTGACCGCCGAAGGCGCGACGTTGAGGTAATCCGCCGCCGCGCGAATCGTGCCGCAGCGCACGGCTTCGAAGAAATAGACGATGCGGCTGTCGGTGAGGTTGTCCGTCATGGCGCTTGAGTGTTCTAAAAATTAGAACAAATCCAATATTGGCGTTGATTGATTGTACGGCTTCGGCGGTCGAATATGACGGAACCGCACAACGCATGAGAGGAGCAAGACGGATGAAGACAGTAGGTGTGATCGGCCTGGGGAACATGGGGCGCGGCATGGCGCGCTGCGCGAGACGCGGCGGTTTTCGCGTGCTCGGCTTCGATGCGGCGTCGGGTGTCGCAGAAGCGCTGCGGGAAGACGGGATCGAAGCGTGCGCATCGATTGCGGCGATTGCGAGCGAAGCCGACGTGCTCATTCTCTCGCTGCCGACCTCCGCGATCGTCGAGGAAGTCGTGCTCGGGCAGGGCGGTGTGGCGTCGAGCGGCAAGGCTGGTCTGATCGTCGTCGATACGACGACCGCCGATCCGAACAGCACAAAGAAAGTGGCCGCGGCGCTCGCCGAATGCAAGATCGGCTTTGTCGACGCGCCCGTGAGCGGCGGCCCGAAAGGCGCGGCGACCGCCACGATGACGATGGTGCTCGGCGGCTCGGAAGCGGACGTCGCCGCCGTCGAACCGATCCTCGCGGCGATCAGCGCCAAGCGCGTGCATGTCGGGCCGGTCGGCGCGGGCCATGTGACGAAGATCATCAACAACATGCTGACGGGCGTGCATCTGCTCGCCGCGAGCGAGGCCGTGCGCGCGGCGCAGGGCGCGGGCGTCGATCCGGAGAAGCTCGTCGAGGCGCTCAACGGCGGATCGGGCCGCAACAGCGCGACGCTCACCAACTATCCGACGTGGATCTTCAACGGCAAGTTCGACTCCGGCTTCACGATGAAGCTGATGCGCAAGGACGTGCGCCTCGCGATGGCGTTGCTCGACGGACAGCACGAGAACGCGCCGATCGCGCGCGAAGCAGGGCGCTTGTGGGCGGCGAGCGAGACCAGCATCGGCGATGCGGAGGATTTCAATCGCATCGTGCAGTTCACTGAATCGAAGTAACGGGACTCATCGACATGGCGAATAGGGAATACGACGCAGCAGAACAGCTTCTCGCGGCCTTCACGCATTTCTTTCCGGGCGCGAAGACCATCGGATCTTATGTCGGCGGCGAGTTGATCGAAGGCGCGGGCGACAGCATCCAGCTTTACGACGCCGCCACCGGCAAGCCGAGCCTCGCGTACAAGGACGGCGGCGCGGCGGTTGTCGAGCAGGCGGCGGCTGCGGCCACGCGCGCACAGAAGCAATGGTGGGCGCTCACGCATGCGGCGCGCGGCCGCGTGATGTTCGAGATCGCGCGCGAGATCCGCAAGGAGGCGGAGCACATCGCGCGGCTCGAATCGCTCGGTTCGGGCAAGCCGATCCGCGATTGCCGCGGCGAAGTGGCGAAGGTCGCCGAGATGTTCGAGTACTACGGCGGCTGGGCCGACAAGTTTTATGGCGATGTCATTCCCGTGCCGACATCGCACCTGAACTACACGCGCCGCGAACCGGCCGGCACCGTGCTGCAGATCACGCCGTGGAACGCGCCGGTCTTCACGTGCGGCTGGCAGGTCGCGCCCGCCATTTCGATGGGCAATGCGGTGCTGCTCAAACCTTCCGAGCTCACGCCGTTCACCTCGCTCGTGATCGGCCTGCTGGCCGAGCGCGCCGGTGCGCCGAAGGGCCTCGTCAACGTGCTCGCGGGACTCGGACAGACCGTTGCGCAATCGGCGATCGCGCACAAGGCGGTGAAGAAAGTCGTGTTCGTCGGCTCGCCCGCAACGGGCGCGCGCATCGCCGAAGCGGCGGCAAAACGCGTGCTGCCATGCGTGCTTGAGCTGGGCGGCAAGTCGGCCAACATCATCTTCGCCGACGCCGACTTGAAGCGCGCCGCGCTGACCGCGCAAGCGGCGATTTTCGCGGGCGCGGGACAAAGCTGCGTCGCGGGTTCGCGCCTGCTCGTGCAGCGTTCCGTCTACGACGAATTCGTCGCGATGGTCGCGGCGGGCGCGAAGAAAATTCGCGTCGGCGCGCCGCTCGACGATGCCACCGAAGTCGGCCCGATCAATAATCGCAGGCAATATGATCACGTCATCTCGATGATCGAGAAGGGCGTGGCTGCCGGTGCGACGCTCGCGGCGGGCACGGCCGAGCGCTCGGATGCGGGCTACTTCGTGCCGCCGACCGTGCTCGCCGGCGTCACCAACGAGATGGATGTCGCGCGCACGGAAATCTTCGGGCCGGTCGTCGCGGCGATCCCGTTCGAGTCGGAAGAGGAAGCCATCGCGATCGCCAACGACACCGAGTTCGGCTTGGCCGGCGCGGTGTGGACCAACGACGTCGCGCGTTCGCATCGCGTCGCGAGTCTCGTCGATGCGGGCACGTTCTGGGTCAATGGCTACAAGACCATCAACGTGGCGTCGCCGTTCGGCGGCTACGGCTTGTCGGGCTACGGACGATCCAGCGGCGTCGAGGCGCTCTACGAGTACACGCAGACCAAAAGCGTGTGGGTCGAAACGGCGAAGGAGCCGGCCACGACCTTCGGCTATCTGTGAACCGCTATGAGTAATCGATGACCAAGGCGCCCGCGTCGCCGATGCGTCGCGCGGGCCAACAAGGGGACGAGACAATGGAAAGCACGTTGAGCGCGGATGGCGCGGAAGGCAGCGGCCTGAGAACCGCGAAGCTCTTTTTTTATGCGGCGATCATTCTATTGATCGCGGAGTTCATCGGCTCGTTCACGTTCAGGATCGGTCCGGGCAAGGTCGTTCTGTTGCCGATGATCTGGGCGCTTTTGCTCGGCGCGGCGCTCGGGCTGGCTTCCGAACGCTGGAAGAGCCCGGCGCGGCTCGACGTGCGCAGCCAGTTCTACGCCGCGGCCATTCTTCAGCCCGCGCTGTTGCTGTTCGTTTCGAAGCTCGGTCTGATGGTCGGCAGCGCATTGCCCAAGCTCGCCGCGGCGGGCTGGGCGCTGGCGTTCCAGGAGCTCGGCCACTTCGTCGGGACGATTCTGCTCGGCCTGCCGCTCGCGCTTCTGCTCGGCATCAAGCGCGAGGCGATCGGCGCGACGTTTTCGGTCGGGCGCGAGCCGAGCCTTGCGATCATCGGCGAGAAGTACGGTATGGATTCGGCGGAAGGGCGCGGCGTGCTCGCCGAGTATCTGACGGGCACGGTGTTCGGCGCGGTGTTCATCGCGATTTTCGCGGGCTTCGTCGCGAGCCTGCATATCTTTCATCCGCTCGCGCTTGCGATGGGCTCGGGCGTCGGTTCGGGCAGCATGATGGCGGCGGCATCGGGCGCGATCGCGGCGCAGCAGGACCCGGAGACGGCGAAATCCGTGCTGACGTTCGCGGCGGCGAGCAACCTGATCACGACGACCATCGGCACGTATTTCACGCTGTTCATTTCGTTGCCGATGGCGGTGTGGGGATACCGGCTGCTGGAGCCTCTGATCGGCCGCACGACGAAGGCGTCGAGCGCGCGGGAGACGGCATCATCGGCGCCGAAACTGGGCGATGTGAAGACCGAGGCGCCGCATCTGGGCTACGGCGGCAAGATGCTCGCGTGGGGCGTGACGGCGTTGATGGCGCTCGTCGCCGACTGGATCACGCACGGCACGACGCCGCTGCAAGGCTTGCCCGGCATGGCCGTGATGGTGCTCGCGACGATCGTCGGCGACGCGATCGCCCAAGCGACCGGGCGCAAGATTCCGGCGGTGTGCTGGGTGTCGATCGTGGCGATGTTCCTGACCTCGCCGTGGTGCCCGTGGGGCGCGCAGATCGCGACGCTGAGCGCGCAGAACGACTTCCTCGGCGTGACGACGCCCATGCTGACTTTCGCGGGGCTTTCGATCGCCAAGGATATCCCGGCGTTCAGGCGGCTCGGCTGGCGGATCGTGCTCGTCTCGTTCGTGGCGAACGCCGGAACGTTCCTGGGCGCGGCACTCGTGGCGCAACTGTTCCATATCTGAAGACGACGGCGGCAGTACAGGGGCGGGCAGCGCGGTATAAAATCGAGATGTACTTGTTTCGCGCTCGAACGCGCCCGCCGCCATGGAAACTCCTTCGGGCAAAGAATCCCCTGTCAAGCGGATGTCGCCGCGCATGCTCAACGTGTTGACGGCGCTCATCGGCCTGGCCACGCTCGCGCTGGGCGTGGGCTGGCTGATCTACACGTGGATCGTCCATCTGGAAATCCCGTACTTCGCCATTCCGCTCGTGCTTACCGTGCCGGTGATCGTCGCGGTGGCATTTCGAAATTGCTGGGATTGAGATTGAGTCTGTGCGCCGGATGAAAGCGGCGCATGAATGAAAGACGCACCGTGGCGATTGATATCGCGACGGTGCGTTTTAATTTGTGCGTTGGTAGGCTCGATTGGACTCGAACCAACGACCCCCACCATGTCAAGGTGGTGCTCTAACCAGCTGAGCTACGAGCCTACGGAAGCCGCGAATTATAGGGGAAAGTTTTTGGGTGTGGGGGTTTTGGGGTGAAAAATTTTTGAGGGTGTGGGGTTGAGGGCGGGTTGTGGTTTTGGAGGGGGGTGGATGGGCTCGCGTTCGCAATTTGACATAACATAAATTAGCACATTTTTGTATGTCACAGCAAAGTAGTAGTGTCGTACTTGAGCAAAGTACAGATGTCGCACCTGAGGCGTTTCGAGGTCAAGCTAAT
>NZ_FCNY02000029.1 GCF_001544575.2 Caballeronia cordobensis
CTTTCTTTGCAGCAGCAAAGAAAGTTACCCCCGCCCCGGGGAGGGGCAGTGCTAATAAACCACCACGATTACGGGATCCGGCAAAAAAAACACCAAAACCTCAATGCCCCCGCCGCCCCACCAAACTCCCCCCATAAACCACCGCAGCCAGCATAGTGATCCAGAAACTAGTCGGCCAGTCGGTGTAATAAGCGAGCGTAAGCCCCACCCAAGCTTGCCCGAGCGCGAACAACGCCGCGAGCACCAACCCTGAAGAAAGCCGCGTCGTCACATTCTGCGCGGCGGCCGCCGGCCCCACCATCAACGCAAAAACCAGCAACACGCCAACGATCTGCGTACACGCCGCCACCGCAAGCGCGGTGATCGCAAGAAACAGCACCGACACGAGCCGCAGCGACACGCCCTTGGCTTCAGCCAGCTCCGGCTGCAACGACGCAAACAACAGCGGCCGCATGATGAACGCGAGCGCGACGAGACTGACGACCGCGAGCCCCGCAAGCACGACGAGCGTCTGATGGCTCACGCCAAGCACGTTGCCGAACAACAGCGCCGTGGCCTGCGTCGCATACGCGGTGAAGAAGTGCAGAAACAACAGCCCGAACCCGAGCGACAGCGAAAGAATCACGCCGATCGCGACATCGCGGCCCGATAGCCGCTCGCCCAGCGCGCCCATGCCGACGCCCGCCGCGAGCGTAAAGCCGACCATGCCCCAGAGCGGCGGCATGCCGAGCAGTACCGCGCCGGTCGCGCCCGTGAAGCCGACGTGCGAAAGCGCGTGACCCGCGAAGGTCTGCCCGCGCAGCACGAGAAAGTACCCGACGATCCCCGAAAGCACCGCGACGATTCCCGACGCCGCAAATGCATTCACCATGAAGTCGTATTCGAACATTGTGCTTCTCTACTTGGCGTGGCTGTGACTGTGATCGTGACCGTGCTCATGACCGTGGTCATGTTCGTGCTCGTGCTCGTCGCCTTCCTCGTGCGCGTGATCGAGCTTGTCGATTTCGACATCGCCCGACATCACGAAGATGCGGCCGTTCACGCGCATCACGTCGATGGGCGAGCCGTACAGGCGCGAAAGCACGGGCTTCGAAATGACCTCGTCGACGGTGCCGAGCGCCGCGCGCCCGCTGCCGAGATACAGCACGCGGTCGAGCGAATTCAGCAACGGATTGAGCTCGTGCGCCGAGAACAGCACGGTGATATTCAGCTCGCGCTGCACGCGCCGCACGAGTTCGACGACGCCCGTCTGATGCCGCGGATCGAGACTGATGAGCGGCTCGTCCAGCAACAGCAGGCGTGGATCGCCGAGCAGACACTGCGCGAGCAGCAGCCGCTGACGCTCGCCCCCCGACAGTTCCGACAGCGGACGCGACGCCAGTTGACGCGCGCCGACGAGTTCGAGCACGCGCTCGACATCGGCGCGGATGCGCGCATTGCGATGCGGCAGCCCCCAGTGATGCCCGTCCGCGGCCATCGCGACGAAATCGCGCCCGAGCACGCGGCGGTTCGCAAGGCCGGTGCGAATCTGCGGCATATAGCCGATCGACGGATTGCCGCGCACGACCGCCTCGCCGTTCACGCGTATCGAGCCGCTCTTGAGCGGCACGAGGCCGAGCAGCGCGCGCATCAGCGTGGTCTTGCCCGCGCCGTTCGGCCCGAGCACGCCGATGAACTCGCCGTTGCGCACGGTGAAGCTCGCATCGTTGAGAATCTCGCGCCCGCCGAGCGCGAGCGTCACGCGATCGACTTCCAGCGCGGCTTGCGCCGTTGCGGCGGTGTTCATCGTTGCCATCCTTGCAGCGCGCCCGCGAGCGCGTCGAGCTGCGACTGCATCCATTGCTGATACGTCTTGCCGGCGGGCAAGGTCTCCGTCACGCTGACGCTCGGCACATGAGCGTCCTTCGCGACGGCGAGCAGACGCTTCGTCAGCGCGCCCGTCGCCTGGCTGTTATAGATGAGCACGTGCACGCGGCGCTCGCGCAGATCTTTTTCGAACGCGGCGATATCGGCGGCGCTCGGCTCGGTTTCGTTCATCTCCGCCAACTGGAAGCGCTGATTGCGCATCTCGAAGCCGATCGCATCGGCCATGTAGCCGAACACCGGCTCGGTCGCCGTGACCGGCACGCCCTTGTAGTGCGTTTTCATCCGCGCGACGCTCGCGTCGATGGGCTTGAGCGTGTCGAGAAAGGCCGCGAGGCGCGCGTCGTAATCGCCCTTGTGCGACGGGTCCGCGCTCGACAGATACGCGCTCACCGCTTTGGCGACGGCGGGCATGGTCGACGGGTCGTACCAGAGATGCGGATTGTCGCCGGCCTTCTTGCCGACGAGCTGCGCCGCGACGATCACCGTGCGCTTGTCGTTGCTGCGCGATACGGCGAGCAGCTTGTCCATCCACGGATCGTAGTCCGCGCCGTTATAGACGACGAGCGCCGCGTGCTGCAGCGCGCGCGCCGTCTTCGGGCTCGCCTCGAAGAGATGCGGATCTTCGTCCGGATTGCTGAGAATGCTCGTCACCTGAACGTGATCGCCGCCCAACTGGCGCACGACATCGCCGTAAAAATTCTCCGCCGCGACGACCGGCACGCGCGCAGACTGCGCCGATGCCGCGTTGCAAATGCCCAGTGCGATGGCGAAGCAGGTCAGGACGTGCGCGAGTTTCATTGAGTTCCTTTGTTTTTGCCGATGGATGACGGATTCAGACATTGCGATGCTTCTTCTGGCAGTCGCTGCACAGCCCGCTCAGTTCGACGACCTGGTGATGCACCTGAAATCCATGCGCGGGCGGGCTCGCGGACAGCGACGACGCGAGTTCGCGGCCCTGTATTTCGAGCGTGTTGCCGCACTCGTCGCAGATCAGGAACTGGCTTTCGTGCGGCTTGCCGGCGTCGCAGCACGCAATGAACGCGTTCTTCGATTCGATGCGATGCACGAAGCCGTTCTCGACCAGAAAGTCGAGCGCGCGATACACGGTGGTCGGGGGCACGCGCGCGCCGCGTTGCGGCTCCATCGCGTCGATGAGGTCATAGGCGCCAATCGGCTTGTGTGCCTTCAGCACGAGTTCGTACACCTGACGCCGCAGCGGCGTGAGCGCGACGCCGCGCTCGACGGCGAGGGCCTCGGCGCGGGCCAGCATGGTTTGGACGGATACGGTCATGGCATGTCGGCCACGCTCGGCGCGGCCTTCGCAAGAGGTTATGCACGAGCGTTGAAGCCGCTCATAGGATGATTGAGCGATGATATAACGTATCACACTTTGTTGCACGTCCGAAGGCATCGCTTCCTGATGACGCGGAACGGCGCTTGCTCCCTGTCAGCCTTGCCAGACGGGTTTTCCCGAGTTTTCGGAAGTTTGCGCGACGCAACATCGAAACCTGTGCCGATGCCTTGACACGATCACGCGCAGCGCCGATCATTCGATCAATCAACGAGCAATTGTTCATTCGCAGAGCGTTCGCTCACTATGCGAGAACGGTGCGGAGAATCGGAGACATCGGTGAGACAGAGAGAGAAGGTCGCCATCATCACGGGCGCGGCGAGCGGCATCGGCGAGGCCGTCGCGCGGCGCTATCTGGAGGAAGGCGCGCAGGTCGTCGTGGTCGACGTGAAAGACGAGCACGAACTGGCGCAGCGCTTCGCGGACGTTCCGGCGCGCGTGCTCGCGCTCAAGGCGGACGTCACGCGGCGCGAAGACATCGAGCGCATCGTGGCGCGCACCGTCGAGCGTTTCGGCGGCATCGACATTCTCTTCAACAACGCGGCGCTCTTCGACATGCGCCCGATCCTCGACGAATCCTGGGACGTCTACGACCGCCTCTTCGCGGTCAACGTCAAAGGCATGTTCTTTCTGATGCAGGCCGTCGCGAAGCGCATGGTCGAGCAGGGACGCGGCGGCAAGATCATCAATATGTCATCGCAGGCCGGGCGGCGCGGAGAAGCGCTCGTGTCGCATTACTGCGCGACCAAGGCGGCGGTCATCAGCTACACGCAATCGGCGGCGCTCGCGCTCGCGAAAGAGCGCATCAACGTGAACGGCATCGCGCCGGGCGTCGTCGATACACCCATGTGGGAGCAGGTCGATGCGCTCTTCGCGCGCTACGAGAACCGCGCGCCGGGCGAAAAGAAGCGGCTCGTCGGCGAGGCGGTGCCGCTCGGGCGCATGGGCGTGCCCGCGGATCTGACGGGCGCGGCGCTCTTTCTGGCGTCATCGGATTCGGACTACATCACCGCGCAGACGATCAACGTCGACGGCGGCAACTGGATGAGTTGATGCACCGCGCGCGTGCAGCATGCGGCTTGAAGCGCGGAAAGCACCGTCTATAGTGAAACGGCGTCGCGATGAATGCGGCAACCGTGACGCAAAACGCTGCACAAGGATAACCACGGCAACCGCGCGTTTTTCAGCGCGCACCTCGAAAGCAGGCAGCGGCATACACGGCACATGCGGTCGAGCAAGAGAGCACGCTGTGCCCGTGCCAACAAAACGGAGACGAACCAACATGAAACGCACTCAACGCATCGTTCGGGCACAACCGCGGGCACGTCACGCCGCAAGCGCGCTATGCGCCGCGCTGGCCGCCGCCGCGCTCGCGCCGGTCTCGGCGCATGCCGCGACGCTCACCATCGCTACGCTGAACAACCCCGACATGATCGAGTTGAAGAAGCTCGCGCCGGCGTTCGAGAAGGCGAATCCGGACATTCAGTTGAAGTGGGTGATTCTCGAGGAGAACGTGCTGCGTCAGCGCGCGACCACCGATATCACCACGAACAGCGGCCAGTTCGACGTCATCACGATCGGCACGTATGAAGCGCCGCAATGGGGCAAGCGCGGCTGGCTCTCGCCAATGACCGGCCTGCCCGCGAACTACGATCTCGACGATGTCGTGAAGTCCGCGCGCGACGGCCTTTCGTACAACGGCACGCTGTTCGCGCTGCCGTTCTACGTCGAAAGCTCGATGACGTATTACCGCAAGGACCTGTTCGACGCCGCGGGCCTGAAGATGCCCGACCAGCCGACCTACGACCAGATCAAGCAGTTCGCCGACAAGCTCACCGACAAGGCCAAAGGCCAGTACGGCATCTGCCTGCGCGGCAAGGCCGGCTGGGGCGAGAACATGGCGTTTGTGTCGACGGTCGTGAACACGTTCGGCGGCGAGTGGTTCAACGAGAAGTGGCAGGCGCAGCTCGATACGCCCGAATGGAAGAAGGCGGTCGGCTTCTACGCCGATCTCCTGAAGAACGACGGCCCGCCGGGAGCGAGCTCGAACGGCTTCAACGAAAACCTCACGCTGATGTCATCGGGCAAATGCGCGATGTGGATCGACGCGACGGTCGCCGCGGGCATGCTCTACAACAAGTCGCAATCGCAGGTCGCCGACAAGATCGGCTTTGCGGCCGCACCCGTCGCCGTCACGCCGAAGGGCTCGCACTGGCTGTGGTCGTGGTCGCTCGCGATTCCGAAGACGTCGAAGCAGCAGGAAGCCGCGAAGAAGTTCGCCGCGTGGGCGACCTCGAAGGAGTACATCGAGATGGTCGGCAAGGATGAGGGCTGGGCCTCCGTGCCGCCGGGCACGCGCAAGTCCACCTATGCGCGCCCCGAATACAAGCAGGCCGCGCCGTTCGGCGACTTCGTGCTGAAGGCGATCGAGAGCGCGAATCCGAACGACGCGACGCTCAAGAAGGTGCCCTACACCGGCATCCAGTTCGTCGGCATTCCGGAGTTCCAGTCGTTCGGCACGGTCGTGGGCCAGTCGATCGCGGGTGTCGTCGCGGGCCAGACGAGCGTCGATCAGGCGTTGAAGGCGGCCAACGCCGCCGCCGATCGCGCGGTCAAGCAGGCCGGTTATCAGAAGTAAGGCCGGTACGCGGGCCGTGTCGTTCGATGCGGCCCGCCAGCATCATCATCGAGAGGTGTCACGATGAGTCAACTGAATCCCCCCATCACCGATCATCATCTGGAGGAGTCCGCCGCCGAGCGCGACAAGCGGCGCGCGAAGTCGGTGCGCTGGCTGATCTCGCCTTCGACGGGACTGCTTTTCCTGTGGATGGCCATTCCGCTCGCGATGACGATCTGGTTTTCGTTCTCGCGCTACAACCTGCTGAACCCCGATGTCAAAGGCTTCGCGGGCTTCGATAACTTCGAGTTCCTCGTCACCGATCCGGCGTTCGGGCCATCCATTGGCCATACGCTGACGCTGATCATTTCGGTGCTCGTCATCACGGTCGTGGGCGGCACGCTGCTCGCGGTGTTGTTCGATCGCAAGTTCCTCGGGCAGGGCATCGCGCGGCTGCTCGTGATCGCGCCGTTCTTCGTGATGCCGACGGTCTCCGCGCTGATCTGGAAGAACATGATCCTGCATCCGGTGTACGGCCTGATCGCGGGACTCATGCGCTCGATGGGCATGCAGCCGATCGACTGGTTCGCCGAGTATCCGCTCTTCGCGGTCATCGTGATCGTCGCGTGGCAATGGTTGCCGTTCGCGTTTCTGATTCTCTTCACGGCCATTCAGTCGCTCGATCAGGAGCAGAAGGAAGCGGCGCGCATCGACGGCGCGGGTCCGTTCGCGATGTTCTTCTTCATCACGCTGCCGCATCTGAAACGCGCGATCGCTGTTGTCGTGATGATGGAAACCATCTTCCTGCTGTCGATCTTCGCGGAAATCTATACGACCACCGGCGGCGGCCCCGGCACCGCGACGACGAACCTGTCGTACCTGATCTACGCGCTGGGCCTGCAGCAATTCGATGTCGGTCTTGCATCGGCGGGCGGCATTCTCGCGGTGATTCTCGCCAATATCGTCGCGTTCTTCCTCGTGAGAATGCTCGCGAAGAACCTCAAAGGGGAGTACGAGTCATGAGCACTCAATCCGTCACAGGCGCGCCGCGAACCTCCGCGCTCGATCACGTGAAGAACATCGTGCCGGGCATCGTCGCGTGGATCGTGTCGATCCTGCTGTTCTTCCCGATCTTCTGGATGACGATCACCGCGTTCAAGACCGAGCAGCAGGCATATTCGTCGTCGCTGTTTTTCACCCCGACGCTGGATAGCTTTCGCGAAGTGTTCGCGCGCAGCAATTACTTCGGCTTCGCGTGGAATTCGGTGCTGATCTCGGTGGGCGTCACGGTGCTGTGCCTGATTCTCGCCGTGCCGTGTGCCTATGCGATGGCCTTCTTTCCCACGAAGAAAACGCAGTCGGTGCTGCTGTGGATGCTGTCCACGAAGATGATGCCGTCGGTCGGCGTGCTCGTGCCGATCTATCTGCTGTGGAAGAACACGGGCCTGCTCGATACGGTGTCGGGACTCGTCATCGTCTACACGCTGATCAACTTGCCGATTGCGGTATGGATGGCCTTCACGTACTTCAACGAAGTGCCGAAGGACATTCTGGAAGCGGGCCGCATCGATGGCGCGACGACCTGGCAGGAGATCGTCTACCTGCTGATGCCGATGGCGCTGCCCGGCCTCGCGTCGACGGGTCTGCTGCTCATCATCCTGTCGTGGAACGAGGCGTTCTGGAGCATCAATCTGTCGAGCTCGAACGCGGCGCCGCTCACGGTGTTCATCGCGTCGTATTCGAGTCCGGAGGGCTTGTTCTGGGCGAAGCTCTCCGCAGCCTCGCTGCTGGCGGTCGCACCGATCTTGATCGTCGGCTGGGTCTCGCAGAAGCAGCTCGTGCGCGGCCTTACGTTCGGCGCGGTGAAGTGAGGGCGCGAGCGTGAATCTCACTCCACTGGAACGGGCCAATCTCGAAGATCGCTTGTTGATCTGCGATTGCGACGGCGTGCTCATCGACAGCGAAGCGGTGGCGGCGCGCATGCTCGTCGCCGAACTGGAAGCCGTGTGGCCGGGCGTCGATGTCGAGCCGGTTGTCATGCCGCTGCTCGGCCTGCGCATCGAGGCGGTGCTCGCGAGCGCCGCCGATACGGTCGGCCGCACGCTGACGCACGATCAGGTCATCGCGATCCGGCGCGCCGTCGAGGCGGCGGCGATCGAGGCGCCGACGGTGCAGGGCATCGCCGAAGCGCTCGCGGCCGTGCCGTTCACCAAGGCGTGCGCGAGCAACAGCTTTTCGACCTATGTCGATGCCGTCCTGCAACGCACCGGCCTCGTACGCTTCTTCGGCGAGCGGCGCTTTACCGCGGACATGGTCGAAAACCCGAAGCCCGCGCCGGACGTCTATCTCGCGGCGGCGCGCGCGCTGCGCGTCGATCCGCTGCGCTGTCTCGTCGTCGAGGACAGCGTGACGGGCGTGACGGCGGCGAAGGCGGCGGGCATGCCGGTGCTTGGTTTCATCGGCGGCGGGCATGCGACGGAAGGACAGATCGGCGCGCTCCAGCGAGCGGGCGCGCAAACCGTATTCGATGACATGACGCGATTGCCTGCGCTCGTCGATCAATGGCTGCAGAACGCGTCGTTCGAAACAGGAGACACACATCATGGCTAGCCTGACCCTGCGCAACATCACCAAGCGTTACGAGGAAACCGAGGTGATGCGCAACATCAACCTCGATATCGACGACGGCGAGTTCGTCGTATTCGTGGGCCCGTCGGGCTGCGGCAAGTCGACGTTGATGCGCATGATCGCGGGTCTCGAAGAGATCAGCGGCGGCGACCTGATGATCGACAACGCGCGCGTGAACGAATTGCCGCCGGCCAAGCGCGGCATCGCCATGGTGTTTCAGTCGTATGCGCTCTATCCGCACATGACGCTCTACGACAACATGGCGTTCGGCCTCAAGCTCGCGGGCGAAAAGAAGCCGGCGATCGACGCCGCGGTGAAGAACGCCGCGAAGATCCTGCATATCGATCATCTGCTCGATCGCAAGCCGAAGCAGCTCTCGGGCGGTCAGCGCCAGCGCGTGGCGATCGGCCGCGCGATCACGCGCAAGCCGAAGGTGTTTCTCTTCGACGAGCCGCTCTCGAACCTCGACGCCGCATTACGCGTGAAGATGCGCCTCGAATTCGCGCGCCTGCACGACGACCTCAAGACGACGATGATCTACGTGACGCACGATCAGGTCGAAGCGATGACGCTCGCGGACAAGATCGTGGTGCTGTCGGCGGGCAATATCGAGCAGGTCGGCACGCCGAACACGCTGTATCACGCGCCGGCGAACCGGTTCGTGGCGGGGTTCATCGGTTCGCCGAAAATGAACTTTTTGTCGGGCACGGTGGCGGGGGTGCAGAGCGACGGCGTGCTCGTGAAGTACGCGACGGGCGAGACGCAACTCGTCGGCGTGCTGCCGGGCAATGCCAGGCCGGGCGATGCGGTGACGGTGGGCGTTCGTCCCGAGCACTTGCAGCCGCATTCGACGGAGGCGGGCGACTACGGCCTGTCCGCATCGGCGATGACGGTCGAGACGCTCGGCGATGCCGCGTATCTGTATGCCGAAACCGAAGTCGCGCCCGATGGCCTGATCTCGCGCATTCCGCCGCTCGAAAAGCACGCGCGCGGCGAGAAGCTGAAGCTCGGCGCGGCGCCGGATCATTGCCATCTGTTCAACGCGGAAGGGCAGGCGTTCACGCGCAAGGTCGTCGATTCGTGGCAGCGGGAGCATGCGACGGCGGCCTGAGCCTTTTTTGCGAGTTCGTTCAGAAGCGCGATAATCGCGGTTCGACCGGCCACACGCGATGGCCGGCGCTCCTCCCACACGATTATCGCCATGCCCGTCCTGAACGAACTCTTCGTCTATCCGATCAAGTCCTGCGCGGGCGTGCGGCTGCACCGCGCGACGCTCTTCGACACCGGCCTGGAATACGACCGTCACTGGATGGTGACGGACGCGCAAGGCGGCATGTTCACGCAGCGCGCGCATGCGCGCATGGCGTTGATCAGAACCGCGTTCGACGGCGATGATCTCTTGATCGATGCACCCGGCATGCCGGCGCTGCGAACGCCCCTGCGAGCCGAAGCGCTCGCGGATGCGAGGCCGATGCGCGCGACCGTCTGGCGCGATACCGTCGATGCGCTCGACACCGGCGATCACACCGCGCAATGGTTCACCGCGTTCCTCGGCCTGCCGGCGCGTCTCGCGCGTTTTTCGCCGGCATCGCGCCGCGATGTCAGCGACGAATGGACCGCGCCGCTCGCCACGCACACGCGTTTCGCGGATCAGTTTCCGCTGCTCGTGGTCGGCCAGTCGTCGCTCGACGATCTCAACGCGCGTCTTTCGGCGAAGGGCGCGCCGGGCATCGTGGCGAATCGCTTTCGGCCGAATCTCGTGATCGGCGGGCTCGATGCCTACGAAGAAGATTATGTGGGCGAGATGCGCATCGGCGACGTGCATCTGCGCCTCGTGAAGCTGTGCACGCGCTGCCCGATTCCGACGATCGATCAGGACACGGGCGCGCCGAATCCGTCGTGGCCGCACGAACCGATCGACACGATGGCGGCGTACCGCGGCAGCGAGCAGTTCGACGGCGCGCTGACGTTCGGCAAGAACGCGATCGTCGTGAAAGGCGAGGGCGTCGCACTGGAAGTCGGGCAGGACGTGGAAGCCGAAATCGACTTCTGATTGGGGCTACGCTTCGAGCGCCGCCTTCGCGCACAACTCGTCGGTGACGAGCCCCGACAGCCATTGCCCGTTCAACGCCGCGATCAGCGCCTCGCGCTTGCGCTCGCCGCCTGCAAAGCCGATCGTGGGGCGTTTGGGCGGCGAATCGAGCGCGAGGCTCGTCGCGCGCGAGCCGGTTTTCGACTGCACGCGGCGGCCGTTCGCATCGATCGGCAGCCCGAGCCATTCGGCCACCGCGCCCGCCGACATCAGCTCGTCGACTTCCGCGCGCGTGATGAAGCCGTCTTCGTGCAGCGGACAGTTCACGCCCACATTGCCGATGCCGACGAAGGCCACGTCCGCCTGCTTCGCGAGTTCATCGACGATGCGATACAGGCGGTGATTGACCCATTGCGCGCGCTCCGCGACGCTGTCGGCCATGAGCGGCGCGGGCAGCATGAAGTGCTTGCCGCCGGTTTTCTCCGATAGCTGCTGCGCGACGTCATAGCGATTCGACGAGCCGTCCTGCGCGATCGCGCCGACCATCGACACGAAGCGATGCTGCGGCCGGTCGAGCTGCCCGATCTGCGCGACGCAGGCTTTGAGCGTGCGCCCGCTGCCGATCGACACGACGATCGGCTTTTCATCGACGAGATAGCGTTCCATTACCTGCGCGCCGGCCACCGCGAGCTTGCGATCGACCTGTTCCGGCGCGTCGCCGTCGATGGGCACGACTTCGCACATCGCGAGGCCGTAGCGGTCGCTGAGCGCCTTCGCGAGCGACAGACAATCGGCGATGCGATGATCGACGCGCACGCGGATCAGGTTCTTCTCGACCGCGAACGCGACGAGGCGCTGCGCCACCGGGCGCGAGATCTGGAGCTTTTCGGCGATCTCGTTCTGGGTGTTGCCGGCGACGTAGTAGAGCCACGCTGCGCGGGTTGCGAGGTCGAGTTTTTCGGTGGATTTGGGCACTGTGGTTGCTTTTTTTGCTTTCGCTTGTTGTATCGCCGGATCCCGGATTCGTGTTGGTCTATTAGCACTGCCCCTCCCCGGGGCGGGGGTAACTTTCTTTGCTGCTGCAAAGAAAGTCACCAAAGAAAGCAGCTTTGTCACCGCCCGCGGTCACACGCACGTTGGCCACTTTTCTCCTCGGGGAACGGCACTCGCCTAAGTGTCGCCCCCAAAGGACCCATCGGGCGTGGATCGCGCACGGTCCGTCACATCGCACCACTCAACAAACGGGTACAGCCATTTCAAGCTCCAGCCCGCTTCGCGGCCGACGGGTAAATCGGGTTTGCGCGGGTCCGCGCGCTTCTCCCTCGGTTTCCCTCGCATACCCCACGGCAGCGCGTAGCGCTGTGCCGGAGCTATTTCGTGCTGAACCGGCGCGCTTAAAGCTATGGCGTGTCAGATCGTGCGCGATCCACGCCCGGTTCGGCGATGGGGGCACTCGCTACTCTGGGTTCCATTCAGCCAATCGCCTGTGCCGGGGCCGGCGTGAAGCACTTTGGATGGGGAAAGCTGCTTTCTTTGGTGACTTTCTTTGCAGCAGCAAAGAAAGTTACCCCCGCCCCGGGGAGGGGCAATGCTAATAAACCGACGCGACTACAAGTTCCATAGAAGCCCACGCAAACCCCACGCAAAAGCGCACGCAACCCCCACCCCTAATAGAAGCCCACGAAACCCACAAAATCAAGCCAACCTCGGCCGCGCCGAATCAAACAACGGCCTCACATGCTGATACAGCTCCCTGAACCCCTTCAACCGCTGCCGCAACACCTCATGCCGCGCCGCATCCGGCGTGAACTCCTGCTTGATCTCCGGCTTGGCGAGCACCGTCGCCGGATCGCCCCCGGCTGCGAGCCACCCGAGCCGCGCCGCCCCCAGCGCCGCGCCCGTTTCGCCGCCGCCATGCGTGCGTGTCGGGGTATCGAAAGCATCGGCGAACATTTGTGCCCAGTAGGCGCTGCGCGCACCGCCGCCGAGCATCGACAAGGCATGCGCCTGCGTGCCCGCCGATTCGAGCGCATCCAGCCCGTCCGTCAGCGAAAGCGTCACGCCTTCGAGCACCGAATAACCGAGCAGCGCGCGATCGGTCGCGTGCGTCATGCCGAAAAACACGCCCTGCGCGTACGGATCGTTGTGCGGCGTGCGCTCGCCGCTCAGATACGGCAGAAAGAGCGGCGCGGAGGGCAAAGCATCCGGAGGCAGAGCCTCGATTTCGGCGAGCAGCGTCGGTTCGTCGGTCGATGTCAGCTTGCACACCCAGCGCAGGCAACTCGCCGCCGACAACACCACGCTCATCTGATGCCAGCGATCCGGAATCGCGTGGCAGAACGCATGCACGGCGGATGCCGGATTCGGCCGGAAACGGTCGCCGATCACGCACAGCACGCCCGATGTCCCGAGCGACAGGAAGCCATCGCCGGGGTCCGTCGCGCCGATGCCCACCGCGCTCGCGGCATTGTCGCCGCCGCCCGCCGCGACGATCACGCCATCGCGCAAGCCGAACTCGCGCGCCAGCTCCGCACGCAATGTGCCCGAAGGCGCGCTGCCTTCGGCGAGCGAGGGCATCTGCTGGCGCGACATGCCGCACGCGGCGAGCAGCTCGTCGGACCAGTCGCGGCGCGCGACATCGAGCCAGAGCGTGCCGGCGGCATCCGATGGATCCGACACCTTCGTGCCCGTCAGATGCATGCGCAGATAATCCTTCGGCAGCAGCACGCACGCGGTCTGATTGAAGATGTCAGGCTCGTTGTGCGCGACCCACAGCAGCTTCGGCGCGGTGAAACCGGGCATCGCCAGATTGCCGGCGATCGCGTGCAGGTTGGGCGCGCGCTCGTAAAGCTCCGTGCATTCCTTGTCGCTGCGCATGTCGTTCCAGAGGATCGCGGGGCGCAGCACGTTGTCGTGCGAATCGAGCAGCACCGCGCCGTGCATCTGACCTGACAGGCCGATGCCGCGCACTTGCGCGAACTCGTTGGGAAACTTCTCGCGCAGCTTGAAGAGCGCCGCGCGCGTGCCTTCCCACCAGTCGAGCGGATTCTGCTCGGACCAGCGCGGCTTCGGACGCGATACGGTGAATGGCGTGCCCGCCGTGCCGATCACGGCACCATCGCCGGCGAGCAGCAGAACTTTCACTTCGGACGTGCCGAGGTCGATGCCTAAGTACATGACCAAACCTTTAGTCGTTGCGGGAGTGAAGCCCAGCGAAAACACAGAGTGAGCCGGTGCGGCGAGAGGCGCTAATTTAACGCCACGCGGCGCGCCGCGCCATGAGCACATTACCCGAGCGGCGCGGCTTGCGGTTCACGATTACGCTGAGCGCGGCGATAACGGCCCGCTTATGCCGTGCTTATGGCCGATTCCTGAGCCACGCATCGACCTTCGCGATCGCGTTGCGCATCACGCGCTCGAGCCCTTCGGTCTGCGCCATGCTGCCCCACAGGAGCTTGTCGCCGGTGAACGCCTTGATCGGATCGGGCGCGGTGAAAAAACCATGCGCGACGGCCGGGTCCATCACGCCATCCTGATACGTATAGGGCAGCTTGCCTTCGTGCCATCGTTCGAGGAAGCGGAAGAAGAGCGCGGGCAGGATCGCGGTCGATTCGGGGTCGACGCCGCGCGCGAAACATTCCGAGAGCGTCGGCGCGATAAAGCCCGGCAGCTTCGAGAAGCCATCGGCCGCGACGCGCTGGTTCGTATCCTTGATATACGGATTGCTGAAGCGGTCGAGCACGACGTCGCGATACTTCGCGAGATCGATCGGGCTCGGCGTGAGGCAGGGAATCACGTCGTCGGTGACGTAGGCGTCCGCGAGCGCGCGAATCTCCATGTCCTGCGTGCCTTCGTGAATATATTGAAGGCCGACGAGCGTGCCCGCCCACGCGATGCAGCTATGGCTCGCGTTGAGGATGCGGATCTTCGCCTCTTCGTACGGATGCACCGATTCCACCATCTCCGCGCCGACCCGCTCCCACGCGGGCCGCCCGGCGATGAAACTGTCTTCGATGACCCACTGGATGAACTTTTCGCCCATCACGGGCGCGCGGTCGTCGAACCCGGTCGCAGCCTTCACGCGCTCGGCGACATCGGGCGTCGGGCGCGGCGTGATGCGGTCGACCATCGCGTTGGGGCACGACGTGTTCGCGATCATCCAGTCGCGCAGCGCCGTCTCGCCGCGCCGTTGCAGGAATTCGAGCATGCCCGCCTTGAAGCGGTCGCCGTTGCTGCGCAGGTTGTCGCAGTTTTGCAGCGACACCTTGCCCGCGCCGCTTTTCATGCGCGCATCGAGGATCGCGGCGAGCGCGCCGTAGATCGTATTTTTCGAGCCTTTGAGATCGGCGGCGAGATCGGCGTTGGCGGTGTCGAGCTTGTCGTGCTCGTCGAGGTAATAGCCGCCTTCCGTGACGGTAAAGGAAACGATCTTCGTTTTCGGGTCCGCGCCCACGGCGATGAGCTCGGCCAGATCCGCCGACCACGGCACGACCTTCTTGATCGCGCGAATGGTTTCGTACTCGCGCTCGCCTTGGGGCGTGACGGTTTCGAGCGTGTATTCGCCGTTTTGCGCGGCCAGTGCGTCGAGCACGGCGTTCATGTCGCCGCGAATATTGCCGACGGCGAGCGACCAGCTCGTGTCGCCCGACTCGTTCAGTCGATGCAGGTACCACGCCTGATGCGCGCGATGAAAAGACCCGGCGCCGATGTGCAGGATCACGTTGGCTTCGCTAGTCATGTCGTCTCTTCCTCTGATTGGCTGTGCGCCCGTTCTGTGCGGACGGCGGTTCGCATCGACGCAAGAGGGCGGTCAAAGCGGATGAATGAACATTTGCTCGTTCGATGGTCGAATGATCGTATTCGTTCCGGGGAAAGTCAAGGCGCGGCGATGCGGGCGGCGTCCCGCGATGCGGCGCAATTCGCGCGCCGCGTGGCATCCGATTGCGAAGCAGGTGCGCGACCGAGCGGCGTTGCACCGCACCAATTGCATCGACCGATGCGGATCGGGAATAACCCGAATAGGCAAGCTATCGGCCATTGAACGAAGGTGCGTGGGCCAGTATTTCAACGATAGGCGCAAAAAACAGCCCGCGGGAGACAGACATGGATTACGTGATCGGCATCGACATCGGCACGCAGAGCACGAAGGCGTTGCTCGTCGATACGAACGGCGCGATCGTCGCGCAGCATTCGAGTGCCTACCATCCCGATACGCCGAAGCCTTTGTGGGCCGAGCAATGGCCATCGGTCTGGTTCGACGCCGTGACCGCGTGTATTGCGGGCGTGGTATCGAAGGCGCGCGAGAAGGGCGTTGCCGCGAGCGATGTGAAGTCGCTTTGCGTGAGCAGTCTTTACGGCGGCTCGGGCATTCCCGTCGACGAGAACATGGAGCCGCTTTATCCGTGCCTCATCTGGATGGACCGGCGCGCGACGGCGGAAGTCGACTGGGTGCGCGCACACGTCGACATGACGCGGCTCGCGGCGATCACGGGCAATGGCGTGGACAGCTATTACGGCTTCACGAAGATGCTCTGGCTGCGCAACAACCGGCCGGACGTGTGGACGAAAACGCGTCATTTCCTGCCGCCCAATGCGTTCGTGATTCAACGTCTGACGGGCGAGCTTGCCGTCGATCACAGTTCGGCGGGCAACCTGGGCGGCGTGTACGACGTCGCGAACCGCGCCTGGTCGCACGAGGCGCTCGACATGCTCGGCATTCCCGCATCGATGATGCCGGAGCGCCTCGTGGAGTCATCGGACGTGGTGGGCGGGCTCTTGCCGCAATGGGCCGACGCACTCGGACTTGCCGCGGGCACGCCGGTGGTCGCGGGCGGCGTCGATGCGGCTGTCGCGACGTTCGCGGCGGGCGTCACGAAGGCGGGTCATCATGTCGCGATGATCGGCACGAGCATGTGCTGGGGCTACATCAACCAGAGCGTCGATGCGAGTCACGGACTCGTGTCGATGCCGCACGTCTACAACGGCAAGCGCGATCTCTACGTGTTCGGCGGCGCGAGCACGGCGGGACAGTGTGTCGCGTGGTATCGCGATCAGTTCTGCGAAGGTGAGATCGCGGCGGCGAAGACGATGCCGCATGGCGATCCGCATCGGTTGCTGGAAGAGGCGGCGTCGAAGGTCGCGGCCGGTTCGGATGGCGTCGTGTTCCTGCCTTATCTGATGGGCGAACGCAGTCCGGTCTGGGATGCGCGCGCGTCGGGCACGTTCGTCGGATTGAATCTGTTTCATACGCGCGCGACGCTTTATCGCGCGGTGCTCGAAGGCGTCGCGTTCGCGTTGAAGCACAACATGGAGGCGGGGCGGCGCGGGGCGCAATCGCTCGATGACCGGTTGATCGTCGTGGGCGGCGCGGCGCATTCGGATCTCTGGATGCAGATCATCGCGGATGTGACTGGGTATCCGGTGTTGTCGATCGAGCAGGATGTCGAGGCGGCGATGGGGGCGGCGTTGTTGGCTGCGTTGGGGGTTGGGTTGGTTTCTTCCGAGACGGCTGAGGGAGGATGGGTGACGCTCGTGGAACGGGCTCTGCCGGATGCAGAGCGGCAACGGGTTTATGCGGAGCGGTTTGCGGTTTATCTTGAGGTTTATCCGGCGTTGAGGTCGGTGATGCATCGGTTGAGGGGGTGATGGGTTTCTTGAGGAAGAGACCGCCCGACTTCCAGTTTATTGAGACAACGCGTCAGATACCTGCTTTTCTGCCGATACGATTTGCACTCCTGTTAAAGACGGAGGTGACATGTCGTTTCCCAAATGGGGCCGCTCGTTCAATGCGCTGTATGTGCCGCTGTCAGGCGGCTTCGGCTGGCAATGCATGTTGATGACTCGACGTGAATTTCATCAGATTGACTGGTATATGTGGCGGACTCACCCGTACGGAGATCTGTCCTACGAAGAGCGCAGCGTTAAAGAGAAAGAGCAACAGAGGCAGATCGCGCAAGACCGGCGAGATTTCGACCGGCTGTTTCGGGCGCGTATCGATCCGCGCAGCACTTACCTGAGCACTGAATTCCGCCAGTATGTCCATTTCATCCGTCATGAGTTGCGGGTATCGAGTTGGGACGTACCCGTCGATGGTGACGGCATCACGCGCGTGCTGCGCCGCGCCGTCCAGGATGGCCGCCTCGTGCCGGCGATCAATCGCAAACGATACTGGTGGAGCGGGCAAGAGGTGTACAAGTGGTATGCGCCGCAATACTGGCCGAAACTGAGCGGCAGCGTCTGTTTCAAATCCAAGAGCGGCGACGCTCTGGACTTGCGCGAGTTCACGGCGTTAAAGCGCGCCGATGGCGAATCGGGCTTCAGTTCAGTGCGCGATTTCGCATCCGGTACGGGCGGCGGGGCCGGTGGCGGCGACAGCGGTTTCGATTGGCTCGGCGCTGTTGAAGCAGTGGCCGGGGTCGTGCTCGGTGGCACGGGTTCTGATGACGCCAGCGGCGACTCGATGCTCAAAAGCTTCGGGGGAACTGACGACGGCGACAGCGGTTCGTTGCTAGGCGACGCGCAGCCGTTCGGATATCAGCCTGACGTCTTGAGCGGCGACGCATTCGAACTTGCCGGAATTGATCGCGGCGATATGTACGCTTGCGACATTATCTCAACGGAATGCAAAGGATCCGTTTTGCGCGAATTCCCGAGCCAGTATCTTGATTCAACGTACAACGAGATTCAAGGCGACGCACGTGAAGGGGTGAAAGATGCGCGAAAAGCGCTCAAGCTGCTCAACGACAATCGATTTAAGAAATAGGAGCTCTGATGTCTCATCCACTGTTTGACCTGCTGAACAAACTCGATAACGCTAGCATTGCGTATTCACTCAGCCGACAACGATCAGAAAGCGTGCTCGTTTCGATAACCGTTGTTGGGCAGCGAATTGAGATCGACGTTTTCGACGACGGGCACATGGAAGTATCTCGCTTTGTCGGCAACGAAGATATCGAAGGAGGCGCAGAGTTGATCGATTCGATACTGGCTTTGGCTTGACGAATGGCGTGGATCGCGCACGGTCCGTTACACCGCGCCGTTTAACGAGCGGGTACAGCCATTTCGAGTTCCAGCCCGCTTCGCGTCCGACCGGTCAAACGGGCATGCGTGCGGTTTCCGTTGCATACCCAACGGCAGCGCGTAGCGCTGTGCCGAAGCTATTTCGTGCTGAACCAGCGCGCTAAAAGTTATGGCTTGTCAGACCGTGCGCGATCCAAGCCCGATTGGGCCGATGAGGGCACTCTTTAGGCGAGGGCCGTTCTCGGAGGAGAAAAATGGCCAAACTGCGTGTGACCGCGGGCGGTGACAAAGCTGCTTTCTTTGGTGACTTTCTTTGCAGCAGCAAAGAAAGTTACCCCCGCCCCGGGGAGGGGCAGTGCTAATAGACCGACACGATTACGGGATCCGGCTAAACAAAAAACCACCTACCTAACCTGCAAACTAGGATGCGCATCAAACACCGGCCCCTGCACAAAATGCACATCAAACTGCTGAAGCGCATTAAACATCGCCTCGTCGCAGACATTAGAGAAAATGAGCGGGATCTTCAACCGATGCGCATACCCCACGAGATGCTTCACGACAGAATCCCGTAAAGCCGCCCCCGCATCCATCTTGATGAAATCGAGCCGCGCCATATCCGACACCGCCATGATTTGCCCGGCATTCGGCAGATTCCCGGCCACCTTGAAGCCGTAATGCTGATAGCTCTTGGTGAGATACCCAAGAAACGTCTTGTGCGCCACCGCCGCCGCAGGCAGTTCGATCACCACACGCGACGGACTCATGCCGAACTCCATCAGCACGGAAGAAAAATGCAGCCCGTGGTCGTACTTCACGCTCTTCAAAAGCCGCTCGTGCACGCGCAAGAACAACAACCCAGGCAGATGCGGCCCGAAGAAATTGAACGCATGCAGCGCCCGCGATAACCGGTCGAGCACCACCAGCTCGCGATCATCCTCCAGTTGCCCGAACGGATCGCGCGGCGCATCGCCCTGAATGAGGGTCAGCGCCTGCACGCCGAGTTCGTCGCCGAAACGCTCCGCGCTCTCCGGCGACGCGCTCAAGGTCTGCGGAAAGCTATGCGTGCCGACATCGAAGATCGGCTCGTACGCGCTCGAAATGCACAGGTCGCGGTAGTGCGCGACAGCCTGCCCCGCATGCTCGTTTTCTCCAAGCACGACATGCGCGCCAAGAAACGGATGCTTCGCGGCGCGGGCGACGAGTTCAGGCAAGGAAGGCGAAATCATGAATGGAGCGTTCGGGTTCGCAGGGCATGCCGTACCGGGCAATTTTCATTGGAATGGATCGATGGTAACAGCGCGAAACACCGCGTCCAGCACCAAATTCACATATTGATATGCCCGAACGAGGCCGTCGATTAAGGGTTTACGATGAATTTCACTAATCGTAATTGGTTTTACTATGCGTAAAACGTCGCGACGAGAGGCCGTATGCTGTTTCGTCGCTCCGATCTGCCGTTCTTTTCGTCGAGGATTTCGACCATGCCCACGTTCGAGACGCACACGGACGCCAATCAGCACTATCAATCCGGCTTCGCCAACGACTTCGCCACCGAGGCGTTGCCGGGCGCGCTGCCGATCGGCCGCAACTCGCCGCAGCGCGCGGCCTACGGTCTCTATGCGGAGCAATTGTCGGGCTCGGCCTTCACCGCGCCGCGCGCGCACAATCGCCGCTCGTGGCTCTATCGCATCCGGCCGGCAGCGGTGCACAAGCCGTTCACGCAAGTCGGACGCGGCAAGCTCGTCGCCAACTTCGCGGACGTGCCGCCGACGCCGCCGAATCAACTGCGCTGGGACCCGCTGCCCATGCCCGCCGCGCCGACCGATTTCATCGACGGATGGGTGACGATGGCCGGCAACGGCGCCGCCGAATCGATGACCGGTTGCGCGATCCATCTCTACGCCGCGAACCGGTCGATGCAGGACCGCTTCTTCTACAACGCCGACGGCGAATTGCTGATCGTGCCGCAGCAAGGCCGGCTCGCGATCTTTACGGAACTCGGCAAGCTCGATATCGAGCCGTACGAAATCGCCGTGATTCCGCGAGGCGTGCGCTTTTCGGTGGCGCTGCCCGACGGCGAAGCGCGTGGCTATATCTGCGAGAACTTTGGCGCGCTGCTGCAACTGCCGGATCTCGGCCCGATCGGCTCGAACGGGCTCGCGAATCCGCGCGACTTCCTCACGCCGAACGCGGCGTATGAAGACCGCGAGGGCGAGTTCGAGCTCGTCACGAAGATGAACGGCGTGCTCTGGCGCGCGGATATCGGCCATTCGCCGCTCGATGTCGTCGCGTGGCACGGCAACTACGCGCCCTACAAGTACGATCTGCGCCACTTCAACACCATCGGCTCGATCAGCTACGACCATCCCGATCCGTCGATCTTTCTCGTGCTGCAATCGCCGAGCGACACGCCGGGCGTCGACACCATCGACTTTGTGATCTTCCCGCCGCGCTGGCTCGCCGCCGAGGATACGTTCCGCCCGCCGTGGTTCCATCGCAATGTCGCGAGCGAGTTCATGGGCCTCGTGCACGGCGTCTACGATGCGAAGGCGGAAGGTTTCGTGCCGGGCGGCGCGAGCCTGCACAACTGCATGTCGGGACACGGGCCGGACGCGGAGACGTTCGAGAAGGCATCGAACATCGATACGACGAAGCCCGCGAAAGTCGACGCCACGATGGCCTTCATGTTCGAGACGCGCACGCTCATCAAACCGACGCAGTTCGCGCTCGAAACCGCGCAACTGCAAGCCCATTACTACGAGTGCTGGCAAGGCCTCGCGAAACATTTCAACCCGGAGCAACGATGAACGACGCGCTCAAAGCCACACTCGCGCCCACTTTGAAAAGCTGGATCGAATCCGCGAACGACCCCGCCAGCGATTTTCCGATTCAGAACCTGCCGTTCGGCATTTTCAGCGACGCGGTGAACTGCCAAGCGCGCGCGGGTGTCGCCATCGGTGACTGGATCGCCGATCTCGCCGCGCTCGAACGCGCCGGCCTCGTGGATGCGCAAGGCACGTTCGACAGGCCGCGCCTGAACGACTTCATCGCGCTCGGTCAGAACAGCTGGCGCGACGTGCGCATTGCGCTGTCGGCGTTGCTCGCGGAAGGCAACGCAGCGCTGCGCGACGATGCCGACTTGCGCCGCCGCGCGCTCGTGCCGCGCGCGGATGCGACGATGCATCTGCCGGTCGAGATTCCCGGCTACACGGATTTCTACTCGTCGAAAGAGCACGCGACGAACGTCGGCTCGATGTTCCGCGATCCGAAGAATGCGCTGCTGCCGAACTGGTCCGAGTTGCCCGTCGGCTATAACGGGCGCGCGTCGTCGGTCGTCGTGAGCGGCACGAAGGTGCGCCGCCCGAACGGCCAGATCAAGCTGCCCAACGACGAGCGGCCGGTCTTCAGCGCATGCCGCAAGCTGGATATCGAACTGGAGACGGGCTTCATCGTCGGGCGTGGCAATGCGCTTGGCGAGCCGATCGCGTGCGAAGAGGCCGAGGCGCATATCTTCGGCATGGTGCTGCTGAACGACTGGAGCGCGCGCGATATCCAGCAATGGGAATACGTGCCGCTCGGGCCGTTCAATTCGAAGGGTTTCGCGACGACCATCTCGCCGTGGATCGTCACGCTCGACGCGCTCGAACCGTTTCGCACCGCCACGCCCGCGCAGGAGCCGCAGCCGCTCGCCTATCTGCGTCACGCAGGCGATCACGCGTTCGATATCGAGCTGGAAGTCACGCTGCGTCCGGAGGGCGCGCGACGGGCGACGACCATTTCGCGCACCAATTTCAGGCTGATGTACTGGTCGATGGCGCAGCAGCTCGCGCATCACACGGTCGGCGGCTGCAATACGCGCGTCGGCGATCTGATGGGCTCGGGCACGATCAGCGGACCGACGCCGGATTCGTGCGGCAGCCTGCTCGAAAGCACCTGGAACGGCCAGCGGCCGCTCGGGCTGGAAGAGGGTGGCGAGCGCGCGTTCCTGCAGGACGGCGATGAAATCACCCTGCGCGGATGGTGCCAGGGCGACGGGTATCGCGTCGGCTTCGGCGAGTGCGCCGGGGAGATTCTGCCCGCGCGCGCTTGACGCTCACGCGGCGGCGCGCCTTTCCCACCACGCCGCGACGAGAAACGCGCATGCCGCCGCCGTCAGCACGCCGATGAGCGCATCGGCGCCGACGCGCTCCATCAGCGTGCCCGCGACGATCGGCCCGCCGAAGCTCGCGACGCTCCACGACGCGCCGACGATCGCCGTCGCGGAAACGAGCGTCGGCCCGCGAAAGCGTTCGCCGCACGCGACGATCGACAGCGTGTAGACGCTGCCCGCCGCCGCGCCGATGACGAACAGCAGCGGCCAGCAAATCCAAGGATGCGCGACGGCCCACGGCAGAAGCGGCAACAGCAGCGCCGCGACGACGCCCGCGCCCGCGTGCACCTTCGCGCGCCCGATGCGATCGGCGAGCCAGCCGATCGGGAATTGCATCGTCGTGTCGCCGAGCAGGATCGCCGATGCGAACAGCACGCCGGCTTCCTCGCCAATGCCGTGCGACATCGCGAAGAGCGGCATCAGCGAGAGCGCGAGCGTGTCGAAGAGCGCGAAAAAGCCCGTGCCGATTACGAGCGCGGGCATGCGCGGCAACACGCTGCGCCAGTCGCCGTGCTCGCCTTCGCCGGCTGCCAGCGCGTGCGGCGCGCCGCGTATCGTCGCGAGCGCGGGCAGCGCCAGCAGAAAGATCGCGCCGCAGATCGCAAAGCGCATCGACGGCAATCCGCCGATTCCCGTGATGAGCACGGGACCCATCATCTGGAACAGCGTGAAGTTGGTGGCGTAGATCGCGACGACGCGGCCGCGCGTCGAATCGTCGGCGAGTTGCGTGACCCACGCCTCGCCGATGGTGAACAGCAGCATCAGCGCGCCGCCGCACAGGAAGCGCAGCACCGCCCACAGCCACAGATTCGCGGTGAATTGCATCGCGATGGTCGACAGCGCCGCGACGATCACCGTGCCGACGATCGTCTCGCGCGCGCCGAGGCGCTGCGCGGCGCGGCTCGCGAACGGCGCCACGGCGAGGCCGCCGCCCGCCTGCATCGCCGTCATCAGGCCGACGATATCGTTGCCGTGACCCGCCTGCGCGAGTGCGAGCGCGGTGAGCGGCAGAGTCGCGCCGAGCCCCAGCCCGACCACCGCCACGCTCAGGATCAGCGCCAGAAAGTCCCGCGAGAGAATGCCCTTCATCCACCGCACCGCATCGTCGAAATCAGGCAGTTTGCCCGATCGACATACGGCGCGCGCGCTTGTCGAGCGTCGCCGAGAGCAGCGTGAGGCCGAACGCGCTCGCCGCCATCAGAATGCCGACCCACGGCAGCGACGTGAGCGGTGCGCCCGCGCCGATCACGCAGCCGCCGAGCCACGCGCCCGTGGCGTTGCCGAGGTTGAACGCGCCCTGGTTCAATGTCGATGCGAGATTCGGCGCATCGCTCGCGCGGTTCACGATCAGCATTTGCAGCGGCGGCACGATCGCGAACGCGAGCACGCCCCAGAAGAAGATCGTGATCATCGCGGCGACGGGCTCGTGCATCGTGCCCGCGAAGATCGTCAGGATCACGACGATCGCCAGCAGGAACGAGAGCAGCGAGCGCAGCAGTTTCCAGTCCGCGAGCTTGCCGCCGAGCGTGCTGCCGACCGTGAGACCGAGGCCGAAAAGCAGCAGCACGTACGTGACCGCGTGCGGCGTGAAGCCGGTCACGTCCTCCAGAATGGGCGTGATGTACGTGAACACCGAGAACAGGCTGGCCGAGGCGAGCACACTGATGCCGAGCACCATCAGCACTTGCGGATTCTTGAGCACGTCGAATTCGCGCAGGATGCTGGTGCCCTGCATCTCGATGTGCTTCGGCAGGCACACGTGCAGCGCGCCCGCCGCGAGCAGGCCGATCAGCGTGACGACCCAGAACGTCGAGCGCCAGCCGGCCGCTTGGCCGAGCGCGGTGCCGAGCGGCACGCCGAGCACGTTGGCGAGCGTGAGCCCGGTGAACATCAGCGCGATAGCCTGCGCGCGGCGGTTCGGCGCGACGAGGTCCGCCGCGACCACCGAGCCGATGCCGAAGAACGCGCCATGACAGAACGCGGTGACGATGCGCGCGCCCATCAGCACCCAGTAGTTCGGTGCGAGCGCGCACAGCAGATTGCCGACGATGAACACGCCGATGAGGCTCATCAGCGCCTTCTTGCGCGGCATCTTCGCGGTCACGACGGCTAGAATCGGCGCGCCGATCGTGACGCCGAGCGCGTAGCCGGACACGAGCATGCCCGCCGCCGGAATGGACACAGCGAGATCGCGCGCGACGTTGGGCAGCAAGCCCATGATGACGAATTCGGTCGTGCCGATGCCGAACGCGGCAATGGCGAGAGCGAAAAGAGGCAGGGGCATGGCGGGGACGAGGAAAGTGACGCGCGAGCGCAAGGAAGGCTCGAATTCTACCGAAGTGTCAATATTGATGCTGGTATAAACCCTAATCTCGTCGGCCCGCCCGCCGCCGCGCGCAGAACGGATATTCTTGCGGATGACGCGACCGCGCAGGACTGTTGCCCGCGCGCGTCCCCCAAGCGTCAGATGTTTCCGGTAACACACGCGCCGACGCTTATTCCTTGCGCATCGCAGATGCCGGGAAGTGTTAGAAAAACGCAGCAAAACACATGAGAACGATGTCCCTGAAACAACTTTGCCTCACCGCCGCATTTGCCTGCGCGATGTCGCTTGCCCCGTCGATTCACGCTCAGAGCAGCGAGGCCGGACCCATCGCCACGAAGGCGGGCACGCTGCATTTCCTGCGCGACGAATCGGGCATGGCGGCGCTCATCGACACGCAGGCGTTCGATCGCTTCGATGCCAAACGCATCGTCCATTTCGACGAAACGTCGGCGACGGGCGACAGCGTCACGCGCATGGTCGTGCAATCCGACACCGGCCCGCTGCTCTACGATTTCCGCCGCAACCCGCCGCTCGTGCAGCGCATGGGCCAGCGCATGACCGTCAAGCGCGTGTTCTGGCAAGGCGAGGAAGTGGTGATGCAGTCGAATCTCGGCTGGTACGGCTATCAGCGCGGCAAGCTCACGAAGCTGCAATCGACGACGACGATCTATCACTGAGCGCGAACACGCGTTCGCCGGCGATCACGTAGACCGCCTCGCCGCGCGCATCGGCGTTGACTTCGAAGCCGCCCGTGAATGCGCCGAACGCCGGCAGCACGCCTGCGCGCCTGCCGAAGCGAAAGCACGGCAGGCGCGCGCTGTCGGTGCGTGTCGCGAGGCGGTACACCGGATGCTCGTGACCGGCGAGCGCGTAAGCGCCATCGACCGTTTGGGGATGATGGCACAGCGCCCACGGCCCGAGTCCATGCGGTTCCTTCACGACATCGACGCCGAAGAGGGCGGGGAGTGCGCCTGCGTGTTTGTCGTGGTTGCCCTCGACGAGCAGCAGCCGCAATTCGCGATGCTTTGCGCGCCAGGCGGCGAGGGCGTCGAGCGTTTCGTCTGCGTGCGATTCGCGTGCGTGGAGCAGGTCGCCGAGGAAGGCGATTTGTTCCGGTCGATGCGACGCGACGAGTGCATCGAGGCGTTTGAGGCTTTCGGAGGTTGTGCCTACGGGCACGGGGATGCCTCTTGCTCGGAAAACGGCGTCCTTGCCGAAGTGGGCGTCGGCGATGAAGAGTGTTTTTTCTTGAGGGTCGAAGGCTGCGCGGTCTGCTGACAGCAGCAGCGTGTGGCCGTTCACGTCGATTTTCAAGGATTCCGTGGGTGGTTTCATGTCTTGCTGCTGCGGTTTGTCGTGCGTTTTGTTCAGTAGCCGCCTCCCCGGCGGAGGGGTAACTTTCTTTGCTGCTGCAAAGAAAGTCACCAAAGAAAGCAGCTTGTCACCGCCCGCGGTCACACGCACGTTGGCCACTATTCTCCTCGGAGAATGGCTCTCGCCTAAAGAGTGCCCTAGCAGGACCAACCGGGCTTGGATCGCGCACGGTCCGTTTCATCGCACCGCTTCACCTTTTGGCGCAGCACGAAATGGCTCCGGCCTGCTTCGCGGCCGAGGGGTTTTTTTGGCTCACCCCTTCGCTGCCTTCTCCAGTTCCGCCAGCATCCTCTCCACGCGATCCGATAGCTTCTCCGTGCTCACCTTCTCCCGCAAGCGCGCGACGATCAGCGGGAACGCGAAAGGGGTCGGCTTCTTCGGGGCGTGGAACGCGAGGCGGCTTTCGTTCATGCGTTCCAGCGCCGCGCGAATACGGCCAAGTTCGAGTTCCTGCAGCATGACTTCCTGATCCGCCTGTGCGAGCAGCAAGTTGCTACTGTCGTGCTTGCGGAAGACTTCATAGAAAAGTCCGCTCGATGCCTGCAATTGCCGCGCGCTTTTCTGCTGTCCCGGATGCCCCTGATAAATCAGCCCCGACACGCGCGCGATCTCGCGAAAACGCCGCGCCGATAGCTCTGACGCATTCAGGCTCGCGAGAATGTCATGCTCCAGATTCTCCGGCGAGAACAGGCCTTCTTCGATGAGTGTCTCCCAGTCGAAGGGGCGCGCCGACAGCAACTCGAAGCCGTAGTCGTTCATCGAGATGGAGAACGTGCCGGGCTCATCGCGCGCGGCGCGCCAGCCGAGCAGCGAGCCCAGTCCGATATGCGCCATGCGTCCCGCGAACGGATAGCAAAAGAAGTGATGCCCTTCGCGCGAGCGCACCCGCTCCACGACGAGCACGCCCGGCCCCGGCAGCGCGGACCACTTGGCCTGCAGGTCGAGCAGCGGCTTGATCGCGCGCATTTCCGGCTCGTCGTAGATGCCGTCGTTCGCGCGCGCGAGCATCACGAGCGCGGCGTCCGCGAGCTCGGACGATAGCGGCATCTTGCTGCCCGCCCATTGCGGCATCGCGCCGCGCGATGAGGTCGCGCGCTTCACATAAGCGGTCATGTCACGCACGCGCACGAGTTCGAGCGCGCGTCCGCCGAACGTGAAGACATCGCCGGGCTTGAGACGCGAGATGAACGATTCCTCCATCGCGCCGATTCTCCCGCCGGTCATATACGCCACGCTGATGGTCGCGTTCGCGACGATCGTCCCGACATTGTTGCGATGCCTGCGCACAAGGTCCTCGCGCGGCACGCGATACACGCCGTCATCGTCTTTCACGACGCGATGAAAATCCGGATACGCCCCGAGCGACGCGCCGCCGCGCTCGACGAACGCCAGCGCCCAGTCGAACTCACGCTGCGTCAGATCGCGATACGCGTAGGCCGTGCGCACTTCGTCGATCATGTCCGCGGGCGTGAAGCCGCCGCCGATCGCGACCGTCACGAGATGCTGCACGAGCACGTCGAGCGGTTTCAACGGCATGTCGCGGCCCTCGATGCGCCGCTCTTCGATCGCCCAGCGCGCGGCCGCCGCTTCGACGAGTTCGAGCGCATGCGTCGGCACGATCGTCACGCGCGATACGCGGCCCGGCGCGTGGCCCGAGCGTCCCGCGCGCTGCATGAGGCGCGCGACGCCCTTCGGCGAGCCAATCTGGAACACGCGATCCACGGGCAGAAAATCGACGCCGAGATCGAGACTCGACGTGCAGACGACCGCCTTCAGTTGCCCGTTCTTGAGGCCCAGTTCGACCCAATCGCGTACCTCCTTGTCGAGCGAGCCGTGATGCAGCGCGAGCAGGCCGGCCCATTCCGGACGCAGCTCCAGCAACGCGCGATACCAGATCTCCGATTGCGAGCGCGTGTTGGTGAAAACGAGCGAGCTTTGCGCGTGTTCGATCTCGTCGGCGACGGGGCCGACTTGCCGCACGCCGAGATGGCCGCCCCACGGAAAGCGCTCGATGGTCTCGGGAATCAGCGTATCGACGACGAGCGTCTTCGGCTGCGCGCCGCGAACGACCACGCGCGGCGTTCGCACGGGATAGAGCAGCGCATCGTGCGCGAGCGCGAGATTGCCGAGCGTCGCGGACAAGCCCCAGATTTGCAGATCGGGCCGCCAGCGCGCAAGGCGGGCGATCGCGAGTTGCGTCTGCGTGCCGCGCTTGTTGCCGAGCAGTTCGTGCCATTCGTCGACGACGATCATGCGCAGATGCTTGAGTTCTTCCTGCGCGTTGGCGCGCGTCAGCATCAGCGTGAGGCTTTCGGGCGTCGTCACGAGCGCGGACGGCATGCGGCGGCTCTGGCGTGCGCGTTCCGTCGATGTCGTGTCGCCGGTGCGCAATCCGACGGTCCACGGCACGTTGAGCGCCGTGACCGCGGCTTGCAGCGCGCGGGCGGTATCGGCGGCGAGCGCGCGCATCGGCGTGATCCAGAGGACGGTTAGCGGCGCGGGCAGTGCGTTCGCTTTGGGCGCTCTGTCGGCATAGGCCGCGAGCGCGCCGAGCCACACGGCCCACGTCTTGCCCGCGCCGGTCGTGGCGTGCAGCAGGCCGCTCGCGCCGCGCCCGATCTCACGCCACGCCTCGCGCTGGAACTCGAATGGCTGCCAGCCGCGTTCGTCGAACCAGCGGGCGATGCGCGCGTCGATCGGCTTCGCGGCTTCGTTCGCGTCGTAGGCGAAGGGCGCGGGCGTGAACAGTTCGGCGGCGGCATCGAGCTTCGCCTGGGCGGCGCGCGTTCGCGGCACGCGGCGCGGGCGCGGCGCGCGGCGTCGTTCCTTCGCGGCGGACTCGGGCGCGTCGTTCATGCGGTGGCCTCGTTGAGAAAGCCCTTGAGCATGTCGAGCGTATCGGCGTCTTCGATCTGCTTGTCGGTGCGCCAGCGCAGCATGCGCGGAAAGCGCACCGCGATGCCCGATTTGTGCCGCGGGCTCGCCTGTATGCCTTCGAAGCCGATCTCGAAGACGAGCGTGGGCGTGACGCTCCTCACCGGCCCGAACTTCTCGATCGTCGTCTTGCGCACGATGGCATCGACCTGGCGCATTTCCTCGTCGGTCAGACCGGAGTACGCCTTCGCGAAGGGCACGAGGGTGCGCATGCCATCGGCTTCGTCCCAGACGGCGAAGGTGAAATCGGTGTAGAGGCTCGCGCGCCGTCCGTGGCCGCGCTGCGCGTAGAGCAAAACGGCGTCGATCGCATAAGGATCGATCTTCCACTTCCACCACGTACCCGACGCCTTCGTGCGCCCGACGCCGTACATCGACGCGCGTTCCTTGAGCATGAGTCCTTCGACGCCGCGCGCGCGGCTTTCCTCGCGCAACGCGGCGAGCGCGTCCCAGCCGGACGCAGCGACCATCGGCGACACGCGCAGCACGTCCACGGCGAGCGATGCCGCGAGCGTATCCAGCCGGGCGCGCCGCGCATGCAGCGGTTCGGTGCGCAGATCGCGGCCATCGGCTTCGAGCAGATCGTAGGCGAGCAGCGCGGCGGGCGAATCGGCGAGCACTTTCTTTGTCAGCGACTTGCGCGTGATGCGCGGCTGCAGGCGCGCGAACGGCAAGGGCGCGTCGGCGCCTGGCTCCCACGCGAGAATCTCGCCATCGATCACGGTGCCGTCGGGCAACGCCGCGCCCAGGTTGGCGAGTTCCGGAAAGCGTTCCGTGACGAGATCTTCGCCGCGCGACCAGATCCACACGCGGCCGGCGCGCTTCACGAGTTGCGCGCGTATGCCGTCCCACTTCCATTCGGCGATCCACTCGGATGTCGCGCCGAGCGTCGCCGGATCGGTCTGCAACGGATGCGCGAGAAAGAACGGATAGGGCAGGCCGATATCGCTTTCGTGCGGCGTATCGACATCGTCGCCATCGGCCGCGGGCGCGATGAGCCGAAGATAGCGCGCGGCGCTCGGCGTCTGCCGCGAATCGGTCCAGCCGACCATGCGCTGGGCAATGCGCTTGTGATCGACGCCCGCGATCTCGGCCAGCGCGCGCACGACGAGCTGCCGCGCGACGCCCACGCGAAAGCCGCCGCCGATCAGCTTGGTCAAAAGGAAGCGCTCGCTCCAGTCGAGTTCGTCCCAGTACGACAGGAGCCGCTCGCGCAATTCGACGGGCGACGCGCCGCGCAGCGTGAGCACGCGTTCCTCGATCCATTGCGCAAGCCCGAGCGACGATGCGCCCGACGCCGCCGGCAACACATGCGCGATGGTTTCCGCGAGATCGCCGACCGCCTGATACGACTCTTCGAAGAGCCATTCCGGCAAGCCCGCGCGCTCGCGCGCGAACTCGGCGAGCAGGCGCGTCGGCACCGACTGGCGCGGCTTGCCGCCCGCGAGAAAGTACGACGCCCACGCGGCGTCTTCCGGTGCCGCGCCCGCGAAATACGCGATCAGCGCTTCGAGTTTTTCGTTGGTCGATGTCGTCGCGTCGAGCGCGGTGTAGAGCGTCGCGAAGCGCTTCATGTCGCGGCGCTCCCGGCGCTATCGTCGTTTTGGGCGATGCTGTCCGCTTCGACGGCATCGTCACCGTATTCGGTCTTGAACGCGCCCGCGTCGAGTCCTTGCTCGCAGAGCCAGCGCACCATCGGCTCGATCTGCCCGTGCGTGACGATCACGCGCTCGGCGCCCGACGCGCCGATCGCGAGTTGCAGGCCGGGCCAGTCCGCGTGATCCGACAGCACGAAGCCGCGATCGACGCCCTTGCGCCTTCGCGTGCCGCGCAGGCGCATCCAGCCGGAAGCGAAGGCGTCGCTGTAATCGCCGAAGCGGCGCATCCACGTGCTGCCTTGCGCGGACGGCGGCGCCACGATCAGCGCGCCCTTGAACGCGGCCTTGTCCTTCGCGGCGATCTCGCCGACGAGGCGCGTGGGCGGCAGCGCGACGCCCGCTTCGCGGTAGGCGCGATTGAGCGGTTCGACCGCGCCGTGGCAGAAGATCGGCCCGATGGCGGCATCGACGCCCGCGAGAATGCGCTGCGCCTTGCCGAACGAATAGCTGAAGAGCACGGACGCGCGTCCTTGCGCGGCGTTGTGCCGCCACCATGCGTCGATGCCGTCGAAGACTTCGCGCGCGCTGTCCCATCGATAGATCGGCAGGCCGAACGTCGATTCCGTGATGAAGGTATCGCAGCGCACCGGCTCGAACGGCGCGCAGGTCGGATCGGGTTCGACCTTGTAATCGCCGGACGCGACCCACACGCTTCCCTTGTATTCGACGCGCACCTGCGCCGAGCCGAGCACGTGCCCGGCGGGATGCAGCGACACGCGCACGCCGTTCACGACGATGGCTTCTCCGTAGGCGAGGCCTTGCACGTCGATCCCCGGCAGTCTCGACAGCAGCACGCCGACGCCCGGTTCGGCCGCGAGATAACGCGCATGGCCGAAGCGCGCGTGATCGGCGTGCGCGTGCGTGATGACGGCACGTTCGACCGGCCGCCAAGGGTCGATATGGAAGTTGCCCGGCACACAGAAAAGACCTTCTGGCCGCGCGACGATGAGATCGGAAGAGGTGTCCACTGATCGTTGGACCGGCATATTGCCGGTTTATGCCGCTCTGTTTGATTCCGGCAACAAAAGCACGCGACGTGCCCGTCATGGCGCTTTCACGAATCGCGGCTAGGGTGTAAAAGTTTAGCTGGCGTTGGCGAGATTATCGGTGGCGGTTCAAGAGTGCCGGCCTTTTTGCCGATAGTCGCAGGTATGCGAAACACGCGCGCACGGGGCGCGCGCGCCGCAGTCTTCTACTCATGACGAACATGGACACGATGGTTGCGCCGACCGCCGCAGAAGCGGTCTGGATCGTCAGGCTCCAGAGGCATCAGCAGTATGACTTCGTGCGCCTGAAACGCGTCTTCACCGACCTCGGCTCGCGCCATCAGGTCGTGCTCGTCGACGTGCGAAAGCTGCTCGAGTGCGCGGATCGCGACGACACCGATTATGTGCTCAAAGCCGTCGACGACTGGCACGCGGGCAAGGTGCGCGGTATTCGCGAATTTCTCGACCCGGATAATCCCCGCGTGCCGGAAATGCCTTACGTGACGATCAGCGTGCGCCGCTCGTCGGGTTTGCTCGGGCTTTTAGGCGTGCATCGCCAAGGGGTCGTCGCGTTTCGCAATGGGCAGCATCGCGCGCGCTATCTGGCTTACGCCGGCGCGTTGTGCATGCCGGTTGAAGTGCACGAGCGCGAGGCGGCGCTTCTGCGCGAAATGTGCGCGGCGCCGGATGCATCGAATTCCGAATACGGGGAAATTTGAACGCGCCGGGCGGCGCGTGAAAATGAACGGGGCCAGACGGTTATTCGCCGTGCTGGCCCCGAGGCCGGCTGCGCTCAGCCGGCATGCAGTGCTTCTGCTGCTTTCTACTTTAGTTCGCGGTTGCCGAGGCGCGCATCGCCGTCTGCAAGGGCATCATCTGCTGCGGAAGGGGCTGACGGACGACATCGTCGGGCCGGGAACTGCTGGCCGCGAATTCCTTGCTTAAATAATCGAGCGCATAGTCGATGAAATAGCGCGTCTTCGCGGGCAGATATTGCCGGCCGGGATAGACGATGGACACTTTCATGTCGGGGTCGTCGATCGAGTAGTCGTCCAGCAGGCGCACGAGTGTGCCTTCTTTCAGATCGGCGCGCACGATGCCTTCGGGCAGGATCGAGAAGCCCATTCCTTTGAGCGTGGCGAGCCGTACCATCAGGCCGTTGTTGACCGAATAGACCGGCGCGAGCGTGACCTGCTCGGCGGTGCCCAACCGATGCCGGAAGTGCCAGGTCTGGCTGCGAATGTCGTTGGGTAGACCGACGGACGGCAATGTTTGCAAGTCGGTCGGCCCGGAGGGCATGCCGTGTTCGGCGACGAACGCCGGCGTGGCGATGGGAACGAGCGCGCTGGTGCCGACTGGCCGCTCGATCAGCGCCGTGCTCGACACCATGAACGCGGTGACGATGCCCACGTCGTAGCCATCCTCGACAAGATCGACGTGGCGCTCCGCAAGTGTCAGGCGCACGTTGACCCTGGGGAACAGCTTGCGGAAGCCGTCGATGAGCGGCGTCAGCGTGAGCAGCGACAGCGCGCTCGACGCGACCACGCGCAACGTGCCGCTTGGCTCGCCCTCGGTGTGCGTGACGGTGGATTCCAGATGGTCCAGCTCTTCCAGAAGCGCGCGGCAGCCCTCGAGATAACGCGTGCCGGCTTCGGTAAGCGAAAGATTACGTGTGGTGCGATTGATCAGTCGTGTGCGCAGGTGCGCTTCGAGCATGGCGATTGCCCGGGTGACCAGCGCATTGGAGACGTCGAGTTGCTGGGCGGCGCGGCGAAAGCTTTCCGTGTCCGCCACCCGCACAAAAACGCGCATTGCGTGGATCTGGTTCATCTTGTTGCCCCTCTCAGTAGTACCAACACATACCGGACCGATGTTCTGTTTCACATGCGAGTGTCCGGTTTTTGAACAACGTGTGAAGTTGATAATATTGATAGCTAAGAAATATTGCAATAAGTAAGTTTGAGGTTGATGAATTTTTTTCCGGATAGCTCACTTTCGCAATAATGCCGGATGATTCTCTCTCATGCCCGATACAATGCGCGGCGCATAATATTTCGAAGAAGATGTATATGTAAAATAATGTGTCAACTCGCCGCGCGATATTGACGAATGTTTGATCTTCTTAAAACACGATGCTTTCTTCGAAAAGGCGGAAAAAACTGCATCGGATATGCCACGATTGTCCGTGGCGAGATTTTATTAATCGCCTCGAAAAAGCGATATAGACAGGATTGTTGAAACACCGCCGCGGTTCTCGCGCGTTCTTCAATTAGAAGAGGCAGATGAACACGCGTCATTCGATAAGCGACACTTAAATCGCGTTTTCGCTTCGGGATAAACCCGTAAATTTCGCTGATTTTTCCGGCTTTTTTGCGGCGGGTTGTTTCCACCTCTTGTCCACCGTCCGTCACAATTTTGAAATAGCGGCGGGCATAATCGCGCGCTTTGGTGGCGAGCGCGCCTCCCGATTGGGCGTGCTGCTTGCGCCATAATCGCCGGACACACAAGGAGGCTTCTTATGACGCAATCCAATTCGGCGACCGTCACGCTCCCATCGGGGGAAGCGATTCAAAAGCTCGGTCAAGGCACCTGGGAAATGGGCGAGCGCCCGAACGCGCGCAAGAGCGAGATCGCCGCGCTGCGTGAAGGCGTCGAACTCGGCATGACGCTCATCGATACTGCCGAAATGTACGGCGACGGCGAAAGCGAAAAGCTCATCGCCGAAGCGCTCGGCGACAGGCGCGACGAACTGTTCATCGTCAGCAAGGTGTATCCGCACAACGGCAGCGAGCGCGGCGTGCAGGCCGCGTGCGAGCGCAGCCTGAAGCGCCTGAAGACCGATCGCATCGACCTGTATCTGCTGCACTGGCGCGGCGGCGAGGATCTGCAAGGCGTGGTCGCGGGTTTCGAGCGCTTGCAGCGCGACGGCAAGATCCGCCACTGGGGCGTGTCGAACTTCGACACCGACGACATGGAAGAGCTCTTCGCTCTCGATGGCGGCGACGCCTGCGCCACCGACCAGATTCTCTACAACGTCGCGCGGCGCGGCGCGGAATTCGATCTCCTGCCGTGGTTGCGCGAGCGGCGCATGCCTGCGATGGCGTACAGCCCCGTCGATCATGCGCGCCTGCCGCGCGGCGGCGCGCTGGAAAGCATCGCTGCGGCGCGCGGCGTGTCGGCGTTTCAGGTCGCGCTCGCGTGGGTGCTGCAACAGCCGCAGGTGTTTGCCATACCGAAGGCGGCGGACGTCGCGCATGTGCGCGAGAACCGGGCGGCGCTCGATCTGCGCTTGTCCGCCGACGAGCTCGCGGACATCGACCGGCAATTCAGGCCGCCGAAGTCGAAGCGCTCGCTCGAAATGCTCTGATATCGCGTTCGGTCAGGTGCACGCGTGATGGGCATGCACCGAGCCGAGCACGGCGACTTCTGCGGGCGTGCGCTTCAGATCGGCTTCGTTGACCTGTTTCGCGTCGGCGAGAAAATCGTCGACGATCGACGACACCTTCGTGTCCGTCAGGCACAGCGACACGCGCCGGGTTTCGCCTTCCGGCAGCGATGCGCGCTGCGACAGGAACAGCACGCCGTACTGATAGCCGCGCACGATGCCGCGCACCGCGCCCACGCATTGCCCTTGCGCGGCGTTGTCGGACTTCGCGGCGCATTGCTGGGCGAGCGCATAGGCAGAGAAGGTCGGATCGGCCGCGCCGGGCGCGGGGGATTGCGGCGCGTTCTGCGCATGCGCGGCCAGCGCGACGCCGAGAGTCAGTGCGCCAAGCGCGGCGGAAAGGGCGGGTTTCATCGATTGAATCCTCGTTGTTTTGAACGGTGAACCGATGAGAGACGCGCAGGATCGCTTTGGTTCCGATGAAAAGCCGCGTGCTTTTTGCGCGCGCTCAGCTTTCGTCGCGCTGCAACGCGCGCAATTCGTCGACGGGAATGTGGCAGTGAATGGCGTGGCCGTCGCCGGCATCGCGGCAGGGCGGCGTTTCGGTTTCGCAAATCGCGCCGAGCTTGCGCGGGCAGCGCGTATGGAAGACGCAGCCGGTGGGCGGATTCGCCGCGCTTGGCAATTCGCCCGACAGGCGGATGCGCTTGGCGACCGTTCCATCGATCGATGGCGCCGATGACAGCAACGCTTCGGTGTACGGATGTTGCGGGCCGCCAAACACGGCGGCGGCACGCCCGATCTCCATGATGCGCCCGAGATACAGCACCGCGATGCGATCGGACAGATAGCGCACCACATGCAGATCGTGCGAAATGAACACGTAGCTCACGCGCCGTTCGCGCTGCAAATCGGCGAGCAGATTGAGGATGGCGGCCTGCACGGAGACATCGAGCGCGGAGGTGGGCTCGTCGCAGACGACGACGCGCGGATCGCCCGCGAACGCGCGCGCGATCGCCACGCGCTGCTTGAGCCCGCCCGATAGCTGCCGCGTGCGCGAGCTCAGATAGCGCTCGGGCAGGCGCACGGCCTGAGTCAGCGTATGCAGACGCGCTTCCTTCGCCTCGCCCCGCAGCGCCCCGAGCTTCGACAGCGAACGCGCGATGAGTTGGCGCACCGAATGCGCACGGTTCAGCGCGGAATCCGGATTCTGAAACACGATCTGCAGCGACTTCACCTGCTCGCCGCTGCGCTGGGTCACGCGCTCGGGCAGCGCCGCGCCGTCGAGTTCGAGCGACGCGCCCTTGTCCGGCGAGACGAGGCCGAGCAGCAGCTTCGCGAGCGTGGTCTTGCCGCTGCCCGATTCGCCGACGAGCCCGAGCGTCTCGCCTTGCACGAGATCGAGCGAGACATCGTGGACGGCGCGCACGTCTTCATCGCCGACGCGGAAGGTCTTCGAGAGATTGCGCGCCGACAGCGCGAGCGGCGGATCGTCGCCGTTCGCGAGCGGCACGGGCGTTTCATCGGCCGAACGTGGCAGCGTGTGCGCGCGTTCGTGATAGTGGCACCGCGCCATCTGATCGCCGTGCGCCGATGCGATGCGATAGGGCGGCGGCGCGTCCTTCAGACAGCGCTCGTCGGCGAGCTTGCAGCGCGGCGCGAAGATGCAGCCCTGCGCGATCGATCCGGGCAGCGGCAGCGAGCCCGGAATCGTGTCGAGCCGCCCGGTTTCCTTCGCGCGACCTTCGCGCGGCAGGCAGCGCAGGAGGCCGACCGTGTACGGATGGCGCGGCTTGGCGA
This sequence comes from Caballeronia cordobensis, assembly GCF_001544575.2. Taxonomy (GTDB): domain Bacteria; phylum Pseudomonadota; class Gammaproteobacteria; order Burkholderiales; family Burkholderiaceae; genus Caballeronia; species Caballeronia cordobensis. The sequence goes on from NZ_FCNY02000029.1 coordinate 37,130, forward strand.
AGACATCGGCGGCCGCGCCTTCCTCGACGAGCTTGCCCGCATACAGCACGCCGACGCGGTCGCACATGCGCCCGATCACCGCGAGGTTGTGGCTGATGAAGAGCACGGCCGTGCCGATCTCGTCCCGCAATTGCGCGATGAGGTCGAGCACTTCGGCTTCGACGGTGGCGTCGAGGCCGGTGGTCGGTTCGTCGAGAATCAGCAGTTCGGGATTGCATGCGAGCGCCATCGCGATCACGACGCGCTGCTGCATCCCGCCCGAGAGCTGATGCGGATAGCTTTCCATCACGCGTTCCGGCGAGGCGATGCGCACGCGCCGCAGCATCTCGGCGGTGCGGGCCAGCGCTTCGTCGGCGGATGCGCCCGTGACTTCGAACGCTTCGGACACCTGCCGCGCGATCGTCAGCGACGGATTCAGCGCGCGCCCCGGGTCCTGATAGACCATCGACACGGCATTGGCGCGCATGCCGCGCAGCGCGTCGGCGTCGAGCGAAGCCACGTCGCGGCCGGCGATCGAAATGCGGCCCGCCTTCACGCGGCCATTGCGCGGCAGATAGCGCAGCACCGCGAGCGCGGCCGTCGACTTGCCGCAGCCCGATTCGCCGACGAGCCCATACGTCTCGCCGCGCTTCACGCGCAAGGTGACGTCCTGCAGCACTTCGCGCTCGCGTCCGCGCGAACGGTACGCGACCGTCAGGCCGACGACCGTCAGCGCGTCGGCCTGCTCGCCTTTCGCGGCGCCGAAGGTTGGAAATGCCGATGGCGGCGGTCCGTTCATCGGTCGAGCACTCCCTGCACGGCGTCCGCGACGAGATTCACCGCGACGACCAGCGAGGCGATCGCGGCGGCGTCGAACACGACGGTCCACCACGCGCCGCCCGCCATGAGCGTATAGCTTTCGGAGAGCGCGAGACCCCAGTCGGCGGACGGCGGCTGGATGCCGAAGCCGAGAAAGGAGAGCGTCGCGACGGCGAAGATCGCGTAGCCGAGCCGCACCGTCGCCTCGACGATGATCGGCGGCAGCACGTTCGGCAGGATCTCCGCGAACATGATGTAGATCGCGTGCTCGCCGCGTAGCTGCGCGGCGAGCACGTAGTCGAGATGACGCTCGCTCAGCACGGCGGCGCGCACGGTGCGCGCGGTGATCGGCGCGAAGGTGAGGCCGATGACGAGAATCACCGTCGTGTTGCTCGCGCCGACCGCCGCCAGCGCGAGCAGCGCGACGATCACGAGCGGCAGCGCGAGCAGCGCGTCGATCACGCGGCCGATGACGGCATCGACCCAGCCGTCGAAATAGCCGACGACGAGCCCGATCGCCGTGCCCGCCGCCGTGCCGAGCAGCGTCGCCAGAGGCGCGATGGTGAGAATGTCGCGCGAGCCGACGATCACGCGCGCGAACACGTCGCGGCCGAGCTGATCCGTGCCGAACCAGTGATCGGCGGACGGGGCGTTCAGCGAGTTGAGCGGATCGGAGGCGTAGGGATCGTGCGGCACGAGCCAGTGTCCGAACAGTGCGCACACGACCCAGAACAGCAGCATCAGCACGCCGATATCGAAAGTGGCCGAGCGCATCAGCGCGCCGAGCGCTTCGAAGCGGCGCGGTTTCGTCGGCAGGGCGGCCGCGGTGCTCATGTCGCGTCCCCCGTGCGCAGGCGCGGATTGAGCACGACGTAGAGCGCGTCGGCAATCAGATTGGCAGCCGTATAGATCACGCCGACTGTCAGCACGCCGGCTTCGAGCATCGGAAAGTCCTTCGATTTCGCGGCGTTGTAGATGAGCGAGCCGATGCCCTGATAGTGAAACAGCGTCTCCACGACGACGAGTCCGCCGATCATGTAGCCGAGCTGCGTCGCGGCGACGGTCACGGTCGGCAGCAACGCGTTGCGCAGCACGTGCCGCCCGATCACGACACGCTGCGGCAGGCCCTTGAGGATCGCGGTGCGGGTGTAATCGGCGTCGAGCGCTTCGACCGTGCCCGCGCGCGCCATCCGTGCGATATAGCCGAAGAACACGAAGACGAGCGGCAGAACCGGCAGGATCAGATGCTTCAGTTGCGTGAAGACGCCGGCCTCGGCGGGCGCGGTCGCTTCGATCGGCAGCCATTGCAGCCACACGCCGAAGATCAGGATCAGCACGATCGACGAGACGAACTCCGGCACGACCGTCGCCGTCAGTCCGCCGATGCTGATGACGCGGTCGATCCAGCGTCCCGAATGCAGCGCCGCGTACACGCCGCCCGCGATGCCGAGCGGCACCACGACGACGAACGCGAGCGCGCCGAGCTTGGCCGAATTCCACAGCGCATCGCCGATGAACGGCGCCACGGCTGAGCGAAACGCGTAGGACTCGCCCATGTCGCCGCGCAGGAAGTGGCCGATCCAGCCGGTGTATTGCGTGAGAAGCGGCCGGTCGACGCCCAGTTGATGATTCAGCGCCGCGACCGCGCGCGCATCGGCGAGCGGGCCGAGAATCGCGCGGCCGACATCGCCGGGCAGGAGCTGGCCGCCCGCGAAGACGATCATCGACAGCAGCCACAGCGTGACGAGCGCAAGCAGGAGCCGCACCCCGACGAAGCGCGCGACGCGTTTCATTTTGGCGAAATCGGCTACGCGCGCCGTCGGTGTGATCGTGCTCATTTATGCGGCTACCGTCGCGCGGTCGAACCACATCTGCGAGATCGCGTTGAAGCGCACGCCGGACACGTTCGCGCGCGTGACGATCAACTGGTCGTAGAAGTAGGGGATGACGACCGGCGTTTCGTCGAGCAGCAGCTTTTGGATCTGGCCGGAGAGCTTTTTCTGCGACGCCACATCCAGCGCGGCGACGAACTGCGCGACGAGCTTGTCGTACTCCGGATTCTTGAAGTGCGCCGCGTTCCAGGTGCCGCCGCTCGTGAGCGGTGCGTTGAGGAAGACGTTCGGCACGCCGCGATGCCCGTAATCGGTGATGCCGAGCGGCGAATCCAGCCAGTCCGACTTGCCGAACGTGCCGGAGCCGTAATACAGGTCCTGGCTCTCGACCTTCAACTGGATGCGAATGCCGATCGCCTTCGCCGCGTTCTGCACGACGACCGCGAGATCGGGAATCTCCATGTACTTCTCGGTCGTCAGCGTGACGTCGAAGCCGTTCGCGACGCCCGCTTCGCTCATCAGCTTCTTGGCCTGTGCGATGTCGATCTTGCGTTGCGGCACGGCGAGATCGCTCGACGGAAACACCGGCGCGAACGGGCTGTCGTTGCCGACCTGCGCGCGCCCGCGGAACAGCCCCTTTACGATGACTTCGCGATCGATCGCGAGCGCGAGCGCCTGACGCACGCGCCTGTCCTTGAAGGGCGCCATGTCGCAGCGCATGTGCATCTGCCGGTGCGAGCTCGATTTCGTGCCGAGCACCTTGAACTGCGGATTGCTCAGCATCGCGAGGCCGCCCTGCACGGTGAAGTCGCCCATCACGTCGGCCTGGCGGCCTTGCATCGCGAGCAACTGCGCCTGCTGATCGGCGTAGAAGGAAAACTGGACGCGGTCGGGCAGCGACTTTTCGCCCCAGTAATCCGGATTGCGCACGAACGAAGCGCCGACCTTCGGCGTGTATTTCTCCAGCTTGAGCGCCCCCGTGCCCATGAACGACTTCTCGTACGGGCCGCTGAAGTTCGCCGGGAGAATCACCGCGTTATACGTATTCGAGGAAACGTAATACGGGAAATTGCCGTTGGGCGCGTCGAGATGGAACTCGACGGTGTGATCGTCGACGGCCTTCGCGGAATCCTTCGACAGCACGCCCTTGAGCACGGAGAGCGCAGCCGAGCCCGCGCCCGGATCGGACAGGCGGTTGAACGTCGCGACGACGTCCTTCGCCGTCATCGGCTGACCGTCGTGGAATTTCACGTTCGGGCGCAGCTTGAAGGTCCATACGTCGCCCTTGTCGTTCGACTTCCACGACAGCGCGAGCGCGGGCCGCAAGGTGAGATGTTCGCTGTCGTCGTCGATGAGGAACTCGCCCGTCTGGTTGATGAGCGCGAGACCGGCCGCGTCCGTCACGGTGAGCGGATCGACGGCACCCGCGGGCGTCAGATGCGCGACGCGGATCGTGCCGCCCGGCTTGCCCGCACCCTGCGCGCGCGCCATCGGCATGCCGAAGAGGCCGCCCGCGGAGAGCGCAAAGCCGAGCACGCTCGCGTGGCGCAACAGTTCGCGGCGCGTGAGTCGCCCGGCCATGAATTCGTCGATCGCGTGATTGCCCAGTTCGCCGGCTTGCGGGCGGGCGAGATCGAGGAGATGCGCGTCGGTCGAATGTTTCTTCATCGTGTGTTTGTCCGTTGTAGTTGTGATGGCGCGCCGTCGTCACGCGAACGGCTCGACCGCGCCCGGAACGCGGCGCATCAGGCGCATATAGCAAGGAACGCGCCGCATGCCGGCCGCGCTCCGAGCGCTTCAGTGGTCGTGTGGATGCTTGTGAATCGGATCGACCCAATAGACTTCCTCGGGCTTCTCCACTGCATCGATGTTCAGATTCACGACGACCGCCTCGTTGTCGCTGCGCACGAGCACGCATTCGAGCGGCTCGTCGGTGCGCGCGTTGATTTCCTGGTGCGGCACGTAAGGCGGCACGAAGATGAAATCGCCCGGACCGGCCTCGGCCGTGAATTCGAGGTGCTCGCCCCAGCGCATGCGCGCCTGGCCGCGCACGACATAGATCACGCTCTCGAGCGCGCCGTGATGGTGCGCGCCCGTCTTCGCGTTCGGATGGATCGTGACCGTGCCGGCCCAGATCTTCTGGGCGCCAACGCGCGCCGCGTTGATCGCAGCGGCGCGGTTCATGCCGGGCGTCTGCGGTGTGTTGGTGTCGAGCTGATCGCCCTTGATGACCTTGACGCCGTGTTCGCGCCAATCGATGTGCTGATGTGCGTCGCTCATGTCGTTTCGTCTGCGGATATGAAAAGTCCGTTGCCGCCACCAACGGAGCGCACAACGGACTTCCGATACTACACGTTTAGGCCGCGATCATTTCGCTTTCGAGTTGATGATCGCCTCCGACACGTTCGACGGCGTCTCCGCGTAATGCTTGAACTCCATCGTGTACGTGGCGCGTCCCTGCGTCAGCGAGCGCAGCGACGTGGAATAGCCGAACATCTCCGCGAGCGGCACTTCCGCGCGCACGAGCTTGCCGCCGCCGCCCGCGATGTCCTCCATCCCCTGCACGATGCCGCGCCGGCCCGACAGATCGCCCATCACGTTGCCCATGAAATCCTCGGGCGTCTCGACTTCGACGGCCATCATCGGTTCGAGCAGCACGGGCTTCGCGCGGCGCATTGCTTCCTTGAAGGCCATCGAACCGGCCATGCGGAACGCGTTCTCGTTCGAATCGACATCGTGGTAGGAGCCGAAGGTCAGCCGCACCTTCACGTCGACGACCGGATAGCCCGCCAGCACGCCGGCCTTGAGCGTTTCCTGAATGCCCTTGTCGACCGCCGGGATGAACTCGCGCGGAATCACGCCGCCCTTGATCTGATCGACGAATTCGTAGCCCTTGCCCGGGTCCGGCTCCAGCGCGATCACCGCGTGGCCGTACTGGCCGCGTCCGCCCGACTGCTTGACGAACTTGCCTTCCACGTCCTCGACCTTGTTGCGCACCGTCTCGCGATACGCGACCTGCGGCTTGCCGACGGTGGCCTCGACACCGAATTCGCGCTTCATCCGGTCGACGAGAATTTCGAGGTGCAGCTCGCCCATGCCGGAGATGATCGTCTGGCCGGATTCCTCGTCGGTCGTCACGCGGAACGACGGGTCTTCCTGCGCGAGACGATTCAGCGCGATGCCCATCTTCTCCTGGTCGGCCTTCGTCTTCGGCTCGACGGCCTGCGAGATCACGGGCTCCGGGAAAATCATCCGTTCGAGGATGATGACGTTCTGCGGATCGCAGAGCGTGTCGCCGGTCGTGGCTTCCTTCAGGCCGACGGCCGCGGCGATGTCGCCCGCGCGCACTTCCTTGATTTCCTTGCGCTCGTTCGCGTGCATCTGCAGGATCCGCCCGAGCCGCTCCTTCTTGTCCTTCACCGGGTTGAACACGGTGTCGCCCGAATTCACCACGCCCGAATACACGCGGAAGAAGATCAACTGGCCGACGAACGGGTCGGTCATGATCTTGAAGGCGAGCGCGGAGAACGGCTCGTCGTCGCTCGGATGGCGCTCCGCTTCCTTGTCGTCTTCGGTGTGGCCGAGAATGGCGGGGACGTCGACGGGCGAGGGCAGGTAATCGATCACCGCGTCGAGCATCGCCTGCACGCCCTTGTTCTTGAACGCGCTGCCGCAGAGCATCGGCACGATCTCGTTGGCGATCGTGCGCTTTCTCAACGCGGCCTTGATCTCGTCCTCGGTCAGGCTGTGGTGATCTTCGAGATATTTTTCGAGCAGTTCCTCGCTCGCCTCGGCAGCCGCCTCGACCATCTTGTCGCGCCATTCGTGCGCGAGATCGACGAGATTCGCCGGGATCTCCTCGTACGTGAACTTGATGCCCTGGCTGTCGTCGTCCCAGACGATCGCCTTCATCTTCACGAGATCGACCACGCCCTGAAAATGATCTTCCGCGCCGATCGGAATCTGGATCGGCACCGCGACGCCCTTCAGGCGCTCGCCGATCTGCCGCTGCACGCGGAAGAAGTCCGCGCCGACGCGGTCCATCTTGTTGACGAACGCGATGCGGGGCACCTTGTATTTGTTCGCCTGACGCCACACGGTTTCCGACTGCGGCTGCACGCCGCCCACCGAGTCGTACACCATGCACGCGCCATCGAGCACGCGCATCGAGCGCTCCACTTCGATCGTGAAGTCGACGTGTCCCGGCGTATCGATGATGTTGATGCGATGCTCGGGATAGTTGCCGGCCATGCCTTTCCAGAAGGCGGTGGTCGCCGCCGACGTGATCGTGATGCCGCGCTCCTGCTCCTGCTCCATCCAGTCCATCGTGGCCGCGCCGTCGTGAACCTCGCCGATCTTATGCGTCACGCCGGTGTAGAAAAGGATGCGCTCGGTCGTAGTCGTTTTGCCGGCGTCGATGTGAGCGCTAATCCCGATGTTCCGATAGCGCTCGATGGGAGTCTTGCGGGGCACGTGAACCTCCTGTTGAAGATGTCAGCACGGCGTCGCGTGAGAGCCGTGAATGCGACGCGCTGAATCTTTTTAGCATAGCGCGTCGGCAGGCTCTTTGCAGGAATCCTGCCAGCTTGCGGGAAGGCGCGCGGCGGCTGGCGGCAGGCGAAAAAAAACCGGCGAGGGCGCGCCGGCTTTCGTCATCACGGAGTCATGCAGCGACGTTCACTGCAAACGCGGCAGACCTTTGATCTGCGTGCCGGGCTTGATGCCCTTCGCCGCGAACCAGCCTTTGGGCATTTCGAGCGCATAGGTGCCGTTGTTGCGCGGGCAGTGATTGTTCTCCGTCTCGGCCTGCATCTCGTCGATGTCGGTGATGGTGCCGTCCGCGCGAATGAACGCGATCGACAGCGGAATCAGCGTGTTCTTCATCCAGAAGCAATGCACCGCGTTTTCGCCGAACACGAAGAGCATGCCTTCGTTGGCGCCGAGCTTCGTGCGATACATGAGACCTTGCTCGCGATCGGCATCGTTCGCGGCGACGGCGGCGTCGATCACATACATGCCGGCGGTGAGCTTCGCGCGCGGGAAATCGGACGGCTGCTTCGCACCGGGCGGCAAGGCTTGCGCTTGCGCGAGCGGAAGGGCGGCGAACGGCAGCGCGAACGCGATGACGGCTGCGCGCGCGGCGCGCAAGATGTGCTGCAGATTCACGACGATGCTCCTTTGACGATCGATGCGCCGGAAAGCGGCGGCTACGCGGATGTTACTCGATGCCCCCCATACAGAACAAAAGGGCAGATGCCTTGCGGCCATCTGCCCTTCAACGCCGTACAGACGGCGGTAATGCTCGTTCTTGACTTCGCTTTACCGCCTCTTACAACGAACTTACTGAGCTGCCGAAGCGGCTTCCGGAGCAGCTGCTGCCTTCTTGTGCGACGACTTGTGCGACTTGTGCGATGCCTTCTTGTGAGCCGACTTGTGAGCCGACGAAGCAGCAGCTGCCGGAGCAGCAGCGGCCGGTGCCGAAGCTTCTTGTGCGAAAGCAGCCGTTGCGAACAGGCCAGCGACGAGAGCAGCGATCAGTTTGTTCATCTGTGATTCCTCAGCTTGAGTTAATTAACCAAAGACCCGGTCATTGAGTCATGTCGGTAAACGAGCCACCTACCTTTCGGTTGACAGTCGCATCGATAAAATCAATGTCGATACTTCTGTGAACGCTTGAACCTTTCAAACAGCCTGGAGCACACAGGTTGTTGTAATCGGTTGTTCGCTCATGCCGGATAGCTTTACGCGGCATCTGAGGCCCTTAACGCATCGTGAGAAGAGTCGGTTGACGCGAATTACAGAGATTTGCGCAGCAGAGCAAAAAATTTTTTCGAAGCCCGAAATGCATTAGCCGATCTCGATGACGAACGCATTAAGCACGATCCGAGAAAAGACGCAATGCAGCTTTATCAAAAATAGTTGAATGCTATTCACCAACGCGTTGCCACGGCGCGCGCGGCGCAACCTCGACGGTTTCGCCCGGCGCGAGCCCCAGCGCGAAGATATCGAGCGCGCCGATCGCGACGCGCACGAGCCGCAACGTCGGGTAACCGACGGCTGCGGTCATGCGTCGCACTTGCCGGTTCTTGCCTTCGGTGATCGCAAGCTCGATCCACGTCGTGGGAATGGCGGCGCGGTAGCGGATCGGCGGATTGCGCGGCCAGAGCACCTCGCTGTCCTCGGCCGCGACGAACGCGGTGCGGCAGGGGCGCGTCACGTAGTCGCCGAGATCGACGCCTTTGGCCAGCCGCGCGAGAGCGGCCGCGTCGGGCGCGCCTTCGACTTGCGCCCAGTAACGCTTCACGAGCTTGTGCCGCGGCTCCGCGATCCGGGCCTGCAGCGCGCCGTCGTCGGTGAGCAGGAGCAGGCCCTCGCTGTCGGCGTCGAGCCTGCCGGCCGGATACACATTCGGCGTCTTCACCCAGTCGCCGAGCGACGCGCGCGTTTCATGCTCGGAAAACTGGCAGATCGTGCCGAAGGGCTTGTTGAGGGCGATGAGTGACATGCTTGCGGCGCGCGGCGTGAACGGATCCGGCATCTTAAAGCATGCCGATGGCCGCCTCGGGCGCGCCGGCGCGGGCCAGCATGGTTAGAATGACGTTGCAGGGTTCACGCGTGCGCATCGCCGCCGCGCGCCGTATCGCGTGGCGCTTTTCCAACCAGTTTGCTTCCATTCAAGCCCGGCCTTATTGGAGTCGATCATGCCGTATCAGCACATCAAGATTCCGGCGGACGGTGACAAGATCACCGTCAACGCGGATTTCTCGCTCAATGTCTCGGATCAGCCGATCATCCCGTACATCGAGGGCGACGGCACGGGCGTCGACATCACGCCGGTGATGATCAAGGTCGTCGATGCGGCGGTGGAAAAGGCCTACGGCGGCAAGCGCAAGATCCAGTGGATGGAAATCTTCGCCGGCGAAAAGGCAACGCGCGTCTACGGCCCGGACGTCTGGCTGCCGGACGAAACCCTCGACGCGGTGAAGGATTACGTCGTGTCGATCAAAGGCCCGCTCACGACGCCGGTCGGCGGCGGCATCCGCTCGCTCAACGTTGCGCTTCGTCAGCAACTCGATCTGTACGTGTGTCTGCGCCCGGTGCGTTATTTCAAGGGCGTGCCGTCGCCGGTGCGCGAGCCGGAGAAGATCGACATGGTGATCTTCCGCGAGAACTCGGAAGACATCTATGCGGGTGTCGAATGGCCGGCGGAGTCGCCCGAAGCGAAGAAAGTCATCAAGTTCCTGCGCGAGGAAATGGGCGTGAAGAAGATCCGCTTTCCGGATTCGTCGGGGCTCGGCATCAAGCCGGTGTCGCGCGAAGGCACGGAGCGGCTCGTGCGCAAGGCGATCCAGTACGCCATCGACAATGACCGCCGCTCGGTCACGCTGGTGCACAAGGGCAACATCATGAAGTTCACCGAAGGCGCGTTCCGCGACTACGGCTACGCGCTGGCGCAAAAGGAGTTCAACGCGGAACTGATCGACGGCGGCCCGTGGATGAAGGTCAAGAATCCGAAGTCGGGCAACGACATCGTCGTGAAGGACGTGATCGCCGACGCCTTCCTGCAGCAGATCCTGCTACGCCCGGCCGAATACGACGTCATCGCCACGCTCAACCTGAACGGCGACTACATCTCGGACGCGCTCGCGGCGCAGGTCGGCGGCATCGGCATCGCGCCGGGGGCGAACCTGTCGGATTCCGTCGCGATGTTCGAAGCCACGCACGGCACCGCGCCGAAATACGCAGGCAAGGATTACGTGAATCCCGGCTCGGAGATTCTCTCGGCTGAAATGATGCTGCGCCATCTGGGCTGGTTCGAGGCGGCGGACCGCATCATTGCGTCGATGGAGCAGTCGATTCTTTCGAAGCGCGTCACCTACGACTTCGCACGCCTGATGGAAGGCGCAACGCAGGTCTCGTGCTCGGGATTCGGCGCGGTGATGATCGAGAATATGTGAGGACTCACCTCGATTCGCGGTCTTAAACAAAGACCCTGGAAGGCCTACGCTTTCCAGGGTCTTTTGCCGTGGGCGAATGTCTCGTCGATGTGCCTGATGCGCCTGGCGCAGGATGAAAAAAACCCGGCGCCAGGGCCGGGTTTCACGAGGCAAAGTATCGATCGAACGGTCAGACAGCGTCCTGGATGTTCGAAGCCTGCTTGCCCTTCGGTCCCTGGACGATCTCGAAGCTGACCTTCTGGCCTTCCTTGAGTGTCTTGAAACCGTTCATTTGAATCGCCGAGAAATGTGCGAACAGATCCTCGCCGCCTTCATCGGGCGTGATGAATCCGTAGCCTTTCGCGTCGTTGAACCACTTGACCGTACCAGTAGACATTCGTACTTCCCCTCTAACTCTCGTCGCAACCTGAGCACGCTCGAAAAGCTTGACGGCCCACCCCACACGTGAACCGCCCCCTCCTCACAAGCTCGCCTCGGCCTCTTTTTTTCGCCCGTGGTTGGCCCCCGGAAAAAAGTGCCAGTTTGATTGTTAAATCTCTTAAATCGGGTGTCAAGGAATTTTTGGGATAGCCGTTAAGCTCGTTGCAAAGACCGCATTTGTAGGGTAATTCCTGCATTGCGTGTGCGCTGCCGTCCAAGCACGCCATCTTGAAAAGTCGCATAATCGACTCACTTGTGTGTTACCCGGCGGCCCGCGGCGTCAGGTGCTCGGTTTGTTTTTTTTGAAGCTGTGCGATACTGATTTCGACGAGGTGCAAGCGGGCCGCGCCGAAATGTCGGGCAGCGGCAGGAATCGATGGACAGTCATGGTGCAAGGGCGTTTCCAGTGTTTCATTCCGACCGTGCGGTCGGTGCTGGAGCGGCGATTGCGAGGACGTCCGTGTTGTTTAGAATGGGTGTATGGCGATCAATCCCAACAAGCAGGATGGCACGGTACTGGAACGGCAGGAGCAAAAGCTCAAAAAGCCGGCCATGTACAAGGTGGTGCTGCTGAATGACGACTTCACGCCGATGGAATTCGTCGTGATGGTCGTGCAGGAATATTTCAATAAGGATCGTGAGACTGCGACGCAGATCATGCTGAAGGTTCATCGCGAAGGCAGGGGAGTTTGTGGGGTCTACACGCGAGATATTGCGTCGACCAAAGTTGAGCAAGTCGTTAGCCATGCACGGCAAGCGGGGCATCCGCTGCAGTGCGTGATGGAGGAAGCATGATTGCCCAGGAACTGGAAGTCAGTCTGCACATGGCGTTTATGGAAGCACGTCAGGCGCGGCATGAGTTCATAACGGTCGAGCATCTGTTGCTCGCCCTGTTGGACAATCCGACCGCGGCTGAAGTGTTGCGCGCCTGCGCAGCCAACATTGAAGATTTGCGTCAGAACCTGCGCAATTTCATTCATGACAACACGCCGACCGTGCCCGGCACGGACGACGTCGATACTCAGCCGACGCTTGGTTTCCAGCGCGTGATCCAGCGCGCGATCATGCACGTGCAATCGACTTCGAACGGCAAGAAGGAAGTGACTGGCGCGAACGTGCTGGTCGCGATCTTCGGCGAGAAGGACTCGCACGCGGTGTACTACCTGCAGCAGCAGGGCGTGACGCGTCTGGATGTCGTGAATTTCATTTCGCATGGCATTGCGAAGACGAACAGCGGCGACGCCGCGAAGACGAACAGCGAAGCGAATCCCGAATCGGAAGACGCCGCCGCGCAAAAGGAAACGCCGCTCGCCCAGTTCACGCAGAACCTCAACCAGCTCGCGAAGGACGGCAAGATCGATCCGCTCATCGGCCGCGAACTGGAAGTCGAGCGCGTGGTGCAGGTGCTGTGCCGCCGCCGCAAGAACAATCCGCTGCTCGTCGGTGAAGCCGGCGTGGGCAAGACCGCGATCGCCGAAGGCCTCGCGTGGCGCATCACGCGCGGCGAAGTGCCGGACATCCTCGCCGACGCGCAGGTGTATTCGCTCGACATGGGTGCGCTGCTCGCGGGCACGAAGTATCGAGGCGATTTCGAACAGCGTCTGAAGACGGTGTTGAAGGAACTGAAGGAGCGTCCGCACGCCATTCTGTTCATCGACGAGATTCACACGCTGATCGGCGCGGGCGCTGCTTCGGGCGGCACGCTGGATGCATCGAACCTGCTGAAGCCGGCGTTGTCGTCGGGGCAGTTGAAGTGCATCGGCGCGACCACGTTCACGGAATATCGCGGCATCTTCGAGAAGGACGCGGCGCTCTCGCGGCGCTTCCAGAAGGTCGATGTCACGGAGCCGACCGTCGAGCAGACCGTCGCCATTCTGCGCGGTCTCAAGACGCGCTTCGAAGAGCACCACGGCGTGAAGTACTCGTCGGGTGCGCTGTCGGCGGCGGCGGAACTGTCGGCGCGCTTCATCACGGATCGTCATTTGCCGGACAAGGCGATCGACGTGATCGACGAAGCGGGCGCGGCGCAACGCATCCTGCCGAAGTCGAAGCAGAAGAAGACCATCGGCAAGAGCGAGATCGAAGAGATCATTTCGAAGATCGCGCGCGTGCCGGCGCAGAGCGTGTCGCAGGACGACCGCAGCAAGCTGCAGACGCTCGATCGCGACCTGAAGGCTGTCGTGTTCGGGCAGGACCCGGCCATCGACGCGCTGTCGGCATCGATCAAGATGGCGCGCGCGGGCCTCGGCAAGCTGGACAAGCCGATCGGTGCGTTCCTGTTCTCCGGGCCTACCGGCGTCGGCAAGACCGAAGTCGCGAAGCAGCTCGCGTTCACGCTGGGTATCGAACTGCTGCGCTTCGACATGTCGGAATACATGGAGCGCCACGCGGTGAGCCGTCTGATCGGCGCGCCGCCGGGTTATGTCGGGTTCGATCAGGGCGGTTTGCTGACCGAAGCCGTCACGAAGAAGCCGCATTGCGTGCTGTTGCTCGATGAAATCGAAAAGGCGCATCCGGACATCTACAACGTGCTCCTGCAGGTGATGGACCACGGCACGCTGACGGACAACAACGGGCGCAAGGCGGATTTCCGCAACGTCATCATCATCATGACGACGAACGCGGGCGCCGAGGCGATGGGCAAGTCGGTGATCGGTTTCACGTCGCGCCGCGAAACCGGTGACGAGATGTCCGACATCAAGCGCATGTTCACGCCGGAGTTCCGCAACCGTCTGGATGCGATCATCAGCTTCCGTTCGCTGGACGAGGAAATCATCCTGCGCGTGGTCGACAAGTTCCTGATGCAACTGGAAGATCAGCTGCACGAGAAGAAGGTCGATGCAGTGATGACCGACGCGCTGCGCAAGCACCTCGCGAAGCACGGTTTCGATCCGCTGATGGGCGCGCGGCCGATGCAGCGCCTGATCCAGGACACGATCCGTCGTGCGCTGGCCGACGAGCTGCTGTTCGGCAAGCTGGTCAACGGTGGCCGCGTGACCGTGGATGTCGATGCGGACGACAAGGTGCTGTTGACGTTCGACGAGAACTCGGCGCCGCCGCGCAATCCGAATCCGGAAGCGATCGAAGTGGATTGATAGAAGGGGATTAATCGAAGGGGTCTTGGAAGTGAAAACGGCGCGGTTTCGACCGCGCCGTTTTTTTTCGCCTATGCAGCGAGAGACTCAGTGCTTGCCGGTGCTGCCGAAGCCGCCTGCGCCGCGCTCGCTCACATCGAAGTCATCGACGATATTGAACTGAGCCTGCACGACCGGCACGATGACCATCTGCGCGAGGCGTTCCATCGGATTGAGCGTGAATGCGGTGTCGCCGCGGTTCCACGTCGAAACCATCAGTTGACCTTGATAATCCGAATCGATCAGCCCGACGAGATTGCCGAGCACGATGCCATGCTTGTGACCGAGGCCCGAGCGCGGGAGGATCAGCGCGGCATAGCCGGGGTCGGCGAGGTGAATGGCGAGGCCCGTCGGCACGAGCACCGTCTGATGCGGCTCGATGACGAGCGGCGCATCGAGGCACGCGCGCAGGTCGAGGCCCGCGCTGCCGGGCGTGGCGTAGGCGGGCAGGAAATCGCGCATGCGCGCGTCGAGAATCTTGACGTCGAGTTTCATGTGTTCGGGATTCAGCGGCCGAGTGCGAAGGCTTCGGCCAGAAGTTCATAGGACCGCGTGCGCGCGGCGTAGCTGCCGGCGACCGTGATCACGATCAGTTCGTCGGCGTTGAAGCGTTGTTGCAGGATGTGCATTTGCTCGGTCACACGCTCAGGCGTGCCGATGATGCTGCGCGCCTTCTCATGCGCGATCACCGCGCGCTCACGTTCGCCGTACTGCTGCGCGGCGCCTTGTGCGATCGATGGAATCGGTTCATTGAGGCCGTACGCCATTTGCACGCGACGCAGATCGACGGCCTTTTCGAGCGCTTCGGCTTCTTCGTCGGTATCGGCGCAGATGACGAAAACGGCTGCCGCCAGATACGGCTTCGCTTCGTGACCGGCGACAAAGCGCTCACGATACGCCTCCGCCACGCGATGCCCATACTGCGCGTTGATGAAATGCGCGAATGCGAAGCGTATGCCGAGTTGCGCCGCGAGCAGTCCGCCGAAGTCGCTGGAGCCGAGCATCCACAGTTCGGGACGCGTGTCGATCTGCGGTTGCAGCAGCACGCCTTTGGCGAGGGAATCGTCGGGCACCTTGCCGCTGAATAGCGCGATGAGTTCCGCGACCTGCTGCGGAAAAACGTCGCCACGATTGTACGAACCCGCGGCGACCGCCTGCGCGGTGCGCATGTCGCCGCCGGGCGCGCGCCCCACGCCCAGATCGACGCGATTCGGGAACAGCGCTTCGAGCATCAGAAACTGCTCGGCGACCTTGAACGGCGAGTAATACGGCAGCATCACGCCGCCCGCACCGATGCGAATGCGCTTCGTCAGACTGCCGATACGCGCGAGCATCACTTCGGGACACGGATTCGAAACGCCGTGCAGGCCGTGATGCTCCGCGCACCAGTAGCGCGTGTAGCCGAGATCGTCGGCGAGTTGCGCGAGATCGAGCGTCGCGGCGATGGCGTCGGCCACGCTATGGCCGTGGATGACGGGCGTCTGGTCGAGTACCGAAAGTCGGGTCATGAGAGCAATGAACCGCCAGTGCGCGGCGCGCGTTTCGCGATCTCCGCGATCAGCGTGCGCGCGAGTGTCTGCTTGTCGGCGCGCGGCAGCGGCGTGGAACCGGAGGCTTCGAACAGCACGACTTCGTTGTCGTCGCGACCGAAGGTCAGTTGTCCGATATTGCCGATGAGAAGCGGCACGTTCTTGCGCTTGCGCTTCTCTTCGCCGTGCATGTCGAGATCGCCGCTTTCGGCCGCGAAGCCGACGCAATACGGCGGATTCGGCAGCTTCGCCACCGTCGCGAGAATGTCCGGATTCTCGATGAAGTTGAAGGTCGGCTGCGTCGCGCCCGGCGTCTTCTTGATCTTCTGCTCGCTCACGTGATCGACGCGCCAGTCCGCGACCGCCGCCACGGCGATGAAGATATCCGCGTCGGGCGTGGCCGCCATGACGGCGTCGTGCATCTGCTGCGCGGTCTGCACGTCCTGCCGCAGCACGCCCCACGGCGTCGGCAACGAAACGGGACCGGCGACGAGGTGCACGTCCGCGCCGGCCTGCGCCGCCGCGCGTGCGAGCGCAAAGCCCATCTTGCCCGACGAGCGATTGGTGATGCCGCGCACCGGATCGAGCGGCTCGAAGGTCGGACCCGCGGTGATGAGCACGCGACGGCCCCGCAGCAGCTTCGGCTGGAAGAACGCGCAGATCGCTTCGAAAGCGGCTTCGGGCTCGATCATGCGGCCATCGCCGATCTCGCCGCACGCCTGCGATCCCGAATCCGGCCCGAGCACTTCCACGCCGTCCGCGCGAAGCTGCGCGACATTGCGCTGCGTCGCCGGGTTTTGCCACATCTGCCGGTTCATCGCCGGCACGACGAGCAGCGGGCAATCGCGCGCGATGCACAAGGTCGAGAGCAGGTCGTCGCACATGCCGTGCGCGAGCTTCGCCATGAAGTCCGTGGACGCGGGCGCGATGACGATCGCATCCGCCTCGCGCGACAAATCGATATGCGGCATGTTGTTCGGCATGCGCGCATCCCATTGCGACGTGTACACGGGACGGCCCGAAAGCGCCTGCATGGTGACGGGCGTGATGAACTGCGTCGCCGCCTCGGTCATCACGATCTGCACGGTCGCGCCGGCCTTGGTCAGAAGGCGCGTCAGCTCGGCGATCTTGTAGCACGCGATGCCGCCGGTCAGCCCCAAAACGAGATGTTTACCCGCGAGTTCCAACTTGCCTCCGTCGCAAAAAAAGCGCGGCTCCGAAGTGGGAGCCGCGCCAGGGAACATCACTTCGAACCGGGCACGCGCCGCAGTTCGTCGAACACGAGCAGCACCGCGCCGATGGTGATTGCGCTGTCGGCGAGGTTGAACGCGGGCCAGTGCCATGCGTTCACGTGAAAGTCCAGAAAGTCGATCACGTGGCCGTAGGCGATCCGGTCGATCACATTGCCGATCGCGCCGCCCATGATGAGCGAGAGCGCGAGGCAGAAGAGCCGCTGCGCCGCATGCTTCTTCAGCAGATAGCAGATGACGGCCGCCGCGACGACGCCCAGCGCCGTGAACGCCCAGCGCTGCCAGCCGCCCGCCATCGCGAGGAAGCTGAACGCCGCGCCGCGGTTGTAGACGAGCAGCAGGTTGAAGAACGACGTAAGCGCATGCGGATCGCCGTAGGCGAACACGCGCTGCACCGCGATCTTGGTCAACTGGTCGAACAGAATCACGATCAGCGCGACGCCAAGCCACGGCGCGAGTGACACACCGCTTGTTCTGCTGGAAGTTTGTTTCGCCATCGTTCGAGCCATTATGCTGCGCCTCGCGTTTCGCCGGCGCCGAAGAGGTTGGAGAAGCAGCGGCCGCACAGGCCCGGATGATCGGCGTGCGAGCCGACGTCCGCGCAATAGTGCCAGCAGCGTTCGCACTTCATGTAGCTCGACGCGGCGACATCCACGCCTTCTTCCGCTTCGCCCGCCACGCGCTCGATTCGCGCCGAGGACGTGATGAGCACGAAGCGCAGCGCGTCGCCGAGGCTCGCCAGCGCGTCATAGCGCGCGCCGCTCGCACGCACGACGACTTCGGCCTGCAGCGACGAGCCGATCTGGTTCGCCGTGCGCGCCTCTTCGAGCGCCTTGGTGACGTCGCCGCGCGCGCTGCGGATGAGCGTCCACTTGTCGAGCAGGTCGCCGCCGTTCGCGATGTCCGGATAGGCCGCGAAGACTTCCGTGAAGATCGTCTCCTGACCGGGCTTGAGCACCTTGTACGCTTCTTCCGCAGTGAACGACAGATACGGCGCGACCAGACGCAGCAAACCGTGCGCGATGTGGAACAGCGCGGTCTGCGCGCTGCGGCGCTCGCGTGAATCGGCCTGCGTCGTGTAAAGGCGATCCTTCAGCACGTCGAGATAGAAGCCGCCGAGGTCTTCCGAGCAGAACGTCGCGATCTTCGCGACGACCGGATGGAACTCGTACTTTTCGTAATGGGCGAGCGCGTCGTCCTGCAGATTGCGCGTGAGCGCCACCGCATAACGGTCGATCTCGAGCCAGTCCGCGACCGGCACGGCGTTCTTGTCGAAATCGAAGTCGGACAGATTCGCGAGCAGGAAGCGCAGCGTGTTGCGAATACGGCGATACGTTTCCGTCACGCGCTTGAGAATCTCTTCGGAGATCGCGAGCTCGCCGGAATAATCCGTCGAGGCGATCCACAAGCGGATGATTTCCGCGCCGAGCCGGTTCGACACCTCATGCGGATCGATACCGTTGCCGAGCGACTTCGACATCTTGCGGCCTTCGCCATCGACGGTGAAGCCGTGCGTGAGCAGCGCGTCGTAGGGCGGGCGGCCATCGAGCATCGAAGCCGTCAACAGCGACGAATGGAACCAGCCGCGATGCTGGTCCGAGCCTTCGAGATACAGATCGGCCGGAAACTGCAGCGAATCCTTGTGCGAACCGCGCAGCACGTGCCAGTGCGTCGTGCCCGAGTCGAACCACACGTCGAGCGTGTCGCGGTTCTTTTCGTACATGTTGGCGTCGTCGCCGATCAATTCGCGCGGATCGAGCGATTGCCACGTCTCGATGCCGCCTTCCTCGACGCGCTTCGCCACTTCCTCCAGCAATTCCAGCGTGCGCGGATGCAGCTCGCCGGTTTCCTTGTGCACGAAGAAGGCCATCGGCACGCCCCATTGACGCTGACGCGAGAGCGTCCAGTCCGGGCGATTGGCGATCATGCTGTAAAGACGCTGCTTGCCCCACGACGGATAGAACGCCGTATTCTCGACGCCTTCGAGCGCGATGTCGCGCAGCGTGCGGCCGCCGTCCCTGGGCTTCACGTCCATGCCCGCGAACCATTGCGAGGTCGCGCGATAGATGATCGGGCTCTTGTGACGCCAGCAGTGCATATAGCTGTGCGTGTACTTTTCGCTCTTGAGCAGCGAGCCCGCGCCTTCGAGCGCCTCGACGATCTGCGGATTCGCCTTCCAGATCGACAGCCCGCCGAAGAGCGGCAGCGATTCGATGTAGCGGCCATCGCCCATCACCGGATTGATGATGTCCGAATCCGCCATGCCGTGCGCCTTGCACGACACGAAGTCTTCCACGCCATATGCCGGCGACGAATGCACGACACCCGTGCCGCTTTCGGTCGTCACGTAGTCGCCGAGGTAGACGGGCGCGGTGCGCTTGTAGCCCGGATGCGCCGCCGCGAGCGGATGATGAAAGCGCAGGTTCGCGAGCTTCTCGCCCGGCGCGGTCGCGACGACGTCGCCCGTGAGTCCGTAGTTCTTCAGGCATTCCTCGACGCGTTCCTGCGCGAGGATCAAGACGCCGCGCGGCGTGTCGACGAGCGCGTAGACGATCTCAGGATGCACGTTCAACGCCTGGTTCGCGGGAATGGTCCAGGGCGTCGTCGTCCAGATAACGATGCCGCCTTCCTGCTTCGGCAGCGCATTCAGGCCGAACGCCTGCGCGGTCTTTTCCGGCTCCGCGAAGGCGAACATCACGTCGATGGTCGGATCGGTCTTGTCCTTGTACTCGACTTCCGCTTCGGCGAGCGCCGAGCCGCAGTCGAAGCACCAGTTCACCGGCTTCAGGCCGCGGAACACGAAGCCCTTTTCCATGATCTTGCCGAGCGCGCGGATTTCGCCCGCTTCGTTGGCGAAGTTCATCGTCTTGTACGGATTGTCCCACTCGCCGAGCACGCCCAGACGCCGGAAGCCGACCTTCTGCTTTTCGATCTGCTCGCCCGCGTAGGCACGCGCCTTTTGCATCACTTCGATAGCCGGCAGCGTCTTGCCGAACTGCTTTTCGATCTGGATCTCGATCGGCATGCCGTGGCAGTCCCAGCCCGGCACATACACGGCGTCGAAGCCCGCGAGATTGCGCGCCTTGACGATCATGTCCTTCAGGATCTTGTTCACCGCGTGGCCGAGGTGGATGTCACCGTTCGCGTACGGCGGGCCGTCGTGCAGGATGAACTTCTTGCGGCCCTTCGATGCCGCGCGGATCTTCTCGTAGATCTTGTTGTCCTGCCATTCCTTGACCCAGGCCGGCTCGCGCTTGGGCAAATCGCCGCGCATCGGGAAGGGCGTGTCGAGCAGGTTGACGGGGTACTTCGAGGAGGCTTTCTCTTTCTTGTCGCTCATGGGTGACTCAGTGAATTCGGTGAGACGGCGCTCAGGCGCGCGCGATGATTCGTCAGGGCGATGGCAGCGGGCGATGCGCTTTTCTCAAAGCGGCACCGCGCGCTCACCTAATTCGGTCGGTCGCCGAAATGGCGAAGCCGGTGGCGCGGCTGCCCGCGTTGCTCGCGGGCGGCAGGCCGAAATAGGCGCGCGCGTTGTCCACATCTTTCGCGATGGCCGCGCCGAGCGTTTCGAGATCGACGTACTTCTCTTCGTCGCGCAGCTTCTTCAGGAATTCGACGCGCACGAGCTTGCCGTAGGCGTCGCCGTGCCAGTCGAGCACGAAGACTTCGAGCAGCACGCGGCCGGAATCGTCGACGGTCGGACGCAGGCCGAGGCTCGCGACCGCGGGCAAAGGCTCATCCGCAAGACCGTGCACGCGCACGACGAAAATGCCCGCGAGCGCCGGCCGCTTGTGCGCGATCGGCAGATTCAGCGTGGGAAAGCCGAGATCGCGGCCGAGCTTCGCGCCGTGCACGACGTGCCCGCTGATGACATAGGGACGCCCGAGCGCGACTTGCGCGGCGTCGAGATCGCCCGCGACGAGCGACGCCCGCACCGACGACGACGAGATACGCGTGCCGTTCGGATGCGCGACGGTCGCCATCTGCTCGACTTCGAAGCCGTATTGCTCGCCGGCGGCCTTGAGCGAGGCGAAATCGCCCGCGCGTTTCGCGCCGTAGCAGAAGTCGTCGCCGACCATGACCCAGCGCGCATGCAGCCCGTCGACGATCACGTTCTTCACGAACGTGTCCGGCGACTGGCTCGCGAACGTCTTGTTGAAATGCTCGACCACCACGCGATCGACGCCGTTGGTGCGCAGCGCTTCCAGCTTGTCGCGCAGCATGGCGATGCGCGGCGGCGCGCCGGCCGGATTGAAGAACTCGCGCGGATGCGGCTCGAAAGTCATCACGCAGACCGGCAGGCCGCGCGCGTCGGCGGCGGCCCGCACGTGCGCGAGCAGCGCCTGGTGGCCGCGATGGACACCGTCGAAATTGCCGATGGTCAGTGCGCAGGGCGCCCGGCTTTCGGCATTGGGGAGGCCGCGAAAGACTCTCACGATAGGCGTTGGTCGGTGGGAGGGGCTGATGCTGCAAAGCGTTAGATTATAAACGCTCGCGCCGGCACACGGGCGCGCCGGCCCGGGCGCGATGCCGCGCGCGTCCATTGGCACGATTTTCGCACCCGCCGAATGATAAAATCCGCGGATGAAAAAAATCGTTATTCTGATCTCCGGACGCGGGAGCAACATGGAGGCCGTCGTGCGTGCATGCGCGCGCGACGGCTGGCCGGCTCGCGTCTGCGCGGTCGTCTCCAACCGGCCCGATGCCGCCGGGTTAGGCTTCGCGGCCGCGAACGGCATCGAAACGTGTGTGGTGGATCATCGTCAGTTCGACGGGCGCGAATCGTTCGATGCCGCGCTCGCGCGTGAAATCGATCGTTTCGAGCCCGATCTCGTCGTGCTGGCGGGATTCATGCGCGTGTTGACCGATGCCTTCGTCGGGAAATACGCGGGGCGCATGCTCAATATTCATCCGTCGCTCTTGCCGTGCTTTCCGGGCTTGCGCACGCATCAGCAGGCGCTCGACGCGGGCGTGCGCGTGCACGGCGCGAGCGTGCATTTCGTGACGCCGACGCTGGATCACGGACCGATCGTCGCGCAGGGCGCGGTGCCGGTCGCAGGCGGCGACGACGCCGCCGCGCTCGCCGCGCGCGTGCTGAAGATCGAGCACGTCATCTATCCGCGCGCGGTGCGATGGTTCATCGAAGGGCGACTTTCTATCGAGGGCGAACGTGTCGCCCTCACGCCGTCTGAGCCGCAATGGCTCTTTGCCGACATTGCCGGGGAGGGCGCATGAGGCTGCATGGATTTCTGATCGGACAAACCGAAACTTTGCTCGCGGACGTGCTCCGCTTCTCCGGCCCCGCCGACGCCGCGACGAGCCGCTTTTTCCGCGCGCATCCGAAGCTCGGCCACGGCGAGCGCGGCGTGATCGCGGAGGCCGTGTTCGCCGTGCTGCGCCGGAAAATGGAGTTCTCGCACCTCGCGGAAAGCGGCAGCGGCAATCAGGCGCGCCGACTCGCGCTGCTCGGCCTGATGCAGACGGCAGGCCTGTCCGCGCTGAAGCCGTTCGTGTCCGCCGATGAACACCAATGGCTCGCGCAGGTCTCGAAGATCGACCCGGCGAGCCTGCCGGTGCGCGTGCGCACGAATCTGCCGCAGTGGATCTACGACGCGATGGGCAAGCGTTTCGCGCCCGAAGAGCTCGCGCAGCTTGCCGCCGCGCTGAACTATCCCGCGCCGCTCGACCTGCGCTCGAACCCGATCAAGGCGGATCGCAAGGTCGTGCTGAAGGCGCTGACCGAGGCCGGCATCGACGCGGGCGAAATGCCGTTTGCGCCGTTCGGTATTCGCGTGGACGGCAAGCCCGCGCTGACGCGGCTCGCGCCATTCCAGGAAGGCTGGATCGAGGTTCAGGACGAAGGCAGCCAGTTGCTCTGTTCGCTGATGGCGCCGCGCCGCGGCGAGATGATCGTCGATTTTTGCGCGGGCGCGGGCGGCAAGACGCTCGCGCTCGGCGCGATGATGCGCTCCACCGGCCGTCTCTATGCGTTCGACGTGTCTGATCGACGGCTCGCGAAGCTCAAGCCGCGCCTCGCGCGCAGCGGTTTGTCGAACGTGAATCCGGTGCTGATCGACAGCGAGCATGATGCGAAGATCAAGCGTCTCGCGGGGAAGATTGACCGTGTGCTCGTCGATGCGCCGTGCTCCGGCCTCGGCACCTTGCGCCGCAATCCGGACCTGAAGTGGCGCCAGTCGCCCGCAACCGTCGCGGAACTGACGCCCAAGCAGCTCTCGATTCTTACCAGCGCCGCGCGCCTCGTGAAAATCGGCGGCCGGCTCGTCTACGCGACCTGCTCCATGCTCGAAGCGGAGAACGAAGACGTCGTCGCGCAGTTTCTGGCCGCGCATCCGAATTTCCGCGTGGTGCCCGCGCGCGACGTGCTCGCGGAACAGCGCATCGATCTGGACACGGGCGACTATCTGTCGCTGTGGCCGCACAAGCACGGCACGGACGGCTTCTTTGCGGCCGTGCTGGAGCGCGTGCCCGACCCCGCGAAAGCGTCCAAAGCGCCCGAAGCGCCTGAAGAAACCGCCTGAACACGCCGCATAAGCGATGCAAAACCGCTTCCTGACCGAGCTGTCCGCGCGGCTTTTCCGCGATTTCGGCGAGCCGGAAGTGCTCTGGCAGGTCGCGGCGCTGATCGGCCTGCTCGCGGTGGCGTGGTGGTGCGCGCGTCTGCTTCGCAAAAAGCTGGATGCGCGCCGTCAATCGCGTTTCGAAGCCGTGCGCTTTGGCGCGGAAAGTCTCAACAAGGCGCTGTTTCCGCTGCTGGGTGCGGTGTTCGTGTCGATCGCGCAGGTCGTGCTGGCGCCGTTCATTCACACGTCGTTTCTGCGTCTCGCGCTGGTGCCGCTGTGCGGCATCGCCGTGATCTACACGATGCTTTACGTCGCGCGGCGCGTGTTCAGCCGCGGTCAGGCCGAGCACGAAGGCAACGCGCTGCTGTATCTGTTCGAAAAACTCGTGACGGTGATCGTCTGGGTCGCGATGGCGCTCACCGTCATGGGCATCCAGGACGATGTCGTTCACTGGATGGCGAGCGTGCGCTTCAATTTCGCGAACGCGCACATGACGCTGCTTTCGCTCGCCTCGGGCGTGCTGTGGGTGTGCGTGACGCTGATCGTCGCGATGTGGGCGGGCGCGCTGCTCGACGACCGCCTGATGCGGGCCCGCACGCTCGACGCGAACCTGAAAGTGGTGCTCGCGCGTGTCGGACGGGCGCTGATGATCCTCGCGGCCATTCTGGTGAGCCTGTCGATCGTCGGCATCGACATCACGGTGCTCGGCGTCTTTGGCGGCGCGCTCGGCGTCGGGCTCGGCTTCGGCTTGCAGAAGATCGCGAGCAACTACGTGTCGGGCTTCATCATCCTGCTGGATCGCTCGTTGCGGCTCGGCGACATGATCAACGTCGCGGGCAGCCAGGGCACCGTCACGCAGATCCGCACCCGTTACACGGTCGTGCGCGGGCTCGACGGCATCGAAACGCTGATTCCGAACGAAAAACTCATCACCGACGTGGTGCAAAACCATTCGTCGTTCCTCACGCGCGGCAACGCCAAAATCGCCGTGCAGGTGAGTTACCGGTGCGACGTGGAGCGGGCGATGCAATTGCTCGTCGACGCGACGCAGGGCGTCGAAAGGGTGTTGCAGGACCCGGCGCCCGCGGCGCTGCTCGCGAGCTTCGGTGCGGACGGTATCAATCTGGAGTTGAGTTTCTGGATCGAGGACGCCGCGAAAGGCACGGGCGGCGTTAAGTCGCATGTCAACCGGGCGGTCTGGCGGCTATTCTCGGAGAACGGCATCGAGATTCCGTACGCGCAGCGGGAGATAAGGATTATCGATGGCGTGGCCCGGGCAGGCGGCGAATCGGTACTAAATGCCGAAAATCGCGAGTCAGGACCGGCTCCTGCGGCTTGATTTCGGCCGGCTGGACCAAACTTACGATCTGGCCGATGAATCAACCTCAATTCGGGGCGTAGGTTTTTCCTCGTTTTGCTACGATTCAAAAAATTTCACCTTTAGGACAAAGACTTGGAACGCATGCAGTAGAATGCGATCGAACTTGCGCGCGTTCCTTTCATGCGCACAACACGTTGTCCGCGGTCGGTGCGACCGGCCATTTTTCCCGAATTTCACAGCTATACAGGTAAAACGCCTTGCTGAATTCTTCGCTCGAATTTCTCGCCAACGGATTGCTCGACTTTTCCTGGTGGCAGATTCTGCTGTTCACGCTCGCGATGACGCACGTCACCATCGCCGGCGTCACCATCTATCTTCACCGCTGCCAGGCGCACCGCGCGCTGGACCTGCATCCTGTCGCGGCGCACTTCTTCCGCTTCTGGCTGTGGATGACCACCGGCATGCTGACCGGCCAGTGGGCGGCCATCCATCGCAAGCATCACGCGAAGTGCGAGACCGAGGAAGACCCGCACAGCCCGCAGACGCGCGGCATCTGGAAAGTGCTGCTCGAAGGCGCGGAGCTCTATCGCACCGAAGCGAAAAACGAAGAAACGATGCGCAAGTTCAGTCACGGCACGCCGAACGACTGGATGGAGCGCAACGTGTACACGCGTTATCCGATTCTCGGCATCAGCGTCATGATGGTGATCGACGTTGCGCTGTTCGGCATCGTCGGCCTGTCGGTGTGGGCTGTGCAGATGATCTGGATTCCCTTCTGGGCGGCGGGCGTCGTCAACGGCCTCGCGCACTTCTGGGGTTATCGCAACTTCAATTCGGCGGATGCCTCGACGAACATCTTCCCGCTCGGCATTCTGATCGGCGGCGAGGAACTGCATAACAATCACCACACGTTCGCGACCTCGGCGAAGCTGTCGAGCAAGTGGTACGAGTTCGATATCGGCTGGATGTATATCCGCATGATGTCGATGGTCGGTCTCGCGAAGGTCAAGAAAGTCGCACCGACGCCGAAGCTCGCCGCGAGCAAGGCGGTGGTCGATCAGGACACGCTGCAGGCCGTGCTCGCGAATCGCTATGAAGTCATGGCGCGTTACGGCAAGGCGCTCAAGCATGCCTACGCGCAGGAACTGTCCAAGCTGAAGGAAGCCGGCGCGCGCGAGAAGTACCAACTGATGCGCGGCGCGCGCACGTGGTTCCACAAGGAAGAAGACGGCCTGAACGAGCCGCA
Source organism: Caballeronia cordobensis (assembly GCF_001544575.2). Lineage (GTDB taxonomy): Bacteria > Pseudomonadota > Gammaproteobacteria > Burkholderiales > Burkholderiaceae > Caballeronia > Caballeronia cordobensis. The sequence goes on from NZ_FCNY02000029.1 coordinate 63,202, forward strand.
ACTCAAGCAACTGCCGGAGCTGACGTCGGACAATCAGAAGCTGCGCACGTTTATCGAGCTGCGCAAGGATTTGTCGGCGATGTGGGATCGTTCGAACGCATCGCGCGAGCAACTCGTCACGCAATTGCAGGACTGGTGCCATCGCGCGGAAGAGAGCGGCATCAAAGCGTTGCAGGATTTCGCGCTGCGTCTGCGCCGCTACGCCTGACGCGCGATATCCGTTAAAATTTAAGGACGTCACAAGACCCCGCTCTGGCGGGGTCTTTGTTTTTGGGCGACGGATTTTCGCGTTTCGCATTCGTATTGCTTGAGCAGCGAGCAGGGGACAGGGACATGGAAGCGATCAGAAGCGTCGAGTATGACCGGCCGCAAGGCCTGACGTGCGGAGTGGGCGAGGCGTGGGCGCGCGTGCCAGACGCGCCGTCGCCGGAGCAGAAGCGCGAGTTGAAGGAGCGCATCCGCGCACTGCTGCGGCGGGAAGAGGCGGTCCTCGTCGCGCACTATTACGTCGATGCCGAACTTCAGGAACTCGCCGATGAAACCGGCGGTTGCGTTGCCGATTCGCTCGAAATGGCGCGCTTTGGCCGCGATCACGCGGCGAAAACGCTGGTCGTCGCGGGCGTGCGTTTCATGGGCGAGACGGCCAAGATTCTGAGCCCGGACAAGCGGGTGCTGATGCCCGATCTCGACGCGACCTGTTCGCTCGACCTGGGCTGCCCCGCCGACGAGTTCGCCGCCTTCTGCGATGCGCATCCGGATCGCACGGTGGTCGTGTATGCGAACACGAGCGCGGCGGTGAAGGCACGCGCAGACTGGATGGTGACGTCGTCGATCGGACTGGAGATCGTCGCCGACCTCCATGCGCGCGGCGAGAAAATTCTATGGGCGCCGGACCGGCATCTGGGCAACTACATCCAGAAGAAGACCGGCGCGGACATGCTGCTGTGGCAGGGCACGTGTCTCGTCCACGACGAATTCAAGGGCATCGAGCTCGATCTGCTGCGAAACGAATATCCCGACGCGAAGATTCTCGTGCATCCGGAATCGCCGGAAGGCGTCGTCGCGCTCGCGGATGTGGTCGGCTCGACCACGCAACTTATCGACGCCGCCGTGAAGCTCGACGCGAAGCGCTTCATCGTCGCGACGGATCTCGGCATTCTGCACAAGATGCGGCTGGCTGCGCCCGGCAAGACGTTCATCGAAGCGCCGACCGCCGGCAACAGCGCGACCTGCAAGAGCTGCGCGCACTGCCCGTGGATGGCCATGAACGGCCTCGCCAATCTCGCCGAGGTGCTCGAACGCGGCCACAACGAAATTCACGTCGATCCGGCCATCGGGCTGCGCGCGCGCCTGCCGATCGACCGCATGCTCGACTTCGCCTCGCGTCACAAGAAGCGTGTGCAGGCGAGCGGCGACCTGGCGAAAGATACGTCGCTGTTCACGAACGTGGGGGCCGCGTAATGTCGATATTCGAAGAAGTGCGCGCCCAGTACGGCGAAGCGTTCGACGCCGCGCTCGTGCGCAATGTCGAGGACGCGCTGGAAGAAGATGTCGGCAGCGGCGATGTCACCGGCCGTCTCGTACCCGCCGATGTGCGCACGGCGCGCATCATCGTGCGCGAAGAGGCCGTGCTGTGCGGCGTGCCGTGGTTCGAGGAGGTCATGCGCCGCGTCGATCCCGCGATCGAAACCGAATGGCAATACCGCGAAGGCGAGCGCATGGCGGCGAATACGCCGGTCGTGCTGCTGCACGGTCCCGCGCGCTCGCTGCTGACCGCCGAGCGCAACGGCCTTAATTTCCTGCAATTGCTTTCGGGCGTCGCGACCGCGACACGCCGCTATGTCGATGCGATCGAAGGCACGCGCGCGCGCATCCTCGATACGCGCAAGACGCTGCCGGGCCTGCGGCTCGCGCAGAAGTACGCGGTGCGCGTCGGCGGCGGCGCGAACCAGCGGCTCGCGCTCTACGACGGCATGCTGATCAAGGAAAACCATATCGCGGCGGCGGGCGGCGTGGCGGCGGCGATGCACGCGGCGCTCGCGCTGAACTCCGGCGTGCCGATCCAGATCGAAGTGGAAACGCTCGAGCAGCTCGAAACGGCGCTCGGCTCACGCGCCGAATCGATCCTGCTCGACAACTTCACGCTCGACATGATGCGTGACGCCGTGCGCATCACGGCGCAACGCGCGTTGCTCGAAGTCTCGGGCGGCGTGAACTTCGACACGGTGCGGGCCATCGCGGAAACGGGCGTGGACCGCATTTCCATCGGCGCGCTCACGAAGGACGTGCGCGCGACCGATTTCTCGATGCGCCTGCTTTAAACGGCGCGGCGGCGCGCGGCCGGCGGCATGAGCACCGTCGGCAGCGCCTTCGGCAGCGTTTCGGGCCAGTCGCGGCTGTAGTGCAGGCCGCGGCTCTCGCGTCGCGAACACGCGCTTTCGACGATCAGCGACGCCACATCCACGAGGTTGCGCAATTCCAGCAAATCGCGGCTCACCTTGAAATTCGCGTAGTACTCGTGGATTTCGTCGCGCAGGAGGGCGAGGCGATGCTGCGCGCGCGCAAGGCGCTTGTCCGTGCGCACGATGCCCACGTAATTCCACATCAGACGCCGCAACTCGTCCCAGTTGTGCGCAACGACCACTTCTTCGTCCGGATCGGACACGCGGCTTTCGTCCCAATCGGGCAATTCGGCGTGACAGCCGTTCGAGTACCCGTCCGCTTCGATCGCCTGCGCCGCCGCTCGGCCGACCACGAGGCATTCGAGCAGCGAATTGCTCGCGAGCCGGTTCGCGCCGTGCAATCCCGTGTACGACGTTTCGCCGACCGCGTACAGGCCCGGCCGGTCCGTGCGTCCTGCGAGATCCGTGACCACGCCGCCGCACGTGTAGTGCGCGGCGGGCACGACCGGAATCGGCTCTTTCGCGATATCGATGCCGAATTCGCGGCAGCGCGCGAGGATCGTCGGAAAATGCTCTTCGAGGAACGCGCGCGGCTGGTGGCTGATGTCGAGATACACGCAGTCGATGCCGCGCTTCTTGATCTCGAAGTCGATCGCGCGCGCGACGATATCGCGCGGCGCGAGTTCGGCGCGTTCGTCGTGCGCGGGCATGAAGCGCGTGCCGTCCGGCAGACGCAAAATGCCGCCTTCGCCGCGCACGGCTTCCGAGATGAGAAACGACTTCGCGTACGGGTGAAACAGGCACGTCGGATGGAACTGGATGAACTCCATGTTCGCGACGCGGCAGCCCGCGCGCCACGCCATCGCGATGCCGTCGCCGGTCGCGGTGTCGGGATTCGTCGTGTAGAGATAGACCTTGCCCGCGCCGCCCGTGGCGAGCACCGTGTGCGGCGCCTGAATCGTCACCGTGCGGCCCGTGCTCAGATCCAGCGCGTACAGCCCGTGGCAGCGATGGCCCGGCAGTCCGAGACGGTCGGACGTGATCACGTCGATCGCGACGTGATCTTCGAGAATGGTGATGTTCGGATGGTTGCGCACGCGCTCGGAAAGCGTCGTGACCACGGCGTGGCCGGTGGCGTCGGCCGCGTGAATGATGCGGCGATGGCTGTGACCGCCTTCGCGCGTCAGGTGGAAACCGAGTTCGGCGGCGGCGTCGCGCGTGAAGGGTACGCCTTCCTCGATCAGCCATTCGATCGCCGCGCGCCCGTTCTCGACGATGAAGCGCGTCGCCGCCTCGTCGCACAGGCCGCCGCCCGCAATGAGCGTGTCGCCGACGTGGTTGTCGACGCTATCGGCCGAATCCAGCACGGCCGCGATGCCGCCTTGCGCCCAGTCGCTCGCACCGACGTTCGCCGCCCGCTTCGCGAGAATGGCGACACGCCGCGTCTGAGCCAGATTCAGCGCGACGCTCAAGCCCGCGAGCCCGCTCCCCACGATCGCTACATCGAAATTCATGCTGCCGGTTCTCCGTCCGTGTTCTCGTCGATAGCCGGCAAGCATACCCCGCATGAACATTGAGTGACAGCGAAAACCCCCGCACGAGCGTGTGAAAAGGGGGTTAAAAGCGGGGGAGAAAGCTTGCCCGGAAAAACAAAAAGCCCCGCGATTGCGGGGCTTCTCGTGTCTTCGCCTTGTTACAGGCAGGCTCTCAAAATCAAGATTTACTTGATCTTGGTTTCCTTGTAGTCAACATGCTTGCGTGCGACCGGATCAAATTTCTTGATCAGCATCTTTTCCGGCATGTTGCGCTTGTTCTTGGTCGTCGTGTAGAAGTGACCCGTGCCTGCGGTCGACTCCAGCTTGATCTTGTCGCGTGCGCCCTTGGCCATGTGCGTGCTCCTTAGATTTCACCGCGTGCGCGCAGGTCTGCGAGCACGGCGTCAATACCGTTCTTGTCGATCAGGCGCAGACCGGCGTTCGAGACGCGCAGACGGACCCAGCGATTTTCGCTTTCAACGAAGAAACGGCGGTTCTGCAGGTTCGGCAGGAAACGACGCTTGGTCTTGTTGTTTGCGTGGGAAACGTTGTTGCCCGACATCGGGCCTTTCCCAGTTACTTGGCATACGCGTGCCATGAGGACACTCCTAATACACGATTAAGTCCGAGTCGAACGCTCGAGTGAAGGACATGCCTTCGTTCGATGCCTCGTTTCGCCCAATTTGCCGATCGGGGACTTGGCAGCACGGTTATGCCAATGAGGACTGCGCCCAGTTTCGCCGGTTCGTTACTCCGGCACTCAGAACAGGGGGTGAGAAAAGCAAACGAGAAGTGTAGCAGAAAAAATGCTGCAATATCAAACCATTTATGCTTCACAGCCACCCGTGCCGCGCGAACGAGAACACTTCGTTCGCCGCCACGACGACGTGATCGAGCAGTTGCACGTCGATGAGCGTGAGCGCCCCCTGCAACGTCTTCGTGAGACTGCGGTCGTTCGCGCTCGGCGTGACCCCGCCCGACGGGTGATTATGCGCCACGATGAGCCCCGCGGCGTTGAGCGAGATCGCGCGCCGCACGATCTCGCGCGGATACACCGCCACGCGCGTGAGCGAGCCGCGCGCGGATTCCTCGGCGTGCAGCAGCTTGTGCCGCGCGTCCAGATACAGGCAGACGAACACCTCGTAAGGCCGCGTGCCGATCAGAAGCCGCAAATAGTCCTCGACGGCGCCCGGCGAGTTCAGCAATTCGCGATCGCGCGCCTTCTCCGCGAGGGCGCGCCGGCACAGCTCGGACACCGCCAGCAGGGTCGCGGCGCGCGCCGGGCCGATGCCGCGCTGCTCGCGCAAATCCAGCGCCGTCGCGTCCAGAACGCCGCGCAGCGAGCCGAACCGGCGCATGAGCTGGCGCGCGACATCGACGGCCGATACGCCCGCAACGCCGGTGCGCAGGAACAAAGCGAAGAGTTCGGCGTCCGAGAGGGATGCCGGGCCGGTATCCAGCAGCCGCTCGCGCGGTCGGTCGGCGCGCGCCCATTCGCGGATCGGCGTATGAGGCGCGTCCTCGGCATGGCCCGATCCGGGCGCGTCAAACGGCTTCACGAGCCGCAGGTCGGCGCTCATCGCGGCGCTCCGGGACGTTCTGTCGCGCGGGTCAGCGCACGCAGGACATGGCCGCGAGACGCGTGCTGCCACAACTGTGTCTTACAATAGCGGTTTCGGCGCCCGGTTTGCACCGGCGCCGCGCGGTTCGCCGCCTCGCGTCGCGAAGCCGCCTCGAGCGGAGCCTGCGCCCCGCCTTCAAACGAACGGCCACATCCAATACTCATGAGCATCATCGATATCTCCGAGGTGAAACCCGGTTCGCACGTCACGCTTCATTACCGGCTCGCACTGGCCGATGGTGCTGACATCGTCAACACGTTCACCGACAAGCCCGCGACGCTCCTGCTCGGCGCAGGCCAGCTCGCGGAGCCCCTGGAAGAGATTCTGCTGGGACTGAAGGTCGGCCACCATTCGACCTTTCAGCTAACGCCGGATCAGGCTTTCGGCCCGCGTAACCCGGAGCTGGTCCAGTGGGTGTCGCTTGCGACGCTGCGCGAAAACAGCATGATCGGCGAGGATTTTTCTCCCGGCGATCTCGTCGAATTCAACGCGCCGAACGGCGGCCGCTACGCGGGCGTACTGAAAGAAGTCGGGGAAACCGCTGCCTTGTTCGATTTCAATCACCCGCTCGCGGGCCAGGCGCTCGTCTTCGAAGTGAAAATCATCGGAATTCTGTAACCATGATTGAAAGCCTCAACGAAGTTCAGACCGACGTCGAAATCCTGCTCGCGCAGCCGCGCGGGTTTTGTGCAGGCGTCGACCGCGCGATCGAAATCGTCGAGCGTGCGATCAAGCTGTTTGGCGCGCCCATCTACGTTCGCCACGAGATCGTCCATAACGCGTATGTCGTTGCGGATCTGCGCGAGAAGGGCGCCATCTTCATCGAAGAGCTGTCCGACGTGCCCGAAGGCGCCACGCTGATCTTCAGCGCGCACGGCGTCTCGAAGGCGGTGCGCGGCGAAGCCGAGGCGCGCGGCCTGCGCGTGTTCGACGCGACGTGTCCGCTCGTGACCAAGGTGCATATCGAAGTCGCGAAGATGCGCCAGGAAGGCTTCGATATCGTGATGATCGGCCACAAGGGGCATCCCGAGGTCGAAGGCACGATGGGTCAGTCGGGCGAGGGCATGCATCTCGTCGAGGATATCGAGGACGTGCTCAAGCTCGATCTGCCCGACCCGCAGCGCATTGCGTACGTCACGCAGACCACGCTTTCGGTCGACGACGCCTCCGCGATCATCGGCGCGCTCAAGAACAAGTATCCGGACATCAAGGAGCCGAAGAAGCAGGACATCTGCTACGCGACGCAGAACCGCCAGGACGCGGTGAAGTTTCTCGCGCCGCAGTGCGATGTCGTGATCGTCGTCGGCAGCCCGAACAGCTCGAATTCGAGCCGTCTGCGCGAAGTGGCCGAGAAGCGCGGCATTCCCGCCTATATGGTGGATTCGCCGACGCAGATCGATCCGAAGTGGGTCGAGGGCAAGAAGCGCATCGGGGTGACGGCGGGCGCGTCGGCGCCGGAAGTGCTGGCGCAGGCGGTCATCGCGCGGCTGCGCGAGCTCGGCGTGCGCAACGTGCGCTCGCTGGAAGGCATCGAGGAGACGATCTCGTTTCCGCTGCCGCGCGGTCTCTCTCTGCCGCAGTGAATGAGATCGTTGCTTCGAAAAAAGCGCCTCCGGGCGCTTTTTTTTCGTCCATCATCGATAGAAAGCAAAGAGAAAGGAACCCTTCCGCGCAAGACGAAACCAATGCGTGAGCACCATTAACGAGCGTGCGCCGAAATAGGCGTTTTGGTCTAAAACACTTAAGGGTTTGCCCGTAATTCCGATAAGCAAACGTAACCGTTAAATTGCCCCGATTGAACCCGCGCTCGTTATGGTGCAACTACTGCACAAAATCGGATCGCAACCTGGTTGCGCCTGAGCGGGAAAATCGCCGGAAAATGGCGGTTGCAATGCTGGAAAACCCCGCCACGCAAGAATATTGCTCGTCTCATATTTAGCGTTACAATGCGCGCGTCTTGAGGCCAGAAGGGTTCACGACGACTGTTTTTAGAGGCGCAGGAGACCTATTTGATGCGATTCAAGTTTGCTCACGCCGTGTCCATCGCGGCTGCGGTTGCAATGGTGACCGCATGCGGCAAGAAGGACGAAAGCGGGGCGAATACGGCGGCATCGGCGGCGAGTTCCGCAGCTTCTGCTGCGTCCGCGCCGGCGCCTGCGCCTGCGAGTGAGGCAACAGTCGTGAAAATCGGTCATGTCGCGCCTCTGACGGGGCTGCAGGCACACCTTGGCAAGGACAATGAAAACGGCGCCCGTCTGGCACTGGAAGAGATCAGCGCGCAGGGTTTGACGATCGACGGGCGCTCCATCCGCCTCGAACTCGACAGTCAGGACGATGCGGCCGATCCGCGTGTCGGCACGGAAGCCGCGCAAAAGCTCGTGGACGATCACGTGGTCGCGGTCATCGGCCATCTGAATTCGGGCGTGTCGATTCCGGCGTCGAAGATTTACAGCGATGCGGGCATCGCGCAGATTTCGCCCTCGACGACGAATCCGGAGTACACGAAGCAAGGCTACAAGACGACGTTTCGCGTCGTCGCAACCGACGCGCTGCAGGGCCCCGTGCTGGCCGGCTACGCGATGAAGACACTGCATGCGAAGAAAGTCGTCGTGGTCGACGATGCGACCGCTTACGGCCGTGGGCTGGCCGACGAATTCGCGAAGTCGGCTCAGGCTGGCGGCGTGAAAATCGCCGCGCGCGAGCAGACGACCGAGAAGGCCCGCAATTTCAAGGCGATCCTGACCAAGATCAAGCGCATCCAGCCGGATGTCGTGATGTACGGCGGCATGGACGTGACGGGCGGCCCGTTCGCGAAAGAGGCGGCGGCGCTCGGCATCAAGTCGAAGATTCTCGCCGGCGACGGCGTCTGCACCGAGAAGCTCGCCGAGCTCGCGGGCGACGCGGTGCAGAACATCGTCTGCTCGGAGGCGGGACTCGCGCTTTCGAAGATGGACAAGGGCGCGGACTTCGAGAAGAAATACGAAGCGCGTTTTCACGCGCCGGTGCAGATTTACGCGCCGTTCACGTATGACGCGATGTACGTGATCGTCGATGCAATGAAGCGCGCCAATTCGATCGAAGCGCCCAAAGTGCTCGCTGCGATCGCCACGACGGACTACAACGGTCTGACGGGGCGCATCGCATTCGACGACAAGGGCGATTTGAAGGCGGGCACCATTACGCTTTACGACTTCAAGGACAAGAAGAAGGACGTCCTGGACGTCGTCAGGCAGTAAGCAGCAGCAGGATGGCGGCGCTCAACCGACGGCGCCGTTTTCGTATCCGTCCGGGAAACGCCCGCAGCCTCATCCGGCAGCGAGCGGACGATCGGACGATTAACCCTTACCGGTTTTTCCAAAAGTACGCGCAGTGCCGTTTCAGATTTCGCTTCACACCGGTTTATCGGCCGGTGATAAAAGCGTTATCCGAACGCACGGGGCTAAGGAGCTTTAGATGGATATTTTCATCCAGCAGATCATCAACGGTCTGGTGCTTGGCAGCGTCTACGCCATCATCGCACTCGGCTATACGATGGTGTACGGCATTCTCGGCATCATCAACTTCGCGCATGGCGACGTGCTGATGGTCGGCGCGATGGTCGCGCTGTCCGCGATCGGCGTCATGCAGAACCACGCGCCGGGCTTGCCCGGACCAATCATGCTGACGATCGCGCTGATCGTTGCCGCGATCGTCTGCGCGCTGGTCGGCTACACGATCGAAAAAGTGGCGTACCGGCCGCTGCGCAAGGCGCCGCGTCTCGCTCCGCTGATCACCGCGATCGGCGTGTCCATTCTTCTGCAGACCATCGCGATGATGATCTGGGGCCGCAATCCGCTGGCCTTCCCGCAGCTTCTGCCGACCGATCCGATCAACGTGATCGCCGCCGATGAAACCCGTCCGGGCGCCGTGATTTCGATGACCGAGATCGTGATCATCGTGGTTGCGTTCATCGTGATGGCCGGTCTGCTGCTCCTCGTGCACAAGACCAAGCTCGGCCGCGCGATGCGCGCCATCGCCGAGAACCCGGCCAATGCCTCGCTGATGGGCGTGAACCCGAACTTCGTGATTTCCGCGACCTTCATGATCGGCTCGGCGCTCGCAGCGCTCGCCGGCGTCATGATCGCGTCGGAATACGGCAACGCCCACTTCTACATGGGCTTCATTCCGGGCCTGAAAGCGTTCACGGCGGCGGTGCTCGGCGGTATCGGCAACTTAGGCGGCGCAATGGTCGGCGGCGTGTTGCTGGGTCTCATCGAACAGTTGGGCGCCGGGTATATCGGCAACCTGACGGGCGGCGTCTTCGGTTCCAACTACCAGGACGTGTTCGCCTTCATCGTGCTGATCATCGTGCTCGTGTTCCGTCCGTCGGGTCTGCTCGGCGAACGTGTCGCGGACCGCGCTTAAAGATTGTCTGAGGAGCCAGAAAAATGACTTCGATTCAACCGATTGAGCCGTCCACGACGCTCATCCCCGAGAAGAACATGACGAAAACGCTCGTCGTGGGCATTCTCACCGCCGTGTTCGTCATTGCCGCGCCGATGGTCATCGGCGCCGCGGGCGGCAACTACTGGGTCCGCGTGCTCGACTTCGCGATGCTCTACGTGATGCTCGCGCTCGGCCTGAACGTGGTGGTCGGCTTCGCCGGCCTGCTGGACTTGGGCTACATCGCGTTTTACGCGGTGGGCGCCTATACGGCGGCGCTGCTCTCGTCGCCGCAGCTTTCGACGCAATTCGAATGGATCGCGGCGCTCGCGCCGACCGGACTCCATTTCCCGTTCTTCATCATCGTGCCGATCGCGATGGCGCTCGCGGCAACCTTCGGCGTGCTGCTCGGCGCACCGACGCTGCGTCTGCGCGGCGACTATCTCGCGATCGTGACACTGGGCTTCGGGGAAATCGTCCGGATTTTCATGAACAACCTCGATCGTCCGATCAACATCACGAACGGCCCGAAGGGCATTACGGGCATCTCTCCGGTGCACATCGGCGACTTCAGCCTCGCACAGACGCACGAGTTTCTCGGCTTCAAGTTCCCGTCGGTGTACCTGTATTACTACCTGTTCGTGCTGTGCGCGCTGTTCGTGATCTGGGTGTGTACGCGTCTGCAGCATTCGCGCATCGGCCGCGCATGGGCCGCTATTCGCGAAGACGAAATCGCCGCGAAGGCGATGGGCATCAACACCCGTAACGTGAAACTGCTCGCGTTCGCGATGGGCGCGTCGTTCGGCGGTTTGTCCGGCGCGATGTTCGGCGCGTTCCAGGGCTTCGTGTCGCCGGAATCGTTCACGTTCTGGGAATCGATCGTCGTGCTGGCGTGCGTGGTGCTGGGCGGCATGGGCCATATTCCGGGCGTGATTCTCGGCGCGGTGCTGCTCGCCGTGTTCCCCGAATTCCTGCGCACGACGATGGGCCCGTTGCAACACGCCATCTTCGGTCATCAGATCGTGGATACGGAAGTCATCCGCCAGTTGCTGTACGGCCTGGCGATGGTGCTGATCATGCTGTATCGCTCGGAAGGCCTGTGGCCCGCCGCGAAACACGAAGACAAAATCGCGAAGATCGCGAAGCGCGGCAATAAAAAGCCGGTGCGCGCATAAGCGGGGGATCCAGAAAATGAGCCAAAAGCAAACGCGACTTTCCGTCAAGGGCGTCAATAAGCGCTTCGGCGGCTTGCAGGCATTGTCCGATGTCGGCCTCGAAATCGAGGAAGGCACGATTTACGGCCTGATTGGCCCGAACGGCGCGGGCAAGACGACGTTCTTCAACGTGATCACGGGCCTCTACACGCCGGATTCCGGCGAATTCCGTCTCGACGGCACGGCCTACACGCCGACCGCCGTGTATCAGGTGGCGAAGGCGGGCATTGCGCGCACGTTCCAGAACATTCGCCTGTTCGGCGGCATGACCGCGCTCGAAAACGTGATGGTCGGCCGTCATGTGCGCACGAAACATGGTCTGCTGGGCGCGGTTTTCCAGACGCCGGCGGAACGCCGTGAAGAGCGCGAGATCAAGGAACGCGCGCTCGAACTGCTCGAATATGTCGGCGTGCTGCAATACGCGGATTACACGTCGCGCAATCTGTCGTACGGTCACCAGCGCCGTCTGGAGATCGCGCGCGCCCTCGCCACTGATCCGAAGCTGCTCGCGCTCGACGAACCGGCGGCCGGCATGAACGCCACGGAGAAGGTCGAACTGACGCGTCTGCTCGACAAGATCCGCTCGGACGGCAAGACGATTCTCTTGATCGAACACGACGTGAAACTCGTGATGGGATTGTGCAACCGCATGACGGTGCTCGATTACGGCAAGGTGATCGCCGAGGGACTTCCGCAGGACGTGCAGAAGGACCCGAAGGTGATCGAGGCATATCTGGGTGCGGGGGTGCACTAAATGGCGACCATGAATGCGATGTTGAAAGTCAAAGGTCTGCAGGTGAATTACGGCGGCATCCAGGCGGTGAAGGGTGTCGATCTGGAAGTCGGGCAGGGCGAACTCGTCACGCTGATCGGCGCGAACGGCGCGGGCAAGACCACGACGATGAAGGCGATCACGGGTCTGAAGCCGTACTCGGGCGGCGATATCGAGTACATGGGCCAGTCGATCAAGGGCGTGCCGACGCACGAGCTGCTGAAGCGCGGCCTCGCGATGGTGCCGGAAGGCCGCGGCATCTTCGCGCGCATGTCGATTCTCGAAAACATGCAGATGGGCGCGTATCTGCGCAACGACACCGACGGCATCCAGAAGGACACCGAGCGCATGTTCGGCTTCTTTCCGCGTCTGAAGGAGCGTGCGTCGCAGTATGCGGGCACGCTCTCGGGCGGCGAGCAGCAGATGCTGGCGATGGCGCGCGCACTGCTGTCGCGTCCGAAGCTGCTCTTGCTCGATGAACCGTCGATGGGTCTCTCGCCGATCATGGTCGAGAAGATCTTCGAAGTCGTGCGCGAGATCTCGAAGGAAGGGCTGACGGTGCTGCTCGTGGAGCAGAACGCGCGTCTCGCGTTGCAGGCGGCGAATCGCGGCTACGTGATGGATTCGGGCACGGTCACGATGTCCGGCGACGCGAAGATCATGCTGGACGATCCGAAGGTCCGCGCGGCGTATCTGGGCGAATAAGTCTTCTGGCAGTTCAAAAAAAGCCGACCGTCGTGAGACGGTCGGCTTCAGACTGCTGACCAACCCCACGTTTTCTCAACGTGGGGTTTTCTTTTTCACCCGAAGGCGATTTGAGCGCTCACCG
>NZ_FCNY02000035.1 GCF_001544575.2 Caballeronia cordobensis
TGAAACGACTCCACGCCGATGATAGTGCGGATCACCCGTGTGAAAGTAGGTAATCGTCAGGCTCCTCATGCCGCAAACAAAAACCCCACCCCAAAAAGGTGGGGTTTTTGCGTTGGGCGCGCCGTTTGCATCACGAGAGTTCGTTCCATCACGATGCCTTCTTCGAACACCCGACTTCTGTCGGTAGAATGGCATCGAAAGGTTGTACCCATCATGCCGACCTTCCCGGAGCGCATATGAGAACGAGCCTGTTGATTGCTGCCGTGAGCGCCGCGTTGCTTGTCGTGGCTTGCGGCAAAAAGAACGACGCGAGCGAGTCCAGCCTGGGCGACGCCATTTCCGCCGACATGAAAACCAACCGCGGCTTGCTATGCCTGAATCGGAGCGGCCGCGGCCCGTACGCATTCCCATCGGTGTACGGGAACCGGGATCTCAACGAGTACTCGGCCGCAGCGCTGCGCGAACAACTCGCAGCGCTCGAAAAAAGCGGTCTGATCGCGCGTGCGGCCGCGGCTCCGGCAACCACCAACACCAAACAGAATGGCATCGCGTACAGTTTGACCGGCGAAGGGCAGAAGTACGCGGTGGAAACGACACGGCCCGCAGGCGACCCCAACGCAACGAGCGATCCACGCGCGTGGATGCTTTGCTACGCGCACGTCAAACTCGGCAAGGTTGTCGCCTGGACCGAGCCTGATCCGACTGCGCATCGCTCGGACGTCACCTACACTTACAAGCTCGAAAACGTCGCCCCGTGGGCCGATGATCGCGACATCAAGCGCGCCTTCCCCGAAGTGACTGCCGCCGACCGCGAAGCCGGCGAAACGAAACTCCACCTCATCCTCGAACAGCGGGAAGACGGCTGGGTGCGAGTGGACTGAACGCCGACGCATGCCGATCTCCCCCTTTGATCCCTCCGCCGGCCCGCCGCGCATGTCCGACGTCGCGCGTCTCGCCGGCGTCTCGAAGATGACCGTATCGCGAGTGCTCGCCGGTCACAGCGTCGCGCTGGCGACGCGCGAGCGCGTGCAGAAGGCGATCGACGATCTCGGCTATGTCGCCGATGCCGCCGCGGGCGCGCTATCGTCCGGGCGCTCGGAATTCGTCGCCGTGCTGGTGCCGTCGCTCGCCAGTTCCAACTTCTCCGACACCGTGCGCGGCCTTTCCGCGTCGCTCGAACCGCACGGCCTGCAATTGCTGATCGGCGACACGGACTACCATCTGGATCGCGAGGAGCGGCTCGTGCGCTCGATGCTGCGTCATCAGCCGCGCTGCATCGCGCTGACCGGCTCACGTCATACGGAAGCGACGCGCACGTTGCTGCGCCGCTCGGGCGTGCCCGTCGTGGAGATGTGGGATGCGCCCGCCGATCCGATCGATGCTGCCGTCGGCTTCTCGAACGTCAGCGCCGCGCGCGAGATGGTGCGCTATCTTGCCGATCGCGGCTATGAGCGGATCGGCTTTATCGGCGGGGCGAGCGAACTGGATCGACGCGGACTGGATCGCCTGAAGGGTTTCCGCGCACAGATGAAGGCGCTCGGCCTGGATCACGAACGCATCGTGCGTCTCGGCGATTCGCCCATCACGATGAGCCACGGCGGCCCGGCGATCACCGCGCTCCTGGACACCTGGCCCGACACGCAAGCGGTGATGTGCGTGAGCGACATGTCCGCGTTCGGCGCGATAATGGAATGCCACCGGCGCGGCCTCGCGGTGCCTGACGATATCGCCGTGGCGGGCTTCGGCAATTTCGAAGTCGCCGCGTGCTGCACGCCGTCGATCACGACAGTCTCCGTCGACGCCTACGGCATCGGTTTGCGCACCGGCGAAACCCTGCTTGCGGCGCTCGAAGCGCGCGACCAGGGCATCACCGGGCCGTCCGGCAAGCGCCTGCGCGTAACCTATTCGGTCATACCGCGCGAAAGCGCCTGAGCCCAAGCAACATGGCGATTGCGTGCTAACATTGATTTCGATGTTACCGGTAACGAATCTATAAACGCAGCGTCGAATGTCGAACGACTGCGAGAAATCGGAGAGACACCCCATGCCCCAATCGAATCCGAAGCGTCTGCGCAGCCAGGAATGGTTCGACGATCCATCCCACGCCGACATGACCGCGCTCTATGTCGAGCGCTTCATGAACTACGGCCTCACGCGCGAAGAGCTGCAATCGGGCCGTCCGATCATCGGCATTGCGCAGACGGGCAGCGATCTCGCGCCGTGCAATCGCCATCACATCGAACTCGCCGCCCGCACGAAAGCCGGCATCCGCGATGCAGGCGGCATCCCGATGGAGTTCCCGGTCCACCCGCTCGCGGAGCAGAGCCGCCGTCCGACCGCCGCGCTCGATCGCAATCTCGCGTATCTGGGGCTCGTCGAAATCCTGCATGGCTTTCCGCTCGACGGCGTCGTGCTCACGACCGGTTGCGACAAGACCACGCCAGCATGTCTGATGGCGGCAGCCACCGTGGATATGCCCGCGATCGTGCTCTCCGGCGGCCCGATGCTCGACGGCTGGTACGAAGGCAAGCGCGTCGGCTCGGGCACGGTCATCTGGCATGCGCGCAATCTGCTCGCGGCGGGCGAGATCGATTACGAAGGCTTCATGCGGCTGACGACCGCTTCGTCGCCCTCGATCGGTCATTGCAACACGATGGGCACCGCGCTCTCGATGAACAGTCTCGCCGAAGCGCTCGGCATGTCGCTGCCGACCTGCGCAAGCATTCCGGCCGCGTATCGCGAGCGCGGGCAGATGGCGTATGTGACGGGCAAGCGCATCGTCGACATGGTGCGCGAAGACTTGAAGCCGTCGAAGATCATGACGCGCGAAGCGTTCATCAACGCAATCGTCGTGGCGTCCGCGCTCGGCGCATCGACGAATTGCCCGCCGCATTTGATCGCCATTGCGCGGCATATGGGCATCGAGCTGAGTCTCGAAGACTGGCAGCGTCATGGCGAACAAGTGCCGCTCATCGTGAACTGCATGCCCGCGGGCGAATATCTCGGCGAGAGCTTCCATCGCGCGGGCGGGGTGCCGGCGGTCATCAGGCAACTCGATGCAGCAGGACTCATCGAACGCGATTGCCTGACCGTATCGGGCCGCACGATCGGCGCGATCGCGAGCGATGCGCCCGCCGCCGACAACGACGTCATCCGCACCGCGGACGATCCCTTGAAACACGGCGCGGGCTTCATGGTGCTGTCGGGCAATTTCTTCGATAGCGCGATCATGAAGATGTCGGTCGTCGGCGAGGCGTTCACGAAGACCTATCTGAGCGAGCCGGGCGCCGAAAACACGTTCGAAGCGCGCGCGATCGTATTCGACGGCCCCGAGGACTATCACGCGCGCATCAACGATCCCGCGCTCGCCATCGACGAGCATTGCATTCTCGTGATTCGCGGCTGCGGCACCGTCGGTTATCCGGGCAGCGCCGAAGTCGTGAACATGGCGCCGCCCGCCGAGCTGATCAAGCGCGGCATCGATTCGCTGCCCTGCATGGGCGACGGAAGGCAGAGCGGCACGTCCGCGAGCCCGTCGATTCTGAATATGTCGCCGGAAGCGGCAGTCGGCGGCGGCCTCGCGCTCCTGCGCACGAACGACAAAATTCGCGTCGACCTGAACGCGCGCAGCGTGAACGTGCTGCTCGATGAGGCCGAACTCGAAAGCCGTCGCGCGCAGTCCGCATTCGCCGTGCCCGTGGCGCAGACGCCGTGGCAGGAGTTGTATCGGCAAACCGTGGGGCAACTGTCCACCGGCGGATGCCTCGAACCCGCGACGCTGTATCTGAAGGTGATCGAAGAGCGCGGCAATCCGCGCCATTCACATTGAGCGAGCCGCCATGTCCTACGCCATCTATCCGAGTCTCGTGGACAAGCGTGTCGTCGTGACGGGCGGCGGCAGCGGCATTGGCGCGGCGATCGTCGAGGCATTCGCGAAGCAGGGCGCGCGCGTGTTTTTCATCGATGTCGCCGAGGCCGATTCGCGCCGGCTCGAACAGACGCTCGCGGGCGAGCCGCATGCGCCGACGTTCCTGCATTGCGATCTGCGCGATGCCGCCGCCATCGAACGCGCGTTCGACGATATCGCCAACATGGCCGGTTCCATCGACGTGCTCGTCAACAATGCCGCGAACGACGATCGTCATCACTGGGACAACGTGAGCGCCGCGTACTGGGACGAGCGCATGGCCGTGAACCTGCGGCATCAGTTCTTCTGCGCGCAGGCCGCGGCGAAGCGCATGCGCGTGGCGAAGCATGGCGCGATCGTCAACATGGGCTCGATTTCATGGCATCTCGCGCTGCCCGAGCTCACGCTCTACATGACCGCGAAGGCCGCGATCGAAGGTCTCACGCGCGGGCTCGCGCGCGAACTCGGCGAACATGGCATCCGCGTGAACACGGTGATTCCCGGCGCCGTGCGCACGCCGCGTCAGATGAAGCTGTGGCAGTCGCCGGACAGCGAGGCGAAGCTCATCGCGCAGCAATGCCTGCACGAACGCATCGACCCCGAGCATGTCGCGCGCATGGTGCTGTTCCTCGCTTCCGACGACGCAGCGCGCTGCACCGCGCGCGACTATTACGTCGACGCGGGGTGGTTCGGCGCGTAACGCTACGGCTTCACGCGTGACTGCATGCGTTACGTTACGCGCGCATCGCGCCGGCGCGCCATCTTGAGCGTGGGCGCAAGCGTCGGCATCGTGCCGCTTTCGATGTGATGTTGCACGCCATCCGCGGCTTCGTGATAGTCGCGTTCGTCGAGCCAGTGCCAGACCGCCGCGAGAAAAAGGCCTAGCCCTGCATGCCCGCAGTGCGCGATGACATCGGCGATGCCTTCCGCGAGCGCGTCGTCGCGGCCCTCCGGCCGCATCGCGCTCGCCACGTGTGATGCGGAACGCGACACCAGCATCGCGTGCATCGTATGCAGTTGCGGGTTGAATGTGTTGATCGCGTTTCTTCTTTGACTGCCGCTCATGACGCCCCCGTGTCCGACGCTGCCGTGCTACGCGCTGGATGCAATGATCGCATCAATAAGAGCGCGCGCCGCAATTGATTTTCGAAGCACTGATTTTTCAGTGCCGGGGCGAGATAACGCAAGAAGCGGGCCGGTTTGCCATGCAGCGCGCGCTTAACCTTATGCGGCGCGGTCGAGCCGCTTTCGGACGATCGGCGGAAAAATCGCGTAAAGACGTCTTCGCGTGCATTTCGTACAATCGAATGCCCGCTTCGGCATGCCTTCGCTCAAAACATGCATGTTTTGTCATCTTTTTCGGCCAGCGTGATCCTGCGACGTTCCCGCGCCGCGTTATGCGCGCTTGCGCTGCTGGCGGGCTGCTCGTCGGGCACGCCCGCGCGAAGCGAAGAGGCCATTCCCGCGGCGCAAGCGCAACAACCGCAGCCTGAGCCGTTGCATCACGCGAAGCACACCGCGGCGGGCTTCGAAAACAACTACGGCCACTTGCCACGCGAATCGTTTCTGAAGTGGCGCTGGGAGCGCTTCACGCAGGGCTTGCCGAAGCCGCCCGCGAACGGCTATCACTTTCCGATGGCGCATCCCGATGTCGCGTGGCTCAAGGCGAACCGCTCCGTCGATACGCTCACGTGGATCGGTCACGCGAGCGCGCTCGTGCAGCTCGACGGCGTGAACATCCTTACGGACCCGGTGTTCTCCGAGCGCGCCTCGCCGCTTTCATTCGCGGGCCCGAAGCGCAAGACACCGCCCGGCCTCACGATCGATGAACTGCCGCACATCGATATCGTGTTGATCTCGCACAATCACTACGATCATCTCGACAAGCCGAGCATCGAGGCGCTCAACCGGCAGGCAGGCGGCCCGCCGCGCTTTCTGGTGCCGCTCGGCATCAAGCGATGGATGAACGACATCGGCGTGACCAACGTGCAGGAACTCGACTGGAGCGACGAAACGCACGCTTCGGGACTCGACATCTGGTTCGTGCCGGCTCAGCACTGGTCCGCGCGCACGCTCTTCGACCGCGCGGAAACGCTGTGGGGCAGCTGGGTCGTGAAGACGCCGGCGGGCGCGGCGCGTCCGTACTCGTTCTGGTTCGCGGGCGACACCGGTTATTCGCCGGATTTCCGCGATATCGGCGCGCGTTTCGGCGGCTTCGATCTCGCGCTGATTCCGATCGGCGCTTACGATCCGCGCTGGTTCATGCATGCGCAGCACGTCGATCCGGAAGAAGCCGTGCGCATCTTCGAGGATGTGCATGCGAAAAAGGCAGTCGGCATTCACTGGGGTTCGTTCGAACTCACCGACGAGCCGCTCGACGAGCCGCCGCGCCGTCTCGCCGAGGCCGCGCGCCACGCCGGCCTGCCCGCCGACGCGTTCACCGTGCTGAAACACGGTGAAATGATTCGTCTCCACACGGCGGATTCAAGCACGGCCACAATCGGCCGTTAACACGTCAGACACACGCTCTGACCGCGCGGCTTCGATGCGCCGGAATTCATCCTACAATTGAAAAGCCTCGTTGCCGGGGCGTGTTCGCGCTTGCGCGTTGCGCCAGCGACTTCATCCACTGCCAGGGCTCATCGCGTGAAGCAACTGTCTATTCGCCACCGCATTCTGGCCAGCTTCGGCATCGTTCTTTCGCTGATGCTCGTCATGGCCGCACTGTCGTACACGCTGCTCGGCGGCATCGACCGGGAAGCCAAAAGCCTCGAAGACGATTCGATGGTCGGCGTTACGCTATCCAACGATCTGCGCGCCGCGTGGTTCGAGACTTACACGATCACGCAACGGCTCGTCTTCATCGACAAGGACGCGGAGCAGACGCGCCGCGACACGCAGCGCCTCGCCGAAACGCGCGCGACGCTCGACAAGCTGATGGACACCTACGTGCCCACCATCTTCGAAGAAGACGATCGGCGCCTCTTCAACGCTTTCAAGCGCCAGCGCGAGCTTTACGCCCCGATTCAGGACGAGACGCTGCGCGCGCTCGCGAGCTCGAAAGAAGCGGCTGTCGAGACGTTCAACACGCGCCTCACGCCGGCATGGGAAGCGGGACAGAGCGCAACGCGCGCGCTCGTCGATCACAACGAGACGTTCAATGCGAAGTCGATCGAGAGTATTCGCGCCTCCGTGCAGAAGTCGGAGGTCACGCTCATCGTCATCATGCTGATTGCGATTGCCGCGGCAGCCGTGCTCGGCCTGATGCTGATGAAAGCGCTGACCGTGCCGATGCTGCGCATGGTCGATGTCGTCGACAAGATGCGCACGGGCGACTTCACGCAGCGGCTCGCGCTCGCGCGCCGCGACGAATTCGGCACGCTCGAAGCGGGCTTCAACCGCATGACGGACGAGCTCACGGGCCTCGTCAGCCAGGCGCAGAAATCGGCCGTGCAGGTGACGACTTCCGTGTCGGAGATCGCCGCGACCGCGCGCGAGCAGCAGGCCACCGCGAGCGAAACGGCCGCGACCACGACGGAAATCGGCGCGACGTCGCGTGAAATCTTCGCGACCGCGCGCGATCTGGTGCGCACGATGAACGAAGTGTCGGGCGTCGCGGAACAGTCGGCGGCGCTCGCGGGCACCGGTCAGGCGGGACTCACGCGCATGGAAGAAACCATGCGCCTCGTGATGGAAGCGGCGGGTTCGGTGAACGGCAAGCTCGCGATCCTGAACGAGAAGGCGGGCAATATCAATCAGGTCGTCGCGACCATCACGAAAGTCGCGGATCAAACGAATCTGCTTTCGCTGAACGCGGCGATCGAAGCGGAAAAGGCCGGCGAATACGGGCGCGGCTTCGCGGTCGTCGCCACGGAGATTCGCCGTCTCGCGGATCAAACGGCCGTCGCCACGTTCGATATCGAGCAGATGGTGAAGGAGATCCAGTCGGCCGTCGCGGCGGGCGTGATGGGCATGGACAAGTTCTCCGAGGAAGTGCGCCGCGGCATGCTCGACGTGCAGCAAGTGGGCGGACAGCTTTCGCAGATCATCCATCAGGTGCAGACGCTCGCGCCGCGCGTCTCGATGATCAACGAAGGCATGCAGACGCAGGCCACCGGTGCGGATCAGATTTCGCAGGCGCTGTCGCAATTGTCGGAGGCGGCGCAGCAGACGGCCGAATCGTTGCGTCAATCCACGCAGGCGATCGACGACCTCACGCACGTCGCCAACGGCTTGCGCACGGGCGTATCGCGTTTCAAGGTGGCTGCTTAAAGCAGGGCGCGCCGCGATGCTCTTCGTCCAGTTCACGCTCGGCTCCGACCGCTATCTGCTCGACAGCGCGCAGATCGAGCGCATGTTGCCGCTCGCGCCGCTCAAGACGCTGCCGGGCGCGCCCGCATGGGTGGCCGGCGTGCTCGATTACGAAGGCGCGAGCGTGCCCGTGATCGACCTCGCGGCACTCGCGCTTGCGCGTGCATCGCACGAAAGACTGTCGACGCGGCTCGCGCTCGTCACGTATCCGCGCCGCGATGAACATGGCGTGACGACGCCTCACCGGCTCGGCCTGCTGCTCGAACAGGCGACGCGCACGGTGACGTTCGACGCCGCTTCGTTCATCGATGCGGGCATCGACACGCCGCACGCGCGCTATCTCGGCCCGCTCACGCGCGACGAGGCGGGGCTGCTCCAGTGGGTGCGCATCGAGCATCTGCTGCCCGACGACGTGCAGGCGCTGCTCTTCGCCGGGAGCGCGGCATGAGCGCGCGGCCGAACGCCTTCGACGAACCGTCCGGCATCGGTGGTTTCATCGACCTGTTGCACCGGACAATCGGGCTCGACGCCGAGTCGATCGGGGCGAATTCGGTTTCGCGCGCGGTGCGGGAGCGCTACAGCCTGTGGCGCGACCGGGAAGGCGGCACGCTCGACGACTACTATCGCGCGGTCACGCAGGACCCGTCTTGCATGCAGGAACTGATCGAAGCGGTGGTCGTGCCCGAAACGTGGTTCTTTCGCGATCCCGAAGCCTTCGCCGCGCTCGCGCGTCTTGCACGCGTGCGTCTTCACGAACGTCCCGCGAGACCCATACGTGTGCTGAGCGCGCCGTGCTCGACGGGCGAGGAAGCCTATACGGTCGCGATGTCGCTGATCGAAGCGGGCATTCCCGCCGAGCGCTTCGCCATCGATGCGATCGACGTGAGCGAGCGCGCGCTCGCCATCGCCCGGCGCGCGCATTACGGGCGTAACGCGTTTCGCGGACGCGCGCTCGGCTATCGCGACCGGCATTTCCGCGCGGCCGAAGGCGGCTGGCAGCTTGATCCGGCCATCGCGCAAGGCGTGCGCTTCACGCAGGCGAATCTGCTGCAACTCGACGCGCACGCGTTCGAGCGCTTCGATTTCATTCTGTGCCGCAACGTGCTGATCTATTTCGATCGCGACACGCAATGCGCTGTGCTGCGCGTGCTCGACGGCTTGCTCGCGCAAGGCGGCACGCTCTTCGTCGGTCCGGCGGAAACAGGGCTTCTGATGCGCGAGGGCATGAGTTCCGCGAACATTCCGCTCGCATTCGCGTTCAATCGACCGGAGCGCGCGAGCACGAACGTTTTCAATGGCGCGTGGCCGGGCGTGCCCGCGATAAAGACGCCAACGCCGTTCGTCTTGCCCGCGTGGGCGAGCGCGCCGCCCGTCGCTCGCGCGAAACCTGTGGCCGTCGAAGCGCCCGTTCGAACCCGACCGGCAAACAACGACCTCGCGCAGGCGCGTGAGCTTGCCGATGCCGGCCAGCTCGACGCCGCCGCACTCGCTGCGCGTCACTATCTCGGCGCGAATCCATCGAACGCGGATGCGTACTATCTGCTCGGCGTGATCGCGGATGCGCGCGGCGCGCAGCAGGAATCGCGCGGGCATTATCGCCGCGCGTTGTATCTCGATCCCGCGCATCGCGAAGCGCTCACGCATCTTGCCGCATGCCTTTCGCTCGATGGCGATGAAAGCGGCGCGCGCCTCTTGCGCGCGCGTGCGGAACGCGTCACCGGGAGCGCGCGATGAACGCCCGCGACATCAATATCGCCGTCGATATCGACGATTGCTGGAACCGCATCGGCGTGCGTGGCGATGCGTCGTGCCCGAAGCTCGAACGCTACGTGCATTGCCGCAACTGCCCGACGCACGAGGAAGCCGCCTCGCGCATGCTCGACCGCGTGGAAGCGCGCACGTCCGTGGTCGCATCGTCCCCTGTGCGTCGCAACGACGACGAAGCGGACACGCTTTCGTGCCTCGTGTTTCGCATCGGCGGCGAATGGCTCGGCTTGCCGACACCGTTCTGCGCGCAAGTGGCGCAACTGCGGCCGGTGCATTCGTTGCCGCATCGGCGGCATCGCGCGGTGCTGGGCGTCGCGAACGTGCGCGGGCGGCTGATCGTCTGCGCATCGCTCGCCGCGCTCTTCGGTATCGAAACGAGCGAAAGCGCCATAAAAAGCGTGTCGATCGATGCACGCGAGCTCGGGCGGCTCGTCGTCATGCAGCGCGGCAACGGCGAGCACGAAGGGCCGATCGCGTTTCCCGTCGATGCGGTGGACGGCGTGCATCGCTTCACGCGCGCGCAACTTCAACCGGTGCCCGCGACGCTCGCGCAACGCCTGTCGTCGCATGCGCATGCGGTCGCCGCATTCAAGGACGCATCCGTCGGCCTGCTCGACGCGGAGCGTCTCATCGACAGCCTGAACCGGAGTCTCGCATGACGGGCATCGATCCCGGCCGCTCGTCGCTGCTCGACCTCTTTCAGGAAGAGGCGCGCGCCCAGGCGCAGATTCTCTCCGATGGCCTCATCGCGCTCGAACGCGCGCCGCGCGATCCGGTCACGCTCGAAGCGAGCATGCGCGCGGCGCACTCGCTGAAGGGCGCGGCGCGCGTGGTCGGCGTGCCGGTCGGCGTGACTCTCGCGCATGCGATGGAGGATTGTTTCGTCGCGGCGCAGGACGGGCGCATCGTGCTCGATGCGGGTCATATCGACATGCTGTTGCGCGGCGTCGATCTAATCGTGCGGATCGGCGAGGCGCGCGACATCGACGCGCAAACGGCGCTCGAACGCGACGTGGAGTCCTATGTCGAGGCGCTCAATGCGCGGCTCGAAGGTCAGGAAGCGCAGGAACTCACACAACACCAACCCCAGCCGCTCATCGAACACGAAGCAGCGCCTTCGCGCACGAACGACGCCCGCATGCTGCGCATGCGCGCCGACACGCTCGACCGTTTGCTGAGTCACTCGGGCGAATCGCTCGTCGAATCGCGCTGGCTGAAACCGTTCTCGCAATCGATGCTGCGCGTGAAGCGCATTCAGCACGATGCGAGCCGCGCGCTCGAACGCCTGCACGAAACGCTGACCGACACCCGCGCCGCGCAACTCGATGCACGCGCGCACGCGGCGCTCGACGAAGTGCGCCGTCTGACGGCAGAGGCGCATCGTCAATTGAGCGAGCGTCTCGCGGAGCTGGAGAATTACGATCGCCGCTCGACGCATCTCGCGCAGCAGATCTACGACGAAGCGCTCGCGTGCCGCATGCGTCCTTTCGTCGATGCAACCGGCGGCTTCGCGCGCATGGTGCGCGATGTCGCACGCGGACTCGGCCGCGACGTGCGGCTCGTCATCGCGGGCGAGACGACGCAAGTGGACCGCGACATTCTCGATCTGCTCGATGCGCCGCTCGGCCATCTGTTGCGCAACGCGGTCGATCACGGCATCGAGGAGCCGTCGTTGCGGCGCGCGCTCGGCAAGCCCGAAACCGGCACGATCACGCTCGAAGCGCGTCACAGCGCGGGGTCGCTGTTCATCAGCGTGTCCGACGACGGCGCGGGCGTCGATCTCGATGCGTTGCGCCGCGCGGTCGTGCGCAAGCAACTCGCGAACGAGGACACCGCTGCGCGTCTCACCGAAGCCGAACTGCTCGAATTCCTCTTCCTGCCGGGCTTCACGATGCGCGATGCCGTCACCGACGTATCGGGCCGCGGCGTCGGCCTCGATGCGGTGCAGGACGTCGTGCGGCAAGTGCGCGGCAGCGTGCGCGTGACGCAGGAAGCGCACGCCGGCACGCGCTTCACTTTGCAACTGCCGCTCACGCTTTCGGTGATCCGCAGCCTGATCGTCGACGTGGCGGGCGAGCCGTACGGCCTGCCGCTCGCGCATGTCGTGCGCACGCTCGTCTTGCCCGCGAGCGCCATCGATACGCTCGAAGGCCAGCAACATTTTTCCTTCGACGGCAAGCGGGTCGGCCTTGTCACCGCGCATCAGATTTTGCAGACGGCCGCGTTCGAAGCGGCGAGCGATGCGCTCAATGTCGTCGTGATCGGACAGGGCGCGGCGAGTTACGGCGTCGTGGTCGATCGCTTTCTCGGCGAGCGCATGCTCGTCGTGCAGCCGCTCGACAAGCGTCTCGGCAAGGTGCGCAACATCGCCGCCGGCGCGCTGATGGAAAACGGCGATCCGCTGCTCATCGCCGATCTGGACGACTGGCTGCGTTCCGTCGAAACGCTCGTCGGCAGCGGCGAACTCGGGCGCGTGGGCGCGGGCGCGGCGCACGCGAGCGTGGCGAGCGCGAAGCGCGTGCTCGTCGTCGACGATTCGCTGACGGTGCGCGAGCTCGAGCGCAAGCTGCTCGCGTCGCGCGGGTATGACGTATCCGTCGCGGTCGATGGCATGGACGGCTGGAACGCCGTGCGCGGCGCGGATTTCGATCTCGTCATCACCGATATCGACATGCCGCGTCTCGACGGCATCGAGCTCGTCACGCTCATCAAGCGCGATGCGCACCTGAGCGCCATGCCCGTGATGATCGTGTCGTACAAGGATCGCGCGGAAGACCGACAGCGCGGCCTCGATGCGGGCGCGGACTATTACCTCGCCAAGGGCAGCTTCCACGATCAGGCGCTCATCGACGCCGTGCGCGATCTGATCGGAGAGGCCAGGTCATGAAGATCGGCATCGTCAACGACGTCCCGCTCGCCGTGGAAGCGCTCCGGCGCGCGCTCGCTTCGCGGCCCGACTTCGAGATCGCCTGGATCGCGCACGACGGCCAGCAGGCCATCGACTATTGCGCGGCACACACGCCCGATGTCGTGCTGATGGATCTCGTAATGCCGAAAGTCGATGGCGTGCAGGCCTCGCGGACCATCATGGCGCGTTCGCCGTGCGCGATTCTCGTCGTCACCGTCGATGTCGGCGCGAACGCGTGGCGCGTCTATGAAGCGATGGGCGCAGGCGCGCTCGATGCCGTCGATACGCCCGCGCTCGCTGGCAGCGATGCGCGTCGCGGCGCGGCGGCGCTGATCGGCAAGATCGATCAGATCGGCGCGCGGCTCGCTTCGTCCAGCGTCGCGATCGCCTCGAAGAGCAGCGAGCGGCTCGTTGCGATCGGCGCATCGGCGGGCGGGCCTTCCGCGCTCGCGACGCTGCTCGGCGCATTGCCGAAGCATTTCGCGGCGGCCATCGTCATCGTGCAGCACGTGGATCGCGCCTTCGCGGAAGGCATGGCGCAATGGCTCGATGCGCAATCGGCGCTGCCGGTGCGCATCGCGCGCGAAGGCGACAGGCCGGCGCCGGGCGTCGTGCTGCTCGCCGCGACCAACGACCATCTGCATTTTGCTTCGGCCGGCCGCCTCGGCTATACCGCGCATCCCGAGCAATTGCCTTACCGGCCTTCGGTCGACGTGTTCTTTCAGAGCGTGACCGAGCGCTGGACGGGACGCGCGCTCGGCGTGCTTTTGACCGGCATGGGCCGCGACGGCGCGATCGGGCTGAAGTCGATGCGCGCGAAGGGGTATCACACGATTGCGCAGGACGAGGCGACGAGCGCGGTCTACGGCATGCCGAAGGCCGCGGCCGCGCTCGATGCGGCGGTTTCGATCCTGCCGCTGCCGCGCATCGCCGGCGCGATCGCCACGGCATTCGACTGACATCATCGCAACATCATTCGACCAAGGACACGCTCATGGAATTTCCTCATCCCGACCCGCTCGCCGAGCGCGCGAAACGGGCCGCGGCTGCGGCGGCAGCGAGCATCGAACGCGCGGGCACGCGTGCGATGGCCGACGAGCGCGCCGTGTCCGACCTGCTCGCCGCCGCGCTGAATGCGCCGCCGGCCGCCGAGCTGCCGGTGATGGTGCTGCTCGTGGACGATCAGGCGATCATCGCCGAGGCGTTGCGCCGTGCGCTCGCGGAAGAGGCGAACGTCGATCTGCATTACTGCGCGAATCCGGAAGAGGCGCTGCGCACCGCGCAGGAAACGCGCCCCACGGTGATCCTGCAGGATCTCGTGATGCCCGGCGTCGATGGCCTTACGCTCGTGCGCAAGTATCGCGAGCATCCGGCGACACGCGATATCCCGATCATCGTGCTCTCGACGAAGGAAGAGCCGCGCATCAAGAGCGCGGCGTTCGCGGCGGGCGCGAACGATTACCTTGTGAAGCTGCCCGATACGATCGAGCTCGTCGCGCGCGTGCGCTATCACTCGCGCTCGTATCAGAACCTGCTGCAGCGCGACGAAGCGTATCGCGCGTTGCGTCAGTCGCAGCAGAAATTGCTCGAAACCAATCTGGAATTGCAGCGCCTGACGCATTCGGACGGGCTGACGGGTTTGTCGAACCGCCGCCGTCTGGACGACTATCTGAACGCGGAATGGCGCCGCGCCGCGCGCGAGCATGCGGCCATCGGCTTTCTGATGATCGATGTCGATAACTTCAAGTCGTACAACGATACCTATGGTCACGTTGCGGGCGACGACGTGCTGAAGCTCATCGCGCATACGATCGAAACGAGCCTCGCGAGTCCCACCGATCTCGCGGCGCGCTTCGGCGGCGAGGAATTCGCGGTGGTGCTGCCATCGACGTCGGCGCCGGGGCTGCGGCTGCTCGGAGAGAAGATTCGCATCGCGGTCGAGTCGCTCAACGTGCCGCATACCGGATCGGCGAGCGGGCGCGTGACGATCAGCATCGGCGGCGCGACGCAAACGGCGCTGCACGACGATGGGTCGAAGCAACTCGTGGAAGCGGCGGATCTCGCGCTCTACCGCGCCAAGCGGGACGGCAAGAATCGGGTGATCATTACCTGAAGGTACGTGGACATATCTGAGCGCATGCAAAAACGCGCGGACTTCGACGAAGCCCGCGCGTTTTTCTTACAGCGCGCAACGCATGCGTGGCGTCATCGCCTGAACACCCCGAGCAGCAGCGTCGCGAGAAAGATCACGATGAAGATGAAGAACAGGATCTTGGCGATTTCCGCCGCGCCCGTTGCGATGCCGCCGAAGCCGAAGAAGGCCGCGATGATCGCGATGATGAAGAAGATGACAGCGTAACGAAGCATGAAGCCCTCCCGTGGGGAACGGTTGATCGATTGATTCGCACGCGGACTGATGCGGCCGCCGCTTCGCTCATCAGGTGCTCGCCGCGACCATTGTGCGCTTCTGGCCGGTGCGCCGCGCGGCATTCGCTTAAAGCAACGGTTGTGCCCAAAGCATCGCCCACGCGCCACGATGCAAAAACGCCGCAAGCCCGGAGGCATTGCGGCGTTGCGGATCGCGCCTCCAATGGCGCGATGGGCCCGGCTGTCGAGGCTAGCGGCCTAGTGTGCGATCGGAGTCGGTTTCATCGTCGTCTTCGTCGTCGACGTTGTTGAGCGCATCCGGCAGGTTGTTCTCCAGTTCATCGCGTTCGATCTGATCGGCTAGGTCGAGGGATTTGCGCGTGGCGGGACCGGATGGGCGATTGGCTCCAGACATGGCGTACTCCTTGAACAGATTTCAAAGCCGCGCCGACAATTCGGCGCGAACCAACGGACTAGCAAGGCATATACGCGCCGGGCTGAAACGCCGCCTTAAAGGATCGCTTAAGGATCGCTCAAGGACCTTCGGGGCGGCCAGGCGGACGGACATCGCTGATAAAAGAAGAAACGCAGTCCCAATCTTGCAAGCGGGACGGCAGATTTTGCGTGCCGGCGCGAAAGATCAGTATGCACCGGTCGGGCGTCGAGGCAAAGAGGGCGCGCGCTTTTCCATCCGGCGCGCGGTCATTGCCGCGGCGCGCGTCAGACAAAGCGTCACGCAAAGAGTCAGGCAAAGAAATGGGCGACGATCGGATACAGCGACAGCACGAGCAACGCGGCCATCGTGATATTGAAGATGCGCAGGTAACGCGGATTCGCGAGAAAGCGCCGCAGCGACATGCCGAACGCCGCCCACATCGTGATGCACGGCAGCCCGATCACGACCAGCACGAGCGCCATCAGCGCTGCATTGAGCGAAAGGCTCGCATGCAGATGGATGGTCGTCGCAGCGGTCAGCACCATCATCCACGCTTTGGGATTGATCCACTGGAACGCGATCGCTTCGTGAAAGCGCATCGGGCGGCTCTGGCCGTCGCGCATCTGCACGGACGAGGACGTGCCGATTTTCCACGCCAGATACAGCAGATACGCGACGCTCGCGGCCTCCAGCGCGGTGTAAAGCCACGGCAGACGCTCGAAAGCCTGCGAAAGCCCGAGGCCGACCGCGATCATCAGAATCGCCATGCCCGCGCTGATGCCGAGCACGTGCGGCACGGTGCGCTTCAGGCCGAAGTTCACGCCCGAGGCGAGCAGCATCGTGTTGTTGGGACCGGGCGTGATCGTCGTCACCAGCGCGAAGAGCGCGGCGGCGGGCAGGGCGTTGAGCAGGTCGATGGGCATGGCGCGCTCCGATGAATGAACACTCGATGAGCGCCAAGTGTACGGGAGCTGTCCGATACAGTACCGGTACAGATTGAGGAAAGGTTTCCGGTACGGTGTCGGGGAGGCGGCCTCCCCGACGCGTTTCGATTCAGCGCTTCAGACCGGGAACGGATTGCGTTCCGCGAATCCCTGCTGATGCCAGTACGGATACGCCGGCCGCACCGCGCTCGCCTCGTCGAGCCTTTTCACTTGCTCGGGCGTCAGATTCCAGCCGACCGCGCCGAGGTTCTGCCGCAACTGCGCTTCATTGCGTGCGCCGATCAGCACCGTCGCCACGGTCGGACGCTGCAGCAGCCAGTTGAGCGCGATCTGCGGCACCGTCTTGCCGGTTTCCTCCGCGATGGCGTCGAGCGCATCGACGACGCGGTACAGATACTCCTCCGGCACCGGCGGCCCCATGTCGGCCGTTTTATGCAGCCGGCTCGTCTCGGGCAGCGGCGCGCCGCGACGAATCTTGCCCGTAAGACGCCCCCATCCGAGCGGACTCCACACGACCGCGCCGACACCCTGATCGAGGCCGAGCGGCATCAGTTCCCATTCGTAATCGCGGCCGATGAGCGAGTAGTACGTCTGATTTGCGACATGGCGCGGGTAACCGTAGCGGTTCGCCACGTCGAGCGATTTCTGCAACTGCCAGCCGGAAAAATTCGACACGCCCGTGTAGCGGATCTTGCCCGCGCGCACGAGATCGTCGAGCGTGGAAAGCGTCTCTTCGACAGGCGTTTTCGCGTCGAAGCCGTGCAACTGGAACACGTCGATGTAATCCGTCTGCAAACGTTCGAGCGCCTGGTTCACGGTGCGAACGAGATGAAAGCGCGACGAGCCGACCGCGTTGGGGTCGTCCGGATCGAAGCGAAAGGTGGCCTTGGTCGAAACGATGACCTTGTCGCGCCGGCCCTTGAGCGCCTCGCCGAGTATCGATTCCGATGTGCCGTGCGAATAGACGTCGGCGGTGTCGAACATCGTGACGCCCGCTTCGAGACAGATGTCGACGAGCTTGCGCGCCTCGCTCACGTCGGTCTCGCCCCAGGCCTGGAAGAAGTCGCCCTTGCCGCCGAAAGTGCCGGTGCCGAAGCTCAGGACGGGAACCTTGAAGCCCGAAGCACCGAGATGTCGATATTCCATTGCTTGTCCTCGTGGATGAAGTCGGTCCATCGACGAGACTACCGCAACCGCTCCTTGCATGCAGCGCCGTGCGTCAGCGGTGTTTCGCCGCGCGCTCGCCGAGCGTGTCGTAGATCGGCGGCACGCGCAGCAGCATCGGCACGATCATCGCGGTGAAGCAGGCGGTGAGCATCGGCAGCAGCAACGAGAAGCTCGCGGTCATCTCCGTGACGAGCACGATGCCCGTGACCGGCGCACGCACCACGGCGACGAAAAACGCTGCCATGCCGACCACCGCGAAGGTGCTCGTGTCGCCGGTGGCGGGCGCCATGCCGGGGAACCACTCGAGACACACACGGCCGAACACGAGACCCGTTTGCGCGCCGAGCGCGAGCATCGGCGCGAAGATGCCGCCGGGCGTGCCCGCCGCATACGAAAGCGGACCGACGACGAAGCGCAGCGCGAACATCGCCGTCACGCCGAGAAGCGTGCCGCGGCCGAGCAGCGCCTGCTCGGTGAGCGCATCGCCGCCGCCCGCGAGATGGGGCGCGAACCACGCGAGCAGGCCGATGGCCGCGCCGATCGCCGCCGCGCGAACGGTCGCATGCGTGACGGACCGGGGCGACGCGAGGGCGTCGGCGGCATCGAGCGTCCAGACGATCAGGCGGCTGTAGAGCGCGCCGAGCAGGCCCAGCAGGGCGCCCAGCACGAGATGCGCGCCGGTCATCGCGAAGCCGGGAAACGGCTGCGCGGGCACATGGAAGTCGGGCAGATCGCCGTGCAGCAGCCGCGCCATCGCGATCGCGCTCGCCGATGCGCCGAGCGCCGCCACGGCGGTGCGCGTATCGAAACGGCGCATCAGTTCTTCGAGCACGAACACCGCGCCCGAGATCGGCGCGTTGAACGCGGTCGCGAGCCCCGCGCCCGCGCCCGCCGCGAGCAGCACGCGGCAATCGATAGCGTTGCGTCTGAAGAACGCGCCGAGCGCATGCGCGATCGATGCGCCCATCTGCACCGTCGGACCTTCGCGGCCGAGCGCGAGCCCCGCGCCGATGGCCAGCACGCCGCCGACGAACTTGATCGGGATCAGGATGAGCGGCGCGGGCGGCAGCCTGCCATGCAAGACCGCTTCGGCATGCGGGATGCCGCTGCCGCTCGCCATCGGCGCGAAGCGCGCGACGAGCCATGCGGCGAGCCCCGCCGCCGAAGCAGCCGCGAGCACGACGAGGATGACGGCGGCGTCGTGCCCGGCATGCGCCCACGCGACGAACGCATTGCGCCACGTATCCGCGCGTTCGAGGGCGAAGCGGAACAGCACGCCGAGCGCGCCCGTCACGGCGCCCACGACGACCGATGCCGCCGCCAGCGGCACGAGCCCTGCGCGCTCGTCGTTCTCGATGTTCACTTCGGTGACTTCGTTATCGTTCATCGCGCATGTCGCTCCGGGATCGGCATGTGCATGAGAGCGTAGCATCACGCGTTCCGGCGGGCATGTTGCTTGCAAAACGAAAGTCATTTGGCCGACGAGTGCTGGAAGGCACATGAGCAACGCACACGACGACGAGCCGTTTTTTCAGCCGGGACGCAATTGCGCGAGCGTGCGCCATGCGGACCGCTTCAGTCTTCTCATCGATGGCGCGGATTATTTCCGCGTGCTGCGCGAGGCGATCACCCGCGCGGAACGCACCGTGTTCATCCTCGGATGGGATATCGACAGCCGCATGAAGCTCACGCCCGAAGGCGCGGACGACGGCTATCCGGACGCGCTCGGCGACTTCCTGCATGCAGTGACCGCCGACAAGCGCCGCCTGCGCATCTATATTCTCGCGTGGGATTTCGCCATGCTTTACGCCTTCGAGCGCGAATGGCTGCCGGTCTACAAGATGGGCTGGCGCACGAACCGGCGCATCGCGTTCCAGATGGACGGCAAGCATCCGCTGGGCGGCTCGCAGCATCAGAAGCTCGTCGTGATCGACGATCGCCTTGCGTTCGTCGGCGGTCTCGATCTCACGCGCTCGCGCTGGGACACGACCGCGCATGCGCCTGACGAGCCGCTGCGCCGCGATGCCAACGGCGCGCCGTACCAGCCGTTCCACGACGTCCACACGATGTTCGACGGCGACGCCGCGCGCGAGATCGGCGCGCTCGCGCGCGAACGCTGGGCGCGCGCATGCGGCAAGCGGCTCGCGATCCGCGCGCATCGCGCGAAGCTTCAGCAGGACCCGTGGCCGCCCTCGCGGCGCGTCGATCTCGAAGCCGCGCAGATCGCCATCTCGCTCACCGAGCCCGCTTATCTCGGACGCGAATCCGTGCAGCAGATTCGCACGCAATATCTCGACGCCATCGCGCGGGCGCGGCGCAGCATCTACATCGAGAATCAGTACTTCACGTCGGGCACCGTCGGGGCCGCGCTCGCCGATTCGCTCGCGCGCGAGGACGGCCCCGATCTCGCCATCGTCGTGCCGCGCAATCAGAGCGGCTGGCTGCAGGAAGTGACGATGGGCGTGCTGCGCGCGCGCCTGCACGATCTGCTGAAGCACGCGGACACGCACGGACGTTATCGGCTCATGTGCCCGATCGTGCCGAAGCTCGGCGACGAGATCGTCAACGTGCACAGCAAACTGATGATCGTCGATGACGAATTGCTGATCGTCGGCTCGGCCAACCTGAACAATCGTTCGATGGTGCTCGACAGCGAGTGCAACGTGTCGATCGATGCGGGCGCCGACGCGCGTATCCGCCGCGCCATCGCGACGATGCGCGATACGTTGCTCGCGGAGCATCTCGGCTGCGAGATCGACGACGTGGTGCGCGAGCGTCACGCGCGCGGCGGCATGAACGCGGCGATTCAGGCGCTGCTGCGCGATCGCGAAACGCAGCGCACGCTGGTGCCGCTCGATCCGCAAGTGTCGCGCGAGCTCGATCAGCTGATTCCGCCCGAAGCGCTCATCGATCCCGAAACGCCGATCGCCGCCGATGAACTCGTCGATCAGTTCGTGCCCGCGGAAAAGACGCGCCCGCTCATCGGACGCTTCGCGCTGCTCGGCATGCTCGCGCTGATGGTCGTGGTCGTCGCGGGGCTGTGGCACTGGACGCCGCTCGCCGACTACGTCAACCTGAAGTCGCTCACCGGCGCGACGCGCCGCATCGATGCGTTGCCGCTCGCGCCGCTCTGGATCGTGCTCGCCTATGTGACCGCGGCCGTGATTGCTGTGCCGATCACGCTGCTCATCGCGACGACGGGCGTCGTCTTCGGCGCGTCGTGGGGCGGCGTCTATGCGCTCGCCGGCACGACGATCGCGGCCGCCGTGTCGTATTCGCTCGGCAACTGGCTCGGCCGCGACGCCGTGCGCAAGCTCGCGGGCGCGCGCGTCAACCGGCTGTCCGAGCGCGTGGCGAAGCGCGGGATCGTCGCGGTCGTGGTGTTGCGGCTGCTGCCGGTCGCGCCGTTTGCGATCGTCAATATGGTCGCGGGGGCGTCGCATATCCGCATGCGCGACTTCATGATCGGAACGATGCTCGGCATGGGCCCCGGCATCATCCTGACGGTCGCGTTCGCGCATCAGCTGATCGCTTCGCTGCATCGGCCGACGGTCGGCTCGTTCGCCGTGCTGATCGGCATTGGTGCGGTGCTGATCGGCGTATCGCTGCTGCTGCAGCGCTTTCTCGGCCGCGCGGAGCATCATGACGCGCACGAAGGCGCACCGAGCGATGCCGACAAGCCGCGCGCGAGCGACGAGGCAAAACGCGCGAGCGAGTTGCGCGAGAACGGCACGATGCCGCGCGAATCGAAAAACGCGCGCCCTGACGAGGTCAATTCATGACGTCGATGCACGAAGCGGTCATCGAGCAGGACATCATCCATTCAGCGCACGCGAAGGAGCTGCGCATCGCGACTTACAACCTGCATGGCGCGGTAGGCGTGGATGGCAAGTTCGCGCCGCAACGCATCGGTGAAGTGCTTGCGGAGATCGACGCCGACATCTTCGCGCTGCAGGAGGTGCCGCTCGGCGGCAGCGGTTCGCCCGATGTGCTCGACACACTGCAACGCATGACGAACCTGCACGCGGTGCCGGGCCCGACGCTCGATACGCCCGAGCGGCGTTACGGCAACGCAGTGCTCACGCGCTATCCGGTGCGGGCGGTGCGCACGCTCGACCTGTCGTTCAGAAGCCGCGAGCCGCGCGGCGCGCTCGATGCCGACATCGATTGCGGCGGCGAAGTATGGCGCGTGGTCGCGACGCATCTCGGCCTCGCATCGAGCGAGAGGCGCGCGCAAGTGGAGCAGGTGCTGCAAAATTTTGATACGCCCGCGCTGCCCGTCATCCTGCTCGGCGATCTCAACGAGTGGTTCGTGTATGGCCGCACGCTGCGGCGGCTCGTCACACACTTTCATCGCGCGAGCGCGTTGCGCACCTTTCCGACGCGCTATCCGCTCTTCGCGCTCGACCGCATCTGGGTGCATCCGGGCGAGCGTCTCATGCGTGTCGATGTGCATCGCACGCGGCTTTCGCGCATCGCATCCGATCACTATCCGTTGATCGCTCACATCGCGCGTCGCAGGTTTACGTCTTCCGTGCAGGGCTAAAACGCATCGCGTCTTCGCAGCTTTAGCATCGAAGAACATCGCGTGTCAGCGCGACGCCACGAAAAACCCCTGTAAAAACGATATAAAAGCGTAAAAGACTCGCACGAACTCGCTTGGGCTATGTAGAATCCGGCGTGATACGAACGCATCGGTGCGGACGTATTCGTACATCACTGACCAAAAAACAGGTAGGAGAAACATGTCGACTTCCGCTAAAACCGCTGCCAAGAAAGCCCCGGCCAAGAAGGCCACGGCGAAGACCGCCGCCGCACCGGCGAAGAAAGCAGCAGCACCGAAGGTTGCCGCAAAGAAGGTAGCCGCGAAGAAGACCACGGGCGCTCCCTCGCCGGTCAAGGACACGTTCACCAAGGCATCGCTCGCGACGCATCTGTCGGAACGCGCCGCTGTCGACCTGAAGGCGGTGAAGGCCGTGCTGGTCGCGCTGGAAGACACGATCCTGGGCTCGATCCACAAGAAGGGCGCTGGCGAATTCACGCTGTCGGGCCTGCTGAAGATCTCGTCGCAAGCCGTGCCGGCGAAGAAGAAGCGCTTCGGCAAGGACCCGTTCACGGGTGAAGAGCGCTGGTTCCCGGCCAAGCCGGCAAGCGTTCGCATCAAGGCGCGCGCGCTGAAGAAGCTGAAGGACGCAGCGGCTTAAGTCGTTCCGCCAGCGTTGAAAAAGAGGCCAGCTTCCCGGTGAAGGGAAGCTGGCCTCTTTTGCTTTGCCGCTTGACGTTCGTTATCAGCGCCCGTTGTGCCGGGCGAAGATCTCGGTGAGCCAATCCGCAAATACCCGCACGCGCGCCGAGAGCTGACGGTTGTGCGGATAGAGCACGGAGATGGGCATGGGCGGCGGCGGCAGGTCGGGCAGCACGCTGTGCAGGCGGCCATCGGCGAGCGAGTCGTCGACGTGATAGCGCGGCACCTGAACGATACCGAGCCCCGCGAGCGCGGCCTGCGTATAGAGTTCGACGCCCGTCACCGAAACCGTCGCGCGTAGTTCGATGCTTTCGATGCGATCGCCCACCGTGAATTCGAGCGGCAGCACGCGGCCCGTCGCGCTCGACAGATAATTCACCGCACGATGCGAGGCCAGCGCTTCGAGATCGTCCGGCACGCCTTCGAGCGCAAGGTAAGCCGGGCTCGCCACCGTCACCTGTTCGAGCAGCGCGACACGCCGGCCGATCATCGACGAGTCTTGCAGCGTGCCCGCGCGCAGCACGCAATCCACGCCTTCACGCACGAGATCGACGAGCCTGTCGTCCTCGCCGATATGCAGCTCGATCTGCGCATGGCGTTCCATGAACGCGGGCAGCCCCGGCATGATGAAGTGCCGCGCGAGCGTGCCTTGTAGATTCACGCGCAACAGACCTTTCGGCTCGGCATGCCTGAACGAGCCTTCCGCTTCCTCCAGATCCGCGATCAGACGCACGCATCGCCGGTAGTGCGCTTCGCCGTCGTGCGTGAGGCGCACGGAGCGCGTCGTGCGTTCGAGCAGGCGCGCGCCGAGCCGTTCCTCAAGACGCTTCATCAGATTGGTGACGGTGGCGCGCGGTATCTGCAGATCGTCGGCGGCCTGCGTGAAGCTGCGCCGCTCGGCGATGCGCACGAACACCTGCATTTCCTGGAATCGATCCATGGCGATGAGCTTTTCGATTGTTGAAGCAACTGGAACGATGATACTAAGCCAGACGCGATGATCGCGGAAACGGAATGATTCATCATGCTTCTCATCGAACAGCCCACTTTGAGGAGCACATCATGAGTCAGACTCAATCGAACCCGAAACGCGTTGCGATCGTCACGGGTGCATCGCGCGGCATCGGCGCTCAGATCGCGCGGCGTCTCGCGCAGGACGGCTTCGCCGTCGCCGTGAACTATGCGGCAAGCGCGAAGGAAGCGGACGCGCTCGTCGCCGAATTGCGTGAAACGGGCGG
This sequence comes from Caballeronia cordobensis, assembly GCF_001544575.2. GTDB lineage: Bacteria > Pseudomonadota > Gammaproteobacteria > Burkholderiales > Burkholderiaceae > Caballeronia > Caballeronia cordobensis. The sequence goes on from NZ_FCNY02000035.1 coordinate 24,291, forward strand.
CGCGGCGCTCGCCGTGAAAGCGGACGTCGCGAACGCGGACGACGTGCGCCGCATGTTCGACACCGTCGAAGCCGAACTCGGCAAGGTCGATGCGCTCGTCAACAACGCGGGTGTGCTGAAGACCGTGCCGCTCGCCGACACGAGCGACGCGCTCTACGATCAGACTTTCGATATCAACGTGCGCGGCACCTTCAACACGTTGCGCGAAGCGGCGGCGCGCATGAACGGCGGCGGGCGCATCGTGAATTTTTCGAGCACGACGCTCGCGCTCAACATGCCCGGCTATGCGATCTATAACGCGACGAAGGCGGCCGTCGAATCGTTCACGCATGTGTTCGCGAAGGAGTTGCGCGGGCGCGGCATCACGGTGAACGCGGTTGCGCCGGGACCGGTTGCGACGTCGCTGTTTCTCGACGGCAAGACCGACGAGCAGATCGCCGCGTTCTCCAAGATGCCGCCGCTGGAGCGCCTCGGTCAGCCTGACGATATTGCGGCGGTCGTTGCGTTTCTCGTCGGACCGGACGCGGGCTGGGTGAACGGGCAGGTGTTGCGCGCGAACGGCGGCGTCGCGTAAGCGAGGACTAGAAAGACAGCGCGAACTGATCCGGTGCGATCGCGCGGTGTCTGACCGCGCGCTTTATCGGTTGCGTGACGAGGGCGGCGCGCGCGGGCGCATCTTGTACGACGAGATGAAACGAAGGCCGCGCATCGCACGGGATCCATGTCAGTTGGCCCGCTGCGAGGCGCTTCGCGATCAGGCCGTAGACATCGGAATCGAAAGGGCGCAGGTCGGGCGCGTCGGCGATGAGCGCCGCGATGTCGTCGCGTGTCGCACATGTGCCGATGTAGCACCATCGATCGATGACATGCCACGCTTCGCGGCCTGCCGTTTCGTCGCGCTCGAAGATCGCGATCGGTCCTTCGTGCGGCCATCTCGCGACGCGCAAGCTTTCCAGCGCATCGAGCGCGCGCGCCGCGTGATCCGCGAGCGTTTCCATGCCCGCGCACGATCCGAGGCAGCGTTTCACCTGATAGCCGAAGCAGCCGCGGCCACGCGAGAGCGGCGCCTTTTCGAGGCCGAGCGTCGCGTGACAGAGCTTATTTTCGTCGGCGAAATGACGCATGAACGCATGCGCCTTCGCGCGCGAGGCGAACACGCCGAACAGATGTTCCTCGCGCGAGAGATCGCGCCGGTTCGCCTTCACGAGCGCCGGCGCGCTCGCGCCCGGCAGCCATTGCCACGCGCATGCGCTCGACGCGCCTTTCAACAGGCGATTGTGCGTCGGCTTCAATTCCTTTACGAGCTTCGCTTCGAGCAGCAGCGCGCCGAGTTCTCCGGCCGTCTCGCGCGTTTCGATGCGGCGAATGGCCTGCGAGATCGACAAGTCCTTCTGAAGCCTGTGATCGCCCGAAAAATGCGCCGCCACGCGCTGTTTCAGATGGATGCTCTTGCCGATATAGAGCGGCACGTCGTCGTCGCCGTAGAAGAGATAGACGCCGGGCGACGCGGGCAACGCATCGAGCGCGCCTTCGGGCAGCGCGGCGGGCAGGCTCGCGCGCCTCACGAGCGTCCTGATCGCGGCATCGACGAGATCCTGCGAATACAGCGCGTGAATCTTCTGCCAGAACTGCCAGAGCAGATCGGCGTCGGCGAGCGCGCGATGACGGCCTTCGGGCGCGAGATTCAGACGCGCGATCAGCGCATCGAGCCCGTGACGTTCGACCGATGGAAAGAGCGCGCGCGACAGCCGCACCGTGCACAGCGTATCCGCGCGAAACGCGATGCCCGCGCGGCGAAAGGCGTTCTTCAGAAAGCCGTAGTCGAAGCGCGCGTTGTGCGCGACGAAGAGCTTGCCATGCAGCCGTTCGGCCAGCGCCGGCGCGAGTGTTTCGAAGGTGGGCTGGCCGCGCAGCATCGAATCTTCGATACCGGTCAGGCGCGAGATGAACGGCGGCACCGGCACGCCCGGATCGACCAGCACGCTCCAGCGCTCGATGCCCGCCGTGCTCGCTTCCACGACGCCGATTTCGGTGATGCGATCCTCGGTCGCGTTCGAGCCGGTGGTTTCCAGATCGACGAACACGATCGGCCGCGCGAGTCCTGCGAGCAGGGCGTCGGCTAAGGCGTCGGAACACGAGTCGGAAAACGAATCGGCTTCGTCTTGGAAGGCTTCGGACATGATGAAACGCTGAATGCAAGCGGCAAGTCTAGCGCGAGCACCACGATCGCGCGCGAAAAAACAGCGCACATCCCGCACTTTCGTCCGATACTGCAATGAAACGCGCCGCAAACGAAGGACGCAATCATGCGGATCTACGACGAAATGCGTCAGGACGACACCGTGCGCAATCACTACGCGCGGTTTTCCCGCTGGCTCACGATGCAAAGCGCCGACACCATCGCGCGCAAACGCGCCGAGGCCGACGTTCTGTTCCGGCGCGTGGGCATCACTTTCGCGGTGAGCGGCGTGAACGGCGATTCGTCCGGCACCGAGCGGCTCATTCCCTTCGACATGATTCCGCGCATCATTCCCGGCGACGAATGGCGCGTGCTCGAAGCAGGCCTGCGCCAGCGCGTGCAGGCGCTCAATCTCTTTCTGCACGATATCTATCACAAGGGCGATATCGTGTTCGCCGGACGCATTCCCGCGCAGCAGGTCTACACGAATGCGCAGTATCGGCCGGAGATGCAGGGCGTCGATGTGCCGCTCGACGTCTATGCGCATATCGCCGGCATCGACGTCGTGCGCGCGGGCGAAGCGGGTGAGTTCTACGTGCTCGAAGACAATCTGCGCGTGCCTTCGGGCGTCTCGTACATGCTCGAAAACCGCAAGATGATGATGCGGCTCTTTCCCGAGCTTTTCGTGCAGAACCGCGTCGCGCCGGTCGCGCATTATCCGGATCTGCTGCTCGAAACGCTGCGCTCGATCGCGCCCGAAGGCGTGGACGATCCGGCCGTCGTCGTGCTGACGCCGGGCATGTACAACGCCGCGTATTTCGAGCACACCTTCCTCGCGCAGCAAATGGGCGTGGAGCTCGTCGAAGGCAAGGATCTCTTCGTCGACGACAACTATGTCTTCATGCGCACGACGCACGGGCCGCGCCGCGTGGATGTGATCTATCGCCGCGTCGACGACGACTTTCTCGATCCGCTCGCCTTTCGTGCGGATTCGGCGCTGGGCGTGGCGGGCTTGCTGACCTCGTATCGTGCGGGACGCGTGACGCTCGCGAACGCGATGGGCACCGGCATCGCCGACGACAAATCGATCTACCCGTTCGTCCCCGACATGATCGAATTCTATCTCGGCGAGACGCCGATACTGAACAACGTGCCCACGTTTCAATGCCGCAAGCCGGACGATCTCGCCTACACGCTCGCGCATCTGCCGGAACTCGTCGTGAAGGAAGTGCACGGCGCGGGCGGTTACGGGATGCTCGTCGGGCCGGCATCGACGCATGACGAAATCGAAGCCTTTCGCGCGCGGCTCGTGTCGAAGCCCGAAGGCTATATCGCTCAGCCGACGCTCGCGCTGTCCGCCTGCCCGACCTTCGTCGATGCGGGCATCGCGCCGCGGCACATCGACTTGCGGCCGTTCGTGCTTTCCGGCCGCGAAGTGTCGATGTGCGCGGGCGGCCTCACGCGTGTCGCGCTGCGCGAGGGATCGCTGGTCGTCAATTCGTCGCAGGGCGGCGGCACGAAAGATACATGGATGGTCGAATGACATGCTGAGCCGCACAGCCGATCACCTGTTCTGGATGGCGCGCTACATGGAGCGCGCGGAGAACACCGCCCGCATGCTCGACATCGACATGCAAGGCGCGTTGCTGCCTCAAACGCCCGAACAGGAAGCGCGCGCGCAACGCTCGGTGCTGAAGATTTCCGAACTGGAAGACATGTTCGACGCGCGTCATCCCGGCTCGCGCTCGCGCGAGGACATGCTGCATTTCATGGCCGCGGACGCGCGCAATCCGTCGAGCATGCTGTCGTGCCTGCAGGCGACGCGCGAAAACGCGCGCGCGGTGCGCGGCACGCTCACGACCGACGGCTGGGAAACCATCAACTTCACCTGGCTCGAATTCAATCAGCGGCTCGCGAACAGGGAGCTCGAAACGAGTCCGGATGCGCTCTTCGAATGGGTCAAGTATCGCGCGAATCTGTGCCGCGGCGTGATGCAGGGCACCGCGTTGCGCGACGACGCGTTCTTCTTCATGCAGCTCGGCGCGTATCTGGAACGCGCGGACAACACGGCGCGCATTCTCGACGTGCGCTTCGCCGACGCCACGCCCAATTCGCGCGAGGCCGCGCGCCAGCTCGAAGACTTCTATTACTGGACGTCGATCCTGAGTTCGGTCTCGGCGCTGGAGATCTATCGCAAGGTGTATCGCGACGTGGTGACGCCCACGCGCGTCGTCGAGTTGCTGATCCTCAACGAGCAGATGCCGCGCTCGCTGATCGCATCGCTCGATGGCGTCTGCGATACGCTCGCGAAGCTGCGCACGGATGCATCGAAGGACTGCGAGCGCTTCGCGGGCAAGCTGCGCGCCGACGTGCTCTATGCCGACATCCGCCAGATTCTGGAGACGGGCGTTCACGCGTGGCTCACGCAGTTTCTGAAGCGCGTGGACGAGCTCGGGCTGCGCGTGATGCATACCTTCCTCATGCTGCCGATCGCGTGAATCATGCTGCTCATCATTCGCCACGACATCCGCTTCAGCTACGCCGCGCCGGTCACGTATTCGATCCAGCAGTTTCGCGTGAGTCCGGCGAGCGGTTCGTCGCAGCTCGTGCGGCACTGGCATGTGGAGGCGCCGGGCAAGCTCGATGCGACGCGCGACGCCTACGGCAACGCGCTGCATACGCTCGTGTTGACGAAGCCGCACAGCGAGATGCATGTGAGCGTGGCGGGCGAAGTCGAAACCGAAGCGCTCGCCGATGGCCGTCTCTTCGACGAAGCCGGTCCCATTCCGCTCGAACATTTCACGTGCGCGACGCCGCTGACGACGCCCGATGCGGCTATCCGCGAACTCGCCGACCGTGTTCCCGCGCTCGACACGGCCGCGGCGCTTTTCGCGCTGATGGAGCGCATCGCGGAACGCGTGCGCTATCGCAACGAGCCGGCGGGGACGGCGGCGCAGGCGCTGGCAAACGGCTGCGGCGACGCGCGCGATTTCGCGCATCTGATGCTCGCGTGCTGCCGTGCGCGCGGCGTGCCCGCGCGCTGCGTCAGCGGCTATCTGGGCACGCACGCGCATGCATGGGCCGATGTGTGGATCGAACACGGCTGGGTGTCGGTGGACGCGACCGAGGCCGCGTTTGCGAACGAACGCCACTGCCGTCTTGCGGTGGCGCGGGACTACGAGGCGGCGGCGCCAGTGCGCGGCGCGCGCGTGGGCGGCAAGGAAGCGACGCTGGATGTGCGCATCGACATCGACGCCCGGGCCGATCAATGACACACCGTGCATGCGACACACGGACGCGCTCAGTACAATGAGGGTTTGTTTGCTTCAGGATGGACCGACATGACTTATTGCGTGGGCATGTGCGTGGACGAGGGCCTCGTGTTCCTGTCCGACACGCGCACCAACGCCGGCGTGGACCACGTGAGCGCCGCGCGCAAGATGGTTGTTTTCGAACAGCCGGGCGAGCGCGTGATCGTTCTGCTCGCGGCGGGCAATCTGGCGCTGACGCAGGCGGTGATGCATCTGCTCGCGGAGCCCTCCGATCCCCACGCGCCCACGCTCTACAGCGTCCCGACGATGGCCGAAGCCGCGCGCATCGTCGGCGATGCGGTGCGTGAGGTGCATCGCCGCGATGCCTTGTCGCTGGCGGAATTCAGCGTCGACTTCAATTGCAGCTTCATTCTCGGCGGACAGATCTGCGGCCAGCCGCCGCGCATGTTCATGATCTACGCGGCGGGCAATTTCATCGAATCGACGCGTGTGTCGCCGTATTTTCAGATCGGCGAATCGAAGTACGGCAAGCCGATCATCGACCGCGTGATCACGCCGGCCTCGCCGCTCGACGAAGCCGCCAAATGCGCGCTCATCTCGATGGATTCGACGCTGCGCTCGAATCTCTCGGTGGGCCTGCCGCTCGATCTGCTGGTCTACGAAAAGGACTCGCTGCGCGTGACGCGTTTCGCCACGATCGACAACAACAGCGCGTACTACCAGATGATCAACAAGACCTGGGGCGAGCGGTTGCGGCAACTGTTCGGCGAGATTCCGAACCCGTCGTGGACCGATCTCGACAACGTGCCGCTGCGCCCGCGCGATACCCGCAGCACCGTGCCGCGCCTCGTCATCGGCGACTTGCCGTGCCCCGACGCGCCCGCGCAGACGCTCGCGGAAAACATGAATCCGACGGGTAACGCGCCGCAGCAATAGCCGCGCTTCAGCGCACGGACGCCGGGCATTGCGGCGGCGTTTGCATGTTCGTTCTGATCGCGTGCATCGTGCGCGGAGAATCGGCGAGCACGGCGTCGAGGCCCAGGCAAGCGGCCGCGCGATAGTCGGCGTCGTCGCTGATGCCGATCGCGAGCATGTGGACCGGACCGTTCGTGCGGAAGCATTTCACTGCCGCGGGCGTCCAGAGCGTGGCCGTCACGTGCGAGCGCGCCTCGCCGAGCGTGAACGTCTCGACCAGCTCCATCTTTCTGGCGTACTCGAATGCGCTCCATGTGCCGGGCGGCGGCGGGTTTTCGCACGTCTGCGATAGCGCCACGGCGGCGAGGCGGGCGCGCGTCGCATCGCGCGATTCGAAAAGGCGCGCCCGCGGATACGCCGCGAACGCCTTCTGATACGCGGCCTCGGTCGAGTAAATCAGCACGCGCTGCCACGCGTTTTCTTCGTCCAGCACGCGCGCGACGGCCGCCGCCTGCGGCTCGGCGGGGAGTGCTTTCATGTCGAGCATCACGGCCACGGCCGGCGGGATCGCGCGCAACGCCTGCGCTAGCGACGGGATGCGCACGGGTTCATCGCGATACGGATAGCGCTTTGCGCCGCTCGCGTCGGTGCGCGCGAAGTTCCAGCCAGCGTTCAGACGCTCCAGCGCGGCGAAGTCCAGGCTCGCGACGGCGCCCTGGCCGTCGGTGTTCGTGGAGAGATTCGCCGGGCGATAGAGCACGGGCACGCCGTCGCGCGTGAGCTGCACCGTGAGCCAGATCGCATCGGCGCGATGTTGCAGTGCGCCTTCGATGGCGGTCAGCGTGTTCTCGGGATAATCGGCTGCGCCGGCGCGATGCGCGACGATTATCGGCAGGCGCGGCGATTCGTCGGCACGGGAGGGCGATACGGCGCGGCCTCCGCAGCCCGCGCTCGCGAGGCACACGGCGAGTGCGAAAGACCGCAGCAGCGTCGAGCGTAATGGCATGGCGTGAATCTCCGGACGTTCGTAACCCGGTGATTCTGCTTCCCGTCATGCCCGCACCGTGCACGCGAGCGGTTGATTCAACAATTTGTTGCGCCTTGCCGCGTTGGCGGCGCGCATAAAAAAACAGCCACCGGCAAAGCCGATGGCTGTTTCAGGATGCTGCTGTCCGAAAGACACGGCACTTGCGTGCCGCGCCAGCCGGTTGTTCTTAGAACTTGTGGCGCACGCCCACGATCACGATTTCCTGGTGGCTGCGGCCGCTTTCGAAGCCGTACGAGCCAACCGTAGCTTGCGCCGAGCTGAGCGAGCCATCCGCGTTGCGCTGATCGCCGCTGGCGTGCTGGTAAGCAGCGACAGCGTAGAAATCGGTGCGCTTCGACAGCGAGTAGTCGGCGCCCAGGCTGACCTGGTGGTACGTCGCGGAAGCGTCGCCGCTTGCCTTCGTGTACGTGTAGCCCAGACCCGTCAACAGAGCCGGCGTGACCTGGAAGTTCACGAAGCCGTTGCCGACGTTGAAGTGCTGCGAGCCCTGGAGCGACGAGCCGTCTGCCTTGTATTGCGCGTTGCTGTACGAACCGCCGACCGTGAATGCGCCGATCGAGTACTGGATCGCGCCGCGGGCGATGCCGATCGCGTGAGCCGTTGCGTAAGCTGCGTTGACCGGGCTGTTGAACAGCGAGTCCGACGACGGGCTGCCCCAGCCGTTGGCCACGCGGCCAGCCGTCGGGTTGTTCGCGTAGAAGTAGCCGCCAGCAACAGCCAACGGGCCGTTGTTGTACGTTGCGGCTGCCGACCACGTCTGGCCTTGGCCGGTCGCGCCAGCCAGGTTGCTGAAGCCATACAGGCCTTCGACCTGGAAGCCGGCGAAGTTCGGCGAAACATACTTGACGGCGTTCGACGTACGCAGCGAGTTGTCGTAGTTGTCGATATCGCCCGGCGTCGCGAACATCGCGCCCCAGTAGTTATCAGCCGTGATGCCCTGGACCATGTCGACGAGCGGGTCGTACTGACGGCCCAGCGTGACCGTGCCCCACTGGTTGCCCGACAGACCGACGAACGCTTGACGGCCGAATTCGCGGCCGCCCTGGCCGAGACGGCCGGTGCCGACGTCAAAGCCGTTTTCCAACTGGAAGATCGCCTTCAGACCGCCGCCCAGGTCTTCCTGACCCTTCAAGCCCCAGCGGTCGCCGGACAGGTTGCCGTTGATCATGCCGACCAGCTTGTCGCCGTTTGCGTTGGCATGGCTCACGTAGCCGATACCTGCGTCGATCACGCCATACAGCGTCACGCTCGTTTGTGCCTGTGCCGCGCCAGCTGCGCCGAGCATAGCCAGCGAGAGGGACGTCAGTGCGAATCGTTTCATCGAATTCTCCACGCGAATGATTAAAATCGTTGTTGCCGGCGCAGAGAATAACGCAACGTTTCGTAAGTTTAGAAATGGAAAATAAAGACTGTCTCGAAAAACACACACTCGGGTCAGATGCCCGCTGGTCAAGGGTCCGAGGCGATCGTTGGAGCGAATTTTGGGAGACAGACGCGGTGTGGAAAAGTTCCGCGCCGTCGCGGGATTTTAAGAAGGCGGGTCGCGGCGGCTAATCCGATTATCCTCGCCTGCCGCGCTAATCGGATTACCGTCGATCCAAATAACAAAGCGCTTTAATGGCGTCGGATTTTTCGGATTGACCGGATAGCGGCGCCGGTCGCTCGCAATTTCACGATGCCGGATCGTTGCGCCGCGCGGCCTCGCGCCGCGACAGCAGCGCGACCGCCATGCCCGCGCTCGCCGCGACCAGCACTGCGCGCCACGGATGCCGCCGCACCACGGCATTGGCGTGCGACGCCTTGCGGCCCGCGCCTACCATCGCAAGGGCGGTGACGCGCGTGGCGGTCGATTCCGCCCGCGCGAGCTTGCGCGACAACTCCAGCGCCCGCGCCACCGCCGACACTTTCTTGCGCGCCTGCCCCGTCAACTGCTGCGCGCGCTGGGCACGGCCGCCGATCGTCCGGCGCGCGCTCGCGCTGACGGGCGCATCGGGGCGCGCGACCGGCGTCATCGCCGCGGCCTCCGCGGCCGCGACCGGCACCGCGGTGCGGGTCGATGCCGCCAGCAGCGAGCCGATCTTCGCGCGGCTGCCCGGCGGCACGCGGCCGTTGTTCTGCTGGCCCCACGCGCCGCGCGGATCGTGCAGCCGCGCGCGCGCCGCCGAGAATTCCGCGCCGAGCAGCAGCACGGCGGCGGAGAAATACAGCCACATGAGCAGCACCGCGAGCGAGCCCGCCGCGCCGAACGCGCTCGCGGTGCCCGCGTGCGTCAGGTACAGCGCGAAAAGCTTCTTGCCGGCCGAGAACAGCAGCGCGGCGACCAGTCCGCCCACGAGCGCGTCGCGCCATTGCACGGGCGCATCGGGCAGAAATTTCAGCAGCGCGCCGAACGCGACCGTGAGAATCGCGAGTCCGGCCACGAGCTGCACGATATCGCCGACGATCACGAACGGCGAATTCGCCCACAGCCACATGCCGACGGCCTGAATCGCGGTGTCGAGCACGAGCGAGACGATCAGCAGGAACGCGACGCCGAGCACGAGCCCGAACGAGACGAGCCGCACGCGCACCATCGTCATGATGCTGGAGCGCGCGTCGCCGGCCATCGGCCAGACGATGTTGAGCGCCGTATTGAGCGATGAAAACGTCGCCGACGCGCCGACCGCCAGCAGCACGAAGGAAATGATCGCCGCGATGCCCGTGCCGCTGCTGCGATGCGCGTTTTCGACGATGCTCTGCACGCCCGAGGCCGCCTGATCGCCGATGAGTCCGTTCACCTGATGAAATAACTGCCCGCGCGCGGCTTCCGGCCCGAAAATCCAGCCCGCGACGGCGATCACCATGACGAGCGTCGGCGCGAGCGAGAACGCCGAATAGAACGCGATGCTCGCGGCCATGGCGGCGCAGCGGTTTTCCGAGAATTGCTTGAGCGCGCCGAGCGCCCACGAAGCGTCTTTCTTGACGACGGCTTCGATCTTCTGCGTTGACACGGTACTCATGACGGCCTCTCGGTTCGATGAATGGAGCGCGGATGCCCGGCGACGTTCATGCGGTCGAGCACGTTCCATTCCAGAACGGACGTGACCGGGCGCGCGTCTTGCGCAGTGACGAAATCGTCTGCTTTTGATGAAGGACATGAAGAAGCGGGCGCATTGGTGCAAATCCGGTAGCAAACTTACTGCCGCATTTCATCGTGCACCATATACTTGAATCACCCACAAACGACGCGCCGAGGGCAACCATGCTCCAAATGTCACGGCGACAGTTCCTCAAGGTTTCCGCGAGCACGCTCGCCGGATCGAGCCTGGCGGCAATGGGCTTCTCTCCGGCACCGGCGCTCGCCGAAGTCCGGCAATACAAACTGTCGCGCACCACGGAAACGCGTAACACCTGCCCGTACTGCTCGGTCGGGTGCGGCATCCTGATGTACGGCCTCGGCGACAATTCGAAGAACGCCAAGGCGAGCATCATTCATATCGAAGGCGATCCGGACCATCCGGTCAATCGCGGCACGCTCTGCCCGAAAGGCGCTTCGCTCATCGACTTCATTCATAGCCCGAGCCGGCTGCTGTATCCGGAATATCGCGCGCCGGGGTCGAACGAGTGGAAGCAGATTTCGTGGAACGACGCGCTCGATCGCATCGCCGTGCTGATGAAAGAGGACCGCGACGCGAACTTCGTCGAAAGCACGCCGGAAGGCAAGAAGGTCAATCGCTGGCTGACCACGGGCTTTCTGGCGGCGTCGGCGAGCAGCAACGAAGTCGGCTATCTGACGCACAAGACGGTTCGCAGTCTCGGGATGCTCGCATTCGACAATCAGGCGCGTGTCTGACATGGCCCGACGGTGGCAGGTCTTGCCCCGACGTTTGGCCGTGGCGCGATGACGAACCATTGGGTCGACATCAAGAACGCGGACGTGATTCTGGTGATGGGCGGCAATGCGGCCGAGGCGCACCCGTGCGGCTTCAAGTGGGTGACGGAAGCGAAGGCGCATCGCAGCGCGCGGCTGATCGTGGTCGATCCGCGCTTCACGCGCACGGCTTCGGTCGCCGATTTCTACGCGCCGATACGCACCGGCACGGACATCGCGTTCCTGGGCGGCGTCATCAACTATCTGCTGGCGAACGACAAGATCCAGCACGAGTACGTGAAGAATTACACGGACCTGTCGTTCATCGTGCGCGAGGATTTCGCGTTCAAGGACGGCGTGTTCTCGGGCTATGACGCCGAGCACCGCAAGTACGACAAGTCGAGCTGGGACTACGCGCGCGGCGAAGATGGTTACGTCAGGACCGATCCCACGCTGCAGGACCCGCGCTGCGTCTACAACCTGCTCAAGCAGCATTACGCGGCCTACACGCCGGAGATGGTGACGAAGGTCTGCGGCACGCCGACCGACAAGTTCCTGAAGGTCTGCGAGATGCTCGCATCGACGGCCACGCCGAATCGCGCGGGCACGATTCTCTACGCGCTCGGCTGGACGCATCACTCCGTCGGCGCGCAGATGATCCGCACGGGCGCGATGGTGCAGCTTCTGCTCGGCAATATCGGCATTGCGGGCGGCGGCATGAATGCGCTGCGCGGGCATTCGAACATCCAGGGTCTGACGGACCTCGGCCTGATGTCGAACCTGTTGACCGGCTACATGACCCTGCCGATGGAAGGCGAGCAGGAGTACGACGAGTACATCAAGAAGCGCGCGTCGCAGCCGCTGCGGCAGAATCAGTTGAGCTACTGGAAGAACTATCGCGCGTTCTATGTGAGCTTCATGAAGTCGTGGTGGGGCGACAACGCGACCGCCGAGAACAATTTCGGCTACGACTATCTGCCCAAGCTCGACAAGTCCTACGACATGCTGCAGGTGTTCGAACTGATGGCCGCGGGCAAGATGAACGGCTACATCTGCCAGGGCTTCAATCCGCTCGCGGCCGCGCCGAACAAGGCGAAGATCGGGCTGGGTTTGTCGAAGCTGAAATGGCTCGTCATCATGGACCCGCTCGCGACCGAGACGTCCGAATTCTGGAAGAACCACGGCGAGTTCAACGACGTCGATGCATCGAAGATCCAGACCGAAGTCTTCCGCCTGCCGACGACCTGTTTCGCGGAAGAACGCGGCTCGCTCGTGAGTTCGTCGCGCGTGCTGCAATGGCACTGGCAGGGCGCGGCGGCGCCGGGCGCGGCGAGGAGCGACCTCGAGATCATGTCGGGTCTATGGCTGCGCATGCGGCGCGCGTATCAGGAGAAGGGCGGCAAGTATCCCGATCCGATCCTGAAGATGACGTGGCCTTATGCGGACCCCGAAAGCCCGACGCCCGAAGAGATCGCGATGGAATTCAACGGCCGCGCGCTTGCCGACGTCACCGATCCGGCGGATCAGACCAAGGTGCTCGCCAAACGGGGCGATCAGTTGTCGAGCTTCGCGCAACTTCGCGACGATGGATCGACCGCGAGCGGCTGCTGGATCTTCTGCGGCTCGTGGACGCAGAACGGCAATCAGATGGGCAGGCGCGACAACTCCGACCCGACGGGCATCGGCCAGACGCTGAACTGGGCGTGGGCGTGGCCGGCGAATCGGCGCGTGCTGTACAACCGCGCATCGTGCGATGTCAACGGCAAGCCGTTCGATCCGTCGAGAAAGCTGGTCGCGTGGAACGGCCGCGCATGGACGGGCCCGGATGTTCCCGACTTCAAGGTGGACGAAGCGCCGGACAAGGGCATGAGCCCGTTCATCATGAACCCGGAGGGCGTCGCGCGTTTCTTCGCGCGCGACGGCATGAACGAAGGGCCGTTCCCGACGCACTACGAGCCCTTCGAGACGCCGCTCGGTCATAACCCGTTCTTCCCCGACAACAAGGTGGCGACGAGCAATCCGGCCGCGCGCGTGTTCCCGGACGACCGCGCCGCGTTCGGCACCGCCGACAAGTTCCCGGACACGGCGACCACGTACCGCCTCACCGAGCACTTCCATTACTGGACCAAGCACGCGCGCCTGAATGCGATCGTGCAGCCGCAGCAGTTCGTGGAGATCGGCGAGGAACACGCGAAGGAAGTGGGCGTCGTCGCGGGCGATCGCGTGAAGGTGTCGAGCAATCGCGGGCATATCGTCGCGGTGGCGCTCGTGACCAAGCGCATCAAACCATTGACCATCGAGGGCAAGAAAGTGCACACCGTCGGCCTGCCGCTGCACTGGGGCTTCAAGGGCCTCGCGCAACCGGGCTATCTCGTCAACACACTCACGCCTTCCGTGGGCGACGGGAACTCGCAGACACCCGAGTTCAAGTCGTTCCTGGTGAAGGTCGAGAAGGCATAGGGGGACGAGATGGCTCTGCAATCGCTCGATATCAAGCGCGTTTCGGCGACCACCACGCCGCAGACGCAGGTGCGCGAGCCCGTGACGGGCACGGTGGCGAAGCTTATCGACGTGTCGAAGTGCATCGGCTGCAAGGCGTGTCAGACGGCGTGCATGGAGTGGAACGATCTGCGCGACGATATCGGTCATACGACCGGCGTGTATGACAATCCCCGCGACCTGACCGAGCATTCGTGGACGGTGATGCGCTTCACCGAATACGAGAATCCGAAGGGCGACCTCGAATGGCTGATCCGCAAGGACGGCTGCATGCATTGCGAGGATCCGGGATGCCTGAAGGCGTGCCCGTCGCCGGGCGCGATCGTGCAGTACACGAACGGCATCGTGGATTTTCACGAGGAGAACTGCATCGGCTGCGGATACTGCATCACCGGCTGCCCGTTCAACATTCCGCGCCTGTCGAAGGAAGATCATCGCGTGTACAAGTGCACGCTCTGTTCGGATCGCGTCGCGGTCGGGCAGGAGCCCGCATGCGTGAAAACGTGCCCGACCGGCGCGATCATGTTCGGCACCAAGGTCGATATGCAGCATCAGGCCGCCGAGCGCGTGGTCGATCTGAAGGAGCGCGGCTTCGCCAACGCCGGCCTGTACGATCCGCCGGGCGTAGGCGGCACGCACGTCATGTACGTGCTGCATCACGCGGATCAGCCCGAGCTGTATCACGGTCTCGCGAAAGATCCGCATATCAGCCCGCTCGTGTCGGTCTGGAAAGGCGTGACAAAACCGCTCGCGATGATCGGCCTGGGCATCGCGGCGCTCGCGGGCTTCTTCCATTACACGCGCATCGGCCCGAACGAAGTCAGCGAGGAAGACGAAGTGGAAGCGCACCGCGAGGCGGAAGAGGTGCGGCGTCGCCGGGAAGGCGGACAGGAGCGTATCGATGAAACACGATAACGAACTGCGTGATGTGAGGGGTCATCGTCTGATCGTGCGCTATACGCCGAACGAGCGCACGAATCACTGGATCACGGCGATCACCTTCGTGCTGCTTGCGCTCTCCGGTCTCGCGATGTTTCATCCGTCGATGTCATGGCTTTACGCGATTTTCGGCGGCGGGCAGTGGACGCGCATTCTGCATCCGTTCGTCGGCTGCGTGATGTTCATCTCGTTCATGATCCTCGCGCTGCGCTTCTGGCATCACAACTATCTGGACCAGAGCGACGTTCAGTGGATGAAGCAGGTGAACGACGTGCTCGCCAACCGCGAGGAACGCTTGCCGGCGATCGGCAAGTACAACGCGGGGCAGAAGCTCGTCTTCTTCGTGATGTTCGCGAGCCTCATTTTGCTGTTGCTGAGCGGCATCGTGATGTGGCGCGCGTACTTCGCGTTCTACTTTCCCGTCACCGTGATTCGCATTGCATCGGTGGTGCATGCGGCGACGGCGTTCGTGCTGATCCTGACGATCATCATCCATGTCTACGCGGGACTGTGGGTGAAAGGCTCGATCGGCGCGATGGTGCGCGGCACGGTCACGTACGGATGGGCGAGGAAGCATCATCCGCGGTGGTTCAGGGATGTGATTGGGAAGTAGGGCGGCGCAGACTCAGTCGAGGATGGCCTGAAGCCGGGCCAACGCGTCATTGATGACTTCGATCGGCGCGCGTTCGATCTTGCGCGCGCCGCGCGCTTCGAGATCGAGCGTGCGAATCATGTTGACCAATGCAACGCCTTGAGTTTCCGTGCCGGAACCTGAAAGGGGTACGGCAAACCCCGCAAAACGCGCGAAGTTGCCGCCTTGCGTGATCGGTGCGACCAGCGCGACGCCCATGGCGTTGAACGCGGCGGGCGAGAGCACGAGCGCGGGGCGAAAGTCGCCTTGTTGTTCATGGCCCGTCGCAGGATTCAGATTCACGCGCACAATGTCGCCGCGTTCGAACTTGACACGTCTCACCATACTTCGCGTCCCACCGGTTTGACATCGCCCCAGTCAGCCAGATCAGCAGGCGCCGGCGCCTTTAGGTCGCATTGCGCGATCAGTTCCTCCAACGAATACCGCGGACGCGCCGGAGCAAGCATGATGCCCTCAGGCCGCACTTCCACGGTCAGCTTGTCGCCCAATGCAAGGTGAACCTGATCGAGCAAGGCGGCAGGCAGGCGAACTGCCGCGCTGTTGCCCCACTTCTGAATAGCGAGTTCCATGTTTTTCCTCCGGAATGTAGAGTCATTGTAGCTACATATGAAAATGAAAGTCAACTTTGATGTGTCTTCAATGTAGATACGAAAACTCTTAAACCGAACGCATTTTAAAGCCTGGAAGCGGTCCTGTTCCATCGCACGTAAGCTGCTATCCTTGGCTCAGTGCATGCCAGTCCACAATTCACCCCCCGCGAGGAACCCCCGTGGTCCAACGCATAGTCGAAGCCGCGCGAATCGAATCGCTCGATCCATCGGCGATTCCGCGTCTGCGCATGCCGGAGCGCGCCACCGTATTCGCCGCGCGCGCCGCACGCCTTCTGCAACTCGCCGACGCGAGCAATCCCATCGCCGGTTATCTGCGCCTGATGGCCGCGCTCGCCGATGCCCAGCAGCGCGTGCTTGCCCAGTTCACGGCGCCCATGCCCTCGCGCGAATCCATCGAGCTGAATCAGCGTCATTCGATGCCGATCGTGCCCGCGCTCACGGATTCGCGCGGCCCCGCGTGGCGCGACGTGCTCTTCATGCTGCTCGACAGCATCGAGGCCGCGGGCGCACTGACGCCCGCGCTCGTGCAACTCGTCGCCCGCCTTCGCGCACTGGACGCGCACACGCTCGACAATCAGGCCGACGCGGTCCTCGCGCTGCGCTTCGCCGAAATCGATCCGGCCGCCGCGCCCTTCATCGCGGCCGCGCTGCAGGTCGTGTGGACCGATCTCGCGAGCCGTATCGACGCGAAAGACGTGCCGTATCTCGATGCGCCGGGCGTATGTCCCGTGTGCGGCTCGGTGCCGGTCGCGAGCATCGTGCGAGTGGGCGGCGCGTATGACGGCTACCGTTACGCGCAATGCGGGCTGTGCGCGACGGAACTGCACGTCGTCCGCGCGAAGTGCACCAACTGCGATTCGACCAAAGGCGTCGCCTATCATGCGATGGGCAGCGGCGACGAAAGCGAGGAAGAGAAGGCCGCGAAGGCGAAAAGCGCGCCGTTGAAAGCGGAGTCGTGCGACGAATGCGGCACGTACCGCAAGATCGGCTATCAGGACAAGGCCTACGATTTCGAACCCTACGCCGACGATCTCGCGAGTCTCACGCTCGATCTCCTGATGGGCGATGCGGGCTACCGGCGCGCGGCGCCCAATCCGTGGCTGTGGCCCGAACAAACGGAAGAAGATCGATGAGCGACGTCGCAGGAAACGACGGCGGCGCGCTGCGCGCCTTGATGGCGCGCGTGCCGTCCGTCGAGCGCGTGCTGACATCGGCGGAATTCGAGCCGGTGATCGCCGCCTACGGACGCACGCAGACGCTCGCCGCATTGCGCACGGCGCTCGATGCCTGGCGCGCCGATGCGCAAGCGGGCCGCGCCTCCGTCGAGGCATTGAGCGATGCGCGGCTCGCGCAATCGGTCGGCGCACGGCTTGTCAAACGCGCGCAGAGCAACGTGCGCAGTGTCTTCAATCTCACGGGCACGGTGCTGCATACGAATCTCGGCCGCGCGCTGCTGCCCGACGAAGCCGTGCGCGCGGTCGCGGAAATGCTCACGCGCCCCGCGAATCTCGAATTCGACCTCGACACCGGCGCGCGCGGCGACCGCGACGATCTCATCAACGACCTGATCTGCGAACTCACCGGCGCGCAGGCCGCGACCGTCGTGAACAACAACGCGGCGGCGGTCTTGCTCACGCTGTCGGCGCTTGCTTCGCGCCGCGAAGTGATCGTCTCGCGCGGCGAGCTGGTCGAGATCGGCGGGGCGTTCCGCATTCCCGACATCATGAGCCGCGCGGGCGCGAAGCTGCGCGAAGTCGGCACGACCAACCGCACGCATCTGAAAGATTTCGACGAAGCGATCGGCCCGAAAACCGCGCTGCTGATGAAAGTCCATTGCAGCAACTATGCGGTGACCGGCTTCACGAAGGAAGTGACGCTTCCCGAACTGGCGTTGCTCGCGAGGACGCGCGGCCTGCCTGTCGCCGTGGATCTCGGCAGCGGCACGCTCGTCGATCTTGCGCAATGGGGCCTGCCGCGCGAAGCGACGGTGCGCGAGACGGTCGCGGCGGGCGCGGATCTCGTCACCTTCAGCGGCGACAAGCTGCTGGGCGGGCCGCAAGCGGGGTTGATCGTCGGACGAAAGGATCTCATCGCGAAGATCAAGAAGCATCCGTTGAAGCGCGCGCTGCGCGTCGGCAAGCTCACGCTCGCGGCGCTCGAAGCGGTGCTGCGGCTCTATCGCACGCCCGAAACGCTGGTCGAACGGCTGACGACCTTGCGCCTGCTCACGCGTCCCGCCGACGCGATGCGCCTCGCCGCCGAGCGCATCGAGCCCGCCTTGCAACGCATGGTCGGCGATGCCTTCGCCGTGAGCGCCGAACCGATGTTCAGCCAGATCGGCAGCGGCGCGTTGCCCGTGGATGTCCTGCCGAGCTACGGACTCGCCGTGCGCGCCGCGGGCGGCAAGCGCGCGGGCGGACAATTGAACCGCGTCGAGAAGCGGCTGCGCGATTTGCCGCGGCCCGTGCTCGGGCGCATCGCGGATGGCGCATTGCGGCTCGATCTGCGCTGCCTCGAAGAAGCCGACGAAGCCGCGTTCATCGCGCAACTGGACGCACGCGAATGATCGTCGGCACGGCGGGTCACATCGATCACGGCAAGACGACGCTCGTGCGCGCGCTCTCGGGCGTGGACACCGACCGCCTGAAGGAAGAGAAGGCGCGCGGCATTTCGATCGAGCTTGGCTACGCCTACGTGCCGTTGAAGGACGGCGGCGTGCTCGGCTTCATCGACGTGCCGGGCCACGAAAAGCTCGTGCATACGATGGCGGCCGGCGCATGCGGCATCGACTTCGCGCTCGTCGTGATCGCCGCCGACGATGGCGTGATGCCGCAAACGCGCGAGCATCTCGCGATACTCGACCTGCTCGGCGTCGCACGAGGCGCGGTCGCGGTGACGAAATGCGATCGTGTGGACGCCGCCCGCGTGCGCGAGGTCCACGCGGACATCGCCGCGCTGCTCGCTGAAACAGCGTTGCGCGACGCGCCCCGCTTCGATACCGATGCCACGCAAGCCGACGACCCCGGCGTCGTCGCACTGAACGCGCATCTGCACGATGCCGCCGCGCACTGGCGCACGCGCCGCGACGACGGCTTTTTCCGGCTCGCGGTCGATCGCGTGTTCACGCTGACGGGGCAGGGCACGATCGCGACCGGCACTGTGTTCGCGGGGCGCGCGAACGTTGGCGACACGCTCATGCTCGCGCCGCGCGGCGCGGGCGGCGAGCCGGTGCGCGTGCGCGGCATTCACGCGCAGAATCGCGCGGCGCAAACGGGCCGCGCGGGCGAGCGCTGCGCACTCAATCTCGCGGGCATCGACAAAGACGCGCTCGCGCGCGGCGACTGGATCGTCGATGCGCGGCTGGCGCGCGCGTCCGAAAGGCTCGACGTCGAACTGACGCTGCTGGAGGATGCGCAACTCGCGCTCACGCACTGGGCGCCCTTGCATGTGCATCTGGGCACGACGCATCGCGTGGCGCATGTCGCGCTGCTCGAAGCCGATACGCTCGACGCCGGACACAGTGCTCGCGTGCAACTGGTGTTCGATCAACCCGTTTGCGCGCTGCCCGGCGACCGCTTCATCGTGCGCAATGCGCAGGCAAGCAGAACCGTCGGCGGCGGGCGCGTGCTCGATCCGTTCGCGCCGGCTCGACGCCGCCGCACGCCGCAGCGCCGCGCATGGCTCGATGCGCTCGCGCACCGGCTCGACACGGGCCGCGCCGACGCGCTCTTCGAGCAGGCGCCGCATGGCCTGCCGCGCTCGCTGATCGAGCATCTATGCGGGCACGCGATCTCGCCCGAGGACTTGCGCGCGGTGCCCGCGCACGACGACACGCTCTATATTGCAGTGCGTCACTGGGATGCGCTGAAAACGCGCCTGATGGATGCGCTCGCCGCCTTCCACGAACGTTTCCCCGACGAACAGGGCCCCGACGTCGCGCGCCTGCGCCGCATGGCCGCGCCGCTCGCGCCGGATGCGTTGTGGCGCGCGCTCGTCGATGAAGCGGTGGCGAGCGGCGCGATCGCGAAGAGCGGGCCGTGGCTGCATGCGCCGTCGCATGCGGTGACGCTCGACGACAACGAAGCCGCGCTCGCCCGCGCCGTGCTCGCCGCGCTGGACGCGGGGCGCTTCGATCCGCCGTGGGTGCGCGATCTGGCGAGCGCGCACGGCGTCGGCGAGGACGAGATGCGCAGGCTGCTGAAGAAGCTCGCGCGGCGCGGCGAGGTGTTTCAGGTCGTACGCGATCTGTTTTACGCGCGCGCATCGATCGGCGCGCTTGCGCAACTCGTCGCGCAAACCGCGAGCGCGCAGGGCGGGGCGATCGGCGCGGCCGCTTTTCGTGACGCCAGCGCGCTCGGCCGCAAACGCGCGATACAGATTTTGGAGTTCTTCGACCGCGTTGGGTACACTCGTTTCCACCGCGATTTGCATCTATTGCGCGCCGATAGCCGCTGGCACGAGTCCGTCTGACGTTTGCCCGGGCTCGATGCGCGCCGTCGACCGCCGATCACGATGGAGCATATCTACTACAAGCTGCTGCACGTCCTGTCGGGCCACCCGGAGTGGACGCTCGCGGTCGTGCTGCTCGCGTCGTTTCTCGAATCCCTCGCGTTCGTCGGCACGTTCGTGCCGGGCAGCACGGCCATGTTCATCGCGGGCGCGCTCGTCGGCGCAGGCGCGCTGAATCTCGGCTGGGTGCTCGTCTGCGCGATCGTGGGGGCCATTGCCGGCGATGCCGTGAGCTTCTGGTTCGGCCAGCACTACGCGGACCGGATCGCGCAGATGTGGCCGTTTCGCGCGCATCCCGGCGCGCTCGTCGCGGGCAAGAAATATTTCGACAAGCACGGCGCGAAGAGCGTCGTGCTCGCGCGTTTCGTGGGGCCGATGCGCGCGGTCGTGCCGGTCGTCGCGGGCGTCACCGGCATGGCGCCCGCGCGCTTTCTCTTCGTCAACATCCTGAGCGCGCTCATCTGGGCGCCGGCGCACATCCTGCCGGGCGTGGTGTTCGGCGCGTCGATCGAGCTGGCGGGCGCGGTGTCCATCCGTCTCGTCGTGATCCTGATCCTCGTCACCGCGATCGGCTGGGTCGTGTTCAATCTCGCGCGCGTGATCGTCTCGCACGCGATGCGCTGGACCGTCGCGTCGCGCGAAACGCTGCTCGCGTGGGCGCAGCGGGGCCGCGGCCTGCCCGCGCGGCTCGTGTCGCGCGCGCTCGATCCGGGCAATCCGGCGACGGGTCTCATCGTCGTCATTTCGGTGCTGCTGCTCGCGTCGGCGATCCTGTTTTTTTCGGTGCTCGCGAACGTGGCGCGCGGCGCGTCGATCGTGCAGGTCGACGTATCGATCTACCGGCTTCTGCAATCGTTCCGCTCGACCTGGACCGATTCGATTCTCGATGCCGCCGCGACGCTCGGCAGCACGCAGACGCTGCTCGCGCTCGGCGTCATGGTGATCGTGTGGATGAGCTTCGAGCGGCGCTGGCGCACGGTCGCGTACTGGCTCGCGGCGATCGCGTTCTCGCAACTGCTCGTGCTGGCGATCCGCTTCACGGCGCACAAGCCGCTCCTCGTCTCCTTCGCGCCGACCGAGCACGAGTTCCCGAGCAGCCACGTCGCGGCGACGGTCGTGATCTACGGCTTTCTCGCCTTCATCCTGCTGCGGCGCGTGGGCATGCTGACGGGCGTGTTCGTCGCGACGGCGACATCGGCGATCGTCGCGGCGGTCGGCATCGCGGGACTGTATTTCGGGCGCTTCACCATCTCCGACGCGCTCGGCAGCGCCGCGCTCGCCGCCGTATGGGTCTTCCTGATCGCGCTCACTGCCGTCTGGCGTAATCCGGTCAAGCCGAAGCCGCGGCCTTTGATGCCGATTGCCGTGCTTGCCGTGATCGGCGCGAGCGTCGCGCTGCAACTGAGCGATGAAACGGAGGCGCATAGCGCGGTGCCGTCGACCACCGTCATCTCGCCGATCCAGTGGACGGATTCGGTATGGCGCACGTTTTCCTGCTACCGCGCGAGCATGGAGGGCGACCGGCGCGAGCCGATCACCGTGCAATGGGCCGCGACGCCCGCGCAGATTCGCGCGCAACTGAGCGCGCGCGGCTGGACCGAGGTTTCGCGCGTGAGCCTGAAAAGCGTGATGTCGGTGGTCTCGCCGAATGCGCCCGCCATCGAGCTGCCCGCGCTGCCGCGCCTGAACAACGGCGAGCCGTCGACGCTGGTGTTCGCGCGCTCGGTTCACGGCGCGGACGAGCGCGACGTGCTGCGCTTCTGGCCGACGCATTACGCGGTGCGCGAACGCGCGGGCGCGCCGCCTGCGCCGATCTGGCTCGGCTCGGTCGTGCACGAGCGCTTGCGGCGGCCGTCGTGGCCCTTCAACGTGTTGCGGCCGGACCGGCGCGTCGATCCGATGGTCATCGACCGTGGCGAGCGTTCGCCGTGGCGCGGCATCGAAATTGCGAGCAGCGCGGGATGTGGCGACGTGCCGGTGATACTCGTCGAATCGAGGGCCGAATGACGTATCGAAGCCAGCGAACGAGAGGTGCCGCTTGATCCAGATTCCACCGTCGGCGATCGTGCAGTGGGGCGGCGCGGCCGTGTTCGCGAACGTGCTGCTGACGCGCCTGGGCGTGCCGCTTCCGTCCGCGCCGCTGCTCGTGTTCGCGGGCTCGGTCGTGGCGACCGGACGGCTGTCCTTCGCGCACGTCCTGTTCGCGGCGTTGTGCGGTGCGCTGCTCGGCGACGGCGTGTGGTTCGCGGCGGGGCGTCTGTACGGCCGGCGGCTCGTCGCGGCGCTGTCGCGCAGATCGTACGCGGTCGATTCCGGCATGCGCACGGCGGGCGAACTCTTCGAGCGGCACGGCGCGCCGATCGTCGCGTTGTCCAAGTTCGTGCCGGGGCTCGGCCTCGTCACGCCGCCGCTGATGGGCACGACGCGGATCGCCGTGGTGGCGTTCTTCCTTTGGGATACGGCGGGCATCGTCGCGTGGGCGTCGTTCTGGACGCTGGGCGGCGCGCTGTTCGAGCGGCAACTGCATCTGGCGGTGATGGCGCTGGAATCGCATGGCGCGACGGTGGTCGATCTGCTTGCGGCGCTGGCTTTGCTGTATTGCGCTTATCGATTGACGCGTCGGCGCGAGCCGCGCGCGCGTTCGGGTTCACATTCGCGCGATGGCGGCGGTTGAGGATGCGTCGTTATAATCGGACGCCCGCGCGTTTTTCGCGTTCGGGACGGGCATGAGGCATGACGAAGGAAGGCATCCGTATCCGGTGGTGCGGCCGGGCTTCAAACCCGGTAGGGGGTGTCAGACACTCTCTGGTCAGTTCGACTCTGGCTGCCTTCCGCCATGATGGGCGCAGTTGAAGAAGCGTACGTTCTTGTGGGAGAAACCATAAGACTTCCGTTTGGAAGCGATATGGTGTTTTCCGTGCCGCAGGATGTAACACATGACAGACGCCAAAGCCCTTCAGACCACAATGCGCTATGCAGTGACGGAGATGGTCGGGCGACGCCAGTTCGAGTCGCACGGTATTCGCGCGTCGTCAGTTTCTAGTCGTCGCGCCGACTGGACGCAGTTGCGATGGTTCATGGTTCTGTTGCATTGGTCAGTGAGGCTGCCGCGACTCATCCGTCCGGCGCAGCGTTGTTCCTGCGTCTGCGGCCGCTGCCGGGTGCGCCCGCAAGTGCGCCGAGCTGTGCATGCCGGATGCACGAGCGGTCCGCAGGTTTGTCCGCGCCCAGACCATGCTGTTTCGCGTACGTGATCAGCCGGTCGACGCTTGGGTACTGGCCCGTCGAGATCATGCGGGCCGCTTCGATCCGGATCGCTTTATCAAGCCGGTCTTTCCGCTGCTCGCGGGCGGTCCTGACAACTTCCCGGCGTGTTTCCCGCAGTGCTTCCGCTATCTGGCGACACAGGTCTGCAAACCGGGCATACGCCTGACTGGGCGACAGATGTATTGATTCTGCGGCGGATGTAAGGCTACCGTAGTAGCGGGTGCCGTTCGCAACCTCCGTCAGGAACTGCCGAACGTCGTTCCAGTTCCTTCTGCGGGCAACAGGGCGCAGATTAGTACGTAAAAGGATTGGGGGCAGGGGAGGGAGACAACTGCCGCTGAAGACGTCTTTTCCCGTCAGAAGATCACGCACAGAAATCTGCAGGCAATATGAGATGGCCATGAGCACTGCCGCGTTGGGTGCCCCCGCACATCGCCAGTAGGTTGGACATGTCTTCGATATGCCGATGTGCTCACAGAAAGCGGCTGCATTTCCGTCGAAGAAGCGGGCGATACCCCGATCGATGACCCTGGAAGCAGGATTGCCTGTTCGAGGCAAGGTCGACGCGGGTGGATGTGCGACAAGATCCGCAAGGCTTTGTGCCGCCCACACTTCGTAATCCCCGTCAGCAGTCTGGCGATCGAACACTGGATCCGGATGCTCCGTGCCAAGCCATCCCTGGCACCTGGAGCAGAAGCCGCATGACTGCAGTGGTGATAGCTCACCCGCTTGCTGATAGTCACATTCAGGGCAGCGCTCTGCGAGCCTGCAACGATGGCGCGGGCAGTGTCCGACCCAGCGCATTGACCAGATGAGGCGCTCGTAGACCGGTGTCCGCGACTGAAGATCCTCTTCAAGGCAAAGCGGACACCATTGTCGGCCCTCACCTGTCAGGCGGGAGAAGCGGCCAAGGTAGGGCTTCCAAGGCAGAAGGGTCAGCAACCGCAGGTCATTGCGTCCTACCATGCCATTCAGGCTATCAACCCACATCTGTGCCATCTTTCGCTTCCGTGGCTTGCAGCTCGGACACGATCGAATGCGCTTGATCCCATCAAATCTTAAAGACAAAACTGAAATGGCGCAGAACCAACCCGGTATACAAGGCGACTTTCTCAATGCGATGAGGAAGGAACGAAAGCGCGTGGCGATATATCTAGTCAACGGAATCAGATTGGTTGGACACATCCAGTCATTTGATGCGTACATGCTTTATCTCAATTCGACCACGGGATCCCAGATGATCTTCAAGCACTCGATCTCGACGATCGGCGAAGATACGGGTCCGGCCGTTCGGTCGAACAGCCGGGCGAGCGGATCGCGCGACTTCACAAATCGTTCTCACGCAAAATAGGCAGCTACGACGTTTCCACGGGCGCAGTGGTTCCTGGTGCATCTCGAAGTACGTCGCATTAAAGGGTGGCTTCGCTGCGTTCCAGCCGCGTTCGTTTTCAGCTAAAGACCGTACGAGACGATGAGTAAGGCAAAGACGAAACTAACCCGTCAAGACGCTGAGCGCCTTTTCGAGGGCCTGCCTGCGGGACCAACCGCGAGGGTATCTAGCCGTCCCGAGAATCCTTTCGGGCCAGAAGTGTCCGACGTCGTCAAGCGCGTCGAAGACGAATCCGCGCTCTGGAAAGACAACCTGATCACGCTCCCGGTGGCAATCGAGTTGCCCAAAGGCTATGACTCGGTGTCGCGTATGCGCGAAGCGATGACGCGGGCTCTGCGCGTGAAGTGGGTGAGGGAGGGCAAAGACGAGGTTGTCCCCGAGTTTCCGGAAGGCTGGACGGCGATTCGCCCAGTAAGTGGCCCCAGCGAGTTGCGAGATCCGTCCGGCGTAGTCCGCGGCTTGTTCGGATGGGCCAAGAATGCCGAGCTCAGGATCCTGCCACGTTATCTGATTGAGTCACAGACAAACAGTTCGAGCGGGTTGGGAAGCGTGCTTGTTCGCGATCGCGGGAACGGTCGAATTCTCGAGCGGTCTTCCAATTGGTCTGCGCGCACGGGTACCCAGCATCCAGATTGGACGAAGCTCGCAGCGTGGCTTGATTTGCGTTATGAAAACGAGGTCATCGTTTGAAGCGCGGCAACGGCACCCGCCAACCTTGCAAAATGCTAACAGATGCGCTCTAATGGGCATGCCTTCCTTAGATCACCCATTGGTCACTGACGCGAGGTCATCGTAGTGTTTTTCGTCAAGAGTTCCCGCCTTGCCTTTTTCAGCATTCCTGCACAAGCGGGGGCGGGTACCCGCGGGCATCGAAAAGCCGATGCCTTGAAGCGCACGCTAAACCGCGCCAGCCGCGCGGATAAGGCAGCACTTTCTTCTGCCCGGTTCTTCGCATAAGCCTAGAGTCAGTAAAGCGAGAGCCGGGCTCACCATCTTTCTGTCGACCACCGACTGTACT
Source organism: Caballeronia cordobensis (assembly GCF_001544575.2). Classification (GTDB taxonomy): domain Bacteria; phylum Pseudomonadota; class Gammaproteobacteria; order Burkholderiales; family Burkholderiaceae; genus Caballeronia; species Caballeronia cordobensis. The sequence continues at coordinate 50,440 of NZ_FCNY02000035.1, forward strand.
CCATCACGACTTGCGTGATGGGCGTCTGCTCGCGTGCCGAACGAACTCGCCATCCGTTGCGCTGCCCAGCGCAGCGTTTTAGCCGCGCGACAGCACAGCGGCGGGATGGGATCGTCTTCGAGGGATCGAGAAGCCATGAGAACGCAAACAAAACGTCAGAACGAGATGCCGAAGGTCAGGCAGGAATGCATCGTCACAATCAGTGGCGAGAACGACTTGGCCTCGCAGTGGAACGTTTCGCAAGGCAGGCGCATCGCCGCTTTGAGCGATCAGGCCGAAGATCAGGGCTATCGTTTGACGGCTCGTGCAGAACCCGTCAAGAGTGCGTTGTACGCGGCCCATCTTGTGATCGAAGGGCCTGGCTGCCGGACACCGCGCTGCTTCCACGCGCTGGACTATTTCTACGACCCAGCACAGGCTTTGCGCTACGCCATCCGATGGGGACGGATATGGGTTGACCACAGGCCTACGAAGGTCGCCGCGGAGCGCGGCGGGTCGGCAAGCTCGGCAAGCTGCGCCGAACCACCTTTGAAAGGGGAACGTGCTGACTGGGTTGGTAACCATGAATGAATTCTCGGGCGAAAAGACACTCCGTTTTGTTGCTCGGAAGGCAGGAAGCCCAACAGCAGCGCTTGTCTACTGGCTTGGCGTGACCGAGCCGTCCGGTGATGCGAGCGTCACCGAGATAGTCGAGCGCTTGGGTCCCCTGATGCAGGTGGTCTTTCCCGACGATCGACCCGGTGCGTTCGTCAACCGCAGCGCGTTGCTCGAAATACGGCAGTTCGGAACCATCGATCGACTCATTTTCCTGGACGGTTCGTGGCTCGACGTATGGAATGACCGCGATTGCGCGGATATCTGTAATCTGTATTCCAGCCGGAGGCACACATGTTGTCTGCCAAGAACAATTCAGTCGCGGTCATGACCGGCCACTTGGAAGGCCAGCCGGTCGTGTCCGAATCCGACATGGAACGACTTCGGGAATGTGCGCGTCTGCTGACCGTGTCGTCGCCAGAGCGCGCATTTCTGGACGCCGTGGAAGCGACAGCCCTGTTTGTCGATTCCGCTGCGATGCCACCGGACGTCGTCACGATGAATACAACGGTCGAATGTACGACCAGCGACGGCACCGTTACGCATGAATGGACGCTGGTCTACCCGCGCGAGGCCGACTATCAGCGTGGGCGACTGTCGGTTCTCTCGCCGACGGGCATCGCACTGTTGGGTGCGCGTTGCGGACAAGTCATCACGTGCCTTCCGCCGAGCGGCGTGCCAGTTCATTACGTCATCGAGAAGATCCTGCTGCAGCCGGAGAGTCGTCACTTATCAGGCTGATGATGTCAGGAGGAGGTACCAAAGAAGCCGGTAGTGTGGCCGGCGAGCGCTCCTACCTTAGATGTTCCGATGCGTCTTGCAGGTTGGCGCCAGCTTCTAGCATTAGCGATATCTCGTGGAGAAGACCTGCGAGAACCCGCCACATAGATTGCCCCAGCAGCGGAGTCGAATGCCAGCACATCAGCACCGCCGCCCCGAGCTCCCACCATGAGATGGAGCGAACACACATGGCCATTTTCGACCAAGCTGCGACGAAGACTGAGGGAATGCGGCTGATCACGTGATTTCCGGAGTTGAGGGCAACCTTAAAGCTTCGATCATTCGCTGACTCGCCATGCGCAACCCCGGCCGTTCGGAACATCTGTGCGTCGGTTCGACAAGAGGACAACAACGGCCCATCATCTCACCCAGATCGTGCCATTCCGCCTGTCGCTATCGGGGCCGAACAGCCTCTCCCACGCTATGAGCGTCCGGACTAGAATACATTTAAGACGCGGCTTCATTAGGCGCCCGTCTACAAGTGAGGAGTGGTGCTTTGAACAAAAATGTGTTCGCCAAGGCGGCTGTGTGGCTCGTGATCGCACTGGTGATGTTTACGGTGTTCAAGCAGTTCGATAAGCCCCGCGTCCAGGAAGGGGGGTCCTATTCGCAGTTCATGGACGACGCGAAGAACGGCAAAGTCAAGAATGTCACCGTTCAGGGCCGCAATCTCACGGTCACTCCGAACGACGGCCAGAAATACCAGATCGTGTCGCCCGGCGACAT
>NZ_FCNY02000036.1 GCF_001544575.2 Caballeronia cordobensis
CTGCTTTCTTTGGTGACTTTCTTTGCAGCAGCAAAGAAAGTTACCCCCGCCCCGGGGAGGGGCAGTGCTAATAGACCGACAACAAATCAAGTTCCACCCAAAACAAAAACCAAAAACCAAAAACCCTTCACCCCGCCGGCAGCGCCAAAACCTCCCTCTCCGCCAACAACCCATGAATCTGCGAAACCACCGCCGCGCCTTCCCCGACCGCCGCCGCGACGCGCTTAGTCGACCCCGACCTCACATCGCCGATAGCAAACACCCCCGGCACACTCGTTTCGAGCGCAAGCACGCCTTCCGTGCGTCCCTCATGCGCTTCAGGACCCGTCAACACAAACCCCTTCCCATCAACATTCACATTGCAATTACGCAGCCAGTCCGTATTAGGATCCGCACCGGTAAAGAGAAACAGATGCCGCGATTCGATCGTAAGCGGCCCCTCGGGCGTCTTGCAATTGACAGCAGTCAGTGCACGGCCATCGCCATCGAGCGAGGTAATCTGCGTATGCGTGCGCACCGTCACGTTCGGCAACGAGCCGATGCGCTCCACCAGATAATGCGACATGCTCGCCGAAAGCCCCGCGCCGCGAATCAGCACGTGCACATGCTTCGCATGCGAGGCGAGATACACGACCGCCTGCCCCGCCGAATTGCCGCCGCCGACAAGCACGACTTCCGAGTTCTTGCATAGCTTCGCCTCGACCGGCGACGCCCAGTAATACGTCCCGTGCCCCTCGTAACGGTCGAGACCCGCGATATCCGGCCGCCGGTACGCCGCGCCCGACGCGATCACGACCGTCTGCGTCGTCACGCGCGTGCCGTTTTCAAGCTCGATCTGAATCGGGTTGCAGTCGCAATGCAGCGCCTTGATCTTCGTCGGAATCGCGATATGCGCGCCGAACTTCTGGGCCTGCACGAACGCGCGCCCGGCGAGCGCCTGGCCGGAAATACCGGTCGGAAAGCCGAGATAGTTTTCGATGCGCGAGCTCGCGCCCGCCTGCCCGCCCGGCGCGCGGCAATCGAACACCGCCACCGACAAGCCTTCGGACGCCGCATACACCGCCGTCGCAAGACCGGCCGGCCCGGCGCCGACGATCGCGACATCGTAGATGTGCGCCGGATCGAACTCGGGCAGCCAGCCAAGCTGCGTCGCCACCTGATTCTCGTTGGGCGCGCGCAGCACGGTGCCGTCCGGGCAAATGACCAGCGGAAAATCGGAGGTCGAGGCCGAAATGCGTTCGAGCAGCGAAATGGCGTCCGGATCGGTGCAGGCGTCGATCACCGTGTGCGGATAACCGTTGCGCCGCAAAAAGCCCTGCAGCGACACGAGACGGCCATCGTCCGACTGGCCGAGCAGCACCGGCCCGCTGCCTTTTTCGATCAGACCGACGCGCCGCAGGATCAGCGCGCGCATGATGCGCTCGCCCAGTTCCGCTTCCGCGACGAGCAGCGCGCGCAGGCGCTCCGGCGGAATCACGATGCCCTCGACATCCTCGGCGGCCAGGCCATCGACGAGACAGGGCTTGCCCGAAAGCTGCGCCACCTCGGCCAGAAAGTGCCCCGGCCCGTGCTCGACGACGAGATGCTCCTGCCCGAGCGCATTGCGCCGCGTCACGCGCACGAGCCCGGCGAGCACGATCACCATGCCGCGCCCGGTTTCGCCCATGCGGAACATCCACTCGCCGCGACGCCACCGCGACACGGTGCCGAAACGGCTCATGCGCTCGATTTCGTTGTCCGTCAGGCGCGGGAACATCTGGTGCGCGCGCGTTTCGAGCGGCGAAAACGGCGCGCTGTCGTCGGCCGCGACGGGTGCGGCGGAGGGCGTCGGCACGACATTCGGATTCTCGATCGGCTCGCGCGCACTCCAGGGGACGACATTGGGCATGCTCTGTCCGTACTCGCCATTCGGGGTGGTGCTCATGCGCGATCTCCGTGTGGAAAACCAGCTTCATGCAAAGATGCCGGGGCGGCCGCCGATGCCCCCGCCGACGACGCCTTCACCGGCCACGGGCACATCGCCGCCATTTCCGCGACTTCCTCGGGCGTGGTGGCGACGAGGTCGCCGAACTCGGTCAGCGTGGCGACCTCGAAACCGGCGAACCGCCAGGCATCGAGCCCGCCGGTGAGCGGCACGACGTCGCGAAAGCCCGCGGTGCGCATCGTCTTCGCCATCCACGCCGCCGACACCTCGTTCGGGCACGAGCAATAAATCACGACCTTGCGCGACTTGTCGTAGTTTTCGATGATCTTCGCGAGATCGCGCTCGTCGGCAAAGAGCGAACCGGGAATCGTGAACGGATCGAGCATGCGTTTTTCCGGCGAGCGGATGTCGAAGATGACGGGCAGCGGTTCGTCGTTCATCAGCGCATAAAGCTCGTCCACGCTGATGCGCGCCTTCTCCAGCGTCGCCATGAGCGCGCGCCGCCGCCACCAGCGATACACGACATAGACCGCGAGCAGCGCGCCGACGACCATCACCGCCTGACGGCCAAGCTGCGAGATCATCGCGAAAACCATTTCCAGCTGCGCCGCGAAGATCACGCCGACGGTCAGCCCGACCGCGCCCCATAGCGCAATGCCCGCGCCGTCGTGTGCGATGAAACTGCGCAGGCGCACGCCCATCGCGCCCGCGAGCGGCACGGAGACGAGCGACAGACCGGGGATGAATTTCGCGACCAGCAGCACGCGCACGCCCCAGCGGCCGAAGAAGCGCTCGGTTTTCTTCACGCAGGTATCGCGCGAGAGCGAAAGCTTGCAGATGGTTTTGAGCGTCTTGTCGCCGTACCGGCGCCCGCCCTGAAACCAGACGAGATCGCCGAGCACGCCGCCCGCCACCGCGACGCACAGCACGCCGACGAGCGGCGGCCAGAACGCGCCGCCATCCACCGCCATCAGCGCAATGGACGCGCCGACGATGATCATCGTCGGCATCGCGGGCACGGGCAGCCCGAGCGCCGAGCCCATCACGTTGATGAAAACGATCGCCGGGCCGAATCGATCGACTAGCTGATGCAACAACATGGGAATCTCCCGTGCGGGAAAAGGTGTGTTCGCGAAGACGACGGGACGCGCGCCGCCGCAGGGGCGCGGCGCAGCGAAGGCGCAAGAAGCACGAAAGCGAGCGAGATACGAGCTGGCAACCGCTCGTGGTTCAACGCGGTGCACGCGGCGCCGGGCCGACGTTCGTCACATTTAAGGGGTAAGTGTAGCCCGGAAATGCAAATGCAAGCATGACCGGCGCGAGAGACGCGGGCATCGCGCGCGCGATGCCCGGATTGATTTAGCCGCGTTGGTCGGCCATATAGGCGCGGATCACGTCGGCGAAAGTCTTGTCGCCCGTGAGGCCCAGTTGTTCGGCGCGCGCGGTGTTCCACGCGCCCGGCCAACTGCCGACGATCTTCTTGATGCGCTCGTCGCGCTGCCAGTCGATACGCGCGACCGTCTCCTCGCCAGCCACCTCGCGCAGCGCCGCGATCATCTCGTTCACGCTCACCGACAGGCCCGGCAGATTGACGATCGGCCGGTTGCCGAGCTTCTCGCGATCGATCTCGCAGCCCGCGATCAGCGCCTCGACCGCGCTTTTCGGCGAGAGCAGCCACACGCGCGTTTCGCCATCGACGGGACACGTCGAGCGTTCGCCGTTGAGCGGCTCGCGGATGATGCCGCTCGCGAACGACGACGCCGCCGCGTTCGGCTTGCCCGGCCGCACGCTGATGGTCGGCAGGCGCAGCACGCGGCCATCGACGAAACCGCGCCGCGCGTAATCCGAGAGCAGCAGTTCGGCGATCGCCTTCTGCGTACCGTACGACGATTGCGGATTGAGCGCGGTGTCGTCCTGCACGACAGCGGGCAGCGTGCCGCCGTACACCGCGACCGAGCTCGTGAATACGACGCGCGGCTTGTGGCCCGCCGCGCGGCACACTTCGAGCAGCGCGCGCGACGCGTCGAGATTGATCTTCATGCCGAGATCGAAATCCGCTTCGGCCTGGCCCGACACGATCGCGGCGAGATGAAAGACGGCTTCGGTCTGCGTGTCGATATGGCGTTGCAGCACGGCCGGATCGGAAATATCGCCAGTTTCGGCACGCACGCGCTTATCGTTCAGTAGGCGCTCGTCCTGCGGGCGCGCCACGTCGAGCAGCACCAGTTCCGTGACCGGCTTGCCGTTCAGTTCGTTACGCTCCAGGAGGCGCTTCGCGAGACGCTGACCGATGAAACCCGCGCCGCCGGTGATGAGAATCTTCATGTGCGCTTCCTTTCCTTTTTCACAGATAGGGTTTGAGCCAGCCGAGCCCTTCGGAGGTGCCCGCCTTCGGTTTGTATTCGCAGCCGATATAGCCTTCGTAGCCGAGGGAATCGATCAGATCGAACAGATACGGATAGTTGAGCTCGCCGATGCTCGGTTCGTGCCGCTCCGGCACGCCCGCGATCTGGATATGGCCGATGCCCGCGTTCGGGCGTTTCATGTCGCGTTTCAGCTTGATCGCAATGTCGCCTTCGACGATCTGGCAGTGGTAGATGTCGAATTGAACCTGCAGGTTCGGCGCGTTGATTTCGTCGCAGATTTGCTGCGCCTCGTCCTGGCGGTTCAGGAAGAAGCCGGGGATGTCGCGGGTGTTGATCGGCTCGATCACGATGCCGATGTTCGCCTTTTGCGCTTCCTTTGCCGCGTAGTCGAGATTCTTCAGATACGTTTCCCGATGTTTGTCGCGAGGCTGGTCCTGGGCAATCAGGCCGGCCATCACGTGCAGCTTTTTGTTGCCCAGCACGGCGGCGTATTCCAGGCCTTTTTCGACGCTTTTTCTGAACTCGTCTTCACGGCCGGGCAATGAGGCGATGCCGCGCTCGCCCTTCGCCCAATCGCCCGGCGGGGCGTTGAAGAGCGCTTGCGTCAGGTTGTTGTCTTTCAGGCGTTGCGCGATTTCGTTTGCTTCGAAGTCGTAGGGGAACAGGAATTCGACCGCCTTGAAGCCGTCTTTCGATGCCGCGGCGAAACGGTCCAGGAACGCATGTTCCGTGTACATCATCGTCAGGTTTGCTGCGAATTTTGGCATTTTGCTTGGGCTCCTGTGGAATCCTGTTTTCGCGTCGGTCTATTTGCTCTGCCCCTGTGCGGGGCGGCACTCACTTTCTTTGCCGCTGCAAAGAAAGTAAGCAAAGAAAGCAGCTCGTCACGGCCCGCGGTCACACGCAGTTTGACCATGCTTGCCAGCCCGCCGTGACACTCGCCTAAGTGTCGCCCTCAAAGGCCCAATCGGGCTTGGATCGCGCACGGTCTGTCTCGCTTGTCCGGCTTAACTCGCTGGTGCAGCCCTTGCACGCTCCGGCACTGCGCTGCGCGCTGCCGTTGGGCATTCTTCGGTTGCTACCAGCGCGCGCCGAACGTCTTTCGTAAGTCCTCTATCGCCGCTTCCGGTAGCGGGTCGGGGCGCGGCATCGTCGAGAGATAGAGCTGCGCCGTTTCCTCCAGCTCCTCCAGCGCGTAACTCGCCTGCGATACCGTCTTTTCCCATACCACCGGCCCCAGGCGCTCCAGCAGCACCGCGCGCACCTTCGACGCCAACGCCGCCACTTCCTCCGCCACCGCCTCGTCGCCCGGCCGGCGATACGCGATCAACGGCACATGGCCCACTTTCATCACGTAGTACGGGGTGATCGGCGGCAAAACGTCTTCCGTCTTCCAGACGCCCGCCAGCGTCAGCGCGACCAGGTGCGTCGAATGGGTGTGCACGACGCCATTTGCATCCGCATTGTTTTCGTAGATGCGGCGATGCAGCGCCAGCGTCTTCGACGGCCTGCCGCCCGACACATGATTGCCCTGCCGGTCCACCTTCGCGATGTCGTTCGGGTCGAGCCGGCCCAGGCACGCGTCCGTCGGCGTGATCAGCCAGCCGTCGTCCAGCCGTGCGCTGATGTTGCCCGCGCTGCCGACCGTGTAGCGGCGCTCGTACAGACTCCTGCCCGTGACGCAAATCTCTTCGCGGATGCGGTTCTCGTTCGATGCCATCACAGTGCCTTCAACGCCTTCTCGAAGAAATCGGTCGCGCCGAAATTGCCGGATTTCAGCGCCAGGCCAAGCCGGTCTTTCGCGCTTTCGCCAATGGCCTGCGTCGCCGGCACGCCCGGATCGATCTGCGGCCCGATCCGCAGGCTGCGCACATCCAGCGCCTGAACGACCGCGCCCGACGTCTCGCCGCCCGCGACGACGAACTTCGTGCAGCCCTCGTCGCGCAATCTGCGCGCAATCGACGCCAGCGCGTCTTCGACCAGATGCCCCGCCTTCTCGACGCCCAGTTCCTTTTGCACCGCCTTCACTTCGTCCGGCGATGACGTCGCGTAAATCAGCACGGTCTCGTTCTTCGCGAAGTGGTCGCGCGCAAAGGCGACGGCCTCATCGACCACCGGCTCGCCGCGCGACAAGGCCATCGGGTCGATGCGCAAGCTCGGCTTCGATGCGCGCCAGTGCGCCACCTGCGCGTTCGTCGCCTTCGATGCGCTGCCCGCCAGCACCACCGACTTGCCTTCGAGCTTCGGCAGATCCGCGGCGTGTTCCGCGTGCGCGAGCAGATTCGCCGTGCGGAAGTTCTTCGGCAGTCCCAGCGCGATGCCCGAGCCGCCCGTGATCAGCTTCAAGTCGCGGCAAGCTTCGCCGAGCACATACAGGTCTGCATCCGAAACGGCGTCCGCAATGGCCAGACGCACGCCATCCTTCTTCAATTCGCCGATGCGCGCGCGGATCGCTTCCGCACCCTTCGCGATCGTGTCGTAGCGGATCAGGCCGACCTTCGATTTCGTCTGCCGCTGCAAGACGCGCACGAGGTTCGGATCGGTCATCGGCGTGAGCGGATGATGCTCCATGCCCGATTCGTTCAGCAGCACGTCGCCGACGAACAGATTGCCGCGAAAGATCGTGCGGCCGTTCTCGGGAAACGCGGGGCACGCGATCGTGAAGTCGTCGCCGAGTTCGTCGAGCAATGCGTCCGCCACCGGCCCGATGTTGCCCTGGTCGGTCGAATCGAAGGTCGAGCAATACTTGAAGATGAACTGGCGGCAGCCTTGCGCGCGCAGCCATCGAAGCGCGTCGAGCGACTGGCGCACGGCGTCGTCGGCGGGAATGGTGCGCGACTTCAGCGCGACGACGAGCGCGTCCGCTTCGATCTGCGTGCCCGCTGCCGGAACGCCGATGGTCTGCACGGTGCGCATGCCGCCGCGCACGAGCATGTTGGCGAGATCGGTCGCGCCGGTGAAATCGTCGGCGATACAGCCGAGCAGTGCCTGCGCCGCGTGCGTCATGCCTTCGCTCCCTTCGGGACTTCGATGCCCGGAAAAATCTTGATGACCGCGGAATCGTCCTCGCCGCCGTGGCCGGCGGTGGAAGCCATCATGAACATCTGATGCGCCGCCGCCGACAGCGGCAGCGGAAATTTCGACGTGCGCGCCGTATCGAGCACGAGGCCCAGATCCTTCACGAAAATATCGACGGCGGACAGCGGCGTGTAATCGCCGGACAGAATGTGCGGCACGCGGTTCTCGAACATCCACGAATTGCCCGCGCTATGCGTGATGACCTCGTAGAGCGCGTCGGGATCGACGCCTTCGCGCAGGCCCAGCGCCATTGCCTCGGCGGCCGCCGCGATATGCACGCCCGCGAGCAGTTGATTGATGATCTTGACCTTCGAGCCCGCGCCATGCGCGTCGCCCAGCCGATACACCTTGCCCGCGACCGCGTCCAGCACGTCCTCGCACGCGGCGTAGGCGTCGGCGGGACCGGATGTCATCATCGTCATTTCGCCGGAATTGGCCTTTGCCGCGCCGCCGGACAAGGGCGCGTCGAGCATCAGCACGCCCTTTTCGGCGATGCGCGCGCCCAGGTCGGCGGCGAACTGCGGCGACACCGTCGCGCACGCGAGCACGACGCTGCCGCGCTTCATCCCTTCGACGGCGCCGTTCTCGCCGAACAGCACCGCTTCTGTCTGCGCGGCATTGACGACGACCGTCAGCACGACATCGCACTTGCCGCCCAATTCGGCGGGCGTCGCGCACGCGATGCCGCCTTCCGCCGCGAACGCGTCGAGCACGGGCTGGCGCACGTCGCACGCATGCACGGCGAAACCCGCGCGCAGCAACGAACGCGCGACACCCATGCCCATCGCACCCAAGCCGATCACGCCGACGTTTCTAGTCATAACCCAAGTCCTTAGCAGATGCCCGCTTCCGTCAGACGGCGCGCGGCGTTGATGAGATGCGTCTGCGCGGCGGTGCGCGCGGCGGCGGGGTCGCGCGCACGGATCGCCTCGACGATCGCCGCGTGTTCGTCGCGCACCTGGCGCATGAAATCCTCGCGCAGCGCCTCGTTGCCGCGCGTGACGAGGGTGCCGGCTTCGAGATACTGGTTCAGAAAGGTGAGGGTTTTCAGGAAGTATGGATTGCCCGTCGCGTTGGCGATTTCGCGATGAAACGCCACGTCTTCCGCGACGCCGTCCTTGCCCGCACGCACCGCTTCGTCGATGCGGCCGAGCGCGGTTTCGATAGCGGCCAGATGGTCGTCGGTGCGGCGCAGCGCGGCTTCGGACGCGACTTCGGCCTCGATCGCGCGGCGCAGCGCGAGAATCTGCACGACGGCGCCCGGCTCGGCCGCCTGCGCATAATCGATGCGCAACGGCCGAATGCCCGCCCGCTCGACGATGAACACGCCGCTGCCCTGCCGCGGCTCGACCATGCCTTCGTTCTTCAGGCGCGAAATGGCTTCGCGAATGACCGTGCGGCTCACGCCGTATTCCTGCGCGAGCACGGCTTCGGTCGGCAGCTTGCCGGTCGCGGCGAAACTGCCCTTCTCGATCAGCTTCTGTAATTGCTGCGCGACGGTGTCGCTCAAGGCGCGCGGCGGAATCTTCTCGAACATGTGACTCGGCGAGGCTGTATGGTCATCGGGTCATCATACAAATTTTCGCGATAGATTTCGACCAAGGGATTTCCCTTGGTCCCGCGTTACTGCGCGAGCGGTTCGTCGATGAGCGCGAGCGCGTCGCGGATTTCCGAGGCGTCGCCGGGACGCACGAGGCGCGCGACTTCCTTGCCGCCGAGCATGAAGACGAGCGTCGGCCAGAGCTTCACGCGAAACGATCGGCCGAGCGGGCGGCCGGGGCCATCCTCGATCTTCATGTGCTTCACCGCGCCATGATCCTGAAACGCCTGCGCGATCAGCGGCTGCGCGGCGCGGCAGAAGCCGCACCAGTCGGTGCCGAACTCGACGACGGTCGGGCCGCTCAGCGCATCGACTTCCGCGCGCGCGGGCGCGGTCTTCGCGTATTCGATATTCATGCTCATGGCGTTCTTCCCAGCTCCTTTCGTTGCGGTGAAATCAGCAGAAACCTTGCCCGGCGGCATGGGCGGGCCGCATTGCGTCAGGCGCGTGCCCGCCGCGCCTCATACGCCTTCAAATGCGCGTACGCCACTTCCAGCATCGATGCGCCTTCCGGTTTCGTCCGGCGGCGCGCAATCAGATCGCCGACGATGTGATCCGCCTCGATCGCCGCGCCGTTTTCCAGATCGCGCAGCATCGATGCGGTCATCGTCGAGCTTCGATCCGTGAAGAAAGCACGCGCGCGTTCGAGTGCCGCTTCCGCGGGCGGATGATCGTTGTCCGCGGCGATGCCCTGACATTCCGTGAAGAGCCGCCGCAGCACGTCCTCGCCGCCGGGCGCGGCGAGAATGTCGCCGATCGGCGCGCGCATCAGGCAAGTGCCGGTGGCGAGCGTCGCGAGGAACACCCATTTGTCCCACATCGACTGCAGCACGTTTTCGCTGACGGTCAGATCGAAGCCCGCGCCGTCGAGCTGGCCAGCGACGGCGTCGATGCGAGGCGTGCGGCCGCCCGCGCGCTCGCCGAACACGAGCGAATGCAGGCTGCTCATCTGCACGATCTCGCCCTCCGGGTTGAGCGTCGCGGCAATCGAGCACTGGCCGCCGAGCACGTTCGCCGGGTTGAAACGCGCGTCGAGTGCATCGAGATGCGCCATGCCGTTCAGAAGCGGCAGAATCAGCGTGTCTTCGCCGACGGCCGGCGCGAAGGAGTCGATCGCGCCTTGCAGGTCGTAGGCCTTGCAGCTCAGCAGCACGAGATCGTAAGGACGCTCGATGTCTTTCGCGAGCACCATCGGCGGACAGGCGAATTCGAGATCGCCGTCGGGCGTCTTCACTTTCAGCCCGCATTGGCGCAGCCGTTCCGCGCGGCGTTCGCGCACGAGGAAGGTCACGTCACGGCCCGCATCGAGCAGCCGCGCGCCGAAATAACCGCCGATGGCCCCCGCCCCCACTACCAGAATCCGCATGTCTCGCTCCTTGTATCCCTTGTCGCTTGTGTCAGATGCACGGCTTCACGCCTGCCATACGCCATAGCCCGTTTCCCGCAAGCCGATGGCCAGTTCCACTTCCATGTCCCTCGCGCCGTCGTAGGGCATCGGGTTGTACATCTCATACAGATGCGGCAAGAGCCGCAGCCCGAATTCACGCACGAAGCGATTCGATTGAATGCCCGCCTTGTGTTTGTCGAAACGCACGTCCGGATCGATGCCCGTCATGCCGACGTACACGAACGGCATGCCGACCGCGTAGTCCGGATTCGCCCGGCGAAAACGTGCTTCGTTCCAGACCGCGCCGGACAATTCGACCACATAGACGGAGTAGTGATGACTGCGCGCGCGCCGGGAATGCGGCATGTCTTGGCTGGCCTTCGCGGCGTGCTCGATGCGGGCGTTCATTCTAAGGCGGCATCGCGCAAAGCGCTCATCCGGACGGCGCGCGGTCTGCCGATTGCGGCTCAAAGTGGTAAATTCGGGCGGTCTGCGCTCGCGCGAAATTCGCCTCGGCGCCCGGATCACCGACCTGATCCGGAGACGGCTGCACGCGCGGGCGCCGCTCCCATCGACACGTTTTCATCCCGAAGCCGCGCGCCACGAGCCGCGTTCGCTTCGGTCATTCGGAGATCAAGCAATGAGCAAACAAGCTATCGGCGTGGTGGGCCTCGCCGTCATGGGCCGCAATCTGGCCTTGAACATCGAGAGCCGCGGTCACGCCGTTTCGGTCTACAACCGCAGCCGGGCCAAAACCGACGAACTGATTGCCGAACATGCCGACAAGAAGCTCGTGCCCACCTACACGCTCGAAGAGTTCGTGGACTCGCTGGAAAAGCCGCGCCGCATTCTGATGATGGTGAAGGCCGGCGCGGGCACCGACGAGACCATCGCGCAACTGCGCCCGCTGCTGGAAAAGGGCGACATTCTCATCGACGGCGGCAACACGCATTTCACCGACACCATCCGCCGCAATCAGGATCTCGCGAAGTCGGGGCTGCATTTCATCGGCACGGGCGTCTCGGGCGGCGAGGAAGGCGCGCTGAAGGGCCCGTCGATCATGCCGGGCGGACAGAAGGAAGCGTACGAACTCGTCGCGCCGATCCTCACCGAGATCGCCGCGAAAGCGCCGGACGGCGAACCGTGCGTCGCGTACATGGGTCCGGACGGCGCGGGTCACTTCGTGAAGATGGTGCACAACGGCATCGAGTACGGCGACATGCAGTTGATCGCCGAAAGCTATGACGTGCTCAAGCGCGTCGCGGGCTTGTCGAACGAAGAACTCGGCAAGGTGTATGTCGAGTGGAATCAGGGCGAGCTCGATAGCTATCTGATCGAGATCACGTCGAAAATCTTTTCGAAGAAGGATGAAGAGACGGGCAAGGATCTCGTCGATGTCATTCTCGATCGCGCCGCGCAAAAGGGCACGGGCAAGTGGACGAGCCAGAACGCCCTGGATCTCGGCGCGCCGCTGCCGCTGATTACCGAAGCCGTGTTCGCGCGCGTGCTGTCGTCGCTGAAGACGCAGCGCGTGGCGGCGAGCAAAGTATTGAGCGGACCGGCGCCGAAGTTCGACGGCGACCGCGCGGCCTTCGTCGAATCGGTGCGGCGCGCGTTGTATCTGTCGAAGATCGTGTCGTATGCGCAGGGCTTCGCGCAGTTGCGCGCGGCGTCGGAAGAATACAAGTGGGATCTGCATTACGGCGAGATCGCGAAGATCTTCCGGGCGGGCTGTATTATCCGCGCGCGCTTCCTGCAGAAAATCACGGACGCGTATGCGAAGGATGCGCAACTCGCGAATCTGCTGCTCGATCCGTATTTCAGCGATATCGCGGCGAAGTATCAGGACGCATTGCGCGACGTTGTGGTTGCGGCGGTGAAGGCGGGCATTCCGGTGCCGGCGTTCTCGTCGGCGATCGCGTATTTCGATGCGTACCGGTCGGAACGCCTGCCTGCGAATCTCGTGCAGGCGCAGCGGGATTTCTTCGGCGCGCATACGTTCGAGCGGACGGATAAGGAAGGGAGTTTTCACGCGAACTGGGGGTGATCACCTCTGAGTCGATGAAAAAGGGGCGGCTTCGGGCCGCCCCTTTGTTTACCGGTCGTGAACTTCTCTCTTACGCGACCGCCACCCACTCCCCATTCCCCCCACTACTCCTCAACACCGCCTCCACGAACCTCAACCCCGCAACCCCATCCTCGACTGTCGTGAGCCAGTCGTCCCCTTGCGTCGTGCCACTCGCGATGCACGCCGCCGCATCCGTATAAACCTGCGCGAACGCTTCCAGATACCCTTCCGGATGCCCCGCCGGCACGCGCGTCGCGTGCAGCGCTTCCGGACTCTGCACGCGCCCGCGCGTGATGCGCTCCGACGCGCCGCCAATCGGCGTGAACCACAATTCGTTCGGCTTCTGCTGATCGAACGCGATGCCCGCCTTCGTGCCATACACACGCAAGCGCAGCGCATTCTCCTCGCCCGCCGCGACCTGGCTCGCCCACAGCATGCCGCGCGCGCCGCCGGCGTAACGGAACATCGCCTGAACGTGATCGTCCACGCGCCGGTTCGGCACGAACGTCGTCACGTCCGCCGATAACTCCGCCGGCCGCATGCCCGTCACGTATTCCGCAAGCTGATAGGCATGCGTGCCGATATCGCCGAGACAACCCGCTGGCCCCGCAAGAGCAGGGTCCGTGCGCCAGACGGCCTGACGATTCGATTGCGTCTCGACCGGCAAGGAAAGCCAGTCCTGCGCATACTCGACCTGCACGACGCGTATCTCGCCGAGCAAGCCGCGCCGCACCATTCCGCGCGCATGCCGCACGAGCGGATAGCCCGTATAGGTGTACGTCACCGCGAACACGCGATCCTTCTCGCGCGCGAGTTTCGCGAGCGCCTCGCCTTCGGCCAGCGATACCGCGAGCGGCTTGTCGCAGATCACATGGATGCCGGCTTCGAGAAACGCCGTCGCGATCGGCGCGTGCAGATGATTCGGCGTGACGATCGCGACGGCCTCGATGCCATCGGAGCGCCCCGCTTCGATGCGCGCCATCTCGCGATAATCGTCGTAGCTGCGCGCAAGTCCGATAGCCGCCGCGCTCGACGCCGCCCGCCGCGCATCCGACGACAAAGCGCCCGCCACGAGCTCGTAACGATCGTCGAGCCGCGCCGCGATCCGATGCACCGCACCGATGAACGCGCCCTCGCCACCGCCGACCATCCCCAGTCGCACGCGATTCATCGCCCGTCTCCGCCGATACCCAGTACGCCGCGCATGTGCTCGCGGCTCGCGCCGCTGCCGGCGAAGTCATCGAAGGCGCGCTCGGCCACGCGGATGATGTGGTCGCGTATGAACGTCGCGCCCTCGCGCGCGCCGTCTTCCGGATGTTTCAACGCGCATTCCCATTCGAGCACGGCCCAGCCGGGAAAATCGTATTGCGCCATCTTCGAGAAGATCGCCTTGAAGTCGATCTGGCCATCGCCCAGAGAACGGAAACGCCCCGCGCGATCGGCCCAGCCCGAATAGCCGCCGTACACGCCTTGCCGGCCGTTCGGCCGGAACTCCGCGTCCTTCACATGAAACGCCTTGATGCGCGCGTGATAGATATCGATGAACGCGAGGTAATCGAGTTGCTGCAACACGAAATGGCTCGGATCGAACAGGATGTTCGCGCGCGGATGATCGTCCACCGCCGCGAGAAAGCGCTCGAAGGTCACGCCGTCATGCAGGTCTTCGCCGGGGTGCAGTTCGTAACACACGTCGATGCCCGCGCGATCGAACTCATCGAGAATCGGCCGCCAGCGCTGCGCAAGTTCGTCGAATGCGGCTTCGACGAGACCCGCCGGCCGCTGCGGCCACGGATAGATATACGGCCACGCGAGCGCGCCCGAAAACGTCACGTGCGCGCTCAAACCCAGGCGTTTCGACGCCGCCGCCGCGAGCTTCAGTTGCGATATGGCCCATTCGGTGCGCGCCGCGGGATTGCCGCGCACGTGCGGCGCGGCGAAGCCATCGAAGAGCGTGTCGTAGGCCGGATGCACGGCGATCAACTGACCTTGCAGATGCGTCGATAGCTCGGTGATCGCGACACCCGCATCGTCGGCGGTGCGGCGTATGTCATCGCAATACGCATCGCTCGATGCGGCCTTCTCCAGATCGATCAGACGCGGATCGGCGGGAACCTGTATGCCTTTATAGCCGAGCGAGGCCGCCCACTTCGACAGGTTCGCGAGCGTATCGAACGGCGGCTGATCGCCCATGAATTGCGCGAGGAATATCGCGGGGCCCTTGATGGTCTTCATCTTTAGCCTCTGTAATGGCGCCGGTCAGCGCGTGACCGGCCATGCGCTTAGAACGGCGAGTTCGGGAAATAGAACTGCTTGGCGTTGTCCTTCGTGATGAGCACCGACGGGATGATCGTCGTTGCGGGCAGCTTCTCGCCCTTGAGCCGCGCCTCGGCGGTCAGCTTGATCGCGTCGTAGATGAACTTCGGCGAATACGACACATCGGCCTTCACGCGCGCATCGCCGTCGATGATACGCTTGACCGCTTCCTTCGATCCCGCGCCGCCGAACACGATCTTGATGTCGGTGCGCTTCGCCTGATCGATTGCCTTGAGCACGCCGACCATCATGTCGTCGTCGGCGGCCCAGACGGCGTCGATATGCTTGAAGCGCGTCAGATAATCCTGCATCACCTTGAAGGCGTCGTCGCGATTCCAGTTCGCGTACTTTGCATCGAGAATCTTGATGTCGGGATACTGCTTCAACACGCCTTCGAAGGCGGTCCAGCGTTCGTTGTCGAGCGTCGTCGGAATGCCGCGCAGCGCGACGATATCGCCCTTGCCGTTCAACTGCTTCGCGAGATACTCGGCGGGAATCTTGCCGAACGCGGTGTTGTCGCCGGCAACGTAGGCATCCTGCGCGCTGGTGTCGGTGAGGCCGCGATCGACCACCGTCACATACACGCCTTTCTTGTGAACCTGTGCGACCGGTTGCGTGAGCGAGGCCGATTCCTGCGGGAAAATCACGAGCGCATTGATCTTGTTGACGGTCACGAGATCCTGCAGCTGATTCGCCTGCTCCGGCGCGGTGCCCGCCGTTTTCACAATCACTTTCAGATCGGGATTCGCCTTCTCCAGCTCTTTCTTCGCCTCGTTCGCCCACCACACGATGCCGCCCGTGAAACCGTGATCCGCGGTCGGAATGGCGACGCCGAGCACGACCTTGTCGGCGGCGGACGCGGACGACGATGCAACGGCGAACGCACTCGCCGCGAGCGTGAGCGCGCCGAGCGCGCGAAGCATTTTCTTCATGACGTTGTCTCCATTGTCTTCGTTGAATTCCAGTCTATCGACGACCGCGCTGCAAGAATGCTACGAGGATGATCACGGCGCCCTGCACCGCCGCGTTCAGATACACGCTGATGATGCTCGTGAGATTCAGAATGTTGTTGATGACCGAAAGCAGAATCGCGCCGATGACCGTGCCGATCACGCGCCCTTCGCCGCCCTTGAGCGCCGTCCCGCCCACCACCACGGACGCGATCGCTTCGAGCTCCCACAAGAGGCCGGTCGTCGGCGTGGCAGAGCCCAGGCGCGGCACGTACAGAATGGTCGCCACCGCGACGCACATGCCGAGCAATACATACGTGACGATCTTCACGCGATCCACGCGAATCGCGGCATAGCGCGCGACCTGCTCGTTCGATCCGATCGCCTGCACGTGCCGCCCATACACCGTGCGATTCAACACGAGCGCACCGCCCGCCGCGACGATCGCGAACACCCAGATCGGCACCGGTATGTGGAGCAGGCTCGCGTAATACACCGGGCCGTACAGATCGACGAGCGAATTGTCGAGCGTGAGCGCGCCGCCATCGGCGAGCCATGTGAGAAGCGCGCGAAAGATGCCGAGCGTGCCCAGCGTGACGATGAACGGCTCGATGCGCCCTTTCGTCACGAGCACGCCATGCGCGAAGCCGAACAGCGCGCCGAGCACGAGCGCGAGCACGATGCCCAGCGCGATGATCAGAAGCGGCGGCACCGCATGGCCGTGAAAGCCCTGCAAGAGCGCGTTCATCGTGTAGATCATGCTGCCCGCGATCAACGCAGCCATCGAGCCGACCGACAAGTCGATGCCGCCGGAGATGATCACGAACGTCATGCCCACCGCGATGATGCCGATGAACGACGTGCGCGTGAGCACGTTCATCGCGTTGTCGACGGTGGCGAAGTCGCTGTTGAGCAAGGTGCCGCCGATGCACAGCGCAATCAGCCCGATCAGCGGTCCGACGCCGAACAGAAAGCGCGCGACAGTGGAGAGGCGGCTCTCGCTTTCGGTGTCTTCAGTGTGTGCCGGTCGCATGCGCGATCAACCTCTCTTCGGTCAAATGATCCATGCCGAGCGTCGTGACGAGCTCGCCCGCCCGCATCACCGCGACGCGATGACACAAGCCGATGAGTTCGATCAGCTCGGAAGAAATCACGATCACCGCGCGGCCTTCCGCGGCCAGGCGATGAATCAGAAAATAGATATCGCGTTTCGCGCCGACATCGACGCCGCGCGTGGGTTCGTCGAGCACGATCACGCGCGGGTCGGGATGCAGGAACTTCGCGAGCGCGAGCTTCTGCTGATTGCCGCCCGAGAGCATGCGCGCGCGGATCGACACATTGCCCGTGCGAATGCCGAAGTCCTTCACGGCCTGCTTGAGCGCATCGCGTTCCGCGCGCGTATCGACGAGCGGACGGGCGTAGCGTTCGAGCGTCATCATCGTGAGGTTGTCTTTGAGCGCCATGTCCACGTGCAGGCCGCGTCCCTTGCGGTCTTCGCTCAGGTACGTGAGGCCGTGGCGCATCGCATCGCGCGGGCTGTTCAGTCTGAGCGTTTTCGTATCGATGACGACGCGCCCCGCGCTCAATGCACGCAACCCGACGAGCGCCTCGAACAACTCCGTGCGCCCCGCGCCGACGAGCCCCGCGAAGCCGAACACTTCGCCCGCGTGCACCGAAAAACTCACGTCGTGCGCCCAGCCCGGCACCGACGCGCCCTCGACCTTGAACGCAACCGGCGCGTCGTCCGTCAAGGAAGGCTTGGGCGGAAACATGTCGGAGACTTCGCGGCCGACCATCAGATTCGCCATCTGCTGACGCGTGAGCTCGTCCGTCGGCGCGCGCGCGACGAAGCGGCCGTCGCGCATCACGATGACTTCGTCGGTCACGCGCTCCACTTCGTCGAGCTTGTGCGAGATATAGACGATGGTCGTGCCCGCCTCTTTCAGGCGCGCCATCAGCGCGAAAAGACGCTGCGTCTCGGATGGCGTGAGCGTCGCGGTCGGCTCGTCCATGATGAGCAGGCGGGACTTGCGCAGCATCGCCTTCGCGATCTCGACCAGTTGCTTCTCCGCGACGATCAGATCGCGCACGCGCGTGTCCGGATTCTTGTGCAGGCCGACGTCGTTCAACGCCGCGCGGGCGTCGTCGCGCATCGCGGTTTCATCGAGAAAGAAGCCTTTTTTCAGCTCGTGCCCGAGAAACATGTTCTGCGTGATGCTCAGGTGATCCGCGAGATTCAGTTCCTGGTGAATCAGCACGATGCCCGCATGCTCCGCGTCGCGCGAGCTCGTGAAGTCCGCTTCCCGATCGTCGATAAAGAACGCGCCCGCATTGGCGCGCTCGTAGCCCGCGAGGATCTTCATCAACGTCGATTTGCCCGCGCCGTTTTCGCCGAGCAGTCCGACGATGCGCCCCGGCGCGAGATCGAAGGTCACGCCGTGCAGCACGCGCACCGGCCCGAACTGTTTTTCGATTCCCTCGAAGCGCACGGCGAGGCTCATCGTCACGCGCTCCTTCTCTGAATCAGGCGATGCGGCAGCAACACGCCCGGCACGTCCGCGCGCGGATCGCGCAGGCGCTTGAGCAGCAACTCGGCCGCCGTTTCGCCGAGCAGTTGCATCGGCTGCGAGACGGTCGTGAGCGGCGGGTCGACATGCGCGGCCACGGCGATATCGTCGAAGCCGACGACGGCGACATCGTCGGGTACGGCATAGCCCGCGCCGCGAAAACCGTTCATCACACCGATGGCGAGCGTATCGGACACGGCGAACGCGGCGGTCGGCCGCTGATCCCCGAGTGCGGCGAGTTGCGCGGCGGCGCGTTCGCCCGCGTCGTAGTCGAGGCTGTCGAGTTCGATCAGCCACGCGGGATGCGGCTCGATGCCCGCGTCGTTAAGCGCGTCGCGATAGCCCGCGAGCCGCTGGCGTCCGTACAGATAACCCTGCCCCGAGTTGATGAGCGCGATGCGCCGATGCCCCTTGCCAATGAGATAGCGCACGACGTCGCCCGCCGCGAGATGATTGTCGATGCCGACATACGGCACGCCCGCCGATGGATCGAACTCGCAGCATGCGACCCACGGCAGTGTCGAGGCTTCTTCGGCGAGCGCTTTTTGCACGGCGGCGGGGTCGAGACAGATAGCGCCATCGGCGCGGCGTCCGCGCAGCAGATCGAAGTAGCTCCGCTCGCGCAGCGGGTCGGCGCCGGTATCGCACAACAGCATGAAATAGCCGTTCTGGCGCGCGACGCTGTCGATGCCGCGCACGATCGCCGCATAGAACGGATTGCCGAAATCGGGGACCATCGTGAGGAGCAGGCGGCTTTCCGCCGTGCGCAGATTGCGCGCGAGCTCGTTGATGCGATAGCCACTCGCCGCGACCGCCTGAAGCACTTTTTCGCGGGTTGCCTCGCGAACGTTCGTATGCCCGTTGAGCACGCGCGACACCGTGGCGACGGACACGCCCGCGCGTTCGGCGACGTCGGCAATCGATACTTCCTCGCGGGGACGAACCGGGTCTGACATCGGTGAAGTCGCTTGCGGCGATCGAGATGTAATGGATTACATTATTTGATCGGACGAGCGGGAAGGCAACAGTATTCGACTAGGGAAAAACGCCTAAGCATGTGCATGTCGATCTCGTGTCATGTTGCTCGTCGTGGTTGTGAGCGTGCCGATGACGCTCGAAAAATACACGAACTTCAAAGAGCAATCCACATGCGATTCATGATGCTGATGATTCCGCGCGGCTACGAAAGCGCCGAACCGGGCACAATGCCGTCCGCGGACGCCGTCGCCGCGATGATGAAATACAACGAGGAACTGCAAAAGGCGGGCGTGCTGCTTGCGCTCGACGGTCTGCATCCGCCGTCGATGGGGGCGCGCGTCACGTTTGCGGGCGGCAAGCCGCGCGTCACCGACGGGCCGTTCGCCGAGGCGAAGGAAGTGCTCGGCGGTTACTGGATGCTGCAGGTGAAGTCGCGCGAAGAGGCGATCGAGTGGGCGAAGCGTTGCCCGGCCTCGGACAACGAGATGATCGAAGTGCGCCAGGTGATGGAGATGGACGACTTCCCGCCGGACGTGCAGCAGGCCGCGGCGGGGTTCGAGGAGATGCAGAAGAAAGGGTGACGCGTCCGTCGCAGGATACCGAACGATATGCAAATCGATGTGGCGCCTACGCGCCACCCATCACCCGCCCCGCCGCTCAGCGCGGAATACCCGTCAGATAAATCGGCGTCTCGGTCGACAGCGATGCTTTCACCGCGCGCCCGGTTTCATCGACGGTCACTTCTTCCTGATTCCGCTCCACCGCCGCGAGCACTTCGTTCACGACATGCTCCGGCGACGACTTCGGCGCGGTGACTTGCTTCACCATGTCCGTATCGATGTAGCCCGGATGCGCCGACACCACCAGCGTGCCCTGCTCGCGCAGTTCCTCGCGCAGCGCATTGGTGGCCGCCCACGCCGCCGCCTTCGAGATGTGATACGCGCCGCCGGCAGGCAGCGACGCCCAGCTCAGCACCGACAGAATATTGATGACCGCGCCGCCGCCGTTCTTCTTCAAGACGGGCGCAAATGCCTGCGTCAGCGCGATCGGGCCGAACGTGTTGATTTCGAGCAGATCGCGAATGCCCTGGGTCGATGCCGGATCCACAAGCAGCCCGCGCGTCGTCACGCCCGCGTTGTTGACGATCACGTTAACGTCGCCATACGTGGCCGCGGCTTCTGCGATATCCGCGGCGTTGGTCACATCGAGGCGGATGGCTTCGACGCCGGGAATATCGACGCTCTTCGGGTCGCGCGCAGCCGCATAAACCTTCGCCGCGCCCGCTTTCAGCAGCGATTGCGCAAACTGCTTGCCGAGACCGCGATTCGCGCCGGTGACGAGTACCACTTTTCCTTTGATCTGCATGACCTGCTCCGGTTGACTGTGCATATACACTATAATGGCCAAACAAAGGGCCCACGCGATGCGGGCCCGCTGTGATCCGCTCACTCCATCGCCGTCAGTTCGAAGAGGGATTTGCGCAATGCCTTCGCGCGTTTCTCGCCGAACTTCGCGTCGAATTCCGCCTGCGCCGCGCGCCATTGCGCCGACGCCTTCGCGAGCGTGTCCTTGCCCGCCGCCGTGAGACGCAGCCCGACGGCACGCGAAGCGGCCGATTCCTGCGCCGCTTCGACAAGGCCGTCGCGCTGCAAAGGCTTGAGCGCCCGCACGAGCGTCGTGCGGTCCATCACCATGGCGTCGGACAATTCGGCCATCTGCACGCCGGGCTTGCGCCCGATCGCCGCGATGATCGTGAACTGCGCCGCCGTGATGCCGACCGCCGTCAGATGCCGCTCGTACATTTGCGACACGTAACGCGCAGCCTGACGGATCGCGAAACAGTTGCAGTCGAGAGGAGATGAGTTGGAGTTCATGCCCTGAAGGATATTTGTGCATATGCACTTTGTCAATCGGGGAAATTTCAATCGGGCCGATAGGCGCGCGGCGGGCATTGTCGGGAATCGTCGCGGGCGCGCGGGCGGCCAAACGCGCGAAGCCGCGCCCCGCTTGCGATAGCGGCGCGCCCGGGCTATGCCGAAATCCGCATCGCGCGCGCGACTTAACACCAAGACGCGCCGAAATTGGCTCCCTACATTGCGCATGTCCGCTGCCCGTGCCGGGCTTGAGCGCGAAGCGGCTGTTCTCGCCCCATGCATCGTCGGACGTTTGAGGGCAAGCCCGTCTTGCCGGCACGGAACCGGTCGCGTTTCAATCGATTGCAAACCAAAAAAGGAGAGCAAACCATGCGCGTTCGTACCAAACCTCTGGCGTGGCTCGTGGCATGCGCCACGGCGTCGCTCGGCGCGATGCCGCTATCGGCGAGCGCCGATGATCTCGCGGTGAAAGTCGGTTTCGCGGCGCCGCTCACCGGCGCGAATGCGGGCTATGGCAAGGATCTTCAGAACGGCGTGCAACTCGCGCTCGACGAAGCCAACGCGAAAAAGATCGCGATCGGCGGCAAGACCGCCAAGTTCGAAATCTACGCGCAAGACGATCAGGCCGATCCGCGCATCGGCGTGCAGGCGGCGCAGAAGCTCGTCGACGACGGCGTGGCTGTTGTCGTCGGCCACTTCAACTCGGGCACGACGCTACCCGCCTCGCCGATCTACAACACCGCCGGCATCCCGATGATCGATCCCGCCGCGACCAATCCGACCATCACCACGCGCGGTCTGGAAAACGTCTTCACGGTGATTTCGAGCGATGCGCAGAACGCCGGCAACGCGGGCGTCTATGCGGTGACGACGACGAAGGCGAAGCGCATTGCGATCATCGACGACCGCACGGCCTTCGGGCAGGGCGAAGCGGACGAATTCGAAAAGGCGGTGAAAGCCAAAGGCGGCACGATCGTCACGCGCGAATACAGCGACAACCAGACCGTCGATTTCAGCGCGCAGCTCACGCGCATCAAGGCGGCGAATGCGGATCTGATCTTCTTCGGCGGTCTCGATCGCCAGGCGGCCGCGGTCGTCAAGCGAATGAAGCAGCTTGGCATGAACGCGCAATTCGTGGGCGGCGGCGGCGTGATGGATGCCGATTTCCTCAAGCTCGCCGGCGACGCCGCCGAAGGCGCGCAGGCATGGGAGTACGGCAGCCCGCTCGACAAGCTGCCCGACGGCAAAGCCTTCAGCGACAAGTTCCAGAAGCGCTTCGGCGTGGCGATTCTCTCCTACGCGCCGTTCGGCTACGACGCCGCGTGGGCCGCCATCAACGCGATGCAGAAGGCCAATTCCACCGACCCGAAGGTGTACCGGGCGGTGCTGAAGTCGAACAAGTTCGACGGTATCACCGGGCCGATCGCGTTCGACAGCAACGGCGCGCTGAAAAACGCTTCGTCGACGCTGTATCAGGTGAAGAACGGACAGTGGGAATCGGTCGTGACCAAGCACGGCATGTAAAGCTCGATATGCACGGCGCGCCGCGGCGGCGCGCCTTTTTATCCCACTCAAGCCGCATCCGGTTGCTGCGCCCGCACGGCTTCCGCGATGAATTTTTCGAGGCGCTCGTTGCACGCGATCACGTCCGCAAGACGCACCTCGCGCAATTGCCTGTCGTGCTCGTTGACGATGGCGGTCAGCGCCGGCAGACTCGCCTCCGGAATACGCCACTGACCGGTTTGCGCGCCGCCCTCCAGCATCGACAGCATGTCTTCCTCGGCCTCCAGGATGACATCCGGGTCGAGCCTTCCGTAGCCCGTTTCGGACAGTAGCCGCGTGAGCAAAACGGCATGCGCGATGCACTGCGCATCCGTCTGGCTTGCATCACCCTTGCGGATGACCTCCAGCGCGAGACGGCATTGAAGGATGATGGTATCGGCGTCGCTTTGCGGCATCGGCAGCCAGTAGGCTCTCGCGGCGCGCGGCCGGCTACTCTTCGCACACTTCTTCTTTCTGGAATGCGGCATTTCTTTTCCGGAGTGAGATCAGCGCTTCACTGATTCAGAGCAAAACGACGAGCGCGAGCGCGGACGTCAACGCGAGCCACGTATTCAGATGGATGAACCAGGTCGATCTGAGAAACGGAAACATCGATTGCGGCGGCAGGAGCTCGCCCTTTTCGTCGAAGCGCCAAAGGTCCATGTACATCGAAATCATGCTGCAGAACATTGCGAAAGCCGCGCTCGCCAGTACGGCGATGAAGACATACGTGGCCCAGTCCCCGATATAGATTGCCGTGTGCTCCGCGCGCATATCCCCCTCCGTCGAATCGATTGCCGCGTGAATTTCTTTTGTCGAAACGTAGGCGTTTAGCCATCCGAATGAACGCCGACAAGCCCATGCTATCGAATCGAACCCTTCATCGCGCTATCACGGAACAATCGTGTGACTCAGTACTTCTACCCATACGGCGGCGGTGCTCATTCCACACGCGTGCGCAACACGTAGCCCAGGCCGCGCAAGGTCATGATCTGCGCGCGCGAGGATGACAGGTGCTTGCGCAAGCGGTGAAGATAGATATCGATGGCATCGTCGCTCGGCGCGTCGTCGAGGCTGGATATGCTGTCCGCGAGCATCGCCTTCGACACCGTCTTGCCCTGGCGCAACATGAGCGCTTCCAGAATGGCGTGCTCGCGCCGCCGCAACGAAAGCATGTCGCCGTGCAGGAAGAATTCGCGCGTGTCGAACCGGTAGTGAAGATCGCCGCACGCCAGTTCGAGTTCGCGCTGACCGGTCTGACGCCGCACCAGTGCCTTGATGCGCGCGACCAGTTCACGCGCATCGACGGGCTTGACCACGTAGTCGTCGGCGCCTGCGTTGAAGCAATCCACCTTGTCCTCGACGGAACCGTGCGCGGTCAGCATCAGCACCGGCATGTCCTTGCCACGGCGCCGAAGCCGCACGAGCAGATCCTTGCCGCTCATCGATGGCAACCGGATATCGAGCAGCACGACGTCGTAGCCCTGCTGATTGAGCATCACCTCGGCCCGTTCCGCGTCTGGAACGTAGTCGATCACGAAGCCTTCGGTCTTCAGCAGTCTGACGAGCCACTCCGACAGTTCGGCGTTATCGTCGATCAGCAGCAGCTTCATCGCCGGCCCCCTGTCCGCGCGACGCGGGCAATATGACCGTGGCGGTCACTCCCTGACCATCGACGCCCGTGGCCAGGCGCACGTCGCCGCCATGCCGGCGCGCGATTTCCCTCGCGATCGGCAAGCCGAGGCCCGTACCCTCCGTCGATGCAAAACCGCGCACGAAGCGCTCGAAGACGCGTTCGCGGATATCGTCTGGAATGCCCGGCCCGTTGTCCATCACCCGTGACACGATTCGGTCTGCTTCGCGTTTCGCGACTACTGTCACCCGTCCTCCTGTCTGCGTATAACGAATTGCGTTGTCGATGAGGTTGCTCACGAGCGCCATCAATAGCTCCGCATTGCCTTTCACCCATAGTCCGTCGCCGATCTCCGCACCGAGATCGATGTTGCGCTGCTGCGCCGCCGCGAGCCTCTCTTCGAGCGCCGACGCCAGCACCGCGCCGAGGTCCATTTCGGTGAGCGCCGGCTGCGGCGTCGACTCCGCCTGCGCCATCATCAGCAGCTGATTGGTCATCTCGGTCAGCTTGCGCGTGCTGCGGCATGCGCCGACGAGCGCGGCGTCCCGGGCGGCGGCGTTTTCGTCGACGCGGCGCGCATACTGGAGTTGCGCGTCGAGCAGCGCGAGCGGCGTGCGCAACTGATGCGCGGCGTCCGCGATGAACTGCCGCTGCGCCTCGCTGTGCAGCTTGAGTTGCGCGATGCACTGGTTGATCGCATCGACGATCGGCTGCAACTCGCGCGGCAGGCCTTGCGCGCACATCGGTTCGAGCTGCATCGGCTCGCGCCCGGCGACCTCGTCCTTCAGCTTCATCAGCGGTTCGAGCTCGAACCTCAGGCCCAAGGGCACCAGCACCGCGACCAGCAGCAACATGAGCGAGCCGACGACCAGTTGCGGACGCCAGAGCTCATCGAGCATCGCGCAGCGCGACCCTTCCGTCTTGGCGACGATCACCGTCACCGGAACGCTCCTTCCCGCGTCGTAAAGGAGGCGCCGGTAAGCGACCGCGCGCACGGGCATGTCGGCGAGACTGGCGTGATAGAACACGGGCCCGTCGGCTTCCGTTGGCGGCGCGGGCGGCGCGGGCAGATCGGGCCGCCCGCCGAGCAAACGCCCGTTCCCCGCTTCGACCTTATAGAACACGCTGTCGCGATAAGGCGATTCGAAAATTTCCAGCGCGGCGGGCGGAACGTCGGCGACGGGCGCGCCATCGCTCCAGTCCACCTCTCCCGCGATCATCCGCGCGGAGGACAGCAACAGTTTGTCCTGCAAACGATCCGCGGTACGTCGCGCATTGTCGTAGCCGGTGATGACCGCCATTGTCACGAACAACGCAAGCGGCACGAGCAGCCACAGCATGAGCCGCGCGCGCAGGCCGGGTTGCACGGCGGCATCGCGGGCGAGTGCCGGTTTCATCGGGCCGTCGGCGGGCGCGGACTGCGGGGAGGCATCTTCCGGTGCGTGACGGCGATTGTCAGGTGTCTCTATCTCATATCCGTGCATATCCAGCCGTGACGATTGCGCGCGTGGCGAAGGATCCGAGTCGCACTCAGGCATCTCCGTCGGTTGATGAGCTGCGCGATGCAGCCTCTGATAGCGCGGATTTTATGTGATCAAATCCTTCGCGCCGCTTTCGCGCATTCACTTAGGCGTGGGGAAATACCATGATGATGGTCAAAAAAGCGCGGCGGTCGTATCGCATCTGAGTTGACGATTGTCAGTGATGCGCACAGATGGTTTGTCGCGTAATTCGCGCCTCGCCGTCAAGCCAATGCACAAAATTTTGCAACGCCTGCGACGGCGCGGGCCGCTCCGGATAGACGAGGTAGTAGGCGGCCCCGCTCGCGACGCGCAGCGGAAACGGCGCGATCACGCGCTTCGCACGCAGATCGTCTTCGATCAGCGAGACATCGCCGATCGTCACGCCGAGGCCTTGCATCGCCGAGGAAATCGCCAGATCGAGTGTGTCAAAATGTTGCGCTTTCGCCGATGGCAGACCCGCGTAGCCGTACGCGCCGAGCCACAACAGCCAGTCGCGGCGGTCGCGCGTGGGATGCAGAAGGGTTTGGCCCGCGAGGTCGTCAGGGGTCGGCGTGACGCTTTTTCCCGGCTTCCACAATTCCGGCGCACAGACCGGCGTCAGCACTTCGTCGAACAGATGGTGCACCGTCACGCCCTTGAGCGACGGCGCCGCGCCGAATACGATGGCCGCGTCGAACTGCTCCGCGCCGAACTCGACGCCGTGCGAGACCGATGCGGTGACCTCCACCACCAGGTCCGGCCGCTCGTTCTGCAGCCGGATGACGCGCGGGAGCACCCAGCGCATCGCGCAGGTCGGGCACTTCACGCGCAGAATGCCGGATTGCGCGCCGCCTTTCGCGAGCGCATCGCCGATCTGCGCGAACGCCTGCTGCAGCGGCGCGACGAGCAGCGCGCCCTGATGCGTGAGCGCGAGCCCGCGCGCCTGCCGCGTGAAGAGCGCGTAGCCAAGATGCGCCTCCAGCCCCGCGATCTGGCGGCTGACCGCGCCCTGTGTGATATTCAGGGCGTCGGCGGCGCGCGTGAAATTCAGTTTCTGCGCCACGACCAGGAACGTTTTCAGGACATCGAGGGAAGGCAGTGGTTTCATCGGGTTTTTGACCGGGTTTGCGGCTATAGCCATGATCTGAAAGCATGGCTAGTATGACAAAGTTTCGATTGTCCGCACTTTATGGCTGCGGTTGAATCGTCGGCGGCGGTTCATCTTTCAATCGCCGAACTGCCATTCCGGAGGCCCCGCCGTGCAAAGCGCCTGCATTCCCGAGTCGAAGCTGCCGAAAGTCGGCACGACCATTTTCACCGTCATCGGCCAGTTGGCCGACGAGCATCACGCGCTCAATCTGTCGCAGGGTGCGCCGAACTTCGCCTGCGACCCGAAGCTCATCGAAGGCGTCGAGCGAGCCATGCGGGCAGGACATAACCAGTACTCGCCGATGTCGGGCGTGCTCGCGCTGCGCGAGGCGATCGCCGTCAAGACGCAGACACTGTACGGCGCGACCTACGATCCGGGCACGGAAGTCACGGTGGTGGCGAGCGCGAGCGAGGGCCTGTACGCAACGATCAGCGCGCTCGTGCATCCCGGCGACGAGGTCATCTACTTCGAGCCGTCGTTCGACAGCTACGCGCCCATCGTCCAGTTGCAGGGCGCGACGCCCGTCGCGATCAAGCTGTCGCCCGAGGATTTCCGCATCGACTGGGACGAGGTCGCCGCCTCGATCACGCCGCGCACGCGCATGATTCTCGTCAACACGCCGCACAATCCGACAGGCAGCGCGTTCACGTCCGCCGACATCCAGCGGCTGACGGCGCTCACGCGCGGCACGAAGATCATCGTGCTGTCCGACGAAGTCTACGAGCACGTCGTGTTCGACGGCGCGCTGCATCACGGCATGGCGCGCTATCCCGAACTGGCGGAGCGCAGCGTGATCGTGTCGTCGTTCGGCAAGTCGTATCACGTGACGGGATGGCGCGTCGGCTACTGCCTCGCGCCCGCCGCGCTGACGGCGGAGATCCGCAAGGTTCACCAGTTCATGACCTTTTCCGCCGACACGCCCATGCAGATGGCGTTCGCCGAAGCGCTCGCGGACGCATCGAGTTACCTGAATCTCGGGCCGTTCTATCAGCACAAACGCGATTTGCTCGCCGAGTCGCTGAAAGAATCGCGCTTCGAACTGTTGCCGAGCGCGGGCAGTTTCTTCATGCTTGCGCGTTACAGCGCGATTTCGGACGAAAGCGACAGCGACTTCGTGCTGCGCCTGATCCGCGAGGCGCGCGTCGCGACGATCCCGCTGTCGGCGTTCTATACCGACGGCACCGACAACCGCCTGATCCGTCTTTCCTTCGCGAAGGACGACGACACGCTCATCGAAGGCGCGCGCCGCCTTTGCTCGATCTGACGACTTTTCTGGAGACCACACGATGAAACTGAACCACATCGCCAGTGCATTGCTTGTCGCGTGCACGTTCGCGAGCGGCGCCGCGCTCGCCGCCGACACCTTGCGCTTCGGGCTGGAGGCGCAATATCCGCCGTTCGAGTCGAAATCGTCGACGGGCGAGCTGCAAGGGCTCGATATCGACGTGGGCAACGCGGTGTGCGTCGCGGCGAAGATGCAGTGCAAATGGGTCGAAACCTCGTTCGACGGGCTGATTCCCGCGCTGCAGGGCCGCAAGTTCGACGCGATCAATTCGGCGATGAACGCGACCGAGCAGCGCCGCCAGGCGATCGACTTCACGACGGTCGTGTATCGCGTGCCGACGCAATTGATCGCGAAGAAAGGCAGCGGTCTCGAACCGACCTCGGCGTCGCTCAAGGGCAAGAGCGTGGGCGTGCTGCAAGGCTCGATTCAGGAGACGTTTGCCAAGGCGCACTGGGAAAACGAGGGCGTGAAGGTCGTGCCGTATCAGGACCAGAACCAGGTCTACGCCGACCTGAAGTCCGGCCGACTCGACGGCACGCTGGTGCTCGCGCCGGCGGGACAAAGCGGTTTCCTGTCGAAGCCGGACGGCGAAGGCTACGCGTTCGTCGGCGCGCCGGTGCGGGACGACAAGATTCTCGGCAGCGGCATCGCCTACGGCGTGCGCAAGGGCGACGATGCGCTCAAGGCCAAGCTCAACGCGGCGATCGAGAAGGTCAAGGCGGACGGGACGATCGACAAGTACGCGAAGAAGTATCTCGGGAACATCGACATTTCGGCGAAGTAAGGCGCGTCGACGGCGCGCGGCGGCTCGAATGCCGGCGCGCGCCGCGCGTCACAATTGCAGGAAAGCGCGGATCGCGTATTTCGCGGCATCGAGTTCGTCGTCCGTGACCGTCTCGCCGCGAAATGCGACTTCGCGATGAACGTGACTCCACGTTCGAATCTGATCGATCAGCGCGACGCCGGGTCGCTCCAGACTGCTGACCGGCACTTCGGTTTCCCATCCGCGGATGGTCGAGGTGATCGGCAAGCCGGTGAAACGGCCGGTGATCTCGTTCATCACGACGTCGGAAATAACCAGCACCGCGCGATATCCGTTCTGCTCGTTGCCTTTCGATGGGCCGACGTGCAAACGCACGACGTCGCCCGCATCCGGAATGCCGCGTTTCATTGCAAGTCCTCGCGCGTCGGATCTTCCGGGCCGCCCCACTCGTCGCCGGCGGGCGCGCCGAAATCGATCTCCTCGTGATGTTCGATTCTGCCGTCGCGGAATTGTTGAACGAGGCGTTCGCGCGAAAAGCGCCGAATCGCCCGATGTGGCCGCACGCTGACGCAGCCGTCGATGACTTCCACATGCACTTCCTGCCCCTCCTCTAAAGAAAGCTCACTGGCAATGCTCGCAGGAATGCGCACGGCAAGGCTATTCCCCCAACGCTTTAAGACTTGTCTTGGCATATTGCCCCCGGATGACGTAGATACGTGTAGATACAGAGATCGTACCGCCCGAACTGTCTATGTGTCAACGTGTAGATACACGCTCCGAAGCGTGCCGAAAGGATGCCCTCTGCCGTTCGGCCAAGCAGCTTTTCACGAGCACGGGCACACTGGCGGTTTGATCTGAACCGGCCGCGCGCGTTAGTCGCGATGCAGCGGCCCCGAGCACGGAATCCGCATGAGCACGCCGAGGACGCCCACGCCCGCCGCCGCACCCCCGCCGCCGCTCAAAGGCGGTCAACTCGTCCTCGCCACCTTCGCGGTGGCGCTCGCGACCTTCATGAACGTGCTGGATTCGTCGATCGCCAATGTCGCGATTCCGACGATCTCCGGCAATCTCGGCGTATCCGTCAACGAGGGCACATGGGTCATCACGGTGTTCGCGGCGTCGAATGCCGTCTCGATTCCGCTGACCGGCTGGCTCACGCAGCGGCTCGGTCAGATCCGCCTTTTCGTCGGCGCGATCCTGATGTTCGTGCTGTCGTCGTGGCTATGCGGGCTCGCGCCCAGTCTGCCGGTGCTGCTGTTCGCGCGCGTGCTGCAGGGCGCGGTCGCCGGGCCGCTGATTCCGCTGTCGCAGGCGATCCTGCTCGGCTCCTATCCGAAAGAGAAGGCGTCGATGGCGCTCTCCCTCTGGGCGATGACCGCGACCGTCGGCCCGATCGCCGGTCCCGCGCTCGGCGGCTGGATCACGGACAGCTATTCGTGGTCGTGGATCTTCTACATCAACATTCCGGTGGGCCTGTTCGCGGCGGGCGTGACGTGGCTCATTTACCGCGAGCGCGAATCGCCGACGCGCAAGGCGCCGATCGACGTCGTCGGCCTGGTGCTGCTAGTCTCGTGGGTCGCGTCGCTGCAGATCATGCTCGACAAGGGACGCGATCTCGACTGGTTCTCGTCGCCGCTGATCGTCGTGCTGGCGATCGTCGCGGCGATCTCATTCGCGTTCTTCGTCGTGTGGGGATTGACGGACCCGAATCCCGTGGTCGATTTGCGGCTCTTCGCCGGACGCAATTTTTTCGGCGGAACGGTAGCCATTTCCGTCGCCTACGGCGTGTTCTTCGGCAATCTCGTGCTGTTGCCGCAATGGATGCAGCAGTACTTGAACTACCGTTCCGTCGATGCCGGGCTCGTCACCGCGCCGCTGGGCATTTTCGCGGTGATTCTTGCGCCAGTGATGGGCAAGGTCCTGCCGCGCAGCGACGCGCGCATCATCGCGACGATGGCGTTCGTCGGCTTTGCGTTCGTGTTCTGGCTGCGCTCGAAGTACGTGATCGAGATCGACACATGGCATCTCGTGCTGCCGACGCTGCTGCAAGGCATCCCGATGGCGATGTTCTTCGTGCCGCTCACCGCGATCGTGCTCTCGGGCCTGCCGCCTTCGAAGATTCCCGCGGCGGCGGGCTTATCGAACTTCGCGCGGGTCTTCTGCGGCGCGGTGGGCACGTCGCTCGCGGGCAATGCGTGGGATAACCGGATCGCGTTGCATCATGAACGGCTGACCGAGCAGGCGAACATCTACAACCCGGCGTTCCTGCAATCGCTCGGCCTGTCGCGATCGACGCTCGATGTCAGCGAAGCGCAAGCGCGCGGCATGTTCAATTTCACCGTCAATTCGCAAGCCGCGATGATGGGGCTGAACGATATCTTCCTGATTTCGGCGGTGATCTTCATTTTGATCATTCCGCTGATCTGGATTACGAAGGTGGCGAAGGGTGGCGGCGGTGGGGCGGCTTCGGGGGCGCATTGAGGCGCGAGCCGGGTGGCTCGCGCGCTGACTGCTACTCAGGCAAAAACTCCTCCTCCAGCACCGAAAACATCGGCCACGGACAGGTCGCCGGAAACGCATCGAAATCGATGCCTGTTTCCGCTTCGGCCTGAGTCCGCGCTCTCGACCAGACCAGATCGACCCACTTAGTGTCATCGAACCGTCGCCGCAAGCTCGGCGCCTCATCCAGTACAGACAACGCTTCCTTACGCTGCGTGCGGATCGTATTCGTCCAGCTTCTGCTTCGCCGCTCCTGCTGGAACTGCCACTTCAGCAGATGTGCCAGCAGCACCGCCAGCCTGCTTTGCAGTTCACGTGATTCCGTTTTCCCCACGTCCTCGATTTCCTCTGCGATATGCTCGATATCGATGGACGCAAGCTTCCCTGCTCGCAGCAGCGCGGCCTGTTCTTCGGCCCACGCCACCACGTCCTTCTCATAAGGTGTTCCCATCGGCTGATTCCCGTCTTCCTTCGGATTGTCGGTATCGCCGATATTAATTTTCGTTTCCTTGGTCATTCAGTCGTCCAAACGGCCAACGCCGCTCACTTCAATCCCAGTTCGACACGCGAACCCGCGCCCTTGTCCTTGATATCGTCGGCGCTCATCTTCGGCGCGACGACGAAAACGCGCGCGCTGTCGATCTTGCCGTCGAAATACTCCTGCACCGCCTGCGCGCGGCGCTGCGCCAGATCGCGCAGGGCATCTTCATTCACCGGCGCATTTTTGGTCAGCGCGGCCTTCATGTCGGCGTCGGGCAGCCCCTTCGTCATGCCGATGAAATTGGTCGGCTTCTTGAAGTCCGACGACTTGTACACCTTCGTCAAATATTTGTCGTAGTCGGCATCCGATATCTTGATCGCATTCCAGTCCACGTTCTCGCCGTTGTTCGCCATGTCGCGCACCTTCGCGCGCTTGACCTGGCTCTCCACCCATGCGGCGCGCAATGCGGGCTCGTCCGTCTTCGGATCGACGCGGCCTGTCACGTCCACGCGCACCGACGGCTTGTCCGCCAGCGCCTTTGCGATGGTGTCGAGCTTCTTCTGCGCGGCGTCGTTCAGGCTGGCCGAGCCCGCATCGAATTCGACGTAGTTCAAATCCTCGCCGCCGCCGCCGAACGCATGCGCGAGCAGCGTGAACGGGGCAGTCACCGCCTTCTGCACGAGGTTCACGATAGCCTGCCACACGAGCCCGCCGATCGAAAATTCCGGATTGTCGAGCGAGCCGGAAATCGGAATGTTCACGTCGATTTCGCCGCGCGAGTTCTTCAGCAGCGACACCGCGAGCCGCACCGGGAGCTTCGTCGCCGTCGGATTGTCGACGCGATCGCCGAACGTCAACTGATCGATGAACAGGTGATTGTTCGCCGTGAGCTTGTTGTCCGCGAGCATGTAGTGAAGATCGACGTTGAGCTTGCCCTTAGTAATCGGATAGCCCGCGTATTTCGACGAATACGGCGTGAGGTTCGTCAGCTCGACGCCGTGCGCACTCGCGGTGAGATCGAGCGCGGGCTTGTCGATCAGCGGATTGACCTGCCCCTTGATCGACACCGGGCCGTTCGCCGCCAGTTTCGCGGTGACATCCACGGGCGCGGGCGTGGTCGAATGCGTGCCGAACGCGCCGATCGTGCCGTTGATCGCGACGAGATTGGCCGTGTAGTTCGGCTTGATGAAGTTGTCGGTGTAGCTCACGCGGCCGTTTTGCAGGACGAGCTGCCCGAAACGCATGTTGAGCGGCGGCCCCGACTTCTCCGCGGTCTGCGCCGGCGCGGAAGCGGGCGCGGGCGCCGCGGCTTTCGTCTTTTCCTTCGTGACCGGCTGCGTCGTGCCGCCCTCGTCCGCGACCACGCCCTTCAGATTCAGCCTGCCCTGCGAATCGAGCAGCACGCGGCCGTAGAAGTTCGCGAAGGTCACGCGCGCCGCATCGACATCGGTGCCGCGCTCGCCGTAGTTCACCTTCACATTGGTGAGGCCGAGCAGCTTCCAGCCCGCGAAGCGGTCGTTGGTGAGCTTGTCGATCATGCGCACGTCGGTGAGCGAGACGTCGCCCTTGTAGGTGGCCGCGAGCGTCTTGCCGCTGCCCGACATCGCGACGTCGCCGTTCGCGTTCACATATGCGCTCTGCACATCGACGTTGAGCTTGTCGCCGAAATACGGCTCGAACGCGGAGGCATCGACCTGATCGCCCTTCACGTGCAACGCGAGCCTGAGCGGCGTCACCGTGACATTGCCGCCGATCGCGAGCGCGCCCTTGCCGTTGAGCGTAAGCGTGCCGTCCACGGCGAGCGGCTTGGTCAGGTCGTCGCTGAATTGCTTCACGTTCACCGAAAGCGGCGCGACGCGCAGCTTGACGGGCCGCGCCGGCGTTTCGTCGGTGATATTGGCCGATGCGCCATCGAGCGAAATCTGGCCGATCCGGTAACGCCACGCCGGCCCCGCTGCCTGCGCCTTCTGGATCTTGTGCGCCGCGGTCTGCTCGGGCGCGGCCTCGTGCGGCCCCGCGAGCGCGGCGAGATCGATGCTGCCGTCCTTGCGGCGCGTCGCGTCGAGCGCGAGCCCGCGCAGTTGCACGCTGTCGAGCGCCGCCTGGCGCGCGGAGACATCGACCTTGCCGATCTTCGCCGCCGCCGACGCCAGCTTGACCGGCGCGCCGCCGCCCGAATTCGGCACGAGCGTCAGCGCGTCGAGCGTCACATCGCCCGCGCCGACCTGCACGCCGCCATCGGCCTTGCTCCAGTCGACGGACACGGGCAGCTTCGCGCCCAGCGTGCCGCTCGTCACGCGCGCGGCCATCACGTTCGCGAGATACGGTTGCAGCGGCGGCAGCGCGAGCGCATCGAGCGCGAGTTTCACATCGGCGGTTTTCGCGGCGAGCGTCACGTTGCCCGATGCATCGAGCGCGCCGCCTTTGTCGAACGCCGTTTTCAGTGTGTAGCGCGCGGGCGTCTTCGACAGCGTCGAGAAGCCGTCGAGCGTCACGGCGAATCCGGTCAGCGCGCCCTGCACGCGCGACTTGAGCAATTGATCGTCGAGCCCGATCGTGCCGTCGCTGATCGCGAGATGGCGGATCGCGAGGTCCAGGGGCGGCGTCTCTTTCGCGGCAGGCTTCGCTTCCTGGGCTTTCGGCTCGGGACCGGCCAGCTTCTGCACGTTCAGCACGCCGGCCGAATCGCGCACGAGGCGCACGTTCGGACCCGCGAGCGTGACTTCGTCGAGATGCCAGATATCGCGCAACGGCTGTGCGTCGGCAATCTTCACGTGCAGCGCGCGCGCGGCGACGAGCGGCGCGTCCGCCTTGTCGGTGACGGCGAGATCGGCGAGATCGGCTTCGCCCGTGATGCGGATCGTCGGCGTATCGCCGGCAATGGCGAAGCTCACGTTGAGATCCGTCGAGAGCTTGCCGCTCTTCACCGCGACGGGCACCGAGGCCGGCGCATAGGACGCGATCTTCGGCACGTCGAGCCCGTCGAGCGACAGCGCGACTTCCGACTCGCGCGACGCCGAGAACGGCTTCGTGCGCCCCTTCACGACGAGCGGCGAGCCGTCGATGCGCGCCTGTAACAATGGCGTCACGAAGATATCGGTGGCGGAAGGCAGCGTTGCGATGAACGGAATGCCGAGCGCGAAGCGGTCGATCACGTGCTTCGCCTTCAGAAGCCTGTCATCGAACGTGATCTGGCCGTTCTCGAGCCGAATGTTCGATACCGAGAAACGCGCGGGCTTTTCCGACGGCGCGGGCGACGGTTTCGCGAACTTCGCGATGAGATCGGAGAAATTGAAACGCTCGCCATCGAAGCGCACGATGTTGATGCGCGGCGAATCGATCTTCAGTTCGTTGACGACCGGCGCGAGCCTGAAGACGGACGCCCACGAGGTGCGCACGACGAGCCGCGACACATCGATGAAATCGGCCGCACTGCCCGGCGCGCTCGCGAGATTCGCGGGCGACTCGCCGATATGCACGCCATCGGCTTCGGCATCGAGCGTATAGGGATTGAGCGAAATGCGCCGGATCGACACGGGCCGGTCCAGCAGCTTCGCAAGCTGTTGCTCGGCGATATGGCGGATAACCGGCGGCGCGACGAAGAAGCCGAGCGCGCCGATGACCAATATCGCAATCAGCAAGCCGATGAAGATGCGCCGCGTGCGGCGCGCGTGCACGACGCCGCGCAGTGTTTGACCGGCGGAGGCGAGAGAAGACCTGCTGATGCTTGACATTCGATGCGTGGCGACGAGCCGCCCGTATGAGCGCCGCCCGAGCTTCGCCGTCCCGGGAAAGATGAGCTTCGAGTATACGACGATGCGACGCGCAAACGTTGGCCGAACGGTGCATGAAAAGCACGAAGGCCGCGAAAAAATCGCGGCCTTCGTATCTTTCTATCGCGGTCTTTCGATCGCTTTACTGGCGCTCGACGGGCGGCGGCGCCCACGAACCATCGCTCGCCTGCGGCTTGGGTGCGTAGAGACGCATCGCGATCTGGAATTCGCCTTCGGGCGCGGGCAGCCAGTTGGCATCGCGCGCGCGTCCCGGCGGTTTCGCCGACACGATCACGTCGATGGAACCATCGCGATTCTTCCTGAAGCGATCTCGATCCGAGATCGACAGGCGCGGCAGCTTCGACGCGTCCGTGAGCGCGCCGTCCTTCGTGTAGGCGGTGATGGTCCAGAAGCCGCGCACCGGCGGAAGCTGGTCGGGCGCGAAATGCAGCGTGTACTGGTTCGCGCCGTTGAGCGCGTGGCCTTCGTCGTCCACGCGCGCGACAGGCTTCACCTCGCCTTCCTTCGTGCTCGTCGCGACCTGCCGGCGCGCGAGATAGGCGCGCAGCGTGTAGTCCGTGCCGTAGACGCCGACGCCATCGCCGAACCAGGTCCAGCCGTTCTTCGTGATCGCGTTCGGCGGCGTCGTGGCGAGCCGCTCGTGCGCATCGGTGAGGCCGGATGCGAGCAGCGGCGCGTCGGTCTTCCGGAATTGCACCGGCTCGCCCGGCTTCACGCCGAGATCGGCGAGCTGGCTCATCGCGTGGGCGTCGTCGGTGGCGGCGGGATTGTCGTCAAGCGAGCGGGCGAGGCGCGCGAAGAACGCGTTCGCATCGAGCGCCTCGGCCTGCGCGCCCGGCGTGGCCGCCGCGAGCGCGCCGGACAGCGGCGGCACCGCGGGCTGCTTCGCGCCGCTCGGGGGCCACGCGCCGGCGACAGCCGGTGTCGGGTCGGACACGGAACCCTTCGCGGGCGTGAGCGTGTCGATGCGCATCGCGGTCTGCAGCTTGCGCGCCTCGCGCACGTCGCGTGGGCCGTTCACGCGCACGCGCACCGAGAGCCATACGTAGCGCGTGCGCGTCTCCACGCGCGTCGCATTCGGCGGCAGCGTGCCGGTCCAGCCCGCGGGCACGAACGCGATCAGTTGCATCTTCGGATACGGCGTCGTGTCGGCGCTGGAATAGAGCGCGTTGGTCCAGGCATCGAACGCGCGCGCGTCGAGATAGCGGCCGCGCGGCGCGGCGGGCAAGGACACGACGACGGGATCAGCCGATACATCGAGCCACGCGGTGGAATCGAGCGTATCGACGCTCGGCGAGCCGCTCGCGCCGGCCGGCGGCAGCGCGCTCGCGTGGCGGAACGTGTTGAGCGGCGCCTGGCCGGACTGCCCGCCGCTCGCCCGCTCGCGCGCGATATCGGTGGCGACGAGCGGAAAGCCGAACGTGTAGGCATCCGCGACCTGGTTTTTCACCCAGCCGGCGCTGGCCGGTTTCAGCTCGGGCGCTTTGGTCGCACAGCCGGAGAGGACCGCGAT
This sequence comes from Caballeronia cordobensis, assembly GCF_001544575.2. Taxonomy (GTDB): domain Bacteria; phylum Pseudomonadota; class Gammaproteobacteria; order Burkholderiales; family Burkholderiaceae; genus Caballeronia; species Caballeronia cordobensis. Next base: position 37,268 of record NZ_FCNY02000036.1, read on the forward strand.
TCCGGCGAGGCTCACGCTCATCCAGAGGGCGGCGTGATGCGGAAACGTCCAGCGTCGGTTGTTCTTCATTCGAATGGAAATCCGGTTCTTCTATCGATTTGAGTTCGCGGGCGACTTGGCTCGCGATTTTTTCGGGGACGCGCCCGCCTGCCGTCGATCGCCGCGTCCAGCCCCGCGCGGCGCGCCACGAGCGCTCTTTCGAAACTCGGGTTTTAACTTATCCGCTGCCTATAGGCAAGAAAAAGGCAAGGCAATTGACGTACCGATGCGAATAAAACAGCGGAGCGTTTCGAAGCATGCACCAAACGCCCGCCGAAAGCACGCATGACGCGCCACCCGCGCTTCTCGCGTACCATCGGTGTTCGATTGTCATTCCAGAACATTTCCCCGCCGAGTCTGCCCGATGTATTTGCCCGCCCATTTCGAAGAAAACCGCGCGGAAGTGCTCCACGCGCTGATCGCCGCGCACCCGTTCGGCGCGCTCGTCACGCACGGCCCCGCCGGGCTCGACGCAAACCATGTGCCTTTCGAGTTCGATGCCGCCGCGGGCGCGCAGGGCACGCTGCGGGCGCACGTCGCGCGGGCGAATCCCGTGTGGCGCGAAGTCGCGCGCGGCGACGAGGTGCTCGTGATCTTCCAGGGCGAGCACGGCTACATTTCGCCGAATTTCTATCCGAGCAAGCAGGAGGCGCATCGTCAGGTGCCGACCTGGAACTATCTCGTCGTGCATGCGCATGGCCGCATCGTGATTCGCGACGACGAAGCGTACGTGCGTGGCGTCGTCGCGCGGCTCACGCGCAAGATGGAAGCGGGAGAGCCCGCGCCGTGGAAAATGGGCGACGCGCCGCGCGATTACATCGATCAGATGTTGAGCGCGATCGTCGGCATCGAAATCGAGGTGACGCGGCTCGTCGGCAAGGCGAAGCTCTCGCAGAACAAGGCGGACGCCGATCGCGCCGGGGCCGTGAAAGGCCTGCGCGAGCGCGGCGGCGACGCGGCCGACGCCCTCGCCGACGCAATGGCCGGCGCCATGAACGGCGCGCCGCGCGACTGAATTTCGACATCGCACGACACGATGCACGCCGCCCTTGACCTTCCAATCATTGGAAGGTCGATACTGGTCTCGTGAGGGATTCGCGCACTTTCCATTTCGCGCGTTCCCAGCCAGACCGGAGCGTTTCACCATGTCCACAGCCACATCGTCCGAAAATCCCAGAACTGCCGAGTTCGCCGTCAGCGGCATGACGTGCGCGTCGTGCGTCGCGCGCGTCGAGAAAGTGCTCAAGCGCGTGCCGGGCGTCGAAAGCGTCGCGGTCAACCTCGCGACCGAAAAGGCGACCGTGCACGTGAGCGCCGCCGTCACCGACGATCAGCTCGTCGCCGCCGTCGCCAAAGCGGGCTACGAAGCCGCGCCGATCCTGCCCGAAGCGCCTGTTTCCGTGGAACCGCAGACGTTCGACCGCGAGCTGATCGCCGTTGTCGTCTGCGCGCTCGTCACCCTGCCGCTGCTCGCGCCGATGTTCGGCCTCGCGCTGAATCCGTGGCTCCAGCTCGCGCTCGCGAGCGTCGTGCAGTTCGGCTTCGGCGCGCGCTTTTATGTCGGCGGCTGGCGCGCGGTGCGGGCGTTCGCGGGCAACATGGATCTGCTTGTCGCGCTGGGCACGTCGGCGGCGTGGGGCTTGTCCGTCTGGCAGATGGCCGCGCACGGCGGCATGACGGAGCATCTGTTCTTCGAGGCGTCGGCGGTCGTCATCACGCTCGTGCGCTTTGGCAAATGGCTCGAAGCGCGCGCGAAGCGGCAGACCACCGACGCGATCCGCGCGCTCAACGCGCTGCGTCCGGACAAGGCGCGCGTGCGCGACCGCGACGACCCGGCGCGCGAACGCGAAGTCGCGCTCGCGGACGTGCGCATCGGCGATATCGCCATCGTGCGGCCGGGCGAGCGCGTGCCGGTCGATGGCATCGTGCGCGAGGGCCGCACGCATATCGACGAATCGCTGATCACCGGCGAAAGCCTGCCCGTCGCGAAAGAGCCGGGCGCGCGCACGACCGGCGGCTCGATCAACGGCGAAGGCGTGATCGCGATCGAAACCACGGCGATCGGCGCGGAAACGACGCTCGCGCGCATCATCCGGCTGGTCGAATCGGCGCAGGCGGAAAAAGCGCCGATCCAGCGGCTCGTCGATCGCGTGTCGGCGGTGTTCGTGCCGGCGATTCTGGCGATCGCGCTCGTCACGCTCGGCGGCTGGCTGCTGCACGGCGCGGATGCCGAAAGCGCGCTTCTGAACGCGGTCGCGGTGCTCGTGATCGCGTGCCCCTGCGCGCTCGGGCTCGCGACGCCGACCGCGATCATGGCGGGCACCGGCGTCGCGGCGCGCCAGGGCATTCTGATCAAGGACGCGCAGGCGCTGGAGCAGGCGCACGCCATCAAGATCGTCGCGTTCGACAAAACCGGTACGCTGACCGCCGGCCGCCCGAGTCTCGTCGCGTTCGAGGCCGCGCCGGGTCAGGATCGCGATGCAGCGCTCGCGCTCGCCGCCGCCGTGCAGCGCATGAGCGAGCATCCGCTGGCGAAGGCCGTCGTCTCGGCGGCAAGCGATGTCGCGCGGCTCGATGCGAGCGCGGCGCGCGCGGTCGCCGGGCGCGGCGTGGAGGCGAAGGTCGGGGAACGGCGCATCGCGATCGGCAGCGCGCGCTGGCTCGCGGAATTGCACTTCGACGTGCCACCGACGCTCGCCGCCCGCGCGCACGAACTCGAAACGCAAGGCAACACGATTTCCTGGCTGATCGATCTCGACGCCGGCGTGCTCGCGCTTTTTGCCTTCGGCGATACCGTCAAGCCCACCGCGCGCGCCGCCATCGAACGGCTTGCGGGCATGGGCGTGGCGAGCGCGCTCGTCACCGGCGACAACGCGGGCAGCGCGCAGGCCGTCGCGCGCGCGCTCGGCATCGCGCCGGAACTGGTGTTCGCGCAAACGCTGCCCGACGACAAGGCGCGCGTCGTCGCCAGCCTGAAAAACAGGGGCGTCGTGGCGATGGCCGGCGACGGCATCAACGACGCGCCCGCGCTCGCCGCCGCTGATATCGGCATCGCGATGGCGAGCGGCACGGACGTGGCGATCGAAGCGGCCGGCATCACGCTGATGCGCGGCGACCCGGCGCTCGTCGCGGACGCGATCGACATTTCGCGGCGCACGTATCGCAAGATTCAGCAGAATCTTTTCTGGGCGTTCGTCTACAACCTGATCGGCATTCCGCTCGCGGCGTTCGGCATGCTCGATCCGATGTTCGCGGGCGCGGCGATGGCGTTTTCGAGCGTGAGCGTCGTGACCAACGCGCTCTTGCTGCGGACCTGGCGCGTTCAGGCCGGCGCGGCCGTCGAAGCGCGCGCCGGCAAGCCGATCACGCGGCCCGCGTAACGCGCGTCTTTCGCGGCGACGCGCGGCTCGGCGGCGATGCGCGCGGCGATGTCTTCATCGAACGATGCGGACTTCGGCGCGCCGCTCGAATCGATGTGCAGCATCATCTGCTCGCATGCCGAGACCGGCTCGCCCTCATTGCCCTCATCGCCCTCGAACATCTCCATGTAGAGATGCACGCGCTTTTTGTCGTGCGCGATCACACGCACCTCGACGCGCACGGCCGCGCCCTCCTTGATCTCGCGCAGATAGCCGATGTGCGCTTCGAGCGTGTAGAGCGTGCGTGCTCGCGCGCGGCGGCCGGCGTCGTCGAGACCGATGCGGTCCATGAACGCATCGGTCGCGAGGCTGTAGATCAGCATGTAGAACGCGTCGCGCAAGTGGCCGTTGTAGTCGACCCATTCGGGTTTGACCGTGTCGCGATAGATCATCGTCGTGTCCTCAGTCTTCGATGCCGTGGCGCGCCTTCGCTTGCGCGATCGCTTCAATCACGCTCGCGATGCAGTCGTCGCGATAACGCTCCAGTTCCTTGATGCCGCGCCCGTCGGTCTGCTTCGACGTGCCGTCCACCACGCGGTCGATGAGCGCGTCGGTGAGCGTTGGCGCGGCGAGCCGGGTCCACGGCAATTCGAGCGCGGGGCCGAACTGCTGCATGAAGTGTCGCATGCCGGCCTCGCCGCCCGCCAGGGTATAGGTAAGGAAGCTGCCCATGAACGACCAGCGGATGCCCGCGCCGTAGCGAATGGCGTCGTCGATTTCGCCGGTCGTGGCGACGCCGTCGTTCACGAGATGCAGCGCCTCGCGCCACAGCGCTTCGAGCAGACGGTCGGCGATGAAGCCCGGCACTTCCTTTCTGACGCGCAACGGCCGCATGCCGATGGACGCATAGAAACCGATCGCGGAATCGATCGCCTCTGCCGAGGTCTGTTCGCCGCCGAGCACTTCGACGAGCGGCAGCAGATACACCGGATTGAACGGATGCCCGACGACGCAGCGTTGCGGATTCACGGCGCGCGCGTAGAAATCGGTCGGCAGAAGGCCCGACGTCGACGATGCGATGATCGCATCCGGCTTGGCCGCGCGGCTCACGCGCTCGTGCAGCGCGAGCTTCAGTTCCTCGCGTTCGGGCGCGCTTTCCTGGATGAAATCGGCATGCTCGACGCATTCCTCGACGGTCGCGACGATCCGCAGTCGGTCCTGCGATGCGCCTTTCGCGAGGCCGACGCGTTCGAGCGCGGGCCACGCATTCGCGACGTTCGCGCGCAGTTGCGCGCCAGCGTTGGGCGCGGGGTCCCACGCCGTGACGTCGAGACCTGCGCCGAGCGCGCGCGCCACCCAGCCGCTGCCGATCACACCCGCGCCGAGCGCGGCGAATTGCTTGACTTGCATGTCGTGATGTCCTTTCGAGTTCAGGCGAATTGTTCGAGCGTGCGTTTTTCGAGGCGGCGTTCGCCGCGCGGCGGCAGGCCGAGCTTCTTGCGTCCTTCGGCGGGCGTGAGTGCGCGTGCGCCGAGACGTTCGATGATTTCGACCGCGCGCTGCACGAGCGCGCCGTTGGTCGCGTGCACGCCGCGGTCGAGCCACAGGTTGTCTTCGAGGCCGACGCGCACGTGGCCGCCGAGCAGCATCGCTTGCGCGACCATCGGCATTTGCATGCGGCCGATGCCGAAGCCGGCCCAGTGCGCGCCCGGCGGCAGGTTGTCGACCATGGCTTTCATCGTGCCGGTGTCGGGCGGCGCGCCCCACGGAATGCCCATGCAGAGCTGAAAGAGCGGCGGGTTATCGAGCAGGCCTTCTTTAAGCAGTTGATTCGCGAACCACAAATGGCCCGTGTCGAAGATTTCCAGTTCGGGCTTTACCCCGAGTTCCTGGATGCGTTTCGCGCCGGCTCTCAACTGCGCGGGCGTGGAGACGTAGATGTAGTCGCCATCGCCGAAGTTGAGCGTGCCGCAGTCGAGCGTGCAGATTTCGGGCAGCAGTTCTTCGACGTGTGCGAGGCGCGTCAGGCCGCCGACGAGATCGGTGCCTTTGCCGAAGCGCATCGGGTCTTCGCCCGGACCGATTTCCAGGTCGCCGCCCATGCCTGCGGTGAGGTTGATGATCACGTCCGTGTCGGATGAGCGGATGCGGTCTACCACTTCTCGGTAGAGCGCGGGGTCGCGGCTGCCTCTGCCTGTCTTGGGATCGCGGACGTGGCAGTGGGCGACGGTTGCGCCCGCTCGGGCCGCTTCTATTGCTGCTTCGGCTATTTGTTTCGGGGTTACGGGGACTGCGGGGTGTTTGCCGGTGGTGTCGCCGGCGCCGGTTACTGCGCAGGTTACTATTACTTCGTAGTTCATGGTGTTCTCTTTGATGGTTAGGGTTACTGTGTTTTTTGCTTTTGTTTTGTGTCTTTGAATCCTGATTTCGTGTCGGTCTATTAGCACTGCCCCTCCCCGGGGCGGGGGTAACTTTCTTTGCTGCTGCAAAGAAAGTCACCAAAGAAAGCAGCTTTGTCACCGCCCGCGGTCACACGCACGTTGGCCATTTTTCTCCTCCGGGAACGGCCCTCGCCTAAAGAGTGCCCTCACAA
>NZ_FCNY02000001.1 GCF_001544575.2 Caballeronia cordobensis
GCACTGCCCCTCCCCGGGGCGGGGGTAACTTTCTTTGCTGCTGCAAAGAAAGTCACCAAAGAAAGCAGCTTTGTCACCGCCCGCGGTCACACGCACGTTGGCCACTTTTCTCCTCGGGGAACGGCCCTCGCCTAAAGAGTGCCCTCACAGGACCAACCGGGCTTGGATCGCGCACGGTCTGACAAACCATAACTTCGAGCGCACTGGTGCAGCACAAAATAGCACCGGCACAGCGCTACGCGCTGCCGCTGGGTTTGCGAGGGAAACCAACGGAAGACGAGCGTGCACGCAAACCCGATTTACCCATCGGCCGCGAAGCGGGCTGGAGCTTGGAATGGCTGTACCCGTTTGTTGAACGGCGCGATGCGACAGACCGTGCGCGATCCAAGCCCGATGGGTCCTTCGAGGGCGACACTTAGGCGAGTGCCGCTTTGAAGGAGAAGAGTGGCCAAACTGCGTGTGACCGCGGGCCTGAAAAGCTGCTTTCTTTGGTGACTTTCTTTGCAGCAGCAAAGAAAGTTACCCCCGCCCCGGGGAGGGGCAGAGCCAATAGACCGACACGAATACAAGCTTCACGACAAAAAAAACTCACCGACACAAAACCCGCGCATGATGCGTCACATGCTCCCCGACAAAAGTCGAAATAAAGAAATACCCATGATCGTAGCCTTCGTGCCGCCGCACGACCACCCGATCATGCCCCGCCGCCTGCGCATTCCGCTCCAGCACCTCAGGATGCAGCTGCTCGGCAAGAAACTGATCCGCCAATCCCTGATCGATCAGAATCCCCCCTTCGAACCGTGACGCAGCATCGCCGGAAATCAACTCGCTGGCATCGTACTGCGCCCACGCCGCACGATCATCACCGAGATAGCCGGTAAAAGCCTTCACCCCCCAGGGACACTTCGAAGGCGCCGCGATCGGCGCAAACGCCGACACGCTGCAATACACATCCGGATTGCGCAACGCAAGCACGAGCGCCCCGTGCCCGCCCATCGAATGCCCGAAGATGCCAAGCCGGTCCCCACGCACCGGCAACTCCGCCAACACGACTTCCCGCAACTCCTGCGTCACGTACGAATACATCCGATAACGCCCCGCCCACGGCTCACGCGTCGCATCGACATAAAACCCCGCGCCGACGCCGAAATCCCACGCATCCTTCTCGCCGGGAATCTCCGCGCCGCGCGGGCTCGTGTCCGGCGCGATCAGCGCGATGCCATGCTCCGCCGCGTAACGCTGCGCGCCCGCCTTGATCGGGAACGTCTCTTCCGTGCATGTGAGGCCGGCGAGATAAAACAGCGCCGGCACCTTGCCCGAAGCCGCGCCCGCAGGCAGGAAAACCGAGAACCGCATCGGCAGGCCGATCGTCTTCGAATCGTGACGATAGATGCGCTGCACGCCATCGAAACAACGATGTTCTTCCACCAGTTCCAGCATCGACTTCTCCTCGATCAATAGATGACGACGGAACGGATCGACTCGCCCTTCTTCATGAGGTCGAAGCCGTCGTTGATCTGCTCCAGCTTGAGATGATGCGTGATCAGATCGTCGATGTTGATCTTCCCTTCCATGTACCAGTCGACGATCTTCGGCACGTCGGTCCGGCCGCGCGCGCCGCCGAATGCCGAGCCCTTCCATTCGCGGCCCGTGACGAGCTGAAACGGACGCGTGCTAATCTCTTCGCCCGCCGCCGCCACGCCGATGATGAACGACTGGCCCCAGCCCTTGTGCGTGCATTCGAGCGCCTGACGCATGAGCTTCACGTTGCCGACGCATTCGAACGAATAATCGGCGCCGCCATCGGTGAGCTGCACGATGTGATCGACGACGTTCTCCACGTCCTTCGGGTTGATGAAGTGCGTCATGCCGAACTTCTTCGCGAGCTCGACGCGCCCCGGATTGATATCGACGCCGATGATCTTGTCCGCGCCGACCATCTTCGCGCCCTGAATCACGTTCAGGCCGATGCCGCCAAGACCGAACACGACGACATTCGCGCCCGCCTCCACCTTCGCCGAATACACGACCGCGCCGACGCCCGTGGTCACGCCGCAACCGATGTAGCAGATCTTGTCGAACGGCGCGTCTTCGCGCACTTTCGCCACGGCGATCTCGGGCACGACGATGTAGTTCGAAAACGTCGAGGTCCCCATGTAGTGAAAGAGCGGCTTGCCGTCGAGCGAAAAGCGCGAGGTCGCATCGGGCATCAGGCCTTTGCCCTGCGTCGCGCGAATCGCCTGACAGAGATTCGTCTTGCGCGACAGACAGAACTTGCATTGCCGGCATTCCGGCGTGTAGAGCGGAATGACGTGATCGCCCTTCTTCAGCGTGCCGACGCCCGGGCCCACGTCCACGATCACGCCCGCGCCTTCGTGCCCGAGAATCGCCGGGAAAATGCCTTCGGGATCGGCGCCCGACAGCGTGTAGTAGTCGGTATGGCAGATGCCCGTTGCTTTCACCTCGATCAGCACTTCACCCGCGCGCGGGCCCTCGAGATCGACTTCCTCGATCGTGAGCGGCGCGCCCGCCTTCCATGCGATTGCTGCTTTCGTCTTCATCGTTCGACTCCCAGGTTATGAATGTCTTCAGCGCACGACGTTCAGGACTTCGTAGCATGCGCCCATCGTGTGATAGTCGGTCTTTCCGGCCGGGCTTTTCTCGTCGCTGTACTGGCGGTTGTCGCGCGTGAGGATGCGATACCACGCGCCCCACTTGTGATCGACGAAATGCGCCCAGCTATAGGCCCACAAGCGGTCGTAATCGCTCCAGTAGCGCGCGGCAAGCGCGGCGTCGCCATCGCGTTGCGCGCGATCCGCGAGCAAGGCCGCCGCCGCGAGCGATTCCGCCTGCACCCAAAAGTACTTGTCCTCGTCGTAGAACTTGCCGTCGGGATCGAAGCCGTACACCATGCCACCGTGCTCGTGGTCCCATGAAAGCGCCAGCGCGCGATCGAACAACTCCCGCGCGCGCGTTGCATGCCACGGCGCGGGCCGGTGACGGTCGAGAATCAGCAGCAGCTTCGCCCATTCGGTCTGATGGCCCGGCTGAAAGCCCCACGGCCTGAAAATATTGCTGCGATCGCCCTTGTTGTAGTCCCAGTCGATCGACCAGTCCGGCTTGTAGTGCTCCCAGACGAGCCCGCCCGCGAGCGACGCCTGACGGTTCACCATGTTGTCCGCGAGCAGGGCCGCGCGATCGAGATAGCGCGCCTCGCCCGTCGCCTCGAATGCGGCGAGCAGCGCCTCGCAGGCATGCATGTTCGCGTTCTGGCCGCGATAGTCCGACACGCGCCAGTCCGCGCTCGCTTCGTCCTTATAAAGACCATGCTGCGCGTCCCAGAAGCGCGATTCCATCACGTTCCAGGTTTCGTCGAGATACGCGCGCGCTTCGTCGAAACCGGCTTCGACGGCTTTCGCATAGGCGAGCACGACGAACGCGAGGCCGTAGCAATGATTGATGGCATCGGTGACGTCGCGGCCGTTCAGCGTCCACGCATAGCCGCCCGTCTGCGGATTGCGATGAAACGCGCGCAGATATTCGATGCCATGCGCCACGCCGCCGCGATATTCGTCGAGCCCGAAATGCTTGTACGCCATCGCGTAGTTGAAGACGAAGCGCGTGCTCGACACGAGATGCCGCGACGTGCGGTCATAGACCGTGCCGTCGTTCTTGTAGAAGTGATAGAAGCCGCCCGCCGGGTCCATGCAGTGCGGGTGATAGAAGGTCATCGTGCGCAATGCGTGATCGAGCAGGAACGCGCGCGAACGGAAATCAGGATGCGACGGTGTGGATGCGGCCATGGCAGATTTCGATGTGATCGTGATGAAGCGGGCGTCGTGAGCGCCCATATGAAGCCGCGCTTCATGAGCGGGGACGACGCGCTACCGCAGAGCGCCCCAAGTTTAAGCGGACTTGCGATTCGGCGCGAACCAGTCTTCGGCACGCTTGTACAGACCGATGAAACGCGCGAACCGTTCGTCGAGGGATGCATCCGCGCGCGGCGTCGCGGCGAGCGTGGCGCCAGGCGCGAGCGAACCGAGATCGTCGACGCGCCAGTGCCCCGCCACGATGCCGCCGAGCATCGCCGCGCCGCGCGTCGCGGCGTTCGGGCAATCGACGGCGTGCAGCTCGACGCGCAGCGCATCCGCAAGCAGTTGCCGCCAGCGCGGATCGACCGAGCCGCCGCCCGCAAGCCGCATCGCGTCGAGCGGCGTGCCGTTCTCGCGGATGGCGTCCAGTCCCGCACGCAATGCGAATGCCACGCCTTCGAACGCGGCGCGCATCAAGGTGCCGCGCGTGTCGTCGAGACCGAGGCCGAGCCAGCCGCCTCGCGCGTCCGGGTTCATCCACGGCGAACGCTCGCCGCTCAGGTACGGCAGGAAGCTCACCGATGCGCTGGCGTTCGCGCCGAACGCGTCGTCATACGTGTCGTGCCAGGACGCATAGCCGAGCCAGCCGCGCACCGCCTCCAGCGCCACGCCGACGTTCTGCATCGCCGCCATGCGATACCACGCGGGCGTCGCCGCGCGATAGGTATGCAGGCCGTGCACGGGCGCCGGCGCGTCGGCGCACAGGACGACGATCTGCCCGCCGGTGCCGGTGGTGAGCAGCGCATCGCCATCGGACGACAGACCGCTGCCGAGCGCGGCGCACGGCGTATCGCCCGCGCCGACGGCCATCGGAATGCCCGCGCGCAAGCCCAGTTCCGAAGCCGCTTCCTTCGACAACGCGCCGCCGCGTTCATGCGATGCCGCAAGCGGCGCGAACCATGCGCGCGGCAAGCCGAGCCGCCCGATGAGCGCGTCGTCCCACGCGCCGGATGGCGTCGCGAGCGCGGTGGCACAGGCATCGGACGCATCGGTGACGAAGCTCGCGGGCGCACCGCCGCCGAGCTTCGCGCGCAGCCAGTCTTTCGGCTGCAAGGCCCAGCGGGTTTCGGCCGCGACCTGCGGTTCGTTTTGCGCGAGCCAGCGCAGCAACGGCCCCGCCATGCCGGGCGCGACCGGATTGGGCTGCGGCGGGCCCCACGCGTCGAGCAGATCGCGGGCGCGCGTGTCGGGCCAGAGCATCGCGGCGCGCAATGCGCGGCCATCGGCGGCGGTCGGCACGACGCCGTGCATCTGTCCGGAGAAACCGATTGCACTCACCGCGTCGCGCTCGTTCGCGGGCAGACGCGAAGCGGCATCGACGAGCGCCGAGTACCACGCATCGACGGTGGTTTCGGCCCAGCCGGGATGCGCGCTCGTGACCGCGTACGCCGCATTGGCGAACGCGATTTCGCGCCCGTCTTCGTCGACGATGGCGAGTTTGAGAGAGCCCGTACCGAGATCGATGCCTAAAAAACGCATGGGATGTCGAGTCTGAAAAGACGTTAGGGAAAACGCGTAAATCGCGGGTTTACCCCGCCATCGCGCGAGGAAGGCGAAAAATGGACTATACGCGCGGCGTGATGCACATCATAACGAGCGTCCGAAGATTGCGACCTTCCGTCACGCGACGAAATTCCTTGCGCATGCGTCGAACGCCTTGTGGCAAGGGCTTGCGCACGTTTGCGCCACCGGTGGCGCGCGAAACCCATATCGCCCCGCGAACGCGACGTATAGCGCCGTGCGGTCTTGTTCGTGCTTTTTTATGCCCGTAACTTGGAGGCCATTCAAACGGATTGGCAAACAAGGAGAGAGACATGGCGTTGGGTTCGACAGATTCCAGGGTGCATCCCGTCGACGAGCGGTTGCCGACCGGCCAGTTGCTGACACTCGGCATTCAGCACGTTCTCGTGATGTACGCGGGCGCCGTCGCGGTGCCGCTGATCCTCGGCGCCGCGATGAACCTGCCGAAAGACCAGATCGCGTTCCTCATCAGCGCGGATCTGTTTTCGTGCGGCATCGCCACCTTGATCCAGACGCTCGGTTTGTGGATCTTCGGCATTCGCCTGCCCGTCATCATGGGCTGCACCTTCGCCGCCGTCGGCCCGATGGTCGCGATCGGCACGAATCCCTCGCTCGGCATTCTCGACGTGTTCGGCGCGACGATCGCGGCGGGCGTGATCGGCATCGTGCTCGCGCCGATGATCGGCAAGCTCTTGCGCTTCTTCCCGCCGGTCGTGGTCGGCACCGTGATCGCGGTGATCGGGCTTTCGCTGATGGGCGTGGGCATCAACTGGGCGGCGGGCGGCATCGGCAATCCCGACTACGGCAATCCGGTGTATCTGCTGCTCTCGCTCGTCGTGCTTTCGCTGATTCTGCTCATCAACAAGTTCGCGCGCGGCTTCATCGCGAATATTTCAGTGCTGCTCGGCATCGTCGTGGGCTTCGGCATTGCCGCGATGCTCGGCCGCGTGAATATGGAAGGCGTCGCGCACGCACCGTGGGTCGGCATCGTGCTGCCGTTTCACTTCGGCATGCCGCATTTCGACGCGCTTTCCGTGGCGACGATGGTCATCGTCATGTTCGTGACGTTCATCGAATCGACCGGCATGTTCCTCGCGGTCGGCGATCTGGTCGAGCGTCCCGTCGATCAGAAGGCGCTCGTGCGCGGCTTGCGTGTCGATGGGCTCGGCACGTTGATCGGCGGCATCTTCAACTCGTTTCCGCACACCTCGTTTTCGCAGAATGTCGGTCTGATCGGCGTGACGGGCGTGAAGAGCCGTTTCGTCTGCGCGACGGGCGGCGTGATTCTCGTGGCGCTTGGCCTCTTTCCGAAGATGGCGCAGGTCGTGGCTTCGGTGCCGCCGTTCGTGCTCGGCGGCGCGGGCATCGTGATGTTCGGCATGGTGGCGGCGAACGGCATCAAGACGCTTTCGCGCGTGGACTTTTCGAAGAACCAGCACAACCTGTTCATCGTCGCGGTGAGCGTCGGCATGGGGATGGTGCCGGTCGTCGCGCCGAAGTTCTTCACGCAACTGCCGCACGCGCTCGAACCGATTCTGCATAGCGGGATTTTGCTGGCTTCGGTGACGGCGGTGGTGCTGAACATCGTGTTCAACGGCGTGCGCAAGGAACGCCAGGCGCGCCGCGAAGCGCACGAAGCCGCGCACGAGTTCGAAGGCGCGGCGCATGCGGGCGATGCGCATTGAGGAGTTTGGGCTGTGCTTGCTGGGTGTTTGCGTTGTGCGCCGCGGTGGGAGCCGCGGCGTTTTTTTTGCTGACGAAATGAACAACACCCCAGACGCCGAAGTTCGATCGTCTGGGGTGTTCCAATGGGGCGAAGCGCGACTTGAGGCGAAGCGCTAGCCCGCCCCCACCTCCCGCGGCACATCCCCCGTCCGCTCGATCCACCCGCCGCCCAACGCCTGATACAGCGTCACGAGACTGGCGAGCCGCTGCGTCCGCGCCGCAATCAAGGTCTGCTGCACCGCGTAGAGATCCTGCTGCGCGGTCAGCACACCGAGATAACTATCGACGCCCTGTCTATAGCGCAGCGCCGAAAGATCGAGACGCCGCTGCTGCGCGGCCGTATCGCGCTCGAGCGCCGCGATTTGCTGATCGAACGTGCCACGCGCGGCGAGCCCGTCCGCGACATCGCGGAACGCCGACTGAATCGTCTTCTCGTACTGCGCGACTTCGATCTTCTTCTCGATGTTCGCGAGATCGAGATTCGCCAGGTTCTGCCCGCCTTCGAAGATCGGCAACGTAATGGTCGGCGCGAAACCCCACGCCGCCGAGCCCGCAGCGAACAATCCGCCGAGCGACGGGCTCAGCGTGCCGAAGCTGCCGGTCAGCGAAATGCGTGGGAAAAACGCCGCGCGCGCCGCGCCGATGTTGGCATTCGCCGCGAGCAGGTTCTGCTCCGCCTCCATGATGTCCGGCCGCCGCAGCAGCAGATCCGACGGCACGCCCGCCGGAATGTCCGTGAGCAGCTTTTGGCCGTCGAGCGGCATGCCGCCCGGCAGGTCAGCGGGCATCGGCTCGCCGAGCAGCAGCACGAGCGCGTTCACTGCCTGCGCCCGCGCGCGCTCCTGCGCCTGAAGGTTCGCCGCCGCGCTCTCCATCACCGTGCTCGCCTGGCTCACATCGAGTTCCGACGCCGCGCCATTGTCGAATTGCAGCTTCACGATGCGGTACGAGTCGCTCGCGCTCTTCAAGGTCTGACGCGTGACGGCGAGCAGATCATCGGCTTGCAGCACTTGCAGATACTGCGTCGCCACTTGCGACACCAGCGAAATCTCCACCGCCTTGCGCGCGTAGCCCGTCGCGAAGTACTTCGCGAGCGCCTGATCCTTCAGGCTCTGCACGCGGCCGAACAAGTCGATCTCCCACGACGCGTTCAGTCCCACCGAATACGTGTTCTGAATCGTCTGGTTGAACAACGACATGTTCGCCGGCGTGCGCTGCTTCGACTGGCTGGCCTGCGCCCCGAGCGTCGGGAACAGCTCCGAGCGCGTGATGCGGTATTGGGCCTGCGCGGCCTGCACGTTGAGCATCGCCACGCGCAGATCGCGGTTGTTCTTCAAGGCGATGTCGATGAGCCGCTGCAAGCGCGCATCGACGAAGAAATCGCGCCAGCCGATATCCGCCGCGAACGCGCCGTTCGCTGAGCGCGCGCCGTCATGCGCCGCGGCTGGCTGCGTCGCGTAGACGCCGCCCGTCGGAAAGCTCGACGACACCGGGGCCGCCGGACGCTCGTACTTCGGCGCCATCGTGCAGCCGGTCGCCAGTGCGGCGATGGCCGCCGCAATCAAGGAAAGTCTACGCATGTCAATGTCCTTCGTTGCCCTGCTGGGCGCGCCGCTGCGCGTCATAGCGCGCGATCGCGGCAGCCGCGTCCTCCTTGTCGCCGCCGAAACGCGCGCGCACGACGACGAAGAACATCGGCACCATGAAGATCGCGATGAAGGTCGCGGTGATCATCCCGCCGATCACGCCCGTGCCGATCGCGTGCTGGCTCGCCGCGCCCGCGCCGTTGCTGATCGCGAGCGGCATCGTGCCGAGAATGAACGCGAGGGATGTCATCAGGATCGGACGCAGGCGCAGGCGCGCCGCTTCTATCGCCGCCGTGACCGGACCCATCTTCTGCGAGACCTGAAGGTCACGCGCGAACTCGACGATCAGAATCGCGTTCTTCGCCGATAAGCCCACCGTGGTCAGCAGGCCGACCTGGAAGAACACGTCGTTCTCCAGACCGCGCAGCGATACGGCCAGCAGCGCGCCGATCACGCCGAGCGGCACGACCATGATCACGGAGAAGGGAATCGACCAGCTCTCGTACAACGCCGCGAGACACAGGAACACGACGAGAATCGAGATGCCGTACAGAACCGGCGCCTGCGAGCCGGACTGGATCTGCTGGAACGACAGCCCCGTCCATTCATAGCCCACGCCCGCCGGCAGCTTCGCCGCGAGCGCTTCCATCGCGGCCATCGCCTGGCCGGTCGACTTGCCCGGTGCGGCAATGCCCTGAATCTCGGTCGACGAAAGCCCGTTGTAGCGCTCCAGCTTGGGCGAGCCGTAGCTCCATTCGCCCGTCGCGAACGACGAGAACGGCACCATCGAGCCCGATGAATTGCGCACGTACCAGCGATTCATGTCTTCGGGCGACATGCGGAACGGCGCGTCGCCCTGCATGTACACCTTCTTGATGCGGCTGTCGGTGTCGAGGAAGTTGTTCACGTACTTCGAGGCCCACACGATCGAGAACGTCTGGTCGATCGTGGACGGCTCGATGCCTTGCGCGAGCGCCTTCTCGCGGTCGATGTTCACCTTGAACTGCGCCGTGTCGTTCAGGCCGTTCGGACGCACCTGCGCGAGCGACGGGTCTTTCGCCGCCATGCCGAGCAGCATGTTGCGCGCGTCCATGAGCTTCTCGTGACCGAGACCGGCGCGATCCTGCAACTCGAAGTCGAAGCCCGACGCCGTGCCGAGTTCGGGAATCGACGGCGGATTCACCGGGAACACGAGCGCGTTCTTGTAGCCCGCGAAGCGGCCGAAGGTGCGCCCGACGAGCGCCTGGATCTTCTCGTTCGCGGCCGTGCGCTGCGCGAAGTCCTTCAGGCGCACGAACACGAGGCCGGAGTTCTGTCCGCGGCCCGCGAAGCTGAAGCCGTTCACCGTGAACACCGACTCGACGATCGAATGCTCGTCTTTCAGCAGATAGCCGGACACGTCGTCGAGCGCGCGCTGCGTCATTTCCTTCGTCGAGCCGGCCGGCGTCGCGACGAGCACGAACATCGTGCCCTGGTCTTCATCGGGCAGGAACGCCTTGGGCAGGCGCGTGAACATCAGCGCGACCGCCGCGATGATCACGAGATAGAGGATCAGAAAACGCCCCGAGCGCTTGATGACGTGCGACACGCCGGTGTGATACTTCTCCTGGCTCCGTTTGAACGTGCGGTTGAACCAGCCGAAGAAGCCGGTCGTTTTCTCCTCGTGCCCCTTCGGCAGCGGCTTCAGGAGCGTCGCGCACAGCGCGGGCGTCAGGACCATCGCGGTGAACACGGATAGGCCCATCGCGGAGACGATCGTCAGCGAGAACTGGCGGTAGATCGCGCCTACCGACCCGCCCGTGAACGCGACCGGCACGAACACCGCCGCCAGCACGAGCGCCACGCCAATGAGCGCGCCGGTGATCTGCTCCATCGCCTTCTTCGTGGCTTCCTTGGGCGGCAGGCCTTCTTCCGACATTACGCGCTCGACGTTTTCCACGACCACGATTGCGTCGTCCACCAGCAAGCCGATCGCGAGCACGAGGCCGAACATCGACAAGGTGTTGATGGAGAAGCCCAGCGCCGACATGATCGCGAACGTGCCGAGCAGCACGACCGGCACCGCGATGGTCGGGATGATCGTCGCCCGCAGGTTCTGCAGGAACAGATACATCACGAGGAACACGAGCACGATGGCTTCGAACAGCGTCTTCACCACGTCGGCGATCGACTGCTTCACGAACGGCGTGGTGTCGTACGGATACTTCACGACGAGACCGGGCGGGAAGTACTTCGACAGTTCGTCGATCTTCGCGCGCACCGCGGTCGCCGTCGCGAGCGCGTTCGCGCCCGTCGCGAGCTGAATGCCGAAGCCCGCGGCCACGCTGCCGTTGTACTGCGTCTCGAACGTGTAGTTCTCGCCGCCTAGCGCGACGCGCGCGACGTCCTTCACGCGCACTCGCGAGCCGTCCTGATTCACCTTCAGCAGCACGTTGCCGAACTGCTCGGGCGTGCGCAGCAGCGTCGCCTCGGTGATGGTCGCCTGCATGGACTGGCCCGGCACGGACGGCGCGCCGCCGAGCTGACCGCCCGCGACCTGCACGTTCTGCGCTTGCAGCGCATTCTGCACATCGACCGGCGTGAGGCCGTAATTCGCGAGCTTGTTGGGATCGAGCCAGATGCGCATGGCGTACTGCGTGCCGAAGAGCGTCACCGTGCCCACGCCGTTGAGACGGCTGATCGGGTCCTGAACGTTCGAGGCCACGTAGTTCGCGAGGTCGTCGCGGCTCATGCTGCCGTCTTCCGACACGAACGCGAGCACGAGCAGGAAGCTGCTGCTCGACTTCGTCACGCTGATGCCAAGCTGCTGCACGACCTGCGGCAAATTGGGCGTGGCGAGCTGCAGCTTGTTCTGCACCTGAACCTGCGCGATGTCGGCATTGGTGCCCGCCGCGAACGTGAGCGTGACGGTCGCGGTGCCGCTGTCATCGGAAGTCGATGACAGATACAGCAGATGGTCGAGACCGCTCATCTGCTGCTCGATCACCTGCGTGACCGTGTTTTCGACGGTCTTGGCCGATGCGCCCGGGTACATCGCGGAAATTTGAATCGCGGGCGGCGCGATGGTCGGATACTGCGCGACCGGCAGCGTCGAAACCGACGCGACGCCCGCGAGCATCAGAATGATGGCGATCACCCACGCGAAGATCGGGCGATCGATGAAAAACTTGGCCATGTGGCGTGCCTCCCGTCCTTATGCGCCGGCAGCGCCGGCAGCGCCGGAAGCGCCCGAGGCCGCCGCGGGCTTGTCCGCGGGCTTGGCAGCGGTCTGGTCCGCGCCCGGGTTCGGCGCGGCGGGCAGATGCGCGGGCACCGCCTTCACTTCCATGCCCGGCCGCACCTTGTCGATGCCCTCGACGATCACGCGCTCACCCGCATTCAGGCCGCTGTCGACCACCCAGCTCTGGCCGTAGGTGCCCGACGTCACGAGCGGACGCAGCGCCACCTTGTTGTCCTTTCCGACGACCATCGCGAGCGCGGTGCCCTTCTGGTCGTGCGTGACGCCCTGGACCGGCACGACGATCGCCTTGGGATTCACGCCTTCCTCGATGCGCGCGCGCACGAACATGCCCGGCAGCAGCACGCGATCCGCATTCAGAAAGACGGCGCGCACCGCGACCGAGCCGGTGGACGGATCGACGGTCACATCGCTGAATTGCAGCTTGCCCTGCTCGGGATAGACACGGCCGTCTTCGAGAATCAGCGTGACTTTCGCGGCGTGCGGGCCGCTCGTCGAAAGACGGCCTTCCTGAATCTGGCGACGCAGCTTGAGACCGTCGAGGCTCGACTGCGTGAGATCGACGTACATCGGATCGAGCTGCTGGACGGTCGCCATCAGCGTGGCCTGCGCCGCCTGCACGTAGGCGCCCGGCGTGACCTGCGAGATCCCGACCTGCCCCGTCACGGGCGACTTCACGTCCGTGTAGCCCAGGTTGATCTGCGCGGTTTCGATGGCCGCCTTCGCCGAAGCGACATCGGCCTGCGCCTGACCCAGCGCCGCGACCGCGTTGTCGTAGTCCTGCTTGCTCACCGCGCTCGATGCGACTAGCACCTTGTAGCGTTCGGCCTGCGCGTTCGTCGAAACGAGATTCGCCTGCGCCTTCGCATACGACGCCTTCGCGTTGTTCAGTTGTGCGATGAACGGTGCGGGGTCTATCTTGTACAGACGCTGACCGGCCTTGACGACGCTGCCCTCGGTGAACTCGCGGCGCAGCACGATTCCATCGACGCGCGCACGCACCTGCGCATCGA
Organism: Caballeronia cordobensis; assembly: GCF_001544575.2. GTDB lineage: Bacteria > Pseudomonadota > Gammaproteobacteria > Burkholderiales > Burkholderiaceae > Caballeronia > Caballeronia cordobensis. The sequence goes on from NZ_FCNY02000001.1 coordinate 12,956, forward strand.
GGAACGCGCTCGTGCGGCCCGTCAGTTCCGCGGTGACGGGCACGGCCGCCGTGTCGAGCGTGACGACGCCCACTTCCGGCGTGTGTTGCGCCATCGGGGCATGTTTCTCTCCGCAGCCGGCCGCCAGCAGAGCGGCCGTCGTGACACCGATGAGGCGGAATGGAATCCGTTTGGGACGCATGGAACGCAGACCTCCGTAAGTGCTAAAAATGAAAGACGAGCGCGCGCCCCCCGCTCATGGCGGGACGCGCACGCGACGTGTTCAGTGCGATGCGGGCGAACAGAAGGCGGCGCTGGCCGAACCAATGGGCCGGATGCGCGTCGTAAGTGGCTGTTCACCGCGTCGCATGGCAAAGCGCCGCCGGACCATCCGGCGGAGTCATCCCCGCCTCGGGATGAAAGCCATGTTTTTTGGATACCTAAATGAAATTCGCTCTCGGGCGACAGTCTTCGAGCCGGATGCAGCGATGGCTGAGACAAGCAGCCGATTATAGAGATCGCCCGCGCCGAGACTGACTAAACGGCAGGCATAACTGTGATAATTTGACTCTGATTAAAACAAATGCGGTAAAGGCGCGCAGCGGCCTATACCGCACGGCGAATTCCCGCGCGATTGCGAGCGCGCATGAAAAAGCCCGGCGCGGGGCCGGGCTCTGTTGCATCGTGCCGACGCGGCTTCAACTCGCCGCGGGCGCCGAGGCGGGTTGCGGCGCGCCTTGCGAGCCGTAGTCGACGGGCGCATCCGCCGGGCGCGGGACATCGCCGGAACGCTCGATCCATCCGCCGCCCAGGAACTGATACAGATCGACGAGGTTGGTCAGGCGGTTCAGGCGCGCCGTGATCAGCAACTGCTGCGCCTCATAGAGCGCCGTCTGCGCGGTCAGCACCGCCAGATAGCTGTCCACGCCGTTGCGATAGCGCAAGTCCGACAGCTCCAGCCGGCGGCTCTGCGAATTCACGAAGCGTTCGAGCGACTTGATCTGCTCGTCGAAGGTGCCGCGCGCGGCGAGACCGTCGGCGACTTCGCGGAAGGCCGTCTGGATCGCCTTCTCGTAATTGGCGATCTCGATGCGCTTCTGCACGTTCGCGAGATCGAGATTGGCCTTGTTCTGGCCGCCCTCGAAGATCGGCACCGTGATCTGCGGCGCGAACGACCACGCCGCCGACCCCGGCTTGAAGAGACCGCCGAGCGTGGGCGAGAGCGTGCCGAAGCTGCCCGTCAGCGAAACGCGCGGGAAAAACGCCGCACGCGCCGCGCCGATGTTCGCGTTCGCCGCGAGCAGCGACTGCTCGGCCGCCGCGATGTCGGGACGGCGCGCGAGCAGATCGGACGGCAGGCCCGCGGGAATGTCGGAGAGCAGATTCTGCGTGTCGAGCGGCATGCCCGCCGGCAGATCGGCCGGCAGCGGCTCGCCCACCAGCAGCACGAGCGCGTTTTCCGCCTGCGCGCGCAGACGCGACTGCGTTTGCAGATTCGCCTGCGCCTCTTCGACGACGCCTTCCGACTGGCGCAGATCCAGCTCGGTGCCGGTGCCGTTCTCGTATTGCAGCTTCGTGATGCGGAACGACTCCTGCGCGGTCTTGAGCGTGTTCTGCGTGACGGTGAGCGCGTCGTCGAAGGCGAGCATCGTCAGATACTGGTCCGCCACCGACGACACCAGCGCGATCTCCGCCGCCTTGCGCGATTCCGCCGTCGACAGATATTGCGCGAGCGCCTGATCCTTCAGGCTGCGGATGCGCCCGAAGAAGTCGATTTCCCACGACGCGTTCAGGCCGACCGAATACGTGTTGGAGATCGTGTTGCCGAAGAACGAGAGATTCTTCGGCGTGCGCTGCTTGCTCTGCGACGCGCTGGCATCGAGCGTCGGGAAGAGCGCCGCGCGCGTGATCTGATACTGCGCACGCGATGCCTCGACGTTGAGCACCGAGACGCGCAGGTCGCGGTTGTTCTTCAGCGCGAGCTCGACGATCCGCTGCAGGCGCGCATCGGCGAAAAAGTCGCGCCAGCCGATGTCCGGCGCGCTCTGCCCGTTCGCGGTGCGGCCATTGCTCGCCGTCGACGACGCATCCGGCTGGTGCGCGTACACGCCACCCTCCGGAAACGTCTGCGCGACGGGCGCCGCCGGCTGCTCGTACTTCGGCTGCAGCGTGCAGCCGGCGGCGAGCATGGCCGCGGCGGCCGCGATCAACGAATGTTTAATCATCTCAGTGTCCTTCCTTGTCCGAGGACGGTTCGCCGCCGTGCGGACCTTCCGACGTGCCGACCGACGGCACATCCTTGCTCTTGCTGAACTTCGAGATCACGACGAAGAACATCGGGATCATGAAAATGGCAAGGAACGTCGCCGTCAACATACCGCCGATCACGCCGGTGCCGATCGCGTGCTGGCTCGCCGAGCCCGCGCCGTTGCTGATCGCGAGCGGCAGCACGCCGAGAATGAACGCGAGCGAGGTCATGAGAATCGGGCGCAACCGCAGGCGCGCCGCTTCCATTGCCGCCTCGACCGTCGACATGCCCTGCATGCGCAACTCCCGCGCGAACTCCACGATCAGAATCGCGTTCTTGGCCGAGAGGCCGACCGTGGTCAGCAGACCGACCTGGAAGAACACGTCGTTTTCCAGCCCGCGCAAGGTCGCCGCGAGCAGCGCGCCGAGCACGCCGAGCGGCACGACCATGATCACCGAGAACGGAATCGACCAGCTTTCATACAGCGCCGCGAGACACAGGAACACGACGAGGATCGAGATGCCGTACAGGATCGGCGCCTGCGAACCGGACTGGCGCTCCTGATACGACAAGCCCGTCCATTCGTAGCCGATGCCCGCGGGCAGCTTCGCCGCGATCGCTTCCATCGCGCTCATCGCCTGGCCGGTCGATTTGCCGGGAGCTGCCGCGCCCTGGATTTCCACCGCCGAAATGCCGTTGTAGCGTTCGAGCTTGGGCGAGCCGTAGATCCAGTTGCCCGTCGCGAACGCGCCGAACGGCACCATCGTTCCCGCGCCGTTGCGCACGTACCACTTTTCGAGATCTTCCGGATTCATGCGGAATCGTGCGTCGCCCTGCACGTAGACCTTCTTGATCCGGTTATCGACATCGAGGAAGTTGTTCACGTACTGCGAGGCCCACGCGATCGAGAACGTCTGGTCGATGTCCGATACCGAGACGCCGAGCGCATTCGCCTTCTCGCGGTCGATGTTCACCTTGAACTGCGGCGTGTCGTTCAGGCCGTTCGGGCGCACCTGCGCAAGCGTCGGGTCCTTCGCGGCCATGCCGAGCAGCATGTTGCGCGCTTCCATCAGCTTCGCGTGACCCACGCCCGAGCGGTCCTGCAGCTCGAAGTCAAAGCCCGCGGCAGTGCCAAGTTCCGGAATCGACGGCGGGTTGACCGGGAAGATCAGCGCGTCCTTGTAGGGCGCGAAGTGCATGAACATCCGGCCGACCAGCGCCTGTACTTTCTGGTCGCTGTGCTGGCGCTCCGCGTAGTCCTTCATCCGCACGAACACGAGACCGGAGTTCTGGCCGCGTCCCGCGAACGAGAAGCCGTTCACCGTGAACACCGATTCGACGATCGATTTTTGGTCGGTCAGCAGCCAGTCCTGCACGTCCTTCAGCACGTGCGCGGTGTACTCCTGCGTGGAGCCCGGCGGCGCCTGCACGAGCACGAACATCGTGCCCTGGTCTTCATCGGGCAGGAAGGACTTCGGCAGGCGCAGGAACAGCATGCCCACCGCGACGATCACGACGATATAGATGATGAGCCATCGTCCCGAGCGCCGGATCACATGCTGCACGCCCTTGTGATACTTGTCCTGGCTCTTGTTGAAGTTGCGGTTGAACCAGCCGAAGAAGCCCTTCTTTTCCGGCTCGTGCCCTTCCGGATGCGGCTTCAGGAGCGTCGCGCACAGCGCCGGCGTCAGAATCAGCGCGACCATCACAGACAGCACCATCGCCGCCACGATCGTCAGCGAGAACTGCCGGTAGATCGCGCCCACCGAGCCGCCCGAGAACGCCACCGGCACGAACACCGCCGACAGCACGAGCGCCACGCCGATCAGCGCGCCGGTGATCTGGCCCATCGCTTTCCGGGTCGCCTCGCGCGGCGATAAATGCTCTTCCGACATCACCCGCTCGACGTTCTCCACGACCACGATCGCATCGTCCACCAACAGACCGATCGCGAGCACGAGGCCGAACATCGAGAGCACGTTGATCGAAAAGCCCACCGCCGACATGATCGCGAACGTGCCGAGCAGCACGACCGGCACCGCGATGGTCGGGATGATCGTCGCCCGCAGGTTCTGCAGGAACAGATACATCACGAGGAACACGAGCACGATGCCTTCGATCAGCGTCTTGACCACTTCCTCGATCGACAGGCGCACGAACGGCGTGGTGTCGTACGGGTACTTCACGACGAGACCGTTCGGGAAGTACTTCGACAGCTCGTCGATCTTGGCGCGCACCGCCTTGGCGGTGGCGAGCGCGTTCGCGCCCGTGGCGAGCTGAATACCGAAACCGGCGGTCGGCTGGCCGTTGTACTTTGTGTCGAAGTTGTAGTTTTCGCCGCCGAGCTCGATGTGCGACACATCCTTCAGGCGCACCTGCGAGCCATCCTGATTCACCTTCAGCAGGATGTTGCCGAACTGCTCGGGCGTCTGCAGCAGCGTCGCTTCGGTGATGGTCGCCTGCAGCATCTGCCCCGGCACCGACGGCGTGCCGCCGAGCGAGCCCGCCGCCACCTGCACGTTCTGATTGCTGATGGCGTTCTTCACGTCCACCGGCGTGAGCGCGTAGTTCGTGAGCTTGGTCGCGTCGAGCCAGATGCGCATCGCGTACTGCGAGCCGAACAGCGTCGTGGTGCCGACGCCATCGAGACGCGAAAGCGGGTCCGCCACTTTCGACGCCACGTAGTTCGCGAGGTCGTACTTGCTCATGCTGCCGTCTTCGGACACGAACGCGAGCACGAGCAGGAAGCTCGAACTCGACTTCGTGACCTTCGTGCCGAGCTGCTGCACGACCTGCGGCAGAAGCGGCGTGGCGAGCTGCAGCTTGTTCTGCACCTGCACCTGCGCGATGTCCGGATTCGTGCCGGCCGCGAACGTCAGCGTGACGGTGGCCGTGCCCGAGTCATCGGAAGTGGACGAGAGATACAGCAAGTGGTCGAGGCCGGTCATCTGCTGCTCGATCACCTGCGTCACCGTGTTTTCGACGGTGCTCGCGGATGCGCCCGGATAGTTCGCGCTGATCTGGATCGCGGGCGGCGCGATGGTCGGATACTGCGAGACCGGCAGCGTGAAGATCGACGCCATCCCCGCGAGCATGAGGATGATCGCGATCACCCATGCGAAGATCGGCCGATCGATAAAAAACTTTGCCATATAACAGGCTCCCTTTTATTGCGCGCCCGAAGCGGCCGATGCGGCTTGCGCACCGCTCGCGTTCGCCGGGGCCGATGCCGGGGCCGATGCCGCACCCTGCGCGCCCGAAGCCGCGCCCGGCGCCTGCGCGACCTGCGCGTCCGAGGCGGGATACGGGAATTTCGCCGCGACCGGCTTCACCTGCATGCCCGGCTTCGCCTTGTCGACGCCGTTGACGATCACGCGATCGCCGGGGTTCAGACCGTTATCGACGACCCAGTTGTTGCCGTAGGTGCCGCCCGTGACGAGCTGGCGCAGTTCGACCTTGTCGTCCTTGCCCACGACGAGCGCCGTCGGCTGGCCCTTCTGGTCATGCGTGACGCCGATCTGCGGCACGACGAGCGCGTGGTCGTTCACGCCTTCCTGAATGCGCGCGCGCACGAACATGCCCGGCAGCAGCACGCGGTCCTTGTTCTGGAAGATCGCGCGGACCGTGACGGAGCCGGTGCTCTGATCGACGCTCACGTCGGAGAACTGGAGCTTGCCCTGCTCGGTATAAGTGCGGCCGTCTTCCAGCACGAGCGACACCTTCGCGGCGTGAATGCCTTCGGTCTGCAGGCGCCCTTCCTGAATCTGGCGGCGCAGCTTGAGGCCCTCGACGCTCGATTGCGTCAGATCGACGTAGATCGGGTCGAGCTGCTGCACGGTCGTGAGCAGGGTCGCCGCGCTCGCCTGCACGTACGCGCCCGGCGTGACTTGCGACAGACCGGTGCGGCCGGTGATCGGCGAGACGACGTCCGTGTAGCCCAGATTGATCTGCGCGGTATCGACGGCGGCCTTGCCCGCGGCGACATCGGCGACGGCCTGGCCTTGCGCGGCCACGGCGTTGTCGTAGTCCTGCTTCGACACGGCGTTCGCCGCGACGAGGATCTTGTAGCGCGACACGAGCGCGTTCTGCGACGCGACGTTCGCCTGCGCCTTCGCGAGCGACGCCTTCGCGTTGTTCAACTGCGCGATGTACGGCGCCGGATCGATCTTGTAGAGCCGCTGACCGGCCTTGACCTCGGCGCCTTCGGTGAATTCGCGGCGCAGCACGATGCCATCGACGCGCGCACGCACTTGCGCGACGAGATACGCGTTGGTGCGGCCCGGCAGATCGACGACGACCGGCACGCTCGTCGGCTGCACGGTGACGATGCCCACTTCGGGCGTTTGCGGCGGAGGTGCTGATTGTTTTTGCCCGCACGCTGCCAGGAACACGGCAGCCGTCGCGGCGGTGATTAAGCGGAGTGGAACCCGTTCGACGCGCATGGAGCGACCTCTGTCTAAGACTGAGAGTGAAGTTGGGTGCGCGGCGGCCTTCCCCGGGCAATGCCGCGCACGAGCGTCGTGAGACGCTGTCCGACAAATCAACGGTTCGACGAGTGAGCTAAGCGGCGGCCGTTCGGCCGGCGCTTCATGTCCGTGCTTGGGCGCCCGAGGCGCCGGCGCTTGACCCAAGGAAGGTCAGAACGGACAACGGATTGAAAGCTTACGGAAATCTGCTCGCCGATTCAATTTGTCGAAATTTGTTGACGGGTGGTATTGTATATACATTCACGAATGAATGTAAAAAACTGTACGTGTTTTTCCCCATTAGAGGCGAAGAACAAACCGCTCCGGGGAATCGATTACGTTCGACGAACCTTCGACAAGACCGCGGACAAGCGGCTTTTTAACGGCAGCAGCAGGAACAGACGGCCCCAGGCCGCAGGATATGGTCAGACGAACCAAGGAAGAAGCGCAGGCGACGCGCAACCGTGTACTCGATGCCGCCGAGCGCGTCTTTTACGAAAAGGGCGTGTCGCGCACGACGCTCGCGGACATCGCGCAGGCTGCGGGCGTGACGCGCGGCGCGATCTACTGGCATTTCGCGAACAAGGGCGATCTCTTCAACGCGATGTTCGACCGCAGCCTGCTGCCGCTCGACGAACTCGTCGAAGCGACACTCGACGGCAAGGAAGAGGATCCGCTCGCGCGCCTGCGCGAGCTTTTCGTCTGGTGCATGCGCAACATCACGAGCGACGAGCAGCGCCGCCGCGTCTTCGACATCCTGTTCATGAAGTGCGAATTCGTCGAAGAGATGGGGCCGGTGCGCGAGCGGCATCAGAACAATATGCGCGACGGCATGGAGCGCATCGAGCGCGCGCTGCGTAACGCCGTCGAAAAGAAGCAGCTTCCCGCGACGCTCGATACGAACCGCGCGACCACCATGCTTCACTGCCTCTTCACCGGCATCCTGCACGATTCGCTGATGCTGCCGGACCTCGTCCATCCCGAGCGCGACGCCGAAGCGCTCATCGACGCGTGCTTCGACGCCTTGCGTTGCAGCGCCGCGCTGCTGTCACCGGCTGGCGGCTGAACCGGCGCGCGCCCGCTGATTCGACGCGTAGATGTTGTCGCGCGCGGGCGGCTCGCCGCTTTCCAGCGCGGCGAGCCATTCATCGGTGCTGAGCACGGCGGCGAAGCGCGATTGCATCACCACCGTGAACACGCGGTGAATCTCTTCCGCGCTCGCCTTCCCCGCGCGGTTCTCATAGGGCACGGCGCCCGTCGCGTCCGCGAGAAATTCCACTGAAAGCCCCGCGTGAACCGCGTGCTTCACGGTGGAATCGTCGCAGTTGTGCGTCATGTAGCCCGCGATCACGATCGTGTCGATGTCGTTGGCCGTCAGCCATTCGGCGAGATCGGTGCCCGCAAACGCGCTCGGCAGCGATTTCTCGACGTAATGCGCGCGCGGCCGCGACGCCACGGTTTCATGCAGTTGGGCCATCGCCGAGCCGCGCGCGAAGACCGGCGCGCTCTCCGGCGCGAAATTCTGCACGACGACGACGGGAACGCCGTGCTCTTGGGCGGCGTCCATCGCCCGGCCGATATTGGCGAGCGACACGTTCACGTCGGGATATTCGATCAGCAAATTGCCTTCGACATACTCGTTCTGCACGTCGATGACGATCAGGGCGCGGCGCGGCATGGTTCATCTCCTTCGGTCGATTGAGCGCATTGTCGCCGCGCGCGCGCAACGCCAGAAGTGGCCCGATCGCCAACTTTCGATGGATTCGGGCCAAAATGGCCTGAACCATCGTTTTCAAAGGGCCGCCCATGAATCGCCATTCGATCGCCGTCGTCGCGTTCGACCGCATCAGCCCGTTTCATCTCGCGGTGCCGTGCATCGTGTTCGGCGAGGAGCGCGGCGGGATCGGCGTGTCGCCGTTCGACTTCCGCGTGTGCGCCGCCGAGCCGCGGGCGCTCGCGACATCGGCGGGCTTCACGATCGCGGCCCGGCATTCGCTCGATGCGCTCGATTCGGCCGATGTCGTCATCGTCCCTTCCTGGCGCGATCCCGCTGAAACGCCGCCCGACGCGCTGCTCGATGCGTTGCGCGCGGCGCATGCACGGGGCGCGCGCATCGTCGGGCTGTGTCTCGGCTCGTATGTGCTCGCGGCGGCGGGGCTGCTCGACGGCCGCGCGGCGACGACGCACTGGGCATGGGCGGACGACTTCGCGCGCCGCTATCCGCGCGTGCGGCTCGACCCGAACGTGCTCTATATCGACGATGAAAACATCACGACCTCCGCCGGCACCGCGGCGGGGCTCGATTGCTGTCTGCACGTGCTGCGCGCGCTCGCCGGCTCGCACGCGGCGAATCAGGTCGCGCGGCGGCTCGTGGTGCCGCCGCATCGCCAGGGCTCGCAGGCGCAGTTCATCGACGAGCCGCTGCCCGGGCGCGCGAACGGCGAAAAGCTCGCCGGGCTGCTCGACTGGCTGCGCGCCAATCTGCAAACGGATCATTCGCTCGATGCGCTGGCTGCGCGCATGGCGATGAGCCGCCGCAACTTTACACGGCGCTTTCGGCAGACGACGGGCACGACGGTCGGCGCGTGGCTCGTCGGGCAGCGCGTGGCGCTGGCGCAACGGCTGCTCGAAGATACGGACTTGCCGGTCGATCGCATTGCGCAGACGTGCGGGTTTGGCACCGGCGCGACGCTGCGCCAGCAATTTGCGCAGACGTTGAAGACGTCGCCCTCGGCGTACCGGCGCGCGTTTCGCGGGGTCTAACCTAACCCCACGTGCTGCGCCAGATACGCGAACAGTGCGATGCACACCAGCATCGCGGCCCACGCCCAGGCCGGCAGGCCAAGCGGATGCGGATCGTGCGAATGATCGCGGTCGTGATGCACGAAGCCATGACCGTGCAGACGATGCCGCAGCACGCCGCTCGCGTGCGCATCGGCGGATGGCGCGCGCATCGCGCCCGGGCGGCGCGAGAAGGCCGCCGACATCGAACTCGGGCGAAGAAACACATGGCGGCGCGCGGCGTTTTCGCCCGCCGCGCGCATCGACGGCAGGCCGTGCTTCGCCCGCACCACTTCGCAGAATTCGGCGAAGAAATCGTCGGCGCCCTCGCGCAGCGCGTTCTCGATCTGCCGCGACGGCAAGCCGGCGAGCGGGCCCGAGACCGTCGCCCAGACCGTGTACTCGATCCAGGTCGAATCGCTGTCGTCTTCGTCGGGATTGAGCGCGACCGCGATCTGCCCGCGCAGCGAACCCACGCCCTCGCCGCGCGCCTTGAAGCTCAGCGTGCGGGCGTAAGCGGTATCGGCGGCGTCGGCGGGTTCGGCGGGTTCGCCTTCCGCGTGCGCCGCCTGACGCGTGCGCCCGGCGGCATGCGCGCGGATCTCGTAGCGCGCCCGCAGCGCGCCGAGCGGCACGATCAGCGTGAGGACATACTCGCCGCCGGGCGTGCGCGTGAACGATTCGCAGTTGTCCAGACTCGCCCGCAAGAGCGCGAGATCGCCGAGCGCGTCCCGGACATGCGCCGGGTCGAGCGGAACGCGCAATGCATCGGTGACTTCCATTCGAGCCTCCGCTTACAAGGTCCGCATGCGTTCGTTATGGCTGAGTGGCGTGGCGGTGTCTGTTCGACGGCACGCTAAGACGTTTCGTCGATGCGATCGACGCGCGACCCGTAAAACGCGAGATAGCCCTTGATTTTCACGGCAGCGTCGAGCGGCGTTTCGTAGCTCCACGCGGCGTTTTCGATCGGGCCGTCTTCCGTCAGCAGATGATAGTGCGTCGCCTGGCCCTTCATCGGGCACTGCGTGGTGTGAATCGAGCGTTCGAGCCGCGCCATGTTGACGTCGGCGCGCGGGAAGTAGTGCACTTTCTCCGCGCCCGCCTCGACGAGCGTGAAGGACGCGTGGGTATCGGCGTAAGTGACGCCCTGATGGATCACGCGGCAACGCCGGCCGTTCAGCGTGATTTCGATGCCGTGCGCCGCCTCGTGCCCGTCTTTGAGTTCCGTGCCCATCCTGATGCGCCTCCCGCGTCCGAACGAAATGCCCAAGAAAAAGCCACGGGGCATCGAATACCCGTGGCTTAATTATGAGACAAACTGACGATGCTGGGTGAGCGCTTTCGATGCCTCGCGCGTGTCCCCCTTGGACGCTTGCGCTTACTGAATGTTCCAGTGGAACGCCGCCTTGGCCTTGCCCGGCCCGGAGACGTTCACCGACTGCTTCTTCTCCTGATCCTTGTACTTCGCGTAGACCGTGTAGTTGCCCGGCGGCAGCTTGACGAGCATGTACGGGCCCATCGCCTCGGTGGAGAGCACGTCGCCGCCCTTGCCGCCGGCGATGCGCACGGTGACGCCCGACAGGTACTCGGCGGTCGGTCCCGTGAAGCGCAGCGATAGCGGCCAGTGCGCCTGTTCGCGCAACAATGCGCGCGATTCGTCGAGTCCGACACCGCCCGAGGTGTAGGAGACGTCGCCTTGCTGCTGGACTTGCGGCAGGCCGCCGCCGTTCGTGTTGCCGGCGCTCGACGTATCGGCCGTGGTGCCGCCTGTCGTGCCCGATGCCTGCGCCCAGGCGCCGCCCGTCATGCCCGCGCTCATGGCCGCAACGACGAGTGCGGCCGCCAGCCTGCCCGTGGTTTTGTTCGTCATCTTCGTGCTCCTTTATCCGATGCCGCCGCGCCTTGAAAGCGCGCCAGCGGCGTCACGCCCGATGCGCCGGTATCGCGCGATGGGGCACCCGGGAACCCCGGAGCATGGTTCGTGCCCGCATCGCGTTCAGAGTGCCGCGCTCAGCCGAGATCTACCGGCACGAAAATCTGCGCGTCGTCGCGCTGGATCAGGAGCGCGATGCTGTCGCCGGCGTGCTCCACCATCGACTTCAACTGCTGCACGGACGTGACCGGCTGGCCGTTGACCGCGAGGATCACGTCGCCGGGCTGGATACCCGCGCTCGCCGCCGCGCCGCCCGACTGCTGCACCAGCAGGCCGCGCGAGAGCGAATCGTTCTGCTTCTCTTCCGGCGTGAGCGGGCGCACCGCGACGCCGAGCCGCGCATCCTGCGCCGACGCCTCGTCGCCGCCCGCGCCCGTCTTCGCGCTCGCGGTCTTCGCGTCCTTGAGCGCGCCGATCGTCACGCTCAGATCCTTCGCGCTCTTGTCGCGCCACACGGTCACCTTCGCCGAACTGCCCGGCGAAAGGCCCGCGACCTGCGAGGGCAGCGAAGTCGAATCCGACACCGGCACGCCGTTGAGCGCGGTGATGACGTCGCCCGGCTGCAAGCCCGCCTTCGCGGCCGGTCCGCCCGGCTCGACCGAGCTCACGAGCGCGCCCTGCGGCGACTTCATGCCGAACGAATTGGCGAGCGTCTGGTTCATGCCCTGCACCGTCACGCCGAGGCGGCCGCGATCCACGTGACCCGTCTTGATCAGCGCGTCCTTCACCTTGATCGCTTCATTGATCGGGATAGCGAACGAAAGACCCTGGAAGCCGCCCGTCTGCGAATAGATCATCGAGTTGATGCCGATGACTTCGCCCTGCAGATTGAAGAGCGGGCCGCCCGAGTTGCCGGGGTTCACGGGCACGTCGGTCTGGATGAACGGCGTGTAGTTCTCGTTGGGCAGCGCGCGCGACTTCGCGCTGATGATGCCCGAGGTCACGGTGTTGTCGAAGCCGTAGGGCGAGCCGATCGCGACGACCCACTGCCCGACCTTGCTGCCGTTGGGATCGCCGATCTTCACGGTCGGCAGGTCCTTCGCGTCGATCTTCAGCACGGCGACGTCCGACTGCTTGTCCGCGCCGATGACCTTCGCGCGGTACTCGCGCTTGTCGGTGAGCTTTACGGTGACGACGTTGGCGTTATCGACCACATGCGCGTTCGTGAGGATGTAGCCGTCGCTGCTCACGATGAAGCCCGAGCCGAGGCCTTCGCTCGGACGATCTGCGCCGGGGCCGCCAGGGCCGCCCTGCCCGCCGCCGAAGCCCGGGAAGCCGCCGAAGCGCTTGAAGAACTGGTAGAGCGGATCGTCGGGGTCCATCGGCAACTGGTTCCGGCTGCTGCGCGCCGAGGTTTCCTTGACGACATGCTTCGCGCTGATGTTCACCACCGCCGGACCATAGGTCTCGACGAGGCCGGAGAAATCGGGGATGCCCGTCTTGGCTGCGGCTTCGGCGGGCATCAGCGCGGCGGCTTGCGCGGGCGCGATGACCTGCGGCGCAGGCACGTTGTTATGACCGGCCACATAGCCCGCCGACAAGGCAACGGCGACGGCCGCCGCGACGGCGCTACGGGTGAGGATCTTTGCTTTCATCGTGTGCTCCTGACGAGGGATGCGCTCCCGAAGAGCGCGCTATATCGATGAAAGGAGCTTACGGGGCGTCGCTTAAACCTTTCTTAAAAATTGAATTTCGCGCGGGAAAGGCCAATAAAAAGGGCGCTCGTTCCAATGAACGAGCGCCCTTCGCACTACGACCGACTTACTGCTTTACTGCACCCCATTACTTCATCACTGCGATGCTGCCAACTTCAACTTCAACTCAACTGCTTTGCTGCTTCAGAACTTCGACCGACGAGAGAGATATTAGCGATTAGGAATTCTTATTCGAAGTCGATAACTCCGAAAATCGGTTGCGGAACGCGACACCGCGAACGCGGCTTCAGAACCTGACGGCGACCTTGAGCCCGCCCGCTTCCGACTCCCCGAGCGACACCGATGCGCCGTGCTGAACCGCGATGCGCCGCACGATCGCGAGACCGAGGCCGCTGCCGGCGACATCGGTGCGCGGGCGATTCACGCCTTCGCCCACGCGATAGAAACGGTCGAACACGCGTTCGCGCTCTTCGCCGGGAATGCCGGGGCCGGTGTCGGCGATCTCGACGAGAGGATGACCGCCTTCGAGCTTCACGCAGACATCGACCTTGCCGCCTTTCGGCGTGTACTTCGTCGCGTTGTCGATGAGATTGTTGAACATCACCCGCAGCGAATCCGGATCGCCCTTGACGCTCGCCGATTCGCTTGCCTCGATGCCGAGATCGACGCCGCGTTCCTGCGCGACGAGCACGTAGCCGCGCACGCAGCCTTCCAGCAGTTCGTCGAGATCGACGCGCGTTTCGACCGCCTTGCCATCCGGCTCCGATCGCGCCAGCGCGAGCAATTGCTCGGCGAGCCGCGTCGCGCGCGCGATGCCTTCGTTCAGGTCCGCGAGCGCCTCGCGCCGCGTGTCGTCGTCCTGCGCGCGGCCAACGAGCTGCGCCTGAATCTGCACGGCGGCAAGCGGCGTGCGCAGTTCGTGGGCGGCATCGGCGACGAAGGCCTTCTGCGTATCGAGCGCCGCCGACAAGCGCGAGAGCAGCGCATTCAACGCGCGCACCACGGGCCGCACTTCCTGCGGCAGTCGTTGATCGGAGAGCGGATCGAGCGCCTCGGGATGACGCGTGTCGAGTGCGCGCGTCACGCGCTGCAACGGCGCGAGCCCGCGTCCGACGATCACCCAGATCGCGACGCCGAGCAGCGGCAGCAACAGCACGAGCGGCCACAAGGTGCGCCACGCGACGCCCGCCGCGACGCGATTACGGATCGACAGCGGCTGCGCGAGCTGCACGACGTTATCGCCGACGATCGCGCTATACACGCGCCACTCGCCGCGCGGCGTCATTTCGGTGGAGAAGCCGAGTTCCGCATGCGGCGCGAGCGGCACGCGCGGATGCGAGTAGTACATCAGCACGCCATTGCGGTTCCAGATCTGGATGACGACGCCTTCGTCGCTTTCACTGCGCGACGAGAGCACCGACGAGAACGGCTCGGAAGGCAGCGCCGCCGCGATCTGCTGCAGTTGATAATCGAACAGTTCGTTGGCTTCGGCGAGCGCCTGCCGATAGATGAGCCACCCCGCGAACCCCACGCCGACGATCACGAGCGCGAGCAGCCAGATCAGCAATTGCCGGCGAATCGACCGCATCAGGCGTCCTTCGCAACCATGTAGCCGAGGCCACGCACGTTGCGGATGAGATCGGCGCCGAGCTTCTTTCTCAGCGAGTGGATATACACCTCGACGGTATTGCTGCCGATTTCCTCGCCCCAGCCGTAAATCTTCTCTTCGAGCTGGCTCTTGGACAGCACCGCGCCGGGCCGCGCCATCAGCGCTTCGAGCAGCGCGAACTCGCGCGCCGACAGCGCCACGGGATTGCCCGCGAGCGTCACCTGATGGCCCACGGGATCGAGCGTCAGTTCGCCGTGACGCACGAGCGACTCGCCGCGCCCCGCGTGACGGCGGATCAGCGCACGCATGCGCGCGCCGAGCTCGTCGAGATCGAAGGGCTTCACGAGGTAATCGTCCGCGCCGGCGTCGAGGCCTTTCACGCGATCCGCGATGGCGTCGCGCGCCGTGACGATCAGCACCGGCAGCGCATTGGCGCGCGCGCGCAGCGTCTTCAGCACGTCGAGGCCGTCGCGCTTGGGCAGGCCGAGATCGAGCAGCATCAGGTCGTAGGACTCGCCGGCCACCGCGGTGAGCGCGGCTTCGCCGTCCTGCACCCAGTCGACTGCGAAGCCGTCCGCGCGCAGCGCCTTGCGCACGCCTTCGGCGATCATCCGGTCATCTTCGACAAGCAGGATTCGCATGGCACATGTCTGTTGGTGGTTGGCGTGGTGATGCGCGGTTCATTGTAGCCGCGAGGCCGCGCCACAGGCTTAAACGGGACTTAACCGCGCACATCGTCCATTTGCAGAGAACGGCGGCGAATCTGCCCGCTCGGCCCGTTCGATTTCCGTCCTTTCGATTTCCGCAAGCCAGCTTGTCTACAATAGCCGCTTCCCGCGCCGCGACGCCCGCCCGTGCGCGCGCCGCAGCCCGTTATCAGCCCAAGAACAACGCTCGTCCATGCCGCTCGCTTCCCGTTTCGCGTCCCGCCGTCTTTCCTCGTTCGCGCTCGCCGCCGTTCTCGCCTGCGCGGCGTTCGGTCCTGCGCCCGCAGCCTTCGCCCGCGGCGGCACGAAAGCCGAATCGCAGGCGCAGTCGCCGGAGCGCGCGGCGAAAGGCAAGCGCGCCGCGAAGAACGGGAAAGCCGCGCGCATCGCGAAAGCGAGCGTGCCGGCCGGACCGCTGCCCGCATCGGTCATGACGGCGCTCGCGCGCGCGCACGTGCCGCTCTCGTCGATGAGCGTCGTCGTGCAACGTATCGGCGCGCCCACGCCGCTCGTCTCGATCAACGCGAACGAGCCGATGCTGCCCGCTTCCACGATGAAGCTCGTCACCACGTACGC
Organism: Caballeronia cordobensis; assembly: GCF_001544575.2. Classification (GTDB taxonomy): domain Bacteria; phylum Pseudomonadota; class Gammaproteobacteria; order Burkholderiales; family Burkholderiaceae; genus Caballeronia; species Caballeronia cordobensis. Next base: position 28,910 of record NZ_FCNY02000001.1, read on the forward strand.
GGGCCTCTCGATACTCGGGCCCGACTATCGCTGGAAGACGACCGCCTACGCCGACGGCCAGATCGACACGCAAGGCGTGCTGCACGGCAATCTCTACATTCAGGGCACGGGCGACCCCAAGCTCGTGCCGGAAGAACTGATCGATCTCGTCGACCAGGTCCGCAAGAACGGCATCACCGGCATCGACGGCGCGCTCGTGCTCGACAAGCGCTATTTCGACGCCTCCACGCGCGACCTGCCCGCCTTCGACAACGACGACAGCGCGCCCTACAACGTCGGTCCCGATCCGTTGCTCTATGCGTTCAAGTCGCTGTCCTTCACCCTGACGCCGAACGCGGACGGGCAAGTGTCCATCGACGTCTTGCCGCAGCTCGCGCAACTGCAGATCGACAACGAATTGCGCGTCACGCGCGGCGCGTGCGTCGGCTCGCTTTCGGCGGCGTCACCGAGCGTCGCGCAGACGCAGGGCGGTTTCGTGCAGGCGTCGTTCATCGGCGACTATCCGCTGCGCTGCGGCTCGCGCACCGTCAACGTCGCCGCGCTCGATCATTCGACGTTCTTCGCGGGCGGCTTTCTCGCGCTGTGGAAGCAGGCCGGCGGCACGTTCCAGGGCGCGACGCGTGAAGGCCCGACGCCGTCGGGCGCGCGGCTCGTCGGCACGCATCGCAGCCCGGTGCTCTCGGATGTCGTGCGCGACATCAACAAGTTCAGCAACAACGTGATGGCGCGCAACCTGTTCCTCACGATCGGCGCGTCGCAGTTGAAGCCGCCCGCGACGACGGCGAAGTCCGCCGCGGCGATCCAGTCGTTCCTTAAGCGCAGCGCCTTGCCGATGAACGGCCTCGCGCTCGACAACGGTTCGGGCCTTTCGCGCGACGAGCACATCAGCGCGGCTTCGCTCGCCGATCTGCTGCAGGCGGCGAACGCGAGTCCGGTCGCGCAGGTGTTCGTCGAGTCGCTGCCGATCGCGGGCGTCGACGGCACGATGCGCAACCGTCTCACCAACGCGGGCGCGCTCGGCAATGCGCACATCAAGACCGGCACGCTGCGCGACGTGCGCGCGATCGCGGGCTATGTCGGCGCGGCGAACGGCGAGAGTTACGTGATCGTGAGCTTCATCAACGATCCGCGCGCCGAGGCCGCGCGCGCCGCCCACGACGCGCTGCTCGAATGGGTCTACGAGGGCGCGCGCAGGGCGGATCTGGCGGAGTGAACGCGGCGCCGGGCACGGCCGCCCGGCGTGACCGAAGATTTCTTCTACGAAGTCGCGCCCGGGAAGGCGCGCGCGCCGTGTACGCTGTCGGGCACGGCGCTTTGGCCGGGTGCGACGCGTATCAGGAGGGGCGTGTTGCATCGCCTAAAATGGCAGCTACGCGGCGTGAAGACCGCACGACGGTCGGACACCGCAATCGAACTAGAAAACACCGAAGAACGGAGACGAGGTCCATGAAGAAGCAACGCTCGATGCGCGCCGCCCTGACGCGCTTTGCTCAAGTCGCGACGGCCAGCGCCGCGTTTGCCCTGATCGCCGCGTGCGGCGGCGGCGGTGACGACAACAATTCCACCCCGCCGGGCGGCGTCAAGCTGCAGATCGTGTCCTTCGGCGACAGCCTTTCCGATGTCGGCACGTACGCACCCGTCGCGGCGGCGAACTTCGGCGGCGGGCGCTTCACGACGAATCCGGGCCAGGTCTGGGTGCAGAACGTCGCGCAGTATTACGGCGACACGCTGACGCCCGCGATGACCGGCGGTTTTGGGGTCCCGCCGGCGGCGCAGTCGGGATTGGGGTATGCGCAGGGTGGCGCACTGGTGACGAACCCGATCGGTATCAATCACGTGTCGAACGATCCTGCGAATTTTCAGGGCGCGCTGACGGTGCCGGTCGTCCAGCAGGTGACGAACTATCTCAGCGCGCACGGCAGCTTCAATTCGAACCAGCTCGTGATCGTCAATGGCGGCGGTAACGATATCCTGTACAACTTCCAGTTGGCGCAGACGGGGGCGATCACGCCGGCTCAGGCTAGCGCGGCGATCGGCAAGGCGGCTATCGATCTTGCGGGCATAATCGGCAAAGTCTTGCAGAGCGGCGCGACGCACGTGCTGGTGTCGAATGTGCCGGACATCGGCACGACGCCGCAGGGCATGATGAGTTCGGCGGCGAATCGGGCGTTGCTCACGCAGGCATCGCTCGGATTCAACCAGGCGCTTGCCGGGGCGCTGACGCAAGCGGGGCTGATGTCGAAGGTGATCTATCTCGACATCGTGCCGGTGCTTGCCAATGTCACGGCGAATTTTGGGCAGTTCGGATTCACGGTGTCGAATACCGGTACGGCCTGTAATCTGCAGGCGATGGCGGCGGCGGCGCAGAAGTTCGGCGAACCCAACCCGGCTGCTTTCGCGACTTCCCTGTTTTGCTCGCCGGAGACTTTGACTGTGGCAGGCGCGGATCAGACCTACATGTACGCCGATACCGTGCATCCGACGACGCATCTGGGTGCGTTGTACGCGCAAGCGGCGGAACAGGTGGTGGCGAAGTCGGGGTTGGGGAAGTAAGCGATTCTCTTTGAGATGGGGAAGCCGCCCGGATGAGGGATTGTCCGGGCGGTTTTTGTTTTTTGTCTCCGCAGGAGCGGAGGAAGGGCGAGGTGCTGCTGGCTCGCGGTTCCCTTGGGAGGCCTATCTCCGCGTACGCGGAGGAAACCTGTAACAGCCCGTTTAGCTGTTACATCGGGTGGGCCTATCTCCGCCCACGCGGAGGAAACGTGCGAATCATGGGCTTCCCTTCAGCAAGCGGAGGTCTATCTCCGCCCACGCGGAGGAAACGGCGATGTGCACATGGATTGCACGCTCGAATACGGCCTATCTCCGCCCACGCGGAGGAAACCCCGCAGAAGGCCGCACCGTGCCCGATACGCCGGGCCTATCTCCGCGTACACGGAGGAAAGTTATCGACAGCGCTCAGGGCGTCACCGACGTTGGGCCTATCTCCGCCCACGCGGAGGAAACTGATGCGGCCGCAACTCGCCGCGAGGAATCTTGGGCCTATCTCCGCCCATGCGGAGGAAACGTGCTCGCGGAATCGAGCGCGCATTCCGGAAAGGGCCTATCTCCGCCCACGCGGAGGAAACGACCAACTTAGAATCTTTGCGTTGCTCGCGCAAGGCCTATCTCCGCCCACGCGGAGGAAACATTTCGCTGTAGGCGCTTTTGATGACGAAGGCGGGCCTATCTCCGCCCACGCGGAGGAAACCCTAGATCATAACCAACTGATCCAAAAGCGGAATCCCGACAACCGATCTTCACATTCACCCAAAACCCGCAGCGAATCACTCCTCAGCCTCAAACGCCGCCGCCGCCCGTCCCAACCTGTCATTCACCGCAATCCACTCCACCGTCTCCGGCAGCTTCTCGATCAGAATCCGCTCCACATTCGCCCGATCCAGCGCCCGCAGCAAACCATAAAGATCCCGGGCATAAGACTGCGGATCTTCCGGCGCCGCCACGAAGTGAACATGCGAGGCGCGCGCCCACTCCCCCGCGCTCGACGCCCGCGCCACCAGTGCGATTTTCTTGTCGCCATCACGACGAAGCAGCGGTTCCATCGCCGAAAACGGCAGCAGCACGAGCGGCGTCCTCGGCGCGTAATGCGCCTTCAACGTCCCCGACGCCCTCGGCGCAGTCGCATCCGAACCATCGGGCAAGCGAGGCGCAATGCCGATCACATCCGCGATCTGTTGCGGGCTCACGTGCCCCGGCCGCAGCAGCGCCGGAAAGCCGCGCGACAAATCCAGAATCGTCGATTCGATGCCGACATCCGCCGCGCCGCCATCGAGCACATGCACCGCGCCGCCGAATTCATCGCGAACATGCTGCGCGGTCGTCGGGCTGACGTGCCCGAAGCGATTCGCCGACGGCCCCGCGACACCGCCCTGCTTGCCCGTGCCGCGACGCCGCGCGTGAAACGCCGACAACAACTGCTGCGCCACCGGATGCGACGGACACCGCACGCCGACCGAATCCTGCCCGCCGCTCACCGCCGCCGGAATATGCGCGGCGCGCTTCAAAATCAGCGTCAACGGGCCGGGCCAGAACGCATCGATGAGCTTTTGCGCATCGGCGGGCATCTCGCGCACCCAGTAGCCCGGATCGGCCTCGGGCGCGAGATGGACGATCACCGGATGATTCGCCGGCCGCCCTTTCGCCGCATAGATGCGCGCGATGGCGTCGGGATTCTCGGCGTCCCCGCCGAGCCCGTAGACGGTTTCAGTGGGAAACGCGACGAGTTCGCCCGCATCGAGCAAGGCGGCGGCTTCGTCGATCTGCGCCGCACCCGGATAAATGATGGTCATTGCGTCAACAACTACGAGAAAAACTCAATCAATCGTGATGTGCAGCATGCGCGCACAGTCGCGCGCCGCCGTGCGCGCCTCTTCGAGCGTCGCCGCCGTGAAATTGATGTGGCCCATCTTGCGGCCGCGGCGCGCCTCTTCCTTGCCGTACAGATGCAGCCGCGCCGACGGCATCGCGGCGACTTCCGCCCACGCGGGGGCGCGCGCCTTATTGCCGTCGAACCAGATATCGCCGAGCAGATTCAGCATCGCGGCAGGCGAATGCTGGCGCGTGTCGCCAAGCGGCATGCCGGTCATCGCGCGCACCTGCTGCTCGAACTGGCTCGTCGCGCAGGCATCGACCGTATAGTGGCCAGAATTGTGCGGACGCGGCGCCATCTCGTTGGCGATCAGCGAGCCGTCTTCCAGCACGAAGAATTCGACGCACAGCACGCCCACGTAGCCGAGCTTCGCCGCGATGGTCAGCGCCGCGTCCTGCGCCTGAGCGACGAGCGCAGCGGATGCATCGGGCGCGGGCACGACCGTCTTCGCGAGAATGCCGCTCGTGTGCACGTTCTGCGCGAGCGGAAACACGGCCGACTTGCCGTCGCCGCCGCGCGCGATCAGCACCGACACTTCGTACTTGAGCGGCATGCGCTTTTCCAGCACGCAAGGCACGCCCGAGAGCGATGCGTGCGCGTGGCGCACTTCATCGACATTGCGCACATTGACCTGCCCCTTGCCGTCGTAGCCCATGCGCGCGGTTTTCAGAATGCCCGGCAGCACGGCTGCGATTTTCTCGTCGGGGATCGCGGCGAGCGCGTCCGCCGATTCGATCACCACATGCGGGGCGACCGGCACGCCCGATTCCGCGATGAAACGCTTCTCCGCCACGCGATCCTGCGCGATCGCCACGCAACTCGCCGCCGGACTCACGAACGTGCACGACGCGAGAAATTCGAGGCTCGCGGACGGCACGTTCTCGAATTCCGTCGATACCGCCGCGCACAGCCGGCCGAGCTCGGTCAGCGCGGCGCGGTCGTCGTAGGCGGCACGGATGTGGCGGTCCGCGACGGCGCCCGCGGGACTCGTCTCGTCCGGATCGAGGACGGCGACGCGATAACCCATCGATTGCGCGGCGAAGCAGAACATGCGGCCGAGCTGGCCGCCGCCGACCATGCCGAGCCACGCGCCCGGCAGAATGGGAGAGATCGGGGAGTTTTGTGGGTTCATCGTGGAGTCTGGATGCTGGCGGGCGGTCCGATACGGCTTCGTCGCGCCATGAAAGTGGGAACGGCGAGACTCAAAGCGGCGGCAGCGCCATGTCGCGCGCGGCCTGATTCTGCTTCACGCGAAAGGCGGCGAGCGCATCGGCGTACTTCGAATCGGTGGCGCTCAGAATCGATACCGCGAACAGCGCCGCGTTTGCCGCCCCCGCCTCGCCGATGGCGAACGTCGCGACCGGCACGCCCTTGGGCATCTGCACGATCGAATGCAGCGAGTCGACGCCCTTCAGATACTTGCTTGCCACCGGCACGCCGAGGACCGGCAGCGTCGTCTTCGCGGCCAGCATGCCCGGCAGATGCGCCGCGCCCCCCGCGCCCGCGATGATCGCGCGCACGCCCCGCTCGCGCGCGCTTTCGGCGTAGGCGAACATTTCGTCCGGCATGCGATGCGCCGACACGACCTTCGCCTCGTACGGCACGCCGAATTCCTGAAGAATCGCGACCGCGTTCTTCATCACGTCCCAGTCGGAGCTGGAGCCCATCAACACGCCGACGAGCGGCGCTTTATGCGTATGAACTTCGTTCGTCATGTCTCTTCTACTCAGTCGAGCGTCTTGCCGGTCAGACGCTGCAGCGCTTCCTGATATTTCTCCGACGTCCTGGCGATCACGTCATCGGGCAGCTTCGGCGCGGGCGGCTCCTTCTTCCACGGCTGCGTTTCGAGCCAGTCGCGCACGAACTGCTTGTCGAACGAAGGCGGGTTCGTGCCGACCTGATAGCCGTCGGCGGGCCAGAAACGCGACGAATCGGCGGTGAGCACTTCGTCCATCAGATACAGCTCGCCCTTGTCGTCGAGCCCGAATTCGAACTTCGTATCCGCAATGATGATGCCGCGCGTGGCCGCGTACGCAGCGGCTTCCTCGTACAACTGAATCGAAATGCGCTTGATCGTCGCGGAAAGCTCCGTGCCGATGCGGCGTTCCATCTCATCGTAGGTGATGTTTTCGTCGTGATGGCCCATTTCGGCCTTCGCGGCGGGCGTGAAAATCGGCTCGGGCAGCTTTTGCGCGTTCTGCAAACCGGGCGGCAGTTCGACGCCGCACACGGAACCGGTCGCCTGATAGTCCTTCCAGCCGCTGCCCGCGAGATAGCCGCGCACGACCGCTTCGACGAGAATCGGCTCCAGGCGCTTCACGACAACCGCGCGGCCCTTGACCTGCTCGGCTTCGCCGGGCGCGACGACCGTCGCGGGGTCGATGCCCGTGTTGTGGTTCGGCACGATGTGACCGAGCTTCTCGAACCAGAAATCGGCCATCGTGTTGAGCACGCGGCCCTTGTTCGGAATCGGCTCGCCCATGACGACGTCGAACGCGGAAAGGCGGTCGGTCGTCACGATCAGGAGCTTGTCCTGACCGACTGCGTAGTTGTCGCGGACCTTGCCGCGGCCAAGCAGGGGCAGCGATTTGATCGTGGATTCGTATAGCGTGGACATCGTCGTGTACCGGAAAAAAGTGATTCGCCGCTTTCGAATTGCAAAGCGGCGCGGAATCAACAAAAGGGCAAGAGACAAAACCGAAAAAGACGAACGGGCTCCGAACCCGGAACCCGTTGATTTTACTTTACAAATGCCGACCGACTCAGAAGAGTCTCATTTGACGATCTGCGAAAGCGCACCGGACTTGTACTTCTCGGCGATCTTGTCGAGCGAAACCGGCTTGATCTTGCCCGCCATGCCCTCGCAGCCGAACTGCATGTAACGCTGGCGGCAGATTTCCTTGGCCGCCTCGCGCGCGGGCTTCAGATAGTCGCGCGGATCGAACTTCGACGGATTCTCGAACAGATAGCGGCGAATCGCGCCGGTGATCGCGAGGCGCAGGTCGGTGTCGATGTTCACCTTGCGCACGCCGTGCTTGATGCCTTCCTGAATCTCTTCGACCGGCACGCCGTAGGTTTCCTTCATGTCGCCGCCGAATTCGCGGATTTCGGCCAGCAGTTCCTGCGGCACCGACGACGAACCGTGCATCACCAGGTGCGTGTTCGGAATGCGCTGGTGAATCTCGCGGATGCGGTCGATGGCGAGGATATCGCCCGTGGGCTTCTTTGAAAACTTGTACGCGCCGTGCGACGTGCCGATCGCGATGGCGAGCGCATCGCACTGCGTCTGCTTGACGAAGTCGGCGGCCTGCTCGACGTCCGTCAGAAGCTGCTCGCGCGTCATCGTGCCTTCGGCGCCGTGGCCGTCTTCCTTGTCGCCCTTCATGGTTTCGAGCGAGCCGAGCACGCCCAGTTCGGCTTCGACGGTCACGCCGATAGAATGCGAGAACTCCACGACCTGCTTCGACACCGCGACGTTGTACTCGTAGGATGCGACGGTCTTGCCATCGGCTTCGAGCGAGCCGTCCATCATCACGCTCGTGAAACCGGAGCGGATCGCGGCCATGCACACCGCCGGCGACTGGCCGTGATCCTGATGCATCACGACGGGAATATGCGGATACGACTCGACGGCCGCTTCGATCAGATGGCGCAGGAACGCCTCGCCCGCGTACTTACGCGCGCCGGCCGACGCCTGCATGATCACGGGCGCGTTCACTTCGTTCGCGGCCGACATGATCGCCTGCACCTGCTCCAGATTATTGACGTTGAACGCCGGGAGGCCGTAACCGTGTTCCGCAGCGTGATCCAGCAGTTGACGCATTGATACGAGAGGCATTGTGGTGAGACTCCATGATGTGAAACGAATTCTTCAGCGCGATGCCGCTCTGTGGCGGTGGTCGGCTCGTTCGCCGTCTTGCGCGCTTGATGAGGCACGCGCCGCTGCCGGTACGGCGCGCGCCTCGGAACTGCGGCAAACCGCGCGGTCATTGACCGCGCCTCTTTCTCGATAAGGCTTAGAAGTGGTCGCCCACACGCACGATCTTGAGCGTGTTGGTGCCGCCCGCCTGACCCATCGGCTCGCCGACGGTCAGCACCACCATGTCGCCGCGCGCCGCGTAACCCTTCGACACGACCACTTCCAGCGCCGAATTCAACGCGGCGTCGCGGTCCATGTTGGTGTCGACATGCAGCGGCGTGACGTTGCGGTACAGCGACATCGTGCGTTCGCTCGCCACGCGCGGCGTCAGCGCGAAGATCGGCACGTGCGTCCAGTGACGCGACATCCACAGCGCCGTCGAGCCGGATTCCGTCAGCGCGACCACGGCCTTCGCACCCAGGTGATACGCCGTGAAGAGCGCGCCCATCGCGATACTCTGGTCGATGCGCGTGAACGTGCGGTCGAGGAAATCGCGGTCGAGTTGCGACTCTTCCGACTTCTCCGCTTCGATACAGACCGCCGCCATCGTTTCGATGGTCGTCACCGGATACTTGCCCGCCGCGGTTTCGGCGGACAGCATCACGGCGTCGGTGCCGTCCAGCACGGCGTTCGCCACGTCGGACACTTCGGCGCGGGTCGGCACGGGCGCGTGGATCATCGATTCCATCATCTGCGTGGCGGTGATCACGAGCTTGTTCGACTCGCGCGCCATGCGGATCATGCGCTTTTGCAGCGCCGGCACCGCCGCGTTGCCGACTTCCACCGCGAGATCGCCGCGCGCGACCATGATGCCGTCGGACGCATCGAGAATGCCTTGCAGCGCCGGAATGGCTTCGGCGCGCTCGATCTTCGCAATCATCTTCGGCTTGATGCCGTACGGCGCGCCCGCGATGTTCGCGAGCTGCCGAGCCATTTCCATGTCGGTCGCATTCTTCGGGAACGACACCGCGACGAAATCCGCGCCGAGCGACATCGCCGTCTTGATGTCCTCCATGTCCTTCTCGGTCAGCGCGGGCGCGGTCAGCCCGCCGCCCTGACGGTTGATGCCCTTGTTATTCGACAGCTCGCCGCCGACCTTCACCGTCGTGTGAATCTCTTCGCCGATCACGCGCGTGACGTCGAGCACGATCAGGCCGTCGTTGAGCAGCAGCACGTCGCCCGCGCGCAGGTCGCGCGGCAGATCCTTGTAGTCGAGGCCGACACGCTCGCTGTTGCCGAGCTCGCAACCCGCATCGAGGATGAACGGATTGCCCGCGACCAGCATGGTCTTGTTGTTTTCGAACTTGCCGACGCGGATCTTCGGACCTTGCAGGTCCGCCATGATCGCGACTTCGCGGCCCACCTGGCGAGCCGCCTCGCGGACTATTTCGGCGCGCTGGCGGTGATCGTCGGCGGTGCCGTGCGAGAAGTTGAAGCGAACGACGTCGAGCCCCGCCTGCAGCATTTGCAGCAGGATGTCCGGGCTCGTGGAAGCCGGACCGATGGTGGCAACAATCTTGGTAGCGCGATGCATGGAATTCCTCGTCTCAGTAGGATTGCCCGTAACAACGCTGCTGCGAGCACGTTGCGCTTGCAGTGAGCTGTTGCTCACCGGTTGCGCGCGCGCGCCGGTTCGTGCCGGCGTCGCTTTGTCGATATCTTTCAAGGCATGGGCGGGCACGCCGCCGATGATGACCGGCGGCGTTTCCGTCTTCGGAAGCGCCGCTTCGCTTTCTGGCTGCGCGGCCTGCGCGATCACCAGGGCCGCTTCGGCGGCCGCGTCGAGTTGATTACCGTTGTCGAGACCGTCCTCTTGCGCGCCGCCGGCTGGCGCGCCCTTCTGCCCTGCTTTCGCCGGATTCTGTCGGGCGGCCAAGGCCTCAGGCCCCTGCGCGCGATTCGAGCACTTCGACCGCGGGCAGCGTCTTGCCTTCCAGGAACTCGAGGAACGCGCCGCCGCCGGTCGAGATGTAGCTCACCTTGTCGGCGATGTCGTACTTCGCGATGGCCGCGAGCGTGTCGCCGCCGCCCGCGATCGAGAACGCCGACGAATTCGCGATGGCCGCGGCGAGCGTCTTCGTGCCGTTGCCGAACTGGTCGAACTCGAACACGCCGACCGGGCCGTTCCAGACGATCGTGCCGGCCGTTTCCAGTTGCGCGGCGAGCGCCTTCGCGGTGTCCGGGCCGATGTCGAGGATCATGTCGTCGTCGGCGACATCCGCGACGGGCTTGGTTTGCGCCTTCGCCGTCGGGGCGAATTCCTTCGCGGTGACGACGTCGCTCGGAATCGGCACCGATGCGCCGCGCGTGCGCGCCTGCTCGATGATTTCCTTCGCTTCGCCCAGGAGATCGGCTTCCGCGAGCGACTTGCCGATCTTGAGGCCCGACGCGAGCATGAACGTGTTGGCGATGCCGCCGCCGACGATCAACTGATCGACCTTCTCGGCCAGCGACTTGAGGATGGTCAGCTTCGTGGAGACCTTCGAGCCCGCGACGATCGCGACGAGCGGACGCTTCGGGTTGCCGAGCGCCTTGCCGAGCGCGTCGAGTTCGGCGGCGAGCAGCGGGCCCGCGCAGGCAACCGGCGCGTACTTGGCGATGCCGTGCGTCGTGGCTTCGGCGCGGTGCGCGGTGCCGAAGGCGTCGTTCACGTAGATGTCGCAGAGCTTCGCGAGCTTTTGCGCGAGGCCGTCGTCGTTCTTCTTTTCGCCCTTGTTGACGCGGCAGTTTTCCAGCAGCACGACGTTGCCCGGCTGCACGTTCACGCCATCGACCCAGTCGGCGACAAGCGGCACGTCGCGCCCGAGCAGCTCCGACAGGCGCTTGGCGACCGGCGCGAGCGAGTCTTCCGGCTTGAACTGGCCTTCGGTCGGACGGCCGAGGTGCGACGTGACCATCACGGCCGCGCCCGCGTCGAGGGCGGCCTTGATCGCCGGTACCGAGGCGCGCACGCGCGTGTCTTCGGTGATGTTGCCGTCATCGTCTTGCGGCACGTTGAGATCCGCGCGGATGAACACACGCTTGCCGGAGACTTTGCCTTCGGCGATCAGATCGGTGAAACGCAGTACTTTCGTCATGGGAGTCAACGTAGATAGAGAAGCGGTTCGGGCGGATACGGCCGTCGGGGGCGGCCGGTTCGTGGATTTGCCGCGCGCGGGCCGCCGGGCAGGACGGCACGCGCGCGGATCAAGCTGGAGGCGAGGGCCGCGCGGAGAAGAACGCGCGTGCGGAAAGCGGAAGAAAGGGATCGCGCGGACACGGCGATGCAGCCGGGAGCGACGGCGGGTTGTACGACCTTGACAACCGTGGCGCGGTGACTGCCGGACACACTTTCGACCTCGCTCACTCGGGAAAGACCGCCATTTTAACCGATCAACCTGACCGCTTTTAGCGTGCAATCGTTGATGACGCGTATTTGCCGCAACGCGGGCGCTGCTTCATGCGGCGAGCCGCAGCACCGTGAACACGATCATGCCGACGGCGATGGTGCCCATCATGCCGCGCCGCTTGAGGTAATACGCGAGCCCGGCCACCGACGCCCACAGCGCGTGATTGCCGAGCCCGAGCGAAATGCCCGAAGGTGTTGCGAGCAGGTCCGGGACGACGACGCCCGCGAGCGCCGCGGCCGGCGCATAGCGCAACACGCGCTGCACGCGCGGCGGCAGCACCATGCGCTCGCCGCCGATCAGAAAGAGCGCGCGCGTCACCGCCGTGACGAGCCCCATGCCGATGATGGCGAGCCAGACTTGCAGCGTGCTCATCGCGTATTCCCCGAGGCGGCGGGTTTGTTGCGCTTGTCCCGCTTTTCCGTGATGACGTCGGCGAGCGTGCCGGCGATGAGCGCCGCGAACACCGCGAGCGGCAAGCCGAAGCGGTACGGCAGGTCGAAGGTCAGCAGCGCGACGACGCTTGCCACGGCGACGGCCGCGAGCGTCGAGCGCGTCGCGATCGCCGAAACGATGAGCGGAATCAGCGCGAGCGTGCCGGCGAGCTCGAGGCCCCAGTTATCGGGAATCAGGCTCGCGAGCAGAATCCCGAGCACGGACGAAACCTGCCACGACAGCCAGCTCGAGACCGCGAGGCCCCAGAAAAACGCTTCCTTGCCGGGCTGCCAGCCAGTCGGGAAATTCCGCTTCGAGAACATCAGATAGATGATGTCGCCGTTGAAATAGCCGAGCAGCAAGCGCCGCCGCAGCGACAGATATGCGAAATGCGGCGCAAGCCCCGCGCTGAAGATGACGAAGCGCAGATTGACCATTGCGGCGGTGAGAAGCACGGTCCAGAGCGGCAGCTTCGCGGCGAAGAGCGGCAGCACCGCCAGTTGCGACGAGCCCGCGTACACCAGAAACGACATGCCGAGCGCCTGCGGCACGGTGAGCACGGACTTCGTCATCGCTACGCCGGTGACGAGGCCCCAGGAGAACGTGGCGAGGACGGCGGGCGAGAACGTGCGCACGCCTTCGAAGAATGCGCGGCGATTCGTGTCGGACAACCGGTCGGGCATGAGCGGATTCGAGGCCAGTGAGAGGCGGCAAAAAGAGGCGAAAGCGAGGCGAAAGAGCGAGCCCGTGACGCCACCGCGCGGCCTCGACCGATTGCGCGGCGGATCGGGAAGAACCGGGAAAACCGGGATTAGTGCAGCTTCGCCTTTTCATCCCACCAATTAAGCGGACGGCGAAAGGCAAATTATAGCGTCGTGAAAGGCGCTTCAAGATCGGTTTCGTCGCGAAAAGACGCTAAAATGACGGACTTTCACCGCCTTTGCGCCTTCGATGCGCGCGTTCCCCGGCAGCAAGTTCCGCGCGGAAGCACGCAAGACGCGGCGCACGAGCGTCGCCGCCCGACCCCGCGGGGCGGCCAGCCCGAAACACTTGAACGAGACAGCTAGGAGAACCGTATGTCAATGGCCGACCGCGACGGCAAGATCTGGATGGATGGCAAGCTGATCGACTGGCGTGACGCCAAGATCCACGTCCTGACGCACACGTTGCACTACGGCATGGGCGTATTCGAAGGCGTGCGCGCGTACAAGACCGCGCAGGGCACGGCGATCTTCCGCCTGAAAGAGCACACCAAGCGCCTGTTGAACTCGGCGAAGATCTTCCAGATGGACGTCCCGTTCGACGCCGCCACGCTCGAAGCCGCGCAACTGGAAGTCGTCAAGGCGAACGAACTCGAAAGCTGCTATATCCGCCCGATCATCTGGGTCGGCTCGGAAAAGCTCGGCGTCTCGGCCAAGGGCAACACGATCCACGTGGCCATCGCCGCGTGGCCGTGGGGCGCGTATCTCGGTGAAGACGGCCTCGCCAAGGGCATCCGCGTGAAGACGTCGTCGTTCACGCGCCATCACGTGAACGTGTCGATGGTGCGCGCGAAGGCGTCCGGCTGGTACGTGAACTCGATTCTCGCGAACCAGGAAGCCGTCGCCGACGGCTACGACGAAGCCCTTCTGCTGGATGTGGACGGCTACGTCTCCGAAGGCTCCGGCGAAAACTTCTTCCTCGTGAACAACGGCAAGATCTACACGCCGGATCTCGCCTCGTGCCTCGACGGCATCACGCGCGACACGGTCATCACGCTGGCGCGCGATTTCGGCATCCCGGTCATCGAAAAGCGCATTACCCGCGACGAGGTCTACACCTGCGACGAAGCGTTCTTCACCGGCACCGCCGCCGAAGTCACGCCGATCCGCGAACTCGACAACCGCACCATCGGCTCGGGCGCGCGCGGTCCGATCACGGAAAAGCTGCAAAGCGCGTTCTTCGACGTCGTCGGCGGCAAGAACGAGAAGTACGCGAGCTGGCTCGCGAAGGTTTAATCGATCGCATGCAACGCGGCGGGCCGCCGGCTCGCCGTCCGCTGGACATCAGGAAAAGAGAGTGCAATGAGCGACCTGAAGGAAATGCCGCTGGTGGAATTGTCGGCGAAGGACCTGCCCGCCTTCTGCCCGAACCCGAAGATGCAACGCTGGAGCACGCATCCGCGCGTGTTCATCGACGTGACGCACGGCGAAGCGCGCTGCCCGTATTGCGGCACGCGCTACAAGCTGAAAGACGGCGAAGTGCTCAAGGGCGGTCACTAAGACACGCCGCGCGCGAGCCGCGACCCGGCTTGGCGCCCGCTTTGCGCCGCGCCCCGCCGGCGCGGCTCACACCCACGACAACAGACGGCCCGCCCCAAGGCGGCGGGCCGCGTTCATTTTGAGATCGGATAACGAAAGATGCGCCGTGCGCTGGTTATAGCACCGAACTGGATCGGTGACGCATTGATGGCGCAGCCGCTCTTCACGCTCTTGCGCAAGCAGCATCCGCGCATCGCGATCGACGCCGTCGCGCCCACCTGGGTCGCGCCCGTGCTCGAACGCATGCCGGAAATCCGCGACGTGTACGCCACCGACCTCGCCCACGGCAAGCTGCAACTGCTGCGCCGCTGGCAGCTCGCGAGCGATTTGCGCGATGTCGGCTACGACGCCGCCTACGTGCTGCCCAACTCCGTGAAATCCGCGCTGATCCCGTGGATGGCGGGCATCAATCTGCGTATCGGCTACACGGGCGAGAGCCGCTACGGGCTCTTGAACGTGCGGCACGCGAATCCGCCGAAGACCGAACGTCCGCCGATGACCGCGCACTACGCCGCGCTCGCGTACACGCCGGGCGCGAAGCTGCCTTTCGTCGACCGCTTCGCGCAGCCGGAAGCCGCCGCGCAGCCCGAGGCCCAGACGCTCCCGGTGCCGCGCCTCGAATCCGATCCGAACGAAGCCGCGCGCGTGTCGGCGCGCTTCAATCTCGATACGCGCACGCCGCTCGTCGTGTTCTGCCCCGGCGCGGAGTACGGCCCGGCCAAGCGCTGGCCGCCGGAGCATTTCGCGTCGCTCGCGCAGTTCATCGCGCAGTCGTTTCCGTATGCGCGCATCATCGCGCTCGGCTCCAAGAAGGATGCGCCGATCGCGCAGGCCATCGCGGATCTCGCGCCGATGGTGCGCAATCTGTGCGGCCAGACCTCGCTCGGCGAGGCCTGCGCGCTGATTTCGCGGGCGAGCGCGGTCGTCACGAACGACTCGGGCCTCATGCACGTCGCGGCCGCGTCGCGCCGGCCGCTCGTCGCGGTCTACGGCTCGACCGATCCGCGCCACACGCCGCCCTTGTCCGATCTCGCAAAGGTACAATGGCTGCATCTTGAATGCAGTCCGTGCTTTGCCCGCGAGTGTCCGCTCGGCCATCTGAACTGCCTTCGCGAACTGTCGGCCGAACAGGTATTCGGCGATCTGCGCGGGATGCTGCTCGCGCATCGTTGATGTTGCGTGCGCGCGTCGAAAATGCGCGTGCGCAGCGTCGTTCGAGCGGGTTTTCGGGCGGTTTCCAGCCGTGTGTGCGGGTGCGGACACGCGAATGTCTCCGAACGGGGGCATGCTTTGACCAATGACCGATGCAGCACGCCGTTTCGTCATGCCGCCACGAGCGGCTTCGCGCGGCGTGCGCACCGAATGCCAGAGACCCACGAGCCATGCCACGTTTCGCCCGCCTCTTCGAAGCCGCCGCCGATACTCTCAACGCTTACTATCAGGCAGTCGCGGACAACAGCATCGACACGATGATGTCGTTGTGGATCGACGAGGAGTTCGCCACCTGCGTCTGCGCGGACGGCACGCATCTGCATGGGCTGGAAAGCATCCGCGCCGGTCTCGGCAAGCAATTCGAAACGCAGCCCGTGACCATCGAGCCGCTCGACATTCGCGTGTACGACAGTCTCGGCACGGTCGTGTATGCGATCGCGGAGGCGCATCAGCCGGCCCAGCCGGCGAGCGTGCCGCGCATGATCTACACGACCTACGTGATGGTTCACGAGCGCGGCGAGTGGCGCATCGCGCACATTCACGCGAGCGAGATGCCGCTAGAGACGGCGGGCCAGTTCGCCGCAAAAATGCGTCACGGTCAGGGACCGCTGCACTGAAGATTTGAAGCACTGAAGAAGACGTTTGTCGGGGAGGGGCCATGAAGCGCGATCCGTTGTTGAAACACGATTCGTCGTTCGTGGACAAGGCGCCTGCCGTGGCGCTGAGAGAAGCGGCGCGCGTGCTCGCGCTGCCGGGCACCGAGTGGCTCTACAGCGCGCCGCGCTGGCTGCCGACGAGCCACGCGCAGACCATCGTTCCCGCGCTTTTCGGGCGCAAACCCGCCGTGCGTTACCGGCGCGAGCGCTGGAATACGCCCGACGGCGATTTCATCGATCTCGACTTCCTCGCGCACGACCCCGCCGCCGAACCTGCCGCGAACGCCCCGCTCTTCGTGCTCTTTCACGGCCTCGAAGGCAATTCCGACTCGCACTACGCCCGCACGATGATGGCCGCCGCGAAAGCGCGCGGCTGGCACGGCGTCGTGCCGCACTTTCGCAGCTGCAGCGGGCCGCTCAATCTGCTGCCGCGCTTCTACCATCTCGCGGACAGCGCCGAAGCCGACTGGATCCTGCGGCGGCTCGCGGCGGCGCATCGCGGGCCGGTCGTCGCGGCGGGCGTCTCGCTCGGCGGCAACGTGCTCTTGCACTGGCTGTGCGAGCGCGGCAAGGATGCATCGATCATCAGCGCGGCCGCGGCCATCTCCGCGCCGCTCGACGTCCACGCGGGCGGCATGGCGATCTCGCAGGGCTTCGGCATGGTCTATACGCGCAGCTTCATGAAGTCGCTCAAGCGCAAGGCGCTCGCGAAGCTCGGCCAGTATCCCGGCCTCTACGACCGCAACGCGGTGCTGGCCGCGCGCACGCTGTACGAATTCGACAACGTCGTCACCGCGCCCTTGCACGGCTTTCGCGATACGAACCATTATTGGTCCACCGCGACGACGCGCGCGCATCTGAAGGACATCGAGGTGCCGGCGCTGCTTCTGAACGCGCGCAACGATCCGTTTTTGCCCGAGTTTGCGCTGCCGTCGATGGCGGAAGTCTCCGCGCGCGTGACGCTCGATCAGCCGAACCACGGCGGGCATGTCGGCTTCATGACGGGGCCGTTTCCGGGGCGGATCGACTGGCTGTCGCAGCGCGTGTTCGGTTATCTGGAGAACTTTGTTTCGTGAACCATCATGGATGACATCGTCAAGCAGGCGCTCGCCAAATGGCCCGACGTTCCGCATTGCACGGGCTGGCTGCTGCTCGACCGGCGCGGGCAGTGGCGCATGCGCGACGACGCCGCGCAAGCCGCGGGCGAACTCGGCACGCCGATCCGGCATGAAGCGCTGCTGGGTTTCATCAATCGCAACTATGAGTGCGATGAAACAGGCCAGTGGTTCTTTCAGAACGGGCCGCAGCGTGTGTATGTGGAACTCGTGTACACGCCGTCGATCGTGCGTCTGAATACCGCCGACGGCGCGTTGAATCTGACGGATCAGTCCGGCGCGCCGTTCGAAGCCGCGCACGCCTGGATCGACGACGAAGGCGGCATTCTCTTTTCCGACGACGCATCGCCCGCGCGCGTCGCCGCCCTGCACGATCACGATCTCGAACTGTTCGCGGATCACGCATCGCTCGACGATGCGGGCTCAGGCGGCGTTTTCCACTGGCGCGACGGCGTCGATCTGCCCGTGCAACCGATCGCCCGCGCCCGCGTGGCGGAGCGTTTTGGCTTCGTCGCGAGTCCCGCCGCGCGCGCGGCATCGAAAAGCTAGCCGTTTCTCTCTTGCTCGCGCTCTTCCTTGTAGCGCGTCTCGAAGTCGTGCAGACGCGCGGAAATCGCCGATAAATCGTAAAAGCTCGCGTTCTTCACGTCGCGCGCTTCCTTGAGCTGGCGGATCGCGGACGGCCACGCGCCGTCGAGCGCGAATTTCTCGGCCATCGCCTGATGCTGCTGCAAGGGATCGTTGAGTCCCTTGCTCGCCTGCGCGAGATAGAGCCACCAGTCGGGCCGCGCCGGTTCGGCGCGCGTTTCGTGACGCGCGAGCGCCTGCGCTTCGGCGAAGCGGCGCGCGGCAAGCAGCGCCTGCAAATGCACGTCGATGGCCGCGTGAGAATCGGGCCAGCGCTTCTGCGCGAGATCGGCAAGCCGGATCGCGTCGTCGCTGCGGCCGGCGCGGCGCGCGATGTCGGCCGCGAGCACGTCGAGACTCGGCGTGCTGCGCAGCGGCGCCGGCGCGGTGGCCGGTGTCGGCGATGGCGACGGTTTGCTCCGCGGCGCCGTCCCGCCTGACACGTAAACCGGCGGCAACGCGATATCGCTCGCGGCGCGCGGCGGTTTTGGTGTCGATGTGTTGCCGAGGTCGAGCGTCGCGCGCGCGTTATTGAGCGGCGTCGCGGTCATCGACGCATCCAGGCTGCGCGACGGCGGCGCGGGCAGTTTCGCGGTTTCGACCGGCTTCGGCGTGCGCGCGCGATCTTCCTGCTGAACCTGCGCCGATGCCGCCGCCGCGCTCGCCTCGTCGCTTTCGAACAGCCGCCGCGCTTTCGCGAGCGCATCGGTGGCGGCGTCGTAGTTGCCCATCAGCGATTGCGCGAGCGCAATGCCATACCAGTTCGACGCCGGATTGAGCGCCGTCTGATCCTCGATTTCCGTCTTGAGCCGGCTCGCGACGTCGCGATAATCGCTCGCGTAGCTCACCTGCAGCACGCGCGCGCGGGCGCGCACGAACGCGTATTCCGCCGACTGACGCGGCTGCCGGTACGGCACGCGGCGCGCGCGCCCTTCCATGTCCGCGATGCGCTCGGTCGTCAGCGGGTGCGTGCGCACGTAGGGCGGCACGCCGTTATCGCCCATCGTCGAGCGGTCGAGGCGTTCGAAAAACGTGGTCATCGCGTACGGATCGTAGCCGGCGGCCGTGAGCATCTGGAATCCGACGCGATCCGCTTCGTGTTCGGCCGCGCGCGAGAAGCGCAGTTGATTGTCGACGGCGAACGCCTGGCCGCCCATCGCGATGCCCATGCCGAGATCGCCGCTGTGCGCGAGCAGGCCGGCGAGCAGACCGGCGAGCATGCCGGCAAGCGCGGCATAGCTGCTCTTTTCCTGCGTGCCGAGCATTCGCGCGATATGGCGCTGGAGCACGTGCCCCATTTCGTGGCCGACGACCGACGCCAGTTCCGATTCGGTCTGCGTCGCCGCGATCAGCCCCGTATTCACGCCGATGAAGCCGCCCGGCATCGAGAACGCGTTGATCTGCGCATCGCGCACCGCGAAGAGGTCGAAATCGGGCTGATAGCCGCCGAGATACTGCGTGGCCGCCGCCGCGGACAGCCTGGACGAAATCGAGTCGAGATAATCCCGCAGCAGCCAGTCGTCGAGATAATCGGGATCGGCGCGCACTTCGCGCATCATCCGCTCGCCGAGTTTGCGCTCGGCCTGCGGCGTGAGCGAGCCGCCGGAGCCGTCCCCCAGATCGGGCAGTTGCACCGAGGCAAGCGGCGCGCGCAGGCCGGACATCGTGCCGGGGCGGTTCGCGAAGCGGCTTTCCGCGCCGCCGTAGACGCCGAATACGCCTTCCGCCACATTGCCGGGCACGTCGCTTTTCTCTTGCGATGCGCGCAGTTGCGATGCCGCGAGCGTGCCGCTTCCGCTCACGGCGTTCGCTCCCGCTGCCGGCGCGCCGGTCTGCGCCAGCACCGCGGGCGGCATGGCGAGGACGATGCACAGGAAGGAGGCGAGCGCGCGGCTCGGACGTGTCGGATGCATGGCGCGGAACGTTCGGGGCGCCGATGGTCGGCTCGACGATGAAAACGAGCTTATCGTATCAAGTGTTGCGCATGGGGCGTCTCATCCGCGGCGTGCGGCCTGCGCGACCGGGGCGTTCCGCGAAAAAACGCGCGAATTCACGCTGGTATGATAGGCGCCCATTCGAAGGAGATGCTATGTCGGGACTCACTCATTTCGATGCCGCCGGCGAGGCGCACATGGTCGATGTCGGCGCGAAAGGCGAAACGCGGCGCATTGCCGTGGCGCGCGGCTCGATCGCGATGCTCGAAGGCACGCTCGCGCTGATTCGCGAGGGCCGCGCCAAGAAGGGCGACGTGCTCGGCGTAGCCCGCATCGCCGCGATTCAGGGCGCGAAGCGCACCGCCGATCTGATTCCGCTGTGTCATCCGCTGGCGCTGACGCGCGTCGCGGTGGATTTCACGATCGATGAAACCCTGCCCGGCGTGCATTGCGAAGTGCGCGTGGAAACGGTCGGGCGCACGGGTGTCGAGATGGAAGCGCTGACCGCGGTGCAGGTCGGGCTGCTCACCATCTACGATATGTGCAAGGCGGTGGATCGGGGGATGGTCATCACCGATGTGAAGGTGATGGAGAAGCATGGGGGGAAGTCGGGGGATTGGGTGGCGGGACACCCCACGCCGCCCGCAGCCTGACCCGCTTTCCTCACTCGTCCTCATCCTCCGCCGCAGGCGTCTCCGTCTGCGCCGGCATGCCGTACAGCTTCAGCAGATCGGCCTTGAACGACTCCAGCGGCTTGCCCGCCTCATCCACCATCTGGTAGACGGCCGCAAGCTGCTTCGGCCAGTCATGCAGCTGCATCGCGAAGATCTTCAGGCGGGCCATCGTGTCGAGCGCCTCGGCCTTCTGACCGGCGAGCGCCTGAAGCACCGCGTAGCGCCGCAAAACGGTTTCGCCCGGCAACAGCGCGATCGCCTTGCGATGCGCCGCGAGCTTCTCTTCGACGTTCTGCGCATTGATCGGCAAGAGCGTCGCCGCGCCGTACTCGCCCCATGCCGTGAACAGAAACGACGGATCGTCGCGATACTGCTCCGCCGGCCGCGCGCCGTAGTACAGCACTTCCGCGCGGTTGTAATCGCGCATCGTCGGATAGAGGGCCGCGAGCCCGCCCAGCACTAGCACGACATACACGCCATACGACAGCGGCCGCGCGACGAGCCGCAACGGCCGCGTCTCCAGCAAACCGATGATGAACATCGCCGGCATCAGGAAGAACATGTACTGCTGCGGATACTCGACGAGCGCGTGCATCATCAACACGCCGAGGAGCGACAGCGCGAAAATGCGCGCCGGCGCCTGCGGTGCGCGCAGCACGCGAATCAGCCAGAACACGACGCCCGCGACCAGAATCGCGACGCCGAGCGCGCCCGTCTTCGCGAGCAGATCGATGAAGATGTCGTGCGCGTTGTTCGCAATCTCGACGCCGCCCAGATCGCGCACGAGATCGAACTGATAGCGCGGAAACTCGCCCCAGCCGACGCCCAGCAGCGGATGCGTCTTGAACATGGTCCAGCCGTACTTCCAGAGCGCGAGACGCGGCGCGATCTGGTTGGCGTCCTGCATGCGCTCCGCCGCCGACTGCGCGAGGCCGAATCCGTAGCGCACGTTCGCCCAGCGCACGGCGGCATTGACGGCGACGAACAGGATCGCGAGCACGATCGGGACGATCCACGCGCGCGTGTCGCGGCGGCCCGGCCCGTCGAAGCCTTCCGACGCGATCGGGCGGCCCAGGACGAACGCCATCCAGAATCCGGCGACGACGATCACCGCCGTTTGCAGCCACGGCCCGCGCGACACCGTGAGCGCGAGCCCGAGCGAATACACCGTGGACAGAATCAGCCACAGCACCACCGGCAGCCGCCGCGTCTGCACGAAGTACAACGCCGCCGCCAGCGCGAACGCAATGACGGTGGCGAGATGGTTCGCCTGCGCCATGTTGCCGAACGGACGCCTTTCGATCATCACGTTGTACGCGACCACGAACGGCGTGAACTTCACCTCGAGATGCAGCAACTGCACGATCTGACAGAAGACCGCGAACAGGCCGCCGACCATCAGCGCGGCGGCGGCGACACGCAGCGTCTTCTCCGCAAGGCCCGCGCGCACGAGCCCGAAGCCCGTATGCACCGCGACGAAGGACGCGAGCAGGAACGCGCCGCCGAGCCAGTTCATCGACGGCTGGGCGACCGGCAACAGCACCGTCTGCGCGACGAGCAGCAAGCCGAAGGCGAGCGGCATGAGCGCAACGACCGGCGAGGCGAACGGCACTTTCGGCTCGGATACGCGCACGAGCAGCGCGACCGTCGCGCCGAGCGCCAGATAGAGCGCCAGCGCGCTGTACTCGGCGTAGAAGGTCGGAATCGGATACGTGTGGTTGACGACCGCGTAAGGGAACGTCAGCGCAAGGCACAGAACGGCAAAACAGAGAAAGCGCGCGTATTGGGACGATTGGGACGATTGGGAAGGCATGAGGGACTGGGAACGTCGGCGACCGGCGCACTATACAAAACTTTGCCCCGGCTGTCCGGCGAACGGCCGGATTTGCTACGAAATTGCCGCCTTTCCCGCAAAAACGACGTGTGCGAGCGCGCGGCGGCGCCGTAATTCCTGCCGCCGCGCGTCACGCCTCACGCCTTCATGCGCGCTCCTCCGCTCCTCCACGCTCAGGCACGGCACTCCGGCGGCGCCAGATTGCCCGGCAAGGTCGGCGCCAGCGCCGGTAGCGGCCCCGCGCCCGGGGCAGGCAGCGACGATGCGGTCTTCGCGCCCGCGAAGCATTCCCATGTCACCGAACCCGCCTGCACCGTGCCGCGACTGAGCGCGATGCGCGCGGTCGGCGTATCGGCGTTGTCGGGCGTCGATGGCACGAGCACCAGCGTGTTCGACCCGGCCGGCGCGACGCGCGTCGTGTAGGCGATCGTGATTTGTCCCGTGTCGCTGTCCACATGAATGGATTCGACGTTGCGCGTGCCCGGCGGCGACGCATAGCCGCCCGCGAGATCCGCGCCGCTCGCCGTGTTTTCCGCCACCGCGAGGCGCGCCGACGCCGCGAGCGCCATGCCCTCGCCCACGCGGCTGCGCGCCAGATAATCCTGATACGCGGGTATCGCATACGCCGCGATCACGCCGACGATCGCCAGCACGATCATCAGTTCAATCAGGGTGAAGCCGCGCGAAAGCGCTGCCCGCGCACGTCCAAGCCATACTGCGCACCGCTGCCGCGGCACGCTCACATCACACACCATCGTCGTCATTGCTGCTCCCAGAAGATCGAAAAGCGTCCGCCGCGCAATGCGGACAGACGCTTCGATCGTATTGAGAGCGTGGGACGAGCGACAGTCGGCCGGACGGCCTAGGCGTATTTACCCAGTCGCGCGATTGCCGTCGGCGAGCGCGCGGCGTCTGAGCAACCAGCCCACCCCGACGACGAAGAGCGCCCCGGCCACGCGCGCCGCATATCCGACGATGTCGGTATTGAGCGCCGGCCAACGGTCGATGAACGGATCGTCGATGATCAGCCCGCCCGCGATCCACCCGAGTAAGGCGGCGCCGAGCAGCACGACGACAGGAAAGCGGTCGAGCAGCTTCAGCACCAGCGTGCTGCCCCACACGATCAGCGGAATGCTTACGATCAGACCGAAGATCACCAGCGCGAGCCGATGACGCGGGTCCGCCGCCTCGGCCGCGCCCGCGATCGCGATCACGTTGTCGAGGCTCATCACGGCATCGGCGATGACGATCGTCTTCACAGCCGCCCACAGCCGGTCGGACGCGTCGATGTGATGCTCGTCGTGATCCGGCTGCATCAGCTTCACGCCGATCCACAGCAGCAGCACGCCGCCGACGAACTTGAGGAACGGGACGTCGAGGAGCATGACCGCGAAGGCGATCAAGACCACGCGCAACAGGATCGCGCCGAGCGTGCCGAGGACGATGCCGCGCGTGCGCTGCCGATCGGGCAGATTGCGGCACGCGAGCGCGATCACGACGGCGTTGTCGCCGCCGAGCAGGATGTCGATCACGATGATCTGAACGACCGCGCCCCAATGAAGCGTCGAGAAGAATTCAAGCATGAGGCAAAAATAAAAAAGCGAGGAAGCAGCGCTCCCTCGCTTTTTGTCGGCTTATACGAAAGGAATCAGTAAGAGTACCAAAGCCTCGCGTATTTTGCCCGCTTCGATTAGAGAACCGACTTCAGGAGACGCGCCATTTCCGACGGATTCTTCGTGACCTTGATGCCGCACGCGTCCATGATTTCCAGCTTGGCGTCAGCCGTGTCAGCACCGCCCGAAATCAGCGCGCCGGCGTGGCCCATGCGCTTGCCCGGAGGCGCCGTCACGCCCGCGATGAAGCCGACGACCGGCTTCTTCATGTTGTCCTTGATCCAGTAAGCGGCGTTCGCTTCGTCCGGACCGCCGATCTCGCCGATCATGATGACGGCGTCCGTGTCCGGATCGTCGTTGAACATCTGCATCACGTCGATGTGCTTCAGACCGTTGATCGGATCGCCGCCGATACCGACCGCCGACGACTGGCCCAGACCCAGCGCCGTCAGTTGGCCGACCGCTTCATACGTCAGCGTGCCCGAACGCGACACGACGCCAATGCGGCCCTTCTTGTGGATGTGACCCGGCATGATGCCGATCTTCAGCTCGTCCGGCGTGATCGTGCCGGGGCAGTTCGGTCCGAGCAGCAGCGTCTTGCGATTTTCGCGGCGCATGCGGTCCTTGATTTCGAGCATGTCGCGAACCGGAATGCCTTCCGTGATGCAGATCGCGAGATCGAGATCGGCTTCGACGGCTTCCCAGATTGCGGCTGCGGCGCCCGCGGGCGGCACGTAGATGACCGAAACGGTCGCGCCGGTTTCGGCCTTCGCTTCCTTCACGGACGCGTAGATGGGAATGCCTTCGAAGTCTTCGCCGGCCTTCTTCGGGTTCACGCCCGCGACGTAGGCTTCACGGCCGTTCGCGTATTCGCGGCAGGCGCGCGTGTGGAACTGACCGGTTTTGCCGGTGATGCCCTGCGTGATGACCTTCGTGTCTTTGTTGATCAGAATCGACATGTAGTGACCTCTGTTCGTTTGGCGTCGCCAAAGCCTGGGCTTTGCGCCGCCATTCGTATCTGGTGGAACGCTCTCTTAGGCTCGTCAAGCGAACGCGCTTACTTGCCTTCGGCTGCCGCGACGACCTTCTGTGCGGCTTCTTCCATGCTGTCCGCCGAGATGATCGGCAGACCCGAGTCGGCCAGCATCTTCTTGCCGAGGTCCTCGTTCGTGCCCTTCATGCGCACGACGAGCGGCACCTTCAGGTCCACCGCCTTCGACGCAACGATCACGCCTTCCGCGATCACGTCGCAGCGCATGATGCCGCCGAAGATGTTCACCAGAATCGCCTTCAGGTTCGGATTCTTCAGCATCAGCTTGAAGGCTTCCGTGACCTTCTCGGTCGTCGCACCACCGCCGACGTCGAGGAAGTTGGCCGGTTCGCCGCCGAAGAGCTTGATGGTGTCCATCGTCGCCATCGCCAGACCCGCGCCGTTCACCAGACAGCCGATGTTGCCGTCGAGCGAGATGTACGCGAGGTCGAACTTCGACGCTTCGACTTCAGCCGGATCTTCTTCGTCCAGATCGCGGTACGCGACGATTTCCGGATGACGGAAGAGCGCGTTCGAATCGAAGTTGAACTTGGCGTCGAGCGCGATGACCTTGCCGTCGCCGGTCACGATCAGCGGGTTGATTTCCGCGAGCGATGCGTCGGTTTCGAAGAACGCCTTGTAGAGGCCCTGCAGGATCGCGCGCGCTTGCGGAATCGATGCGTCCGGAATGCCGATCTTGCGTGCGAGGTCGTCGGCGTCCTTGTCCTGCAGACCCGTCGACGGCTCGACGGCGAACTTGTGCAGCAGTTCCGGCGTCTTTTCCGCGACTTCTTCGATGTCCATGCCGCCTTCGCTCGACGCCATCACGACGATCTTCTGCGAAACGCGGTCGAGCACGAGGCCGACGTACAGTTCCTTCTTGATGTCAGCGCCTTCTTCGATCAGCAGGCGGTTCACCTTCTGGCCTTCCGGGCCGGTCTGGTGCGTGACGAGCTGCATGCCGAGGATCTGGTTCGCGTATTCGCGGACCTGCTCGATCGACTTCGCGACCTTCACGCCGCCGCCCTTGCCGCGGCCGCCCGCGTGGATCTGCGCCTTGACGACCCAGACCGGGCCGCCCAGCTCTTCCGCGGCCTTGACCGCATCATCCACCGAGAACACGGGTTTGCCGCGCGGGACCGCGACGCCGAATTTCCGCAGGATTTCCTTACCCTGGTACTCGTGAATCTTCATGCGTGATTCCTTCAGTCTGAGAGTTGGAGTGAACTTCTGTTTGCTTGAACCGCTGATTCTTCGATTCTTTTTTTTCGAATGCCGTGCGTACGCGCGAGCGCTGCTCACGCGCGATGAATCGGGCTATGTCTCCGGCCTGTCCTGCACCGCTGTCGGTGAGTCTGTCTTGTCCGCGGGCGCGTAATCGAACCAGCGCGGGTAATGCTCCTTGACCGCGGGGCCGTCGAAACGCAATGCGTAACACCGGCCGAGCTGAAACGGCGGCTCGTCCTGAGGCGCGGCCGCGCCGGGGCTCGTTTCGTCAGTTCGCTTGAAGGGATTGCCGTCCTCGATCTTCCAGACGTCGCCGGCGAATGCCTGGACGGCCGCGGTCGGGAGGACGCCGCACAACTCGGTGAGATGCGTGCAGCCGGCCGTGCCGCGCAATACCTTATTGGCTTCGCGGCGAAAACTCTGGAGCAGATTGAGGCCGATGAGCTGGCGATAGGCGGAATTGGACTCGGCGCACTGACCGCCATAGGGCGTCCAGTCGGACGACGCCTCGGCGTCGACGATGGTGAGCTTGCGGTCGATGGTGATGCGCAGCCAGAGTTCATGGATCGGCAGGCCGTTGGGCCGGACGCCCGCCGCGAGTCGAACGTCGCGCGGCTTCTCATCGGTTAGACAGGCTTCGATGTCCCAGAGGCCGTCTTCGCGCTCGAACGCTTCCAGCCGAATCGCGCGACGATGACGCAGCTGTCGGGAAGCGGGAGGGGAAAGAGGCATGCTGGGAGTGAGCCGGTACGGGGAAAACCGTGCAATTTTAGCATATTGGGTATTCCTGGCCGGGCATGCGCCTGACGAAAGGCACGTGCGTGCAGATCGGGCCGTGGCGAGCAACGGGCGCGGCGCTCAATCGTCGATGGGCTCGTCGGTCCAGTCTTCCTCGCCGCCCTTCAGAATTTTGCCGATCGTGCCGCCCGAGAAACCCCGCGCGGCCAGAAAGCGCGCCTGCTTGGCCCGTTCGGCGGGCGTTTCGGGCAATACGCCGTACTTCTTTTCCCAGACGGCCTGCGCGCGCGCGGTTTCGGACTGCGCGAGCTTGTCGGCGGTTTCGCTGATGAGCGTGTCGCCGACGGCATGGCGCTTCAGTTCGCTAATGATCCTGCTGCCGCCCATGCGCGAAGCCCGCCGATGCACGACGCTCTCGACGAAGCGTTCGTTCGACAGCCAGCCATCGCGCTCCAGGCTGTCGAGCAGGGTTTCGAGCAAGCCGGCTTCTTCGACGTACGGGCGCAGCTTCCTCGACAGTTCCGCGCGGCTGTATTCGCGCCGCGACAGGAACGCGAGCGCGCGCCCTTTGAGCGAGCGTTGCGGACGTCGGGGATTGTTGGCTTCGCTTGCCGAGGTTTTGCGCGTGCGCTGGCTGGAGCGGCTGTAGACCGTTTCCTCGCGTGCGGGTGCTGCCGGCGCGCATTGTTCGAAGGGCTCGAAGGGATCGGCTTCTTCGAATGGGTCCGTAAAAGGTGTGAAGTCCGCTTTGTCGATGTTGCTTGCGGACTCGGCGGGCGCACTGCTGATGCTTGGCGCCTTGGGTTGCGCGGTCGCCTGCTTGAGCAATGCGCGCGCTTGTTCGAGCCGCGCTGACCGGTCGTCTGCATTCGTCTGGGAGCCGGACGCGCCTCGCGCCCCGTCGACGGTCTCACCGAGAACCGCGCCAGAAACGCGACGCGCCGACGCGAATGGCTCCGCGTCGGCGCGTTCCTTGTCACTGCGCTTGAATCTGCCCTGCTTCGACGATGCGCCACGCCGCTCGCTGCTTCGTTCGTAGCGGTCGGCGGAGTCGGAGCCGTCGCCGGTTCCTTGATCCGCCGTATCAGCCTTCGATCCGGAGCGGCGCGTCTGCATCGTCCTTCAAGCTCGACGCTTACTCGCCGTCGGCCGCTTCAGCGCCCGCGACGACCGTCTCGCCCAATGCGGCCACACCCAGCGATTCGCGGATCTTGTTCTCGATCTCGCGCGCGATGTCCGGATTCTCGCGCAGGAATTCCCGCGCGTTGTCCTTGCCCTGACCGATGCGATCGCCGTTGTAGCTGTACCAGGCGCCCGCTTTGTCGACCAGCTTCGCCTGCACGCCGAGATCGATGATTTCGCCCTGACGCGAGATGCCTTCGCCATAAAGAATGTCGAAGATGGCTTCGCGGAACGGCGGCGACACCTTGTTCTTCACGACCTTCACGCGCGTCTCGTTGCCGATGACTTCGTCGTTCTTCTTGATCGAACCAATGCGGCGGATATCCAGACGCACCGACGAGTAGAACTTCAGCGCGTTACCGCCCGTGGTGGTTTCCGGGTTGCCGAACATCACGCCGATCTTCATGCGGATCTGGTTGATGAAGATGACGAGGCAGTTCGTGCGCTTGATGGAGCCGGTGAGCTTGCGCAGCGCCTGCGACATCAGACGCGCTTGCAGACCCGGCAGCGAGTCGCCCATTTCGCCTTCGATTTCCGCCTTCGGCACGAGCGCCGCGACCGAGTCGATGACGATCATGTCGATGGAGCCGGAGCGCACCAGCGCGTCCACGATTTCGAGCGCCTGCTCGCCCGTGTCCGGCTGCGAGATCAGCAGTTCCGGCACGTTCACGCCGAGCTTGCCCGCGTACTGCACGTCGAGCGCGTGTTCCGCGTCGATGAACGCCGCGGTGCCGCCGAGCTTCTGCATCTCCGCGACCACTTGCAGCGTGAGCGTGGTCTTGCCCGACGACTCGGGACCGTAGATTTCCACCACACGGCCGCGCGGCAAGCCGCCGACGCCGAGCGCGATGTCCAGGCCGAGCGAACCGGTGGACACCACTTGAATGTCTTCGACCGCCTCACCCGCGCCGAGCCGCATGATCGACCCTTTGCCGAATTGCTTTTCGATCTGCGAGAGCGCGGCGGCCAGGGCCTTGCTCTTGTCCGCAGTCATTCCAGCCGGGCCTTTCTTGCTTTCTTCCATGAATCGTCCTTTGCTATGATGAACGGCGTCTGAGGCAGTGTTCGCGGGCTTTTCGACTGCTCATTGAGCTTCTCGAAGCCGTCCTTTACACTCACGCAGACACTGTATAAAAAAACAGTAGTTTTTGCAAGCTCGCAACTGCGTGGTGCTGCTTTTTTTCCACGCTTGCGCGCGCCGCGCAAAAACCACTAAACACCTGGAGACCGCCGCACCGGGCGACGAACGGTGCCGGCAATGCCGATGCGCTTCATCGCGCACGAAAGGCGTACAAAGGCGCACACGACGATGCGAATCCTCATTGCCGAAGACGACAGCATACTCGCGGACGGTCTCGTCCGATCACTCCGCCAATCGGGATACGCCGTTGACCATGTCAAGCATGGCGTCGAGGCGGACACCGCGCTCTCCCTGCAGACCTTCGACCTGCTGATCCTCGATCTCGGCCTGCCGCTCATGCCCGGCCTCGAAGTCTTGCGACGCCTGCGCGCGCGCAATTCGCAGATGCCCGTCTTGATCCTCACCGCGGCCGACAGCGTCGACGAGCGCGTGAAAGGCCTCGATCTCGGCGCCGACGATTACATGGCCAAGCCCTTCGCGCTCAACGAGCTCGAAGCGCGCGTGCGGGCGCTGACGCGCCGCGGCGCGGGCGGCGGTCCGACCGTCGTCAAGCACGGCTCGCTCTCGTTCGATCAGGTCGGGCGTATCGCGACAATCGGAGATCAGGTCATCGACCTTTCCGCACGCGAGCTCGGCGTGCTCGAAGTGCTGCTGCAACGAACCGGCCGGCTCGTGTCGAAGGAACAGCTCGTCAATCATTTATGCGAATGGGGCGAGGAAGTCAGCAACAACGCGATCGAAGTCTATGTGCATCGGCTGAGGAAGAAGATCGAGCCGAGCGGCGCGAAGATCATCACGGTACGCGGCCTGGGTTATACGCTGGAGAAGGCTGTCGCGCCATCCAGCGGGGCGAGCGTCGAAACCGCCAGCCATCACTATAAGTAAGCCGCATGGCGTCGCACGCGTCCACGGAAGCTCATCGAAAAGAAGAAGCGAACGCCGATTCCGACGCCGAACGCGACGCCCGTTACGCCAATCCGTTCGCGCCGCCCGACGAGCTGGAGCCCGACAACGAAGCGCATCCGCGCTCGCTCTTCGGCGAGATTCTCGACTGGATGCTCGCGCCGCTTCTGCTGCTCTGGCCGATGAGCATCGCAGTGACGTATCTGGTCGCGAAGTCGATCGCGAACGGGCCGTTCGACCGCGCGCTCGAAGCCGATGCCTACGTGCTCGCGCGTCAGATCCAGCCGGTCAACGGCGTCGCCGAATTGCGGCTGCCCGACGCAACGCGCGATTTCCTGCGCGCCGATAACGTCGATCGCGTGTTCTTTCAGGTGCTCGGCACGCGCGGCGAACTCGTCGGCGGCGACCGCGACATGCCTTTGCCGCATGACGACGACCGTCCGCAGCCGGGCATCGTCGAATTTCGCGACGACGTTCTGCGCGGCAACGACATTCGCGTCGCTTACACGACCGTCGATCTGCCCGGACTCGTGCCCGGACGCGATCCCGACAATGCGCAGCCGGTGCTCGTGCAGGTCGCCGAGACGCTCGACAAGCGCAGCCAGCTCGCCAACGACATCATCAAGGGCGTGATCCTGCCGCAGTTCGTGATCCTGCCGCTCGCGATCATCCTCGTGTGGTTCGGGCTCTCGCGCGGGCTCGCGCCGCTGCACGCGCTGCAGTCGAATATCCGCGCGCGCCGCCCCGACGATCTCTCGCCGCTCGAAGCCGACCGCGCGCCGCCGGAGATCGCGCCGCTCGTCGCGTCGTTCAACGATCTGCTCACGCGCCTCGAACAGAACATGGAGTTTCAGAAACGCTTTATCGCCGATGCCGCGCATCAGATGAAAACGCCGCTCGCGGGCCTGCGCATGCAGGCGGAACTGGCGATGCGACAGGACGTGTCGGCGGAAGTGCAGCGCTCGCTCGAACAGATCGCGACGAGCTCCGAGCACGCCGCGCGCCTCGTCACGCAACTGCTCGCGCTCGCGCGGGCGGAGAATCGCGCGACGGGACAGATCTTCTCGCGCATCGAGCTGACGACGCTCGCGCGGCTCGCCGTGCGCGACTGGGTGCAGGCCGCGCTCGCGAAGCGCATGGACCTGGGCTATGAAGAACCGCCGTTTCCGGTCGACGTGGAAGGCAACGTCGTCATGCTGCGCGAGATGCTCTCGAACCTGATCGACAACGCGATCCGCTACACGCCAGCCGGCGGGCGCATCACCGTGCGCGTGCGGACCGACGAGAACGATCTCGATCTCGTGCATCTGGAAGTGGAAGACACCGGCCTCGGCATCCCGCCGGCGGAGCGCGCTCGCGTGGTCGAGCGTTTTTATCGCATTCTCGGTCGCGAGGGCGACGGCAGCGGTCTCGGCCTCGCAATCGTCAAGGAGATCGCGGCGATGCACGGCGGCGCGCTCGCGATCGAGGATCACGTGTATCAGGAGAACCCGCGCCTTGCCGGAACGCTCGTCCGCGTCAGCCTGCAGCGGGTTTTTCCTGCCCGGGACAAACCCTGAGCGCAGGCGCGGAGTGCGGCGAAGAACCACGCGCGAAGAACGAACTTAAACGAATTTAAACGATCGTTCGAATCAGCTTTGCGGCAATTTCGCGTAAGTTCGCGTTTTTCGCTGTGATCTCGCCGTCCGCGCGACGCGTCAGAACGCCGTAAGTTTTCGTTCCAATAATCCATGCACCGGAGCCGCGTTGCCGCGGACCGTCGTATTCGAATATCAAATCAGGAGACGATACATGGCTACGGTTGAGGGGCGCGTTTCGCACGCACCGATGACGTCGGAGGAGAAGAAAGTCATCTTCGCCTCGTCGCTCGGCACGGTGTTCGAGTGGTATGACTTCTATCTGGCGGGTTCGCTCGCCGTCTACATCAGCAAGACGTT
The DNA here is from genome assembly GCF_001544575.2 of Caballeronia cordobensis. GTDB lineage: Bacteria > Pseudomonadota > Gammaproteobacteria > Burkholderiales > Burkholderiaceae > Caballeronia > Caballeronia cordobensis. Next base: position 61,202 of record NZ_FCNY02000001.1, read on the forward strand.
CTTTTCAGGCGTCAACCCGACGGCCGGCTTCATCTTCACCCTGCTCGGCTTCGCGGCGGGCTTCGCGGTGCGGCCGTTCGGCGCGATCGTGTTCGGGCGGCTCGGCGACATGGTCGGGCGCAAGTACACGTTCCTCGTGACGATCGTGATCATGGGTCTGTCGACGTTTCTGATCGGCTTTTTGCCCGGTTACGCGACGATAGGCATCGCGGCGCCGATCATCTTCATCGCGATGCGTCTCTTGCAAGGCCTCGCGCTCGGCGGCGAGTACGGCGGCGCTGCGACCTACGTCGCGGAACACGCGCCTTCGAACAAGCGCGGCGCGTGGACGGCATGGATCCAGACGACGGCGACGCTCGGCCTCTTCATCTCGCTGATCGTGATTCTGGCGGTGCGCACGATCATGGGCGAAGAGCAGTTCAGCGCGTGGGGCTGGCGCATTCCGTTCCTCGTGTCGATCCTGCTGCTCGCGATTTCCGTGTGGATTCGCATGAAGCTGCACGAATCGCCGGTGTTCGAGCGCATCAAGGCCGAAGGCAAGACGTCGAAGGCGCCGCTCACGGAAGCGTTCGGCCAGTGGAAGAACCTGAAGATCGTGCTGCTCGCGCTCTTCGGTCTGACGGCGGGCCAGGCGGTCGTGTGGTACACGGGCCAGTTCTATTCGCTCTTCTTCCTTACGCAGACGCTCAAGGTCGACGGCACCAGCGCGAACATCATGGTCGCCGTGGCGCTTCTGATCGGCACGCCGTTTTTCGTGTTCTTCGGTTCGCTGTCGGACCGCATCGGGCGCAAGCCGATCATCATGGCGGGCTGCCTGATCGCCGCATTGAGCTTCTTCCCGCTCTTCAAGGCGCTCGCGCACTACACGAACCCGACGCTCGAAGCCGCGACGCAGAAATCGCCGATCGTCGTGATCGCCAATCCGGACGAGTGCTCGTTCCAGTTCAATCCGGTGGGCACGGCGAAGTTCACGAGCTCGTGCGATATCGCGAAGAGCGCGCTGTCGAAGGCCGGTTTGAACTACGAGAACGTGGCGGCCCCGGCGGGCACGCAGGCGCAGATCAAGGTCGGCGAAACGGTGGTGAACACCTATGACGGCAAGGCCGCCGATGCGAAGGCGCAAGGCGCGGCGTTCGACAAGACGCTCTCCGGCACGCTGAAGAGCGCGGGCTATCCGGCGAAGGCGGACCCGGCGCTCATCAACTGGCCGATGGCGATCGTGATCCTGACGATCCTCGTGATCTTCGTGACGATGGTGTACGGCCCGATCGCGGCGATGCTCGTCGAGATGTTCCCGGCGCGAATCCGCTATACGTCGATGTCGCTGCCGTATCACATCGGCAATGGCTGGTTCGGCGGCTTCCTGCCGGCCACGGCGTTCGCGATCGTCGCGGCGAAGGGCGATATCTACTCGGGCTTGTGGTATCCGATCGTGATCGCGCTCATTACGTTCGTGATCGGCATGCTGTTCGTGAAGGACACGCGCAAGTCGAATGTCTATCACGAGGATTGATCGGCGCGGGTTTGGCGAGCTTTTAACAAATCGCGTGGAAGGGGTTGACAGCGCGTTCACTGCTCGCCATAATCTCGTCTTCTTTCGGCGAATTAGCTCAGTCGGTTAGAGCGACGGAATCATAATCCGCAGGTCCGGGGTTCGAGTCCCTGATTCGCCACCAGATGTGGAAAGCGGCTCACAGCAATGTGAGCCGCTTTTTTTTCGCCTCGCGCCCTATCCCTTCCCTATTCCAGTCTAGTCCCCGAGCGGCGCCGCGCGCCGGATGGGCACGCGACGCACGACGGCTCAAAGCTGCGCCGTCAGTTGGAAGCCGACCGTCACACGAGCCGTCGGAAATCCGGACGGTTTGTAGAGCGGCGTGCCGGCGAACAACTCGTAACTCACGCCGACCGCCTTCAACGGCACGCCGCCACGAATGCCGATGACCGCGCCTACGAGCTGCGTGCCCGCCAGAAACGCGGTGTTCGGTCCGAACACGCGACCATAATCGATGCCCGCATAGAGCGACTGCCCGGTCTTTCCGATCGGCGCTTGCAATTCGTTGCGCCAGTAGAAGCCGCGTTCGGCCGCCAGCATATGTTCGCCATCGAAACCGCGCACCGTGTAGCGGCTGCCGATGGTCAGATCGTCGAGATAGAACAGCGTGTCGTTCGTGTACTGACCGTGAAACGTCGTCACGTAGCGCAACGCCTGATTCGCCACGGCGAACGGCACCGACACATTCATGTCGAGCACGGCCATATGGAAACGATACGTCGGTCCGTCCGGCTTCGTTGCGGGCGTGGGCGCGATTGCCGGATCGGGCGGCAGCGACGGGTCCGGCGTCGCGCCGAATGCACCGATGCCCTGCCGATACGCGAGCGTGCCGTCGAACTGCGCACCGCCGAAGTAGTGGCGGTCCGTCATGCCGAGTTCGAGGAACGTGTTGTTGCGCCGCTGCAGCTCGATCGCTGTGTCGTCGATGAAACTCGCGCCGAAACGCTTCGACAGTTGAGCGTATGCGCCGAGCACGTCGTTCTGGCTTCGGCGCAGCACGCGCGCCAGCTTGAAACCGGCCGTCTGCGAATTGCCGCTGGAGACGAACGTCTGATTCACGCCCGCGATCTGCTGGTAGTACGTGTTGGTGTTGCCGAACAGCGTGGCTGTCCAGTAACCCCAAGGCACGGAATAGGCGCCGTTGAATCCGTGCGAGCCAAGGGCCTTGTCGGCGAGTTGGAGGTCTTGATTCGCGCCGAGCGTCAGCACGTCGTTCAAGCCGAGCGGATTGTTCAGGCCGAAGCTCAGATTGCCTTGCAGTTTGCCCGTGGCGCGGCTGCCCGAATTATCGACCGAAGCGACGAGCGACCAGGGCTTCGTGCGCTTGAGCGTCAACACGACGTCGCTCTGTCCGGGGATGTCGGTCGGCTCGATCTTCATGTCGACGTCCTGGTTCGAGACGCGCTTCATCTGCTCAAGCCCCTGCTCCAGATCGCGCAAATCGAGCACATCGCCGGGTCTCGTCGGAAAGGCGCTCTTCCAGGTTCCCCACGACACAGGTTCGGCAAAACGGACATTGCGAATCACGCCCGGCACGAGCGCAACCTTCAGCACGCCGCGCGACAGATCCTGCTCGGGCAAGAGCACGCGCGTCGTGATGTAGCCGCGGCTCAGGATCACTTGCTGCAATCCCTTGGTCAGCAGATTCACGCCGTTCTTGCCGACACATTGGCCCGCGTAGTGCGCGAGCCAGTCACGCGCGAACGCGAACGGGTCGAGCGGCAGCGCCGATGCGCCTTTGGCGCGCAAGGCTTCGGGCAACGTCGCCGGCACGTCGAGCACGAACGAGTCGATGCGAAAGCATGGCGCTTCCTGCGGCAATTCGGGATACGTCTCCTTCTCCGAGACGCTCGAACGCACGGCGGGCGCCTGCACAGCGGCTTCGCGCTGCTGCGCCTCGCGTTGTTGCTGAATCTGCTGGTTTTGTTCGGCGTTGGCGCGCGCGGCTGCGGCTTCGTCGGCGGGCGTCGGACCGACTTGCGCGTTGGACGTAAGGGATACGAGGGCTGTGAGCGGAAGGGCCGCGAGCCTTTTGTTGAGCTTCATAAACAATGCGATGGAATGTTCTCAGTCGACGCTTCTCGGCGGAAGGTCAACGCTGAGCTCGCACGATATGCACTCGTTCAGGTATGTCGTGCGAAATGTTGATATTTGTGTTTGCGCTACGACTTACTCCGAAAACTAAATCGTTATCCTTAGTTTTTTACAAAAAAGAAATTGCCGTCGAGCAACGGTGCGAGCGCAGAACTATATCTCGTACCGGTGGCGCAGATAGCTATCGGAACACTATTTTCCGATTCGTCGGAGGTTCTTCGGATCAAAATTCGGCCATGCGTTTGACGTCAGTCAAGAAGCCGCTCCCGCTCCAGGCAGAGCCATCAAACGCCGTTCGACCACCCACCCCGTGTTTAAATAGCGCAATCCGCTGCGCCCTTCACGAGCCAAACGTGCCCACCTTCGACCAACTCGCCGCGACCATCCGCGACCGCTTCCCTGACCTGAGCCCGCAATTCCAGGCCGGCGCCGCATTCCTGCTCGACTATCCCGACGAAGTCGCCGTCCTCTCGATGCGCAAGGTCGCCGAGCGCGCGAAAGTCCAGCCCGCCGCCATGGTCCGTCTCTCACAGCAGCTCGGTTTTCCCGGCTGGAACGAGCTGCGCGAAATCTTCGTGAGCCGCGTGCGCACGCGCCCCGAGCCGCTGACGGCCCGCGCGCGCTCGCTCGTCAAAGGCGGCGCGGACAACCATCTGAGCCGCGACCTGGCCAGCGCCCAGGCGCACAACCTCGAACTCACGCTGGCGCAAAATGCCGAAAGCGTCATCGAAGCGGCCAAGGCCTTGAAGAAGGCGCCGCAGATCCACGTCGCGGGCTTTCGTTCGTGCTATCCCGTGGCATTCGGCCTGCTCTACGGCTATCGGCTGTTTCGCCCCTCCGTGAGCCTGATCTCGGGCGAAGCCGGCACGCTCGAAATGCAATTGCGCGGCATCGAGAAACGGCACGCGGTGGTGGTCGTGAGCTTCGCGCCGTATTCCGTCGAAGCGGTGCGCGTCGCGCAGGCGGCGATCGAGCGCGGCGCGAAACTCATCGCGCTCACCGACAGCGCCGTGTCGCCCATCGCCTTGAACGCGGATCACACGCTGATCTTCTCGCACGAGTCGCCCTCGTTCTTTCCGTCGCTCGTCGCGGCCTCGGCGCTCGCCGAGATGCTCGTCGCGCAACTGCTCGCGCTCGAAGGCAAGGACGCCATCGCGAATCTGGAACAGGCCGAAGCCGCGCTCCACTCGCAGGGCGCCTACGCGGCAAACTAGCCGACCGCGTTTTTCCCGCCGCGCGCGAGCCGGGTCGCCAACACGCGCACTTGACAACATATGTTGTTTTTAGTCTAGAATTATACATCGCGTGTTGTGCGCGCACTTAAAAGGCAGGGCATCATGACCACGGTATTTCATCGCGCGCCGCGCGCCAGGCTTCCCGTCGCCGTGCGTGGCGACGGCATCGAGATCGTCGATTCGGACGGCAAGCGCTATATCGACGCGTGCGGCGGCGCAGCCGTCTCGTGTCTCGGCCACAGCCATCCGCGCGTGATCGAGGCCATCCAGCGCCAGGTGCAGAAACTGCCCTACGCGCACACGTCGTTCTTCACGACCGAACCCGCCGAACAACTCGCGGATTTTCTCGTCGGACACGCGCCGAAAAATCTCGGCCACGTGTATTTCGTGTCCGGCGGCTCCGAAGCGATGGAAGCGGCGCTCAAGCTCGCGCGCCAGTATTTCGTCGAAAAGGGCGAGCACGAGCGGCGGCATTTCATCGCGCGGCGGCAGAGCTATCACGGCAACACGCTCGGCGCGCTCGCAATCGGCGGCAACGCATGGCGTCGCGAGCCGTTCCTGCCGATCCTCATCGAAGCGCATCACGTCACGCCCTGCTTCGCGTATCGCGAGCAGCAGGCCGGCGAGAGCGATGAAGCCTTCGCGCAGCGTCTCGCCGACGAACTCGAAGCGAAGATTCTCGAACTCGGGCCGGAGTCGGTCGCGGCGTTCGTCGCGGAAACGGTGGTCGGCGCAACGGCGGGCGCGGTGCCGCCGGTGCGCGAGTACTTCCGCAAGATCCGCGCGGTCTGCGACCAATACGGCGTGCTCCTGATTCTCGACGAAGTGATGTCGGGCATGGGCCGCACCGGCCATCTGTTCGCGTGCGAGGAAGACGGCGTCGCGCCCGACATTCTCGCCATCGCGAAAGGGCTTGGCGCGGGCTATCAGCCGATCGGCGCGACGCTCGTCAGCAACGAAATTTTCGATACGATCGTCGGCGGCTCGGGATTCTTCCAGCACGGTCATACCTATATCGGGCACGCGACCGCCTGCGCGGCGGCGCTCGAAGTGCAGAAGGTCATCGAAGAAGACAAGCTGCTCGACAACGTGAAGGCGCGCGGCGAGCAACTGCGCGCGCTGTTGCGCGAGCGGCACGCGAATCATCCGTACATCGGCGACGTGCGCGGGCGCGGCCTCTTCACCGGCGTCGAGCTCGTGCAGGATCGCGCGAGCAAGACGCCGTTCGATCCGAAGCACAAGCTTCACGCGCTCATCAAGCGCGAGGCGATGGAACGCGGCCTCATGGTCTATCCGATGGGCGGCACGGTCGACGGCCGGATCGGCGATCACGTGCTCATCGCACCGCCGTTCATCACGACGAGCGCGCAAATCGAAACCATCGTCGAGCGGCTGTCCGATGCGATCGACGGCGCGCTTGCGCTCATCCGCTGAGAACGAACATGAAAAAGCGACTTCCCGATTTCGACATCGCGCAGGCTTCGGATGCGCAAAAGGCCGTGCTGCAGGACATCCTGAGCGGCCCGCGCGGCAATCTCAACGGTCCGTTTCTCGGCTGGATCTTCAGTCCGGACCTGGCGCAGAACGCGCAGAAGCTCGGCGCGTTCTGCCGCTACAACACGGGCCTGCCGCTGCGCCTCTCGGAACTTGCGATTCTCGTGACCGCGGCGCGCTGGCGCTCGCAGGCGGAATGGCATATTCATCATCCGATCGCGCTGGATGCCGGCCTGCCCGCCGAACTCGCCGAAGCATTGCGCACGAGCCAGACTCCCGTCTTCGCCGATGCCGACGACAAGCTCATCCACGATTTCGCGGCCGAGCTCTATGAAACGAAACGCGTGAGCGACGCGACGTTCGACGCCGCCGTCGCGCGGTTCGGTCATACGGTGGTGGTGAATCTCGTCGGCCTGCTGGGCTATTACGCGCTCGTCGCCATGACGCTCAATACCTTCGGCATGCGCGCCGAAGGGCAAACCAGTTTGCCCTTCGCCGAATGACGGTCACTCGAACGCCTTGTCGTTAGGCTCGGCGTAGAGCTTCTGCATCGTCTCGCTCATGGGGAAATCGAAGTTGATGTTCTTCGGCGGCACGGGTTTCATGAACCACTTGTCGTACATCGTCCTGATCTCGGGGCTTTTCATCACCTGGGCCATGGCGTCGTCGACGAGCTTCTTGAATTCGGGATCGTCCTTTCGCAGCATGAACCCGTACGCCTCCGACGACTGCGGCGTGCCGACGATCACCCAGTCCGAAGGCTTCGCCGTGAGCGAGCGCGTGCCGGCGAGCAGCACGTCGTCCATCATGTAAGCCACCGCGCGCCCGGTTTCGAGCGTCGCGCGCCCTTCCCCGTAATCCTTCGCGCTGATGATGCTCATGTTCATCTTCTTCTCTTCGTTCATCTTTCGAAGAATGCGCTCGGACGTCGTGCCCTGATTCGTGACCACCGTCTTGCCTGCGAGATCGGGAAAATCCTTGATGCCCGAATCCTTCTTCGTGAGCAGGCGCGTCGTCGCGACGAAAAACGTGTCGGAAAACGCGACCTGATTCTGCCGCGACGTGAGATTGGTCGTCACGCCGCATTCGAGATCGACCGTGCCGTTCTGCACCAGTGAAATGCGGTTCTGCGACGTGACCGGAATGAAGCGCACGCGCAAGTCCGGATGCTTCGTCTTCGCCTTCACGGCGTCGATCACCTTGTTGCACAAGTCCTGCGAAAAACCGATGACATCGTTGTTCGCATCGACATAAGAGAACGGCACGGACGTTTCGCGATGGCCGATCGCGATCAGATTGACGTGCTGAATCTTGGCGAGCGTGCCCTGGCCCTCCTGGCCATGGCTTGCGCCCGCGACGAGCGAAAGCGCGGCGAACGCGACGACGGATGCGGCGAGCGGCGTGGAGTGCATGGCATTTCCTTTTCGGATGGAATGATACATATGTTGCCATTTCAAAATACCGAACAACATATGTATTCACCCTTAGCCGATTCGTGACGCGAGATGCCGCGACTTTTGCTTACAAATGTCACAGCCGGCGCGTCCACCGTGCGCGTCGCGCGGCGTTATAGCTGACAGGCATCCACAGGAGTCGCTGCCATGAACGTCGCTACCGAGATTCAAACGAAGCCGTCCCGCATTCATCCGCTCGTCGCGGCGGCCGCCGTGTCGGTCATCCTCGCGTGCGGAACGGGTATCGCGGCCATGACGGGCCTGCTGCCCTTGTCGAAAGCGACGGCAACGGCCGCCGCGGTCACGGCCTCGCCGCTCGTCGATGTGCAAACGACCAAGCCCGTGACGCAGGCTTCGGCGCAGGCCCCGGCGCAGGAAGCCGCATCGCTGCCGCGCGCCGTGCGCGGACATCATCCGACGCCGGTTCACCGGCCCGCGCCCGCGCCCGCTCAGAACACGTCCTACACACCGGCCGCAGCGCCCGCCTACGATCCCTACGCCGGCGAAGTGACCGCCGTGAACGCCGTGCAGACCGCGCAGCCGACGACCGGCCTGGGCGCGATCGGCGGCGCGGTGGCGGGCGGGCTCGCGGGCACGCAGATCGGCAACGGCCGCGGGCGCACGGCGGCGACGATCATCGGTGCGATCGGCGGCGGACTCGCGGGCAATCAGATCGAGCGCGTGGTCCACAAAGCGACGACGTATCAGGTGCAGGTCCGCATGAACGACGGCAGCGTGCGCAGCTTCAATTACGAGACCGCGCCCGGCGTGGCGGTCGGCCAGAAAGTGCATGTGTCCGGCGAGACGCTGACGCCCGCCTGAGCACGCGGCGACGCGCCTTAAGACACGGCTAATTTTCCGGTGCGATGATGTTTCCCACGTTCAACGCACCAATCCGCATAGCTTCGGGAGCACTGTCGTGAAGAAAAAGACGACGAACAAGAAGTCCAGCCGTACGGCGATGTCGCCGCTCTTGCGCGCGCTGACCTATAGCCGCACGGCGCGCGAGCCGATGATCGACGCGATGCTGCTGCAATGCTATGTGGCGCTCGATGCGTTTCATCGCGGACAGGGATCGCAGCCGCTTTTCATGACGCTCTGCCGTCACATGCTCGTTGCCGAGGAGTTGTGTCAGCTCGGCCATGCGCCGGACGCTGGTCACGAGATCACGCTCGCGCATGAAGCGCTCGTCGCGCTCGATGCGCGCCATGCGGCGGAAGCGGCGTGGTCGTTGAGCCCGGACGAACATGCCGTGCTGTGCGAGGCGCTCGACCTCTTTGCGGCGCAACTCGACGACGCGACGCTCGAACATATCGCGCAGGCGGAGGCGAGCATGGTCACGCAATCGCTCGTCGCGGCGAACCTGCGCTCGGGCATCGGACGCGCGCAAGCCGTGTCGTCGGCAGGCTGAAATATCGATTGCGAATCAGGGCTTTCCCCCAATAGGCTGATCAAATTGCGAATGTGTTTGCGAACGTACATTGTTACGACGCAAGGTTCGCAATACTCTGTTCCAGCGCACGGGGGGAAGCAGCAGAACGCGCTGAGAGACCGAAAAACAGGATGGGCGGCACTCTGCCGCGGTGTGGGTGAAAGCAAAGCGCAACAACAAGAATCAAAGCGCGAGTTTTTGCCAACGACGCGGCGAGTCGCAGGTGAAGGAAGCCATCGTCCCGACAAAGAAGTTCAAGAGCCGGCATTCGCCGGCTTTTTCTTTTTGCGTCGAGGCACGGTTCGTCGTTTCGCGCACGCGCTCCCGGCGACGGCGGAACCGGGATCAGCGATAGGCGGCGAACACCGTCCGCGCGCATTCGGCGCACCAGCGACGCGACGCCGCATCGGAACGCGCTTCCCAGACGTGACCGTAGGCGCATTGCCAGCGCAGGGGCGTCGCGGCGTCCACATAGCTGCTCGAGAGCAGCATGCCGCCGCGCACACGCGCCACTTCGCGCAGGCGCTTCGTCTCCAGGGTCATCCGCTCGGACGCGCAGTTCATGCAGCGCACGTTCTGCGCGATGTCGAGCGCGGTGTCCCAGTGATGGCCGCGCCCGCATTCCCATACGGGTATCACTGTCGCGCCGGCGCTTTGCAGCATCTGATCGCGATAGGTCGCCGCCTCGTCCATCAGGCGAAGGCGCGTTTCGGAGAGAGGAAATTCGCTCATCGTATGCGTGGAATCAGCGCTGGGCGCCGCGGATGGACTCGGAACGCGATGTCGTCACGACGATGCCGTCAGGATCGAAATGCGCGTTGAACATGGCGTCCTGATTGACGCCGTCTTCGAGCCAATGCCAGCTCCAGACGCGCTCTTTCTTGAGCCGGTATTCCGCGACCTCGGTCGGCTTGCCGAGCAGCCTGCGGACTTCGTCCATCGTCATGCCGGGCCGCACCTTGGCGATGTTCGCGGCGGTCAGCACCTGCGTCACGGAAACGAAACGGCCGCTCGCGTCGAGATCGACCATATAGGTGTTCGTGCCCGCCGGTCCACGCGGATATTCCAGCCGCTTGCTGCCGTCCGTGTAGTTACGTTCGGTTTCGGGCTCGCCCATCTGCTCGCGGATCTGCGCTTCGGTCGTCACGCCCGGCTGCAGATTCTTGAGCAGCAAATTGTCCGGCTTCACGGCGTTGAAAAGCGCTTTCAACTTGTTCAAGCCTTCCTCGCTTTGCTGCTGATCGCAGCCGGACAGCAACAGCGACATCGACACTGCCGCGGCCAGCGCGGCAATCACGGTCTTCTTCATGGGTAACTCCTTCCGCGTGCGCCGGATTAGCCGCCCGCGCCGAGCAGCGGCATCGGATCGACCGCGGCGCCGGACTTTCTGACTTCAAAATGCAGGGCCGGCGTACCGCTGGGTGCCGTGCCCATATCCGCGATCGTCGCGCCCTGCTTGACGGAATCGCCTTCCTTCACGAGCAGCTTATCGTTATACGCATATGCGGTCAGATAGTCGTTGCTGTGCTTGACGATGATCATGCGCCCGTAAGAACGCAAGCCGCTACCCGCATAGACGACCTTGCCAGCGGCCGCCGCCTTCACGGGCTGTCCGACCTTGCCCTCGATATCGATGCCCTTGTTGCCGCTCGCGCCGAACTTGCGCACGACTTCGCCGCGCACGGGCCAGACGAACGTGCCCTTCGCAGCGGAGGCGGTGACGGCGGGCTGATGCTCTTCGCTCGCGGCCGGCTTTTCCGCCGCGGCTTTCTGCGCCACGGATTTCTCCGGCGTGGGCAAAAGCGGCGGCTGCGCGATCTTCGCGCCCGTGGATGCCGCGGCGGCGTTGCTTGCAGTCGCGGATGCACCCGGCGGCGTCACGCGCAACACCTGCCCGACATTGACCTGCCTGCTTTCTGGCAGATTGTTCCACGTCGCCAGATCGGCGGGCTTCTGCTTGAAGTTGCGCGAAATGGCGTAGAGCGTGTCGCCCGGCTTCACGCGGTAGAAGCCCGGCTCGACGGCCGCGGACGTGGCCGGACCAAGCGGCACGACCGGCGCGGGCGTCACGCTCTGCGACGTGGTCTGCACGACCGGCGGCGCGCTCAACGCCGAATTCTCGACGATCGGCGCGGGCGTGCGCGGCGTCGATGAACATCCGGCGAATCCCGCCACGAGCGCCATGCCCGCGATCGCCGCCCACGGCTTCGCTCCGAAAGCGCTTTTATGCACCACAACCAGCTTTTCCATGCTCTTCGTCTTGACTCTTCTGACTAGTCCGGCCGCGCTCGCACGCGGCGCCCTCGTTATGCACACATGCTCAGAGCGATGCTCCGAACGAATTCCAAACTCTGAAGAAACACAAACCCCGCCAGCATAAAACATTACAGAAACAATTTCGTCGCTGTGATCTAAACGATTCACTTTGAAAACCGCCGACGTAACCGTTTGGCATTCTAAATTTTTGACGTAAATCGCGGGACCTCGTGGCGCGAGCCACCGGGGCAAATCGCGCACCACTGCGCCGACAATCTTTGACAGTCAGCAGGCCGCCCTTTCCGCTACATTTTCCGCGCCCGGTTGCAGGTCCGCCTGCAACCCGCAATTCTCAATCTCACTGGAGTCTCAACGCATGCAAATCCTGCAACACGGCATCATCCTCAGTCTGATCATCGGCGGCGTAGCCGGCTGGCTCGCCGGCCTCATCATGAACGGCAGCGGTTTCGGCGTGATCGTCGATATCCTCGTCGGCATCGTGGGCGGCGTCATCGGTGGATGGCTCTTCGGCATGCTCGGCGTCTCGTTCGGCGGCGGCATCCTCGGCACGCTGATCACCGCTGTGATCGGCGCGGTGGTGCTGATTTTCGTCATCCGCCTGTTCCGCCGCGGATAACGCCGCTGCACAGCGCTCGCGAGGCGGCCGTCCGGCGGCCTCGCGGGGGAATGCATCCGGACTCAGGCCTTCGAGTTGCGGCGGCTCATTTTCCACAGCGCGCCGATCGCAATCGGCACGATCGCCGCACCGATCCCCACCAGCACGATCACATTCAGATACTGCTTGATGAACGGAATGTTGCCGAAGAAATAGCCGAGCAACACGAGCAGCAGCACCCAGATGAGCGCGCCCAGAATATTGAAGAGCTGAAAGCGCGCGTGACTCATCGACGACACCCCCGCGACGAACGGCGCGAAGGTCCGCACCACCGGCACGAAACGCGCTATCACGATGGTCTTGCCGCCGTGTTTCTCGTAGAAGTTGTGCGTCTTTTGCAGCGCCGCCCGGTCGAGAAAGCGTTCGAGCACGGGAATGTTCGTGTCGAAGACCTTCGGCCCGATGGCGCGCCCGATCCAGTAATTCACCGTATTGCCGACGATCGCCGCGACGAGCAGCAGCGCGATCAGCGCGAACAGATCCATCTCGTGCGATGCGGCGAACGCCCCGCCGATGAACAGCAGCGAATCGCCCGGCAGAAACGGAAACACGACGAGCCCGGTTTCGCAGAACACGATCAGGAACAAGACCGCGTAGACCCAGGCGCCGTAATTCTGGATGAAGACACCGAGCGACTTGTCGATGTGAAGGATGAGTCCCAGGAATTGCAGCAGCGTGTCCAAAAAAGCTTTCCTCGAAAAAATTGCACCGGCGCGGCAAAAAATTGCGCGTCGGCAATGAACAGGGGAGTCGCGCCATGATACCGAAGTGACGCGGCGCGCCGGTTAAAAAACCGTGTCGAAGCGCCAACCTGCGTTCAGTTGGCGGCCGTGGACAGATGCGGTGCGCGAAGAAGGCGCCCGGTCGCGAACGCTATAATTTCGTCATGGCCGATCTCAACGAACCCACCGCCAGCGCCGCCATCGACGGCCCGGCAGCCGCTTTGACAGCCGGCGACGCGCGCCGTTCGCGCGCCATCGCCCCGCTGCCCGACCAGCTCATCAGCCAGATCGCCGCGGGCGAGGTCGTGGAGCGGCCGGCGTCGGTCGTCAAGGAGCTGCTGGAAAACGCGCTCGACGCGGGCGCGCGCACGCTGCGCATCACGCTCGACGAAGGCGGCGTGAAGCGCATCGTGGTCGCCGACGACGGCTATGGCATGCCGCCGAACGAACTTCCCCTCGCGCTCATGCGCCACGCGACGAGCAAGATCCGCTCGCTCGCCGAACTCGAAGCCGTCGCCACGCTCGGGTTTCGCGGCGAGGCGATCGCATCGATCGCGTCCGTCGCCGAATTGTTCATCACGAGCCGCACCGAAAGCTGCCCGCACGCGACGCGCATCGACGCGCAGACCGGCGTGATCTCGCCCGCCGCGGGCACCGTCGGCACCACGATGGAAGTGCGCGAGTTGTACTTCAACACGCCCGCGCGCCGCAAGTTCCTGAAGAGCGAGCAAACCGAACTCGGCCATTGCCTCGATGTGATCCGCCGCACGGCGCTCGCGCGGCCCGACGTCGCGATTTCGGTGATGCACAACGGCCGCGCCGTCGAGCACTGGAACGCGAGCGATCCGCAGGCGCGCGTCGCGAAGATTCTCGGCGAGGTGTTCGAGACCGCGCATCTGCCGCTCGACGAGCGCGCGGGTCCGCTCGCCGTCTATGGCTGCGCGGGTTTGCCGACCGCGAGCCGCGGCCGCGCCGACCAGCAGTATTTCTTCGTGAACGGCCGTTTCGTGCGCGACAAGCTGCTCACGCACGCCGTGCGCGCCGCATACGAAGACGTGCTGCACGGCAACCGCTACCCGGCGTACGTGCTGTTTCTCGACCTGCCGCCCGAATCGGTCGATGTGAACGTGCATCCGTCGAAGATCGAAGTGCGCTTTCGCGATTCGCGCTCGATTCACCAGTACGTGTTTCACGCCGTGCAGCGTGCGCTCGCGCGGCATGCGGGCGCATCGCCGGAAACGACCTCGGGCGGGCACGCAGCGCAACTCACGCCCACGGGCGAATCGTCGTTCAGCGCGAAGCCTTTTTCCGGCACGCCTGAGACGCTCTCGTTGAAAAGCGAGAACGGCACGAACTGGATGCGTCAGTCGCGCATGACGCAAGGCACGCTGCCGGTCGCGCAGCCGCTCGCGCTCTACGATGCGCTCTTCGGCCGCAAGGATGCCGGCGCCGGCACGCCCGATGCCACGACCACGCGCGACGAGCCGTCGCCGGCGGTGGCGTGGGCGTCGGAGGACACGCCGGCTTACAACTCGCCGCTCGATAGCCACGACGAACAGCCGCTCGGTTTCGCCGTCGGCCAGATTCACGGCATCTATGTGCTGGCGCAGAACGCGCGCGGGCTCGTGATCGTCGACATGCACGCCGCGCACGAGCGCATTCTCTACGAGCAGTTCAAGCACGCGCTCGCCGATCGCGCGATCGCCGTGCAGCCGCTGCTGATTCCCGTCTCGATGACGGCCGAGCCGGTCGAAATCGGCATCGTCGAGGAAGAGCGCGAGACGCTCGACGCGCTCGGCTTCGATCTCGCCGTGCTCTCGCCGACCTCGATCGCGATCCGCGCCGTGCCCGCGCTTTTGAAAGACGCCGATCTGCAAGCGCTTGCGCGCGCCGTGCTCGCGGACCTGCATGCTTACGGCGGCTCGCGCGTGCTGACCGAACGCCAGCACGAGCTGCTCGGCACGCTCGCCTGCCACAACGCGGTGCGGGCGAACCGGCGGCTCACGCTCGACGAAATGAACGCGCTTTTGCGTCAGATGGAAGCGACCGAGCGCGCGGACCAGTGCAATCACGGCCGGCCGACGTGGTATCAGCTCACCCTCGCCGATCTCGACCGGCTTTTCATGCGCGGCCAATGAGCGCCTTGCCGGTAGCGTGTCTGCTTGGCCCGACGGCGTCTGGAAAAACCGCCGCCGCGCTGGCGTTCGCGGCGCGGCATCCTGTCGAGATCGTCAGCGTGGATTCGGCGCTCGTCTATCGCGAGATGGATATCGGCACGGCCAAGCCGAGCGCGGAGGAGCGCGCGGCCGCGCCGCATCATCTGATCGACATCATCGATCCCGCCGATGCCTATTCCGCCGCGCAGTTTCGCGCGGACGCGCTGCGGCTCGCGGGCGAGATCGTCGCGCGCGGCAACGTGCCGTTGCTGGTCGGCGGCACGATGCTGTACTACAAGGCGCTGACGCAAGGACTCAACGATCTTCCCTCCGCCGATGCTGAGGTGCGCGCCGCGCTCGATGCCGACGCCGCCCGCGACGGCTGGCCCGCGTTGCATGCGCGCCTGGCCGAAGTCGATCCGCAGACCGCCGCGCGCCTCGCGCCGAACGACTCGCAGCGTATCCAGCGCGCGCTGGAAGTGTTCATGCTGTCCGGCAAGCCGATGTCCGCGCTGCTCGCCGCGCCGCGCATTCAGGATCGGGAAGCGCCGTACCGCTTCGTGCCGGTGGCGCTGGAGCCGTCGGATCGCGCGGTGCTGCACAAGCGCATCGAGGCGCGTTTCGATGCGATGCTCGCGCACGGTTTCATCGACGAAGTGCGTGCGTTGCGTGCGCGCGGCGATCTGGATCTCTCGATGCCATCGATGCGCTGCGTCGGTTATCGGCAAGCGTGGGAGTATCTCGACGGCGCATGCGGCTACAATGAAATGCGCGACAAAGGCATCTTCGCGACGCGGCAGTTGTGCAAGCGGCAGTTGACGTGGTTGAGGGCGATGCCTGAAAGAGTCGTCGTGGATTGTTGTGCGGGGGATGCGACGGAGCGGGTGGTGGAGGCGGTGGAGCGGATTTTAGGGCGCTGAGGCCAACGCCGCTTTGCGGGTAGGCCCTGAACGCTCACACGCGCTATGATTAACGGGCCCCTACCGCGCCATTCGGATTCGATATGAGCAGACCTTCCGCGGCCCTATACGCCCATCGCGACGACATCCTTCGCATTGTCGCCGCCAATCGCGCGGCCAACGCGCGCGTCTTCGGTTCCGTGTTGCATGGCGACGACGACGACGACAGCGATCTCGATATTCTCGTGGACCCGCTGCCCGGAGCGACATTGCTCGATCTCGGCGCGATTCAGGTCGAACTCGAAGATCTGCTCGGCGTATCGGTCGACGTCGTGACGCCGCAGGATCTGCCCGCGGCATTTCGCGGCGAAGTGCTCGACGAGGCGCGCATCGTATGAACGCAAAGCAGCGACAATTGCGTCTCGGGGACTATCTGGAACACATGCGGGACGCATCGAGAACCGCGCGCGGGTACCTCGATGGAATCGACAAATCCGAATTCCTCGAAACCCGCATGATCCAGCAAGCCGTCATTCTGAATCTAATCGTGATCGGCGAGGCGGCGGTTCAGATCGAAGCAGAGTTTCCCGAATTCGCAGCGGCCACGCCGGGCGTGCCTTGGAAGAAACTGCGCGGCATGCGCAATCGAATGACACACGGTTACTTCGATACGAACCTCGAAATCGTATGGGAAACGGTGAAAACCGCTTTGCCTGATCTCGAGCAGCTACTATTGCAACATCCGGGCTAGAAACAAAAAACCCTCGCACCGGGCGAGGGTTTTGGCTGCAACCGAACGGCAAGCGACTCAAACCACCACCGTCTGCGCCTCCCCTTCCTTGCTTTCGCGCACGACGCCGATCTTCCAGACCTGCTCGCCAGCACCCGACAGCAAACCGGTAGCCGCATCGGCATCTTCGGCCGCGACGATCACCGCCATGCCGATGCCGCAATTGAACACGCGATGCATCTCCGCATCCGCAACGCCGCCGTGCTTCTGCAGCCACGCGAAAAGCGGCGGCAGCGGCCACGCGCGATGATCCAGCTCAGCCGTCAGCCCTTCGCGCAGCACGCGCGGAATGTTCTCGACGAGACCGCCGCCCGTGATATGCGCCATGCCCTTCACCGTGACGCTCTGCATCGCGGCAAGCAGCGGCTTGACGTAGATGCGCGTGGGCGCCATCAGCGCGTCGGCGAGCGAGCGGCCGTCAAAATCGGCGTTCAGATCGGGATTCGCGCGCTCGATGATCTTGCGCACCAGCGAATAACCGTTCGAATGAATGCCGCTCGACGCGAGACCCAGCACGACGTCGCCCGGCTTGATCGTGCTGCCATCGATGATCTTGCTTTTTTCCACCGCGCCGACCGCGAAACCGGCGAGGTCGTATTCGCCGTCCGGATACATGCCCGGCATTTCCGCCGTCTCGCCGCCGATCAGCGCGCAGCCCGCGTATTCGCAGCCCTGCGCGATGCCCTTCACGACGTCCGCGGCGGTATCGACATCCAGCTTGCCGCACGCGAAGTAATCGAGGAAAAAGAGCGGCTCGGCGCCCTGCACCAGAATATCGTTGACGCTCATCGCGACGAGATCCTGGCCGACCGTGTCGTGGCGGTTCAGCGTGAAGGCGAGGCGCAGCTTGGTGCCGACGCCGTCCGTGCCCGACACGAGCACCGGCTCCTTGTACTTCTTCGGCACTTCGAAAAGCGCGCCGAATCCGCCGATGCCGCCCAGCACGCCTTCGCGCAGCGTCTTTTTGGCAAACGGCTTGATGCGATCGACGAGCGCGTCGCCCGCGTCGATGTCCACACCCGCGTCGCGATACGACAGACCCTGGGTGCCGGAGGCGGATTTCGGTTGATTCATGGGGGGAGTGCGAGAAGGTCGGTAAAATGCGATTTTACCCGATGATGACCCGACGACCGGATTTCCCGCACGCGGCGCACGCGCCGGCAACGCTGTTTTCGAGATTCAGCCCGAAAACCCGAGCGCAGCCGCGAAATGCCCGCGAAACGGTCCGATGCGGCTTTGCGCGTCTCGCGCACGGCTCATCCGCCGGTTTTCAAGATATGCCCGACGCAAGGCCCGACGACACCGATCTCCCGTGCAACGCCAACTGACGCTCGATCTGGGCACGCCGCCGCCCGCCACGTTCGACAATTTCTTCGCCGCCGGCAACCACGAGCTGATCGCGCGGCTGCGCGAGCTCGAAGGCGCGCTCGCGGCCGGCCCCGTCGCGGACCGCACGTTCTACGTGTGGGGCGAGCCGGGCAGCGGCCGCAGCCACTTGCTGCAGGCGCTCACGCACGAAGCGAACGGCCACGCGCGCTATCTGAGCCCGCAAAGCGCGCTCAACGCGTTCGGCTTCGATCCGCGCGTGACGCTCTATGCCATCGACGACTGCGACCGCCTTTCGCCCGCGCAGCAGATCGCGCTCTTCAATCTCTTCAACGAAGTGCGCGCGCAGCCCACCAGCGCGCTCGTCGCCACCGGCAACGACGCGCCGCTCGCGCTCACCGTGCGCGAAGACCTGCGCACGCGGCTCGGCTGGGGCCTCGTGTTCCATCTCCAGCCGCTGTCGGACGAGGCGAAGGCGTCGGTGCTCAAGCACGCGGCGCGCGAGCGCGGCATCGTGCTGGCGGACGACGTGCCGGGCTATCTGCTCACGCACTTTCGCCGCGACATGCCGAGCCTGATGGCGCTGCTCGACGAACTCGACCGCTTCTCGCTCGAACAAAAGCGCGCGGTGACGCGCCCTCTTCTGCGCGCGATGCTCCAGCAAACCGGCCGCGCCGCCCCGCTCGCACCGGTCGCAACCGACGACGCGCCGGCCCGGAATTCGGGCGCGGATGGCGCGTCCGCCGCGCCGGACAACGATCCGACCCGCTTCAAGTAAAATGCGCACCCATGAACCTCGCCCTGTTTGATCTCGACCACACGCTCATCCCCACCGACAGCGACCACGAATGGGGCCGCTTCATGGTGAAGCTCGGCATCGTCGAAGCGGAATCTTTCGCCCGTCAGAACGACGCCTTCTACGCCGATTACAAGGCGGGCGTGCTCGATATCAACGCGTATCTGCATGCCATGCTCGCGCCCCTCGCGAAATATTCGCGCGAGCAACTGACCGACTGGCACGCCCAGTTCATGCGCGAAGTGATCAATCCGCGCATCGTGCCGGCCGCCGTGACGCTGGTGCGCGAGCATCAGGACAACGGCGATCTCTGCTGCCTCGTCACCGCGACCAACGCGTTCATCACCGCGCCGATCGCCGAGGCGTTCGGCATCGAAACGCTGATCGCGTGCGAAGTGGAAACGGTCGACAACCATCCGGCGGGCGCGCTCACCGGCCGGCCCACGGGCACGCCGAGCTATCGCGAAGGCAAGATCGTGCGGGTCGAGCAATGGCTCGCATCGATCGGCAAGACACTCGGCGACTTCAAGCACAGCTATTTCTACAGCGACTCGCACAACGACATCCCGCTGCTTGCGCGCGTCACCGACCCTGTCGCGACCAATCCCGACGACACCCTGCGCGCGCACGCGCAAGCCCAAGGCTGGCGCATCCTGAACCTGTTCGACACACGTGATTAAAAAACTCATCCGCAAGCTGTTCGGGCAAGAAAGCGCCTCCGCCGACGAAGGCAACGCAGGCGCAGCCAACGACATGCCGAACGCTTCGCAAGAAGCAAAACCCGCTCGCAAGAGCACGCGCAAGAAAGCCGCCCCGCACGTGAAGCGCGATCCGAACGTGCCGGTGATCCTGTCCTCGGAGATCCACGGCATCGATCCGTCGCTGATCTCGAAGAACGCCGTGCGCGTCACCGAAGGCCTGCAGCACGCGGGACACCGCGCGTTCATCGTCGGCGGCGCGGTGCGCGACCTGCTGCTCGGCGTCGCGCCCAAGGACTTCGACGTCGCCACCGACGGCACGCCCGATCAGGTGCAAAAGCTCTTTCGCCGCGCGCGCATCATCGGGCGGCGCTTTCAGATCGTCCATGTGCAGTTCGGGCAGGAGATCATCGAGACATCGACGTTCCGCGCACTCATGGATGTGCCGCCGGAGCCGTCCGCCGAACCGCCGCGGCGGCTGAAGCGCGGCGAACTCGATGGCCGCACGCATGCCGTCGACGCAAGCGGCCGCGTGCTGCGCGACAACGTCTGGGGCGAGCAGCACGAAGACGCCACGCGGCGCGATTTCACCATCAACGCGATGTACTACGATCCGGCCACGCAAACCGTGCTGGATTATCACGACGGCATGGCCGATATCCGCGCGCGGCTGTTGCGCATGATCGGCGACCCGGCCACGC
The DNA here is from genome assembly GCF_001544575.2 of Caballeronia cordobensis. Lineage (GTDB taxonomy): Bacteria > Pseudomonadota > Gammaproteobacteria > Burkholderiales > Burkholderiaceae > Caballeronia > Caballeronia cordobensis. The sequence continues at coordinate 81,483 of NZ_FCNY02000001.1, forward strand.
GTTATCGCGAAGACCCGGTGCGCATGCTGCGCGTCGTGCGCTTCGCGGCGAAGCTCGGCTTCGAGATCGACGAAGCCACGCGCGCGCCTATCAAGGATCTCGCGGACCTGATGAACAACGTGCCGGCCGCGCGTCTCTTCGACGAGATGCTGAAGCTGCTGCTCTCGGGTCACGCGCTCGCGTGTCTCACGCGGCTGCGTCAGGAAGGCCTGCATCACGGCGTGCTGCCGCTGCTCGATGTCGTGCTCGAACAGCCGCACGGCGAGAAGTTCGTCACGCTCGCGCTCACCAGCACCGACGAGCGCGTGCGCGCGGGCAAGCCGGTTTCGCCGGGCTTTCTCTTCGCCACGCTGCTGTGGCACGACGTGCAGACGCGCTGGCAGCAATTCACCGCGAACGGCGAGTATCCGGTGCCCGCGTTGCATCGCGCGATGGACGACGTGCTCGACATGCAGACCGAGAAGCTCGCCATCCACAAGCGCTACTCGTCGGACATGCGCGAGATCTGGGGTCTTCAGCATCGGCTGGAAAAACGCGGCCGCAGCGCGCTGAAGCTGCTGGAACACCAAAGATTCAGAGCGGGGTATGATTTCCTGCTACTGCGTTGCGAATCGGGCGAGCTCGACGCCGAAGTCGGCCAATGGTGGAGCGACTTCATCAGCGGCGATCACGCCGAACGCGAAGCGCTGTTGTCGCAAGGCGGCAAGGAGAAGAGCGGCCCGAAGAAGCGGCGGCGTCGCAGCAACGCGAAGCGCCGCTCGGGCGAGTCGGCGGAGCAGCCCGCACAGGGAAGCGAAGGCGAAGCAAGTCCCGGTGCGGCGACTCAGCGCGAAGACGCCGACAACGAGTAAGGCCGGATTTGGTTACAGTAGCGAGAAAGCGCTGTGGCTTTCCCGTTTTTCGCTGCAACCTACGCGTAGGACTTCTGCCATGACGATTGCTTATCTGGGCCTGGGAGCGAATCTCGGCGATGCGCGCCAGACCCTGAAAGACGCAGTCGTGTGTCTCGCCCAGCAGCACACGATCACCGTGCTCGCGAAATCGAGCCTGTATCGCACCGCGCCGATCGACGCTTCGGGCGACGATTATTTCAATTGCGTCGTCAAACTCGAAACGAGTCTGCCGGCGCGGTCGCTTCTGCGTCTGTGTCATCACATCGAGGAGCAGTTCGGCCGCGAGCGGCCCTATCGCAATGCGCCGCGCACGCTCGACCTCGATATTCTGCTGTACGGCGCATCGAGCATCGACGAAGCGGATCTCGTCGTGCCGCATCCGCGCATGACCGAACGCGCCTTCGTGCTCGTGCCGCTCGTCGAGCTCGAACCGGAGCTCATTCTTCCTCAACGCGGCCGCGCCGATGCCTTCATCGCCGGCGTCGCCGATCAGCGCATCGAGAAAGTGGCGACGTGCCAGTGCATGGCCGGCGCGCCAGCGCGCGACGCGAACGCCGACACCGCCCCTTCCAACAAGACAGACTGCCGATGAGTGTTCCGCCACTGACCGTCACCGCGCCGCAACTGCGGCCGCCGCATCGCTACATTGCAATCGAAGGGCCGATCGGCGTCGGCAAGACCACGCTCGCGACCTTGCTCGCCGAACGCTGGTCGATGCGCACGCTGTTCGAGCGCCCGCAGGACAATCCGTTTCTCGAGCGCTTCTATCGCGACACCACGCGTCATGCGCTCGCCACACAACTAAGCTTCGCCTTGCAGCGCGCGGCGCAGACGCGGGAAGCCGCCGATATCGTCACGAGCGGCTCCACGCTCATGACCGACTTCCTCACGCAGAAAAGCGAGTTGTTCGCGCGCCTCACGCTGCCCGACGACGAGTTCCAGCTTTACAGGGACATGGCCTCGCACATTCGTTCGAGCGGCCCCGCGCCCGATCTCGTCATCTATCTGCAGGCGAGCCCGGAAGTGCTGTTCGCACGCATCCAGAAACGCGCGCTGCCGATGGAACTGCAAATCTCCGATTCCTATCTGCGCGCGCTCTGCGATGCTTATAACGAGTTCTTCTATCACTACGACGCGACGCCGGTGCTCACGGTCAACGCCGAGCATCTGAATCCGCTCGCATCGGATGAAGATCTCGCGCTCCTCCTGGAGCGCATCGGGTCCATGCGCGGGCGCAAGGAATTCTTTGTCAAAGGCGTGTCGGCCTGACCGGCCTGAACGCGCTGGCCGATCTGCTCTCTCTAGCGAAACCATCATGACGTATCTGCAGGAAACGAATCGCTCGACGATCACCGTCCCCAAGCTCCAGGCCATGCGCGAGACCGGCGAGCGCATCGCGATGCTCACGTGCTACGACGCGAGCTTCGCGGCGCTGCTCGAACGCGCGGGCGTCGATGTCATGCTGATCGGCGACTCGCTCGGCAACGTGCTGCAAGGGCATCACACGACGCTGCCCGTCACGCTCGCCGACATCGCGTATCACACGGCGTCGGTGGCGCGCGGCAACCGCAGCGCGCTGATCGTCGCGGACATGCCCTTCGGCACGATCGGCTCGAAAGAAGAGGCCTATGCGAACGCCGTGCAGTTGATGCGCGCCGGCGCGCAGATGGTGAAGATCGAAGGCGGCGAATGGCTCGCTGAAACCGTGCGCTTTCTCGTCGAGCGCTCGATTCCGGTGTGCGGGCACGTCGGGCTCACGCCGCAATCGGTGCACGCGTTCGGCGGCTTCAAGGTGCAGGGCAAGTCCGAAGCGGCGGCGCAACAGATGAAGCGCGACGCCATGGCGCTGCAGGAAGCGGGCGCGCAGTTGATCGTGATCGAAGCCGTGCCGACACTGCTCGCGCGCGAAGTCACCGAAGCCCTCGCGATTCCGACCATCGGCATCGGCGCGGGCATCGACTGCTCGGGGCAGGTGCTCGTGCTGCACGACATGCTCGGCATTTTCCACGGCAAGCGCCCGCGCTTCGTCAAGGATTTCATGCAGGGTCAGCCGAGCATTTTCGCAGCCGTCGATGCCTACGTGCGCGCGGTGAAAGACGGTTCGTTTCCCGGACCCGAGCACACGTTCTGAGCGCGCGGGCGCCGCGCTTCACGATCTGCGTTTTCTCGTACATACTGGCGAGCTTCTTGCGCATAGGCTCGAAACCGGTCAATTAGAAAAGCGAGAACGATCATGTGGCACGTCCTTCCCGATGAATACGTCCGGGCCCAACTGGCGGTCGGCTCGCTCGTCGCGCTGGGCGTCGCGCGCGTGGTGGCGGCGGGCATCGGCGCGCAGCACGGCTGGCGCATTGCGGCCGTGACGCGCTGGTTCATCGGCGCGGCGGCGGTTTTCTGCCTGCCGCAACTTCTCGAAGTGATGTTCGTCGCCGATTCGCATACGGCCTTCGTCGAACTGCAAGGCAAGGTGATCGGCTGCGCGGTCGCGCTCTTTTGCGCGCCGATCGTCAGTCACAAGCTCGGCTACGAATAACGCGCGCCGCGTTCATCCCGCGAGCGCCGAGCCCGGAATGCTGTGCGACAGCACCGCGGCCGCAACGAACACGCTCGCCATCATCACCGCTTCGAGGCGCATCACGTTGATGACCGTGTGCGCGTCCATCGTCGATGCCGAGCGTTGCAGGCGCGGGAGCGCCGACCATCGGTTCAGCGCGCCGAACGCGAGCGCCATCGCGACCAGCGCGATTTTCACGATCAGCGCGTGACCCCATGTGCTCGCGCCCAGCACCGCGGGCGAGCCGCCGATGCCGCGCCATCCATTGAACACGCCCGTCACGATCACGAACGCGACCGCGATCGCCGCCATCCGCGACATGCGCGCGACGATGCGGATCAGACACGCGCGCGCCATCGACGTGTCGAGCGCCGGCAGCACGAACGCACCCGCGATGACGATGCCGCCCCACACCGCGGTCGCGAGCAGATGCAGCGTCTGGACGCCTTCCGCGAAGGAAAACGCGCCGGCGTCGGCGGCATGACCGATCGCCGACTTGCCCGCCGCGACGATCAGCGCCGCGAGCATCGCCAATCCGTTGCGCGAAACCGATAGCGGTCCGCCGCTTGCCGCCGCGAGCGACAGGAGCAGCGCGCCCGCCAGCGCCACCGACCAGCCGACGCCCGCATGCGTGCCGGTGGCGACGAGCCACAGGGACGCGCCCGCTTCTGTAACCGGCGCGCCGCTCATCGCCGCCGATTCGAGCCACAGGGAGACCAAGCAGCACAACGCAAGCACGAGCGCGGCAACCGCGCCGCCCCGTGCGGCGCTGCGCCAGCCGCCTCGCGCGGGTGAGACGGGCGCGAACGCCTGTTCGCCGGACAGCCATGTCTTGAGGATGAGCGCGCCGAGCGCGCACGCGAACGACAGATCGCCGAGCGCCGCGAACGCGGTCTGCGCGAACCAGAGCGGATCGTCGTTCATCATGCTGAAGGCGGCGCGGCGTGATCGCGCGGTACTGAAACAAAGGTCATCGAAGAATCGATCTCGTGGAAAGTGAACGGGCGCGCACGATGCGGCACAGCATCGAACGCGAACGAAACGCCTTGAATTTTTGCCGGGCGCTTCCGAAACTGCATGAAGCACATCGGACTGGCGTGGGTCATCCGTCGAATAACGGTCGAAGATTTGTCGAAAGGCAATGAACCGGCCGCGCTGGAGAAGTTCGTCGCGGAGGGTCAATAGCCGCGCGGCAAATTGTCGCGAATGCGCTGCAGCAGGACTTAGAGCGAGATTGTGTCAAATAGTCACCATCATGCATCGATGATAGAATGCCGCGTCGCATCAGAGGCTCTTCGAGCCGCTGTGGCCGTGGTCCGCCACCCACCGCCCCCTGCGTGGCCGTGGTTCGCCACCTTCGCACCGAGCCGCACGAAGCTCGGCAGGTCCCCGAATTTCATGGAGTGTCGCGTGTTTTCAAGACGCATTTTTCGTCCGCTGCTCGCATTGGCACTGATCGGCAGCGCTGGCGTTTTCGGCGCACAAGCGCAAGCCCAGACCGCCAATCAGCCGGCGACCGACAGCATGGCCGCGCGCGTGCAAGGCTGCACGGCGTGCCACGGCGTTCACGGTGAAGGCACGGACAACGACTACTTCCCGCGTCTTGCCGGCAAGCCCGCCGACTATCTGTACAACCAGCTCCAGAATTTCCGCGAAGGCCGGCGCAAGTATCCGCCGATGAACTACCTCGTCACGTATCTCTCGGACGATTACCTTCATCAGATCGCGACGTACTTCTCGAACCAGCGTCCTCCGTATCCGCCGCCTGCCAAGTCGAACGTGTCGGCCACGACGCTCGCGCGCGGCCAGCAACTCGTACTGAACGGCGATACGGCGAAAAATATTCCCGCGTGCGCGGCCTGCCACGGCAAGGGCCTGACCGGCATGCAGCCGGCCATCCCGGGTCTCGTCGGCCTGCATTCGGACTACATCAGCGCGCAAGTCGGCGCATGGAAGTCGGGCACGCGTCACGCCAAGGCGCCCGATTGCATGCAGCAGATCGCCTCGCGCCTGACGGATGACGACGTGACCGCCGTCGCCGCCTGGCTGTCCACGCAACAAGCACCCGCCAACCCGGTGCCCGCGCCCGCTGGCTCGTTGAAGATGCCGCTCAAGTGCGGCAGCGAACCGCAATAAGGCGTCTGGAGCGACAACATAATGAAACGCAAGTCCCTGTTCGCACTTTCCTCGGCTGTCGTGGTGGCAGCCCTCGCAGCCGGCGCCGTCCTCTGGTCGGGCGGCGACAATCTGCATTCGGGCGGCGCCATCGCCGCGACGCCTGCCGACAAGGCCGCGCTCATCAAGCAAGGTGAGTATCTCGCGCGCGCCGGCGACTGTATCGCGTGCCACACGGTCCGTGGCGGCAAGCAGTTCGCGGGCGGCCTGCCGATGGCCACGCCGTTCGGCACGATGTTCACGCCGAACATCACGCCGGACGATCAATACGGCATCGGCAAGTGGACCTCCGACGACTTCTATCGCGCGATGCACACGGGCCGCTCGAAAGACGGCTCCCTGCTCTATCCGGGCTTCCCGTTCACGAGCTACACGAAGGTCACGCGCGCCGATTCGGACGCGATCTACGCGTACCTGCGCTCGGTGGCGCCGGTGTCGGAGCCGAGCCGTCCGCATGAACTGCGCTTCCCGTTCAACAACCGCAACCTGCTGATCGGCTGGCGCACGCTGTTCTTCTCGGAAGGCGAATACAAGCCGGACCCGACCAAGTCGGTCGAGTGGAACCGCGGCGCGTATCTGGTCGAAGGCCTCGGCCACTGCGGCATGTGCCATACGTCGATCAACGCGATGGGCGGCCCGGTCAGCTCGGCGGCGTTCGCCGGCGGCCTGATCCCGCTGCAGAACTGGTATGCGCCGTCGCTCACGTCGAACAAGGAAGCGGGCCTCGGCGACTGGGACCTGAAGGACATCAACGATCTGCTGAAGACCGGCGTGTCGCAGCGCGGCGCGGTGTTCGGTCCGATGGCCGAAGTGGTTCACAACAGCCTGCAATACATGACCGACGCGGACATCAACGCGATTTCGACGTACCTCAAGTCGATCCCGCAGAAGAAGGAAGCGCCGGAAGTCATGCAGCTCGAAACCTCCGACAAGTTCGGCGGCGAACTGCTTACGCTGGGCAAGAAGGTGTACACCGAGAACTGCGCGAAGTGTCACGCGGAGAACGGTCTCGGCAAGCCGCCGGCTTACCCGCCGCTCGCCAACAACCAGTCGATCCAGATGCAGTCGGCCGTCAACCCGATCCGCATGACGCTGAACGGCGGCTATCCGCCGAGCACGGAAGGCAACCCGATGCCGCACGGCATGCCGCCTTTCGCGCAGGCGCTGTCGGATACGGAAGTCGCCGCGGTCGTGACGTACATCCGTATGTCGTGGGGCAACCACGGCACGCCGGTGTCGCCGCAGCAGGTGAGCAATCTGCGTTCGGCGCCGCTCGATTGATGGTTTCGTAAGTCATTCACCGGGACAGCGTACAATACGCGTCTGGGGCGCAGCCTTCGTAGTTGGGGCCGCGCCCCTTGTCTTTTGGTGGATTCGATATGCATGTCGGTGAGCGTTTCAACAGCATCAGCCATCTGGTCGGCGCAGTGCTGTCCGTGGCCGGGCTCGCCGCGCTCGTCACGATGGGCGCGCTCGACGGCGACGCCTACAAGGTCGTGAGCTTCGCGGTGTACGGCGCGATGCTCTGCGTCCTCTACATCATCTCCACGCTGTATCACTGGGCGCGCACGCCGCGCCTGAAAGCGATACTGCAAAAGTGCGATCACTCGGCCATCTACTTGTTGATAGCCGGCAGCTACACGCCGTATACACTGGTGACCTTGCGTGGCCCGTGGGGCTGGTCGCTCTTCGGCGTAAGCTGGGGGCTCGCGGCGCTCGGCATCACGCAGGAACTCACGCTCGGGCGCCGAACCCGCAGCGTGTCGATGGTGCTTTACGTGCTGATGGGATGGCTCGCGCTCGTGGCCGTTCATCCGCTCGTGACCACGCTGCCGGCCGCGGGAACCGCATGGCTGGTAGCGGGCGGCGTGATATACAGCGCTGGCATTTACTTTTTCATCAACGACGAGCGCATCCGGCACGGACATGGAATCTGGCATCTGTTCGTGCTCGCAGGCAGCCTGTGCCAGTTCGTGAGCGTCGCGCGCTATGTCGCGTGAGCGCCGGACTGAGCGAGCGCCGCAGCGTCGAAGTGTCTTCGATGCAACTTAGCGCCAGATGACGTGTCTTGATAGCACGTCGAACTTCGCGGCAGCGCCGGGCGATCAGTGATCGCCGCTAAAGGCCCGCCGCCCGATTCATTTCCGAGCGTCGCACATGCGCTCTGCCGGCCGAACCCGATTCGCCGCAGCCTCGATTCGCATGCGCGACGTTCGATATAACGAATAGAACGTTCAATTTATGTCTTTTGATTCGCTCGGCTTGTCCGAACCTTTGCTTCGCGCCGTCAACGAACTCGGCTATTCCACTCCCACTCCGATCCAGCTTCAGGCGATTCCCGCCGTTCTGAAAGGCGGCGACCTGCTCGCGGGCGCGCAGACCGGCACCGGCAAGACCGCCGGCTTCACGCTGCCGATCCTGCAACGCCTGTCGCAGCTTGGGCCTGTCTCGGCCCCGGCCGCGAGCGGCGCGAAACGTCCGGTGCGCGCGCTGATCCTCACGCCGACGCGCGAACTCGCCGCGCAGGTCGAAGAAAGCGTGCGCGCGTATGGCAAGTATCTGAAACTCAAGTCGACGGTGATGTTCGGCGGCGTCGGCATCAATCCGCAGATCGATGCGCTGCGCCGCGGCGTCGATATCGTCGTCGCGACGCCGGGACGTCTGCTCGATCACATGCAGCAAAAGACGATCGACGTTTCGCAGCTCGAAATTCTCGTGCTCGACGAAGCCGATCGCATGCTCGACATGGGCTTCATCCACGACATCAAGCGCGTGCTCGCGAAGCTGCCGGCCAAGCGCCAGAACCTGCTGTTCTCGGCCACGTTCTCCGATGAAATCAAGGCGCTCGCCGACAGCCTGCTCGATTCGCCCGCGCTGATCGAAGTGGCGCGCCGCAATACGACCGCCGAGACGGTCGAGCAGAAGATCCATCCGGTCGATCGCGACCGCAAGCGCGAACTGCTCACGCATCTCATCCGCGGAAACAACTGGTTCCAGGTGCTGGTTTTCACGCGCACGAAGCACGGCGCGAATCGTCTCGCCGAGCAATTGACGAAGGACGGCATCAGCGCCCTCGCCATTCACGGTAACAAGAGCCAGTCGGCCCGCACGCGCGCGCTCGCCGAATTCAAGGCCGAGACGCTGCAGGTGCTGGTCGCGACGGACATCGCCGCGCGCGGCATCGACATCGATCAACTGCCGCACGTCGTCAACTTCGATCTGCCGAACGTGCCGGAAGACTATGTGCATCGCATCGGCCGCACGGGGCGCGCGGGCGCGGAAGGCGAAGCGGTGTCGCTCGTGTGCGTGGACGAGCATCAATTGCTGCGGGATATCGAGCGCCTGATCACGCGGCCGATTCCGCAAGAAGTCGTTGCCGGATTCGAGCCCGATCCGAGCGCGAAGCCGGAGCCGATCCAGCGCCGCAGCCAGGGACGCGGTCAGGGTCAAGGCCAAGGGCGTCAGGGTCCGCGCAACGGCGAAGGACGTGCGAATGGCGAAGCGCGTTCGGGCGGCGAATCGCGTCGCAGCGGCGAGCCGCGTCGCGACGGCGGCCGGCCGAACGGCGAAGCGCGCGGCGCGCGGCCTGCGAATGGCGGCAATGCGGGCAAGAGCGCGAACAGCGGCAAGCCCGGCGCTCCGCCTTCGCGCGACCGCGAAGCGCGCAGCCCGAACAAGCCGAACGCCAACGCAAACCCGACGCCGCGACGCGCGGAATCGCAGCAAGCGGGCCATGCCGCGAATCCGCGCAAGCCGGCGGCCAATCCGGGCGCGCTGCTCAGCGGCGGACGGCGCGACGGCCTGCGTTCGGGCGATCGCAGCCGTTAATCAAGTTGGACATGCTCCGGTGCGCCGCACCGGAGTTGTTTCAGGCGGCGGCGCTCGCCGCCCGCTTCAGCCAGTCGAGTTGCTCGCGCCAACGCGTGAGCGCCGATTGCGCATCGGTCAGTTCGAACGCGATTCCATTCGTGAGTCGCGCATATCCCACCCGCTGCACTTCACCGCTCTCGATCGTGCCGACGAAGCACGCGAGCGGCACGTCGTCGAGCGGCACGCGGCGCACGTCGAGATGCACCTGATAGAACGCCTCGTCGAAAACGAAAGTCAGCGTCGCACGGCCCGTCGTGGCGACGGCCTGCGCGGTCCGCGAAGTCGGCCACAGCGCAAATGCGAGCGTGCGCGCGTCGGGCGCGAGCAGCTCGCCGGCGCTCAACAATGCGGTGCGCACGCGATGACCCTGATCGGCGGCGCATAGCGATGCGGTGAAACCGGCATCGGCGCTTGCGAACGTGCCGTCGAAGAGCGCGCGCAACTCGGGCGGCCATTCATCGAAAATGGCGTGCGAAGCGAGCGAAGGCGTCGTTTTGGAGTCGGTCATGAGAGGATGCCGGCGTCGGGCCGGCATCGTTGGGTGAGGGTTAGCGGAAGAAAAGCTGCGTCATCTTGGCAAGCGGATAATGCACGCCGGGCTGGATGCGCGCGGGCAAATCGAGCGGCTTGAGCAACATCTTGATGCACTGATCCGCCGACAGATTACGCCGCACGAGCGCATTCACGCGCGCCGACAACTCACGGTTGTACTCGGCATCGTGCGCATGCTCAGGATAACGAATGGCGAAGACATGCCGCAGCGCGATCTCCGAATCCTCGCTCTTCAGCTCGGCCACGCGCCGGACGAGCGCGCCCAGCACCGCAATGCGCCCATTGCCTTCGATCTTGTTCCACTTCTTGAAGAAGTGAAAAAAGTGCTTGTAGTGCCGCACTTCGTCCGTGCGAATGTTGTCGGTGATTTCCTTGAGCACCGGTTCATCGGAACAATCGTTGATCGCGCGGTAAAGCGTCGCGGTGCCCGTCTCGACGACGCATCGCGCCACCATTTCGAGCGCACGCTTCTTCTCGAAGGCCTCGTAGGAGCACGTGAGCGAATACTCTTCGAAGAAGTTCTTGAACGCCGTGTCCCAGTCGAACTCCGGCCACACGTGATTGATGTAAGTCTTGAGCGCCCTGCCGTGCTGCATCTCTTCGGGCTCCCACTCATTGTTGAGCCACGCCGAGATTTCCGGGTCGTCATGGAAATACTTGCTCAGATTGCTCGTGTAGAGATCGGTGCCGCTCTCGATGAACGAGCACGCGCATAACAACAAAAGAAGGTGCTCGTTGGATGCCGCCTTCTTGAGATCGATCCGCGTGAGATCGATGTCTTCGATGCGCCACGGCATCACGTGAGTACTGAGTGTTTGCATATATCGCGCTCCCAGGCTGGACTGAACGCGCCATCGGCCAACAAGACGGCCGAGGTTCAGGTGACACCGGGAACGCTGTTCCTGGTGCCCTCGACTTCGAGTATTAGCGGCTTGTTTTTCCATCTTAGCCGCCCTGCAACGAGTTTGCAGACATGGGGACAGACTCATGCGGAACGCGCCGGTTCCGTCTGCACCAAATTCTTGCAAGCCGTGCGAGCGGCCAACGGTGCAGTGCAGCATGAAACGTGCCGGTCAGTCGCCCTCGAAGCAGAAGCCTGGAAACGGGAAAGGCAGTGCCGATGCGCCTCTACGCCGCGCGCCGCGCCGCATGCATACGCCATGCGACGATCGCCAGCGACACGCCCGACAACGCCGCCGCCAGCAACACGTAGTAACTCGGCGCGAGCTTGTCGCCGGTGACGTGAATGAACGTCTCGACGATCGTCGGCGCGAAACCGCCGAAGAGCGTCACGCCGAGCGCGTAGCCGATCGAAAGACCGGTCGAGCGCACGCGCGTCGGGAAAATTTCCGACATGAGCGCGGGCATCGGGCCGGAGTAGGCGGCTTTCAGAATGCCCGCGACCGCTTGCAGCACGACGAGCGATGCGACCGTCGGATGCGCTTGCAGCCACGCAAACATCGGATAAATCGTGACGCCCATGAACACCGACGTGGCGAGCATGATGCGGATGCGCCCGAGCCGGTCGGACAGCGCGCCCATGACTGGGGAAAAGATGAACTGAAGTCCGCCATTGAGCACGACGACGGCGAAGGAAGCCGTCGCCGGCAGATGCAGTTGCTTGACCGCGTACATCGGCATGTAGAGTTGCAAGACATACACGCCGACCGTCGATTGCGCGACGATGCCGACCGCGAGCAAGAGATTCAGCCACTGGTTCGAGAACGAGACGCCGGGCGCGCTCGTTTTCTGTGCGGCGCGCGTCGCGAGAAACTCCGGCGTTTCGTCCAGATGCGAGCGGATGTAGTAGCCCACCGGCCCGACGAGCAGGCCGAACACGAACGGAATGCGCCACCCCCAGCTTTCGAGCTGCGGCTGCGGCAGCCAGGCGCTCAGCACCGAGCCGAACGCCGCGGCCATGATCGCGGCGAGTCCCTGGCTCGCGAACTGCCAGCTCGCGTAATAGCCGCGCCGCCCTTCGCTGTGCTCGACCATGAACGCCGTCGCGCTGCCGAATTCGCCGCCGACCGCGAAGCCTTGCACGAGCCGCGCGAGCAGAATCAAAAGCGGCGCGGCGAGACCGATATGCTGATACGACGGCATCACGGCCATCGTGAACGTGCCGACCATCATCAGCAGAATGGCGAGCGTGAGCGCGGCCTTGCGCCCTTTACGGTCGCCGTAGATGCCGAGCACGACTGCGCCGAGCGGGCGCATCAGAAACGAAATGCCGAACGTGCCGATCGCCAGCATGGTCGAGAGCCACTCGTCGTTCGACGGAAAGAACGCCTTCGCGATGACCGTCGCGAAGTAGCCGTAGACGAGAAAGTCGAACCATTCGAGCGCATTGCCGACCGACGACGAGAACACGATGCGCCGGATCATCGCGCGGGAAAGCGCTGTTTTTTCTGCGGGCGCTTCGATATTCCGCGCCCGGTACACGTCTTCGTTCATGCCGTCTCCTTATTCTTCGCCCGACGCGGGCGCGCACGGTCCCATTCGCTGGTCTAAAAGCAGCGAATGAACCCAGGTCGTGGTGATTGGAGGCCGGTCATGCGACGCGGCCCCCGCAGCGGATTTAGAACCCGGCGGCGAGCCCGTCGCGCCGGCTGTCGCTGGCGGCGACATAGCCGCGCTCGGGATCGTTGCGGTCGAGCTTCCAGATGTACTGGCCGGAGCCGAAGTCCATATAGGGATCGTCGACGGACTTGATCGTATGGCCGAGGCCTTCGAGCGCGCGCGCGGTTTCGCGATCGAGCGTGGCCTCGATGTCGATCGTGAAGTCGCGGTTGACCTTCCAGCGCGGCGCATCGCACGCCGCCTGCGGCTGCTGGCCGTAGTCCAGCATGCGCACGATGGATTGCAGATGGCCCTGCGGCTGCATGTCGCCGCCCATGACGCCGAAGCTCATGACCGCTTCGCGGCGGCCGTCGACTTCCTGCGTCAGGAACGCGGGAATGATCGTATGGAACGGGCGCTTGCCGCCTTCGACGACGTTCGCGGACTTCGGATCCATCGAGAAGCCGCAGCCGCGGTTCTGCAGCGAAATGCCGGTGTCCGGCACGACCACGCCCGAACCGAAGCCCATGTAGTTCGACTGGATGAAGCTCACCATCATGCCGCGCTCGTCCGCGACCGACATGTAGATGGTGCCGCCCGCCTTCGGCATGCCGAAGTCGAATTGCGTGGCCTTTGACGGGTCGATGAGCTTCGCGCGCTCGGTCAGATACGCGTCGTCGAGCATCTGCTTGGGCGTGACTTCCATCGAGCGCGGATCGGCGACGTAGCGATACACATCCGCGAATGCAAGCTTCATCGCCTCGATCTGCAGATGCTGCGACTCGATGCGATCGACGCTCAGCGCGCCCACGTCGAACTTGTCGAGAATGCCGAGCGCGATCAGCGCCGCGATACCCTGCCCGTTCGGCGGAATCTCATGCACCGTGTGGCCGCGATAGTCCTTGCTGATCGGCTCGACCCACTCCGCGCGATAGTTGCGCAGGTCGTCCATCGTGAGCGCGGCGCCGCCCTCGCGCGCAAACGACGCGATACGCTCGGCGCTCTCGCCTTCGTAATACGCACGCGGTCCGTGCTGCGCGAGCAACCGCAGCGTCTTCGCGTGGCCGGGAAAGCGCACGAGCTCGCTCACCTCGGGCGCGCGCCCGCGCGGCATGAAGACGTCCGCAAAGCCCGGCTGATCCTTCAGCTCCGGCACCGCGGCGGCCCATTTGTAAGCGACGATGCTCGCCACCGCATGACCGCGCTCGGCGATCTCGATGGCGGGTTCCATGAGATCGGCGAACGGCAGCGAGCCGAACTTCGTATGCAATGCTTCCCAACCGGCGATGACGCCCGGCACGGTGATCGTGTCCCAGCCGCGCTTGGGCTGACGAGCAAGACCGTTTTCCTCGCCGTATTTGCGCCGGAAGTAATCGACGTTCCAGGCCGCCGGCGACACACCCGATGCGTTCAGGCCGTGGAGTTTCTTGCCGTCCCAGACGAGCGCGAAGGCGTCGCCGCCCAGACCGCACGAAACAGGCTCGACGACGGTGATGGCCGCCGCCGCCGCGATGGCCGCATCGACGGCATTGCCGCCCTTCCAGAGCATGCGCAGGCCCGCTTGCGCGGCGAGCGGATGCGATGTCGAAACGATATTACGGGCGAACACCGGCAGGCGCGGCGTGGGATACGGGTTTTGCCAGTTGAAGCGAGTCATTGAAGAAAGTCCGAATTACGAGCAGGCGAAGCGTGCCGAAGGGTTTTACGTTGCATCAGGGCGAAAGATGAATATTGCATTGTCCGCTTAATCCAAAACAAATTCATTTATCGTATAAATTAATGAGTGGTGCGCATGAATCGCTCGAAGCTTGGCCGACTCGCGCTCCGCGCAGACCGCCGTCTTTGTGTGCGCCGCCGCACGAAGTTAAGGTTGATTCTCCGAAATCGCGCGCGCAGAGGACCGCCTCCGCATGGACAAAAAGTCAAAGCCAAAATTTTCGCTGCAAATTTGGCACTTGTCAGACGCTTGCCTACAATCACAATTCCCGGCAAATGCAGCACAAAATCAACGCCTTTGCCCGGCGGTTTTTTCAGTTTCCCCGTACAACGTTTCGAAGCAAAAAGATCCGGCTTACAAAGCCGGCTGCTTATGCCGTTCGGTCGTCATGGAGAACACAATGCTGAGTCCGCACGAATTTGCCACGCTGCTACTGGTTCAGGAAGCACCCAATCAGGTCGACATGGAACGCGAAGAACTCGATGCCCTGCTCGAACGCCAGCTCGTTCAGCTCGAGAATCTCGCCTCCGGACGTCAACAGTGGCGCCTTACCGCCACCGGCGACTCCACCGTCAAGGCTTTCAAGCGTTACTCGTAGCACGCGCAGCAGGGACTCAGGGCGCGGCAGGCCGCCGCGTCCGTTTCATCTCTCCTCACTTCGAAGCAAACCCGTCAACCGGCTCGCAGCGTGGGGTCGACCGCTGCACGCCAGCTCAACGCCTGCGCGCGCTGATCGAGGAAGAAGCTCGCCCAGGCGCTTTGCGCCTCAGGTCCGGGATTCGCGCGATAGGCGCGATACCGTTCGGCGATCGCCGTCTGGAACGCGCAGAAACGCTCTTTCGACAGCCCGCCGCGCCGCTCGGCCACATAAGCATCGAAGAAGGCCGAGTAGACGGATTGCGCGTCCGGGCCGTAATCGACCAGCGACGTTGCGCACATGCCTTGAAGCGCGCTGAACGACGGCGCGCCCATCGAGCCATCGAGACTCGGCGTACCCACGCAGCCCGCTAGCAACGCCGCGCCGAGCAGGCCTGAAACCAACCTCATTTGCATCGCACTCACCCTTCGTTCGATCTGGTGCCGCCAGTATCGGCCCATCGGCACGGGTGCGCCACTCGTCCAGACGGCATAGGCATTTTGCGCACAATGCGAAAGACGTCGCGCGGCCTATGCCATTCGGCCAGGTTGTCCGCGCGGCCTCGCTCCGATAGATTGCGCAGACGGACAACGCATCCACGTCCGACCAGACCGGAGGAGACCATGCAGGATCAGTACGTTCTCGCGCTCGACCAGGGCACCACCAGTTCGCGCGCCATGCTGTTCGACAGGCATGGCAACGTCGTGTCCGTGGCGCAAAAGGAATTCCGGCAGATTTATCCGCAAGCGGGCTGGGTCGAGCATGACCCGCTGGAGATCTGGTCGACGCAGGCGGGCGTCGCCGCTGAAGCCGTCACGCGCGCGGGGGTGCATGCCTCGTCGATTGCGGCGGTCGGCATCACGAACCAGCGCGAAACCACGATCGTCTGGGACCGAGAAACGGGCAAGCCGGTTTATAACGCGATCGTCTGGCAGGACCGGCGCATGGCCGGATTTTGCGACGAACTCAAGTCGCGCGGGCTCGAAGCGATGGTACGCGCAAAGACCGGCCTGCCCATCGACGCCTACTTTTCCGCGACGAAGATCCGCTGGATTCTCGACAACGTCGAAGGCGCGCGCGACAAAGCGCGGCAAGGACGGCTCGCCTTCGGCACCGTGGATAGCTGGCTCATGTGGAATTTCACGCGGCACGGCCTGCATGTCACCGATATCACGAACGCCTCGCGCACCATGCTCTTCAATATCCACGAGCGGCGCTGGGACGACGAACTGCTCGACGCATTCGATATTCCCCGCAACCTGCTGCCCGAAGTGCGCACGTCGTCCGAGGTGTACGGCGCGACGCAAGGCACGGTGTTCGCCGCGGACATCCCGCTGGCGTCGCTTGCCGGCGATCAGCACGCCGCGCTCTTCGGCCAGATGTGCACGGACTCCGGCATGGTGAAGAACACCTACGGCACGGGGTGCTTTCTCGTCATGAACACCGGCGAGAAGCCGATCGAGTCGCGCAACAACCTCGTCACGACGATCGCGTGGCAGATCGGCGATCGGGTGAACTATGCGCTCGAAGGCAGCATCTTTATCGCGGGCGCGGTCGTGCAATGGCTGCGCGACGGGCTCGGCATCATCCGCCGCGCGAGCGAAATAGAAACGCTCGCGCGCGGCGTGCCGCATAGCGACGGCGTCTATTTCGTGCCCGCGTTCGCCGGACTCGGCGCGCCGCACTGGAACGCGCGCGCCCGCGGCTCGCTGTTCGGCGTCACGCGCGGCACCACGTCGAGCCATATCGCGCGCGCGGCGCTCGATTCGATCGCGTATCAATCGCTCGACGTGCTGAAGGCAATGGAGGCGGACTCGGGCATGCGGATCGGCGAATTGCGCGTCGATGGCGGCGCCTGCGCGAACGATCTGCTGATGCAGTTTCAGGCGGACCTGCTCGGCGTCGATGTGGCGCGCCCACGCGTCGCCGAGACGACAGCGCTCGGCGCGGCCTATCTCGCGGGGCTCGCGGTCGGCTACTGGAAAGATATCGACGAGCTGAAGGCGCAATGGCAGCTCGAACGGCGTTTCGCGCCGTCGATGCCCGCACGCGAGATCAAGTCGTGTCTTGCCGGGTGGCGGCGCGCGGTCAACGCGGCGAAGGCCTGGGCGGATAGCTGAGGGCCGAATCGCATATGTCGCTTTGCGCAAAGCATATGACGCATGCGGCGGTGCAAAAAACCGGCGCGTGCGGTATCCTAAAAAAGCTGACGGGTCATTCGGCCCGAAGGCATTCAGTACGTCTTCAGGGCGGGGTGCAATTCCCCACCGGCGGTATGTGGCGAGGCTTCGCGGCCGGACCATGAGCCCGCGAGCGCCCGCGCCGGCACCATGCGCGGGGTCAGCAGATCTGGTGAGACGCCAGAGCCGACGGTCATAGTCCGGATGAGAGAAGATGTGCAGATGGTCATGTTCGTTCCCCGTCGCGATCCATCCATCGCGTCTATCCGGACGACGCCGCTCAAGCGTCGCCGTGGGGTGCCGTTCTGTCTGTTTGCAATGCCCTGAAACGTTTTTCGCTTAATTTTTGCGCGAGAGCGTTTCACATGTCCCAGACCCAAGCCACCAGCAGCCTGTCGTTCGCCGCACCCGCCGTCATCGCCGATGACGCCTCCGCCGATCTCCCGCAACTCGCATCGTTCGATATTCCGTCGCGCATCGCCGCCGCGCTCGACGCCATGCGCGAAGGCCGCCCCGTCGTGTTGCAGGACGACGACGATCGCGAGAACGAAGCCGATCTGATCGTCGCCGCCGAAAAGCTCACCGACGCCACGATGGCGCTTCTGATCCGCGAATGCAGCGGCATCGTGTGCCTGTGCCTGCCCGACGAAAAAGTGCGCGCGCTCGAACTCCCGCCGATGGCCGCCGCCAACGGCAGCCGCTACGGCACCGCGTTCACCGTGTCGATCGAAGCGCGCGAAGGCGTGACCACGGGCGTGTCGGCGGCCGATCGCGTGACGACCATTCGCGCGGCCATCGCCGATCACGCGAAGCCGGGCGATATCGTCCGTCCCGGTCATGTCTTCCCGCTTCGCGCGATGCCGGGCGGCGTGCTCGCGCGGCGCGGCCACACGGAAGGCACGGTCGATCTGGCCGTCCTCGCCGGCCTCAAGCCCGCAGGCGTTTTGTGCGAACTGATGAACGCCGACGGCACGATGACGCGCGGCGCGCAAGTCGAGCGCTTCTCGAAGGAACACGGCCTGCCGATGCTGACCATCGCGGAACTGGTCGAATTCCGCGCGGCGCTGGCGGCCGCGCGTGAATCGGCTGTCGAAGCGGTCGAAGAAGTGGCTTAAAACTCAGGAAAGCACGTCGCCGAAATCCCCGCGCACGCCCGCCGCGACGAGCGCGGGCAGTTCGTTCATGTGCTCCATGATCCGCGTGATGCCGGTTTCGCGCAGCACCTGAGCGTAGCCGGACGGAATATGGCTCGCGCCGACGAACGCGATGGTCTTCATGCCCGCCGCGCGCGCCGCCGTCAGGCCGGCGACGCTGTCCTCCACGACGAGGCAGCGCGCCGGATCGACTTCGAGCGTGCGCGCCGCGAGCAGATAAACATCCGGATAAGGCTTCGGCCGCTCGACCTGCTGCGCGCTGAACACCCGCGCGCCGACGATCTCGGCCAGCCCCGCGCGCCGCACCGACGCGCGCACGCGCTCCATCCGGCTGTTCGACACGACCGCGACCGGCAGGCCGCAGCCTTCCAGCGCGGCGCGCACGCCCGCGATCGGTCCGACCGAGCGCGCCAGCTCCACGGAGACGCGCGCCTCGATCGTATCGACGAAATTCGGCGGCATGGCAATGCCGAACCGGGTCTCCAGATGCGCGAGAAAGCGCGACGTTTGCTGCCCGAAGGCCGTCTTGACGACCGGTTTGAAGTCGATGCCGGGAAACGTCTCGGTGAGGACGTCCAGCATCACGCGATCCGCGATGACTTCGCTATCGACGAGCACGCCGTCGCAATCGCAGATGAGATGATCGATCATGTTGGCTCGGATTACGTTGAGCCAACATGATAAGCGCTCAGCAGGCGTCGGCCGCTTTTACTTCGGATGTAATGCGCGGCGCGTCCAGCCGCGCGGCCCAGAACGTCACGCCGAGCGCGGCCAGCGCGACGAGCGCCGCGGCCCACGGCAGCGCATCGAGCGCATGGCCGTGCGTCAGGACCGCGCCGCCGAGCCACGCGCCGCCGGCATTGCCCACGTTGAATGCACCGATATTGAGCGTCGAAGCGAGATTCGGCGCGTCTTTCGCTTTTTCGACGACGCGCGTCTGCAGCGGCGGCACCGTCGCGAACGCCGCGATGCCCCACACGAAAATCGTGACGATCGCGCCGATCTGGCTGTGGCTCGTCTTCGCGAACACCGCCATGACGATGGCGAGCGCGGCGAGAATGCCCATCAGCGAGGGCATCAGCGCGCGGTCGGCGAGCCTGCCGCCGATCGTATTGCCGATCGTCAGACCGGCGCCGAACAGCACCAGAATCAGCGTGACGGCGCGCGGCGAGAAACCGCCGACCTGTTCGAGAATCGGCGCGATGTAGGTGAACACGACGAATACGCCGCCGAAGCCGAGCACCGTCATCGTCAATGCGAGCCAGACTTGCGGGTCGCGCAGCACGCGCACTTCCCGGCCCAGGCCGCTCGGCGCGGCGTCGTGCCGGTTCGGCACCAGCGCCGTGACGCCGAGCGCCGCGAGCACGCCGAGGCCCGCGACGATCCAGAACGTCGCGCGCCAGCCCAGTTCCTGACCAATGAACGTGCCGAACGGCACACCCAGCACGTTCGCGAGCGTGAGCCCGGTGAACATCAGCGCGATGGCGCTCGCGCGTTTGTCCGCCGGCACGAGCGACGCGGCCACGACCGCGCCGATGCCGAAGAACGAGCCGTGCGCGAACGAGGTCACGACGCGCGCGACCATCAGCAGCCCGTAACCCGGCGCGACCGCGCACAGCACATTGCCGACGATGAACACGGCCATCAGCAGTTGCAGCGCAAGCTTGCGCGGCATTCTGGCGGTCAGCACGGCGAGCAGCGGCGCGCCGACCGCGACGCCCAGCGCGTAACCGGTGACGAGCAGGCCCGCCGACGGAATCGACACGGCGAGATCGCGCGCGACGTCGGGCAGCAGGCCCATGATGACGAACTCCGTCGTGCCGATGGCGAAAGCGCTGATCGCCAGCGCGAGAAGCGGAAGAGGCATGGTGACTCCAGTTCAGATTCAGGATTCCGCGGTCACGAATTCGATGACGACAGCCGGCGCCAGCCGCACGAAAAGCTGCCGCTCGCGCGTGAGCGGCACGTCGGCGAGCTGATAGGCGTAGCCGTGACAGTCGAGGCGTTCGAGCAAGGCGCGCCACTCGATTTCTTCGTCGATGCGCAGCGCCAGATGGTCGATGCGCGTCGCGGCCGGGCTGCTGGCCGAAGCGCCGACGCCCGAGGCGATCAGATGCACCGCCGGGCGCGAGCCGAGATACAGCCAGTAGCCTCCG
The DNA here is from genome assembly GCF_001544575.2 of Caballeronia cordobensis. Classification (GTDB taxonomy): domain Bacteria; phylum Pseudomonadota; class Gammaproteobacteria; order Burkholderiales; family Burkholderiaceae; genus Caballeronia; species Caballeronia cordobensis. Next base: position 101,930 of record NZ_FCNY02000001.1, read on the forward strand.
ACGCCGAAAGGCGGCCGCGGCCCGACGCGCATCCCGGCGATATCGACGAAAAAGCGCATGAGCGGATCGCAGTCGGGCGCGACGAGCGTGACGTGATCGAGTTGCATGGCTTGAACGCTCCGTGAACCGCGTGAAGGTTGCGATTGCCGTGCATTGTGCGAGCCGCGCACGTTTTTGAGAATTGGTCTACGCTTTGAATCATTATCAAAGGCAGATTGAAAATGACGATGGATCGGCTCGGCGACATGCGCCTTTTCGTGGAAGCGGCGGCGGCGGGGAGCCTGTCGGCGGCTGGGCGCAAGCTCGGGCTATCGCCGGCGGCGGCAAGCGCGCGCCTCATCAAGCTCGAAAAGGCGCTGCACACGCGGCTCTTCGAGCGCACGACGCGCCAGTTGCGCGTCACCGACGAAGGCCGTCTGTATCTGCAGCATTGCCGCATCGCGCTGCAGGCGATCGACGACGCCGAAGCCGCGCTTCAGGCCGGCCAGAACGTCGTGCGCGGCAAGGTGCGCATTTCGGCGACCTCGAATTTCGGGCGCTCGCTGCTGCGCGGCTGGCTCGACGAATTCAGCGCGCTGCATCCGGACGTGCGGTTCGCGCTCACGCTGTCGGATTCGGTGTCGAATCTGCTGCAGGAAGAAATCGATCTCGCGATCCGCTTCGGCGCGCCGCCCGACAGCGGGCTCGCCGCGCGCGCGCTCGCGCCGAATCGCCGGGTGCTGTGCGCGTCGCCGGACTATCTCGCGAAGAAAGGCGTGCCGGCGACGCCCGCCGAACTCGTCGGGCACGATTTCCTGGTCGTGGTCACGGCTGCGGGGCCGCTCAACGAACTGAGTTTCGTGCGCGGCGACGAGCGTTACGCGTACACGATCCCGCTCGCGGACGCCTGGGAAACCAACGACGGCGCCCTGCTGCGCGAGTGGGCGCTCGCCGGGCACGGCATCGCGCACAAGTCGATCTGGGATATCGCGGCCGATGTCCGCGCCGGCACGCTCAGGATGGTGCTGCCCGACTGGTGCACGCACGAGGCCGCCGTCCACGCCCTCTTCCACGCGAACCGCTACATGGCGCCGCGCGTGCGCGTGCTGCTGGACTTTCTGGTCGAGCGCTTCCGCACCAACACGGACGAGTTGCTCGGCGAGCTTGCCTATCCGCCGGACAAGCGCCTAACGCCGTCAGGAATGGCCGCCGGCGCTATAATATCGGGCTAAATTGCAGTAAAAAGCGGGCCGTTCACGGTAGAAGCGCTCGCAAAACCCTTCAATCCCTAACCAGCGCCCCCAGGTTAACCACTGCGACCGGCGACGATTCATGACCAAGAAAGTTTATGTAAAGACCTTTGGCTGCCAGATGAACGAGTACGACTCCGACAAGATGGTCGACGTACTCGGCGCGGCGGAAGGACTCGTCAAGACGGACACGCCCGAAGACGCGGACGTCATTCTGTTCAACACGTGCTCGGTGCGCGAGAAGGCCCAGGAGAAAGTGTTCTCCGATCTCGGCCGCGTGCGCGAGCTCAAGGAAGCCAACCCGAATCTTCTGATCGGCGTCGGCGGTTGCGTCGCGAGCCAGGAAGGGGCGTCGATCGTCGCGCGCGCGCCGTATGTCGATCTCGTATTCGGCCCGCAGACGCTGCATCGCCTGCCCGCGATGATCGATCAGCGCCGCGCCACCGGCCGCGCGCAGGTCGACATCTCGTTCCCGGAAATCGAGAAGTTCGATCACTTGCCGCCCGCGCGCGTCGACGGCCCGAGCGCGTTCGTGTCGATCATGGAAGGCTGCTCGAAATATTGCAGCTATTGCGTCGTGCCGTACACGCGCGGCGAAGAAGTCTCGCGCCCGCTCGACGACGTGCTCACCGAAATCGCCGGCCTGGCGGATCAGGGCGTGCGCGAAGTCACGCTGCTCGGCCAGAACGTGAACGCTTACCGCGGCGCGCTGACGCTCGGTTCGTCCGAAATCGCGGATTTCGCGACGCTCATCGAGTACGTCGCCGAAGTGCCGGGCATCGAACGCATTCGTTACACCACGTCGCATCCGAAGGAATTCACGCAGCGTCTCATCGACACCTACGCGAAGGTGCCCAAGCTCGTGTCGCATCTGCATTTGCCGGTGCAGCACGGCTCCGACCGCATCCTGATGGCGATGAAACGCGGCTATACCGTGCTCGAATACAAGTCAGTCATCCGCAAGCTGCGCGCGATTCGCCCGGATTTGTCGCTGTCGACGGACTTCATCGTCGGCTTTCCCGGCGAGACCGAGGAAGATTTCAACAAGATGATGGCGCTCGTCGACGAGATGCGCTACGACACGAGCTTCTCGTTCATCTACAGCCCGCGCCCCGGCACGCCCGCCGCGAATCTGCACGACGACACGCCGCGCGAAGTCAAGCTCAAACGCCTGCAACATCTTCAGGCGACGATCGAGGAAAACGTGCAGCGCATCAGCGCTTCGATGGTCGGCAAAACCGAGCGCATTCTGGTCGAACGCCCGGCGCGCAAGGATCCGAACGAGCTCGCGGGCCGCACGCAGAATAATCGCGTCGTCAATTTCCCCGCGCCGGCGGCATCGCACGCGCGCCTGATCGGGCAGATGATCGACGTGAAGATCGTGCACGCGTATCCGCATTCGCTGCGCGGCGAACTGGTGCTCGCGCCAGAGACGACCGCAGTCGCTTATTGAAGACAGCACACTTTGAAGAACGCTCCTACGCAGCATCTGGAATTCACCGCACCGCGCGAGGACAACGCGCGGCTCGCCAACCTCTGCGGCCCGCTCGACGAGAACCTGCGGCAGATCGAGCAGGCGCTCGACGTGACGCTTTCGCGGCGCGGCCACAAGATTTCGATTCGTGGCCGTGGCGCGAAAGTCGCGCTCGCCGCGCTCGAAAACTTCTACAATCGCGCGCGCGATCCGATTTCCGTCGACGATATTCAACTTGCGCTGGTCGAGGCGCGCCATGCCACCCGCCGTGCGCGGGAAGCGCGCGAGGCCAACGGCGAAGGCGGCGAAGTCGATCCGCGTTTTCGCGGCGACGATCCGGATCATCCCTTCGATGAACCGAGCGCCACGATGGATCTCGGCGAAGACGAGGATCACGGTCCGAAGCTCTACACGCGACGCGCCGATCTCCGCGGCCGCACGCCGGCGCAGCGCGAATATCTCAAGCAGATTCTTCAGCACGACGTGACCTTCGGCATCGGGCCGGCGGGCACGGGCAAGACCTATCTCGCGGTGGCGTGCGCGGTCGATGCGCTCGAACGCGATCAGGTGAAGCGCATCGTGCTCACGCGTCCGGCCGTCGAGGCGGGCGAGCGGCTCGGTTTCCTGCCGGGCGATCTCGCGCAGAAGGTCGATCCGTATCTGCGACCGCTGTACGACGCGCTCTACGATCTGCTCGGCTTCGACAAGACCGCGAAGATGTTCGAGCGCCAGATGATCGAAATCGCGCCGCTCGCCTACATGCGCGGCCGCACGCTGAACCACGCGTTCATCATTCTCGACGAGGCGCAGAACACCACGCCGGAGCAGATGAAGATGTTCCTGACGCGTATCGGCTTCGGCTCGAAGGCGGTCGTCACCGGCGACACGACGCAGGTCGATTTGCCGCGCGGACAGAAGAGCGGGCTCATCGAGGCGCAGCACGTGCTGTCGGAAGTGCGCGGCATCGCGATCACGCATTTCACCTCGGCGGACGTGGTGCGGCATCCGCTCGTCGCGCGCATCGTCGAGGCTTACGATGCGCAGGCGCAGAAAGACGCCGCATTGGCCGAGGCCGCGCGCCAGGCGCAACAGTCGCAGCACAAGTCCGAATGACGCCGCGCCTCACGCTCACCTTGCAGTTTCCCGCCGCGAAGGCGTTTCCGTCGCACAAGGCAATCCTGCCGCGCGCGACGGTCGTGCGCTGGATCAAGGCGTCGCTCTTCGCCGACGCCGAACTGACCGTGCGCTTCGTCAGCGAGGAAGAAGGCCGCATGCTCAACCGCACGTATCGGCAGAAAGATTACGCGACGAACGTGCTCACCTTCGCCTATGCGGAGTCCGAGGACGATCCCGTCGCGGGCGACCTGATTCTGTGCTGTCCGGTGGTCGAGCGCGAGGCGGCCGAACAGGGCAAGCCGCTCGCGGCGCATTACGCGCATCTGATCGTCCACGGCACGCTGCATGCGCAGGGCTACGACCATGAAGTCGAGAGCGAGGCGCAAGAGATGGAATCGATCGAGACGGATATCATGCAATCTCTGGGATTTTCCGATCCTTACGTGCCCTTGACCTGAGCCCGTCCGATGTCCTCGATGTGTTGAAAACGCCGTGAACGACAAGACGCCCGACTCCCCTTCACTCACTGACATTGCGTCTGCGCCCGACGCCGGCTATCCGCCCGCGCTCGGCGATTCCGCACTGTGGACGGAGGCCGAACTCGCGGCGTCTCGCGAAGCGGCGTTCGCGCATTGGGATGGCCAGTCGGACGTGTGGCTCTTCGGCTACGGATCGCTGATCTGGAACCCCGGGCTGCCGACGGTCGAAGCCGTGCGCGGGAAGGTGCATGGCTATCATCGCGGGCTGTATCTGTGGTCGCGGGTGAATCGCGGCACGCCGGAGCAGCCGGGCCTCGTGCTCGCGCTCGATCGCGGCGGCTCGTGCACCGGCATGGCGTTTCGTCTCGAGGGCGCCGGCGCGACCGAACATCTCGACGTATTGTGGCGCCGTGAAATGGCGATGGGCTCGTACCGGCCCGCGTGGCTGCCGTGCACGCTTGCGGACGGACGGCGCGTCGAGGCGCTCGCATTCGTGATGCGGCGCGAAGCGGCCTCATACACGGGCAAGCTCGCCGATCCGATCGTGCGCACGGTGCTGGGATGCGCGAGCGGCCGCTACGGCACGACACTCGATTACGTCAGCCGGACGGTCGAGGCGCTGAGAGAAAGCGGCATGCCGGACCGGGCGCTGGAGGCGTTGTTGAGGCGATGCCAGGCGCAAAAGCCGCAGTGATCCGTATGAAATTTGTTGTTGTGCATCGGCCGTTCGGCCAGCGGTGGGGGGCGGACCTTCATCGCGCCCATTCTTTCCGTTAAGGTCTTCGCCAGAGGCACGATGAACGCCACGCGAACTTCGCATCTTGCGAACTTCGCGTTTTGCGAATAAAGTGGAATTCAAAGCGAGATCTTTCGGGAAGGGAAGGCAGGATGCGGGTGATTTCGAAGAAGGTGCTGGAAGAATTCGTTGATAAGCACTCGGCCGCCAGGAGTTCTCTCTTCGCTTGGTATAGATTGGCAAGTAAGTGTCAGGCAGACGACCTGAGCGGGCTCAGGAAAACTTTCAGCTCCATCGACTACGTTCCGCCCCAGTACTACGTGTTCGATATCGGCGGCAACAACTTTCGCGTCATCGCCGCGATTCACTTCAATCGGCAAATGTTGTTCGTTCGTCATGTGTTCACACACAAACAGTACGATCAATGGACCGAAGCAAACAGAGGCAAATGAAAGCTCATAGCCATTCGGGAGGCATTCCCGAATTCGCGAAAACCTGGTCCACGTTACAAGGCCAGGTCTTCCTCAAGCCGATTCGCAGCGACGACGACTATCGCAGGATGGTTGCGCTCGCCAACGAACTGGCCGATCACCTCGACGACGAAGAAGGATCGCTCGCCGATTTGTTCGGCGTGGTCACGGACCTCATCGAAGTGTGGGAATCGCATCATCCGGACCTGCCGAGAGCCGAGCCGAAGGACGTCCTTCGCTATTTGCTGGACACGCACGACCTGAAGCAGAAGGACCTGGCCGACATCGCTTCGCCAACCGTTATCAGCGACATCCTCGCCGGCCGCCGCGCCATCAGCAAGAGCGTCGCGAAGGCGTTGGCCGAACGATTCGGCACCGATGTCAGCGCTTTCCTGTGATTCCGCCTCATCGTGACAAGATGCTTCTCAACACAAACCGAAACATGCGCGCCGCGCCACGCAGCCCGCGTTTTTCCCTGGTGTATGCTTAACTTTCCGCAAACCCGCGCCCGGTCGCTTCCGGGCGCCCCGCTATGAACGAACCCTATCCCAGTCGACGCCATTCCGACAAACCGCAGGAAAAGCGCTCGCTTCTCGAACGCTTGACCGATTTCATCTCGCACGAGCCCGAATCCCGCGACGAGCTTCTCGAAGTGCTTCAGGACGCGCATGAGCGCAACCTGCTCGACGCCGATTCGCTCTCGATGATCGAAGGCGTCTTTCAGGTGTCCGATCTCTGCGCGCGCGACATCATGATTCCGCGCGCCCAGATGGACGCCATCAATATCGCGGACACGCCCGCCGAGTTCATCCCCTTCGTGCTCGAAAAAGCACACTCGCGCTATCCCGTGTACGAAGGCAATCGCGACAACGTCATCGGCGTGCTGCTCGCGAAAGACCTCCTGCGCTACTACGCCGAAGAGGAATTCGACGTGCGCGGCATGCTGCGCCCCGCCGTCTTCATTCCGGAATCGAAGCGCCTGAACGTGCTGCTGCACGACTTTCGCGTGAACCGCAATCACATCGCGATCGTCGTCGACGAATACGGCGGCGTGGCGGGCCTCATCACCATCGAGGACGTGCTGGAGCAGATCGTCGGCGATATCGAGGACGAATACGATTTCGACGAGGAAGCCGGCAACATCATCGCGACGCCCGACGGCAAGTATCGCGTGCGCGCGCTCACCGGCATCGAACAGTTCAACGACGAATTCGGCACCGATTTCTCCGACGACGAAGTGGACACCATCGGCGGTCTCGTCACGCATCGCTTCGGGCGCGTACCGCATCGCGGCGAAAAGGTGCGCATCGACGATTTCGTGTTCGAGATCCTGCGCGGCGACGCCCGGCAGATTCACGTTATCCTCGTGAGGCGCGTGCCGAATCTGGCGCAGCAACATCATCAATCGGGCGACGACGAAGACGAATTGCGCGACTAAGCGCACGGCGGGCGACCCGATCGAAGGGCGCCCGCCCTCATCCGTTCGCCCTAATCCATTCGCCCGCTTCCGTTTCATCTCGACCGTCATCAATGGCCGATTCATCGTTTCCCTTTCTCTCCCGTCAACGCGACGTCTCCGTGACCGCCACGGCGCCGCGCGCGCTGCCGTTCTGGCATTACCTCGTCGCCGCCGTGCTCGGCGCCGTCAACACGCTCTCGTTCGCGCCGACGCCGCATGGCGGCTGGATGGAACTCGTCATCTTCGCGCTGTTCTTCGCGTGGCTTTCGCGCACGAACGGCTGGAAGAGCGCCGCCGCAACCGGCTGGGCGTTCGGCTTCGGCAACTTCGTGACGGGCGTGTGGTGGCTCTACGTGAGCATGCACGTGTACGGCGGCATGGCCGCGCCGCTCGCCGCCGCCGCGGTCGCGCTGTTCTCGCTGTATCTCGCGCTCTATCCGGCGTTGTCCGCGGTGGCGTGGTCGTTCGTCGCGGGGCGCGCGCGTTTCGGCGATGAAGACGCCGCCACCGCGCGCGACATCGACGCATCGCCGCGTCATGCGCCGACGTGGCACGGCGCGTTCGCGTTCGCGAGCGCGTGGGCGCTCGGCGAATGGCTGCGCGGTCTGGTGTTCACCGGCTTTCCGTGGCTCGCGAGCGGCTATGCGCAGGTCGACGGGCCGCTCAAGGGCTTCGGCGCGATCGTCGGCGTGTATGGCGTCGGCTGGGTGCTCGCGCTCGTCGCGGCGCTCGTCGTGCAGGCGGTGTATCACGTTCGCAAGACACGGCGGCTCGCGTTCGCGCCGGGTGTCGTCGCGCTTCTTCTGATCGTCGCGGGCATGCTGCTGTCGCTCGTGCAATGGACCACGCCCGCCAACGCGCCGCTCGACGTGCGGCTTCTGCAAGGCAACGTGAAGCAGGAGATGAAGTTCGAACAGGCGGGCGTCGATGAATCGCTCGCGCTCTACAAGCGGCTCATCACCGCGAAACCCGCCGATCTGATCGTCACGCCGGAAACCGCGCTGCCCATTTTGTCCGTGCAGATTCCGCAGGATTTCGCAGTGGCGATACGCAACTTCGCGGACGATACGAACTCGTCGATCCTGTTCGGCGCGATCGGCGTCACGATCCTTCCCGATGGCCGCGCGACCGATTTCACCAACAGCCTCTTCGGCGTCACGCCGCACGTGAACGGCGTGTATCGCTACGACAAGCATCATCTCGTGCCCTTCGGCGAATTCGTGCCGCTCGGCTTTCACTGGTTCGTCCGCATGATGGGCATTCCGCTCGGCGATCTCGCGCGCGGGCCGATCGCGCAGAAGGCGTTCCTCGTGCATAACCAGCCGGTCGCCGTCGATATCTGCTACGAGGACATCTTCGGCGAAGAGATCGCAAAGACGATTCGCGATCAGGAAACGCCCGCGGGCATTCTCATCAACTCGACGAATCTCGCATGGTTCGGCAATACGATTGCGCTCGACCAGCACTTGCAAATCGCGCGCATGCGTTCGATCGAAACCGGCCGGCCGATGCTGCGCGCGACCAACACCGGCATGACGGCGGCGATCGCGGCGAACGGCGATGTCATGTCGAAGCTGCCGACATTCACGACCGGCGTGCTCGAAGCGCGTGTGCAAGGCACGTCGGGCAACACGCCGTATGTGACGAGCGGGAATATGACGGTGATCGCGGTGTCGCTCGTGCTGCTGGCGTTCGGGTTCGCGTTTGCGCCGAACCGGAAACGCTCCGGCACGCGCTGAACACCGCTTGAAACAAAGCCGCGTCGCGCGCTGCGGCGCGGCGCGTACGCTTCACCCTCCTCCCAAAAAGCCGCACCCGCCACTCCATTCGGCTAAAATTCAACGTTTCAGCACTTCGGCCGAGCCTCCGAGTCGCGTCGTCACGACGATGGCCGCGCCCCGCACAAGGCAATCATGCTCACTTTCCAGCAAATCATTCTGACGCTGCAGTCCTACTGGAACGAGAAGGGCTGCGCGCTCCTCCAGCCGATCGACATGGAAGTCGGCGCGGGCACCTCGCACGTCCATACGTTCCTGCGCGCGATCGGCCCCGAGCCGTGGCGCGCGGCCTACGTTCAACCGTCGCGCCGCCCGAAAGACGGCCGCTACGGTGAAAATCCGAACCGCCTGCAGCACTACTATCAGTATCAGGTCGTGCTGAAGCCCGCGCCCGACAACATCCTCGATCTGTATCTCGGCTCGCTCGAAGCGCTCGGCTTCGACCTGAAGCAGAACGACGTGCGCTTCGTCGAAGACGACTGGGAAAACCCAACGCTCGGCGCGTGGGGTCTCGGCTGGGAAGTGTGGTTGAACGGCATGGAAGTGACGCAGTTCACGTATTTCCAGCAGGCGGGCGGCATCGACTGCAAGCCCGTGCTCGGCGAAATCACCTACGGTCTCGAACGCCTCGCCATGTACCTGCAAAAGGTCGAGAACGTGTACGACCTCATCTGGACCGAATGGGAAGAAGACGGCCCGAATGGCAAGGAATTGCGCCGCCTGACCTACGGCGACGTCTATCACCAGAACGAAGTCGAGCAGTCCACCTACAACTTCGAGCACGCGAACGTCGATCTGCTCTTCACTTTCTTCAAGAGCTACGAAGAAGAAGCGAAGAAGATGATCGAAGCGAAGCTCGCGCTGCCCGCCTATGAACTCGTGCTGAAGGCCGGCCACACGTTCAATCTGCTCGATGCGCGCGGCGCCATTTCCGTAACGGAGCGCGCGGCGTATATCGGCCGCATCCGCGCGTTGTCGCGTCTCGTCGCGCAGGCTTACTACGATTCGCGCGAAGCGCTCGGCTTCCCGATGCTCGGCAATCCGGTCAGGGGCGATCGCGATCTCGTCACCGACGAGCAGGAAGCGCAGCGTCCCGCATGGGCGCCGCCGCTCAAGGTCGAAAGCGCGCCGCCGGGCGAAACCCGCAACAACGAACAGGTTTGACGAGGCTCGACAGAACAATGACGCAATCCAACAACGCTTCGCTCCTCGTCGAGCTCCTGACCGAAGAACTGCCGCCGAAGGCGCTCGCGCGTCTCGGCACCGCTTTCGCCGATGGCATCGTGGAGCGGCTCGCCGCGCGCGATCTCATCGACGGAACGCCTGTGTTCGAGAAGTACGCAACGCCGCGCCGCCTTGCCGTGCTCATCAAGAACGTGCGCGATGTCGCGCCGGAAAAGCAGGTGCGCGAGAAAGTGCTGCCGGTCACGGTCGCGCTCGATAAGGAAGGCAATCCCACGCCGCCGCTCGCAAAGAAGCTCGCGGCGCTCGGCTTTCCCGACTTTCCGCTCTCCGAGCTCGAACGCGCGCAGGACGGCAAGGCCGAAGCGTTCTTCCTGCGCTACGCCGCGCCCGGCGCCACGCTCGCCGACGGCCTGCAGGCCGCGCTCGATGAAACGCTCGGCAAGCTGCCGATTCCGAAGGTCATGACGTATCAGCGCCCGGACGGCACTAGCGTGCAGTTCGTGCGTCCGGTGCAGCGCCTCGTCGCGATGCACGGCCGCGAGGTCGTGCCGGTCAGCGCGCTCGGCGTCGATTCGGGCGATACGACCATCGGTCATCGGTTCATGTCGCACGGCTTCGTCGCCATCGCTCACGCCGATGACTACGCCGACACGCTGCGTCACAAGGGCCACGTCGTCGCGAACTTCGACGATCGCCGCGAATCGATCCGCACGCAGCTTCAGGCCTTCGCGGGCGAAGACCGCGTCGTGATGCCCGAAGCGCTGCTCGACGAAGTGAACGCGCTCGTCGAATGGCCGGTCGTCTACGAATGCCGCTTCGACGAGGAATTCCTGCAAGTGCCGCAGGAATGTCTGATCCTCACGATGCAGACCAACCAGAAGTACTTCGCGCTCACGGATCAGAACGGCAAGCTGCGCTCGCGCTTTCTGATCGTCTCGAATATCGATACGAAGACGCCCGGCGAGATCGTCGAAGGCAACCAGCGCGTCGTGCGCCCGCGTCTTGCCGACGCCAAGTTCTTCTTCACGCAGGACAAGAAGAAGCGTCTCGAAGACCGCGTGCCGCTGCTCGCGAACGTCGTGTATCACAACAAGCTCGGCTCCACGCTGCAACGGGTCGAGCGCCTGGAAGCGCTCGCGGGCGAAATCGCGCCGATGGTCGGCGTCGATGCCGCATTGACGCGCCGCGCCGCGCGTCTCGCGAAGGCGGATCTGCTGACCGACATGGTCGGCGAATTCCCCGAACTGCAAGGCACGATGGGCACGTACTACGCGCGCCACGACGGCGAGCCGGAAGAAGTCGCGCTCGCGTGCTCAGAGCATTATCAGCCGCGCTTCTCGGGCGATGAAACGCCGTCGACGGGCGTCGGCGCGGCGGTCGCGCTCGCGGACAAGCTGGAAACCATCGTCGGCATCTGGGGCATCGGGCTTGCGCCGACCGGCGAAAAAGATCCGTTCGCGCTGCGCCGTCACGCGCTCGGCGTGCTGCGTATCCTGCTGGAAAAGAAGCTGCCGGTCGATCTGCGCGATCTCGTCGGCGCGGCGCAGCGTCAGTTCGCCGGCGTGCCGCACGTCGCCGATTCGCAGGAAGCGGTGTACGCGTTCTTCATCGACCGTTTGCGCGGGCTGTTGCGCGAACGCGGCTTCGAAGCGAACGATATCGAAGCCGTGCTGAGCCTGAACCCGACGCGGCTTGACGACATCGTCGCGCGCCTCGACGCCGTGCGCGAGTTCGGCGCGCTGCCGGAAGCCGCGGCGCTCGCGGCCGCCAACAAGCGCATCTCGAACATTCTCAAGAAGTCCGAACAGGGCGCGCCGTCCACGGTGAACAAGGCGCTGCTCGTCGAAGCGGCCGAGAAGAATCTGTACGCGCAGATCGAAGCGGTTGCGCCGCGCGTGCAAAGCCAGCTCGCCGCGCGCAACTACACGGAAGCGCTCACGGCGCTCGCCGCTCTGCGCGAAAGCGTCGATACCTTCTTCGACGACGTGATGGTCAACGCCGAAGACCCCGCGCTTCGCAACAACCGTCTCGCGTTGCTGAGCGCGCTGCATCAGCAGATGAACTGCGTCGCGGACATCTCGAAGCTCGCCGCATAGAGCGCCGATCATGGTCATGAACAGAAAGCTCGTCATCCTCGATCGCGACGGCGTCATCAACGTCGATTCGGATGCGTTCATCAAGTCGCCGGACGAATGGGTCGCCATTCCCGGCAGCCTCGAAGCGATCGCGCGTCTGAATCAGGCGGGCTATCGCGTGGCGATCGCATCGAACCAGTCGGGCATCGGGCGCGGGCTCTTCGACATGGCCGCACTCAACGCGATGCATCAGAAGATGAATCGCGCGGCGGCGGCTGTCGGCGGGCGCATCGACGCGGTGTTTTTCTGCCCGCACACGGCCGAAGACCAGTGCGATTGCAGAAAACCGCGGCCCGGCATGTTGCAGCAGATCATCGACCGCTTCGAGATCGATCCGGAGGACACGCCGGTCGTCGGCGATTCGCTGCGCGATCTTCAGGCGGGCGCGGCACTCGGCTTTCCCACGCATCTCGTGCTCACCGGCAAAGGCGAAAAGACGCTCGCGGAAGGCGAACTGCCCGAAGGCACGCTCGTGCACAAGGATCTGCGCGCGTTCGCGCTGCATTTCCTCGCACGTCATCAAGACTGATTCCGGCTTCATTCATGCGCTTCATCCGTTCGTTGCTGTTGATGCTTTACTTCATCGTGTACACGGCGCCGTACGCGGTCGCGTGCTTCATCGCGTTTCCGTTCATGCGCGCCGACAAGCGCTACTGGATGGCGGCGGGCTGGTGCAAATCGACGATCGTCGTGCTGCGGCATCTCATCGGCATCCGCTATACGATCGAAGGCATGGAGAATCTGCCGAACGGGCCGGCCGTGCTGCTCTCGAAGCATCAGTCCGCATGGGAAACGCTCGCGTTCCCCGCGCTCATGCCGCGTCCGCTCTGCTACGTGTTCAAGCGCGAGCTGCTGTTCGTGCCGTTCTTCGGCTGGGCGCTCGGGCTCCTGAAGATGGTGCACATCGACCGCAAGCAGGGCCGCGATGCGTTCGCGTCGGTCACGCGCCAGGGCCGCGCGCGCATGGATGACGGCGCGTGGGTCATCATGTTTCCCGAAGGTACGCGCACGCGCGTGGGCAGCCAGGGCAAGTACAAGACGGGCGGCGCGCGCTTCGCGGTCGCGACCGGCGCGCCCGTCGTGCCGATCGCGCATAACGCGGGGCACGTATGGCCGCGCAATTCGTTCATCAAATATCCGGGTATAGTCACGGTGTCGATCGGCAAGCCGATCGATACGGCGGGCCTCACGCCCGAAGAAGTGAACACGCGCGTCGAAAGCTGGATCGAAACGGAAATGCGCCGCATCGATCCGCAAGCTTACGCCGCGCCGAACGCGCAGCCGGGTGAAGCCGGCGCCGCGGGCGCGGGCCGCTGAGCGGCTCACGCTTAAGTCTTACGAGCCGCGGCGTGCCTTACTCGTTCTTCTCGTCATTCCTGCGCCGTGAGCGCAAAGCCGAGCCGATGCAGAAAGCCCCCTCGCGACAGCGCCCCGCCGTCGCGCTCGACACCCTGCAACTCGATCTGCCGTTCGAGCATGCGCCGGCCTACTCCGGCGCGCCGCCCGCGAGCAGTCCCGCGCCTTTGCGCGGCGACGTTCCGGGCGCCGATCCCGTTCCCATCCTCACCCCCGCGACACCCGCAACGCCCGCAGCGCCGCTGCCCGATGGCGTGCGCCTGCGCCGCATCGCGCTCAAGGCGGGCGCGCTCGAATATCGGTTGAAGCGCTCGTCGCGGCGCACGATCGGCTTTTGCATCGACGGCACCGGGCTCGCGATCACCGCGCCGCGCTGGGTGACGATCGCGGACATCGAGAGCGCGATCCTCGACAAGCAGAACTGGATCGTCAAGAAGATCACGGAATGGCAGACGCGCGTCGAGCAGCGCGCGCTGCCGCGGATCGTGTGGAAGGACGGCGCGCAGTTTCCGTATCTCGGCAAGACGATCAGCGTGTCGCTCGGCTCGTCCGCAAGCGCGCTGTCCTTCGATGACCAAACCAACGTCCTTTCGATCGCCCTGCCCGCACACGCGGACGCGCAGCAGATCAAGGACCGCGTGCAAGGCTGGCTGCAATCCGAGGCGAAGCGCATCTACGGGGATCGGCTCGCGGTGTACGCGGCGAAGCTCGGCGTGGAGTATCGCGCGTATGCGCTGTCGGCGGCGGCGACGCGCTGGGGCAGTTGTTCCAGCGACGGCAAAATCCGCCTGAACTGGCGGCTCATCCATTTCCCGATGTCGATCATCGACTACGTGGTCGCGCACGAGCTTGCGCATCTGCGTGAGATGAATCACAGCCCGCGCTTCTGGCAAACGGTCGAATCCATCTTTCCGGAGTTCCGCGAGGCGCGGCATACGCTCAAGCATCATCCGCCGGATCTGCTGCCGGCGCTGTGAGCGTCGTCAGCGTATAAAAAGCGCCGACGGTACAATTTCCTTCCTGCCCCCCCGCAATCACATAAACAGGAACCCACCATGCGACTCCTCCATACGATGCTGCGCGTCGGCGATCTGCAGCGTTCCATCGATTTCTACACGCGCATTCTCGGCATGAAAGTGCTGCGTCAAAGCGAAAACACCGAGTACAAGTACACGCTCGCGTTCGTCGGCTACGGCCCGGAAACCGAGAACAGCGTGCTCGAACTGACCTACAACTGGGGCACCGACAAGTACGATCTCGGCACGGCATACGGCCATATCGCGCTCGAAGTCGATGACGCCGCCGATGCGTGCGAGCGCATTCGTCAGGCGGGCGGCAAGGTCACGCGCGAAGCCGGTCCGGTGAAGGGCGGCACGACCGTGATCGCGTTCGTCGAAGATCCGGACGGCTACAAGGTGGAGCTGATCGAAAAGCATTCCTGAGTCACGCCGGACCCTCGCGCGCCGCACGTTCGCCGCGGCGCGCAAAACTTCGCAATCTCCACGGGCTCGTCCCGACCTTTCGCTCATCGGCGCCCGTTCGCTGGCACAATCGACGCTCCAAATCAGTGCACGCCTGACCGAGCCCGCCGATGAGCACGCCCTCTCTCGCCCTGCGCCGCGCCCCGGACGCCACCGCCATCATCGTGATGATCGCGCTGTGCGGCGCATGGGGATTCCAGCAAGTCGCGATCAAGGAAGCGAACGCATCGATTCCGCCGATGCTCCAAGCCGGCATCCGCTCGCTGATCGCAACGTTTCTCGTCTGGATCTGGACGCGCACGCGCGGCGTGCCGCTTTTCCAGCGCGACGACACCCTGCCCGCCGGCCTGCTCGCGGGCGTGCTGTTCGGCGGCGAGTTCGTCTGCATTTTCTTCGGCCTGAGCCTCACGACCGCGACGCGTATGGCCGTGTTTCTCTACACCGCGCCGTGCTTCACCGCGCTCGGGCTGCACTGGTTCGTCGCGGGCGAGCGGCTGTCGCGCGCGCAGTGGAGCGGCATCGCGCTCGCGTTCTGCGGCATCGCGCTGGCCTTCGCCGATGGCTTCCTGCACGGCAATCCGAACAGCGCGTCGACGCTGCACGGCATCGCGGGCGATGCGCTCGGCATTCTCGCCGGCCTCTTCTGGGCCGCGACGACGGTCGTCGTGCGGGCGTCCACGCTGGCGCACGCGAGCGCGAGCAAGACGTTGTTCTATCAGCTGGCGGTATCGGCGGTCTTGCTGCTCGTGCTCGCGGCGGGCATCGGGCAGACGCACGTCGAAGCGGTGTCGCCGCTCACGATCGCGAGCCTCGCGTATCAGGCGATCGTCGTGGCGTTCATCAGCTATCTGACGTGGTTCTGGCTGCTCACGCGCTATATGGCGTCGCGGCTTTCGGTGTTCTCGTTTCTCACGCCGATCTTCGGCGTCGCCTTTGGCGTGCTGCTGCTCGGCGAGCATTTCACCGCGCGCTTCATGGCCGCCGCGGCGATGGTGCTCGCGGGCATCGCGCTGGTGAACCGGCCGGCGCGCAAACAATGACTAGTCATAGGCACCAAACTCGCATCTAGGCAACAACTCCACTTCTAATTATTGCCGAAAAACAAATTTAGTTCGGACTACACTTATTCAGTCAAACTAAGTGTGCACCTATCTTCTCTGCTGCTCTATTGAACTAGAGCGTTCGTGCATGTAAGCGCGCCGCATCCGCTCTTTTCCGATGAGGATTCATCGGCGCAGTAGCACCGGGGCACCTTCTGCATTATTTGCTTCGCATAACTGATTTTATGCTTCACATGCGACCAGCGACTGGTCCTGCGGCAATTCCGCCTTCGAGCCCAGCGCCCAACGGTTCGTTTGAAGCCCCCTAACGCAGAGGTCTAACAAGTGAATTTTAAAAAGAAACACCTTCACCGGCTGATACTGGGAGCGTGGCTGATCCTCTCCGGGTCAGCCTTTGCCTATCCTGATAACGGCACGAATAACATCACGCCTCCGAGTGGGGACTACGTCATCGTTGGTGATTACATCAACAGCCCCCAGACAGGCGTGGTCGTTGGAGTGGGCGTGAACAATACGGTCGATCAGAGCGTGGTGATTGGCAACCAGGCAGGCGTTAACGGCAGCACCACCACAGACGATCAGGCCGCGGTTGCCATCGGCTTCCAGGCGGCCGCACGCGAAAAATCGGTCGTCGTAGGCGCCGGAGCAATGGGCGCCACGAATGCGGCCGTATTCGGAAGCGGTGCAACCTCCTTGGACTATGGCGTTGCGGTCGGCAGTGATGCGAAGGCCGGCGGCGCGAATACTACTGCCGTCGGTCAGGGTGCGGCCGCGACGGGCCCTAACGCCATGGCGCTCGGCTCGGGTTCCCGGGCCTCGGGCACGAATTCCATTGCTCTAGGCACAAACAGCAACGACGGCGGACGTCAGAATGTGGTGAGTGTGGGGTCGACCACTCAGCGGCGTGCGATCATCAACGTCACAGAAGGGACGGCCGGCTCAGACGCCGCGACCGTCTCGCAACTGCCTGGCACGCTCAGTTACGCGGGCGGAGAAGGCGTCGTCATGATGGGCAACACGAAGGCCACCGGCGGCAACGCCAATCCGGTGCGCGTCACGAACGTTGCCGACGGCACGGCCAACAACGACGCGGTGAACGTGAGCCAGTTGAACACAGCCACCGCCAACGTCGCGCAGAACACCACGGACATCACGTCGATCAAAAATGGCGAACTCGGTCTCGTGCAGCAGGTCGGCGGTGCACCGGGCAGTGGCATCGTCACCGTCGGTGCGGCTACCGGCGGCACCGCCGTCAACTTCACGGGAACCGAGGGCGATCGCCGCCTCACGGGCGTCGCAGCCGGCGTCAGCGACACCGACGCGGTGAACGTAAGCCAGTTGAACACAGCCACCGCCAACGTCGCTCAGAACACCACGGACATCACGTCGATCAAAAACGGCACGCTCGGTCTCGTGCAGCAGGTCGGCGGCGCACCGGGCAGCGGCATCGTCACCGTGGGCGCGGCTACCGGCGGCACCGCCGTCAACTTCACGGGAACCGAGGGCGATCGCCGCCTCACGGGCGTCGCAGCCGGCGTCAACGACACCGACGCGGTGAACGTGAGCCAGTTGAACGCGGCCACGACGTCCTATACCAACGGCGTACAGTACGACAATGTCGAGCACACGAGCGTCACGCTCGGCGGCGTGGGCGCGTCTTCAGCCGTCGCGCTGACGAACGTTGCCGCGGGTTTGGTCGCGGCTGGCAGCACCGACGCAGTCAACGGCGCCCAACTGTTCGACCTCGTTTCGCAGATCGCGGCGAACCAGGCGGCAACGGATGCCGCCATCGCGTCCATCAACCCGACGGTCATCAACATCACGAACAACACGAATATCGACCAGGCAACGCTCAACAAGCTCAAGTTCGTCGCGGTCAATTCGACTGCCGCCGACGCGAGCGCGTCGGGCAGCGAATCGGTTGCGCTGGGCGGAAACTCGTCGGCAAGCGGGGCAAATTCGATCGCGATCGGATTTAACGCGAACGCATCAGCCGATAACGCAATGGCGCTTGGCGCCAATACGGTCGCGAGCGGCGCGAACTCGGTCGCGCTGGGCCAAGGCTCCGTTGCAAGCGATCCGAACACCGTGTCGGTCGGCAATGCGTCGACCGGCATGACGCGCACGATCAGCAACGTCGCACCCGGCGTCAATGGCACCGATGCGGTCAACGTCAACCAGATGAACAGCGCCGTCTCGCAAGGCGTACACGATTCGAACCGTTACACGGATCGCGCCGTGTCGTCCGCGCTGGCCATTCCGAGCATTCCGTTCCTGCAGGCAGGCGACAAGTGGGTCGGAGCCGCGGTCGGCGGATACGGCGGTTCGGCGGCGGTCGGCCTCGCGGCGGCGTATCAGGCAACGGCTAGTCTGAATGTCGGCGCGGGTGTTTCAAGCTCTTCGGGCGGTTCGACCGCTTACAAGGTCCAGGCGGGCTATCGCTGGTAAGCACTGTCGATCGTTGGAATGCGCGCTTGCAATGAGCGCGCACGGGGCGGCGCGTTGGCCATCGAGTCACGCGCCGCCTGTTCGTTTACCCCCGGACACTTTCGAATCCGCGACCATGCCGGCGAGCATCCGCGCAGAACGATGCGCCGCCGACGCAGACGAGCATGCTCCACGTCCCCACGACGACGCGCGAAGTCGAAGCTAGCGGCATTCGCTCCTCTTGGAGCGATTTGTCATGGTGATGGCAGTCAGCGGAAGACCGGCTGGCGCAAAGAGTTACACTGTGGTGCGAAGCCGACGAACAGGCCCAGACCAGCCGTCCGACACATTGACAGGCCGTGTTTCGCACCGCACCGGGGAGAATCACCGTGCAACCCATCGTTCAGCCTTTCTTCGATCTCAACACCGGCACGATGACGTACGTCGTCTACGAGCAGGCCGGCGCGCCGGCGGCCATCGTGGATCCGGTTCTCGACTACGATCCAAACGCCGCGCGCACCTCGACGCGCTCCGCCGACGCCGTCATCGCCTTCGTGCGCGAGGAACGGCTCGCGGTGGAATGGATTCTGGAAACGCACGCGCACGCCGATCACCTTTCGGCGGCGCCGTACCTGAAGCGCATGCTCGGCGGAAAGATCGGCATCGGCGAATCGATCCGCACGGTGCAAGGCGTCTTCAAGAAGATCTTCGATCTCGAACCCGAGTTTCGGCTCGACGGCTCGCAGTTCGATCATCTCTTCTCCGACGGCGAGCGCTTCATGGTCGGCGCGGTCGAGGCGAGCGCGCTCTTCGTGCCGGGCCACACGCCCGCCGACATGGCGTACCGGATCGGCGACGCGGCGTTCGTCGGCGATACGCTTTTCATGCCGGACGTCGGCACCGCGCGCTGCGACTTTCCCGGCGGCAGCGCGCGCAGGCTATATGGCTCGATTCAGCGTCTCTTCGCGCTCGATCCCGAGACGCGGCTCTTCGTCTGCCACGACTATCCGCCGGACACGCGCGGCCCGCGATGGGAGACCACCGTGCGCGAGCAACGCGAGAACAACATTCATGTCGGCGGCGGCAAGACGGAAGACGAGTTCGTCGCGATGCGCGAAGCGCGCGACGCCACGCTCGGCATGCCGACGCTCATCCTGCCCGCGATTCAGGTGAACATTCGCGCGGGCCGCTTTCCCGAAGCGTCCGGCAACGGCACGACATATCTGAAGATTCCGCTGAACGCGCTTTAACCTTCGCGTTTCATCCTTCAATTCGTCCGCGCGTCACGCCGAGCAGATCAGCCATCGCACGGCGGGCCGCACCGGCGTCGCGCGCGATGATCGCTTCGAACACGGCGCTGTGCTCCGCGAGCGACGCGTTGTAGACCTCAGCGCGTTTCGCGTTCAGTCGCAACTGGCCTTCGAGCGTGCGTTCGATGAGCGCGCCGAGCGGAATCAGCAATTCGTTGCTGCACGCGGCGAGCACGCACAGATGGAAGTCGAGATCGGCGCGCACCCATTCGTCGACGTTCTGCGCGTCCGCCATGGCCTGATGCGCGCGCGTGAGGCGCTCGCGCGTACGCGCCTCGTGATTGCCGGCGGCGAGCGCGGCCGCATACGGCTCGATCATCTCGCGCATTTCCTGCAGCTTGAGCGCGAATTGCAGCGGCGGCGTGACGCGCGAATACCAGTCGAGCATGTCGGCGTCGAGCAGATTCCACGCGTCTTTGGCGCGCACGCGCGTGCCGACCTTCGGTCGCGACTCGATCAGCCCTTTCGACGTGAGCGTGCGCAACGCCTCGCGCAGCACCGTGCGGCTCACGCCGAAGCGCTCCATGAGTTCCGCCTCGCGCGGCAGCGACAGGCCAGGCTGGAAGTCGCCTCGCAGAATCGCCGTGCCCAGTTCGTGGGCCACGTGGCCATGCAGATCGCGGTGAATGATGATCTCCTTCTCGGTTTCGCCACGATTATCGGGTATTCGACTGATGTTTCGATAGCCCGATACGCTTCCAATAATACTATTAATATGCTCACACGACGGATTTTGCTACCATGTAAAACCCTTCTGGAGACGCTCAATGAAAATCACGAAACTCGAGACCTTCGTCGTTCCGCCGCGCTGGTGCTTCCTCAAGATCGAAACCGACGAAGGCATCGCGGGCTGGGGCGAACCGGTCGTCGAAGGCCGCGCGCACACGGTGGCCGCCGCCGTCGATGAACTCGCGGACTATCTGATCGGCAAGGATCCGCGTCATATCGAGGACTTGTGGCAGGTGATGTATCGCGCGGGCTTCTATCGTGGCGGTCCTATCGGCATGAGCGCGATCGCGGGCGTCGATCAGGCGCTGTGGGACATTCTCGGCAAGCACCACGGCGTGCCCGTTCACGCGCTGCTCGGCGGCCAGGTGCGCGACAAGATCAAGGTGTATTCGTGGATCGGCGGCGACCGGCCGAGCGATGTCGCGAACAATGCGCGCGCGGTGGTCGAGCGCGGCTTCAAGGCCGTGAAGATGAACGGCTCGGAAGAGCTTCAGATCATCGACACGTTCGACAAGGTTCAGGGCGTGATCGACAACGTGCAGGCGGTGCGCGAGGCGGTCGGACCGAACGTGGGCATCGGCGTCGATTTTCACGGGCGCGTGCACAAGCCGATGGCAAAGGTGCTCGCGAAGGAGCTCGACCCGTTCAAGCTGATGTTCATCGAAGAGCCGGTGCTGTCGGAGAACGTCGAGGCGCTGCGCGATATCGTGAATCAGACGAGCACGCCGATCGCGCTCGGCGAGCGGCTCTATTCGCGCTGGGATTTCAAGCACATTCTGGCGGGCGGTTACGTCGATATCATTCAGCCGGACGCGTCGCACGCGGGCGGTCTCACGGAATGCCGCAAGATCGCGACGATGGCCGAAGCCTACGATGTCGCGCTTGCGCTGCACTGCCCGCTCGGGCCGATCGCGCTCGCAACCTGTCTGCAAATCGATGCGGTGAGCTACAACGCGTTCATCCAGGAGCAGAGCCTCGGCATCCACTACAACAAGGGCAACGATCTGCTCGATTACATCAGGAATCCGGAAGTCTTCAAGTATGAGGACGGCATGGTGTCGATACCGCAGGGGCCGGGCCTCGGGATCGAGGTGAACGAGGAGAAGGTGCGCGAGATGGCGAAGATCGGCCACCGCTGGCGCAATCCGGTGTGGCGTCACGCGGACGGCAGCGTGGCCGAGTGGTGATGTGGGTTTAGCGCCTGAGACGCGCTTTCACCGCGCCGCGTAACGCGTTGCTGATGAGCACGTCTTGCGCTTTTAGCAGCTCGTCGAGCGTCAGCGCACGCTCGACGGCGCCAAGCTTTTCGATCAACACCGCGCGCATCACGCCCGGCAGCACGCCCGCGTCGATGGGCGGCGTGAACCATGTGCCGCCGAGTTGCACGAAGACGCTCGAACGCCCGCCTTCGGTCAGCTCGCCGCGTTCGTTGACGAACAGCATGTCGAATGCGCCTTCGGCCTCGGCGGCTTTCCACGCGCGATCGTAGTCGGCGCGACGCGTGGTCTTGTGTCTGAGCAGAGCATCCCTCGACGATTGCGGCGCGAAGCCGCGTTCCGACGCCAGCAGCACATCGACCGAACTCGATGGCAAAGGCGCGAGCCGCGCACTCGTGATCGCGATGCGACCGCTCTTGTCCAGCGCAATACGCAATCTATGCGGTTCGTCCGAATCGAATCCCGCGCACTGCTGCGCGACCTGCGTGCCGAGCGCCGTTTCATCGAACGCAAAACCGAGATAGGCCGCACTCGCCTTCAGCCGCGCAACGTGACGCGCGTAGTGGCGCACGCCTGCATCGCGCGTGGCAAAGCACGTCTCGAAAAGCTCGAAGCCGGGATCCGCGCCGGTCAGAAAGCGTGCTTTCAACAGACACTCCTCGTATTCGTCGGCGGCGATGCTGTCGAGCACGATGCCTGCGCCGATGCCCAGCACGCCGCGCTGCTTCGAAGCATCGACGACGAGCGTGCGGATCGCCACCGACAAGCAGAAATCGCCGCTCGCATCGAGCCATCCGATCGCGCCCGTGTAAAGCCCGCGCGGCGTGCTTTCGATCTCGTCGATCAGTTGCATCGTGCGGTACTTGGGCGCGCCGGTGATCGAGCCGCACGGAAACAGCGCGCGCACGATATCGGCGAACGACGTGCCCGGAATCACGCGCGCCTCGATGGTCGAAGTCATCTGCCAGACCGACGCATACGGCTCGACCGAGAACAGTGCCGGCACGTTCACCGAGCCCGTGACCGCCACGCGCGACATGTCGTTGCGCAGCAAGTCGACGATCATCACGTTCTCGGCGCGGTTCTTCGGGTCGTTGTGGAGCGCTTCGGGATCGGATTCACGCGGCGCGGTGCCTTTCATGGGCCGCGCGCGCAACAGATCACCCGCTTTCTCGACGAAGAGTTCCGGCGAGCACGACACGACCGACCTGCCATCCGGCAACACGATGAACGCGCCGTAGTGCACGGCCTGCCGTTCGCGCAAGCGCCGATAGAGCGCGAGCGGCGCGCCGAACACATCGAAGTTCAGCCGGTATGTGTAGTTGATCTGATACGACTCGCCCTCTCTCAACGCTTCCTGAACGGCGGCGATGGCCTGGTCGAATTCGCCGCGCGTGACGCTCGCTTCGATCCCCGCGATGCCCGCGATGTCTTCGACTTCATGCGACGCAAGCCACGCGCTCGCTTCATCGCGGGAGAGGAACGCGCGCGATCGAAACATCAGCACGCGCAACGCATGTTCGTCCCCACGCCCGATCGTGCCGAACTGAAGATTGCGCCCGAACTCGTAATCCGCGACGACGACCGCATGCAATCCGCGTCGCAGATCGCCTTCGATGGCGGCGCACACCGCGTCGAGCGCATGGCCGTCCACGCACACGCGTTCGTGCGCGAAGTCCGTGTACAAACGACTCGACCGCCTTTCGGCGGTCGCATCGCAATCGTCGAGCAGCGCAAAGAGTGCGCCGCGCTCCGCTTCGGTCGTCATGGCCTTACGTCGCAAACTGACCGCATCAGTCGAAGAAGCTCTTCACGCGGTCGAACCAGCTTTTGCTTTGCGGACTGTGCCGCGCGCCGCCCTGCTCGAGCGACTTTTCGAACTGCTTCAGCAGATCGCGCTGCTGTTCGGTCAGCTTGACAGGCGTTTCCACCTGAACATGCACGTACAAATCGCCGGCGATGCTCGAACGCAAACCCTTGATGCCCTTGCCGCGCAGACGGAACGTCTTGCCCGACTGCGTGCCTTCCGGCACCGTGAAGCTCGCGCGGCCCGCCAGCGTCGGCACTTCGATCTCGCCGCCGAGCGCCGCCGTGGTGAACGGAATCGGCATCTGGCAATGCAGGTCGTCGCCGTCGCGCTCGAACACCGAATGCTGCTTGATGTGGATTTCTACATACAGGTCGCCGCTCGGACCGCCGTTGATGCCCGGCTCGCCGTTGCCCGCCGAGCGGATGCGCATGCCGTCGTCGATGCCCGCCGGAATCTTCACTTCCAGCGTCTTCGTTTCCTTCACCTTGCCCGCGCCGTGGCAGTTCGCGCACGGATCGGGAATGTAGCTGCCGCTGCCGTGGCACTTCGGGCACGTCTGCTGGATGCTGAAAAAGCCCTGCGACATGCGCACCTGGCCCTGGCCGTGACAGGTCGGGCAGGTTTCGGGCTTGGTGCCCGGCTTCGCGCCCGAACCGTGACAGACGTTGCAGTTTGTCCAGCTCGGCACGCGGATCTGCGTGTCGTAACCGTGCGCCGCCTGTTCGAGCGTGATCTCCATGCTGTAGCGCAAGTCCGCGCCGCGATACACCTGCGGACCGCCGCGACCGCCGCGCGCCGCGCCGCCCGCCGCCTGCCCGAAGATGTCGCCGAAGATATCGCCGAAGGCATCGGCAAAACCGCCGAAGCCCTGCGCGCCCGCGCCCGCCATGTTCGGATCCACGCCCGCGTGGCCGTACTGATCGTACGCGGCGCGCTTCTGCTGGTCGGAGAGCATTTCATAGGCTTCCTTCGCCTCCTTGAAATTCTCTTCCGCCTTCTTGTTGTCCGGATTGCGGTCAGGGTGATACTTCATCGCGAGCTTGCGATACGCCTTCTTGATCTCGTCGTCGCTCGCGTTCTTCGCCACGCCCAGAACGTCGTAGTAATCCCGTTTCGCCATGTCGGTTCGATCCCGCCGCGCGTCACGCGACGGTTCCTCTCAGATGCTGCGGGTTCCATGCTGCAACCCGCGCGTAAAACTCTTGCGCCTCGCCTGAAGCAACGCGCCTCTAAAAACAACGTGCCCGGAGAGCCCAAAAGGCTCGCCAGGCGCGTTCCACGTCAGACGCCAAACGCGTCCCGGTGACACCACCGAAAAGGCGCGTGGACGTTGCCGCCCACGCGCCTCACCCGGCTTAGTCCTTCTTCACTTCCTTGAAGTCGGCATCCACGACGTCGTCGTGCTGCTGGCTCGCGCCCGCTTCCGCCGATGCACCCGCGCCTGCCGCACCCGCGGCCGCGCCCGCCGCGCCTTGCTGCGCCTGCATGTCGGCGTACATCTTCTCGCCGAGCTTCTGCGAGGCTTGCGACAGCGCTTCGACCTTCGCGTCGATCGTGGCCTTGTCCGACGCGTTGTCCTTCAGCGCGTCTTCGAGGTCCTTCAGCGCGGCTTCGATCTTCTCCTTATCCGAAGCGTCGACCTTGTCGCCGTACTCGGCAACGGCCTTCTTCGTGCTGTGCACCAGCGCGTCACCCTGATTGCGGGCATCGGCCAGTTCGCGCAGCTTGTGATCTTCCTCGGCGTTGGCTTCGGCGTCCTTCACCATCTTGTCGATTTCCGCGTCGGTCAGACCCGAGTTCGCCTTGATGGTGATCTTGTTTTCCTTGCCCGTCGCCTTGTCCTTCGCGCCGACGTGCAGAATGCCGTTCGCGTCGATGTCGAAGGTCACTTCGATCTGCGGCGTGCCGCGCGGTGCGGGCGGAATGCCTTCGAGGTTGAATTCGCCGAGCAGCTTGTTGCCCGCGGCCATTTCACGCTCGCCCTGGAACACCTTGATCGTCACGGCGCCCTGGTTGTCGTCCGCCGTCGAATACACTTGCGCGTGCTTCGTCGGGATGGTCGTGTTCTTGTTGATCATCTTCGTCATCACGCCGCCGAGCGTCTCGATGCCGAGCGACAAAGGCGTCACGTCGAGCAGCAGCACGTCCTTGCGGTCGCCGGACAGAACCTGGCCTTGAATCGCGGCGCCCACGGCCACGGCTTCGTCCGGGTTCACGTCACGGCGCGGGTCCTTGCCGAAGAACTCCTTCACCTTTTCCTGCACCTTCGGCATGCGCGTCATGCCGCCGACGAGGATCACGTCGTCGATTTCGCCGACCTTCACGCCCGCGTCCTTGATCGCGATGCGGCACGGTTCGATCGTGCGTTCGATCAGCTCTTCGACGAGCGCTTCGAGCTTGGCGCGCGTGAACTTGAGGTTCAAGTGCTTCGGACCCGACGCGTCCGCCGTGATGTACGGCAGGTTGATGTCGGTCTGCGCCGTCGACGACAGCTCGATCTTCGCCTTTTCAGCGGCTTCCTTCAGGCGTTGCAGCGCGAGCACGTCTTTCGACAGATCGACGCCCTGCTCCTTCTTGAACTCGCCGATGATGTAATCGATGATGCGCTGGTCGAAGTCTTCACCGCCGAGGAACGTATCGCCGTTCGTCGAGAGCACTTCGAACTGCATTTCGCCGTCCACATCCGCGATTTCGATGATGGAAATGTCGAACGTGCCGCCGCCCAGGTCGAACACGGCGATCTTGCGGTCGCCCTTTTCGGCCTTGTCCAGACCGAACGCGAGCGCGGCCGCCGTCGGTTCGTTGATGATGCGCTTGACTTCCAGACCGGCGATGCGGCCCGCGTCCTTCGTTGCCTGACGCTGGCTGTCGTTGAAGTACGCCGGAACCGTGATGACGGCTTCCGTCACCGGCTCGCCGAGGTAGTCTTCAGCGGTCTTCTTCATCTTGCGCAGCACTTCGGCGGAAACCTGCGAAGGCGCGAGCTTCGCGCCGTGCGCTTCGACCCATGCGTCGCCGTTGTCGTGCTTGACGATCTTGTACGGCATCAGGCCGATGTCCTTCTGCACTTCCTTTTCGTCGAAGCGGCGGCCGATCAGGCGCTTGACCGCGTACAGCGTGTTGCGCGGGTTCGTGACCGACTGGCGCTTGGCGGGCGCGCCGACGAGGATCTCGTTGTCATCCATGTACGCGATGATCGACGGCGTGGTGCGCGCGCCTTCCGAGTTCTCGATGACCTTGACCTGATTGCCTTCCATCAGCGCCACGCACGAGTTCGTGGTGCCGAGGTCGATACCGATGATTTTGCCCATTTTTTATCACTCTCCTAACTTTGATCGCGGTGGCGTTGCGGCGGGCGGGGCGATGCGCCCCACGCCGGCTTATGCCGATTTACCGGGCCGAACGCCCAAAATTCATACCTGTACGCAAGATAAGAGCGCCAGTTTCGATTTCAAGACCCTGAAAGCGATGCGGTCTATAACTTTTTTTGCGCAGGACGCCATGCCGGCCGGCCGCCGACGTTCGCCGGCGGCGACGCGGGTCATGCGCGTTACTTCGGCGCGGCGACCGTCACGAGCGCCGGGCGCAAGACGCGGTCGGCGATGACGTAGCCCTTTTGCAGCACCGTGACGACGGTATTCGGGTCCTGCTCCGCCGGCACCATCGAAATGGCCTGGTGGCGATGCGGATCGAATTTTTCGCCGACCGGATTCACCGCGATCACGCGGCCTTTCTCCAGCGCACCGGTCAACTGGCGCAGCGTCAGTTCGACGCCCTCGCGCACCTTGGCGAGATCCGACGATTGATCCGCAAGCGCGGCTTCGAGGCTGTCGAGCACGGGCAGCAGATTTTCCGCGAAATTTTCGATGGCGAATTTATGCGCCTTCGCGACGTCTTCCTGGCTGCGGCGGCGCACGTTTTCCGTTTCGGCCTTGGCGCGCAGGAAATCTTCCTTGAGCGCGGCGATCGTGGCCTGCGCTTCGGCGAGGGCGCTTTCGGCCTCGTTCGGCGCCGCTTGCGGCGCGGCAGCCGCGTCCGCCGGTGCGGCCTGCGGCTGCTGAGCCGTGGCGTTGGTCGTGTCGGCGGCCTGGCGCGCGTTTTCGTCGGCGGGCGCCGGGTTCTGGCTCGCTGAATTCTCTTGCGTGTTTTCCATGTCGCTGAATGTGTATTGCTGTGAGTTGAGTCGGATGCGAAAGCGGCCGTTGATCACCGGGGCCGCGTTTTTCGCACTAGCGGCGGAAATTGGGGCGTCCAGGACTTTTTCAAGGCTTCGGATGAATTTATCCGCCCCTCGGTGGCGCGAAAATGACCCGGAACAGACACTTCAGCGCGCCGCGCCAACTTCAGATTGAGGGAAAGCCCTAAGTCGCCTACACTTCGAAAAAGCACCGCAGGAAGCACGTTAACCCTAATCCTACGAATGCTTCAATCCGCTTCAGCCCATGCCCGTTTCCTGACCCGGCCGAACACTGACCGGGCAACCCGCTCTTGGGGGTACCATGAAACTGACCTTTGCTATCGCGGTGGTCGCCCTGGTACTCGTCGCGGGAACGACCACCATTTGCATGTCCGGCGCCGTGACCGACCGTAACATCGAGTACGGCGGCGTTCACGCGACCATGGAAAGCTTCTTCAGTCCGGATCTGAAAATTTGTCGATGACGCGCCGGTCGCGCTTCGTCGGCCTGCCTTGCAAGTTGGACGCGGGCTCGCGGAAATGCTTGCGGCGTTCGGCTTCGGCCACGCGCTTGGCGCGCCCTTCTTCGGTTTCGGCATAAAGCGTCTGCGCGACCGTCGCCGGGCCGCGCACGTCGCACACGCCGAGCACTTCGACCTGCCAGACGAGCCGCTCGATATCGATCTCGACGATATCCCCGATACGCACGTCCTTCGACGGCTTCACGTTCGCACCGCCAATCTTCACGCGACCTTTTTCGACCGCATCGCTCGCAAGCGAACGCGTCTTGAAGAAGCGCGCCGCCCATAACCATTTGTCGATGCGCAAACGCGCGCCGGGTTCCGTCGAAATCTTGTAGTTCATCAGCGAATCTTTCCTAAAGCCGCATTCAGCCGACGGCCGTGAGCGGCTGCACGGTCTGCACCGGCCATCCCTGAAGATGCTGCGCGGCGATCTCTCCCAGCGCCTTGATCCACGCGGGCGACGAATTGAGGCAGGCGATGCGGTGAAAATGCTTGCCGCCGGCCTTCAAGAATTCGTCACGCACCTCGATGCCGATTTCCTCGATGGTCTCCAGGCAATCGGCCGTGAAGCCGGGGCAGAACACGTCCACGCGCGCGACGCCGCCCGCGCCCAGCTCCGCGACCGTCGGCGCGGTGTACGGCTGCAGCCACTCCGCGCGGCCGAAGCGCGACTGGAACGTCACGCGGCACTCGACCGGCGTGAGCCCGAGCGCGGACGTCAGCAGCGAACTGGTCTGCTGACACTGGTCGTGATAGGGATCGCCAAGGTCCATCGTGCGCTTGGGCACGCCGTGAAAGCTCAGCACGAGCTTGTCGCCGGCGGCGAAGTCCGGCGCGCCGTGATGCCGCCAGTAATCGCGCACCTGCTCCGCGAGCGCGGCGATATACGCCGGATGATCCGCGTAATGGCGGATCGTTCGGATCTCGGGCTGATTGCGCACGCGCCTGAGCGCAGCGAACGCGTCGTCGAACGCGGTGGCTGTCGTGGACGACGAATACTGCGGATACATCGGCAGCAGCAGAATGCGGTCCGCGCCTTCGAGCTTCAGTTGATTGAGCATCGCGCCGATGCCGGGCGTGCCGTAGCGCATCGCGTAATCGACGATCACGTGATAGTCGTTCGCCGCGAAAAGCCGCCGCAGCCCTTCGACCTGCTTTTCCGTGTGCACGCGCAGCGGCGAGCCTTCCGGCATCCACACTTGCGCGTATTTCCTGGCCGACGCGCGCGAGCGGAACGGCAGGATCGCGCCGCGCAGAATGATCTGCCAGACGAACGCAGGAATTTCGACGACGCGCGGATCGGACAGAAACTGCGCCAGATACTTGCGCACCGCTCGCGGGGTGGGCGCGTCCGGCGTGCCGAGATTGATCAGCAGCACCGCGACGCGATGCGAAGCGCTGGGCTGCGAGGGCAACTCGAGGTCGAAACGCATAGGGGAAGCGGGCCGGAAGGTCGTCGTCGGAAAAGGTGAAGACCATTATAGCGGCGCGCTTCTCGACGCATCATTGGCCGAACGGCCTAGTGGCGGACCCGTGCGCGATGCGCCAGGATGTCACTGATGACTGAGCGACATCGACAGCAAACGCGCGGTGATGTCCACGATCGGAATGACGCGGTTGTACGCCATGCGCGTCGGGCCGATCACGCCGAGCGTGCCGACGATCTTGCCGTTGACTTCGTACGGCGCGGTCACGACGCTCATTTCCTCGATCGGCACGAGATTCGATTCTCCGCCGATGAAAATCTGCACGCCTTGCGCGTGACTCGAAACATCCAGCAATTGCAGGAGGCTCGTCTTTTGGTCGAACAAGTCGAACAGCTTGCGCAGCCGCGCCATGTCGGACGAAAGGTCCGCCACTTCCAGCAGGTTGCGCTCGCCGGAAATCAGCACGGTGTCCGTGGGGTCCGTCTCGGCGGTGCTCGCGACCACGGCGGCCTGCATGAGCGCGGTCATGTCGCCATGCAACTGGTCGATTTCCTCGCGCAGACGCCGGCGCACTTCGTCGAAGGACAGGCCCGCGAAATGCGCGTTGATGTAATTGGAGGCCTCGACGAGCTGCGAGGGCGAGTAGTCGCGCTGCGTGGCCATCATGCGGTTCTGGACATCGCCTTCGGGTGTCACGATGATGAGCAGAATGCGCTTGTCCGACAGCCGCATGAACTCGATCTGCTTGAACATGTGGCTGCGGCGCGGCGTGAGCACGACGCCCGCGAACGACGAGAGATTGGACAGCACGCTCGCCGCCGCCGCGACGATCTTCTGCGGCTCCTCGCCTTGCAGGCGGGTCTTGACCGCGGTGGTCATCGCTTCGTCTTCGGGGCCTTCTACAGTCAGCATCGTGTCGACGAAGAGCCGGTAGCCGCGCGGCGTGGGAATGCGGCCCGCCGACGTATGCGGACTCGCGACCAGGCCGAGCTCTTCCAGGTCCGACATGACGTTGCGGATCGTCGCGGGGCTCAGTTCGAGGCCCGAATGACGTGATAACGTGCGCGAACCGACCGGCTGACCTTCGGCGATGTAGCGCTCGATCAACGTTTTAAGGAGGGTTTGTGCACGTGGGTCTAGCATGGGCAAATTCTAGCTCAACGAGTCGGGGGGCGGCGAGCCGCGCCGCGTGCGCTGCGTTCAACGTCCGCTCCATTCTAGCGAGAAACGGCGGGGCCGCCCGTGCGGCGCCGCGCGGCCCCGCGAAAGCGCGCCCGGAGGCCGTCGCCCACGGTTCTTTTCGCTCTCTGACTATGGTGTAATGCCGGCATGGAAATTGGCCAATTCAAGACCGTCGCCCTCGTGGGGCGCACCAACACGCCGGGCATCGAGGCGCCGCTGAGAGCGCTCGCCGATCTCCTTGCGCAGCAAGGGTTCGAGGTCGTGTTCGAGGCGGGCACCGCGAAGGACGTCGGCGTCACGGATTTCCCGGCGCTGTCCATCGCGGAGATGGGCGCGCGCGCGGATGTCGCGATCGTGCTCGGCGGCGACGGCACGATGCTCGGCATCGGCCGGCAACTCGCGCCGTACAAGACGCCGCTCATCGGCGTGAATCACGGGCGGCTCGGCTTCATCACGGACATTCCGCTCAAGGCCATGCGCGAGATCGTGCCGCAGCTGCTCGCCGGCCAGTTCGAGCGCGAGGAGCGCAGCCTGCTCGAAGCGCGCATCGTGCGCAACGACAAGCCCATCTACCACGCGCTCGCCTTCAACGATGTCGTCGTGAACCGCAGCGGCTTCTCCGGCATGGCGGAGCTGCGCGTGTCCGTCGATGGCCACTTCATGTACAACCAGCGCTCGGACGGCCTGATCGTCGCTACGCCGACCGGCTCGACCGCCTATGCGCTGTCGTCCGCGGGGCCGATCCTGCATCCGCAGTTGCAGGGCTTCGTGCTCGTGCCGATCGCACCGCACTCGCTGTCGAATCGTCCGATCGTGCTGTCCGACGACTCCAAAGTGACCATTCAGATCATCGGCGGGCGCGACGTGAACGTGAACTTCGACATGCAGTCGTTCACCGCCGTCGAGCTGAACGATGCCATCGAAGTGCGGCGCTCCAAGCATACGGTGCCGGTGCTGCATCCGGTCGGCTACAGCACGTACGCGACGCTGCGCAAGAAGCTGCACTGGAACGAGCATCCGTCGCAGGACGCCTCTTCTCTCTGAACTACCGATTTCCCCTTCCGAAGCGTCCATGCTCCGTCATCTTTCGATTCGAGATTTCGTCATCGTCGCAACACTGGATATCGATTTCGATCCAGGCTTCACGGTCTTTTCGGGTGAAACCGGCGCGGGCAAGTCGATTCTGATCGACGCCCTCGCGCTCACGCTCGGCGCGCGCGGCGACGCGAGCGTCGTGCGCACCGGTCAGGCACGCGCGGACATCACCGCTGAATTCGCAACGCATCCGCTCGTCACGCACTGGCTGGACGAGCATGCGCTCACGCAGGACGGCGATTCGGTCATGCTGCGCCGGGTGATCGATTCGGGTGGCCGCTCTCGCGCGTTCATCAACGGCACGCCCGCGACGCTCGCGCAACTGCGCGAAGTGGGCGAAATGCTCGTCGACATTCACGGGCAGCACGCGCATCAATTGCTGATGCGCCCGGATGCGCAACGCGAACTCTTCGACACGCACGCGCAACTGCTCGACACCGCCGGCGCCGTGAACCGCGCGTGGCGCGCGATGCGCGACGCGCAGCAGGCGGTCGAGGCCGCGCAGAGCCGCGACCGCGAACTGCAACTGGAACGCGAGCGGCTCGCGTGGCAACTGAGCGAGTTCGACAAGCTCGCGCCGCAGCCCGGCGAATGGGAAGAAGTGAGCGCGGAGCATCATCGGCTGTCGCATTCGGCGAGTCTCATCGACGGCGTGCAAGGTGCGCTCGGCGCGCTCTCCGAATCCGACGAAGCCATGATCTCTCAGCTCGCCGCGATCGTCTCGAAGCTGCGCGGCCTCGCCGATATCGATCCGGCGCTGAACGACGTGCTCGCG
The DNA here is from genome assembly GCF_001544575.2 of Caballeronia cordobensis. Lineage (GTDB taxonomy): Bacteria > Pseudomonadota > Gammaproteobacteria > Burkholderiales > Burkholderiaceae > Caballeronia > Caballeronia cordobensis. The sequence goes on from NZ_FCNY02000001.1 coordinate 134,561, forward strand.
TCACTCGAACCGGCCGAGATCCAGTTGCAGGAGGCGTCGTACTCGCTCTCGCATTACGCGCAGCGGCTGGAGCTCGATCCCGACCGGCTCGCGCAGGTCGAGCGGCGCATGGATCAATTGCATTCGACGGCGCGCAAGTTCCGGCTTCAGCCCGAAACGCTGCCCGAGGAACACGACGCGCGCCGCAAACAGCTTGCCGATCTCGACGCCGCCGCCGATCTCGACGCGCTCAACGCCGCCGCTGAAAAGGCGAAGAGCGCGTACCTCGACCAGGCCAAAGTGCTGTCGAAGGCGCGCGCCAAGGCCGCGAAGAATCTGTCGAAAGCGGTCACGGAAGGCATGCAGGAATTGTCGATGGCCGGCGGACGGTTCGAAGTCGCGCTCGTGCCGCTCGCCGAAGGCGGCGCGAACGGTCTGGAGCAGATCGAATTCCGCGTCGCGGGTCACGCGGGTGTGGCGCTCAGGCCGCTCGCGAAAGTGGCTTCCGGCGGCGAACTCGCGCGTATCAGCCTCGCGCTCGCCGTGATCGCGAGTACCGCGAGCCCCACGCCCACGCTGATCTTCGACGAAGTGGACACGGGCATCGGCGGCGGCGTCGCGGAAGTGGTCGGGCGTCTCTTGCATCAGCTCGGCCGCGACCGCCAGGTTCTGTGCGTCACGCACTTGCCGCAAGTGGCCGCGCGCGGTGATCAGCACTTCCAGGTCGCGAAGTCTTCCGACGACGCGGGCGGCACCGTCAGCACCGTCACGTCGCTCGACAAGGGCAAGCGCATCGAGGAAGTCGCGCGCATGCTCGGCGGCATCGAAATCACCGCGACCACGCGCAAGCACGCGAAGGAAATGCTGGCGGCGTAAGCCGTCTTACTGCGCCGCCACCGCGAACACCCGCTCCCACAACGCCGTCACCGCGTCGCGTTCGGCCTGAACCTCGGCCGGATCGACGCGCGCCTTTTCCATGCCGTCGAGCCGCAACGTGTGCTGGAGCTTGCGGTAATGCCGGTACGCCGCGCCGATCACGTCGGCCTCGTCCTCCGCGATCAAACCGCTTCGCGCCGCGATCTTCAGCAGCGTGATATTCCCCGCGTTGCGCAAGAACTCGCGATGCTCGCGCGCATGCAGCAGCACCCAGTACTGCACGATGAACTCGATATCGACCATGCCGCCGCGATCGTGCTTCAGGTCGAAAAGCTCGCTGTGGTTCGGATGGCCCGCGAAAACCCGCTCACGCATCGCGACGATTTCGCGCGCGAGCGCGGCCGCATCGCGCTCCATGACGAGCACGTCGGCGCGAATCGCTTCGAACTGCTCGCCGATTTCGGCGTCGCCGGCGCTGTAACGGGCGCGCGACAGCGCCTGATGCTCCCATACCCATGCGGTGTTCGCCGCGTCGCCTTCGCGAATCTGATAGCGGCGGAACGACGCGAGATCGGTCACGAGCAGGCCGGACTCGCCATTGGGCCGCAAGCGCAGATCGACGTCGAACAGCGTGCCCGCGCCGGTCGCGGCCGTGAGCCACGTAATGAGACGGCGCGTGAACATCGCGTAGAGGTCGGCGGCCGAATCGTGCGGGTCATCGTAGAGAAAGATGAGATCGAGATCCGATGCATAGCCCAGCTCCTTGCCACCGAGCTTTCCGTAAGCGATGACCGCGAAGCGCGGCGTCTCGCGATGCCGCTTCGGGAAGTGCTTCCACACGGTATGCACCGTGACGTCGAGCACGGCGTCGGCGAGTTCGGACAGGCGGTCGCTCACATGCTCGACGCTCAGACGCCCGGCGAGATCGATCAGCAGAATGCGGAACACTTCAGCCTGATGCGCGTGACGCAGCAGATCCATCTGATGTTCGGCGTCCTCCGCGGCGTCGAGGCGCGCGGTCAGCGAGCGCTTGAACGCGGCCCAGTCGAACGGGCTCGCGATGGCTTCGTCGTCGAGCAGTTCGTCGAGCAACTGCGGATGGCGGATCAGATAGCCCGCCGCCCAGCGCGAGCCCGACAGCACCGAGAGCACGCGCGCGAGCGCCGCCGGATACTCCGTCAGAAGCGCGAGATAGGCGCCGCGCTTGCCAATGGCTTCGAGCAGATCGAAAAGCCGCGTGATGGTGTCGCCGCGCCGCGCCGCGTCGATGGACTGCACGGCTTCGAGCGCCCGCTGCGCGACGATATCGAAGCGCTCGCGGCTCTGCGACGGCAAGCCCGCATAGCGCGCCGAATTCCACACGCCCGTGAGACGCGATAACACTGGCGCGGGATCGGCGAAGCCGAGCTCCATGAGACGCGCGGCGAGTTCTTCCTGCGCGGAGTCGTCGGCGAGCGCGCTGCTCCAGATCCACGACGCCACCGAATCTTCCGCGACGCCGCAGCCGCCCTGCCCGCTCACCTTGTCGGCGAAGATCGCGTCGAACTGCTGCTCGACGAGCTCGCGATGCGCGTCGAGTTTTTCCATCAGCGCGGCATAGTCCGCGAAGCCGAGCGATTTCGCGAGCAGCACGCGTTCGTCGTCGGCGACGGGCATCGCGTGCGTCTGCGCATCGTTGCGGTATTGCAGCCGATGCTCGATCGTGCGCAAGAAGAGATACGCCTCGGAGAGCGCCGCGCAGATGTTCGGCGCGAGCAGGCCGTGCGCCGCGGCGCGTTCCAGCACCGCGAGCGTCGGACGAATGCGGAAATCGGCTGCCTGACCGCCGCGAATCAACTGGAACACCTGCGCGCTGAACTCGATTTCGCGGATACCGCCGCGCCCGAGCTTGATGTCGTCGGCCTTGTCGGGGCGCATCGACGCGCGCCGCCGCGCTTCCTGCCGGATCTGCTGATGCAGCGAACGGATCGCCGCGATCACGCCGTAATCGAGATAACGCCGGTAGATGAACGGCGTCGCGATGGCTTCGAGCTGCTTCACGAGACGCTTCGCCGAATCGCTTTGCGTCTCCGACACGAGCCGCCCTTTGATCCACGCGTAGCGCTCCCACTCGCGGCCCTGCACGTAGAAATATTCTTCGAGCATGCCGAGGCTGCACACGAGCGGCCCGGAATCGCCATTGGGCCGCAGCCGCATATCCACGCGAAACACATAACCGTCCTGCGTGATCTCGGCGAGCGCGCCGATCAGCCGCCGGCCGAGCCGTGTGAAGAATTCCTGCGTCGGCAGCGGCGAGCGCGTGCCGCCCGAGGTTTCGCCGTCTTCTTCATACACGAAGATCAGGTCGATATCCGACGATGCGTTCAGCTCGCGCCCGCCCAGCTTGCCCATGCCGACGACACCGAGCGTGAGCCGCTCGCCATCGGGGCCGCGCGGCTCGCCGAAGAGCGCTTCGAGATCCGCCGACAGCACCGCGAGCGCGCGCTGCACGGTGACTTCGGCGAGGTCGGTCATCGCGCCGGTGACTTCGGCGACATCCGCCGCGCCGGTAAGATCGCGCTCCATCACCGTGCAGAAGACATCGGTTCGCAAGCGGCGCAGCGCGGTCTTCAATGCGGGTTCGTCGAGCACGCCTTTTTCGGTGCACGGCGTGCAGTGCGTATCGAGCCGCGCTTCGATCCATGCACGCGTGATGGGCGCCTGCGACCACTGCGCGACGTTCGACGCCAGTTCGGGACGCGCTGCATAGGCGCGCGCCGCATAGTTGGAATAATCGGAACTGAGAAGAGTGGCGTCGGTCATGAAAGATTGGGTTCGCTCATTGCTTCCGGAAAGACACAGCAGTTCGCACAACGCGCCGCGAGTCTTGCCGGGCGCGGCTTCGCGAGCGTCTACGAGTGCGCAGGCAGCGGCCGTCCCCGCAATGCCCGTGTTACATTTCAGCGTCAAACACGCAAAACTACCATATCGCCGAACAGCCGCAGCATGTCCGACAGCAGACGATCCGTCGACCCGACCGAAGTTGGACAAGCCAAGCCCAGCGGCAACGCCGAGCGCGTGCTTTCACGCGTCTTCAAATTCGTTCTCGTCATTGCCGCCATCGCGTATTTCGCGGTCGCGGGCGTGTACGTGGGCCTGCGCTACATCGTCATGCCGCAGGTCGATTCGTTCCGGCCGCGCATCGAGCAACTGGTGTCGTCGAAGATTCACGCGCAGTTGCATATCGGCAGGATTTCCGCGCGATGGTCCGGGCTCTCGCCGACACTCGATATCGACAATCTGCGCATCGACGCCGCCGACGGCGCGCCGGGCCTCGCCGTGCCGCATGCGAGCGCGAGCATCGCGTGGGCGTCGCTGCTGCACCTGAGGCCGAAGCTCGCCGACCTGACCGTCGATGGCCCCGACGTGATCATCGCGCGCAATGCCGACGGCGCGCTCTCGGTCGCGGGCGTGCCCATCCCCCGGCAACGCACGGGTTCGAACGCATTCACGACCTGGCTGCTTGGCCAGGATCACATCCTTTTGCGCGACGGCACGCTGCGCTGGCGCGACGCCGAGCGCGCCGCGCCGGAGATCGCGTTCAAGCGGCTGCATCTCGCGATCGTCAACGACGGCACGCGGCATCGGCTCGCGCTCAAGGCGCCCGCTGACGGCGAAGTGCTGCACGGCCCGCTCGACCTCCGCGCGGACTTCCGTCATCAGCCGTTCTCCGCGATGGGCGCGCCCGCGAACTGGACGGGCCGGCTGTATGTATCGACCGGCCCCGTCGATCTGCCCACGCTCGCGCGCTACGTGAAGACGCCGTTCCAGATGTACGGCGGCCGCGTCAACAACGAGATCTGGCTCAACTTCGCGGGCGGGCAGTTGCAGAACGCGACCGGCGAGCTGACCGGCTCGAACGTCGCGCTGCGCGTGCGCGCGACGCAGCCGCGTCTCGATCTGCCGGTCGCGCGTTTCGGCTGGAGCGTCGAGAAGCGGGACACCGAATACACCCTCGATCTGCGCAACCTGCACGCGGAACTCGGCCAGTTGCCGCTCGATGACGGCACGCCGGTCTCGCGCCTGCTCGTGTCGCGCTCGCTCACGGGCACGTACCGGCCGCCGGGCGTGGGCAAGGGGCAACTGCTGCGGCTGACGGGCGATACCGTCGATATCGGCATCCTCGCGGAATTCGTGCGCGCGCTGCCCGTGCCGGCGCGCGTGCTCAACGAACTCGTGCGCTTCAATCCGCGCGGCCAGGTGTCGAACTACACGATCTACTCCGAGCGCGCCGCGCCGAAGACCGAGGAAGAAGCGGAGCAGCAGCGCAAGAAGGGCGACGCGCCGCTCGTGCATTACGCGCTCAAGGCCAATCTCGAAGGCATCAGCGTGCAGGCTCAGGAGCCGCCGCCCGGTCTCACGATCAACAATCGTCCGCGCGCGGGCATTCCGGGCGTCGACAATCTGTGGGGAACCGTCGATGCCAACGAGAAGGAAGGCCGCATCACCATCGACACGAAGAACGCGGCCGTCATCGTTCCCGGCGCGTTCGACGACCCGCGCCTCACTTTCGATTCCCTGCAGGGCAACGCGCGCTGGAGCGTCGCGGACGCGATCGCGCCGGGCGAGCTGCGGCGCGCCTTCACGATCCATCTCGAGACGCTGCGCGTGAAAAACGCGGACGCCGAAGGCGAAGTCACCGCCGATTACTGGAATCAGGGCCACGGGCGCGGCAATCTCGATCTGAAGGCGAAGGTCGCTCATCTGAAAGCGACGCGCCTCGTGCGCTATCTGCCGACGAGCCTGAACGAACGCGTGCGCGTGTATCTCGGCCACGCGCTGCAGGCGGGCGTCGCGAGAAACGGCACGATCGAGATCCACGGCGACCTCACGCGCTTTCCGTACAACAAGTTTCCCGACGCGGGCATCTTTCGCATCAACGCGCCGTTTTCGGGCGGCAAGTTCGATCCGACGCCGTTCCCGCCGCGCAAGATGGCCAACGGCCTGCCGAACTTCTGGCCGGCGTTCGAAGGCATCGACGGCACGTTCACGCTCGCGCAGAACAAGCTCGGCTTCGATATCGGCAAGGGGCATTACCGCGGCGTGCGCGTGTCGCGGGTCATCGGGCGGATCGACGACACGGGCAATCGCGAAACGAAGCTGTGGATCGATGGCCGTGCGCGCGGCCCGCTCGCCGACATGCTCCGCTACGTCGACGACAGTTCGCTCGGCCTGATGGCGAAGCACGCCACGCGCAAGATCGATGCGAAAGGTAACGCCGATCTCGCGCTCACGCTCGGCATTCCGCGCTACCGGCCGCCCGCGCCGCTGCCGCCGATCAAGCCCGAATACAAGGGCTCGCTCACTTTCATCGACAACGAAGTCGCCTACGGCAAGCTGCCGCCGCTCACGCATCTGCGCGGGCGCGCCGACTTTGCCGCGAAGACCGTCACGCTCAATGACATGACCGCGCAACTGCTCGGCGGCGACGTGCGCGCGAAAGGCGGCGTGCAGCCCGACGGCAGCTATGCGCTCGATGTGAACGGGCGCATCGGCGCGGATGCGGCCGAGCGCCTGAACACGCGCATGAGCCCGCAGGTGGTGCAGTTCCTGAAGCACATCGACGGCGCCGCGCCCTACGAACTGCACGTGCGCGGCGTGAGAAACGCGTTGCCGAACGTGCAGGCGAGCTCGGATCTGACGGGCCTGGGCATCGATCTGCCCGCGCCTTTCGGCAAGGCGAAAGGCGCGCCGATGCCCTTCTCCTTCACCTTCCGGCCCGCGGCGGGCGGCGCGCCGGACCTGCACGACGCGCGGCTCTCGTTCGGCGCGCTGGACGCGCGTTACGTCATGCAGCAGATCGGCCGTGCGCAAGTGAAGATCGATCCGCAGAACGCCGCCGAGCCGATGAACATGCGCGCGCGCCTCAAGGTCGCACGCGGCGCGATCGGCTTGAACAAGCCGGCCGAGCTGCCGGCCGAAGGCGTGAGCGCCGCCGCCGATTTCAACGAATTCGATGCCGACGCCTGGCGCAAGCTCTTCGCCGAAATCAGCGCGTCCGCTTCTTCATCGCCATCTTCGTCCCCGGCCGATACGCCGCGCCCGCCGATGAACGAGGCCGTCCGCCAGTTCATCCCGACGCGCGCCGACATCCACTTCACGACGCTCACGCTGCTCGACCGGCGCTGGGACAACGTCGATATCGGCGCGAGCGAAGCGCAGGACCGCAAGTGGCGCGCGAACATCGCGTCGGATCAGATCACGGGCGACGCCGCGTGGACGCCGGGCGCGACGAAGGACAGCCCCGGCGCGTTGCAGGCGCGCTTCGCGAAGGTCGTGATTCCGGACAAGACGGGCGACGCTCCCGCCGAGAAGCCCATGGGACGGCCGCCGCGCAACATGCCGACGATCGATCTCATCGTCGACGAGCTCGTGTTCCGCGGTCATAGCCTCGGGCGGCTGCAGGTCGATGCGCACAACGAAGTCATCGCCGACGAGCCGATCTGGACGCTCGACAAGCTCGAACTCACCAACCCCGACGCCACGCTCACCGCCAACGCGACCTGGCGCACGCTGCCGGGCGACGTGATCCGGACGGCGCAAGCGGGCACGCCGCCCGGCGACGCGGACGATAGCGTGGCGCGCCGCACGTCGCTCGATTTCAAGCTCGACGTGAAAAACGGCGGCCAGCTGATCGACCGCTTCGGCGCGCCGCGCGTCGTCAATTCGGGCAACGGCACGGTCTCGGGCCACGCGGCCTGGAACGGCGGCCCGACCGCCGTCGATGTGAACACGCTCGACGGCCACGTCGCCGTCGATCTGCATCACGGGCAAATCCTGCGTGCGCCGGGCGCGGCGAAGTGGCTCGGCATCTTCAGCCTGCGCAGTCTCGCGAATCTGATGACGCTGCATTTCGAGGATGTCGTGGGCAAGGGGCTGCCGTTCGAGAAGATCACGGGCAACGCGCGAATCGCCAACGGCATCAGCCACACCGACGACTTCCTGATGGTGACGTCCCCCGCGCGCGTGCAGATGCAGGGCATCGTCGACATGCCGCAGAAGACGCAGGATCTGCACGTCAAGGTGATTCCGACCGTCGGCGCGGGCGCGGCGGCGATCGGCGCGGCGGTGATCAATCCGCTGCTCGGGCTGGGCGTGCTGGCGGCGGATATCGCGCTGTCGGCATCGATCCAGAAGGCGTTCGCTCGCGACTATTCGATCACCGGCTCGTGGAGCAAACCCGTCATCCAGCGTCTGAAGGGCGATCAGGGTAAGATCGAAACACCCGCCGCCGCCGTGGTTCCGTCCGCTGCCCGCTGACAAGGGGCCTTCGCCGCGACGTCGCCGGCGCAGTTTTCGTCCCCCAGTTCGTCCCCATTTTCCCGACAGCGCAGAGAGACATGAGCGAAAGATCGAGCGAAAGCGCGGCGCCGTTTCAGGTGGCCGCGTTGCAGATGGTCAGCACGCCGGACCGCGACCGCAATCTGGCCGACGCCGGACGCCTCATCGGCGAAGCGGCGCGCGGCGGCGCGAAACTGGTGCTCCTGCCCGAATATTTCTGCTACATGGGCTTCAAGGACACCGACAAGCTCGCGATCCGCGAAACGCCCGGCTCGGGCCCGATCCAGCAGTTTCTTTCCGACGCGGCGCGCGAGCATGGCGTGTGGATCATCGGCGGGACGTTGCCGCTGCAATCGCCTGAAGAGAACCGCGTGCTCAACACCACGCTCGTGTTCGATCCGCGCGGCGCGCAGGTCGCGCGCTACGACAAGATTCATCTGTTCAATTTCGAGCGCGGCGAGGAATCGTTCGACGAAGCGCGCACGATCTTTCCCGGCAGCGAGCCCCGCAGCTTCGATGCGCCGTTCGGGCGCGTGGGGCTCTCGGTGTGCTACGACCTGCGCTTTCCGGAGCTGTACCGCAAGCTCGGCGATTGCGCGCTGATGGTCGTGCCGTCCGCGTTCACCTATACGACCGGCCGCGCGCACTGGCAGACCTTGCTCACGGCGCGCGCCGTCGAGAATCAATGCTACGTGCTCGCGGCGGCGCAAGGCGGCCAGCACGAGAACGGACGCCGCACCTGGGGCCACAGCATGTTGATCGACCCGTGGGGCGAAATCGTCGATGTGAAAGACGAAGGGCCGGGCGTCGTGTCCGGCGGCATCGACCTGCAACGCATCGCCGCCGTGCGGCAGAGCTTGCCGGCTTACCGGCATCGCGTGATCGGATGATCGCGCACTCGACCGGACGGACGACTTGAAGACTTGGTTGCTTTCCCGCACATAACCTGTCTGATCAGACCGTAGAATAGTCTGAAATCCGTCTGGAACATCATCGAACACGCAATAGGCACCACAAGGCACCACATGAACATCATCGAACCCGGCATCCGCAATCTGGTCACGGCGAAGGACGTTCTGCTCACGCCCTACGGCCTCGACGAAGCGCTGATCACCCGCACGCTCGCGGAAATCTTCACGCATCGCGTCGATTACGCCGACCTCTATTTCCAGTCGACGCGAAGCGAAGCGTGGAGCCTCGAAGAAGGCATCGTCAAATCGGGCAGCTTCAGCATCGATCAGGGCGTCGGCGTGCGCGCCGTGTCCGGCGAGCGCACGGCTTTCGCCTATTCCGACGACCTTTCCCCCGACTCCATCCGTCAGGCCGCGATCGCCACGCGCGCGATCGCCAAGGCGGGCGGCGGCAAGCAGAAGATCAAGCCGGCGAGCACGCTGACCGGCGTCTCGGGCCGCGATCTGTATCTGCCCGCCGATCCGCTGCATTCGCTCGATGCAACCGCAAAGGTCAAGCTGCTGGAGCGCGTCGAGCAAATGGCGCGCGGCAAGGACCCGCGCATCACGCAGGTCATGGCGGGTCTCGCCGGCGAATACGATGTCGTGCTCGTGGCGCGCAGCGACGGCGCGCTCGCAGCGGACGTGCGCCCGCTCGTGCGCGTCTCGGTGACGGTGATCGCCGAGCAGAACGGCCGCCGCGAGATCGGTACGGGCGGCGGCGGCGGACGCTTCGACTACGGCTATTTCACCGACGCCGTGCTGTCCAAATATGTCGATGACGCCGTGCACGCCGCGTTGGTGAATCTCGAAGCGCGCCCGGCTCCGGCAGGCGCCATGACCGTCGTGCTCGGGCCGGGCTGGCCGGGCGTGCTGTTGCACGAGGCGGTCGGACATGGTCTGGAAGGCGATTTCAACCGCAAGGGATCGTCGGCGTTCGCGGGCATGATCGGCGAGCAGGTGGCGGCGAAGGGCGTGACGGTCGTCGATGACGGCACGCTGCCGAATCGCCGCGGCTCGCTCAATATCGACGATGAAGGCAATCCGACGCAGTGCACGACGCTGATCGAGGACGGCATTCTCAAGGGCTACATTCAGGATTCGCTCAACGCGCGCCTGATGAAGATGCCGGTGACGGGCAACGCGCGCCGCGAGTCGTACGCCGCGCTGCCGATGCCGCGCATGACCAACACCTACATGCTCAACGGCGACAAGGACCCCGGCGAGATTCTCGCTTCCGTGAAGAACGGGCTGTACGCGGTGAATTTCGGCGGCGGTCAGGTCGATATCACCAACGGCAAGTTCGTGTTCTCGGCGTCCGAGGCGTACATGATCGAGAACGGCAAGATCACGTATCCGGTCAAGGGCGCGACGCTGATCGGCAGCGGGCCGGAATCGCTCAAGTACGTGACGATGATCGGCAACGATATGTCGCTCGATAGCGGCGTCGGCGTGTGCGGCAAGGAAGGCCAGAGCGTGCCGGTGGGCGTCGGCCAGCCGACCCTGCGTATCGAGAAGATGACGGTGGGCGGGACGGTGTGATTTTTATGCGGGTTTTCCGCATCGGAGACGATTGTTTGCGGCGTTGCCGCGTTCTCCGGTGCGGATTGTCCGCGTTTTGCCTGGCTCAGGCTTGTCAGCGCCGCCTGTTTGCGGTTATAAAAGCAGTCACAACTTTTTCGACCGACGTTCGATTCCTTCTCGACCCATCATGTCCGCCAAGTTTTATTTTTATTTCTTTTGGCATCTCAAGCCGCTGGCGGATCGAGAGGGGTAAGTCGTACACAGGTCGGACAGACCGAAATTCCCGAAAAACCGCCAGCGAGTCTGGCGGTTTTTTTTCGCTTTTTAGTTCGAATGGCACGCCGCTGTAGGAGAACAGAAATGCCCCCGCACAATACCGATGACGTTCGCATCCGCGAGTTGAAAGAACTGACCCCGCCCGCGCACCTGATCCGCGAGTTCCCATGCGCGGAGCCGGTTTCGGAGCTCATCTTCAACGCGCGTCAGTCGATGCATCGCATTCTTCACGGGATGGATGACCGGCTGATCGTCATCATCGGGCCCTGCTCGATTCACGATCCGAAGGCTGCGCTCGAATACGCTTCGCGGTTGATCGAGCAGCGGCGCCGCTTTGCCTCGGAACTGGAAATCGTGATGCGCGTGTACTTCGAGAAGCCGCGCACGACGGTCGGCTGGAAGGGGCTCATCAACGATCCGTATATGGATAACAGCTTCAAGATCAACGATGGCTTGCGGGCTGCGCGTGAGTTGCTGATGAACATCAACGAGATGGGGCTGCCGGCCGGAACCGAGTATCTCGACATGATCAGCCCGCAGTACATCGCCGATCTGATCTCGTGGGGTGCGATTGGGGCGCGGACGACGGAATCGCAAGTTCACCGCGAGCTGGCTTCGGGATTGTCGTGCCCTGTCGGGTTCAAGAATGGCACGGACGGGAATGTGAAGATTGCGGTCGATGCGATCAAGGCGGCGTCGCAGCCGCACCATTTTCTGTCGGTTACGAAGGGTGGGCATTCGGCGATTGTGTCGACGGCGGGTAATGAAGATTGCCACATCATTCTGCGCGGCGGGAAGGCGCCGAATTACGATGCGGCGAGTGTGGATGCGGCTTGTAGCGATATCGGGAAGGCGGGTCTTGCTGCCCGGTTAATGATTGACGCGAGTCATGCTAATAGCTCGAAGAAGCATGAGAATCAGATTCCGGTTTGTGAAGATATCGGACGGCAATTGGCGGCTGGCGATGAGCGGATTGTTGGCGTGATGGTGGAGTCGCATCTTGTTGCTGGACGGCAGGATTTGCGGGAAGGGTGTGAGTTGACGTTTGGGCAGAGTGTTACCGATGCCTGTATTGGATGGGAGGAGAGTTTGGGGGTGCTGGAGGGGTTGGCGGAGGCGGTTAAGCAGAGAAGGGTTGTGAGGGGTGGGGGCAATTAGAGTCAGTTGAGAGGAGAACTTCAAGGGACCGTCCCACGTCTCTTGAAGTTCTCATCGTATTTGACTTCAAAAGATATCGGCGTTTCGTTCTTCAATTGCGATTGATGCACGCGCTATCTCAACTTCTTTTCGTAGATCCGTTAAGAATTGTTCGGCAATCTTAATAAATGAATCAAAACCAATTTCATTTACCATTTCAATTGCAGTCACCTGGGTTTCACGTTCGTGCAATCCTGAAATTAATGGCTCGATTTTGACTTGCTCGTTACCCTTTGAGAGCCTGGCAGGAACATGCTCCTTTAGCACATCAATAAACTTATCAAACAAAATCTCATCTATTTCATCTGAATCCAAAGCTTCTCTACGGATTTCCCTTAGCGGAATCGGCCGGTTACGCCGATCGTATCGCAGAGTGACATTCCACAAAGTCCTTTTAATCAGAGTCTTGGACCGATGATCGCCAGCGCGAGCATTATTTTCATCGTAACGCTCAATGAATCCTTCGATGATTCCAATTCTGTAGAATTTCAGATAGCGATATTTATCGATTACGGCGAGGAAGCGAAGGACCTGCTGCCACTCGCGATAACACTCACGAGCAGCGGTGTAAAATTTTTTCGCAGCCCTTTCCTGCTGACGCCTCACAAACGAGGCAGCAAAATACTCCGCGATGCTTTTATGTAAAAAAGTTATCTCACCAATCCCGTCTTCTAACATCAGACACGCCACCTTCGACACGTCGTGTTTAAAGCTCTCCACGGAACATATAGTTTCTGGAAAATAATGACTCGCTTTTTCAAAAAAACTCGAAAACTCTTCGTTCGTGAGCGTGCGGGTTTTGCTTCGCTGAGCAGCCATGAAGCAGAAGCCTTCGAATAGCTTTTGCAACGCCCGTTCTCCAAGCCCTGTGCGGTGTTCTCGCACAAATCCAGGTTTGCTTCGATCATGTCGCGTGAAGACAGTGGTGAATAGAGCCTCAAAGAATTCTGGAAGTTCAGCCGGAATAGACTTCTCCGATCTATAGACTGTCACGGTGAGCGTGAGCATGAGGGGCGTGTTAATCAACTCAGCGACATGCGACGGACTATTCTCGATTGCTGTCGCAATATCATTAGCATGAACTCGATCCAGTCCTAAGCGAGTTAGAAAGGGAAGGTGATCACTCTGCGCGAGCATTGATAGATAGACACGCCTGAAAGCCGCACTATGTTGAATGGCACAATCCGGTCGCGACGTCGCGACAACTGTCAGATCTTCGAAGTTGAAAGAAAGTTGTTCAAGTTCTTCAAGTACACTAGGCACATTTCCGATATCAATCTCGTCGAAACCGTCAAGCAAGAGGGCCAGCCTCCCCGTTTTCGCAAGATACTTGAAAACATCAACGTCCTCCACAAGGCCATAGTTGCCAAGCTCCCTTAAAATTAAGGATAATAATCGCTTTTCGCCACGAATTTCTCTCAATTCGATGAACAGCGGGATTTTCCCGCTTCCACGCCCCGTCAACTCTTGCACGCATAGGTGGCGCAGAAGCATTGACTTCCCTTGCCCAACCACACCCTGAATAACTATGCGCTGGAATTGAATGTCAGCGAGACTGTTCAATTGTCTATATTCGTGACTGACTGAGAAAATCGATGCAGGGTAATAGAAATTTCCTAGCCATACCTCTTTATCAACTTGCCAAAGCGTTTTGACCATTCCGATCATCAAGATTTTCTGTGCGACTTTCTTAGGCGCTTGCTCTCCTTGCCATTTCTTGAATTTATTTGATAAAGCTCCTTTCGCTCCATTGTAAAGATCCTTTATCAGCGGAGCTAACACCTGAGCTCCTAGGGTTGCAGTTATACTTACAGGCACCGTTTACGTCCTTCAAAGCCATCTATGAAGCGGTTGGGCGAGCTTTCCTTGGAGCAACTATTACTAATCGCCCCGTCGCTCCCACAAAACCTCCTTTGCTCCGTCCGCTCGATTTAGGACTCGAGCAATCACAAACATCAAATCCGACAACCGATTCACATACCGCCGCGGCGCCTCATTAACCCCAGCCGTTTCCACACGCCCGAGCGCAACGATGGACCGCTCCGCCCGCCGACAAACCGTCCTCGCCACATGCGCAAGAGCCGCCGCCCTCGACCCACCTGGCAAAATAAACTCCTTCAACGGCGGCAGCGTCGCGTTGTACTCTGCAAGCCAGGCATCGAGTTGAGCAAGATGAGAAGTCTGAATCATCGAATGCCCAGGAATCGACAACTCCCCGCCCAGATCGAACAAATCGTTCTGAATCCGCGTTAACGCATCGCGCACGTCCGAAGGCATCGGCTCGCAAAGCAACACCCCGATACACGAATTCAACTCATCCACATCTCCGATCGCGGCAATACGCGCATCGTCCTTCGATACGCGGCTGCCATCACCCAATCCGGTCGTTCCATCATCCCCAGTGCGCGTCGCGATTTTGCTCAAGCGGTTTCCCATCACTGCCTCCGAGATCAAAGCCCATTATAGGCACGTCCCAGCGTCCGAAAGCCCGCCCGCCGGGCATCACCGCGACGGCGTAAAATGAGATAGAACGATCGAACAGCGAAGCAAAACAACACAAAGCCGCCCCGCCCGGAGACACCTTGTGAACCACCCCACCGAACACGCCGCACTCCAGAAACGCCCCTTCCCCGCCGCGCTTCTGGACGCGTTGAAAGAACGATTCGCCGAGCGCGTCTCGACGTCGCAAGCCGTTAGAGAACACCACGGCCGTGACGAATCGCCGTTCGACCCGCAGCTGCCGGACGCCGTCGTCTTCGCGCGCAGCACGGAGGAAGTGCAGGCCATCGTCAAGCTCTGCGCCCAGCACGACGTTGCGATCATCCCCTACGGCAACGGCTCGTCGCTCGAAGGGCATCTGCTCGCGGTGCAGGGCGGCGTGTCCATCGACCTGTCGGAGATGAACCAGGTCGTCTCGATCAACGCCGAAGACCTCACCGTCACCGTGCAACCCGGCATCTCCCGCAAGCAACTGAACGAAGCGCTCAAAGACACCGGCCTCTTCTTCCCGATCGATCCCGGCGCGGACGCCAGCATCGGCGGCATGTCGGCGACGCGCGCCTCGGGCACCAACGCCGTGCGCTACGGCACGATGCGCGAAAACGTCCTCGGCCTCACGGTCGTCACCGCCGATGGCCGCGCCATCAAAACCGGCACGCGCGCGCGCAAATCGTCGGCGGGCTACGACCTCACGCGCCTTTTCGTGGGCTCGGAAGGCACGCTCGGCGTCATCACCGAAATCACCGTGCGGCTCTATCCGCAGCCCGAAGCGATCTCGGCGGCCGTGTGCGCCTTCCCGTCGATGGGCGACGCCGTGCGCGCCGTCATCGAGACGATTCAGATGGGCGTGCCGATCGCACGCGTCGAATTCGTCGACAAGCTCGCGGTGCGCGCCATCAACAAGCATTCGAATCTGACGCTGCGCGAATCGCCGATGCTGTTCTTCGAATTCCACGGCACCGAATCCGGCGTGCAGGAACAGGCGCAGACCGTGCAGGACATCGTCGCGGAAAACAAGGGCGAAGACTTCGAATGGGCGACGCGCCCCGAAGACCGCAGCCGCCTCTGGAACGCGCGCCACTCCGCCTACTTCGCGATGCTGCAACTGAAGCCCGGCTGCCGCGCCGTCACGACCGACGTCTGCGTGCCGATCTCGCGCCTCGCCGAATGCGTCGAGGAAACGGAGAAGGACTTGCAGGGCTCGTATTTGCCGAGCCCGATCGTCGGCCATGTCGGCGACGGCAATTTCCACGTCGCGATGCTGCTCGATCCGGCCAAGCCCGAAGAGCTGGAAGAAGCGGAGCGCATCAATCGGCGCATCGTCGGACGCGCGCTGGAGATGGGCGGCACCTGCACCGGCGAACACGGCGTCGGGCTGCACAAGATGGGCTTTCTGATCGACGAGCACGGCGCCGGCGCGGTCGCCGTGATGCGCTCGATCAAGCAGGCGCTCGACCCCAAGAACCTGATGAACCCGGGGAAAATCTTCGCTTTCGAAGGCTGAACGGTTCGAGCAAGATAGCCTGATGAGCGCAACGAGCGCCGCAACGGAGGAGACATGAACGCACCCGACGAGCTCAAGCCCGAGCAGATGTCGACACCGGCGTCGCCGAATCTGCCGCACGAAGAAGCCGAAGCGCTCACCGCGGATCAGCTCGCCGCGCGCCAGCGTGAAGTCGTGCAGGCGCTGATGGCCGTGCTGCCGACGCACTGTCTGCTCTTTCGCGAGGAAGACACCGCCGCCTACGAATGCGATGGCCTCGCCGCGTACCGCCGCCTGCCGCTCGCGGTGGCGCTGCCGGAAACCGAGGCGCAGGTGCAACGCGTCGTGCAGATCTGCGCGCGCCTCGCCGTTCCGATCGTCCCGCGCGGCGCGGGCACCGGTCTGTCGGGCGGCGCCATGCCGATTCGCCACGGCATCGTGCTGTCGCTCGCGCGCTTTCGGAAGATCATCGAAGTCGATCCGTACGCGCGCACCGCAACCGTGCAGCCCGGCGTCCGGAACCTGGCCATTTCGGAAGCCGCGGCGCCATACGGGCTGTATTACGCGCCCGATCCGTCGTCGCAGATTGCCTGCACGATCGGCGGCAACGTCTCCGAAAACTCCGGCGGCGTGCATTGCCTGAAATACGGGCTCACCGTGCACAATGTCCTGCGCGTGCGCGCGGTGACGATGGACGGCGATGTCGTCGAGTTCGGCTCGCTCGGCCCCGACGCGCCCGGCCTCGATCTGCTCGCGGTGCTGATCGGCAGCGAAGGCATGTTCGCGATCGTCACCGAAATCACCGTCAAGCTGATTCCGAAGCCGCAGACCGCGCAGGTCATCATGGCGAGCTTCGACGATGTCGTGAAAGGCGGCAACGCCGTCGCGGCGATCATCGCGGCGGGCATCATCCCGGCCGGCCTCGAAATGATGGACAAACCCGCGACGCGCGCCGTCGAGGAATTCGTCAACGCGGGCTACGACCTCGACGCCGCCGCCATCCTGCTGTGCGAATCCGACGGCACGCACGACGAAGTCGCGGAGGAAATCGTCCGCATGACGGCCGTGCTGCGCGAGCACGGCGCATCGCGCATCCAGATATCGCGGTCGGAGACCGAGCGCCTCAAGTTCTGGTCGGGCCGCAAGAACGCGTTTCCCGCGGCGGGCCGCATCTCACCGGACTACTACTGCATGGACGGCACCGTGCCGCGCCGCGCCATCGGGCCGCTGCTCGCGCGCATCGAAGAGATGGAAAAGAAGTACGCGTTGCGCTGCATCAACGTGTTTCATGCGGGCGACGGCAACATGCATCCGCTCATCCTCTTCAATGGCAACGATCTGGACGAGTGGCATCGCGCGGAAGCGTTCGGCTCGGACATTCTGGAGACGTGTGTCGAACTCGGCGGCACGGTAACGGGCGAGCATGGCGTGGGCATCGAAAAAATCAATTCGATGTGCGTGCAGTTTTCGCCCGAAGAGCGCGATGCGTTCTTCGCCGTGAAGCGCGCGTTCGATCCGCCCGGCCTGCTCAATCCGGACAAGGGCATCCCGACGCGCTCGCGCTGCGCCGAATACGGCAAGATGCATGTGCGGGGCGGGCTTCTGCCGCATCCGGACTTGCCGCGCTTCTAGGCGGCGGATTACGTTCCGCTATCCACGTTTCACCGGGTATTGCGCCGTTAAGCGGCCGGTACAATCGACCGGGCAGCCCAACAGAAATCGAAACACGAGCGGGACACGCATGGAACAGGACGACATCGTCGCCGGCTGGTCGGAGAGGATCGCCCGGGCAACCGAAGCCGGCACGCTGCTGCGCATCCGCGGCGGCGGCACGAAGGACTGGTACGGTCAGACGCTCCAGGGAGAAATCCTCGACACGCGCGCCTATCGCGGGATCATCGCTTACGATCCGGCGGAGCTCGTCATCACCGCGAGGAGCGGCACGCCGCTCGCCGAGATCGAAGCCGCGCTGCGCGAGCACAATCAGATGCTGCCGTTCGAGCCGCCCTACTTCGGACGCAACGCGACGCTCGGCGGCTGCATCGCCGCGGGGCTCGCGGGACCGCGGCGCGCGTGGACCGGCGCGCCGCGCGACTTCGTGCTCGGCGCGGTCGTGATGAACGGGCACGGGCAAGTGCTGCGCTTCGGCGGGCAAGTGGTGAAGAACGTCGCGGGCTACGACGTATCGCGCCTGCTCGCGGGATCGCTCGGCACGCTCGGCCTGATTCTCGAACTGTCGATCAAGGTGCTGCCGCGCCCCGTCGCCGAGGCCACGCTCAAGTTCGACATGCACGCGACCGACGGCGTGCGCAAGCTCAACGAATGGGGCGGCCATCCCCTGCCGATCTGCGGCAGCGCGTGGCGCGACGGCACGCTCGCGTTACGTCTCGCAGGCGCGGAAGCGGCCGTGAAGACCGCGCGCAACACGCTCGGCGGCGAAGTCGTCGATGCCGTCGAAGCCGACCGTTTCTGGATCGGCATGCGCGAACAGACCGACCCGTTCTTCGCGGTCATCGAGCCGCGCTCGGCGCTGTGGCGGCTCGCGTTGCCGTCGATTGCGGAGCCGCTGCATCTGCCGGGCGCGCAGTTGATGGAATGGGGCGGCGCGCAGCGCTGGTGGATCACCGACACCGACCCGCAGACCGTGCGCATCAGCGCGAAGCAGGCCGGCGGCCACGCGACGATCTTTCGCGCGGGCTCCGCCTACGACCGCAATGCGGGCGTGTTCACGCCGCTGCCCGCGCCGCTGATGAAGATTCATCGCGGGCTGAAGCAGGCTTTCGATCCGGCGCGCATCTTCAATCGCGCGCGTTTGTATCCCGATTTCTAGGGTCTGCTCACATATAAAACGGCCATGCGAACGCCCGAAATCGGCTGCAGTGCAAGAAGTGCGGCGCGCCGTTTGGCCGCCCCAAACAAGCGACGCGCGACGCCGCAATGCGGCCGATTTCGGGCGTTCCCCAAGAGTTTTTTTTCTAGTCAGGGGTTGCCCCGTAAAGGGCCGCCCGCGGCGTCATGCTCCTTGCGAATACGCCTGTATTAGCTTCGTCGCATTCCTTGCGATCGGCCCTTTACGGGGCAACGCATGGCCGTTTTATATGTGAACAGACCCTAAGGCGCCTCGATGCAAACCAATCTCGCCGATTTCATCCGCGGCACGGCCGATGGCGACGAGGCCGACGCCATCTTGCGCAAGTGCGTGCACTGCGGCTTCTGCACGGCGACCTGCCCGACGTATCAGTTGCTCGGCGACGAGCTCGACGGGCCGCGCGGCCGCATCTATCTGATGAAGCAGATGTTCGAAGGCGCGCCGGTCACGCGCAGCACGCAACTGCATCTGGACCGGTGCCTCACCTGCCGCAACTGCGAAAGCACGTGCCCCTCGGGCGTACAGTACGGCAAGCTCGTCGAGATCGGGCGCAAAGTAGTGGAAGAGAAAGTGGAGCGGCCGATGCGGCACCGGCTGCAACGGCGCTTTCTCGCGAGTTTCCTGCCCAACAGCACGCTTTTTACGCCTGCGATGAAGCTCGGCCAGCAGGTCCGCGGCATTCTCCCGCGCAAGCTGCGCGCGAAGATTCCCGTGCCTGAGCGGCCGCTGGTTCCGCCCACGAACAAGCACGAGCGCAAGATGCTGATGCTCGCCGGCTGCGTGCAGCCCGCGATGATGCCCAACGTCAACACGGCGACCGCGCGCGTGTTCGATGCGCTCGGCATCGAGATCGTCACGGCGCCGGGCGCGGGCTGCTGCGGCGCGATCCGCCTGCATCTCGGCTACAACGACGACGCGCTCGACGACGTGCGCAACAACATCGACGCCTGGTGGCCGTATGTGGAAAGCGGCGTCGAGGCGATCGTGATGAACGCCTCGGGCTGCGGCGCGACCGTGAAGGAATACGCGCACTTGCTGCGTCACGATCCGGCGTATGCGGAGAAGGCGCGGCGCATCGTCGATCTGACGCGCGATCTCGCCGAAATCCTGCCGCTGTACGAGGAAGAACTCGTGTCGCTCGCGCGCCGGCGCGGCGTGCATACGGTGGCCTATCATCCGCCGTGCACGTTGCAGCACGGGCAGCAGATTCGCGGGCGCGTCGAGCATCTGCTGACCGCGCTCGGGCTCGAAGTGCGTCTGCCCGCCGACTCGCATCTGTGCTGCGGCTCGGCCGGCACATACTCGGTCTTGCAGCCGAAGCTCTCGTACGCGTTGCGCAATCAAAAGCTGGACCGGCTGGAAAAGCTGGAGCCGCAATTGATCGTGTCGGCCAACGTCGGCTGCATCGCGCATCTGCAGAGCGGCACATCGACGCCCGTCACGCACTGGATCCAACTGCTGGAGCATCTGCTGTACGGATGAGCGATTCGTATAATGCCCGGATGCTTCCGAAGGCTGTCACATGTCCATCGCTCAACATTTAGAAGAAGTCCGCCAACGCATCGCGAAGGCCGCAGAGGACGCATCGCGCGATCCGTCTTCGGTCGCGCTGCTCGCCGTCTCGAAGACCTTTCCCGCGAACGACGTGCGCGCCGCCTTCGAGGCCGGCCAGCGCGCGTTCGGCGAAAACTACGTGCAGGAAGGCCTCGCGAAGATCGCTTCGCTCGCCGATCTGCGCGGCGAAATCGAATGGCATTTCATCGGGCCGCTGCAGTCGAACAAGACGAAGCTCGTCGCGGAGCAGTTCGACTGGGTGCATTCCATCGACCGGCTGAAGATCGCCGAGCGGCTCTCCGCGCAGCGTCCCGAGGGCGCGAAGCCGCTCAACGTGTGCGTGCAGGTGAACGTGAGCGGCGAAGCGTCGAAAAGCGGCGTCGAGCCGCATGACGCCGCCGCGCTCGCCCATGCGGTGGCCGCGCTGCCCGGCTTGCGGCTGCGCGGTCTGATGGCGATTCCCGAACCCGCCGATACGCTCGATGCACAACGCGCACCGCACGCGCGCCTGCGTGAACTGATGAGCGCCTTGCGCGCCGACGGCCTCGATCTCGACACGCTCTCGATGGGCATGTCCGCCGATCTCGAAGCCGCCGTGCTCGAAGGCGCGACGATGGTGCGCATCGGCACGGCGATCTTCGGCGCACGCACTTACACCACCTGACCTCACCTTCCATCATGAAAATTGCATTCATCGGCGGCGGCAACATGGCCGCGGCGCTCATCGGCGGTCTGATCAAGCGCGGCGCCTCGCCCGCGGACATCTACGCCGTGGACATCAACGACGAAGCGCGCGCACGCACCGCGAAGCAATTCGGCATCGCGACGGGCGCGGCGGTCGATGCGGCGCTCGCCGGTTACGACGCCATCGTGATCGCGGTGAAGCCGCAAGTGCTCAAGAGCGTGGCCGAAGCGCTCGCGCCGCATCTGTCGACGCAAACGGTCATCAGCATCGCGGCGGGCATCCGCGCGACGGACCTCAGCCGCTGGCTCAACGGTTACACGCAGATCGTGCGCACGATGCCGAACACGCCCGCGCTGATCGGCATGGGCGTGACGGGTCTCGCGGCGCTGCCCGGCGTCTCCGATGCGGCGAAGGCGCTCGCATCGCAAGTGCTGGAAGCGGTCGGCACGGCGGTCTGGTTCGACGACGAATCGAAGCTCGACGCCGTCACCGCGATTTCCGGCAGCGGCCCGGCCTACGTGTTCTATTTCATCGAAGCGATGCAGGAAGCCGCGCGCCAGCTCGGCATGGACGAAGAACAGAGCCGCGCGCTCGCCGTCGCCACGTTCACCGGCGCGGCGCAACTGGCGGCGCAGTCCGGCGAGCCCGCGAGCGTGCTGCGCGAGCGCGTGACGTCGAAGGGCGGCACGACGGCGGCGGCGCTCGCCTCGTTCGATGCGCAAGGCGTGAAGGAGGCCATCGTGCGCGGCGCGCTGGCGGCGCAAGCGCGAGCGAAAGAGATGGGGGATGAACTGGGCGGGGCTTGAAGCGGCGAATCTCGAGGCGGCGCGCGTCAGGGGTGCACACGCGCCGCGCTTGTTCAAATTTTCTGCACGATGAATTCGATGCCGCATTCCGCAAACGCGAAACGCGTCTGATCGCAGCGCTGGATTCCGTGAAGGAAGCTGTGATCGAGACTCTCGACCTTCTTCACGTTGACTTCACCCTCGAACTCGCGCAGCAAATCGAGCACGTTGATCGAAACCGGTGACCAGCTCTTGCGCTTGAAAAGCGTAAATGTGTGCTTGTGATCGCTGTTGAACGTGGATGGCCACACGCCCTGCTCGTACATATCCTCGTCCGGCACGGTGATGACGAGATGGCCGCCGCGCCTGAGCACGCGCAGCCAATGGCGCAGCGCGACACGCGGATCGACCATGTGCTCCAGGCAGTGCGCCGAATAGACGAAATCGAAGCTGTCGTCCCGCACATTGTCGAGATATTGTGCGTCGCCCTGTTCCCATTCGTAGACCGTCACGTTCGCGATACGCGGAAACAGCGACCGATAGAGCGCGATGCTGTCTGTCCCGCCGCCGATATCAAGTCCGTTGCCCACCAGCCAGCGATTGCTGAAGCGCGCGTCCAGCAAGCGGCGATTGACCGACATGCAGGTCGTACCCGGCACGCCCGTTCTCAGCATGAAGGGCTGCGTGCGGTCGCCGGGCAGCACCCACTTCTTCAGCGCGTACTCGCCCCAGCCGAGCGGCCACAACACCGCGTAACCCGCATCCTCGGCGTGCCAATGTAACGTGTGCGTTTGCCCGAACGATCCGAGCAGTTTCAGGAACCGCGCTTCTTCGTGGAATGCGTTTTCCGCGGAATCCGGCAACGGCCCTGCGCTCGTCTCGAAGGTACACCGGTAGATACGTACGTCTTCCATAACGATCAGCGCGTTCGCAGCCGATTGGTGCAACCGTTCGAGTTCGGCGAGCATCGGCAGACGCCCGGTCGCGTCGTGCGCATGGAGAAAGACGACGCAGCGATGCTTGGCGAGCGCACTCGTCACCGGCGTCGATTGCAGGAAGGTGAGACTATCCGCGTTGACAACGTGAAGCTGTTCACTCGGCTCCGTCTCGGCAACAAGCGGCTCGGAAATCGCGCACGACAGCGCCTTTTTGAAGCCGGCGCTCAAGGCGGCGCGGCAATTAGCGCCATCTCGCAAACCGGGCTCGATGAAATGAGTCACCTGATTCCGGTTGAGGAGATCGGACAGATCGAAGCGGGCAAGCAAGCCCATAAAGAACCCAATGAAGCGAGACGGGCGATCTGAACGCCGTCGCGGGGGAAGTGCGCGGCGGTCAATCGACTCGTGGAGGAAAGGGCCGGCGCGTTCGCGACTGAATCACCGGGCGGTCTGGACGCGCATTCCAGCGTTCCCAGAAATATGACCGGTCGAAATTATCAAGAAATATCGCCGCGATGCAGCGGCTCGACAAAATTTGTCGTTCCTGGCGCGTGTCGGGAAACGGCACAAAGGCGCGCCGCTGCGCTCGCGTGACGTGCATTGCACACGCACAGTGCCGGCGCAGCGGGAGGGTTTAATTCGAAAGCGCGTAGTGCAGCGCAATGCCCGCGAACAGCATCCCGCCCAGCCAGTTGTTATGTTTGAACGCGGCAAAGCACGCCATGCGGTCGCGATTCCGGATGAGCCCATAGTGGTACACCGCGCAACCCGCCGCCGCGAGCCAGCCGAGCCAGTAAAGCCAGCCGAAGCCCAGCGCGAAGCCGATACCCACGTAGATCGCGAGCGTCGCCGCGTAGCACAGCATGACGGCAAGCACGTCGTAACGTCCGAACGTGAGCGCCGATGTGCGAATGCCGATCTTGATGTCGTCGTCGCGATCGACCATCGCGTATTCGGTGTCGTACGCGACGGACCAGAACACGTTCGCGGCGAGCATGATCCACGCGAGCATCGGCACGTGGTTCAGCACGGCGGCGAAGGCCATTGGAATGCCGAAGCCGAACGCGATGCCGAGATACGCCTGCGGAATCGCGAAGAAGCGCTTGGTGAACGGATACGTGCCCGCGACGAAGAGCGCGAACACCGACAGTTCCTTCGTCAGCGTATTGAGCGGCAGGATCAGCAGAAACGCGACTAGCGCGAGCGCCGCCGCCAGCGCCACCGCCTCCCAGGCCTTGATCTTGCCCGACGTGATCGGACGCTCGGCCGTGCGCTTGACGTGCTTGTCGAAATCGCGGTCGGCGTAGTCGTTGATCGCGCAGCCCGCCGAGCGCATCAGAATGGTGCCGACGATGAAGATGACGAGCAGCATCGGCGACGGCCTTCCCTCCGACGCGATCCACAGCGCGTTGAGCGTCGGCCACAGCAGCAGCAGACTGCCGATGGGCTTGTCGAGGCGCACGAGGCGCATGTAGAGCGGAAGACGGGCGAGCATGGAAGTCAGACCGAAGAGCACGACGGACTATTTTAGATCAGCGCGTCGCGACTGCCTCAAAAGCAAAAACCCCGCTGCGAAAGCGGGGTTTTCTACGAACGGCCGGTGCGATCAGGCCAGCATCGCGCGCAGCATCCACGCGGTCTTTTCGTGCGTCTGCATGCGCTGCGTGAGCAGGTCCGCGGTCGGCTCGTCGTTCGCCGCTTCGGTCGCGGGGAAGATTTCGCGCGCCGTGCGCACCACGGCTTCCTGGCCTTCGACCAGTTGCCGGATCATGTCTTCGGCAGCCGGCACACCGTCCGCTTCCGGAATCGACGACAGCTTCGCGAACTCCTTGTAGCTGCCCGGCGCATGCACGCCCAGCGCACGGATGCGTTCCGCGATCGAATCGACGGCGAGCGCGAGCTCGTTGTATTGCGTCTCGAACATCAGATGCAGCGTGTTGAACATCGGACCCGTCACGTTCCAGTGGAAGTTATGGGTCTTCAGATACAGCGTGTACGTATCGGCCAGCAGCCGGGACAAGCCCTCGGCGATCTTCTTGCGGTCTTTGTCGCTGATGCCGATATTGACGGCAGGTGCCGTGCCTTTCTTCGCCATGATGACTCCGTGAGAGAGTGATTCGAACGGTGCGGGCGCCGCGCGCAACGTCTTGTCGCGCGGCGTTTCGAGCGTCCGACAGTTTATCTTAGAAACGGGGAACGCTTTATTGCACGGCGAGACTTCGAAGCGTTCCGGCTGCGCCTTGATGACGCAATCACGCTCACGCGCCGGCCACGCCGCTCGCGACGACGAGCCCATAGCCCGCCGCAACGATGCCGAACGCAATCGCGACGCGCACGCCGCGCGAGGCCTGACGGCTCGTCGCTTCGATCTGCTCGACGGCCTGTGCGATGTGAACCAGCGCTTGAGACATGATGTTTTCTCCCGGTGTTCGGTTGCGCCGCCTTCAGACGGCGGCCGTGTCTTTCTCGTCGACGATCTGGCCGAGCTTCGCGAGCGCATCGATGACGCCCTGCGCGTAAGCCGGATCGATGCGCCGGAAATGCTCGACCTGCCGCGCGACGATCTCGTTCGGCACGCCGTGAATATGCCGCGCGATGTTGCCGAAGAAGCGTTCACGCTGCGCATCGTCGAACAGCCTGAAAAGCGCGGCCGGCTGGCTGTAGTAATCGTCGTCCTCGCGATGGTCGTAGCGATACACCGCGCCGGCCGCGAGCGGCGGCTCGTTCACGCTCGCGTCCTGCGCGAATTCGCCGTAGCGGTTCGGCTCGTAGTTCACGCGTTGACCGAGATTGCCGTCGGTGCGCATCGCGCCATCGCGATGAAACGAATTCGCGACCGGCGCACGGGGCGCATTCACCGGAATCTGATGATGGTTGATACCAAGCCGATAACGCTGCGTGTCGCCATACGAGAACAGACGCCCTTGCAACAGGCGGTCCGGCGAGAAGCCGATGCCCGGCACCACGTTCGCCGGCGTGAACGCGGCCTGCTCGACATCCGCGAAATAGTTCTGCGCGTTGCGATTCAGCTCGATCACGCCGACGTCGATCAGCGGATAGTCCTTGTGCGGCCACACCTTCGTGATATCGAACGGGTTCATCGCCGAGTTGGCGGCCTGCTCTTCCGTCATCACCTGAATGCGGAAATTCCAGCGCGGGAAATTGCCGTCGTCGATGTTGTTCACGAGGTCGCGCTGCGCGCTTTCACGATCGCCCGCAACGACAGCCGCGGCTTCGGCGTCCGTGTAGTTCTCGAGCGGCTGCTGCGCCTTGAAGTGGAACTTCACATAGAAGCGTTCGTTGTCCTCGTTGATGAACGAGAACGTATGCGAGCCGAAGCCGTGCATCTGACGGTAACTCTTCGGAATGCCGCGGTCGCTCATGAGAATCGTGACCTGATGCAGCGATTCCGGATGACGCGACCAGAAATCCCACGCCGCGACATTGCTGCGCAGATTCGTGTACGGATCGCGCTTTTGCGTATGGATGAAGTCGGGGAACTTGAGCGGGTCGCGGATGAAAAACACCGGCGTGTTGTTGCCGACCACGTCCCAGTTACCCTCTTCCGTGTAGAACTTGATCGAGAAGCCGCGCACGTCGCGCTCGGCATCGGCGGCGCCGCGCTCGCCCGCGACGGTCGAAAAGCGCATGAAGATCGGCGTTTCCTTGCCGACGCCCGCGAACAGCTTCGCCTTCGTGTAGCGCGAGATGTCGTGCGTCACGCGGAACGTGCCGAACGCGCCGGAACCTTTCGCGTGCACACGGCGCTCGGGAATCACCTCGCGGTCGAAGTGCGCGAGCTTCTCGACGAGCCAGAAGTCCTGAAGCGTGACGGGACCGCGCGGGCCGGCGGTCTGCGCGTTCTGGTTGTCGCCGACGGGTGCGCCTGCTGCGGTCGTGAGTCGTTGGGTCGTCATCGTGATGCTCCTGTTTTGCGTTGGCGTTGGATGAATGCGCGGCGCGTGCTCAGGCAACGCGGGCGAAATCGGCGAGGATCGACACCGCCATGTCGCGCAGGCTGTTCCAGCGGTCGAAGAAGGTCGTGGCGGTCATGGAATCCTCTTTCTGTGTGAGCTTGAAGAGGATCGTATAGAAAGCTATCGATTTTTATAAATCGATTATTTTTATCTATTCGATAGCTGCGATGCGGCACCATAAACGAAAACGCCGCGCTCCGTTTCCGGCGCGCGGCGTTCGTTCAAGCGAAGCGAGATGCGATCAGTTGACCGCGACGGGCATATCGAGCTTCTTCACGCCCGGCAGATCGCAATTGGCGATCGCTTCCGAAATGGCGTCGATGGCGGGCATGCGCGTGAAGCTCTTGCGCCACGCGAGCACGACGCGCCGGTCCGGCACGGGCTCGTCGAACGGCACGTAGCTGAGCAAACCGGAATCGATGCCGGGGGCATGCGGCTTCACTTCGCTCACCGACATGCGCGGCAGCACCGTGATGCCGACGCCGCTCGCAACCATATGGCGAATCGTTTCCAGCGACGAGCCTTCGAACGTCTTCTGGATGCCGTCCGCGTTCTGCGAAAAGCGCATGAGCTCGGGACAGACGCCGAGCACGTGATCGCGGAAGCAATGGCCGCTGCCGAGCAGCAGCATGGTTTCCTGTTTGAGATCGTCCGGATCGATCTTCGCGCGGTTTTCCCACGCGTGGCCCGACGGCATGGCGACGACGAACGGCTCGTCGTAGAGCGCGCGCACCATCAGACCGGTTTCGGGAAACGGCAGCGCCATGATGGCGACATCGATTTCGCCCTGCTTCAGCAGCTCGATCAGCTTGAGCGTGTAATTCTCCTGAAGCATCAGCGGCATCTGCGGCACGGATTTGATCATCTGCTTGACGAGCGTGGGCAGCAGATACGGTCCGATGGTGTAGATGACGCCCAGCCTGAGCGGCCCGACCAGCGGATCCTTGCCCTGCTTGGCGATTTCCTTGATGGCGAGCGTCTGTTCGAGCACGCGCTGCGCCTGGGTGACGATCTGCTCGCCGATGGGCGTCACGCTGACTTCGCTCGTGCCGCGCTCGAAGATCTGCACGTTCAATTCGTCTTCGAGCTTCTTGATAGCCACCGACAGCGTCGGCTGGCTGACGAAGCACGCCTCGGCCGCGCGGCCGAAATGCCGTTCGCGCGCAACCGCGACGATGTACTTCAGTTCAGTGAGCGTCATTGGAGGCCAATGAAATACATTGATTCGATAGGTTTGACTTATACACCCGCTGACCGCACTTCGACAACAGCGAGGCTGTAACGCCCAATTAGGGACCGACGCGACGCCCGCAAGTTCAGCGACTAGGCCTTTAAATAATGCTCGCGCGCGCCGAGCCAGCGCGCGAGATGGCGCGTGACCGCGTCTGGAAAGGACTTGAGCATCCGATCGGCGGCTTCGCGCGCGGGTTCGATCAGCCAGCCGTCGTTTTCGAGACTGGCGAAACGCAGCATGGCTTCGCCCGACTGCCGCGCGCCGAGAAACTCGCCCGGACCGCGGATTTCCAGATCGCGCCGGGCGATCTCGAAGCCGTCGGTGGTTTCGCGCATCGTCTTCAGGCGCTCGCGCGCCGTCTGCGACAGCGGATTCGCATACATCAGCACGCAGATGGACGCCGCGCTGCCGCGCCCCACGCGCCCGCGCAACTGATGCAACTGCGCGAGCCCGAAACGCTCCGCGTGCTCGATCACCATCAGCGACGCGTTGGGCACGTCGACGCCGACTTCGATCACCGTCGTCGCGACGAGCAGTTGCACTTCGTTGCGCGAAAACGCGTCCATGACGGCGGCCTTTTCGGCGGGCGCGAGACGGCCGTGCACCAGCCCGACGCGCAATTCAGGCAGCGCGGCGGCAAGCGTCTCGTAGGTTTCCACGGCTGTCTGCAACTGCAGCGTTTCGCTTTCCTCGATCAGCGGACAGACCCAGTAGACCTGCCGCCCGGTCAGCGCCGCCTCGCGCACGCGGCCGATGATCTCGTCGCGGCGGCCGTCCGAGACGACTTTCGTCAGAATCGGCGTGCGGCCGGGCGGCAGTTCGTCGATCGTGGACACGTCGAGATCGGCGTAATAGGTCATGGCGAGCGTGCGCGGGATCGGCGTGGCGGACATCATCAGTTGATGCGGCTGGAAATCGCGTGCGCCGTCCGCCGCGTTGGCCGCCTTGGCACGCAGCGCAAGCCGCTGCGCGACGCCGAAGCGATGCTGCTCGTCGACGATCACGAGGCCCAGGCGCGCGAACTCCACCGCGTCCTGAATGATCGCGTGCGTGCCGATGATCAGTTGCGCCGTGCCGAGCGCGGCCGCTTCGAGCGCGGCGCGCTTCTCCTTCGCCTTGAGACTGCCCGCGAGCCACGCGACCGACACGCCGAGCGGCTCCAGCCAGCCGCGCAGCTTGCGCGCGTGCTGTTCCGCGAGAATTTCGGTCGGCGCCATGAGCGCGGCCTGATAACCCGCGTCGATGGCCTGCGCCGCCGCGAGCGCCGCGACGATCGTCTTGCCGCTGCCGACATCGCCCTGCAAGAGACGCTGCATCGGATGCGCGAGCGTGAGCTCTCCTGCGATTTCCGCGACCACGCGCTGCTGCGCGCCGGTCAGCGCGAAGGGCAGCGCCTGGAGCAGCCGCACGACGAGCGATTGTTCGTCGCCGGCCAGACGGCGCGGCATGGCGGGCGCGGCGCGGGTGCGGCGCTCTTCGTGCGCGCGCTTGAGCGACAGTTGCTGCGCGAGCAGTTCCTCGAACTTGATGCGCGTCCACGCCGGATGCGTGCCGTCGATGAGCGCGGTTTCGTCCGAATCCGCGCGCGGATGATGCAGCGTCTTGACGGCGTCGAGCAGGCCGGGCACGTCGAGCGGTTTCAGATAGGCATGCGCGATCGGTTCCGGCAAAAGCTCCGGCAGCGACACGCGCGAGATCGCCGAATCGATCGCCTTGCGCAAATACGCCTGCGAGACGCCCGCCGTCGACGGATACACCGGCGTGAGCGCTTGCGGCAGCGGCGTATCTTCGTCGACCGGACGCACCGCCGGATGCACCATCTCGAGCCCGAAGAAGCCGCCGCGCACGTCGCCGCGCACGCGCAGCCGCACGCCGATGGCCATTTGCTTGACCTGCGAGCCGTAAAAATTGAGAAAGCGCAGCGTGAGCTCGTCGCCGGCCTCGTCGTGAATTTTCACGAGCAACTGGCGGCGCGGCCGGTACGCGATTTCGTTATCGAACACGACGCCTTCGGTCTGCGCGATATCGCCGGGAATCAATTCACCGATGGGCGTGAGCTGCGTTTCGTCCTCGTAGCGCATCGGCAGATGCAGCACGAGATCGATGTCGGATTTGAGGCCGAGCTTGGCGAGCTTGTCCGCCGTTTTCACGACAGGTTTCGGCTTTTCCTCCGTTTTCGCCTTCTTGCGCGCGGCGGCGGGAGCGCGCGGGGCTTCGCTTTCCTCCACGGGCAGCGGATCGGTCGAGGCCAAACGGCGGTCGGACAAGGGCATTGACTCTCTTCGCAAGTACAATATGAGGTTTGTTCGGCGCGATTGAATTTGATAACACTTCGTTCGCGCCCGTTCGCGCAACGTTCAAGCCATGTTCACGCTTTCCGATTTCGATTTTAATCTGCCGCCCGAGCTGATCGCGCAGAGTGCGCTCGCCGAGCGCAGCGCAAGCCGCCTGCTCGACGTGTCCGGCGGCCCGACGACAACCCGGCTCGTCGACCGGCGCTTCTCCGAGTTGCCGAATCTCGTCGATGCCGGCGACCTGCTGGTGTTCAACGATACCAAAGTCCTGAAGGCGCGCTTCTTCGGCCAGAAGGCCAGCGGCGGGCGCGTCGAAGTGCTGGTCGAGCGTCTGACCGGCGCGACCACGGCGCTCGCGCAGATCCGCGCGAGCAAGAGCCCGGCCGAAGGCGGCACGATCCGCCTCGCGGATGCGTTCGACGTGACCGTCGGCGAGCGCGTCGAGCCGTTCTACACGCTGCATTTCCCGGCCGAATGCCTGACGCTCATCGAGCAATACGGGCGCTTGCCGCTGCCGCCGTACATCGAGCACGACGCCGACGCCTACGACGAAACGCGCTATCAGACGGTCTATGCGGCCAATCCGGGCGCGGTGGCCGCGCCGACCGCCGGCCTGCATTTCGACGACGCGCTTTTCGCCGAACTGGACGCGCGTGGCGTCGAGCGCGCGACCCTGACGCTGCATGTCGGCGCGGGCACGTTTCAGCCGGTGCGCGTGGAGAATATCGCCGAGCACAAGATGCACAGCGAGTGGTACGACCTGCCGCAATCGCTCGCCGAGCGCATCGCGGCGGTGAAGGCGCGCGGCAATAAGGTGATCGCGGTCGGCACCACGTCGATGCGCGCGCTGGAAGCCGCCGCCCGCGACGCCGCGCAGGCGGGCAAACCGCTTGCCGCGACGCAGGCGGAAACCGACATCTTCATCACGCCGGGCTACGAATTCCGCGTCGTCGACCGGCTGGTGACGAATTTCCACTTGCCGAAATCGACGCTGCTGATGCTCGTGTCCGCGTTCGCCGGCATGGAGACGATCCGCGACGCATACAAACACGCGATCGAGCAGCGTTATCGCTTTTTCAGTTACGGCGACGCGATGTTGCTGACGCGCGCTTAACCCGTTTCATCAACACACTTTGCGCCGGACTGTTCTCCGGTTGCAGGAGCTTCAGAAGATGACCGAAGGTCAACATAATCCGCCCGAAAACGGGCTCAAGTTCGAATTGCTCACGACTGACGGCCAGGCGCGCCGCGGCCGTCTCACGCTCAATCACGGCGTCGTCGAAACGCCGATTTTCATGCCGGTCGGCACCTACGGCACCGTCAAGGCGATCCAGCCGCGAGAACTGGAAGAAATCCGCGCGCAAATCATCCTCGGCAACACGTTTCACCTCTGGCTGCGTCCGGGGCTCGAAGTCATCGGCGCACACGGCGGCCTGCACAAGTTCATGGGATGGAATCGGCCGATCCTCACCGACTCCGGCGGCTTTCAGGTGTTTTCGCTGGGCGATCTGCGCAAAATCACCGAAGATGGCGTTACGTTCGCCTCACCGATCAATGGCGACAAGCTGTTCCTCTCGCCCGAAGTGTCGATGCAGATCCAGAAGGTGCTGAACTCGGACATCGTCATGCAGTTCGACGAATGCACGCCCTACTCGACCAACGGCATTGCGACTTCGCACAAGGACGCCGCCGACTCCATGCGCATGTCGATGCGCTGGGCGAAGCGCTCCATCGACGAATTCAACCGGCTCGGCAATCCGAATGCGCTCTTCGGCATCGTGCAGGGCGGCATGTTCGAGGACCTGCGCGACGAATCGCTCGCGGGCCTCTCCGATATCGGCTTTCACGGCCTCGCGATCGGCGGCCTGTCGGTCGGCGAGCCGAAGGAAGACATGATGCGCGTGCTGAACCATATCGGCCCGAAGCTGCCCGCCGACAAGCCGCATTACCTGATGGGCGTCGGCACGCCGGAAGATCTCGTCGCGGGCGTGGCGGCGGGCGTCGACATGTTCGACTGCGTGATGCCCACGCGCAACGCGCGCAACGGCTGGCTCTTCACGCGCTTCGGCGACCTGAAGATCAAGAACGCGACGCACAAGAACTCGATGAAGCCGCTCGACGAATCCTGCGGCTGCTATACGTGCCGGAACTTCACGCGCGGCTATCTGCATCATCTGCATCGCGTGGGCGAAATTCTCGGCGCGCAACTCAATACGATTCACAACCTGCACTACTACCTCGAACTGATCGGCGAAGTGCGCGAATCGATCGAGAATCACACGTTCGATGCGTTCCGCAAGACCTTTGCGGAAAACCGGGCGCGCGGCGTCGATTGAGGCGCGTCTCGAAACGGCGCGACGGGGTTTACAATCTGCTTTCTATCGCTTGCGGAAAATGCCGCGGAATTTCGGGAAAAGCTGCCGTAACGGCTTGATGCCAAAGCATTCCCGGGGTCTCGCGGCATGGGCGGGTGGTAGAATACCGGGCTAATTTCTATTCGAGTTTTTCGAACGTATTTCTGACGTTTTTAACGGAGAGACCAACGTGTCGTTCATTTCCAATGCCTTTGCACAAGGCGCAACCGGTGGCGCGGAATCGAGCCTGATGAGCTTCCTGCCGCTGATCCTGATGTTCGCGGTGCTGTACTTCATCATGATCCGTCCGCAGATGAAGCGTCAGAAGGAGCATCGCAACATGCTCTCTGCGATGGCAAAGGGCGACGAAGTCGTGACGAACGGCGGTATCGTCGGCAAGGTGACGAAGGTGTCGGACGCGTACGTGGGCGTGGAAATCGCCGAAGGCACGGAAATCACCGTGCAGAAGGCCGCCGTCACGACCATTCTCCCGAAGGGCACGATCAAGTCGCTGTAAGGCCCGCGGTAAGGCCAATCGTTCCATCGCGTCCGGCGCGGCCTCGCTTGGCGAGCCATCCGCGTCTTCCGACCGGCCCGCAGCGCATATCGCCGGACGCCCTCTCCCCCGAAGCCAACTTTCCGGTCGGCCATCCCCATGAATCGTTATCCCCTCTGGAAGTATGTCGTGATGCTGGTGGCGCTCGTCATCGGCCTCGTGTACACGCTCCCCAACTTCTTCGGCGAAGCGCCCGCAGTTCAGGTGTCGAGCGGCAAGGCGACGGTCAAGCTCGATTCGTCGACGCTCTCGACCGTCGAAGCCGCGCTCGCCGCGAGCAACATCAAGGCCGACGAAGTCACCTTCGACAACGCGCAGCTGAACGCGAACATCCGCGTGCGCCTGAAGGACACGGACACGCAGCTGCACGTGAAAGATCTGCTCACGAAAGCGCTGAACGCCGATCCGTCCGATCCGCAGTACATCGTCGCGCTGAACCTGCAGAGCGCCTCGCCGCGCTGGCTGACGGCCCTGCACGCGCTGCCGATGTACCTCGGTCTCGACCTGCGCGGCGGCGTGCACTTCCTGCTGCAGGTCGACATGGCCGGCGCGCTCAACAAGAAGCTCGACTCCGACGCCGCCGACGCGCGCACGTACCTGCGCGACCGCAATATCCGCGACGGCGGCGTGAACCGCGTCGGGCAATCGGTCGCCGTGAATTTTTCGGATCAGGCCGCGGCGGACAACGCGCGCACGCTGCTCCAGACGGGCGTGTCCGAACTGCAGTGGACCACGCGCCAGGGCGGCGACGGCTTCCAGGTCGTCGGCACCTTCGCGCCGGACGCGCAGAAGACCGTCGAGGATGCCGCGCTCAAACAGAACATCACCACGCTGCATAACCGCGTAAACGAGCTCGGCGTCGCGGAGCCGGTGATCCAGCAGCAGGGCTCGGACCGCATCGTGGTCGAGCTGCCGGGCGTGCAGGACACAGCGAAGGCGAAGGACATCATCGGCCGCACGGCGACGCTCGAAGCGCGTCTCGCCGACCCGATCAACACCTATATCGGCCCGAACGACGCGGTGCCGCCCGGCGACGAGGCGTTCAAGCAGGGCGACCGCATCGTGCTCCTGCGCAAGCAGGTGATCTTCACCGGCGACCGCATCGTCGATGCATCCGCGGGCTTCGACGAGCATCAGCGCCCGTCCGTCAACATCCGTCTCGATTCCGCTGGCGGCCGCGCGGTGTCGGCGGTGTCGCGCGACAACATCGGCAAGCCGATGGCCATGGTGCTCTTCGAAAAGGGCAAGGGCGAAGTGCTGACGGTCGCGACCATCCAGTCCGAACTCGGCGACCGCTTCTCGATCACCGGCCAGCCGACGCCGCAAGCCGCCACCGATCTCGCGCTGCTGCTGCGCGCCGGTTCGCTCGCGGCGCCGATGGATATCATCGAGGAACGCACGGTCGGCCCGAGCCTCGGCGCGGACAACATCAAGAAGGGTTTCGATTCGGTCACGTACGGTTTCGCCGCGATCGCCGTCTTCATGATCGCGTACTACCTGCTGTTCGGCCTGTTCTCGATGCTCTCGTTGTCGGTCAACCTGCTCTTGCTGGTCGCGGTGCTTTCGCTGCTGCAGGCCACGCTGACGTTGCCGGGCATCGCGGCTATCGCGCTCGCGCTCGGTATGGCGATCGACGCCAACGTGCTGATCAACGAGCGTATCCGCGAAGAACTGCGTAACGGCGCGCCGCCGCAGACCGCGATTCAGGAAGGCTTCAAGCACGCCTGGGCGACGATTCTCGACTCGAACGTCACCACGCTGATCGCCGGTCTCGCCCTGCTCGCTTTCGGTTCGGGCCCGGTGCGCGGCTTCGCGGTCGTGCACTGCATCGGCATTCTCACGTCGATGTTCTCGGCCGTGTTCTTCTCGCGCGGCCTCGTGAACCTGTGGTACGGCGGCAAGAAGAAGCTGAAGTCGCTCGCGATCGGTCAGGTGTGGCGTCCGGACGGCGCGAATGCCGAAGCGGCCGCGGCGGCTTATCTCGCGGCGCAGCGCGGCGACGACTCGCCCGTGGACGAAATCGTGAAGACGGCCAAGGGCAAGACGAAGACCGCCGTGGCCGCGCCGCGCGCACCGGAACCGGCCACTCAGGCGAGCCCGCGCACCGGCAAGCCGTCGGTGCGCCGCCGCTCCGGTCCCGGCATCGATCAACAGAAACCGGGCCAGTCGCACTGATCCCGCTCTAGTCCGGAGAGACAAGACATGGAATTTTTCCGCATCCGCCGCGACTTGCCGTTCATGGAGCGCGCGTTGATTTTCAACGTGATTTCGCTCGTGACGTTCCTCGTGGCCGTGTTTTTCCTCATGCATCGCGGCCTGCATCTGTCGGTGGAGTTCACCGGCGGCACGGTCGTCGAAGTGCAGTATCCGCAAGCCGCGCAACTCGAACCCGTGCGCGCGTCGATGGCAAAGCTCGGCTATGCCGACGCGCAGGTGCAGAACTTCGGCACCTCGCAGGACGTGCTGATCCGTCTGCCGCTCAAGCAGGGCCTGACCTCGGCGCAGCAGAGCGATCAGGTGATGACCGCGCTCAAGGCCGACAACGCGCAAGTGAAGCTGCAGCGCGTGGAGTTCGTCGGACCGCAGGTGGGCAAGGAGCTCGTCACGAACGGCCTGCTCGCGCTCGCGTGCGTGGTGATCGGCATCGTCATTTACCTGTCGTTTCGCTTCGAATGGAAGTACGCGGTGGCGGGCGTCATCGCGAACCTGCACGACGTGGTGATCATTCTCGGCTTCTTCGCTTACTTCCAGTGGGAGTTCTCGCTGTCGGTGCTGGCGGCGATTCTCGCGGTGCTCGGCTATTCGGTGAACGAGTCGGTGGTTATCTTCGACCGGATTCGCGAGACGTTCCGCAAGCAGCGCAAGATGACGGTCAAGGAAGTCATCGACCACGCGATCACGAGCACGATGTCGCGAACCATCATCACCCACGGCTGTACGGAAATGATGGTGCTGTCGATGTTCTTCTTCGGCGGCCCGACGCTGCACTACTTCGCGCTGGCGCTGACGGTGGGTATCCTGTTCGGTATCTATTCGTCGGTGTTCGTCGCGGCGGCGCTCGCCATGTGGTTCGGCGTGAAGCGCGAGGATCTCGTGAAGGACAAGAAGGACAAGTTCGATCCGAACGATCCGAACGCCGGCGCGCAGGTTTGAGCGGCGCGCGTGTCGTCAGGACGTAAAAAAGCGGCCGGTCTTCACAGACCGGCCGCTTTGTTTTCAGGCGCGGAGATTTACTGCTTCACGCCTTCCGCCTGAATATGCAGCACCGTCTTCAGGCTGAATCCATACGCCTTGCCGTAATCCATGCCGAAGTCGCCGCGATCGAAGGTCGTGGTGGCTTCCACGCCGCACACTTCCTTCTTCATCATCGGGTTCACGAAGCACTTGAAGCTTTCGACCTTCAGGTTGATCGGCTTGGTCACGCCGTGCATCGTCAGCGTGCCGATCACTTCCGAAGGCTTGTCGCCGTCGAACTTGATCGACGTGCCCTTGTACACGGCCGTCGGGTACTTCGCGACATCGAAGAACTCGGCTTTTTGCAGATGCTCGTCCAGCTTCACGTTGCCGGTGTTCACCGAAGCGATGTCGATCGTCACGTCGACCGTGCCGGTCTTGGCCGCGCGATCGAGCACGACGGTGCCGCTGCTCTTGTTGAACTTGCCGCGCCACGTCGAGATGCCGCCGAAGTGATCCGCTTCGAAGCTCGGATACGTGTGGTTCGGGTCGAGCTGATACGTGTCCGCCGCCATTGCGCCGAACGAAAGACCCATTGCGAGCGCGCCCGCCGCGATGATCGAAAGCTTTTTCAAGTTGTTCTCCTGACTAACCAGATACGCGCAGATACGCGAAAAATGCACCGCTCACTTCTTCGCGGCGACGATGTGAAACTTGATGACGACGTCGTCCGCCACGATCGACGTATCCTTCCATTCACCCGTTCCGACATCGAACTGGGTGCGTTTGATCGGCAGCGCGCCGTCGAAGGTCTCCGTCGCGCCCTGCTGCGTGACCGTCACCGGCACCGTGACGGTCTGCGACTTGCCCTTGATCGTGATCTTGCCCGTGACGTTGTACTTGTTGCCGCCCGCGGGCGCGATCGCGCTGGAGACGAAGGTCGCGGTCGGGTACTTGCCCGCATCGAACCATTCCGCGCCGCGCACCTGCTTGTTGTACTCGTCGTCGCCGAGGTCGTAGCTGCCGGTGTCGATCGTGATGTTCGCCGTGCCCGCCGCCGGCTTGGCCGGATCGAAGGCGATCTGCGCGCTGAACTTGTTGAACTTGCCGTCGGTAGGCACGTTCATCTGCTTCGAGGTGGCGATCACCGTGCTCTTGCTGACATCCACCTGCGCATGCGCGGCGGCTGCGATTGCGAGCGTAGCGGCCACGGCCATCCAACGATTGAGTTTCACTTTCATGTGTGCCCTGTTGAAACGATTCGATGCGGTTTGAAAAGGCAAACCGGTATTGGAAATCAAAAGAACGCAAGAACAATCAGCCGCCGGGAAACGTCCTGCCAACGGCGAGGAAACAATCGGCGCGCTTATCTGAGAAACGGCAGCATGCGCCCGAGCAAGCCGTCGCGATCGACGAAATGGTGCTTGAGCGCAGCGAGCACGTGCATGACGACGAAGAACAGCAGCGTGTAGTTCAACGCGACATGCACGATGCGCAGCGTGGCCTTCAGCGCCTTGTCCGGACCGATGATCGTCGGCAACGGCAGCACGCCGAGATACACGACCTGAATCCCCGCCGCCGAGCTGTACAGATAACCTGACACGGGAATGACAAGCATCAGCACGTAAAGCAGAAAGTGCGTGAGATTGGCCGCGCTCTGCTGCCAGCGCGGCATGCCGCCGGGCATCGGCGGCGCCGGGTGCGTGGCGCGCCACAGCACGCGCAGCAGCGCGAGCGCGAAGACCGTCACGCCGATCCACTTGTGCCACGAGAAGTACTTGAGCTTCGTGGGCGTGATGCCGGGGATATCGGTCATGATCCAGCCAAGGCCGAAGCCGCCGATGATCAACAACGCGATCAGCCAGTGCAAGCCGATCGCCGTGGCGCTGTAACCTTGCTCCGGCGCTGTCGCCGCGATGCGCGCACTGCTTTCCATATTGCTTTCACCCAGTGTGTTCGATGGTTCCCGGCTCGCCGTCAGCCGGCGACGAGTAGCGTAGGCCGCCATGCTACATCAACGATAACGATTTGCCAGCGCGCGCAAAATGCGCCTCGCAACGGCGCAAAGCCCCGTGCGGCGTGGCTTTGCGGGCTGCCGAACCACGCTTGTGTGCCCTCGCGTATCACGCATGCAACGAACTATTTCACGCGTGCAACGGTCGATGGAAACGCAAAGAGGCAGCGTGAACAGCGCCGCAATCCGGCCTGGAAGAGTTAACGAGCCACGAGATGATTTCATTCCGCTTGTAATGAAGCGTCATGCCCGGCTGCCATGGGGCCGACATCCATGCGTCATTTGATAACATGCTGCTGCGCATTGCGCTGGCCCGCGGCTTGCTACGCTCTCGCGGCGTCCGAAAAATCCGCTCGACCTTCTCGGGCCTCCGACCATGAACGCGAACGAACCGGACGAACTCATCGCGTGTCACGAATGCGACGCGCTTTTTCATAAACGTACATTGCCCCGGCGCACATCGGCGAAATGCCCGCGCTGCGGTTCACTGCTTTATCGCAGCATCTCGTCGAATCTCGACAAGATCTCCGCGATGACGCTCGCCGCGCTCGTCACGTTCGTGATCGCGCAGGCCTTTCCCATCGTCGAACTGGATGCCAACGGGCTGACCTCGCAGACGACGCTCATCGGCGCGATCGTCGCGCTGTGGAACGAGCAGATGGAGATCATGGCCGTCCTCGTCTTCTGCTCGACGGTCCTCTTTCCGTTGAGCGAACTCATCGCGCTGCTGTACGTGCTGATCCCGCTGCGCTCAGGCTACGTGCCGCCCGGCTTTCACGCATTGTTGCGCGCGATCCAGTTCGTGCGCCCGTGGGGGATGATCGAAGTCTTCATGCTCGGCGTGCTGGTCACGCTCGTGAAAATGGTGAGCATCGCGCGCGTGATCCCCGAAGCGGCGCTCTTCGCATTCGGCGCGCTCACGCTGATGTTCGCAGTCGTCGTGAGCTTCGATCCGCGCGCGCTATGGGACATCGCGAGCCGGCTCGGGCCGCGCCCCGCCACGAGGCCAAAGCAATGAGCGACACCATGGAACAGCCGGCAGGCGTCGATGCGCCGCAGCCGCAATTGACGACCGCCTCGCGCGCGCATCTCGTGTCCTGCCACGCGTGCGGGCTCGTGCAGCCGCTCGCGCATACCATCGAGAAGCAGCGCTGCACGCGCTGCGACGCGGTCGTGCACCGGCGCCATCCCGACAGCATCGCGCGCACCTGGGCACTGCTCATCAGCGCGGCGATTCTTTATATTCCCGCGAACCTGTTTCCGATCATGCATACGTCGTCGATCCTCGGCTCCGAGGACGACACCATCATGAGCGGCGTCGCGCTGTTCTGGAACGACGGCGACTATCCGCTCGCCGCCGTGATTTTCATCGCCAGCATTCTGGTGCCGATGCTCAAGCTCTTCACGCTCGGCTTTCTCGTCGTCAGCGTGCAGCGGCGTTCGCAATGGCAACCGCGCCAGCGCACGACGCTGTTTCGCATCGTCGAAGGCATCGGCCGCTGGTCGATGCTCGATGTCTTCGTGATCACGCTCACCATCGCGCTCGTGCGCTTCAAGTCGCTCGCCGTCATCACGCCGGGACCGGGCGCGCTCGCGTTCGCATCGGTCGTCGTACTGACGATGATCGCGTCCATGCAATTCGACCCGCGCCTCATCTGGGACAACATAGAACCGTCAGGAAAGAAACATGACTAGTGCCCAAGGTCCGAACGACCCGAAGCAGCCCGCGCCGCCGTCCGCCGACGGCAGCAACGGCGTTCAAGGCAAAGGCGGCGGACTGCCGCCGAATCTCCCCGAACCCGTGATCGAGCCGCGCAGCCGCTGGCTGCCCTCGCTCGTGTGGGTCATTCCGCTCGTCGCGGCGTTGATCGGGTTGATTCTGGTCGTGAAGACGGTGTCGAGCCGCGGACCGACCGTCACCATCAGCTTCATCTCCGCGGAAGGGCTCGAACCCGGCAAGACCAAGGTGAAGTTCAAAGACGTGGATATCGGCACGGTCAATTCCATCACGTTGTCGAAGGATCATTCGCACGTGCTCGTCGATGTGCAGCTCACCAAGGAAGCCACCGACTTCGCCGTGAAGGACACGCGCTTCTGGGTCGTGCGTCCGCGCGTCGCGGCAAGCGGCGTGACCGGCTTGTCGACGCTCTTGTCCGGCGCGTATATCGGCGTCGATGCGGGCAAATCGACCGTCGACGAGTCCTATTTCGTCGGGCTCGAAACGCCACCCGCCGTCACCGGCGACCAGAAGGGCCACACGTTCACGCTGCATGGCGAATCGCTCGGCTCGCTCGATATCGGCTCGCCGGTGTATTACCGGCGCGTGCAGGTGGGCCAGGTCGTCGCGTTTTCGCTCGACAAGGACGGCACCGGCGTCACGCTGCAGGTGTTCGTCACCGCGCCTTACGATCAGTACGTCGGCACCAATTCGCGCTGGTGGCATGCGAGCGGCGTCGATCTGCGGCTCGATTCGAGCGGCTTCACGCTCAACACGCAATCGCTCTCGACTGTGGTGCTCGGCGGCATCGCCTTCCAGACGCCGCCCAACCAGCAGTCCGGCCCGCAGGCGCAGAACAACGCCACCTTCCGTCTCGCTGGCGATCAGGCCGACGCGATGCGCGATCCCGACGGCCAGGCCCTGCATGTCGTGATGAACTTCAATCAGTCGCTACGCGGGCTGTCGGTCGGTGCGCCGGTCGATTTCCGCGGCATCGTGCTCGGTCAGGTGACGGGCATCGGCGTGCAATACGATCCGGTCTCGCATCAGTTCAGAATGCCGGTCACGATTGACATCTATCCCGATCGTCTCGGCAGTCGCGTGAGCCGCGCGCTTCCGGAACAGGGTTCGACCGCCAACCAGGACATGCTGCAATTGCTGGTGAAACGCGGCCTGCGCGGACAATTGCGCACCGGCAACCTGTTGACGAGCCAGCTGTATATCGCGCTCGACTTCTTCCCGAAGGCGCCCGCCGCTAAGGTGAGCGCGAGCACCGATCCGGTCGAGTTGCCGACGATTCCGAATACGCTCGACGAACTGCAACTGCAGATCGCGGATATCGCGCGCAAGATCGACAAGATTCCGTTCGACGAAATCGGCACGAACCTGAACGGCTCGCTGAAGAACGCCAACGCGCTGTTCAACCGGCTCGACAAGGAAGTCATGCCGGAGATGAAGGACACGCTCACGCAGGCGAAGAAGACTTTCGGGGATGCGCAATCCACCTTGCAGCAGGATTCGCCGCTGCAATCGGACGTGCATCAGGCGCTGCAGGAACTCACGCGCACGCTGCAATCGCTCAATTCGCTCGCGGATTATCTGGAACGTCATCCGGAATCGCTCGTGCGCGGCAAATCGGGAGACAAACCATGAAGTTCGGCTCGTTGATATCGACCCTGGGCGCGGCCGCGATGCTCGCCGCCTGCGCTTCGCCGGCGAGCCGTTTCTATACGCTCGGCGGCAGCGACGCGCGCCCGGTGTCGTCCGCGCCCGCTTCGTTCTATTTCGAGCTCGCGCCGGTCGACATGCCGCAGCAGGTCGCGCGCAATCAGTTGGTGGTGCAGACGAGCCCCGCGCAGGTACGCGTGCTCGAAGAAGAGCGCTGGGCGTCGCTGCCCGGCGATGAAGTGCGTCGCGCGCTGTCGGCCGATCTGACGCAGCAACTCGGCGCGATCGATGTCTACGGCACGCCGCATCCGGACGCCGTGCCGGTGTATCGCGTCAAGGTGAACGTGCAGCGCTTCGAATCGTGGCCGGGCGCGCAAGCCGTGATCGACGCCGTGTGGAGCGTGCGCGCCGCCGGCTCCGACATCGTGCTGACCTGCCGGACCGTGGCGCAGGAGCGCGTGGCCTCGGGCTACGACGCGCTCGTGGAGGGTCATCGCAAGGCGGTCGGTGAACTCGGGTCGGCGATCTCCGCAGGTATGCGCAGCCTGGGCTCGCTGCCGCACGCGACCGCGACGGCGAGCGCGCCGGCCGCGTCCGCGAAGGGCAAAGGCGGCGGCACGGCGGCAAAACCCGCGTCCGCGCCGGTGCTGCCGTGTCCCGTGGCAAGCGCGGCGACGACCGCCAGTTCGCAATAATTTGCCGCGCGCCGCAGCGCGCCGGGCGCGTCGTCGCATGTTGTGGGCAGGCGACATTGTCGTCCGCCGCTATCTCTAAATTGCCGATGGTTCGAGCGCGCCCGGTTAAGATCGTCGTCGCCCGCATTCCGGATCAACAGCGAAGAATAGATGATGAAACTGATCGGTTCGCACCCCAGCCCATTCGTCCGCAAGGTGCGGATCGTCATGGCGGAAAAGAAGATCGATTGCGAACTGGTGCTCGAAGACGTCTGGGCATCCGATTCGAAGATCCACGACTACAACCCGCTCGGCAAGGTGCCCTGCCTCATTCTGGACGACGGCGAAGCGGTGTTCGATTCGCGCGTCATCTGCGAGTACGTGGACACGCTCACGCCGGTCGGCAAGCTTTTGCCGCAGGAGCGGCGCGAGCGCACCGAAGTGCGTTGCTGGGAAGCGCTCGCCGACGGCATGCTCGACGCCGCCGTGCTGATCCGGCTCGAAGGCGTGGTGCGTGAAGAGGCGCAGCGCAGCGAAAAGTGGACGGCGCGGCAGCAGCGCAAGGTGGAAGACGGCCTGCGCGCGATGGCGCGCGGCCTCGGCTCGAAGCAATGGTGCTCGGCGAACCGCTTCACGCTCGCGGACATCGCATGCGGCTGCGCGCTCGGCTATCTCGATTTCCGGATGCCGGACCTGAACTGGCGCGACGCGCATCCGAACCTCGACAAATACTTCGCGCGCATCTCGCAGCGCCCGTCGTTCATCGACACCGCGCCCGTCTAAGGGCGCGTCGCCTTTACTTCTGAAGCGCGGCTCGCAGCGTCGCGTTCGCCTGACCGATGGCCGCGCGCGTGGCGGGCGTGTCGGCCAGCGCGTTGAGCATAACGAAGTCGTGGATCGTGCCGTTGTAGCGGACCGACGTGACCGGCACGCCTGCCTGCGTCAGCTTGCGGGCATAGGCTTCGCCTTCGTCGCGCAGCACGTCGTTTTCATCGGTGATGACGAGCGCGGGCGGCAATCCCTTCAGCTCATCGATGCTCGCGCGCAGCGGCGATGCCGTGATCTTCGCGCGGTCGGCTTCGTTCGGCGCGTAGGCGTCCCAGAACCACTTCATCGCGTCGCGCGTGAGCCAGGGCCCGTTCGCGAAGCGGGTGTACGAGCCGTCGTCGAAGCTCGCGTCCGTCACCGGATAGAAGAGCACTTGCGCGCGCAATGCCGGGCCGCCGCGCTCCTTCGCGAGCAGCGTGACCGCCGCCGTCATGTTGCCGCCGACGCTATCGCCCGCAACAGCCATGCGCGACGCATCGACGCCGAATTCGCGTGCGTGATCCGCGACGTAGCGCGTCGCCGCGTACGCCTCTTCGATCGGCACGGGATATTTCGTCTCGGGCGAACGGTCGTAATCGACGAACACGACGGCCGCCTGCGCGCCATTCGCGATTTCGCGCACGAGGCGGTCATGCGTGTTCTTGTCGCCGAGCACCCAGCCGCCGCCGTGGAAATACATGACGACGGGCAGCGCGCCCTTCGCGTGCTCGGGGCGCACGATGCGCAGCGCGATCTTGCCAGTCGGTCCTGCGTCGATCACGCGATCCTCGATCTTCGCGGCTTGCTTCTTTACCGGCTGCGCTTGCGCGCCGGCGAGCACGTTGCGCGCATCGGCGGGCGAGAGCGTGTAGATCGGCGGCAGGTTTTTCGCGGCAAGGGCGTCGATGAACTGCTGCGTCGCGGGCTCCAAAACCGGCGCGGCGGATTGCGCATGCGCTGCGGGTTGCGCCCACACGGCGGTTGCGACGGCGGCGGCGATGACAGCGGCTTTGAGTTCTTTCATTGATGCACTCCTTCCTTTTGAGTTGTCGAAAACGCAAACTGCATGACCAATTACATCTACTACTAGATAGACAATCGAGCGCATGTCGAACATATGATGTGCGACCTTTAGC
The DNA here is from genome assembly GCF_001544575.2 of Caballeronia cordobensis. Lineage (GTDB taxonomy): Bacteria > Pseudomonadota > Gammaproteobacteria > Burkholderiales > Burkholderiaceae > Caballeronia > Caballeronia cordobensis. The sequence continues at coordinate 179,101 of NZ_FCNY02000001.1, forward strand.
GCTTCTTTCGTCGACGGAAAGCCGGTTTAAGCCCGCAAGAGCGCACAGAAGCGCCAGAATTCGATCAAGGCAATGTCGGTCGCCAAAATCTATCTACCTGAAGATAGTTTTTCAAACGACAATTCACGCGATTTTCACAAGGTTATCCACAGGCTTATCTACCGTTTATCTACCGGCGGACGGCATTTGCGACTTCTTCCAGCCGCGTACGCGTCTGAAACAGCCGGCAAGCAAGCAGGCTTCCCTGAAACGCGGCGTACAACGTGCGCGCCGCCGCCTCGGGATTGCCGCCGGCCACGAGCGTGTCCTGCGCTTCGCCTTCGGCGAGCACTTTCGCCAGCCAGTTCTCGTTCGCCTTGTAGAACGACTGCACCGCGTGCCGAACCTTCTCCGGCAACGATTCGATGTCCGCCGCGAGCATCCCGCACAGGCAAATCTGGTTCCCCCCGCCGATGATCCGTCCGAACAGCTTCGCGTAACGATCGAGCTTCTTGTCCGCCGGGGCCGAACTGTCGATGGCGTAGATCGATGACATGACATCCGCGCTGTAGGCGTTCACCGCTTCGAGCGCGAGGTCTTCCTTGGTCGGAAAGTAGTAGTGGATGCTCGACGTCTTCACCCCGACCAGTTCGGACAAGTCGCGGTAGCTGAACCCGTTGTAGCCGCGCGTCATCAAGAGCGTCTGAGCATGATCCAGCAGCGCTTCGCGTACGGTGTTGCGGTCCATTTCGGTCATTGTCCCTGCGTTCGATGTGTTTAATTTATCTATCACTAGATAGACGGTCAAGCACTTGTATCAAAATAGTTTTTATCGAATCGATAGGAAAAATGCAAAACGCCCTGACCGTAGCCAGGGCGCATACGCCGACTTCAGCGCGCGGCGGAAAGTACTGCGGCGTCCGCCGGCTCGCGGCCCGCCGCCGCATGCTCGATGATGCCGCCGCCCAGGCAGACGTCGCCCTGATACAGCACCGCGGATTGCCCCGGCGTCACGGCCCACTGCGCGTCATCGAAATGGAGCGCGAAGCGGCCGTCGTCGGCATGCGCGAAGCGGCACGCCGCATCCTGCTGACGATAACGCGTCTTCGCGCCGCACGCCGCGCCCTCTTCCGGCGCGAAGCCCGCGACCCAGCTCGTGTTGCCCGCGACGAGCGTCGGCGACAGCAGCCACGGGTGATCGTGCCCCTGCACGACGTAAAGCGTATTCGTCGCCATGTCCTTGCCGGCGACGAACCACGGCTCGCCGCTGCCGTCCTTCGCGCCACCGATGCCGATGCCCTTGCGCTGCCCGAACGTGTAGAACGCAAGTCCAATATGCTCGCCGACGATCTTGCCTTCCGCAGTCTTCATCGGGCCGGGTTTGGTCGGCAGATAGCGATTCAGGAATTCGCGGAACGGCCGTTCGCCGATGAAGCAAATGCCGGTCGAATCTTTCTTCTTGGCGTTCGGCAGGCCGATCTGCGCGGCGATTTCGCGCACCTTCGTCTTCGGAATCTCGCCGAGCGGAAAGAGCGTCTTCGAGAGTTGCGCCTGATTCAGCCGATGCAGGAAATACGACTGATCCTTGGTCGAATCGGTGGCCTTGAGTAGCTGGAAAAGCCCGTTCTGCTCGCGCACGCGTGCGTAATGTCCGGTCGCGATGGTTTCCGCGCCGAGCGACATCGCGTGGTCGAGGAACGCCTTGAACTTGATTTCGGCGTTGCAGAGCACGTCGGGATTGGGCGTGCGGCCCGCCGAATACTCGCGCAGGAATTCCGCGAACACGCGGTCTTTATATTCGGCGGCGAAGTTGACCGCCTCGACGTCGATGCCGAGCAGGTCCGCGACCGAAACGACGTCGATCCAGTCTTGCCGCGTCGAGCAATATTCGCCGTCGTCGTCGTCTTCCCAGTTCTTCATGAAGAGGCCGACCACGTCGTAGCCCTGCTCCTTCAGAAGCCATGCCGTCACCGACGAATCCACGCCGCCCGACATGCCCACCACTACTCTTCGCTTGCTCATAGGAACGAACGCCTCAGTTCCGCACTATCGGCGCGACCGAATGCGTATGAATGAAATCGAGCGGCACGCGCCGCCCGGATAAATAATCGTCGACACACTTCATCACGAGGGGTGTCCGGTGCCGGTCCGACGACGCCCGCAATTCGTCCGCGGTGAGCCACATCGCGCGCACGATGCCTTCATCGAGCGAACGGCCGGACTCTTCTCCCGACGACCTGCCGCAGAACGTGAACCGCAGGTACGTGACATCGCGGCCCGGCCGCGCGAAGTGCGTCATATAGGCGCCGACGAGCGCTTCGGGTTCGAAGCGATGCGCAGTTTCTTCGAGCGTCTCGCGGATCACGGCTTCGACGAGCGTTTCGCCCGCTTCGAGATGACCGGCCGGTTGGTTGATTCGCAGCCCTGCCGAGGTGTGCTCCTCGATGACGAGAAAACGGCCGTCCCGCTCGATGATGGCAGCCACCGTAACGTGGGGGGCCCAAGTATCTGATTTCATGGTCAGATATTTTACCGTCCTCGCACAGTTCCCGCGCAGCCGCCCTAAGGGTTAGCGCCGAGTGTGGGCAAAACGGAACGAGTGCCGGATCGGATTCTTGCGCGCGCATTCTTCGGTTACAGTTGCGATAGCCGTAAGTTCCAGCATTTGAAATATAAAACTCAGCCTTAAGCCTTCCTAAGCCTTGCCCGGTGACGAAGGCAACAAAGACAGGAGATTTGAAGATGCATATTGGAGTGCCTGCTGAAACGCGGGCGAACGAGGCGCGCGTCGCCGCTACGCCCGAAACGGTCAAAAAGCTCGTCACGCAAGGACATCGCGTTTCTGTCCAGAGCGGCGCGGGCTTGCCGGCAAGCTATATCGACGATGCGTTCGCTCAGGCGGGCGCGGATCTCGTCGATGCCGCCACGGCCTTTTCCGCCGAAATCGTCCTCAAGGTGCAATCGCCGAGCGAAACAGAACTGGTGATGCTCAAGCCGGGCGCCGTGCTCATCGGCATGCTCGATCCCTTCAACACCGAGAACACCGCACGGCTCGCATCCGCGAACGTGACCGCGTTCGCGCTCGAAGCCGCGCCCCGCACCACGCGCGCGCAAAGTCTCGACGTGCTCTCGTCGCAGGCCAACATCGCCGGTTATAAAGCCGTGCTGATGGCCTGCCAGTACTACCAGCGCTTCATGCCCATGCTGATGACCGCCGCCGGCACCGTGAAAGCGGCGCGTGTGCTCGTGCTCGGCGCGGGCGTCGCGGGCCTGCAGGCGATTGCGACGGCCAAGCGTCTCGGCGCGGTCGTCGAAGCGTCCGATGTGCGTCCGGCCGTGAAGGAGCAGATCGAATCGCTTGGCGGGAAGTTCGTGGACGTGCCGTTCGAAACCGATGAGGAACGCGAAGCGGCGGAAGGCGTCGGCGGCTACGCGCGCCCGATGCCGCCAAGCTGGCTCGCGCGGCAGTCGGCGCAGGTGCACGAACGTGCGAAGGCGGCGGACATCGTCATTTCGACGGCGCTGATTCCGGGCCGTCCCGCGCCGACGCTCATTTCCGTCGAAACGGTGAAGCACATGAAGCCGGGCAGCGTGATCGTCGATCTCGCCGCCGGACGCGGCCCCGAGTTCGAGGGCAAAAAAGGCGGCAACTGCCCGCTCACCGAAGTCGATACGGTGGTGATGAAGCACGGCGTGCATATCGTCGGCCACACGAATCTCGCTTCGATGGTCGGCGCCGATGCCTCCGCACTCTACGCCCGCAATCTCCTGGACTTCCTGAAGCTGATCATCACCAAGGAAGGCACGCTCAACATCGATCTCGCGGACGACATCGTCGCGGCCACGCTTCAGTGCCGCGACGGTCAAGTGGCGCGCGCCACCGCCTAACACGGAGACGCACATGGATGTCATCAATCACACGGTGATCAACCTCATCATCTTCGTGCTGGCCATTTACGTGGGCTATCACGTGGTGTGGAACGTCACGCCCGCGCTGCACACGCCGCTCATGGCCGTGACCAATGCGATTTCGGCGATCGTCATCGTCGGCGCGATGCTCGCGGTCGGTCTGACGGTCGGCGCGGCGGGCAAGTTCTTCGGCACGCTCGCCGTGCTGCTCGCGGCGGTGAACGTGTTCGGCGGCTTTCTCGTCACACGGCGAATGCTCGAGATGTTCAAGAAGAAAGAGCCCAAGAAGATCACGAGCAAGGAGGGCGCGTAAATGAGCCTTAACGTCGTTACTCTCCTGTATCTCGTCGCCTCGGTGTGCTTCATCCAGGCGTTGAAGGGCTTGTCCAATCCGAAGACTGCGCGCATCGGCAATACGTTCGGCATGGCGGGCATGGCGATCGCCATTCTCACCACGCTCGCGCTGATCGTGAAGCAGGCTGCGTTTCTCGAAGCGAATCTGGCGCTCGGGCTGTCGCTGCTGTTCGTCGCGCTGATCGTGGGCGGCGGCGCGGGCGCGTATATCGCGGCGAAAGTCGAGATGACGAAGATGCCCGAACTGGTCGCGGCGATGCACTCGCTGATCGGTCTTGCGGCGGTGTGTATCGCGTACGGCGTGGTGGCGGAGCCGGCCGCGTTCGGGCTTGCGCCGCTCGGCGAGCCGATTCCGTACGGCAATCGCGTCGAGTTGTTCATCGGCACGTTCGTCGGCGCGATCACGTTCTCGGGCTCGGTCATCGCGTTCGGGAAACTGTCGGGCAAGTACAAGTTCCGGCTGTTTCAGGGCGCGCCGGTCGTGTACTCGGGGCAGCATCTGATCAACCTGCTGCTGGCCGTCGCGATGGTCGGCTTCGGCGTAATCTTCATGGTCACCGAATCGTGGCTGCCGTTCATCATCATGACGATCATCGCGTTTTTGCTCGGCGTGCTGATCATCATTCCGATCGGCGGCGCGGACATGCCGGTGGTCGTGTCGATGCTGAACTCGTACTCGGGCTGGGCGGCGGCGGGCATCGGCTTCTCGCTGAACAATCCGATGCTGATCATCGCGGGCTCGCTGGTCGGTTCGTCGGGTGCGATTCTGTCGTACATCATGTGCAAGGCGATGAACCGGTCGTTCTTCAACGTGATTCTCGGCGGCTTCGGCGGCGAAGCGGGCGGTGCGACGGCGGGCGGTTCGACGGAGCAGCGTCCCGTCAAATCCGGTTCCGCCGATGACGCCGCGTTCATGCTCGGCAATGCGGAAAGCGTGGTAATCGTGCCGGGCTACGGCCTTGCGGTCGCGCGCGCGCAGCATGCGCTGAAGGAGCTGACGGACAAGCTCGTCGAGAAAGGCATCGATGTGCGTTACGCGATCCACCCTGTCGCGGGGCGCATGCCGGGGCACATGAACGTGCTGCTCGCCGAAGCCGAAGTGCCGTACGAAATGGTCCAGGAGATGGAGGACATCAACAGCGAGTTCGGCCAGACAGACGTCGTGCTGGTGCTCGGGGCGAACGACGTGGTGAACCCCGCCGCGAAGACCGATCCGAAATCGCCGATCGCGGGCATGCCGATTCTGGAGGCGTACAAGGCGCGGACCATCATCGTGAACAAGCGGTCGATGGCGGCGGGCTATGCCGGCCTCGACAACGAACTGTTCTATATGGACAAGACGATGATGGTGTTCGGGGACGCGAAGAAGGTGGTGGAGGAGATGATGAAGGCGGTGGAGTGACGATCATGGCGTAGCCGCGATCGAAGTCGTCGAAAAGTCAGCGCCAGCCTGCTCTCGCAGAGGCTGGCGCTTTTGTTTTGACCACCCCGCGTACAATACCGCCTTTGAACGTCAGAAAAGCACCACATGTCCTCCCCTCTCTTCGACTGGTTTGTCCCCTGCCCGCGCGGTCTCGAAGCCCCGCTCGCCGCCGAGCTCGCGGAGATCGGTGAACGGCATGTGGCCGGCGCGCCGCTGTCGGGTGGCGGGTCGCTCGCCGTCGGTGCGCAAGTGCCCGGCGGCGTGCATTTCCGGGGCGGCTGGGTTGCGGGCATGGCGGTGAATCTGCATTCGCGCATCGCGAGCCGCGTGCTTCTGAAAGTCGCGCAAGGCCCATATCGCAACGAGCACGACATCTACGAACTCACGCATCGGCAGCGCTGGGAGCAATGGTTCACGCCGAGCCAGACGATGCGCGTCGATCTCACCGCGATCAAATCGCCGGTCAAGAGCCTCGAATTCACGACGCTGCGCGTGAAAGACGCCGTCTGCGACCGTCTGCGCGACGTAGCTGGCGCGCGTCCGAGCATCGACACCGCGCAGCCCGACGTGCGCGTGTTCGCGTTTCTCACGATGAACGAGTGCACGCTCTATCTCGACACCTCCGGCGAGCCGCTTTTCAAGCGCGGCTGGCGCATGGACAAAGGCGCCGCGCCGCTGCGGGAAAATCTCGCCGCCGGCATTCTGCGCCTCACCGGCTGGACGCCCGGCACGCCGCTTTTCGATCCGATGTGCGGCAGCGGCACCTTCCTCGCCGAAGCGGCTCAAACGGCGCTCGACATCGCGCCCGGGAGCGAGCGGCGCTTCGGCTTCGAGAAGCTCAAGCCTTTCCACCCCGGCATGTGGCAGAAGCTCAAGACGGCCGCGCTCGAACGACGCCGCGCCGCACGCGCCGCGCAAACCGAACTGAATATCTTCGGCAGCGACATTTCCGGCGACATGCTGGAAAAAGCGCGCGCGAATTTGAACCGGGCGGGCGTGTCCGGCCTGTCGCTCAAGCAGGTGGACGCCCGCAACATGGTGCCGCCGACCGATGCGCCCGGCATCCTGATCGCGAATCCCCCGTACGGCGAGCGGATCGAAGTGCGTGGACGCGGCCCGCGAGGCGAAATCCGCGACACGGCGCGCTCCCGCCGCGAGGACGACGACGCCTTCGCCCGCGCGCAGCCCGATCCCGCCGACACGGAGTTCTTCGTCAACTTCGGCAACGCGCTCAAGCAGCGCTTTCCGGGCTGGCGTGCCTATGTGCTCACCTCGGACCGCAAGCTTCCGGGCATGCTGCGCCTGCGCGAGTCGACGAAAACGCCGCTCTTCAACGGCGCGCTCGAATGCCGCCTGTTCCGCTTCGACCTGATCGCGGGCAGCGTGCGCAACCGCCCCGCCGACGAATAAGCGCCGCCTTCGAAACGAGTATGCAGCGGCGGCGCGCCTGACGCCATTCGGCCAAATGGCATAAGCAAATTGCACGAATCGCAGCCGACACGGCGTCGCCCTTTCATGTGTTTCGGCCTATGCCGAACGGCCGAGTGTCGGCGGGTGAGAGCCGGCGCTACAATCGGCGCATGAACTCACCGACCGAACTCGCCAGTCCCATCGCCGTCGATATCTACCGCGCGCGTCGCGAGCGCGTGCTCGCCGCGCTGCGTGCGCAAGGCGGCGGCGTCGCCATCGTGCCGACCGCGCCGGAAGTCATGCGCAATCGCGACACGGACTACCCCTTCCGTCACGACAGCTACTTCTACTATCTGACGGGCTTCAACGAACCCGAGGCAACGCTCGTGCTGAACGCGAGCGCTCAAGACGGCGAGCCCGCATCGCTGCTGTTTTGCCGCGAGAAGAACGCGGAGCGCGAGACGTGGGAAGGATTTCGCTTCGGCCCGGACGCCGCGCGCGACGCCTTCGGTTTCGATGCCGCCTTGCCCATCACCGCGCTCGACGAGGAAGTCCCGCGCCTGATCGCCGACAAGCCCGCGCTGCATTACGCGCTCAGCACCTCGGCGGAACTGGATGCGCAAGTGCGCGGTTGGCTCGCCGCCGTGCGCGCGCAGAGCCGCAGCGGCGTGCGAGCGCCCACCCGCGCGGAAAATCTGCTGCCGATTCTCGACGAAATGCGCCTCGTGAAAGACGCGCATGAAATCGCGATCATGCGCCGCGCCGCTTCGATTTCCGCCGAAGCGCACCGCCGCGCAATGCGCGCCTGCCGCCCCGGCATGCGCGAGTTCGAGATCGAAGCCGAACTGCTGTACACGTTCCGCCGACACGGTGCGCAGGCGCCGGCGTACGGCTCGATCGTCGCGGCGGGCGCGAACGCTTGCGTGCTGCACTATCCGGCGGGCAACGCGGTCGCGCGTGACGGCGATCTGATTCTCATCGACGCCGCGTGCGAGCTCGACGGCTACGCGTCCGACATCACGCGCACCTTTCCCGCGAGCGGCCGCTTCACGCCTGCCCAGCGCGAGCTTTACGACATCGTGCTTGCCGCGCAGGCCGCGGCGGTCGAGGCGACACGCCCCGGCGTCAGCTTCGACGCGCCGCATCAGGCCGCGTTGAAAGTCCTGTCGCAAGGTTTGCTCGACACCGGCATTCTCGACAAGTCGAAGTTCGGCAGCGTCGACGACGTTCTCGCGCAACGCGCCTACGCACGCTTCTACATGCATCGCACGGGACACTGGATCGGCATGGACGTGCATGACGCGGGCGAGTATCGCGACGCCGAAGGCCCGCTCGACGAGCAAGGCGCGCGTCCCTGGCGCACGCTCGTGCCCGGCATGGCGCTCACGGTCGAGCCGGGACTCTATGTGCGCGCCGCCGAGGACGTGCCGGAACGGTATTGGGATATCGGCATCCGCATCGAGGACGACGCCGTCGTCACGGAAAACGGCTGTGAGCTGCTGACACGCGAAGTGCCCGTCGCCGCCGACGAAATCGAAGCGCTGATGCGCGAAACGAACGCAAACTGACCATGAACGACGTTCAAGGCGCCGAGGCGCACTTCGACTACGACATCGCCATCGTCGGTGCGGGGCCGGTCGGGCTCGCGCTGGCCGGATGGCTCGCACGGCGCAGCGCGACCTCGCGGCTGTCGGTCGCGCTCATCGACGCACGCACGCCCGAATCCGCCGCGAACGACCCGCGCGCGCTCGCGCTCTCGCACGGCAGCCGCGTGATGCTCCAGCCGCTCGGCTTTCCCGCCGATGCCACGCCCATCCGCCGCATTCACGTTTCGCAGCGCGGGCACTTCGGCCGCACGCTGATCGAGCACGACGAACACGAGTTGCCCGAGCTGGGTTATGTCGTGCGCTACGGCTCGCTGGTCGGCGCGCTCGCCGAGGCCGTGCGCGCGACCCGCACCGACTGGCTCACCGATACTTCCGCGCTCGCCCCGCTGCAGGATAACGACGGCGTCACGCTGCCGCTGCAATCGGCAGTTGGCGAGCGCGCGATCCGCGTGAAGGTGCTGGTGAATGCGGAAGGCGGCCTGTATCAGAAAGGCGAGTCAGCCGACGATCGCCGCGCGCGCGATTACGGCCAGACGGCCATCGTCGGGACGGTGAGCGTCTCCGATCCGCGCGCGAACGTCGCGTGGGAACGCTTCACGAACCAGGGGCCGATCGCCCTCTTGCCGTGCGGCGGCCAGCGCCACGCCGACTATTCGCTCGTCTGGTGCTGCTCGCCCGAAGAAGCCGCGCGCCGCACGCAACTCGACGACGACACGTTCCTCGCCGAACTCGGCGCCGCCTTCGGCACGCGCATGGGGCGCTTCACGCACATTGCCGGGCGCGCCGCGTTCCCGCTCGGGCTGAGCGCGCTCGATGTGCTCGTCGACCGGCGCACGGTGGCGATCGGCAATGCCGCGCAGACGCTGCATCCGGTCGCGGGACAGGGCCTGAACCTCGGCCTGCGCGACGCGCTCGCGCTCACCGACGCCCTTTCCGCCGACGGCGCCGGTCCGCTCGCGCTGGCGCGCTTCGCTCAACGCCGCGCGCTGGACCGGCGTCTGACGATCGGCGCCACCGACACGCTCGCGCGCATTTTCACGGTCGATTTCCCGCCGTTCGCCGCGATGCGCGGCCTCGCGCTGACCGCGCTGGAATTCCTGCCGCCGGTAAAAACGGCGCTCGCCCGCCAGATGATGTTCGGCCAGCGGCGCTGAGCCGGCACGGCTAGCACGGAAAAAGGGCAATCGTCTGCGCTGAAGTCAGGAACTTATCCTCTATGAACGCGCGCTCTTTCATAGAAGATTTAAAGACTTGCATGAGATTGCTCTTAAATTCAGCAGCCTATTCGCGCTAAAATACGCGTTTCCCTTTCAGCAATGTTGCATCCGCCGGACGCGGCGTCACCGCGTGACGACCGAGCGGATCCTTTAGCCTTTATGCCCACCATCGGTTCACACGTCCTGCGCAATAACCTGTTCGTCGCCCCGATGGCAGGCGTCACCGATCGCCCGTTCCGGCAACTGTGCAAACGCATGGGCGCGGGCTACGCGGTGTCGGAGATGGTCGCGTCGAACGCGCAGCTCTGGAAAAGCGAGAAGACGATGCGCCGCGCGAACCACGCGGGCGAGGTCGAGCCGATTTCGGTGCAGATCGCAGGCGCCGACCCGCAGATGCTCGCGCAAGCCGCGCGGCACAACGTGGCGAACGGCGCGCAGATCATCGATATCAATATGGGCTGCCCGGCCAAGAAGGTCTGCAACGTCGCGGCGGGGTCCGCGCTGCTTCAGAACGAACCGCTCGTCGCGCAGATCGTGACGGCGGTGGTGCAGGCGGTCGGCATCGGGCCGGACGCGGTGCCCGTCACGCTCAAGATTCGCACGGGGTGGAACCGCGAGAACAAGAACGCGCTCACCATCGCCAGGATCGCCGAGGACGCCGGCATTGCCATGCTCACCGTCCACGGCCGCACGCGCGCCGATCTCTACAAGGGCGACGCGGAGTATGAAACCATCGCGGCCGTGAAGGCGTCGGTGAAAATTCCCGTCGTCGCGAACGGCGACATCACCACGCCGGAAAAAGCGCGCGAGGTGCTCGCCGCCACGCACGCCGACGCCATCATGATCGGCCGCGCGGCGCAGGGCCGTCCGTGGCTGTTCCGCGAGATCGACTATTTTCTGCAGACGGGCGAGCGCCTGCCGCCGCCGCGCATCGACGAGATCCAGCAGGTGATGAACGAGCACCTGGAAGATCACTACGCCTTTTACGGGGAATTCACGGGCGTTCGGACTGCGCGCAAGCACATCGGCTGGTACACTCGCGGCCTTTCCGGCGCCAACACCTTCCGGCACCGGATGAATACGCTGGACACGACCAAAGAACAATTGCTCGCTGTCAACGAATTCTTTGACGCACAAAAGGCGTTGTCGGACCGTCTCGTCTATGTGGACGAATGCGGTGACGCCGAAGATGCGGACGGGGAAGAATCGTGTGGCGGGCACAACAATACGACAGACCGACTGATTGCCGCATGAGCAGACATAACATCGAACAATGCGTCCGCCAGAGCCTCGACAACTACTTTCAGGACCTGGACGGCTCCAACCCGCACGACGTGTACGACATGGTGATTTCGTGCGTGGAAAAACCGATGCTCGAAGTCGTGCTCGAGCAGGCGGGCGGAAATCAATCGCTCGCGGCCGAGTATCTCGGCATCAACCGCAACACGCTACGCAAGAAGCTTCAGCAGCACGGATTGATTTGATTCATCGGACTGAGGCGAGCGCCTTGGTCCGGCCTGGTTTCCCTTTTCGGTTTCAGTGTTCATCATGATCAAGCAAGCGCTCCTCTCCGTTTCCGACAAATCCGGCATCGTCGATTTCGCCAAATCGCTGTCGGCGCTCGGCGTCAAGCTCCTTTCGACCGGCGGCACGGCGAAACTGCTCGCCGACGCAGGCCTGCCCGTGACCGAAGTCGCCGACTACACCGGCTTTCCGGAAATGCTCGACGGGCGCGTGAAGACGCTGCATCCCAAGGTTCATGGCGGCATTCTCGCGCGCCGCGACTTGCCCGAGCACGTGGCTGCGCTCGAAGAACACGACATTCCGACCATCGACTTGCTGGTCGTGAATCTGTATCCGTTCGTGCAGACGGTCGCGAAGCAGGAAAGCTCGCTGGAAGACGCGATCGAGAACATCGATATCGGCGGGCCGACCATGCTGCGCTCGGCGGCGAAGAATCATCGCGACGTGACGGTGATCGTCGATCCGGCCGATTACGCCACCGTGCTCGACGAAATGCGCGCGAACAGCAATAGCGTCGGCTACACCACGAAATTCCGTCTCGCGACGAAGGTCTTCGCGCACACCGCGCAGTACGACGGCGCGATCACGAACTATCTGACGAGCCTGACCGAGGCGCTTCAGCACTCGGACCGCAATACGTATCCGGCCACGTTCAATCTGGCGTTCGAGAAGGTGCAGGACCTGCGCTACGGCGAGAACCCGCACCAGAGCGCAGCGTTCTATCGCGACGTGTCGGTGCCCGCCGGCGCGCTCGCCAACTACGAACAGTTGCAGGGCAAGGAGCTGTCGTACAACAACATCGCCGATTCGGACGCCGCGTGGGAATGCGTGAAGACGTTCGACGCGCCCGCGTGCGTCATCATCAAGCACGCGAATCCGTGCGGCGTGGCGCTCGGCGCGAATTCGCTCGAAGCGTACTCGAAGGCGTTCCAGACCGATCCGACTTCCGCGTTCGGCGGCATCATCGCGTTCAATCGCGAAGTGGACGAAGCCGCGGCGCAGGCCGTCGCGAAGCAGTTCGTCGAAGTGCTGATCGCGCCGGCGTTCAGCGTTGAGGCGCGCGCCGTCTTCGCGGCGAAGCAGAACGTGCGCCTCCTGCAAATCGCGCTCGGCGACGGTCACAACACGTTCGACCTGAAGCGCGTCGGCGGCGGCCTGCTGGTGCAATCGCTCGATGCGAAGAACGTGCAGCCGCACGAACTGCGCGTCGTGACCAAGCGCCATCCGACGCCGAAGGAAATGGACGATCTGATGTTCGCGTGGCGCGTGGCGAAGTTCGTGAAGTCGAACGCCATCGTGTTCTGCGCGAACGGCATGACGATGGGCGTCGGCGCGGGCCAGATGAGCCGCGTGGACTCGGCGCGCATCGCGGGCATCAAGGCGCAGAACGCCGGTCTGACGCTGAACGGCACGGCGGTGGCTTCGGATGCCTTCTTCCCGTTCCGCGACGGCCTCGATGTCGTCGTGAACGCGGGCGCGACGTGCGTGATCCAGCCGGGCGGCTCGATGCGCGACGACGAAGTGGTCGCCGCCGCCGACGAGCACAACATCGCCATGATCTTCACCGGCACACGTCACTTCCGTCATTAATTCGCGTATTTCCAGATAACATGGGCCTGTTTGCGCTGAGCACGGCGCAAACAGGCCTTATGTTTTGAACCAGCGTAAAACGCGAACGAATGAGAATACTAGGCATCGATCCCGGCCTGCGCGTGACCGGCTTCGGCATCATCGAGAAGCACGGGCACACGCTCCATTACGTGACGAGCGGCGTCATCAAGACATCGGACGCCGATCTGCCTTCGCGTCTCAACACGATTTTCAGCGGCATTTCCACGCTCGTCGCGCAGCACAATCCGGATCAGGCCGCGATCGAAAAAGTCTTCGTCAACGTCAATCCGCAATCGACCCTGCTGCTCGGGCAGGCGCGCGGCGCCGCGATCTGCGGGCTCGTCGCGAGCGGCGTGCCGGTTGCCGAGTACACCGCGCTTCAATTGAAGCAGGCGGTCGTCGGCTATGGACGCGCGACCAAGGAACAGATGCAGCAGATGGTCGTGCGGCTCCTGAACCTGTCCGGCGTGCCAGGCACCGACGCCGCCGACGCGCTCGGCATGGCGATCTGTCACGCGCACGGCGGCACGGGGCTCGCAGCGCTCGGCGGCATCGCGCCGTCGCTTGCGAAGAAAGGCTTGCGCGTGCGGCGCGGGCGTCTCATCGGTTAACACTTCTCTTAAGCTCGAACTATGATCGGTCGCATTGCCGGCGTTCTGCTGGAAAAAAATCCGCCGCATCTGCTCGTCGACTGCAACGGCGTCGGCTACGAAATCGACGTGCCGATGAGCACGTTCTACAACCTGCCGAACGCCGGCGAGAAAGTCGTGCTGCTCACGCAGTTGATCGTGCGCGAGGATGCGCATCTGCTGTATGGCTTTCTCACCGCGCAGGAACGCTCGACGTTCCGCGAGTTGCTGAAGATCAGCGGCATTGGCGCGCGCATGGCGCTGGCCGTGCTCTCGGGCATGAGCGTGCACGAACTCTCGCAAACCGTCACCACGCAGGACGCCGCACGCCTCACGCGCGTGCCGGGCATCGGCAAGAAGACGGCGGAGCGCCTTTTGCTCGAACTGAAAGGCAAGCTCGGCGCGGATCTCGGCGCGATCGCGGCGACAGTTTCGCAGTCGGATCACGCGTCGGATATTCTCAATGCGCTGCTCGCGCTCGGCTATTCCGAGAAGGAAGCACTCGCTGCGATCAAGAACGTGCCTTCGGGAACGGGCGTGTCGGAAGGCATCAAGATGGCGTTGAAGGCGCTGTCGAAAGGGTGACACTTGAAGCGGCGACTGGCGCGTCCGGCCGCCGCGGCAATCCGGAATCACAACAACGCAGTTAGAAAATCATGAAGTTTGCCGTCACCGCAGTCTGCGCCCTCACGCTCCTCGCGGGCTGTAGTTCGTTAGGACAAGCCTATCCGTTCCCGACCAGGGAAGACGCTTTCGCATCGCTCCAGGCTCAGGGAAGATCTCTGTATCTGCTGACGTTCGACGAGAATGGCTGTTATGCAGGAAAGACTCGCTTGCAACCCGACGCAGCGTTCACGCCAGTGAGAGTGGTGCCGAACCAGCGCCTCGTCATCGAATCCGACAATGTGATCGTGATGACAGTAGCTTTCACGCCGCGTGAGAAGGGTCGCTATTGGCTCACATCGGTCGAAGGTCCCGTTCAGCGCGATCCCGACGAAACGTTTTTCCAGGCGATCACGCGCGGCGAGAAGCGGCAGGTCATCATTGGAGTGACCGAAATGGACGACGCCACGCAGCAACTGAAGCCCGTGAAACTGGTAAAACTCTATCCTCGTCACAAGTCCGCTTTGTGCATTAAGCTCGACTAGCGCTGCCCGCCGTAGTACGCCGGAGGCCCCGCGTGCCGGCGCGGGAGGCGAGTTACAATCGACCCATGATCGAAACCGACAAACTCGCCGCCGAACGCGTCATCTCGGCCACGCCCGTCTCGCCGAACGAGGAAGCGTTCGAACGCGCGCTGCGTCCGCACAAGCTCGACGAATACATCGGGCAGGAGAAGGCGCGCGGCCAGCTCGAAATCTTCATCGAGGCGGCGAAGCGCCGTTCCGAAGCACTCGATCATGTGCTGCTGTTCGGGCCGCCGGGTCTCGGCAAGACGACGCTCGCGCATATCATCGCGCGGGAAATGGGCGTGAATCTGCGGCAGACGTCGGGGCCGGTGCTGGAGCGCGCGGGCGACCTCGCCGCGCTGCTCACGAATCTCGAAGCGAACGACGTGCTGTTCATCGACGAAATTCACCGGCTTTCGCCGGTCGTCGAGGAAATCCTGTATCCGGCACTCGAGGATTATCAGATCGACATCATGATCGGCGAAGGGCCGGCCGCGCGCAGCGTGAAGCTCGATCTTCAGCCGTTCACGCTCGTCGGCGCGACTACGCGCGCGGGCATGCTGACGAATCCGCTGCGCGACCGCTTCGGCATCGTGTCGCGGCTGGAGTTTTACAACGCAAGTGAGTTGGCGCGCATCGTCGCGCGGTCGGCGTCGCTGTTGAAGGCGGATATCGTCAACGAGGGCGCGCTGGAAATCGCGAAGCGTTCACGCGGCACGCCGCGTATCGCGAACCGGCTGCTGCGGCGCGTGCGCGACTACGCCGAAGTGAAGGCGGACGGCATGATCACCGCCGACGTTGCCGATAAAGCGCTGAAGATGCTCGACGTCGATCCCGTCGGCTTCGACCTGATGGACCGCAAGCTGCTCGAAGCGATCCTGCACAAGTTCGACGGCGGGCCGGTTGGCGTGGACAATCTCGCCGCGGCCATCGGCGAAGAGCGCGATACGATCGAAGACGTGCTCGAACCGTATCTGATCCAGCAAGGCTTTTTGCAGCGCACGCCGCGTGGGCGTGTCGCGACCATGCTCACCTATCGGCACTTCGGCCTCGCCGCGCCGGACGCGGGGCCCATCCGCGATCTCTGGGATACCAACAAGGGCTAGGCGCGCTTGCGCAGATTGTCGTCGTCGGTATCGGTCGAAAGATGCGCGATATCGCCCCACGACACGACCGCCGCGCCGCCGTCCGCATAGTCCACTACGTTGACGCTGCAATTGAGGAGCGGCCAGTTGCGCGGCTCCTGCAGCGACAGCTTCTTCGCGAATCGATACACGCAGTCGAGCACGCCGCCGTGCGCCACCACCGCGATGCGGCCGTCCGGATGCGCGGCGACGATCGGTTCCATCGCATGCACGATACGGTGATAGAAGACGCGCTGCGATTCGCCGTCGCCGGGCGGCGCGAAACCGGGGTCGCGCGTCTGCCATTCGATGTATTCGGCGGGAAACTTGTCGTTGATCTCGTCGCTGTCGTGGCCCTGAAACGCGCCGTAGAAACGCTCGCGCAGGCTTTCCGACAGACGCAAGTCGAGACCGAGGGCATCCGCGAAAGGCCGCGCCGTCTGCTGCGCGCGTTGCAGGTCGCTGGAATAGACCGCATCGATCCGCCCTTCGCGCGCGAGCCGCTGACCGAGCTGTTCCGCCTGCAGCAAGCCATGCTCGGACAAAGGAATGTCGATATGCCCTTGAATGCGCTTGATGGCGTTCCAGCCGGTTTCGCCGTGGCGGATGAAGAGAACCTGAGTCGTCATGGTCGCACCTGAAGCCAGAAAGTCACCGGCCCGTCGTTGACGAGCGACACCTGCATTTCCGCGCCGAATTCGCCGGTCTCGACGATCGGATGCTTCGCGCGAGCTTGCTGGACGAAGTAGTCGAAGAGCCGTTTGCCTTCGTCCGGCGGCGCGGCCGGCGTGAAACTCGGGCGCAGGCCGCTGTTTGTGTCGGCGGCGAGCGTGAATTGCGAGACGAGCAGCAAACCGCCGCCGGTGCTTTGCACCGAGAGATTCATCTTGCCCGCTGTGTCGCTGAACACGCGGTAGGAGAGCACTTTGGCGAGGAGCTTGTCGGCGGCGGCTTCGTTGTCGTCGCGTTCAGCGCAGACGAGCGCGAGCAGGCCCGCGTCGATTGCGCCGGTCACGCGTTCGCCTACGCGCACATCGGCGCGCTTCACGCGTTGAATCAGCGCGATCATGCCGTCAACGTCACGCGCGCGAAGCGGCGCTTGCCCACCTGCACGATGAACTCGCCCGCTTCGATCTTCAGCGCCTTGTCGGAAACGGTCGCGCCGTCGATCTTCACGCCGCCCTGCTCGATGTTGCGCAGCGCTTCGCTCGTCGACGGCACGAGGCCCGCCTGCTTGAGCAACTGGCCGATCGCAAGCGGCGCGCCGGCGAGCGTCACCGAGGGAATGTCGTCCGGCACGCCGCCCTTCGCGCGATGGTTGAAGTCGTCGAGCGCGCGCTCCGCGTCCGCCGACGAATGGAAGCGCGCGACGATTTCCTGCGCGAGCATCACCTTGAAGTCGCGCGGATTGCGCCCGCCTTCGGCTTCGCTCTTGTAGCGTTCGATCTCGCTCATCGGACGGAACGACAGCAGTTCGAAATAACGCCACATGAGCGTGTCCGAAATGCTCATCAGCTTGCCGAACATCTCGGTCGGCTTCTCGCTGATGCCGACGTAGTTGTGCTTCGACTTCGACATCTTCTCGACGCCGTCGAGGCCTTCGAGCAGCGGCATCGTCAGAATGCACTGCTGCTCCTGGCCGTACTGCTTCTGCAATTCACGGCCGACGAGCAGGTTGAACTTCTGGTCCGTGCCGCCGAGTTCGAGGTCCGAATTCAGCGCGACGGAGTCGTAACCCTGCATCAGCGGATACAGGAATTCGTGGATCGAGATCGGCACGCCGCCCTGAAAACGCTTGGTGAAATCCTCGCGCTCGAGAATGCGCGCGACCGTATAGCGCGAAGCGAGCTTGATCATGCCGTCGGCGCCGAGTGGCATCGACCATTCGCTGTTGTAGCGAATCTCGGTTTTTTCGCGGTCGAGCACGAGCGACGCCTGCTCGAAATACGTCTTCGCGTTCATTTCGATCTGTTCGCGCGTGAGCGGCGGGCGCGTCGCGTTGCGGCCGGACGGATCGCCGATCAGCGACGTGAAATCGCCGATCAGGAAAATGACGTGATGGCCGAGGTCCTGCAACTGGCGCATCTTGTTCAGCACGACCGTATGGCCGATGTGAATATCGGGCGCGGTCGGATCCAGACCGAGCTTGATGCGCAGCGGCTTGCCCGTGGCGGCGCTCCTCGCGAGCTTCTGCGCGAATTCGTCTTCGATCAGCAGTTCGTCGCAGCCGCGTTTGGCGATGGCGAGCGCGCTCTTCACGTCATCGGTGATCGGGAAGCGCTGCGCGGCGGAGGCGTTGGAATCAGTGGTCATGCTTGCGGCTTGTGAAGTCAAAAGGGTTCGATGACTGGCGAGGTGGCGGCAGGCGCCGTGCCGGAAGGAAGGCCGCTCAGTCGAGCGGCGCGCGCCGAAAATCGCGCGCAATTGCTTGTTCAGGCTGAGGATTTTACGCGATGACGCGCCTGTTCGCGCCGTTTTGCGCTGTGTTAGCGCGCCACCCATCCCGTTCACCGCTGGAAATTCTTAACGATTCGATCCTTAACGCGGATAATCGCCGCTTGAGCGAAAACCGGCAGCACCGCATCGAAGAGGAGAGCAGCGTGGGAAAGAAAACCGAAGCATTGGAAACCGGCAAGTGGGACGGCGTGTACTTCGGTTTGATGTCGGGCACCAGCATGGACGGCGTCGATGGCGTCGCGGTCCAGTTCACGACCGGCAAACCGCCTGTCGTGCTCGGCGAGGCGCACGTGTCTTTCTCGAAAGGCCTGCGCGATGCGCTCTTCGAGCTGCAATCGCCCGGCGAGAACGAAATCGAGCGCGAAGCCCTCGCCGCCAATGCGCTCGCGACGCGCTACGCCGTCTGCTGTCACGAATTGCAGAGCATGAGCGGCTATTCGGCGTCGAAAGTGCGCGCGATCGGCGTGCACGGGCAAACGGTGCGGCATCGGCCGGAAAAGGGCTACACGCGGCAGATCAACAACCCCGCGCTGCTCGCGGAAATGACCAGCATCGACGTGGTCGCGGATTTCCGCAGCCGCGATGTCGCCGCGGGCGGCCAGGGCGCGCCGCTCGTGCCGGCGTTTCACGCGACGGTGTTCGGCGCGCCGAACGAGACGCGCGTTCTGTGCAATCTGGGCGGCATCAGCAACATCACGATTCTCGCGGCAAGCGGCGAAGTGCGCGGCTTCGATTGCGGGCCGGCGAACGCGCTCATCGATGAATGGGCTTTGCGTCACACGCAGCGTGCCTACGACGATGGCGGACAGTTCGCGGCGCAAGGCCGGATCAGCCAGCCGCTTCTGAACGCCTTGCTCGACGAACCGTTTTTCGATCTCGCGCCGCCGAAGAGCACGGGCCGCGATCTGTTCAATCCGGCCTGGATGGACACGAAGCTCGCGGCCTTCGCGGGTCTCGATCCCGCCGATGTTCAGGCGACGCTCACCGCGCTCACCGCGACGACGGTCGCCCGCGAAATCGCGCGCCACGCGTCCGACACGCGCGCCGTGTACGTGTGCGGCGGCGGCGCGCGAAATCCGGTGCTGATGCAGATGCTTCAGCAGGCGCTCGAAGACAATGCGGTGCCGGGCGTGCCCGTCATGACGACCGAAGCGCTCGGCGTGCCGCCGCAGCAGGTCGAAGCGCTCGCTTTCGCGTGGCTTGCGATGCGCTGCGTCGCGCGCGAGCCGGGCAATCTGTCCGCGGTGACGGGCGCAGCGGGCGCGCGCGTGCTCGGTGCGATCTACCCGCGGTAAACGAAAAACGGAGCCACCGAGGCTCCGGTTTCCACTGCGCCAAAAACGCGCGCTTAAACCGAGAACGACGAACCGCAACCGCAGGTGGTCGTGGCGTTCGGATTCTTGATGACGAACTGGGCGCCGTTGAGGTCGTCCTTATAGTCGATCTCCGCGCCGACGAGGTACTGGTAGCTCATCGAATCGACGAGCAGTTGCACGCCCGCCTTGTCCATCACGGTGTCGTCTTCGTTGACTTCCTCGTCGAACGTGAAACCGTACTGGAAACCCGAGCATCCGCCGCCCTGCACGAACACGCGCAGCTTCAGATCCGGATTGCCTTCTTCGTCGATCAATTGCTTGACCTTGTCCGCGGCCGCGTCGGTGAAGACGAACGGCATCGGCATTTCGGTCGTGGGGGTGTCGCTGACAGCGCTCATTCGAATTCTCCAATTAAGCTTCTTACCGCTATTGTAGGGCTGATCTCAATATCGTGCCGAATGTCCATGGAATCAATGGGCTATATGAAAATTCGACATCGTTCAGCCAGCGCGCGCCAAAACGAAAAAGCCGCCGGCACAGAGTGCGGGCGGCTTTTGCGGCAGTTTCGCTCCGATCCGGCAGACCAGCCCAGAGCGATGCCCCAAGCGCTTAACGCTTCGAGAACTGCTTCCGGCGGCGTGCCTTGTGGAAACCGACCTTCTTACGTTCCACTTCACGCGCGTCACGCGTCACGAAGCCAGCGTTCGACAGTTGCGACTTAAGCGTTGCGTCGTAGTCCATCAGCGCACGGGTGATGCCGTGGCGAACCGCGCCTGCCTGACCCGTTTCGCCGCCGCCCGACACGTTGACCTTGATGTCGAACGTGGTGCCGTGGTTCGTGAGTTCCAGCGGCTGACGCACGATCATCAGCGACGTTTCACGCGAGAAGTAGTCGGCGATGGGCTTGCCGTTGACGACGATCTCGCCCTTGCCCGACTTGATGAAGACACGAGCGACCGCGCTCTTGCGGCGGCCCGTACCGTAGTTCCAGTTACCGATCATGTGGGCTCCCCTTAGATCTCGAGCGACTTCGGCTGTTGCGCCGAGTGCGGATGCGTAGCTTCGGCGTAGACCTTCAGCTTCTTGATCATCGCGTAGCCGAGCGGACCCTTCGGAAGCATGCCCTTGACAGCCTTCTCGAGCGCACGGCCCGGGAAGCGCTCTTGCATCTTGCCGAACGTCGTTTCGTAGATGCCGCCCGGGTAGCCCGAGTGACGATAGTACTTCTTGTCCGTGGTCTTGTTGCCCGTGACCTTCAGCTTGCCGGCATTGACGATGATGATGAAATCACCGGTGTCGACGTGCGGAGTAAATTCAGGCTTGTGCTTGCCGCGAAGACGGCGTGCCACTTCGCTGGCGACACGGCCGAGAACCTTATCCGTCGCGTCAATCACGTACCATTCGCGCGTCACCTCTTCGGCTTTTGCGGAAAACGTCTTCATGATCGATCCAAAAAATTGAATTGCCCTTGAACTGATTTGAACGCTGCTCGGCCCTGCTTATATGGACGCCAGGATTCGTGAATCCGGCGCTTGCAGGCTCTCACAGGCCTCCCTCCGCGGGCGTAGGGCGAAGAGAACTTTGAATTATAAAGGGATTTCCGCTGTCGCGTCAAAGATTTGATTTCGCGCGGCGTAGGGACGAAAAAAAGCCCGGGCAGCTGTGGCTCGGGCTTAATCCACCAAAGGAGGAGGTGGAGGAGACAGAGACGAGTATAGGCACGGTCATGCTGCGAGGCAAGAAGATTTGCATGGTGAAAATGAATTTCACTATTTGAAATATCGACTCGATCAAAGATTCACACTATTTTCTACGTAAATTCATATACTTACCCGTAATCTCCAGTCTCCGATCGCGAGCTTTCTACGTCTAGAGGATTCGCTCGAACGTCCGAAGAAAGAATCGCCACGTCGATTTCCGCTTCGTCAACCAGTGCTTGCTCGTAAGCAGCGCCAGAATCAAACGCAATGTGCCGCTACAATGGACGCCTCTGTAACGATGCGTCGAGCAGCTGGAGCCTGAGCATGGAATGCAAAGTTAGCTGGATGGGACAAGACGGCATGGCCTTCGCCGCCGAAACGGGAAGCGGCCATCTCGTGAACATGGACGGCGCGCCTGAAGGCGGCGGTCGCAATCTCGCACCCCGCCCGATGGAAATGGTGCTGCTCGGCACCGGCGGCTGCACCGCCTACGACGTCGTGATGATCCTCAAGAAGAGCCGTCAGGAAATCCAGGGCTGCTCCGTGACGCTCAAAGCGGACCGCGCGAGCGAAGATCCGAAAGTCTTCACGAAGATCCACTTCCATTTCACGGTGACGGGCAAGAACCTGAATCCGGCGACGGTCGAACGCGCGATCAACCTGTCGCACGACAAGTACTGCTCGGCGTCGATCATGCTGGCGAAATCGGCGGAGCTCACGCATTCGTTCGAGATCGTCGAAGCGTAACGCTCGAAGCACGCGGGAAACGAAAAGAGCCGGCGTCGCGAGACGCCGGCTCTTTCTTTTTGAATGACGACAAAGCGGGCCGATAAGCCGGATTTTGTGCACGCGCCGGCCGAAGCCGGACGCGCGTGGCAATCATTCCTCTAGGCGCGCCATTGCTGACGCGCTCAAGCTTCCTACCCGCAGACGAAACGGGGGCCCCGTCCTGCATCGCGAGGATGCGCGCCTGCCTATTTGGAATTGCTCCGGGTGGAGGTTACCGTGCCGGAACGTCTCGCGACGTCCGCGGTGCGCTCTTACCGCACCGTTTCACCCTTACCTGATCTCCGGACTTGCGCCCGAAGCCATCGGCGGTTTGCTTTCTGTTGCCCTGTTCCGCGTGTCGCCACGGATGGCCGTTAGCCATCACCCTGCCCTGTGGAGTCCGGACTTTCCTCGCCCTCTGCGCCGAAACGCCGAAGCCGCGATTGCCTGGCCTGCTTTGCGTCTTCGATTTTACCATCAGCGGTTGCGCCGGCCCGGGCGGAACACGGACACGTCGTCATAAAAACCGGGCGACGCGTTCGCCGCCCACCAGCCCGGCACGCCCAGAACCGGCAGCGGCGCGAAGGCACGGCTCTCGAGCGGCTCGGCGAGAATGCCGTGCGCGATGCGCTCGTCGATGAGCGCGCGGCGGCCGGCATCGTCGAGCGTGAAATATTCCGCGGGAACGTCGACGATCCAGGCGTGGCCGGTGCACGCCTTGTACGGCGCGACGAGCTTTTCGAGCAGCGCATGGCCGAAGATGCGCGCCTCGCAGCGCACGCCCCACGCGGCGCGTTCGTCGATGAACAGCGTGCGCCAGTCGAAGCCGCGCAGCGCACGTCCAAGCGATGCATCGGCGCAGGCGAAGAGCACCGCGTTTTCATCGAAGAGCGTGAGCGCGTCGCGTACGCCGCCGCGTGTCGGCCCGATGCCGTGCTCGTCGATCTGTTCCGCCTGGCGCGCGTTGAGCGCCGCCTTGATGCGCGGATACGCGAACCACATCGAACCGTTGAAGAAATCGTGGAGATTGTGGCGCGTCGGCACGCGGCCGCTCTGCGCGATGTGACCTTCGTAGGAAGCGCCCGCGGGCAGTTCTTCCTGCGCGATGAACGCAAGCGGCTGGCCACGGCCTGTGAGCAACCCGGCGGCGGACGCGTCTTCGTTCAGCGTCGCGAGATAGCCGCTGTAACCCGTGAGTGCAGCCGCCTGCCAGCGCCTGCCGCGCGTCTCGATCGGCGCGAGCCAGGGCCGCGCCCAGTCGATATCGGCGAAACCCGCGCTCACGTGCGTCGTATCAATGCGCGTCGGAGAAACGCCAGCCGATCGACTCGCCGCCGCGCAACGGGACGATCGTCGCGTCGCCGGCGTTGAATTCGGCGGGCAGCGTCCACGCGGCGCGGTCCAGCGTCACCTTTTCCGCGCTGCGCGGCAGGCCGTAGAAGTCCGCGCCGTGGAAGCTCGCGAAGCCTTCGAGCTTGTCGAGCGCGCCGGCCTGGTCGAACGCTTCCGCGTAGAGTTCGAGCGCGTGCAGCGCCGTATAGCAGCCCGCGCAGCCGCACGCGTGCTCCTTCAGGCCCTTCGGATGCGGCGCGCTGTCGGTGCCGAGGAAGTAACGCGGATTGCCCGACGTTGCGGCTTCGACGAGCGCCACGCGATGCGTCTCGCGCTTGAGCACCGGCAGGCAGTAGTAATGCGGCCGCATGCCGCCGACCAGCATGATGTTGCGGTTATAGAGCAGATGATGCGCGGTGATCGTCGCACCGATCGGGCCATCGGCCTCGCGCACGTAGTCCGCGGCATCCTTCGTCGTGATGTGTTCGAACACGACCTTCAGCGCCGGAAAATCGCGGCGCAGCGGCGTCATCACGCGATCGATGAACACCTTTTCGCGATCGAACACGTCGATGTCGCCATCCGTCACTTCGCCGTGCGTGAGCAAGGGCATGCCCACTTCCTGCATCGCTTCGAGCGTTTTCGCGCACTTGCCGAGAAGATCCGTCACGCCCGCGTCGGAATTGGTCGTGGCGCCCGCCGGATAGAGCTTCACGCCGTGCACGAAGCCGCTTTCCTTCGCGCGGCGGATTTCGTCGGGCGGCGTGTTGTCGGTGAGATAGAGCGTCATCAGCGGCTCGAAGCGCGCACCCGCGGGCAGCGCCGCGAGAATGCGGCCGCGATACGCCGATGCCAGCTCGGTGGTCGTCACGGGCGGCTTCAGGTTCGGCATGATGATTGCGCGGCCGAACTGGCGTGCCGTGTGCGGGAGCACCGCCGCGAGGGTCGCGCCGTCGCGCACATGCAGGTGCCAGTCGTCGGGGCGCGCGATCGTGAGCGATTGAGGCGAGGAAGAGGTAGCGGACATGGCGAAATGACGGGAGACGTTGGAATGGCGCAAGTCCACGCGAAGAATGGGAAAAATCGCCGTGGAAAATCCACAACGCGCCCGCCTGGGAGCGCTCGCGCGATTTTTTCGCACTGACCTCGGTGATATGCTTGTCGGACGTATTGTAACAACCAGGCCCTGAGCCGCTCCATTAGCCGCCCGCCCCAGCATCATGTGCCAACTTCTTGGAATGAACTGCGCCGAACCCACGGACGTGACCTTCTCGTTCACCGGTTTCGCGGCGCGCGGCGGGGTGACGGATCATCACGCGGACGGTTGGGGCATCGCGTTTTTCGAGGACAAGGCCTGCCGGCTTTTCATCGATCATCAGTCGTCCGCCAGTTCGCCGCTCGCGGACATGGTGAAGCGCTATCCGATCAAATCGAAGAACACGATCGCGCATATCCGCAAGGCGACGCAGGGGCACATCCTGCTCGAAAACTGCCATCCGTTCATGCGCGAGCTGTGGGGACGGCACTGGATCTTCGCGCACAACGGCGATCTCGTCGGCCATGCGCCGGAACTCACGGGCGTGTATCAGCCGGTCGGCACGACGGACAGCGAACTTGCGTTCTGCGCGCTGCTGCAAGGCTTGCGCCGCGCGTTTCCCTGCTCGCAGCCGCCGCTCGAAGAACTCTTCGACGCGCTCGCCGAGCTCACGCGCGGCATCACGCAACACGGCGTGTTCAACTTCCTGATGTCGAACGGGCAGGCGCTCTTCTCGCACTGCTCGACGCATTTGTACTATCTGGTGCGGAGCTGGCCGTTCTCGACGGCGCATCTGATCGACGCGGACATGTCGATCGACTTCGCCAAGTACACGACGCCGGAAGACCGCGTCGCGGTGATCGCCACGTCGCCGCTCACCGACAATGAAGTCTGGACACGCTTCGCGCCCGGCGATCTCGCCATGTTCCAGGGCGGCGATCTTGCGCGTTCGGTGAACATTCCGGTGCCGGAGGAAGTCGCGAAGAAGGCCGCGGTGCCGCTTGCGAAGGCGTGCGTCGGTTCGGCGTTGAAGATCGACGAAATCCGCTCGACGGCGGCGGTGGAAAGCGAACTCGGTATTGAATAAAAAAACGGCGCTTCATTTCTTGAAGCGCCGTTTTTTCCTGCAACGAGATCAGTGCAGGATTTTCGCCAGAAAATCCTTCGCCCGGTCGGACTTCGGATTTGCGAAGAACGCTTCCTTCTGATCGTCCTCCACGATCAACCCGCGGTCCATGAAGATCACGCGGTTCGCCACTTTCTTCGCAAAGCCCATTTCGTGCGTCACGCACATCATGGTCATGCCTTCCTGTGCGAGTTCGACCATCACGTCGAGCACTTCGTTGATCATTTCGGGATCGAGCGCGGACGTGGGTTCGTCGAAGAGCATCGCGATCGGGTCCATCGACAGCGCGCGCGCAATCGCCACGCGCTGCTGCTGACCGCCCGAAAGCTGGCCCGGAAACTTGTCCGCATGCGCGCGCAGGCCGACGCGATCGAGCAGCTTCATGCCCTTTTGCGCGGCTTCGTCGTTCGAACGGCCGAGCACCTTGACCTGCGCGAGCGTCAGGTTCTGCGTGATCGTCAGATGCGGAAACAGCTCGAAGTGCTGAAACACCATGCCGACCTTCGAACGCAGCTTCGACAGATTCGTCTTCTTGTCGGTGAGCGACTGGCCGTTGATCGTGATCTCGCCCTTCTGGAACGGCTCCAGGCCGTTCACGGTCTTGATGAGCGTCGACTTGCCCGAACCCGACGGGCCGCACACCACGACGACCTCGCCCTTCTTCACTTCGGTCGTGCAGTCCGTCAGCACCTGAAACTGCCCGTACCACTTGGAAACATTCTTGATAGAGATCATCTTGCGACC
The DNA here is from genome assembly GCF_001544575.2 of Caballeronia cordobensis. Taxonomy (GTDB): domain Bacteria; phylum Pseudomonadota; class Gammaproteobacteria; order Burkholderiales; family Burkholderiaceae; genus Caballeronia; species Caballeronia cordobensis. The sequence continues at coordinate 205,536 of NZ_FCNY02000001.1, forward strand.
TTTTTCTGAAGACTTTTGACGAGGGCCGACGCCACCACGCAGATCACGAAATAGCACGCGCCCGCGAACAGGATCATCTCGACGGATGTGCCGTCGCGGTCCCCGATGTTCGTCGCCGTGCGGAAGAAGTCCGCGAGACTGATGACGTACACGAGCGACGTATCCTGGAACAAGACGATGGCCTGCGTGAGCAGAAGCGGCACCATCGCGCGGAACGCCTGCGGCAGCACGACGAGCTTCATCGCCTGGCCGTAGGTCATGCCGAGCGCGAACGCCGCGTTCACCTGGCCGCGCGGCACCGCCTGAATGCCGGCGCGGATGATTTCCGAATAGTACGCGGCTTCGAACAGCGAGAACGCGACCATCGCCGAGGCGAGACGGATGTCGATATCCGCCGAGAGCCCGAGCACGTTCTGCAGCAGCTGCGGCACGATCAGGAAGAACCACAGCAGGACCATCACGAGCGGGATCGAGCGGAACAGTGTGACATACGCGCTCGCGAACCATTGCAGCGGCTTCACGCCCGACAGCCGGAAAAGCGCGAGCACCGTTCCCCAGATGATGCCGACCACGATGGCGAGCACGGTGATCTGCAGCGTGATCTTGGCGCCCGTCATCAGCGTGGGCCACTGCGTGAGAATGTCACTCCAGTTGAACTGATGCATTACTTGCCTCCGATGTAGCCAGGCAGCCGCGTCTTCGCCTCGACCCAGCGCATGAGCTGCATCACGACGAGGTTGATGATCATGTAGGCGATCGTCACCGCGATGAACGACTCATACGTCTGCGCCGTGTAGTCCACGAGCTGGCGCGCCTGCGCGGACAGATCGAGCAGACCGATGGTCGATGCCACCGCCGAGTTCTTGAACACGTTGAGGAATTCCGACGTGAGCGGCGGCACGATGATGCGGTACGCGACCGGCATCAGCACATAGCGATACGTCTGCCATTGCGTGAAGCCCATCGCGAGGCCCGCGTTGCGCTGTCCGCGCGGCAGCGCGTTGATGCCCGAGCGCACCTGTTCGCACACGCGCGCGCCGGTGAAGAGCCCGAGACAGATGATCGACGACGAAAAGAACTGCGCGGAAGGCGGCAGTTGCTTGAACCAGTTGCCCCACGAGACGGGCAGCAGTTCCGGTATCACGAGATACCAGACGAAGAACTGCACGATCAGCGGAATGTTACGGAAGATCGCGACGTAGACGGTGCCGATGCCTGCCAGCGTGCGATTCGGGACCGTGCGCAAGATGCCGAACAACGAGCCGACCACGAGCGCGATCACCCACGCCGCGAGCGACACGGTAATCGTCACCCAGAAGCCGGAGATCAGCCAGCCGAGATAAGTGGTGGGCTCGCCGGTCGAAACCGGACTCAGCAGTACGCCCCAGTTCCAGTGATAAGACATGGACTCACTCCAAAAAGAAACGGAAGAAGCAAGCTCCTTCCGTTTCGTCTGTTCGATTACCGAACCGGTTAGTCGATTGCCTTGTCATTCGGGCTCTTGTAGAGAGCCTTCATGTCGTCACTTTCAGGGAAGTTGAGGTTGAGACCCTTCGGCGGGATCGGGCTTTCGAACCACTTCTTGTAGATCTTGTCCGCTTCGCCCGACGTTTCGACCTTGGCGATCGCGTCGTCGACGACCTTCTTGAATTCCGGATCGTTCTTGCGGATCATGCAGCCGTACGCTTCATGCGATTGCGGCGCGCCGACGATCACGAAATCGTTCGGGTTGTTCGACTTGGCGCGCTCGCCGGCGAGCAAGGCGTCGTCCATCATGAACGCGACGGCGCGGCCGGTCGACAGCGTCAGGAACGATTCGCCGTGATCCTTCGCGCTGATGATGTTCATGCCCATGTTCTTGTCCTGATTCATCTTGCGAAGCAGGCGCTCGGACGTGGTGCCGGCGGTCGTCACGACGGTCTTGCCCTTCAGGTCGGCCCAGTCCTTCACGCCGGAATCCTTCTTGGTCATGAGGCGCGTGCCGATGACGAAGATCGTGTTCGAGAAGGAAACCTGCTGCTGGCGCTCGGCGTTGTTCGTGGTCGAGCCGCACTCGATATCCACGGTGCCGTTCTGCACGAGCGGAATGCGGTTCTGCGAGGTGATCGGCGTGAGCTTCACCTTCAGGTCCTGCATGCCGAGCTTCTGCTTGACCGCTTCCACGACTTTCAGCGCGAACTCGTGCGAATAGCCGACGACGTTCTGCTTGTCGTCATAGTAGGAAAACGGAATGGACGATTCGCGATGCCCCAGCGAGATCACACCCGTGTCCTTGATCTTCTTGAGCGTGCCGGCGTCCTGAGCGTAAGCGCTCGTTGCGATGAACCCGAGCGCGGCGACGAGCAGCGCAGCCTTTTTAATCTTCATTGTTCGATCTCCTGTGGCAAAAAACGGGGCAAGTTTAGCAGGGTAATTATTCTGAAAGAATGATTGTTAACCCACGTCGTCTTATTTGCGAGACGGTCGGTGCAACCCGCTGCGAGCGCGCATATTACTGGCGTTTTAACGCAGATGCTTGACCGAATACAGCTAGGCCGCCGACCTGTAGTTTTAATGCAAATGCGGGCGGCATTCCCGTGGGAATACCGCCCGCATTTTTAAAGGGCGCGATCGCAGCCCGCTTGCCGCGAGCTGCTCGCCGGACACGCTTCGAAGCGCATCGGATCAGGGATACAGACCGCGCATTTCGCGCGCCTGCAGGATCCGCGTACACGCGACGATGAACGCCGCCGTGCGCACCGACACCTGGTGCTCGCTCGCGACCTGCCACACGCCGGCGAACGCTTCGCGCATCACGCGCTCGAGACGCTGGTTGATCTCGTCCTCGGTCCAGAAGAAGCTGGAGAAATCCTGCACCCACTCGAAGTACGACACGGTCACGCCGCCCGCATTCGCGATCACGTCGGGAATGACGAGGATGCCCTTGTCGGTGAGGATGTCGTCCGCCGCGGTCGTGGTCGGGCCGTTCGCGCCCTCCACGACGATCTTCGTGCGAATCTTCGCCGCGTTCTTCTCGGTGATCTGATTTTCCAGCGCCGCCGGAATCAGGATGTCGCTTTCGATCATCCAGAATTCTTCCGCCTGCACCGGGTCCGCGCCCGCGAAACCGCCCACGCCGCCGTTCTTCGCAACGTGATCGAGCAGCGCGATGGTATCGAGGCCCTTCGAGTTATGAATCGTGCCCGTGTGATCCTGCACGGCGATCACCTTCGCGCCCGCTTCCTGGAACAGCTTCGCCGCGATGCCGCCGACGTTGCCGAAGCCCTGCACCGCGATGCGTGCGCCTTCGATTTCCATGCCGATGCGCCGCGCCGCTTCCGTGCCGACGACGAACACGCCACGCCCCGTCGCTTCCTTGCGGCCGAGCGAACCGCCGAGCGAGATCGGCTTGCCGGTCACGACGCCCGTCGCCGTCTGGCCCTGGTTCATGGAGTACGTGTCCATCATCCACGCCATGATCTGCTCGTTCGTGTTCACGTCCGGCGCGGGAATGTCCGTGTTCGGCCCGATGATGATGCCGATCTCGCTCGTATAACGACGCGTCACGCGTTCGAGTTCGCCACGCGACAGCGTGCGCGGATCGACGCGGATGCCGCCCTTCGCACCGCCGTACGGCACGTTCACGGCCGCGTTCTTCACCGACATCCACGCGGACAGCGCCATCACTTCGGAGAGCGTCACATCCTGGTGGTAACGCACGCCGCCCTTGCCGGGACCGCGCGACGTGTTGTGCTGCACGCGATAGCCTTCGAAGTGCGCGACGGTGCCGTTATCGAGTTCGATGGGGCAATCGACGACGAGAATGCGCTTCGGGCGCTTGAGCGTTTCGAGCCAGCGGGAGAGCGAACCGAGATACGGGGCGACGCGGTCGACCTGCTGCAGATAGTTTCCCCACGGTCCGAGATCGTCGGCATGGAGATACGACGGAATGGCGTGTTTTGCGTCCGGCGCTTGCACAGGTTGCTTCGAGGCAGACATTGAGGCTCCAGCGGTGAAGGAATGCGCTCATTGTCGAAAAACGGCGTTTCCAAATCCAATGCCGTTTGGTCATCCCATCATGCATTTTGTGCATAACGTCGGAGCGCCTTACGCGGCGGGCTTTTCCGCGGATTCCTTCTGCAATTCCTCGCCGACGGCATCCCAGAGCGCGCGCATCAACGCCTGACGTGGCTCCTCGCCGGCGGCGGCGAGCTTGTCCCGATAAAGCCGGATTTCCATGGTCAGCGTGAACTGGCCGGCGGGCGTGCCGCGCGTGCCGCGATCGAGGCGCACGAGCCGCCCCTCTTCCACCGCGTCCTCGACCGCGCTGTGCGGCAGAAACGCGACGCCGTGGCCCGCGAGCGCCATCGCTTTCAGTCCTTCGGCCATATCGGTTTCATAGACCTTGTCGAGATAGAGCCGCGCGGGCGCGGTCGCGATGATCACTTCCGTCATGCGCCCGAGATACGCGTTCGGCGTGTACGACAGATACGGCGCCGGCGACTCGGCCGTCGCGGGCAGCGTGAAGCGCGCGCGGCCGCCTTTCGTGACCGCCGAGAACGGGCTGATCGGCTCCGCGCCGAGCGTGAGCATGTCGTAGCGCGCGGGATCGAGTGCGACCGGATGACTCGGATGGTGATAGCCCATCACGAGATCGCAGCCGCCTTCGACGAGCGACAGCACCGCATCGTGCACGTTCAGCGCGCGCAACCGCGTGCGGATGCGCCCGAGCCGCGCCTCGATGTGTTCGAGCCAGCGCGGAAAGTACGTGAGCGAAAGCGTGTGCGGCACGGCGAATTCGATGGTCGCCGACGGCACGCCGCCCTGCCCGCGCAGCAGCGTGCGCGCCTCGTGGAACTGCGAGAGCATCGCGAGCGCCTGTTCGTAGAACACGTTGCCGGCTTGCGTGAGGCGCGTCGGATACACGGAACGGTCGATGAGCTCCGTGCCGAGCCACGCTTCCAGCGCCTGGATGCGTCGCGAGAATGCGGGCTGCGTGATGTGCCTCAGTTCGGCGGAGCGGCTAAAGCTGCGCGTCTCCGCAAGCGAGACGAAGTCTTCCAGCCATTTGAGTTCCATGTCGATGCGCGCGTGAGGACCAAGACCGCACATTCTAGCGGGCGCATGAACCGTGCGAAGGCGCGGCGCACCAACGCCAGGCGGCGACGCACACGCGCGGTGCTCTCGTGTCCGGACGACTCCGCCCGGGCTTTCGCTCGCGTGCCGCGTCAGCGCTGGCGCGACATGTCGCATCGCTCGAATGGGCATTCCATTGGCATGATGCTTGCAATTTTCAGGGCCGTCGCGTGCCGGTTCGGCAGCGCGCGCATTCACGGTACATGCAATGTCCAATCTGATCGCATCGCTCAAGAGCGGCAACTGGCGCTCGCTGCTCGCCTGCTTCCTTTACTTCGACACGGGCTTCACCGTCTGGGTGTTGTACGGACCGCTCGCGCCGTTCATCGGCCGCGACGTGACGATGTCCGCCGCGCAACAGGGCTTTCTGGTCGCGGTGCCGGTGCTCGCCGCGGCGATCCTGCGCGTGACGCTCGGCAATCTCTATCAATCCGCCGACGGACGGCGCGTCGCGCTGATGGGCGTCGCGCTGTCGTCGATTCCATCGATCGTGCTGCCGCTCATGTCCGGCGCGCCGTCGTATTCGCTTCTGCTCGTGCTCGGCGTGTTTCTCGGCATGGGCGGCGCGAGCTTCGCCGTTGCGCTGCCGATGGCCGGCAGCAACTATCCGCCGAAGGTGCAAGGACTTGTGCTCGGTCTCGCCGCCGCAGGCAATATCGGCGCGGTGCTCGACGGCTTCCTGTTCCCGCATCTCGCCGATGCCTTCGGCTGGCGGATGTCGACCGCCGCCGCCTTGCCGCTGCTCGCGATCACGGCGGTCGCGCTCTACGCGTGGGCGGCGGATGCGGGCGAGAAAACCGGCAGCACGATGCGCGCGCTGTCCAGCTTCGCGGTGACGCTTTTCAGCCTGATCGTGCTCGTGCTCGCGGTGCACGGCGGCGTGTTCGGCGGCGGCAGGGCCGGCGTGCTGCTGTTGCCTGTGATTGGCGCGCTGATCGCCATCGCGGTGCTGCCGCGGCGCTACCGGTCGGTGCTGCGCGAACGCGATACGTGGGTCGTCATGCTCATCTACAGCATCACGTTCGGCGGGTTCGTGGGGATGTCGTCGTATGTGACGCTCCTGCTCACGTCGCTGTATCAGATGCCGAAGCTCGAAGCCGGCCTCTTCATGTCGCTGCTCGCGTTTCTCGGCGCGATCGTGCGGCCGTTCGGCGGCTATGTCGCGGATCGCGTGACGGGCGTGCGCGCGCTGCTCGTGCTGCTCGCCGCGATTGCCGCCGGCGACTTCGCGTTCGCGATCTTCATGCCGCCGGTTGCGGGCGGTCTCGCGATCCTCGTTTGCCTGTATATCGCGTTCGGGCTGGGCAACGGTTCGACGTTCCAGCTCGTGCCGCATCGCTGGAAGGGCAAGACGGGGCTGCTGTCGGGGATCGTCGGTGCGGCGGGCGGGATCGGCGGGTTCTATCTGCCGGTGATCATGGGCATCGCCAAGGAAAGCACCGGCAGCTATCAGATGGGCTTCGCCACTTTCGGCGTGCTCGCGACCTGCGCGTTCGGCGCCTTGTTCGTGCTGCGCGGGCAGTGGCTGCGCTGGTCGTCGACTTCGTCGCATGCGCACGATGGCGTCGCGATCGGCGGGGCGCACGCGATGGAGTGAGGCAGTCGCTCATGGGCTGCGCGACATATTGTCGGCGAACCAATATGGATGGGAGTTTTCTGGTTATCTGATTTGTCCGTTCTCGATAGATTGGCCGATGCAGCGAACAGGCCCCGCATTCATTGCTCGTTCGCCGCAGACCAATCCATACAAGGCGAATCAAATCAAATGCGCATCGTCAAAACATTACGCATCGTGGCGCTCGCCGCGATGCTTGTTTCCGTTTGCTCGGGCAACGCTTCCGCCGCGTCGGCCACGACCGGAGGACAGCCCAAGAGTCTGATGATCCAGGTATCAACATGGAGCACTTCAACGAGCGATCTGGTCTCGAAGATGAACTACGTTTGCTCGGAGCATCGCAATCCCGCCAATCCGGGCCTGATTCAGAACCTCGTGCTGACCGATGTCGCGTCCGCCGATCCGAACGCTTCGCCGCTGGAAACCACGCCGACGGCCAATGACGTTCTGCTAACCGATAGGCTCAACGCGTTGCTGCCTTACTTTCCGGGCGGCAACGGGCCATGCAATTTCGATAACGTCTTCGTCGGAACGATCGATCTGAACGGCGCGAAGCCTGCGGGTGCGGGCGATTCGTGGATCACGTATCGCGAGGGCATCAAAGATCCGAACTTCCGCACGAACATGCTGCAGCGCTCGCTGAAGGTCGCACAGGCCTTTCAGGACTATGTGAGCAAATCGAACAACCCGAAGGTGCTCTATCACTGGTATGTCTCTCAGGAAAGCCTGCTCGACTTGTTCACCGATCCCGCTGTCGAACAAGGCTACGAGGCCTTCATGATCGAGCACATCAAGGATCTGTCGAGCGTGGCGCCCAATCGCGCGTTTGTCTGGTCGCCCGGTTTTCAGGTGTTGCCCTACAACGTGACTGCTTCAGACAAAACCTTGCTGGAGAGCCACCTCAAAACCTTCTTCAACGCCGTGCGAGCAGGTGTGCATCCGTTCAATTCCTATCACGCGAACGACGGCGGCCCGATCTGGCTTCATATGCAGGATCACGTCGGCTCGATGGCCAGCTCCTCGCCAACCATGACTAAGGAGGACGCCGCGAACTGGTATTTCTTCCTGAACGGCCTGTATCCTTTCACGATGCTCGGCATGAACGTCGGACAGTACACGACCATCAACGGCAATTGCTGCTTCGCAGCCGATTCCGATGAGCTGATGAGCCGCGAGCAATATTACTTGCAGCAAAAGATCGGGTTGGGCGCGGCATTCGAGCTTCGGTACTGGTATTCGAACAACCATCCGTAAAGCAGACAGCGCACGCGACCGGTTCTACACGCCCGCAGTGTGCGCGTGCTCGGTCGCTGCACTGTTGTGCGCCTCTACCGCCCGTTGCTGCTGCAACGCCCACATCTGCGCAAACAACCCGCCCGCGCTCAGCAATTCCGCGTGCGTGCCGCGCTCCACGATGCGTCCGTGATCCATCACGATGATCTGCTGCGCGTGCACGACCGTCGAAAGCCGGTGCGCGATGATGAGCGTCGTCCTCTCGCGCGCGATCGAATCGAGTTCGCGCTGAATCGCGCGCTCGGATTTCGAATCGAGCGCGGACGTGGCTTCGTCGAAAATCAAAATGGGCGGATTCTTGAGCAGCGTGCGCGCGATCGCGACGCGCTGCTTCTCGCCGCCCGACAGCTTCAGCCCGCGTTCGCCGACCGCCGTGTCGTAGCCCGCCGGCAGCGCCTCGATGAACTCGTGGATATGCGCCGCGCGCGCCGCCGCAATGACTTCCTCGCGGCTCGCCGACGGCCGTCCGTACGCGATGTTGTAGTAGATCGAATCGTTGAAGAGCACCGTGTCCTGCGGCACGATGCCGATTGCCGTGCGCAACGAATCCTGCGTCACGTCGCGAATATCCTGCCCGTCGATCGTGATGCTTCCGCCCTGCGCGCGATCGAGATCGTAGAAGCGAAAAAGCAGGCGGCCGAGCGTCGATTTGCCGGAACCGCTGTGTCCGACCACCGCGGTCGTCGTACCGGCCGGAATCGTGAAATCGACGCCATGCAGAATCTGCCGCGCCTTCTCATACGCGAAGCTCACGTTCTCGAAACGCACTTCGCCGCCACGCACGGCGAGCGGCGGCGCGTTCGGCGCATCGGGCACTTCGCGGCCCGCGGATAGCAGCGTGAACATGCGATCCATGTCGGTCAGCGCCTGCTTCAGTTCGCGATACACCACGCCTAAAAAATTCAGCGGGATATAAAGCTGCAGCATGAACGTGTTGATGAGCACGAGATCGCCGAGCGTGAGCCGCCCCGCCATCACGCCCTGCGTCGCGCGCCACAGAATGAACACGAGCCCGAGGCCGATGATCGTCTGCTGCCCGAAATTCAGCATCGACAGCGAGCGCTGCGACTTGATCGCCGCCGTGCGATAACGCTGCAGGTTTTCATCGTAACGGCGCGCTTCCCACGCTTCGTTGCCGAAGTACTTCACGGTCTCGTAGTTGAGCAGCGAATCGATCGCGCGCGAGTTTGCCTTCGAATCGAGATCGTTCATCGTGCGGCGAAAGTGCGTGCGCCACTCGGTCACTTTCACCGTGAACACGATGTACGTCACGAGCGCAACGAACGTGACGATGGCGTAGTACGCCTCGTATTTCGTCACGAAGAACGCGAGCACGAGCCCGACTTCGACGAGCGTCGGCAAGATGCTGTACAGCGAATACGAGACGAGTTGCTGAATGCCGCGCGTGCCGCGTTCGATATCGCGCGACATGCCGCCCGTCTGCCGCTCCAGATGAAAACGCAGCGACAGCGAATGCAGATGGCGAAACACCTGCAGCGCGAGTTGCCGCACGGCGCTTTCGGTGACTTTGGCGAAGAGCAGTTCGCGCAGCTCGGTAAAGAGCGAAGTCGACAGCCGCACGCCCGCATACGCGACCACCAGCAGCCCGATACCGCCGATGAGGACGATGCCCGGCGCATCGTTCGCGCGCCCGAGCGCGGTGAGATGCTGCACGGAGGCGAGACCATCGACGATATGCTTCATCACGATCGGCACGCCGAGATTCGCGACCTTCGCGCCGATCAGGCAGGTCAGCGCGAACGCGACGCGCCATTTGTACGTGGTGAGATAAGGCAGCAGCGAGCGGATCGTCTGCCAGTCGTTGCGCGGGCCCTGGGGCATGGGCCCGGGCTCGCTGTTGGAATAGCGGCGCATGAGTCGTATTGTGTGAGCGCGTCGCGTGGGGGCGCGGCGTCGGGGACGCTTATAGTCGAAGCGGGAGCACGTCGGCCACATGCTTTCCCGTACAATTTACTGGAAGCCCCTGGCGCTTTCGAGGTCATTGCCTCGCGCCCGCGGGCCTCTTCATAAATAGGCATTGTCGCAGAAGCTTCAAGGGGCCGCTTGGCGCCGCGAGCCTCGGCCCATGCCGCGCAAACCGGACTCTCTTCATGGCCGAACCATCGACACTTCCCGACAAGCACGTCGCGCTGCGCGTCGTGCCCCAACCCAGCGACGCCAACGTCCACGGCGACGTCTTCGGCGGCTGGATCATGGCGCAAGTGGATATCGCCGGCGCCATTCCGGCGAGCCGCCGCGCGAATGGCCGCGTCGCGACCGTCGCGGTGAATTCGTTTCTGTTCAAACATCCGGTGTTCGTCGGCGATCTGCTGAGCTTTTACGCCGATATCGTGAAGACCGGCAACACGTCCGTGACGGTATCGGTCGAGGTGTATGCGCAGCGCATGAGCCTCGCCGAAGAAGTCGTCAAGGTGACGGAAGCCACGCTCACCTACGTCGCGACCGACCGCGACCGCCGTCCGCGCGTGCTGCCGTCGCTCGACTGAAGAGACTCAGTGAGGCAGTACGCCTTGCTGTAGCAGGCCGGGAATCGCCTCGTGCGGCATCGGGCGCGAGAACAGATAGCCTTGCATCTCGTCGCAATCGCGCTCGCGCAGGAAGTCGTGCTGCGCGTGCGTTTCCACGCCTTCCGCGATCACCTGCAATTCCAGCGAATGCGCGAGCGCGATGATCGCCGACGTGATGGTTTCGTCGTCGCTCGACGCGCCGATATCCGCGACGAACGAGCGGTCGATCTTCAGCCGATGCACCGGAAAGCGCTTCAGATACGAAAGGCTCGAATAGCCCGTGCCGAAGTCGTCGATGGCAATGCCGATACCCAGCGCCGATAGCTCCGAAAGCATCGTGATGGCTTCCTCGGCGTTGCGCATGATCGCGCTTTCGGTGAGTTCGAGTTCGAGATAGCGCGGCGCGAGGCCGGTCTCTTCGAGCACGGACGTCACGAGCCGCGCAATGTTGCGCTGCTGAAAATGCCGCGCCGACAGATTCACCGAAACCCGCGCCGGCGGCAGTCCCGCATCCTGCCACGCCTTGTTCTGCCGGCACGCCTCGCGCAGCACCCATTCGGACAGCGGCCCGATCAGCCCGCTCTCCTCCGCCACCGGAATGAACGACGCCGGCGAGACCAGTCCCTGCTCGGGATCGTGCCAGCGCACGAGCGCCTCGATGCCGACGATCGCGCGCGTCGTCATGTCCACCTGCGGCTGATAGTGCAGCAGGAACTCGCCGTCGCGCAGCGCGCGGCGCAGGCGGCGTTCGAGATTCATGCGCGCGCCGACGCTCGCGTTCATCTCCGGCTGATAGAACTGGTACGTATTGCGGCCCATGTCTTTCGCGCGGTACATCGCGAGATCGGCCTTCTTCATGACGGTTTCGGCATCGTCGCCGTCTTGCGGGAAGAGACTCGCGCCCATGCTGCAGCCCACGTACAGCTCGGTGTCGTCGAGCCAGACCGGTTCGGAGATCGCCGCGCGCGTGCGCTCCATCCACGCGATCAGGCCGGCTTCGTCGGTGAGATCGGGCAGCACGACCACGAACTCGTCGCCGCCGTGACGCGCCACGGTATCGCTCGACCGCGCCGAGCGTGCGAGCCGATCCGCGATCACCGCGAGCAGCCGGTCGCCGACGCTGTGGCCGAGGCTGTCGTTCACGTTCTTGAAGCCGTCGAGATCCATGAACACGACGGCGATCTTCGTCTCGCGCCGCCGCGCCGTCTCGATCGCATGCTGCAGCCGGTCGCGCAGCAGATTGCGGTTCGGCAGGCGCGTGAGCGTGTCGTAATTCGCCTGATATTCGAGCTCTTCCTGATAGCGCATCAGGTCGGTCACGTCGTTGATGATGCCGATGTGATGCGTGGTCAATCCCTGCGCGTTCGGCACGGGCGCGACGAAAAGCTGATTCCAGAAAAGCGCGCCGTCCTTGCGATAGTTGCGCACCACGACGCTCGCCTCGGTGTTGACGGCGAGCGCGCGGCGAATTGCGGTGAGCCCGTCCTGATCGCCGTCCGGTCCGTGCAGGAAGCGGCAATCGTGGCCGATGACCTCGCTCGGGTCATAACCGGTGATGCGCTTGAACGCCGGATTCGCGTACTCGATCACGTTCGCGCCGTCGACCACGCCCGTAATCAGGATCGCGTTCACGCTCGCGTCGAGCGCACGGCTTTGCAGGCGCAGCGCGAGCTCGGCGCGCTTGTGATCGGTGACGTCGTGATACGAGCCGAGTATGCCGATCGTCTGGCCTTCGCCATCGAGCAGCGGCAGCTTGCTGGAGACCACGGTGCGCAACTCGTCGCCCATCACGATGTCGCGCTCGTGATGCATCTTCGGCACCGTCGTGACGATGACTTCTTCGTCGTCGGCGCGCACGACATCCGCGAGCGCGCTCCACGGCAGTTCGTAATCCGTCTTGCCGATGACCTGCTCGTTGTACGCAAGACCCGCGTCGCGCGCGAACGCGTTGTTGCAGCCGAGATAGCGCAACTCGCGGTCTTTCCAGAACACGCGCTGCGGAATATTGTCGATGACCGCTTCGAGCATCTCGTTCGAGCGGCGCGCCTCGGCTTCCGCGTTGATGCGATCCGTGACGTCGTTGGCCAGCATGAAGATGCCGGGCCGGTTCGAATAGGCGAGCGCGTGATGCGACACATCGGCGCTGACGATCGAGCCGTCCTTGCAGCGATAGCGCCACACGCCCGCCGGGCCTTGTCCGGAGATCGCCGACATCGGCCCGTCGCCCGTTTCGCGGCCGCTGCGCGCGAGCCGCGCGGCGAAGCTGTCGAAGTCGTCGGCGTGGTGCAGATCGCGCAGCGTCATGTTCATGAACTCCGGCTCGTTGAAGCCGAAGCGTGCGATCGCGGCCGGATTCACGGCGATGAAGCGCATCGTTTCGCGATCGACGATCCACATCGGCACGGGATGCGCCTCGAACATGCCGCGAAAGCGTTCGTTGCTGCGCTGCCTCGCGCGCACGACGCCGAGCTTTTCGCGCGACTGGCGCTCGTGGCTCGCAAACAGATAGATGAGCACGCCGCTGCCCGCGAGCATCGTGAAGACGAGCAGCAGCATGGTGCCGCTCGACGCCTGCGCGGACTCATCGAGCGCGCTGATCGTCGCGTTGTCGATGCGCGTGCGCATGGCGGCGATTTCTTCGTCGACGGCCTGCTGATCTTCGCCCAGCGTGACGAACGCGGCATCGGCCCAGGCGCGGGAGTCGTCGGGGCGGGCGTGCTTCGCTTTCTCGAACGCCTGATCGGCGTCACGGCGCATCACGGCGGCGCGTGCGGCGAGCGCATCGAAGGCGGCGCTCAGGCCGGGCTCCATCGCGAATTGCGCGCGCAGGCCGCTTTCGAGCGCATCGAGATGCGCGACGCGCTCCTGATGGCGCGCTTCGGTGTCGGCGATGCCGGTCGCTTCGAAACGGCTCAGTTGCGTGAGCGATTCGCCGAGCGAGCCGCGATACGCCGCGAGATCGCGCAGGAGGCTCATCGAGCGCAACGTGCGGGCGTCGCTGTCGCGCAATCCGCCGATGCGTTCGCACGCGACGAACGCATTCGCGCCGAGCGCGGCCAGAACGACGGCGATGTTGACGAGCAAACCTCTGGAGAGGAATCGGGTCATGAGCGGCGGGCTGAATCCTTGGATGCGCGTCGGACGCGCATCAAGGCCTGAGCGCGTCCACGCGAATGCGCGGCGTGAAAGCATTCCACGCCGCGATTAATGGATAACGCCCAATAACGGCACCGCTCGCCCTATATTTAGGGCTTGTCCGCAAATAATCCGACTAAAGCGCACGCTTAACGTTTGCGTGCCCTGCTCCCGGTGTGCGGATCAGTCGGCGAGGCCGAATTCGCGCATCGCGGGCAGAAAGTCGTGATTGACCTTGTCCGTGTTGCGCGAGAGTTTCGCGAGCGCATAGCGCTGGAAACGGTCGAGCTTGCCCCAGCCGTCGAGGCTCGGCGCGCTGATGCCGCACAGGCTGCTTTGCCGGATCACGGCTTCCGGCACGGCGTCGGCATGCGCCCAGACGGGCTCGGGATCGCGCTCGATCTGCTCGGGCGCGGCGTTGGCATGCGTCTTCATCATCTCTTCGAGCGCGAGATCGAAGTTCTTTTCGAGTTCGGCGTCGTCTTCGACCGGAAAGCGCGCGAGCAGCACGCGATCGGCGTGCGGAAGCTGCTGCCATTGGTCGAGCGTGATGCGCATGCCGAAGCGATCGAGATTGAAACGCACGGCGAGCGGAATGAAGCGCAGATTGTCCGAGGATTCGACTTCGAATCCAAAGAGACGGGCGGCGTCGTAGAGTCCCATAACAAGCCTCGTTGGATTGCGCGGGGTGCGCGGCGCGCATTGCCCGCTTAAGTTATTGTAGGGCCTAGGATCTGGCTGGAACCATTGCAATCTAGCCGCTGTTCGCGGTTCGATGCGTGCGGACAGCAACCGAACAGCAACAATAGGCAGCAAGTCACATACCCGACTTTACTCGAAGTGCGCGGTCAGGAGCATTGAAGTGAACCAACTCGAAACCGACGATCAACCCGGCTTCGTCGAGCGCCAGGTGCGCCGGCACCGTCACGGCGAGAGCGCGATCGCGGCGGATAACGTCGGTCAGGAATGGCCCGTCGCGCTCGTGTACAACGGCATCTCGCACGCGGTGATGATGTGCACGCCGCGCGATCTCGAAGCCTTCGCGGTGGGCTTTTCGCTGACCGAAGGCATCGTCGAGCGCGGCAGCGATATCCACGATATCGAAGTCTATTTCCGCGACGACGGCGTCGCCTTGCCGCATGCCGAAGTGCATCTGCAGGTCGTGCAGCAGGCGTTCGCGGCACTCAAGGACAAGCGGCGCGCGCTCGCGGGCCGCACGGGTTGCGGCGTGTGCGGCATCGAGAGCATCGACTTGCTGGATCTTCAGCCCGAGCGCGTGCCGGACACGGGCTTCTTGAACCGTCTCGCGCCCGATGCCATCGAGCGCGCCGCGCGCGAATTGCCCGCGCATCAGCGGTTGACGAAGCTCACGGGCGGCCTGCACGCCGCCGCGTGGTGCGACGAGACCGGCGCCGTGCGCCATGCGTTCGAGGATGTCGGACGCCACAACGCGCTCGACAAGCTCATCGGCCAGCTGATCCTCGCGCGCGAGGACACGACGCAGGGCTTCGTGTTCCTGTCGAGCCGCGCGAGCTACGAGCTCGTGCGCAAATCGGCGCGCGTCGGCGTGCCAATGATCGCGACGATCTCCGCGCCGACCTCGCTCGCCATCGCGATTGCGAAGCAGGCGAGCCTGCGGCTCGTCAGCTTCGCGCGCGAAAACAGCTTCGTCGAATACGACGTGGAATGACGCGGCTCATTCGAACTGGCTGAAGTTCGGCTTGCGCTTGTCGAAGAACGCCTGAAACGCCTCGCGCGCTTCCGGCGCGACGAGCATCCGCGCGAAATGCCCGGCTTCGTCTTCCATGCGCGCGGTCACTTCGCCGGCTTGCGCGCTTTTCATCAGCGACTTGGTCACGCGCAGCGACGACGCCGGCAGCAGCGCAAGCCGCTTCGCCTTGTCGAGCGCGTAGGCATCGAGCCCGGCGGCATCGATCGCGCCGTTGACGAAGCCCATGCCGATCGCTTCGTTCACGTCGAACGCTTCGCCCAGCAGGAGCTTTTCCGCCGCGCGCTGATAGCCCGCCGTGCGCGGCAGCAGCAGACTCGACGCCGCTTCCGGACACAGCCCGAGCTGCGAGAACGGCAGCGAGAATTTCGCGTTCGCACTCGCGTAGACGATGTCGCAATGCAGGAGCATCGTCGTGCCGATGCCCACGGCCGTGCCCGCCACCGCCGCCACGATCGGCTTCGGGAAAGCGGCGATGCGCCGCAGGAACTGGAACACGGGCGCGTCCAGCCCTTTCGGCGGATCGTTCAGGAAGTCGTCGAGATCGTTGCCCGCGCTGAACGTCGTGCCGATGGCGCGGATCAACACCGCGCGCACCGTCGGGTCCATCTCGGCTTCGTAGAGGCCATCGGCCATTTCCTGATACATCGCCGCGGTGATCGCGTTCTTCTTCTCCGGACGGTTGAGCACGATGCTCAGCACGCCGTCCGCGCGTTCGATCTGAATCTCCATCCGCTGTCTCCTGTATTGCGTCCACGCGCCTTTGCCGACGCGTGGACGCGCCTCGATCAAAGCCGCTCGATGATGCCCGCCGCGCCCATGCCGGTGCCGACGCACATCGTCACCATGCCGTACTTCAGGTTGCGCCGGCGCAGGCCGTGCACGACCGTCGATGCGCGGATCGCGCCCGTCGCGCCGAGCGGATGGCCGAGCGCGATCGCGCCGCCGAGCGGATTGACCTTCGACGGATCGAGACCGAGATCGCCGATGACGGCGAGCGCCTGCGCCGCGAACGCTTCGTTCAGCTCGATCCAGTCGATGTCGTCCTGCTTCAACCCTGCCGCCTTCAGCGCGGCCGGAATCGCCTCTTTCGGACCGATGCCCATGATTTCCGGCGGCACGCCGCGCACCGCGAAGCTCACGAAGCGCGCGAGCGGCGTCAGGCTGAACTGCTTCAGGATTTTTTCCGACACGACGATCAGCGCGCCCGCACCGTCCGACGTCTGCGAGCTGTTGCCGGCCGTGACCGAGCCCTTGTTCGCGAACACCGGACGCAGCTTCGCGAGACCTTCGACCGAGGTTTCCGCGCGCGGACCTTCGTCGAGCGCGATCTCGCGCGCGTTCACGCGCACTTCGCCCGATGCGAGATCGGGAAAGCGCTCGTTGAGCATGTAGGCCGCGATTTCATCGGCGAATTCGCCCGACTGTTGCGCCGCCAGCGCACGCCGATGCGACTCCGCCGCGAACGCGTCCTGCGCCTCGCGGCTCACCTTCCAGCGCTCCGCGACTTTTTCCGCCGTCAGGCCCATGCCGTAAGCGATGCCGACGTCCTCGTTGCGATCGAAGATATGCGGCGACAGCGACGGCTTGTTGCCCATCATCGGCACCATGCTCATCGACTCGCAGCCGCCCGCGATCATCGCGTCGGCTTCACCGACACGGATGCGGTCCGCCGCCATCGCGAGCGCCGTGAGACCCGACGCGCAGAAGCGGTTCACCGTCACGCCGCCGACCGTGTTCGGCAAGCCCGCGAGCAACGCGCCCATGCGCGCCACGTTCAGGCCTTGCTCGGCTTCGGGAATCGCGCAGCCGACGATCGCGTCTTCGATCACGCTCGTGTCCAGCCCCGGCACGCGCGCGACGGCGGATTTGATCGCGTGGACGAGCAGCTCGTCCGGCCGCGTGTTCTTGAACACACCGCGCGGCGCCTTGCCGATCGGCGTGCGGCTCGCGGCGACGATGTATGCGTCTTGAAGTTGTTTATGGCTCATTCTGTGCTCCGCGATTAGTTACGCACCGGCTTGCCGGTCTGCAACATGCCCATGATTCGCTCTTGCGTCTTCTGCGTGCCGAGGAGGTCGACAAACGCGCGGCGCTCCAGCGCCAGCAGCCATTCCTCGTCGACGAGACTGCCCGCTTCGACCTCGCCGCCGCACATTGCTTCAGCGATGCGGCTCGCGATTAGATAGTCGTGATCGCTGATGAAGCGGCCATCGCGCATGTTGACGAGCGACGCCTTGATGGTCGAGATCGCCGAGCGGCCCGCGACGGGCACCTGCTTCACGCGCAACGGCGGCCGATAGCCCGATGCGGCGAGCGCGCGCGCTTCCTTCTTCGCGATGTCGAGCAACTCGTGCACGTTAAAGACGATCGTGTCGGACGGCTTTAGATAGCCCATCGCGCGGGCGTCGAATGCGGACGACGAGACCTTCGCCATCGCCGCGTTTTCGAAAGACTTCTGCAGGAACTTGAGCAGGTCGCTCGTGGCGTTGACGGCGCTCGCGGCTTCCGCTGCGCGCAACGCGGCTTCCTTGAGACCGCCGCCCGCCGGCACGAGACCCACGCCCACTTCGACGAGCCCGATATAGCTTTCGACATGCGCGACACGCTTCGCCGATTGCAGCAGCAATTCGCAGCCGCCGCCGAGCGCAATGCCCGATACCGCCGACACGACCGGCACATTCGCGTATTTCACGCGCAGCATGCCTTGCTGGAATTTCGCGACGAACGGCTCGATGCCCTTCGCGCCGCCCATCATGAACGCGGGCATGGCTTCTTCAAGGTTGGCGCCCGCCGAGAACGGGCCGCCCGGCGCGCCGAGCTGCAGCGACGTCGGCTGCCAGATCACGACGCCCGCGTACGCCTTCTCGGCGAGTTCGATCGCTTGCGTGAGGCCGTCGATCACGCCGGGACCGATCGTGTTCATCTTCGTCTTGAAGGACACGATGACGACGTCGCTCTGATCGTCGTCCAGCCATGCGCGCACGTTTTCGGTTTCGAAGAGCGTCTTGCCGAAGGTCTTCGGATCGGCGCCCGACTCACCTTCGAGCGGCGCGCGGAACACTTGCTTCTCATACACGGACAAGGTCGAACGCGGCATGAAACGGCGCGCGGCGGGCGACCACGAGCCTTCGTTCGTGTGCACACCGTTCGCCTGCGCGACGGGACCGTCGAGCACCCACGCGGGCAGCGGCGCGTTCGAGAGCGCCTTGCCTGCATCGATATCTTCCTGCACCCACTGCGCGACCTGCTGCCAGCCCGCCGCCTGCCAGCTTTCGAACGGCCCCTGATTCCAGCCGAAGCCCCAGCGGATCGCGAGATCGACATCGCGTGCGTTGTCGGCGATCGATTCGAGATGCACCGCGATGTAATGGAACACGTCGCGGAAAATCGCCCAGAGGAACTGTGCCTGTTTGTTGTCGGTTTCGCGCAGGAGCTTGAAGCGCTCCGCAGGCGGACGCTTCAGAATGCGGCCGATGAGTTCGTCGGCTTTCGCGCCGCCATCGACATAAGAAGCCGTCTTCGCGTCGAGCACCTTGATCGCACGGCCTTCCTTGCGATAGAAACCGGCGCCGGTTTTCTGGCCGAGCGCGCCGTTCTTTACGAGCGCTTCGAGCACGGGCGGCGTCTTGTAGACCGCGAAGAACGGATCGTCGGGCAGGTTGTCCTGCATCGTCTTGATGACGTGCGCCATCGTGTCGAGACCGACGACATCCGCCGTGCGGAAGGTCGCGGATTTCGCGCGGCCCAGGCGCGCGCCGGTGAGATCGTCGACTTCGTCGAAGCGCAGGCCGAACTTTTCCGCTTCGGCGATCACCGCGAGGATCGAAAACACGCCGACGCGATTCGCGATGAAGTTCGGCGTGTCCTTCGCGCGCACGACGCCCTTGCCGATCACGCTCGTCAGGAAGGTTTCGAGCTGGTCGAGGATGTCGTGTTGGGTTTGCGCGGTCGGGATCAGTTCGACCAGGTGCATATACCGCGGCGGGTTGAAGAAATGCACGCCGCAGAAATGCGCCTTGAGTTCATCGGAGAAACCGTTCGACAGTTCCGTGATCGACAGGCCCGATGTGTTGCTCGCGAAGATCGCGTGCGGCGCGATATGCGGCGACACCTTCTTGTAGAGATCGTGCTTCCAGTCCATGCGCTCGGCGATGGCTTCGATCACGAGATCGCATTCTTTCAGCTTCTCGATGTCGTCGTCGTAGTTGGCTGGTTCGATGTAGTGGGCGTCGTCTTTTGTCCCTAGCGGTGCTGGGGAGAGCTTCTTGAGGTTTTCTATCGCCTTCAGCGCGATGCCGTTCTTCGGGCCTTCCTTGGCTGGAAGGTCGAAGAGCATGACCGGGACGCGGGCGTTGGTGAGATGGGCAGCGATCTGCGCGCCCATTACGCCTGCGCCGAGGACGGCAACTTTCTTGATTGTCAGATTGCTCACGAGGGGGTCACTCCTGATGTTCGTGAAAATTTTGATTCTGCTTTTTTCGTGAAATTCTGTTTTCGGGGAATCCTGATTTCGTGTCGGTCTATTGGCTCTGCCCCTCCCCGGGGCGGGGGTAACTTTCTTTGCTGCTGCAAAGAAAGTCACCAAAGAAAGCAGCTTCTCACCGCCCGCGGTCACACGCAGTTTGGCCACTCTTCTCCTCGGGGAACGGCCCTCGCCTAAAGAGTGCCCTCAAAGGCCCAATCGGGCTTGGATCGCGCACGGTCCGTCACATCGCACCGCTTAACGAACCGGTACAGCCATATCAAGCTCCAGCCCGCTTCGCGGCCGATGGGAAGAGCGGGTTTGCGTGCGCCTTCGTGTTCCGTTGGTTTCCCTCGCATACCCCGCGGCAGCGCGCAGCGCTGTGCCGAAGCTATTTCGTGCTGAACCAGCGCTTTCAAAGTTATGGCGTGTCAGACCGTGTGCGATCCAAGCCCGATTAGTCCTCCGAGGGCGACACTTAGGCGAGTGCCGCTGTGGGCTGGCAAGCATGGTCAAACTGCGTGTGACCGCGGGCGGTGAGAAGCTGCTTTCTTTGCCTACTTTCTTTGCAGCAGCAAAGAAAGTAGGTGCCGCCCCGCACAGGGGCAGCGCTGATAAACCGACACGATCACAAGATCCGCCGAAAAAAACCTTAAAACAACGCTTCGTCGTAATCCATCATCGGCTTGGCACCTGCACGAGCGGCCCGAATCGTCGAAGCCGTCTCCGGCAAAAGCTTGGCAAAGTAGAACCGCGCAGTCGCCAGCTTGGCGACATAAAACGCATCCCCAGAGGCTGCGCCATCAAGCGCAACCCGCGCCATCCGCGCCCAGAAGTAAGAGAACACGAGATGCCCGACGGTCCGCAAATAAGGCACCGCAGCCGCCCCGACCTCGTCGGGATTCTGCATGGCCTTCATGCCGATCTCCATCGTGAGCTTCTGCACCTTCCCACCAATATCGGCGAGCGGATTGATGAACTCCTGCATCTCCGGCTTCACGCCTTCCTGCTCGACGAAATCCGACACGAGCTTGCCGAAGCGCTTCAGCTTCGCCCCCATGTCGCCGAGAATCTTGCGGCCGAGCAGATCCAGCGCCTGAATCGAGTTCGTGCCCTCGTAGATCATGTTGATGCGCGCATCGCGAACGTATTGCTCCATGCCCCACTCGGAGATGAAGCCGTGCCCGCCGTAAATCTGCATCCCCATGTTCGTGCCTTCGAACGCGTTGTCCGTCAGAAAGGCCTTGATGACCGGCGTGAGCAGCGCGACGAAATCGGCGGCCTCCGCGCGCACGGCTTCGTCCGCGTGCGAGAGTTCCTTGTCGATGTTCAACGCCGCCCAGTACGTGAACGCGCGCCCCGCTTCGGCGTAGGCTTTCTGCGTGAGCAGCATGCGGCGCACATCCGGATGCACGATGATCGGATCGGCCGCCTTCTCGGGCGCCTTCGGACCCGTGAGCGCGCGCATCTGCAGACGCTCCTTCGCGTACACGAGCGAGTTCTGATAGGCGATCTCGGTCAGCCCGAGCCCCTGCATGCCGACGCCCAGGCGCGCGGCGTTCATCATCACGAACATCGCGTTCAAGCCCTTGTTCGCCTCGCCGACGAGCCAGCCCTTCGCGCCGTCGAGATTCATCACGCAGGTCGCATTGCCGTGAATGCCCATCTTGTGCTCGATCGAGCCGCACTTGATGTCGTTGCGCGAGCCCACCGCGCCGCTCGCGTCAGGCACGAACTTCGGCACGATGAAGAGCGAAATGCCCTTCGTGCCCATCGGCGCACCCGGCAGACGCGCGAGCACCAGATGAACGATGTTCTCCGCCATGTCGTGCTCGCCGCTCGAAATGAAGATCTTCGTGCCGGTGAGCGCGTACGAACCATCGGGGTTCGGCTCGGCCTTCGTGCGCAACATGCCGAGGTCCGTTCCGCAATGCGGTTCCGTGAGGCACATCGTGCCGGTCCACTCGCCCGAGACGAGCTTCGGCAGATACGTGGATTTCTGTTCGGGCGTGCCATGCGCGTGCAGACATTCGTACGCGCCGTGCGAGAGGCCGGGGTACATCGTCCAGGCCTGATTCGCCGAGTTCAGCATTTCGTAAAGCGCATTGTTCACGAACGCGGGCAAGCCCTGGCCGCCGTACTCGGGATCGCACCCGAGCGCGGGCCAGCCTGCATCGATGTACTGGCGGTAAGCTTCCTTGAAGCCGGCGGGCGTCTTCACGACGCCGTCGCCCTCGTAAGTGCAGCCTTCGCGATCGCCGCTCTGGTTGAGCGGAAACACGACTTCCGAGCAGAACTTGCCGGCTTCTTCGAGCACCTGATTGATGGTGTCCGCGTCGAGGTCGGCATGCCTGGGCATGCTCTTCAATTCGGCTTCGACCTTCAGCACTTCGTGCAGCACGAACTGCATGTCGCGAAGGGGGGCGGCGTACTGTCCCATGTATTTCTCCAGTTTCCTCGGGCTTCTGGTTTGCGCGCCGCCGAACCACCTTGTCGATGCGAACGGCGCCGCTAACGGCTGTCGGTTTGATGCGAAGTCACGTTCGTCGCCCCATTCGGCGCGGGTTGCGGCGCGCCCACTTCGGCGTTCGCATTCGGCGTCTGATAGGACACGATCGTCTTCTCCAGCGCGTCCCGCGTCAGTTGCACCGCCTCCGGCAGATGCAGGAAGCGCGCGTCGTGATGCAGGCCGAGCGTGAAGCTGTACAACTCGAAAAGCATCAGATGCGGATCGGTCTCCGCCTTCAGATGCCCTTCGTCCTTCGACTGGCGGATCGCGCGCAACAGCGCTTCGCGCCACATGCTCACGCTGTGCACCAACTGCTCGCGCACGGCGCTCGCGGCGCGGTCGTCGTACTCCACCGCTCCGCTGATGTAGATACAACCCGTGGTCACTTCCTGGATGCGCTTCTCCATCCAGCGATTCATCATCGCGCGCAATCGCGGCAAGCCGCGCGCTTCGCGCAGGCTGGGGAAGAACACTTCATCCTCGAAGCGCCGGTGGTACTCGCGCACCACTTCCACCTGCAAATCCTCTCGCGAGCCGAAATGCGCAAACACACCGCTCTTGCTCATCTGCATCCGTTCGGCCAACAGGCCGATCGTCAGCCCTTCAAGACCGTCACGGCTCGCCAATTCCAGTGCTGCGTCGAGAATCGCGGCCCGCGTCTGTTCGCCTTTTCGCATGATGTCCCTACCGTTCTTATGTGACCCGTAAAATCGAACGGCCGTTCTATTATTGTGGCCGAACGTTGGTGTTACAAGCAAAATTTTAGATACGCGTTTCTAAAACGCAGGGCTTGTATGTAGGATAAATCTCAATAATGCCCGCAGCCATTGTCTCGTTTTTATATACGGACTGCCTGTAAGTGACTGCCCGAGTTCCCATTTCATGGGAGGTCGCGCTTGCGTCAGCTCGCCGCCATTATCTTGCGCAGTGTGAGTGTTTTGCCAGATTAATCGTACTGACCGATCGTGATCATTTTCATCATCAGACGATAGCTGTTGTAGGCCAACCAGTTAAGCGCCCGCTCCGTAATCGGCCGCGAAGCATAATGCTTTTCGTCGATGGGACGCCCTTCGTCGAAGGCCTGGAGAATGGCGTCGTGCAGCCCGGCGATCTCCGGATGATTGACGAGCACCATGTTGGCCTCGTTGTTGAGCACGAGCGAGAGCGCATCGAGGTTCGACGAGCCGATCGTCGCCCAGTCCGCGTCCACGACCGCGACCTTGCCGTGAAGCATCGTCTTTTCGTATTCGGCGATGCGCACGCCGTGCTTGAGCAGGTTGCCGTAGAGAAAGGGCGTTGCGTAATCCAGCGCAACGAACTCCTTGCGACCGATGACGAGCGACACGCGCACCCCGCGCTGCGCCGCATAAACGAGCGCACGCCGCAGCTTGCGCCCCGGCATGAAGTAAGGATTCGCAAGCAGCACTTCACTCTCGGCATGCGCGATGGCGCGCAGATACGCCTTCTCGATGGCGCGGCGATTCAGCAGATTGTCCCGCGCGACGAACGCGATGCACGGCCTGTCGACCGCGTGGATCTCCCCGAGCCGCGCGCGCCGTCGCGCCAGCATCGCGCGGCGGGCGTTCCAGCGGCCCGGCGCGCGCTCGTCTTCCTGCTGCGGCTCGCAGCCCGGCTGTGACGGCTGACGCGGCTTCACGCCGAGACGAATGCGTTGCCATTGCAGGTCGAACGCCTCGCGCACGTCCTTGACGACGGGGCCTTGCGCTTCCATCGCGAAATCCCAGCGCGGCCGTTCGAGGCGCGTGCCGTTCTGATCGTAGTCGTCGACGATATTGATGCCGCCGCAGAACGCGTAGATTTCGTCGATCAGCGCGAGCTTGCGATGCGTGCGCGACCAGCCTTGCGGTCCGAACAGCAGATGCGGGTTGTAGATGCGATGCTCGACGCGGCGCTCCTGCCACAGCTTGAACATCGGCAGATTGCTTTCGGTGCCGATGCCATCGGTGATCACGCGCACCGCGACGCCGCGCTCGGCCGCGCGCACGAGCGCATCGGAGACGGCGCGGCCGATGTCGTCGTTGGCGAAGATGTAGGTTTCCAGCGACACCGACTGCTTCGCGTTGTCGATGCGCTCGATCAGGGCCGGAAAAAACTGCTCGCCGTTCTTGAAGAGCCGAACATGGTTGCCGGACGTGAAGCAGAAGCGCAGCGGCCGGCGGCCCGAGAACAGCGCCTGACGCAGCCGCTTGAAACTGCGCCGCGGACGCAGTCCGATCATCGGCTATGCGCCGCGAGGCGCTCGGGCAGTTGCAGGATCGCTTCCCGGTTCGACCACGAGAAGCACCGGTCGGCTGCCTCGCGAAACGGCAGCCACAAGTGTGCGGTGTGTTCGCGCGGCGCGAGTGTCACTTCGAGACAATGCGGCACGCAAAGGCTGAACTGGTGTTCGGTGTTCTGCACGACGCCTTCCGCATACCGATGCCGCCACTGCGGATAGATCTCGTACTGAATGCTGTGATGCCAGTCGATGAGCGCTTTCTCTGGCACGAGCGCGCTGCCGATCACGATGCCCGTCTCTTCCTGCACCTCGCGCGTGGCGGTCTCGGTGAACGGCTCGTCGATGCGATCCTTCGAGCCCGTCACCGATTGCCAGAAGCCTTGGTGATCCGCGCGTTCGATGATGAGCACGTCCAGGTCCGGCGTATGGATGACAACGAGTACGGATTCGGGAATTTTCGGCGGCTTGAGCATGTCGTTTGGAACGCGCGTTTTCTTTGTCTGCACTTTGCCAAAGACTGTAACGCAAAAAACGAAAAAGGCGCACCCGGCGCCTTTTTCATCACGACAAACCGAACGCGCTCAGTGCGCCTTCTGCTCCGGCTGACGCAGGCGAATGTGCAACTCGCGCAACTGGCGTTCGTCGACTTCGCTCGGCGCTTGCGTGAGCAGATCTTGCGCACGCTGCGTCTTCGGGAAGGCGATGGTGTCGCGGATCGAATCGGCGCCGGACATCAGCGTGACGATACGGTCCAGGCCGAACGCGATGCCGCCGTGCGGCGGCGCGCCGTACTGCAGCGCGTCGAGCAGGAAGCCGAACTTCAGACGCGCTTCTTCCGCGCCGATCTTGAGCGCGCGGAACACCTTGCTCTGCACGTCTTCCTGGAAGATACGCACCGAACCGCCGCCGATTTCCCAGCCGTTCAGCACCATGTCGTATGCCTTCGCGAGGCAGCGGGCCGGATCGGTTTCGAGGTATTCGAGGTGCTCGTCCTTCGGGCTCGTGAACGGATGATGCGCGGCCACGAAGCGGTTTTCGTCTTCGTCGTATTCGAACATCGGGAAGTCGATGACCCACAGCGGCTTCCAGCCGGTTTCGAGCAGACCGTTCGCCTTGCCGAACTCCGAATGACCGATCTTCAGACGCAGCGCGCCGAGGCTGTCGTTGACGACCTTCGCGCGATCCGCCGCGAAGAAGATGATGTCGCCGTCTTCCGCCGCCGTGCGCTCGAGAATCGCCGCGATCGCCGCGTCATGCAGGTTCTTGACGATCGGGCTTTGCAGGCCGTCGCGACCCTTGGTCTTGTCGTTGACCTTGATCCACGCGAGGCCCTTCGCGCCATAGATGCGCACGAATTCCGTATAACCGTCGATGTCGCCACGCGAGAGCTCGCCGCCCTTCGGCACGCGCAACGCAGCCACGCGGCCGTCCTTCGAATTCGCCGGCATGCTGAACACCTTGAAGTCGACGTCCTTCACGGCATCCGTGAGATCGGCGAATTCGAGCTTCACGCGCAGGTCGGGCTTGTCCGAACCGAAGCGGCGCATGGCTTCCGAGTACAGCATGACCGGGAATTTCGCGGGCAGTTCGACGTCCATCGTCTCCTTGAAGACGTGCTGGATCATCGCTTCGAACAGATCGCGAATTTCCTGTTCGGTCAGGAACGAGGTTTCGCAGTCGATCTGCGTGAATTCCGGCTGACGGTCGGCGCGCAGGTCTTCGTCGCGGAAGCACTTGGTGATCTGGTAGTAACGGTCGAAGTTCGCGACCATCAAAAGCTGCTTGAAAAGCTGCGGCGATTGCGGCAGCGCGAAGAACTGGCCCGCGTTCACGCGCGACGGCACGAGGTAATCGCGCGCGCCTTCCGGCGTGCTCTTGGTGAGCATCGGCGTTTCGATGTCGATGAAGCCTTGCGCGTCGAGATATTTGCGCACTTCCATCGCGACGCGATAGCGCAGGCGCAGATTCTTTTGCATCTGCGGACGGCGCAGGTCGAGCACGCGATGCGTGAGGCGCGTGGTTTCGGAGAGGTTGTCGTCGTCGAGCTGGAACGGCGGCGTCACCGACGCGTTCAGCACGTTCAGCTCATGGCACAGCACTTCGATCTTGCCGCTCGTCAGATTGGCGTTGATGGTGCCTTCGGGACGATTGCGCACGACGCCCTTCACCTGCACGCAGAACTCGTTGCGCACGCCTTCGGCCACCTTGAACATCTCGGCGCGGTCCGGGTCGCAGACGACCTGAACGAGCCCTTCGCGATCGCGCAAGTCGATGAAGATAACGCCACCGTGATCGCGGCGGCGATGCACCCAGCCGCACAGCGAGACGGTTTCGCCCAGACGGGCCTCGGTCACCAGACCGCAGTATTCAGATCGCATCGACATGATGTTGTGTCTTTCGTTGTTCGTTGATCAACGGCTCGCGCGTTCGGGTCTCGCTCTTTCTTCGGCAGACTCTCGAATGCGCGCGCCGGCATTACATCGGCGGCTCGGTGGGGCGGCGGGCGGGCGCAACCGATGCCGGCGCGCTCGGCGCGGGAGCCACCACGCCCATCGAGACGATGTACTTCAGTGCGGCGTCGACGGTCATGTCCAGTTCGACGACTTCGCTTTTCGGCATCATCAGGAAAAAGCCGGACGTCGGATTCGGCGTCGTCGGCACGTAGACGCTCACGTGATCTTCGTCGAGATGATTCAGCACGTCGCCGCCCGGGATGCCCGTCAGAAAACCGATGGTGTACGAGCCCTTGCGCGGGTATTCGATTAATAGCGCTTTTCTGAAGGCGTTGCCGCTCGAAGACAGCAACGTGTCCGACACCTGTTTCACGCTGGTGTAAAGCGGCCCGACCACCGGGATATGACGCAGGATCGCGTCCCACCATTTCACGAGCTTCTGGCCGACGAAATTCTGCGTCAGCAATCCGACGATGAAAATGAACGCGAGCGTGAGCACCGCGCCCACGCCCGGCAGATGAAACCCGACGACGCGCTCGGGCTGCCACGACTGCGGCAGGAGGAGCAGCGTCTGGTCCATCGTCCCGATGACGAGGCCCAGCACCCACAACGTGATGGCGAGCGGCACCAGCACGAGCAGGCCGGTGAGGAACACGGATTTCAGCGTAGTCTTTTTCGTCGTCATTTACACGGGGCGAAGGCTGCGCCGGCTCTCGGCTGCATGGGAGATTCGGCTTGGGCGGGCCGCGCTGGTTTCACGCGCGGTCGGCGATGGCATCTGCAGCATCTGCAATATGCGGCCGGACGAGCCGGCCGTCTTGCGCTTCAGGCGGCGCCCGACGAGGCGGACGCGCCCGTGGCGGGCTTGGCTGCCTCCGGCGAGGACGTGCTTGCCGGCGCCGCGCTGTCGCCGCTATTCGAGCTGGCGGGGCTGGCGGAACTGGAAGAAGCCTCGTCCGATTTCGCTGCCGGCGCGTTCGACGCGTTGCTCGCATCTTTCGATGCGCTGTTGCCGCCACGGAAATCGGTGACATACCAGCCCGAACCCTTCAATTGGAATCCGGCGGCGGTCACTTGCTTCGAAAACGTGTCCTTTCCGCAGGCAGGACATTGCGTGAGCGGCGCATCGCTCAGTTTTCGAAGCACGTCTTTTTCGTGGCCGCAGTCTGCGCAGCGGTACGCGTAAATCGGCATGGCACTCTTCCTACAATTATCTGTCGACGCTTGCAAAGCCTTGAATTATAGCCGCAAACCAATATTGACCCGCGATTTTCGGGATTCCCGACGCAAGTTTGATCGCGGATTATTTCAGGGCGCAGTCGGCGAATTTCAAGCCGCGCCGGTCAAATTCGCCGCCAGGTCATCCAGCGTTCGCGGCCAGCGAAGACGGGTAGCGAGCCGCTCACCTCGCGGTCATCGACGAGTTCGAAGCGCGACGACAGCAACGCGTCCAGTTCGTCGCGCGCGATGCCGAACGGCGGTCCTTTCGGCGTCGATCCGATAAAAAAGAAGCCCGCGAGCAGCGCGCCCGGCTTGAGGATCGCCGCCATGCGGTCGGCGTAGTCCTGCCAGCGGCTTTTCGGCAATGCACAGAGAAACGCGCGCTCATACACCCAGCCGGGCGCAAAAGGCGGTTCGTAGGTGAAAAAATCCGCCTCTTCGACGATACCCGCGTGCGCACCCAGTTGCGCGCGCGCCACCTCGACCGCGCCCGCCGCGAAATCGATCGCGCGGACCGGCCAGCCGCGTTCGGCCAGATAAAGCGCTTCGTAAGCGCTGCCGCAGCCGGGAATGAGAACGTTCAGCGGTTGCCGCCCGGCGACGAAAGTCTTGAACATCTCCGGCACGCCGGCCTGATCCCACGGTGTGAATCGATGCTCGAAGCGCTCGTCCCAGAACCCCGGCGAATTCGGATCGCGGTTCTCGAAATCGGGCACGTCGGGATTCGTCGGATCACTCATGGTGCGGATGTCCTCAGGGATGAACGAACCACCACTGCGCGATCACGACGCCCACGCCCGCAATGGCGACGAGGCCGCCGACGAGCAGCGTCACGAGCAGACGGTTCGTGCGTTTCTGCTCGGCGAGCAAAAGACGCATGAGTTCGTCGCTGCCGCTTTTCGGCGCGTCGTGGTGCTCAGCCAGAATGTGGTGAATGAGCCGCGGCAACTGCGGAATGGTCTTGCTCCATTGCGGCGCTTCCATTTGCAGTCGCTCGTACCAGCCGCGCCAGCCGATCTGCTCGTTCATCCAGCGCTCGAGATAAGGCTTGGCCGTTTTCCAGAGATCGAGTTCCGGGTCGAGCGAGCGCCCGAGCCCTTCGACGTTGAGCATCGTCTTTTGCAGCAGCACGAGCTGGGGCTGAATCTCGACGTTGAAGCGGCGCGACGTCGAAAAAAGGCGCATCAGCACTTGCCCGAGCGAAATGTCTTTCAGCGCGCGATCGAAGTACGGTTCGCAGACGGCGCGAATGGA
Source organism: Caballeronia cordobensis (assembly GCF_001544575.2). GTDB lineage: Bacteria > Pseudomonadota > Gammaproteobacteria > Burkholderiales > Burkholderiaceae > Caballeronia > Caballeronia cordobensis. The sequence continues at coordinate 235,092 of NZ_FCNY02000001.1, forward strand.
GCTTTCCAGTTCCTCGACGCGCGTGCTCGGCGGCACCCAGCCGGATTCGAGGTGCAGCGTCGCGACGCGATGATAGTCACGCTTGAAGAACGCGAGAAAGTTCTGCGCGAGGTAGTTTTTATCGAAGTCCGACAGCGCCCCGACGATCCCGAAATCCAGCGCGATATACCGCCCGAACGTCGCCGGATCGAGGCTGACCTGAATGTTGCCGGGGTGCATGTCGGCGTGGAAAAAGCCGTCGCGAAACACCTGCGTGAAGAAAATCTCGACGCCTTCGCGCGCGAGCTTCGGAATATCGACGCCGGCCGCGCGCAAGGTATCGACCTGGCTGATCGGCACGCCGACCATGCGTTCCATGACGAGCACCGTCGGCGCGGACAGATCCCAGTACATTTCCGGCACGAGCAGCAGATCGAGCCCCTGAAAATTGCGGCGCAACTGGCTGCCGTTGGCGGCCTCGCGCATCAAGTCGAGCTCGTCGTGCAGATACTTGTCGAATTCGGCGACCACTTCACGCGGCTTCAGACGCCGGCCGTCCGCCCACAAGCGCTCGGCCCAGATCGCGATATCGCGCAGCAGCGCCAGATCGGAATCGATCACCGGCAGCATGCCCGGGCGCAGCACCTTCACCGCGACGGGCTTGCCCGCATGCTCGCCGGTCTTGATCTTCGCGAAATGCACCTGCGCGATCGAGGCGCTCGCCACCGGCACGCGCTCGAAATCGTCGAACAGGACGTCGATCGGCGCGCCGAGCGATTTTTCGATGATCGACACGGCCACCGCGGAATCGAACGGCGGCACGCGATCCTGGAGCTTCGCGAGTTCGTCGGCGATATCGACGGGCAACAGGTCGCGCCGCGTCGACAGCACCTGGCCGAACTTCACGAAAATCGGGCCGAGACTTTCCAGCGCGAGCCTGAGCCGAATGCCGCGCTCGATGTTGAAGCTGCGGCCGAACGTCGTGATGCGCATGAGAAAGCGCACACGGCGATCGTCGATGCCGCTCATCACGAGCTCGTCGAGCCCGAAGCGGACGATCGTGAAAAAAATCTTGAGGAAACGCAGAAAACGCATGTTCGGGTTCGCTTCAGCTCGTTATTTGTGCGAGTCGCGCACGGACTCGCCACCGGTTCGCGCTGAAGCGCCGCGACCCGGTCTTGATTGATCAGCGTTTTGCTCGATTCGCTCGATGCGCTTTTCGACACGCGCCAGCGCATCGCGCGCCTTCGACAGTTCGGCGTTGAACGCGTCGAGCGCGCTCTTGCGCACGAGTTGCGGACGCTCGTCGAGGAAATATTCGGTGAATGTGTCCAGCAGATTACGGCCGGTGCGCTGCGCCTGCTCCTGCACCGCGCGCGCGATGAGCCCGACGCGATGCGCGGGCGCGTCCCCGATCACGCGTGCAAGGTCTTCCTCCGGGTCCCAGCGCAGATGTTCGGCCAGCTTGGCAAGCGTGGTCGCGAATTCGGCGTCGCCCTCGATGCGAACGTGCTTCATCACGGCCGCCTGACCGCCTTGCAAAAACGCGGGCAGCGCGTCGAGCGGCACGGCGATGGTGACGTCGAACTCGCCGGCTTCCGCGGCGGTGGTCGCGGCGAAAAGTCCCTCGGGTTGCACCACGAGCGCGATCGAAACCGGCGTGCACGACAGCTTGACGCGCTTGCCGGCGTACGGCTTCACGCGTTCACGAGCCCACGGCTCGCGCACGAGCAGATGATTCACGGCGGCCGCGAACCCACTGGACGCGGTCTTCAAGGCGGGATTTGCTGCGGAACGGGCGGATTCGTCTGCGTTCGTCATCGGCTATGAGATGAAAAAACCCGCGCGAGAAGCTCGCGCGGGTTTCTATTCTAACGCCGCAGCCGACGATCACACTGACGGTTGCCGGCTGCTGGCCATTCGACCAGGGGCGGGACGCCGGAGCCTTGCACTCCGGCGCGCGGCCACGCTCAACTGACTTGCTGAATACCCGCCAGCAGCCAGCCTTCGTTGCCCGCCTTCTGCTTCGACAGGTTCCAGACCTCGACGAACGGTTCCGCCGCCGCACCTTCCGACTCGCGGATCAGGCCGTGGAAGCGCACGCTCGCGAGATACTCGGCCGGGCGATCCTCGACGCCGAGGACATCGGCGTTGAGTTGCACCACGTCCGTGCGATTCGGCGCGCTGCCGCGTGCGTCGACGTCGAGCTTCACTTCGGCGAACATTTCGGGCGTCGTGAACTCGCGGATGTCGTTGACGTTGCCGCGGTCCCACGCGTCCTGCAGCCGCACGAAGTAGACCTTCGCGTTACGCACGAACGCCTCGGTGTCGAAGCCCGCCGGCACGTTCGCCGGAACGGCCGGTTGCGCCGCGGACTCGATGTAGTTCGCGCCGAAACCCGTAGGCTGCTGCGGCACCTGAGGCGGGTCCTGATTCAGGCTCGTGCGCGCGGTCGCGCCGTACGGCGAGGCCGAGCCCGCGCCGGCATAGGCGGGCGTGTTGCTGGCCTGGTTGCCCTGACGCCTGCGCATGATGAAGCGGAACAGCATGACGGCCGCCAGCACGATCAACGCGATCATGATCATGTTGGCCATCGCGCCGGCGAACGCCTCGCCGAGCCCGAAGTGCGACAGCAGCGCCGCGATGCCCAGGCCCGCGGCGAGACCGGCGATCGGCCCGAGCCAGCGGTTGCGCGCGGGTTGCGCCGCGGCCGGGGTGGCCGGCGCGGGCTGCGCGCGCTGGGCCTGCGCGGCCTGTCCCGGCTGACCCTGCTGCATGGACTGCGACGGCGGCGTCGCCTGATGCTGCTGCGTCGCCGTGGCCGACTGACGGCCCATGCTGCGGCCGCCGCCCATGCGCTTGGCTTCCGCCGTTTCCGCGAAGATTGCGCCAGCCGCAATAACGCCAGCCAGCGCCAAGATTCCGGCCTTCCTGAAGAAGATGTTCAGGAAACCCCGGGATTGGGGTTTGCGCGAATCGAACATATCGAATCCTTTGAAGAGTGGAACACTAAAATTTGGTCCCGACGTGTAACGCTACCACGCCACCTGACAAATTGTAATATTCGACTCGATCCAGGCCCGCTTGTTCCATCATCGTTTTTAAAGTTTCCTGGTCCGGGTGCATGCGGATGGACTCGGCAAGGTACCGGTAGCTCTCCGCATCTTTGGCTACTTTTTCGCCAAGCCACGGCAAAATCTTGAAACTGTAGATATCGTACGGCTTCTTCAGCGGTTCCCACACTTTTGAGAATTCCAGCACCAGCAGCTTGCCGCCCGGCTTGATGACGCGCGTCATTTCGGCCAGCGCGCCGTCCTTGTGGGTCATGTTGCGCAAACCGAAGGCAACCGTAACCACATTGAAATAATTGTCCGGGAACGGAATCTTCTCGGCGTCGCATAGCAGCGTGGGCGTCAGCACGCCTTTGTCGATCAGCCGGTCGCGGCCCACGCGCAGCATCGATTCGTTGATGTCCGTGTGCCACACCTCGCCGGTCTCGCCCGCCTGCTTGGCGAAGGCCATGGCCAGGTCGCCCGTGCCGCCCGCGATGTCCAGCACCTTGTAGCCCGGCCGCACCTTGGCCTGCCCGATCGTGAAGTGCTTCCAGATCCGATGCAGTCCGCCGGACATCAGGTCGTTCATCAAGTCGTAGTTGCTCGCGACGGAGTGGAACACGCCCGCCACTTTCTTCGCCTTGTCCTGCTCGTCGACCGTTTCGTATCCGAAGTGGGTCTTGCTCATCGCGCTTCTTCCTCGCCTGTTTTGTTCGTTCTAGTGTGCGCAATCATCGCGCCGGCTGTGCGGCGTTATGCCGCATCGATATTGTTGGATGCTCAGTGGCAATGCCCGCCGCCGGACGGCTTCGCGGCCATCGGCGTATCGCGGTCCACGCCCGCGGCTTGCAGCTTCGCCAGATACTCGCTCCACAACGCGTCCTGACGCGTCGCCAGGTCGTGAAGGATGTCCCAAGAATAGATGCCGGTATTGTGACCGTCAGAAAAATTGAGTTGCAACGCGTAATGCCCGACCGGATCGATGCCGATGATCGTCACTTCGCGCTTGCCGGTTTGCAGCGTTTCCTGTCCCGGCCCGTGCCCCTGCACTTCCGCCGACGGCGAATAGACGCGCAGCAACTCGAACGGCACGCGATACGACGTGTCGCCGTATTGCAGTTCGAGCACACGGGATTTCGAATGCACGACGACGCCGGTGGGAATCGGCGTCGTGGAGGTGAGTCCGCTCATGATGGAATGGTCTTAGTGAGTGCCGAACGCCTGGTTCAGCTCGTTGCGCACCTGTTCGCGCAAAAGCGTGGCCTGCGCGCGCCGCTTCGAGAGCTGCGACTCGGAGACCGTGCGCTGGCGCGGCGCCCAGATCGGCAGAGGAAAGCGGGAATCGTTGGAAAAACGCGGAATGACGTGCCAGTGAACGTGCGGCACCTGATTGCCGAGGCTCGCCAGATTGATCTTCTCGGGCACGAGCACGCGGCGCATCGCGCGCTCGACGCCGTTGACGGCGGTCATCACGCGCGCGCGGTCGCCGTCCGCCATATCGGACATTTCGGCGACGTGCGCGCGCCAGATCACACGGCAAAAGCCCGGCCAGTCGGGCTCGTCGGCGAGGACGACGCGCAATGCGTCGTCCGACCACAGCACTTCGCCGCCGTCTTCACGGCAAAACACACAGTCCATCTCGTACCTCTAGCGAATCAAACCTCGATTTCGCTATTACACCAGCACGCGCTCGATACCGCCATTGTTCGCGCGTTCGACGTACTGTTCCATCCAGTTTTCGCCGAGCACCTTGCGGGCGATTTCCACGACGATATAGTCCGCCTCGACGTTGGCGTCCTCGTTGTAGCGCGAGAGGCCTTGCAGGCAGGACGGGCAGCTCGTCAGGATTTTCACGTCGGCGCCATTGGTCTGAGGACCGTCGCCGGCCTTCAGCACGGAACCGGGCTGTGCGCCCGCCGCACCCGCCGACGCGTTCGCGAGATTGATCGCGTTCGCGCCCGCTTCCGCGACGAGCGGAATGCCGCGCAGCTTGGCCGCGCCCTTGCGGATCTCTTCTTCCTTGCGGAAGCGCACCTGCGTCGAGATATCCGGACGCGTCACCGCGAGCGTGCCCGATTCGCCGCAGCAGCGATCGTTCTTCTCGATCTTGTAGCCGTCGTTTTCCGAACCCATCAGCTGATTGACGAGCTTGACCGGGTCCATCGTCTTGATCGGCGAGTGGCACGGGTCGTGATACATGTAGCGCGTGCCCTTCACGCCTTCGAGCCTGATGTTCTTTTCCAGCAGGAACTCGTGAATGTCGATGATCCGGCAGCCCGGAAAGATCTTCTCGAATTCGTAGCCCGCGAGCTGGTCGTAGCACGTGCCGCACGACACGACCACGGTCTTGATATCGAGATAGTTCAACGTATTCGCGACGCGGTGGAACAGCACGCGATTGTCCGTGACGATCTGCTCGGCCTTGTCGTACTGGCCCGAGCCGCGCTGCGGGTAGCCGCAACACAGATAGCCCGGCGGCAGCACGGTCTGCACGCCCGCTTCCCAGAGCATGGCTTGCGTCGCGAGTCCGACTTGCGAGAACAGGCGCTCCGAGCCGCAGCCGGGGAAATAGAACACGGCTTCCGAATCGACGGTGGTCGTCTGCGGATTGCGGATGATCGGGACGATCTTGTTGTCCTCGATATCCAGCAGCGCGCGCGCCGTCTTCTTCGGCAGATTGCCCGGCATCTTCTTGTTGACGAAGTGAATGACCTGCGTCACGACCGGCGGTTTGCCGACCGTCGCGGGCGGTTTCGCCGTCTGCTTCTTCACGACCTTCTTCAGCAATTCGTTGCCCAGACGCTGCGCCTTGTAGCCGACGCCCATCATCGCGGTGCGCGCGAGGTTGATCGTCTGCGGATTCGTCGCGTTGAGGAAGAACATGCCGGCCGCGTTGCCCGCGTTGAACTTCTTCTTGCCCATCTTGCGCAAGAGATTGCGCATGTTCATCGTGACGTCGCCGAAATCGATCTTCACCGGGCACGGCGTCACGCACTTGTGGCAGACCGTGCAGTGATCGGCGACGTCGTTGAATTCGTCCCAATGTTTGATGGACACGCCGCGGCGCGTCTGCTCCTCGTACAGGAACGCTTCGACCAGCAGCGACGTGGCGAGAATCTTGTTGCGCGGGCTGTACAGCAAATTCGCGCGCGGCACGTGCGTGGCGCACACCGGCTTGCACTTGCCGCAGCGCAGGCAGTCCTTGATGGAATCGGAAATCGCGCCGATATCCGACTGCTGCATGATGATCGACTCGTAGCCCATCAGGCCGAACGACGGCGTGTACGCGTTGCGCAGGTCCGCGCCATCGAACAGCTTGCCCTTGTTGAAGCGCCCGTGCGGATCGACGCGCTGCTTGTACGCGCGGAAATCGCCGATTTCCTCTTCCGTCAGAAACTCCAGCTTCGTGATGCCGATGCCGTGCTCGCCCGAGATCACGCCATCGAGCGAACGCGCGAGCTTCATGATGCGCGCGACCGCGTGATGCGCGTCCTGGAGCATCTCGTAGTTATCGGAGTTGACGGGGATGTTCGTGTGCACGTTGCCATCGCCCGCGTGCATGTGCAGCGCGACGAACACGCGGCCGCGCAGCACTTGCTTGTGGATGGCCTGCGCCTCGTCGAGGATCGGCTTGAACTCGCCGCCGTTGAAGATCTGACGCAGTTCCGCGCGAATTTCCTGCTTCCACGAAATGCGCACGGTGCGGTCCTGCGCAACGTGAAACACGTTGGCGTCCGGCTGCACGTCGACGCGATCCGCGAATTTCTCCGCCAGCGCTTCGTAGCCGAGATTCACGAGATAGTGCTGCGCCTCGCGCAAGGACATGTCGAGCTTGTCGCCGACGAAAGTCCAGCGCTCGCGCACGCGCTTCAACAAATCGAGCGCCTGCGTCACGCGGTCTTCGAGCAGTTCCGCGCTCGGAATTTCGTTGGCGTCGTCGGTCTTGCCGAGCGGCAGCTTGCCGGTGCGGAAAAACGCTTCGAGCGCATCGACCAGTTGCAGCTTGTTCTTGATCGACAACTCGATGTTGATGCGCTCGATGCCGTCCGTGTATTCGCCCATGCGATCGAGCGGAATCACGACGTCTTCGTTGATCTTGAACGCGTTCGTGTGCTTGGCGATGGCCGCCGTGCGCGAGCGGTCGAGCCAGAAACGCTTGCGCGCCTCGGCGTTCACCGCGACGAAGCCTTCGCCGCTCTTGCCGTTCGCCATGCGCACGACTTCCGATGTGGCCGAGGCGACGGCATCGGCGTCATTGCCGACGATATCGCCGATCAGCACCATCTTCGGGAACGCGTTGCGCTTGCTTTTCGTCGCATAGCCGACCGCGCGCAGATAGCGCTCGTCGAGGTGTTCGAGACCGGCGAGGATCGCGCCGCCCTGCTTCGACGTCTCGAACAGATAGTCCTTGATCTCGACGATGCTCGGAATCGCGTCGCGCGCCTGGCCGAAGAATTCGAGGCAGACGGTGCGCGTGTGCGCGGGCATCTTGTGCAGAATCCAGCGCGCGGACGTGATGAGGCCGTCGCAGCCTTCCTTCTGCACGCCGGGCAGACCGGCGAGGAATTTGTCGGTGACGTCTTTCCCGAGGCCTTCCTTGCGGAACGTGCGGCCCGCGATGTCGAGCGTTTCGGTGCGCAGGAGCTTCTCGCCCGGCGGACGATTGCCGTCGAACCAGTCGAGCCGGAAGCGCGCCACTTCGACGTCGTGAATCTTGCCGCAGTTGTGATCCAGACGCGTGACTTCGAGCCAGTTGCCTTCGGGATCGACCATGCGCCACCACGCGAGATTGTCGAGCGCCGTGCCCCACAACACCGCTTTCTTGCCACCCGCGTTCATCGCGACATTGCCGCCGACGCACGATGCATCGAGCGAAGTCGGATCGACGGCGAACACGAAGCCCGCCTGCTCCGCGGCTTCGGTGACGCGCCGTGTGACCACGCCCGCGCCCGAGAAAATCGTCGCGACCTTGTGATCGACGCCCGGCAGATCCGTCATTTCGACCGGACCGAGCTGTTCGAGCTTTTCCGTGTTGATGACGGCCGAGAACGGCGTGAGCGGAATCGCGCCGCCGGTGTAGCCGGTGCCGCCGCCGCGCGGGATCACGGTCAGGCCGAGTTCGAAGCACGCCTTGATCAGGCCGGCGATTTCGGCTTCGCTGTCGGGCGTCAGCACGACGAACGGATATTCGACGCGCCAGTCCGTGGCGTCCGTGACGTGCGCGACGCGCGAGAGACCGTCGAACTTGATGTTGTCCTTCTGCGTTTCCTTGCCCAGCACGCGCGATGCGCGGCGGCGCAAGTCGGACATGTGGCCGAATTCGGCGGCGAAGTCGTCGACGGCGCGGCGTGCTGCGGCGATCAGCAATTGCACGCGCCCGGCGCGCTCGCGGCTGCCGGCTTCGTCGCTGTGCGCGGAAAGATCGGCGCTGCGGCGTTTCTCGATTTCGGCGAGACGGTGATTCAGTGCTTCGACGAGAAGCGCGCGGCGCTTCGGATTGTCGAGCAGGTCGTCCTGCAGATAAGGATTGCGGCGCACGACCCAGATATCGCCGAGCACTTCATACAGCATGCGCGCCGAGCGGCCCGTGCGGCGCTCGTTGCGCAGTTCGTCGAGCACGGCCCAGGCTTCGTCGCCCAGAAGCCGCATGACGATTTCGCGATCGGAAAACGACGTGTAGTTATAGGGAATTTCGCGCAGACGGGGCTCGTTATCGAGCGCCAAGGCGGCATGGGCGCCGTTCGGATCGAAGGCTTGAGGTGCGTTCATGTTCGACGGTTCGGTGTGCCGGCCTTCGCGCTTCGAAAAGCGGAAATGCCGGCGATGCGCGTGGGGGCGCAAATTTTCGAATGAGACTTATCTTGGCGAAGGCCGCCGGGGCTCATCACGGCGCCTTCGGTGTGCCCTGGATCAACGCCACGATCGCGCGTGGCGCGCATGCTTTTCCGCCGCGGGATGCAACCCGCGGGAAACATGCGCCAGAAAATCGATCCGAAGCTGCCGGTGCATCTGCCGATCCTGATTGCTGATTCGTAAAAGGAAATTCTAACCCATCGCGATGGCGCGCGTCGGCGGACGCTAGCAGCCAGAAGGGGCTTTTGCGTGCATATTCGCGACGCGTTCATGTCATTTTCGACACTTTTTTGCACGACCGTCCGGACGGTCGAACCACACGGCGCATCCGGAAACCGCGCGGTTGGCGCTATCATTGATGCTTTCGCCCTCAAAAACCCGCGCGCGTCGCTGCCGCGTGACGATTTCTCGCATGACACATCCCGACTACCTGAAGAAAGTGCTGACCGCGCGTGTGTACGACGTCGCGCGCGAAAGCGAGCTGGAGCCCGCGCACAACCTGTCCGCGCGTCTGCACAATTCCGTGTTCCTGAAGCGCGAGGACAATCAGCCGGTTTTCTCGTTCAAGATTCGCGGCGCGTACAACAAGATGGCGAACCTCACCGCGGACGAACTCGCGCGCGGCGTGATCACGGCGTCGGCGGGCAATCATGCGCAGGGCGTGGCGCTCTCGGCGGCGCGGCTCGGCTGCCGCGCGGTCATCGCCGTGCCGACCACGACGCCGCAAGTGAAAATCGACGCGATCCGCGCGCACGGCGGTCCGACGGTCGAAGTGGTGCTTGCGGGCGAATCGTACAGCGACGCCTACGCGCGCGCCGTGCAGCTTCAGGAAGAGCGTGGCCTGACCTTCGTGCATCCGTTCGACGATCCCGATGTCATCGCCGGGCAAGGCACCGTGGCCATGGAAATCCTGCGGCAGCATCAGGGCCCGATTCACGCGATATTCTGCCCGATCGGCGGCGGCGGGCTGGCGGCGGGCGTCGCGGCGTACATCAAGGCGGTGCGGCCCGAGATCAAGGTAATCGGCGTGCAGACCGAGGATTCCTGCGCGATGGCGCAGTCGATCAAGGCGGGCGAGCGCGTGACGCTCTCCGAAGTCGGCCTGTTTTCGGACGGCACGGCGGTGAAGCTCGTCGGCGAGGAAACCTTCCGGCTGTGCAACGAACTGCTCGACGAAGTCGTCACCGTCGATACCGATGCGCTCTGCGCCGCGATCAAGGACGTGTTCCAGGACACGCGCAGCGTGCTGGAGCCCGCCGGTTCGCTCGCGGTCGCGGGCGCGAAGCTGTATGCGGAGCGCGAGGGCATCGAGGGCAAGACGCTCATCGCGGTGACGTCCGGCGCGAACATGAACTTCGACCGCATGCGCTTCGTCGCGGAGCGCGCGGAAGTCGGCGAGGCGCGCGAGGCCGTGTTCGCCGTGACGATTCCCGAAGAGCGCGGCAGCTTCCGGCGCTTCTGCGAACTCGTCGGCACCCGCAGCGTGACGGAGTTCAACTACCGCATCGCCGATGAGCACGCCGCGCATATCTTCGTCGGCGTGCAGATCAAGGCGCGCAAGGAAACGGCGCAGATGATGTCGGCGTTCATCGAACACGGTTTCGCGACCGTCGATCTTTCGCACGACGAGCTCTCGAAGCAGCACATCCGCTATATGGTCGGCGGCCGTTCGCCGCTCGCGCGCGACGAGCGCCTGTTGCGCTTCGAGTTTCCCGAGCGTCCGGGCGCGCTGATGAAGTTCCTGTCGTCGATGGCGCCGGACTGGAACATCAGCCTCTTTCACTATCGGAATCAGGGCGCGGACACCAGCTCGATTCTCGTCGGCATTCAGGTGCCGCAGTCGGACAACGCGGAGTTCGAGCGCTTTCTCGCGACGCTCGGCTATCCGTGGTGGGACGAGCAGGCCAATCCGGTCTACAAGCTGTTTCTGGCTTGAGCAATGCCCAAGTTCACGCTCGAAGACAAGCTCGTCGTCGCGATTTCGTCGCGCGCGCTGTTCGATTTCGAGGACGAGAACCGCGTCTTCGAAACCGGCGATCTGGCGCGCTACGAAGCGCTGCAGCGCTCGCGGCTCGACACGCCCGCGAAGCCGGGCGTCGCGTTCGGTCTGATTCGCAAGCTGCTCGCGCTGAACGCGGGCGCGCAGCGCGTGGAAGTGGTGATTCTGTCGCGCAGCGATCCGATCAGCGGTCTGCGCGCGTTTCATTCGTGCCGTGAGCATGGGCTCGCGATCGAGCGCGGCGTGTTCACGCGCGGCCGCTCGCCGTTTGCCTATCTGAAGCCGCTGCATGCGTCGCTGTTTCTGTCGGCGAATCCGGACGATGTGCGCGACGCCCTCGCCGCCGGATTTCCCGCCGCGCGCGTGCTGCCGGAAACGCCGCGCGCGGCGAGCCGTTACGCCGACGAGATCCGCATTGCGTTCGATGGCGACGCCGTGCTCTTCTCCGACGAAGCCGAGCGCGTATTTCAGAGCGATGGGTTGAGCGCGTTCGTCGGTCACGAGACGACCAGGCGCGAAGAGCCGCTGCCGGGCGGGCCGCTGAAGCCGCTGCTCGCGGCGCTGAACAAGCTGCAACGCATTGCCGACGACACCGAGCGCAAGTCGCCGATGCACATCCGCACCGCGCTCGTCACCGCGCGCTCCGCGCCCGCGCACGAGCGCGCAATCCGCACGCTGATGGCCTGGGACATCGAAATCGACGAAGCGATGTTTCTCGGCGGACTGGACAAGGGCGAATTCCTGCGTGAATTCGAGCCCGACTTTTTCTTCGACGATCAAATTCGCCACTGCGAATCGGCTCGCGTCGTGACCGCGACCGGGCACGTTCTCAGCGGCATAGCGAACGCATCATGACACCCGATCAATCTCCGCTCGGCAAGCCCGTCCATTACACCGAACAGTACGATGCGTCGCTGCTGTTTCCGATCGACCGCAAGCGCGCGCGCGATGCGATCGGCGTGCCTGCGCGCCTGCCCTTCTTCGGCACGGACATCTGGAACGCTTACGAGCTGTCGTGGCTGAACGCGCGCGGCAAGCCGCAGATCGCCGTCGCGACGTTCTTCGTGCCGGCGGATTCGCCGAACATCGTGGAGTCGAAGTCGTTCAAGCTCTATCTCGGTTCGTTTGCGCAGACGCAGTTCAATTCGATCGATGACGTGCGCGCCGCCATCAAGCGCGATGTTTCCGCGATTTGCGGCGCGACGGTGTCGGTGCAGCTTTCTGCGCCGGGCGATTTCGGCAAGCTGGTCATGGAAGAATTCGATGGCTTGTCGCTGGACCGGCTCGATCTCGATTGCGAGGTTTTCTCGCCGGACCCGTCCTTGTTGAAGGCGGCGCACGATGAAGTGCCCGTCGACGAGACGCTGTTCTCGAATCTGCTGAAATCGAATTGCCCGGTAACCGGGCAGCCCGATTGGGGCAGCGTGCAGATCCGCTATTACGGCGGGCAGATCGATCATGCTTCGCTGCTGCGGTATATCGTGTCGTACCGCGGGCATACCGGCTTTCATGAGCAATGCGTCGAGCGCATTTTCATGGATGTCATGCGCGAATGCCGGCCGGAGCGGCTCGCCGTCTACGCGCGATACACGCGACGCGGCGGGCTCGATATCAACCCGTTCCGCACGAATTTCAACTTGCCGATGCCGGATAACGCGCGGCTCGCGCGGCAGTAAGCACTACCACACTCTTTTACCGTTTGACCGCCTGCGCTCGGGATAATGCGGCCCAGCCTCGTCCGAGGCCGCTTATCCATCGCAGGAGCCTTGCATGACCTCTCGCCCGCGCGCCTTCCTCGCAGGAAGTTTCGGCGCAACACTGTCCAGCTTCACCTTGCTCGCGGCGACGCATACATTCGCCGCGCTGCAGCCCGTCTCCGAAGCGCCGCTCGCACTCGACCAGCGCGCAGAATGCCGCTTTCTCGCCGATGGCGCCACGGAATGCGTCAACACCTTCCGCTACACGATTCTCACCGACGCCGGGCGCGAGGCGCTCTCACGCATCGATATCGATTTTCCGGAAACGGATACCGTCAAGATCGAAAAGGCCGAGCTTGTACAGCCGGGGCAGAAGCCCGTCGCGCTGACGAAATCGCAAATCGAAACGCGCACGGCGCCCAATCCTGCGCAGGGTTTCTCCAGCGACAAGCAGATATCGTTGGCATTCCCGAACTTGCGCGTCGGATCGACGGCCGTGTACAGCGTGCGGCAGCGCAATACGCCTGTGCCCTTCGCCACGCAGTTCCACTTTTCGCAGGCGTTCGCGCCGTCGGCGATCCGCTACGACCGCTTCCACGCGGAATTCAGCGCCGAGCGGCCGATCAAATATCGCAGCGACAAGATGGAGGATTTCACGATCACGCCATCCGCCGATGCGAAGAAGCTCACCATCGACCTGAAGGCGCCGCGTTTTCAGAGCTACGTCAACGAGCCGGCCAGCGGCGCCGTGCGCCGTTATCCGCGTCTGGAACTCGGCAGCTCGCTCGACTTGCAGGAAAACATCGGGCCGTTTGCAAAGCGCTATAACGCGCTGCTCGCCGCGCCCCTGCCCGCGCGCGCCGCGGCGGTCGTGACGAAGACGAAAAGCCTTGCGCCGCGCGAGCGCGTCAGCGCGTTCATGCAATATCTGAATCAGAACTTCCGCTATCTGAACGACTGGCGCGCGAGCGAGCGCGGCATCGTGCCGTTCTCGCTCGCCGAAATCGAGCGGCACGGTTACGGCGATTGCAAGGACTTGTCGATGCTCCTCACCGCGATGCTGCGCGCATCCGGCATCAAGGCCGAGCCGGTCTGGCTGGAACGCGGCAGCTACGCTGCGCCGCTGATCGCGCCGAGCATCTACGCGGTGAATCACGTCATCGTGCGCGCGGAAGTCGATGGCGCCGTCTGGTGGCTCGATGCGACCAATCCCGTGTTCGCGCCCGGCATCGCGATGCCGGACATTCAGGACCGCTGGGTGCTCGTCATCGGCGCCGATGGCGTCGTGCGGCAGGACGCGATTCCGCTCGCCGCGCCGCGCACGAACCTCGACGTAACGATGAAGATGCGTTTCACGAACGGCGATCAGGGCGACGTGGATGCCGCGCTCGCACTGAGCGGCAACCCGCTGATGGACCTGACGGTCGCCGATCGCAACGACGGCAAGAGCGCGAGCGACACCGTGATCTGCAATATCGTCGCGACCGAGCCCGGCCGCTGCGATGTGCAGCGTCAGGCGACCGGCTTCCTCATTCCGGAGCAATACAAGACGAAAGCGCGCGTAGTCGATCTGCGGGCAGTCGAGACGCGCGGAAACCAGTATTCGTTCAGCCGTCCGGGCATGCTGGAGCTCTGGGATTCCCTCGCGCGCTACAAGCGCAACGGCCAGTTATCGGACATTTATCTGGGCGCGCCGGAAACCACGAAGGCGGATGTCACGCTCGTCGCGAAACGCACGGATGGACAAGCGCGCGAATGCGCGGTGCACAACCGCTGGTTCGATCTCGAACTGTCGGGCAAGCCGTCGTCCGATGGTTATCGCTATCGATACAGCCTGACGCGCAAGGTGGCGTGGCTCGCGCACGACGAGATCGTCAGCGCGGAATTCCAGAAGATGGTCGAACAAAGCCGCGCTTGCGTGAGCGGGCTTCAGTTCGCGGTGCAGCCGTTGAAGGGATAAGGCGCGCGGCTGCGCGGCGGGTCCGCCGCGCAGCCGCCTGATTCCGCTGACGCAATCAGGCAGACGCCTTCTTGTAAGCCACGCAATCCACCTCGACCTTGCAGTCGATGACCATCGACGAGACCACGCAAGCGCGCGCCGGCGGATTTGCGCCGAAGTACTCCTTGAACACCTTGTTGAACGACGCGAAATCGCGCGGATCGTCGAGCCACACGCCGCAGCGCACGACGTGCTCCGTGCCGTAACCCGCCTCTTTCAAAATGGCGATGACATTCTGAATCGCCTTGTGCGATTGCTCGACGATGCCGCCGTTGATCACTTCGCCGTCTTCCATCGGCGTCTGGCCCGATACGAACAGCCAGCCGTCCGCCTCCACCGCGCGTGCGAACGGCATATGCGCGCCGCCTTGTCCCTTGCCGCCTTCCACGCCATAACGCTTCATCGTTTCACTCCTTTACCAAAGCAATCAATAGTCAGAACGCGCCGGCCGCATCGAGCTTCGATGCCGCGCCGCGCGCCACGAAACGTCCCGCGCGCGCGCCGGTCACGGCCTGCTCGCGATACGTCAACACACCATTCACCCACACCGCGTCGATGCCGTCCGCCGCCTGCTGCGGATTGGCGAACGTCGCGGAATCGATCACGCGATCCGGATCGAACACGACGAGATCCGCGTGATAGCCGACCTTCACTTCGCCGCGCTCCGTCAAGCCGAAGCGCCGCGCCGACAGGCTCGTCATCTTGCGCACCGCTTCTTCGAGCGTCAGCACGCCTTCGTCGCGCGCGTAGTGCCCGAGCACACGCGGAAATGCGCCCCACAAGCGCGGATGCGGCAGCGGATCGTTCGGCAGGCCATCCGAACCGACCATCGTCGCGGGATGCGAGAGGATGCGCCGCACGTCGTCTTCCGACATGTTGTGATACACCGCGCCGGCCGGTTGCAGACGCTTCGCCGCTTCCTGCTGCGTGACCTGCCATTCGTCGGCGACTTCGCGAATCAGCTTGCCCGCCATCTCCGGATGCGGCGTCGACCACGTGATCGTGATGTCGATGTCGCCCGTCACCTGCTTGAGGTCCAGGGTCGACGAACTGCGGTTGTACGGATAACAGTCGCAGCCGATCGGCTGCCCTTCGCGCGTGGCCTCGATCGACTTCAGCACTTCCGCGCTGCGCCCCCAGTTCGACGGCCCCGCGCACTTCAGATGCGAAATCACCACCGGCACGCGCGCGTGACGTCCGACGCGGTACGCCTCGTCCATCGCGTCGAGAATGGCGTCGAATTCGGTGCGCATGTGTGTCGTGTAGAGCGCGCCCGCCTTCGCGAGCGGCTCGGCCAGCGCCTGCACTTCTTCCGGCGGCGCACTGAACGCCGATCCATACGCGAGCCCGCTCGACAGCCCCAGCGCGCCGTTGTCGAGCGCTTCTTCCAGCTGCGCGCGCATGGCCGCGACTTCATCGCTCGACGCCCCGCGATCCAGCCGGTCCATGTGATTGTTGCGCAACGCCGTATGCCCGATCAACGCACCGACGTTCACGGTCGGCTTTGCCTCGTTCACGGCATCGACATACGCGGCGAAGGTCGGGTACCTGAACGCGGCGGCATCGCCGAGCAGGTTCATCGGGTCGGGCGGGTCGCCCTTCAGCGTCACCGGCGACGCGCTGATCCCGCAGTTGCCGACAATCACGGTCGTCACGCCCTGCGTAATCTTCGGCATCATCTGCGGCGAGCGGATGACGTGCGTGTCGTCATGCGTGTGGACGTCGATGAAACCCGGCGCGAGTACTTTGCCCTGCGCGTCGAACACGTGATCGGCGCTCCACGCGGACAAGCCGCCCGGCGCCTCGATCGCGACGATGCGCCCGTCGCGCAGCGCGATATCGCGCTCGACGGCAGGCGCGCCCGTGCCGTCGATCAATCGCGCGCCGATGATCAGCGTGTCGGCCTTTTCCATGATCAGTCTCCCAAGGGTTGACGCTCGCCGCCGCCGCGGTGCGAATCGAGCGCGTGCTTCATGCGGCGCAGCAGTTCGCGGCTGTGGTCGGCCTGTTTGACGGCCAGTTCGGTGACGAGCAAATCGAGCGCCATCATCATCGCGTAGCGCGACGACGACGGCTTGTAGATGAAGTCCGTCTCGATCGCGATGACGGGAATCAGCCAGTCCGCCAGCGCCCCGAGCGGCGACGCGGGCGCGGTCAGCGCGATCACGCGTGCGCCGTACTGCTTCGCGAGCCCGCAGCTTTCAACGATTTCCGGTGTCTGCCCCGTCACGGAAAGCGCGATGACCACATGCTCCTTCGACAAGGTCGACGCCACCATGCGCTGCAACAGCCCGTCCTGATACGACGCGACGGGCCGCCCGAGCCGCACGAGGCGAAAGCGCATCTCGTCGGCGAGCGCGGTCGAGCCGCCGCCCATGCCGAACACGTAGATCATCGACGCCGCGGCGAGTGCATCGGCGGCGTCGGCGATCGGCGCAGCGGCCAGCGCGCCCTGATTCTGCGCGAGCGTCGCCTGCACTTCGTCGAAGATGCGCGCGGCGAGCGAATCGGGGACGGCGTCCGGATCACGGTTGAAAAAGCGCTGCCCGACGCCCGCCGCCTGCGCGAGCCGCAGCTTCAGCTCGCGCACGTCCTCGCAGCCGACGGCCTTCGCGAAGCGCGTGACGGTTGCGATGCTGACGTCCGCCTTGTCCGCCAGCGCGCCGATGCTCGCGCGCGACGCGCTCACGATGTCGTCGAGAATCAGCGCCGCGACCTTGCGCTCCGCGCTGCGCAATTCCGGCGCGCGTTCGGCGATGCGTGCGACGATATCGATGCTGAGCGAGTCGGCGTGGCCGTTCATGGTTTACGATGAGCCCGTGTTACTAAATAACATTTCCATCTGCGATGCTACTTTGGTTAACATAGTGCCGTCAACCTTGATGCGCATCGGATCGTGCACGAGGTTTATTTAAACGGACGATGGAGTAGCAGCACATGAAAGTTACAAACTATCAGAACGCGACGATCGACCCGTTCGGCAAGGGCCTCGGCATGGTGCCGGGCACGAGCATCCAGTTAAACGACGCGTCGCGCCTGCAATGGAATCTGCTCGAAGAGGACGTGAGCCTGCCCGCCGCCGTGCTCTATTCCGATCGCATCGAGCACAACCTGAAATGGATGCAGGCGTTCGTCGGCGAATACGGCGTGAAGCTCGCGCCGCACGGCAAGACGACGATGGCGCCGCAACTCTTTCGCCGCCAGCTCGACACCGGCGCATGGGGCATCACGCTGGCGACGGCGCATCAGGTGCGCGCGGCGTATCGCGGCGGCGTGCATCGCATCCTGATGGCGAATCAGCTCGTCGGCAAACGCAACATGGGCATGATCGCGGAACTGCTCACGGACGCGAACTTCGAGTTCTTCTGTCTGGTCGATTCAGCCGATGGCGTCGATCAGCTCGGCGAGTTCTTCAGCTCGGTGCGCAAGAAGCTGAACGTGCTGATCGAGCTTGGCGTGCCGGGCGGCCGCACCGGCGTGCGCGACGACGCCCAGCGCGATGCCGTGCTCGCCGCGATCGCGCGCTGGCAGGGCACGATCGAGCTCGCGGGCATCGAACTGTATGAAGGCGTGCTGCAGGACGAAACGAAGGTGCGCGAGTTTTTGAAAAGCGCGGTGGACGTCACGCGCAAGCTGATCGCGGACGGCAAGATCGCGCGCAAGCCGGCCATTCTGTCGGGCGCGGGCTCGGCGTGGTACGACGTCGTCGCGGATGAATTCGCCAAGGCCAACAGCGACGCCATCGAAGTCGTGCTGCGTCCGGGCTGCTATCTGACGCATGACGTCGGCATCTACAAGAAGGCGCAAAACGAGATTTTCGCGCGCAACCCGATCGCGAAGAAGATGGGGCAGGGTTTGAAGCCGGCGCTGCAACTGTGGGCGTACGTGCAGTCGATTCCGGAACCGGACCGCGCGATCATCGGGCTCGGCAAGCGCGATTCCGCGTTCGATGCGGGCATGCCCGAGCCGGCGAAGCATTTCCGTCCGGGCAACGAGGCGCCTCGCGACGTGTCGCCCGACGAAGGCTGGGAAATCTTCGGCCTGATGGATCAGCACGCGTATCTGCGCATCAAGCCGGGCGACGATCTGAAAGTGGGCGACATGATCGCGTTCGACATCTCGCATCCGTGCCTGACGTTCGACAAGTGGCGTCAGATTCTCGTCGTCGATCCGAAGTATCGCGTCACCGAAGTGATCGAAACGTTCTTCTAAGCCCGGTCTTCGATGGCGGCCGCTTGCGACGCATTCGCGGCCGCCACTTCCTGAATGCGTCCCTCGAACATGTGCAGCGCGCTCGACAGGGCTTCGATGGCCTCATCGGGCAACGACGCCATGGTGTCGTGCAGGAACGCATTGCGGCGCGGCAGGCTTTCTTCGGCGATCGCGCGCCCTTGCGAGGTCAGCGCGACGTTCGATACGCGGTTGTCGCGCGCATCGACGCTGCGCACGATCCAGCCGAGCCCTTCCAGCGTCTTCAATTGACGCGTCAACGCGCCCGGATCGACCTTGAGCCGCTCGACGAGCTTCTTCTGCGACAGCACGCCCGCATGCTCGTGCAGCGCAAGCAGGATGCGCCAGCGCGGCATCGGCTGGCCGACAGCCGCCTCGAACGCCGACATGAACGCGCGATACGTGCGCCCGAACTGCTGCACCACGGCGATACGGTCCTGTTCATTCATGCTTTCTGCTTCCGTAGTCATTCGGCGAGGATGACCGGTTCCTGCGGTCCCTTCAGGCGCACCGGCGGCACGCGGCGCGATTGCCACAACGACACCAACGCGACCAGCGCCGCCAGCGCGAGCCCGATGTGGATCGCCGCGACGAGCGCCTCGCGCGCGGCTTCGAGCAGCATGGCGCCGTTGTGGCCTGCGGCGGCCAGTTGCGAGAGCAGCGTCTGCTGACCTTCGCGATTGATGAGAATTTGCGGATCGGACAGATCGCTCGCCCAGCGCAGCGCGTGATCCTTTTCGAGCGCGAGATTCACGCCGCTCGCATAAAGATGACTGACGAGCGTGCCGGTGAGCGCGGTGCCGATCATCCCGCCGATCATGCGCAGCGATTGCAGGAGCGCCGTCGCGATGCCCAGATGCGCGCGGCCCGCCGTCTGTTGCGCGAACACGGTCAGATTCGGCATCACGAAGCCGAGACCGAGGCCGCCGAGCAGCATGATCACGAGCAGCAGCGCGCGCGGCATGTTGTGCGTCGCGACGACCACGCCGAGACACGATACGCCAAGCAGCGCAAAACCGAGATACAGCATGAGATTCGCGTTCTTGAGGCGCGTCACGATGCGCCCGTTCACGATACTGCCGATCGTGATGAACACGACGAGCGGCGTGATCATCATGCCCGCGTCCTTCGGCGACATGCCGAATCCGCCCTGAAACAGCAGCGGCGCGTAGAACAGCAGCGAGAACATCGTGAAGCCGCCGAGAATCGCGAGCCTGAAGAGCGCGGCGAGCGCCGGGTTGCGGAACATGTCGACGGGCAGGATCGCGTAGTCGCAGCGCATCTCCCATTTCCACAGCGCGAAGCCGGCGGCGATGCTCATTGCGAGCAGCGCGGCGGTTTCCGCACCGACGCCGTACTTCGGCAACATTTCGACGAATAGTTGCAGCGCGCCGAGCGCCACCGCGATCAGCGCGGCGCCCGGCCAGTCGAGGCGCATCTTGCCTTCGTGCGCGACGTGACGCAGATGCGGCAGAAAACGCCACACGAAAAAGAGCGAGACGATGCCCACCGGCAAGTTCACGTAGAACACCGAACGCCAGCCGGTGTACTGCGTGAGAAGACCGCCGAGCGACGGCCCGACTGCGTTCGCGATGCCGAACGCGGAACTCATCATGACTTGCCAGCGCAGGCGAACGACATTGTCTGGGAAAAGATCGGCGATGCACGCGAATGCAGTGCCGACCAGCATCCCGCCGCCGATGCCCTGCAGTCCGCGCGCGAGCACGAGAAACATCATGCTGTTGGCCAGTCCGCACAGCACGGAGGCGACGGTGAACACGATGATCGACGCGATCACGAACGGCTTGCGGCCGTAGTAATCGCCGAGCCGGCCGAAAATCGGCACGGTGATGACGGAAGTCAGAAGATATGACGTGGCGACCCACGCGTAGAGATCGAAACCCTTGAGTTCCGCGACGATCGTCGGCAGCGCGGTGCCGACCACGGTCTGATCGAGCGCGACGAGCATCGTGACGAACGAGACGCCCAGCATCGCCATGAGGGATTCGCGAAAAGGCAGAACCTGTCCGCTGGAATGGTGCGCGGCTGTGTGAACGGCCATCTTTGAGGGCGCAATGATTGACAAGTCAACGGAAAGGGAATCATAGCACGCGTACATGCTCTAATCTGCAAGACAAGTCACCCTTTTCCGGACCGAAACATCGCATGGAACCGACGCCGATCATCACTTCGCCGCTCACGCCCGAAGACTTCGCGGCCCTTTCGCGCGCGAAGGAGCTGCTGGAAAGTCCGTCGTTGACGATGAAGCTCGCGAGCGTCGTGGGCGCGCCTATCGAAAAGCTGATGGGCCGCCTGCCGGGCGTCGCGCAGGAAAAAGTCGACGAAGCGACGCAGATCGCGCTCAAGAAGTGTCTGCAACTCGCGCTGCGCACCCTGGGCAGAAGTTCGCCATCGGATTCCTTGCTCGCGCCGCCGCCGGACAAACCGCATAACCTGATGCACAAGCTGGCCGTCGCGACGACGGGCGCGGCGGGCGGCGCGTTCGGTCTCTTCGCGCTGCCGGTCGAACTGCCGGTCACGACCACGCTGATGTTCCGCTCGATCTGTGACATCGCCCGCAGCGAGGGCGAGGACGTGCATCGCGTCGAAACGCAGTTGCAATGCCTGATGGTGCTCGGCATGGGCGGCACCCGAGCCAGCGACGATAACGCCGATCTCGGCTATTTCATCGTGCGCGGCGCGCTCGCGCAGTCGGTTTCGCGCGCGACCAGCGACATCGCGTCGAAGGGGCTGAGCAGTCATGGATCGACGGCGCTCCTCAAGTTCCTCCAGACGATCGCGTCGCGGTTCTCGGTGCAGGTCAGCGAGCAGGTCGCGGCCAAGTCGATTCCCGCGATCGGCGCGGTGCTCGGCGCGATGGTCAACACCGTGTTCATCGATCACTTTCAGCAGATGGCGCATGGTCACTTCACCGTGCGCAGGCTGGAGCGGCGCTATGGCGCATCGGCCGTCGAGCGCGCTTATCAGACGATCGAGGTCTTGAGCGGGCGATGAGGCCGCGCGGCGCATGTCGCCGCATCGATGAACGCGGCGGCGCGCGTCAGCGATTCGCGCGCTTCGGGCATGAACGGCGCCCAGATCTGGAAGATATGCGGGACGTCGCGCCAGATTTCTATCTCGACTCGAACGCCGCCCGCGCGGGCTTTCGTGGCGACGCGCGTCGAATCGTCGAGTAGCAATTCCGTGTCGCCGACATGAATCATGAGCGGCGGCAAGCCCGTAAAGTCGCCGAATAGCGGCGATGCGTACGGGTCGCGCGCGTCGACGCCACCGAGATACTGCGCGGCCACGCGCGGAAACACCGACGCGTGATACATCGGATCGCGGCCCTCGTTGAATCGCATCGATTCACCGCTGCAGGTCAGGTCCGTCCATGGCGAGAACAGAACCGCCGCCGCGGGCAATGGATCGGCCGCGTCGCGCAATGCGAGCAGCGTCGCGAGCGCGAGGCCGCCACCGGCCGAATCGCCTGCGATGACGATCGATTGCGCGGGAACGCCGTCGGCGAGCAAGCGGCGATAGGCCGCGACGCTGTCGTCGAGCGCAGCCGGAAAGCGATGCTCGGGCGCGAGGCGGTAATCGAGCGAGACCACGCTCGCATGGGCCCGCGTGGCCAGGCCGAAGGTGATGGCGCGGTGGCTGCGCGGCGAGCAGAAATAATAGCCGCCGCCATGAAGATAGAGGATCGTTGCGCTGGCGCGGGTTGCGGGCGCGAGCCATTCGCCGTTATCTCGGATCTCGAAGCGCCAGCCTTTCGGAACGCGCGGCGACCAGAGCCGGCGGGACGCGTATTTGCGCGCGAGGGCGATATCCAGTTCCGGTTTCGCCGATTGTGGACGCACGCCGGTGCGCACGCACAAGCAAGCCAGGGCGCTTTGCCAGCTCATCGGCGTTTGACTCGCTTTGCCTGTTTCAATTGACGGGCATCACCTGGCCACGTATCTCGCCAGTCGGATTCTCCTGCGTGTGGACATTGAAGTACCACTGCCCGGCCATGAGGTCGATCACTTGCTGCTCGGTGAGCGTCGCTTGGCCTGTCATCGGACTTGCGAGCGCCTTTTTGTCGACGGGCACCTGCACTTTGCCGTTTTGTCCGACGGGCGCGGGGCCGTGGAAATGGGCCATCGTCACCGGGCCGGATAGCTCGGCGTAGGTCGCAGTCCAGGCAAGCAATTTCGTGTCGGTGTCGAAGGTGGCGTCGAGCACGCCGTGGCCTTTGCTGACACGCGGCGGGACCTCGCTCGAAGGTTGCAGGTTGGCTTTGAGTGCGACGGTATCGGCCAGTGCGGCGCTCGAAGCAATGAGCGAACACACTATTCCAGCAGCCCAACGACGATGCAATCTGCGTAACGCGATCATGCCTGCTCTCCTCGTAGCGGCCGGAACTCGAAGATCGATCTCCGCACGGACGTGTGCCGCGATCTCATCGTAGAGCATACGGCCTCGCGATGCATACCTTTCCCGTCTCTCAAACCAATGCAAAAGGGCACCTTGCGGTGCCCTTTTGTTACAGCTTACAACTCAACCACTTTTAGAAGCGGTGACGCATACCCGTGCTCACGACGACCTGACGCGAACTGCTCGACGGACCGAACGTGCCGTTGTTCGAGACCCATGCCGCAGCGCCGCCAGAACCAAGCTGACCAACGCCTTCGACGTAGACGTCGGTGCGCTTGGACAGCGAGTAGTCGGCCTGAATACCGAACTGATGCCAGCGGAACGTTTCCGCCGAGTTACCCGCGATTGCGGTCCGGCCTTGGGAGTACGTGTACGCAGCGCCGAGCGAGAGTGCCGGGCTCAGCATGTAGCGGCCATTGATTTCGTAGTTGTTCACGTACGTCGAATTGCCGCTGAAATACGAGCTATCCAGGCGCGACTGAGTCCAGAGAAGACCGAACGTCATCGCATCGTAGGAGTAGCCAGCACCAGCGCCGAACGTGCGCAGACGGCGACCGGGCACAGACGCGATTTGATCGTCAGCCAACGAGGCATACTGGTTGCCAACGACTGCACCACCTTGGTTGGTCGCCGAATTCACGCCATTCGCTTGCATATAAGCAAGACCGAATTTGAACGGACCATTGGCATAACCCGCGCCGACGCTGTACGCACGGTTGTTGCTGAAGTTACCGCCTTGGTTCGAGAAGCCATACAGCGCGCTCGCGGAGAAGCCGGCGTAGTTGGCGGTCTGGAACTTGACAGAGTTTGCGATGCTGAAATTGCTGTTCAGGTTATCGTTGCCCGCGATATGGCCGAAATACGTGCCACCCCACGTACCTGCCGCGCTGATCGGAGCCAGGTAGTCGATCGTGGAGTCGTATTGACGACCCAGCGTGAGGGTACCGGCCTGCGAGGACACACCAACGTAAGCCTGGCGATTGAAGAGTCCACCGCCGTTTGCGAGCGTACCGTTGCCCAGATTGAAGCCGCTCTCCAACACGAAGATCGCCTTCATGCCGCCGCCCAGATCCTCTGCGCCACGCATACCCCAACGGCTTTGCTGCACGTTGCCGCCGCTCATGCCGATGTAGGTGCCCTTGATCCCATCGCGGTTCGGGTTTTCATTGAACACGTTATTCACGTACGTGAAACCGGCGTCAACGATGCCGTACAACGTAACGCTGCTTTGTGCGCTCGCGCCAGTCGCGAACGATGCGGCCAGAGCAGTCACTGCTGCTCCGATCAGATGCTTTTTCATGAGTGTTCCCTCTTGAGAGTCATGTGACTCGATGGTTGCTTTAGGCCCAAGGCATGCATCGGGCGAAAGCGCCTCTTCAATCGCGCTGCCCTACACCTTTATTCGGCACGTCGAAGTGTATTGGCCTGCTTTTTTGAGAAACCGAAGAGAGAAACACAAAAATCTTTTCGAAAAATTCGAAAAGACTAATTTCAATATGAGGAAACGCTTAGCTTACCT
The DNA here is from genome assembly GCF_001544575.2 of Caballeronia cordobensis. Classification (GTDB taxonomy): domain Bacteria; phylum Pseudomonadota; class Gammaproteobacteria; order Burkholderiales; family Burkholderiaceae; genus Caballeronia; species Caballeronia cordobensis. Next base: position 259,840 of record NZ_FCNY02000001.1, read on the forward strand.
ATACTTACGATCGGTCAGAACGCGTGAACGTCCAGGCACGGCGAAACATTAGTTGCATTCACGCGACAGTGCCAAACATGCCACAGTCAGCTAAGTTCAGAAGGGTCCGATTCGAGCATTGCCACGATGCCGCTACCATCGCGCACGCGAGGCAACCTCGTTATGTCTCGTCCGGAACAGTCGTTACGGCGCGTTCATCGAATGCTTTTCTGATCGCTCTCTGCATGAATCAACTCAACGCGATGCGCGTCTTTCTCGAGGTCGCGGAAACCGAATCTTTCAGCCGCGCCGCCGCCGCCCTCGACTTGTCCAACGCGGTGGTCACGCGCTACGTGTCTCTGCTGGAAGCACGCCTCAATACTCGCTTGCTGAACCGGACGACACGCAGCGTCTCGCTCACAGAAGCCGGCCGCACGTATGCGGAAGGCTGCCGCGCGGTGATCGAGCAAGTCGAAAGCATCGAGGCGTCGGTATCAAACAGCTCCGCGGATCCATCCGGCACGCTCAAGCTCGTCGCATCGGCTTCGTTTTCCGTGCTCGGTCTTACGCCGATGCTGCGCGCCTTTCGCGAGCGCTACCCAGGCGTGAAACTGCGCCTTTCGTTGTTGCATCGTCCGGTCGATCTCGTCGCGGAGGGCTTCGATGTCGGCATCGTCGTGCCTCACCTCGTCAACAGCGGGACGCTCATCAATCGCCCGCTGCTCAGGGTCGCCGCAGTGCTCGCGGCGTCGCCGGAATATTTGTCGCGGCAAGGCACTCCCGCTCGCCCCGCCGCGCTGGCGACGCACGACTTTCTCGCGCCGTCCGTCGACATCCACGGGGCTGCGTGGTCGTTCATCGGGCCGTCGGGCGCATTGGAAAGCGTCGTGCTCGATCCGGCCTATTCCGTCAACAGTTCGCAGATGCTGCGGCAAGCGGCCTTGTCGGGAATGGGCATCGCCGTGGTGCCGGAGAGCCACGTCACGCAGGACTTCGAGACGGGCGCACTCGTCCGGCTTCTGCCGAATTACGCACTGAAGGACGCCGACAAAGAGGTGTCGATCGTCTACCCCGGACGGAAGCACGTGCCGGCCAAGACGCGCTCGTTCGTGGACTTCGCGCTGGGATTTTTTCGCGACACCGAAGCGGCAAGCGAAAGTGCCGATTCGCCGATAGACTGAAGCGCGAAGCGGCGGTTCTGCACCGCCTCGCACACGGCGAATGGATCTAGAGAATCGTGGCGCCCTGCGCGTCGATCCGTTCGAGCAGGTGCTCGCATCGCGTAATCAATGCCAAACCTTCACAACGACGCTCTTCCCGCGATTTCTTCGACAAGTCGCGACGAAAGTCTTCGAGCGCCCGAATCAGCGGCCGATACTGCAACACACTGGCCGCACCGATCACGCGATGATGCCATTCGCGCAGATCGTCCACCGTGCCACGATCGAGCAAGGGTTCAAGCGCGACGAGATCCTCGCGAAACGACGACACGAACGCGTCCAGCAACGCCTTGACCGTCGATTCAGTGCCCCAGAGTTGCGCCATCGCATTCAGATCGAGCTCGTCCGCGTCGTGCGGCGGGTCGGCGGCGATTTTCCCTGCGTGCGCGACGGCTTCGGGCACCGCGCAATCGGTCGTCACCCACCAGCGATTCAAATGCTCGCGCAACGTGGCGAGCCGGGTAGGCTTGACGAGACAGTCGTCCATGCCGGCTTCGCGGCATCGGCGCAGTTCATCCGGCGCGGTGCTTGCCGTAATGCCGAGAATCGGCAATCGACGCGACGTGCCGGCTTCGTCGGCGCGGATGCGGCGCGCGAGCTCATAGCCCGTCATGTTCGGCATGTGACAATCGGTGATCAGGAAGCCGTAGCGCGTATAGGCCAGCGCCGTGAGCGCCTCGGCCCCGTCGTGCACGACGTCGCAAGCAAAACCGAGCAGCGACAACTGATGGCGAATCAACTCCTGATTCACCGGATGATCTTCGGCCACAAGCACGAGCTTGCCGCGACGCAATGCGTCTTCGCGGTCCGGCGGCGCCATCTTCGTATCCGGCCCGAGCGTCACGCCGGATGCGATCTGCGGCATGCCCGTCAGCGCGGCGACGCACGCAGCGCCGAGACCGTGCCACGAGATTGGATTGACGCTCACGCGGATGTCGTCTTCGAGAATCCTGTAACCGGTTGGCTTCGGCTTCTCGGTCACGTGAATCACACGCGAGCCGAGTGGCGCCGGACTCTTTTGCGCATCACTCCGGAAGACGATATCGACCTCTTCGAGCAACTGCGATTCCTTCCGAGCCAGTTCGCAGGAAGCATGACGCTGCAACACGAGACCGAGCGCTTCGCCATAGTGCATCAGCGCCGCCGCGACGCGATCGTCGTCGATTGCGACGATGCCGCGCTTGCCCCGCAGCCCTTCGATCTGATAATGCAGGGTTTCGACGGGCATAGTCAGGCGAACGGTCATCGCGGTTCCGACGCCAAGCGCGCTATCCAGACTCATCGTTCCGCCCATCAGTTCGATGAGGCGCTTGCAGATCGTCAGTCCGAGCCCGGTGCCGCCGAAGCGGCGCGTCGTGGAAGTCTCCGCTTGCACGAACGGCTCGAAGAGGCTCTGCTGAGCCTCGGCGGCAATGCCGATTCCCGTGTCCTTGACGCACAGTTCGATAACCTGCTCAGAGTCGCGTTGTTCAACTGCGCGAACTTGAAGCCCGACTTCGCCCTTGATCGTGAACTTGATGGCGTTGCTCATCAGATTGAAGAGAATCTGCCTGAGGCGCACGCTGTCGCCTCGCACGGACGCCGCCACTTCCGGCGCCACGTCGACTCGCACGCGCAGCCCCTTCTCATGCGCTCGCCCGGCAAGCAGGCCGACCGCGCTATCAACGAGTTCACGCAGGTCGATGGGCGTCGACTCGATCGCCAGCCGCCCGGCCTCGATCTTCGAATAGTCGAGAAGGTCGTCGAGGATCTGCAGGAGCGCGCTCGCGGAATCCTGAATCATGCCGAGCATCTGCGACTGGTCCGAATTCAGCCGTGTGTTTTCGAGCACTTCGACGAGCCCCAGGACGCCGTTCATCGGCGTACGAATCTCGTGGCTCATCATCGCCAGAAAATTGTCCTTCGCGCGCGACGCGGCTTCTGCGGTGTCGCGCGCGCGAGAGAGTTCGTCCGCTCGGGCGCGCTCCACGCTGGCATCGGCCCAATAGCCGCTCCAGACAACGGCGCCTTCGTCTTCGCGATGCGCCACGAGATCGGCGCGAATCCAGCGCATGACGCCGTCGATGGTCGAACGGAATTCGGTGTGCAACGGTTCCAGCGTGCGCGCGGACATCTCGATTTCGCCCAGCAGACGGGCGCTGTCCTCGGCGTGAACGTGCGTCAACGCGTGAATCGGGTCGTCGGCGAGCGCGGCAACGTTGAGCCCGAGCAATTGACGCGTATCGCCGTCGATATAGGGAAGGCTGTACGTGCCATCGTGCGCGCGCCGCAACTGGAAGACGACCGCCGGCAGCGATCGCGTGACGTCGTGAAGACGGCGCTCGGTCTGGCGTGCGCGCGTTTCGGCATCGCGGATATCGGTGATGTCGATCATCGTGCCGACGACGCCCGCGCGCTCTCCGTTCGACGCCGTGAACGCTCCGGTCCAGAACAGTCCGCAGCGTGCATGATTGTCGTTATCGAGGAATTCTGTTTCGACCTCCTGCCGCTGGCCGGTGGCGAGCGTCACCGCGGTCAGTTCGTGCAGCACGCCGCTATGTTCCGTGCCCCACGCGGCCACATCGACGCTGGTCCGCCCAAGAATGTCTTCGCGCCGCACGCCGAGCGCCTGCTCGAACGCGCGATTCACCGCGACGTAGCGATTCTGCATGTCCTTCGCGACGAGCGGATACGGCACGACCTCCATCATGGTTTGCTGAAAACTCAGCTGCGTGGCGAGACGCTGCTCTGTCTCCACGCGCCGGCTCATTTCGTGTTGCAGCCGGAGAAGCGCGCGCAGCGTCACGAACAACACCGCCGCAATGCCGATGAGGGCCGGCAGCAGACGCAAGGCCGTGACGTTCCAGACCGTGGCGACAGACAGACCGTTCTGTGCAACGGGAGCGTTCGATTCGGGAAGCTGCACGAACGCGCGCCTGACAAGCTGATCGAGCGGATGCAATTCGGAGCGCATGGCGTAATTCAGGCGTCCCGGCGGGCTCGGCGTCACGATCATGTCGATGTCGCCACGCTGGAGTGCCAATCCGGCCATGGTCCAGTCGTTGAAGTGTTGCGCGTCGAATGTCACGCCGAGCGCCTTCTCGATTTTCTCGAGCGCGACTCGCGGCGATTCCAGGTTCGCGTCCGTGGACTCTGCCCCCTCGATAACGCCCACGACGATCGGCTTCAGCGAGCGCAGATAACCGCGCTCGGAATCGTCGAGATCGACTGAAGCCGTTGCGCTTTGGGCATCCGCGTTTGGCTGAACGGAACGCGATGCGGCGCTGGCGTGGATGCCGGACTCGGCGGCGTGACAATACAGAGGCGCAAAAAGCCAGAGAAGAAGAAGGCAACGCGCGAAGAATGATCTCAATTCGAACCCCTAGATGCGGGCCGACGCTTGCAACGACAGTTGCTTCGCCGGCTGAGCAGGAGCGCGGGAACGCCGTGGGCGTCCGCGCGCTTCGTGCCTGCCTGTCGAAGGCTAGTGTCTTGAGTCTGAGCCGCAACGCATCGAGATCGAATCAGAGCGATCCCAATTTGCCCCGTAAATGCGCGGCGCCATTAGGAATTTAGGTTCAGATCAAACCGATTTGCTGCAAGTAGCTGACGAGTTCGGTTTCGCTCTCGAGTCCGAGTTTGCGCATGCCGCTGCGTTTTTGAGTGGCGATCGTTTTGCGGCTTCGCCCGAAGTGATCCGCGATCTCGTGGACCAGCAACCCGCGGGCGTACATCTGGAATACTTCCCACTCGCGCCGGCTCAGCACGCCGGCGCGCGCGGGCGATGTAAGCGGCAGGCGCCTCACCGCTGCTTCGACGAATGGCGAAAGAAAGCAGCCGCCTGCCTCAACCGTGGAAATCGCGTCAGCCAGAGATTCGAGCCCGTCGCGCTTGTCGACCACGGCGTCCACGCCGACTTGCACGAGCCCCGCCAGCATCCGTGCCTGCGACAGCATGGTGACCACGATCACTTTCGGCCTGTGTTCCCGCCACGCCAGTCGCTTGAGAAACGAGACAGAACTGCTTTCACCGTCGATCCCACGCATGCCGATGTCCGAAAAGACGAAGTCACACGGCGTTGTATCGAGTGCGTTGGCGAGTTCCAGCGTGTCGCGTGCGGTCGCGACAACCTGGACCGCCCCGTCACGCTCGAGAAACGCTTGAATTCCTTTAACGACAACCGGATGGTCGTCGGCAACAATCGCTCGTAGCGGCGTGTTAATTCTCATTTTTTTATGCGTTATCTAGAGACAATCAATCCGGCACGCATCATTCTTTGATCGATTGAGCGTCGTCTCCTAGCCGGCCTCGTAAAACCCGTGTCTTGCGGTACAAGCGGTCTATATCGAATGGCTGTCCGCGATGAATCGATACAAATCAGTGTCGGTGGATAGATCCAGCTTGCGCATTGCCGCGCATTTCTGCGCACTGATCGTCTTCACGCTGCGCCCGAGTTCCCGGGCGATTTCAGTCACGTTCGCGCCCCGCGCATAGCGCTCGATGACTTCCAGTTCGCGATTCGTGAGTCTCTGACGAATGAAACGCGCGTGGCTTTCGGCGTCCGCCAAAGCCAGCATGCGGCGCACCGCAGGTCCGAGATACGTTTCGTTGGCGATGACGGAGACAATCGCGACGTAAATCAAATCGAGCCGGTCCTCTTTGCTGAGGAACGCATGGGCGCCCGCTTCAAGCGCCTGTTTGACGAGCGAGGCGTCGTCGCTGCGCGACAGGACGACGATGCGGACCTCCGGGTAATGCGTCGAGATATGCTCAATCAACTCGATTCCGTCGCCGAAGCGGCCGCCCGGCATGAAGAAATCGATGATCGCAACGTCGAATTCGCGCCGCGCGAGCGCCTCGTCGAGTTGCGTGGAGTTCGTGTTCCGACTGACCACTTCAACATTCGGAAAATGCCCGGCGAGCCGCTCGATGGCGAGAATGACCAGCGGATGGTCGTCCGCTATGGCCACTCTGATTCGTTTGGCGTGCGAGAACACGCGCTCCCCGTTCTCAAATTCCATCGACTCCAACCTCATTGCTTTGCGCGAATTCAAATCGATATCAACAGGCGAATTAGAAGCATGAGATACCGAAACCTTGCGATACATAAGATGCATCCGAATTCAAATAAATAAAACAAAAATTCAGCCAAGACCGCGTGCGCGAATAAAGGCAAACAATCCAGGATCGTTCCGCACGCCGAGCTTGTTCATGGCATCGCGCTTCTGACGGCTGATGGTGCGGACATCGCGATCGAGTTCCTTCGCGATTTCAGTAATCGAATGGCCCTTGGCAAACAATCGAACCACTTCAATCTCCCTGGACGAGAGACGCGGCTCTTCCGAGGAAAACTCGGTTTCCGCGCCCGCCTCCGCGAGCGCGGTGACGAAGGACGCGCTCACGAAGCGCCTTCCGAAGCTCGCATGCCGCACCGCTGTCGCCACGAGCTCGATCGGCTCGGCCTTGTTAACGAGGCTAATCGCGCCGGCGTTCAGAATCGAGCGCAGAATCGCGACATTGCTGACGCTCGTCAGCACCACGATACTGACGTTCGCGAAATCTTGGCGCACCTGACGGATAAGCCGAAGCCCGTCGTTTGCATCGACGCCCGGTTCGGGCATGGCGAAGTCGGTGACCAGCACATCGCACGGCTTGATGGCGAGTTCAGCCAACAGCGTGCTTGCGTTGTTCGCCTCGCCGACGACTTTCATTCCAGCGTCGGCGGCAAAGAGCGCTTTCATCCCAAGTAGAACGAAAGGATGATCGTCAGCCAATATAATTCGAAGCTTCACGGAGGTCCCCGATTGATTGTTAGGTCTTGATTCTCTTTTTGGTGCGTGCATGGAAAACGCCGGATGTTCTTCTGCACTCCTCATCCTTGGACTTGTTTTCGAACCCGCATTTAGCAGATCTCGATAAACAACTTATCCACGCGTCTTACTCAATGCCAACAAGCAAATAAATATTCGCCTCTAATTCTTGAATTCACTTCAAAAATAAAATGCGGATATTTCGCAGACCATAGGAAAAATCCGATTAATCTTCCTCGCGCGCTCAAACTTGAATCGGGGCTGAACTTCGTCATCCACGCGATTTCGAAAGATTAATATTTCGCGGCGAAAAAAGGGAGTACGCGCGCCACAATTCGGAAAGCGCCTTGCTGGAATGAAAAATGGGTCCCGGGCTTTACAGCCCGAGACCCATCGATGGATGCGCTAAAAGTTGGCGCAGCGTCAGAACGGGATATCGTCGTCCATGTCGTCGAAACCGCCGCCCGCCGGCGCGCTCGGACGGCTGGAACCGCCGCCCGCGCCGCCGCCGCTCGCCCGGCCGCCAGCCGGGGCACGCCCGCCGCCGCCGCCGGAACGCTCCATCGGGGCGCTGCGGCTATAGCCGCCTTCATCGCCGCCGCCGCCCGCGCCGCCGCGTCCGCCAAGCATTTGCATCTGGTCCGCGACGATTTCTGTCGAATAACGCTCCTGGCCCGCTTGATCGGTCCATTTGCGCGTGCGAATACGCCCTTCGATATAAACCGACGAGCCTTTTTTCAAATATTCGTTGACGATTTCCGCGAGCCGGCCGAAAAACGCCACGCGATGCCACTCGGTGAGTTCCTTGAATTCGCCGGAGGCCTTGTCCTTGTATCGGTCCGTCGTCGCGAGACGGATGTTGGCCACGGCGTCGCCGCTCGGGAGGTAGCGGGTTTCCGGGTCGGCGCCCAGATTGCCCACGAGAATGACCTTGTTGACTGATGCCATGATTTCTCCGGTAAATTCCTTGCAAACTGTCAACCGTACGGTGCGATCGAACGATCCCGTCTTTCAGACGCGGATTCGGCTGCACCGTGCCGGTTTGATTCGATGATTCAACAATGCGCTCAGGCCGTGCGCCCGGTTCTGCGCGGCGGGGCTTTCATGCTCGCCGCGACGATGAGCCATGCGAGCACCAGCGCGGAGCAGGCGTAAAAGACCGCGCTCGGCCCGTCGAGCTTCAGCAGCCAGCCGCCGATCACGCCACCGAGCGCCAGGCCGATGGACTGCGTCGTGTTGTAGACGCCTGCCGCCGCGCCCTTTCTCGTGCCCGGTGCGAGCTTCGACACCAGCGACGGCTGCGACGCCTCCAGCACGTTGAAGCCGAGAAAGTACACGAACAGAATGGCGGCCACGGACCACAGCGTATGGGGAGCGGCGCCTAATAACAACTGACCGATCAGGATAAGCCCGATCGCACTCAGCATGACGCTCTTCATTTTTCCACGTTTCTCGGCGGCGATGATGGCCGGAACCATCATGACGAACGCGAGCCCCATCACGGGCAGGTAGATTTTCCAGTGCGACGCGACCGGCAGTCCGCCATCGACGAGAATGCGCGGCACGACGAGAAAAAGCGCTGTCTGCGTGGCGTGCAGCACCAGCACGCCGAAGTTCAGGCGCAGCAATTCGACGTTGTGCAGCACTTCGGCGAAAGGCGCCTTGACGTGCACCGGCGGCGCGGGCGGGTCCGGCACGATCCAGAACACCACGCCCACCGCGAGAATCGAGAGCACGCCGATCACCGTGAAAAGGCCGCTCATGCCGACCCAATGGAACACGATCGGCGCGCCGACGATCGCCACCGCGAACGACACGCCGATGCTGCCGCCGACCATCGCCATCGCCTTGGTGCGATTTTCTTCGTGCGTGAGATCGGCGATGAAGGCGATCACCGCCGACGACACCGCGCCCATGCCCTGAATGACGCGCCCCGCGATGATCCACGCCATCGAATGCCCGACCGCCGCGACGAAACTGCCGAGCGCGAACACCAGCAAGCCGAACGCGATGACCGGCTTGCGCCCGAACTTGTCGGAAACCCAGCCGTAGAAGATATAGAGCATCGACTGCGTCACGCCGTATGCGCCGAGCGCAATGCCGACGAGCAGCACGTTGTCGCCGCCGGGGATGGTTTTCGCGTAGACGGAAAACACCGGCATGATCATGAAGAGCCCGAGCATGCGCAGCGCGAAGATGGCGGCGAGCGACACGGTCGCGCGCAGTTCCGGCGCGCTCAGACGTGTGGACGTGGCAGACGGATTGGACATCAGAAACGGGAAATGGATGAGGGTCGCGTCTGGCCTGGCCTGCGGCGCAGCCAGGCGCGGCCGCCTTGTTCTTGCTCGAAACGGCACTATATGGGACGCACGGCCCGAAAACGCCGCACGTGGGCCAGCAAGTCCCCGCGCCGGCCGACCGGCGCGCATCCGGCCCTGCGGGCCCGGGCGCTGCGCCCTTTAAAAGTCGTTATAGTAGCAGGTTTGGCCCCCTTCCTTTCCGCCCGGCGCAGGCAACCCGCCCTGCCGGGACGGGAAAAAAGCCGCTGAAAACACCCGAAAGCATCCGAAAAAACGCCGGAACCAACTCGTGGAAGAAATTCGCATTCGTGGGGCCCGCACCCACAATCTGAAGAACGTCAATCTCGACTTGCCGCGCCACAAGCTGATCGTGATCACGGGGCTGTCCGGGTCGGGCAAGTCGTCGCTCGCGTTCGATACGCTGTACGCGGAAGGCCAGCGCCGTTACGTGGAAAGTCTTTCGGCGTATGCGCGGCAATTTCTGCAATTGATGGAAAAGCCGGACGTCGATCTGATCGAAGGTTTGTCGCCGGCCATTTCCATCGAACAAAAGGCCACTTCGCATAACCCGCGTTCGACCGTCGGCACCGTCACGGAAATTCACGACTATCTGCGTCTTTTGTACGCGCGCGTCGGCACGCCGTATTGCCCGGATCACCTGATTCCGCTCGAAGCGCAAAGCGTCTCGCAAATGGTCGACGCCGCGCTCGCGCTGCCCGAGGAAACGAAGCTGATGATCCTCGCGCCCGTCGTCGCGGATCGCAAGGGCGAGCATGTCGAATTGTTCGAGGAAATGCAGGCGCAGGGTTTCATCCGCTTTCGCATTCGCTCGGGCGGCGGCACAGCGAACGAGGGCGTGGCGAAAATCTATGAAGTCGATTCGCTGCCCAAGCTGAAAAAGAACGACAAGCACACGATCGATGTCGTGATCGACCGCCTGAAAGTCCGGGCGGACGTGAAGCAGCGTCTCGCGGAATCGTTCGAAACCGCGCTGCGCCTCGCCGATGGCCGCGCGATCGCGCTCGAAATGGACACGGAGAAGGAAAAGCTCTTCAGTTCCAAGTTTGCGTGCCCGATCTGCTCGTATTCGCTGCCGGAACTGGAACCGCGCCTTTTCTCCTTCAACAATCCGATGGGCGCGTGCCCCGAATGCGACGGCCTCGGCCAGATCACGTTCTTCGATCCGAAGCGCGTGGTCGCGCATCCGTCGCTGTCGCTCGCGGCGGGCGCGGTGAAAGGCTGGGACCGGCGCAACCAGTTCTACTTTCAGATGCTGCAGAGTCTCGCGGCGTTCTACGAATTCGATATCGACGCGCCGTTCGAGGATCTGCCCGAAAAAGTGCGCAAGACCTTGCTGTACGGCTCGGGCAAGCAGTCGATTCCGTTCTCGTACATCAACGAGCGCGGGCGCGCTTCGGTGCGCGAGCACGCGTTCGAAGGCATCATCCCGAACCTGGAGCGGCGCTATCGCGAAACGGATTCGGCCGCCGTGCGCGAGGAGCTCGCGAAGTATCAGAACAATCAGCCTTGCCCGGCGTGCGAAGGCACGCGTCTGCGGCGCGAGGCGCGTTTCGTCAAGGTCGGCGCGGAAGATCAGGCGCGCGGCATCTACGAAATCAGCGGCTGGCCGCTGCGCGACGCGCTCGGCTATTTTCAGACCCTGCGGCTCGAAGGCGCGAAAGGCGAAATCGCCGACAAGGTCATCAAGGAAATCGTCGCGCGGCTCTCCTTTTTGAACAATGTCGGGCTCGATTATCTGTCGCTGGAACGCAGCGCCGAGACGCTTTCCGGCGGCGAGGCGCAGCGCATCCGGCTCGCGTCGCAGATCGGCTCGGGGCTCACGGGCGTCATGTACGTGCTCGACGAGCCGTCCATCGGCCTGCATCAGCGCGATAACGACCGGCTCATCAATACGCTCAAGCATCTGCGCGATATCGGCAATTCGGTGATCGTCGTCGAGCACGACGAGGACATGATCCGCATGGCCGATTACGTCGTGGACATGGGGCCGGGCGCGGGCGAGCACGGCGGGGTGATCGTCGCGCAGGGCACGCCCATTCAAGTGCAGAAGGACGCGAATTCGATCACCGGCCAGTATCTGTCCGGCAAGCGCACGATCAGCTACCCCGCCGAGCGCACCGCGCCGGACGAGCGCATGCTGCGCATCGCCGAGGCGCACGGCAACAATCTGAAGCGCGTGACGCTGGATCTCCCGGTGGGGCTTCTGACCTGCGTGACGGGCGTCTCCGGCTCGGGCAAGTCCACGCTCATCAACGACACGCTGCAGCACGCGGTCGCCCAGCATTTGTACGGCTCGTCGACGGAGCCCGCGCCGTACGAGTCGATCGAAGGTCTGGAACACTTCGACAAGGTGATTGCCGTCGATCAGTCGCCCATCGGCCGCACGCCGCGCTCGAATCCGGCCACCTACACCGGCCTTTTCACGCCGATCCGCGAACTCTTCGCGGGCGTGCCGGCGGCGAAGGAGCGCGGCTACGATCCCGGCCGCTTCTCGTTCAACGTGAAGGGCGGACGCTGCGAAGCGTGTCAGGGCGACGGCGTGCTGAAGGTGGAAATGCACTTTTTGCCGGACGTCTACGTGCCCTGCGACGTATGTCACGGCAAGCGTTACAACCGCGAAACGCTCGAAGTGCAGTACAAGGGCAAGAACATCAGCGAAGTGCTGGACCTGACGGTCGAGGCCGCGCACGAGTTCTTCAAGCCGGTGCCGGTAGTCGCGCGCAAGCTGAAAACGCTGCTCGACGTCGGTCTCGGCTATATCCGGCTGGGTCAGTCGGCGACCACGCTGTCGGGCGGAGAAGCCCAGCGCGTCAAGCTTTCGCTGGAACTGAGCAAGCGCGATACCGGTCGGACCCTGTATATCCTCGACGAACCGACCACCGGTCTGCACTTTCACGACATCGCACTTTTGCTGGAAGTGATCCATCGGCTGCGCGATCAGGGTAATACTGTCGTAATCATCGAGCATAATCTCGACGTGATCAAAACCGCCGACTGGGTCATCGACCTCGGTCCGGAAGGCGGCGCGGGCGGCGGGCAGATCATTGCGCAGGGGACGCCCGAACAGGTCGCGAAATCGAAGGCGAGCTTTACCGGCAGATATCTGGCACCCTTGTTGCAACGAGCTAAATCGGCGGCCTGATCCGCGGCCCCGGACTCGGGAACCGGGAACCGGATGCCGCCAACCGGACTGTCGAATGCGCCGCGCACGCCGCGGCACGAATAACTGTCGTATGCAGCAGGGAAAGGAACGCAGTCATGGCGAAGCGCAACGAAGCGGCCAATGAGGAAGGGCGAGTACGGGACTTGCCTACTCGCCATGTCAGGCTGACGAGCGACATGAGTTCGCCCAAACTGTCGGCGGTGGAAATAGGCAGCTACCTGCTCGCGCTGCTGGCGCTGTATCTCACGCTCAGGCTGCAACTGCTCGGCGGGATGCTGGCCGGCATGCTCGTGTATCAGCTCACGCACATGATCGCGCCGGTCATCGAGCGCCACGTCGTCAGCAAGGGCGCGCGGCTCATTTCGGTCGGGCTGATCTCCGCGATCATCGTCGGCGGGCTCACGGGCGCGACCGTCGCGACGATCGAGCACTTCGAGCACGATTTCCCGAGCATGCAAAAACTGCTCGATCAACTCATGAGCATCACGTCGAGCGCGCGTCTTTCCGTGCCGGACTGGATCGCGAACTACCTGCCCGTCGATTCCATCCAGATGAAGGAAAAGGCGACCGACCTGATGCACAGGCACGCCGAGATGCTGCAGCAAGGCGGCAAGGAAATGGCGCGCGGCTTCGGCCATATCCTGATCGGCATGATCATCGGTGCGATCATCGCGGTCAGTGCGCCGAAGCAGTCGAATCACCGTCTGCCGCTTTCGACCGCGCTCGTCGCCCGCGTGTCGCGCTTCTCGGACGCGTTTCGCCGCATCGTGTTCGCGCAGATCAAGATTTCCGCGATCAACGCCGTTTTCACCGCGCTGTATCTGCTCGTCGCGCTGCCGCTCTTTCACGAGAAGCTGCCGCTCTCCAAGACGCTCGTGCTCATCACGTTCATCGTCGGACTGATGCCGGTGATCGGGAATCTGATCTCCAACACGATCATCGTCGGCATTTCGCTGTCAGTGTCGTTCGGCACGGCGGTTGCGTCGCTCGCGTTTCTGACCCTCATCCACAAGCTGGAGTATTTCCTGAACGCGCGCATCATCGGCGGACAGATCGAGGCGCGCGCGTGGGAACTGCTCCTCGCGATGCTCGCGATGGAGGCCGCGTTCGGCATTCCAGGCGTGATCGCCGCGCCGATTTTCTACGCGTATATCAAGCGCGAGCTGATTTATCTGCGGCTCGTTTGAGCGCTGGCCGGAAAGCAGAACGCCCGCTTGCGCGGGCGTTCTGCTTTTGAGGCTTCAGAAAGTGTACAGGCTCAACGGAACACGACGGTCTTGTGCCCGTTCAGCAAGATGCGATGCTCCGCGTGCCATTTCACCGCGCGCGCGAGCGTCACGCACTCGACGTCGCGGCCGATCGCGGTGAGCTGATCCGGCGTCATGTTGTGATCGACGCGCTCCACTTCCTGCTCGATGATCGGACCTTCGTCAAGATCCGAGGTCACGTAATGCGCGGTCGCGCCGATCAGCTTCACGCCGCGGTCGAACGCCTGATAGTACGGCTTCGCGCCCTTGAAGCTCGGCAGGAACGAGTGATGGATGTTGATCGCGCGGCCCGCGAGCTTCTCGCACATGTTCGCCGACAGAATCTGCATGTAGCGCGCGAGTACGACGAGATCGGTGTCGTGCTGATCGACGATTTCCAGCACGCGCGCTTCCTGCGCGGCCTTGGCTTCCGGCGTGGCCTTCAACAGCGGCAGATGGTGAAACGGAACGTCGTAGCTCGCGGCGAGCTGATAGAAATCCTTGTGATTCGAGATGATCGCCGGAATCTCGATCTGCAACTGGCCCGTGCGATAGCGAAACAGCAAATCGTTCAGGCAGTGCCCGATCTTCGACACCATGATGACGACGCGCGGCTTCACCGATGCATCGTGCAACTCCCAGCGCATGCCGAATTCCTCGGCGAGATCGGCGAAAGCCTTGCGCAGCGCATCGATGCCGGGATCGCCGCCGACTTCCTGAAAGTGCACGCGCATGAAGAATTCGCCGGTGCGGCTGTCGCCGAACTGCGCGGAGTCGAGGATATTCGCGCCCAGGTTGAACAGAAAGCCCGACACGGCATGCACGATTCCCGGGCGGTCCGGGCACGACAATTTCAGGTAAAAACTATGTTCGGTCGACATGACCCTGTCCTCGTTCGGTTCTTTTAGATGTGCGGCGGCTCGTACAGCGCGGCGATGCCTTCGCACGCGTCTTCGTCGAGCCACCGATGGCGCAGCATGCAATCGAGCGTGGCGAGACTCGCGTCGACGGTGAGCGCGCCCTCCTCGATCCAGCGCGCGACGTCCTCGATGCGCGCGAGGCGGTGCTCGCCGACTTCGCCATCCTGATTGCGCGGGGTGAAATCGGGCGGCAGCGAGACGTCGAAAACGAAAATCTGCTCGGCCTGCGTGCCTTCGGGCAGCGTCTGCAGGACGTGAAACGTGCCGCCGGGCGTCGCCGTGGAAGCGAGTTCGGCGCTCATGCCGGCCTCTTCCCAACACTCCTTCACGAGCGTCGGCATGAGGTCCAGCCCCCAGCCGATACCGCCCGCCACGACGTTGTCGAGCATGCCGGGATCGGTCGCCTTCGTGTCGCTGCGGCGCGCGATCCACAACTGCGGCGCGCTATCTTGATATTTTACGATGCCGTTCAGATGCACCGCGTAGGTCATCGTGCCGAAAAAGCGCGACGCCGCGCGCTCGATGAACGCGAGCGGCGGCGCGTCAAAGCGATTGCGGATCGCGTAGATCTCGTCGCGCCAGCCGGGAATCTTGCCTTCGGCGTGCAGCACGGCGACGACTTCGCGGAGCGCTTCGGTGCGCGCTTCGACGCTTTCCATGTGCAATCGCACGGCATCGTCGATCGCAAAAAAAGGCCAGCGGCGCAGCGCATCGAGATCGGAACGGCGAATCCAGCCGACGCGCTCGTCGTCGATGAAAAACGGCGCGTGGGCGGCCGCGTCGAAACGGCGCGCGGCGACGATGGCGGGCAATGTCATCGGCGAAACCTCAGTCGCGCAGCGCGACGCGAATGCCGAGCGCGATGAACGTCACGCCCGCGAGCCGGTCGAGCCACACGCCGACGCGCGGACGGCGCTTCAGCCACACGCCGATCATGCCCGCGCCGATGCCGAACGCCGAAAACACGACGACCGTCTGCAGCATGAAAAGGCCGCCGAGTTCGAACATCTGCAACATGACGCTTTGCGCGCCGTGCGGATCGACGAACTGCGGCAGGAACACGATGAAGAACAGCGTGACTTTCGGATTCAGCATGTTGCCGATCACGCTCTGCCGGAACACGGTCGAAAGCGGCTGGCTCGGTCGCGCGTGCGCGGTCGCGAGACCGTGGCTGCGCAGCGCCTTGATGCCGATCCACACGAGATACGCCGCGCCCGCGAGCTTCACCGCCTGAAACGCGACCGGCGACGACTTCAGCAGCGCCGCGATGCCGAACGCGGCGAGCGTCGTGTGGAAGATCACGCCGAACGCGAAGCCGAGCGCCGCGACCACGCCCGCGAGCCGCCCTTGCGAGATGCCGCGCGCGAGCACTTGCAGGTTGTCGGGGCCGGGCGCGACCGTGATCGCGACGGATGCGGCGAGAAAGAGCAGGAAGTTCGGCATCTCAATGTCCACCAAATTCGCACACGGTATAGAGCGGCACGCCGTTGTCGCGCAGCAGCTTCGAGCCGCCGAGATCCGGCAGATCGATGATCGCCGCCGCCTCGACCACTTCCGCGCCGAGACGCTCGAGCAGGATCTTGCCGGCCATCATCGTGCCGCCGGTGGCGACGAGATCGTCGACGATCACCACGCGATCGCCCGGCTTGCAGGCGTCCTCGTGAATCTCGACGGTCGCGCTGCCGTATTCCAGGTCATACGACTGCGAGATCGTCTTGTACGGCAGCTTCCCCTTCTTGCGGATCGGCACGAACCCGAGACTCAGTTCATACGCGAGAATCGGCCCGATGATGAAGCCGCGCGCATCCATGCCCGCGATCACGTTGACGTTTTCATCGATATAACGCTGCACGAACAGGTCGATCAGGAGGCGCAGCGCCTTTCGGTCTTGCAGGATCGTCGTGATGTCGCGGAACTGCACGCCGGGCTGCGGCCAGTTTTCGACGGTGCGCACGCGCTCCTTGATGAAACGCGCGGCGTCGAGCTGAGCGTTCGATGGGGTAATGGACATGACTTCTCCGGAGTCCGCGCCGTGAGGCCGCGCGTTCGCCTTGGTGACAAAAAGAGGAAATTACGCTGCCCGGCGGTTGCGCGAGAGCCGTTCCTCGGCAAGCGCCAACACTTCGGGCAGGCCGCGCAGCACGACGATGTCGTTCGCGCGCAGCTTGGTGTCGGGGTCCGGTGCGACACCCCGGATGCCGTGGCGCCGGATCGCGGTCACTTCGACACCATTGCCGACGAGCCCGAGATCGTCGAGCGAATGCCCGACGGCTTCGGAATTCGCGTCGATCGGTACGGATTGTAGCCGGACCTGCTCGTGGCCATCGTCGTCGTCGAGGTCGTCGGCGCCGCGGAAATACCCGCGCAGGAGGCTGTAGCGCGCGTCGCGCATTTCCTCGACGCGCCGCACGACGCGGCGCATCGGCACGCCCATCAGCACGAGCGTGTGCGACGCGAGCATCAGGCTGCCCTCGACGATTTCCGGAATCACTTCGGTCGCGCCCGCCGCGGTGAGTTTTTCGAGATCGGCGTCGTCCACCGTGCGCACGATCACGGGCAGCGTCGGCGCGAGCTCGTGGATGTTGTGCAGCACGCGCATCGCGGAAGGCGTGTTCGCGTAGGTGATCGCGACCGTCGCCGCGCGATGCAGACCCGCCGCGAGCAGCGACTCGCGCCGCCCTGCATCGCCGAACACGACCGATTCGCCCGCCGCCG
This sequence comes from Caballeronia cordobensis, assembly GCF_001544575.2. Classification (GTDB taxonomy): domain Bacteria; phylum Pseudomonadota; class Gammaproteobacteria; order Burkholderiales; family Burkholderiaceae; genus Caballeronia; species Caballeronia cordobensis. The sequence continues at coordinate 277,194 of NZ_FCNY02000001.1, forward strand.
CGGCCGCCGCCACACGGTCCGGGTCGAGATCGAGCGCGACATAGGAAATGCCTTCCTGCTCCAGCATGCGCGCGAGGTTCTGCCCGGCGCGGCCGTAGCCACAAATAATGACGTGGCCGCTCTGCTTGAGGCTTTGCGTCGCGATCTTCGTCATTTGCAGCGATTGCAGCATCCATTCCGTCGAGGAAAGCCGCAGCACGATCCGGTCCGCATTCTGGATGATGAACGGCGCGGCGAGCATGGACAGCAACATCGCGGAAAGCATCGCCTGAAGGACCGTCGGATTCACCAGATGCGAATCGAGTATCAGGTTCAGCAGCACGAAACCGAATTCGCCGGCCTGCGCGAGCCCGAGCCCGGTGCGCATCGCGACGCCCGGCGACGCGCCGAAGAGCCGCGCAAGGCCGGTGATCATCACCGCCTTGAGCAGGATCGGCACGACGAAAAAGCCGAGCACGAGAAACGGATGCTCCCAGATCACGCGCGGGTTCAGCAGCATGCCGGTCGTCACGAAGAAGAGGCCGAGCAGCACGTCGCGAAATGGCTTGATGTCCTCTTCCACCTGATGCCGGTAAGGCGTTTCGGCAATCAGCATGCCCGCGATGAACGCGCCGAGCGCGAGCGACAGGCCGAATTTGTCGGTGATGAACGCCGCGCCCAGCGTCACCAGCAGCAGGTTCAGCATGAAGAGCTCTTGCGAGCGGCGGCGCGCGACCAGATCGAACCAGCGCGTCATGAATTTCTGGCCGATGAACAGCAGCACCGTCAGCGCGACGACGATCTTCACGGCGGCGATGCCGAGCCACATCGCGAGCTGCGACGACTGGCCGTTGCCGAACGCCGCGATGATGATGAGCAGCGGCACCACGGCGAGATCCTGGAAGAGCAGCACGCCGAAGATGTTGCGCCCGTGCTCCGATTCGAGTTCGAGCCGCTCCGCGAGCAGCTTGCTGACGATGGCCGTGGACGACATCGACATGGCGCCGCCGAGCGCGAAGCTCGCCTGCCAGGACATCTCGGTCCAGAGGTTCGCGATCCAGCCGAACAGCATCGAGAGCGCGATGGTCGCCGCGACCTGGCTCGCGCCGAGGCCGAACACGATGCGCCGCATCGAACGCAGTTTCGACAGCGAGAATTCGAGCCCGATGGAGAACATCAGGAAGACGACGCCGAATTCGGCGAGGTGCTGCGCCTGATCCGCGTCCGGCGCGATGCCCGCCGCGTGCGGGCCCACGATGATGCCGACCGCCAGATAGCCGAGCATCGGCGGCAGATTGAAATAGCGGAATACGACGACGCCTGCCACGGAGCAGAGCAGCAGCAAGAGCGTCAGTTCGAGCGGAGAAGTCATCCGTCTAGCGTCCTCGTTCGTCAGTTTCCGAGGCGCTGCTCGCGCGCTCCGGCATCTTGAAAATGGCCCCTGACGACAGGGCTTGCGGGGGCGGATAGGCGGCGGCGCACCGGGTCCCCGCGGGGGCGGCTCGGAATCGCCTTTGCTATACTCCGCGAATGATAGCGAAAATCAATGGCGACCGGGCACTGGCGCTGGCTCGCAACGTAATTCAGATCGAAGCCGACGCCGTTCGCGGGCTCTCCGAACTCCTCGACGAAAACTTCACGAACGCGGTCGAAACGCTGCTCGGCTGCCGCGGCCGCGTGGTCGTGTCGGGCATCGGCAAGTCGGGCCATGTCGCGCGCAAGTTCGCCGCGACGCTCGCCAGCACGGGCACGCCGGCGTTTTTCGTGCATCCGGCGGAAGCGAGCCACGGCGACCTCGGCATGGTCACCGCCGACGACATTTTCATCGCGCTGTCCAACTCGGGCGAAACGGAAGAGCTCGTTGCCATTTTGCCGCTCATCAAGCGACTCGGGGCAAAGCTCATCGCAATCACCGGCCGTCCCGAATCGAGCCTCGCGCAACTGGCGGACATGCACCTGAACGCGCGCGTCGAAAAAGAAGCCTGCCCGATGAATCTCGCGCCCACGGCCAGCACGACCGCCGCGTTGGCGCTCGGCGACGCGCTCGCCGTTGCCGTACTCGATGCGCGCGGCTTCGGCCCCGACGACTTCGCGCGCTCGCATCCGGGCGGCGCGCTCGGCCGGCGCCTGCTCACCTACGTGCGCGACGTGATGCGCGTAGGCGACGAAGTGCCGGTCGTGCCGCTCGACGCCACCGTTTCCGACGCGCTCTTCCAAATCACCGACAAACGCATGGGCATGACGGCCGTCATCGACGAAAATCGCCACGTACACGGCATTTTCACCGATGGCGACCTGCGCCGCATCCTCCAGCGCGACGGCGATTTTCGCGCGCTGAAGCTCGCCGATGTCATGACCCGTAATCCGCGCACGATCGCGCCGGACCATCTGGCGGTCGAGGCCGTGGAACTGATGGAGCGCTATCGCATCAATCAGATGCTGGTCGTGGATGCCGACGCCACTTTGATCGGCGCACTGAACATGCACGACCTCTTCTCCAAGAAGGTAATCTGATGGCGCACACGCCTCCCACCGCCGCCGAGCGCGCGAGCCGGCTGAAGCTGATGGTGTTCGACGTCGACGGCGTGTTCACCGACGGCAGCCTCTATTTCTCCGCCGACGGCGACACGATGAAATCGTTCAATTCGCTCGACGGCCACGGCGTGAAGATGCTGCAGTCCGTCGGCGTGCAGACGGCGATCATCACGGGACGGCAATCGGGCATCGTCGCGGCGCGCTCGCGCGAGCTGGGCATCACGCATCTCTTTCAGGGCGTCTCGGACAAAACCGTCGCGCTCGCCGAACTGCTGAAAACCACCGGCATCGCCGCCGACGAATGCGGCTACATGGGCGACGACTGGCCCGACCTCGCGGTCATGCGCCGCTGCGGCTTCGCGGCCGCGCCCGCGAACGCGCATCCGGAAGTGATCCAGCGCGTGCACTGGGTCGCGGAAGCGCGCGGCGGCCACGGCGCGGTGCGCGAAGTCTGCGACGCGATCCTGCGCGCGCAGCACCGTTACGATGCGCTGCTCGCCGCGGCGCTCGGAGGCTGAAGGCATGCACCGTCCCGGCCGCCTCGCCTCGCTTTTGCCGCTCCTCGCAATGGCCGCGCTCGCGGGCATCACGTACTGGCTCTTGCAGGCCACCCTGCCCCCGGCCCAGCAGGCGCCGACGCCGGAGAAGCGCCACACGCCCGACTACTTCGCGAACAACTTTTCCGTGTCCGAGCTGGACGCGACCGGTTCGACGCAATATCGTCTGACCGCGAAGTCGATGGTGCATTACGAAGACGACGAAATCAGCGATCTGACGCTGCCCGCGATCCGCATGTTCCAGCCGCAAAAGCCGACCGTCACGGCCACGGCGCTGCGCGGCACGGTCAACGGCGACGTCTCGATCGTCGATCTCTACGACGACGCCCGCATCCTGCGCGCGGCCGGTTACGGAGATCCGCAGATGCAGGCGGATTCGCAGCATTTTCGCGTGCTGGTGAACGACGATGTCATCGAAACGGAAAAACCGGTTAGACTTCAGCGCGGCCCGTCCGTGATGACGGCCGACGGCATGAACTACAACAACGTGACCCGGGTAATGAAGCTCTTCGGTAACGTGCGCGGCGCGATCGCCGCCACGGATATCAACGGCGGATCGTCCAAATAACCCCGGCACTCCCATCCAATTGTGACTGCATGAACGAAAGGTTCCCTCGTCCCGATGGCGGTCCTGCGCGCGCAACGCCCGCGCGGACCGGACTCGCGGCCGCGCTCTCCATCGCCGTGGCGCTCGTCGCGCTGCCGGCGCACGCCGAAAAGGCGGACCGCGACAAGCCGCTCAACATCGAAGCGGACAACATGTCCTACGACGACCTCAACCAGAAGAACATCTTCACCGGTCACGTCGTCGCGACCAAGGGCACGATCATGATCAAGGCGGATCGCGTCGAGGTCACGCAAGACCCGCAGGGCTATCAATACGCGACAGGCACGTCGAGCGGCAACACCCTCTCGTACTTCCGCCAGAAGCGCGACGGCGTGGACGAATATATCGACGGCAACGCCGTGCGCATCGACTACGACGGCAAGAACGACTTCACCAAGCTCACGACGCGCGCCGTCGTGCGCCGTCTGCAAGGCCTGACGAAAGTGCAGGACGAAGTGCACGGCAGCGTGATCACCTACGACGGTCAGAAAGATTTCTACACGGCAAGCGCGGGCAAGGACCAGGCCGGTCCCGGCAATCCGAGCGGGCGCGTGCGCGCGATGCTCGCGCCGCGTTCCGGCGGCGCCGCGCCGCTGAACGGCGCGCCCGCCACGCTCACTCCGTCGAACACCATTCAAGGACAGCCGCAGCAGTGAATTCGCCCGCCATGCCCCACCGCAAGCCGGAAGGCGAGTCCAGTTCACTCGTCGTCCGCAATCTGAAGAAGCGTTACGGGTCACGCACCGTGGTGAAGGACGTGTCGCTCGACGTGAAGAGCGGCGAAGTGGTCGGACTGCTCGGGCCCAACGGCGCGGGCAAGACCACGTCGTTCTATATGATCGTCGGACTCGTGCCGCTCGATGCCGGCGAAATCGATCTGGACGGCAATTCGATCAGCCTTCTGCCGATCCACGAACGCGCGCACCTCGGCCTGTCGTATCTGCCGCAGGAAGCGTCGGTGTTCCGCAAGCTCACGGTCGAACAAAACATTCGCGCCGTGCTGGAGTTGCAAACGGACGAGGCCGGCAAACGCCTGTCCAAAGACGCCATAACCCAGCGCGCGGAAGCCTTGCTCGACGAATTGCAGATCGCCCATCTGCGCGACAACCCGGCGCTGTCGCTCTCGGGCGGCGAGCGCCGGCGCGTCGAGATCGCGCGCGCGCTCGCGACCAATCCGAGCTTCATTCTGCTCGACGAACCGTTCGCGGGCGTCGATCCGATCGCCGTGCTCGAAATTCAGAAGATCGTGAAGTTTCTGAAGCAGCGCAACATCGGCGTCTTGATCACCGACCACAACGTGCGCGAGACGCTCGGCATCTGCGATCATGCGTACATCATCAGCGACGGCTCCGTGCTTGCGGCGGGCGCGCCCGGCGAGATCATCGAGAACGAAAACGTGCGGCGCGTCTATCTCGGCGAACATTTCCGCATGTGATCCCGCGCAGTGCAACGTCGCGGCGCGCATCGTGCGCCGCACCACGCCGAAACGCAAAAAAAGCCGTGCCGCCTCTTCCGGGCGGCACGGCTTTTTTGGAATCCCCGCGAGGTTTCGCGCGCGTGGCAAACTCTCTACAATGATTAAAACTTTGCCATGAAAGCCAGCCTCCAACTCCGCCTCTCGCAGCATCTTGCGCTGACCCCGCAACTGCAGCAGTCGATCCGGCTGCTGCAGTTGTCTACGCTCGAACTGCAGCAGGAAGTCGCGATGGCCGTCGCCCAGAACCCGCTGCTCGAGAACGACGACGACTGGATCGCGAGCCCGCTGCGCGTGGCCGCCGACGGCTCGCTGATCGCGCAGCAAGGTGCGCCCAGCACGCCTTCCGAGCCGATGATGAGCAACGGCTCGACATCGTCCACGTCGAGTTCCGAACGTTCGGAAAGCAGCGAGCCGCAGGGCGTCGACGAATACAACGGGCTGGGTTCGGATAGCGGACAGGATTCCAGTTCGTGGAATCTCGAAGACTATGGCCGCGCGAACAACGCGTCCGACGACGACGATCTCCCGCCGCTGCAAATCCACGAATCGACCACGACGCTGCGCGACCATCTGACCGCGCAGTTGCGCATGACTGCGGCGAATCAGCGCGATCGCGCGCTCGTCACGTTCCTGATCGAATCGCTGGACGAGGACGGGTATCTGACTTCGTCGCTCGACGAGGTGCAAACCGATCTGCCGGAAGAACTCGAAGTCGAGATCGAAGAACTCAGCGCGGCACTCGCATTGCTGCAAAGTTTCGATCCGCCCGGCGTCGGCGGGCGCTCGGCGTCGGAGTGCCTGAAGCTGCAATTGCTGCGGCTCGACGGCTCGCCCACGCGCACGCTCGCGCTCGAGATCGTCATGAATCATCTGGAATTGCTCGCGGCGCGCGACTTCACGCGTCTGCGTAAGCAACTCAAGGCGAGCGACGACTCCCTCCGGGACGCGCATTTGCTGATCAAGTCGCTGGAGCCGTTTCCGGGCGCGGCGTATGGCAAGAGCGAAGCGGACTACGTGGTGCCGGACATTCTCGTGAGAAAGACCGCGAGCGGATGGACGGCGGAGCTCAATCCGGAAATCGTGCCGAAGCTGCGCATCAATCATTTGTACGCGAACATTCTGCGCAACAACCGGGGCGATCCCGGCAGTGGCTCGCTGCGTCAGCAGCTCCAGGAAGCACGCTGGCTGATCAAGAATATTCAGCAGAGGTTTGAGACGATCCTGCGCGTCGCGCAGGCGATCGTGGAGCGTCAGAAGAACTTTTTTGCACATGGCGAAATCGCCATGCGGCCCTTGGTTTTGCGGGAGATTGCTGATACGCTGGGATTACACGAGTCGACGGTTTCTCGTGTGACCACAGGCAAGTACATGCTCACCCCATTCGGGACGCTTGAATTTAAGTACTTCTTTGGATCGCACGTTTCGACCGACACAGGAGGCGCGGCATCGTCAACGGCGATCCGCGCACTCATCAAGCAACTGATAGGAGCGGAAGACACCAAAACTCCTCTTTCAGACAGCCGCATCGCCGAACTGCTGGCGGAGCAAGGATTCGTGGTCGCGCGGCGCACCGTCGCCAAGTATCGCGAAGCCCTCAGGATCCCCGCAGTGAATCTGCGCAAGTCTCTATGACCCGTCTCTGTAGTCCATCGCGTGTTGCGGTGGGCGTTTACCGGCCGCATTGCGAAAGCGCGGACGTGCCGGCCGCTGCATCCCGTTTTTCAGCCGCGTCAGGTTGACGCGCAGACGGGAAGCACAGCCGACCGGTATCGGACGAGCCGACGTGATCTAACGGCCATCAGCTTGGAGAGCAACTATGAATCTGAAGATCAGTGGACACCATCTCGAATTGACGCCTGCGTTGCGCGAGTACGTGATCACGAAGCTGGACAGGGTGCTCCGTCATTTCGATCAAGTTATCGACGGCAACGTTGTCCTCTCGGTCGACAATCATAGGGAAAAGGAAAAGAGGCAGAAGGCGGAAATCAACCTGCACCTGAAGGGCAAGGACATTTTCATCGAGAGTTGTGACGCTGATATGTACGCGGCGATCGACCTGATGGTCGACAAGCTGGACCGGCAAGTCATCAAGCACAAGGACAAGATTCAGGGCCACGCTCACGAATCCGTGAAGTACCGTGGCGAACCGCAGGAACTGGAAGCGCCGTCGCCCTGAACGCGCTGCTCGCATGCTGGCGCTCACCGACGGATGACAGCGAGACCCGCCGCCACGGGACGGCGGGCATGATTCGAGGAAGTCCTCGACTATCCGAAAACGGTCAACGAAAGCATGCACGGAACCGAAGCCGCCCCGACTGGCGGCTTTTTTGTTGGATTTTCGCCGTAGCGAGGCACAAGCCATTGATTTTCAGGGCTTTGTCCTGCACATTGGATCGACGACGCGGCAATGGCGCGGCGCACCATCGAACGGTGCGCTGTTCTATAATGGTCCGGTTAATTTCGGTTACGAACGCACGCTGCAGGAAAAACGCCGCCAGCGCACTTTTCGTTTCACCATCGCCGTGAGCGCTTTCAGACAGCGGCCACGATGAGGAGCTATCAGGCCACGCATCAGCCTGCCAACATGAATCGTTTAGCCAAATTTCTTCCCATCGAGAACGTGGTTCTCGGACTGTCCGTTACAAGCAAGAAACGCGTATTCGAGCAAGCGGGCCTGATTTTCGAGAACCAGAACGGCATCGCCCGCAGCATCGTCACCGACAATCTCTTCGCTCGTGAGCGCCTCGGCTCGACCGGCCTCGGCGAGGGCGTCGCCATTCCGCACGGCCGCATCAAGGGGCTGAAGCAACCGCTCGCCGCCTTCGTGCGCCTCGCCGAACCCGTCGCGTTCGAATCGCCCGACGGCCAGCCGGTCTCCCTGCTGATCTTCCTGCTCGTGCCCGAACAGGCGACGCAACAGCATCTGGAAATTCTCTCGGAGATCGCGCAGCTGCTGTCCGACAGCGAGGCGCGCGAGCGTCTGCACAAGGAAGAAGATCGTGATGCGCTTTATCAAGTGCTCACGCAATGGCAACCGTGATAGCCGCCCGGACATAGCGAATCGCGCCCGAGGCGCGCCCGCGCGGCTTTCGCGCCCGGCGCGCCTCGCTTACGCAAGGCTTCTGGGGCACAATCGGTCAAACGCAGCGCCATGCGAAAGAGTGAAGCAACCCGCTTCGTCCGCACGCGAAGGCTGCTCCCGGCTTCCAACGGAGTTCCGGCCTCATGGATACGTCCAGCATCAACGCCCAAAGCATTTTCGACGACAACGCCGCCGCCCTGAAGCTCAGCTGGCTCACCGGGCACGAGGGTTGGGAGCGCGGTTTTTCGAGTGAGACGGTCGCGAACGCGACATCGAGCGCCGACCTCGTCGGCCACCTGAACCTGATTCACCCGAACCGTATCCAGGTGCTCGGCGACGCCGAGATCAACTACTACCAACGTCAATCGGATGAAGACCGCTCGCGCCACATGGCCGAGCTGATCGCGCTCGAACCGCCGTTTCTGGTGGTCGCGGGCGAAGTCGGCGCGCCGCCGGAACTCGTCCTGCGCTGCACGCGCTCATCCACGCCGCTGTTCACGACACGCATGTCCGCCGCCGCCGTCATCGACAGCCTGCGCGCGTACATGTCGCGCATACTCGCGCCGCGCGCGACGCTGCACGGCGTGTTCATCGACATTCTCGGCATGGGCGTGCTGCTCACCGGCGACTCGGGCCTCGGCAAGAGCGAGCTCGGGCTGGAACTGATCAGTCGCGGTCACGGTCTCGTTGCGGATGACGCCGTGGATTTCGTGCGCCTCGGTCCCGACTTCGTGGAAGGCCGCTGCCCGCCGCTCCTGCAAAACCTGCTCGAAGTGCGCGGCCTCGGGCTGCTCGACATCAAGACGATCTTCGGCGAAACGGCCGTGCGCCGGAAAATGAAGCTCAAGCTGATCGTGCAGCTCGTGCGGCGGCCGGACGGCGAATTTCAGCGCCTGCCGCTCGAAAGCCAGACTGTCGACGTGCTCGGCCTGCCGATCAGCAAAGTGACGATTCAAGTGGCCGCGGGCCGCAACCTGGCCGTGCTGGTCGAAGCCGCCGTGCGCAACACGATTCTGCAACTGCGCGGGATCGATACCTTGCGCGACTTCATGGATCGTCAACGCCTTGCGATGCAGGATCCCGACAGCCAGTTTCCCGGCAAGCTGATCTGAGCGCGCGCGGCAAGACGTTGCGCGTGCCGAAACGAATCGGGCGCAGGTGCTAAGCTAAGGGAAAGCGAACTCCGAAGACCCATGCGTATCATTCTGATCACCGGCATCTCCGGTTCCGGCAAGTCCGTAGCGCTGAACGCCCTGGAAGACGGCGGCTATTACTGCGTCGATAATCTGCCGCCGCGTTTTCTGCCCGAGCTCGCCGCCTATCTCGCGAAGGAAGGCCAGACGCGTCTCGCCGTCGCGATCGACGCGCGTTCGAGCCTTCTGCTCGACGAAGTGCCCGCCATCATCAACACGCTCTCGCACGATTACGATCTGCGCGTGCTGTTCCTCAACGCGAGCACGCAGTCCCTCATTCAGCGCTTCTCGGAAACGCGCCGGCGTCATCCGCTCTCCGGACCGCCGAAGCACGAAGCCGACGTCGGCGTGCTGAACTCGCTCGCGGAGGCCATCGAACGCGAGCGCGAACTGGTCGCGGGCCTCGCCGAGTTCGGCCATCAGATCGACACGAGCAATCTGCGCGCGAACGTGCTGCGCGCGTGGGTCAAGCGCTTTGTCGAGACCGACGCCGCCGACCTCACGCTGATGTTCGAATCGTTCGGCTTCAAGCGCGGTGTGCCGCTCGACGCCGATCTCGTGTTCGACGTGCGCACGCTGCCCAACCCGTATTACGATCGCGAGTTGCGCCCGTTCACGGGTCTCGACCGGCCGGTCATCGACTTTCTCAACGCGCAGCCGCTGGTCGGCGAGATGATCGACGACATCGGCGCGTTCGTCGGCAAATGGCTGCCGCGTTTTCGCGACGACAATCGTAGCTATCTCACCGTCGCGATCGGCTGCACGGGCGGCCAGCATCGCTCGGTGTTCATCGCAGAGGCGCTCGCCGCGCGCTTTTGCGAGACGGCAAATGTGATCGTGCGGCATCGTGACGCGCCCATCCTCGCTGGATGACGGCGCGGTTCACGCGCGAACCCGATCGCCGCGCCGGCGGTCCATTCTGGAGGGGCGCGATGTCCGCAAATCCGGTTTTGTCCGACTTGCCGCTGTTCCCGCTTCACACCGTGCTGTTTCCGGGTGGCCTGCTGCCGCTCAAGATCTTCGAGGCGCGCTATCTGGACATGGCGCGCGAGTGCCTGCGCGAACAGACGCCGTTCGGTGTGTGCCTGCTGAAGAGCGGGCACGAGGTCGCGTCGCCGGGCGATCCGTCCGTGCCGGAGAATATCGGCTGTCTTGCCGAGATCTCGGAATGCGATGTCGATACCTTCGGTCTGCTGCTCGTGCAGGCGCGCGGGACGGCACGCTTCAGGCTGACGGATCATCGCGTGGAGCCGAGCAATCTGCTCGTCGGCACGGCGGAATTGCTCGGCGAGGATCAGCCGCTGCAAGGCGCCGAGACGCTCGCCAAGTTCGGCGCGTGCGCGGAAGTGCTGGAACGGATCGTCGACACGATCAAGGAACGCGAGCCGCAGAACCTGCCTTTCGTCGAACCGTTTCTCTATGACGACCCGACGTGGGTGTCGAACCGTCTCGCCGAAATCCTGCCGATTCCCATGCGCGCCCGCCAGAAACTCATGGAGTTGATGGACGCCGGCGCGCGCATCGACGTGGTGCATCACTATATGCAGCACCACCAGTTGCTTTAGCCTTAAATGAGCGAGCCCGAGAGCGCGTCGATCAGTTTGCGCACCGGAGCCGGCACGCCGTAGGCATCGATTTTCGCGAGCGGCGCCCAGACCGTTTCGGTGCTCGCCAGCTCGCGCGGCGCATGGCGCGCAACGCCCAGCCGCGGCTCGATATCCAGCTTGAAGTGCGTGAACGCATGCGACAGCGGCGCAAGCCGCTCCAACTGCGCATCGGCGCCGAGATTCAGCGCGACTTCGGCGAGCGCAGCCTCGTCCGTGGCCTCGGGCAGGCTCCACAGCCCGCCCCAGATGCCGATTGCCGGACGCTTCTGAAGCAGGATCGAATCGCCGTCCTTCAGGACGAGCATCCATGTCTTGCGCGTCGGCACGGCCTTTTTGGGGCGCGCGGCAGGCAACTCGCGCTGACGCCCTTCGATCTTCGCCACGCAGTCCGATGCGAACGGGCAGCGCGCGCAATCCGGCTTGCCGCGCACGCAAAGCGTGGCGCCGAGGTCCATCAGTCCTTGCGTGTACGCGGTCACGTCGTCCTTGTGCGCGGCGTCGGGCAGCAGCGATTCGGCGAGCGCCCACATCGCGTTTTCGACCTTCTTCTCGCCCGGAAAGCCCTCGACGCCGAACACGCGCGCGAGCACGCGCTTGACGTTGCCATCGAGGATCGTCGCGCGCGCGCCGAAAGCGAACGACGCGATCGCCGCCGCCGTCGAGCGCCCGATGCCGGGCAGCATCGCGAGGTCGTCGACGGTTTGCGGAAACGCGCCGCCGTGCTCGTGCGCGACGGCCTTCGCGCAGCTATGCAGATTGCGCGCGCGCGAGTAGTAGCCGAGGCCGGCCCAGAGCGCCATGACGTCGTCGATGGGCGCATCGGCGAGCGCCGTCACCGTCGGAAAGCGTTCGAGAAAACGCGCGTAGTACGGAATGACGGTCGAGACCTGCGTCTGCTGCAGCATGATCTCCGAAAGCCAGATGCGATACGCGTCGCGCGTGTTCTGCCACGGCAGGTCGTGACGGCCGTGAATGCGTTGCCACGCGATGAGGCGCGAGGAAAAATCAGTGAGAGCGAGCATCGGAAATTAGCGTTGGCAGCGCGGACAAAAGTAAGTCGAGCGCTGCCCTTGAACGATCTGTTTGATGGCGGTGCCGCAGACATGGCACGGCAGGCCCGCGCGATCATAGACGAAATAGTCGAGCTGGAAGTAGCCCGACTCCCCGTTGCTGCCGACGAAATCGCGTAACGTGCTGCCGCCCTTTTCGATGGCGGAGGCGAGCGTCACGCGCACGGCGTCCGCGAGCAGGTCGTAGCGCACGAGCGAGATGCGGCCCGCGGCGGTCGTCGGCCTGATGCCCGCGCGAAACAGACTCTCCGACGCATAGATATTGCCGACGCCCACGACGATGCCGCCCGCGAGCAGCGCCTGCTTCACCGACACCTTGCGTCCGCGCGTCTCGCGAAACAGCAGCGCGCCGGAGAACTCCGGTGAGAACGGCTCGACGCCCAGCGTCGCGAGCAACGGATGATCGAGCACGTCGCCGTCCGCGCGCGGATGCCAGAGGATCGCGCCGAAGCGCCGCGGATCGCGAAAGCGCAGGATGAAATCGTCGAACACGATATCGACGTGATCGTGCCTCGCCGCCTCGGGCGGCTTCGGCACGTGCCGCAGCACGCGCAGCGTGCCCGTCATGCCGAGGTGCACGATCAGCCAGCCTTCGACGGTTTCGAACAGCAGATACTTGCCGCGCCGCTCGACCTTGTCGATCTTAAGATGACCGAGCGTCTTCGGAAGATGCTTCGGGATGGGCCAGCGCAGCGCGGGCGTGCGCACATCGACGTGCTCGACGCGCCTTCCGGCGACGTAGGGTTCGATTCCCCGGCGGGTGACTTCGACTTCCGGCAGTTCGGGCATTTTTCTGGAGAGAGTCTTGCTGGGGCGAGTGTGCCGGTATTTTAGCCACCGCGTTACAATCGACCGAAACATCGTCTGGATTTCCATGAACTCGTTCGTCATGAAGCTGTTTGCGAAGCGTCAGGCCGGCTTGACGCATTCGTTCGCCGTGCCCATGTCGCGCATCGCCGGCGCCGTCGCGCTCGCGATGGCCGCGCTGGCGTTTGCGCCCGCGCACGCTCAGTCGCCGAACGCGACACCCGTTCCGAGCGCCGATGACCAGTCCGACGCGCAAAGCGCGGCCGATCTGCTGACCGCGCCGGTGAGCGGAGCGGAAAAGCAGGACCTGCCGAACGTCTCGATGTCCAGCCAGATCGTGTTTCAGGTTCTGGCCGCGGAAGTCGCGTTGCAGCGTGGCCAGCCCGCGCCCGCTTATCAGACGTACCTCGCGCTCGCCCGCGACACCCACGATCCGCGTTTCGCGCAGCGCGCGACCGAGATCGCGATCGCCGCGCAAAGCCCGAACGATGCGCTCACGTCGGCGCAACTCTGGCAGCAGTTCGCGCCGCATTCGGAGCGCGCGGCGCAGTTGAGCGCATCGCTTCTGATCGTCGCCGGCAAGCCGGAAGATGCGAAGCCCACGCTCGAACGCGAACTCGCGAAGGTCGCGCCCGAGCAGCGCGGCGAAGCCATTCTCTCGTTGCAGAGCCTGCTCGCGCGCGGACCGAATCGCGTCGGCGGGTTGAACGTGCTCAAAGATCTGACGAAAAACGATCTCGACCGTCCCGAGACGCAGCTTGCGCTCGCGCGTCAGCAACTCATCGCCGACGATCCGCCGGGCGCGAAAGCATCGCTCGAAAAGGCGTTGCAACTCAAGCCGGATTATCTGCCCGCCGCGCTGACGCTCGCGCGCATGGGCCCGGACGAGCGCAAGGAAGGCATCGCTTCATTCGAGAAGTATCTCGACAAGAATCCGAAATCGCATGACGCACGGCTCGCGCTCGCGCAGTTGTATCTGTCGGCCGACAGGCTCGACGATGCGCAGAAGCAGTTCGAGATCATGCGCAAGAACGATCCGAAAGACCTGACGCCGTTGATGGCGCTCGCGCTCATCAACATTCAGAAGAAGCAGTTCGACAAGGCGCAGGACTTTCTGAATCTCTACGCGAAGACGGCGGAAAGTACGCCCGGCGCGGACCCTGGCCAGGCGTACATCTATCTGGCGCAACTCGCGCTCGAACAAAAGAACGATGCCGCCGCGAGCCAGTGGCTCGACAAGATTCCGCGCACGAGCCAGCAGTATTTGCCCGCTCAGATCACGCGCGCGCAACTGCTCGCGAAGCAAGGCAAGGTCGATGACGCCCGCGCGCTGATCGGCAATCTGCAAAGCTCCGATCCGCGCGATCTCGCGCTGCTCGCGCGCACGGATTCGGCGATTCTGTTCGAGGCGCATCGCTACAAGGAGGCCGAAGCGAATCTCGCCAAGGCCGTGGCCGCGTTCCCGGACGATCCCGATCTCATCTACGACTACGCGATGGCCGCGGAAAAGAACGGCCATTACGACGTCATGGAAGCGCAGTTGCGCACGTTGATGCGCACGCAGCCGAACAATCCGCAGGCGTACAACGCGCTCGGCTATTCGCTCGTCGATCGTAATCAGCGGCTCGACGAAGCGGTGAAGCTGATCGAAAAGGCCGTGTCGCTCGCGCCGAACGACGCGTTCATCATGGACAGCCTTGGCTGGGCGCGCTTCCGTCAGGGCAATTCGGCCGAAGCGGAGAAGATTCTCAAGAACGCTTACAACCTTCAGCCGAATGCCGAGATCGGCGCGCATCTGGGCGAAGTCCAGTGGAAGTCCGGGCAACAGGATCTGGCGCGCGCCACCTGGCGGCAGGCGCAAAAGCTCGAACCGGACAACGACACGCTCGTCAAAACGCTAAAACGACTCCAGGTAAACGACCTTTGATGGCATTCGAGTTCTTCAACGGCGCGTCGCTCCGACGTGGCGCGCTCGGTTTCACCACGCTCGCCGCGCTGATTTTGTCCGGTTGCGCGATGCAGCCGCGCCTGCCGACGACATCAGCCGCCAGCACCTCGCTCGCGACACAGACGAGCCGCGCGTATCACGGACGCTTCGCCGTGCAGTACAACGACCAGAACGGTGTGCAGCGCAACGCGTACGGCAACTTCGACTGGCAGGAAACGGGCGACACCGTCACGTTGCAACTGCGCAATCCGCTCGGCCAGACGATGGCGATCGTCACGTCGTCGCCGTCGCTCGCGACGCTCGAATTGCCCAACCGGCAACCGGTGAGCGCCGACAACGTCTCGCAGCTCATGCAGAACACGCTCGGCTTCGCCCTGCCGGTGGAAGGCTTGCGCTACTGGCTCCAGCCGTCCGCCGCGCCGACTTCGCGCGCGCAGACCACGCTCGATCCCGAAGCGGCCAATGGCCGTCCGAAGGAGATCAGGCAGGACGGATGGACGATCGACTACCTCGCCTACGCCGATGCGCCCGCCGCGGGCGTGAAGCGCGTGAATCTCGTGCGCAACGAACCGCCGCTCGACATCAAGCTCGTGCTCGATCAATAACCCTGCCGCATTCGTTTCCAAGCATCACGTATGGCTTCATCGACCGAATCGCTTCGTGACTGTCTCGCGCCCGCGAAGCTGAACCTTTTCCTGCACATCACGGGCCGCCGCCCGGACGGCTATCACGCGCTGCAGACCGTCTTCCAGCTTCTCGACTGGGGTGACCGGCTGCACTTCACGCGTCGCGACGACGGCGTCATCGCACGCAAGACGGACGTGCCGGGCGTGCCCGAAGCCGGCGATCTCATCGTGCGCGCCGCGCGCCTGCTTCAGGCGCACACGGGCACGCAGTTCGGCATCGAGATTGAAATCGACAAGCGCCTGCCGATGGGCGCGGGCCTCGGTGGAGGCAGTTCCGACGCGGCAACCACACTTTTAGCGTTGAATCGTCTCTGGGGGCTTGCGCTTCCGCGTGAGATTCTGCAGAATCTCGGCCTGCAACTCGGCGCGGACGTGCCGTTTTTTGTCTTCGGACAGAATGCATTCGCAGAAGGGGTGGGCGAAGCGCTTCAGGCAGTCGATCTGCCGAAACGTTTCTTCCTCGTAGTAACGCCCGATGCTCACGTCCCCACCGCGGCGATTTTCTCCGAAAAAAGCTTGACGCGGGATACGAAAGTCGTCACAATAGCGGACTTCCTAGTGCAGCAAACGTCAGACGCTAGTTGGCCTGACAGCTTCGGTCGAAACGACATGCAAGCAGTTGTGACTGGGAAGTACGCGGAAGTTGCAAAGGTGCTCGAATGGTTCTCGAACCTCGCACCAGCGCGAATGACCGGATCTGGAGCAAGCGTGTTTGCTGCGTTCCAAAGCCGAGCCGAAGCAGAAATGGCGCAAGCCAAACTGCCGGCAAGCTGGAAGAGCGTGGTAGCGGCAAGTCTGGATTCTCATCCTCTCTTCGCTTTCGCGTCATAGGTTTTGTTTTGCCGGGTATGTCCTACACTTCCCGGCGAGACTCAGAGTTGTGTAGGGGAGTCGCCAAGTTGGTCAAGGCACCGGATTTTGATTCCGGCATGCGAGGGTTCGAGTCCTTCCTCCCCTGCCATTCCTTTTCTCGCGTTTTTCCTCTCGCCTCCAGCCGCAGACAGGTGCACGATGAGCAGTGACGGCCTGATGGTTTTTACTGGCAACGCAAATCCCGCGCTTGCACAGGAAGTCGTCAAGATCCTTGGAATTCCTCTCGGTAAAGCGATGGTCAGCCGTTTCTCAGACGGCGAGATCATGGTCGAGATTCAGGAAAATGTTCGGGGCAAAGACGCATTCGTTCTGCAGTCCACCTGCGCCCCCACGAACGACAACCTGATGGAACTGATGATCATGGTCGATGCGCTCAAGCGCGCATCCGCAGGCCGGATCACCGCAGCCATTCCCTACTTCGGCTATGCGCGCCAGGACCGCCGTCCGCGTTCCGCGCGAGTGGCCATCTCGGCGAAGGTCGTCGCGAACATGCTGGAAATTGCCGGCGTCGATCGCGTGATCACCATGGACCTTCACGCCGACCAGATTCAAGGTTTCTTCGACATCCCCGTCGATAATATCTACGCTACCCCCGTTCTTCTCGGCGACCTGCGCAAGCAGAACCATGACCATCTGCTGGTCGTGTCGCCGGACGTCGGCGGCGTGGTGCGCGCGCGTGCGCTCGCCAAGCAGTTGAACACCGACCTCGCGATCATCGACAAGCGCCGTCCGAAGGCGAATGTCGCCGAGGTGATGAACATCATCGGTGAAGTCGAAGGCCGCACCTGCGTGATCATGGACGACATGGTCGACACCGCCGGCACGCTGTGCAAGGCCGCGCAAGTGCTGAAGGCGCGCGGTGCAAAGCAGGTTTTTGCCTACGCGACGCATCCGGTGCTCTCGGGTGGTGCGGCCGAACGTATCGCGGCATCGGAACTCGACGAACTCGTCGTCACGGACACCATTCCGCTGTCGGCCGAATCGCTCGCGTGCCCCAAGATCCGCCCGCTGTCGAGCGCGGGTCTGCTCGCGGAGACGTTCTCGCGAATCCGGCGCGGCGACTCGGTGATGTCGCTCTTCGCCGAAGGTTAATCAGAATTGAGCAAGGAACGCGAAGCAGACGCTTCGCGTTTTTGCATGATCAGCGCGAACGGACGAAGGTTCGTGCTGCTTGTTTTGGGATCGCATATTTTCGACGATCCCGGTTTCCCTGCCTGGTCGCGGGCAGATAGAGGAGTCAAACATGAAAGTCGTCGCTTTCGAGCGTAGCAAGCAAGGTACGGGTGCGAGCCGCCGCCTGCGTAACTCGGGCAAGACCCCGGGTATCGTGTACGGCGGTGAAACGGACGTTCAACTGGTCGAACTCGACCATAACGCCCTGTGGCACGCCCTGAAGAAAGAAGTTTTCCACTCGTCCATTCTGGATCTGGAAGTGGCGGGCAAGTCGCAACCGGTTCTGCTGCGCGACGTGCAATACCACCCGTTCAAGCAGCTCGTGCTGCACGTGGACTTCCAGCGCGTCGACGCGAAGAAGAAGCTGCACACCAAGGTGCCGCTGCACTTCATGAACCAGGAAACGAACCCGGCCGTGAAGCTGTCGGGCGCGGTGATCTCGCACGTCGTGACGGAACTGGAAGTGGAATGCCTGCCGGCAGACCTGCCTGAGTTCCTGGAAATCGATCTGGCGAAGATCGAAGCCGGCCAGACGATGCACGCGAAGGACATCGCACTGCCGAAGGGCGTGAGCCTGACGGTGTCGGTCGAAGCGGAAAACCCGGTGGTGGCATCGGCGACCGTTCCGGCTGCTGTGCAGTCGGAAGCGGGCGAAGCTGCTGAAGGCGAAAAGCCGGCTGCCGAGTAAGCACGCAGAAATACGCTATCCTCTCGATTCGTTCTCAGGAACGGTCGACGTGACCCGCCGGAGCGCAAGCCCGGCGGGTTTTTTTCGCACTAGACGAAATTGACATGATCAAGCTGATCGTCGGCCTGGGCAATCCGGGCGCCGAATACACCGCGACGCGGCACAACGCGGGCTTCTGGTTCGTCGACCAGTTCGCACGCGACGCCGGCGCAACGCTGCGCGACGAACGCCGTTTTCACGGCTTCTACGGCAAGGGACGCCTGCACGGCCACGAAATCCACTTGCTCGAACCGCAGACCTTCATGAACCGCTCGGGACAATCGGTGGTCGCGCTCGCGCAGTTCTTCAAGATCCTGCCGGACGAGATTCTCGTCGCGCACGACGAACTCGACCTGCCGCCCGGCACCGTCAAGATGAAACTCGGCGGCGGCAGCGGCGGGCACAACGGTCTGAAGGACATCTCCGCGCATCTGTCGTCGCAGCAATACTGGCGGCTGCGCATCGGCATCGGACATCCGCGCGATCTGATTCCCGAAGGCGCGCGCGCCGGCGCAAAACCCGATGTCGCGAACTTCGTGCTCAAGCCGCCGCGCCGCGAAGAACAGGATGTGATCGATCAGTCGATCGAGCGCGCGCTCGCCGTGATGCCTTTCGTCGTCGCCGGCGAAACCGAGCGCGCCGTGATGAACCTGCATCGCAACTCTTGAACTGGAGTCGAATAAAGTGAGCCGTTTCTGGAGCGAAATCGTCCATGGTCTGACGCCGTATGTGCCGGGCGAGCAGCCCGCGCTGGCGCACCCCGTCAAGCTGAACACGAACGAAAATCCGTACCCGCCGTCGCCGCGCGCCGTCGAGGCGATTCGCCGCGAGCTCGGCGAGGACGGCGCGTCGCTGCGCAAGTATCCCGATCCGACCGCCCGCGCGCTTCGCGAAGCCGTGGCGAAGCATCATGGCGTGCGCGTCGATCAGGTGTTTGCGGGCAACGGCTCCGATGAAGTGCTCGCGCACGCCTTTGCCGCGCTGCTCAAGCACGACAGGCCGATCCGCTTTCCGGACATCACCTACAGCTTCTATCCGGTCTACGCGCAGTTGTATGGCGTCGAGTACGAAACGGTGGCTTTGAACTCCGATTTCGCCATCGATGTCGACGACTACCGCGCGCCCAGCGGCGGCGTGCTGCTGCCGAATCCGAACGCGCCGACGGGCCGCGCCCTGCCGCTTTCGGAAATCGAGGTGCTGCTGAAGGCGAATCCGGACGCGCCGGTCATCGTCGATGAAGCGTATGTCGATTTCGGCGCCGAATCGGCCGTGAATCTAATCGATGCGTATCCGAATCTGCTCGTCGTGCAGACGACGTCGAAAGCGCGTTCGCTCGCCGGCATGCGCGTCGGCTTTGCGTTCGGCGATGCGGCGCTGATCGAAGCGCTCACGCGCGTGAAGGACAGCTTCAACTCGTATCCGCTCGACCGGCTCGCGCAGGCGGCAGCGCTCGCGTCGTACGAGGATGACGCGTGGTTCGAGCAAAGCTGCGCGAAAGTGGTGGCGAGCCGCGAGAAGCTAACCGCCCAGTTGCAGCCCCTAGGATTCGATGTCGTGCCGTCCGCGGCCAACTTCGTGTTCGCGAAGCATCCGGCGCACGACGCCGCGACGCTCGCCGCCGCGCTCAAGGCGAAGGAGATTTTCGTGCGCCATTTCAAGCTGCCGCGCATCGACCAGCATTTGCGCATCTCGATCGGCACGCCGGACGAATGCGACGCGCTCGTCACGGCGCTGAGCGAGATCCTGGCTTAGGCGGAACCCTTCGCCGCCATCAGCGCGTGATATTTGGCTAGCAACTGCTCGGGCGTTTCGGCGTGCGCCGGATCGCGCGGAATGCATTCCACCGGGCAGACTTGCTGGCACTGCGGCTCGTCGAAATGGCCGACGCATTCCGTGCATTTGTTCGGGTCGATGACGTAGATTTCCGGACCCATCGAAATGGCGTCGTTCGGGCACTCGGGCTCGCAAACGTCGCAGTTGATGCACTCGTCGGTAATGATCAGGGACATGCTTCACTCTCTTGCGCCGGACAAGCTCCGGCATAAACCCGCGCAGCTTTGAAGATAAGCGCGCGGGCCCCGCGTATCAAGGCGCCGCCGGATCTTTCTGCGTCTGCTCGGTGACTTTGTCGATCAGACGCTTTTCGACCGACGGGAACACGAATTTGCTCACATCGCCGCCCAGTTGCGCGATCTCGCGCACGATGGTGCCCGAAATGAACTGATACTGATCGGACGGCGTCATGAACATCGTCTCGACATCGGGCAGCAGATAGCGGTTCATCCCGGCCATCTGGAACTCATACTCGAAATCCGAGACGGCGCGCAGACCGCGCACGATCACGCGCGCGTTGTTCTTGCGCACGAAATCCTTTAATAGCCCCGTGAAACTGCTCACCTGCACGTTCGGGTAGTGCCCGAGTACATCGTGTGCGATATCGAGCCGCTCCTGCAGCGTGAAAAACGGCTTCTTGGCGCGGCTGTCTGCAACACCGACGACGAGCTGATCGAAAATGCTCGATGCGCGCCGGACGATGTCTTCATGCCCGCGAGTGAGCGGGTCGAACGTACCCGGATACACGGCGACAACCATGAGCTTTCTCCTCTTCTATTTACATTGGGCCGCGTGGCTGCGACGACCAACTGTGCCTCATTCCCCGCCAGATTGGCTGCGCCAAAATGGAGAACGCGCATTATTCCTCATTTTCGCGGCGCAGCAAATGATAGCGGACCGCGCCCGCCTTGCCTTCGCGCACGATTGCCCAGCCGGCGAGCGCGCCGATGTTCGCAACGTCAAGCGCGTCGCCGCATTCGACGTAAATCGCGCCATCAGGCGCGGCGAGCGGCGCGGCGATGTCCAGCGCGCGTAGCAAAAGCGCCTGATCGCCAAAGGGCGGATCGAGAAAGATCACGTCGAACGAGCCGAGCGCGAGGCTGGCGGCGAGGCGCAGCGCGTCCGCTTCCGCGACCTCGGTATTGCGCGCGCCGAGCTTCGACTGATTCGCCCGAATCTGCGCGGCCGCCTTCGCGCTGCGCTCGATCATCAGCACGCGCGCGGCGCCGCGCGACGCGGCTTCGAAACCGAGCGCGCCGCTGCCGGCGAACATGTCCAGGCAGGTTTGTCCGGTCAGGTCCTGGCCGAGCCAGTTGAAGAGCGTCTCGCGCACGCGATCCGGCGTGGGCCTGAGCCCGTCGAGATCGAGCACGGGCAGCGGCGTGCGCTTCCAGTCTCCGCCGATGATGCGGATCGTGTGCGGTTTGCCTCCGCGCGACGGCGTGTGGCTGGGCAATACGGTTCGAGTAGCGGACGAGCGAGACATGGAATGGATTGGTGGAGTCGGACGCGCCGGGGCGTTTTTACTTGGAGACCGGCCGGCGCGGGCAATGAAAGCCAACGTTACCACACGCGCGCGCCATGCCGGGAGCCGCACGGGCGCGCGCGGCCGCGCCTGATAAAATATGCGCCTCCTATTCCAATGCGCGGGCCTCGCGCAACGCGGCTCGACAGCGCGCACGGGGCCGTCGGATCACACGCGCATCATCGTCACACACCCATGTTCAGCTTCTTCAAACGATTCAAAAAGCCGGCCGACGAGCCGCTCGATACGCCTCAGGACGAATCCGTCGAGGCCGCCGAGGACGAAGAAATCTCCGAGGCCGAACTGGAACGGCAGGCGCTCGGCGCTGAGGCTGAGCCGGAAGAAGCCGCGCCGGAGATTCATGAGAAAGCCGCGCCGGTCGCGCCCGAGCCCGTAAAACCCGCCGCTCCCTCCACGGCGGAATCGAAGGAATACTGGCAAGGCCGCACGACGTCGCAATGGTTGCGCGCGCCCGAAACGGATCAGGCGAGCGAAGAAATCGTGCCGCCGCCCATGCTCGATGCCGCCGCGAAAAAGTCGTGGCTTTCGCGCCTGCGTCATGGTCTTTCGAAGACGAGCAACAACCTGACCGGCATTTTCGTCAGCGCGAAGATCGACGAAGACCTGTACGAAGAACTCGAAACCGCGCTGCTGATGTCGGACGCCGGCGTCGACGCCACCGAATTCCTGCTCGAATCGCTGCGCGAGAAAGTGCGCGCCGAACGCCTGACCGACGCGACGCAGGTGAAGGCGGCGCTGCGCGAACTGCTGATCGACCTGCTGCGCCCGCTCGAAAAATCGCTGATGCTGGGGCGCGCGCAACCGCTCGTGATGATGATCGCGGGCGTCAACGGCGTCGGCAAAACCACGAGCATCGGCAAGCTGGCGAAACATTTGCAGCGATTCAACCAGTCCGTGCTGCTCGCCGCAGGCGACACCTTCCGCGCCGCCGCCCGCGAGCAACTCACGGTCTGGGGCGAGCGCAACAACGTCACGGTGATCGCGCAGGAAAGCGGCGACGCCGCCGCGGTGATCTACGACGCCGTCGGTGCGGCGCGCGCCCGCAAGATCGACGTGATGATGGCCGACACCGCCGGCCGCCTGCCGACGCAGTTGCATCTGATGGAAGAGCTGCGCAAGGTGCGCCGCGTGATCGCGAAGGCGATGCCCGATGCGCCGCACGAAGTGCTGCTCGTCATCGACGCGAACACGGGCCAGAACGCGCTCGCGCAAGTGAAGGCGTTCGACGACGCGCTGGGCCTGACCGGCCTCGTGGTCACGAAACTCGACGGCACCGCGAAAGGCGGCATTCTCGCCGCGATCGCGCGGCAGCGGCCCATTCCGGTGTATTTCATCGGCGTGGGCGAAAAGGTCGAGGATCTGCAGCCGTTCAGCGCGGAAGAGTTCGCCGACGCGCTGCTCGGCTAGAACGCAAAAAGGCGTCCGCGTGGACGCCTTTTTTCATCGCGAGAACACCAGCGAAGCGGCAATCCACCACATCACGCAGCCGACGATCACGTCGAGCACGCGCCACGACACGTCCTTCTCGAACCACGGTTCGAGCAGGCGCGCGCCGTAGCCGAGCGCGGTGAACCAGACAATCGACGAACACATCGCGCCCGCCGCGAACCATGCGTTGCCGGGCCAGCCGCGACGCGCGCCGATGCCGCCGAGCAACACGACGGTATCCAGGTAGACGTGCGGATTGAGCAGCGACAACGCAAGCACGGTGGACGCCGCGCCGACGGCCGTCTGCGATTCGCCGTCGGACGCGTTCAGATGCCCCGGCCCGCGCCACGCCGCGATAAACGCGCGCAGCCCGTACAGAAACACGAAGATCGCGCCCGCCCAGCGAATCACGTCGAGCAGAAACGGCGCACGCGCGATGAGCGCGCCCATGCCGCCGACGCCGAGCGCGATCAACAGAACGTCGATGAACGCGCAGATCGAAACGACGATGCCCACGTGCCTGCGCTTCAGTCCCTGCTTCAGCACGAACGCGTTCTGCGCGCCGATCGCCATGATGAGGCTCGCGCCCAGCCCCGCGCCCGACAGATAACTGCCAAACGCTCCCGTCATTCGGCGTCGGGCTGAGCGCCGGGCTCCGCGCGCGCGAAGGCGTCGATGGCGGCGGCGTGATCGGCGATGCGCTCGATCGTCGGATAGCGGCTCACGTCGATGCCGAAGCGCCGCGCGTTGAACACCTGCGGCACGATGCACAGATCGGCGACGGTCGGCGTGTCGCCGAAGGTGAGCGCGCCCACGCGCTTATCGGCGGCGAGGCGCTTTTCGAGCGATTCGAAACCGCTTTCGACCCAATGCCGGTACCACGCGTCTTTCGCCTCGTCCGGCACCTTCACCGTGTGCTTCAGGTACTTGAGCACGCGCAGATTGTCGAGCGGATGAATCTCGCACGCCACCTGCATCGCGACCGAGCGCACGAACGCGCGATCGGACGGGCTTTTCGGCAGAAGCGCCGGCTCGGGATGCGTCTCCTCCAGATACTCGATGATCGCGAGCGACTGCGTGAGCACGTCGTCGCCATCGACGAGCGCGGGCACGATGCCGTCCGGATTCACCGCGCGATACGCTGGCTTCAGTTGCTCGCCGCCGTCGCGCAGCAGGTGAATCGGCGCGTACTCGTAATCGAGCCCTTTCAGATTCAGCGCGATGCGCACGCGATACGCCGCCGAGCTGCGGAAATAGCTGTAAAGCTTCATACGACGCGCACCGAAAACTCGCCGATGCCCTCGACGCCGCCCTTGAGCAGATCACCCTTCACGACCGCGCCAACGCCTTCGGGCGTGCCGGTGAAGATGAGATCGCCGGGGAAAAGCTCGAAAAGCGTCGACAGATACGCAACCGTCTCGCCGACCGACCAGATCAGTTGCGAGATGTCCGAGCGCTGCTTTTCCTCGCCGTTGACGGAGAGCCAGATCGCGCTCTTTTCCAGATGACCGACCTTCGACACCGGATGGATCGGGCCGATCGGCGCGGAGCGGTCGAAGCCCTTCGCGGTGTCCCAGGGACGGCCCAGCTTCTTCGCTTCGGCTTGCAGATCGCGGCGCGTCATGTCGAGGCCGAGCGCGTAGCCGTAGACATAGTCGAGCCCTTTTTCGGCCGGAATGTCCTTGCCCTGCTTGCCGATCGCGGCGACCAGCTCCATCTCGAAGTGCAGATTGCCGGTCTGCGACGGATACGGAAATTCGCCCGTCGAGCCCGGCGCGACGTACAGCACGGCATCGGCGGGCTTGCTGAAGAAGAACGGCGGCTCGCGGTCGGGATCGTGGCCCATTTCGCGCGCATGGGCTTCGTAGTTGCGTCCGACGCAATAGATGCGGCGAACGGGAAACCGCTCGTTCGAACCGTCGACGGGCACCGCTGCGGCCGGCGCCGGAGGAAATACGTAACTCATCCCGCTCTCCTGTTGCTGTTTTCGATATGCAGATTGATGGACGAACGCGCTGGCGCGAACCGCCGGCGAGAAGAGCGAGTTTAACGCGCGCGCTGAAATCGTGGCGAGGCCTGAAGGCTTGCGGGACGCGGCTCTGCGAGCTTTCGACGAGCCTTCGCGTGATCGCCCGAAGGGTCCCCGTTAGTAAGCAAACGACGATATCCGCGCGAAACGTCGCGCCGCGGCACCTTGCCAGCGCTCGTCAAATGCGGTACTCAATAAGCTCCTGTACCTTGAAACGCGCGACGGCATCGCTCCCGCTTCGGAAACCAAGCGGAACTGCGCGCCCGATCCGCGCCTCTTTTTCCCGATGACCGAATCCGCTTCCCCCACTTTCGCCTGCGCACGCTACATCAAGGAAATCGGCCGCGGGCCGAACGGCGCGCGCGCCCTCTCGCACGACGACACCTATGCGCTCTACGAAGCGATGCTCGAAGACCGCGTGCCCGAGCTCGAACTCGGCGCGGTGCTGCTCGCGTATCGCGTGAAAGGCGAGACGTCGGCCGAACTCGCGGCGATGCTGTCGGCCGCGCATCGCTCGTTCGAGCCGCTGCACGTGCAGGACGGACGCGAGCACGCGCGCCCCGTGTCGATTCCGAGCTACAACGGCGCGCGCAAGACGCCGAACCTCGTGCCGCTGTTGTCGCTGCTGCTCGCGCGCGAAGGCGTGCCGGTGCTGGTGCATGGCGTCACCGCCGATCCCGGCCGCGTGACGAGCGCTGAAATCTTTACCGAGCTAGGCATCGCGCACGCGGCTTCGCACGATGAAATCGAAGACAGCCTCGCGTCGCGCCGCCTCGCCTTCGCGCCGATCGCCGTGCTCGCGCCCAAGCTCGCTCGCCTGCTCGCGCTGCGGCGGCGCATGGGCGTGCGCAACTCCACGCATACGCTCGTGAAGATTCTGCAGCCGTTCGCGGAGCCGGGCCTGCGGCTCGTCAACTACACGCATCCGGAGTATCGCGAGAGTCTGACGGGGCTGCTCGCCGAACATCCCGACGCGGCGGCGGGCGGCGCGCTGCTCGCGCGCGGCACGGAAGGCGAAGCCGTCGCCGACACGCGCCGCCAGGTGCAGGTGGACTGGTTTCACGACGGCCGCGTCGAAACGCTCATCTCGCCGGAGCACTCGCAGCCGCACGCGCCGCACATCGAACTTCCCGAAGCGCTCGACGCCGCGACGACCGCGCGCTGGACCGAAAGCGTGCTGCGCGGCGACGTGCCCGTGCCGCCCGCGGTGGCGCGCCAGGTCGAAGTCATCGCGCAAACCGTGCGCAAACCGGTCGTCGATCAGACAAACCCCATTTGACACGGTATTCAACGCTGGTTTAAAGTCGAACGCATGCGCTTCACCCAGTCTTCCTCCCTCCGAATTATTTCGGGCCGCCTAGCGCGGCCCCTATCGCTACGTCTAGCGTAAGTCGCCAGACGTAGCGCCGCGCGTTGTCGGGTCTTCCGGCCAAGCGCGGTCCTGCCAGCAGTCCCGCAGTTCCTTTTCTTACCACCTGTAGTCGTCAGCTTTTCGTTCGCTCATCCCGCGAAACGAAAACGCGAGGGTCACATGCACGCTGCTTCGCGCACGTTCACGTTGGTCACAGGCGTCACCATCGCTGGTGA
The DNA here is from genome assembly GCF_001544575.2 of Caballeronia cordobensis. GTDB lineage: Bacteria > Pseudomonadota > Gammaproteobacteria > Burkholderiales > Burkholderiaceae > Caballeronia > Caballeronia cordobensis. Next base: position 303,938 of record NZ_FCNY02000001.1, read on the forward strand.
TTCGTGTGTCCGCGCGCGCAGCTTCGTCGTACGTGCATGCCGCCACGCCCGGCCAGCCGCCGGACACGGACTCTCTCGCAGACGCTACGCAAACCGTCCGAAGAGAGATCGACGATCATGATGCCGAACCCCGCCGAGAAATACCGCCCGTTTCCGCAAGTCCGTCTGAATGGCCGCCGCTGGCCGACCCGCACGATCGAGCGCGCGCCGATCTGGATGAGCACCGATCTGCGCGACGGCAACCAGTCGCTCATCGAGCCGATGAGCATCGCCGCGAAGCTCGAATTCTTCGAGATGCTGGTGAAAATCGGGTTCAAGGAGATCGAGGTGGGGTTCCCGTCGGCATCGCAGACGGACTTCGATTTCGTGCGCAAGCTGATCGACGAAAACCGCATTCCCGCCGACGTGACCATCGAAGTGCTCGTGCAGTCGCGCCGCGAACTGATCGAGCGCACGTTCGAAGCCGTCGAGGGCGCAAGCCGTGTGATCGTGCATCTCTATAACGCGATCGCGCCCTCGTTCCGCAAGATCGTGTTCAATCAGTCGATGGACGAAGTCAAGGCGCTGGCGGTCGAAGGCACGCGCATCATCAAGGAATGCGCGGCGGCGCGGCCGGATACGCACTGGATCTATCAATATTCGCCCGAGACCTTCAGCATGACGGAGCTCTCGTTCGCGCGCGAAGTGTGCGACGCCGTTGCGCAAACCTGGCGTCCGACGCCCGATCACAAAATGATCGTGAATCTGCCCGCGACGGTCGAAGCCGCCATGCCGAACGTGTTCGCCGACCAGGTCGAGTGGATGGACCGCAACATGGGCTATCGCGACAGCATCGTGCTCTCCGTTCACCCGCACAACGATCGCGGCACGGCGGTCGCGGCGGCGGAAATGGCGGTGCTTGCGGGCGCGGATCGCATCGAAGGGTGCCTGTTCGGCAACGGCGAGCGCACCGGCAACGTCGATCTCGTCACGCTCGCGATGAATCTCTATACGCAGGGCATCGATCCGGGCCTCGATTTCTCCGATATCGACGCCGTGCGCCGCGTCGTCGAGCGCTGTAACCAGATTCCGGTGCATCCGCGCCATCCGTATGCGGGCGATCTCGTGTTCACCGCGTTCTCGGGCTCGCATCAGGACGCGATCCGCAAGGGCTTCGCGCAGCGCGCGCCGGGCACGGTGTGGGAAGTGCCCTATTTGCCGATCGATCCGGCCGATCTCGGCCGCAGCTACGACGCCGTGATCCGCGTGAACAGCCAGTCCGGCAAAGGCGGCTCGACGTATCTGCTCGAACGCGGGCTTGGCTTCACGCCGCCGCGCCGCGTGCAGATCGAATTCAGCCACGCCGTCCAGAAAGTGACCGACGCGTCCGGCGCGGAGATCGGCGGCGAAGCGATCTGCGAACTCTTCCGGCGCGAATATTTCGATGCGGGCGGGCCGGTGTCGCGCATCGATGCGGCGACGCTGGCGGTGTTCGAAAGGCGCGTCGCAGTTTCACCCGCGGCAAGCGCGGCAGGCGGCGACGCGTGGGCGCAGACCGTCGCGGCCGCGCTCGATGTCGATGCGGCCGTCAACTGGTTCGAAACGGCGGTCACGGCGAGCGGCGATACCGCTGCGTTCGTCGGCTGCCGGGTCGGCGACGGTCCGACGCGCTTCGGCGTCGCGGTGCATGAAAGTCCGGCGCTGGCGGTCGCGGATGCGGTCGTGAGCGCGGTGAACCGGTCGGGACGGATCGTGGAGCGCGCGCCGCAAGCGCAGGACGAAGCGCTCGAAGCGTAAGAAAAAGGCGTGCGTGGCTATTCGAGCGCCACGCGCGTCGCCTGCAGCGCGAGCAGTTGCCACTGGCCTTCGGTCTGAACGTGCACGGCGGTATAGGCGATCGGAAAGAGCAGCGCGCCGTTCTTCGACTCCATTTCGACCAGCGCGCGGCCCGATACCAGACAGGTATCGCGGCCGGCGGGCAGCACGTCCTGCGACTGGATTTCGATCTGGCGATAGCGGCGGCGGCCCGCAACGATGGCGTCGATGAACTGACGCTTCGTTTCGCGCTTGCCGTTCGTGTGCACGTAGCTGACGTTTTCGGCCAGCAGCGTGTCCAGCGCCGCGCCGTCGCCCTCGACCATCGCCCGGAAGCGATCGCGCTCGAGGCCGCGTATGGCCTCAATGGTTTTTGCCGGCATCTGTCGATTCCCCTTGTGTCGAGGAAACCGATGCGCCGGCGCCTCGTCAGAAGTTGTATTGCAGATATAGCTGGCTGAAATTTATACCAGGATTCGGCTCTTTGATACCCGCGTTCGACACATGCTGGTAGCGAAAGCCGGCCTGATAGCTCTGCTTCTGGCCGAAGATCACGCCGATGCCCACCACGTCCGCGAACTGGAATGCGGTCGACGCGGTGAAAAACGGCGAGAAACGTGCGTGCGTGAGCAGCCGCACGCCGACGCCCGCCTCGATGAACGGCCGGAAATAGCCCGAGCTTTTCACGAACCGCACCATCGGCGTCACCCCGAACTCCCAGATATCCGGGTTGGTGGTGTAGGGCATGGTCGAGTGCCAGTACGACACGTGCCCCTCGCCGACGAGCGTGAAGTGAAAGCCGCCGATTTCCCACCAGGTCAGATCGGGGTCCCAGACGAGGCCGAGATCGACTTTATTGATGTCGCGATCGGACATGCCGCCGGCGATCTGCACGCCGAACCGGTCTGCGTGAGCGGCCGTGGATGCAACACCGAGCGCGGCGCAAACCGTCAGACGCGCGAGCGGACGTTGCCAGAGAGTCTTGTTTTTATGCATGAGCACCCCAATTACTTACTCGGAAGACGGGCGTGTTTCACTAACGATGTCGTCTGCGGATTTTAGTGATCTTCCGCCACCTTTGCAGAAATCGCATACACCTAGCCTATTTGTTGAATTTTCTTTCGCCGCAGCGCACAAAAACGGTAATCCGTTCGAAACCATCGGACGAATCGGTATCATCTACCGCGCTCGGCACAACAGTCTGTTCTATCAAACCCGCAAATTCGATAGCTTTTGTGGGAACTCCCTCATTCCCGGGCCCTCTAACACTTAGCACTCGATGAACCGGAGTGCTAATATCGTGTCTGACTTGCCGCCGTCGTCTGGCGGCACGCGAATTGTTGATAAGGAGCTTATGAGCGTGACCAATGCGATGACCCTTCCGAATGTATTGAGCTCGGCACCTGCCAAGGCCTCATCGGCAGGCGCGCTGACGTACGCACAGTCGTCGATGCTGACCGGCCAGATCGGCAACATCGATTCCTACATACAAGCAGTGAACCGTATTCCCATGCTGTCGCCGGCAGAGGAACGTCAGTACGCCACCGAATTCCGCGAGCAGGGCAACCTCAACGCGGCGCGCCAGCTCGTGCTTTCGCACCTGCGTCTCGTCGTGTCGATCGCCCGCAATTATCTGGGCTACGGCCTGCCGCACGCCGATCTGATCCAGGAAGGCAATATCGGTCTGATGAAGGCGGTGAAGCGCTTCGACCCTGAGCAAAACGTGCGCCTGGTTTCGTACGCAATGCACTGGATCAAGGCGGAGATCCACGAGTACATCCTGCGCAACTGGCGCATGGTGAAGGTCGCGACGACCAAGGCGCAGCGCAAGCTGTTCTTCAACCTGCGCAGCCACAAGACCAATCATTCGGCCTTTACGCCGGACGAAATCGAAGGTCTGGCGAACGAGCTGAACGTGAAGCGCGAAGAAGTGGCTGAAATGGAAACGCGCCTGTCCGGCGGCGACATCGCGCTGGAAGGCCAGGTGGAAGATGGCGAGGAAGCATTCGCGCCTATCGCCTATCTGGCTGACTCGCACAACGAGCCGACCAACGTGATCGCGGCGCGCCAGTTCGACAAGCTGCAAAGCGACGGCTTGGCCGAAGCGCTCGAATCGCTGGACGAACGCAGCCGCCGCATCATCAAGGCGCGCTGGCTCGACGTGCAGGACGACGGATCGGGCGGCAAGACGCTGCACGAGCTGGCCGACGAATTCGGCGTCTCGGCGGAGCGCATTCGCCAGATCGAGGCGAGCGCCATGAAGAAAATGCGCTCGGCGCTGCACGACTACGCGTAAAACCTGACTGTGCTGTAGCAGTAATTGCGAAGCCCGCCGTCATCGAGACGGCGGGCTTTTTATTTGATCGCGCGCTTATAAGCAAACGGCGCCCGAAGGCGCCGTCCGCAATCATGCATCGACTACTGCATCGGCTACCGCATCAGGCGGGCAGCGGTGCCGCGCCGCCGCCTTTGGACGACAGTCGCGTCAAGAGTTGTTCGGCATAACGCTGCGCCGTTGCGCCCACGACGATATGGAACGTATCGGCCGACACCCACGCCACATCCAGCGACGACAGACGCTGGCGGTCCACCGACGACGGATCGCGCACGACCACGCGCAGGCGCGTCGCGGCGACCGCGTCGAGCGAAACGACATTGGTCGCGCCGCCGAACACCGCGAGCCAGCGGAACGGGTCCGGATCGAGCGGGCCGGGCGTCTGATCGACGTTCGCGGCAGCCGCTGCCGCTACCGGTTGCGCCGGCGTGGACGAGGCCGGCGTCGCGCCGCGCGTCGAAGAATGCTCGAGTTCGGTGCGGATTTCATCGGCGATCAGATCTGCTTCCGGCCCGATGATCACCTGCACGATGGTCGCCCCGCGCTTGAGCACGCCACGCGCGCCGATGTTCTTCAGTTGCGGTTCCGACACTTTCGCCGAATCCACCACCGACAGGCGCAGGCGCGTCGTGCAGGCATCGACGAGGGTCAGGTTGGATGCGCCGCCGAGTGCCGCGATGTACTTTCCAGCGCGCGTGTTCGCGGACGTTGCCGCCACGCCCGGAACCGGCGGAATCAGGCCGCCTTCGACCGTGACGTCAGCATCGGTTTGCGCGTCGGTCGTGGCCGGTTCGCGGCCCGGCGTCGCCATGTTGAACTTGCGGATGAAGAAACGGAACAGACCGTAATAGACGACGAAGTAGATCGCGCCGATCACGAGCGCCAGCCAGCCGCGCTGCGACAGACCGTAGTTCAGCACATAGTCGATCGCGCCCGCCGAGAACGTGAAGCCCAGATGGATGCCGAGCGCCGAGCAGATCGCGAGCGACAGACCGGTGAGCACCGCGTGGATCGCGTAGAGAACCGGCGCGAGGAACATGAAGCTGTATTCGATCGGCTCGGTCACGCCCGTGAGGAACGCGGTCAGGGCCATCGAGAACAACAGGCCGCCGACGATCGCGCGGCGCTCCTTCGGGGCTTCATGGAACATCGCGAGACATGCGGCCGGAAGGCCGAACATCATGATCGGGAAGAAGCCGGTCATGAAGCCGCCCGCGGTCGGATCGCCCGCGAAGAAGCGGTGCAGGTCGCCGTGCACCACCGCGCCGCCGCCCGGCGGCGTGAACGAGCCGAACACGAACCACGCGAGCGAGTTGATGATGTGATGCAGACCCGTGACCAGCAGAATGCGGTTCAGCACGCCGAATACGAAGGTGCCGAGCGCGCCCGCCGTCGTGAGCCAGTTGCCGGCGGTGTCGATGGCCGCCTGCACCGGCTGCCAGATGTGGCCGAGGATGATGCCGAGTATCAGACAAGCGACGCCTGTGGCGATCGGCACGAAGCGCTTGCCGCCGAAGAACGCCAGATACTCGGGCAGCTTGATGTCCTTGTAGCGGTTGTACAGATAGCCGGCCACCATACCGGCGATGATCCCCGACAGCACGCCCATGTTGAGCTTGGCGTCGATGTCCTTCATCACGGCCACTTCGATGAGATAGCCGATTGCGCCGGCCAGGCCCGCCGTGCCGTTGTTGTCCTTCGCAAAGCCCACCGCGATGCCGATGGCGAAAAGCAGCGGCAGGTTGGTGAAGATCGCGTCGCCGGCGTCGGCGATCATCTTGATGTTGAACACATCGGGCTGGCCAAGACGCAGAAGCAGGCCGGCCACCGGTAGTACGGCGATCGGCAGCATCAGCGCGCGGCCTAGTCGCTGCATTTTTGCAAACGGGTTGGCGTCCATCGGGTTCTCCAAAAATATAAGTCTTGTCGTTACTGCTTCGGGGATTGCTGAAAAAGCTTGCCGGCGCTGAGTGCAGAACGGACGTCAGTTCAGTCCTGCGGCCAGATTTCGCGGCTTGCCGTTCTTACTGCCTGTGCCGATTCGAGCGCGAGGCAGTCCTCGGCGCGCTGACGGCAAAGCTGGTAATCGAGAGTGCGCACACGCGCCTTGATGCCGGGCACCGACACCGGATCGACCGACAATTCCGTCACGCCGAGTCCGACGAGCAAGGGCGCCGCGACCGGATCGCCGCCGAGCGCGCCGCACACGCCGACCCACTTGCCGTGCTTCTCCGCGCCCTGCACCGCCGCCTTGATGAGACGCAGCACGGCCGGATGCAGACCGTCGGACTGCGCGGCGAGATCGGGCTGGCAGCGGTCCATCGCTAGCGTGTATTGCGTAAGATCGTTGGTGCCGATCGAGAGAAAGTCCGCGTGCTTCGCGAGCTGGTCGGCAAGCAAGGCCGCCGACGGCACTTCGATCATCACGCCGACTTCGATCGGCTCGGTGCGGCCGGCCTCGCGCGACAATTCGTCGATGCGCGCGCGCAGGCGTTGCAGTTCGCCGGCATCCGTCACCATCGGCAGAAGGATGCGCACGTGGCCTTCGGGTTTCACGGCGAGCAGGCCGCGCAACTGATCGTCGAGCAGATCGGGGCGCACTTGCGCGAGGCGAATGCCGCGCAGGCCGAGCGCCGGATTCTCTTCGGGCGGCAGCGTCAGATAATCGACTTCCTTGTCCGCGCCGACATCCAGCGTGCGGATGATCGCCGTGCGGCCTTGCAACGCATCGACGATGCCCTGATAGCTTTGCGCATGCTCGGCCACCGTCGGCGCCGACTGGCGATGGATGAACAGCAGTTCCGTACGCAGCAGGCCGACCGCGTCCGCGCCGTTCTCGACAGCGGCCTTCGCGTCGTCGAGCGTCGCGATGTTCGCGGCGACTTCGATCGCGCGGCCATCCTTGGTCGATGCCGCTTCCTGCGACAGCTTGCGGTTCGCCTCGCGCACGTTCGCGAGACGCTCGCGTTCGGCGCGCGCGCGCTCGACGTCGAGTTGCGTCGGCGCATGCTCGATGCGGCCCGCCGATGCATCGACGACGACCTGCGTGCCTTCGGGAATGGCGTGCAACGCATCGCCGATCGCGACGAGCGCCGGAATGCCGACCTGCCGCGCGATGATCGCCGCGTGCGAGGTCGCGCCGCCGCGCGCCATCACGAGCGCCGTGACACGCGTGCGGTCGATCGACGAAAGATCCGACGGCGTGAATTCAGTGGCCGCGAGCACCGCTTCCGCCGGCAGCTCGCGCGCCGTCGTGTTGGTGAGGCCGAGCGCGCGCAGCACGCGCTTTTCGATGTCGCGCAGATCGGCCGCGCGCTCGGCGAGCAGATCGTCCTGCACGTTCGAGAGCAGCGCGATCTGCGCGCGGATCGCCTCGCGCCATGCGAAGCCCGCGCTCTTGCCGAGGCTGATCAGATCGCGCGCGGCGTCGACGAGCGTCGGGTCTTCGAGCAGCACGCGATGCACCGCGAAAATGCCAGCCTCGCCGACCGCGCCGCGCTGCGACGCGGTGCGCACGGTTTCGCCGAGTTCGGCGTCGACCTGCGCGATGGCTTTATCGAGCGCACGGCTTTCCGCCGCCGACGAGCCGCTTGCCTGTTCGGGCGGCACGATCTCCTGATCGTCCCAGCGCACCAGCGTGCCGACGGCGATGCCCGGCGCCGCGCACACGCCCGCGAGCGTGTTCGGCGGCAGCGGTTCGCCCGATGCGGCGGGCTTCGCGAGCGGCGCCGGCGATTTCTGGCGCGCGGGCGTCTCTTCGACTTCGCCATGCGCGGCGCGCAACAATTCGACGGCGACGGCTTCCACCGCCTGTTGTGCCTGCGAGCCGATGCCGACCAGTTCGATCGTCGCGCCCTCGCCCGCGCCGAGGCCGAGCAGACCGACCACGCTTTCCACCGGCGCCTTCTTGCCTTCGTAACGAATCTCGACCTTCGCGTCGAAACCACGCGCGGCTTCGCGCGCCCGCGCAGCCGGACGCGCGTGCAGGCCGCCCGCGTGCGCCAGCGTCAGGCTGCGGCGCGCTTCTTCCAGCACGACCGCGCCGTTACGCGCCGAGTCCGCCTTTTCGCCGCGCTTCGCGCGCAGCACGAGCAATCGCTCGCCCGCCTTCACCACGCCGCGGCCCGCGCGCTCGGCGACATCGAACGCGTCGCCGTTGGCGATCGCGATCACCGAGACGAGGCTCGGCGCGTGCTGCGCGACGTAATCGGCATGGAATTCGATCAGCGGCTGGCCCGCGCGCACCGTCGCACCCTGCTCGACCAGCGGCGCGAAACCTTCGCCGCCCAGCTCGACCGTATCGATGCCGATATGCACCAGAATCTCCGCGCCTTCCTTCGTGCGCAGCGTGACCGCGTGATGCGTGCGAGCGAGGTGCGTGATGGTGCCTTCGCAGGGCGAAACGAGCACGTTATCGAGCGGATCGATGCCGATGCCATCGCCGAACATGCCTTCGGCGAACACGGGATCGGGCACGTCGGCCAGCGGCACGACAGGACCGGTGAACGGCGCGAGCAGGACGACGTCGTTCGGGTTATCGGTGGAATGATTCAACAGGGACTCCTCGGCACGGCGCATCGGCTATCTCGCTCAGTGGGTTTCAGTGACCTTGTTCAGGTGGCGCGGCGCATCGGGATTGCGCCCGCGCGCGGCGGCCAGACCCGCGGCCATCACATAGAAGGAAAGGATTGCAGCGATCGGATCGAGCGCCGGGTGATCGGTCGCGACGAGCGGCAATTCCGCTTCCGCGACGTCGTCGGGCGCGGCGAGCAGCACGCGCGCGCCGCGTGCGCGCATATCGGCGGCGAGCTGAACGAGGCCCGCCTGCTCCGGCCCGCGCGGCGCGAACACGAGCAGCGGATAGTCCTTGTCGATGATTTCCATCGGACCGTGACGCACTTCCGCGCTGGAAAACGCTTCGGCCTGGATGCCCGAGGTTTCCTTCAGCTTGAGCGCCGCTTCCTGCGCGATGGCAAGCCCGAGGCCGCGCCCGATCACGATCATGCGATCGACGTTCTTCAGTTCGTCCACGGCGCGCGTCCAGTCGAGCTTGCCCGCGGCGCGCAGCGCGTCCGGCAGCGTCTTGAGCGCATTGAGCAGTTCGACGTCGCGCTGAACATGCGCGATCACGATGGCCGAAAGCGACAGCATCGCGATATAGCTCTTGGTGGCGGCCACCGACAACTCAGGCCCGGCGAGCAGCGGCAGGAAGTATTCGCACGCGTTTTCGAGCGGCGAGCCGGTGACGTTGACAGCCGCGACCGTGAACGCGCCGGCGTCGCGCAACGCCTGCATCGTGCCGACGAGATCGGGGCTCTTGCCCGATTGCGAAAACGCGACCGCAAGCTGGCCGGACACGCGCAACGGCGCCTGCTGGAGCGTGGCGACCGACATCGGCAGCGAGGCGACCGGCACGCCGATGCGGCTCATCGTCAGGCTGGCGAAATAACTGGCGGCGTGGTCGGAACTGCCGCGCGCGACCGTCAGCGCGACATTGCGCGGCTGCTCCTTGAGCTTTTCCGCGAGCGCCTCGACACGCGAGGTATCGGCGAGCTGGGCCGCGACGACATCGGCGGACTCCAGCGCCTCGTTAAGCATATTCGACAATTGATTCTCCTTCGACATACGTGGCGGTCAGCGCGTGTTCCCGGTCGAGCACGACGAGATCGGCCCATGCGCCGCGCGCAATGCGGCCGCGGTCTTCGAGCCCGAGATAGTCGGCGGGATAGCGCGACAGGCGATTCGAGACGTCCGCGAGCGGAATGCCCAGCGAGACGAGATTGCGCAGCGCCTGATCCATCGTCAGGGTGCTGCCGGCGAGCGTGCCGTCCGCGAGACGCACGCCGCCCATGCATTTGGTGACGTGCTGGCTGCCGAGGCGATATTCGCCGTCGGGCATGCCGGCCGCCGACGTGCTGTCGGTCACGACGTACAGGCGGGGAATCGCGCGCATCGCGGCGCGGATGGCGCCCGGATGAACGTGCAGCAGGTCCGGAATCAGTTCGGCGTACTCCGCATGCGCGAGCGCCGCGCCGACCATGCCGGGATCGCGGTGATGCAGCGGCGACATTGCGTTGAACAAATGCGTGAAGCCGCGCGCGCCGTGCTTGAGCGCGTTGACGGCGTCGTCATACGTGCCGAGCGAATGGCCGAGTTGCACGCGCACGCCGCGCGCCGCCATGTCCGAGATGATGTCGAGATGCCCGGAAATCTCCGGCGCGATGGTGACGACGCGGATCGGCGCGAGTTCGAGGTATTTCAGCACTTCGTCGCGCACGGCGACGGCGGCGGCGTCCGGCTGCGCGCCGAGCTTGCCGGGATTGATATACGGGCCTTCCAGATGCACGCCGAGCATGCGCGCGCCGCCCGCCGCGCGTTGCTTCGCCTGTTCGCCCAGGCCGGCGACGACCTGCATCAGTTCGTCGCGCGGCGCGGTCATGGTTGTGGCGAGCAGGCTCGTGGTGCCGTGCTGCGCATGCTGACGCGCGACGGTGTCCGCCGCGTCGCCGCCTTCCATGATGTCGCGTCCGCCGCCGCCGTGCACGTGCAGATCGATGAAGCCGGGCAGGATGAAGGGCGCGTCGTTCGCGAGCGGATCCACGATATGGCCTTCGAGCGCCGTCACGCGGCCATTCTCGAAACACACGGAGCCGTGGATCCACCCGTCGGTGGTGAGTATGTTTCCTTTCAGCATGAAGTTCTCTGGAAGTACGCGATGCCTGGATGAGGTTCAGCGCCGTCCGCGCCGTGCTGCGAGCAGGCTTTCGTTAGAAAGATGCGAACGGCTTCCTTGGGTCCTCTCGTTCTGTTTTCCGCTTTTCGTGATGCTCTTAAGGTGATGCGCGTCTGTGCCGACGCTTGTCGATGCAGCGCCGCGCGCGGCGGCTTGAGCCAGAAGCAAGGTTTTGTCGCGATTCGCTGCCTGCAGTCCGCGGTCGAAACCGGCCGCGCCGTCTCTCGAGTGAAACGGTGAGCCGGGACAGGGTTCTTCGACGTGCGGTGTGATGAAAAAGCGACGTTCTCGCCTCGCGACGACGTGCTCATCGCTCGAATCGGAGCCCATTATATAACCAACATAATACCAGTCAATTCTAAGATTCGACTTGAGCAGAAACGGCAAAATTCTCTACAAATCAATGTGTTACAGAATTTTTAGAAACGCGATGGAAACAACTTCGCCATCGGGACATACCCGCATGGCCGATCCAGTTGCCACCCCGCGGTCTTAGTTGCCGGACTACCCGTTTTTCGGGCATATTCGCATTCGCACGGTCGTTCTTCTTTGGCACAATACTCGGATTAGTTCGGAATCAAAATTAATTAACGAAACTCTGAGAGAGATTAACGAAATGGGCAATTCAGATCCGGGCCGGGCCGTCGAGGCGGTACGCCGCTTCAATCGTTTTTATGCACGCCATACGGGTGCGCTTCACGAGCGGCTGCATAAAAGCCGCTTTTCACTCACCGAGGTGCGCATCCTGCACGAGCTCGCGCAAGGGCGCGCCAGCACGGCGGCGGACCTTTCACGCACGCTGGGGCTAGACACCGGTTATCTGAGCCGGCTCATCAACAACTTCCAGAAGCTCGGCCTCATCGTGCGGCGGAAGAACGAAGCGGACGGTCGAGCGCATCTGTTGCGAATCACGCCCGAGGCGAAAACGCAGGTCGACGAGATCGACCTCCACGTTTCCGTCGAAACCGCCTCGTTGCTCAAGTGCCTGACGTCCGCGGAAATCGATCAGTTGTGCACGGCAATGGGGGATGTCGAACGGCTGCTCTCGCCCAACCACTCCGACAACGAAACGCAGCTGCGGGTGCCGCGCACCGGCGACTTCGGCTGGATGATCGAGCGCTACACGCATCTCTACTCCGGCGACAGACCGAAGCTTCTCAGCGAAACGCGCGCGGCAAAGATGGTGTCGAACTTCCTCTCGGCGATGCAGGCGAACACGCCGCGCATCGCATGCTGGGTGGCGGAACAGACCAATTCAACGCGCGTCGGTGCGGCGGTACTCGCGGCGAAAACCCAGGAGCAGGCAAGCATCGAGTTGCTGTTCGTCGAGCCGGGTGCGCGGCGGCGCGGACTCGGTGAGCAACTCATCGCGGCATGCATGAACTTCGCGCACGGCGCGCGCTACGATCAGGTGGTCTGCCGCCTCGACGCATCGCAGAGCGATCTTTGCGGGTTGTTTCAGCGAACCGGTTTCAATCCGGTGCAGGACGGCACGGACATCCTGTGGCAGAGAGCGTTGCAGCCGATCTGCATCGACTGAACGCGCGCATCATGAAAAACGGCGTCCCGCGGGACGCCGTTGAAAGCTGCCGTATGTAATCGCGCTATCAGAACGACGGCACGACCGAGCCTTTGAACTCGCTCTTGAGGAACTGGCGCACGTCTTCGGACTGATACGCCGCGACCAGCTTCTTCACCCAGGGCTGATCCTTGTCTTTCGCGCGCACGGCGATCAGGTTCGCGTACGGGCTGTGAACGTCTTCGAGCGCGATGGAATCTTTCGTCGGTTGCAGGCCTGCGGCAAGCGCGAAGTTCGTATTGATCGCGGCGGCATCGACGTCGGCGAGCGTGCGCGGCAATTGAGCAGCGTCGAGTTCGACGAGCTTGATCTTCTTCGGATTCTCCGCCACGTCGAGCGCCGTCGCGTTGTTGCCGTTCGTGCCCGCGCCCGCCTTCAGCTTGATCACGCCCTGGCTCTGCAACAGCAGAAGCGCGCGATTCTCGTTCGACGGATCGTTCGGCACCGCCACCTTCGCGCCTTGCTGCAAGTCTTTCAGCGACTTCAGCTTCTTCGAATACACGCCAAGCGGCGAGATGTACGTGAGGCCCGCGTTCACGATCTTGTAGCCGCGCTGCTTGATCTGGCTGTCCAGATACGGCTGATGCTGGAAGCTGTTCGCATCGAGATCGCCGGCATCGAGTGCGGCGTTCGGCTGAACGTAATCATTGAATTCGATCACCTTCACGTTCAGTCCTTCGCGCTTCGCGACCTTCTGCACGACCTGCCAGATCTGCGCATCGGGGCCGCTGATGGTGCCGACCTTGATGACTTTGTCATCGGCGTGAACGGCGAAGCTCGTGAGCAAGGAGGCGGACGCCGCGACGGCGGCAACGGCTTTGAGCAAATTTCTGCGCTGCATGGTGTTCCTGTTTCGATACGTTCTTGCTGCGGGATTGCCAGTTTTCGTCTTCGGTCAGTCATTCGGACCGAGGCGACGGATATTCGCACAGCGTTGGTGCGAGGGGAAATACAGAATGTTCATGTGAATATCACGCGCGGCAAGAGGCGGATAAAATCGCAAACGAAAGTCACAATCTCTCGCACGCCGGAGGCCGACCCCGTCATGTATGTGATCAATCTGCGATATACCGGCGCGCTCGCCGAAATCGATGACGCGCTCGAGGCGCACCGCGTGTATCTCGAACGCTATTTCGCGGCGGGCGTGTTCGTGGTGGCGGGGCCGAAGGTGCCGCGTGAAGGCGGCGTCATTCTGGCGTCGGACATCGAGCGCGAGCGGCTCGATGCGATCATCGCGGAAGATCCGTTTGCCCGGCAGGGACTTGCGCATTACGACGTCATCGAATTCGAGGCCACGCGCCTTGCGCCGGGGCTGAATCTGCCTGAGCCGTTGCTGGATAGCTGAAGCGAGCGATCAGTCCACCAGCAGCTTCAGATCGTGGACCCACGGATCGACGCCTTGCCCGTCGCGGGCGAAAAGACGCAGCTTGCCGTCCTTGTCGAACACGTAGCTGGCGGCGGTGTGGTCCATCGTGTAGTCGTCGGGCGTCTTGCCCTGCGACTTCGCATAGAACACGCGAAAGTCTTTCGCGACTTGCGCGAGCTGCGCATCGTTCGCCGGCCGCAAGCCGACATACGACGAATTGAATGCCGCGACGTACTGACCGAGCAACTCGGGCGTGTCGCGCGCCGGATCGACCGTGACCATCAGCACCTGCACGTCCTTCGACTTGTCGCCGAGTTGCTGCATGGCCTGCGAGAGTTCGGCGAGCGTCGTCGGACAGACGTCCGGGCAATGCGTGTAGCCGAAGAACAGCACGACAGCCTTACCCTTGAAGTCCGCGAGCGTGCGGGTCTTGCCGTGCGTGTCGGGCAAGGAGAAATCGGCGCCGAACTGCTTGTTGCCGGTGATATCGAGATTCTTGAAGTTCGGGGCTTTCTCGCACGCCGAGAGCAGCGCCGCGAGAACTAGCAGCGCAAATAAGCGACGAAGAACGGTCATCATGCGCCGATCACCGTGCGCACGTAATGATCGACCAGCAGCGCGCCGAACAGCAGCGACAGGTACACGATCGAATAACGGAAGGTCTTGCGCGCGAGCGCGTCCGAATAGTCGCGGTACATCTTCCACGCATAACCGATGAACACGGCGCCGAGCACGATCGCGCTGGCCAGATACACCACGCCGCTCATGCCGGAGATATACGGCATCAGCGTGACGGCGAACAGGACCAGCGTGTACAGGAAGATATTGAGCAGCGTGTATTTCTCGCCGTGCGTGATCGGCAGCATGGGCAGGCCGGCGTTCTCATAATCCTTGCGGCGATACAGCGCGAGCGCCCAGAAATGCGGCGGCGTCCACACGAAGATAATGAGCACGAGAATCCACGCGTCGCCAGGCACCGTGCCGGTGACGGCCGCCCAGCCGAGCGCGGGCGGCATCGCGCCGGACGCGCCGCCGATCACGATGTTCTGCGGCGTGTACGGCTTGAGCAACAGCGTATAGATGACCGCATAGCCGACGAATGTGGCGATGGTGAGCCACATCGTGAGCGGATTGGTGAACGTGTAGAGCGTCCACATGCCGATGCCGCCGAGCACCGCCGAAAACGTCAGAATCTGCGCCGTGGTGATCTGACCGCGCGCGGACGGCCGCCACGCGGTGCGGCGCATCTTTGCATCGACTTTCTGTTCGACGAGGCAGTTGATCGCGAACGCCGCGCCGGCCAGCAGCCAGATGCCGACGGCGCCGCCGATCAGCTTGTCCCAGGGCACCATGCCGGGCGTGGACAGAAACATGCCGATGACCGCGCAAAAGACCGCGAGTTGCGTGACGCGCGGCTTGGTCAGCGCAAGGTATTGCGAGACGCGGCTGCCGAGGTGGGAGTGGAGTGTCGTGCTATCCATGAGAATGTGGAGTCACGCTGAAACGACGTCGCGCGCGGGAACTGCGGCGCGGCCGGGACGGCTAGAAGAGATTCGAAAGTTTAGCATAACGAGCAGCAGCAACAGGATGGCGGCCCCGCCGTTGTGCGCCACGGCGACCGGCAGCGGCCATTGCAGCACGATGTTCGACATGCCCGTCAGGAACTGGATCACGATCATCAACAATACGCCGTTTGCGGGCTTCTTCAGCGATTCGAATCGTCGCAGCCGCAGGGCGAGCCAGAGCAGATACAGCACGACGACCACGGCGAACATGCGATGCGTCCAGTGAATCGCGACGAGCGCGTCCTGCGAGATCACATCGCCGTCGCCGGTCATGCCGAGCGCGCGCCACAGATGAAAGCCGTGCTCGAAGTTCATCGGCGGAATCCATTGACCGTTGCACAGCGGGAAGTCCGTGCAGGCGAGCACCGCGTAGTTCGTGCTGACCCAGCCGCCGAGCGCCACCTGCACGATCAGCAGCAGCAGGCCGAATGCCGCAGCGGGCATCCAGCGCGCGGCGGCCGAATCGAGCGACGGAATCGGCGTCATGCGCGCCGCGAGCCAGCCAAGCACGCCAAGCAGCGCCAGCCCGAGCAGCAGATGCGTCGTGACGATCACCGGCTGCAGCTTCAGCGTGACCGTCCACGCGCCGAACGCGCCCTGCAGGAGAATGAGCGCGAGAATGCCCGTCGGCCACCACGGCGACACGTGCAGCGGGCGCTTCTTGATGCGCGCCGTCCACGCGATGATCACCTGCGCGATGATCAGCACGCCGATCGCCATCGCGAAATAGCGATGCAGCATTTCGATCCACGCCTTCACCATGCTCACCGGGCCGGTCGGCATCGCCTGATACGCGGCTGCGATCTGCGCATGCGCGATGAACGGCGACGACGTGCCGTAGCAGCCGGGCCAGTCGGGGCAGCCGAGCCCGGAATCGGTCAGGCGCGTGAAGCCGCCGAACATGATGAGATCGAGCGTCAGGAACGTCGTCAGCCAGACGAGCTTCCTGAACTTGTCGTCGTCGGCCTTGACCCAGACGTACGAGAGCGGCAAGAGCGCGATGCAGATGCCGATCAGACCCAGTTGCAACAGAAACATATTCGCTTACCTCAACCCGCGTTTAACCGATCCGCGACCACTTCAGCAACTTCGCCACGTCCGCGTTGATCTTCTTCGGATCGGGGTTCTTCGGGAAACGCATCATCAGATTGCCGTTCGGATCGACGAGAAAGATGTGATCCGTGAGCTTCGTGCCGTCATCGACCGGCAGCCACGCGGCGACGGCTTTTTCGTCGGCCACGAGCATGCGCGTGTCGGGCTGCGGATACGCGGTCTTGATGACGTCGGCAACGGGCTTGTCATCGGTGCGCAGCCAGACGTTCACGACGCGCTCGCGCTCGCCCGATTGCAGCGCGCGCACCTGGCGCATGAAGTAGAGACGCGTCGCGCATGACTCGTCGCAGTCGCTGCCGTTGACGATGACCATCAGCCATTTGCCTTCGAGCGACTTGAACGGCAGGCTCTGCCCTTTTTCGTCGGTGACGACGAGTTGCGCGGGAATCGGCCGCTGCGGATCGATCAGCGTGCCGTAGCTCGATGTGCCGCCCGCCGGCTTGAACACGTAGTACATCAGGTACGAGGCGATCACCGGCGCGGCGCACACGAGCGCAAGCAGAAGCAGCATCCAGCGGCCGCTGATCCATGAACCCTTGCCGGGCGTGCGTTGCCGCGTGCGCGTCTTGTCTGCGTCGGCGGTGGAGCGTTGTGATTGCATCGGAAAAACTGCCTCTGTTCGGTCAAATTTCAGGCGTGGTGTTCGGCTTCGTCGTCGTGTCCGGCTTCGTCGTCGAGTCCGTCGCCTTTCTTCGCGGCGCGACGCGCGGCATACAGGCCGAACGCGACCGCCGCCGCGGCCATGCCCCACCACTGGAACATATAGCCGTAATTGCGCTCGACGCCGAGCGTCGGCGCGGGCCAGTCGCGCACGAGCTTGTCGCCGGTGTCGCTGGTCTGCTGGATCACGAACGGCTGAAACGCGAGCCCGGTTTCGTTCGCATACGACGCAATGTCCAGGTTCTGGCGAATCTGCGCGTGCGCGGCCGATCCGCCCTGCCCCAGCTCGAACGCCTGCGACGCGTTCGCGCGCGCGATGCCCTTCACCTCGACGACGCCCTTCGGCGTCTCGTAATGCTCGATGCCCGTGCGGTCCGCCATGTTGCGCGGCAGCCATCCCCGATTCACGAGCACGTAACCGCCGCCCTCAAGTTTAAGCGGCATCACGACATAAAAGCCTGGCTGGTCGTTATACGGACGATTGTCCAGATACACGACGCGCTCCGGCATGAACTCCCCGCGCGCCTCCACACGATGAAATTCGATGGACTTGAGCGGCAACATCTGCGCGCCGACGTCCCGCGCGGGTGCATTCTCGAACGCGACGATCTGCGCGTTGAGCGCCTCCTTCTGATGCGCGCGATCGCGCTGCCAGAAGCCGAGCCGCACCGTCACCGCGACCACCACGAGAATCAGCAGCGTGGGCCAGAAACGAATCTTCATATGCGCGGCATCCATGGAGGCGCCGCACGGCGCAGGGCATCGAGTGAGATAATGAGATGATCCAATTCAATACTGCTCATCGTAGTTTCTGAGCACCAATGCTGGCTGGTTTCATGCACATCATCGTTGCTATTGCATTCATCCTGATCATCGGCAGCCTGGGTTCGGCGCTCTACTTCATGATGACCGACCGCGGCAGGACAAAGCGGATGGTGTGGTCGCTCGCCATGCGCGTCGGGCTGTCCATTACGCTCTTCCTCTTCATCCTGTTCGCGCACTGGATGGGCTGGATCGAGTCGTCCGGCATTCCCATCGGACGCTGACTCGCGACGCTGTTCGGACAATAACCCCGCGCGCGGGTTCTACCCTACGAGACGTATTGTCGCGGCGCGGCACTTTCATCACGTCCCTCTAAACGACAACGCCGCCCCTTGAGACAGCGAGGGCGGCGTGTTGATCACAGCTTCTTTGCTCCCGGACCGGCGTCGCCGCCGGTCTTGCGTCGCGCGCCATGCAGCGCGCGCCCGCTTTCGATAATCCGCTTACAGCCAGTAGACGACGACGTACAGGCCCAGCCACACCACGTCGACGAAGTGCCAGTACCACGCGGCGCCCTCGAACGCGAAGTGATGCTCCGCCGTGAAGTGCCCGCGAATCAGACGGAACATCACGACCGCCAGCATCGTGCCGCCCAGGAACACGTGGAAGCCGTGGAAGCCGGTCAGCAGGAAGAACGTCGAGCCGTACACGCCGGAATTGAGCGTCAGGTTCAGTTCGTTGTACGCGTGGAAATACTCGTAGCCCTGGCAGAACAGGAAGATGATACCGAGCAGAACCGTCGCGCCCAGCCAGATGATCGCCTTCTTGCGATGATCTTCGCGCAGCGCGTGGTGCGCCACCGTCAGCGTCGCGCCGGACGACAGCAGCAGCGCCGTGTTGATGGTCGGCAGCGGCCACGGCACCATCGCGCGGAAGTGACCGACGAGCGCGGCGGGGCCGGTGTTGGGCCACACGGCGGTGAAGTCCGGCCAGATCAGCTTGTAGTCGAGGCTGCCGAGCTGATGCATCGCGATGGCGCGCGCGTAGAACAGCGCGCCGAAGAAGGCGCCGAAGAACATCACTTCGGAGAAGATGAACCAGCTCATGCTCCAGCGGTACGACACGTCAACGCGTTTGCCGTACATGCCGCCTTCCGATTCGGAGATCGCGTCGCCGAACCAATGCCACAGCACGAACAGCACGAACAGCAGGCCGACGAACGTGCCGGCCGGGCCCCAGGTGTGCCCGTTCACCCACATGGCCAGCGATGCGAGCATCACCAGCAGGCCGGTCGCGGCCATGACCGGATGCCGCGACGGATGCGGCACGAAATAGTACGGGCTCTCGTTTTGACCGCTCATTGTTGATTCTCCACTTCGATCCAGTTGCTTGAATTTTTTCGACGCCGCGCGTTCAACCGATACGCCCGGCGTTCCGTCTATCCCACTACCGCGCGCACGATCAGCAGCAACACGACGATGAACAGCGCCGCGCCGATGACGCCCGCCGCGATCAGATGCAGCGGATTGAGCTGCGCCGCATCGCTTTCGAGGTCGGCCCGGCGGCGCACGCCGAAAAACGACCAGAACACCGCCTTCACGAGCTTGAGAAAGCCGCTCTTTGGGCGCGGTTCGTTCATCGTCAGTTCGACGCCTGCTTCGGCGCGTCCAGTTCGAAAAACGTGTATGACAAGGTGATCGTCTTCACATCCTTAGGCAGCTTCGGATCCACGACGAACACCACCGGCATGCGCTTCGTTTCCTTCGGTGCGAGCGTCTGCTGCGTGAAGCAGAAGCATTCGATCTTGTTGAAATACTCGGTGGCCTGCTTCGGCGCATAGCTCGGGATGGCCTGCGCCTTCACCGTGCGATTCTGCTCGTTGGTCACTTCGTACATCACCGTCGTCACTTCGCCGGGGTGCAGATCGAGACTGTGCTGCTCCGGCTTGAACTGCAGCGGGCCGCGCGCATTCGCATCGAATTCGATCGAAATCGTGCGGCTCATGTCCACTTGCGTGTTCTTCGCCTCGCGCGCGCTGACGTCGCGCTGCACGAGATTGTTGATGCCGGTGATCTCGCAGATCGCGCGATACATCGGCACGAGCGCGAAGCCGAAGCCGAACATCAGCGCGGCCACGACGAAGAGTTTCACCAGCATCGACCGGTTGAAGGACCGGTCGATATGCGAATTTTCCTGCGGAGTCGACACGTTGCTTTCCTACCCTCGCGACAACAGGTATTGCCTGACGACGATACCCAGAAAGAAGACGGCGGCAATCAACATCATGATGATTCCGAGCCGCTTGTTGCCCGCGCGGATGTCCTCGGGCGTGCGTCTTTTTTGTGGATTCGGGGCCATGCTTTCCTTGCTTTCCGCTCGCGGAGCATCCTTCCGGACGCCCCGCGAACTCATCGAACTATTTACTCGACCGTCGGCGGATGCTCGAAGGTGTGGAACGGCGCCGGGCTCGGCACGGTCCATTCGAGGCCTTCCGCGCCATCCCACGGCTTGTCGGACGCCTTTTCGAGCTCGCCGCCGCCGCGATACGTCGGCAGCGCGACCGCGAACAGGAAGTACACCTGCGCGAGGCCGAAGCCGAATGCGCCGATCGTCGCGACCTGATTGAAGTCGGTGAACTGCGCCGGGTAATCCGCGTAGCGGCGCGGCATGCCCGCGAGACCCAGGAAGTGCATCGGGAAGAACGTGATGTTGAAGAAGATCATCGACGCCCAGAAGTGGATCTTCCCGCGCATTTCGTTGTACATCCAGCCGGTCCACTTCGGCGCCCAGTAGTACCAGCCCGAGAACAGCGCGAACAGCGACCCCGCCACCAGCACGTAGTGGAAGTGCGCCACCACGTAGTAGGTGCCGTGCATCTGGATGTCGAGCGGCGCCATCGACAGGATCAGGCCGGTGAAGCCGCCCATCGTGAACACGAACAGGAAGCCGATCGCGAACAGCATCGGGGTTTCGAACGACAGCGCGCCGCGCCACATCGTGGCGACCCAGTTGAACACCTTCACGCCCGTCGGGACCGCGATCAGCATGGTCGCGTACATGAAGAAGAGCTGGCCCGTCACCGGCATGCCGGTCGCGAACATGTGGTGCGCCCACACCATGAACGAGAGAATCGCGATCGATGCGGTTGCGTACACCATCGAGCTATAGCCGAACAGCGGCTTGCGCGAGAACGCCGGAATCACCTGCGACACGATCCCGAACGCCGGCAAGATCATGATGTACACCTCGGGGTGGCCGAAGAACCAGAAGATGTGCTGGTACATGACCGGATCGCCGCCGCCCGCCGCGTTGAAGAACGACGTGCCGAAGTGACGGTCGAACAGCACCATCGTGATCGCGCCCGCGAGAACCGGCATGACGGCGATCAGCAGGTACGCGGTGATGAGCCACGTCCACGCGAACATCGGCATCTTCATGAGCGTCATGCCCGGCGCGCGCATGTTCAGAATCGTCACGACGATGTTGATGCCGCCCATGATCGACGACGCACCCATGATGTGGACCGCGAAAATCGCGAAGTCCATGCCCGGGCCCATCTGCGTGGAGAGCGGTGCGTAGAGCGTCCAGCCCGCGGCCGTCGCGCCGCCCGGCACGAAGAACGAGCCGACGAGCAGCACCGCGGCGGCCGGCAGCAGCCAGAAGCTGAAGTTGTTCATGCGCGCGAACGCCATGTCCGATGCGCCGATCTGCAGCGGCACCATCCAGTTCGCGAATCCGACGAACGCCGGCATGATCGCGCCGAACACCATGATGAGGCCGTGCATGGTGGTCAGCTGATTGAAGAACTCGGGGCGCATGATCTGCAGGCCCGGCTCGAACAGCTCGGCACGGATGCCGAGCGCCATCACGCCTCCGGAGAGGAACATGATGAAAGAGAACAACAGGTACAGCGTACCGATGTCCTTGTGGTTGGTGGCGAGCAGCCACCGGCGCCAGCCATGCGGCACATGGTGCTCATGGTCGTCGTGCGCGTGGTCGTGGCCTGCGCCTACATCGTGTCCGATGCTAGACATGACAATCATCTCCTAAAGCGAATACTCGGGGCACTTGGGCTTCCCGCTTGCTCTTCCGTTGCATCCGATGTGCGAAGGAAGAGCAGGCGCGAGTCACGTCAAGCAGCCGGACTGATTTCTACGCGGCGTGCTTCCTTGGCATCCGTGCCGCCCGTGATCGACTCGGGTTTCTTCAGCACGATGCGGTCTTCCGGCACGCCTGCTGCCTTCAGCGCGTCGCGCACGGTTTGCGCGCGGCGCTTGGCGAGATCGGCGTTCAGGTCGGCGCCGCCGGTCGCATCCGTGAAGCCCGACAGCGCGAGCTTCGCGTCCGGGTGGGCCTTCGCGTAAGCGGCCGCGGCCTGCACGGCGTTGCTGGCGTCGGCGGGCAGCGTGTCCTTGCCCGTCTCGAAATAGATGCTGGCGGGCAGACCGGCTGCCTGCGTGGCTGCCGCGCCCGATGCCGCCGGCGCGCTCGCTTCCGCGGCTGCAGGCGCTGCGCTCGCCGCTTCAGGCGCCGCCGCCGCTGCCGTCGTGCCGCCGCCCTGGGGCATCTTGCCGGCCTTGGCGTCGATGACCTGCTTCGGTTGCAGCAGATCGCCCGTATGGTTGCTCCAGTTGTTGCGCTCGAACGTGACGACCGATGCGAGCTCGACGTCGTTCAGCACGCCCTGCCACGGCGGCATCGCGCCCTTGCCGTGCAGCACGATGTTCAGGTGCTCGGCGATCGAGCCGGTCGCGATCTTCGAGCCGTCGATCGCCGGGAACTGGCCCGCGCCCTTGCCGGTCGGCTGGTGGCAGACCGCGCAGTTCGACGTGTAGACCTGCTGGCCGCGCGCCATCAGCTCTTCTTTCGTGTAGGTCTTGAGCGGATCGTCCTGGCCGGC
The DNA here is from genome assembly GCF_001544575.2 of Caballeronia cordobensis. Classification (GTDB taxonomy): domain Bacteria; phylum Pseudomonadota; class Gammaproteobacteria; order Burkholderiales; family Burkholderiaceae; genus Caballeronia; species Caballeronia cordobensis. The sequence continues at coordinate 326,745 of NZ_FCNY02000001.1, forward strand.
GGCCATCTTCTTCTTTTGCGCATCGACCCACTTCGCGTAGTCGTCGGTGGACAGCACTTCGACGACCACCGGCATATACGCGTGCTCCTTGCCGCACAGTTCAGTACAGAAGCCGCGGAACGTGCCGACCTTCTCGGCCTTGAACCAGGTGTCGCGCACGAAGCCCGGAATCGCATCCTGCTTCACGCCGAACGCCGGGATGTACCACGAGTGCACGACGTCGTTCGCCGTGGTGATGATGCGGATTTTCTTGTCGACGGGCACGACGAGCGGGTTGTCGACTTCCTGCAGATAGAGATTCGAAATCGGCTTCTGGCCGTTCGTCTCGCTGCGCGGCGTGGAAAGCGTCGAGAGGAAGCTGATGCCTTCGCCCGGCCCCTTCACGTAGTCGTAGCCCCACTTCCACTGATAACCCGTGACCTTCACGGTGAGATCGGCGTTGCTCGTGTCCTTCATGGCGACGACGGCTTTCGTTGCCGGCAGCGCCATCAGAATGACGATGATGAACGGCGCGATCGTCCAGATGATTTCGACGGTGGTGCTTTCGTGGAAATTGGCCGGCTTGAAGCCTTTCGACTTGCGATGCACGAACATCGAATAGAACATCACCCCGAACACGCCGACGAAAATGACGGTGCAGATGATGAGCATGAAGATATGGAGGCCGTAGAGCTCCTCGGCGATCTTCGTCACAGGCTGCTGGAAGTTGATCTCGTTCACACGAGGACCGCCAGGAGCGTCGCTGACCGCCAGGGCCACGCCGGCGTTGAGCAGTGCGCCTGCCGCCAGCACGCCCGACAGGGCTCGCTTGATTGTTTTCATAGCATCCTTACCCAAATTTTCCATTCAAACCCTCGACCCCCCGTTGCATCGCGGCAGCGCCGGCTCCTCTCAAAGACGTCTCAATGACGCCTGCAACTCGGCTGCAAATTGTTTGCGACGATGCTGTGCAAGGTGTTGTCCGATTTTCACCGATTGACCGCGCGATACGATCGTGAGCGGCTCTCTCGGCGTCGCGCCCGCTTCGACCCGCACCCACCGCGGGTTGAACTCGAACTGCGTCAGCACTTCGGCGTTCATCTGTTCGATCAACAACCGGTTTTGATACAGCCGGACTCGCTCGTAGTCGACGGCATGGCGCGCGTAAATCACGAACGCGATGCCCACGACCGTCAATTCGACTCCGGTGAACGGCAGCACCAGCCAGGCGCCGTTCAGGAACAGCGGCGTTGCGATCGCCAGCGAAAACAGCGCAAGCGACAGGTAAAAGCCCACGAACTGACGCGGCGACACCGAGCAGTTTCGCTTCATGAGCCAGTCTTTGATGACCGGCTCGGATTCCGTCAGCGTCTGGCTGGCCTGCATCGCTGCCTCCATCGATCCGCACGCAATCACACACTTTTGCTCGGATTTCGCCCAAATTTGTGTCAGTCCGGGCGACAAACTGACGCATTATAGGCGTCTTAAGTGGCATCCACAAGCAAGGGTCGTAACGTCGCAAAGCCAAGCGCCACAAGCTTCTGCGCCCTTTTGACGCACCTTTTTGCGCGCTTTTTTTGCGCAAATTTCAGACATAACAACCGCGCTCTTTACCCCGTCAGCGTTTCGGTTTCGAGCCTCGTCCGATATCTTCCAGCCGCACGATGCCGTGTCCTTCGGCCGTCGTGCGCTGCACCGCTTTCCAGGCGTGCCCGTAGATCACTTCGAACGTGAGCGGTATCGTGCCGTCGTCGCGGCGCAGCGCTTCGAGCGCGCGATGCACCGCGCCGCGCAAGGCTTGCGCGTCGGCGCGGCCCGCCTCGAACACGCGTTCGAAGGGATACGCGCCCCAACGCGTCACGTCGGCGAAAAGCGATTCGGGCGATTTGTACGTGATCGTCAGGACTTCCTGATCCATCACCGGAATTTCGAAGCCGCTTTCCACGAGCATGTCGCCGAGGTCGTGCATGTCGACGAAATCGATCGCGTGCGGCGCCGGTTCGAGCCCGAGCGTGCGCTCGGCTTCGCGATATGCGGCGCGCAGCTCGCGCAAGGTGTCGGGACCGAAGGTGCTGAACATCAGCAGGCCGTTCACCTTCAGCACGCGCTGCCATTCCGGGAAAACGAGGTCGGGGCGCGCGTGCCAGTGCAGCGCGAGATTCGACCACAGCAATTCGAAGGCGCCCGCCGCGAACGGCAGCGCGGAAAAATCCGCCTGCGCGAGTTGCGGGCCGCGTGCGCCGAACGCCTTGGCGAGCGTCGACGGGAGAAAGCGCCGCCAGCCCGCGCCGCTATCGCCATCCGCGGCTTCGGCGGCGCGGGCGCGCGCGAGCATCGCGGACGAAATGTCGACGCCTGTCACAGACGCCTCGGCAAAGCGCTCCCGCAGACCGCCCAGGTCCGCCCCGACGCCGCACGCCGCATCGAGGACACGCACCGGCGCGACCTTGATGTAGTCGAGCCGCTCGCGCATGCGCTGCGCGATTTCGCGCGGCAGGAAGGCGACGTCGTCGAAGCTGTCGGCGCGTCCGTCGAAGATCGCGCGCAGACGGCGCGGATCATAGGCCGGACGGCTAGTGTTGGGGGATGTCGGGGACATGTCGATCTTTTTGCGGAGAGTGCGAAGTATACTCGGTCGTCTCGAAAACAACCCATGCGAAGCGCTGATACGAGGCATAAAAGCCTTCTGAGGCGCAACGATTGCGCGTGTTTAGCGCTTCGAGCCGCGATTTTCCCGATTCCGCCGTCATGAAAGCCGACCGTCTTCGCCTTCCGTTCCGAACGCCCGTGACGACGTGCGCGCGCGAATTCGCGTCGGCGATGAAACGGCTCGTCGATGCCGCCATGCCGAGTCAGTGCGCGTTATGCGGCAATTTGTCGCAAGCGCTGCTGTGCAAAGGTTGCGACGCGCAATACTGGAACGAGCCTCGCCTGCGCTGCGCGACCTGCGCGCTGCCGCTCGCTGCGCCGGACCTGCGACGCGAACGCGAAGATACGCGCGTGCATTGCGCCGCGTGCCTCGAATCGCCGCCCGCTTTCAACGACACGCTGGCGCTCGCCGACTACCGCGCGCCGCTCGACACGCTCGCCGTCGAACTGAAGTTTCGCGCACGGCTGGCCGCGGGCGCAGCCTTCGCGCATCATCTGCATGCGCTGTTCGAAGACAGCGACCTGTCCGTGCCCGACGTGATCGTGCCCGTGCCGCTTTCGCGCGCACGGCTCGTCGCGCGCGGCTATAACCAGGCATGGGCGATCGCGCGTCCGCTCGCGCGGGCGATGGGCGTGCGCGCCGATGCCTCGATCATCGCGCGCGTGCGGCATACGCCGGCACAATCGCGGCTCGATCGGGATGCGCGCCGCCGCAACGTCGCGAGCGCGTTCTCGATTTCGGGTGATGTGCGCGGCAAGCATCTCGGGGTCGTCGACGATGTGATGACTTCCGGCGCGACGCTCGACGCGCTCGCGCGCACGCTCAAACTCGCCGGTGCGCGGCGCGTGACCAATTTCGTGGCGCTGCGCACACCGAAGGATTAACCCTCTTTAATTACAGCAATCCATGTTCAACGTCGTACTCGTCGAACCCGAAATTCCGCCGAATACCGGCAACGTGATCCGCCTGTGCGCGAACACGGGCGCGCGGCTGCATCTGATCGAGCCGCTCGGCTTCCCGCTCGACGATGCAAAGCTGCGCCGCGCCGGTCTCGATTATCACGAGTACGCCGAAATGAACGTGCATGCGAGCTGGGATGCCTTCATCGCGAAGGAAGCGCCCGATGCCACGCGCATGTTCGCCTTCACGACGCGAGGCTCGACGCCCTTTTTCGACCACGCGTTCGCGCCCGGCGACTGGTTCGTGTTCGGCGCGGAAACGCGCGGCCTCGCGTCCGCGTTGCTGGAACGCTTTCCGACCGAACAGCGCGTGCGCCTGCCGATGCGGCCGGGCAACCGCAGTTTGAATCTGTCGAATACCGTGGCGATCGTGACGTTTGAAGCGTGGCGTCAGGCGGGCTTCGAAGGCGGCGCTTAAGTCTGTGCCGCGTCGAGCTCGGCGCGATAGAGCGCGAGCAGGTCGTCCTGGAAGCACGCAAAAATGACATGCGTGATGGATGGCGTGGAGGGCAACGTTTCGACGACCGTGTGCACCGCGATCGGCACGGCCTCTTTCACCGGAAAGCGATAGATGCCGCAGCTTATCGCGGGAAACGCGATCGACCCGCAGCCGGCATCTTCGGCGAGTTGCAGCGAACGCCGATAGCAGTTCGCGAGCAATTCCGCCTCGTTCTTGCGGCCGCCGCTCCAGCGCGGCCCGACCGCATGAATGACATGCTTCGCCGGAAGATCGTGGCCGCCGGTGATTTTCGCATCGCCGGTTTCACAGCCGCCGAGCGTCTCGCATTCGCGCAGCAACCCTTTTCCCGCCTTGCGATGGATCGCGCCATCGACTCCGCCGCCGCCGAGCAGCGACTTGTTCGCCGCATTGACGATGGCGTCGACGTCGAGTGTCGTGATGTCGGCTTTCAGCGCTTCGAGCTTGACCATCGCACTCGCCCCTTTCGATTACTCCGCCTTCGCGTCCCGGCTGAGCAGCGCTTGCACGGCGTCGCGCGGCGCCACGTTTTCGAACAGCACACGGCATACCGCCTGCGTAATCGGCATTTCGATGCCTCGCGCCTGCGCGATGCCCAGCACGGCGCGCGCGCAACGCACGCCTTCCGCGACATGGCCGAGGGCCGCGAGAATCTCGTCGAGCGTGCGTCCGCTCGCCAGTTGCATGCCGACGGTGCGGTTGCGCGAGAGATCGCCGGTCGCGGTGAGGATGAGATCGCCCAGGCCGGTCAGCCCGGTGAAGGTCTCCGCGCGGCCGCCGAGCGCGACGCCCAGCCGCGACATCTCCGCGAGCCCGCGCGTGATCAGCGCCGCGCGTGCGTTGAGACCGAGGCCGAGGCCATCGGAAATGCCCGTCGCGATGGCGAGCACGTTCTTCACCGCGCCGCCCACTTCGACGCCGATGACGTCGTCGCCGGTGTAGATGCGCATCGCGCCGTGATGGAACGCCGCGACCGTACGCGCGGCAAGCTCCGGCGACGCGCTCGCGACCGTCAGCGCAACCGGCAGGCCGCGCCCCACTTCGCGCGCGAAGCTCGGTCCGGAAAGCGTGCCGTTGCTGCGATGCGCCGGCAATTCGGCCGCGACGACTTCATTGGGCAGGCTCTGGGTGTCGGCCTCGAAGCCTTTGCAGAGCCAGACGAAATGCGCCGGCACGATGCCGGATTGCCGCATCGCACGGCACAGTTCGCGCAGGCCGGCGACGGGCGTGGCGACGACGCACAGCGCCTCGTCCGCCGAGGCGTGCGCGAGCGCCGCGGCCAGATCCGTCTCGAAACCGAGCGTGGACGGCAGCGTCACGCCTTCCAGATAGCGCGTGTTTTCGTGCGTGCGGGAGAGTGATTCGATGAGCGCGGCATCGCGCGCCCAGAGCTTCGTGTCGTGCCGGGTCGCGAGGTGGCCCGCAAGTGCGGTGCCCCACGCGCCGGCGCCGAGAACGGCTACTTTCATGCTCGGCTCCGGTCCGGCAGATTGGAGAAGTGTTAGTGCGTTGCGCCGTTCGCCGCGCCGTCCTGGCCGCCCGCGAGTTGCGCGACGCGCTGCTCGTACAGCGCCTGGAAGTTGATTTCCGCGAGGTGGATCGGCGGGAAACCGGCGCGCGTGATCGCGTCGGCGATATTCGAGCGCAGATACGGGAACAGAATGGTCGGGCACGCAATGCCGACGAGCGGATCGATCTGCTCGGCCGGAATGTTGCGGATATCGAAGATGCCTGCCTGCTTCGCTTCGATCAGGAAAGCGACCTTGCTTGCGACCTTCGCCGTGACGGTGCCCGTGACCAGCACTTCGAAGACGCTTTCGGCGAGGCGGTCAGCCTTCACGTCGACTTCGACTTCCACCGACGGCATTTCCTGTTCGAGGAAGACCGCGGGCGAATTCGGCTGTTCGAGCGACATGTCCTTCAAGTAGATGCGCTGAATGTTGAAAAACGGCTGATTGTTCTCGTCGGACATATTGATTTCCTAGTAAATCGGTATGCGGCGCGCGCAAAACACGGTCAAACGCGCGCCGCGGGTGTGTCGTCAGGCGGATTCGAGCAACGGCACGAGCCCGCCTTTGCGGTCGAGTGCGGACAGATCGTCATAGCCGCCGACATGCGTATCGCCGATATAAACCTGCGGCACGGTGCGCCGGCCGGTGCGCGTCATCATTTCCTCGCGCCGGCCCGGTTCACGGTCGATCAGGATCTTCTCGATGGCGTCGACCCCGCGGGACTTTAAAAGACGTTCGGCCATCTGGCAATACGGGCACACGACCGTGCTGTACATGACGACTTTATTCACTTGACTGCTCCTTGTTTCACCACCGGCATGCCTGCCTTTTGCCAGGCGTCAACTCCGCCTTGCAAAACGTGGACCTCGGCGTAACCCGCCTCGGACACGGTGCGGCTCGCACGTTGCGATTCTTGACCGGTTTGGCATACAAGCACGACCGGATTGCTCTTATTCTTTGCGATCTGGCCGATTTTTGCTTGGAGCTCCGCCAGCTCGATATTGCGCGCCGACGGCAGATGACCCTTCGCGAACTCCGCGGCGGGCCGCAGATCGACCACCACCGCGTTGCGCCGGTTGATGAGCGTCGTGGCTTCCGCAGCGCTTACGCCGCCGCGCCCGCGCCGCGAGATGGCGGGCCAGAGAAGCAGCGCGCCGGACACCAGCGCGATGACGATGAGTGCGATATTCGTGTAATCAGTGAAAAACTTCACGTCGAGGGCCGCCGAAATTGAGTAGAAAAGGGAGAAAGGGAAATGAGGGCAATCGGGGCATTATAAAATAACCGTTTCCCGCGATGGCCTCCGCCGTCCGGCCGATGGCCGCGCCCCGCCCGCGCATGGCAGGATGACGGGGCGCGATCGGCGCACCCGCTTTTCCAACTGACCGACCGACATCATGTACAAGCTAGTGCTCATCCGCCACGGCGAATCGACGTGGAACAAGGAAAACCGCTTCACCGGCTGGGTCGACGTCGACCTGACCGAGCAGGGCAACCGCGAGGCGCGCCAGGCCGGCGTGCTGCTCAAGGAAGCTGGCTACAAGTTCGACATCGCCTATACGTCGGTGCTGAAGCGCGCGATCCGCACGCTGTGGCACGTGCAGGACGAGATGGACCAGATGTATATCCCCGTCGTGCATTCGTGGCGGCTGAACGAGCGGCACTACGGCGCGCTCGCGGGCCTGAACAAGGCCGAAACGGCCAAGAAATACGGCGACGACCAGGTGCTCGTCTGGCGCCGCAGCTACGACACGCCGCCGCCCGCGCTCGCACCGGACGACGAGCGCGCATCCTTCGGCGACCCGCGCTACGCGAAGGTGCCGCGCGAGCAACTGCCGCTCACCGAGTGCCTGAAGGACACCGTCGCGCGCGTGCTGCCGTTCTGGAACGAGTCGATCGCGCCGGCCATCAAGTCGGGCAAGCAGATCGTGATTTCGGCACACGGCAATTCGATCCGCGCACTCGTGAAGTATCTGGACAACATTTCCGACCAGGACATCGTCGGGCTGAATATCCCGAACGGCGTGCCGCTCGTCTATGAGCTCGATGAGAACCTGAAGCCCATCAAGCACTACTACCTGGGCGATCCGGAAGCCATCGCCGCCGCGCAGGCGGCTGTCGCCAAGCAGGGCAAGGCGGGCTGAAGGCGACTCGCCGGACCAAGCCGCTGAAACACGGGCCGTCGTCGCGCATGACGCGCGTCTGACGGCGCGTCAGCGCGCTCGACAGGTTCTCCCAAAACGTGCGCAATCCCGCGCCGCCGTGCAGCGAAACCTCGGGCATTTAAGTTGCGATTAAGTCGTCGATCGAGACGAGCAGGTATACTGGCCCGTCACACCTACGATGCAGCTCATCCGATTCCGACCGCACTCTCTATGCGAAAGAACCTGAAAAACTTCGGCCTGGTCGCCGTTGGCGTTGCTGCCGGCGCACTCGCGACCCTGCAGATTTCCGCATCTGCCCAGCAAACCGCCTCCACGCCCCTGCCGCTCGAACAATTGCGGCTCTTCGCCGAAGTCTTCGGGCAAATCAAGCACGAATACGTCGAACCGGTCGACGACAAAAAGCTCCTCACCGCCGCCATCAAGGGCATGGTGTCGAGCCTCGACCCGCACTCGTCCTACCTCGACAAGACCGATTACGAAGAACTTCAGGAGCAGACCAAAGGTCGCTTCGCGGGCCTCGGCATCGAAATCTCGTCGGAAGACGGGCTCATCAAGGTGATCTCGCCGATCGAAGACACGCCCGCGTTCCGCGCCGGCATCCGTCCGGGCGACCTCATCACGCGCATCAACGACAAGCCCGTGCGCGGCATGACGCTCGACAAAGCCGTGAAGCAGATGCGCGGCGAGCCGGGCACGAAGGTCACGCTCACGATCTTCCGCAAGAGCGACGACCGCACGTTCCCGCTCACCGTGACGCGCGCCGTGATCCGCGTGCAGTCCGTGAAGATGAAGGTGCCGGAGCCGGGCTACGGCTATATCCGCATCACGAGCTTCCAGGAGCGCACGGTGCCGGATCTCGCCGCGAAGCTGCAGGATCTCGCGCGCCAGCAGCCGAACCTGAAGGGTCTCGTGCTCGACCTGCGCAACAACGGCGGCGGCCTGCTGCAAAGCGCGGTCGGCGTCGCGGGCGCATTCCTGCCGGATAACGCGGTGGTCGTGTCGACCAATGGACAAATCGCGGACGCGAAGCAGACTTTCCGCGACACCTACGACAACTACCGTCTGCCGTCCTTCGATTCCGATCCGCTGAAGAGCGTGCCGGAAATCTTCAAGAAGGTGCCGATGGTCGTGCTGACGAACGCCTACTCGGCCTCCGCGTCGGAGATCGTCGCGGGCGCGCTGCAGGATCATCATCGCGCGCTGATCGTCGGCAAGACGACATTCGGCAAGGGCTCGGTGCAGACCGTCCGCCCGATGACCGCCGACACCGCGCTGCGCCTGACCACGGCGTATTACTACACGCCGAGCGGCAAGTCGATCCAGAACCAGGGCGTGCGCCCGGACGTTCCGGTCGATCAATACGCCGACGGCGATCCGGACGACGCGCTCGTCACGCGCGAAGTCGATTACTCGAACCACCTCGCGAACACGCAGGATCCGAACGAGAAGAAGGAACAGGAACAGCGCGAGGCGGATCGCCTGGAGCAGTTGCGCATTCTCGAAGAGCAGAACGACAAGAAGACGCCGGAGCAGCGCCGCAAGGATCGCGAACGCAAGCCCGTCGAGTTCGGCAGCGCCGACGACTTCATGCTTCAGCAGGGTCTGAACAAGCTCGAAGGCAAGCAGGTGGTCGAATCGAAGTCGTACAGCGAACGCAAGCTCGCGCAGAACAAGCCGCCGCGCTCGGCGTCCGCGCCGGTCGTCGCGCCGCCGGCGCTGCCCGCTACGCCCGGCTCGTCGCCGGCGTCGGGTGCGCAGCCGGCTTCGTCGCCGACCGCGCAGCAAACGAAGTAACCCGCCGGTAGTTCTTCCAAAGGCTTCGCAGCATGACGCTGCGAAGCCTTTTGTCTTTTGCGCGCTTAGAATGCTTCGTTCCGGCAAGCCGCTTTCATTCGCGATGAACGACGACCAACTCCTCCGCTATTCCCGCCATATTCTCGTCGATGAAATCGGCATCGAAGCGCAGCAGCGTTTTCTCGACGCGCACGCGATCATCGTCGGCGCGGGTGGGCTCGGCGCGCCCGCCGCGATGTATCTCGCGGCAGCGGGCGTCGGGACAATCACGCTCGTCGATGCCGATACCGTCGATCTCACGAATCTGCAGCGGCAGATCGTGCATATGACGCGTTCGGTGGGCGCGCCCAAGGTGGAATCGGCGCGCGAGACCCTGAACGCGCTGAATCCGGATGTCGCCGTGGAAGCGGTGAACGCGCGCGCGGACGCGGCGTGGCTCGCGGCGAACGTAAGCCGGGCAAGCGTGGTGCTCGATTGCAGCGACAACTTCGCGACCCGTCACGCGATCAACGCGGCGTGCGTTGCACAGGGCGTGCCGCTCGTGTCGGGCGCGGCCTTGCGCTTCGACGGGCAAATCAGCACGTTCGATTTCCGCGCGCCGGACTCGCCCTGCTACGCGTGCGTGTTTCCGCCGGATCAGCCGTTCGAGGAAGTCGCCTGCTCGACGATGGGCGTGTTCGCGCCGACGGTCGGCATCATCGGCGCGATGCAGGCCGCGGAAGCGCTGCGCGTGGTCGGCGGATTCGGCGAAACGCTCAGCGGACGCCTGATGATGCTCGACTCGCTGCGCATGGAATGGAACACGATGAAGATCGCGCGCCAGCCGGATTGCCCGGTCTGCGGCGCGCGTCATGCAGACCCGCGGTGAATCAGGCCTTCTGCAACGCGGCGAGCGCCGCCTCCAGTTCCGCGGGTTCGTAAGCGGCAAGCACGTCCGCGACGGGCTTTTCCAGCGCCTTGAGGCTCGAACGCAGAATTTCCTGCTTCACGACGAGCAACTGGCTCGGATGCATCGAAAACTCGGTGAGCCCGAGCCCGAGCAACAGCCGCGTGACGGCGGGATCGCCCGCCATTTCTCCGCACACCGAAACCGGCACGCCCGCGCGCTTCGCCTCACGCAGCGTGAACGCGATCAGATTCAGCACCGCCGGATGCAGCGGATCGTACAGATGCGCGACGGCGTTATCGGCGCGATCGATCGCGAGCGTGTACTGGATCAAATCGTTCGTGCCGATCGACAGAAAATCGAGCCGGCTGAGGAACAGCCTCACCGCGATGGCAGCCGCGGGAATCTCGATCATCGCGCCAACCTGAATCTGGCGGTCGTAGGCGGCGCCTTCTTCGTCCAGTTGACGCTTGGCCTCGCGAATCAGATCGAGCGTCTGATCGATTTCGCCCGCGTGCGCCAGCATCGGAATCAGGATCTTGGTCGGGCCGAACGCCGACGCGCGCAGGATCGCGCGCAGTTGCGTGATGAACATCTGCGGCTCGGACAGGCTCCAGCGAATCGCGCGCAGGCCGAGCGCCGGATTGGGCGCGGTTTCGTAGCCATCGCCGCCGCTCATCGAATCGAGCGGCTTGTCCGCGCCGACGTCGATCGTGCGGATCGTCACCGGCTTGCCGTTCATCAGCTCGACCGCGCGCTTGTACGCCTCGAACTGCTCCTCTTCTTCGGGCAACTGATTCTTGTGATTCATGAAGAGGAATTCGGTGCGGAACAGGCCCACGCCCATCGCTCCCGCTTCGACGGCGACCTGCGCGTCGTCCGGCAACTCGATGTTCGCGCACAGCTCGATCTTCGTGCCGCAGAGCGTTTGCGTCGGCGAGAATTTCAGGCGCTGCAACTTGCGCTGTTCGAGCAGCTTTTCGCTTTGCCGATACGAATATTCTTCGAGGACGATCGGCGCCGGATCGACGATCACGATGCCGTGATCCCCGTCGACGATGATGAGATCGTTCTGGCGAATCAGCACGCTCGCCTGCTGCACGCCGACTGAGGCCGGAATGCCGAGACTGCGCGCCACGATCGCCGTGTGCGACGTGCGGCCGCCCAGATCCGTGACGAAGCCCTTGAACGCCTGGGTCTTGAACTGGAGCATGTCCGCCGGCGCAATATCGTGCGCGACGACGATCATCTCGTTGTGGCCGTTGCTCGCCGCCGTGTGCACGACGAGTGACGCGGCCGTCGGCGCGCCCGCGAGCGCCTTCAGCAGCCGTTCGACGACCTGTTCGACGTCGGCTTTCCGTTCGCGCAGGTATTCGTCTTCGATTTCGTCGAAGTAGCCGCCGAGAATTTCCAGCTGTTCGGTGAGCGCCCACTCCACGTTGTAGCGGCGCGTGCGAATGAGATCGATGGTTTCCTGCACGAGCATGGCGTCGTTCAGGATCATCATATGGACATTGATGAACGCGCCCATTTCACTGGGCGCGTCGGCGGAAAGGTCTTCGCGCAGCGCTTCGAGCTCCGCGAGCACGGCCGCCTGCGCCGCGTGAAACCGGGCGATTTCCGCGTCGATCTGATCGGGTTCGATCAGGTAATGGTCTACGTCGAGCGCCGCGGGCGCGATCAGGTACGCGCGCCCGATGGCGATACCGCGCGAGACGGGAATTCCATGCAGCGTGAACGACACGCGCACCTCCTCTCATTTTTGATTGTCGCGATCTTTAGCGCCCCCTCGTCGGGCGCAACCGCGCGTTCATTATAAATTCGAATACGCCGATGAGTCCCTGAACACACGGCGGCGGCAGGGCCGGGCCAATTGCCCATTGCGGGCGAGTTGGACGTGCGGATACGAAAAAGCCGCGTCGATGCGCGGCTTTTCACGGAAAACCATTAAGGCGATGAAGCGCTTACTGCCCTTCCCCGAACTTATCGGCGATGAGCGCGAGGATCGCCTGCATGGCTTCGGCTTCGTCGGAGCCTTCGGTTTCGATCGTCACCGAACTGCCGATGCCCGCCGCCAGCATCATCACGCCCATGATGCTCTTCGCGTTGATCCGGCGGCCATTGCGGCTCATCCAGATTTCGCATTGAAAATTGCCCGCCAGTTGCGTGAGCTTGGCCGAAGCGCGTGCGTGGAGCCCCAGCTTGTTCACGATCGTTGTTTCTTGTTGCAGCATGATGCTCCGAAACGCTAAATGGAAAAAATGAGCGGCGTCAGTGGCTGGCGGCAGCCTTGGCGCTGACGAGATCGGCGCTTGCCGAGCATGCCGGATCGGGCGAACCGGCGGCTTTGGTCGCGAGCGCGCAGGGATTGAGCGGCGTGGACGAATCCAGTTCCTGGATGCCCTTCGAGCCGCCCTGCAGAATCTTTTCGGTGAGCGTGTCGAGCGGCGTCGCGCGGTAGCAGACAGCACGCACCAACATGGGCAGATTGCAGCCGGCGAGCACGCGCACATCGGTGTCGTGCAGGCTCGCCGCGATGTTTGCGGGCGTCGCGCCGAAGACGTCGGTGAGCACGATCGCGCCATTGTCTTCTTTCAGGCGATCGATTTCGGAGCGCGCGAACGCGCGGACTTCGACGGGATCGCAGTCGGGCGTCACGTCGATGACGCCGATGCGCGCGGGCAAGCCGCCGTAAATATGCGCGATGCATTCGCGTAGTGCGGTGGCGAAAGGTGCGTGCGCGATGATCAGGATGCCAGCCATGTCAGGATGTTGCCTCAAGCGACGATTTAGCGACAAAAATCAGACGATTACGCCCGATTTCGCTCGAAAGCGCGCGAGCGGCGCGGACCACAAAACTAACGTGGCGCTGCCCGGGCGGAAATCAACCGCCCCGCGCCTTCGTTATCCGATATGCGTAAAGACATGATTGCGCCCCACAACCCAGGCGCCGGGACATCAATTCTAACAGTCTCGCCGGAGCCAGTCTGACGCGGCGTCCGAACGCGTTCCGTGCGCCGGCGGACTCACTGCGCCGCGCGTTCGAGCGCGTCGATGAACATGCCCGCGACGTCGAAGCCGGTCTGATCCATGATCTCGCGGAAACACGTGGGGCTCGTGACGTTGACTTCGGTCAGATAGTCGCCGATGGCGTCGAGCCCGGCCAGCAAGAGACCGCGCGCCTGCAGCACTGGCCCGAGCGTCTCGGCGATTTCGCGATCGCGCGCCGACAGCGGCTGCGCGCGGCCCAGGCCGCCCGCCGCGAGATTGCCGCGCACTTCGCTGCCCTGCGGAATGCGGGCGAGCGAATACGGCACCGGCTGCCCGCCGATCACGAGAATGCGCTTGTCGCCGTCCTTGATCTCGGGAATGAACTTCTGCGCCATCACCGTACGCGCGCCGTCTTCGGACAGCATCTCGACGATCGAGCCGAGATTCATGCCGTCCGCCTTCACGCGGAAGACGCCCATGCCGCCCATGCCGTCCAGTGGCTTCAGGATGACGTCGCCGTGCTCGGCATGGAATGCGCGCAGACGCGCGGCGTCGCGCGTGACGAGCGTCGGCGTGACGAACTGCGGCCATTCCGCGATGGCGAGCTTCTCCGAGTGATCGCGGATCGCCTGCGGCTTGTTGAAGACGCGCGCGCCGTTGCGCTCGGCGATCTCCAGCAGCCAGGTCGCGTTCACGTATTCGAGATCGAACGGCGGGTCCTTGCGCATCAGCACCGCATCGAAATGCGTGAGCGGCAGATACTCGGCCTGCTCGGCCGCGTACCACGGAAAGCGGTCGCTGTTCGCCTCGTCGCCGACGATCGCGAAGCGCCGCGCGCTCGCCTCGACCGTCGCGCCCGTCCACGCGAGATGCTGCGGCTCGCACGCGTAGAGCACGTGGCCCCGCCGCGCGGCTTCGGCCATCATCGCGTAGGTCGTGTCCTTGTAGATCTTGAAGCGATCGAGCGGATCGGCGATAAAGAGGATGTTCATGGCAATTTGCTAGTTCGGTGCGCGGCCTGCGAGCTTACCGCAAGCCGCACTTTCGCACCTGATCACACCTGAATGGCTTCGGGATCGGTCTTTTCGAGTTCGACCGACGCCGCCAGCAACCCGAGCCGCGCCACCACGCCATACATGTAGAAGCGGTTCGGCGGCGCCGCGCCGGGCTTGGCGTGCGTGTCGGGCAGCGCCGTGTGCTCGAAGCCGAGCGGGACGAAATGCATGCCCGGCGCATTGAGGTTCTGATCGCGCTCGCGCGACTCGTGCACGCGATAGAAGCCGCCGACCACATACCGGTCGATCATGTACACCACTGGCTCGGCGACCGCGTCTTCCACGCGCTCGAAGGTGTGCACGCCTTCCTGCACGATCACGTCGTGTACTTGCAGGCCTTCCTTCGCGTCGTTCATCTTCGTGCGCTCGCGCTTGGTCAGCGCGGCGACCTCGCTCGCGTCGTGCACGGTCATCACGCCCTTGCCGTAGGTGCCGGCGTCGGCCTTGATCACCACATAAGGACGCTCGCTGATGCCGTACTCGCGATACTTCTTCGCGATCTTCTTGAGCACGCCGTCGATGGCTTCCGCGAGCGCTTCCTCGCCCGTGCGCGCTTCGTAATCGACCCCTTCGACGTGCGCGAAGTACGGATTCACCATCCACGGATCGATTTCGACCATCTTCGCGAACTTCTTCGCGACGTCGTCATAGCAGGAGAAATGCGTTGACTTGCGGCGCACGGCCCAGCCCGCGTGCAGCGGCGGCAGCAGATACTGCTCGTGCAGATTTTCCAGCACGGGCGGAATGCCGGCGGACAAATCGTTGTTGAGCAGGATCGAGCACGGATCGAAATTCTTCAGTCCGAGACGCCGCGGCGTGCGTTCGAGCGGTTCCAGCACGATCTTCTGGCCGTCGGCGAGCGCGATCGTCACGGGGCCGTGAATGTTCTCGTCGAGCGTGCCGAAGCGCACGTGCAGTCCGGCTTGCCGCATGATCAGCGCGAGCCGCGCGACGTTCTCCAGATAGAACGCGTTGCGCGTGTGGCGCTCGGGAATGACCAGCAGATTCTTCGCGTCGGGGCAGATTTTCTCGATGGACGCCATCGCGGCCTGCACCGCGAGCGGCAGCACTTCCTGCGGCAGATTGTTGAAGCCGCCGGGAAAGAGATTGGTATCGACCGGCGCGAGCTTGAACCCCGCGTTGCGCAGATCGACCGAACAGTAAAACGGCGGCGTGTGCTCTTGCCATTCGAGCCGGAACCACCGTTCGATGGCGGGCATGGCCTCGAGAATTTTCCGCTCGAGATCGAGCAGCGGGCCACTTAACGCCGTAACTAAGTGCGGAACCATGAATTTCTCGCGAGCTTTGCGTGGAACCGGAAGCGGCTTTCGCCGAACACCGGGAGGGAAAGATTGTAGAGCAATTGCTTTGCCTAATTGGGTATGAACCGCCAATTGACAAGGTTTCCCGGCCTTGCAGCGCAATGCTCGCAAGGAAATCCGACTATCGTTCCCATAGTGCCGGTCCGGCCTTCGACGAAACCCGGACGAAAACCTCCGGCCAAAAAAATGCCCGCCTGGAAAGGCGGGCAAAGTCGCTGCGCTCGTTGCTTTGCGCCGCGACCGGCGCGCCGGTCGCAGCGATTGTCTTACTCGACGTGCTCGCCATGCAGCGTGACGTCGAGGCCTTCGCGCTCCTGTTCTTCGGTGACGCGCAGGCCCATCGTCATGTCGATGACCTTGAGCAGGATGAAGCTCACGACACCGCTATAGACCAGCGTGACAATGACACCCTTCGCCTGCACCAGCACGCTGCCGTCGAAGCCGCCGATATCCTTCACCGCGAACACGCCCGTCAACAGCGCGCCGATGATCCCGCCGACGCCGTGCACGCCGAACGCGTCGAGCGAATCGTCATAGTTGAACTTGTGCTTGAGCCACGTTGCCGACCAGAAGCAGACCACGCCCGCGACGATGCCGATCACGATCGCGCCCGTCACGCCGACGAAGCCCGAAGCCGGCGTCACGGCGACCAGACCCGCGACCGCGCCCGAAATGATGCCGAGCACCGAAGGCTTGCCCTTCGTGATCCACTCCGCGAACATCCAGCCGAAGGCGGCGAACGCGGTGGCGATCTGCGTCGTGAGCATCGCGAAGCCGGCACGGCCGTCTGCGGCGACCGCGGAGCCCGCGTTGAAGCCGAACCAGCCGACCCACAGCATCGATGCGCCGATCAGCGAGAGCACGAGATTGTGCGGCGCCATCACCTCACGGCCATAGCCGACGCGCTTGCCGAGCACGAGACAGCACATCAGGCCCGCGATACCCGCGTTGATGTGCACCACCGTGCCGCCCGCGAAGTCGAGCACGCCCGCCGATGCCAGCCAGCCGGTCGGTTCCCAGACCATGTGCGCGATCGGCGAATAGACGATCAGCGACCACAGCGTCATGAACACGAGCATCGCGGAGAACTTCATGCGGTCGGCGAACGCGCCGGTGATGAGCGCCGGCGTGATGATCGCGAACGTGAGCTGGAACGCGAAGTAGACCGACTCCGGAATCGTCGAGGCGAGGTGGCTCACGGAGAGCGTCGTCGCCTTGTCGCCCTTGATGTAGGCCATGCCGTGCAGGAACACGCGCGAGAAGCCGCCGAGGAACGAACCGCCCGGTGTGAACGCGATGCTATAGCCGACCACCGTCCAGAGAATCGTGATCAGGCAGCAGATCGCGAAGCTCTGCATCACGGTGGCGAGCACGTTCTTCTTGCGGACCATGCCCGCGTAGAAGAGCGCGAGGCCGGGAATCGTCATGAACAGCACGAGCGCGACGGAAGTGAGCATCCAGGCGGTGTCGCCGGAGCTGATCTTCGACGAATCGACCATGAACGGCTCGGTCGGCGCGGCAGGCGCGGCGTCCGATGCGGCCGCGGCAGCGTCCGCCGACGACGCCATCGCCGTGTTGGCGCTTGCGGGCGCGCTTGCAGCCGTATCCGACGATGCAGCCGCCGACGCGGCGGCCGGCGCGGACGCATCCTGAGCGAGCGCGGTGCCGGCATTGGCGCCGAGCAGCGCGGCCGCCATGCACAGTGACATCAAAAAGTTACGCATTCTTCTGGTTCCTCTTATCGCCAATTTCTTGTTAGAGCGCGTCGGCGCCGGTCTCGCCGGTGCGGATGCGGATGACCTGCTCGATCGCGGTGACGAAAATCTTTCCGTCGCCGATCTTTCCCGTGCGCGCGGCGCGTTCGACGGCTTCGATCGCCTGATCGACGATGTCGTCCGAGACGGCCGCTTCGATCTTCACTTTCGGCAGGAAGTCGACGACGTACTCCGCGCCCCGGTAGAGCTCGGTGTGCCCTTTCTGCCGGCCGAAGCCTTTCACCTCGGTCACGGTGATGCCCGACACGCCGATGGCCGACAGCGCTTCACGCGCTTCGTCCAGCTTGAACGGCTTGATGATTGCGGTAATGAGCTTCATGTATCCCTCGCTGTGGTGTGTTCCTTCGTTGCCTTCTAAAGCGGGATGCGCTGGGTGTTACCGCCACGTCCGCCCTGCCGGGCCGCTCAGAGAAGCGTGCTGAAATGCCGCGCGCCATTTATGCAACTCGTATGCCATGCGAGTATTCATGCGGCTTTGCGCGATTTTTACGAAACCTTCAGCGGAGGGGTCGGCCGAACGGCCAACGCGCGTCTCGCGTGCTGGCGCCGGGGTAGGTTCATTGCTAGAGTGGTCGCAGGGTCCCGTAAAAAGGGGCATGGGCGGACAACGCGAGGGCGCGGCAGCGCTAAAATCGCGGCGCCTCAAAGGTGCTTCGAGGTGCGTCCGGTCGCCATGCGGCGCGCACCAATATCGATCATTCGATAATTCGGGGCACTGACCTAACAATGAATGCACTTTCTTTGTGCAAGAAGGGAGAAAACAATGAAGCAGCCCAACGACGTGTTCAACGATTTGCAGCAGAAGATGAGCGAACTCTTCAAGAACTCGCCCGCGAAAGATGTCGAACGGAACATGAAGGCGATGCTGTCGCAGGGCTTTTCGAAGCTCGATCTCGTCACGCGCGAGGAATTCGACACGCAGACGCAGGTGCTCGTGCGCACCCGCGCCCGCCTGGAAGAACTCGAAAAGCGCGTCGCGCAGCTCGAACAGCGCCTCGCGGGCGGTGGAGCATCCTCCGCGCAAGACTAACGGCGCCGGGAGCGCCTAACGCATACCTCGGCTAGCGAGCCGTGAGTTTCTAGTTTTATTGCCGGCGCGGTCGTTGCGCCGATTTAGGTGAAATCATGTCGCTTGCCGTGGTCCGCAGCCGCGCGCCCGCTCCTGGGCGCGCGCCCGAAGTCGTCGTCGAAGTTCATCTCGCTAATGGGTTGCCGTCGTTTTCCATCGTCGGCCTGCCCGATCTCGAAGTCCGCGAAAGCCGCGAGCGCGTGCGCGCCGCGCTGCAGAACTGCGGCTTCGACTTTCCCGTACGCAGAATCACCGTCAATCTCGCGCCCGCGGATTTGCCGAAGGAATCCGGCCGCTTCGATCTGCCGATCGCGCTCGGCATTCTCGCCGCGAGCGGGCAGATTCCGGCGGAGTCGCTGGCGCATCGCGAATTCGCCGGAGAGCTGTCGCTGACCGGCGCGCTGCGCCCCATGCGCGGCGCGTTCGCGATGGTCTGCGGCGCGGCGCGCCAATACGCGTCGCTGCGAGAGCCCGACGCGCGCATCCCCGAAATCTACGTGCCGCTCGCGAGCGCGGCGGAGGCGGCGCTCGTGCCCGGCATCGACGTCTTCGGCGCGGCCGATCTGCCGACGCTCTGCGCGCATCTCAACGGCGTGCCGGATGCGCGGCTGAGACCGGTCGAAGCGGCGACGCTCGCGCCCCAGCCAGCGTCGAGCGCCGATCTCTCCGACGTGATCGGTCATCCAGCGGCACGGCGCGCGCTCGAAGTCGCAGCCGCGGGCGGTCATCACTTGCTGATGGTCGGCCCGCCCGGCGCGGGCAAGTCGATGCTCGCCGCGCGCCTGCCGGGCTTGCTTCCGCCCATGAGCGACGACGAAGCGCTCACGTCCGCCGCAATCCTCTCGGCGAGCGCGGCAGGCTTTACGCCCGAGCAATGGCGGCGCAGGCCGTTTCGCGCGCCGCATCATTCGTCGAGTGCGGCGGCGCTCGTCGGCGGGCGCAATCCGCCGCAGCCGGGCGAAATCACGCTCGCGCATCTCGGTGTGCTGTTCCTCGACGAACTCCCGGAATTCGATCGCAAGGTGCTCGAAACCCTGCGTGAGCCGCTCGAAGTCGGACAAATCACGATCTCGCGCGCTGCACAGCAGGCGGATTTTCCCGCCGCGTGTCAGCTCGTTGCGGCGATGAATCCGTGCCCGTGCGGCTGGCGCGGCGATCCGGGCGGACGCTGCCGATGCTCGCCCGATGTCGCCGCGCGCTATCTGCGCAAGCTATCGGGACCGCTGATGGACCGCATCGACATTCAGATCGAATTGCCGGCGCTGTCGCCCGCCGAATTGTCGGCGCGGGGCGCGGAGCGTGGCGAATCGAGCGCGATGGTCGCGGCGCGCGTCGCCGCCGCCCGCGACATTCAGGCGCGGCGTCAGGGCAAAACCAATCGCGAACTGGACGGCCGCCAGGCCGACGACGTATGCCGCCCGGATTCAGCCGGCGAGGCGTTGTTGCGCGCGGCAGGCGAGCGGTTCGGCTGGTCGGCGCGCGCGTACTACCGCGTGCTGAAGGTCGTGCGCACGATTGCGGATCTCGCCGGCGCGGAGATGCCGGAAGTCTCGCACGTCGCCGAGGCGGTGCAGTACCGGCGCGCGCTCACGGTCGCGTAAAGCGGGCGCGAGTGCTGGTCCGCGGTGTGCTGGGCGAAAAAGCGCTTGTCAAGACTTGACTTATGCACAATGAAGCGCTCTGCACCGTGTTTTGGTATGACCAAGACCCTGATTTGCACTCATTTCACAGATTATTGATTTTATTGAATTATTTAACTTGCCGTGAACGAAGGCAAAGTAAGGTAAACCGCGTGAAGCGGGCTTTTGCGCGTTGCCGCACACTCTTTTCCACATAGTTATCCACAGACATTGTGGATAGTGGAAAAAGTCCATACGAATCCGCGAATTAGCGCGTAAACTTGCGAATGAACTTTGGCTCTTTCAGACGGACTAAGACGCCTCTTAAGTCAGTACTCGCAGAATTCGAGGCTTCCCTCTAAAAGAGTTTGAAGGACATAAAGAATTGATCGGCCTGCTCCTGCGGCGGCGATTTATCTGACACGATCGCCAGCTGATAGACATGCACGCCGCGCGCGACGAATCGCGCCTGGATGGTCCGCGATTCGCGCTTCGAGCCGCCTTCTCCCTTTACGTCCATCGCGCTGCCCGCTACCCGGCCGCCCGCCGCAAGATCGAACTGCGTCGCGCGCGCTTCGGGCTTCGCGTTCACGTTGCGCGCGAGACCTTGCTGGAGGAAATCGAGCGTCGCGCGCTGCAAGGCGGGATCGGCGCTCGGCAGAACGACGGTGCCGACCGCGAACACGGCATCGCCGGCTTCGGCGGTCTGCATGCGCATCGTCATCGACTGGCCGGCGATATCGATCTTTCTTTCGTCCGAGCGCGGTTTGGCCGGCAGCGTCACTTCGTAGCCATCGTCGTTATTCATCACGGTGCGCCAGTCGTAGGACGGCGTGCACGCGAGCAGTGCGCCGCATGCGACCGATGCGCACAGTGCCACGCGCATCGCATTTCTCAGACGAAAAAAAAGCGGAAAAACTCGTTTCATGACGGACGGATGCGTGAAAACCATCATTATCGCGCTGCGATGCCGGGCTTATCGGCGCGTCACGAACCCATCGCGAAATTGGCGCTAAAATATGCGGCAGTCTCCGCTCGGCCGGAGAGCATTCCGAGGTTCCACATGTCCCAAGCCACGCAAGACACCACCACGCGCGCCAAGAGTCCGCTGCGCTATATCCTGATGGCGCTCGTCGCGGGCGTGATCGCCTGCACCGGCTATTTCGCTTTCGGCGGCCAGCAGAAGGCGCCCGACGCCACGTTCACGCTGCTGTCGGGACAAAAGATTTCGACATCGGCCGATCTCAAGGGCAAGGTTTATCTCGTCAACTTCTGGGCGACGAGCTGCGAAACCTGCATGAAGGAAATGCCGCAGATGATCGACACGTACAACAAGTTCAAGGGCCGCGGCCTGGAGTTCGTCGCGGTCGCGATGAGCTACGACGCGCCGATGTACGTGAATAACTACGCGCAGACGCGCAATCTGCCGTTCAAGGTCGCGATGGACGACGGCAGCGCCGCGAAGCAGTTCGGCAACGTGCAACTGACGCCGACCACGTTCGTCATCGACAAGAACGGCAAGATTTTGAAGCGCTATGTCGGTGAGCCGACGTTCGCGGAGCTGGATCAACTGCTCGACAAGGCGCTGGGGTCGGCTGCGTGAGTGCAGCACTAAACATAAGCAAACGCCCGCAGATGCGGGCGTTTTTCATCCACGGTCCGAATCGCCCTTCACAACGATCCCATACCGTTTGATCTTCTCGTACAGCGTCGCCTTGCCGAGCTGAAGCCTGTCCGCCGCCACCGCGACCGCACCCCCGCACTGCTCCAGCGCCCCCGCGATCACCGCGCGCTCGAACTGCTCGATGCGTTCCTTGAGCGGTTGCATCGATGTATCCAGCGCCGCGGCACCGCCGTCGTCGAGAATGCCGAGCACCATGCGATCCGCCGCGTTGCGCAGCTCGCGCACGTTGCCGGGCCAGTCGCGCTGCATCAGCTCCGTGCGCTGACGGTCCGTGATGAGCGGCGCGGGCCGGTCGTAACGCACGGCGGCATCGAGCAGGAAGT
This sequence comes from Caballeronia cordobensis, assembly GCF_001544575.2. GTDB lineage: Bacteria > Pseudomonadota > Gammaproteobacteria > Burkholderiales > Burkholderiaceae > Caballeronia > Caballeronia cordobensis. The sequence goes on from NZ_FCNY02000001.1 coordinate 349,005, forward strand.
GCTCGAAGAGCGGGACGATATCCTCGCGGCGCTCGTTCAGCGGCGGCAGCGTGATCGTCACGACATTCAGCCGGTACAGCAGATCGCGCCGGAATGTGCCGTCGGCAACGTGTTCGTTCATGTCGCCCTTCGCGGCCGCGACCACGCGCAGATTCGCGCGCACCGGCTGATTCGAGCCGAGCCGCTCCAGCACGCCGTCCTGCAGCACGCGCAGCAGCTTCACCTGCAACGAAAGCGGCATGCTCTCGATTTCGTCGAGAAAGAGCGTGCCGCCCGACGCCGCCTCCAGCCTGCCGATGCGCCGCTTCTGCGCGCCCGTGAACGCGCCCGCCTCGTAGCCGAACATCTCCGATTCGAACATCTGTTCCGGCAGCGCGCCGCAATTCACCGCGATGAACGGCTTGTCGCGGCGCGGCGATGTCTCGTGCAGGCTGCGTGCGATCAGTTCCTTGCCCGCGCCGGTATCGCCGTTGATGAGCACGGCGGCGTCCGTCGGCGCGACGTTGGCGATCAGCCGCCGCACCTGCTCGATCGCCGCGCTGCGCCCGATGATGCGGCTTTGCCCCGCGCCCGCGAGTTCGCGCCGCAGCGCCTGATTTTCAAGCACCAGCGACCTGCGCTCCAGCGCGCGGCGCACCGCTTCGATCAATCGCTCGGAGGCGAACGGCTTTTCGATGAAGTCGTACGCGCCGTCGCGCATCGCCTGCACGGCCATCGAGATATCGCCGTGGCCGGTGACGAGAATCACCGGCACTTCGGGCGCGCGTTCGCGGCACTGCGCGAGCAGATCGAGGCCGCTCGCGCCGGGCAGACGGATATCGCTCACGATCACGCCGGGAAAACTCGCGTCGATCGCGCGCGCGGCGGATTCCACGCTGCCGTGCCCGGTCACGTCGAAGCCCGCGAGTTGAAGACTCTGGACGCTCGCGCGGCGCACGAGTTCGTCGTCTTCGATGAAGATCACCTGCAAACCGGTGCTCATGTGTTACTCCATCCAGTGTTACGCGCGGCGCAGCGTCAATACGAATTCTGCGCCGTAGGAACCGTCGGCGTCGGCTTGCGTGCCGCCTTCGGGACCGTCCGCGACGATCGGCGCGACGCGGTTGCGCGCGATCAGCGAGCCGCCGTAGTCACGCGCGATCGCCGATGAAATCGCGAGCCCGAGGCCGAGGCCGTGTCCCATTTCCTTGGTCGTGAAGAACGGCTCGAAAAGACGCGGCAGCGCGTCGGCGGGAATGCCGGGGCCGTTGTCGCGCACGACGATCTCGATCGCGTCCTGGCGCGCGTCCAGTTCGACGACGATCCGCGGCCGGTCGCACGATGCGACCGCATCGAGCGCATTGCCGATCAGATTGATGAACACCTGCTCCAGCCGCAAATCCTCGCAGCGCGCGAAGATCGGCGCGGCGCCCTCCGCGAGTTCCGGCGCGATATCGACCGTCACGTTCTTCATGCGCGGGCGAAGCATCGAAAACACGTTGCGCAGCGCGCGCGCAATGTCGGCGCGCGCATTCTTTGGCCGCGCCTTCGTGACGAACAGTTTGAGCTGATTGGTGATGTTGCCCATGCGCTCGGTCAGCGACGCGATCGCTTCGAGATTCTCGCGCGCCGCCGCCTGATCGCCGCGGTCGATCAACACCCGCGTGTTGTCGGAGAAACTGCGCAGCGCGGCGAGCGGCTGATTGAGTTCATGCGTGATGCCGGCCGCCATTTGGCCGAGCGCGGCGAGCTTGCTCGCCTGAATGAGTTCGTCGTGTGCCGCGCGCAAATCCTGTTCGGCGCGCGTGCGCTCGTTAACTTCGCGGATGAGTTGCGCGTTCGCTTCCGACAAATCTGCCGTGCGCTCCGCGACGCGCTGGTTCAGCTCCGCATACGCGGTCTGCAAAAGCTCGCGGCTGCGGATCATGTCGCGCACGCGCGAGCGGCGCATGCGCCAGTAAAACGCGAGCAGGCACAGCGAGACGAACACGAGCGCCGTGACGATGACCGCGTTCTGCGCGGCGCTTTCGACCGGATCGAGCGCGGCCATCGTGATCAGTTGCCAGTCGGGCTCGCCGATCGAGCGATGCGTCGCGAGATACGCCGGCGCGCGGCGTCCGTCCCGCCCGCCGCCGACGCGCACGATCTGCGCGCCGCCTTCGAGCGTTTTCACGATGGTCATCGGCAGCGGCGTGATCGCCTGCTGCGCGTACTGGCGCGTCGCGTAGACGGACGCTTCGATGTTCTGCGGCAGCGGCCGCACCGTGTGGTATTTCCATGCCGGCACCGACGACAGAAAGATCACGCCGTGATCGTCGGTGACGATGAGCGGCTCGGACGCATCGGCGCCTTGCAGCCATTCGAGATTGAGCTTCACCACCACGACGCCGATGATCTCTTTCGTGCCGTCGCGATCGTTTTCCCGGTGCACGGGCTGCGAGATGTAATAGCCGGGTTCCGTCGAGATCGTGCCGATGCCGAAGAACCGGCCGACGCCGCCTTTCATCGCGTCGATGAAATACGGCCGGAAGTTGTAGTCCACGCCCACAAAGCTGTCCGGCGCGCTCCAGTTGCTCGCGGCGACAGCAATGCCGTTCGCCCGGATCAGATACGTGACGGTGGCGTGGGCGCGTTCGTTGAGGTCTTCGAGATAGCGGTTCGCGCGTTCGACGTTGGCGGCGTCCGGATGATCGAGCGCATTCTGCACGACCGGATGCCGCGACAACAGATACGGCAGATATTCGTAGCGGTCGAGCGTGCTCTTGAGCGTGTTCGTGGTGCGATCGACGCGCGCGGCGGCATTGAGGCGCAATTCGTCGATGCCGCTTCGCCAGGCCACGTGCCACGTGAGCGCGCAGCACGCCACGAGCGCGGCGAGGAGCGCGAAGAACACGAGGATGCGGCGCGTCACGTGAGCAAATTCCCGCGGATGAGAATCGCTCATTGTGGCATACGCGCCTTCAGGGTACGGCTCCGAAAGCGGACGCGGCGAAGCGCTCGCAGGTTGAGGCTTCGCCGCGTTCATGATGAAGCTCGCGTCAGACCGTTTCGGCTTCGTTGCGGTCGCTCACGTCGACATCGCGTGACAGCGCCGCCTTCAGCTTGCTGCGATCCAGCTCCTTCTCCCACGCCGACACGACGACCGTCGCCACGCCGTTGCCGACGATGTTCGTCAGCGCGCGGCACTCGGACATGAAGCGGTCGATGCCGAGAATCAGCACCATGCCCGCGAGCGGAATCGTCGGCACCACGGCGAGCGTCGCGGCCAGCGTGATGAAGCCCGCGCCGGTCACGCCGCTCGCGCCCTTCGACGTGAGCATCGTCACCGCGAGCAGCGTCAACTGCTGGCCCCACGTGAGATCGGTGTTCGTCGCCTGCGCGATGAACAGCACGGCCATCGTCATGTAAATGTTGGTGCCGTCGAGATTGAACGAATAGCCGGTCGGCACGACGAGACCCACGACCGAGCGCGAGCAGCCGAGCTTTTCGAGCTTGAGCATCAGTTGCGGCAGCGCGGCTTCCGACGACGACGTGCCGAGCACGATCAGCATCTCTTCCTTGATGTACGCCACGAACTTCAGGATGTTGAAGCCGACCATGCGCGCGATCGCGCCGAGCACCACGACGACGAACACGATCGACGTCAGATAGAACGTGCCGATGAGCTTGAGCATGGGCAGCAGCGAGCCGATGCCGTATTTGCCGATGGTGAACGCCATCGCGCCGAACGCGCCGATCGGGGCGAGCTTCGTGATGATGCCGACCATGCCGAACAGGATGCTCGACAGACCTTCGATGAAGTTCGTCACGACCTTGCCGCGCTCGCCGATATGCGCGAGCACCGCGCCGAACAGCAGCGCGATCAGCAGGATCTGGAGGATTTCACCCTGCGCGAACGCCGAAACGAGCGTATCCGGGATCAGGTGCATCAGGAAATCGACCGTGGTCTGACCGTGCGCCTTGGTGGCGAAAGCATCGATCGCCTTGTGGTCGAGCGTGGCCGGGTCCACGTTGAAGCCGACACCCGGCTTGAGCAGGTGCGTCGCGAACAGGCCGAGGATCAGCGCGAACGTCGAGACGATTTCGAAGTAGAGCAGCGCCTTGCCGCCGACGCGCCCGACCTTCTTCATGTCTTCCATGCCGGCGATGCCGGTCACGACCGTACAGAAAATGATCGGCCCGATCACCATCTTGATGAGTTTGATGAAGGCGTCGCCGAGGGGCTTCATGTCGGTGGCGAGCGTCGGATAGAAGTGCCCGAGCGCGATACCGATGATGATCGCAACGATCACCTGCACGTACAGGACTTTATAGAGAGGTTTTTTCACGATGGTTCCAGGCAATAACAAGCAGTTGGCGAAAGGGGCCAGCGGCAAGCATGACGCGCGGTGGGCGTTTGTGGTGCGCGAGTGTGTGGGATGCGCACGTCGAATCGCGCCGCGTAAGCGATAGCCGCTTCGTCGACGGATTCAGGGACGTTGGGATGCGAGAGGGGTCATCGGCTTGTCTCCTAACTTTTATGGGCGGCTCGGTGGCCGTGCCGCTTATATTGCAAGGGCGATGCCAGGTTGCTAACTTTATAAGTCTATGATTTTGTTGATTTTTTATGCGTGCGCGTTTAGGCCGAATCCGAGTTTCCGGAAATCCGGAATGGGGGTGTCTGGCGATCTGGAAGGTGGCGGCGGTGAGACGCGGTGCTACCGCTGAACTTTGGCACGGTCGCTCAGTTGCCTTTCGAGCTCGTCTAGCTCACGCAAATCCGCTTCATCCGCGCTCTCGGCTTCTGCTTTACGCCGCGCCAAATCGAACTTTTCATATATCCCGGAAACGATCGTGCTCATGGACGCCTGACTCATTTGCCCATTGCCCTGCAACAGCGGCTGCTCGTTGAACGTCACGAAGCTATCGACGTACGTTTTCCAGTCAGCCATGCGCAGGTTCTGTCGCTGCACCGCTCGCAATTCCGCGAAATCGAGAAACAGGCTGACGATGCGATTGAGGTCGTGGAGTTCTTCCTGGCCCAAGTAGTTCTTGGCCACCGTGACGTCTCCTTTGCGCACACGGCCGCACTTCCATGTGGTCAGGCCCATGTTGGGTCGGTTGGCGTCGGCGCGCTGCACGATGAGTTCCGCCGCCGTGTGGCCCGTAACCGCAAAGAAGAGCTTGTTCTGAACTTCGGCGAAGAACTCACGCGTGGCTTCAGCGTCGTCGGCGTAATCGGTCGAGAGCGCAAACAGGTCTCGCACCTTCTGATAAAAGCGCTTCTCCGATGAACGAATGTCCCGGATACGTTCGAGCAGCTCGTCGAAGTAGTCCCAGCGTTCCGGACTCTTCAGGCGCTCGTCGTCCATGACGAAGCCTTTGATGAGGTATTCGCGCAGGTGTGTCGTGGCCCATCGGCGAAATTGGGTGCCGCGCCGTGATTTCACGCGATAGCCAATGGCCAGAATCATGTCGAGGTTGTAGTGCTTGACGCTCCGCCGAACCTCACGAGTACCCTCGAATTGAACTATTAAGTCTTCTTTAATAGTTCGATCTTCACTCAACTCCCCTTCATCGATCAGGTTCCTGACGTGAATATTGATGTTGGCGACAGTGGTCTGAAACAACGCGGCCAGTTCGCTCTGCGTCAGCCAGACCGAACTGTCCGCCGCCCGCAGGAAGAATCTCGCGCTTCCATCGTCGGTTTCATACAAGACCAGTTCTGCCTTCGTCTGCTGCTGGTTCATCTTCGGCTCCGAAAATCGTGTCGTCATCTTGGCCGAAAATTCATTTCGAGATCAACACGGCTCGCCGCGTTAGCCGTTCGGCGGATGAAGCGCCCATAAAAAAACCCACGGTCACCCGTGGGTTTTTCACAAAGCGCGGAAACGACCTCAAACCACGCCGGCCCCATGCGCCTGCTCATCGGCGTGATAGCTCGAACGCACCATCGCGCCGACGGCCGCGTGCGTGAAGCCCATCTTGTACGCCTCTTCCTCGTACATCTTGAAGGTATCGGGATGCACATAAGCCCGCACCGGCAAATGATGTTCCGACGGCTGCAGATACTGGCCGATCGTCAGCATGTCGACGTCGTGCGCGCGCAGATCGCGCATCACTTGGAGGATTTCCTCTTCCGTTTCGCCGAGGCCGACCATCAAGCCCGATTTCGTCGCGACTTCCGGATGCAGCGCCTTGAAATCCTTCAGCAGCTTCAGCGAATGGTAATAATCCGAACCCGGACGCGCTTCCTTGTAAAGACGCGGCACCGTTTCGAGGTTGTGGTTCATCACATCGGGCGGAGCGGCGGTCAGAATGTTGATCGCGCGGTCGAGGCGGCCACGGAAATCGGGCGTCAGAATCTCGATGCGCGTTTCCGGCGAATGCTCGCGCACATGGCGAATGCACTCGACGAAATGCGCCGCGCCGCCGTCGCGCAGATCGTCGCGATCGACGGACGTGATCACCACGTACTTCAGCTTCAACGCACCGATCGTGCGCGCCAGGTTCAGCGGCTCGTCCGGATCGAGCGGATCGGGGCGGCCGTGGCCGACGTCGCAGAAGGGGCAGCGGCGCGTGCACTTGTCGCCCATGATCATGAACGTCGCGGTGCCCTTGCCGAAACATTCGCCGATGTTCGGGCAGCTCGCTTCCTCGCACACCGTATGCAGGCTGTGCTCGCGCAGAATCTTCTTGATCTCGTTGAAGCGCGAGTTGCCCGTCGCCGTGCGCACGCGAATCCACTCCGGCTTCTTCAGCTTTTCGATCGGAATGACCTTGATCGGAATGCGCGACGTCTTCGCCTGTGCCTTCTGCTTCGCAGTGGCGTCGTAAGCGGAAGGCGACGAAGGTGAAGCAGCGGTGTCGCCAGCCAGGTTTGCGGTTGCGTCAGTCATTCGGTCGATCCGGTTGTTCCAGCGGCTGTTGCGGGGACGCCGCCGATTTGAAGCGCCAGCCGTTCGGCCAGCACGAGAGCTACGTCGCGCCAGTCGGCCGCGACGCCGAGCGTCGCCATGTCGACCGTTTCGAGTCCCGCGTAGCCGCACGGGTTGATGGCGAGGAACGGCTGCAAGTCCATGTCCACGTTCAGGCTGACGCCGTGATAACTGCAGCCGTTGCGAATCTTGAGTCCGAGCGCGGCGATCTTCGCGCCCTGATGCGCCTGAATACGATCGTTCGCGCCCGACGGATGCGGCGCGACATATATGCCGGGCGCGCCGGCCTTGCGATCGGTCGGGAGATTATACGTCGCGAGGGTTTCGATCACGGCCTCTTCAATGCGACGCACGAGCTCGCGCACCATCAGCTTGCGACGGCGCAAATCGATCAGCAGATACGCGACGATCTGGCCCGGTCCGTGATACGTGATCTGTCCGCCGCGATCCACTTTGACGAGCGGGATGCCGCTTTGCGCGAGCAGCAGATGCGCCGGATCGCCCGCCAGCCCGAGCGTGAAGACGGGCGGATGCTCGACAAGCCAGATTTCGTCGGGCGTGTCGGGCGTGCGGGCGTCGGTGAAGGCGCGCATCGCGTCGAAGCTTTCGTCATACTGTTCGAGGCCGCGCCAGCGCAACGCGACCGGATAGTCACCGGAACTGAGCACGGTGTCGGGCGCGTCTTGAAATTCTTGTGGGACTGCGAGCGGTGTGGCGGACATGGTGCCGGTAGTTTACCGAAATAGCCCCATGCCCGCCGATGGTGAATTCGCATGCCTTCGATGGCAATTACGAATAGTTGCGGTCAGACGCACTCAAACCGTTCTCCAGCCCGACCGCAAACGCTGCGCGATTCGCTCGATGCGCGTCGAAAGCCAGTGCATCGCCCGTTCGTCGCAACGGGGCAGGATCGTGAAGACGACGTACGCCGGCCGGTCGCCTTCGACGGACAGCCACAGCCGCTCGCGCTCACGCAGCTTGAGGTGGTCACCCGGAACGAGCCAGTAGTCCTCGATGTCGTTGCTGCGCGTCGCCCACACCGGGGCGCCGTTGACCGCGAGGCGCGTGCCGCGCGCGATGCGCATCGGCACGGTTTCGCCGGGCTTGATTTCGAAGGTGACGCTTGTTGAAATTTCTCGCATGATCCACTCCGCCAGGGAACGTTTCGATGACTACAATCCTAGGCGTGGCAAGGCATCAGGCAAAACGATCAATTTTCACTGCTATGTGAGCTGTATTGACAACGACAACGCCGACAATCCACATGGACCTCCGACAGCTTCCCGCCCTGAACGCGCTGCGCGCCTTCGAGGCCGCCGCCCGTCACGAGAGCTTCTCCCGCGCCGCCGACGAGCTTTTCGTCACGCACGGCGCGGTCAGTCATCAGATTCGCGCGCTGGAGGCAGAACTCGGCGTGCCGCTCTTCGCGCGCGACGGCAAGCGCGTGCGCCTGACCGATCGCGGCAAGCAGTACGCCGCCGACGTGCGCGCGGCGCTCGTCGCGCTGGCCGAATCGACGCGTCGCATCCGCTCGGGCGACCGCGATCGTCGGCTGATCGTCTCGACGATTCCGTCGTTTTCGGCGCGCTGGCTCACGCCGCGGGTCGGCAGGTTCATCGAGCAGCATCCGGACGTCGATCTGGAATTGCTGACGACGAGCGCGCTCATCGACTTCCATCGCGACGACGCGGACGTTGCGATCCGCTTCGGCTACGGCAAATACGCCGGTCTGCACTCGGAAGAGTTGATGGACGAAGTGTTCTTTCCAGCCTGCGCGCCGAATTTTCGCGGCGGCGCGCTGCCCCGTGTGCCGCGCGATCTCGCGGCGCTGCCGCTATTGCGCTCGGACGACGAGCTCTGGCGGCCGTGGTTCGACGCCGCCGGGATGACCGATCTGGCGGAACCGAAGCGTGGCGTCTTGTATGAGGATTCGTCGAATTTGCTGCAGGCGGCGATAGACGGTCAGGGCATCGCGCTGGTGCGCCGCTCGCTCGCGATGCAGGAGATCATCGCGGGGCGGCTCGTGCGGCTTTTCAACGTCGACGGCCCGAGCCCGTGGAAATACTACTTCGTGTGCCCCACGGCGCTTCTTCAGACAAAGCGCGTGCAGGCATTCCGGGAATGGATTTTCGACGAAGCCGAGCAGTTCAGGCTGCTCTACGAGCGCACGCCAGCGGTGTGCGATGCGCCCGCGGGCAAGATCAGAGCACTACCTTGACCATCGGGTGGCCAGTGAGCGCGCGGTAGATATCGTCGAGATGGGCGCGATTCTGCGCGCGCACGGTACACGTGAGCCCCGTGTAGTTGCCGCCGGACGACGGCCGTGACTCGACACGCGAGGCGTCGAAGTCCTGGTCGAAGGTCTTGAGCACGCCGACGATCGTGTCGTGAAAGTCGGGATGCGACTTGCCCATCACCTTGATCGGGAAATCGCAGGGAAAGTCGAAGAGCTCGTCGGCGCTGTGCGCGGCGGAATCGGTCGGATCGGTGGACTGGGGCTTGTCGGTCATGGTTTTCTCCTTCACTTGGCGCGCCCCGCCTCTTCGGCGAATTCGCGCGCCTTCGCCCGCTGGTAGGCGTCGTACAGTGCAGCATAGACCGGACCGGGACGGCCGTCGCCGACGCGCTCGCCGTCGAGCGTCGTGATCGGCATGACTTCCTTGGTCGCTGAGCTGATCATGATTTCGTCGGCCGAACGCAATTCGGCTTCGGTGATCTCGCGTTCCTCGAAGGCGATGCCCGTTTCGCGCGCCAGTTCCTCGACGAGCCCGTAGCGGATGCCTTCCAGAATGCGCGGTCCGCGCGGCGCGCCTAGCAGCGTGCCGCCCTTCACGACCCACACGTTCGACGATGAACCTTCGGTCAGCAGGCCGTCGCGCAACTGAATGGTTTCGAGCGCGTCGTTCTCGGCGGCGTGCTGCGCCATCAGCACGTTGCCGAGCAGCGACACCGATTTGATATCGCAATGCAGCCAGCGCTTGTCTTCGGCGGTCACGGCGACCGCGCCGCGCTCGCGATCGGCCGCGCTCGGAAACACGAGCTGGCCGAGCATGACGAACACGGTCGGCGTGATGCCCGCCGGAAACGCGTGGCCGCGCCGCTTCGCGACGCCGCGCGTGACCTGGATGTAGACGAGCGCATCGCCGGCGCCCGCGTTCTCGGCGATCGCGCGATCGATCAGCGCGCGCCAGCCGGCGTCGTCGAACGGATTGTCGATGCGAATCTTGCCGAGACTGCGATTCAGCCGCGCGAGATGCTGTTTGAGCCGGAACGGCAGGCGCGCGCCGTCAGGCTGCGCGTAAAGCGGCACGACTTCGTACACGCCGTCGCCGAAGATGAACCCGCGGTCGAGCACGGGAATGCGCGCTTCGGAAAGCGGCCCCCACTCGCCGTTCAGGTAGACGACCGGATCGAAGGCTTCGGCGTGACTCATCGCAACTCCTTATTTACGTTTTTGCCACCACAGCAGCGCCGAATCCCACAGGCGGCCGAACATGCCCGCTTCCGGCACGTCCTGCAGCGCGACGAGCGGGAACTGCGCGACTTCCTTGCCGTCCGCCATCATCTTGACGGTGCCGACCTGCTGTCCCTTCTTGATCGGCGCGACGATCAGGTCGTTGTGCGTGACGGTCGGCTTGACCTTTTCGCCCAGACCCTTCGGCACGGTGATGTACTGATCCGTCGCGACCCCGGCCTGCACGTTGTCGGTTGCACCTTTGTACACGCGCGGCGATTCGATCACCTGATTCGCCTTGTACAGGCGCAGCGCGTCGTACGCGGTGTAGCCGTAGTTCAGCATCTTCAGGCTGTCCTGCACGCGATTGTGCTCTTTCGGCTCGCCCATCATCACGGCGACGAGACGGCGGCTCGCGTCCGGCACGTTGGGAAGCGAACGCTTGGCGGTCGCAATCAGGCAGTAGCCGGCGGCTTTCGTGTGGCCGGTCTTGAGACCGTCGACGGTGGGATCGAGCCACAGCAGGCGATTGCGGTTCGGCTGCTTGATCTTGTTGTATGTGAATTCCTTCACCGAGAAGATGTTGTACTGCTCGGGGAAGTCGCGAATGAGGCGCGTCGACAGCACGGCGAGATCGCCTGCGGTCGTGTAGTGCTGCGGATCGGGCATGCCGTTCACATCGGCGAAATTCGTGTTCTTCATGCCGATGCGCTTGGCTGCCGCGTTCATCAGTTGCACGAAGTTGCTTTCGCTGCCGCCCACGAGCTCCGCGAGCGCGATGGCCGCGTCGTTGCCCGACTGCACGATCATGCCGTACACGAGATCGTGCACCGTGACCGGCTTGTTCGCCTCGATGAACATGCGCGACTCGTCCGTGCGCACGCGGCGCACGGCCTCGCTCGGCATGACGGTCTGTTCCATGTTGATCTTCTTCGACTTGAGCGCGTCGAAGACGAGATACGCGGTCATCAGCTTCGTGAGCGACGCCGGCTCGACGCGCTCGTCAGGATTGCCCGAGGCGAGCACCTGATTGCTGGTTGCATCGACGAGCACCCACGAGCGCGCGGTGACGTCGGGCGGCGGCACTTGCGCGAAGGCGCTCGCTGCCGCCAGCAGGGCGGGCAGAACGAAAGCGGCTTTGGCGCGAACGGAAACGGAAGTGGAACCAGACGGAAGAGACAGGCCGGAAGGGACAAAGCGCATAGGATCGATCGGCGGAAAAAGCAGGCTGCGACGATGCCGATAAGGATCGGAAGATCGGCGAAGCACGGGTTGAACAGGCAGACCGTCGTTGTTGGTCGGGCCTTTCGCCGTGACAGGAGTGCGCGTGGCGCCGCGGCGAAAAGCGCTCGTTCGACAGACGGACGCGAAAACGGTTCTCGAAAGCCGGAGTCCGAAGACCGCGAGACGCATGGACGGGCGCATCGCGTGGCCGGAAACAGCGTAAAAAATCTGCGCCATTATACGCGCGGCCCGCTGGCCGTTTCCTTTGAATCTGCGCAATTGCCGCGCGTTTTAACGTTTTTCAGGCTGCGCCTAGCCCCTTTTACCGATCGCAATCGATGCGCGCGTGAAGGCCTTCGAATGGCTTGCGCCGTTCAACGCCACGCATCGACGATCACCCGCTTCAAAATATGCAGCTTGCGATGAAAGAAGTGCTCGCCGCCCGGAATGACGACGACCGGCAGTTCCTGCGGCCGCGCCCAGTCGTAGACGGATTGAATGGGCACGGTGTCGTCCGTTTCGCCGTGGATCACGAGCGTGGTGTCGGGCACGGGCGCGACCTCCCAGCGGCTCGCCGCCGTGCCGACGAACACGATGCGCTCGATCTGCTTGCCCGCCTCCAGCATGCGCTTCGCGACGTGCGACAGCACGAAGGTGCCGAACGAAAAGCCCGCGAGCACGATCGGCGTATCGGCCTGCCCCGGCTGCGCGCGCATGTGGTCGATCAGCGCGAGCAGGTCGTCCTGCTCGCCGATGCCGTTGTCGTGTTCGCCCGCCGTCTCGCCGACGCCGCGAAAGTTCGAGCGATACGTGGTGTAGCCGAGCTGCACGAAGGTGCGCGCGAGCGTCTGCGCGACCTTGTTGTCCATCGTGCCGCCGAAGAGCGGATGCGGATGCGCGACGAGCGCGATGCCGCGCGGCGTCTGGTCGGTGCGATCGAGCGCGCATTCGATCTTGCCGACCGGCCCGTCGATGAGGAATTTTTCGGTTTGCGCGTTCATGCTGCTCTTATGCGGGTTGATCGATCAGAAGACGTTCGACGACTTTGCCGTTGGCGAGATGCGATTCGACGATCTCGTCGATGTCGGTTTCATCGACATACGTGTACCACGTGCCTTCCGGATACACGACGACGACCGGCCCCAGTTCGCAGCGGTCCAGACACCCCGCCTTGTTGATGCGCACCTTGCCTTCGCCCGCGAGGCCCAGTTGCTTCACGCGCTTTTTCGCGTGTTCCTGCATGGCCTGCGCGTTGCAGTTCGCGCAACTCGGGCGCGGCGCGTCGGCGTCGCGCTGATTCAGGCAAAAGAACACGTGGTACTTGTAGAAGGAATCCATGAGCGGGTGCGGTGAGAGTGTCGGTCGATTATAGCGAGCGATGTTCGTGCCCGCCTTTCAGCGCTGCGCCGCCTTTCTCGCCCGCCGCCGCGCCAACAGCGCGCGTTCCGCCGACGACGCGAGCCAGCCGAGCGCCGCATACGGCCACACCCACGCGAGCCAGTGCGCGAGGCCGTTGAAATGCAGATAACGCCCTTGCCGCCAGTCGGCCAGCACGATGTCGAAGTACGGATTCACCGGCAGCAGATTGACGAGCGCGAGCGACACGACGAGCGCCCCGCCCGCGAGCGCGGCCCTCAAGCCCCGCGGCAGCGAGACCGCGAGCGCGCCCGCCAGCGTCGCGACCGCGATGCCTTCGAGCGCGCCGTCCGTGGCCCAGTCGAAGGTCAGGCCCGCGCGCGATTGCAGAAAGGTTGCGCCCGCCTTCGCAAACAGCGTCAGCGCGACCAGACCGAGCATCAGCCGGATGCGCGGCGCGCGGGCGCGCGTGAGGAGCGTCGCGAGCACGAGCGCGGCGAACAGGCTCGTCGAGGTGATGAGCGCTTCCCAGGCGTCGTCCGGCAAGAGCGCGCCGAGCCGGTCGGGCCAGCTTTCGACGTCCCATGAAGCGGGCGTCCACGCGAGGATCGCGTCCTGCATCGCCGGATCGAGCGCGTCCCACAGCACGCGCGGCAGGTCGCCGCCGCCGAAGAGATATGGCGCGGGGAACATCGCCGCGAACGGCCATAGCGCCGTGAGGCCGATCACATAGGCCGCGTCGCGCTCGAACCAGGTGAAGCGGATGCGCCGGAGCAGGCCGCGGTCGAGCAGCGCGCTTGTCGCGGGCGCGATCAGCACGCCGCCGAGGAGCGCGCCGAACGCATTCGCGGCGAGATCGAGATTCGAGGCGACGCGCGTCGGCAGATACGTCTGGATCGCTTCCATCGCGCCGGAGAGCAGCGCGCCGCCGGCGAGCGCCGCGCCCACGGCGAGCGTGCCGCGAAAGCGCGGATACAGCGCAAGCACGATCAGCGCGCCGAGCGGCATGTAGCCGAGCACGTTCGTGACGACATCGAACGCGGTCAGATATTGCGGGAGCGGATCGGCGAGAAACGCAAACGGGCTCAGGCCCAGCGAGCGCCAGCCGGAAAACGGATACAGCGACCCATAGACGACGAGCGCCGCATACGCCGCGAGCGCCTGCCGGGAAAACGCCGACGGGCGGCGCTGCCATTGCTTGATCGTCATGAGTCGCGCGGACGCCTCCGTGCGCGGCGGACGATGAAACCGCGGACCGTCATCGCGCGGCGGAAAGCGGTTGCGCGGCGAGCCACGCGGATAGCTGCGCGATCACGTCATCCGATGCGGCCGCGAGCGCCCGCGCGCCGCCGGATGCGTCCGCGGAAGGCGCGGGCGCATTCGCGGCGAAACTGCGCTGGCCGACCACGCGGCCTTGCTGCGTGAGCGTTGCGCGGACCGAAACCGCGCCGTGGCTCTGCTCGGGCGCGTCGAACACCTGCTCGAAGCTCGTCAGTTCGACTTCGAGCAGCGGCACGGCGCGCACGGGGTCCGCGCCGGAGAGGATCGGGCCGCGCGCCGCGAGCGCCTCGCGCAGGCGCTGCGTCAGGAGTTGCGCGGGCGGCATCGTCCAGTGGCTGTCCGAATAGCTGCCGGTGCGCTGCGCATCGACATAACTCAGCCGGTACGCGAACGAATCGGTTTCGAGATTGCGCGGCGCGCCGACCGCGAGCACTTTCACGGGCGGCATCGGCGCGGCGTTCGCGGCCGCGTTCGCGGCGGGCGGCGAGCCCAGGTCGTAGCGCGCGTTCGGCATTGCGCTAGGCGCCGATCCGCAGCCCGCGAGCCAGGTGACGCAGGCGAGCGCGAACATCGCGGTTGCTGCTCTCAAATCGATCTTTGCCATGTTTTCTTCTCGTTCAGTGCGCGGCTCAGTGTGCTGCTTTCGCGGGCCACGTAAAGCCCGGCTCGCCCGGCCCCGGCTCGCGTTTCGGCGCGCCGAAGAGCACGCTGCGCGGATTGGTGCTGAATGCATCGGCGGCGCGATCGACCGAACGGGCGGCCGCGCTCACGTCGTCGGAAAACGAGTAGAAACGCGGTAGCGCCTCGAAGCCGACGCGCGCCGTGATGAAGCGCAGCGACTCGTTCATGTCCGCGAGCGCGGCGCCCGCGTCCTCCGCGGCCTTGCCCGCCTTGTTCAGATTGACGACGAGCGGGCCGTCCGGACGGTTCAGGCTCTGCATGAGCTGGTTGGTCGAGGCAAGCGTGGCGTCGATCTGCTTCAGCGTCTGCGGCAGATGGGCCGTCGCGGGCTGCACCTGGCTCGCGAGCGTCGCGATGCCGTCCGCCGCGCCTTGCAGGCTTTTCGTCGTGTCCATGAGCTGATTGCGGACGTCGTCGGAGAGGAACTTGTCGGCGTCGTCGGCGAGGCGCTCGAACTTCTTCAAGATGACGTCGCCGCGTTGCTGCAATTGCTCGAAAAGACCGGGCCGCATCGGCACTTCGGCCACGTGCTGCGGCGACGACGCAAGCGGCGCGGTGTCGGTGCCGGTGTCGTCGAGCTGCACGAAGGCGATGCCCGTCACGCCCTGAAAGCCGAGCGTCGCGAAGGTGGAGTGCGTCATCGGCGCGTTCTTGTCGACGAGGATGCGAATGCGGATTTGCCCCGGATGCGACCTGTCGAACGCGATCGACTGCACCTTGCCGACGCCCAGGCCGCGATAGCGCACGGGCGCGTCCGAGAAAAGCCCGGTGACGTTGGTGCGCGCGATCAGGTCGTAGGGCACGCGCACAGTGCGGTCCACGTTGAAGAAGAACACGGCGAACGCGATGGCCAGCACGAGGACGATCGTGAAGAGCCCGGTCCAGAACGCATGTGATTTGTTTTCCATCGGCAGGTTCCTTTGGCGCTTTCGGTTCGCGAGCGGCGGCGGCTACTTGTTGACGGCGATCGGCGCGTCTTCGAGCGCGGCCGGCGGCAGCTTCGCGCGGCGCTCGGCGGGCAGCGCCTGCAACGCGCGCCGCCCGCGACGTCCGAGAAAATACTCGCGGATGAACGGATGGTCCACCGCGCAGGCCTCCTCCACCGGCGCGGCGACGAGCACGCGCCGGTCCGCGAGCACGGCGACGCGCGTCGAGAGCGCGACCATCGTATCGAGATCGTGCGTGACCATGACGACGGTCAGACCGAGCGCGCGATGCAGCGTGGCGATCAGATCGACGAACTCGTCCGACGCCTTCGGATCGAGGCCGGCAGTGGGCTCGTCGAGAAAGAGCAGCTCGGGTTCGAGCGCGATCGCCCGCGCGATACCCACGCGCTTCACCATGCCGCCCGACAGCGCCGAGGGCATCTTGGTCGCGTGCTTGCACGACAAGCCGACCATCTCGAGCTTGAGCATGACGAACTCGCGGATCAGATCCTCCGGAATCTTGCCGAGCTCGCGAAACGGCTGCGCGATGTTGTCATAGACCGACAGCGACGAAAACAGCGCGCCCTGCTGGAACATCATGCCCGAGCGGGTGCGCAGCATCTTCGCGGTTTCCTCGTCCATCTGCGCCCATTCCTCGCCGAGCACGCGAATCGTGCCCGACGTCGGAAACTCGAGCCCGAGAATCTGCCGCACGAGCGTGGTCTTGCCCGAACCGGAGCCGCCCAGAAGCGCGACGATCTCGCCGCGCCGCACGTCCAGATTCAGATGGTCGTGGATGACCGTGCGGCCGTAGCGCTTTGTCAGATCGCGCACTTCGATCACCGGCTCCGCGATGACGGGCGGCGGCTGGTGACGCACGGCGGTGGCGAGCGTGGTCGACATTACAGTCCTACGTTCTGGAAAAGGATCGCGAAGACGGCGTCCGCGAGAATCACGATGGTGATCGAGGTCACGACGGACGTCGTCGTGCCTTCGCCGAGACTCTGCGAATTCGCCTTGATGCGAAAGCCGAAGTGACACGCGGTGAGCGCGATCAGCATGCCGAACACGACGCCCTTGCCGAGCCCGATCCACAGATTCGCGATCGGCACGACGGACGGCAGCGAGCGCACGAAGAAATTGACGTCGATGGACAGCACGAGCTTCGCCGCGAGCGCGCCGCCGGTCAGCGCGACGATATTGGTCCACATGACGAGCAGCGGCATCGCGATGCCGAGCGCGATCACGCGCGGCAGCACGAGCCGCAGGCCGTGGGGAATGCCCATGACCTGCATCGCGTCGAGCTCTTCGGTGACGCGCATCACGCCGATCTGCGCGGTGATCGCGGAGCCGGAGCGCCCCGCGACGAGAATCGCGGAAAGCACGGGCCCGAGCTCGCGGATCACCGAGAGCCCGAGAATATTGACGATGTACTGATTCGCGCCGAACGCGCGCAGCTGTTGCGCGGACAGATAACTGAGCACGATGCCGATCAGAAACGCGACGAGCGCGGTGATCGCGAGCGCCTGCGCGCCGGCCGCGTAGATATTGGCGGAGATTTCCGTCCACGGAATGCGCTTCGGCCGCCGCACCAGCCCGAGGAGATCGAGCAGGAAACCGCCGAACATCGCGAGGCCGTCGTAGAGATGATCGAAGAACGCGAAGATCAATGACCCGAGCTTCGTGACCGGATCGATGCGATCGACCGGTTCGGGCTCTTCGCGCTCGGCGTCGAGCAGCGCGACGCGCTCGAAGATTTCGCGCTGCGTGTCCGACAGCGCGATGGTCGCGGGCATCTTGCGGCCCCAGACGCGCCAGAGCGCCTGCCCGCCGACGTGATCGAGCCGCTCGACCGACAGCAGATCCCACTGCCCGATTGCCTCGCGGCCGATCGCGCGCAGCCGCCGCGTCACGCCGCTCTTCGCGCGGTCGCGGGCGAGCGCGAGCGCGGTCCACTGGCCGGAGAGCCGGACCACCTTGCCCTGCTGACCGGCTTCCACCCTAAGGCGCGGCGGCGTGTCGAAGTCCAAGGAGCGATGGCGCGATGAAACGCGGTTGAAGGGGAACGGACATTGTAGCGAAGTGCGTTGGGGGAAGGCGGGGACGGTGCCCGCGGGCCTATGTCGATTGGATGAATGGTCGGGAATGCGGGGAACGGGAAGACTGGGTTGCACCATTCTTTACAGTGCAACTTAGCAAATATGCTACTCTCGGATGAACGTTCCTGGACGATCGCTTACTACGATGAACAGCTTCAACGCGAGATTCGCGATCTGCCAATCGGCATACGCTCCGACTATTGGCGGCTGGTCGATCTCATGAAACTACACGGCGCAAACTTGCGAATGCCGCATTCGAGAGCGATGGGAGGCGGTCTGTTCGAACTTCGACCGCGCGGCAGAGACGGCATTGGCCGCGTCTTCTACTGTATGGGCACCGGCAGGCGAATCGTCATGTTGCATTCGTTCATCAAGAAGACCCGGCAAACGCCAGAAGACGAACTGCGTATCGCACACGCACGAATGAAGGAGGTGAAAGGTAATGTCTAAGACCCGATTGCAACGTGAATTGGCACGTCGCTACAACCCGGTCCCCCACACCGAAGAAGACGACCGCCGCATGCTCGCCGACCCCGAGTTCAAGGCGGCCTACGACGCCCTGGGGCCGAAATACGAAGCCCTCCACGCACTGCTAAGCGCGCGCAAGGAAGCCGGCCTCACTCAGGCACAGATCGCCGAGCGCATGGGCACGACCGCGTCCGCGGTCGCGCGGCTCGAAGGATCGCTGATCAGCGAAAAACACTCGCCGTCCGTGGCGACGCTGCGCAAATACGCCACGGCGTGCGGCAAGACGCTGCGCATCGCCTTCGTGTGACGTTTTCGGGGGCTTCGCACCCCCTTCCCGCCGCTACAATAGCCGCCATGAACTCCACTCCCTTCGCCCCCGACGCGCCCTGGCGCATCGATCTCCCGCGACTCGCGGCGCTCGCCGAGCGTCCGGCGCGCGACTGGACCATCGACATCGTCGATGAAACCGGGTCGACCAACGCGGACCTGATGGAGCAGTTGCGCGCATCGCGCCGCGATGGCGCACGTGCGCCCGCGCCCGTGGTCCGCGTCGCATATTCGCAAACCGCGGGGCGCGGCCGGCGCGGGCGCGCATGGCTCGCCGAACCGGGCAATGCGCTGCTGATGTCGGTCGGATGCGTGCTGAAGCGGCCCATCGAAGGGCTGTCGGGTCTGAGCCTCGCCATCGGCACGGCGGTGCTCGACGCGCTCGCGCGCCTGCCGCTCTCGCCGTCCGCTCGTCCGGCGCTGAAGTGGCCGAACGACGTCCTGCTCGACGACGGCAAGCTCGCCGGCATTCTCATCGAAACCGCGTGGAACGCGCCGGATGCGACGGCGGTCGTGATCGGCATCGGCCTGAATTTGCACGGCGCGGAGCAGCTCGCCGCGCAAGTCGACGACGCCAACCGCATCGCCGCATCGCCCGGACAAGGCGCCACGCCCGCCGCGCTCGCGCGCGCGTGGCCCGACGCGAATCTCACCGATACCCTCGCCGCGCTCCTCAACGCGCTCGACGGCGCGCTGCCGCGTTTCGAAGCCGAAGGCTTCCGGCCGTTCCGCCAGCGCTGGCTCGACGCGCACGCCTGGGCGGGCCGCGAAGTCGCGCTCATCGATCAGGGCATGGAGGTGACGCGCGGCATCGCGGCGGGCGTCGACGACGGCGGCCAGTTGCTGATCGACGCGCCCGAAGGCCCGCGCGCCGTCGCGACCGGCGAACTGACGCTGCGCCTCGCGAAGGAGCGTCCGTGACAGCGTCGGGTAACGAAGCGCGCTATCTGCTCATCGACGCGGGCAACAGCCGCATCAAATGGTCGCTCGTCGAGGAAGACGGCGCGCCGCTCGCGAACGGCGCCTTCGAGCACGCGCATCACTCCACCAGCGCCGACGACGCCGCGCTCGACGCCTGGGGCTCGCTGCCCACGCCGGCGAGCGCGTGGATTTCGAACGTCGCCGGCATGCCGGTGCAGAACCGCATCCAGCGTCTCATCGACGCCCGCTGGCCGACGTTGCCGCGCACCGTCGTGCGGGCGCGCGCCGCGCAGTGCGGCGTGACCAACGACTACGCCGACCCGACGCGCCTCGGCAGCGATCGCTGGGCCGGTCTCATCGCCGCGCGCGCCGCGTATCCGGGCGAGCATCTGCTGGTCGCGACCTTCGGCACCGCGACCACGCTCGAAGCGCTGCGCGCCGACGGCGTTTTCACCGGCGGCCTGATCGCGCCCGGCTGGTCGCTGATGATGGAATCGCTCGGCAGCCACACCGCACAACTACCGACGCTCGACCCCGCGGCCGCGCGCGAAGCGTTGAATCAGAAGCGCAACCTGTTCGCGACCGACACCGCCGCCGCGCTTTCCGCCGGATGCCTGCTCGCGCAGGCGAGCCTGATCGAGCGCGCGTGGCGCGACCTGAAAGCGGACTGGCAAGCCGAGGTGCGTCTCGTGCTCGGCGGCGGCGCGGCCAATGAAATCGCCGGCGCGCTCGACGTGCCGCATACTCGACACGATTCCCTCGTGCTGTCCGGCCTCGCGCTCATCGCGCGCGACGCGGCGGCACGCCATTCATCCTGATTCGCTGAATTGATAGACGGACGGAGCCCAGGAATGCTGCGCTGGCTGATCGCCCTCCTTATTCTCGCCAACTTGCTGATGTTCACCGTCATGCGCGGCATGTTCGGACCGTTGCCCGCCGCCGGCGCGCGCGAGCCGCATCATCTGTTGCAGCAAGTGCGTCCCGAAGCGCTCGCGACGCGTCCGCTCGGCCCGGAAGAAGCGTTCGACCAGCCGCGCGTCGGCGGACCGGCGCCGGCCGCGAACGTTCAGAGCACGCCGCTCGGCCAATAAGCGGCGCGCGGGGAAATCGAGAGAATCAGGACTGCTCGCGGACCTTCCTGAGCAGCGCGGTCGTCGACCGGTCGTGCTCGAACGGGATGGCGAGCGCCTTGCCGCCCCATCCGCGCACGAGCGCCGATTCGGCCAGCTTGTCCATGTCGTAGTCGCCGCCTTTCACGAGCACGTCCGGGTGCAGCGCGTCGATCAGTTGCAGCGGCGTCGTTTCTTCAAACTTCACGACCCAGTCGACGCTTTCTAGCGCCGCGAGCAGCGCCATGCGATCGTCCTCGCGATTGATCGGGCGATCGTCG
The DNA here is from genome assembly GCF_001544575.2 of Caballeronia cordobensis. Taxonomy (GTDB): domain Bacteria; phylum Pseudomonadota; class Gammaproteobacteria; order Burkholderiales; family Burkholderiaceae; genus Caballeronia; species Caballeronia cordobensis. The sequence goes on from NZ_FCNY02000001.1 coordinate 370,028, forward strand.
CCTTTGCCGAGCGTGCGCACGGATGCATCGCTGTTGACGCCGACGATGAGCGTCGCGCCGAGCGCCTTCGCATCGGCGAGATAAGTGACATGTCCGCGATGAAGGATGTCGAAGACGCCGTTGGTGAAAACGACGGGGCCGGCAAGCGCCGTGCGGCGCGCGGCGAGCGCCTCGCGCGTGATGATCTTGCGTTCGAAAATGGCGGGCATGGCGACGCTCGTTGCGGTGTACTGAAAGCGCGCATTGTGCCATGGCGCTTCACGCAAGAATGAATCGTTGAAATGCAGACGGCCCGCCGGTTCAACCCGGCGGGCCGTCTCATTTCGCGATGCTTGAATGCGTCAGGCCGGCTGTTCGGCCGCGCCGCCCGGCGCGGCTTGCAGACGCTGCGTAACTTCCTTGCGATAACGGTTCAGTTCCTGCGCGGTCGCGAACGAACGCTCGAAAAGAATCGACAGGTTATGCAGGATGCGCTCGACGACCTTCCTCTCCCAACTGTCGTCGAAGCGGATCTGGTCGTCCAGCCAGCGTTCGAGCCACTCCGGATCGGGCAGCCGCGACTGCACGGTATCGCGCGGGAAAAGCGCCTGATTGACGTGGAGATTGGTCGGATGCAGCGGCTTTTCGGTGCGGCGCGCCGACGCCATCAGCACGCCGATCTTCGCGAACGCGGCGCGCGCCGTGTCGCCCGCATTCGCGAGCGCCTTCTTCATGTAGCGCAGATACGCGCCGCCGTGACGGGCTTCGTCGCGCGAAATGGTTTCGTAGATGTGCTTGATGACCGGCTCCGTGTGCCACTCGGCCGCGCGGCGATACCAGTGATTCAGGCGGATTTCGCCGCAGAAGTGCAGCATCAGCGTTTCGAGCGGCGGCGCCGGATCGAACTCGAAGCGTACCGCGTGCAGTTCGTCTTCGGTCGGCACCATGTCGGGCTTGAAGCGGCGCAGATACTCCATCAGCACGAGCGAATGCTTCTGCTCCTCGAAGAACCACACGCTCATGAAAGCGGAGAAATCGCTGTCATGGTGGTTGTCACGCAGGAACATTTCGGTTGCGGGAAGAGCGGACCATTCGGTGATCGCGTTCATCTTGATGGTCCTGGCCTGCTCGTCGGTGAGCAGGGACGCATCGAACTTGTCCCATGGAATGTCCTTCTCCATGTCCCATCGGACGGATTCCAGCGATTTATAAAGTTCCGGATAAAGCATGGTGTTCATAGGTCCACCCCTGATGCCACTTATGCGACGTTATATCTATTTGACTTTCAGCTCACGCGTGCGAAATAACCTTGCATGCGAGCAGCCAAGCTTTCAATTTTACGCGGGATTCGGTCGGCCAAAGACGAAATGCGACAACGAGCGCTCAAATTGGGCGCTGCGGCAACGCGTCGCGTCCCGCGAAAACAATGCACTTCCCGTGCAAATGTTGCCTGTTGTGCGTCTTGTTCTACCGTGGGTGAGGAGCGAAACCTGTGCCTGAGGTAAGTTCAAGTGGCGCCGAGCCGGCCGCCGGACTGCGCCGGACCACGCCGGCCGCGCAGTATGACGTGCTCGCGTGACAGCGATGCGAAGCGCACGCTTGCGAATGTCCGCGCCAGTGCCCGCCGCAGCGAGCGGCCAGTGCCCGCCGCAGCGAGCGTCGTCGATCATAGCATGGCAGATTGACGCCAATCCGCGACGGTTTCATCGATCGGGGTCAACCCTGCGACGTGAAACACGCCGTCGTTCAGCTTGCGGCGCAGCGCCGGACTGCTTCCGCCGACCCAGATGCGCACGTGCGGCGGGAGCAGGTTGCGCAGATCGGTCAGGCCGTTGGTGATCGCCTGCGCGGGCAGCACGGCCGTGAACGACAGCGCCACGATATCGACGTGATGGGCCGTCACCGCATCGACGATATCGTGCAGCGGCGTTTGCAGCCCCAGCTGGATGCACTCGCACTCGGAGAGCGTGAACATCGCTTCCGCCATCAGGATGCCGAGGCCGTGGCCTTCGCCGGACAACGTCGTGAGCAGGACGCGAGGACGCCCGCCGCGCCCGCGCAACGCGTCGCCGAGCGGGCGCATGAGCGTGCGCATGGTCGACTGGATCGCCTCGCTGAACAGATGTTCGTGATAAACCTGCAAGGTGCCCGCCGCCCATGCATTGCCGACACGCGCGGCGAGCGGCGCGGCGACATCCAGCACGAAGCGTTCGAGGCCGTCGCGCGTGGCGCGCTTCAATAGCCCGAAGCGGAATTCCTCGTAGGCGCTCTTGCGCAGCAGCGACACCAGATGATCGAGCTCGGCGTCGGGGGCGTCCTGCCCGACCCCGGAGCTTTCGGCCAGATGTTGCAGCAGGTCGATCGGCTGCGCGAGCACCTTGCTCGGGCGATGCCCTGCGTCGAGCAGACGCTTGACCAGCCGCAGCTTTGTCACCTGATCCTGCGGATACAGCCGTTCGCCGCCGGGCGAGCGCATCGGCTGCGGAAAACCATAGCGGCGCTCCCAGACGCGCAGTGTGTCCTTCGTCAGACCAATTTCCTGAGCGATTGCTCCGATGCCGATTCCCGACAGTCCCGGCGCCTCAAAGCCCTGCGGCGCTTGCTCCAGCGCGTCCGGGGCGTCGGAAGACGGTTCGGAATCGAAGTCTTGTTCTGATGTGTTTGTCATGGACAGATCTTTCCCGATGTACTCACGCCATCCGATGCACGTTGCGTGCCCGCCTTCGACGGTGGACAAATTTTCGCGCCGTCTACATTTCATCATAGACAGAATCGAAACAGGCATGTGGGTTGAGATGCGTTTCAGCGCGCGAGTGAAGACACGGGACGCGGTCCGATGAGGCTTCATTCATCGGAGGAAATCGGAGGAAACCGGGTGAACCGTCGGGCCCGGCGGAGCGTTGCGCGCCGCCGGACCGGGAGACGAAAATCAGACGGGTTTCTTGCGCGGCGCGGACTTGCGGGCGGCCGCTTTCTTCGCCGCCGCGGCTTCGGGCTTGTCTTCGCCGCCGCTCGGCGGCTGCTCGGCACGGCTTCCGGACGCGGCTTCCGGTTGATCGTCCGCTGCCGCGCCCGCGTTGAGCGGGCCGTTCATGCCGGGTTGCAGCATCGCGAGATGCGCGAGCTGATTGAACTGCGATTGCAGTACGTTCCACCAGCCGGTCGGATCGAAGCCCGGCGGCGGCGCAGAGGCTTTTTCGCCCGCTTCGTCCCCTTCCGGGGCTTCTTCGGGCGGCTGCGCCGGGGCGCTCGCTTCCTGCTTCGCCGCGCCGCTCATCGGCCAGCCCGCAGCGGCGGACTTCGCCTTGTCGGCCGCCGCGCTGTGCGCGCTTTCCACCGATGTCTGCGCGAACGCGCCGAACGCACGCAGGGTTGCGAGCGTCGCGCGCTGCACTTCGAGCGCCTGAATCGCCGATTGCAGCATGTTCAGATTGAGCTTGAGCCACTGCTCGACGGCGCGCATGTCCGTCACGCGCTTGTCGAGTTCTTCGATGTTCGTGAGCGGAGCGAGCATGTCGGACATCATCGAGAGGGAGGGACCCACGCCCTGCCCGCCGCCCGGCATCGCGGCGGCGAAGGGATTCAGGCGCATCAGTTCCCACATCTTGCCCATCATGTCGGCCTGGCCGAATCCGGGAAAACCGGGAATCGTGTAGGGCGGCGTACCGCCAGTGTTATCGGTCATTCGACTCTCCTTGTTTTCGTGTGAGGTTGGCGCGGTTCCCTTCGGTCAGAACGGCGCGCCGCCCGGAAAATCCGGCGCGCGTCTCTCGCGCAGCGAGCGCACGCCTTCGTGCACGTCCGGGCCCGCGAAGCCCATGAATTCCAGCGCGAGCGACGTATCGAAGGTCGGCCCCGCCGAGCGCAGCCAGTTGTTGAGGGCGTACTTCGTCCAGCGGATCGCGGTCTGCGAGCCTTGCGCCAGGCGATTCGCCACTTCGATCGCCTTCGGCATCAGTTCGTTCTCGTCGACGGCGAGCGACACCAGCCCGATGCGTTCCGCCTCCTCGCCGCTCACCGGCTCGCACAGCAGCAGATAGTACTTGGCCTTCGCCATGCCGCACAGCAGCGGCCAGACGATCGCCGCGTGATCGCCCGCCGCGACGCCCAGGCGCGTATGCCCGTCGATGATGCGCGCCGATTTCGAGGCGATCGAGATATCGGCCAGAAGCCCCGCGACCAGGCCCGCGCCGACCGCCGGGCCGTGCATCGCGGAGACGATCGGCTTGCCGCAGTTGATCACGTTATAGACGAGATCGCGGGCCTCGCGCCACACGCGCGCGCGCACGTCGAAGTCGGTCGCCATCTCCTCGACGAGCGCAAGATCGCCGCCCGCCGAAAAGCCCTTGCCTTCGCCGCGAATCAGCGCGACGCGCGTGTCCGGATCGCGGTCGATGTCGCGCCAGATGTCCGCGAGTTCGCGGTGCATGTTGGCGTCGGCGGTGGAGAGGCCGCTCTTGTTCGCGCCCGCGCCGGGCATCACCACTTCGAGCACGCCGTGCGGATGGCGGCGCAACGCCAGCGACTTGTAGCCCGCATACAGGGAGAGATCGCTCATGGTCTTGTCGATGAAAGATTAGCGCGGCTGATAAATCCACTTGCCGTCGCGGATCTCGACCATCACGCGCGCGCGCTGATCGAGGCCGATGTGATCGTTGGGCGTCATGTTGACCTGCCCGTTGGTGTCGGCGAAATTCTTCGTGCCTTCGAGCGCGTCGCGCAGGGCGGCGCGAAACGCCGGCGTGCCGGGCGCGCCCGCTTTCATGGCGATCGGCACCGCGCGGTTCAGCAGCATGCCCGCGTCCCACGCATACGAGCCGAACGCCGACACCGTGCCCGCGCCCTGCTTCGCCTCGTACAGTTTGATGTATTCGAGCGCAAGGCGCTTGGCCGGATGATCGTCGGGCAACTGCGCGGCGACGAGCACGGGGCTCGCGGGCAGGAACGTGCCGTTGCAGTCCGCGCCGCACACGCGCAGGAAGTCGCGGTTGCCGACGCCGTGATTGTGATAGACCTTGCCCTTGTAGCCGCGCTGCGCGAGCGTCTTCGGCGGCAAGGCGGCCGGCGTGCCCGCCGCGCCGACGACCACGGCATCGGGCTTGGCCGCGAGAATCTTGAGGATCTGCCCGGTCACGCTCGGGTCGGTGCGGTTGAAGCGCTCGTTCGCGACCACTTCGATCTTGTGCAGTTGCGCGAACTTGGCGACTTCGGCGTAGAAGGTCTCGCCGAGCGCGTCCGCCTGACCGATGTAGGCGAGCGTCTTCACGCCGTGATTGCTCGCGTGCTCGGCGATCGCGGAGGCCATCATCGCGTCGGTTTGCGGCGTCTTGAAGACCCAGCGGCGTTTTTCGTCCACCGGCTCGATGATCTTCGACGACGACGCCAGCGAGATCATCGGCGTCTGCCCTTGCGCGACGACATCGATCATCGCGAGCGAATTCGGCGTGATCGACGAGCCGATGATCGCATCGACCTGATCCTCGCTGATGAGCTTTTTCGTGGTCTGCACGGCCTGCGTGGTGTCGGAGGCGTCGTCGAGCACGATGTAATCGACGGGCCTGCCGCCCATTTCCTTCGGCAAGAGCGCGACGGTGTCGCGCGCCGGAATGCCGAGCGACGCGGCCGGCCCCGTCAGCGAGAGCACGAGGCCGATCTTCACGTGCTGCGCCTGCTGCGCGATTGCCGCCGTCGTCGCGGCGAGCGCGCCAACCGTCAGCACCGCGCCCGCGAGGAATTTCCACTTGCCTGCCGCCATCGAAAGTCTCCTTTTTTGTTGGTTTTAATGCTGCACGAAAGCAGCCCGGCAAAGTGTAAGGCGTGGTTCATGCACGCCGCATCGGGCGAAACCCGTTCAATGCTCGGGCTGCACGACCGCCTGATCGATCGCGCCGAAGATCGACTTGCCGTCTTCGTCGAACATCTCGATCTTCACGCTGTCGCCGAACTTCATGAATTCCGTCTGCGGCGCGCCGTGCTCGATGGTCTCGAGACAGCGCTTCTCGGCGATGCAGCAGTAGCCGCGCTTCGCGTCCTTGTTGGAGATCGTGCCCGAGCCGACGATCGCGCCCGCGCGCAGGTTGCGCGTCTTCGCCGCGTGCGCGATCAACTGGCCGAAATGGAACACCATGTCCGTGCCGCAATCCGGCTGGCCGACCTTCTTGCCGTTCCAGTGCACGATCATCGGCCGGTGCACGCGGCCTTCGCGCCACGCGTCGCCGAGTTCGTCGGGCGTGACGGCGACGGGCGAGAACGACGTCGCCGGCTTGCTCTGGAAGAAGCCGAAGCCCTTCGCGAGTTCGGCGGGGATCAGATTGCGCAGCGAGACGTCGTTTGCGAGCATCAGCAGGCGCACGCTCTTCAGCGCTTCGTCGGGCATCGCGGCCATGTGGACGTCGGAGGTGATGACCGCGACTTCCGCTTCGAAGTCGATGCCATACGATTCCGTTGCGCAGACGATGTCGTCCGTCGGACCGATGAAATCATCGCTGCCGCCTTGATACATCAGCGGATCGGTCCAGAATTCGGGCGGCATCTCCGCTTTGCGCGCCTTTCGCACGAGTTCGACGTGATTCACGTACGACGAGCCGTCCGCCCACTGGAACGCGCGCGGCAGCGGCGCCATGCAGGACTTCGGATCGAACGCGAACGTGTTGCGCGCGCGGCCGAGATTGAGCGCTTCGTAGACTTCCATGAGCTGCGGCGCGTAGAAGGCCCAGTCGTCGAGCGCGCGTTGCAGCGTCGATACGATTCCGTCGGCGATGGCCGCCGTGCGCAGATCGCGCGACACGACGATGAGCTGGCCGTCGCGCGTGCCGTCCTTCAATGTGGCGAGTTTCATGGAGCGGGGTTCGGTGACTTGAGATGACGTTAAGGGAAATCTATTTTACGATGGTGAATCCCTCGCCTGTGCTTCGAGCTTCATGCAATCGACCCAATCCGCCGCTTCCGACGACGACGAAGACCTCAACGACACCGCTGAAGAGAAAACCCGCTCCGGCATCCAGTCGATAGAAGTCGGTTTCCGGCTGCTCGACGTGCTTACCAACGAGCCGCGCGCGATGATGCTGCGCGATCTCGCGCACCGCGCGGGCATGAGCCCGGCGAAGGCGCATCGCTATCTCGTGAGTTTCCTGCGGCTCGGGGTCGCGTCGCAGGACCCGGTGTCGGGGCGCTACGAGCTCGGCGGTTTCGCGTTGCAGATGGGTCTCGCGCGGCTCGCGCGTGTCGATGGCGTGCGGCTTGCGCGCATCGCGCTCGCGGACTTGCGCGACCGGCTGGATCAGACGGTGGGCATTGCCGTATGGGGCAATCAGGGGCCGACGGTCGTGCACTGGATGGAGTCGAGCCATCCGGCGAAGGCATCGCTGAGGCTGGGCGACGTCATGCCGCTGCTCACGTCCGCGACCGGCCTGCTTTTCGCCGCGTATCTGCCGCGCAGCAAGACGCAGCCGATGCTCGATCGCGAACTCGCTGCCATGAAGCAGACCATCGCCGACGTCGAACCGCTATTCGCCGAGGTGCGCGAACATGGCGCGGCGCGCGTCGAAGGCATGCTGCTGCCGACCATCCACGCGTTCTGCACACCGGTCTTCGATTCGACGGGCGAACTTGCGCTCGGTCTCATCGCGCTCGGGCACGAAGGCACGTTCGATACGCGCTGGGGCGGTGAAATCGATTCCGCGTTGCGCGAATGCGCGCGCGGGCTGTCGTATGAACTGGGGTACAAAGCGCAGGGGCGCTGATTCGCGAACGTTGCGAAACGCGTGGGCGGCGTGAGGAACATCGCTTCGATCGCGCTTGTCTGATACGTTTCGCCAGACGCAAGCTCCGCGCTTTTCACCTCCGCACGATGCCACTGTTTCCCTTTCGCCGTCCTCGCCCCGCGTCGGGCGAGCCGCCCGATGCCGCCGCCGAATCCGCCACGCCACGGCGCTGGGGGCGCTGGGCGCTGGCCGTGCTGATCGTCGCGGGTCTGCACTTGAGCGCGATGCGGTGGATCGACCGGAACCGGCAGCCGGTGAACACGCCGCCCGAAACGCCGCCCGTGCAGGTCGAATTGCTGACGCCGAAGCCGGTTGCGCCGCCTGCGCCGCAGCCGCCCGCACCCGCGGCTGCGCCGCCGAAACCCGCCGCTGCCCCGCACGTTCAGCTGAAACCCGCCGTACCCGCCGCACCCGCGCCCGTGTTGAGCGCCGCGACTCCGCAACCCGACGCGACCGCCGCCGTTTCCGCTTCCGGCGTCGCCGCGTCAGGAACATCCGAGGCGTCGGCGCCAGCCGCGACGCCATCGCCCGCCCCGCCCGCCGCCGCCACGGCCGCATCGGGCGACAAATTCAGCGTTCCGCCGACCGGCGAGCTGCGTTACGACACGCTCGTCAACGGCATGATGAATCAGACCGGCATCATCCACTGGATCAACGACGGCCAACATTACGAGATGGTCGTTTCGATTCCGGTGCCTTTCGTCGGACCCTTTGTGTATTCGAGCAAAGGTCATCTCGACGGATTCGGCATCGCGCCGGAACAGTATTCCGAGCAGCGCGGCCGCCGCGCCGCCGATATCGCCATCTTTAATCGCGAGACGAAGCAGATCGTCTACACGAAGACGCCGCAAAGCCAGCCGCTCGCGGACGGCGCGCAGGACCGCTTCAGCGTCGTGATGCAACTGGCGAGCCTCGTGCGCGGCGCGCCGGACAAATACAAGCCGGGCGTCACGCGCCAGTTCAGCGTGGCGGATAACGACAGCAACGAAATCTGGCCGATCGAAACCGTCGGCGACGAAACCGTGCAGGCGCGCGGCGGCTTCACGACGGCGCGGCACTTCACGCGCCTGCCGCGCAAGGAAGGTGACCGCCGCAAGCTCGATATCTGGCTCGCGCCGTCGATCGGCTGGCTGCCCGTGCGGATTCTGCAAACCGAGCCGAACGGCATGCAGATCGAACTGCTCTGGGCCGGCGCGCTCGCACCGCCGGCGGCACCGGGCACGCAAGATGCGTCAGACAAATCCGCGCCCGCCGCGCCACCCGAGCCGACTGCGCCGCCCGCGGACAATCCGTAACGGCCGTCTCACGGCTGTCACACTTCGTGACATCGGGCACGGCGAAAGCGCGCAATTCAATGCAGTCATCGGAAACAGCATCGCAAACCGCATTCTTTACGGAGCCGATATGCAGTTGACGATCAATCGCATCGATACACGTTACGTTCTCGACAACGAAGGCGGCGGCCCCTGGCTCGTCTTCATCCATCAGCTTGCGGGCGATCTGTCCGTATGGGATCAGATGGCGGGCTATTTTCGCCGCGATTTCACCGTGCTGCGCTACGACCTGCGCGGCCACGGCGACACAGCCGTCTCGCCCGACGGCTTCACGATCGACGACCTCGCCGACGATCTCGCCACGCTGCTCGACAAGCTCGGCGCGCCTTCGGCGCACGTGGCCGGCTTGTCGATCGGCGGCATGGTCGCGCAAAAGCTCGCGATCCGTCACCCCGGCAAGGTGGACACGCTGACGGTCGTTGGCGCGCCGGCGTTCATCCCCGAGGAGGCGCGTCCGACGTTCGCGCAAAGAGCAGCATCCGTGCGCGAAAACGGGACTGCGAGTATCGTGGAAGCGACGCTCGAACGCTGGCTCACGCCCGAATTCCGCAAGGCGCATCCCGAAGTGGTCGAGCAGATCGGGGAATCGATCGCGCGCACGCCCGCGGAAGGGTTTGCGCGCGCGGCGGAGGCGGTCAGCCGTTTCGATGCGCGTGACAAGCTCGCCTCTGTGAACAAACGCACGCTGGTCGTCGCGGGCCAGCACGATGTTGGCACGCCGCATGCTGCCTCAAAGGTGGTCGCAGACACGGTTCCGGGCGCGCAATTCGAATTACTCAACGCAGCGCACCTGTCGCCGGTGGAGGAATCGCAGCGCTTTTCCGCATTGCTGGGGAACTTCTTACGCGGGACGGCCTGATTGTTCCGGTTTTTGCTGCACACGAGAAAGCCTCGATACAACCGGCATCACATCGAGGCCACCCCTTGAATTCCAACCCAATCGCTCCAACTACGCTTCAGGATTGCCAGGAGCAACAAGGAATAAGGAGTGTCGCCATGCAAATGATCTACAACAGCCCCAACTATTGCGTTGTCGAATTTCCGCCGCAAGACAACCATCTCGCCATGAAGGCGGGCGGCTACGAGATCGTCGACAAGAACACGCAGCGTGAGATCTTCATCGACGGAGAGCTCGCCGCGAAGTTCCGGGAACACGTGCAGCAACTGATTGCGGAAGAACCGTCGCTGGAGGATGTCGATGAATTCCTCGGCCAGTTCGATATCTTGATGAACCAACCCGTCGTGCTTCACTGATCTGCATTGCGCGGGGCGGCCCGCCGCCCCGCGCCGGCCGCCGCACGATCCTGCGGCTCAAGGCGACACTCGCCGCTTCTCGAAGACCCCGCCCCATGAACGGCGGGGTTTTTTTCTCTGGCATCCCCCGCGGGGCGCGACAGCGACCGCTTCGCGCTGCGGCTACAATGTCAGGCTATTTCACATTTGCTGCAGGCCTTGTCCGTCATGACCGAGAACGCGATTCCGAAAGCGCCCGCGCGCGCTTACACGCGCGGCGCCGCGCTGCCCGCGCTGCTGCAAAAGCGCATCCTGATCCTCGACGGCGCGATGGGCACCATGATCCAGCGCTACAAGCTCGATGAAGCCGCCTATCGCGGCGAGCGCTTCAAGGACTATGGCCGCGACATCAAGGGCAACAACGAATTGCTGTCGATCACGCAGCCGCAGGTCATCCGCGAGATTCACGAGCAATACCTGGCGGCGGGCGCGGATATCCTCGAAACGAACACCTTCGGCGCGACGCGCGTGGCTCAGGCCGATTACGGCATGGAAGACCTCGCGGCGGAGATGAACATCGAGTCGGCGAAGCTCGCGCGCGAGGCCTGCAACAAATATTCGACGCCTGACAAGCCGCGCTTCGTCGCGGGCGCGATCGGGCCGACGCCGAAAACCGCGAGCATTTCGCCGGACGTGAACGATCCGGGCGCGCGCAACGTCACGTTCGACGAACTGCGCGAGGCGTACTACGAGCAGGCGAAGGCGCTGCTCGATGCGGGCTGCGATCTCTTTCTCGTCGAAACGATCTTCGACACGCTGAACGCGAAGGCCGCGCTGTTCGCGCTCGACCAGCTTTTCGACGATACCGGCGAACTCGTGCCGATCATGATTTCGGGCACCGTGACCGATGCGTCGGGCCGCATTCTCTCGGGACAGACGGTCGAAGCGTTCTGGAATTCGCTGCGTCACGCGAAGCCGCTGACCTTCGGCCTGAACTGCGCGTTAGGCGCGGCTTTGATGCGGCCGTACATCGCCGAACTTGCGAAGCTGTGCGATACGTATGTGTCCTGCTACCCGAACGCCGGCCTGCCGAATCCGATGAGCGATACCGGCTTCGACGAAACGCCGGACGTAACGTCCGGATTGCTGAAGGAATTCGCGACGGCGGGCCTCGTGAATATCGCGGGCGGCTGCTGCGGCACGACGCCGGAGCATATCGCGGAGATTGCGAAGGCGCTGGCGGAAGTGAAGCCGCGCGCGTTTCCGTCGCAGTATCGCGATGCAGCTTGACATCGAACAAGAGATCAAGGAAATGACCGACCACACGATGCGTCTCTCGGGCCTCGAACCGTTCAACGTCACCGACGGCTCGCTTTTCATCAACGTCGGCGAGCGCACGAACGTGACCGGATCGAAAGCGTTCGCGCGCATGATCCTGAACGGCCAGTTCGACGAAGCGCTCGCCGTCGCGCGCCAGCAGGTCGAAAACGGCGCGCAGGTCATCGACATCAACATGGACGAGGCCATGCTCGATTCGAAAGCGGCGATGGTGCGCTTTCTGAATCTGATCGCATCGGAGCCGGATATCGCGCGCGTGCCGATCATGATCGACTCGTCGAAATGGGAGGTGATCGAAGCCGGCCTGAAATGCGTGCAGGGCAAGGCGATCGTCAACTCGATCTCGCTGAAGGAAGGCGAAGACGCCTTCAAACATCACGCGAAGCTGATCCGCCGCTACGGCGCGGCGTCCGTCGTGATGGCGTTCGACGAGCAAGGCCAGGCCGACACGTTCGAGCGCAAGACGCAGATCTGCAAGCGCTCCTACGACATTCTCGTGAGCGAAGTCGGCTTCGAGCCGGAAGACATCATCTTCGATCCGAACATCTTCGCGATCGCGACGGGCATCGAAGAGCACAACAATTACGCGGTCGATTTCATCAACGCGACGCGCTGGATCAAGCAAAACCTGCCGCACGCGAAGGTGAGCGGCGGCGTGTCGAACGTGTCGTTCTCGTTCCGCGGCAACGACCCGGTGCGCGAGGCCATCCACACCGTGTTCCTGTATCACGCGATTCAGGCGGGCATGGACATGGGCATCGTCAACGCGGGCCAGCTCGGCGTCTATGCCGATCTCGACGCCGAACTGCGCGACATGGTCGAAGACGTCGTGCTCAACCGCCGCGAGGATTCCACCGACCGCCTGCTCGAAAGCGCCGACAAGTTCAAGACCGGCGCCGCGAAGAAGGAAGAAAACCTCGAATGGCGCAATCAGCCGGTTGAGGCGCGTCTGTCGCATGCGCTCGTGCACGGCATCACGAACTTCATCGTCGAAGATACGGAAGAAGTCCGGCAGAAGATCGACGCCGCCGGCGGCCGTCCGATCAACGTGATCGAAGGCCCGCTGATGGACGGCATGAACGTCGTCGGCGACCTGTTCGGCGCGGGCAAGATGTTCCTGCCGCAAGTCGTGAAATCGGCGCGCGTGATGAAACAGGCGGTCGCGCATCTGATTCCGTTCATCGAGGAAGAGAAAAAGCGTCTCGCCGATGCCGGCGCGGACGTGCGTCCGAAGGGCAAGATCGTCATCGCGACCGTGAAGGGCGATGTGCACGATATCGGCAAGAACATCGTGTCGGTCGTGCTCCAGTGCAACAACTTCGAAGTGGTCAACATGGGCGTGATGGTGCCCTGCGCGACCATCCTGCAGAAAGCGAAGGATGAAGGCGCGGACATCATCGGCCTGTCGGGACTGATTACGCCGAGCCTCGAGGAAATGGCTTACGTCGCGTCGGAAATGCAGCGCGACGACTATTTCCGCGGCAAGCAGACCCCGCTTCTGATCGGCGGCGCGACGACCTCGCGCGTGCACACCGCCGTGAAGATCGCGCCGAACTACGAAGGCCCGGTCGTGTACGTGCCGGACGCGTCGCGCTCGGTGTCGGTGGCGTCGAGCCTGCTGTCGGACGAAGGCGCGGCGAAGTATCTCGACGACCTGAAGAGCGACTACGACCGCATCCGCACGCAGCACGCCAACAAGAAGGCGCTGCCGATGGTCACGTACGAACAGGCGCGCGCCAACCGGACGAAGATCGACTGGAACGCGTATACGCCGAAGAAGCCGAGCTTCATCGGCCGGCGCGTGTTCAAGAACTACGACCTCGCGGAACTGGCGAATTACATCGACTGGGCTCCGTTCTTCCAGACGTGGGATCTCGCCGGCCCCTATCCGGCGATTCTCAACGACGAGATCGTGGGCGAATCGGCGCGGCGCGTGTTCTCCGACGGCAAGTCGATGCTCTCGCGTCTGATTCAGGGCCGCTGGCTGACGGCGAACGGCGTCGTCATGCTGCTGCCCGCGAACACCGTGAACGACGACGACATCGAAATCTACACGGACGAATCACGCTCGCAAGTCGCGATGACATGGCGCAACCTGCGTCAGCAAGGCGTGCGTCCGGTCGTCGACGGCGTGATGCGTCCGAACCGCTCGCTCGCCGATTTCATCGCGCCGAAGGACTCGGGCGTGAAGGACTACATCGGCATCTTCGCGGTGACGGCGGGTCTTGGTGTCGATAAAAAGGAACAACAGTTCGAAGCCGATCACGACGACTACAGCGCGATCATGCTGAAGGCACTCGCCGACCGTTTCGCCGAAGCCTTCGCCGAAGCGCTGCACGCGCGCGTGCGCCGCGATTTGTGGGGCTACGCGGCGAGCGAAACGCTGGACAACGACGCGCTGATCGCCGAGAAATACGTGGGCATCCGTCCGGCGCCGGGCTATCCGGCGTGTCCGGATCACCTCGTCAAGCGCGATATGTTCGAAGTGCTTCAGGCGGAGGAGATCGGCATGAGCGTGACCGAATCGCTCGCGATGCTGCCGGCCGCGAGCGTCTCGGGCTTCTACCTCGCGCATCCCGACAGCACCTATTTCTCGGTGGGCAAGATCGGCGACGATCAACTGGCGAGCTATGCCGAACGCATGGCGATGTCCACGTCGGACGCCGAACGCGCGCTCGCGCCGCTGCGCTGAACGAGGCGCGGCGGTACTAGGGCTTTCGCGGGAACGTTGGAAAAAACCATACGCGGCGCGTGATGCCGAAGAAAAGCGCCACGCAATAGGCGGGAATTTTTTGGCTTCCGTAGACTTGCTCATGCGATGCGCCGTCACGAGGACGGACACGCATTTTTCGTCACGGAGATAAGTCGCATGAAGAAGCTGACGCCCGCCGTAAGCGTTGCGATCGCAGCCGCCGTTCTCGCCGCAAGCTCGGCGGCGATCGCGCAGCCGGCCAGCAGCACGACCGCGTCGTCGTACTCGGTGCCGCAGACCGAGCACAAGAAGAAACCGAAGAAGCCGAAGAAAGCGGCCACGCCGAAATCCGGGACGAACGGTCAGTCGCAGTAAGCCGGTTTCATCGGAAGAAAAAACCCGCGTCGTCGCCGATGCGGGTTTTTTCGTTTCAGGCGCGACGCTCCAGCGCGGCGGATCTCAGACGCCCCAGAGGATGTCCGTGTTGCCCTTCTGCGCGAGGCGCAGCATGTCGAGGAACGGATACGCGCGCTGCGCGAGCCCGATGGGAATCTCGTGCGGCTCGTGCCCCGCCTCGCCCTCGTGAAAATGGCCGTCGTGCTCGGCGCGCTCTTTCTTGTCGGTGACGACGGCCGCTTCGAGTTTCTGAATGGCCGAAGGCAGCTCTTCGTGCGTGATGACGCCGCGCTCCGTAAGCTTCTTGCCGATGATGCCGAGCAGGTACTCGGCGAGATTGTCCAGCATCAGGACATCCGGTGCGGCCGGGGTTTTGAATGTGATCAGCATGGCATGGTCCTTTTGTTTATGTTGGGTCATAGGCGGTTTGCAAACCGGTTTGAACACAAACCGCGCAGACGAGCCGGTCTCCCTGACAACGTGACAACACCCTGATTCGACATATTAGCACCTGCTAAAATCCCCACTTTGCAGGTATATGACCCGGCGAACGGTCATATGTCCGCGAGGCTTCGCAGACATGGCGAACGGCGTTTTTCTCGCGCCTCCGGGTTCCGGGCGCACGCCAGCATCCATCCACTCGCCATACCCCATCGGACTCGCTCCATCGGATCACATCAGCATGCTGCCCGCACATAAACACACTCTCGAAACGCTCCTCACCGACGCGGTCAAGCAGGTCGCGCTAGCCACTCAGGGCGCCAGCGAAGCGGCCTTCGTCGCGCCCGCGATCGTTCTCGAACGGCCGAAGGTCGCGGCGCACGGCGACGTGGCATCGAATGTCGCGATGCAGCTCGCCAAGCCGCTGCGCGCCAACCCGCGCCAGCTCGCGCAGCAGATCGTCGATGCGGCGCTCGCGCTGCCGGCTGCGAAGGGTCTCGTCGAGAGCGCCGAAGTGGCGGGTCCCGGCTTCATCAATCTGCGTCTTGCCGCGTCGGCGAAGCAAGACGTGATCCCGGCCGTGCTGGGCGCGGGCGCCGCGTTCGGCCGCTCGGCGCGCGAGGCCGGCAGGCACGTGCTCGTCGAATTCGTGTCGGCGAACCCGACCGGTCCGCTGCACGTCGGCCACGGCCGCCAGGCCGCGCTCGGCGACGCGCTCTCGAACCTGCTCGAAACGCAGGGCTACGACGTGCATCGCGAGTTCTACTACAACGACGCCGGCGTGCAGATCGGCAACCTCGCCACCTCCACGCAACTGCGCGCGCGCGGCCTGAAGCCGAACGAGCCGGGCTGGCCCGACGCCGCGTACAACGGCGAGTACATCGCCGATATCGCGCGCGACTACATGGCGGGCGAAACGGTCGCCGCGAAAGATGGCGAGCCCGTGAAGGGCAAGGGCGACGTCGAGGATCTCGACGCCATCCGTCATTTCGCCGTGGCGTATCTGCGTCACGAGCAGGACATGGATCTGACCGCGTTCGGCGTGAAGTTCGACCAGTTCTATCTGGAGTCGTCGCTCTACAAGGAAGGGCGCGTCGAGAAGACGGTCGCGGCGCTCGTCGATGCGGGCAAGACCTACGAGCAGGACGGCGCGCTGTGGCTGCGCACCACCGACGACGGCGACGACAAAGACCGCGTCATGAAGAAGTCCGATGGCACGTTCACGTACTTCGTGCCGGACGTCGCGTACCACGTGACCAAGTGGGAGCGCGGCTTCACGAAGGTCATCAACATCCAGGGCTCGGACCATCACGGCACCATCGCGCGCGTGCGCGCCGGCTTGCAAGGGCTCGGCGTGGGCATTCCGAAGGGCTATCCCGACTACGTGCTGCACAAGATGGTCACAGTCATGCGCGACGGCGAGGAAGTGAAGATTTCCAAGCGCGCCGGCAGCTACGTGACGGTGCGCGATCTGATCGAATGGTCGGGCGGCCTGGCTCCCGGCCATGAAACCGCGCCCGACCAGATCGACGAAGAGACCATCCGCCGCGGCCGCGACGCGGTGCGCTTCTTCCTCATCTCGCGCAAGGCGGATACCGAGTTCGTGTTCGACATCGATCTCGCGCTCAAGCAGAACGACGAGAACCCGGTCTACTACGTGCAATACGCGCACGCGCGCATCTGCACGATCCTGAACGACTGGAAGGAACGCTACGGCGGCGACATCGCAAAGGCGGCGCAAGCCGATCTTTCGCCGCTGTCGAGCGACCGCGCGATGGCGCTTCTGAACAAGCTCGCCGAGTATCCCGAGATGCTCGCGCACGCCGCGGAAGAACTTGCGCCGCACGCGGTCGCGTTCTACCTGCGCGATCTCGCCGGCGAATTTCACTCGTTCTACAATGCGGAGCGCGTGCTCGTGGACGAAGAGAAGGAACGCACCGCGCGCATCGCGCTGCTCGCGGCGACACGCCAGATTCTCGAAAACGGGCTCGCGACCATCGGCGTTTCCGCTCCTCAAAAAATGTGAACCTGCCACGCACGCACGGAAAATAGGATTTTTCGGCGTGCGTGAACAGATGCCTGGCGCGGGCTCGCCACGAGCCGCCGCTATAATCGTCGCCCAACCAGAAGACTCTCTCGCAGGTGATTCATACGATGGCAAAACCACGCCGCACATCGAAGCAGTCGAAGCAAACCGGGGGAACGTTTATCGGCATCGTGCTGGGCCTGATCGTCGGGCTCGCGATCGCCGTGATCGTCGCGCTCTACATCACGCGCGCGCCCACGCCGTTCGTGGCGAAGGTCGCGCCGCCGCCGTCGGAAGCGAACTCCGCGCCGCCCGCCGCGCAGCCCTACGATCCGAATCGTCCGCTGCAGGGCAAGTCGCCGGGCCAGGCGGTCCCGCAAGCCGCGCAGCCCACGCCGCCCAACACCGCGCCGGGCCAGACCAACAATCAGACGCAGTCGTCGGGCATGCTTGACGAGCCGCAGATCGTTGAAGTGCCGCCGTCGGGCGCGACGGCCTCCGCGCCGAAGAGCGGCAGCGCGTCCATCGCGAAGAAGCCCGAGACGGCGCCTGCCGCACCCACCGCGCCGAACGTCACGAGCAACGCCAACGCCACGCCGCCCAAGGGCGGCTCGGCAGCCACGGCCGGCAAGACCACGCCGCCCGCGCCCGGCGAGCCCAACACCGGCTATTTCCTGCAGGTGGGCGCGTACAAGACGCAAGCGGATGCGGAGCAGCAGCGCGCGCGGCTCGGTTTCCAGGGCTTCGAATCGCGGGTCACGCAGCGCGATGCGGGCGGCGTGACGTACTATCGTGTGCGCGTCGGCCCGTTCGCGAAGTTCGAAGACATGAACACCGCGCGCCAGCGTCTGTCCGATGCGGGCGTCGATACCGCCGTCATCCGTTTCTCGAAGCAATAAGGTCAGCGCGCTTCGCGCTTGCTCCACGGCAAGCGCGGGCGCACCTACGGTTTTTAAGCGTGGCTTAAGCGTCGTATGTCCCACTTATGGGCCTGTTTTCGTACCGTCGCGTACCCATTGCGTCCATTCTTCCATCATGAAAAAACTGTTTAGCGCGTTGGCTCTCTCCCTCGGCATCGCAGCCGCTTCCGTGACCGTCGCGAGCACGGCAATGGCCGCGCCCACCGCCGGCAAGGACTACACGGTGCTGCAGGCCGCGCAGCCGGTCGGCGCGCCCGCGGGCAAGGTCGAGGTCATCGAGTTCTTCTGGTACGGCTGCCCGCACTGCAACGAGTTCGAGCCGTATCTGGAAGCATGGGCGAAGAAGCAGGGCCCGGACGTCGTGTTCAAGCGCGTGCCGGTGGCGTTCCGCGACGACTTCATCCCGCACTCGAAGATGTATCACGCGCTCGACGCGCTCGGCGTCGCGGAGAAAGTCACGCCGGCCGTGTTCAACGAAATCCACGTGAAGAAGAACTATCTGCTCACGCCGCAGGCGCAGGCGGACTTCCTCAAGACGCAGGGCGTCGATCCGAAGAAATACATGGATGCCTATAACTCGTTCTCGACGCAAAGCGCCGTGCAGCGCGACGCCAAGCTGATGCAGGACTACAAGATCGACGGCGTGCCGACGGTCGTCGTGCAGGGCAAGTACGAGACCGGTCCGGCAATGACCAACAGCCTGCCGGGCACGACGCAGGTGATGGACTTCCTCGTCCAGCAAGCCCGCGACAAGAAGTAACCTCCTCTCCCGCGCCGGCATGAATGCAGTTCGCCTGAAGGTCTTCATCACCGGCGCATCGAGCGGCATCGGCCTCGCACTGGCCGAGGAATACGTGAAGCGCGGGGCCGTGCTCGGCCTCGTCGCCCGCCGCGCCGACGCGCTCGCCGCCTTCGCGGCGCGCCATCCGCAAAACTCCATTTCGATCTATCCCGCCGACGTGCGCGACCCCGATGCGCTTGCCGACGCCGCGCGCCGCTTTATCGCGGAACACGGCGCGGCGGATGTCGTCATCGCCAATGCGGGCATGAGCCGCGGCGCGCTGACGGGTCACGGCGATCTCGACACCTTCCGCACCGTGATGGACGTCAACTACTTCGGCATGGTCGCGACATTCGAGCCGTTCGTCGCATCGATGACGGCCGCGCGGCACGGCACGCTCGTCGGCATCGCGAGCGTCGCGGGCGTGCGCGGGCTGCCGGGCGGCGGCGCGTACAGCGCGTCGAAATCGGCGGTCGCGAAGTATCTGGAGTCGTTGCGCGTCGAAATGCGCCCGCTGGGCGTGGCCGTCGTCACGATCGCGCCGGGCTACGTGCGCTCGGAGATGACCGCGCACAATCCGTATCGCATGCCGTTTCTGATGGACGCCGACCGATTCGCCGCGAAAGCCGCCGACGCCATCGCCCGCAAGGTGCGCTACGCGACGTTTCCCTGGCAGATGCGCATCGCCGGCATGCTGATGCACATGCTGCCGCGCCGCCTCTACGACGCGCTCGCCGAGCGCGCGCCGCGCAAGCCGCGAGCAAACGAAAGCGAGTGACGCAAAAAAACCGGCTGCGCGAAAACGCAGCCGGTTTTTCCTTGCAGACCGCTCAAAGCCGTCAGAACGCTACATACGCCGAACTGTTGGGCAACTCGAAGCCGACATACACGTGCCGTCCGAAGAAGAACGGCAAGCCGAAGTCGAAGAAGTTGGACATGCCCAACTGGCCGCCGAGACTGTTGAACGCGAACTTGTTGCCGCCTTGCGTCAGCGTGCGCGCGCTGACCAGCTGGAACGGCACGTTCGCGCTGTTGCCTTCGGTGCCCTGGATCGTCGTCGAAAGCGACTGCTCCGAGCTCGGGCAATAGAACGCGCTCGAACTCGAACACAGCGGGAAGCTGTCCTGGAAGAAGTTGCCGTTCGATCCCGAGTCGAAGAACGTCTTGTACGTTTGTCCCTTGTAGGTGCCGGTGAGGTCGCCATACGGGTCCGTGCCGTACTTCGTCACGCCGCTGATGCTGTTGTTGCTCTGCGTGCCGATACCGAAGATCAGCACGCCGGTCGCGCTCGCCGCGCCGCCGTCCGGAACCGGCGGCAACTGCACGATCACGCCATTGTTGTTGACCGCGAACTTCGTGACGGGATTCGTGACCTGCTGGGCGACCGGCGTCGCGACGCCCGTGCAGTTCGTGCCGTTGGTGCAGGAGAAGTACATCGCGTTGAGCGCCGTGCTCGCGCAACTCGGGCCGCAATCAACCGTCTGCGGGCCAATGCCGAGAATGCCGTTCGCGCCGATATCGCCGACGTCGTTCTCGTCGTTGCCGGACGGGCAGCCGTTGCTTCCCGTCGGCGCGGCCGATGCGTCGAGATCGCCGATGATCTGAATCGGCACGCCCGACGCCACTTCGGTGCCCATCTTCACGTCGGCCGTGCGCACGGTGCCCCACGTGTAGCCGTCCGCGAAGCCCGCGCACTCGGCGAGCTGGCCGCCGTTCGACGCGCGCGTGCCGGGCAGGCTGCCGAGCACGTTCTGCGCCGCCGAGCCGAGAATGCGCAGGCCGAAGGACGCCGTATCGACCTGAATGTTGTCGATCGTCTGGCACACCGAGGAGCCCGGCGCGCACACCGTGACCGACACGTTCGGAATGTTCACGAAGTTCGCGACGCCGGCATTGACGTTGATCGGCACCGCGTTCGTGCCATTGGGTTGAATCGGCTGCGCGTTCGCGGTGCTGGTGCCCGAACTGCCGCCGCCGCCCGAGCCGCCGCCGCCCGATCCGCCCGACGAACCGCCGCCGCTCGAACTGGAACTGTCGCTGCCGCCACCGCCGCACGCAGCGAGCATGACCGAAAGACAGAGCACGCCGAGCCAGCGCGCGAAACCGCCGCGTCGAAGGAAAGAGCCGGGAAGGCCGAGTGTCTTGCTATGCATACTGAAGTCTCCCGTCGCTTACTGAATATCGCTGGCGGCCACGCCGGCCGGCAACGATTGCGGCAAATAGGCGTGGCCCGCGAAGGCGCCCATATGACCGCCCGATTCCACGACGAGCCCGGAATCCTGCACGCTCACAGGCCCCCGTCCGCCGCGCGCGGCGCGCTGCGCCTTGAGGCCTTGCTGATATTGCGGGAAGTAGCTGCCGAGCAGGCTGGCGAGATCCGGCACGCGCGGCCCGTTCCACGCGATGCCGAACACCGTGCCCTCCGCGGACAGATATTCGTTGACGACGGTGCCGCTCGCGAGCGTCGTGGAGCGGACGGTGTAGTTCGATGCCGATGTCGCCGATGCGTTCGACGCACCGCTTGCGACGGCCGCACGCACGACGGCTTTTGCGGACGTGGCGCCTTGCGGCGCGGTCATCGGCTCGCCGCCGAGCACGGCATAGGCGGGCGCCGCGGCGCACACGCTCAACGCGCCTGCGACGATCGCGAGCGCGCTTGCCAGATGCCCATGACGGGATTGCTTCGGTGCCTTCACTGGGCCTCCTATCGGTTGCCGGCCGTCCCCGCGCTTTAAGCGTGCGAACCGGCTTTTGACGATTGAGTGACAGATGTGCCACCGCTTTTCGCGCGGCTTTTTGCGGCGCGAATACCATCTAGTATGCCAGCCACACGGAATAGTCCTAACGTTCGCAAGCGCACATAAGAAAAACGCGAAGCGCAATGGTATGCGCTTCGCGTTGTCCAGTAACGCTGAGCAGGTCGAATTGACGTTTATTTGCAAATAGGCGTCAGAAGCCGAGACTCGCGAGCAAATCGTCCACTTGCGACTGATCCTGCACGACATCGCTGCGTCCCTCGGGATTGATCTGAGGCCCGTTGAGCAGGCCTTCCGGACTGCCGCTCGCCGACGACATCAACGCCGCCGCCGATGCCGCGAACTGCTCGCGGCGCTCCGGCGCGATGTTCTCCAGCAACACGCCGAGCAATTGCTGCTCGATCAGATACACGACGTCCGTAATCTTCTTGATCACCTGGCCGGTCAGATCCTGAAAGTCCTGCGCGAGCATGATTTCCAGCAGTTGCGCGTTGGTCGCCTGAGTGCGCTCCGGCACGCTTTGCAGAAACGTTCTCGTTTCAGCAAGCAACGCGCCCGCTTCGCCCTGCGCGAGCGGCGCGTCGTACCATTTGGCCCAGCGCGCGTCGAGCGCCTGCGCGTCGGTCTGCATCGCTTCCTGCATCGGCTTGGCGAGCTCGATCGCGTTCAAGGCGCGCTCGGCGGCCTGCTCCGTCATCGTCGCGACATATTTCAACCGGTCGCGCGCGTCGGGCACGGCTTGCGCCGCGGCTTCGACCTGCTTGTCGAGGCCGAGCTCGCGCATCGAATCGCGCAGCGTGCGCGTCAACTGGCCGATGCGCGCGAGAATGCGATCGCTCGACGGATCGCCCTCGGCTTCGGCGACAGCAGCGACGGCCGCTGCGAGTTCAGTGGTCAGATCGTTCACGATCAGCTCCCGGCTTTGGCCAACTTCTCGAGAATCTTGGTGAGTTTCTCGTCGAGCGTGGCGGCCGTGAAGGGCTTCACCACATAACCGTTCGCGCCCGCCTGCGCCGCCGCGATGATGTTTTCCTTCTTCGATTCCGCCGTCACCATCAGCACCGGCAGATGCGAGAGGTTCGCGTCCGCGCGAATCTGCTGCAGCATCGAGAGGCCGTCGAGGTTCGGCATGTTCCAGTCGGTGATCACGAAGTCGAAGCCGCCGCCGCGCAGACGCGCAAGGCCGGCCGCGCCGTCTTCGGCTTCATCGACGTTGCCGTAGCCCAGTTCCTTCAGCAGGTTGCGCACGATACGGCGCATCGTCGGAAAATCGTCGACGACGAGGATCTTCATGTTCTTGTCCATCACTACTCCCTTGAGTTCTCAATGCGGCGGGGCCGCGTATTCAATCCAGAAAAATCAGACGCGCTGCACGCGTTCGCCCATCGAGGCAAGCCGCGCCATCACGCGCCGGCTCATTTCGGAGAGCGACGCGATCTCGCTTGCGCCGCCCATTGCAATTGCTTCGCGCGGCATGCCGAACACCACGCAACTCGCTTCGTCCTGCGCGAGCGTGTACGCGCCCGCCTGCTGCATGTCCAGAAGACCGGCGGCGCCGTCGCGGCCCATGCCGGTCAGGATCACGCCGATCGCGTTCTTGCCGGCGTGCTGCGCGGCCGAGCGGAACAGCACATCGACCGAAGGCCGGTGCCGGTTCACCGGCGGCGCATCCGACAGATGCGCGACGTAGTTCGCGCCGCTTCTCGCGAGCACCAGATGCGCGTGGCCCGGCGCGATATACGCATGGCCAGGCAGCACGCGCTCGCCGTGCTCCGCTTCCTTCACCGTGATGCGGCACAGGCCGTTCAGCCGTTGCGCGAAGGACTTCGTGAAGCCCGGCGGCATGTGCTGCGCGATCAGCACCGCGGGCGCATCGGGCGGCAGCGGCACGAGCACTTCGCGAATCGCTTCGGTGCCGCCCGTCGATGCGCCGACGATCACGAGCTTCTCCGTCGACACGAGCGGGTTGTTGAAGTGCGGCGCGGGTTTCGCCGCGCCGCCGACGGGCGCCGCCGGCGCGTGATGCGCCTGCTTCACCCGCGCCCGCGACGCCGCGCGGATCTTGTCGGCGAGCTTTTCGGCGTAATCGAGCATGCCGTCGCGAATGCCGACTTTCGGCTTCGTGACGAAATCGACCGCGCCGAGCTCCAGCGCCCGCAGCGTGATTTCGTTGCCGCGCTCGGTCAGCGACGACACCATGACGACCGGCATCGGCCGCAGGCGCATCAGCTTTTCGAGGAAATCGAGGCCGTCCATGCGCGGCATTTCGACGTCGAGCGTGAGCACGTCCGGGTTGTGCTGCTTGATCAGCTCGCGCGCGACGAGCGGATCGGGCGCGGTCGCGCACACGTGCATGTCGGGCTGCGAGTTGATGATTTCGGTCATCAGACTGCGCACGAGCGCCGAGTCGTCGACGCACAACACCTTGATCTTTTGCGCTGAGTTCATGCTTCCTCCGCCGTCTTCAGCCGCGACGTGAACAACTCGACGCGCGGGCGCCTGGCCGCCGCAGCGTTCGTCGAGAACAACTCGGCGCGCGGCTTCAAATTCGCCGAAGCATTCGACTGGAACAGCTCGACGCGCGCACGCGCCTTCGCGAGCCGCTCCGCGCGTTCTTCGGGCGTGCGCTGCACGAGCGCCTGCTCGCGCTCGACCACGACCGGGTCGTGCGCGGTCTTGAGCTTCTTGACCATCACCTGTCCCGAGCGCGGCATGAATGCGACTTTGCGCGGATGCGCGCCCTGCAAATCCTCGGCGACGATGCGGATCTTCTCCAGCGCGAGATAGCGCCGCACGAATTCCGAATTGCGATCGCCTATGTTGATGGTCGTCATGCCCGCGAGCACCGCGCCGCCGCCGAACACCTTCGCTTCGAAGCGCTCGCGCCGCCCGCCCCGCTTGATCAGTTCGTTGATGAGCACTTCCATCGCGTACGCGCCGTAGCGCATCGAATCGGACGCGGCCAGCGACGCATCGGAGCCGTCGTCGGGCAGCATGAAATGATTCATTCCGCCGATGCCCGCCGTGCGGTCGTGGATGCACGCCGCCACGCACGAGCCGAGCACCGTGACGAGCACCATGTCTTCGCTCGTCATGTAGAACTCGTTCGGCAGCAGCTTCACGCCGGGCTTCTGGAAGTGATTGTCGAAATACAGGTTCGACGCCATCGGCAGCGCGCTCATACCGGTTCTCCGGCAAGCACACGCTTGGACGCGCCCGCCACCTTCACATCGCGCGCAAGTTCGTAGACCGTCTGGCCGCGCAGCCTGAACGCCTGCGACACATACGTGAAATTCTCCGAATGTCCCGCGAACAGGAGCGCGCCCGGCTTCATCAACGGCTCGAAGCGCGTGAGCACCTGCCCTTGCGTCGGCTTGTCGAAGTAGATCATCACGTTGCGGCAGAAGATCGCGTCGAACGGGCCTTTGACGTCATAGCGCGCATCGGTCAGATTCACGCGGCCGAAGTTCACCATCGCGCGCAGTTCGGGGCGCACTTTCACGAGGCCCGCGTGCGAGCCCGTGCCTTTGAGGAAGAAGCGCTTCAGCCGCTCGACGGGCAGCGCCTTCACCTGATCGAGCGAGTACACGCCCGCTTCGGCCTTCGCGAGCACCTGGCTGTCGATATCGCTGGCGAACACCGTGCACTGGCGCGCGGCGTGCTCGCCCAGCGCCTCGACGAGCGTCATCGCGATGGAATACGGCTCCTCGCCGGTGGAAGCCGCCGAGCACCACACCGAGAACGGCTGCTGCCGGCGCTTCACGAAGTCCGCGAGAATCGGAAAATGATGCGACTCGCGGAAGAACGCCGTGAGGTTCGTGGTCAGCGCGTTGACGAACGCTTCCCACTCGGCGTTGTCCTCGTTGGTTTCGAGGCGGTCGAGATACTGCTTGAACGTGTCGATGCCGCAGGCGCGCAGGCGGCGCGCGAGCCGGCTATACGCCATGTCGCGTTTATGGTCCGACA
Organism: Caballeronia cordobensis; assembly: GCF_001544575.2. Lineage (GTDB taxonomy): Bacteria > Pseudomonadota > Gammaproteobacteria > Burkholderiales > Burkholderiaceae > Caballeronia > Caballeronia cordobensis. The sequence goes on from NZ_FCNY02000001.1 coordinate 395,653, forward strand.
GGGAGATGCCCGCGCGCCGATGAATCAGCTCGCGAATCCGGGCGAAATCCGCCGTCGTAAATTCGAAATCGCGCTCGACTTCCGGACCGCGTACGCCGCCGGCCAGTTCGATGCGCACGTTGCGCGTTGCCGTCATGATGTTTCGTGCTTCCTTGGCGTGTTCGTCGCGCGCGCGCCTCGCGTTGAAGTCGATGACCATGCGGGCTCGCGCTTTCCCTGTGTGTCGATGCCGCGCGATGTCAGCATGGCCGTCTCGTTCCAGTCAGTGTCAGAAGGTTTCCCAGTCGCCGTCGTCGGCGGTCGTCGCCTTTGCGCGCGGCGCAGGCTTCGCCATCGCCGACGGTTTCGCCGCCGGCTTGCTCGCGGCCTTGGGCGCTTCGCTGGCTACTTCCTTGATAACGGCCGCTTCCGGCGCAACTTTCGCTTTCTCGGCAGGCTTCGCGTGCTTTTCGGCTTTGACCGCGACAGCAGGCGCGGAAGGCTCGACGCGCGCGGGCTGCGACAGGCGCGCCGCCGCGGCCGAAGCGCTCGAAGCACGCACCGGCGCCGCGCTGTCGATGCGCCATTGCGCGACGACGTCCTTCAACTGGCGCGTCTGCTCTTCCAGCGACGCCGCAGCGGCGGCGGCCTCTTCGACGAGCGCGGCGTTCTGCTGCGTGACGCTGTCCATCTGCGTGACGGCGCGATTGACCTGCTCGATGCCGTCGGACTGCTCTTCCGACGCCGCGCTGATCTCGCCCATGATGTCGGTCACGCGGCGCACCGCCTGCACGATCTCGCCCATCGTCTGACCGGCGCGCGCGACGAGTTCCGTGCCGCTGTCCACCTTCGCGGCCGAATCGCCGATCAGCGCCTTGATTTCCTTCGCCGCCGCGGCGCTGCGTTGCGCGAGCGAGCGCACTTCGCCCGCCACGACCGCGAAGCCGCGCCCTTCCTCGCCTGCGCGCGCCGCTTCGACGGCCGCGTTCAACGCGAGAATGTTGGTCTGGAACGCAATGCCTTCGATCACGCCGATGATGTCGACCACCTTGTTCGAGCTCGACGCGATCGCGTGCATCGTCTCGACGACCTGCTCGACCACCACGCCGCCGCGCGACGCGATATCCGATGCGTTCACCGCGAGCTGGCTTGCCTGGCGCGCGTTGTCGGCGTTCTGCTTCACCGTGCTCGTGAGCTCTTCCATGCTCGACGCCGTTTCTTGCAGCGACGCCGCCTGCTCTTCCGTGCGCTGCGAGAGATCCGTGTTGCCGCTCGCGATTTCATGCGCGCCGACATCGATCGATTCCGAGCCGCGGCGCACCGCGCCGACCATCGCGGTCAGATTGCCGCGCATGCGTTCGATGCCCGCGAACAGACGCCCGATCTCGTTGTTGCTGTCCGACTGCACCGATTGCGAGAGATCGCCGCGCGAGATGCGGTCGAAGTGATCGACAGCCTCGTTGATCGGCTTCACGATCAGGCTCGACAGCGCCATGCGCGAGCCGATCAGCATCAGCACCGCGAGCGCGAGCACCGCGCCGATCGTCACGCTGAGCGTCGCGATATACGAAGCCGTGCTGGCGCGCGACGCTTCGGCACGCGTCTGATGCGCGGCGACGGCGGCGGTCACGGCCTGATCGAACGCGACGAACATCGGGCTGATCTTCGTGTCGGCGATCGCGTGGTACGCGGCCATGTCGTTCGCGCGGATCGCGGCGAACTCCGGTTCCACGCCATTCCGGACGAGCGTCTCGCGCGTCGCGACGAGCGCATCGAGCGCCTCCTTCGGCAGCGTCGGCTTCGGCGTGTCGAGATAGAGCTTCCAGTTCTCGTTGCTCTTGTCGACCAGAACCTGGCCGCGATCGACCGATTTCTTCGCTTCTTCCGCGTTGCCCGCTTCGGCGAGCGAGCGCACCTTGTCGAGCGTGATACGTGCGCGCAGCAGATACGACGACGTTTCCGCGAGCGCACGCATCGCGACCATGTCTTCCTGCGCGAGCGCGGTAAGCGACGTGCTGGCGGTATTCAGGCCGACGAGCGCGAGCGCGCCGATCACCGCCGCGAATCCGGTGAACATCAGGCCCACGAGTGTGAGCGTCGTGCGGATCGACAACTTCTTCAGCATGGTTTCTTCCTGCTTTCCAGATTACGTTTTATGCGGCGACGGAATCGATCAGTTCCATCTCGCGGCTCGTCATGAGCTTTTCGATGTCCATCAAGATCAGCATGCGGCCGTCCACGGTGCCGAGGCCCGTCAGATATTCCGTCGCGAGCGTGCCGCCGAATTCGGGCGCGGGCATCACTTGTTCCTGCGTGAGCGTGAGCACGTCCGAGACGCCGTCCACGACCATGCCGACCACGCGATGCGCGACGTTCAGGATGATCACGACCGTCTGGTTGTCGTACTCGACGCGGCCGAGGTTGAACTTGATGCGCATATCCACGATCGGCACGATGATGCCGCGCAGATTGATCACGCCCTTGATGAACGAAGGCGCATTGGCGATACGTGTAACGTTGTCGTAGCCGCGAATCTCTTGCACTTTCAGGATGTCGATGCCGTATTCCTCGGCGCCGAGCGTGAACACGAGAAACTCCTGTCCGGCGGCTTCGGCGTGTTGCGCGTCACGTCGCGAAGGCGCAGCGGTATGAATCGATTGGACGTCTGCCATGAAAAACTCCTTCGGTATTAGTGGGTATGCGCGCCGTGCTGTGCGCGCGAATCGCGATTGAGCGCGGCCACGTCGACGATCAGTGCGACACTGCCGTCGCCCAGGATGGTCGCGGCGGAAATGCCGTGCACCTTGCGGTAATTCGTTTCGAGGTTCTTCACGACGACCTGCTGCTGGCCGACGAGCTCGTCGATCAGCATGGCGAAGCGGCGGCCTTCCGTCTGCATGATCGTGACGATGCCTTGCGTCGGTTCGGTGCGCGCGCCTTCGACATCGAATACGCGATGCAAGGCGACCAGCGGCAGATATTCGCCGCGCACGCGCACGACGCGCTCGCCGTTCGCGACCGTGTAGATGTCTTCGGCGACCGGCTGCAGCGACTCCATCACGAAGTTCAGCGGCAGAATGAAGATCTCGTTGCCGACCTTCACCGACATGCCGTCGAGGATCGCGAGCGTGAGCGGCAGCACGATCTTGGTCGTCGTGCCCGCGCCCTGGCGCGACATGATCTCGACATGACCGCCCATCGACTGGATGTTGCGCTTCACCACGTCCATGCCCACGCCGCGGCCGGAAATATCCGTCACCTGTTCGGCGGTCGAGAAGCCCGGCATGAAGATGAGTTGCCAGACCTCCTCGTCGCTCATCGAGTCGCTGACCTGCATGCCCTGCTTCTGCGCCTTCGCGAGAATCTTGTCGCGGCGAAGTCCCGCGCCGTCGTCGCTCACTTCGATCACGATATTGCCGCCGTGATGCGCCGCCGACAGCACGAGCTGACCGGTCGTGGACTTGCCCGCCGCGCGGCGCGCTTCCACGGTTTCGATGCCGTGATCGAGCGAATTGCGCACGAGGTGCGTGAGCGGATCGATGATGCGTTCGATCAGGCTCTTGTCCAGTTCGGTCGCCTGACCGAACGTGACGAGTTCCACTTCCTTGCCGAGCTTGCCGGCGATATCGCGCACGAGGCGCGGGAAGCGGCTGAATACGTAATCCATCGGCATCATGCGGATGGACATGACGGCCTCTTGCAGATCGCGCGCGTTGCGTTCGAGTTGCGCCATGCCGTTGAAAAGACGGTCGTGCAGCGCCGGATCGAAGGTGCTCGTGGTTTCCGCGAGCATCGCCTGCGTGATGACGAGTTCGCCCACCAGATTGATGAGCTGATCGACCTTTTCCACGCCGACGCGAATCGAGCTGCCTTCCGCCGATGCGGCGGCTTGCGGACGCGCTTTCTTGTCCGCGTCGCTCGCTGCTGCCTTGGACGGCTGGGCGGCAGTTTGCACTGCCGCCGCTGCCGTTTCTTCTCTTGCTTCATTGCCGATAGCGGATGCAGGCGCCGCCGCCTGCGATTGCTCCGGTTCCTCGTGTAGCGTGGGTTGCATCGCAGGCGCCTTTGCGGGCGCATGTTCGATGGCTGGCGCCGATGCGTCGCCACGGCCGATCGTGATCTGCTTCTCGTCGATTACGAAACAGCACACGGCGACGATATCGTCGGCCGGGACGTCCGAGTCGAGCCAAACCACGTACTCGGCATCCGTCTTCTTCTCTCCGACGATGCTTCCCAGATTGCCCAGCTCCTCGATCAGAGTCGCCAGGTCCTTCTCGCCCACCCCCCGTAGCGTAATTTTCAGGTGGGGTCCAACTTCCGCCGCGGGCGCACCGGTGTGTCCCGGCGTCGCGTCGGCAGCGGTTCCTGCATGCGTATCGGCGAGTTCGAACGCGCCGTCCCAGTTGCCGTCGTCCTCGATGGCGTCGGCCGCCTGCGTGAGCACGTGCGCGGGCGGGGCGTTCGGGCCTTCATACGCCGGCGCGACGTTCACGCTCTTCGCTTCGTGTTGCGCGCCCGGCAGCGAGGGCGGTTCCGTCTTCGCGGCTGCCTCGACATGCGCGCCATCGGCGCTTTCGTTCTTCAGGCGCTCCAGCTTCGCGCAGATCGCCGCGGCCGCGGCCGCGTCCGGCTCGGCGCTCGCGCGGTAGGCGGCGAGCTGATCCGAGAGCACGTCCTTCGTCGCGAGGAACGTGTCGATCATGTCGCGGCGCAGGACGAGCTCGTTATTGCGCGCACGGTCCAGCAGCGATTCGAGGATGTGCGTGGTTTCGGTGAGCGCGGTGAAGCCGAACGTCGCCGCGCCGCCCTTGATCGAGTGCGCCGCGCGGAAGATGGCCGCGAGATCTTCGGGGTCCGGATTCGCGATATCCAGCACGAGCAGCAACTGCTCCATCTGCGCGAGCAGTTCATCGGCTTCGTCGAAGAAGGTTTGATAGAACTGGGTAATGTCGAGTGTCATGCTTGAGTCACCATCGGCGCGTGCGTGCGCTAGTTGTCTTTTGACTTCAGTTCAGTGCTGCGTGTCTTCCGAGAGCGCGGCGACCAGCTCCGTCAGCAGGTCCGGATCGAGCGGCTTTTCGATCCAGCCGGTCGCGCCCGCCGAGCGCGCCGCGTCCTTGAACGGCTCGCCGCCTTCGGTGGTGAGCACCAGGATCGGCGTGGCCTTGTAGGCGTGGTTCGCGCGCAGCGCCACGATCAGATCGAGCCCGCTTCTGCCCGGCATGTGCTGATCGGTCAGAACGAGATCGAAGCGCTCCGCGAGCGCCCACTCCAGGCCTTCTTCGCCGTCGGACGCGACGGTCACTTCGTAACCCGCCGTCGCCAGCGTCGCCGAGAGGATTTGCCGCATCGCGGCTGAATCGTCGATTGCCAGAATGTGTTTGATCATGTTTGTCTCTTGCCGTGATGACGGTCGAAACGTGTCGAGTCTTGAGCGTGTTTTTGGGGAATTTGCTCAGCGCGCCGCGGGGTTCGCCGCGATGCCGGGAATGAGCTGGCCGAGCGCCGTCGCTGGCGCGCCCGACGCGTCCGTGCCGTTGTCGAGCGTGGCCCCTGGCGCGCCGTCGTCGCGCATCATCGATATTTCGGATTTGCGATTGAGCACGATGACGCTGATGCGCCGGTTCTCCGGGTCCATCGGGTCCTTCCGGTTCAGGTTTTGCGTCGACGAAAGACCGAGCACGCGCAGCACCTTCGCTTCGTCCATGCCGCCCGCGACCAGTTCGCGCCGCGATGCGTTCGCGCGGTCCGCCGACAGTTCCCAGTTGCTGTAGCCCTTGTCGCCGCCCGCGTATTTCACGGCGTCGGTGTGTCCTTGCACGACGATGCGGTTCGGCACGTCGTTCAGGCTCTTGCCGATCTCGCGCAGAATGTCGCGCATGTACGGCTGCACGCTGTCGCTGGAGAGCGCGAACATGGGCCGCTTCTGTGTATCGACGATCTCGATGCGCAAGCCCTGCTGCGTCGATTCGATGCGGATCTGCTGCTTGAACTGGCGCAGCGTCGGATTCGCCTCGATCGCGGCCATGAGCTTGACCTGAAGATCGTGCAGGCGCACCTGTTCACGGCGTTCGAGCTCGCCTTGCGCGGCCTTCAGCAGTTCTTCGTCCGCGTTCGACGAGGCGCGCTGCGCGAGCTGCGTGCTGCCGTCGGTCCTGCGCGCCGCGCCGGGCTCGTTGCTGGAAATGTCGCGCCCGCCGCCGATGAGGATGCTGTTGTCCATGCCGACGGACTTGCCGCCGACCATCGCCGCCTTGAGCGGCATCTGGAAATATTCCGCGATGCCGCGCCGCTGCACCGGCGAGGTCGACGAAAGCAGCCACATCAGCAGGAAGAAGGCCATCATCGCGGTCATGAAGTCCGCGTAGGCGAGCTTCCACGCGCCGCCGTGATGCCCTTTCTTGCCGGCCACCACGCGCTTGATGAAAATGGGACGTCCGCTGTCGTTGCTCATTGGCGTGCTCCGGTCACTTGGACTTGACCCGGCGCACGTGTTCTTCCAGTTCGGAGAACGACGGGCGTTCCGTCGAGAAGAGCACCTTGCGGCCGAACTCCACCGCGATCGCGGGGGCGTAGCCGTTCAGGCTCGCGAGGATCGTCACCTTGATGCACTGAAACATCTTGGTCTGCTCCGCGACGCGCTGTTCCGCCACGTTCGCGAGCGGCCCGATGAAGCCGTAAGAAAGGAGAATGCCGAGGAAGGTGCCGACGAGCGCCTGCGCGATCATCTCGCCGAGAATCGCGGGCGGCTGGTCGGCGGAGGCCATCGTATGCACGACGCCCATCACCGCCGCGACGATGCCGAACGCGGGCATCGCGTCGCCGACCTTGGTGAGCGCGTGCGCGGGCGCTTCGCCCTCGACGTGATGCGTTTCGATTTCCTCGTCCATGAGGCTTTCGATCTCGAACGCATTCATGTTGCCGCTCACCATGAGGCGCAGGTAATCCGTCAGAAATTCGACGATGTGATGATCCGCGACGATCTTCGGGTACTGGCTGAAAACCGGGCTCTTCGACGGATCTTCGATATCCGCTTCGAGCGCGAGCGTGCCTTCCTTGCGCGCCTTCGCGAGCAGCACGTAGAGCAGGCCCATCAGCTCCATGTACATGCTCTTGTCGTACTTCGCGCCCTTGAAGAGCGTCGGGAGAACCTGGATCGTCGCCTTGATCGTCTTGACGTTGTTGCCGAGGATGAACGCGCCGACGCCCGCGCCCCCGATCATCAGGATCTCCACCGGCTGCATGAGCGCGCCAAGGTGCCCGCCTTCGATGGCGTAGCCGCCGAAGACGGACAGCAATGTCACGAGCGATCCAATGAAAATCAGCACAGTCGAGTCCTCACGTTTCGATGCGGTAAGACCGCCGTTAAGTGGTTTACGGCACTCGACTGAAAAACTTTGAGATATGGCGTTCTCGCCGCGTCAGGCGGCGATGCGCGGTGTCTGGTTTGCCGCGCTCGCGGGCGGCGCGGCCTTGCGCGTCTTGCCCGCGCGCGACGGCGGCTGGCACAGTCCGCAGACGTAGCCGGCGCGCAGATCGTACGCATGCGCGACAAAGCGCCCGCCGCAACGCGTGCAGGCGTTCGTCTGGAGCATGCCGGATTCGAAGTAGCGCACGAGCGTCCAGGCGCGCGTGAGCGACAGCACAGGCTCGTCGCCGTGCAGCGCCGCGTGTTCGAGGTACAGGCGGTAGCTTTTGACGATCGACTGGATCGTCGGCTGGGCCTTGTCGTTGTCCGCCATGAAGCGGTAAATCGCGTGAAACAGCGAAGAATGGATATTCGGCTGCCAGGTCATGAACCAGTCGGTCGAAAACGGCAGCATGCCCTTGGGCGGCGACGCGCCCTTCAGCTCCTTGTAGAGCTTGATGAGGCGGTCGCGCGACAGGCTCGTTTCCGCTTCGAGCAGTTGCAGGCGCGCGCCGAGCTCGATCAGCTCGATCGCCAGAGTGATTTCGCGGACTTCCGCGACCACGCTTTTCGTCGCCATCGGACGGTCGCGCGCGCCTTAGCCGATCTGCTCGACGGGACCGTCGGCCAGCAGGATCGCCGCGTGGGCGTGCGCGAGCGACGCGCTCTTGTCCTTGTCGGCGAGCGAGGCGAGGATCGCGTGATCGTCGAAACGAAAGCGGCACAGCAGATGGCTCGACGCCGCCACTTTCACCGTCTGCGCGAGCGTGAGCGAGGCCAGGACTTGCGCGACCTGTTCGGACAGGCCGAGGCGGTACATCGCCGAAACGCGGTCTTCCTGAAGGAGCCGCTGTGCGAGGAGCAAGTACGACAGATTCACCTCGCGAATTTCCGCGAGCGTACTCGTATTGCTGGTCGTCATCTTCTTCCCCGAATCGATACGTTGGCTGGTCAGGCCCGGCGGGGAACGTTTGCGCGAATTCGCAACGGACAAGGCGAATCCGGCCCCGCGCATGTGGTTTGGTTTCGATTCGATTGTCGCCGATGCGCCAGGGCGCGCCTGTCGGACAAAGCTTCCGACGCGGCGACGGACATTCGCGAAGTTTGACGTAAGAAAAATTCCTACAGCGGGCGATTCTTCGAATTCGGCCGCTTCATGATTAACGGCACTTATTTGTCTGACTTAACGGCTTACTACGTATTTGGCATTGGAGGCCGGGTTCGAAACTTGCTGACCTGTGCCCTGCGGCTGCTTCAAAGCACCAGACTCGTCTCTATCATCCTCATCGGTGCAATTTCTGACTTCGTAACAGCACATGTTTCGCGCTGTAACAACGATAAGCGATTGAAAAATGACGTGAAATGCCGCTCTCGATCCCGATAATGGGCAGTAAGGGATAACCCGGTCGCGATGTTTTCTTCATTTCCGGGCCGATCTCGGGCGGCGTCATACCATACGCGGCCCGCCCGAATGGCATGTGTTGAGCGCTCGACCGGAGCGTGACTGCGATGCCCAACAAAAGGAGAGTCACGTTATGCGAATCGCACAAATTGCACCGTTGCACGAAGCAGTACCTCCCAAGCTTTACGGCGGCACTGAACGCGTCGTGTCATATCTGACGGACGCGCTGGTCGACCTCGGCCACGATGTAACCTTGTTCGCGAGCGGCGATTCGCAAACCAAGGCGACGCTCGAAGCGGCCTGGCCGCGCGCCTTGCGTCTGGACCCGACCATCCGCGACGCGCTGGCGCCGCACATGCTGCTGCTCGAAAACGTCCGCCGCCGCGCGCACGAATTCGACGTGCTGCACTTCCACCTCGATTACATGCCGTTTCCGCTGTTCACGCAGCTGGACACGCCGTTCGTGACGACGCTGCACGGCCGTCTCGACCTGCCGGAACTGCAGCCGATCTTCGACACGTTCACGAAGGCGAACGTGGTCTCGATTTCGGACAATCAACGCGGTCCGCTGCCGCAGGCGAACTGGCTGAACACCGTTTATCACGGTCTGCCGGACGAACTGCTGACGCCGCAGCCGCACAAGAAGCCGGAATATCTGGCGTTCCTTGGCCGTATCTGCCCGGAAAAACGCGCGGATCTCGCGATCAAGATCGCCGCGCAAAGCGGTCTGCCGCTGAAGATCGCCGCCAAGGTGGACAAGGTCGATCAGGAATATTTCAAGTCGACGATCGAGCCGCTGCTTTCGCAGGCGCACGTGGAATTCATCGGTGAGATCAATGAGGCGCAGAAGCCGGAATTCCTCTCGGGCGCGAAGGCACTGCTCTTCCCGATTGACTGGAACGAGCCGTTCGGCCTCGTGATGATCGAGGCGATGGCCTGCGGCACGCCGGTGATCGCGTTCAACCGCGGTTCGGTGCCGGAAGTCATCGATCATGGCGTGACGGGCTTCATCTGCGAGGACGTGCAAGGCGCGGTCGGCGCGCTGCAACGCCTCGACGAACTCTCGCGCACGGAAATCCGCGCGCAGTTCGAGCGTCGCTTCAGCGCGCAGACGATGGCTCGGAATTACGTCGAGAGCTATACCGCGCTGCTTCAGGCCGCGAAGCGTCCGGTGCTGCGTCAGGTTGCGGTGGGCTAATCGCACGCGCTTTCTGATTCAAACTGCATGGAATGCCGCCCGCTTGCCGGGCGGCATTTTTTTTGGCGCGCCGGACGCGTTTTTATCCTCCGACAAGGAGCAATCCGAAGATTCAGCCCAAAGCCCGTGAATTGAGAACCGATCGACCATTTTTGACAGTTTGCAAAAGAGACCGCGCTTAAACTCCGCTGCGCAAAGCGCACTCCGCGTTCTTGTTATAAATCAACGGTTTTCATCTTTTTCGTGGGCAGGATCATGCAATTGTCGAAGCGTCTTGGCGCAGAACTATTCGGTACTTTCTGGCTCGTGCTGGGCGGCTGCGGAAGCGCCGTTCTCGCCGCGGCCTTTCCTCAACTCGGCATCGGCTTCGCGGGCGTTGCCCTGGCGTTCGGCCTCACCGTGCTGACGATGGCTTACGCCATCGGCCACGTTTCCGGCTGCCACCTGAATCCGGCCGTCAGCATCGGTCTTGCGACCGCTGGCCGCTTCCCGGTGCGCGATCTCGTGCCGTACATCGCCGCTCAGGTGATCGGCGCGACACTCGGTGCGTGGGTCATTTATCTGATCGCGACGGGCAATCCGAGCTTCGACTTCGCGACGAGCGGTTTCGCCGCGAACGGCTTCGGCGCACACTCGCCGGGCCATTTCTCGATGCTCGCGGGTCTGATCTGCGAAGTCGCCATGACGTTCTTCTTCCTGTTCGTGATTCTCGGCGCCACCGACGAACGCGCGCCGAAGGGCTTCGCGCCGCTCGCAATCGGCCTGTGCCTGACGCTTATCCATCTGATCTCGATTCCCGTCACCAATACGTCGGTGAATCCGGCGCGTTCGTCGAGCCAGGCGTTCTTCGTCGGCGGCTGGGCGCTGGATCAGTTGTGGCTTTTCTGGATCGCACCGATCATCGGCGCGATTCTCGCGGGCGTGCTTTATCCGTCGCTCACGCGTCAGAAGTAAGCGAAATCAGCAGCAAGGAAAACGGGCGCGCCATGCGCCCGTTTTTGTTTTTGCGCCACACCGCGCAGTTGATTGATTAAACGCGCGCGACAAATGTAATGCCGAATTACGCAGCATGCTTATGAATTGTTGCGACGCGCCTATCCGCGTGCGGTGGTGGCGCGTGCGAAGCCCCGCCAGGCAAGGCTTCCAGCGATTTGTGCTTTAGAAATCCGCTTTCTCCGTCCCTTACGCCGCCCTTGCACACCGTAACAAGTCGTCGAGGCGTGTAAGACGGCGGGCGCTTACATTGGACTCATGCGACACACGTCGCCCTAAAGGAGAAAGACAATGAAGCGCATCGTCACCCATATGCTCGTCGCGACCGGCCTTGCAATCGGTGCTGTCGGAGCGGCTCAGGCCCACAGCGATCTGCACATCGGCGTCAATCTCGGCGCGCCCGCTTATGTCGCGCCGGCTCCGGTGTATGTGCGCCCCGCTGCGCCGGTCTACCGCGGCGCGCCGTACTATCGCCATGAAGCGCCGCGCTGGCATGGCCGCTACGGCCACGACAAAGGCCGCTGGAACCGCGCGGGCTGGAACCACGGCGGCTACGGCAACAACTGGGCGCATCGCGGATAAGTGACAACGGGCCGCTCGCGCAGGCGGGCGGCCCGTTGCATTCGGCAATCCACGCTCAGTCGGGCGTCTGTCCCGGCGACGCAAGTTCGTCGCGAATGCCGAACAGCTTGCGCAACTGGTGCGCCACGCCCGCCTCGAAGTTGTTCCCGACGCGCGGCACGTTCGGCAGACGTTTCATGAGATCGGGGTTGGCGTTGTTCATCATGAACGGATGCCCGGCGGTTTCGAGCAGATCGATGTCGTTCATGTTGTCGCCGAACGCGACGCACTGCGCGACATCCACGTCGAGCCGCTCCAGCACGAAGCGCAGCGCCCGTCCCTTCGATACGTCCGACGTCATGACTTCCAGGCAGTCCGGCAGCGAATAGGTCACATAGAGCGAATCGCCGAACTCGCGCTCGAGATTCGCGGCGGTGGCCTTCAAATCCGCCGGATCGCCGATATACAGCACTTTCGCGATGTTTTCACCATCATGCTCGCGCAGATCCATCACCTCGTACTTGAAGCCCGAATCCTGGTGAAAGACCAGCAGTTCGGGCGCGTGACGGTCGATGAGCCATGCGTCGTCGGCGAACAGGTTGACGATGACGCGCTCGCTGCCCGCGAGTTCGGGCTGGACGAGGCGGCGCACGGCGTCGGGGTCGAGGTTGCGCGAGTAGATGCGCTCGTCGCCGGGCGCATGCACGCGTGCGCCGTTGGACGTGATGAGATACGCGTCGACGCCGAGCACGTCGCGGATGCCGGCGACATCGCGATAATGCCGGCCCGTCGCGATGACGATCGGCACGCCGCGCGCCGACAGCGTGCGCACGGTTTCAGCGGTGAAGGGATCGAGCTGGTGGTCGCTGTTGAGGAGCGTCCCGTCGAGATCTGTAGCGATGACCGAGTACATGACTGCCTTTGTGATGCCGCAAAGCTCGCTATTTTATCGCGGTGGATCGCCGGGGACCGCCGACGCGGCCGCCGCGCGGCGCGCCAGTTCGAGCGCGCCCGCAGCCGAATCGGCGCGCGCAGCCCGCACGCGCTCGCGCAACGCGGCCGGCACGAACGGTTCGAAAGGCACGGCGAGCCCGCCGCACAGCGCGACGGGCAGCGCGCCCGCGGGGTCGAGCGCCGCGACCAGCCGCTCGATCTCGAATCCCGCGCGCTTGAGCAGCCGCGCCGCGACCGGATGATCGCGAAACTCGAACACCGTGGGCGCAAGCGTCGCGTAGGCTGTCTGATTCGCGTTGCAAAGCCACACGACGAGACTGTCACGATCCGTCGCGCCCGTCAGCGCAAGCAGCGCGCGCGACCAGCCGTCTTCCTGCGCGCGGCCGTCGAGCACGCGTTGCAGGTGGACCACGGCGCGCAAGCCGAGCCATGCGCCGCTGGCCTCGTCGCCGCTCGGGAAACCGTAGCCGCCCGCGATGCGGCACTCGCCCTTCTCGTCCAGCGACGCCGCGATGCTGCCCGTGCCAAGCGCCACGATCACGCCCGCTTCGCCGCCATGCGCGCCGAGCACGGTCGTGTAGGCGTCGCTTTTCACGCTCAGCGCGCGCACCGCTGGCGCCACCGCGAGAAATGCCGCGAGCCAGTCCGCGTTGTTGACGCCCGCGAGCCCGCAGCCGAGCGCGCAGTAGCGCCAGTCGAAGGGCCGTGCGGCGGCGTCGAACGCACGCCGGCATGCGTCCTCGATGGCCTGCCACGCGAGCGACACGCCGAGCCCGAGGCCGGATGGTCCGCCGCTCGCACGCGCGAGTTCGTTGCCTTGCGCGTCGGCCAGAATCACGCGCGTGCCGCTTCCGCCGCCGTCGATGCCGAGCAGAAAACCTTGAGATGCCGAATGGGTGATTGGAGTCATGGCCGCAAGCTTACCGGCGCGCGCGACGCCCGCCAATTAGCCGAACGGACGAGGTGGCGCGGCGCGGGCATTCCGTTATGCTCACGCGATCGAAAATAACGAGGACTCGCGATGGCAGACACCGATCCGATCATCCGCTGCGCCTGGGCAACCACCGACGCGATGATTCAGTACCACGATCACGAATGGGGCGTGCCCTCGCGCGACGACCGGCACCTTTTCGAGATGCTGATACTGGAAGGCGCGCAGGCCGGCCTTTCCTGGTCGACGATTCTCAACAAGCGCGAAGGTTATCGTGCGCTCTTCGCGGGCTTCGATATCGACAAAGTGGCGCGCTTCACCGAAAAGGACATCGAGCGAATCGTGCTGGACGCGCGCATCGTGCGCAACCGGGCGAAGATCGCTTCGGCCGTGCTCAATGCACGCGCCGTGCAGCAGATCCAGCAGGAACACGGCTCGTTCGCGGACTTCGTCTGGTCGTTCGTCGGCGGCGCGCCCATCGACACCCCGCGCGACGCGAACAATCCCACGCCAGCGTCCACGCCCGAATCCGATGCCATGAGCCGCGCGCTCAAGAAGTACGGCTGCAAGTTTATCGGCACGACCATTTGCTACGCCTTCATGCAGGCAACGGGCATGGTCAACGATCACGCCGTCGGTTGCATATCGCGAGGAAAACCTAAGACGAAACGCAAGGCTGTCGCGAAATCCTCACATTGAAGGTATTCCTAAGGAGGGGATTTTTGCTTTTCGACAACATCCGTGAGTGCAAAACGCGAAAATAAGGGTATATCCCGATAGAACGCGTTTTTATTGCAGTGAAGCACGCCCGAAGCCGCGAATTGCAAGGGTTTCAGGCCGGTTTTCCGCACTGCACGAACGTGCGGCTCGTGTAAAAATGGCGTCCTCGCGTGCGCTGGCGCACCTTTTTACCGGGCCGAACCGTTATAACTGGCGGTGTACGGATCGTTCACTGAGTGTTAGAGAATCCGACGCGAGCACATCGGGCGATGTGGGGACCTCACGCCCAGGCCGGGAAAACCGTCGTGCTCGAAGCAGTGTCCGGGCGGCAAAAGCGTCGATCAAGGTTGCGCCACATTCGCAACGACGCCGCCGCTCCGGAGAAGCAAGCGCAGGTTCTCGAACTCAAACGCATGGCCGCTGCGCAGGGGCGCAGGGGAGAAGATCATGAAAAGCCTGAACTTCCTGACCCATCAGGAGATTTTCAATAGCGCTGTACAGCATCTCTTCGTGCAAGGGCAAGCGGTCTTGCTGCCGCGCGGCGGCGGCGCGTATCGCGGCTACTGCGGCGGCTGTCCTGTCGGCAGTTTCATCAAGCCGCGCGACTATGTCACGGCGATGGAAGGCGTGCCCATCCGCTACATCGCGAAACCGCCCGAGCAGATTCCGGCGTACATGGATGTCGGCGTCGCGGCGCTCAGGCGCGCGCTGCTGCGTTCGCGCATCAATGTGTTCGATCCCAATACCGTCGAATTGCTTTCCTGCCTGCAGAACGTGCACGACGTGTTCGGCAAGTGGGAGTGGCGCGAGCGGCTTACGTCGATCGCGCGTCAGTTCGGGCTGTCCGCCGAGCTTTTGAAAACGGCTGCTTGAGTTATTGCAGGTGCTGTGATGTTGAGCCCCATTACGATGTTGAGCCCGAAGGACATCTACGAGCGCGTCAGCGAACATTTGCTGACGCAGCGCGCGGTGTCGGAAGACGACAATGGTTCCTGCCGGCTGCGCAGTCCGGAGGGCCGCAAGTGCGCGATCGGTTCGCTGGTGCGCGACGATGTGTATCGGCCGGAACTGGAAGGCGTCGGGATTTCCTACTATCGGCATGCGCAGGACGGCACGCTGCTGCGGGCGCTCTATGCGTCGCAGGTGAATGCTTACGATCCGAACATCATCGATCTGCTGATCGAACTGGAAGAAGTTCACGACTACGCCGAGATCGACGAGTGGCCCGAACTGCTCGCGGCGCTCGGCAAGCGTCACGCGTTCGTCTGACTCACACGCGATTTCGCGCGATCAATACAAAACGGCGGTGCGCCCTCACGGGTCGCACCGCCGTTTTGCCGTCCGGCGCGAGGAGCGACGCCTCGCGGGGACACGATGCTCAGTGCATCTTCTTCGGCAGCATCTGGCTGCGCAGGCGCTTGCGCAGACGCGCGACGGCGGCTGCCTTCTTGCGCTTGCGCTCGGTGGTCGGCTTTTCGTACGATTGGCGCTCGCGCAGTTCGGCGATCAGGCCATTGCGCTCGATGGTGCGGCGGAAACGCCGAATCGCGACATCGAACGGCTCGTTTTCTTTGAGGACGATAGTGGTCATGTAAATCCTGTTTGCTAAACGTATTTCTAAGCGCGCGGCGACGAAACGCGCCGCGCCCCGGCACTCCGATCGTCCGCCGGATACGACATGCGCGGCGGACACGAGCAAAGCGGCCACGGAGGCCGGAAAAGAGAGAGTTTGAGATTCGGCCGCGGGAGCGGCGTGCGCCTTCGAAGAAGGACTTGAAAGCGCATTTCGGAGCCGTTCGCCGCCGCGTTTGTCATGACGTTGTCATTCTTGGCGGCGAAGGCAGGAAATCGGGCACATTTCTCGATTCGGGCGCGATGTTACCAGAACGCCGCGCCGCTGCCAACTCTCATGCGTGTGCCCAACTCATTGATGCGGCAGATTTATTTCCGCCTTCACGTCTGCCAGGCGCTGGCCTGGTCGAGCAGTTCGATGTCTTCCGCGGCAAGCTGAAGGCGCGTCGCGGCGGCGAGGCTTTCGAGCTGCTGCACCGAGGTCGCGCTCGCGATCGGCGCCGTCACGCTCGGGCGCGCGATCATCCACGCGAGCGCGATGGTTGCCGGCGTCGTGCCATTGCGCTTCGCCACTTCGTCGAGCGCGTCGAGAATCTTCAAACCACGCGGGTTCAGATACTTCTCGACGCGCGAGCCGCGCGCCTTGTGCTGCGTATCCGCCTTCGACCGGTACTTGCCCGACAAGAAACCGCTCGCAAGCGCGTAATACGGCACGACGGCAATCCCGTGCTGCGCGGCCACGGGTTCGAGATCGGTTTCGTAGCCTTCGCGATCGTAGAGGTTGTATTCCGGCTGAAGGATCTGATACGCCGGCAGGCCCGAATCCTTCGCGATCTTCAACGCGTCGCCGAGCCGCTCGCCCGTGTAGTTCGATGCGCCGATCACTCTCACCTTTCCCGCCTGCACGAGCTTCTGATATGCGCCGAGGGTTTCGTCGAGCGGCGTGTTCGCGTCGTCGTAATGGGAGAAGTAGACGTCGATGTAATCGGTCTTGAGGCGCCGCAGCGAGTCGTCCACCGCCGCCGCGATATTCGCCGCGGTGAGGCCCGCGCGCGTGGAGAGCTTGCCCACCTTGGTCGCGAGCACGACCTTGTGCCGCTTGCCGCTGTCCCTGAACCACTTGCCGATGATCGTCTCCGATTCGCCGCCCCGATGCCCGTCGACCCAGGCGGAATACACGTCTGCGGTGTCGATGAAATCGAGGCCGTGATCGACGAACGCGTCGAGGATCGAGAACGACGTGCGCTCGTCGGCGGTCCAGCCGAACACGTTGCCGCCGAAGACGAGCGGCGCAACTTTCAGGTCCGATGTGCCGATATTGCGTGTCTGCATGGGTGCTCCGGGTGCGCGAAAGAACGGACCGGAAAGCATACGCGCGAAACGCGAGCCTTGCCGGCCGGGGCAGCGAAGGCTTACGAAGTTATTCATTACACAAATCGTTTGCGAAGGCCTTAAGTTTTTTTCGAGGGGCCCGATAACCACAAGTAGGCGGCCGGCTATCACCGAGCGCAGGACCGCCAGGCAACACTCGGTGCCAAAGCCTAAGCCAGACAAAGTCTCCCAGGAGAGCAAAAAATGATCGGTATCAATAGCAACATCAACTCGCTGGTTGCCCAGCAGAACCTCAACGGCACGCAAAACGCACTGTCGTCGGCCATCACCCGCCTGTCGTCGGGCAAGCGTGTCAACAGCGGCGCGGACGACGCAGCCGGCCTGGCCATCGCCACCCGCATGACGGCTCAGATCAACGGTCTGAATCAAGGCGTGTCGAACGCGAACGACGGCGTGTCGCTCGTTCAGACGGCAAACAGCGGCCTGTCGCAAATCGCTGACAATCTGCAACGTATTCGTCAGTTGGCCGTGCAGGCTTCGAGCGGCTCGCTGTCGGCGTCGGACCAGTCCGCGCTGCAACAGGAAGTGAGCCAGCGTATCAGCGAAATCAACCGCGTTTCCTCGCAAACGACGTTCAACGGCAAGAGCCTGCTCGACGGCTCGGCTGGCAGCCTGTCGTTCCAGGTCGGCGCGAACGTCGGTCAGAGCATTTCTGTCGATCTGTCGACGGCCAACGTCTCGGCAGGCGCGATCGGCACCCCGGGCAAGGGCGCCACGCTCGGCACCATCGACGGTCTGTCGCTGGATTCGAGCGGCGCGTACACGTCCACCGGCGCGACCATCACCTCGGTGACGGTCAAGGCCGACGGCAGCGGCGGCTTCACCTACGAGGACAACACCGGCGCAGCGTTCACCGGCACGAATCTGTTCACGGCGGCAACGGCTGGCGGTTTCACGCTCAAGGGCGCGGCGTTCAGCGGCGGTACGGCTCCGACGACGGGCGCGCAAGTTACGGAACTGGCTTCGCTGAACACGGCGTCGAACGTGCCTTCCGTCAACGCCATCGACGTGTCGGCAACCGGCGGCGCGGCAGCGGCGATCTACTCGGTCGATAACGCACTCGCCACGATCAACACGCTGCAAGCAAGCCTCGGCGCAACGCAAAACCGCTTCTCGTCGGTCGCGTCGGCTCAGTCGGCGCAGGCGACGAACCTGTCGTCGGCTCAGTCGCAGATCATGGATGCGAACTTCGCGCAGGAAACGGCGAATCTGAGCAAGGCGCAAGTGCTGCAACAAGCGGGTATCTCGGTTCTGGCGCAAGCGAACTCGATGCCGCAGCAAGTGCTGAAGCTCCTCGGCTAAGCCACGACGCACGTGCAGTAGCCGGCGCGCGAACCCAGCGGAACGCGCGCCGGGCATCAAGAAACATCGCGGCAAAGAAGCAAGTCAGCGCACCGGGAGCTCGTCTCCCGGTTCGCGTTTTCGGAAAACCTGCGTTTTCCGCCCAATTTCTGACGATCGCCAGACGAAACGAACGGAGTACACATGACCACCGTAGCCACGACCTCCTCATCGGGCGCCGCTGTCGATCCGAACAGCGCCCTGCAGCAGGCCGCGCAGTCGATCATCAGCGGTTCGACCAACTCGACGGTGGACGTGAACTCGCTCGTCTCGGCGCTCGTCAATGCGAAGGTCGCCGGTCAGGTCGACGCGCTCAACACCAAGAAAACGGCCGACACCACGCAGCTCACCGCGGTCGGCTCGCTCAAATCCGTGCTCTCGCTCCTGCAGAGCTCGCTCTCGAAACTCGCCGACGGCACGACGATGTCCGCCTTCACCGCGACCACGAACGGCAAGGGCTTAACCGCCACCGCCGGCAAGGGCGCCGTGGCGGGCAGCTATGCGGTCAACGTGACGAACGTCGCGTCGGCGCAATCGCTGACTTCCGGCGTCTTTTCGACGACGGACAAGCTCGGCTCGGGAACGATGACCATCAAGGTCGGCGACAAGTCGAGCACGATCACGCTCGACGACAGCAACAACACGCTTTCGGGCATCGCGTCGGCGATCAATTCGGCGTCCGACAACCCGGGCGTCACGGCGACGATCGTCACCGGCACGGACGGCGCGCACCTCGTGCTGCGCTCCGCGTCGACGGGACTCGACAACGCCATCAACGTGGATGTCGCGCCGGACGCGAGTTCGGGCAGCTCGCCCATCAACAAGCTCGCGGTTCACTCCTCGACCACGACGACGGATGTCGATCCGAACAACCCGCTGAACACCATCGCGGTGCCGGAACATACGATCATCGACGGCGCGAATGGCTGGGCGCAGTCGGCGGCGGGCGTGGACGCGCATCTGACGGTCGCGGGCACGCCGGTGTCGAGCGCATCGAACACGATCAAAGGCTCGATCACCGGCATCGACATGACGCTCACCGCGGATTCGGTCGGCACCACGCAAACGCTGACCATCGGTCAGGACGTGACCGGCCAGAAGACCACGATCGAAGCGTTCGTCACGGCGTACAACAATTTCATCACCACGGCGGCGTCGCTCACGTCGTTCGATGCGACGGCCACCTCGCAAGGCGCGCTGCTCGGCGACTCGATGATGAACACGATCAAGAACACGATCTCGAGCACGGTCAGCAAGGGCATCGGCAGCGGCGCGAACAAGGTGAATCTCGCGTCGATCGGCATTGCGCTGCAACCGGACGGCACGCTGAAGACCGACGAAGACGCGCTGACCGACGCCCTCACCAGCAATACCAACGCGGTGGCTTCGCTGTTCAACACGACCGACGGCGTGGCCGCGCAACTGAACAACAGCCTGACGTCGTTTCTCGCGACGGGCGGTCTCATTGACGCCCGCACGACGGCGCTCAACAAGGACCTCACCAGCATCGGCGATCAGCAGACGGCGCTGACCACGTACACGCAGCAACTGACGACGCAGTACAACGATCAGTTCACGGCGCTCAACACGCTGATGTCGCAGATGGCGACGCAGGCGAGCTATCTGACCGCGCTCTTCGGCGGCACGAACAGCGCGGGCGCGCTGGCCACCAACAAGTCGTAAGGAAGAGGACTCATGGAACAGCATGAAATCGTTCAGCGCGCCTGGGCGCTCACGGAGGCCGTGGAAGCGGCGGTCGGCGCGCAGGACTGGCTGAAGGCCGCCGAGCTCGCGCAGGCGCGCACGCCGCTCGTCATGGCGATCGAAAAGAATCAGTCGGCGGAGGCGCTCGCCGTCATCCGCCGGATTCAGGCTAGCATCGAATCGATGACGGGCCGCGCGGAAGCCGCGCAATCGCTGCTCGGAACGGGCTATCGGCGCGCGATGGATCAGGCTCACGCCGCCGGGCGATATCAGCAGGCCGCGCGGTTCTGACCCGCGCCTGAACGGGCCGGAGCGCCGGCCCCGTTGCACTTCTTCCCTCTCGGGCTGCCTTTCGGCGGCCCGTTTTCATTCGCTCCCCCGCTCGTCTTCACACCGCGCCGCAAGCCTTGAATTGGCGGGTATTTGGCCGCCACATCGCCGCATTGGACACGCGGGATGCATCTCATAATTCTGATCAATTGCAGAAGCGTGAGCCCACCTATCATGACCGCCAGCCTTCCCTTTGAATCCGTCGCCGAGTTGGTTGATGAGCGTCTGTACGTCACCCAGCCGCATCTTCCGCCGCTCAACGAGTTCCTTCCGTATCTGGAGGAAATCTGGTCGAGCAAGGTGCTGACCAACGGCGGGCCGTTTCATCAGCAGCTCGAGAAAGCGCTGTGCGACTATCTCGGCGTGAAATATCTCTCGCTGTTTGCGAACGGCACGCTCGCGCTCGTCACGGCGCTGCAGGCGCACCGCATCACCGGCGAAGTCATCACGACGCCGTATTCGTTCGTCGCGACCGCGCATTCCCTGCTCTGGAACGGCATCAAGCCGGTTTTCGTCGATATCGATCCGAAGACCCTGAACCTCGATCCGAAGCGCATCGAAGAAGCGATCACGCCGCAGACCACGGCCATCATGCCGGTGCATTGTTATGGACACCCGTGCGACGTGGAGGCGATTCAAAAGATCGCCGACAACTACAACCTGAAAGTGATCTACGACTCGGCGCACGCATTCGGCGTGCAGACCGACGCCGGCAGCGTGTTGCAATACGGCGACATGGCCGTTCTCAGCTTCCATGCGACGAAGGTCTTCAACACGTTCGAAGGCGGCGCGATCGTATGCCCCGACGCCAAGACGAAGCAGCGCATCGACCATCTCAAGAACTTCGGCTTCGTGGATGAAGTCACGGTCGTGGCGCCCGGCATCAACGGCAAGATGAGCGAGGTGAATGCGGCGTTCGGGCTGCTGCAGCTTCAATATATCGATGAGGCGCTGGCCGCGCGCAAGCGCATCGACGCGAGTTATCGCGAACTGCTGAGCGGCGTGCCCGGCATTCGATGCCTCGGCGATGCCGGCGAAGCCGTCTCCAACTATTCCTATTTCCCGATTCTGGTCGAGTCCGGCTTCCCGCTGACGCGCGACGCGCTGTATCAGAAGTTCCGCGACCGCGAAGTCATGGTTCGCCGCTACTTCTACCCGCTGATCTCGGATTTCCCGATGTATCGCGGCCTGCCGTCCGCGCATCGCGACAATCTGCCGGTCGCGGCAAAGGCGTCTTCAAGCGTGCTGTGCCTGCCGATCTACCCCGGACTGTCCGATGCCAACATCGGCAGAATCGTCGATATCATCAAGGATTGCTGATCATGAGGCTGGCTATCATGCAGCCTTATTTTTTCCCGTATATCGGCTATTTTCAGCTCGTGGCCGCCGTCGACCGCTTCGTTTTCTATGACGACGTCAACTTCATCAAGAACGGCTGGATCAACCGTAATCGCGTGCTCGACGGCGAGCGCAACCGTTATGTGACCGTGCCGCTGTCGGGCGCGAGTCCGTCGCTGAAGATCAGGGACATTGCCGTGCAGCCGCGAGAAATCTGGCTGCGCAAGATGCTCGAATCGATCCGGCACGCGTATGCGAAAGCGCCGCATTATGCGGCCGTCAGCGCGTTGATCGAGCAGTGCCTCTCGGCGCCTGTCGCGCAGATTTCGGCGCTTGCTTCGCGATCGGTCGTCGATGTCTGTCACTACCTCGATATCGATACGGCGTTCGTCCCCAGCTCGACGCAGTTCGGCAACTCGGAACTCAAGGGCGTGAATCGGGTGCTGGATATTTGCGCGAAGGAGCGCGCCGGGATTTATGTGAATCTCCCGGGCGGCCGCGATCTTTACGATGACGCCACGTTCCGCTCGAACGGCGTCGAACTGGCGTTCGTCGAACCGAATCTGAGCGCGTATGCGCAGTTCGATCATGCGTTTCAGCCTGGCTTGTCCATTCTCGATGTCCTCATGTTCAATAGCAAAGACCGGGTCAGAGCCATGCTTTCGGTAGAGGCTCGTTCGTGAACGCCGCTCCGATGCCGCGCGCGGTTGGCGGATATTTCGAACTGGAACTGCCGCCGGCCCGATCCTTCCTCCATGACAACGCGCTGCGGTTTCAGTCGTCGCGCGCCGCGTTTCTCGCGCTCGTGCGTTCGCTGCGTCCGAAAGCCGTATGGATGCCCTGGTTCATGTGCGACGCGATGCTGGAGCCGCTGCGCATGGCGCGCATACCGGTGAAACGGTACGCGATCGATCGGAACATGCGCCCGCAATCCGTCGATCTGGCGCCAGGCGAATGGATCGTCTACGTGAATTATTTCGGGCTCTGCGATCGTCAGGTCGACGACGTGCTCGACCGCTTTCCGCGCGACCGCGTCGTGATCGACAACGCACAGGCGTTATTCGCGCAGCCTCGCGATTGCCTCGCGACGATCTACTCGCCGCGCAAATTCGTCGGCGTGCCCGACGGCGGCCTGCTCGTGACGCGCGAGCGCATCGACATGCCCGAGGCGAGCGATCGATCATCGATACAACGCTGTGAGCACCTTCTGCGCCGTATCGCGGACGATGCCGAGGCTGGCTACGCCGCCTACGCCGCCGCCGAAGAAAGCCTGAAGAATCAGGAGCCGCTGCGCATGTCGGATCTCACGCAGCGCATGCTCGGCGGCATCGATTTCGATGCTGTGCGTTCGCGGCGCGTCGCGAATTTCAACTATCTGCACGAGCGGCTGCACACGCACAATCGCTCCGCGCTGCACTTCGAGCGCGAGCGGGCTGTTCCGCTTTGCTACCCCTTCTTTGGCGCGCCGGCCGCATTGCGCGATCGCTTGCGGCAACAGCGCATCTACACGCCCACGTATTGGCCCGATGTCGCGGAAGCGAAAGACGCGCCCGAATTCGAACGCGCCATTGCCGCATCCGCGATCTTTTTGCCTTGCGATCAAAGGCTCACGCCTCGCGACCTTGAGCCGATCGTGCAACGTGTTCTGGAGCAGCTCACATGAGCAAAGACGGTATCTTCCTGCGAGAACTGGAGCGCGGCGACCTTTCCACCATTAATGCGTGGCGCGCCGACCGGTCGCTCGTGAGTCTTCTTGGCGGAAACTTCCGTCATGTCGGCCGTGAAATCGACGACAAATGGTTCGACGCTTACCTCGGCTCGCGCGCCAATAACGTGCGGCTCGCCGTCTGCATGGCGAGTTCGGGCGCGCTCATCGGTGTGACGTATCTGCTTGGCATCGACTGGCTCAACCGAAGCGCCGAATTTTCGATACAGATCGGCGCGGAATCCGCGCGCGGCCGGGGAATGGGCGAAGCCGCGGCGCGCTCGATACTCGCGCATGCGTTCACCGACCTCAATCTGCATCGCGTTTCTCTGGACGTGCTGGAAGGCAATGCGCGCGCAATCGCCCTCTACGAGAAGCTGGGCTTTCGCACCGAAGGCCTGCACAGACAGGCTGTTTTCAAAGACGGCCAGTACCTCAATGTCGTTTCAATGGCTCTGCTTTCCACCGACTTCGCCGAGCCATCTTCCGCGCCCGTTGGCGATTAAACAATGAATATCAATGAAGTGGATACTGCCCTTGCCGCGCAAGGCTGGGCAGTCCTGCCGAACATCGTTCGCGCAGACTTGATCGATTCGCTGGTGGCGGCGCTGCCTTCGTCGCTCGAGCGGCGCAACCAGATCAGGCAGCGCAACGGTGTGCTCGACAACACCACCGGCACGCTGCATCACCTGTTGATGGACGATGAATGCTATGTCGGCCTGCTCGACGCGCTTTCCGTCGTCGAGCCGATTCTGAAGCAGTACTTCGGCGGCAACTTCATCCTCAACTCATACGGCGGGGTGGTCAACGAACACGATTCCCGCTCGTATGTGCACCAGGTTCATCGCGACATTCGCTTCGGTTCGGATCACCGCCGTTTCATGCTGAATATTCTCGTGATGCTCGACGACTTCACGCCGGAAAACGGCGCGACCCATCTTCTGTCGCACTCGCAGAATGTGCAGGAGAAGCCGGACGACGAATCGTTCTACAAGGAATCGTCGCGCGCCACGGGCCCGCGCGGTTCGGTTCTCATGTTCGATTCGCGTCTGTGGCACGCCACGGGACGCAATGTGACGCATCTTCCGCGACGGGCGCTGACGCTCACCTTCACGAGCCCGTTCTTCAAGCCGCAGCTCGATTACGCGCGGCAGTTCGGTTATTCGAATATCGACACGTGCAATGGCTGGATGCGTCAGGTGCTGGGTTTCAACGCTCGCGTGCCGGAATCGCTCGACGAATTCTATGTGCCGGTCGAGCAGCGTTTCTATCAGCGCGGGCAAGACTAGCCATTCGTGAAATGCCGTTCGGATTAGCTGAACGGCATTTGCAAAGAGTAAGGCCGTTCTCTCTACCACGAGAACGGCCTTTCTTATTGATTCAAACCATCACGCGCCGGGCGCCGTCGAGACATCGATATGCGAGACCGGCTGCCCCTCGCACCAGCGTTGCCACATGGTTCTGAACGCGCGCGCGACGCCTTGCGCAACCACATCCGGCTGGAAAGCCGCCGACTGAATGCAGCGCTCGCGCAGCCCAAGGCGCAGTTCGTTCAGCGCAGGAAGATCGCTGACGATGGACAACGCCGACTGCACGAAATCATCCTTGTCCTTCGTGACGAAAGACTCGAGACCGACGTGAGACAGCCAGGTCGTCGCGCCGCGGCTGACGAGCGAATTGCCGGCCATCGTGAGGGTCGGCACGCCCATCCAGAGTGCGTTGAGCGTCGTGGTCGATGCGGAGAACGGGAAGGCGTCCAGACACAGATCGACTTGATGGTGCTGCTGAAGATAAACCGCCGTCGCCGAACGCGGCACGAACATCAGCCGGTCTCGCGAAATGCCTTGCTTCGCGAATTGGTCCGCGTAGTGCGCCTCGTCGCTTCGGTCGCCTTCCCTGCGAATGGCGCCGATCAGCATTTTCGATGACGGCATGGCGTGCAGAATCTTCGCCCACAGCGCGATGACTTCGGGGCGCACCTTGTTGATCCGGTTGAAGCTGCCGAAGGTCACGTAGCCGTTATGCAACGCAGGCAGGATATTGACCGGCGGGCAGTTTTCCGGCGCGATGAAAGGCGCGATCGCAGGGAGATGCACGAGCGCTTCGCGGAACTGCTCGGAGGCGAGTTCGAACGGTGCGCAGAAACGGTCGGCGAAGTAATAGTCCATTGCCGCGAGTCCGGTCGTAGCCGGATAACCGATCCACGTCGCCTGCACGGGCGCGGGCTTGCGCACAAAGGTGAGCAAGCGGTTGCGGCCGGTGTGACCCGACAGATCGACCAGAATATCGATGCCGTCCGCCTGAATGGTGCTCGCGAGCCGATCGTCGGACAGTCTCGCCACACGGCGCCATTGCGACGCGCAGCTTTGCAGGCGCTGAGTGTGCGCGTCCTCGACGGTGTGATTCTGATAGACGACAATTTGGAGGCTCGGATCGTTCGCCAGGCTCTTCAACACGGGCAGCACGTAAGACGTGACCGCGTGATTGAAGAGGTCGCCCGAGACGAAACCGATCCGCAATGTCCGGTCCGTCGACCGGTCGATATTCGGGTTCAGCGGCACTCTTTCGATCGATGCCTCATGGCGCTCCGCGAATTTAAGATGCTCCATGTACAGCGACTTCTGATCGATATCGATCCGATGCACCAGGCTGAACAAGAGATTGCTGTGAGACGCGACGTCGTCGGCGTTCAGATCGACGGCATTGCGCAGGCACTCGGCCGCTTCGGTCATTCGGCCCGCTTCGAGCATCAGCATGCCGAGCGTGCCGTGCGTCGCGGGCGAAGTCGGCGCCAGCTCGATGGCCCGCCGGCAGGACGCCGCGGCTTCTTCGAATTTGCCGGTGCCCGCCAGCGCGATGCCCAGAAGACGGTGCGCTTCGGCAACGTCCGCTCGCGCTTCGATGATGGAGCGGCATTCCACTTCCGCCGCGGCGTGCTGTTGCAACACGACGAGCGTATCGGCGAGCAGGACGCGCGTCTGAATATCGTCCGGAATCAGTTCGACGGACTTGCGCAGCGGCGCGACCGAATCGGCATGCCGGCCATCGCGATTGAGCGCTACGCCCAGACAGCGCCAGCTCGCCCCGTCCAGCGCATAACGCTGCGTCAGCGTCTGCGCGATCTTGACCGCATCCTTGAAAGCGCCCTTGTTGAAAGCCTGCGTAAAGCGATTGATATCCTGCGACGACGGGCGGCGCACGCCCTTCATGCCCGCCTTGTTCGGCTTCGATTCCGTGACCGGCGCGCTCGCCGGCTGCGCGGCGCGCGCCAGCGTGAGAACGGGCGCGCCCGTCATTCGTTGAATCAGATGCTCGGCCATCGGCCCGCTCAGCCCGTGCTTCTGGCCGATTTCGAACGCGATCCATGCCGCCTTGTCCTGCTTGTCCTCGATCAGCGCATTGATATAGGCGAACCAGTAGTGACTGTTCTGCGGCATCGCGCCGATGCAGGCTTCGAAATGCGGCAATGCCTTGGAGGGATTTCTCGTCTCGATGTACAGCGTCCCGAGATGAAAGCTCGTGTCCGGCTGGCCGGGCACCGCTTCGAGGATCGTCTGGTAAAGCGTTTCGGCGTCGCTGAATTCGCCGTTCTGGCGGTGCTGTTGCGCCGCTTCCAGAATGACGACGACATCCTGCTGGAATTGTTGTTCAGGCGTCGCGGCTTCCGCGCGCGGCAGATCGAGGCTGTTCATGGTGTGCTTGAGTTACCCGGAGCGTCCGCGCGAGTCGTCGCACGGCCTTGCTGAGTTCATTGAGCGGCAGCATTGCCGGTATCGGGCGAATTATCCGATCAGCGGCGCGGTTTCAAAGCGCGGAGATAAGGCGGGAAACCGCCCCAGTTTCGGCAAATGACGCTGCCTGCGGAAGCCCAAGGCGAGATCATGCGGCGCGTGTCTAAAGTTTTCTTTTTCCGCGCCGATAAACCAGCAAAGAACAACAACGCGCCGATCTGTCGGCGCGCTGCTTCGCTCTCAATGCCCGTTTCGACGGGCATTCTTCTTTCCGGCTTTCAGCGCGGTTTTAGCGCGTCAGGGTCAGCACGAGATACGCGCAGTACAGCACGCCATTGCCGAGCAGCGCCCACAACACAACCCCATTCGCCTTCGCATTGCACCTGAGCCACGCCGCCGCCGCCAACGTGATCAGCACGCCGGTCAAGACTTCGACCCGCGGCTCCCACGGCGTCAGCATGATGCCGATCGCCGGCAGCAGCGTCCCTTGAAAGACCATCGCGCCGGTAATGTTGCCGAATGCGAGCGTGTCCTTGCCGCGCCGCGCCCAGAGAATGCTGTTCACCTTCTCCGGCAGCTCGGTCGCTATCGGAATGATGATGAGCGACAGCAACAGCGCCGAAATGCCCAGCGCCTGCGACACGCCCTCGACCCCGTGAATGAAGCCCTTCGCGCCGCCCACGAGCAGCGCGATACCCACCACGAACTGCAACATGATCGAGCCGAACGACGTCCGCAATCCGAGCCGCGACGCAAACAGCGCCTCGGGCGCTTCCGTGCCGTGCCCGCCCTCGACGAGCTGCGCCGACGCCCTGAACGTCGCGATCACATACACGACGTAAAGCGCGACGAGGCCGACCGCAAACATCGCGCGCACCTGCCACGCATGATGCGGCACGAACATCGCGGCGCAGGCGATCAGAAACGCGATCAGGAAAAAGTTGAGATCGCGCACGAAGCCGCTGCGCTCCGGCATGATCCGGCCGCGCAAACCGCGCGACTTGAGAATCGCGACCGTCATCAGGCAGGTGGAAAGCGTGGCGAGCATGAGCGGCGCGCCGAGGATCGCGCCGACGCCGATCTCCTCGTTGACCGCACGGCTGGGCGTGCCGCCGAGCAACGCGATGATCGGCACGGTCGTCTCCGGCAAGGCCGTGCCGACCGCCGCGAACAGCGATCCGGTCACGCCTTCGGATATGCCGAGCCGCTCGCCGAGATGTTCGAGCGCGTTCGTGAAAAGCTCCGACGCGATCAGAATGATCACGAGCATGAGCGCGAGTTCGATAAAGAGCATCGTCATGCGGCGCCTCGCATCGAAAAAAACGATGGGCGCGCAAGCGTGCGCGAACGACAGGAATGTTGTAGTTGTGGGGACACGGATGATTCCACGGCCGGACGTCGAGCGAACCACGATGCGCCACGCGCCGTCCGGCCAAGAACGACGTTGCGCATCGATGGTCTCGCCAAACCGGTCCGGTCGAACGCGCCACGGCAGCAGAGCCGAGGATGTTGACGCGTTCTCCTTCGCACGCGAAGGAAGGCTACTCCCCAAAGACGGCGCAAGTTTAGCCCGATGCGCCTCGTTTCGGCAAGCCGCGCGCGTGCGATTCGCGCGTCGCATAAGCGTATGCCGATCGAATCGTTGTCGCGGACGGATGCATTCGCTACCCTAGCCGCGCCGGGCGCGCCGCTTGCTGCGCATGCGCCACTTTATCCACGAACAAGAATGAAGATCACGGGAGAT
Source organism: Caballeronia cordobensis (assembly GCF_001544575.2). Lineage (GTDB taxonomy): Bacteria > Pseudomonadota > Gammaproteobacteria > Burkholderiales > Burkholderiaceae > Caballeronia > Caballeronia cordobensis. Next base: position 424,656 of record NZ_FCNY02000001.1, read on the forward strand.
CTCATGCGTTTGAAAATTCTCGCCACGGCGACGGCGCTTGCATGCCTCGCCGCGCCGATGCTGGCGATGTCCAAGCCGCTCACGGTCTGCACCGAATCGAGCCCGGACGGTTTCGATGTCGTGCAGTTCAATTCGCTCGTGACGACGAACGCCTCCGCGGACGTCGTCTTCAACACGCTCGTCTCCTACGACGAAGCCGCGAAGAAAGTCGCGCCCTCGCTCGCCGAGAAGTGGGACGTGAGCGCCGACGGCCTGACTTACACCTTCCATCTGCGTCCGAACGTTCAGTTCCAGACGACCGATTACTTCAAGCCGACGCGACCGCTTTCCGCCGACGATGTCGTCTTCACGTTCGATCGCATGCTGTCCGACAGCAATCCGTGGCACAAGATCGCGGGCGCGAGCGGTTTTCCGCACGCGCAGTCGATGGGCCTCGTGAAGCTCATCAAGGCCGTGACGAAAGTCGACGACCGCACCGTGAAATTCGAGCTCAACGAGCCGAACGCGACCTTCGTGCCGATCCTCACGATGGGCTTCGCATCGATCTACTCAGCGGAATACGCGGACAAGCTGCTGAAGGCGAACCAGCAAACCGATCTGAACAGCAAGCCGATCGGCACCGGCCCGTTCGTGCTCAAAAGCTACACGAAGGATTCGATCATTCGCTACGACGTCAATCCGTCGTACTGGGGCACGAAACCGAAAGTCGATCGCCTGATCTACGCGATCACGCCCGATGCCGCCGTGCGCGCGCAGAAGATCAAGGCCGGCGAATGCCAGATCGCGCTGTCGCCCAAGCCGCAGGACGTCATCGACGCGAAGAAGGACACGTCGCTGAAAGTCAGCGAAGCGCCCGCGTTCATGACGGCGTTCGTCGCGCTCAACACGCAAAAGAAGCCGCTCGACAATCCGAAGGTGCGTCAGGCGATCAACATGGCGTTCGATCGCACGACGTATATGAAGACCGTGTTCGACAACACGGGCACGGCCGCCGTGAATCCGTACCCGCCGAATACCTGGAGCTACGACAAGAACATCGCGGCGTACAAATATTCCGCGAATGACGCGAAGAAGCTGCTCGCCGACGCGGGCTTTCCGAATGGCTTCGACACGACCATCTGGGTGCGTCCGAACGGCAGCGTGCTCAATCCCAATCCGAAGGCCGGCGCGGAGTTGCTGCAGGCCGATCTCGCGAAGATCGGCGTGAAGGCGCAGGTGAAGATCATCGAATGGGGTGAACTGATCAAAGAGGCGAAGCAAGGCCAGCACGACATGCTGTTCATGGGCTGGGCCGGGGACAACGGCGACCCGGACAACTACATGTCGCCGCTCTTCAGTTGCAATGCCGTGAAGTCGGGCATCAACTTCGCGCGCTTTTGCGATCCGCAGCTCGACAAGCTCATTGCCGACGGCAAGGCCACCGCGGATGTCGCCCAACGCACGAAAGCGTATGTCGACGCGCAGAAGATCATCCACGATCAGGCGCTGTGGATTCCGCTCGTGTATCCGACTGCGGCCGCGCTTACGCGCGCGAACGTCAGCGGCTATAGCGTGAGTCCGTTCGGGCGCGTGAACTTCGGCGGCGTGTCGGTGCAGTGAGGATCAGGCCGGCGAGAAGCGGATCACGCCGTCATCGCCGGTCTTGCGCTTGAGGGTTCCATCGAGCCAGAGCAGATTCAGATGCGCGAGCGCTTCGCCGAGCGCGAACGTCATCTGATGAATGTCGAGCTTGCGCTTGAACATGATCGGCACGATATCGGCGGCGCTGCACGGTTGCTGCGCGCACGCCTCGCGCACTTCCGCCAGCCGCGCGCGATGATGCTCCCGCAATTGCCCGATGCGCGTCGCGACGCCGCGAAACGGCTTGCCGTGCGAGGGCAGCGCGAGCGTATCGGCGGGCATCGTTTCGTAGCGGCCGAGCGATTCCAGATAGAGCGCGAGCGGATTGCCTTCCGGCTCGACCGCGAACACGGAGACGTTCGTCGAGATGCGCGGCAAGACCATGTCGCCGGAAATCAGCAGTTTGTCCGCGGCAGAGAACAGCGCGGTGTGTTCGGGTGAGTGTCCGTAGCCCGTCACCACTTCCCATTCGCGCGCGCCGATCCTGATGACATCGCCGTTGCGGATACGCCGGTATTCCGCCGGAATCGACGGCACGAGCGTCGGATAGTAGCTGTCCCGGCCGCGCAAAGCATCGAGCGAGGCTTCGTCCGTCAGACCGTGCGCCGCGAAATGCGCCGCCGCGCGCGCGCCGCCCGCGTTGGAGCCGTCGCCCGCTGCCATCACGCGGCCCATCGCGTATTCGCCGAGCGAAATCCACAGGCGCACGTTCCAGCGCGCCTTGTCGCCGCCCTTGCACAGCCAGTCCGCCAGCCCGAGATGATCCGGATGGCAATGCGTGACGATCACGCGCAGCACCGGCAAGCTGTCGAGCGCGGTATCGAACACGCGCTCCCAGTTCGCGCGGATGCTGTCGCTCGAAATGCCGCAATCGACGATGGTCCAGCCCTTTTCACCGTCGATTTCATCGCGCAGCAGCCAGAGATTGATGTGATCGAGCGCGAACGGCAGGGGCATGCGCAGCCAGAACACGCCCGGCGCCACTTCCCTGACGCCGCCGGATTCGGGCAATGCATCGGCGAAAACATAGTCGAGCTGGTGTTCGAGTGCGTTCATTCGGTGCCGTCTCCGGGTTTGCGCCGCGTTGCAATTTGGCTAAGTTGACGATAACGTAAACGTCCATTCTAACGTTGCGCGCGTTTTTGCGCTGTCCGCCCGCGATGACTCAACCGACGCACTATACGATCACCGAACTGGCGCGCGAATTCGACATCACGCCGCGGGCGATTCGCTTTTACGAAGATCAGGGCCTGCTCGCGCCGAAACGCGAAGGCTCGAACGGCCTGCGGCGCGTGTATTCGCCGCGCGACCGCACGCGCCTGAAGCTCACGCTGCGCGGCAAGCGCCTGGGCTTCACGCTGTCGGAGATTCGCACGCTGCTCGATCTCTACGATTCGCCCACCGGCACCGCGACGCAGCTTCAGGCGTTCGTCGATACGATCGCCGCGCATCGCGAAGTGCTGACGCGCCAGCTCGAAGACCTGAACACGACGCTCGCCGAGCTCGCCGCCTACGAGGAACAGGGCCGCGCGCTGCTCGCTTCGGGCGCCGACAAGCGCACGCGCAAGCCGAAAGCCGCGTGATCCGACGCCGTTACGAAGCGCAGGGCCGACGACATGAATCACTTTCCCAAGCTGCTCTCGTCGCAAATCGGCTTCGATGTCGCGAAGACGATACTCGAAGGCTTCGAGCACCACTACCGCGTGTTCCGCGAGGCCGCGATCGAGGCGAAGACGCTGTTCGAGCGCGCACAATGGCATGCGGTGCAGCAGCTTGCGCGCGACCGCATCACGTCGTATGACGATCGCGTCGCGGAGTGCGTGGCGCTGCTCGAAGACGAATACGACGCCGAGAATATCGACGACGACGTCTGGCAGCAGATCAAGCTGCATTACATCGGCTTGCTGACGACGCACCGCCAGCCGGAATGCGCCGAAACGTTCTTCAACTCGGTGTGCTGCAAGATCCTGCATCGTTCGTATTTCAACAACGATTTCATTTTCGTGCGGCCGGCGATCTCGACCGAATACATCGAGAACGACGAGCCCGCCGCGAAGCCCACGTATCGCGCGTATTACCCGGAGCGCGACGGCCTCGCCGCGACGCTGGAACGCATCGTCACCAATTTTCAGCTGGAGCCGCATTTCGAGGATTTGCCGCGCGACGTGCAATGCGTGATGCAGGCGCTGCAGGACGAGTTCGGCAATCTCACGCCCGCGCCGAATTTTCAGATTCACGTGCTGTCGTCGCTGTTCTTTCGCAACAAGGCGGCGTATGTCGTCGGGCGCATCATCAACGGCGATGCGCTCCTGCCTTTCGCCATCGCGATCCGGCACACGTCGCCCGGCCTGCTCGCGCTCGATACCGTGCTGCTGACGCGCGAGCAGGTGCTCATCATCTTCAGCTTCTCGCACTCGTATTTTCTCGTCGACATGGAAGTGCCGTCGGCGTTCGTGCAGTTCCTCGCCACCATCATGCCGCGCAAGCCGAAGGCGGAGATCTATACGTCGGTGGGTTTGCAGAAGCAGGGCAAGAACGATTTCTATCGCGACCTGCTGCATCATCTGTCGCATTCGAGCGATAAGTTCATCGTGGCGCCGGGCATCAAGGGCCTCGTGATGATCGTCTTCACGCTGCCTTCGTTTCCGTATGTGTTCAAGCTCATCAAGGACGCATTTCCGCCGCCGAAGGAAACCACGCGCCAGAAGATCCAGGACAAGTATCAGCTCGTGAAGCGGCATGACCGGCTGGGCCGCATGGCCGATACGCTCGAATATTCGAGCGTCGCGCTGCCCGTCGCGCGTCTCGACGACGCGCTCATCCGCGAACTCGAAAACGAAGCGCCTTCGATGATCGAATACGAAGGCGAGAATCTCGTCATCGGGCACGTGTATATCGAGCGCCGCTTGCTGCCGCTCAATCTGTTTCTGCAAAACGCGAGCGCCGACGAAATCGATCACGGCATCAAAGAGTATGGCGATGCGATCAAGCAGCTGATTCAGGCGAACATCTTTCCCGGCGACATGCTGTACAAGAACTTCGGCGTGACACGCCACGGCCGCGTGGTGTTCTACGACTACGACGAAATCGAGTACCTGACCGATTGCAACGTGCGCCGCGTCCCGCCGCCGCGCTTCGAGGAAGACGAGATGTCCGGCGAACCGTGGTATACCGTCGGGCCGCACGATATCTTCCCCGAGACGTACGGCACGTTTTTGCTCGGCGATCCGCGCGTGCGCGAGGCGTTCATGCGCCATCACGCGGATTTCTTCGACCCCGCGCTCTGGCAGCATCACAAGGAACAACTGCAGCGCGGCGAACTCGCCGATTTCTTTCCCTATGACCGGGAAGTCCGATTCTGCATCCGTTATCCGGAGCGCTTCGAGCTGCCCGGCCGACCGGACGCGCGCGCCGCCTGAGCGCGTGCGTCCCCGCATTACTCAATGAACATGAACGAAAGCAACGACAACAATCCCCTCGCCCATCTGTTCGCGAACAACCAGAACTGGGTCGCGCACAAGCTCGACGAAGACGCGAAATTCTTCGAGCGGCTCGCGCATCAGCAGACGCCCGAATATTTGTGGATCGGCTGCGCGGATTCGCGCGTGCCGGCGAACGAGATCATCGGCTTGCCTCCGGGCGAGGTGTTCGTGCATCGGAACATCGCGAACGTGGTCGTGCATTCGGATCTCAACTGTCTCTCGGTGATCCAGTTCGCCGTCGATCTGCTGAAGGTGAAGCACATCATGGTCGTCGGCCATTACGGCTGTTCGGGCGTGGGCGCGGCGCTGGTCGGGCGGCGCGTCGGTCTCGCGGATAACTGGCTGCGTCACGTCGAGGACGTGCGCGAAAAGCACGCCGCGCTGCTCGAAGACTGGCCGATCGGCGACGCGCGGCATCGCCGGCTCGTCGAGCTGAACACGATCGAGCAGACCATCAACGTATGCCGCACGACCGTCGTCAACGATGCCTGGGCGCGCGGACAAGAACTCACCGTGCATGGCTGGACTTACGGCGTGCACGACGGCCGCCTGCGCAACATGGGCATGATGATCGGCGGCCAGGAGGAGATCGATCCGGTGTACCGGTCGTGCATCGCCGCGTTGACGCGCGGCGGCGCGCATCCCACGGAAAACGACGTGCTCGCGTCCGATGCGGCCCGTCTGGGAGACGTTCCCGGCGTCATTCGAGACGTCATCAAGGAGATGAAACATGAGTGAGACACAGAAAGATCCAATCGTTATTGTTTCGGCGGCGCGCACGCCGATGGCCGCGTTCCAGGGCGATTTCGCCGCGCTGACCGCGCCGCAACTCGGCGCTGCGGCGATTGCCGCGGCGATCGAACGCGCGGGCGTGAAGCCCGAGCAGATCGATGAGGCGATCATGGGCTGCGTGCTGCCCGCGGGACAAGGCCAGGCGCCCGCGCGTCAGGCCGCGCTCGGCGCGGGGCTGCCGCTCTCGACCGGCTCGACGACTGTCAACAAGATGTGCGGCTCCGGCATGCGCGCCGCGATGTTCGCGCACGACATGCTGCTCGCCGGCTCGGTCGATGTGATCGTCGCGGGCGGCATGGAGAGTATGACGAACGCGCCGTATCTGCTGCCGAAAGCGCGCGGCGGCATGCGCATGGGGCATGGCCAGGTGCTCGATCACATGTTCCTCGACGGCCTCGAAGACGCGTACGAGAAAGGCCGTTTGATGGGCACGTTCGCGGAGCAATGCGCGTCGTCGTATGCGTTTTCGCGGGAATCGCAGGATGCGTTCGCGATCGAATCGCTGCGGCGCGCGCAGCGGGCGAACGAGGACGGCTCGTTCAAGTGGGAGATCGCGCCGGTGACGGTGCAGGGCAGGAAGGGCGATGTCGTCGTCGAGCGCGACGAGCAGCCGTTCAAGGCCAACATCGAAAAGATTGCCTCGCTCAAGCCGGCGTTCGCGAAAGACGGCACGGTGACGGCGGCGAATTCGTCGTCGATCTCGGACGGCGCTGCGGCGCTGGTGATGATGCGGGAATCGACGGCGTCGCGGCTCGGCGTGAATCCGGTTGCGCGCGTCGTCGGGCATAGCACGTTCGCGCAGCAGCCGGCGTTGTTCACCACGGCTCCCGTGGGCGCCATTCGCAAGCTGTTCGACAAGAACGGCTGGCGCGCGGGCGATGTCGATCTTTACGAGATCAACGAGGCGTTCGCCGTCGTGACGATGGCCGCGATGCGCGAGCACGATCTGCCGCACGACAAGGTCAATGTGAATGGTGGCGCTTGCGCGCTCGGGCATCCGATCGGCGCTTCGGGCGCGCGGATTCTTGTTACGTTGATCGGGGCGTTGAAGGCGCGTGGGCTGAAGCGTGGGGTGGCGAGTTTGTGTATCGGTGGCGGGGAGGCTACGGCGATGGGGGTGGAGCTGGTTTGAGGCTTTGTTTGGGCGGCCCGGGAGACGCCGGGCCGGTTCAATCGAACGGATTGAGCGTTTTGACGCCCGCGATCTTGAAATCCTTCTCGTTGCGCGTCACGACCGTCAGGTTGTGAACCAAAGCCGTCGCGGCGATGAGCTTATCCAAGGCGGGCTCGGCGTGCGGCACGCGAAGCCGCCCCCAGAGTCTGCCTATCTCGACGTTCACCAGCAGGATTTTTTCGGCGTACGCCTCGAAAACACCTTCGGTCCAGGCTTCGATCGTTGCGGCCTGCTTCGCATCGCCCTTGTTGCGCAGGCGAAAGACGCCTCGCCGGAGTTCCGCAACCGTGACGACCGAAAGATGAACGGTTTCACCTTCGAGCCTGCTTCGACGAAAGAACGCGCGCACGCCATTGTTCGCACGTTCTTCCCTGCGAGTCTCGCTGATGACGTTCGTGTCAGCGAGATACATCCAGCGCTCCTTTTGCGATCAACTCCCGCTCCAGACTACGATCGAAAATCCAATCTTCGACGTCGACCGCTGGAAAACTCAGAAGCGCGTCGATGAACGCGGCCTCGTCGATATCGACCTTATGCCCCATGCGGCGCCGGACTTCGAGCTCGATTTCCCGCTCCTTGGCTGCGCGCTCCTGAATCTCGCGTAACTCCTCCGGAGTTAAGTTCCAAGGGTACTCTTGCTGGACGATCTTTCCAGACATATTCGGCTCCTTCTCGACATTGCGACAGCCATCACTCTATCGAACCCGCCCGAAAGATACCTAGTCATCCAAACGAAATAGGCTAAATCTCACTCACCCCGCCAACGACGTCGCCACTACGCGCTTGAACGGCGTCAATCGCTCGCCGATCCGCAGCATCGCATCGCGCGCAATCCTCGCCGGCAGCGAATCGCGCGTATACACCTCCGTGATGAACCGCGTAATCAGATAAAGCGGCCGCGTCGCCTGCCTGTGTTCCCGCTCATACCGCGCGAGCAGCGCATCGCTCGCGATATCCAGCCCCGCCGCGCGCGCATCCGCGATCGCACTCGCCAACGTTTCTATGCCCGCCAGCCCGAAGTTGAACCCGTGCGCCGTCACCGGATGCATGCCGACCGCCGCATCGCCGGCCGTCGCAAAACGCTTCGCCACGAAGCGCTTCGGATAAACCGACACGAGCGGATAAACATGCCGCGTCGAGCGCAGCGACATTGCGCCGAGGCGTCGTTCGAAACGGCGTTCGATCTCGCGATCGAAAGCATCGGCATCGAGCTGATTCAGTTGTTCGATCTCGCGCGCGCCGAGCGTCACCACGACCGACGATCGATGCGCGCCGCTCTGCGGATCGGCATTCATCGGCAAAAGCGCGAGCGTCTGCCGATGGCCGAACCATTCCCACGCTGCGTGATCGTGCGGCGCGTCGTGCGTCATGCAGCACACGAGCATCGACTTGCCGAAATCGTGCATCTCGGCGGCGATGCCCATCATGCGGCGCGTCGCGGAGAAACGGCTGTCCGCCGCCACGACCAGTTGCGCCGTGAGCGTCGCGCCGCTTTCGAGCCGCACGCGCGCGCCGCACGCGTCGGTATCGACATCGGTCACGCGTTCCGACGCCATCACGCGAATCGCCGCGCCCGAATCGCGAAGATGCTCGACCGCCTCGAACGCCGCGCGCCGGATCAGATGGTTCGATACCAGCCAGCCGAGTTCGGCGTGCCCGCTCAAGGCGTGGCCGATCTTCATCGAGAACGGCGACGATCCGTTGAAGACACGCGCGTCGGCAAGCTGCGATTTCGCGTGCGCATCGATGCGCTCCCACGCGCCGAGCGTCTTCAGGTACGCGACGGATTTTTGCGTCAAGGCGATCTCGCGCCCGTCGAAGGCGGGCTCGCCCAGCGCATCGATACGCTGCTGCTCGACGAGCACGATCGACAAACCTGTGCGGCTCAACGCATTCGCGAGACACAAGCCGGCCGGCCCCGCGCCGACGATCACGACATCGGTATGCATCATCTTCGTGGTCTTACGTATTCGAAAGCGCACAACGATAGCCGAAACGCCGGCGAACGCGGCGCGACAGCGGGTCGCGCGCTATAGTCGCAAGGTCGCCCACACACGGAATGGTTCGCTCATGAAAACGGTATTGATCGTCGGCGCGTCGCGCGGTCTCGGCCACGAGTTCGCCCGCGAATATGTCCGCGACGGCTGGCGCGTGCTCGCCACGGCCCGCGACAAAGCCTCGCTCTCCGCGCTCGACGCGATGGGCGCGCAAACCTTCCCCCTCGACGTCACGCAACCCGAGCAGATCGCCGCGCTCGCATGGCAGCTCGACGAAGAAAAGCTCGACGTGGCGATCGTCGTGTCGGGCGTGTACGGCCCGCGCACGGAAGGCGTCGAGTCCATCGCCGCGGAGGATTTCGATCAGGTGATGCACACCAACGTGCGCGGCCCGATGCAGCTGATTCCCGTGCTCCTGCCGCTCACCGATGCCGCCGGCGGCGTGCTCGCGGTCGTGTCGAGCAAGATGGGCAGCATCGCCGAGGCAAGCGGCACGACCGGCTGGCTGTATCGCGCGAGCAAGGCGGCGCTCAATTCGGCGCTGAAGTCGGCGGCGCTGGAATCGCGCCATTCGGCGTGCATCGCGCTGCATCCGGGCTGGGTGCGCACGGAGATGGGCGGGCCGTCGGCGGCAATCGACGTTGCGCACAGCGTCTCGGGCATGCGCGCGGTCATCGCCGAAGCGGGCGCGCTGCGCGAACAGTTCAACGGCACCTTCGTGCAGTACGACGGCACGAAGATCGAATGGTGAAACCTCAACGAGGAGCGAAAGTGACTTATCAGGTACACGGCGTGTCCGCATCCGGCAACTGCTACAAGGTTCGCCTCGTCCTCGAACAGCTCGGCCTGCCTTACGTCTGGCACGAGGTCGACATGATGAACGGCGCGACCCGCACCGACGCCTTCAAAAAGCTCAATCCAAATGGCAAGGTGCCGGTGCTCGTCATCGACGATGACACCACGCTCGCCGAATCCGGCGCGATTCTCGCCTATCTCGCCGACGGTTCGCCACTCCTTCCCGCCGACCGGCTCGAACGCGCGCAAGTGCTGCAATGGATGTTCTTCGAGCAGTACAGTCACGAGCCGTTCGTCGCGGTGGCGCGCTTCATCCTGCAATTCCTGAAGCAGCCCGACGACGCCCGCCTGCCCGACAGGATCGCGGGCTCGTACCGCGCGCTCGACGTGATGGAACGGCATCTCGCGACGCGCGCCTTCTTCGTCGGCGAACGCTACACGATTGCGGATATCGCGCTGTACGCGTACACGCACGTCGCGGATCAGGCGAATGTCGATTTGTCGCGCTATCCGGCGATCCGCGCGTGGCTCGATCGCGTGCGCAGCCAGCCGCGTCACGTCGAGATGCCGGGCGTCGTTGAATGAAACCGGTGGATTGCCCCTGTGGCGGCGCCGCGCCCGGCCAGCGCCCGGATGCACGCGCACCGCGTTACGACGAGTGCTGCGGGCGTTTCATCGAACGCGGCGAAGCGCCCGCGAACGCAATGGAACTGATGCGTTCGCGCTACACCGCCTACGTGCTCGGCGACACGGCGTATCTGCGCGCGACGTGGGCCGAATCGACCTGCCCGCCCGACCTCGACGCTTCCGGCGACGGCACGCGCTGGCTCGGCCTGCAAATCAGACGCCATACGAAAATCGATGCCGATCACGAAGAAGTCGAGTTCGTCGCGCGCTACAAGACGGGCGGGCGGGCGCATCGGCTCGACGAAGCCAGCCGCTTCACGCGCAACGCCGCCGGACGATGGATATATGTCGATGGTCAGATAAAAGAAAAGTAAATATGGACTTCAGAAATATAGTCCGCGCCGCGGTAGTAATTTCCTAAGAATTTCCTTTCAGATTAAACAGTTACGGGGTTGCACTTATTGTGCAGTGCAATTTTGAACGGTTAATCTCTGTTACGTCAGGGCGCAGTCATTTCCGTGCCTGGACGTTCGCAGCGATGCCCCGTTTTGAAGCCAATTGTCATGCCTTATTCGGGCATGACTCCCGGAACCCGCAGCCGATACTGCTCAATACGAGCAGCGCGATAGGTTTGACTTCAAAAGTTGTCAGGGTCACGCCGTATCAACGCATTGATTGGAAGCGCGGTCGGAGTTCAACGGATGGCGATCAGAACCTGGTTAGTCGGATGCAGCATGGTGTGCTCGCTCGCGACGTCGTTCGTCACATCCGCGGCGCGCGCCGAACCCATCGGCGGCGTGCGTCAGTCCGAAGGTCTCCAGGCGCCCGCGTTCACGCAATCGCTCTCGCGCATCCCCGATTCGCTCGACGCCGGCCTGCCCGCCGTCGCCAACGGTCTGAATGAAAGCGTCATCGACATTCCCGAAGGCGATATCGCGCTCGAAACCACCGTGTTCAAGCCGGACGGCGCGGGCCCGTTCCCGATGATCGTCTTCAACCACGGCAAGCTGCCCGGCGATTCGCACGCGCAGCCGCGCAATCGTCCGGTCGCGCTCGCGCGTGAGTTCGTGCGCCACGGCTACGTGGTGGTCGTGCCGAACCGCCGCGGCTTCGCGGGCTCGGGTGGCGATTACACCGGTCACGGCTGCAACGTCGAGGCGAACGGCTTCGCGCAGGCGCAGGACGTCGCCGCGACCGTCGCGTACATGAGCGCGCAATCGTATGTGGACAAGACGCATATTGTGGTCGCGGGCACGTCGCACGGCGGCCTGACGACGATCGCCTATGGCGCGCGCGATGCCGTCGCGGCGCCCGGCGTGCGCGGTCTCATCAACTTTTCGGGTGGGCTGCGTCAGGACGAATGCGCGGGCTGGCAGAAGAATCTCGTCAACGCGTTCGGCGCTTACGGCGAGCATGTGCGCCTGCCCTCGCTGTGGCTTTACGGCGACAACGATTCGGTCTGGCAAGGCGATCTCTCCGCGCAGATGTACGCCGCGTTCACGTCGCACGGCGCGCGCTCGAGCATGGTCGATTTCGGCACCTACAAGAACGACGCGCACCGGCTGGTCGGCGATCGCGACGGCGTGCAGGTCTGGTGGCCGCGCGTGAAGGCGTTCCTCGCGCAGATCGGCATGCCGACGTCCGTGCAATATCAGGTTTCCGAGCCGCACATGCCGAAGGCGACCACCTTCGCCGATCTCGACGCGGTGCAGTCCGTGCCCTTTCTCGATGACAATGGCCGCGCCGGCTATCGCAACTTCCTTTCGCAGTATTCGAGCCGCGCGTTCGCCGTGTCGGATTCCGGCGCGTGGTCGTGGGCCGAAGGCGGCGACGATCCGATGGCCGTCGCCATCGCGAGTTGCCAGAAGCAGAGCGCGGACCCGTGCAAGCTCTATGCGGTGAACAATCGCGTCGTCTGGAACGATCAGGCGGCCGAGACGCAGACCGCCTCGCGCTGAAACGCGCTTTCCCGCACGTCTCGAACGCCGGCCTTCGCGCCGGCGTTTTTGCGTCTTTCGCGCGACAACGCATCGAAATCGGCGAAGTTAGAGGCGATAGCGCGTTTTCGCATTTCCATTGCGCGCACACGCATGGCGCAAAAACCTTCCGAATACGGAAGGTTGCGCATGTTTTAGGGATAATTGACGCACGCAGTTTTCCCAGCAACGCAGGCGCTTCGATGCCTGCCCGAAGTATCCGGTCCGGCATCGCGCGCGGGCCTCGGAGCCGTTTTTGAACACAGAAGCCAATCAGGACTGGGTTGCCCGCTCGCTTGCAGCCGTGTGGCATCCGTGCACCCAGATGAAGCATCACGAACGCGCGCCGCTCGTGCCGATCGCACGCGGCAAGGGCGCGTGGCTCTACGACCACGAAGGCAAGCGCTATCTCGATGCGATCAGCTCGTGGTGGGTGAATCTCTTCGGCCACGCGAACGACGACATCAACCGGGCGCTCAAGGATCAGCTCGACACGCTCGAACACGCGATGCTCGCGGGCTGCACGCACACGAGCGCCGTCGAGCTGGCCGAGCGCCTCTCCGCGCTCACGCAGCACACGCTCGGCCATGCGTTTTTCGCGTCGGACGGCGCGTCGGCGGTCGAGATCGCGCTGAAGATGAGCTTTCACTACTGGCGCAATCGCGGACAGAGCGACAAGCGCGAGTTCGCCTGTCTCGCGAATAGTTATCACGGCGAGACCATCGGCGCACTCGGCGTCACCGATGTCGCCCTCTTCAAGGACGCTTACGATCCGCTGATTCGCCATGCGCACGTGGTCGCGTCGCCGGGCGCGGCGGGCGTCGATGAAGCCATCGCCGCGATGCGCGCGCTGTTCGAGCGACGCGCGGCGCATCTCGCGGCGGTGATCGTCGAGCCGCTCGTGCAATGCGCGGCCGGCATGTCGATGTACGACGCGTCGTATCTCACGCAACTGCGCGCCTTGTGCGACGAATTCGGCGTCCACCTGATCGCCGATGAAATCGCGGTCGGCTGCGGGCGCACCGGGACGTTTTTCGCGTGCGAGCAGGCGAATATCTGGCCGGATTTCGTGTGTCTCTCGAAGGGCATCAGCGGCGGCTATCTGCCGCTTTCGATCGTGCTCACGCGCGACGCGATCTACGCCGCCTTCTACGATGACGACGTCACGCGCGGCTTTCTGCATTCGCATTCGTACACGGGCAATCCGCTCGCGTGCCGCGCCGCGCTGGCGACGCTCGATCTGTTCGAAAGCGCGAACGTGCTTGCGGAAAATCGCCGCAAATCGGCGCTGTTGAACGAAGCGCTGAAGCCGCTGGCGCAACACGAACGCGTGCGCAACCTGCGCAATCGCGGCACGATCTTCGCGTTCGACGTCGATATCGCCGACAAAACGTTCTCGCGCCGCTTCTTCGCTCAGGCACTGCAGCGCGAACTGCTGATGCGCCCGATCGGCACGACCGTCTACGCGATGCCGCCGTACATCCTCACCGACGACGAACTCCATCTCCTCGCGCGACGCATGCGCGAAACGCTCGACGCCACTCTTGCGGAGACAGCATGAGCACCGCCACTTCGCAAGCGCTGTACGACACGCTCGAACAGGGCCTCGCCGATATCGACGCGCGCGGCCTGCGCCGCCGCCGCAAGACCATCGACAGCGCGTGCTCGGCGCATATGACCGTCGATGGCCGCGAGATCGTCGGCTTCGCGAGCAACGATTATCTCGGCCTTGCCGCGCACGAGGCGATCCGCGCGGCGCTGGCCGAGGGCGCGTCGCGCTACGGCGCCGGCAGTGGCGGCTCGCATCTGCTCGGCGGCCATTCGCGCGCGCACGCGCAACTCGAAGACGATCTCGCCGCGTTCTCGGGCGGTTTCGTCGACACGCCGCGCGCGCTCTATTTCAGCACCGGCTACATGGCGAATCTCGCCGTGGTGACGGCGCTCGCCGGACGCGGCACGCTCGTGTTCTCCGACGCGCTGAATCACGCGTCGCTGATCGACGGCGTGCGCCTTTCGCGCGCCGAGACGCAGATTTATCCGCACGCGGACATGCAGGCGCTCGACGCCATGCTCGACGCCTCGCGCGATGAAGCCGCGACGAAGCTGATCGTGACCGACACGGTGTTCAGCATGGACGGCGATATCGCGCCGCTCGAACGTCTGGTGCAGCTCACGGAAAAATACGGCGCGTGGCTCGTCGTCGACGACGCGCACGGTTTCGGCGTGCTCGGCCCGCAAGGTCGCGGCGCGCTCGCGGCGCTGCAGTTGCGCTCGCCGCATCTCGTCTATGTCGGCACGCTCGGCAAGGCGGCGGGCGTTTCGGGCGCGTTCGTCGCGGCGGATGAAACCGTCGTCGAATGGCTCGTGCAGCGCGCGCGTCCGTATATCTTCACGACGGCGTCGCCGCCCGCGGTCGCGCATGCGGTGTCGAAGAGCATCGAAATCATCGCGGGCGAGGAAGGCGACCAACGGCGCGCGCATCTCGCGTCGCTCATCGAAACCACGCGTGCGATGCTCAAACGCACGCGCTGGATGCCGGTCGATTCGCATACCGCCGTGCAACCGCTCGTGATCGGCGGCAACGACGAAACGCTCGCCATTGCCGCCGCGCTCGACAAGCACGGTCTCTGGGTGCCCGCGATTCGTCCGCCGACGGTTCCGCAGAACACGTCGCGCCTGCGCATTTCGCTTTCCGCCGCACACAGCGAAGACGATCTCGCGCGGCTCGATCACGCCCTGAACAGCCTATGAGCGCTTTATCTTTCTTCGTCGCCGGCACGGATACCGAGATCGGCAAGACCTTCGTCTCGTGCGCGCTGCTGCACGGCTTCGCGCGCGCGGGCCTCTCCGCCGCCGCGATGAAACCGATCGCCTCGGGCGCGATCGAACGCGACGGCGTGCTGCACAACGAAGACGCCGATCAGCTCGACGCCGCCGCGAACGTCGCGCTGCCGAACGAGATTCGCACGCCGTTCATGATGCGCGAGCCGATCGCGCCGCATATCGCGGCGGCGCGCGAAGGCATGACGCTGGATATTTCAAGGATCGTCGACGCGCATCGCTTTGCCGTCACGAAAGCGGATATCGTCGTGGTCGAAGGCGTCGGCGGCTTTCGCGTGCCGCTGACCGACACGCACGACACCGCCGATCTCGCCGTCGCGCTGAATCTGCCGGTGGTGCTTGTCGTCGGCATGCGGCTCGGCTGCATCAGCCATGCGCTCCTGACCGCCGAAGCGATCGCCTCGCGCGGGTTGAAGCTCGCGGGCTGGGTCGCGAATCGCATCGATCCGGCCATGCTGTACCCGGAAGAGAACATCGCTTCACTGAAACAACGCATCGACGCGCCGCTCATCGGCGTGATTCCGCATCTCGCGCCGAACGACGCAAAGCGCGCCGCCGAGGCGCTCGATATCGGCGTTCTGACTCACCCGCTTCATCGAAAGGATTGAACCATGACGCAACAAATCGCTGCCGAGACCCCTTCCACGGCCACGCCGCAACCGATGCAGCGCTGGCGCGTCGCCGATGTCGTCGCGCTGTACGATCTGCCGTTCAACGATCTGCTGTATCGCGCGCAGACCGTGCATCGCGAAAACTTCGATCCGAACGCGGTGCAGCTTTCCACGCTGCTCTCCATCAAGACGGGCGGCTGCGAGGAAGACTGCGCGTATTGCCCGCAGTCGGTGCATCACGACACGGGCCTGAAGGCCGAAAAGCTGATGGACGTCGATGAAGTCCTGAAAGCGGCCGAAGTCGCGAAGTCCAATGGCGCGACGCGTTTCTGCATGGGCGCGGCGTGGCGCAATCCGAAGGACCGGCATCTGGAACCGATCAAGGACATGATTCGCGGCGTCAAGGCGATGGGCCTCGAAACCTGCGTGACGCTCGGCATGCTCGAAGCACATCAGGCGCAAGCGCTGAGCGACGCGGGCCTCGATTACTACAACCACAATCTGGATACGTCGCCGGAGTTCTACGGCCAGATCATCTCGACGCGCACGTATCAGGACCGGCTCGACACGCTGGAGCGCGTGCGCGACGCGGGCATCAACGTGTGCTGCGGCGGGATCGTCGGCATGGGCGAATCGCGGCGCGAGCGCGCGGGGCTGATCTCGCAGCTCGCGAACATGGAGCCGTATCCGGAATCGGTGCCGATCAACAATCTCGTGCAGGTCTCGGGCACGCCGCTCACCGGCACGGAAGCGCTCGATCCGTTCGAGTTCGTGCGTACGATCGCGGTTGCGCGCATCACGATGCCCAAGGCGATGGTGCGTCTCTCAGCCGGACGCGAGCAGATGGACGAAGCGCTGCAGGCGCTGTGCTTCGCGGCGGGCGCGAATTCGATCTTCTACGGCGACCAGCTTCTGACGACGAGCAATCCGCAAGCCGAAGCCGACCGCAAGCTGATCGAGCGTCTGGGCATGCGCGCGGACGCTGCGCAGAACGTGAGCGTCGAGCAGGCGGAGCGTGCCTGCGGACACACGCACGCCAACTGAACCCGATCGATGCGGCCATGAAAATCATCTTCTACGAACAGAACGCGGACCTCGACGCCTGGCTCGGCGGCCTGCGCCGCGAGTTGCCGGATGCGGACCTGCGCGTCTGGGAACCGGGCGACACGGCTCCCGCCGATTACGCGATCGTCTGGCGCGCGCCGCACGAGCTATTTGCGAATCGCCCCGATCTTCAGGCCGTGTTCAATCTCGGCGCGGGCGTCGATGCGATCCTCGATGTCGAGCGCAAGGAACCCGGCACACTGCCGCCGAACGCGAAGCTCGTGCGTCTCGAAGACACCGGCATGGCGCAGCAGATGGTCGAATACGCGACGTATTGCGTGCTGCGCTATCTGCGCCGCTTCGACGAATACGACGCGCTCAAGCGCGAAGGCCGCTGGCAGAAGCTGCCGCAGCACGCGCGCGAATCGTTCACGGTCGGCGTGCTCGGGCTCGGCGTGCTGGGCGGCGAAGTGGCGAAGGGCTTGCTGAAACTCGGCGTGCCCGTGCGCGGTTACAGCCGCACGCCGAAGACGATCGAAGGCGTGCAGGTCCACGCGGGCGCGGAACAGCTCGACGCCTTCCTCGACGGCGTGAAGGTGCTCGTCAATCTGCTGCCGCATACGCCGGACACCGAAGGCATGCTGAACGCGCGCACGTTCGCGAGGCTCGCGCGCGGCGCGTATCTCGTGAACGTGGCGCGCGGCCCGCATCTCGTCGATGACGACCTGATCGCCGCGCTCGACAGCGGCCAGCTTGCCGCCGCGACGCTCGATGTCTTCCACACCGAGCCGCTGCCGCCGGATCACGCGTTCTGGACGCATCCGCGCGTGACGGTCACGCCGCACATTTCGGCGGAAACGCTGCGCGAGGAAAGCATCGTGCAGATCGCCGGCAAGATCAGGGCGCTCGCGCGCGGCGAGCCGATCAGCGGCATCGTCGATTTCAGGCGCGGATACTGAACCCATCGCATGGAAAAGGAGACAGCCATGATTCCGTCAAAAGTGAAAATCGTCGAAGTCGGGCCGCGCGACGGCCTGCAGAACGAGAAAGAATTCGTGCCCACCGAAACCAAGATCGAGCTCGTCAACCGGCTTGCGCGGGCGGGCATCGTGAACGTGGAATCGACCTCGTTCGTGTCGGCGAAGTGGGTGCCGCAAATGTCCGACGCCGCCGCCGTCATGACCGGCATCGAGCGCCGTCCGGGCACGATCTACTCGGTGCTGACGCCCAACATGCGCGGCTTCGAAGGCGCGCTCGAATCGAAAGCGGACGAAATCGTGATCTTCGGCGCGGCGAGCGAGGCGTTCTCGCAGAAGAACATCAATTGCAGCATCGCGGAGAGCATCGCGCGTTTCGAGCCGGTCGCCAAGGCCGCGAAAGACGCGGGCATGCGGCTGCGCGGCAGCATCTCGTGCGCGCTCGGCTGTCCGTATCAGGGCGAAGTGAGCATCGAATCGGTCGTGGATGTCGTCGAGCGGATGAAGGCGCTCGGCTGCGATGAAATCGACATCGCGGACACGATCGGCGTCGGCACGCCCAAACGCACGCGCGAAGTGATGGCGGCGGTGCAGAAGGTGTTTCCGCGCGAGCGTCTGTCCGGCCATTTCCACGATACGTATGGCCAGGCCGTCGGCAACATTTATGCGGCGCTGCTCGAAGGCATCGAGATCTATCACGCGTCGGTCGCGGGTCTCGGCGGCTGTCCGTATGCGAAGGGCGCGACCGGCAATGTCGCGACGGAAGACGTCGTGTATCTGATGAACGGGCTCGGCATCGAGACGGGCGTCGATCTCGATCAGCTCGTCGAGATCGGCGATTTCATTTCGCGCGCCATCAACAAGCCGAGTTCGTCGCGCGCGGGCCGTGCGATCCTCACGAAGAAGCGCGACGGCGCCGCCGCCTGCGCCTGAGCCTGAGCCGAAAAGGAACACGATGATCGATTCATTACCCGAATCCGCGCGCCGCGTCGCGCTCATGTTGAAGGAACGCGGGCATCCGCACGACGTCGTGATGCTGCCCGAGACCGGCAAGACGTCGGCGGAAGCGGCGGCGGGGCTCGGCTGCGCGGTCGCGCAGATCGCGAAGTCGATTCTCTTTCGCCGCAAGAAAGACGACGCGCCGGTGCTCGTGATCGCGAGCGGCGCGAATCGCGTCGATGAAGCCAAGGTCGCGGCGCGCGTCGGCGAATTGGCGCGCGCGGATGCGAAGTTCGTGCGCGAGAAAACCGGCTACGCGATCGGCGGCGTGTGCCCGATCGGCCACGCGGTCACGCCGGTCACGCTCATCGACGAAGACTTGCTCGCGCTCGACAGCCTGTGGGCCGCCGCCGGGCATCCGCACGCGGTGTTCAATCTGTCGCCGCAGGAGTTGATCGAGCTGACGGGCGCGCCCGTCGCGGACGTCGCGCTGCGCGAAGTCGTGTCGTAATGCGCGAAGTCATGACCGTCGCATCGCCGTGCGTCGATGTGTGCCGCATGAATCCGGAAACCGGCTTCTGCGACGGCTGTTTTCGCACGCTCGACGAAATCGCCGCGTGGGCCGCCTGCGACGATGACGCAAAGCGCGCCGTGCTCGCGCGCGTCGAGAGCCGCCGGCAAGGCGCGCGCGTCGTGACGATCGGCGAATCGTTCGACGCGACGCTCGAACTGCCGCCCGACTCGATCAGGCACTTCGCGACGCTCGTCAACGACACGAACCCGCTGCATCACGACGACGCCTATGCGCGCGCGAGCCGCTTCGGCACGCTGATCGCATCGGGCACGCAGCCGACCGCGCATCTGATGGCGATGCTCGCCGCGCATTTCTCACGCGACGCGCAACCGCTCGGCCTGGAGTTCGGCATCAGGCTGACGCGCGCGGTGAAGGCGAACGACGTGCTCACGATGCACTGGCGCGTCACCGAAGCGAAGTGGAAGCCGAGCCTGAACGGCGATCTCGTGAAGCTCGAAGGCGGCGCGCGCAACCAGCTCGGCGAAAGCGTAATGAAAGCGACGGCGACCATCGTCGTCATGCCACTGGAGAAAGGCGCATGAAGGCGCTGCCCGAGTCGATCACGGTGCTCGAACGCGGCTGGCTCTCGTCGAACAACGTGCTGTTCACGAGCGCGGCGGGCACGGCGATGGTCGATACGGGCTATGCGTCGCATGCGCCGCAGACGCTGGCGCTCGTGCAGCGCACGCTCGGCGCGCGCGGGCTCGATCTGATCGTCAACACGCATCTGCATTCGGATCATTGCGGCGGCAATGCGCTGCTCCAGCAAACCTACGCGTGCGACACGCTGATTCCCGCGAGCGAAGCGCACGCCGTGCGCGCGTGGGACGAAGAAGCGCTCACTTTCCGCGCGACCGGCCAGCGCTGCGATCGTTTCGGCTTCACGGGCACGATCGAAAACGGCATGACGCTCGCGCTCGGCGGCTTCGACTGGAACGTGCTCGGCGCGCCGGGCCACGATCCGCATTCGCTGATGCTGTATTGCCCGGAGACGCGCGTGCTCATCAGCGCGGACGCGTTGTGGGAAAACGGCTTCGGCGTGATCTTTCCCGAACTGGAAGGCGAAAGCGGCTTCGCGGAAGAGCGCGCCGTGCTCGATCTCATCGCGACGCTCGACGTGGAGATCGTCATTCCGGGACACGGCGCGCCGTTCACCGACATTGCGCGCGCGCTCGATACGGCGGCTTCGCGCCTCGACTATCTGCGGGCCGATCCCGCGCGCAACGCGAAGAACGCGCTCAAGGTGCTGATCGTCTTCAAGTTGATGGAAGCGCGCGCCATGCCGTTCGACGCAATCCTCTCGATGACGGAACACGCCCGCGCGATGCGCGCCGCCGCCGACACGCTCGCGGCGTCTCACGAACGCCGTGCGCTCGTCGAAAAGATCGTGGGGGAACTGGCGCGCGGCGGCTCGGTGAAGGTGAGCGGCGACGTCGTCTCGGCGGCGTAACGCACACGCGCCGGTAAACAGGAAAACCAAAAAGAAAGCCGCTTGTCAGCTACGGCAAGCGGCAGAATCATATGGACGTGATCAACGTCCAGCGTATCGTAGCGCGACACTATTTCACGTGCATCGGTGCTTTCCCTACAAACTTCCAACGCTCACCTGAACCCGCGTAAGAACCAATGCCGGCGCGGGTTTCAAGGCGCATCGGCCTCGAAGAAAGCGCGCATTTCCGCGAGCAGCATATCGGGCTGTTCCTCGGGAATGTAGTGGCCGCACGGCAGCGCGCGGCCGCTCACGTCGCGCGCGACGCGCCGCCATTCTTCGAGCGCGTCGAAGCATCGTTCGATCACGCCTTCCCTGCCCCACAGCACGCGCAACGGACAGGCGAGCTTCAGGCCGCGTTCGAGATCGGCGCGATCGTGCTCCAGGTCGATGCCAGCCGACGCGCGATAGTCCTCGCACATCGCGAACACCGCGCCCGGCGACGCGAGCGCGTCCCGATACGCCTGCAACGCGTGCGGCGCGAACGGTGCGAGGCCCGCGTGGCGATTACCCATCACGCGGTCGATGTACGCATTCGGGTTGCCGCCGATCAGCAGTTCGGGCAGCGGCGTCGGCTGAATCAGGAAAAACCAGTGAAAGTACGCGGTCGCGAATTCGCGGTCGGTGGCTTCGTACATGGCGAGTGTCGGCGCGATATCGAGCAGCATCAGGCGATCGACGGCGTCGGGAAAATCCATCGCCATGCGATGCGCGACACGCGCGCCACGATCGTGCGCGCAGACGAGAAAACGCTCGAAGCCGAAGTGGCGCATCACGGCGACCTGATCCACGGCCATCGCGCGCTTCGAATACGGCGTGTGGCGCGCGTCGCTCGGCGGCTTGCCGGAAGCGCCGTAGCCGCGTAAGTCCGTCGCGATGACGGTGAAGTGCTTCGCCAGCTCGCCAGCGCACTTGTGCCAGATCTCGTGCGTTTGCGGATGGCCATGCAGAAGCAGAAGCGGCGGCCCATCCCCGCCTTTCATTCCGACGATCTCGACGCCCGCCGCGTCGACACGAAACGGCGCGTAGTCTCCGAAAGACATGATTGGTTTTCTTGTTCGTGGCATTGCGGATGATTGTAGGCGCGCCGCCGCGCTCGCCGGGGGGCCGGCATGCGCGCAAACACCGAAACCGAAGACTTCCTCGGGATTCGACGGATATGTCACGGCGAATGCTCTGGCTATAATCGAACGATCGTTCGCTGGTCACAGCCACGCGCTTTCCGCAGAATGAGGGTGCGTGCCAGAATGGACCTCGACGCTGCTCGGACACAATCAGGAGACTCGTGCCATGGCCCTGCCCGCCATCTTGCAGCACCTCGCGTTGCCCGTCGTCGGCTCGCCGATGTTCATCGTCAGTTATCCCGAGCTCGTGCTCGCGCAGTGCAAGGCGGGCATCGTCGGGTCGTTTCCGGCGCTGAACGCGCGCCCCACCGAATTGCTCGACGAATGGCTCACGCAGATTCAAGGCGAGCTCGCCGCGCACAAGGCCGCGCATCCCGATGCGGTCATCGGGCCGATTGCCGTCAATCAGATCGTGCATCAGTCGAATGCGCGGCTCGAACAGGACGTGCGCGTGTGCGTGGAGCACAAGGTGCCGATCTTCATCACGAGCCTGCGCGCGCCGGTCAGGGAGATGATCGACGCCGTGCATTCGTATGGCGGCATCGTGCTGCACGACGTCATCAATCTGCGGCACGCGCAAAAGGCGCTCGAAGCGGGCGTCGACGGCCTCATTCTCGTGGCGGCCGGCGCGGGCGGCCATGCGGGCACCACGTCGCCGTTTGCGCTCGTCGGCGAAGTGCGGCGCATGTTCGACGGCCCCATCGTGCTGTCGGGCGCGATCGCCAACGGGGGCTCGATTCTCGCCGCGCAGGCGATGGGCGCGGACCTCGCCTACATGGGCACGCGCTTCATCGCGACCAAGGAAGCGCACGCGCTGGAGGATTACAAGCGCGCGATCGTCGATTCGACCGCCGCCGACATCATCTACACGAATCTTTTCACGGGCGTGCACGGCAACTACATCCGCGAGAGCATCGTCAGGTCCGGGCTCGATCCGGACGCGCTGCCTCAGTCGGACAAAACCGCGATGAATTTTGCCGAAGGCACGAGCAAGGCGAAGGCGTGGAAGGACATCTGGGGCGCGGGACAAGGCGTCGGACTGATGGAAGACGTGCCGAGCGTCGCCGAACTGGTTCAGCGGCTCAGGCGCGAATACGACGATGCGAAAGCGCGCCTCGCGATCGGCTGATTTTTCTGCCGCAGAAAACAAAACACCGCGCTCGAAGGCGCGGTGTTTCGTTTGAATCGATGCGGCTCAGAACTTCGCGCGAATGCCGACGCCGAAGGTATCGCCCGACGACAGGCTTGTGTACTTGTCGTTGAGGTACGCGGCGTAGACGTCGGTGCGCTTCGAGAGCGGATAGTCGTAGCCGAGCGCCCAGCTCTTGTGCGTCTGGTCGAGGCCGCCGTTGCTGCGCGAGTACGCATACGACGCCATCACCGTGCCCGGTCCGAGCGGAATCGTCACGCCGCCCTGCCCGGTGTTGACGTGGAACGTGCCCGGGCCTTCGTAGTCGTTCTTCGTGTACATGTACTGCGCGAAGAACTTCACGTACTTCAGGTCGTAGGACGCGCCGAGTTGCCCGACGCTCTGGCTCTTGTAGCCGGGCGTGGCGAAACCGTCGACCGAAGTCAGGTCGCCAGGCGTGTTGTTGAAGTTCACATACTGATACACGCCGGTGGCCGCGAACGGGCCGTGGAAGTACAGGAACTGCGCGCTGTACTTCTTCGAGCGGCCGTCGCCGGCGCTGTTGCCGAAGCTGTACATCACGCTGCCCGACAGACCGTTGAAGTCCGGCGACGTGTACTGCACGGAATTGTTCCAGCCCGAATCGCCGATCACGCCCTGATCCGTCCGGTACGTCGGGAACGTGCCCGCGCCGAGGAACACGTGATAGACCATCGGCGAGAAGACGTAGGAATCGACGAACGGGTTGAAGAGAATCGTCGAGACGAAGAGTTGCGTCGTCAGACGGCCCGCCGTGATCGTGCCGATCGGCCCTTGGATGCCGACGTACGAGTTGCGCGCGAAGAAGGTATCGCCCTGAAAGCGCCCGTACTGGCCGTTCTGCGCGCGGAAGAAGCTTTCCAGGGTGAAGATGGCCTTGTAGCCGCCGCCGAGGTCCTCGGCGCCCTTCATGCCCCAGTACGACGTCGACATGCCGCCGCCGCTCACGTTCCAGGCGCGATCGCTGCCCGGAAACTTGGTTGCGCCGACCCATTCGTCGACCTGCCCGTACAGCGAAACGCTCGATTGCGCGTGTGCCGCGCCCGCGGCGACGAGGCCGAGCATCGCTGCGGCGACCACGGTGGTCTTGACCGTTGCTTTCACCCTGGTCTTCGGCGCACGGTTGACGATTGACTTCATGAACTCTCCTGTCTTTGTCGAAAATTGAAAGCTTGGCGGGCGAGGGGCGTTGCACTCGCCTCGTCTGACCGGGCCTGTTGGTCGAATGGGCGAAAGGGCGTCGCGTGTGGAGCGACACCATCTTTACGGACCATTTTTCCGGTCAAAAATATGTTTGGTTATTGCGGGTATAGCGGTTCGGATAATGCTGATCGGTGACAAACGCGGCAAAGCGGATTCCGTTGTGCGCGCGCGCCGGATTTTCATCGGCATCGACGTCCTTCAAAGCGAGCAGCGGCGCGCCTTTTAAGAGGTCGAAAGTCTTTTGAAATACGCTGGGAAGTGGCTAATTGCCGCGCACGGCGCATTGTCCGTGCACGGAAAAAAGAGAGGAATGTCTGGAGGAAATTCGATGCGTAACTGTGGTGAGATTACGTCATCGTGACAGCGGAACTAGACGCGCCAATACTTTTGCGTTCCGAACTAGGGTCGTCGGTGAAACGAATTGGTCAGTTGCGGTAGCTTGCGTTGGCCGGTGTACGGCCATCGTCCGCCGGGCGCCCGGGCGGGCGTGGCAGACTGCGCTCTTCGTTGTAGCGCGTAATGTCGGCGCGAATGGAACCGGAGCCGCGCATGGGAACGGCTTGCTCGACGCGCGGTACGGGGCGCACTTCGGCGCTGACCGGCGTGAGACCGTCTTTCGCGGCGACCGGCGTGTAGTGCAGCGATTGTCTGCTGCTGGCGGTATCGCTGAATACAGTGGACGACAGCCACTCGGCACGCGGCCCGGCGAGCGCGAGCGAACCCGCCACCGCCAGCGCGCCGAGCGCGGCAGATGCGAAAAGCCGGGTAGTCTTGCGAAAGCCAGTGAGCGCCATGTCCAAACTGCCTGCGTCCGACCCATATTCTCGTCCGTGGCATCGAAAGCGGGGCTGCGAGCCAACGGGACACCCGGCCGTAGTCGGAGCATTCGAGGTATGGCATCGACACGATGCAAAAACCCGCCGACCGGTGTATTCAACAATTTATTGGGCGTCGAGGCGGCAGTCGAGCCAAAAAGTGTTAGGCCCGCTCGATGGTTGTAACACCATGTTACGTCAGAGTTTTTCGCTTTCGGCAGGCGTTTCGGACGCCCAATCATGTGATGAAATTCTGCCCGTGATTTGACAATGCGCAACGGTCCGAATGTTGCTCGCCAGACGCCGATTCCAGTGCTCAACTCAGCCGCTCATGCGCTTTGATCATCAATCGATCCAGCAAATGAATTTGCCAATTTAATCGGGTACGAGCGAAAATCATGGTTTTTCCCGACTTGACGCCCATCACGCCGAGCAGCACGCCCGGCAAGCCCAGGCACGAGACTCTCTGAATGGCACGGCCTAAACTCCTACCCGACAATTTCACGCTGGCGCTCGTCGGCACGGTCATCATCGCGAGCTTTCTGCCATGCCGCGGCGGCGTGGCGGTGGCGTTCGACTGGATCACCGATTTCGCCATCGGTCTGCTGTTCTTCCTGCACGGCGCGAAGCTCTCGCGTGAGGCGATCATCGCGGGCGCGACCCACTGGCGGCTGCATCTCGTGGTGCTGCTCAGCACCTTCGCGCTATTCCCGCTGCTCGGCCTCGTGCTCAAGCCGGTGCTCACGCCGCTCGTCACGCCCGCGCTCTATACCGGCATCCTGTTCCTTTGCACGCTGCCTTCGACCGTGCAGTCGTCGATTGCCTTCACCTCGATGGCGAAGGGCAACGTGCCGGCCGCCGTGTGCAGCGCGTCCGCGTCCAGCTTGCTCGGCATTTTCATCACGCCCGCGCTTGTCGGGCTGGTCGTGAGCAATCACGGCGCAACGACCGGCTCGCCGTGGCACACGGTCGGCAACATCACGCTGCAACTGCTCGTGCCGTTCATCGCCGGGCAACTGCTGCGGCCGGCCATCGGCAAATGGATCGACAAGCACCGGGCGATGCTCAAGTTCGTGGATCAAGGCTCGATTCTGCTCGTGGTGTACGTGGCGTTCAGCGAGGCCGTGAACGAAGGCATCTGGCATTCGATCTCGCTGTCCACGCTCGCGGGCCTGCTTGCGGTCAACATTCTGCTGCTGGCGGCCGCGCTCGCCATCACGGCGTTCGTGGCGAAGCGTCTCGGCTTCTCGCGCGCGGACCAGATCACGATCATTTTCTGCGGCTCGAAGAAAAGCCTCGCCTCCGGCATTCCCATGGCGAAGGTGATCTTCGCTTCGCATGCGGTGGGCGCGGTCGTGCTGCCGCTCATGCTGTTCCATCAGATCCAGCTCATGGTGTGCGCCGTGCTCGCGCAACGGTGGGGTGCGCGCAAAACCGCGCCCGAACCGGCACGCGACGGCAAAAACGTCGGCGCGCCCGCGCGCCGCTGATTCACGCCAGCCCACGCTGGGCGTTCCTTGCTTCATCCTCCTTCCCCTCCCCCGACGAAGGCCGCGACATGCGGCCTTCGTGTCATTTGAGCGCGGTTTCGCGCCAACGTCGATTCGGCCAAACGAAATAGGCCAGAACGCCTGACTTTTCGCATCGAATCGCGGTTCGGCGCTGCCACGCGTCCGACGTTTTGGCCTACTCCTTCTGGCTGAATGGCGGCCGGGCATGTCCCTTGCCACACTCCTGTTCATAGCAAGCCAGGAAGCGAATACAGGACACGTCATGCGGGACGAAAGATGAATAAAGTCGAAGACCATGCGGCAGCATCCACGTTGCGCGCCTTTCTTGGCGAGATGCTGTTTCAGCGCGGCAATGCCGAAGACACGGGCCGTGCGTTGCGCGCGCTGATCGATGCCGGTCTGGACCGTCTGCCCTTGCCCGGTCACGGCAGAACGAGCGAGCGCTGGCGTGCGCTCGGCGCCGTAGCCGCTTTCGACTTGTCGCTCGTCAAGCTGTACGAAGGTCATACGGATGCGCTGGCGATTCTCGCCGAACTCGACGAAGACCGGCCGAACGACGGCAGCGCATGGGCCGTATGGGCCGCCGAACCGCCGAACGCGCGTCTTTCGGCACTGGGCGACCCCGGCGCGGCGACCGTGCTGCTGCAAGACACTAAGTTCTGGTGTTCCGGCGCGGCATCGGTCACGCATGCGCTCGTGACCGCCTGGAACGAGCGCGGCGAACCGGTGCTCGCAGCCGTCGACTTGAGCGAGGATGGCGTGCAAATCACCGGCGCGGGCTGGCAAGCGGTGGGCATGCGAGCGAGCGCGAGCGTCGATGTCCGGTTCGAGCGCGTGCGCGCGCGGTTGATCGGACCGCCGCGCGGCTATCTGGAGCGTCCGGGCTTCTGGCACGGCGGAGCAGGCATCGCCGCGTGCTGGTTCGGCGCGGCAGCCGGTATCGCCGAATTCGTCGCGCGCGACGCGAAACAGCGCGCCGGGCCGCACAAGCTCGCGCATCTCGGCGCCATCGACACGACGCTCAGCGCAACGGCGGCGCTGCTGCGCGAAACGGCCGCGTTGATCGACCGCCAACCCGCCGCCGACGCGCTCCTTCCCGTCATGCGCGCACGTCTCGCGGCGGAGCGTGCGGCGGCGTTCGTTGTCGAGCACGCGGGCCGTGCGCTGGGCGCGGGCCCGCTCTGCCGGGACGCGCACTTCGCGCAGCTCATGGCCGACCTGCCCGTATTCATTCGACAAAGCCACGCCGAGCGCGACGAAGCATCGCTCGCCGAACGCGTCATCGAGGAGGAAAGGATTTCATGGCAAGTGTGAGCACGCGAGCGCCGGCCGACCCGACAGCAATCGATCGAACCATTTCCGGCGATGGCACACCCGAAGCCGCCTGGCAGGGTTGGGGGCGTCTGGGTGCATTGCCCGAAGTCGATCCCGCGGTACTCGTGCCATTCGGCGGGCGGGCTGTCGTAGTCGCGCCACACCCCGACGACGAAATCCTCGGCACCGGCGGACTGCTCTCGCGTCTTTCGGAAATCAGCCGGAACATACTCATCATCGCCGTGACGGACGGCACCGCGAGCCACCCGGATTCGACCGAATGGCCGCCCGAGCGCCTTGCACGCGTGCGGCCGCAGGAAACGCGGTCCGCGCTGCAACGGCTGCGCCTGCGTCATGCCCAGGTGGTCAGGCTCGGATTTCAGGATGGCGAGCCCGGCGGTATCGATGCGAATTTATCAGGAATGCTATCCGAACATCTTCAACCGGGTGATATCGTTTTCACGACTTGGCGCTATGATGGGCATCCCGACCACGAGGCAGCCGGGCGCGCCGTTCATGCAGCGGCCGAAGCGCTCGAATTGCCTTGCGTGGAGGTGCCGCTCTGGACCTGGCACTGGGCGTCGCCGGACGATACGCGCGTGCCATGGAGCCGTGCCCGCCGCATCGTTCTCGACGGCGCAACGCACGCCCGGAAACTTCGGGCCGTGCAGGCTTTCCGAAGCCAACTCGAACCTGACGCCGCAACCGGTCAGGCGCCAGTACTGCCAGACCATGTGCTGGCCCGGCTGACGCGGCCTTTCGAAGTCGTACTCATATGAAAAACAACACTAACAATACTAAGCAGTACTTCAATGATCTTTATCGCGAAAACGACGATCCCTGGAAAATCCGCCATCGCTGGTATGAACGGCGAAAGCGCGCGCTCACGCTCGCTTCACTGCCGCACGAGCACTACGCGCGCGGTTTCGAACCCGGGTGCGGCAACGGCGAACTGACCGCGCTGCTTGCGGCGCGCTGCGACCAACTCATCGCCACCGATATTTCCGAGGATGCCGTGGCGCTGACGCGGCAACGGGTCGCACACTGTCCGAACGTCGAGGTTCAGCAGATGCTGTTGCCCGATGTATGGCCAAGCGGGAAGGTCGATCTCGTCGTGATCAGCGAAATCGGCTATTACCTTGACGAGCCGCAGCTATGGCATATCGTCGAGCATATTCACCAGAGCTTGTCGCGCCATGGCGCGGTGGTCGCGTGCCACTGGCGCAGGCCAATCGAAGGCTGGAGTCAGAACGGCGACGACGTTCACGCCAAGCTGCGCGGCCGCATGAGCATGCCCGTGCTCTGCCACTATTGGGACGACGACCTGGTTCTCGATGTCTGGGCACCCGACACGCGCTCGATCCACGACCGGGAAGCATCAGAGGCTTAATGTTTCTCCTTTTTTACTAAACAAACAAATCGCAAGGAATCTCATATATAACAAGGATCTACTGGTT
Source organism: Caballeronia cordobensis (assembly GCF_001544575.2). GTDB lineage: Bacteria > Pseudomonadota > Gammaproteobacteria > Burkholderiales > Burkholderiaceae > Caballeronia > Caballeronia cordobensis. The sequence continues at coordinate 454,186 of NZ_FCNY02000001.1, forward strand.
TTCTCCTATCTCATATAGGCTGTTTTCCCGGTTTTTTACTATACAATCGCTCTCGAAAAGCGAATCCGGCGGGCGCGGTAAACATTGCCCCGCGGGAAAGAGGTAGAAAGCCGAGAAACAGGCGGAGACAGAGAACACCACGATGGCCACCACCATTCGCGATGTCGCGCGTGCGGCAAGCGTCTCGATCGGGACGGTGTCGCGCGCGCTCAAGAATCAACCGGGTTTGTCCGAAGCCACGCGCGTGCGCGTCGTCGAAGTCGCGCAGCAGCTCGGCTATGACTCGGGACAGTTGCGCACGCGCATTCGACGCGTGACTTTTTTGCTGCACCGGCAGCACAACAATTTCGCCGTCAGCCCGTTTTTTTCGCACGTGCTGCACGGTTTTGAGGAAGCGTGCCGCGAGCGGCGTCTCGTTCCGTCGGTGCTCACCGCCGGTCCGACGCACGATCTCGCGCAGCAAATGCGGCTGCATGCGCCGGACGCCATCGCGGTCGCGGGCTTCGTCGAGCCCGAACTGCTCGCGCACCTGCATTCGCTCGCGCGGCCCACCGTGCTGATCGATCTTCGCGCGCCGGGTTTTCGCTCCGTCAACATCGACAACGTGAAGGGCGCGTCGCTCGCGATGCAGCATTTGTTCGCGCAGGGGCGGCGGCGCATCGCGTTCATCGGCGGATCGCTCGCGCATCACAGCATCGCGCAGCGTGCGCTCGGCTATCGGAAGGCGTTTTTCGACGCCGGCCTGCTCTTCGACCCAACGCTGGAAATCATGACGCAGCCCGGCCTGCCCGCCGATCTCGCCGCCGCCGATGCGATGGAGCGCCTGATCGCCGACGCCCGCGCGCAATCCGCTCCGCTGCCCGACGCCGTTTTCGCCTATAACGATGCAGCAGCCCTCGCCGCGATGCGCGTCTGCCTCATGCACGGCTTGCGCGTGCCGGACGACATTGCGTTCGTCGGTTTCGACGACATCCCGGCCGCCGCGCAAAGCACGCCGCCGCTCTCGACCGTGACCGTCGACAAGGAAGCGCTCGGGCGACGCGGCGTCGAGTTGCTGCTGGAAGATCAATCGAGCCCGCCGAGCCAGGCCGACACGCTCGTCGCCGTCACCTTCGTTCCGCGCGCGAGCTCGGGCACGAAACAGGACATCAGCACGCCATGAACATGACCGCCTCACCTGCCCTCGCGGAAGAAGTGTCAGTGAAACGCGCGACCGATTTCCGCAGCCGCGACTTCCTGCTCTCGCACGTGCGCGACACGCTCGCGTTCTATGCGCCCAACGCACGCGATTCGTCCGGCGGTTTCTTCCATTATTTCAAGGACGACGGCAGCGTCTACGACCGCACGACGCGCCATCTCGTCAGCAGCACGCGCTTCGTCTTCAATTACGCGATGGCCTACCGCCATTTCGGCGACGCCGCCTATCAGGACGACGCGCGCCACGCTTTCAAATTCCTGCGCGACGCCCACTGGGACGCCGCGAACGAAGGCTACGACTGGGAAATCGAGTGGCGCGACGGACAGAAGCGCACGCTCGACGGCACGCGCCACTGCTACGGCATGGCGTTCGTGCTGCTCGCGTGCGCGCATGCGGCGATGGCGGGCATCGACGAAGCGAAGCCGATGATCGACGAAACCTTCGCGCTCATGGAAAAGCGTTTCTGGGACGCCGACGCCGGCCTCTACGCCGACGAAGCCACGCCCGACTGGCAGCTTTCCGCCTATCGCGGGCAGAACGCGAACATGCACGCGACCGAGGCGCTGCTCGCCGCGTACGAGGCGACCGGCCACGTCATCTATCTGGATCGCGCGGAAAAGATTGCGGGCAATATCACGCTGCGGCAGGCGAAGCTGTCGCACGGGCTCGTGTGGGAGCATTTTCACCGCGACTGGTCGGTGGACTGGCACTACAACGAATCCGACAGCTCGAACATCTTCCGGCCGTGGGGCTTTCAGCCGGGGCATCAGACCGAATGGGCGAAGCTGCTGTTGATTCTGGAGCGGCATCGCGCGCTGCCGTGGCTTTGCCCCCGCGCCATCGAACTGTTCGACGCCGGATTCAGCCGCGCGTGGGACAGCCGTCACGGCGGCCTCTACTACGGCTTCGGCCCGGACGACAGCATCTGCGACCACGACAAATATTTCTGGGTGCAGGCGGAAAGTTTCGCCGCGGCGGCGCTGCTCGGCGCACGCACGGGCCGCGAACGTTTCTGGGACTGCTACGACGAACTGTGGCGCTATAGCTGGGCGCACTTCGTCGATCACGAATACGGCGCGTGGTATCGCATCCTCACGTGCGACAACCGCAAGTACGGCGACGAGAAGAGTCCGGCCGGCAAGACCGACTATCACACGATGGGCGCGTGCTACGAAGTGCTGAACGCGCTTTCTTCGCCCCAAATCTCACGGTGAACACCATGGCAAGCGAGCATTCCAACTTCCCGCAGTTCGTGTCGGCGGGCGACATCCTCACCGACATGATCCGCACCGACGTGTCGAGCTGGCTTTCTCGTCCCGGCGGCGCGGGCTGGAACGTCGCGCGCGCCGTGGCGCGGCTCGGCCTGCCGACCGCCTGCGCCGGCTCGCTCGGCACGGACAATTTCTCCGACGACCTGTGGGAAGCGAGCGCCGCATCCGGTCTCGACATGCGCTTCATGCAGCGCGTGGAGCGCCCGCCGCTGCTCGCGATCGTCCACAAGACGCAGCCGCCGACGTATTACTTCATGGGCGAGAACGGCGCGGACCTGGCGTTCGATCCGTCGCGGCTGCCGCCAGGCTGGATGGAGCGCGTGAAATGGGCGCACTTCGGCTGCATCAGCCTCGTGCGCCAGCCGCTCGGGCGCACGCTCGCCGCGCTCGCCGCGCAGTTGCGCGAACATGGCGTGAAGATCAGCTTCGATCCGAACTACCGCAATCTGATGGAGCACGGCTACGAGCCGATCCTGCGCAACATGGCGGGTCTCGCCGATCTCATCAAAGTGTCGGACGAAGATCTGCACATGCTGTTCAAGGGCATGCCGGAAGCCGACGCGCTCGCGAAAATCCGTTCTATGAATCCCCAGGCCACCGTGCTCGTCACGCGCGGTTCGGCCGAAGCCACGCTCTACGCCGGCGACGAGCAATTCAGCGCACGCCCGCCGAGCGTCGAAGTGGCGGATACGGTCGGCGCGGGCGATGCGTCCATCGGCGGATTGCTCTACAGCCTGATGACGCGCCACGGCGGCTGGTCGGATCACCTGAAGTTCGCGCTCGCGGCGGGCGCGGCGGCGTGCCGGCATTCGGGCGCGCATTCGCCGTCGCTGGAAGAGGTCGAAGATCTGCTGAAATAAGCTGTCGCACGCGTTAAATAACTGCGTGCTAGCATGGATTTCGTCCTTGCCGGGAGGCGCAGCCATCATGGAAGACACGACCTACACGAAAGGCCTGTATACGGCGACGATCGGCGTGCGCGCCATCGACGGCGGCAAGTTCCAGGGTCTCGTCTCGCTCGCACGCGACGACGGCGAGGATACCGATGCGACGCTCTACGAAGTGGAAGCCGCATCCGGGAACGAAGAGGAAGCGCTGAACGAAGCGCGGGCGCTCGCGCACCGCATCCTCGGCGAAATCGAACTCTAGATGCATCGGAGGAAATCATGCCGGAGCAGATCTTCCTTTATGGCGTCTACGCCATCCACGTGAGGCCGGTCGAGCTGCAAGGCTCGCGCTGGGACGCGGAATACGAGATCCGTCATCACGACAAGGCGGTGCAGCCGTGGACGACCGTCGGCGGCGATGACGGCCTCGCCGACAAAGCCGAGGCGGTCGAACTCGCGCACCAGCGCGCGGTGTCGGATATCGAAGCCGGCGCGGGCATTCCGAAGCCGCGCGCGTTTCCCTAAATCTCGTTCGACGGGTGCGCGAGGCCCACGTGCGTATTGAGCGCGAGCCGCTCCGCCTCGCGCCGGTCGATCGCTGACGCGCGCTCGTAGCCTTCGCGCGCGAGCGAGCGCTCGACGTAATCGAAGAGCACGCCCTGCGGCTCGATCAGCTTCGCCTTGAACGCGATCTGCAATGTGCTCGCCACGAGGATATCGGCGGCGGTGAACGGATCGCCGAGCAGCCACGGGCCTTCTTCGAGCGCGCTTTCGATCGCGTGCTCGACGCGCCCGAGATCGCCCCATCCAAAGCTCACGGAGTTGCCCTGCGCGCCGGTCATGCGCTCGGCCATTGCCGGTTCCAGACACGAGCCGGTGAAGAACATCCATTGCAGAAAGCGGCCGCGCGACGGATCGTGCAGCGGCACGCCGAGCCCGGTTTCCGGATGCCGGTCCGCGAGATAGAGCAGCACCGCGCCCGATTCGGCGACGCGCACGCTGCCGTCTTCGAGCGCGGGCAGCTTCGACATCGGATTGACGCGGCAGAAGCTGGCGTCGTTCTGCGCGCCCGCGCGAATGTTCACGAACGCCAGTTCATACGGCACGCGCATTTCTTCGAGCATCCACAGCGCGCGAAATGCGCGCGTCTTCGGCCAGTAGAAGAGCTTCATCGGCGTCGCTTTTTGTCGGCTTCGAGGCGTTCAGATTAGTCCCTTCGCGCGCCGCCGCCTGATCCGGGTATACGCGTAGCCGCGACGAATCGAGAAAATTCCTCTCGCTCTTCGCCCAAATGGACCGGATGTTTCTCGATGCGCGCGGAATCCGGGCAAGTGCGCAAAAACATTCCGCATTTGTCGACAAAGAATGTCGCATTGCCTCGCATACCTAGAAAGACCGGAGAACCCATGAACGCGCGCGTCCCCGCCGATATCTTTTCGCCTCCCGCTTTGTCCGATTACCAGTTGGGCGACAACCTGTCCGCCACCAAAGGACGCATCTTCCTGACCGGCACGCAGGCGCTCGTGCGTCTCGTGCTGATGCAGCGCGAACTCGACCGCGCCGCGAACCTGAACACCGCCGGTTTCATCAGCGGCTATCGCGGCTCGCCGCTCGGCATGGTCGATCAGCAATTGTGGAAGGCGAAGAAACTGCTCGCGTCGCACGACGTGCGCTTTCTGCCCGCGATCAACGAGGAACTCGGCGGCACGGCCGTGCTTGGCACGCAGCGCGTGGAATCGGACGCGGAACGCACCGTCGATGGCGTGTTCGCGATGTGGTACGGCAAGGGCCCGGGCGTCGATCGCGCGGGCGACGCGCTCAAGCACGGCAACGCCTACGGCTCGTCGCCGCACGGCGGCGTGCTCGTCGTCGCGGGCGACGATCACGGCTGCGTGTCGTCGTCGATGCCGCATCAGAGCGACCAGACGATGATTTCGTGGCACATGCCGGTGGTGAATCCGTCGAACGTCGCGGACATGCTGGAATTCGGGCTTTACGGCTGGGCGCTGTCGCGCTTTTCGGGCGCGTGGATCGGCTTCAAGGCGATTTCGGAGACGGTCGAGTCCGGCTCGACCGTCGATCTCGACGCGATCCGCACCGACTGGACCGCGCCCCAGGATTTCACGCCGCCGCAAGGCGGCCTGCACAACCGCTGGCCCGATCTGCCGAGCCTGACGATCGAAGCGCGGCTCGCCGCCAAGATCGACGCGGTGCGCCATTTCGCGCGCACGAACAGCATCGACAAATGGATCGCGCCGAGCCCGCGCGCGAACGTGGGCATCGTGACGTGCGGCAAGGCGCATCTGGACCTGATGGAAGCGCTGCGCCGCCTCGATCTGACCGTCGCGGATCTCGATGCGGCCGGCGTGCGCATCTATAAGGTCGGGCTGTCGTATCCGCTGGAAACGACGCGGCTCGAAACTTTCGTCGAGGGTTTGAGCGAAGTGCTCGTGATCGAGGAGAAAGGGCCGGTCATCGAGCAGCAGATCAAGGATCATCTGTACAACCGCGTCGATGGCGCGCGGCCGGTGGTCGTCGGCAAGAATGCGCAGGACGGCTCCGCGCTGCTTTCCGCACTCGGCGAACTGCGTCCGTCGCGCGTGCTGCCGGTGTTCGCGCAGTGGCTTGCGCGTCACAAGCCGGCGCTCGATCGCCGCGACAAGGTGGTCGATCTCGTCGCGCCGCAAATCCTCTCGAACATCGCCGATGCCGTGAAGCGCACGCCCTACTTCTGCTCGGGCTGCCCGCACAACACCTCGACGAAAGTGCCGGAAGGTTCGGTCGCGCAGGCCGGCATCGGCTGTCACTTCATGGCGTCGTGGATGGAACGCGACACGACCGGTCTCATTCAGATGGGCGGCGAAGGCGTCGACTGGGCGTCGCATTCCATGTTCACGAAAACGCCGCACGTCTTCCAGAATCTCGGCGACGGCACGTATTTCCATTCGGGCATTCTCGCGATTCGTCAGGCCGTGGCCGCGAAGGCGAACATCACGTACAAGATTCTCTACAACGACGCCGTCGCGATGACGGGCGGCCAGCCGGTCGACGGCAGCATTTCCGTGCCGCAGATCGCGCGGCAGGTGGAAGCGGAAGGCATCGCTCTGCTCGTCGTGGTCAGCGACGAGCCTGAAAAGTACATCGGCCACGAAGATCAGTTTCCGCGCGGCACGACGTTTCATCATCGAGGCGAACTCGATGCCGTGCAGCGCCGCCTGCGTGACACGCCGGGCGTCACCGTCCTGATCTACGACCAGACGTGCGCCGCGGAAAAGCGCCGCCGCCGGAAAAAGAAGGAGTTTCCGGATCCGGACAAGCGCCTCTTCATCAACGAGGCCGTCTGCGAAGGCTGCGGCGATTGCGGCGTGCAGTCGAATTGCCTGTCGGTCGAGCCGGTCGAAACGGAACTGGGACGCAAGCGCCGCATCGATCAGTCGTCGTGCAACAAGGATTATTCGTGCGTGAACGGTTTCTGCCCGAGCTTCGTCACGCTCGAAGGCGCAAAGCTCAAGAAGGCCGAAGGCCACGCGTTCGATCCCGCCGAGCTCGCGCGCCGCGTCGATGCGATGCCGCTGCCGCAAGGCGCGCTCGATAACGCGCCCTACGACATTCTCGTGACGGGCGTCGGCGGCACGGGCGTCGTGACGGTCGGCGCGCTCATCAGCATGGCGGCGCATCTGGAAGGCAAAAGCGCGTCGGTGCTCGATTTCATGGGCTTCGCGCAAAAGGGCGGCTCGGTGCTGTCGTTCGTGCGCTTCGCCGCGACGGACGCGCTGCTGAACCAGGTGCGCATCGACACGCAGCAGGCCGACTTGCTGCTCGCCTGCGACATGGTCGTCGGCGCGAGCCCGGAAGCGTTGCAGACGGTGCGGCACGACCGCACGAAGATCGTCGTGAACACGCACGCGATTCCGAACGCGAGCTTCGTGCAGAACCCCGAGGCGAATCTTCACGCCGATGCGCTGCTCGACAAGATGCGTCACGCCGCCGGCCCCAATGCGCGCGACGCGATGCGCAGTTGCGACGCGCAGGCGCTCGCGCAGCGTTTTCTCGGCGACACGATCGGCGCGAACATTCTGATGCTGGGTTTCGCGTGGCAGCTCGGTCTCGTGCCGCTGTCGCTGGCGGCGCTGATGCGCGCGATCGAACTGAACAATGTCGCGGTCGCGGCGAACAAGCTGGCGTTTTCCATCGGCCGTCTCGCGGCGCACGACATGAAAGCGCTCGAATCGCTGACGGCGCGCGTGCAGGCGCAACATATCGCGATGAGCGAGATGACGCTGCCCGAACTCATCAGCGATCGCGAAGAGCGTTTGCTCGCGTATGGCGGCGCAAAGGTCGTCGGGCGCTATCGCGCGCTGGTCGGGAAGGCATCGGCGAACGAGGACGTGAAGCGCGCCATCGCGATCTCGTTCTACAAGCTGCTCGCCGTGAAGGACGAATACGAAGTGGCGCGCCTGCATGCGGACCCGGCGTTTCGCGCGTCGCTCGCGGCGCAGTTCGAGGGCACGGCCGGCTCGGATTACGCGGTGAAGTTCAATCTCGCGCCGCCGGTTCTGTCGCACGGCGGCGTGCCGAAGAAGAAGACTTTCGGCCAGTGGATGTGGCCCGTGTTCGGCGGACTCGCGAAGTTCCGCGCGCTGCGCGGCACCGCGCTCGATCCGTTCGGCAAGACGCTCGAACGCCGCATGGAGCGCCAGCTCGCGGATGACTTCGAGGTCACGATGACGCGCGCGCTAGCGGGTCTCGATGCCGGCAACGCGAACGAGACGAAAGCGCTCGCCGCGCTGTTCGAGAAAGTGCGCGGCTACGGCCACGTGAAGCTCGCGAACGTCGCGATGGTCAAGCGCAGCGAACGCGAAATCGCCGCGCGCCTCGGCATCGAAGCGGCGACGGGCGATGCGGTGCGCGCCGCCATCGCCACGATGAAGGGCGCGTCGTCGCTCAAGGGCATCCCGGTCGTCGTGGCGAAGTAATCAGTCGCCGTCTTCGGGAAGCCAGTCGATGTCGCCGCACAGCACGCAGCGCTTGCCTTGCGAGCGCGTCTCCACGGACAGCGTGACGCACGGCATCGCCTCGTTGATCGACAGATACGGCCGGGTCACGTGCACGCGCTCGGGATCGCCGAGCGCCGCGCGAAAGTACGGGCGCCGCAGCCAGTTGGCGCCCTGCGCGTCGATGAGCGGCAGAAAGCGCGCCTCGTGCGCGGCGCGGTCGGCGCGCAGCACGACGTTGCGGCCCGCCTGCCTGCCGTTCTGATCGAGCAGGAAGCAGCGCGCGGCGTGGTCGAGCGCGAGGAAATTCCAGCACACTTCGTCGAGCGGCTCGCCCGCCGCGAGCCGTTCCGCCGCGCGCTCGAACGCGCGGATGTACGGCTGAAGGCGCGTCGCTTCGCGCCGTTCGCGGGCTTCGGTCTGCATGCGATACCGGTCGGTCAGTTCGCCGATGACATCGCGCGCGTGAATGCCGTCCGCCAGGCCGGGATGCGGCCGCGCGAAGAAGAACCCCTGCACGAAATCCGCGCCGCTCGCGAGCGCGAGTTGCGCTTCGTGCTCCGTCTCGACGCCTTCCATCAGCACGAGCTTGCCCGCTTCGTGCAGCAACGACACGATGCCCGAAAGCACCGCCTCCATGTTGCGCCGCTGCTTGAGCGTGCGCGCCGACAGCGGCGCGTGCACGTTGTGGCCGGCGTGCGAAAGCATCACGCGGTCGAGCTTGACGATATCCGGATCGAGCTGCCAGATGCGCTCGATGTTGGTATGCCCCGCGCCGAAGTCGTCGAGCGCGATGAGAAAGCCGTGATCGCGGAATTGCTGCACCGCGAGGGCGAGCCGCTCGATATCCTCGGCGCTGTGCTCCAGCACTTCGAGCACGACGCGGCGCGGTTCGATGCCGAGCCGCCGGAGATTCGCGAGCAGCGCCGCCGCGTGATACGGCTCCGTCAGCGCGCCCGGATGCACGTTCAGAAAGAGCCATTCGTCTTTCGCGCCGAGCATCTTGAAGTTTTCGAGATGCAGCGCCTGCGCGAGCCGGTCGATCTGCAGCGCTTCGCCGACGCGCGACGCCTGCCCGAACACGTCGAGCGGCGACACCGGCCGATCGAGCGAATCGTGCGCGCGCAGCAGTCCTTCGTAGCCGACCGCGCGCATGTGCGACAGGCTGAACACCGGCTGAAAGACGCTCGAGAGCGTCCAGTCTCCATGCTCGACCGAATAGCGGTCGTATCCCGATGTCACGCCCAACTCGAAGCTGCGCGCGCAAACGGTCGTCTTTTCGGGGTTTGCGATCGTCATGCCGATGCCCTCGCCTGATCGGTCGCCCACGTCCTGCATGCCTTCGTCATAAGTGCCGCCCTCGGTGATCTCGTCGGGAGTCTCGATGTCCCGTGGCTTGCGGTAAAGCAAGCTCCATGCGCACTGCGTGCCGCGCATCGCCGTGATTCGACCCGTCCGATGCACCGCCGACAGGCGATTTCGCGTGCACATGCACCGTCGCGGTGCGTCGTCGGCGGCCCGCATCGCTGCCTGCGCGGCGAGCACGGGCTAAACTTTCGGCTCATCGAAACAATGTAAGACGCCGCACGTAACGGGTATCGGCTGTATCGCACACATGGAAATCGTTTTTACCGTCCTCATTCTTCTGCTCGCGGTGGCGCTCTCGGGATTCGGCCTCTCGCTGCTTCCCGTGAAATTGCCGCTGCCGCTGATTCAGATCGCAATCGGCGCGTGTCTCGCGTGGCCGGGCTTCGCCCTGCACGTCACGTTCGATCCGGAGCTCTTCATGCTGCTGTTCATTCCGCCGCTGCTGTTCGCGGATGGCTGGCGCATTCCGAAGCGCGAGCTTTACATGCAGCGCCGCGCGATCCTGATGCTCGCGCTCGGGCTCGTGTTCATCACCGTCGTCGTGCTCGGCTATTTCCTCCACGCGATGATTCCGTCGATGCCTCTGCCCGTCGCGTTCGCGCTCGCCGCCGTGCTCTCGCCGACCGACGCCGTCGCGCTGACGGGCATCGCGGGACGCAAGCGCATTCCGGCCGGCCTCATGCATATCCTGGAAGGCGAAGCGCTGATGAACGACGCGTCGGGCCTCGTCGCGCTGAAGTTCGCGATCGCGGCCGCGTTGACGGGCGTGTTCTCGCTGCGAGATGCGACCATCAGCTTTTTCATCATCGCGGCGGGCGGGCTTGCGATCGGCGCGGCGATTAGCTGGGCGGTCACGGAGATTCCGGCGCGTCTCCTGAAATTTTCCGAGGACGACGATCCCGCCGCCGGCGTGATCCTGACGATCCTGATTCCGTTCGCGTCGTATGTGATGGCCGAGCATCTCGGCTGCTCGGGCATTCTGGCGGCCGTCTCGGCGGGCATGATGATGAACATCCAGAGCCTGCGCGACAGCATTCCGAGCGCGGTGCGCGTGCGCATGACGAGCACCTGGACGATGATCGAATTCGTCTTCAACGGCATGGTGTTCATCCTGCTCGGACTGCAGTTTCCGCACATTCTCGGGCAGGCGGTGATCGAGGCGCATCACGACAGCGACGCGCAAGTCGGCGTTCTGCTCGGCTATGTGTTCGCGACGGTGATCGCGCTGTACGCGCTGCGTTTCGTCTGGGTGTATTCGCTGCGCTGGGTCGCGGCGCGCCGGACGGTGAAGCAGGGTCTCGAAAGTGCCGCGCCGGGTGTTCGCACGCTCGCGCTGACGACGATCGGCGGCGTGCGCGGCGCGGTGACGCTGGCGGGCGTGCTGTCGCTGCCGGTGACGCTGGAAAACGGCGCGCCGCTTGCCGGGCGCGATCTGGCGATATTCATCGCGTCGGCGGTGATTCTCGTGTCGCTTCTGGTCGCGGTGATCGGTTTGCCGCTGATGCTGCGCGGCATCGAGCGCGAGAAGAATCCGCATGCGGCGGAAGAGCGCATGGCGCGGCGGCGCGCGGCGCAAGCGGCGATTCGCGCGATCGACGATACGCACGAGGAGCTGATCGAGCAGATGGATGAAGCCGCGTCCGCCCGGTGCGCCGATTCGACGGCGCGGGTGATGAGTTTGTATCGGCGCCGGCTGGAACAGTTGGGCGATGACGAAGCACCGCGGGCCGCGGCCAAGAAGAGCGAAATGATGGAGACGCGGTTGAAGATGGCTGCGTTACGGGCCGAGCGGGCTGAACTGTTGAATTTGCGGTACTCGCAGGCGATCAATGATGAGACGCTCAATAAGTTGATGCGGGAGATCGATCTTTCGGAGACGGCGATTGTGAATCGGAAGCGGGGGACGGGGGGGTAGGGTTGTGTGGGATGGCCGCGTTGCCTTCCGAGAGGGCTGTCATGCCTTGGTGCGTTGCGTGCTTCCTCCGCGCTCGCTAACGGCGCGGCATCGGCGACGCTTCGCGCGCCGATGCCGCATTCATGCCGCGTTACTCGAAGGTGTGCGTCATGCCGACCACCACGCCGATATCCGGCGAGGACAGCGTCGGCGTCATCGTGAGACCGCCGTTGAAGCGCCAACGGCCGTTATCCGACGTGCTGCCGACACCAAGCGCAAGACCCATCTGGTTATGGTAGTAGCCTGCGGCGGCTGCCGCCGACACCTTGCCGGGACGATCGTCGTAACGCAGCCCCGCAATGGCGATGGCCGCCGCGGTTGCGCCATACGACTTCTTCAGGTTGTCGTCCAGGCCGGATCTCAACTGGTTGACGTTGACGGCGTCGGTCCCGTTGATGCCCGGCGCGACGTTGGCGATGCGCCGCTCGCTCCCCGCCGATCCCACCGAAACTGTGTTCGGCTCCGTAGCCACCGAATTCGCACCGAGCGCGATGGAGTTGTCCGCGCGTGCATCGGCACCCGTGCCGAACGCCGCGCTGTCCGCGCCCGACGCCGTGCTGCCGCTGCCCGCGCTCAACGCATTCGCGCCGCTTGCAACGGGCGCGGTGCGTGTGTCCGGATTGCTGGTGATCCACCAGTTCGCTGCCCTGTTCTCCGCCTGCTGGAGTTGCGTCACGTTCACGGCGTCAGTAGCGGCCACGCCCGCCGCCACGTTGTGCAGACTCACCGGCGCACTGCTGTCGGGGCCGACGAGCGTGACATCGTTCGATACCGGCGCGCCGAATGCGCCCAGCCCGACGGTTGGCGAAACCGCCATCGAATATTGCAGCGGCGCATTGTTCTGCAAAGCCGCGAGGGCCGCGCCCGCGTTGTTCTGCGTCTGGCCGTACACGCTGTAGTTTGGCGCGCTGACCTTGCCGGTGGACGGGTCATAAACAGCGCCGCCGCCAAGAGCGTCAGCCGTGCTGACAGCCAGTGTGCCGAGTTGCCCGACGTTCACCGCGTCGGTCGCGGCGACGCCTGCCGCCACGTTGTGCAGCGTGACCGGCGCGCTGCTGTTGGGGCCGACGAGCGTGACATCGTTCGATACCGGCGCGCCGGATGCGCCCAGCCCGACTGTCGGCGCAGCAGCCGTCGAATATTGCAGCGGCGCATTGTCCTGCAAAGCCGCGAAGGCCGCGCCCGCGTTGTTCTGCGTCTGCCCGTACACGCTGTAGATCGGCGCGCTGAATGCACCCGTCGACGGATCGAACGCTGCGCCGCCGCCCAGCGCCGCCGCAGCGCCCGCGCCGAAGTTGTTGACCTTGAGGTCCTCTGCTTCAAGCGCCAGATTGGTCGCGTTCAGTTGAGAACCGTTCACGGCGTCCGTGCTCGTCGCGCTGATTCTCCCCGCCGCGACATTGGTCATGGTGCGCTCCGAACCGGCCGAGCCGATACTGACCACGCTTGTGGGAGCGGTTCCAGCAAAGGCATACGTGTGTCCGTTGATGGCCGCCGATGACGTCCCCACTGCGGTGTCGGTCACGCTTCCCGTGCCCAGCGCGATGTCGTTGGTATTGAGCGCGCGTGCGCCAACGCCAATCGATACGCTGTTGTCCTGAGCCGCCACGGCCTGCGCGCCAAAGGCCAGCGCGTATTTTCCGGAGGCGATGGCGCCCGACGTTTCGTCGCCGCCGAAGGCAAGTGCGCCGTATCCCGTCGCTTTCGACGATGCGCCGATCGACACCGCGAAATCTCCCGTGGCCCACGTACCGGTGGAGTAGGGATGGCCGCCGATCGCCACGGAATTCTTGCCCGACGCCAGGGCCATGTCGCCGATCGCGACCTGAGACGCCGCGCCGGATGCATCGGCGCCGAATCCGAGTGCGACCGCTGAGCCGCCCGTCGCACTGTCGATGATCGCCTTCGCCCTGTTACCGATTGCCACGCTCGACCCCGCAACCGCGCCCGGCAAGTCGCCTGCCTGGGCGTTGGACCCGATCGCGATGGAACCGGGCGTGCCCGACGCATTGCTCGATGCATGCGCGCCGGGGCCGACCGCGATATCCGGAAATTGTGATGCCGTGCCGCCCGCAATCGCCGTCTGAGCTTGGCTTTCGGTTGCCAACAGCAAAGCCGCGGACGAGCACAGCGCGGCCGTCACACGGCGCCAGGCCGCATCTCGCAGCGCATCTTGATAGGTCTCATATTTTGATCTGTAGTACATAATAATTATTAATCGTCTATCGGTTTTTTATCTTATAAATGAACGAATGGCCCGCTGCATGTCTTCGTGTCGCCTGGTTCGATTTGATATGGAAACCTAATCAATCTTACGAAACGACTGCAATGAGGCAGGAATTCGCCCGGAAGCACTTTAAGCCCTGGACTCGAAAGTGTCTAACCTGAATATTCCGAATGAAACGATAGGGAAACGATGAACGCACTCGCCGGCGGATAGGCATTTGCGCTGCGAAGAACTCGCGGAGGAAGGCACAACTTCAAGCGGTCACGCGCGCGAAGGCACGCGTGACCGAGGCGCGTCAGATCACGCCCGATTCGCGTCTGCGTAGAGCGGCATAAAGAATAATCGCCCCAAACGTGGCAGTCCCGATGCCACCCAAAGCAAATCCACCAAGCTTCAACGTGAAATCCCCGGTCCCGAGCACGAGCGTCACCGCCGCGACAATAAGATTCCGGTTATCCGAAAAATCGACCTTATTGACGACCCAAATCCGCGCCCCGGTAACGGCGATCAGCCCGAACACCACAATCGACACACCGCCCAGCACCGGCCCGGGAATCGTCTGAATCACCGCGCCGAACTTCGGCGAAAATCCGAGCACGATCGCGAACAACGCCGCAATCACGAACACGAGCGTCGAATAAATCTTCGTGACAGCCATCACGCCGATATTCTCCGCGTACGTCGTCACGCCCGTGCCGCCCGCGAAACCGGAAACGATCGTCGCGAGCCCGTCGCCGATGAACGCGCGTCCGATGTATTGATCGAGACTCTTGCCCGTCATCGCGCCGACCGCCTTGATGTGCCCGAGATTCTCCGCGACGAGAATGATCGCGACCGGCGCGATCAGCGTCATCGCCGAGGCTTCGAACACCGGCGCGGTGAAATGCGGCATGCCGAACCACGCGGCGTTCGCGACGATTGTGAAATCGATCGGCTTGCCCATGCCCATGCCGTTGGTCAGCACCGCGTAAATGATGTACGCAATCGCGAGGCCGATCAGAATCAGAAGACGCTGCGCCATGCCGCGCGCGAACACCGCGACGCCGCCCACGCACAGCACCGTGACGAGCGCCATCCACGATTCGAAGCTGCTGCCCATCACGCCCTTCACGGCGATCGGCGCGAGATTCAGCCCGATCACGCAGACGATCGCGCCTGTGACCACCGGCGGCATCAGCGCTTCGATCCACTTCGTGCCGACCGCCGCGACGATCGCGCCGATGATCGCGTAAGCCACGCCGCACGCGATGATCCCGCCGAGCGCCACCCCGATGTTCATGTTCGGCCCATGCCCGCCGTAGCCCGTCACGGCGATCACGAGGCCGATGAACGCGAAGCTCGATCCGAGATAGCTCGGCACGCGCCCGCCGACCAGCACGAAAAACAGCAACGTGCCGATGCCCGACATGAAAATGCACAGATTGGGATCGAAGCCCATCAGGAGCGGCGCGAGCACGGTCGAGCCGAACATCGCGACGACGTGCTGAATGCCCATCGCGATCATCTGCGGCCAGGCGAGGCGCTCGTCGGGCGCGACGACGCGCCCTTCGCCGGCATCCGGCCGGACCGGCCAGCGCGGGAAATAGGAATCGGACATGGGGCGGGCCTCCTTCTCGGGCGGTGAAGCGCCGTCGATGCGGCGCGCGTGATGAAAAATCAGGCGCGAGTGTACGGAGCGTGCTGCCGGGTGGCAAGCGAGCCGATATTACGACCATTCGGCCGTCGTTCGCCCGCCACGTGTCATGTCCGGATCAGCGCCTCAGGCGCCGCGCTCCAGTTCGAAGACCGCGACGGCGCGCTTCAGTTGCTCGGCCTGATCGGCCATCGCGCCCGCTGCGGCGGCGGCTTCTTCGACGAGCGCCGCGTTCTGCTGCGTCACCTGATCCATCTGCGCGACGGCGCGGTTCACCTGCTCGATGCCCGCGCTCTGTTCGTGCGACGCCGATGAAATCTGCGTCATGATGTCCGTCACGCGCTGCACGGCCTGCGTGACGTCGGCCATCGTCGAGCCCGCGCGCTCGGCGAGCGCCGCGCCGCTGTCCACGCGCGCCGTCGACGCTTCGATCAGTTCCTTGATCTCCTTGGCCGAGGTTGCGCTGCGCTGCGCGAGCGAGCGCACTTCGCCCGCGACCACCGCGAAGCCGCGGCCTTCCTCGCCGGCGCGCGCCGCTTCCACGGCGGCGTTCAGCGCGAGAATATTGGTCTGGAACGCGATGCCCTCGATCACCGCGATGATGTCCGTCATGCGCTTGCTGCCCGACGCCAGTTCGCGCATGTTCTCCACCACTTCGCCAACGAGCTCGCTGCCGCGCGCCGACACATCCGACGCACCGCGCGCGAGGCCGCTCGCTTCGTCGGCATGGCTCGCGTTCTGGCGCACGGTCTGCGTGAGCTGCTCCATGCTCGACGCGGTTTCCTCCAGCGAGGCCGCCTGCTCTTCCGTGCGCTGCGAAAGATCGGTGTTGCCCTGCGCGATTTCCCTCGACGCGTGCAGGATCGAATCGCTCGAATGACGAATCCCGCCGACGATATCCGCGAGCTTCACGCTCATGTTGCCGAGGCTCGCGAGCATGCTGCTGTCGTCGCCGGGACGCGTGGCGACGCGCGTCGCCAGATCGCCGCGCGCGATGCGGTCCGCGATATCGGCCGCGTAGGCCGGCTCGCCGCCGAGCTGCGCGGACAAACGCCGGCCGATCAGCACCGCGAGCAGCGCGCCCGCCACCATCGCGGCGAAGACGAACGCCAGCATGACGACGCGCATCGTTTCGTATTCCGATGCCGCGTGATTGCGCGCCTCGGTCGCCCGCGTGCGCTTGAATTCGGCGAGGCGTTCGAGCGAGTCGCGCGCCGTCTCGCTCGCGGCGATCGCGCGCGCGACGAGGCCCATCTGATCGACGTCGATCGGCATCGGCTTCTTGCCCATCTGCATCAGCACGATGTCTTCCCACGCCGCGACGGACTTGCTCGCCGCGTCGTAGCGCGCGATGCCCTCGGCGGAGCGCAAGGTCGGCCGCACACGCTCGAACGCGCTGTGCATGCTGTCGAGCGAGGCACCCATGCCTGCCTTCAGCTTTTCCTTGCCGGCGTCGTCGGCGAACGTCAGGTTCGCGGCGGCGAGATCCGTATTGAGCTTGTGCTTGTTGATTTCCTCGACCCAATAGAGGCCGTCCATGTGGCGCTCGCCGATTTCCTCGATCAGGCCGTTCATCTTCGCGAGCGAAACCACGCCGGTGGCGCCCACGCACGCGGTAAACAGAATCACCACCGCGAAAGACAGCAACAGTTTGCTGCGCACGGACAGCCGGTCAAACCATTTCATCGATTTCTCCTCTCGTCGGGCCGGACGGCGCTGAATCGCCTCGTTCCGGTTCCAAGCAAAAGCCAGCGCCCCGCAGACGACGCCCGCGGACGGCGCGGCGCAAACTCCGGTTCGCGCTCAAAGGGACTTTACGGCGCTCGTCTCGACTATCTTGAGCGCGGATGACGGGGATATCGCCGCGAGAATGAGGATGAAATATCGGCGAAAGAACCACGGAAGGCGGAACGAAAGAAATCCACTAATAACTGCCGAATGGCAGACAAAGTAAGTGGATTCTTAATTGGGAGTTTTCTTATATGGACGTCTGACGCTGCGACGTATGCTGTCTACGTGCGTGATCCATGTGACGCATGTAGTCGTTGCAACTCTCCGATTTCCGCCCTTGGCACCCGGCTTGGGCGGTTCTTTTTTGGGCGCTCGCTTTTCAGCGCAGCAGCAGCCGTCGCCCTTTCGCCGGTCTTCGAATAAAAGCATGCGCGAGCGCCTGTACGCCCGCGCGATAAACGCGTTACTGCCGCACCGGCTTCTTCGCCAGCTTGCGCTGCAGCGTGCGCCGATGCATGTTGAGCGCACGCGCCGTCGCCGAAATATTGCCGTTGTTCTCCGCGAGCGCGCGCTGGATATGTTCCCATTCGAGCCGAGCCACCGAGAGCAGCGTCGGATTTTCGATCGCTTCTTCGGCCGTCTGCTCGCTCGCCTGTTCGTGCAGCGCCGCGAGAATCGTTTCGACGTTCGCCGGCTTGGCGAGATAGTTGTCCGCGCCGTCCTTCACCGCCTGCACGGCCGTCGCGATGCTCGCGTAGCCTGTGAGCACGAGAATGCGCGCGTCGGGCTGAAGGTCGCGCAGCGGCGCGACGAGCCGCAGACCGGAATCGTTGCCGAGGTGAAGATCGACCGTGATCTGGCCAAACTTGTGCTGGTTGGCGAGCTTCAGCGCTTCGTCGCCGTCGTGCGCCTGGTGCGTGGTGTAGCCGCGCCGTGTGAGGCCGCGCGCGAGAATGCCGGCGAAGACTTCGTCGTCGTCGATGATCAGAAAGTTGGTATCGCTCATTTTTTTCTCCGTAGTGCCGATGTGGCGCGCCTTGCTTCGAGTTCAGGCCGCGCTGCTTCGTTCAGTTCCTGCCGCGTGCGCCGCCGCGACCGCGCCGCGATTCGGCAGCCGCAACACCGCGCATGTGCCCCGCGGCTTGCCGTCGATCAGTTCGACCGATCCGGCGAGCCGCGCCGCCGCCGCGAACGCCAGATAAAGCCCGACGCCGTGGCCGCCCTGCGTGCTGTCCACCGGTCCCGCGCCGAGCGAGGCGCGCAGCGCCGGCGGAATGCCCGGACCGCGATCGCACACGTCGAAGCGCACGTAATCCGTTGCGTCGATGTGCTCCAGCGACGCCTGCAACGTCACCGATTCGCTGCTCGCGCGCGCGGCGTTGTCGAGCAGAATCGTCAAAATTTGGCCGGCGGCCACTGCGTCGTCGATGGATGCATCCGCCGGGGTCTCGACGATCTTCGCGAACTTGACCTGCGGATGCCGCAAGCGCCATTGCTCGATGAAGCTCGACAGCCATTCGTCGAGCGCCTGCCGGCTCGACGGCCCCGTCGCGCGGCTGCGCAGACGCGCAAGCGCCGACGTGCAAAGCGCCATTTGCTGTTCGAGCAGTTCGAAATCGGCCGCGTAGGGCGCGAGATTGCGGTCGTGCGCGGCGGAGTCGCGCAATTCTTCGGACAGCATCGCGATGGTCGAAAGCGGCGTGCCCATTTCATGCGCGACGGTTGCCGCCTGCACGCCGAGCGCGACCGCCCGCTCATCGCGCAGATGCCGCTGCTGGGCTTCGGCGAGCGCGGCATCGCGCACCCGCAGCGCCCGCGACATGCGCGCGACGAACCAGCCGATCAGCCCGACGCTCACCATGAAGTTCACCCACAGGCCGGTGCGGAAATAATCGAAGAGATTCGCGGGATTCTCGATGTTGAGCGGCACGTAGTTATAGGACAGCACCGCGTAACAGGCGACGGCGAAGAGCGCGAGGCAGGCCATCATCGTCCAGGGCAGCACCGCGGCGGCAATCGCGAGCGACGGCAAATACAGCGTGACGAACGGATTGGTCGCGCCGCCCGACAAAAACAGCAGCGCCGAGAGCGCGCCGAGATCGACCAGCATCTGGCCGAACAGCTCCGAATTGGTCTCCGGCCGCGCCCGTGCGACGCGCAGCCACGTCAGTCCGTTGAAGATCATCTCGAGCGCGATCACGAGCAGCATCGCGGGCAGCGGAAGCTTCGCGCCGAAAAAGATCTGCACGACGGCGATGGTCGTCAACTGGCCGATGATCGCGAGCGAGCGAAGCCAGAAGAGATGACCGAGATTGACCCGTCCGGTATTGGTTATGCGATGCATTGAGTCGAGTGTCCGATGATGCCGCCGCGTTCGTGCTTATGCGACATTATCCCGCTTGCATCGGGCTAGCTGCGGCATCTGGCGCGATTTGTCGCACCTCGGCGCGCGGCCCGCTAGTCCGCGCGTGCCGCACGCCCGAGTTGGGCCGCGAGACACGCGGGACACAGGCAGCCCGCGCCGGGACGCAGCGCATCGGCGGAAAGCGGGTGCAGCGTCGCGCACCAGCATGTCTCGTCGCCCGCGAGCGTGCCGCAGCGGAACACCGCGCCGCAACGCTCGCAGACCTGAGCGCCGGGCGCGTCGCGATCGATGTTTTCGCGGAGTGCCTTCATCATTTTGTCACCGGTCCGATCGAACCATGATCGCATGCCGGGCGCGGCGCCGGCACCGCGCATTTCCAAGCTGCTGCGCTGCGTCAGTCCTGTACAATTCGGCGTGTTTAAACGCCCTCGCCTTATTTGCCGCCATGTCCGAGCTCCCTGACCTCACGCAAATCGCGCCTACCCTGAAGGCTGAAATTCTGGCCGAGGCGCTGCCCTACATCCGTCAGTATCACGGCAAGACGGTCGTGATCAAATACGGCGGCAATGCCATGACCGAAGAGCGGCTGAAGCAGGGCTTCGCGCGCGATGTCATCCTGCTCAAGCTCGTCGGCATCAACCCGGTGATCGTGCACGGCGGCGGCCCGCAGATCGACCAGGCGCTGAAAAAAATCGGCAAGCAGGGCACCTTCATCCAGGGCATGCGCGTCACCGACGAAGAAACCATGGAAGTCGTCGAGTGGGTGCTCGGCGGCGAAGTGCAGCAGGACATCGTCACGCTCATCAATCATTTCGGCGGTCACGCGGTCGGCCTCACGGGCAAGGACGGCGGGCTGATCCACGCGCGCAAGCTGCTCATGCCGGATCGCGATAATCCGGGCCAGTTCATCGACATCGGGCAGGTCGGGGAAGTCGAGGCGATCAACCCGGCGGTGGTGAAGGCGCTGCAGGACGACGCGTTCATTCCGGTCATCTCGCCCATCGGCTTCGGCGAGGACGGTCTTTCGTACAACATCAACGCTGATCTGGTCGCGGGCAAGCTCGCCGTCGTGCTGAACGCCGAAAAGCTCGTCATGATGACGAACATCCCCGGCGTGATGGACAAGGAAGGCAATCTGCTTACCGACCTTTCCGCGCGCGAGATCGACGCTCTCTTCGCCGACGGCACCATCTCCGGCGGCATGCTGCCGAAGATTTCCTCGGCGCTGGATGCCGCGAAGAGCGGCGTGCGCTCGGTGCACATCATCGACGGGCGTATCGAGCATTCGGTGCTGCTCGAAATTCTGACCGAGCAGCCGTTCGGCACGATGATCCGCTCGCATTGAGCTCGTTCCCGCTCCTCGAACGCCCGCCCACGCGCGGGCGTTTTCATCCATGACCGCGCATCGCAAGTCCCGCCAGCGCCGCGTCAAGACCCACGGCCCCGTCTGGCTCTTCGATCTCGACAACACGCTGCATCACGCGTCGCACGCGATTTTCCCGGCGATCAATCGCGGGATGACGCAGTACATCATGGACCGGCTGAACGTCGGTCTCGACGAGGCGAACCGGCTGCGCGTCGGCTACACGCTGCGCTACGGCGCGGCACTGCTCGGGCTCGTAAAGCATCACGGCATCGATGCCGCCGATTTCCTGCGCGAAGTCCACACCTTTGCCGATCTTCCCTCGATGGTGCGCGCCGAACGCGGTCTCGGGCGCATGCTGCGCGCGCTGCCGGGCCGCAAGATCGTGCTGACCAACGGCCCGACGCTCTACGCGCGCTCCGTGCTCGCGGAACTGGGCATCGCGAAGCTGTTCGAGCGCGTGATCGCGATCGAGGACATGCGCCACGGCGACCGATGGCGCGCCAAGCCCGACGCGCCCATGCTGCGCCACGCCATGCGCCGCGCGCACGTGCGTCTCGACGACGCGATTCTCGTCGAGGATACGCACGGGCACCTGAAAAGCTATCGGCGGCTCGGCATTCGCACGGTGTGGATCGTCGGTCACCTGCCGGTCGGGCGCACGTCGAGCGGCGGGCTCTCCGCGCGCAAACCGGGCGCGGGACGGCCGCATTACGTGGATCGCACCGTGCGGTCCCTGCGCGCGCTCACGCTCGGCATGCGCGGCCACGCGCTCTGACGCTTATCGCGCCGATTGCTTCTACATGCGAAACAAACGTCGCGCGAGGATGTCTTCGAGGTCCGAGCGCGCGTCGACGACGAGATGCACGTAGATGATGTCGTCCTCGACCTTATAGACGATGCGATTCGTGCCGCTCGCGACTTCGTAATAGCCCGACATGCGAAAGTCGACGAGTTCGGGCGGCGTCGTGCCGTCGCGCGGCGCGGCTTCGATCTGCGCGATGCTGTCCGCGATCTTGTTGCGCGTGGCGGCCCAGGCCGTGCCGCCGAACTTGTTGATGACGTAGCGCCGGAAGTCCCGCAAGTCCTGCCTGACGGGGTCGAGGAAGACGGTTTTCACTTGATGCCTTCTTCGCGGTCCATGCGTTCGATTTCGGCGAAAACGTCGCTCGCGCTCGCGCACTGGCCGGCTTCAATGCTCCTCTGCCCCATCGCCAGAATCTTCAGCAGAGCGAGCGTCTGATGCACGTCCTCGTATGACTGCACGTCCTGCACGACGACCCGGCCTTCGCCGTTCTGCGTGATGAGCATCGGCTCGCGGCTCTCGACGATATTGCGGATCATCTCGGCCGCACGGCTCTTCAGGTGACTCAGCGGTCTGACGCGGCTCGGTTTCATCTCCGTTCACCGACACTGGAAACGATTAGTCAATATAGACGCTGGAACGCACCTCACCCAAGCCGGGGCGCAAGGCGCCGCAATTGGCGACGTTATTACGTTTTCCGCTATACTCCACCGCGAACGGGAATTTCTCGATCCTTTAAGTACGCGCCGATTTGCTGACTCGATTGCGGGCGCGCGAGCCTCACTGCTCATGGCGCGAGGGTCACTATAAATGCGGCTAAAGAGGTCGTCAGCCGCGCCGCCCCGCTGTTCTCCCGCGCTTCGCCGACACCCGTTTAGCCGCTTGGTCAAAGGCGGAATGAATGGAATCGATCGGCATCGTCACGCCCCAAACACTGCGCTTCACCGAGCCGCTCGCCATGCAGAACGGCTCGTCGCTCGGCGACTACGAGCTCGTCGTCGAAACCTATGGCGAGCTCAATGCCGCGCGCTCGAACGCGGTGCTCGTCTGTCACGCGCTCAATGCTTCGCATCACGTCGCGGGCATTCATGCCGATAACCCGAAGAACGTCGGCTGGTGGGACAACATGGTCGGTCCGGGCAAGCCGCTCGACACGAACCGCTTCTTTGTCATCGGAGTCAACAATCTCGGCTCGTGTTTCGGTTCGACGGGGCCGATGAGCATCGACGCATCGACCGGCAAGCCGTATGGCGCGAGCTTTCCCGTCGTCACGGTCGAGGACTGGGTGAACGCGCAGGCGCGTCTTGCCGACCGCTTCGGCATCGAGCGTTTCGCCGCGGTGATGGGCGGCAGCCTCGGCGGCATGCAGGCGCTCGCGTGGAGCATGATGTATCCGGAGCGGCTCGCGCATTGCATCGTCGTGGCCTCGACGCCCAAGCTCTCCGCGCAGAACATCGCGTTCAACGAAACGGCGCGCTCGGCGATTCTCTCCGATCCCGATTTCCACGGCGGCGATTACTACGCGCACGGCGTGAAGCCGCGCCGCGGTTTGCGCGTGGCGCGCATGATCGGCCACATCACGTATCTGTCCGACGACGACATGGCCGCGAAATTCGGCCGCGCGCTGCGCCGTGCCGAAGGCGCGCTCGACGCGTACAACTTCAATTTCGATGTCGAATTCGAAGTGGAATCGTATCTGCGCTATCAGGCCGACAAGTTCGCCGAATACTTCGACGCCAATACCTATCTGCTGATCACGCGCGCGCTCGATTATTTCGATCCCGCCAAAGCCTTCGACGGCGATCTCACGAGAGCGCTCGCCAGCACGCAGGCGAAATACCTCGTCACGAGTTTCACGACCGACTGGCGTTTCGCGCCGGCGCGCTCGCGCGAAATCGTCAAGGCGCTGCTCGACAACAAGCGCACCGTGAGCTACGCGGAAATCGACGCGCCGCACGGCCACGACGCCTTTCTGCTCGACGACGCGCGCTATCACAACCTGATGCGCGCCTACTACGAACGCATCGCCACGGAGATCGGCGCATGAACCAGAACACGCTTGATTCGCTCGCGCTGCGCTCGGACTTTCGCGCGATCGCCCGCTGGGTCGAACCGCGCTCGACCGTGCTCGATCTCGGTTGCGCCGACGGCTCGCTGCTCTCGCTGCTCGGCGAGGAACTCGAAGTGAAGGGTTACGGCATCGAGATCAACGACGCCGGCGTGCTCGCGTGCGCGCAAAAGGGCGTCAACGTGATCCAGCAGAATCTCGAAGACGGCCTGCGGCTTTTCGAAGACGACAGCTTCGACTTCGCGATCCTCTCGCAAACGCTGCAGACGATTCACCAGACCGCCGCGATCCTGCGCGAGACAGTGCGCGTCGGACGCCAGTGCATCGTGTCGTTTCCGAACTTCGGTTACTGGCAGCATCGGCTTTCGGTGATTCAGGGTCGCATGCCGGTGTCGAAATCGCTGCCGTATCAATGGCATAACACGCCGAACGTGCGCGTGCTGACGATCAAGGACTTCGAGGCGCTCGCGCCGGAAGTCGGCATCGAAATTCTGGATCGCGTGGTGCTGCACGACGGGCAACCGGTCCGTTGGGGCGCGAACTGGCGTGGTAGTCTTGCGGTCTATCGCGTGAAGCGCCGGTAACGTTGACCGGCGATGTCACGCATCGATAACCGCCGGTTTACACACGATATGCCCGATACGCCACACGAGGCGCCCGCTCTAACTGCTCACGAAGATCATCCTGGCTGGCGCGCGTTTCTCAACACGCGCATCCTTATTTGCGTCTTTCTCGGCTTCACGTCCGGATTGCCGCTCTTCACGCTCTACAGCCTGCTGCAGGCGTGGCTTACGACCGCGCACATCAACGTCAAGGAAATCGGCCTGTTCGCGCTGATCGGCCTGCCATATACGTGGAAGTTCGTCTGGTCGCCGCTCATGGACCGCTATATTCCGCGCTATCCGGGCTGGCGTCCGGGCAGGCGGCGCGGCTGGATGTTCGCGACACAAATCCTCGTGATGATCGCCATCGGCTCGTTCGGGTTCTTCTCGCCCGCGGAGAACCTGTGGACGGTCGCCGCCATCGCCGCGCTCGTCGCGTTCTTCGGCGCGAGCCAGGACATCGTCATCGATGCCTACCGCCGTGAACTCCTCGCCGATACCGAACAAGGGCTCGGCAACGCGGTGCACGTCAATGCATACAAGGTCGCGGGTCTCGTGCCCGGTTCGCTGTCGCTGATTCTCGCGGGCTTTCTGCCGTGGAAGACGGTGTTTCTGATTACCGCCGCGTTCATGATTCCGGGCATCATCATGACGCTCGTCGTGAAGGAGCCGCAGATTCACGGCGCGCCGCCGAAGAATCTGCGCGAGGCGATCGTCGAGCCGTTTCACGAGTTCGTCACGCGCGACGGCTGGCGCTCGGCGCTCGTCGTGCTCGGCTTCATCTTTCTCTATAAGCTCGGCGATACGATGGCGACCGCGCTCGCCACCAAGTTCTTCATCGACGTCGGTTTTTCGCTCGCGCAGATCGGCGTGATCGCGAAGGCGGTCGCGTTCTGGGCGAGCATCGCGGGCGGCTTGCTCGGCGGCATCGCGCTGGTGAAGATCGGCATCGCGCGCGGGCTGTGGATCTTCGGCGTGCTGCAGATCATCGCGACGCTGGGCTTCGCGTGGCTCGCGAAGATCGGGCCGTCGCCAGTCGCGCTCGGGGTGCTGTACGGCTTCGAAACCTTCGCGACGGGTCTCACGCTCGCCACGTTCACCGCGTATATCGCCAGCACGACGGACCCGCGTTACACCGCGACGCAATTCGCGCTGTTCACGAGCCTCGCCGCCGTGCCGCGCACGTTCGCGGCGGCGGGCAGCGGCTATATCGTCGCTGAGACGGGATGGTTTCCGTACTTCCTGATCTGCGTCGCGCTGTCCATTCCGGGCATGTTACTGTTGCCGAAAATCGCGCCCTGGAGAACTCAACGATGACGGTTTCCTTCACGCTTCGCGCCTTGGTTTGCGCCGTGACATGGGCGTCGCTCGCGCCTTTGTCCGCACAGGCCCAGGACGAACCGAAGACGCCGCCGCCCTACTCCGCGCCGAACAACCAGATCCGTTTCGGCAATACGGCGCTGTTTCGCAACCTGATTCCGCCCGCGACGCTCGAAGCACAGTCCGCCGAGGAATACGCGCAGGTCATCCACGATGCGGAGCGCAACAAGACATTGCTTCCCGACAGCAACCCGCTCGTGAAGCGCGTGCGCGATATCGCGAATCACGAGATTCCGTTCGCGCTCAAGTGGAACGATCGCGCGAAGAACTGGAAGTGGGAGATCAACGTCATCAAGTCGCCCGAAGAGCGTATGGTGTGTCTGCCGGGCGGGAAGATCGTCGTGTATAGCGGGCTTATCGACAAGCTGCGGCTGAACGACAACGAGGTCGGCATGATGATCGGCCACGAGATCGCGCATGCGTTGCGCGAACACGCGCGCGAGCGGCTCGGGCGGCAACAGGCGGCGCAGCTTTCGTCGGGCGGCATGCCGCAGCTTTTCGGGTTTTCGAACTACGCGTCGCAACAGCCGGACATCGGCGACGAGCTGCTTTCGATGCGCTATTCCCCCGCCGACGAAACCGAAGCCGATGTCATCGGCAGCGAGATCGCGTCGCGCGCGGGCTACGATCCGCGCGCGGCCGTCACGTTGTGGAACAAGATTGATTCGGCCACGCGCCGCGACGACGACGGTTTCGTCTGGCTGCATCCGTACGGGCCGGATCGCAGGCAGGACCTGCTCAAACGCATGTCGGACATGATGCCGCTCTACGCGAAGGCGCTCGGCAAGAGCATCGATGCCTTGCCGAACTATGCGGGCATGGGCCGGTTCAAGAAACCGGGGCGGTGATTCACTTCTTCTTGCCTGGCTTCCAGTCGTAATCGATCGTCAGCGGCGCATGGTCGCTGAACTTGATGTCGCGGAAAATCGACGTCGTCTTCGCGGTCGCGGCGATTTCCTTCGTCGCGATCTGATAGTCGATACGCCACCCGACGTTCTTCGCATACGCCTGGCCGCGATTGCTCCACCACGTGTACTGCTCGGGACGCTGATCGAGCGTGCGGAACACATCGACATAACCGACATCCTCGAACAGCTTCGTGAGCCACTCGCGCTCTTCCGGCAGACAGCCTGAATTCTTCTGGTTGCTCTTCCAGTTCTTGATGTCGATTTCCTTGTGCACGATGTTCACATCGCCGCACAGAATGACTTCGCGCTCCTTCGACAACTCGGCGAGATGCGGCATGAACTCGTCCATGAAGCGATACTTCGCCTGCTGCCGCTCGTCGCCGCTGGACCCCGACGGCACGTACACCGACACCACGGAGAGTTTGCCGAAGCGCGCTTCCACGTAGCGCCCTTCCGGATCGAACTCTTCCGAACCGAAGCCGATGATCACATCGTCCGGCTCATGCCGCGTATAGAGGCCCGCGCCGCTGTACCCCTTCTTCACCGCGTGCTGGAAATAGCCTTGAAAACCGTGCGGCGCGAGAAACTCGGGCGTCAGGTCGTCCTGCGAGCATTTGATTTCCTGCACGCACACCACATCGGATTTCTGCTCGCCGAACCAGTCGAAAAAGCCCTTCTTGGCGGCCGATCGAATGCCGTTCAGATTGGCGGTAATCACGCGAAACATACGCTTCCCTTTGTTTTGATTGATTTACTCGACCTTCACGCCTTTCAGCGATTCCTTGGCCGGCGGATATTCGAGCTTCATGCCCTGCAAGGTGCGCAACAGCAGTTCGGCGACCATCACGTTGCGATGCGTCTTCGAATCGGCCGGAATGATGTGCCACGGCGCGTATTCGGTCGAGGTCGCGGCGAGCGCGTCGGCATAGGCCGACTGATAGGCGTCCCACTGCTTGCGCGCGTCGAGGTCGGAGACATCGAACTTCCAGTGCTTGGTCGGATCGTCGATGCGCGCCTGCAGGCGTTCGCGCTGCGTGTCCTTCGAAATATGCAGCATGCATTTGACGATGGTCGTGCCGGTATCCGCGAGCAGCGATTCGAACTCGCGAATGTGCCGGTAACGGCGCTCGCATTCGTCGTCGTCGATCGCCTTGAGCACGCGCGGCACGAGCACGTCTTCGTAATGGCTGCGATTGAAGATCGCGAACTCGCCGGCCATCGGCGCCTGCGCGTGGACGCGCCAGAGAAAGTCGTGCGCGGCCTCGCGCTCGGACGGCGCGCGGAACGGCACGATGCGCAAGCCGAGCGGATCGACGTTCTGGAACACCGCGCGCACGGTGCCGTCCTTGCCGCTCGTGTCCATGCCCTGCAGCACGAGCAACACGCGCTGACGGCGCTGCGCGTGCAGCTTTTCCTGCAGCTCGTCGAGTTGTACGCCGATGGCGTCGAGCCGCGCGCGGTCGGCGTCTTTCGAGCCCGTGGAAAACGGCTTCGCGGCGGGATCGATGGAAGTCAGATCGAACGGCTTGAGCTTCTTGCCGCTTTCGAAGAAAGGCACGCGGAAGTCGTCGAGTTCGGATTTCTTTGCCATGTTTCTTGTTCTTGCGTTCGCCAATAAAAAACGGGCTGCTGCCAGGCTCAACCGGCAGCAGCCCGTTCTGGAAGACATCGAGCGATCAGGATAGCTTTTTCTTCAGCAGCTCGTTGACCTGCTGCGGATTCGCCTTGCCTTTGGTCGCCTTCATCGCCTGCCCGATCAGCGCGTTGAACGCCTTCTCCTTGCCCGCGCGGAATTCATCGACCGATTTCTGGTTGGCCGCGAGCACCTCGTCGATGATCGCTTCGAGCGCGCCGGTGTCCGAAATCTGCTTCAGGCCCTTCGACTCGATGATGCGATCCGCCGCCGCGTCGTCCGTTGCCTTCTCTTCCCAGATCGTCTGGAAGATGTCCTTCGCGATCTTGTTCGAGATGGTGCCGTCGGCGATGCGCTGCAGAATCAGCGCGAGTTGCGCAGCCGACACCGGCGATTCGCCGATATCGAGCGATTCGCGGTTCAGTTGCGCGGAGACGTCGCCCATCATCCAGTTCGCGGCGATCTTGGCCTGGCTTTCGCCCGCTTTCTGCACGAGCGCCTCGAAATACGACGCCATCGCCTTCGACGAAGTCAGCACGCCCGCGTCGTACGGCGTCAGGCCGTAGGTATCGACGAAACGCTTCTGCATGTCCGCCGGCAGTTCGGGCATCTCGCCCTTCACGCGCTCGATCCACGACGCATCGATCACGAGCGGCATCAGGTCCGGGTCCGGGAAATAGCGGTAATCGTGCGCGTCTTCCTTGCTGCGCATCGAGCGCGTTTCGCGCTTGTCCGGATCGTAAAGGCGCGTTTCCTGAACCACCGTGCCGCCATCTTCGATCAGCTCGATCTGACGGCGCACTTCATACTGGATCGCCTCTTCGAGGAAGCGGAACGAGTTGAGGTTCTTGATCTCGGCGCGCGTGCCGAATTCCTGCTGGCCGACCGGACGCACCGACACGTTTGCATCGCAGCGGAACGAGCCTTCCTGCATGTTGCCGTCGCAGATGCCGAGCCACACGACGAGACCGTGCAGCGCCTTCGCATACGCGACCGCTTCCGCGGCGCTGCGCATTTCCGGCTCGGTAACGATCTCGAGCAGCGGCGTGCCCGCGCGGTTCAGGTCGATGCCCGTCATGCCTGCGAAGTCTTCATGCAGCGACTTGCCGGCGTCTTCTTCCAGATGCGCGCGCGTCAGGTTGATGGTCTTCGAATACGCTTCCTTGCCCGCTTTTTCGTTGGCCGGAACCTGGATCGTGATCGTGCCGCCCTGCACGACCGGAATCTCGTACTGGCTGATCTGATAGCCCTTCGGCAGATCCGGATAGAAGTAGTTCTTGCGCGCGAAGATGCTGCGCGGCGCGATGTGCGAGCCGATCGCGAGACCGAAGCGAATCGCGCGCTCGACGGCGCCGCGGTTCATCACGGGCAGCACGCCGGGCAGCGCCAGATCGACGGGGCTCGCCTGCGAGTTCGGGCTCGCGCCGAACTGCGTGGGCGCGCCCGAAAAAATCTTGGAGACGGTCGAAAGCTGCGCGTGCGTTTCCAGACCGATGACGACTTCCCACTGCATGTTCATTCTCCCGACATCGAGGCTGAAGGCGCCTTGCGGTGCCAGTCGGTCGCGCGCTGGAACGCGTCGGCGACCTGAAGCATCCGGGCTTCGTTGAAATAATTGCCGACGATCTGCAAGCCGACCGGCCGATTCGCATGCGCGCCCGCGCCGAAGCCGCACGGCACGCTCATGCCCGGCAGGCCCGCGAGGCTCACGGAGAGCGTGTAGATATCGGCGAGATACATCTGCACGGGATCGTCGGTCTTTTCGCCGAGATTCCACGCCACCGACGGCGCGACCGGCCCCATGATCACGTCGCACTGCTTGAACGCTTCCTGGAAGTCGCGCGCGATGATGCGGCGAATCTTCTGCGCCTGCAGGTAGTACGCGTCGTAGTAGCCGTGCGACAGCACGTAGGTGCCGACGAGAATGCGCCGCTTCACTTCCGGGCCGAAGCCTTCCGCACGCGACTTCTTGTACATGTCGAGCAGGTCTTTGTACTGCGCGGCGCGATGCCCGTAGCGCACGCCGTCGAAGCGCGACAGATTCGACGATGCCTCCGCCGGCGCGATGATGTAGTACACGGGAATCGAAAGTTCGGTCTTCGGCAGCGTCACTTCGACGAGCGTGGCGCCGAGCGCTTCATACTGCTTCAGTGCTGCGTCGATGGCGGCGCGCACGTCGTCCGCGAGACCGGCGCCGAAGTATTCCTTCGGCATGCCGATGCGCAAGCCCTTCAGCGGCTTCGAAGCGTCGTCATCGCTCCAGTTCTTGCCGAGGTAGCGCGTGTAGTCTTCGTTGTCGCGTTGCAGGCTCGTCGAGTCGCGCTCGTCGAAGCCGCCCATCGCGTTGAGCAGGAGCGCGCAATCCGCGGCGGTTTGCGCCATCGGCCCCGCCTGATCCAGCGACGATGCAAACGCGATCATGCCGTAACGCGAAACGCGGCCGTACGTGGGCTTGATCCCGGTGATGCCCGTGAACGACGCGGGCTGGCGAATCGAGCCGCCGGTGTCGGTGCCGGTCGCGGCGGGCGCGAGACGCGCGGCCACCGCCGCCGCCGAGCCGCCCGACGAGCCGCCCGGAACGGCCTTCAGGTCCCACGGATTCTTCACCGCGCCGAAGTACGAATTCTCGTTCGACGAGCCCATCGCGAACTCGTCCATATTGGTCTTGCCGAGCGTGACCATGCCGGCCGCCTTCAGACGATCGACGACGGTCGCATCGAACGGGCTCGTGTAGTTTTCGAGCATGTGCGAGCCGGCCGTCGACGCAAAGCCGCGCGTCACGAACACGTCCTTGTGCGCGATCGGCAGGCCGGTCAGCGCGCCCGCGCGACCTTGCGCGATGAGCGCGTCGGCGGCCTTCGCCTGTTCGAGCGTGATGTCGCGATCGACGCTGATGAACGCGTTCAGCGCCTTCGCGGCCTCGATGCGTTGCAGATACGACTGCGCCAGCTCGACGGCGGAGATGTCCTTCGAGTCGAGCGCGGCGCGCAGTTCGGTCAAGCTTTTTTGATGCATTGCAGTTCCCTGATGAGCGCGGCACCCCGTGCCGCGCGCTTCTGCTGAATATTCGACGGTTACTCGATGACTTTCGGCACGAGATACAGCCCGTCCTGCACGGCGGGCGCCGAGCGTTGGAACTCTTCGCGCTCGACACGCTCTGAGACAGCGTCGTCACGCAGGCGCAGCGCGACTTCCTCGATCGCGTCGATCGGATGCGCGAGCGGTTCGATGCCGGTCGTATCGACGGCCTGCATCTGCTCGACGAGACCGAAGAATTCGTTGAGCCGCGCGAGCGTGGGTTCGGCTTCGTGCTCGGGCAATTCGAGCCGCGCGAGGTGCGCGATGCGTTTTACGTCGGTCAGGGTCAAAGACATGGAATCACCGGAGAAAGCGTGGACGGCCCCAGATTCGAAAACATTCGCTGCAACAGCAAGTTACGATCTTGAAAGGAGCCCTCGAAAACAGGTTCGGCGATGGCAAAAACTGCCATCCTTTTCCTATAGATGCCCACAAATTATAAGGTATCATTACACGTTCGACTCACCTCCGGATCGCTCTGCCAGCGGCTTTCTCCCTGAATCAGTCAATTGCGAGAAACGTTTGCGTACAGCGTTCCATTCTGCGGTAGATTTCATCCCGGATTTGCCCTTCACGGCGAGTGTTCGCCGCTGCGGCAAACCGTTATTTTTTCCGCTGCCGTCCCCGGCGCTTCTCGCGACGAACGGCCACCCAGCGAGACAGGATTTTTGAATGTTCGGTTTTTTGCGCAGCTATTTCTCCAACGACCTGGCGATTGACCTCGGCACCGCCAACACGCTGATCTACATGCGCGGCAAGGGCATCGTTCTGGATGAACCCTCGGTCGTTTCGATTCGCCAGGAAGGCGGCCCCAACGGCAAGAAGACCATTCAGGCGGTCGGCAAGGAAGCCAAGCAAATGCTCGGCAAGGTGCCGGGCAACATCGAGGCCATCCGCCCGATGAAGGACGGCGTGATCGCCGACTTCACCGTCACCGAGCAGATGATCAAGCAGTTCATCAAGACCGCTCACGAATCCCGCATGTTCTCGCCGTCGCCGCGCATCATCATCTGCGTGCCGTGCGGGTCCACGCAGGTCGAGCGCCGCGCGATCAAGGAAGCGGCGCACGGTGCGGGCGCATCGCAGGTCTATCTGATCGAAGAGCCGATGGCTGCCGCGATCGGCGCGGGCCTGCCGGTGTCGGAAGCAACCGGCTCGATGGTCGTCGACATCGGCGGCGGCACCACGGAAGTCGGCGTCATCTCGCTCGGCGGCATCGTGTACAAGGGTTCCGTGCGCGTCGGCGGCGACAAGTTCGACGAGGCCATCGTCAACTACATCCGCCGCAACTACGGCATGCTGATCGGCGAGCAGACCGCCGAAGCCATCAAGAAGGAAATCGGTTCCGCGTTCCCTGGCTCGGAAGTCAAGGAAATGGAAGTCAAGGGCCGTAACCTGTCCGAAGGCATTCCGCGCAGCTTCACCATTTCGAGCAACGAAATCCTCGAAGCGCTGACGGATCCGCTGAACCAGATCGTGTCGTCGGTGAAGATCGCGCTGGAACAGACGCCGCCGGAACTCGGCGCGGACATCGCCGAGCGCGGCATGATGCTGACGGGCGGCGGCGCGCTTCTGCGCGACCTCGACCGCCTGCTCGCGGAAGAAACCGGTCTGCCGGTGCTCGTCGCCGAAGATCCGCTGACCTGCGTGGTGCGTGGCTCGGGCATGGCGCTCGAACGCATGGACAAGCTCGGCAGCATCTTCTCGTACGAGTGATCCTCCGGTTGAAGACTTTCGCTCCTTCATCGGGCGCAATGTGCTTCGACGCGACCCGCACGAGCATCCGCGTAACGCGACGCGCGCACGACCCGGCATGTGTCCGGGTCGTTGTCGGAACAGCGTAGGGCAGGTTTCGCCGCCGGCGAAATAACCTGCAGCATTGTCCATCCGTTCACGCCCTCGGCGCCGACCATGGAATACAGTCCGCCGCCACTTTTCAAGCAAGGCCCCTCCGCGCTCGCGCGCCTGATTTTCTTCGTGGTGCTCGCCATCGCGCTGCTCATCTCGGATGCCCGCTTCAGCACGCTCGAAATCGTTCGCGGCATGCTCGGCGCGGGACTTTATCCGCTGCAGCGCGCGGCGCTCGTGCCGCGGGACATCTTCATGGGCGCGGCGGACCTCGCCGTGACGAGCGCAACCTTGCGCAGCGAAAACGCGAAGCTCGCCGACAAGAACCTCCAACTCTCCGTGAAGGCCGGCGATGCGGCGCAACTCGCCATCGAGAACGCGCACCTGCGCGCGCTCCTGAACCTGCAATCGCGCGCGACCACCGACGAGACACCCGCCGAAATCCAGTACGACACGCGCGATCCGTTCACGCAGAAGGTCGTCATCGGCAAGGGTTCGCAGCAGAACATCCAGGATGGCGCGCCGGTCGTCACCGAAGACGGCGTCATCGGCCAGGTCACGCGCGTGTTTCCGTTGCAATCGGAAGTCACGCTGCTCACCGACAAGGATCAGGCCGTGCCCGTGCAGATCGCGCGCACCGGCTTGCGCAGCGTGATCTACGGCACGCCGAAGGGCGACACGCTCGATTTGCGCTTCGTGCCGATCAGCGCCGACGTGCAAGCCGGCGACGAACTCGTGACGAGCGGCCTCGACGGGATCTATCCGCCGGGCCTGCCGGTCGCGAAGGTGCTGCGCGTCGACAAGCAGGCGGACACGGCGTTCGCGCGCGTCGTCTGCGTGCCGATCGCCGCCGTGCGCGGCACGCGTCAGTTGCTCGTGCTGCATTACAACCTGAACGTCCCGCCGAATCCGATCGAAGTCGAAGCGGCCGCGGCCGCCAAGGAAGCGAAGGAAAACAAGGGCAAGAAGAAGGCCGCGCCGAAGGCGGCGGCCGCGGCGGGTGCGAGCGGCGCATCCGCGGTGGCGGGAGCCTCGGCTCCGGCGGCCGGGTCCGCGCCCGCAGCGGCGGCGGCGCCTGCCGCGAAACCCGCGCCGGCATCCGCGCCCAAGGCGGCCGCGGCCAAAGCGGCATCGAACGCGGCGGCGAAACCGTCGAAGAAGGCGCAAGCGCCGAAACCCGCATCCTCGGGAGCCGCGCGATGAATCGTCCGCAATACATTCTTCAGCCGGTCAATCCGTACTTCATCACGTTCAGTCTCGCGGCCGCGTTCCTGCTGAATCTGATGCCCTGGGGACGGCTCATCGGCGTGCCGGATTTCGTCGCGCTCGTGCTGCTGTTCTGGAACGTGCACCAGCCGCGCAAGGTCGGCATGGGCATCGCGTTCATGCTCGGCATCCTGATGGACGTGCATAACGCGAATCTGCTCGGCGAGCATGCGCTGGCTTACACGCTTCTTTCGTACGGCGCGATCACGATCCACCGCCGCGTGCTGTGGATTTCGTTGCCCGTGCAGATGTTTGTCGTCGCGCCGCTGCTCGTGGGCGCGCATCTCGTGCCGTTCATCATTCGCCTGATGACGGGCGCCGCATTCCCTGGCTGGAGCTATCTGATCAACGGATTCGTGGAAGCGCTGCTCTGGCCGATCGCGAGCTTCCTCTTGCTCATGCCGCAGCGGCGCGCCGCCGACCCGGACGACACGCGCCCGATCTGAGCATGACAGGGCGCGATCCATCGCCGGATAAACGCACGCGCGCGAACTACACTTGAATCGCGATACATCGCGAAAAACCGCGAAAGCTGCATGACCGAAATCAAGAACACCGAGCAACAGTTGTCGAAGTTCCGCCTGCGCGTCGCGGCGGCGGGACTGTTCGTGTTCGTCTGCTTCGGGCTGATCGGGCTGCGGTTCCTCTATCTGCAGGTCTGGCATTTCAGCAAATACTCGTTGCAGGCGAACGAGAACCGCATTTCCGTTGCGCCGATCGTGCCGAACCGAGGCATCATCACCGACCGCAACGGCGTCGTGCTGGCAAAGAATTACTCGGCGTACACGCTCGAAATCACGCGCTCCAAGATCAACGGCACGCTGGACGAAACCATCGACGAGCTTTCGCAAGTCATTCCGGTCGATGCGCGCGACCGCCGCCGTTTCAAGAAGCTGCTCGAAGACTCCAAGAATTTCGAAAGCCTGCCGATCCGCACGCGCCTCACCGACGAGGAAGTCGCGAAATTCACCGCGCAGCGCTACCGCTTTCCCGGCGTCGAAGTGCGCGCGCGCCTGTTCCGGCAGTATCCGCTCGGCACGACCGCCGCGCACGTGATCGGCTACATCGGGCGCATTTCGCAGCGCGATCAGGAACGCATCGACGATGCGAGCGACGCCAACGACGAAAGCTCCGATCACTACGATCCGCGTCTGGACGCCAACAACTACAAGGGCACGGATTACGTCGGCAAGATCGGCGTCGAGCAGAGCTATGAAACGGAACTGCACGGGCTGACCGGTTTCGAGGAAGTGGAAGTGACGGCGGGCGGGCGGCCGGTGCGCACGATGTCGCGCACGCAGGCGACGCCCGGCAACAATCTCGTGCTGTCGCTCGATATCGGCTTGCAGCAGGTCGCGGAGCAGGCGTTCGCGGGCAAACGCGGGGCGCTCGTCGCGATCGAGCCTTCCACCGGCGACGTGCTCGCGTTCGTGTCGGCGCCGAGCTTCGATCCGAATTCCTTCGTCGACGGCATCGATCAGCCGACCTGGGACGCGCTCAACAACTCGCCGGATCACCCGCTTCTGAACCGGCCGCTGCACGGCACGTATCCGCCCGGCTCCACGTACAAGCCGTTCATGGCGCTCGCCGCGCTGGCGCTGCACAAGCGCACGCCGGGCTGGGGCTTTCAGGATCCGGGTTTCTTCACGTTCGGCGGTCACACGTTCCGCAATGACGTGCGCTCGGGTCAGGGCTGGGTCGATATGAACCGCGCGATCGTGGTGTCGAACGACACCTACTTCTATATGCTCGCGCGCGATCTCGGCGTGAACGCGATGGCCGGTTTCATGAAGCCGTGGGGTTTCGGCCAGATCACGGGCATCGATATCGCGGGCGAGGCGCGCGGCATTCTTCCGTCGACGGAATGGAAGAAGAAGGCGTACCGAAAGCCCGAGCAGCAGCGCTGGTACGAAGGCGAGACGATCAGCCTTGGCATCGGCCAGGGCTACAACTCGTTCACGATCCTGCAGCTCGCGCACGCCACCGCGACGCTCGCGAACAACGGCGTCGTGATGAAGCCGCACCTCGTGCGCGACATCGAGAATCCGATCACGAAAGATATCCGCGTGACCGTGCGCGATCCGAGCAACAAGATCCCGGTGGCGCAGAAGGACATCGACTTCATCAAGCGCGCGATGGAAGGCGTCGTGACGAACGGCACGGCGGCCAAGGTTTTTGCGGGCGCGCCGTATGCCGCGGCGGGCAAGACGGGCACGGCGCAGGTCTATTCGCTGCAGGGCTCGAACTATCGCGGCCACGGCGGCACGGCTGAGCATCTGCGCGACCACGCGCTCTTCATCGCGTTCGCGCCGGCCGAGCAGCCGAAGATCGCGATCGCGCTGATCGTCGAAAACGGCGGCTGGGGCGCGGAATCCGCAGGTCCGGTCGCGCGCAAAGTGCTGGACTACTATCTGATCGATCGCCTGAAACCGGGCGCGCAGGCTGCGGCGGTGGCCGCGGCTGCGTCGGCGACGGAGGATTCCGGCCTGCCGATGATCGGCGGCGCGCAACCGCCCGCAGCGGTCGCGCTGCCCGCGTCGGTCGCGAATTCATCGCCGGCATTTTCGCCTCAGGCCGCGTCTAACCCGGCGGTCGCGAAAGCGGCGTCGGCGCCGACGCTGCCCGCGTCCGCATCGAAGGCTGCGAAGCCTCGCGCCGCGTCGACGCCATCGGCGGCGCTGCCCGCCTCCACGCCCGGCCGCGCGCCCGCGCCGAAAAAGCGCCCGGCCGAGCCGACGCCCACGATGGTCCGCGGCAACGAAAGCGACGGCGTGCGCGTTCTCGCGCCGTCCGGCGGCATCGACGAGTAAAGGAAACCGCCATGCAATTGCACATGCAACTCGACAAGCGCGAGCTCATCGACCGCGCCAAGCGCATGTTCGCGGGCTTCGACAAACCGCTTGCGCTCATCGTCTTTCTGCTGCTCGGCGTCGGCATCGTGACGCTGTACAGCGCGAGTCTCGACATGCCGGGGCGCGTCGAAGATCAACTGCGCAACATCATGCTGACCTTCGGGCTGATGTGGGTGCTCGCCAATATTCCGCCGCAAATGCTGATGCGCTTCGCGGTGCCGCTCTATACGGTCGGCGTGGCGCTGCTGATCGCGGTCGCCGCGTTCGGGCTGACGCGCAAGGGCGCGAAACGCTGGCTCAACGTCGGCGTGGTGATTCAGCCGTCCGAGCTGATGAAGATCGCGATGCCGCTGATGCTCGCGTGGTACTACCAGAAGCGCGAAAGCAACATTCGCTGGTGGGATTACGTTGTCGGCTTCCTGATTCTGATGCTGCCCGTCGGCCTGATCGCGAAACAACCGGATCTGGGCACCGCAGTGCTGGTGTTCGCCGCGGGCATGTTCGTCATCTACTTCGCGGGACTCAGTTTCAAGCTGATTCTGCCGGTGCTCATGGTCGCGGTCGTCGCGGTGGCCGGTATCGCGATCTTCCAGGACAAGATCTGCCAGCCGGATGTCGTCTGGCCGATGATGCATGACTATCAGAAGCATCGCATCTGCACGCTGCTCGATCCGACTTCCGACCCGCTCGGCAAGGGCTTCCACACGATTCAGGCGGTGATCGCGATCGGCTCCGGCGGCACGTTCGGCAAAGGCTGGCTGCAAGGCACGCAGGCGCACCTCGAATTCATCCCCGAGAAGCACACGGACTTTATCTTCGCCGTCTTTTCCGAGGAGTTCGGGCTGACGGGCGGACTCGTGCTGCTGTTCCTCTATATGGCCCTGATTGCGCGCGGACTTTATATCGCGGCAAACGGCGCGAGCCTCTTCGGGCGATTACTGGCCGGATCGCTCACGCTCGCGTTCTTCACTTACGCGTTCGTGAACATCGGCATGGTGAGCGGGATTCTGCCCGTGGTCGGCGTGCCGCTGCCGTTCATGAGCTACGGCGGCACGGCGTTGACGACGCTCGGCATCGCGGTCGGGCTCATCATGAGCGTGGCGCGTCAGAAACGGCTTATGCAGAGTTAGCGCGTCTTCGCACCGTTACTGCGGCTTCTTGTTTTCCAGTTCCGCGCTCAGTTGCAGGTATTTGAGCTTCGCTGCCGGATCGCCCTGCGCGGCCGCCGCGGCGTAATACGCGCGCGCAACATTCAAATTACGCTCGACGCCGTCGCCGCCGCGCTCGTAGAACGAACCGGCGACGTATTGCGCCGTCATGTCGCCGCCTTCCGCCGCCTTCTTGTACCAGGCGAACGCCTGCGTGTTGTCGCGCGCCGTGCCGCGTCCGTCGAGAAACTGATTCGCGAGCGCGAGTTCGGCCTGCACGTGTCCCTGATTCGCCGCACGCAGGAACCAGCGATGCGCCTCCGCCGGGTCTTTCTCGACGAACTGGCCGTCGTCGTACATCTTGCCGTACACGTATTGCGCGTGCGTCATGTTGGCGTCGGCGGCGCGGCGCAGCCACTTCTTGCCTTCGTCGATATCCGTGGGGCCGCCTTCGCCGTTCAGGAGCATCATCGCGTAATTGAATTCCGCGAGCCGGCTGCCCCGTTGCGCCGCGCGGCGAAACTCCGAGCGCGCCGCGACGAGATTGCCCGCGTTGTAGTCGGCGACGGCGTTCTGCGTTGCAATGTCCGTCGGCTTCGGCGCGTTGTCGGCGTGAGCCGCGCCGATCGATATCGACAGGCTCGCCGCCGCGATCGCCGACGCAATGGCGGTTTTCATGATCTCGCCTCCTGCAACGCCTGACGCGTCGCCTTTAAAAGCCACATCACATCCGCAGCGATCGCGACGAGCTTGATGCCCGCCTGCGCATATTGCTTCGCGCTCGCCGCATCGAGCGCGAAAATGCCGCTCGCGATGCCCGCGCGATTCGCCGCATCGACGATCTTGTCGATCGCCGCCTGCACGTCCGGATGCTTCGCGTCGCCGAGATGGCCGAGGCTCGCCGCGAGATCCGCCGGCCCGATGAACAGGCAATCGACGCCCGGCGTCGCGGCGATTTCATCGACGGCTTCGAGCGCCGCCACCGACTCGATCTGCACGATGGTCGCGATTTGCGCGTTCGCGCTCGCCATGTAGTCGCGGCGCATTCCGTATGCCGCGGCGCGCACCGCGCCCGCGACGCCGCGCAAGCCATGCAGCGCAGCCTCGGTCGGATATTGCGTGAGCCGGACGATACGCGCCGCCTCTTGCGCCGACTGCACGTTGGGGAACATCAACGTGCGCGCGCCTGCGTCGAGCGCGCGCTTCACGAGCCAGCCTTCGTTGGCCGGCACGCGCACGATCGGCTCGCTCGGCAGATGCGCGGCGGCGATCGCGCGCAACTGCGCGACGACGTCGGCGCTATCGTTCGGCGAGTGCTCCATGTCGATGCACAGCCAGTCGAAGCCCGCATGCGCGAGCGCTTCGGCGGCGTCGGCGCTGCCGAGCGACAGCCACAGGCCGAATAGCGTGCCGGACTCGGAAAAACGCTGCTTGAGGGGATTGGTGAATGTGCTCATCGCGCGGCTCCTTCGGCGGGTTGAAGGATGACCGCGCGCAGCCGCGGCAAGGGGAACGACTGAAGAGATGACGGCATGCGCGCTCCGTGGCTCGTCGCCGCGAATGACGGGCGACTCATCGGACGATCATACCGTGACAAAAGCGCGCGCGCCGGACGTGACCGGGCCGCGCGCGTCGAAACAATCAGCCGCGCTCGACGTCGGCCCAGCAGTTCGGCGTCTCGTACAGACGCAGGCGCTTCAGCTTGAGATTGACGCCGTAGTGGGCGTCGTAGACGTCGGCCAGAATGTCGAACGCGACCGCAGCCAGATTCTCGACGGTCGGAATCCGGTCCAGCACGACGGTTTTGTGGTCCGAGAGCGTTTGGAGGAATTCGCGCACTTTGACATCGCCTTCATAGACGATGAACGCATGATCCCACTTGTTGACGAGATGCTCCATGGCGAGCGCTTTCACGTCGGCGAAGTCCATCACCATGCCGCGGTCGGGCGCGCCTTCCACATCGACGAGATCGCCTTGCAACGTGATCTCGAGCACGTAGCGATGCCCGTGCAGATTGCGGCACTGGCTGCGGTGATCGGGGATGCGGTGGCCCGCGTCGAATTCGAGTTTTCGGGTAATCGTCTGCACGGCTGTTCAGGGGATGTTCAGATATTTGTGCGTCTGCATCGACAGGCGCCACTTGGGATGCCGCTTGCACCAGTCGATCGCGAGCTTCGTGTTGATGTCGCGCGAGGGGCCGTCCATCGGCTGGACGAGGAAGTATTCGAAGTCGAGCTTTTCGTACTCCGCGAGGCGCTGGTTGTCTTGCGGCACCACGACCTTCAGTTCGTTGCCTTTCGTCACGACGAGCGGCGCGTCGGCCTTCGGGCTCACGCAAATCCAGTCGATGCTTTCGAGAACCGGCAGCGAGCCGTTCGTTTCGATCGCCATTTCGAAGCCGGCTTCGTGCAGCGCGTCGACGAAGGGTTGATCGATCTGCAGCATCGGCTCGCCGCCCGTACACACGACGAATTTGTGGGCCGCGCCTTCCGGCCACAACGACGCGATTTTCGCGACGAGCTCCGCCGGCGTCTTGTACTTGCCACCGTTCTCGCCATCGGTGCCGACGAAATCGGTATCGCAGAACTGGCAGACGGCGTCCGCGCGATCTTCCTCGCGCCCCGACCACAGATTGCAGCCCGCGAAACGGCAGAACACGGCCGGACGACCGGCATTGGCGCCTTCGCCCTGCAGCGTATAGAAGATTTCCTTTACCGCGTACGTCATGACTGCTCTGTGAACCTCGAATAAAAAATCAAACCGGCGCGACGTCGACCTGCTCGCCCGCGCGATACGCCTCGAAACCTCGCTTGCGCAGTTTGCATGCCGGGCACTGGCCGCAGCCGAAGCCCCAGTCATGCAACTCCGCGCGCTCGCCGACATAACACGTATGCGTTTCGACGCGGACCAACTCGACGAGCGCTTCGCCGCCGAGCGTTTCGGCAAGGCGCCACGTATCGGCCTTGTCGAGCCACATGAGCGGCGTTTCCAGCGCGTAGCGCGTTTCCATGCCGAGATTGAGCGCGACTTGCAGCGCTTTCATGGTGTCGTCGCGGCAATCGGGGTAGCCGGAAAAATCCGTCTCGCACATGCCACCGACCAGCACCTTCAAACCACGCCGATACGCCAATGCGGCGGCGATCGTCATGAACAGCAGGTTGCGGCCCGGCACGAAGGTGTTGGGCAGGCCGCTCGCCGTCGCCTGGATTTCGATCTCGCGTGTCATCGCGGTATCGCTGATCGCGCCGAGCACGGAGAGATCGATCATGTGATCTTCGCCCAGACGCTCGGCCCACCGCGGAAATTCGCGCGCGATCGCGGCACGAAAGCCGTCGCGGCATTCCAGTTCCACGCGATGCCGCTGTCCGTAATCGAAGCCGAGCGTCTCGACCGTCCTGTAGCGTTCTAGCGCCCAGGCGAGGCACGTGGCCGAGTCCTGGCCGCCGGAGAACAGCACGAGCGCGCTGTCTTTAGCGTCTATACGAGTCACCGTGAAAACTCCGTACTCCGTGAATGAGATGGCGTCGCGCGCCGCACAGGCAGTCGGAGCGACCGGACTTCGCAATGAGCGGCGACGCGGGCGGCAATGCCCGCGAGTCCAGTATAGGCCGGCGGCCTTCGCCCGGACGCGCACACCTCTTATGCCGCCGATAGCGGGACAGCGGCGCGTCGCGCACGCGTTTCGGAGCGTCGAAAAGAAAAGGACTTGCGGGTCCGAGGACGAGGCAAGTCCTTAATTCGGCGCGAATTTTATCACGGGGCACGGTTGTTCGCTGAGCGCTGCGCGACTGGCGGGAGTCGATCATTTCATCCGCGATGCCGGCGAATTTCACGAAGCAATTCCGGGTTTTCGTCGGAACGATAGTAGCCTATGCGCGTTGACGCCAATTTCAGAAAATATTGCTCGTTTTGGCGAAATAAATCGGTAATTTGTTTCGGCGGCATGCGCGCTCAGCGGCCCTGCCGTCGCGCTACGCCTCCTGCGGTCGGAAACATCATTCTTCGGCATCCGAATGAATTCAGCACCGAAAGTCGCGCTGATGGGCGGCGTGTTCGCTGCACTCATTTTTCTCGCCGCCTGCGGCGGCGGCAAGGATGCCCCGAACGCCACCACGAGCGTGGAAGCTAGCGCACCGGGCAACGCCGTCGCGGCCAGCGAGGCGACCGCCGCCAGCAGCACGAAAACGACCGAAACGCCCACGAACGACGCCACCGCCGCAAGCAGCCCCGTCGCGGCCAGCGGCGCCCCTGCTTCGAGTGACACGGCGTCGACGTCGCGTGGCATCTTCTACGGTGCGAACGGCCACAACAACGGCGGCGGCGCATACGACATCTCGAGCCCGGCGCTACAGCTTGCCCAATTGCAGAATCTGGGCGTGAAGCTCTATCGGAACGAGGTGTACAACCGGGCATCGGTGAACAAGCTCGCCGGCATCGCGAAGATGATGGCCGCGGGCGGCGTGACCGTCTTCCCTGTCCTGCTGGTCGGCACGGACTTCGACAGCGAGTCCGACGCTCATGACGCGGGCTACACGCTCGGCCGTCAAACGGCGCAGTCTTACCGCTATCCCTACTACGAGGTCGCGAACGAACTCGGCTCCAGCAACGGCGCGCTGCTCGGCAACGTGGACGGCGTCTATCCGGAACAGTACGACAACGCCATCTTTCAGA
The DNA here is from genome assembly GCF_001544575.2 of Caballeronia cordobensis. Taxonomy (GTDB): domain Bacteria; phylum Pseudomonadota; class Gammaproteobacteria; order Burkholderiales; family Burkholderiaceae; genus Caballeronia; species Caballeronia cordobensis. The sequence continues at coordinate 497,436 of NZ_FCNY02000001.1, forward strand.
AGGCGCGCGGCGCGATCCGCGGGTTGATCGCGGGCATCAAGTCGGTGGACACGTCGGGCAAGATCATCCTGGGCGGCGAGACCTGGCTGCATTATGGCTTCGATCAGATGCTCGCGGCAGGCACGCAGCCCGACGGATCAGGCGGTCATCCGGTGGTGACGTGGGACATCACGGCATGGCACTGGTATTCGGAACAAGGCGACATCACCAACGCTTGTGGCGGCACCGGTTGCCACAACGTGCTTCGCGTCCTGCAGCGCTTCGGCAAGCCGATCTGGCTGACGGAGTTCGGCGTGCGTCCCTGGCACGGCAGCGATCAGCAGATCGCGTCGTACACGGTCGGCAACCGGATGATGGCGCAGTTCGTATCGTTGGCTTCGCAGTACGACGTGCAGGCCATTCAGGTGTATCAGCTTTACGATGATCCGTCGGACGGCGAAGGTAACTACGGCCTCGTGAAGAACGACGGCAAGACGGAAAAGGCTGCGTACACGGCGTTCAAGAACTTTGTCGCGGCGAATCCGAAGTGAGATTGGATCGTGGAAAAAGAAAAAGCCCGAGAGCGATAAACACTCTCGGGCTTCTTGCATTCTGGTGGCCTGGGGCGGAATCGAACCACCGACACGCGGATTTTCAATCCGCTGCTCTACCAACTGAGCTACCGGGCCAACGAAGAGGTGAAACTATAGCAGAGACTATCGTGCCCCTCAAGCCCCTCTGCGCATTTTTCTGCAGAATAGTCGAAGACGCCGTCAGACCTCGCTCTTGTTCTTGCCGAGATCGACGCCCAGTTGCTTGAGCTTGCGATACAAGTGCGTGCGCTCCAGTCCCGTCTTTTCCGCGACGCGCGTCATGCTGCCGTTCTCGCGCGCGAGGTGATACTCGAAGTACGCGCGCTCGAACGCGTCGCGCGCATCGCGCAACGGGATATCGAACGAGATGGACGCCGTCTGTCCCGCCTGATTCTGCGCCGCGCCGCTCGCAGCCGCATCGCCGGATGCGTTCAGCGACGACGCCATCGGCAATGCAGCCGCCACGGGCACGCCCGATGCGCTCGCGCTCGCCGGCGGCTTCGCGGCCGCGGCCACGGGCGCCGGCGCGGTGCCGTGCGCAAGCCCCTGCTCGACCGCCTTCAGCAGCTTTTGCAGCGCGATGGGCTTCTCGAGAAAGTTGAGCGCGCCGATCTTGGTCGCTTCGACCGCCGTGTCGATGGTCGCGTGGCCCGACATCATGATCACCGGCATCGTCAGCTTGCCCTGCGCGGCCCACTCTTTGAGCAGGGTCACGCCATCGGTGTCGGGCATCCAGATGTCGAGCAATACGAGATCGGGCGTCTGCTGCAGACGGTAGTCGCGCGCATGCTGCGCGTTCTCCGCCACTTCCACAACGTGACCTTCATCGCTCAGGATCTCGGAGAGCAGTTCCCGGATCCCCATTTCATCGTCTACCACCAGGATGGTTGCCATTTAAGCTGCCCTTGTCTGCACTGTTGCTTTTGTCGTTCCGTGATTCCCCGCGGCACCGGCCCCCGGCGGCGTCGCGCCGGGCGCTGCGGTATCGTCCGCGAGTTGTAGAAACAGAATCGATATCTGCGCCCCTTCGATCACATCCGCTGTCTTCGAGCGGTTGCGTATGTCGATGCGCGCGCCATGCTCGTCGACGATCTTCTTCACGGTTGCAAGTCCCAGACCCGTGCCCTTCGCTTTCGTCGTCACGTAAGGCTCGAAAGCCCGCGAAAGGATACGCGCCGGAAAGCCCGTGCCGTTGTCCGAGACCGTCAGGCGAACCGCGACGCGCGCATGACCCGAAGCATCGGGCTCGCCATATTCTACTGTCCTCGTTTCGAGGAGCACGCGCGGCTCCGCGACATCCGCCACCGCGTCCTGCGCGTTCTGAAGCAGGTTGTGGATGACCTGGCGAATCTGCGTCGCGTCGCCGCGAATCACCGGCAGCTTCGCGAGATCGACCTTGATCGGCGTCTTGCCGTCTTCGATGCCGTAAAGCGTCAGCACTTCGCCCACGAGCTCGTTCAGTTGCAGATTGCCGAGCACGGCGGGCGGCGTGCGCGCGTATTCGCGGAAATCGTCGACCATCTGCTTCATCGCCTGCACCTGATTGACGATGGTCGTCGACGCGCGCTTGAGCACCTCGGCGTCCGTCGGCGCGAGTTTGTCGGCGAGCTTCATTTGCAGGCGCTCCGCCGAAAGCTGAATGGGCGTGAGCGGATTCTTGATCTCGTGCGCGAGACGCCGCGCGACTTCGCCCCACGCGACCGAGCGCTGTGCGGAGATGACGTCGGAAATGTCATCGAACACGACGACGTAGCCGGTCGTCTCCGCATCTTCGGAGTCGCTCTCGGTCACGCTCAGCAATTGCGTGCCTCGCACGAGCAGCGTGAGCGGATCGTTCTCGCCCGGCACCGTCACCGCGACCTGCTGCTGCCAGTGACCGCGATCGCCGACCGGATGATCCGAGCCGCTCGATGCCGCATCGCGTTCGGCGAACGCCTTTTTCACCATCGCGCCGAATTCCGCGAGGACATCGATATGATCGAGCGGCTGATTGACCAGCGCGCCGAACGGCTGGCGGAAGATGCGCTCCGCCCCGCGATTCGCCGTGGCGAGGCGGAACTGCCGGTCGAACACGAACACGCCCGCGGTGAGGTTCGCGAGAATGCTTTCCAGATACGCCTTCGAATGCTCGAGCGCGATGCGATTGTTCTCGACCGCCGCGCGCGCCTCGGATAGCTGGCGCGTCATCGCGTTGAACGACTGCGTGAGAAAGCCGAGTTCGTCGCGCGAATTGATTTCCCGTTTGGGCGTGTAGTCGCCTTCGGCCACTTCCTTCGTGCCCTGCGCGAGCAGGAACAGCGGGCGCGCGAGCTGATTGCCAAGCGCGAGCGCAAGCATCATGGCGATGAAGGTCGCGAGAAAGAGCGCGAGCGTCAGCGTGCCGATATACATCTTGCGCAAGCCCGTGCGCCCGAGCCGCTTTTCCTGATACTCGCGATACGCGCGCTGCACGGCATCGGCGTTGCGCGCGAGCTCCTGGCTCACCGGCTGCTCGATCTGCAGGAAGCGGTCGACGTGCTGAAACTCGGTCGTTGTCGTCGGATCGGGAATCTTCGTGACCACGCGTAATCGCAGCGCGCCCTTCGGCCCGTTCGATTTCGGATCGCCGTCTATCTCGCCTTCGATCGCGCCATACGGATGATCCTGCGCCTCCTTGAGCATCGTGCTCGTCGGCTCGTTGGTCGGCAGGAGCGCGTAGTAATTGCCCGATGCCTGCGCCACCGTGCGCAAGCCCGTACCGCGCTGCAAGCCGTTGTTCGACGACAGATCCTCGCGGTTGTACTGATCGCGCGGACGCTCGAACACGACGGCATCCTGCACGCCGTACTGATCGCGCAAGCGCAACAGCGAAAGCGTGAGGCTCGACGGATCGGCGCTCGCGAGCTGATCGCTCATCTGCCGGCCGCGGTTCTTGAAGTCGGCGAGCGAGGTTTCGAGCATGCCGCGGCCGAGCGTGAGGCCTGACGTAAGCGCGGTTTCCACGTTCACGTCGAACCACGATTCGATGCTGCGCGACACGAACTGATACGAAACCACATAGATGATCGCGCCCGGCACCACGCCGACGAGCGCGAAGATGAGCGCGAGCTTCGCCAGCAATCGCGTGCCGAAGCGCCCTTGCCTCACCCGTGTCACGATGATCACGATTAGGCTGATGACGATGAGCATGAAGACGATCGCCACCGCCACGTTCGCCGCGTAGAGCCAGCCGTAATAGCGGTCGAAGAACTCGGTGTTCGCGCTCGCGAGCGCGAGCATCACGAGCAGCAGAACCGCCGTGAGCGCAACCGTGGAGACGAGCAGCCGGACGACGAAACTTTTCATGTCCGTGCGGCCGCGTCGAAATCTATTTCGCACGTTCCGCCGCCGTAAATGTAAAACGCTTCCAGTCCGAGGAAAGGTTCCAGTCGCGGTTATTCACCGCATCGATCTGGAACGGCTTGGGCATCAATGCGATGTCGAGCTGCATGCGCACCGATGCGGTATAGGTTTCTCCGCCATGTACCTGATTGCGGTCGATGACGTGCCACGAAGTCACGTGCCGGATGACCGCGAGCGCCTCGTTGAGCGAGGCGAAACGCAACTGAAGGCCGCCCGTGGACACGCGATATTCGTTCGTCAGCGGCTGATAGGAAAGCCGGATGCTCTGCGACACGTTGACCGGTTCTTCGTCGAACCAATACCAGCGCGGCCGCGACAGCGCAAAGTCGATGGTGAAATAGAGCGGCACGCTGCGGTTCACGGCTTCTTCGAGACTGCTGTTGAGATCGAAGTCGAAATGCGCGTCGAGACTCCAGCCCGCATTGTCGGCCTGCAAAGACGCGCGCTGCACGGCGATCGTCTCGGCAAACGCCGGTTCGGCTGTGGCGAAGGTCAGCCAGAGCGTCAGCGCAGTCCAGATGACGGCCGCGAGCCGAAGCGGAAAAAAGCGTTTGATCGTCACCGTTTCTGAAAGCGCGCGTAGAAGAATCCGTCGTGGTCCGCGATGATTTCCGCGTCCCGGTCCGGACTCGCGAGATTTGTACTGTCCGGTGAACCTTGCACCGCGTCCGCGCTCGCGCGCGCCGCTGTCGGCAACAATTGGCCCGGCGCGTCCAATCGTACCGCATCTTCATGCGCGGTTCCAAACCAGCGTGCCTGCTCTTCGCCCTCCTCGGGAAAGATCGAACATGTCACGTAAAGCAGCTCGCCGCCCTTCGCGACGAGCGGCCACAACGCGTTCAGAATGCGCCGCTGCTCGGCGACGAGCGCATCGATGTCCGACGCGCGCCGCAGCCAGCGAATGTCCGGATGACGCCGCACGATGCCCGACGCCGAGCACGGCACGTCCGCGAGAATGCGATCGAACGGCGTGCCGTCGAACCATTGCGCGGGATCGCCGGCGTCGCCGACTTCGATTCGCGCATCGAGCTTGAGGCGCGTCAGATTCTGTCCGATGCGGCCCGAGCGCTCGGCATCGCTTTCGAGCGCGATCAGATCGACATCCGCGAGTTCGAGAATATGGCCCGTCTTTCCGCCGGGCGCGGCGCACGCGTCGAGCACGCGCATGCCGTCCTTCGCGGCGAGCAGTTGCGCGGCGAGTTGCGCGCCCGCATCCTGCACCGACACGACGCCCTCGTCGAAGCCGGGAATGCGATCGACGGGCATCGGCGTTTTCAGGCGCACCGCGTGCAGACCCGCCGCGTCCGCTTCGATATGCGCCTCGCGCAGACGCGACAGATAGTCATCGACGCTGGCATGCCGCGCGTTCACGCGCAGCGTGAGCGGCCCTTGCGCATTGCCCGCTTCGAGGATGCGCTCCCAGGCGTTCGGCTGGCCGCGTCTGACTGCGTCGATCCACCATTGTGGATAGTTCCAGCGCGCGACTTCGTTCTTGCGCACTTCGTCGATCGAGCTATCGCGCTCGCGCAGGAAATTGCGCAGCACCGCGTTGACCAGCCCCTTCGCGAAGGCAAACTCGCGGCGCGCGGCAATCGCGGTCACAGCCTGATCGACGACGGTGAAGGGCGTGTAGGCCGCGCGCGCTTCGTCGTCGGCGAGCAGTGTGAACGCGCAGACGAGCACGTTGGCCACATGCGGCGGCGGTGCTTTCTTCACCAGCTTGTGGAGGAGCGCATCGGCGAGCGCGAGACGGCGCATCGTGCGATACGCGATGTCCTGAACCGCGCCGCGCGCCGCCGCGGATTTGCCGGTGCCGACGACCGTCTGCAACGCCGCCGGCAGCGCCGAGCCCGCACGCACCGCGCCCACGGCTTGCGCCGCGCTGTCGAGCGCGAACGCGAGCGAATCGGGCGCGAGATGCAGCGCGCTCAGGCGGGAATGCGCGGCGGCGGGCCGCCGGGAAGGCTTGTCGGTCATGGCGAAACGGAAACGGTCAACGGCTGTGCGCGGAGTCGCGCGAACGGGGAATTGTAACGTGCGGGGATTGCGCGCCCCGGCGGGCGGCGGCCGGACAAGAAAAAGGCCGTTCCGGCGCAACCGGAACGGCCTTCATGACAACGTTACGCGCTTTAGAAACGGCCCGTGCGCGCCATCTCCATCAGACGGGCGACGCGCTCTTCCGTCGCGGGGTGCGTCGAGAACAGATTCGCGATGCCGCCGCCCGACAGCGGATTCATGATCATCATCTGCGCGGTCGCCGGGTGCTGCTCGGCGGTCGGGAACGGCACCCCGCTCGCGTAAGCGTGAATCTTTTCCAGCGCGCTTGCGAGCGCCTGCGGATCGCCTGAAATCTCCGCGCCGCCGCGATCGGCTTCGAATTCGCGCGCGCGGGAAATCGCCATCTGGATCAGCGCGCCCGCGATCGGCGCGAGAATCGCCAGCAAAATGCCCGCGATCGGATTGACCGGACGGCCTTCGTCGTCGCGCCCGCCGAAGAACATCGCGAAGTTCGCGAGCGCGGAGATCGCGCCGGCCATCGTCGCCGAGACGGTCGAGATCAGGATGTCGCGGTGCTTCACGTGCGCCAGTTCGTGCGCCATCACGCCGCGCATTTCGCGCTCGGACAGCACGCGCAGAATGCCCGTGGTCGCCGCGACCGCCGCGTGCTCCGGATTGCGGCCCGTCGCGAACGCGTTCGGCGCGTCTTCGTTGATCAGATAGACGCGCGGCATCGGCAACTGAGCGCGCGTGGCGAGCTCGCGCACCATGCGATAAAACTGCGGCGCGGTGGTTTCGTCGACTTCCTGCGCGTTGTACATGCGCAGAACCATCTTGTCCGAGAACCAGTACGAAAAGAAATTCATGCCGAGCGCGATGATCAGCGCGAGCATCATGCCCTTCGATCCGCCGATCATGCCGCCGATCACGACAAAGAGGGCCGTGATCGCAGCCATCAGCATCGCGGTTTTGACCCAGTTGAACATGTCCGGAGCTCCTCTCCTCAAATGCAGTGCGCGAAGTGCGCGGTTGCCCCGGCCGACATGACCGGGACCACGATTGTAAGCAAAATGTTAGATAGGGGCGTCCGTCAATAATTCAATCCGCGCCGACGCAATTTGAAGCGATTTATCGATGCGTCGTCGCGAGCTTGATGCCGAGCCCGACGAACGCCGTGCCGACGCCGCGATCCAGCCACTTCTTGACGCCCGATTTGCCCGCGAAGCGCTCGGTGACGCTGCCCGCGATCCACGCGACGAAGCTGTTCCAGACCGTGCTCATGGCGATGAACACGACGCCGAGCGCGAGGAACGCGAGGGTTTTGTGCTCGCTGTCGGCGGCGACGAATTGAGGGAAAAACGACACGAAGAACAGCACGACCTTCGGGTTCAGCACGTTCGTGACGAAGCCTTGCGCGAAAAGCTGGCTAAGCGATTTGGGCGCGGCTTTTTCGCTTGCTTGCTCACGTGCGGCTCCGGTGTCGTCGTGTTTCGCGAAAATCAGCCGCACGCCGAGATAAATCAGATAGATCGCGCCCGCGATCTTGATGACCGTGAACGCCGTCGCCGATGCGGCGAGAATCGCCGTCAGCCCGAACGCGCACGCGAGCGTATGAACGATGCAGCCCGCCGAAATGCCGAGCGACGACACGATGCCCGCGCCGCGCCCCTGAGCGACGCTGCGCCCGACGATATACGCGGTGTCGGGGCCGGGCGTGACATTCAGCAGAAAAACGGCGATGAGAAAGAAGGTGAAACCGGTAATGCCGAGCATCGGAAACTCCAGGCGATCGCTATGTCGAGACGCCTCATTTTAGCGCCGCGTCCTCGTCGCGGACTGACTCGCCGAGCGCGAAACGCTGCCCTTTTTCAATCGCCGCGCCCGCGAGAAATTCGCGCGCGGGCAGGCGCTTGCCGCCGGGTTTCTGCAAATGCGTGAGTTTCAGCGCGCCCTCGCCGCACATCACGACGATGCCGTCCGGCGAAACCTCCGCGATCGTTCCGGGTGTGCCGGAACCGTCGACCGGCTGCGCGGACCAGATTTTGATCGCGGTGTTGTCGAGCGTGCCGAATGCGCCGGGAAACGGGTCGAATGCGCGAACCTGGCGCGCGAGTTCTTGCGCCGGGCGGCGCCAGTCGAGCGCGGCCTCGTGCTTCGCGATCTTTTCGGCGTAGGTCGTGCCTTCTTCGGGCTGCGGCGTGGACGGCAACGCGCCGTCGCGTTCGAGATCGCGCAGCGCCGCGACGATCAGTTCCGCGCCCATCTGCGCGAGCCGGTCGTGCAGCGTGGCTGTGGTGTCGCCGGCGAGGATCGGCGTGCGCGCCTCGCGGATCATCGCGCCGGTGTCGAGGCCGGCGTCCATCTGCATGAGCGTGATGCCGGTCTCGGCGTCGCCCGCTTCGATCGCACGATGAATCGGGGCCGCGCCGCGCCAGCGCGGCAACAGCGACGCGTGAATGTTGATCGCGCCGCGCGGCGGGATGTCGAGCACTTCCTGCGGCAGGATCAGCCCGTAAGCCGCGACCACCATGACGTCGTGCGGCGTGTCGCGCAATAAATCTATGGCCTCGGCCGCTTCCTGCGGATACTTGCCCGCGCGGCGCAGCGACGTGGGCTGCGCGACCTTCAGGCCGTGCTCCACGGCAAAACGCTTGACCGGGCTCGCGGTGAGTTTCATGCCGCGTCCGGCGGGGCGGTCCGGCTGCGTCAGGACGAGCGGCACGGAAAATCCCGCCGCGTGAATGGCCGCGAGCGCGGCGGCAGCGAATTCCGGCGTACCGGCGAAAACCACGCGCAGCGATTGAGTCATCGGTTACAGCGCCTTTTCCAGCTTCTTCATCTTGCCGCGAATGCGGGTTTGCTTGAGTTGCGACAGGTATTCGACGAACACATGTCCCGCCAGATGATCCATCTCGTGCTGGATGCAGACCGCGAGCAGGCCCTCGCAATCCAGCTCGAAGGTCTCACCCTTCTGGTTCAGCGCCTTCACGCGCACTTTGTCGGGCCGCTCGACGAAATCGTAAATGCCCGGCACCGACAGGCAGCCTTCTTCCCATTCCTTCTTCTGATCGCTCGACCAGACGATTTCCGGGTTGATGAAGACCATCAACTGATCGTGCGCGTCCGAGACGTCGATCACGATCACGCGCTCGTGCACGTCCACCTGCGTCGCTGCGAGGCCGACGCCGGGCGCGGCGTACATCGTCTCGGCCATGTCGGCGACGAGTTTGCGGATGCGGTCATCGACGACGGCGACGGGCTTCGCCACCTTGTTCAGCCGCTTGTCCGGGTAGTTCAGTATCTTGAGCAGAGCCATGATTCGGATTGTCTACGCGCGCCGCGACGCGTGTAAATCGGCCATTCGGCCAGGTTGCGGGTAATGGGGCGGCATGCCGAAGATATGCGGGTGAATCGCGTGGATTCAAACGCCGCCGGCAAGCGGCCAATCGGTGTCGCTTCGGGCTCTGGACCGGCCTGAGCGACCTTTCTTTATCTGTTTCCGGATCAAAAATCTTAACATGACGACCGCTGACATGCCGACCGGGAAAACCGCCTCGACACCCGATGCCCACGAACTGCGCGCCTGGCTGCGGCTCGCGCACACGAAGGGCCTGAAGCCGCTCGCGCTGCGCGCGCTGCTCGGCGCGTTCGGCGGGCCGCTCGAAGTGCTTTCGGAAAGCTTCGCATCGCTCACCGAAGCCGCCGATGCCCGCGCCGCCGAAGCCGTGCTCGCGCCGCCGTCCGGCATCGAAGGTGTCCCGTTCGACCACTATATTGAAGCGGTGCTGGCATGGGCGTCGGAGCCGGGCAACCACGTTCTGACGTTCGCCGATGCGGCTTATCCATAAGCGCTGCTCACCATGCCCGACCCGCCGCCGCTGCTCTACGCGAAAGGCCGGCTCGATCTGCTCCAGACGCGCGCGATCGCGATCGTCGGCAGCCGGCACGCCACGCCGCAAGGCCTGGAAGATGCGCGGCGCTTTGCCCGCGCGATGTCGGATGCGGGACTGGCGGTGACATCGGGGCTTGCGCTCGGCATCGATGCGTCCGCGCATCGTGGCGCGCTGGAAGGCGCCACCGGCACGGTCGCGGTGATCGGCACGGGCATCGATCTCGTGTACCCGGCGGCGCATCACACGCTCGCGCACGAAATCGCTCGCGATGGCGCGATGCTGTCGGAATGGCCGCTCGGCACGCCCGCCCGGTCGGCGAATTTTCCGCAGCGAAACCGGCTGATCGCGGGTCTGTCGAGCGGCGTGCTGATCGTGGAAGCGGCGATGCGCTCCGGATCGCTCATCACCGCGCGGCTTGCGAACGAAATGGGGCGTGATGTCTTCGCGCTTCCCGGATCGATCCACGCGCCGCTTTCGCAAGGTTGCCATCGGCTGATCAAGCAGGGCGCGAAGCTGGTCGAAACGCCGGAGGACGTGCTCGAAGAGTTCGGTTTGCCGTCTGTTCCTCCGGCGGCGGCACGGCCGAAGCCGCGACCGGTGAGCGCATCGTGGGCATCGGCGCGAATTGCGGATTGCTCCATGAGCGACGACGCCGCCCGCGTTCTCGACGCGCTTGGCCACGCGCCCGCGACGCTGGAAATTCTCGCCGCGCGCACCGGGCTCGACGGCGCCGCGCTTCAGGCCGCCTTGCTGCCGCTGGAACTGGCGGGCCAGATCGCGGCGCTCGCGGGCGGCCGCTACACGGCGGTGGAGCGCTCGTAAAGCCGCGTCGTGCTACATTCGCGGAAAAATGAGCCGTCCCCGCAGTCCACACGAATAAAGGATTTCGCACCCGCCATGTCCGCGCTGAATCTCGATACCGATGCCGATCTCATCGCGGAGCGCATCGCCGTGCCCGGCACGCTGTTCGTCGCCTGTCTGTGCGCCGAATGGTGCGGCACCTGCCGCGAATATCGCGAAGGATTCGACAGGCTGGCGGATGCGCATCCGGATATCTGCTTCGCGTGGATCGATATCGAGAATCACGCCGACCGCTTCGACGACCTCGACGTGGAAAATTTTCCGACAATTCTCATCGAAGATTCGGTCACTACGCGGTTTTTCGGCACGGTGCTCCCTCAGGCGTCCATCGTCGATCGTATGCTGACCGATCTGACCGCGCTGCCGGGCATGGTCGGTGCGCCGAAACTGCGTCCGGCGCTCGTTACGGCCTGATCGTTTTTGCGCGCGAAATGCGCTTCGCAAGCCACATATCGAAGCGTCCGAATACGCGCTTCGACTACCACCGCACAAACCGTGTGCTATAAAGCGGTCGTTAAAGCAGCCCAAACCGGGTCGCTGCCAGTTACCCACTTATAGAGTCATGTCCAAAGCCCTGATCATCGCTGAGAAGCCTTCCGTCGCGAACGACATCGCGCGTGCGCTGGGCGGCTTCACCAAGCATGACGAGTATTTCGAGAGCGACGATTACGTCATCTCGTCCGCGGTCGGCCATTTGCTCGAGATCGCGGCGCCCGAGGAATACGACGTCAAGCGCGGCAAATGGAGCTTCACGAATCTGCCGGTCATTCCGCCGCATTTCGACCTGAATCCGATCGCGAAAAGCGAGTCGCGCCTGAAGGTGCTGACGAGGCTGATGAAGCGTAAGGACATCGACCGCCTCATCAACGCATGCGACGCGGGGCGTGAGGGCGAGCTGATCTTCCGGCTGATCGCGCAGCACGCGAAAGCGAAGCAGCCGGTCCAGCGCCTCTGGCTGCAATCGATGACGCCCGCCGCGATCCGCGAAGGCTTCGCGAACCTGCGCAGCGACGCCGACATGCAGCCGCTCGCCGACGCCGCCCGCTGCCGCTCCGAAGCCGACTGGCTCGTCGGCATCAACGGCACGCGCGCGATGACGGCGTTCAACAGCAAGGGCGGCGGCTTCTTCCTGACGACCGTTGGCCGCGTTCAGACGCCAACGTTGTCTATCGTCGTCGAACGTGAGGAGAAAATCCGTCGTTTCGTGCCGCGCGACTATTGGGAAGTGCGCGCCGAGTTCATCGCCGCGAAGGGCATCTACGAAGGCCGCTGGTTCGATCCGAAGTTCAAGCGCGTCGAAAACGATCCCGAGCAGCGCGATTCGCGCCTGTGGAGCCTCGCGGCGGCGGAAACGGTCGTCGCGGCGTGCCGCGGTAAGACCGGCACGGTGACGGAAGAATCGAAGCCGTCGACGCAAATGTCGCCGCTGCTGTTCGATCTGACGAGTTTGCAGCGCGAAGCCAACGGCCGCTTCGGCTTCTCGGCGAAGAACACGCTCGGACTCGCGCAGGCGCTGTATGAAAAGCACAAGGTCCTGACCTATCCGCGTACCGATTCGCGCGCGCTGCCCGAGGACTACTTGAGCACGGTCAAGGACACGATGACCATGCTCAAGGAGAGCAACAACTATCTCCCGTTCGCGAAGCAGGTGCTCGACAAGGGCTGGGTGAAGCCGAACAAGCGCATCTTCGACAATTCGAAGATCAGCGATCACTTCGCCATCATTCCGACGCTGCAGGCGCCGAAATCGCTGTCCGAGCCCGAACAGAAGCTGTATGACCTCGTCGTGAAGCGATTCCTGTCGGTGTTCTTCCCGGCGGCCGAATATCTCGTGACGACGCGCATCACCGAAGTCTCGGGGCATCACTTCAAGACGGAAGGCAAGGTGCTCGTCGAGCCGGGCTGGCTGCAGGTCTATGGCCGCGAAGCCGCGGGCGAGGACGGCAACCTCGTGCCGGTGCAGAAGAACGAAAACGTCGATGTCGAGAAGGTCGCAGCGCACGGTCTCGTGACCAAGCCGCCCGCGCGCTACAACGAAGCGTCGCTGCTCTCGGCGATGGAAGGCGCGGGCAAGCTCGTCGAAGACGAAGAATTGCGCGACGCCATGGCCGCAAAGGGCCTCGGCACACCGGCCACGCGCGCGGCCATCATCGAAGGGCTGCTCGGCGAGAAGTACATGGTGCGCGAAGGCCGCGAGCTGATTCCGACCGCCAAGGCGTTCCAGTTGATGACGCTTCTGCGCGGGCTTGGCGTCGAAGAACTCACCGCACCCGAACTCACCGGCCAATGGGAGCACAAGCTGTCGCAGATGGAGCGCGGCAGCCTGCATCGCGATCAGTTCATGCAGGAAATCGCGCGGATGACGCAGACCATCGTCAAGCGCGCGAAGGAATACGACTCCGACACGATTCCCGGCGATTACGCGACGCTCGAAACGCCGTGTCCGAATTGCGGCTCGCAGGTGAAGGAAAACTATCGCCGCTTCGCGTGCACGAAGTGCGAATTCTCCATTTCGAAGATTCCGGGCGGCCGGCAGTTCGAGATCGCGGAAGTCGAGGAGTTGCTGCGCGAGAAAACCATCGGACCGCTGTCGGGATTCCGCAGCAAGATGGGCCGTCCGTTCTCGGCGATTCTCAAGCTCGCGCTCGATGACGAAATCAAGAACTACAAGCTCGAATTCGACTTCGGCCAGGACAGCGGCGGCGAAGACGGCGAACCGCCCGATTTCTCCGAGCAGACGCCGGTCGGCGCGTGTCCGAAGTGCCAGTCGCGCGTATTCGAGCACGGCATGAGCTACGTCTGCGAGAACTCGGTATCGAATCCGAAGACGTGCGACTTCCGCTCGGGCAAGGTGATCTTGCAACAGGAAATCGCACGCGAGCAGATGCAAAAGCTGCTGGGCGACGGCCGCACGGATTTGCTGACGAACTTCAAGTCGTCGCGCACGGGACGCAATTTCAAGGCGTTTCTCGTCAAGCAGCCGGACGGCAAGATCGGCTTCGAATTCGAAAAGAAGGAAGCCAAGCCGGGCGCGAAGACGGCTGCGGCCAAACGCGGCGCTGCGGCGGAAGCGCAGTCCGATAGCGGCGATGAAAGCGGCGACAGCGATGTCGCCGTAGCCGCGAAGACGACGCGCGCGAAGCCCGCCGCGAAGAAAGCGCCGGCGAAAAAGGCCGCCGTGAAGAAGACGGCGGCGCGCAAGACGGGCTGATCGCCGTTTTTCCCCGAGCCAAAGAAAAACCCCCGCGAATCGCTTCGCGGGGGTTTTTCATTTGCGCGGCTTCGCGCGATGCTTTCAGAACGGCGAAGCGGCAGGCAGGCGTCCGCGCGTTCGCGAAGGTTTGGCCAGCTTCGGCGCGAGTTCGCCGTCGATCGGGCGCGAGCGTGGCGCGGGCGTCGCGGTTTCGTCGGCATGGTCGTAGTGGGCGTGCGCAGCCGGCGCCGGCCTGCCGCGGACATCGCGAATCCACTGCTCGCCAAGTTGATGATTCGGCGTCTGGCTGAAATGCTCGACGAGGTGATCGATGAAGGTGCGCACCTTCGCGGGCAAGTGCCGCCGGCTCGGATACGCGACGTTGATCTCGACCTGCGGCAACTGATAGTCCCCGAGCAGGCGCACGAGCTGTCCGCGCGTCGTGTCGGTGCCGATCAGATAGCTCGGCAGAATCGCGATGCCCATGCCCAGCAGCGCGAACTGCCGCAGCATTTCCGTATTGTTCGCGATGATCACGTTTTGCGGACGCACGCGCACTTCGCCTTCCGGGCCGGTGAACACGCGCTCGTCGCCCCAGTACTCGGACGGCAAACTCAAACACGGATGTTCGAGCAGATGCTCGGGCCGCGTCGGCGTGCCGTGCTTTTCAAGATACGCCGGCGTTGCGCAGACGGTCATGCAACCCGTGGTCAGCCGCCGCGTGACGACGCTCGCGCTCTTCACCTGCCGCGCGATGACGATGCCCACGTCGAAACCTTCCTCGACCAGATCGACTTGGCGATCCACGAGGGTCACATCGGGCACGACCTTCGGGTAGCGCTGCGCGTACGTCTGCAGTACGGGCGCGAGATTATGAAGACCGAACACGACGGGCGCGACGATCCTGAGCGACCCGAGCGGTTCGTGATTGCGCGCCACCACCATTTGTTCGACGTCTTCCAGCTCGTCGAGAATTTGCCGCGCCCGCTCCAGATAAACCTGACCGGACTCGGTGAGCGAGAGGCTGCGCGTCGTGCGGTTGAGCAGGCGCGTGCCGAGGCGGCCTTCGAGGTCCGCGACGTGGCGCGTCGCCACCGCATTGGAGATGTCCATCGCGTTCGCGGCCCGGGCGAAACTCCCGAGATCGGCGACCCGCACAAACACTCTCATCGACTGCAAATGATCCATAAGACAACTCCTGCCGCTACACGGCTTGAATTCTGCTGCAAAGCAATTCAGGATTATCCTAGGACTGAGGCAATCGTGCAGAAGTTGCCGGGAAGCACTAAAAAGTCGAAAAAAATCGGCTAGTTAGGCTTGTTACATCGATGAAAGATCACCGATTGTTGCTGTTCACACAACACAAGGCTGGCGGCACACCGGCAGGCGCAATGCTGAAAAGTACTGGCCGCGTCAATTTTGACGGTGTAGGCAAGAAAAAACGGGCCGGTTTTCACCGGCCCGCTGTTTTGGGGATTGATTCGGTTTTTGACGCCAATCCGGTGCGGCATCACGCCGCGAGACGTTTCTCCATGCCCGCCTTGGCTTGCGGCAAGGCTTCCGGCAGACCGTGTTTCAGCTTCGCGAACAGCTCGTCGTGGAGCGCGAGTTCGTCGCGCCAGGCGGTGTCGTTGACCGAAATGACCTGCTCGAACTGCTCGCGCGTAAAGCCGAGCGCGCCCCAGTCGATGTCCTCGTAGCGCGGCGAAATACCGAACGCGTGCTCCTCGCCTTTCGCCGATCCTTCGATGCGGCCGATCATCCAGTTCAGCACGCGCATGTTTTCGCCGAAGCCCGGCCACACGAACTTGCCGTCGTCGCCCTTGCGGAACCAGTTGACGCAGAAGAACTTGGGCGACTTCGCGTTCATCGATTCGAGTCGCTCGCCCACTTTCAGCCAGTGGCCGAAGTAGTCGGCCATGTTGTAGCCGCAGAACGGCAGCATCGCGAACGGATCGCGGCGCACGACGCCCTGCTGGCCGGCGGCGGCGGCGGTGGTTTCGGAGCCCATCGTCGCGGCCATGTAGACGCCTTCCTTCCAGTCGCGCGCCTCGGTCACGAGCGGCACCGTGTTCGAGCGGCGGCCGCCGAAGATGAACGCGTCGATCGGCACGCCGGCCGGATTTTCCCAGTCCGCGTCGATCGACGGACATTGCGACGCCGGCGCCGTGAAGCGCGCGTTCGGATGCGCGGCCTTCGCGCCGGTTTCCTTCGCGATGTCCGGCGTCCAGTCGCGGCCCTGCCAGTCGATGAGATGCGCGGGCGGCGTGTCGGTCATGCCTTCCCACCAGACGTCGCCGTCGTCGGTCAGCGCGACGTTCGTGAAGATCACGTTCTCCTTCAACGTGGCCATCGCGTTGAAGTTGGTCTTTTCACTCGTGCCCGGCGCTACGCCGAAATAGCCCGCTTCCGGGTTGATCGCGTACAGGCGTCCGTCGCGGCCCGGCTTGATCCACGCGATGTCGTCGCCGATCGTCGTCACCTTCCAGCCGTTCAGATCGGAGGGCGGAATCAGCATGGCGAAGTTGGTCTTGCCGCACGCCGACGGAAACGCCGCCGCGACGTGATACTTGCGTCCTTGCGGCGACGTCACGCCGAGGATCAGCATGTGTTCCGCGAGCCAGCCTTCGTCGCGGCCCATCGTCGAGGCGATGCGCAGCGCGAAGCACTTCTTGCCGAGCAGCGCGTTGCCGCCGTAGCCCGAGCCGAAGCTCCAGATTTCGCGCTTCTCCGGAAAATGGACGATGTATTTCGTGTCGTTGCACGGCCACGGAACGTCCTTGCGACCGTCTGCGAGCGGCGCGCCGACCGAATGCACGCACGGCACGAACTCGCCGTTTTCGCCGAGCACGTCGTACACGGCGCGGCCCATGCGCGTCATGATGCGCATGTTCGTCACGACATACGGGCTATCCGACAACTCCACGCCGATATGCGCGATCGGCGAGCCGAGCGGGCCCATCGAGAACGGCACGACGTACATCGTGCGGCCGCGCATCGCGCCCTCGAACAGGCCGTCGAGCGTCACGCGCATTTCCTGCGGATCGATCCAGTTGTTCGTCGGGCCGGCGTCTTCGCGGCGCTGCGAGCAGATGAACGTGCGGTCTTCGACGCGCGCCACGTCCGACGGGTCCGAGCACGCGAGAAAGGAATTCGGGCGCTTCTCGGGATTGAGCTTCTTCATGGTGCCGGCATCGACCATCTGCTGGCAAAGCCGGTCGTATTCTTCCTGCGAGCCGTCGCACCATTCGATGCGGTCCGGCTTGGTCAGGGCCGCGATTTGCTGTACCCATTCGATGAGTCGTCGGTGACGGACATATGCCGGCGCCTCGATCTCGACGGCGTTTTTATTGTGGTCTTCGACTACTGCGGGCTGGTTCATCGAGTTGTCTCCGTTCTTCTGCAATGAAAACCGAGTTGCCCATTCGACGCTGCATGCGAGAGGCGTTTGCGATTCGAACCGCCGGGCGTTTTCGTGCACTTCTGACAGAGGGTTTCATCGCACGAAATGCGGTTCGCAAGCCAATGCGGCGTCACGGGCGTGAATTCTTTCGACAGCAAACCGTACCTGCTCGCGGCTTGCGTCGCAAAGGAACAAACTGTTAAAAAGAGATACTAAGTGGCCTGCCTCCTCGCTGAATTACGTGTTTTCCGCTAGATGCGCGGAAATTCTCTATTTTGGCGGGGACGCACGACGCTCCTGAAAAATGGGGAGTCAAGCATAACACCGCATCGCGCGAATCTTGTGATGCAGCGCAATAAGACACAATTAAGCGCAATTTATCGGTATTTACCCGAATTTAAGCGACGCTCCATTTTCGCCTCCGATCAAAAAGCAGCACGTTTGATGCCTAACAAAAGCCAACCCATGCCCATGAAAATCGCCATTCTCGACGACTACCAGGACGCCGTCCGGAAGCTCGATTGCTTCCATTTGCTCGATGACCATGAGGTGAAGGTCTTCAATAACACGGTGCGCGGTCTCGGACAGTTGGCCAGCAGACTTTCGGAAGTGGACGCGCTCGTGCTGATTCGCGAACGCACGCGCATCAGCTCTCAACTGCTCGATAAATGTCCGAAACTGCGCATGATCAGCCAGACCGGGCGCGCGGGCGGCGGCCATATCGATGTCGATGCCTGCACGGAGCGCGGCATCGCGGTGCTGGAAGGCACGGGCTCGCCGGTCGCCCCGGCCGAACTGACCTGGGCGCTCATCATGGCAGCGCAGCGGCGCATTCCGCAGTACGTGGCGAACCTCAAGCAGGGCGCGTGGCAGCAATCGGGGCTGAAGACATCGGCGCTGCCGCCGAATTTCGGGCTCGGGCAAGTGCTGCGCGGGCAGACGCTCGGCATCTGGGGATACGGGAAAATCGGCAAGCTGGTCGCGGGCTACGGCAAGGCGTTCGGCATGAACGTGCTCGTCTACGGACGCGAGCATTCGCAGGGCGCGGCGCGTGAAGACGGCTTCGACGTCGCTGAGAGCCGCGAGGCGCTTTTCGAACAGAGCGATGTGCTGACGCTGCACCTGCGCCTGACCGATGACACGACGGGCATCGTCAAGCAGGACGATCTGATGCGCATGAAGCCGACCGCGCTCTTCGTCAACACGAGCCGCGCCGAGCTGCTCGAAGAGAACGCGCTGCTCAATTCGCTGCATCACAACCGGCCGGGCATGGTGGCGGTCGATGTTTTCGAGAGCGAGCCGATTCTGCAGGGCTACGGCCTGCTGCGGCTGGAGAACGTGATCTGCACGCCGCACATCGGCTACGTGGAACGCGAGAGCTACGAACTGTACTTCGGCGCGGCGTTCCGCAATATTCTCGCGTTCGATGCCGGCGATACGTCGAGCGTCTTCAACAAGGAAGCGCTTCAGCACGTGCGCCGCCGCTAGGCGACGCCTGCGGCTAGAGCGTCGAGATCTCGATCGACGGCTCGCAGCGCACCGGAAAATTCACCGAGTTCGCGATGAAACAGAAGCGGTGCGCCTCTTCGTGAAGGCGCGCCGCGAGACCGGCGTCTCCTCCTGCGCCGATCGTCACGCGCGGGCGGAGCGTCACATCGACGAAGCGTCCGCTGCCGTTCTTTTCCTCCTGCATCGTGCCGATGGCTTCATCGACATAAGCCGTCACGACGATCTTGCTCGTCGCGCACAGGTGGAGATACCAGAGCATGTGGCACGACGAGAGCGACGCCACGAACAGTTCTTCCGGATTATGGCGCGCGGGATCGCCGCGAAACGCCGGGTCGCTCGATGCTTCGATCGCCGTCTTCGCGCCGACGCGCACCAGATGATCGCGCGAGTAGGCGTCGTAGGCGGAGGTGCCGGAACCGAGATTGCCTGTCCAGTCGATGGTCAGTTGGTACGTGTGCTTCTTCGACACGGCGTGCTCCTCGTCAGGAGAGATGTTCTGCCATTTCAGCAAGACGCGGCAGACGCTCGAGAAAATCCTCGCCATCCGCACGGCCCAGGTCGTAAGCATGTTGCATTTGCGACGGGGTCGTATAGTCCCAGCTCGAAATCGGCACCTTGCGCGACGGCTGAATGTAGATGCGCTGTTGCTCGCCGTGCGGCACGACGAACATGCGCTCGCGCGGATAGAGCCGCGTGACCATGACGAGCACGAGACCCGGCGATGCATCGAGCGCGGAGACCGGCACGTTATCGACCATGCCGCCATCGAGGACGGGACGGCCGTTGCGTCGCAGGATCGGCGTGAACGGCGGTGTGCTCGACGATTGCAGGATCAGATCGGCGAGATCGTCGATGGTCGCGCATTCCTGCGCTTTCACGAATTCCGGATGAAAACCGAGCGCCTGTCCGAGTGTCGGATGCAGCGTCTTGCGCACGTACTTCTCGATGTTGTACGCGATCAGACCCGCGGCGACCGCGCTGCGCGCGCCGAGCCAGCGCGGCAGATGCGACACGCCGATACGGATCTCGGGCGCTTTCGCGAGATCGTGAAAGCGGTCCGCGAAGATATCGAGCAAGGCCTGACGATAGATGCGGTAATGCGGAAACACCGATTGCCCGCGCAGCAAATTGCCCCAGTAGGCGTTTCTTTTGTTCTCGCGCAGCGCCTCGGCGTAGTAGCGCATGACCCAGCGCGATTCGTTCGTGTAGAGCATGCAGGCCGTGGCCGCGCCCGCCGATATTCCCGCGATGATGCGCGGCCTGAGATTCAGCTCCGGCTGGATGACGTCCCAGAATCCGGCTTGCCACCAGCAGCGGTTGCCGCCGCCGGCGAATACGACCTGATCGAACATTTACTTGGCGATGAGCGCGTAGGTTGTCGTGGCGTGCGCGGCGAGTTCGCCTTGCGCGTCGCGCAGTTCGATATCGCCGAAGACGAGATTGCGGCCGCGGCGCTGGATGCGCGCGGTCACGAGGACGTCGCCGGCTTTCACGGGGCGCATGAAAGTCGTGTTGAGCGAGACGGTGGTCATCGGCTGGAAACCGCCCATTGCATGCGAGACGACGACGACCATCGCGGTGTCGGCCGCGGCCATGAACACCTGACCGCAGATGACGCCGCCTGCGTGGCGCAGGTGGTCGGAGTAAGGCAGGCGCAGCGTGACGGTGTTTTCGCCGACGGATTCGGGGGCGAGCTGCAACTCTTTGACCCACGGGGCGAGGATGCTGTCGAGCAAGGCGCGGATTGCGGTTTCGTCCATTTTTGTGTGCCGGGTTGGATGCGCCATGATACCGGGCCGTCGAGGAGCTGCTCGTTGGTTGTGTAGGAGGGGTTCTTCAAAAAGTTAAGAATTTTCGTTGCGGGGGCTTGCGCATCTGTAAAAGCAGACGCTATAATTTCGCTTCTGTTGGGGCGTTAGCTCAGTTGGTAGAGCAGCGGACTCTTAATCCGTAGGTCGAGTGTTCGAGTCACTCACGCCCCACCAAGTATTTGGAAGCCCGGTTAGCGAAAGCTGACCGGGTTTTTTGCTTTGTCTCCTCTGCTATTCGTCCTCGCCCTCCGCGTATTCGTCGAGAACCGAATCGGAAAAGTGAGCGAGGTGCTTCTGCGAGGCGAGTTCGCGCAGGCTGTCGTACGAAATATAGGTGCAGCTTTCCGCCAGAGGGCCCTTCTCCAGCAACGAGAAGACTGGCCGCCGAATTTCCTGAAACACTTTTTCACGACGCTCAAGCGGCGCGACAATGTGCAACCGGATATCTACGTTCGGCTGAAGCGCAAGCAGATCCGCCATTCGCAAGATGCCTGAATACACCGAGGTCGTATGCTCGACTTCAAATGCCCTAACGATATAGCGTCCGCGAATCCACAGCACATCTATCTGCTCGATCGTTCTTAACGTGGTCGAATCGTAGTTAAGCGGAAGTCGCTCAAGCAGGGATCGACGAACTTCGGGCTGTTCGGACAGAACGGGCGCTCTGTCATTCACAGGTACCCATATCGACATTCCCATCTGCGCACCGACTTTAGCCAGCAACGCTTGAATTTGATGCGATTCCCTTAGCGTCTGAACTGGAGCAGTCTCGTTGCCGTCAACCTCATCGACCTTCTGCGGGACGCTCACCGTCACTACCTTGTCGGCTCGGTTAACACGGTGCGTCTCGATCTTGCGTTTGAGTGAATCGTCGAGTTCATAAACGAGCTGGGAGATAGCTTGCGCCTGCACGGCCTCTTGTGAGCTTGATGCCGTCGTCGTCAGTCAGGCGTGTGAGACTTGCGCGGATGGTCCCGGTCCACTTCAGCGAGTCGAGCGCAAGTCTTCGTGTGAACGAGAGATTGCTCCAAAGCGCAGAGTCATGAACGGGAATCGAACGTTCAATATCCAGCCAGACTAATTGCCGCACATGAAAGCGGACAGAAAATGGATCGTCCGACGCCAGGAAGAGCGGAGTGTGATCTTCAAAAGGACCGTCAACAACCTCTAACAACCCGCACCAGCGAGACGCAGTTGTCACATAGCACACGAACACGTCGCCCTTTTTCACCTTCTGCGCCGACCCTTTTCGGGATTCACGAAATCCCGAAACGCTTCGGTTAGAAGCGGCAAAGGCGGCGTGTGTTTCGGGGCTGAACAGATTAACGAAGAAAGCCATGTTGATAGGCCAAAATCATCCAATACGATAGAACAAAGGCAATGATCCTACGACGCGCGCAAAGGGTGAAGGAAAGATATTTTCGGTGTCCTGCTCACCAATTCGTTAAGGGCACGCGCCGACGAGACATACTAAGGCATTCAACCATCACCCCACCACCTCCGCCCCCCGCCCCACCAACAACTCCCGCAACACCGACCGATGACACCGCCCTTCATCCTCGCAATAACACCCCACCGAAAAGTTAGCGCCATGCGACAACGCCGCCAATAAATCCAGCGTCCTGCTCGCATCCGGCTCCGCCATCTCCGCCTTGAACTTCTTCACGAACGCGCGCCAGTCCTTATCGCTCTCCGCGTGCAGCGCTTCCGTCACCAACGCCTGCGTCGGCGACAAAACCGGATACCACACGTCATAAAAATCGCGCTTGGCAAACTCGGCCTTGGGCACCCCGCGCGGCGGCCGGCGTACCGTGCCGATCCGCAAGCCCTCGTTCTCCGCGCGCGGCGTCCCGAGCCGCACGATTCGTATCGCCATCATCGGTCTCCTTCGATAAACAGGCACGCCACAGCATAACCGCTGATATCGCTTTGAAAGCTCCCGCGCTCACGCTCAGCGGACCGCACGAACTTCCCGTATCGTTTCGGATTATTCTCCTTCCGCTTACATCCGAATCGCCGCCGTGCCCATCGAAGAACGCCCCCACACTTCCGCCCGCGATCCCGACGCGCCGATGACCCCGCTCGAGCGCCGCGGCATGGCCGCGATCCTGCTCTCGGTCTCGCTCGCGACGCTCGACACCGCCATCGCCAACACCGCGCTGCCCGCGATCGCCGCCGATCTGCACGCGACGCCCGCCGCCTCCGTCTGGATCATCAACGCGTATCAGCTCGCGATGGTCGCGAC
This sequence comes from Caballeronia cordobensis, assembly GCF_001544575.2. Classification (GTDB taxonomy): domain Bacteria; phylum Pseudomonadota; class Gammaproteobacteria; order Burkholderiales; family Burkholderiaceae; genus Caballeronia; species Caballeronia cordobensis. The sequence goes on from NZ_FCNY02000001.1 coordinate 520,302, forward strand.
GCTGCTGCCCCTCGCCGCGCTCGGCGGCATTCTCGGCCATCGGCGGGTGTATCTCGCCGGGCTCATCGTGTTTCTCGTCGCGTCGGCGGTCTGCGCGTTCTCGTGGTCGCTGCCGACGCTCGTCGCCGCGCGCCTGCTGCAAGGCCTGGGCGCCGCCGCGATCATGAGCGTCAACGCGGCGCTGATCAGCGCGATCTTTCCGCCGCATCGGCTCGGACGCGGCGTCGGGCTGAACGCGCTCGTCGTCGGCATTGCGTTCGCGGTCGGGCCGACGGTCGCGTCGATCGTCCTCTCGCTCGGCACCTGGCCGTGGCTCTTCGCGGTCAATCTGCCCGTCGGCATATTCGCGCTGATGATCGCGTGGCGCTCGCTGCCGCAGACCAAGCGCGCCGCCCACGGCTTCGATCGCATCGCGGCGCTGCTCAACGTGGTCACGTTCGCGTCGCTGATCTTCGCGCTCGGCGAGGCGGCACAGCGCGCGAGCACGCAGATCGTGCTCGCGTCGTTCGGCATCGCGGTCGTCGCCGGCGCGCTGCTATTGCGACGCGAACGCGGCCACCCCGCGCCGATGCTCCCCGTCGATCTCTTTCGCCGTCCGATGTTCGCGCTCTCGACGATGACCGCCATCTGCTCGTTCGCCGCGCAGGGGCTCGCGTTCGTGTCGCTGCCGTTTTTCTTCGAAAGCGTGCTGGGCCGCAGTCAGGTCGAAACCGGGTTCCTGATGACGCCGTGGTCCGCGCTCGTCGCGGTGATGGCGCCGATCGCGGGACGCATGTCGGATCGTCACTCGCCCGGTTTGCTGGGCGGCGTCGGACTGGCCATTCTGTGCGTGGGGATGGTGTCGCTCGCGATGTTGCCCGCCGAGCCGCATGCGCTGGAAATCTGCATCCGCATGGCGATTTGCGGCGCGGGTTTCGGCTTCTTTCAGTCGCCGAACCTGAAGGCGTTCATGTCGAGCGCGCCGCGCGAACGAAGCGGCGGCGCGAGCGGCACGATCGCGACATCGCGTCTGATCGGGCAAGCGACGGGCGCGGCGCTCGTCGCGTTGTGCTTCAGCATCGCGGGAAAGCATGGTCCGACGCTCGCGCTCTCGCTCGGTGCGGCGTTCGCGGGCGCGGGCAGCGTCGCGAGCGGCTTGCGGCTCGTCACGCGCGAGCCGTCGCAGGCGGCATCGGAGAAAATCGCGGTGGAGCCTTCCCGGAAGGCGTGAAGCTCACATGCGCCGCACTTTCACCTTGCGGCCTTTTAGCTTCCCCACGCTCAGTTTGCGCACGGCGTCATCGGCGGCGGTTCGTTCGACGGCCACGTACGTGACCATGTCCATCACGTTGATCTTGCCGATCTGCTTGCCGTCGAAGCCCGCTTCGCCGGTGAGCGCGCCGAGCACGTCGCCCGGGCGGATCTTGTCCTTGCGGCCGCCGAGGATTTGCAGCGTCGCCATCGGCGGCTTCAGGTGTCCCGGTTCCGCCGACGTCAGCTCGTCGAGCGGATGCCACTCCACTTCCTTGCGCTGCGCCTCTTCGATCGCGCCGACGCGGCCCATCTCGTCCATGCTCGCGAGCGACAGCGCCCAGCCCTCTTCGCCCGCGCGCCCCGTCCGGCCGATGCGGTGCACATGCACTTCCGGGTCGGGCGTTACGTCGACGTTGATCACCGCTTCCAGCTGCGCGATGTCGAGACCGCGCGCGGCGACATCGGTGGCAACGAGCACGGAGCAACTCCGGTTGGCGAACTGCACGAGCACCTGATCGCGCTCGCGTTGCTCCAGCTCACCATGCAGAGTCAGCGCCTCGAAACCTTGCGCGCGCAACACGTCGAGCAGATCGCGGCATTGCTGCTTCGTGTTGCAGAACGCAAGCGTGCTCACCGGGCGATAGTGATCGAGCAGCAACCCCACCGCATGCAGGCGCTCGTGATCCTCGACCTGATAGAAGCGCTGCTTGATCTTAGCGTTGCTGTGCTGTTCGGTGAGCTTGACCTCGCGCGGATTGCGCAGGAACTGCTGGCTCAGTTTCGCGATGCCTTCCGGATATGTCGCCGAGAACAGCAAGGTCTGACGCTCCTTCGGACACTGCCGCGCGACGGACGCGATGTCGTCGAAGAAGCCCATGTCCAGCATGCGATCGGCTTCGTCGAGAACGAGCGTGCGCACGGCATCGAGCGAGAGCGTCTCGCGCTGCAAGTGATCCATGATACGGCCCGGCGTGCCGACGACAATATGCGCGCCATGCTCCAGACTCGCGATCTGCGGGCGCATCGGCGTGCCGCCGCATAGCGTCAGCACTTTCACGTTGTCCTCCGCGCGCGCGAGGCGGCGGATTTCCTGCGTGACCTGATCGGCGAGTTCGCGCGTCGGGCAGAGCACGAGCGCCTGCACGGCGAACCGGCTCGAATCGAGTTTCGATAACAGCGGCAGCGTGAACGCCGCCGTCTTGCCGCTGCCGGTTTTCGCCTGCGCGATGAGATCGTGGCCCGCGAGCGCGGGCGGCAGGCTCGCGGCCTGGATCGGCGTCATCGACAGATAGCCGAGTTGCTGCAGGTTCGACTGCATCGCGGGCGAAAGCGGCAGGCTGGCGAAGGAGGTGTCGGTCGTCATGATTTCAGCGTGTTCCGTGCGGCGGGATGTCGGTGATCTGCTCGTACGTGGTCGCGCCGTCGTCGGCCGTGTGGCGCGTCACGTAGTTACGCGCGCCGCACATCGGGCAACGGAACAGCAATCCCTGGCCCTCGTTCTTGATGACGACGTCCGATAGTTCCCATTCCGCGCCGCAGGATTGATTTCGACAAGTGAACATTTGGTGGCTCTCTTCCATGCGTGACGCGTTTGATCGGTTCAAAGGCGAGAGTGTACGCGGGGTCGGCGGCCAGCGTGCCCGCGCCGTTGTGTCACAGATTTTTATCGCTTCCGATGACGGCCGTCATTGAAGCGCCGACACGCGGTCATCGCACTTAAAGATGCATTTACCATACCTCTTACTGCGACGTGATTCGTTGCCCGATCAACGACTGACATGAAAAAGGAGTCACCGTGTTTTGTTATCAATGTGAGCAGACTGACCGGACGGGCGCGCAGCCGGGTTGCGCCTCCGCGAAGGGAAATTGCGGAAAAGATGCGACGACGGCCGATCTGCAGGACCTGCTCATGCATGCGGTGAAGGGGATCGCGCAATACACCAGCCTGGCCCGTGCAATGGGTCATGTCGACCGCGAAGCCGATCGCTTCATGCTCTACGCGATGTTCACGACGCTCACGAACGTCAACTTCAATGCCGCGCGCTTCGTCGTCTTGCTTCGAGAAGCGGCGCAGCACCGCGACCGCGTGCGGGCGTCGTACGAAAACATCGCCGGTGCGGCGGGCCGACCGGTTCAGACTCCGACGGGCGCAGCCGCATGGCAGCCGGCCGACGACCTGGCGGGCCTGCTCGCACAGGCACAGACCGTGGGGATCGACGCCTGCATCGAGACGGTCGGCGCGGATGTCATCGGTCTTCGTGCGCTGGTGCTTTATGGGCTTAAGGGCGTGAGCGCCTACGCCCATCACGCGCAGGTGCTCGGCAAGGAAAGCGACGCGATCTACGCGGGTGTCGAGGCGGCGCTTTGCTTCCTCGCCACCGATCCCGTCGATGTCGATGCGCTCCTCGCGCAAGCGCTGCAACTCGGCACCGTGAATCTCGACGTGATGGCGCTGCTCGATGAAGCGAACACGGGCCGCTTCGGGCCTCAGGAGCCGGGCGCGGTGCGCGTGACACCGGTCGCGGGCAAGGCGATTCTCGTCTCCGGTCATGATCTCGGCGACCTGCACGCGCTGCTGGAGCAGACGCAAGGAACCGGTGTTCAGATCTATACGCACGGCGAGATGCTTCCCGCGCACGCGTATCCGCGGCTCAAGTCATACGCGCATCTTGCGGGCAACTATGGCGGCGCGTGGCAGGATCAGCAGTCGGATTTCGCGAATTTCCCCGGCCCGATCCTGATGACGTCCAACTGCATCATCGAGCCGCGGCCTCAGTATCGTCAGCGCATCTTCACGACCGGACCGGTGGGCTGGCCTGGCGTGCGCCATATCGAGAACCACGATTTCTCGATGCTGATTCAGGCTGCGAAGGCGTTGCCGGGATTCGCGGACACCGCGCCGGAGCAGACCATCACCGTGGGCTTCGGACGCCACGCGGTGCTCGGTGTCGCCGACAAGGTGATCGACGCCGTGAAAACCGGCGCCATCAAACATTTCTTCCTGATCGGCGGCTGCGACGGCGCCGCGCCCGGCCGCAACTACTACACCGAGTTTGCCGAACAGACGCCGGACGATACCGTCGTGATGACGCTCGGCTGCAACAAATATCGCTTCAACCGGCACGCGTTCGGCGATATCGGCGGTATTCCGCGGCTGCTCGATCTCGGCCAGTGCAACGACGCGTATTCCGCGATCCGCATCGCGACCGCGCTTGCCGACGCGTTCGAATGTGGCGTCAACGACTTGCCGCTGTCGCTCATCGTTTCGTGGTTCGAGCAGAAGGCGGCCGCCGTCCTGCTGACGCTGCTCGCACTGGGAATCAGGAATATCCGGCTCGGGCCGACGTTGCCCGCGTTCCTGACGCCGAACATGCTCGCGATTCTCGTCGACAAGTTCGCCATTCAGCCGATCGGCGATGCGCGCTCCGACCTCGCTGCCGCGCTTTCCGCCAAGGCCGCGTAAGCCCCTCGCCGGATGCGGCATACGCGTCCGGCTATTCCTATCGCGTTGCTATGACCTTCCGCATCGATTTGACGGCACGAGACGCGCAGCGATTGAGCTTCGACTGCGCGCCCGATCAAGACCTGCTCACCGCCGCGGCGGCGGCCGATATCGTGCTGCCCTCGCAGTGCAGGAAAGGCAGTTGCGGTGCGTGCCATGCCGTCGTGACGCACGGCGATTTCCGCATGGGCGACCACAGCGCCGAGGCACTTTCGCGCGATCAAGCCGGCGCGATGCTCATGTGCAGAACGATGCCATGTAGCGATCTGCAAGTCAGCCTGCCCTACGATCACACGAAAGTGCTGCGCCAGCCAGTGCCGCGCCGGACGACGACGATCGTGAGCCTCGACACGATTGCGCGGCACACCGTGCGCCTCGTGCTCGAAATTTCCCCGGACGCGGAGGGCGGCTGCGCGGCCGAGTTCGAAGCCGGGCAGTTCATGGAACTGGAAATTCCGGGCACCGACGAACGTCGTCCTTATTCGCTCGCGAACACGAGCAATTGGGAGGGACGGCTCGAATTCATGATCCGATTGCAGCCGGACGGACGCTTCTCCACTTTTCTGCGTAAGCGCGCGCGGCTCGGCGAGCAGATCGTCGTGCGCGGTCCGTTGGGCGGCTTCGGCATCCGCGAGGGCAGTCTTCGACCGCGCTGGTTCGTCGCCGGCGGCACGGGCGTGGCGCCCATGCTTTCGATGCTGCGGCGCATGGCCGACTTTCAGGAGATCCAGGACGCGCGGCTATTTTTCGGCGTGAACGAGGAAAGCGAGTTGTTCCTCGAAGACGAACTCAAAGAACTCCGTACGCTGATGCCACAACTTTCGGTCGAGTTGTGCGTCTGGAGGCCGGGCGATGCGTGGCAAGGTTTTCGCGGCACGCCGGTCGATGCGCTGCACGCGGCGTTGGCCAGCGCGAATGCTCAGCCCGATATTTACGTCTGCGGACCACCCGCGTTGATCCGGGCGGCCGAGCAGTTGGCCGCTGCATCGAACCTGCCTGCCGAGCAGTTCGCCAGCGAGCGGTTCGCATCGGGAGCGGCCGCGGCCTGAGAGCAAGCGCGCCGTGTTCCGCAAAGTCCGCAAGAAAAGCTAAAGCGTGTCGTGCTACTTTGCTTGCCAGTCGAGTTGAAATTCTTCGGAGCTGGCGATGAGCGAAAAGCCTTACGAGACGCGGCTCGCGCGCGTGGTCGCATATATCCACGATCATCTCGATGACCCGCTCGATCTCAATCGGCTCGCGGAGGTGGCGTGTTTGTCGCCGTATCACTGGCATCGGATTTATCACGCGTTCTACGGCGAAACGGCTGCGGCGACGGTGCGCAGGCTGCGGCTGCATCGCGCGGCGAATGAACTCGTGCACGGCGCGGTGCCGATCGATTCGATTGCCGAACGCGCCGGTTACAGCAGCGTGCAGGCGTTTTCGCGGGCGTTTCAGGCGAGCTACAGGATGGCGCCGGGGCAGTTTCGCAACGAAGGCGGCGCGTCGATGTTCGTTTCTTTCGATGACTTTCGATCAGGAGATACGGCGATGCATCAGGTTGATATTCGCACTCAAGAGGCTTTTACCGTCGCGGCGATGGAGCATCGCGGCTCGTACATGGAAATCGGGCGCGCGTTCGAGATGCTGTTCCACTGGCTCGCCGTGCGCGGGTTGGTGGACCCTCGGGCGCGCTCGCTCGGCATTTACTTCGACGATCCGGCGGCGGTTGCCGAAGACGATCTGCGTTCGATGGCGTGTTGCGAGTTGTTCTCTCCCGGCGACGTGACATTCGAAGCGCCGGTGTCGCGCGTGGAGGTCGCGGGCGGTGAGTTCGCTGTGCTGACGCACGTCGGGCCGTATGCGCAGCTTTGTTTCGCGTATCAGTGGCTGTATGGGGAATGGCTGCCGAAGTCGGGACGCGAGACGGGTGAGACGCCGGTTTTCGAGGTGTACGTCAACGATCCGAGGGAGACGGCACCGGCGGATTTGGTGACGGAGATTTGGGTGGGGTTGAAACAAGCCGCGTAACGTCAGAGCGGCCGCGCACCGCCCTTGAACACCTGCTCGCGATGCCAATCGATGAAGCGCTGTTCCGGGTGGTGCTCCCGTCGCACGGGCGCGTTCAGTGGCCTGCCGTGGTGTCTGAGCAAGACCTCGTCGAAGCGCTGGCTGCCGTGCGCCTTCTCTGAAACGAGAACACGAAGATCATCGCTCAACGTGAACGCGCCGATATCGAAGAGCTTGTGATGCAGGCAGCACAACGCGATGCCGTTCTCCACGACGTCCGGCCCGTTCGCCTGATGCCACATGATGTGCGCCGCTTCCAGGCCGATCGTCATGTTCCCGATGCGCAGATCCAGATCGCATAACGCGCATCGATATTGATACGCAGTGAGCACGTCGCTGCGGAATTCGGGATCGCGTCGCCGGCGTGCGACGTTGATGCCATCGCAGGCCGTAAGTGCTGCTTCGTCATCGAGCGCAAGGCCGACCGCATCCAGAATGTCGTTGTGAATGCTCTCGGGAAAGTGCGCGGCGAGCAGCAAGCGGGCGATCGCATTGATCGCCTTCGGATCATGCTGGAGAAGTTGCTGTACGTCGTCCGAAAAGTGTCCGGTCGCGTTCATTCCGCGCAGTTGCGTCTTCGTCAGATCATTTCGGCGCGCGATGACCTCGGGGGCCGTGTCGACCGTCACCTCCCAGACATCGTCGTTCCTCAACCGAACGAACGGCATCTCGGGATAGAGCGTGCGACGTGCGGGCGCGAATTCGCGAAGAAGCTCGCACAGTTTGCCCTCGAACTCGCGGAAGGGAACATCCTTGACACCTCGGGCGAACAAACCGAGCGCCAGCAAAACAAGAAGCGGCTTATGAGGCGCGCGCTCGCCCTGGCGTTGCCAGGTATTCAGATGCGCGAAACGCTGAAGAACTTCCGGAAGACTGGAGGTGCTCATTAGTCGAACAAGCCATCGACGACAAAGAAAAACCCGTGACGCTCTTCGCGAACACGGGTCTGATGGAGCGGAGAGACTTACGCCTCAAACATCAATATTCCCCGCCCGCAACGCATTACTCTCGATAAACGCTCTGCGCGGCTCCACGTCATCGCCCATGAGCGTAGTGAAAATACCATCCGCCGCAATCGCGTCTTCGATCTGCACGCGCAACAGACGCCGCACGTTCGGGTCCATCGTCGTTTCCCACAGCTGCTCGGGGTTCATCTCACCCAAACCCTTATAGCGCTGCTTCGAAACATTCCGCTCCGCATCCGCGATCAGCCACTTCATCGCGCTCTTGAAGTCGTTCACGGCCATCGACCGCTCGCCGCGCTTGATCAACGCGCCTTCGCCGATCAATCCCTTGAACGTATCCGCCGTCGAAACGAGTTGCTTGTAGTCGGCGGTCAGTTGAAGGTCTTCATCGAACACCGACACCTTCACGTTGCCATGATGACGCCGCTTGATACGCAGCGAACGCAGTTCCCGCACCTGATCGTACGCGGCCTCCACCGACACTTCCGGCTTCAGCGGATCGGCACGCAAGCGCTCTTCCAGCCGCTTCGCCGAAGTAGCCGCCGCTTCCTCGGATGACAAATCGATGATCACGCCGTCCATCACCGCTTCCAACGCCGTTGCGTCGTAAATACGGCTCAGGCGGTCAACCACCGCTTGTGCCAGCAAGTACGCGCGCGCCAACTCACCGAGCGCGTCGCCGGAAATAGGATCGGCGCCCTCGCTCGCAGTCAGTTCCGACCCTTGCAGCGCGAGCCTCAACATATGCTGATTCAGCTCGTGCGCGTCCTTCATATACCGCTCGTCCTTGCCCGCCTTGATCTTGTAAAGCGGCGGCTGCGCGATATAGATATACCCGCGCTCGACGATCTCCGGCATTTGCCGATAGAAGAACGTCAGCAAGAGCGTGCGGATGTGCGCGCCGTCGACGTCCGCATCGGTCATGATGATGATGCGGTGATAACGCAGCTTGTCGAGGTTGTAATCGTCCTTGCCGATGCCGCAGCCCAGCGCCGTCACCAGCGTGACGATCTGCTCGGACGAGATCAGCTTGTCGAAGCGCGCCTTCTCGACGTTCAGCACCTTGCCGCGCAACGGCAAAATAGCCTGGAACTTGCGGTCGCGCCCCTGCTTGGCCGATCCACCCGCCGAATCGCCCTCGACGATATAAATCTCCGACTTCGCCGGGTCCTTCTCCTGGCAATCCGCGAGCTTGCCCGGCAAGCCGATGCCGTCGAGTACGCCCTTGCGGCGCGTCATTTCCCGCGCCTTGCGCGCCGCGTCACGCGCACGCGCCGCATCGACGATCTTGCCCGTGATGATCTTCGCGTCGTTCGGCGTTTCCTGCAGATAATCTTCGAGCGCCTTCGCGACGATTTCCTCCACCGGCGCGCGCACTTCCGACGACACCAGCTTGTCCTTCGTCTGCGAGCTGAACTTCGGCTCCGGCACCTTCACCGACAGCACACACGAAAGACCTTCGCGCATGTCGTCGCCGGTCGTCTCGACCTTCGCCTTCTTCGCGATCTCGTTATCGACGATGTACTTGTTGATGACGCGCGTCATCGCCGCGCGCAGGCCCGTGAGGTGCGTGCCGCCGTCGCGCTGCGGAATGTTGTTCGTGAAGCAGAGCACGCTTTCGTTGAAGCTGTCGTTCCACTGCATCGCCACTTCGACGGTCACGTTCTCGCGCTCGCCGATCGCGTGGAACACGGTCGGATGCAGCACCTGCTTCGCCTTGTTGATGTACTCGACGAAACCCTTCACGCCGCCCGCGAACGCGAAATCGTCTTCCTTGCCGGTGCGCTGGTCCGTCAAGCGGATACGCACGCCGTTGTTCAGGAACGAAAGCTCGCGCATGCGCTTGGCGAGAATGTCGTAGTGGAATTCGACATTGCCGAAGATGGTCGCGTCCGCCAGGAAGTGCACTTCGGTGCCGCGGTTTTCCGTGTCGCCGACAACAGGCATCGGCGAATACTGCACGCCGTCTTCCTCGACGATCTCGCGGTTCTGCACGACGCCGCGCGCGAACTCCATGAAGTGCTTCTTGCCGTCGCGGCGCACGGTGAGGCGCAGCCATTCCGACAGCGCGTTCACGCACGACACGCCCACGCCGTGCAGGCCGCCCGACACCTTGTAGCTGTTCTGGTCGAACTTGCCGCCCGCGTGCAGCTCCGTCATGACGATTTCGGCGGCGCTGCGCTTCGGATCATGCTTGTCGTCGCGCTTGAGGCCGGTCGGCACGCCGCGGCCGTTATCGGTGACGGAAATCGAATTGTCCGCGTGAATGACGACGTGAATGTCGTCGCAATAGCCCGCCAGCGCTTCGTCGATGGAGTTGTCCAGCACTTCGAAAACGAGGTGATGCAAACCGGTGCCATCCGACGTGTCGCCGATATACATGCCCGGCCGCTTGCGCACAGCCTCCAGACCTTCGAGGATCTGGATCGACGAGGCGCCGTAGCTGTTGTCAGGCTTGTTGTCGGGTTGCGAATTTGTGTTTTCAGTCATGGAATTTTTCCGGTTCTGCGTCACTGCTTCGACACTGCTGCGATTACTGCTCGAACTTTTCAAAACACCTTAAAAACGCCAAAGGGGCGCGCCGCCCCTTGGAGTGTTTTCGGTATTGCGCGCTTCAAATGCGCATCGGCATCACCACATACTTGAATTCCTCGTTCTCGGGAATCGTGATCAGCGCGCTGGAATTGGCGTCGCCGAGGCTCACCTGGAGCGTATCGACCTTCAGATTCGCGAGCACGTCGAGCAGATACGTGACGTTGAATCCGATATCGACGGTATCGCCCTGATAAGCGATCTCGAGTTCTTCCTGCGCCTCTTCCTGATCCGCGTTCGTGGACATGATCTTGAGCTGGCCCGGCTCGACGAGGCAGCGCACGCCCTTGAACTTGTCGGAGGTCAGAATGGCCGCGCGCTGCAACGAACGCTGCAATTCCTCGCGGCCGATTTCGAACGAGTTCTTGTGCGCCTTCGGAATCACGCGCTGGAAGTCGGGGAACTTGCCCTCGACGAGCTTCGACACGAGTTCGACCTGACCGAAGCTGAACTTCACCTGCGTCGCGGCGATGTCGATCTTCAGTTCGTCGTCGATGTCTTCGAGCAGGCGCTGGAGCTCCAGAATCGTCTTGCGCGGGATGATCACTTCCTGACGCGCGAACGAGCCTTCGATTTTCATCGACGAGAACGCGAGACGGTGGCCGTCGGTCGCGACCGCCATGAGCTGGTCGCCGTCCACCACAAGCAGCATGCCGTTCAGGTAGTAACGGATGTCCTGCTGCGCCATGGCGAAATAGACCATGCCGAGCAACTGGCGGAACGTTTTCTGCGGAACCGAAAGGCTCGCGCCGAAGTCAGTAGCCTGGTTGACGGTGGGAAATTCGTCGGCGGCGAGCGTCTGCAGCGCGAAGCGGCTCTTGCCGGAACGCACGGTCAGGCGCTTGTCGGAGAGGTCGAGCACGACTTCGCCCGAAGGCATCGCGCGGAGAATGTCCAGCAGCTTGCGCGCGGCGACCGTGGTGGCGACCTGGTCGCTGCCGACGCCGAAATCGGCGCGGGTCGTGATCTGGAGTTCGAGGTCGGTCGAGAGGAACGACACGTCGGCGCCGTTCTTGGTAATGAGCAGATTTGCGAGGATCGGCAACGTATGGCGGCGTTCTACGATACCGCTCACGGTTTGCAGCGGCCTTAGAAGATTATCTCGTTCGGTCTTGACCAGTTGCATAGAGTTCCTTCGTTGATGTGACGGCCTGTCCGCCGGTTTCGCCACCAGAATTGCCCGACGGACAACCTCGTAACACGCGTTGCCGGCCCCCCGCCGGTCACTCGCGAAAGCTTTGCGCTCGAAAGCCGCCCAGGCCTTGGACGGCTAAACCTATATTGTGCCTCAAAACGGAACCGCTCCCTAAAAATGGGGACGTTTTCGTCAAAAAACAGCCTTTCGGGCGCAATAAATGACGCGTGCGTTCTCGACGCCGCCCCGCGCGTTCGTCAGCCCTTCAGCGTCTGTTCGAGCACGTGCAGTTCGTGGTTCAGTTGCGCGTCGTTGCCCCGCTCCGCCGCGATCTTGCGCACCGCGTGCAGCACGGTCGTGTGATCGCGTCCGCCGAAAAGCTCGCCGATCTCCGGCAGGCTCTTTTGCGTCAGCTCCTTTGCCAGATACATCGCGATCTGGCGCGGGCGCGCAATGTTAGCCGGCCTCTTTTTCGAATACATGTCGGCGACCTTGATGTTGTAGAAATCGGCCACCGTCTTCTGAATGTTCTCGACGGAAATCTGCCGGTTCTGCACCGTTAGCAGGTCTTTCAGCGCTTCCTTGGTCAGCTCGATGGTGATGTCGCGGCCATGGAACTTCGAGTACGCGAGGATCTTGCGCAGAGCGCCTTCGAGCTCGCGCACGTTCGAGCGCAGATGCTTCGCGACGAAGAACGCCACGTCTTCGGACAGGCTCACGCCTTCGGAGAGCGCCTTGCGCATGAGAATGGCCACGCGCATTTCCAGCTCGGGCGGCTCGATCGCGACCGTCAGGCCGGAATCGAAGCGCGAGATCAGGCGATCGTCGATGCCGGAGATTTCCTTCGGATACGTATCGCTCGTGATGATCACTTGCGCCTTGTTCGCGACGAGCGCCTCGAACGCGTAGAAGAACTCTTCCTGCGTGCGCGACTTGCCGGAGAAAAACTGAATATCGTCGATGAGCAGCAGATCGAGCGAATGGTAGTAGCGCTTGAAGTCGTCGAACGCCTTGCGCTGGTACGCCTTCACCACGTCGGACACGTATTGTTCCGCGTGAATGTAGCGAATGCGCGCGCCCGCCTTGTCCATCAGCAATTGATTGCCGATGGCGTGGATCAGGTGCGTCTTGCCGAGACCCACGCCGCCATACAGAAAGAGCGGGTTGTACGAAATGCCGGGGTTGTCCGCGACCTGAATCGCGGCAGCGCGGGCAAGCTGGTTCGCCTTACCGGTGACGAAATTGTCGAAGGTCAGCACCGGATTCAGTTTCGAACGCTCGTAGGCGGAATCGGTTTCACCGCCGGCCGACGACGGCGCGCCGCCCGGGCGCCACGTGCGCCGGCCCGCGGCGGCTTCGTTCGCGTCGAGGCTCGGGAGGTCGAGATCGGCCTGGTCTTCCTGCGTGGCTTGGGCGGCTTGCTGGGCCGCCTCGGCTGCGAGCGCGTTGATGTGCGCGGTGGCGTTCGCGTGTGCGACGACGCTCGGCGGCTGCGGCGCGGCCGCCGACGGCGCCGGGGCGCGCGGCGCAACCGGTGCGCTCGCGGTCGGACGCGGCGCCGCGGCGGGGCCGCCGCCGATCGCGTTACGCGCGGTGGCTTTCGGATCGAGGACGAATTGCACGTCGATGGGCGCGCTGAAGAAGTCGCGCGCCACATCGGTGATGCGGCCCGAGAACTGGCTCTTCACCCAGTCGAGCTTGAAGCGATTGGGAGCGGCGATGCGCAGGGTGTTCGCGTCGGCATCGAAGTCGACCGGGGTCAGCGGCTTGATCCACGTGACGTACTGCTGCGGCGTGAGTTCGCGCGCGAGCAGTGCGGAACAGTGTTCCCAGAAATCGTTCATCGAATGCGGTCGTTATGGTTGCTCCGCACCTGCGGGCCGTGCTTGCCGAACGTTCGGCAAGTCCCGGCACAGCCGAGCAGGCATGCTCCGGAGGCTTACGCCGCAAGGGTTTGCGGGCGACTGGCGGGCCGAAGCAGCGGGCGGATATTTGGGAGTAAGGCGAGATTCTAACGCCAAACGAGGGTGTCGCGCGAGTTATCCACAGGGTCAAATCAACGCGCCGCGCGGGACGGATTTGTATCGGAATATGGGTTCGCTGGGGCTAAACTATTGACGGTCAATAGGAAAACGGTTTAAATAGCGGGTTCCGCGAAAACAGAATTCCTGAACCTCCGGCCATCGCGCTTGCAGTGACCCCACTGGAGCCTTAGCCCGCGCGGTCGATCAACTCAAGTGAGAGCACCATGAAACGTACTTACCAGCCTTCCGTTACGCGCCGCAAGCGCACCCACGGTTTCCGCGTTCGCATGAAGACCGCTGGCGGCCGCAAGGTCATCAACGCTCGCCGCGCGAAGGGCCGCAAGCGCCTGGCAGTCTAAGCCTGCCGATGGCAGCTCGCGGTCGGATTCATCAGTCAGCGAGCCGCTCACGCGCCGCACAGAAGTCTTGAGACAGGACATCGTTCAGTTGCCGGCGCAGGCCGCGTTCCCCAAGGCCGCAAGGCTGCTGAAAACGGATGAGTTCTCATCCGTTTTTCGTTTGCGCCCCTGGCGTCGCTCGCCGCACTTCGTTCTGTACGGCAAGCCGTCGGGGATGCAAGCGCGGCTCGGTCTGGTGATCGGCAAGAAGCAGGCGCCGCGCGCCGTCACGCGCAATCTGATAAAACGGCTTGCGCGCGAGGCGTTCCGGTTGCGCCGCGGGCAGTTGAACGGATTCGATATCCTCATTCGGCTGCACATGAAGATCGACCGAAAGGCGATGCCGAGCGCAAGCTCACCGCCGCTTCGGGCGCTCATCGGCGGCGAACTGGAGGCATTGCTCGACCGTGCCGTGCGCGAAGCGCTGCGCCGCTCGGCCGAACCCGTGGCGGCGCCTCATGCGCCCGCCGTCGACGAAACACCCGGCCCGTCTGGGTCATGAAGCGCGGACTGCGCCGGATTTGCCTTCCACGGATCGCGATTCCGGCGCGCGGCGCGAAGCTTATGCAAACGGCACTCATCGCGTTGTTGCGCTTCTACAAGGTTGCTGTGAGCCCTCTGCTCGGCAACCGGTGCCGCTTTTATCCTTCCTGTTCCGACTACGCGCGCGAAGCAATCCAGTATCATGGCGCCGCGCATGGCACGTATCTCGCCGTGAAGCGGCTTTGCCGCTGCCATCCTTTTTCGGCCGGCGGCGTCGATCTCGTGCCGCCTCCCAACGCACATGAATCGCGCGCGGACGCTAAAAGCCCCGAGCAAGACAAGCTTTCAACACTAAACGGCGCTGAAGCGCTTTCCGATCGACACTGAGACAACGCATGGATATCAAACGCACCGTCCTATGGGTCATCTTCTTCGTGTCAGTTGTCCTGCTGTTCGACAACTGGCAACGCGACCACGGGCGCCCGTCGATGTTCTTCCCGAGCGCGACGCAGCCGGCTAAGACCGCCAGCAATCCCGCACCGGGTTCCGCCACGCCGGGCGCGCAGCCGTCCGAGCTGCCGAACGCGCCCGCGGGCACAGCCGCTCCGGGCACGGCGACGCCGCCCGCCACGGCGCAGGCCCAACTCGTCAAATTCACGACGGACGTGTACTCCGGTGAAATCGACACGCGCGGCGGCACGCTTTCGAAGCTTTCGCTGATCAAGGAAGGCGACGGCAAGCAGCCCGACCTGTACATCACGCTGTTCGATCACACGGCGAACCACACGTACCTCGCGCGCACGGGCCTGCTCGGCGGCGACTTCCCGAACCACAACGACGTCTTCACGCCGGTGCCCGGCCAGACCTCGCTGACGGGCGACGAGAAGACGCTGAAGATCGCGTTCGAATCGCCGGTGAAGGGCGGCGTGAAGGTCATCAAGACCTACACGTTCACGCGCGGCAGCTATGTGATCAACGTCGACACGAAGATCGAGAACGTCGGCACCGCGCCGGTCTCGCCCAAGCTCTACATGGAGCTCGTGCGCGACAACACGCCGGTCGAGACGCCGCGTTTCTCGCATACGTTCATCGGGCCGGCGGTCTATACGGAGCAGAAGCACTTCCAGAAGATCGACTTCTCCGACATCGACAAGAACAAGGCATCGTTCGAGCCGTCTTCGGACAATGGCTGGATCGCGATGGTGCAGCACTACTTCGCGTCCGCGTGGATTCCGCAGCAGGGCGTGAAGCGCGACATCTACGTGCAGAAGATCGATCCTGATCTGTATCGCGTGGGCGTCACGCTGCCGGCGCAGACGGTCGCGCCGGGACAGAGCGTGAATGTCGATGCGCGCCTCTTCGCCGGTCCGGAAGAAGAGCGCATGCTCGAAGGCATCGCGCCGGGTCTGGAGCTCGTGAAGGACTACGGCATGGTGACGATCATCGCCAAGCCGCTCTTCTGGCTGCTCGAAAAGATCCACGGTTATGTCGGCAACTGGGGCTGGGCGATCGTGCTGCTCACGGTGCTGATCAAGGCGGTGTTCTTCCCGCTGTCGGCGGCGAGCTACAAGTCGATGGCGCGCATGAAGGAAATCACGCCGCGCATGCAGCAAATCCGCGAGCGCCTGAAGAGCGATCCGCAGAAGATGAATGCCGCGCTGATGGAGTTGTACAAGACCGAAAAGGTCAATCCGTTCGGCGGCTGTCTGCCGGTGGTCGTGCAGATTCCGGTGTTTATCTCGCTGTACTGGGTGCTGCTGTCGTCGGTGGAAATGCGCGGCGCGCCGTGGATTCTCTGGATCCACGATCTGTCGCAACAGGACCCGTACTTCATCCTGCCGGTGCTGATGGCCGTCTCGATGTTCGTGCAGACCAAGCTGAACCCGACGCCGCCGGACCCCGTTCAGGCAAAGATGATGATGTTCATGCCGATTGCGTTCTCGGTCATGTTCTTCTTCTTCCCGGCGGGTCTCGTGCTGTATTACGTGGTGAACAACGTGCTGTCGATTGCGCAGCAGTATTACATCACGCGCATGATGGGCAAGAGCAAGGTGAAGGCGGCGTAAAGCTGCGGTTGGAATGGTTTGAATGTGAAAACGCCCGGCTTGCCGGGCGTTTTTGTTGTACGTCAGAATTCTTCATCGACAATGCGAGTCGCCCCTCGAAGGAACTCCAGCAGCCGTTCTTTCGGGGAGAGTTTGCCGTACGGATGGACCGCCTCTCTCGCTTCAAGAGTGTTGACGCCATTTCCGAAGGCGTCTGATGCGCCTGTGAGCCAATCACGAGACCTTCCAACGAGCGCGGTTAGGAGCGGCCAATTGTTGTCTGACGGAAATCCCTGTCCGTTAATCCAGCGCTGCGCAGTCGCATCCGTAAGTCGAACGCCAAACGTCGCATATATGGCAGTGGCCACGGCTTTGCCGCTTCCTGGTTTGAATGCTTCGCCGCGAAAAGGCGCAAGCTTATTAAAGTCCGGCTGCTTCGCGATCAACGCTTCGCGGAGCCGCTTCTTGAATACGGTAAGCGAGTGAGTACGTTTCATAGAGTGCAGAATGCGCGAATGTCTCTCTCTATCGGCCAAAAGCCTTTTGGCGCACCAAATGCCGCTTGGCAAACAGGAATCGCCACGCTTGTCCCGAGCCTTGCGCGGTAACGGTTTGGCCGATGATTCAGTCCACGGAGATTTATCCCAAAGTTACGAAAAATCTCCTGAAGGAGATTCACCGCTTCACCGCCCCATAAAACTGCTCGACAAGCTCTTCGAGTAAATAGCGATGATGCGGCGCCAAGGATTCGATCTTCGTCGCTAGTTCGAGCGTCTCCTCTGTCGCCGGATATTGTTCGTCGCGGGCGAGCGGTTTCGGCGTCGCCTGTGGATTGCCACTCGGCGGCGGCCCGTAGTGCAGCCAATGCAGATCGACCTTGAACCATTCCGCGAGCGTCTGCAGCTTATCGACGGTGGGAATCGAACGCGCGGTGAGCCACTTGTGCGCGGTCTGCGGCGAAACCGACTCGCCCTGATAGCGCAAATTGAATTGCAATGCGAGATCAGTCGCGCCGCGCATTTTTTCGTGCGCGCGAGTCATCGAGAATTTAAGCCGCTCGGAGAAATCGGCTTTTTCTTGTGGTGTAGGCATGGGCTGGATTGTGCAAGGCAAATGCCACTTACAAATCAACCAACTAGGTTCGATTTATCTCGATGCTGCCGGCTTTTATCTTCATTAAGTGTGAGAGATTGTTGCCTTAAGGCAACATACTTCGCGCAGCTCTCGCAAGCTGGTCGGGCCTGGCGTACCGTCCCAACGCAACGTTTCTTCTTCGGCCTCGTCTCGCCACTTTATCTCAAAAAAGATAATGAAGGCGACCGCTTTGCGCCTCTAGCGCGGCAGCGATCGGCGGGCTCCGCGATACAATGCCGACACTCCGAAGCCACCATTCCCCCTATCCGTCATGCTGAGCAACGACACCGATCCGATCGTCGCAATCGCCACCGCGCCGGGACGCGGCGGTATCGGCGTCGTGCGTCTGTCGTTCGGCCGGGCGGGCGAAGCTGCCGCGCAAAAGGCGATGCACGCGTTGTGCGGCCAGGCGCTCGCGCCGCGTCATGCGAGTTACGTCCCGTTCGTCGACGGCAATGGCGAAGCGCTCGATCGCGGCATCGCCCTTTACTTCCCCGCGCCGCATTCATATACGGGCGAGCATGTGCTGGAACTGCAGGGACATGGCGGCCCGATCGTGCTGCAACTGATTCTGCAACGCGCCATCGAAGCGGGCCGCGATTTCGGTCTGCGGCTCGCCGAACCCGGCGAATTCACGCGCCGCGCGTTTCTCAACGACAAGCTCGACCTCGCGCAAGCCGAAGCCGTCGCGGATCTGATCGAAGCGAGTACGGAAGCAGCGGCCCGCTCGGCCGGCCGCTCGCTGGAAGGCGCGTTCTCGCGCGAGATTCACGCGCTCGTTGAGGACGTGATTACGCTGCGCATGCTCGTCGAAGCGACGCTGGATTTTCCCGAGGAAGAGATCGACTTCCTCGAAGCAGCGGATGCGCGCGGCAAGCTCGCGCGCATCCGCGAGCGGCTCGACACGGTGCTCGCCGATGCGCGTCAGGGCGCGCTGCTGCGCGAAGGCTTGTCGGTCGTGCTCGCGGGACAGCCGAACGTAGGCAAGTCCTCGCTGCTGAACGCGCTCGCGGGTGCGGAACTCGCGATCGTCACGCCGATTGCCGGCACCACGCGCGATAAAGTCGCGCAGACGATTCAGGTCGAAGGCATTCCGCTGCACATCATCGACACGGCCGGGCTGCGCGATACACAGGACGAAGTGGAACGCATCGGCATCGAGCGCACGTGGGGCGAAATCGAACGCGCCGACGTCGTGCTGCATTTGCTCGATGCGTGCGAAGGCGCAACACCGGAAGATCACGTGATCGCCGCGCGGTTTCCATCGGGCGTGCCGGTCGTGCGGGTGATGAACAAGACGGATCTCGCAGGAGCGCCCGCCGCCGTACACGACAGCATCGGTCACGCACGGGAAGTGAATTTGTCAGCGAAAACCGGCGACGGCATCTCGCTGCTGCGCAACGAACTGCTCAAGATTGCCGGCTGGCAAGCCGGCGCGGAAAGCGTCTATCTCGCGCGCGAACGTCATCTGATTGCGCTGCGCGAAGCGCGCGATCACCTCGCGCTGGCGGCGGAACACGCCGATCAGCACTCGCAAGTGCTCGATCTTTTCGCGGAAGAACTGCGGCTCGCGCAGGACAACCTCAACGCGATCACGGGCGAATTCACGTCGGATGACCTGTTGGGCGTGATTTTCAGCCGCTTTTGTATCGGAAAATAAAGCGACGCTGCGCTACGCACCGTCTGGCTTGCCGACCTCGCGCAACTCTGCGCTGAGTTTCTCGCTCTCTTCCGGCCGCCCATGAAACGCCGCCGGCGTGTTCTGGAACATCTCGATTCGATACGCGACATCGCAGAGCGACAGCACCATCGTCTGAACCGCGTTCAAACTTGGTTCGAGCGCCGTCGCCCCGCGCGGCCACATGCCCGCGACGGCGCGTAACAACAGCGTCTGCCCGTTCGCCATGCGCCTCACCTCGCGCACCTTTGCCACGAAACGCGGCGTCGGATGCTGGGCGAAGATCGGCTGAAGGTGCGCCTCGATGCACGCGCGCCCGTCGATGGCGCTGCCGTCGATACCGACCAGACTGCCGCGATCGGCGAAACGCGCCGCCATCGCAGACGCGTCCTGCCGGTTCCAGTCGTCCAGCAAGCCGAAGTAGACGCGCCGTGCGCTCGCGCTCCAGTCGTCGGGCGTGCTCATGCCGCCTTCTTCCATGCCGCGGCGAAGACGCCCGCGCTCATCAGGAGCGCGCCGCCCGTGCGGTTGACCGCGCGCTGCACCGAAGGCTTGCGGATCGCCTTGCGCGCGCCCGACGCGAGCAACGCATACGCGAACGCGTTGGCCGCCGCGAGTCCGACGAAGGTCGCTTCCAGAATCGCGATCTGCGACACGCTTGCCGCGTGCGGATCGACGAATTGCGGCACGAACGCGACGAAGAAAATGATGCTCTTCGGATTCAGCATCGTGACGGCGTAGGCATGCGCCATGATGCGGCCCGTTCGCAACTCGCCGGTGGGCTGCACGGCGTCCGTATCGATGACCGGCGCGCGCCACAATTTGAAGCCGAGATAAACGAGATAAGCCGCGCCGACCCACTTCACGATCATGAACAGTTCAGCCGATGCCGCGAGCAGAACGCCCAGGCCCAGCATCGATGCGGTCATCGCGGTGAGATCGCCGAGCGCGACGCCGATGGTCGTCGCAAATGCATACTTGCGGCCGTGGCCGAGCGCGTAGGACACGACGAGCAATACGGTCGGCCCGGGAATCGCGACGAGAATCGCCGACGCAATCGCGAACGGCAGCCATTGAGCGAGGGTCATGCTGGTCTCCTGTGTTCGATGAGTGGATTTATCCACGAACGCGCAGGGCTTGCAATAGGCCGTTCAGCCAGCTTGACGTCGCGCGGCCTGTTCGCTTGCGCGCACGTTCGCCTAATGCGGCGCAACAATCTCCGTCGAGAGGCAAATTGCCGCACCTTTGCGACCGAAAACGTAGGCTTTCATTTCGCTCAAAGCGGCCTTTTCAACGAATTTCATTTAATCCACAGCGTGATCTATTTGGTTACCGTCCCTGCGACATTCTGACGTGTTGCGATCGCACACAACATATGCTTGCAACTTCGAGATACTCAATTAGCATGAGTCTTGCGGTTATCCGCTTTTAAATACATAGCTAATGTCGAAACGGTTACGTTTGGAGGCTATATACATGCAGAAACGCGCCAGTGCTCTCTTCGCGATGATGGGGTTGTTTGCAGTCGTTTCCGTAGCGCAAGCCCAGGACGCAGTCGTTCAGCCTCAGCAGACGTTCACCTTCCGGCCCAATTCTTATGGCTGCTTGTCTAAAGACAAGTTCGATTCGGCCGATCAGCATGCGAGAGCCGGCGAGCATCAAAAGATGCAGCAGTTTTTCGAGGGATTCGAATGCATTTCGACTCCGGTCGAATCGCATTTTCGCGTGATTCGCGTGGTGGGACATGACGTGGAATTCGTCAACGCCTCGAATAACGACACGCAAGGTATGTGGACCGCGGCTCGCTTTATCGATCAATAAGCGGTTTTTGACGATTCGATAAATAACCGTCAGCTATGCCGCGTGCCCGCCAGCGGGCGCGCGCGTTGGCGTCTTCCAAATCAGCATCGATTCAACGCACAATGTCGGTTTCGCGCGACGTCGTCGTGCGTATCGACAATTCTTGTCGCCGGCGAAGAACCGGCGTTCGATGCTGAATGGCTCTCAAATCCACGATCTACAAGGCCGACCTCCAGGTCGCCGATATGGATCGCCACTATTACGGCGATCATTCCCTGACCATCGCGCGTCATCCATCGGAGACCGATGAACGGATGATGGTGCGCGTCGCCGCCTTCGGCCTCTTCGCCGACGAGCGTCTCGAGTTCTGCAAAGGCCTTTCCGATACCGACGAGCCCGACCTTTGGCAAAAGGATCTCACCGGGCAGATTCAGACATGGATCGAGGTCGGCCAGCCCGATGAGCGGCGCATCTCGAAGGCGAGCGGCCGCTCGGAGCGCGTGATCGTCATCGCTTATGCGGGCAGAACGGCGGATATCTGGTGGCAGGGCGTGAAGGGCAAGGTCGAGCGCTTGCGCAACGTGACGGTCTGGTCGCTGGAAGATGGCGTCGCCGAAGCGCTCGGCAAGCTGGCCGAACGGACGATGCGTTTGCAGTTGATGATGCAGGACGGCGACGCGTCGCTGAGCAGCGAACGTGTCGACCCTGTCGCGATTCGCTGGAACGTCCTCAAAGCCGGCGCGCAGTAACGCTCAGGCTTCGGGCGGCCCTTTGAGCTCGATCATGTTGCCTTCGGGATCAAACAGATAGAGCGACGGGCCGAAGCCTTCGGCGCCATACCGCCGCGCTTCTTCGCCGATGCGCGCGCCGTGCTGTTCGAGGTGCGCGCGCAAGGCATCGGGATCGAACGGCTCGACGCGCACGCACAAATGGTCCATGTTGCGGCCCGCGTCGGGGGCGCCGCTTTCAGGGCGATCGATTTTTGCACCGACGGCGAGGAGATCGATGAGCGAACGGCCGGCGCGCATCTGCACTAAACCGAGGTCGCGCTGCTCTTTTTCGATGGGGCAGCCCAGGGCGGTGCGGTAGAAGTGGATCATGTTGTCGAGATCGAGGCAGCGAATCACGACGTGATCGATTTCACGGATGTTGAAGTGCATGTGGGCCTCGCGCGTGAATGTGAGGGCAGTTTAGCGCGACGGGGGTGGGGATGAGGGTGTTGCGGGAATGGAAAAGGGCCTGGTGGGTGGCCAGGCCCTTGGAAATTCGTGGTGGAGAGGAGGAGGATCGAACTCCCGACCATGTCTTCCGCCATCATCCCTAATTCGAGTGCGCCGCGCGTTTGGCTTGGACTGCGCCGGCGCCCATTTGGGACACCGACACGGGAAATTCTAGCAAGGGGGCGCGGGAATAGCTGGAAGAGATATGTGGCTCTGCGCCGGTCCAAATTGAACAACCCGCCCACTTGCGGCTCTACCGGCCACGCAGGCCGACACCAAGGGCACTGGCGAGCGCCGAGCTCGTCCGTGTTGAGCTCGGCGCTACAATTGCGCCCAAGACACTCTCTGAGCGAGCGCCGCAATGAAAAGATTCATTTTTCTGCCGCTTGTCGTTGCTACGTGGGCGTTCGCGCAACCCTCACGCGATGTTCACACGATCAATAGCGGTTTCCTCACAGGTAAGGCGTTCCGAGACGCACAACCTGCCATTCAGCAGGGCTACGTCATGGGTCTCGTCGACGGATTGTTCTTATCGCCAATGTTCGGGGCGCCCGAGCGACGCCCCAACCAGTTACAGACGTGTCTCTTGAGTCTGAATCTCGACAATCAGCAAATTGTCGCACTCGTAAGCCGAGAACTCGACGCCGACCCTGTCACGTGGAGCCAATCGGCCCATTCGACGGTCTTCCGTGCGCTACGGCAGGCGTGCGTCTCGCACGGCTACCCGTTCGATTGAGTCCTAGTCGGGTATCTGCCTCATGCACTGTCCGGGAATTAAAGTCCTGTAGTGCCTACGCGACGACATGCCGTCCAGAGGCGCGTAGACGTCCAACCCTGCGCATTCAGGTTCGAGCAAATCTCATGCTGTGCGTGTTGCTGCATGGGCTCGGCTCACGGCGCCTAATGCACGGTGGACGCTTGCTCTTGCACCGCCATATGGCAATACACGCCTTTGACCCCGGCCCTCGAGCGCGGCATACTGTCGCCTAAACGAACTGCATTCCGAATTAGCAACAATGACTTAATCACGTTGCCCTTTCTGGCGACAATTGGATAAAAATGCCCACGAAGAAAACCGGTCACCAACTGGCTGATATCCTGTTCCCCGAGGCTAGAGAACAGCAAGAGTTCGCAGACGGGATACTCTCGGTTCCTCCTGAACAACGTAAGCTTCACACCGAAACCTACGACTTCACCGTCGAGACTATCGTGGAAAAACTCGCGGACGAATCCATTTATATCCCCCATTTCCAGCGGCGTTACGTTTGGACAGAACCGCAGGCTTCCCGATTGGTTGAATCGCTGATAATTCAATGCCCGATCCCTGTCATTTACCTCAATCAAGAGAACGACGAACGACTTTCCGTAATTGACGGCAATCAACGTCTTACAACGATCAAACGCTTCATAGAAAATCAATTCGCGTTGAAGGGGCTAACCGCCTACCCAGAACTTGAAGGCAGTCGATTTTTTGAACTCGACCCGCGCTTTCAGCGCCACATACAAAATCGAACATTGCGATGCATTGTCATATTGAAGGATACGCATCCGCAAGTAAAATTTGATGTATTTGAAAGACTAAATACCGGAGCAGCAAAGCTTACCCCACAAGAGTTACGTCATGGCCTCTATTTCGGCGATTTGATGACGCTCGCCGCTGCGGTAGTAAAGGAAAGTGAGCTTTTGGCTCTGTTAGAAATAAAGAACGACAAGCGGATGAAGGCCGAGGAGCTTGTGCTACGCTTTTGGGCTCTCAATTCAGAATTTCAAAATTACAGAAAACCGTTAGCAACGTTTATAAACACATTTTCAGAGAAAAACCGACGCCTAACCAGCGAAGAACAAGAGCAATTCAAAAGAAATTTTGCCAATACTCTTGGCGCGGTCAGATCGCTTCTGGGAGATTTGACCTTTAGGATCTTCGACCGCGCTCTTCGTGTAGAAAGCTCGTTCAACTCGGCTCTGTATGACGCTCTCATGTTGGGTGTCGCTCAGCTCATGGCGAAAGACGATCTTACGGCGATATCGACAAAGAAAGCGCAACTATTGCTGGCCGGCTTGATAGAAGGGGACGAACAGTTTCGCAAATCGATCAGCATCGCGACTAGTGACGATAGCCAAGTTAGATACCGCGTCAATGCTATTCGCAAGTTGTTCGCCAAATAAGAGTGAACTGATGGCCTACAAGAAGAGTCGCGCGCGGACACAACTAAGCACGGTTTATTCAGAAATTTCAGATCGCCTCAAGCTTGCAGATCGGAAAGTGATTGACCCTGTAATCAGGGAGTATGTAATTGCCGCAGCGATATTTCTTGCACACGCGGAGATCGAAAATTTTATCGAAGACATTGTTGCCGGATTTGCGCAAGGAATTAAGGCGAAGGCGTTGAAGGGTTCTTCCCTCCCAGGAAATCTTAGGTCGCACTTATTTTTGACAAAAGCCAATGCCATACAGATTTTCGGAAATTATCTGGCCGCCAGCTCCGAAAAAGATCTATTAAAAAATTTCACGACGGCGATGCAGGGATCGGCAGGGGACATTATGACTGATCAAAAGGTTGTGACCCATATTACTGGAAAGGATATTTATGGAAGCCTTAAATATCCGTCAGAAGACAATCTGAAAAAGCTGTTTTTTCGTTTGGGCATCAATGATCTTTTTCAACAGTTGAGCGCCCATTTGAAGCAAGATGCCGTCGCGTTGCTCAAGTCATTGGGGAGCTTACGCACTCAGCTTGCGCACACGGGAACCTTGCCTGGAATATCTTGCAAAGACGTCCGTGAGAAACTGGATGACGCTGAACGTTTTGTCAGCGCCTTAGATCGGCTCATGTATCGAATCACAATCGAAAATCTGGGGGCTGCCATTTGGCGAAAGCATCTATGTCAGCCCGCAACATGACGCTCCCAATCCAGCAACCTAGCCCAAACCGCCGCACACAATGCGAACGTGCTCGACGTCGCGACGGATATTCAAGTGTTCAAGAGGAGTGCGCCAAGATGCAACTGTGGGGTCAATCGCTAGATTTTTGGGACCGACTGTGCGTTTGCGGAATATGGATTTCCGGTTTCGCAGGGCTATTGCCGTAATCGCGGGCCTTTTCACGGGCATTGTCGGCCATCAATTGTCAGAACTCAGCCAAAAAGCCGCCGACGAGCGGATCGCTGAAGCCAACGCGCGAGGCGATGAAGCGAGAGCTCTGGCCGCCAGTTCCAATGAACGTGCCAAGGAATCGGAATTAAGACTGGAGCGGTTGCGCAGGCAGGTGGCCCCTCGTCAGCTCAAACGCGACATTTTCTTGGCGGCTCTGAATGGCCAACCCAAAGCACGCGTTGAACTTGTATATTTGCGTGACGACCCAGAATGTTTTGATGTCGCCCAGCAAATCTGGCGCGCTTTGCAAGACGCTCGATGGGATGTGTTGCCCCCCGCTCCAATTCTGCAGAGCGCATCACCCGGCGCGTTACAAAGCCCAACCGCCGTGACTGTCGACGGCCAGCCCGCTGGCGTAACGGTCGTAACGGATTCGGTTTCAGAGAGAGAGTCGAATGCGGGCGTCGAACAGATGACAGGGCAATCGTGGGAGAAAACGCCGTGGACGGTGCTTACTTATGCGCTTGTCCAGTCGTTGGGCCAAGCAGGTGGTCATGGCGGCGGCCCAAATAGTCCGCCAAAGGGAACGCTTCGCGTCGTCGTTGCCCCGAGGTGATAGCGCGGAATAGACGCGTCAGCCATCGATGCACGCCACCCGCCCATGACTTGCACCCTTGCGGTCCTAGGATCTTGCTCCCGGCGGGAGTCATGGACTGGTAGTCGTCTCGTCAGCGATCCGCGTGAATACGTCGTTCTCGAACACGAGCGTCACTTGATACTGCTGCGCTCCGGGCAGCGGCGAAGTGCCCCATGTGCAAACAGTAATACCGCCAGACGAACTCTGCGCCCTAGGCTCTCCGACGACCGACACAATGTCGTCGTAGGTCTTGCCCCCCATGTTTCCCAGCGATACGAATCTGCTATTCAACGATTTCGCTTGCGACTGTCCGGTCATTGAGTTGAGGCATCCTCCCACGAACAACACGGCAAATGCAATTCCCATGACTATCAGGTAGCTCTCGGCCATCTATTCCTCGTTGTGCGGTATAAGATTTTTTTTGTGGCACTGAAAAAATTTTTAACGACCCCCTGCGCCATCGCTCAATTTTTCTAAGACCACCTACCTCATGGCAGGCCGGCATTTTGTCTGGCTGGTTCCGGGCGCATGTCTTGTGCCGGGTCGTTCGTCAGGTAATAGCGATCAATTGCCACTTGCGAGCGAGAGCCGGACGTGACCACCTGCGAAGTCGGAGGCGCGCGTTTGATATTTCGTGCTTGTTTCGCTTGCGACAGAAATAGCCCCGCAATGTCTACGAACCGACGGCTTTCGTCTGATTATAGTATCGCCGATCCTGATGTGCGCGTGGTAGCGCGAGGACCGACTCGCACGGCAAGCCAACGTTTGTGAATTCGTCGTTTCCGCTGGGATGGCCAGGTGCGCCAACGGGCGACTAACAGCAGTAGATGTAGTCTTAGTGTCACATGGCAGCTGACTTTCAATTCAAAGACTTAGGCCGATCGAAAAGTCGCAAAATCCGCCGCCGCTCATATTCGAAGATCGGCGCGCGCATCTGCTCGGTGAGCCGATCAAGCGCTTTCCACGCCCTGCTGTTCAATGCGCTGTCGGCGCGCGTCATGCTTGAATACATGCGCGTGCTCCTGTCCGATTGACGGCGACGCGAGACCCGCTCGCCAATCTGCGGTGACGCCTCGGCAAGGATGGCTTGGACGGGATTAAGGCGACCCTTGAGTCTGCGAAACTTAAAATATGGGGAAAGTGCCGTGAAGTCGAATTCACGCGCCGCCCGAATCGTGGCGAATGGCATCGCGCCGCCCTTCAGCGTCAACTCCATGCGTGCACGGTGTTCGCTCGTCGGTAGCGGTTGCTTGTCATCGACGGTCTTGAAATAGACTCGCTGGCTTAGGTCATCGGTCTGGTTGCCAATATTTAATACCCGATCGGCGGCGATGAGGACTCGATTGCGCCGATGCCGGGTAATACTCGTCACGTCACCCTTGAACCGTCCGCCAAACCGCCGGTTTGAACTAACAACGCTGGCGCTGAATTTATAGAAATTCGCGGCAAGGTCGATCAATTCGTCCCTCGTGGCAGTCCGAGCCCGAGCGTCGAAGCTCACTTCTAATCCGACCAGCATCGGGCCTCGGGCGAATGGGAACGCTCTCTCGATGCACTCTATCCGCACTTTTGCCTCTTCCCAGCTCTGCACATCTTGCAGGGTCACAATGAAGCGGGTTGCCGCGCCGCCGTCTCCTCTATCTAATGGTTCCACATAGTTCTTCAATTGGAACCGGCGATAGATGGCGTCGCCCTTCGTTGGACTGGTCGTTTCGATGAGAAAACTCAACCAGTCCACCATGGCGCGGAACTTGAACTTGCTATGCTCCATCCCCCCACCCTTAATGCGGCGCTGCCATCACCGTGCGCACTCGCCACGGGCAATGGAGCGTTGGATCGATCTCGATTTCAAAGGCGTCGATCTCGGCAGGCTTGCTTGGTGGCGTCGTCAACTCGCGTGCTCGGCAAATGAATTCGAGCACGTCCCGCAGCAAGTAAATTGGGCGGGGGTAGCCTTGGCGCTGCATTCGGCCGTATGGCTCTAGCCGCAATCCAAGATAGTTGGCGCTCTCATTGCGTCGCATCTCCTCCAGCGCGCCATCCCATGCTCGCACAGGTCCAATGAACTTTCGCACCACGTGCGCGGCCTCGCTTGAGCTTACGGCTTTATCTTTCATCGCCCGACCTCGCCATAGGACAGCGAATAGCTGATCTTTTCGACGACGGCCCTAGCTTGCTCGCGAGTGAGCCTCAGCGAAACGCCGTCCGTGATCTCCACCTCGATCTTCCCATCGCTCATTCCGTGGTGGTGCTTATTCATTGCCGCCATGCTCGAGGTCAGCCGAATGAGGCCATGCGTCGCGAAGAAACGAAGCGCGCCAGCCCGGTTCACTGAGGGGAGCTTGTCCGGGTCAATTTTCTCCTTCACCTGCCCCCAAACATGCCGCACCCATTCATCCCAATCACAGCATGAGTGCGCTGCCAGCATGTCGATAGCCTTCCACGTGGCCGAATCCAGCCGAATGAAGGTCCTTTTACCATCGAGTTCAAGTGCACGCGCCTTAGGATCGCTCTCGAGTTCGGTGTCGGCTTGCTTATCGTTCGTCACTTCTAATCCCTTTAAGTCAGTCAGTAAGTATCGGGACGATAGCAATTATTGCCTATAGCGTCAATTATTGCCTTTATTGGCAAATACGATATCATTGAGTACACATAGGATGATCGTCCTTCAACGAGGTCAGAGCATGGCAAATGGGAAATTCGTCGCCTACTACCGGGTATCGACGGCACGACAGGGAGTGAGCGGCCTAGGTCTCGATGCGCAGCGGGAAGCAGTCACGCGCTACCTGAATGGCGGTGCGTGGGAGTCGGTGGGGGAGTTCACAGAGACGGAGACCGGCAAGGGCGCGGATGCGCTGGCGAGGCGGCCTCAACTGCGCGCCGCCATCGAGCTTTGCCGAAAGACAGGCGCACGGCTCTTGATTGCCAAACTTGACCGCCTTGCGCGGAACGTGGCCTTCATCGCGGGAATGATGGAAAGCAAGGTAGGGTTCGTCGCGTGTGACATGCCGGAGGCAAACGAACTGACCATACATATCATGGCGGCTTTTGCGGAGCACGAGGCTAAACGCATCAGCGAGCGAACACGCGATGCGCTCGCGGCCGCTAAAGCCCGTGGCGTGGTGCTCGGTGCGACCGGCCCCGCCAACCTTAAACGAAACATACAGGACCGTCAGCGCGCGGCCGATGAGTTTGCGGCGAACCTTGCCCGCACGATCACGAGTTACCGCACCGCCGGTTTAACACAGCGTCAGATCGTTGAAGAGCTTAACAGGACCGGCGTCACGGCTGCGCGCGGCGGTAGGTGGACCCTTGGACAGTTGCAGCGCGTGTTGGCGCGGCTACCATCGTCTATTCCGGTCTAATTCGAAGACTTCGCAACCGTCACTTGCTCGACCGCAGGAAGCAGCGTCGCAATTTCCTCAGGAACCGCCAGCAGCCGCACGACCTCGCGACGGGCGCGCGCGTCGCGCTTGTTCCAATAGGTATTTCCGGTGATGAGCTTTTCCCCATGACCGACGATCGGCGCAAGCTGACTCAGGTTCCCGCCCGCGTCCATGATGCGGGTGATGAACGTGTGACGGAAAGAATGGAATGGCGCCTCAACACCCGTGACGCCGCAGCGCGCGCGGTAACGGCCAAACAATTTCGACGCAACATGGCTGGCACTTACGTTAAGGTCAAGCTCCGGAAAAAGGCGGACCTTACCCTCACGCTTGGCTGCTTCGACGTGCCGCATGAGTCCCATCTCGATCAATTTATCATGCAGGGGGACAAGTCTTTTCGAGTTGCGATTCTTTAGCGTTTGCTCTTCTCCAGCATCCATTATCTCGATGCAGCAAACGTCGTCGACATAGACGAAATTTGCTAGCTCAAGCTGGCACAGTTCGCCGAGCCTCGCGCCAGTGAATAGGGCCATCGGTATTAGCCAGAACGAATACCAGTTTGGAAACCGGCGCTGCTGAAACTCTTCGGAACTGAGGAGCCGCAGTAACTGTTGATCCGAAAACGGCAGCCGCTCAGTGCTTTTGGGACTCCCGAGAGCTAAACCATCGGCGGGACTCCGTTCGAGCCTACAGTCGCCGCGCTGAACGCACCACCTGAAGAACGCAATCACCGCGTCTAACCGATCCGCTACAGTCTTCTCAGAGATCGGTGGCAACGACAGCGCGGCGATTTCGTGTAACGTCTTGCCCTCCAGCGCCCTTAGTTTCTGCAGGTTCGGCGGCAAACGACGCAGCAACTCAAGAAATTCGACAACCTTCGGCTGTCCGATATGGCTTAGGGGCTGGTCACCAACCGCACGCAGGAACAGTTCGAGCGCTGCCCGCATTTTTTCCTCCGTCTTGCCTCGCCATTCTTTCTTAGCCAGTTTGAACCGAGCAAACTCTTCGATCGCGGCCGACAGCATGACGCGAGGCTGCTCGCGCTGTTTCGATTCGGCGGACACGGTAGCCGATGCGATAGCTTGCACAACGGCGCGGGCATGTGCAGCTTGCGCTACCTCCAACACACGGCGATGCTCGGCCTCTGTGCGGAACTGGTCGGACTTCATTTGAGAAATCCGCTGCTCCAGTTCTTCCCGCGCCTCCATGTCTCTCGCTCGCCGCTTTCGACTCTCGATGACTGCCCGTAGCGCTGCTTGGACGTTCTCGTTCACCTCTTCCCCGCTCATCCCCTTCAACTCCTCGAAAAGCCGCTGCAGCGCGATCCTGAGGGTCTGAGCGCTATCGGCGGCATGCCGAACGCTGGCTGTGCCAAGACTGCGGTAAATCTCCGCCTGTCCGATTAATGGGCGCAAGTCTAAACGGTCAGCCGGAAATACAGCGTGCCGTAGCGGTTGCGGTGAAGATGTGCAGGAAGTTTGAAGGCCATTCGCCGGATCGCGTTGGGACACCCATTCGGGACACCAAGCCAAATCCGATGACGACGCGGGCAAGATTGCCTTGCTCTTCAGTTAGATAAGAATTCGTGGTGGAGAGGAGGAGGATCGAACTCCCGACCTTCGCATTGCGAATGTAAAAACAGCGCTATACTATTCATGGCTTATGGCGTTAAAGACCAATATTTGCCACAATCTTGCCACACTTAGAATGAGCAAGCGCCTAGAAAAATGCCGACCATACGGAAGCGTGGACAATATCAATGGGAGGCGCAGGTACGCCGTCGCGGCTACCCAGCGCAAAGCAAGACCTTCCATACAAAGGCGGAGGCGGAAGCTTGGGCCGGAATGATCGAATCGGAAATGTCGCGCGGAATATGGGTTAGCCGCAGCGAGGCCGAGACGACAACGCTGTATGAGGCACTGAGACGCTACGAGGACGAGATCTCGCTGACCAAGAAGGGGGCCGCGCAGGAATTGTCCGTTCTAAAGACCTACAAGGCGCTTGACCTCGCAAAGCGGCCACTAGCAACGATTCGCAGCGCGGACATAGCAAAGCTCAGGGACGAGTGGCTCAAGGAATATAAACCCGCGACAGTCCTACGCCGCTTGGCGGTTCTGTCCCATGTGTTCAACATCGCCCGCAAAGAATGGGGCATGGACAGCCTGTCGAATCCGGTCGAGCTGATCCGCAAGCCGCAGCCGAACAACGCTCGCACACGGCGCATTGCTGTGAACAACGCATTTGTCAGCACAGTAGACGGAGAAGAGTCTGACTCGCAACGTGGGACGAAAGACGACGAGCTCGAACGGGTCGCCAAGGCTAGCGGTTCGGCGCTGCTTCCATCCATCATCTGGTTGGCCGTCGAAACCGCGATGCGCCGGGGTGAGATCGTGTCCCTATTGTGGGCGAACGTGGACCTAAAACGACGCGTCGTGCACCTGCCGTCGACGAAAAACGGAGACGCCCGCGACGTACCACTATCTTCGCGCGCCGTTGCGGTTCTACAAGCGCTGAAAGACGCGCGGGATCGCGCCAAGGATGATACAAGCGAAATCGACGGAGTCGACGCCAACCGAGTGTTCGAGATTCGCAGCGACGCCGTCACGAGAGCTTTCGAGCGCGCAGTAGCGCGCGCTCGAAAGCTTTACATCGATGAGACCACGGCTACCCAGCGGAGACCCGACGGCAAATTCCTGACGGACCTTCGCTTTCACGACCTCCGACACGAGGCAACCTCTCGCTTGGCATCGATTTTTCCCATGCACGAGCTGACGAAGATAACGGGCCACAAAGACCCTCGGATGTTGATGCGTTACTACCATCCAAGGGCCGAGGATCTAGCAAGGAGACGGTCGTAACTCCGCGACAGCTTTCAGAGCGTCATGCCCGCGCCAATGCTGGGACGGGGAGTCGTTGAAAGCGACGAGATTACTCCATCGCCCTGAGCACATCGCCGAACGAAGCGGCCACGACATAACGCGCAGGGTTCTCGCCCTGATCCAGCGCAGCGAAGTGAGCCTTGCCGCACTCGATCTTAGCTTCCTCCTTGCTGCGCAGATCATCGGCGAACAGACTGCTCTTCGTCTCTACAACGAAATACAGCCGCTGCGCGCCGTCTTGGTCGAACAGAATGGCCCAGTCGGGATTGTAAGATCCCAGCGGGGTAGGCACCTTGAACCAGCCCGGCAGCTTAGCGTAGAGCACCACGCCGTCGTTCGTCTCCAGCGACTCGGCAAACTTGCGCTCAGTGTCCGAATCGTAGATGACGTGCTCGTAGATCGAGCGCTTCGCATCCAGCAGCATGTTGCGCAGATAGCCCGTCAGCTCGTCCTTGGCGAACAGCTCCTGGGCATAATAGTGCTCCTCGCCAATCTTCTGGTACTTGATGCCGTCCACCAGTGCCAACCGCTTGCAGCGGTTGATAACCTCAGCCGTCTGCTCGATGAACTGTTGCGGATTCCGCTTGAAGTCAAGCAGCCGCCCGCTGTCGGTCAGGATGGTGATGATGCTGCGGCGGGTGAGTTGGGTTCGATCCTGAAGGTCAGTCAGTAGGTCCGGCAACTCGATGTCGGACTCGTCCAGCACCACGGTGGCGGCGCCGTCCTTCTCGGTAGCCCGCACGCCGGCCTTGCCAATGGCGATGTCGGCCTTGCGCCACTGCAGCCGGGCCCTGGCGACCGGCGGTGCCTTCTTCAGCCCGGCGATACAGTCATCGAGGAGCTTGGCGTTGTCGAACTGCACACGGTAAGTCGTCTGATGCTTGATGCGGTCCCACAGCGCTTTGAAGGCCTCAGACAGATAGACAGCCTTTCCGTCCTTGCCCTTGCGCAACGGCACCGCTTCTCGTCTGGCCGCGTCTTCCACGATGAGTCGGCCACATACCTTGCGTAGCACTTCCGATATTTGCGCACGCTGGGCTTCGAATGCCTCTGGCAGTGCCAGTGTGTCGTTCTTCAACGCCAGCTTCAGTGAGTCCTGCACCTTGCCCTTTGCATCAATGTGTCCAGTCGCCTTCAGGTGATCCCACAGGAACTTGGACTTATCGACGCCCAACGGCGACAGCGTGCCATCGGCCGCCTTGACGGCGATAATGGCGAATTGATGTTGCTCCAGCACGCCGAAGCGAATGCCAGTGTCGGCCTCAATCTCCTTCTGCAAATTCTCGGCAAACTGCTCGTAAGACTCCGTGGCGATAACCGTCAGGCGGTTCACCTCGAAGCCGTGCACACGGTCACCGTTTTGATCCACGCACAGCCGCAGACCCCGGCCAATGGTCTGCCGGCGCTCGCGCTCGGTGCCCATCTCTCGGAGAGTGCAAATCTGGAACACGTTGGGATTGTCCCAACCCTCCTTCAGTGCCGAGTGCGAAAATATGAACTTCAGCGGCGTGTCGAGGGCAAGCAGCTTCTCCTTGTCCTTCATGATGAGGTTATAGGCCCGCTCAGCGTTCTCGCGATTGCCGGCGTTGTTCTCGGTCGTGTCAGACCAGCCGCCCCTTTTGTCGACGGAAAAGTAACCGTTGTGCACGTCTTCTGCGGCATGGGCCAGGTTCACTTCGGCGAACAGGCTTTGGTAAGCCGGCAGTTTGGCAGCGCGCCGGTACTCTTCCTCAAAGATGCGGGCGTAGTCGCCTTTCACCGCATTGCCATCGGCGTCGTACTGACGGTAACGCTCCACAGAGTCGATAAAGAACAGCGACAGTACTTTGATACCTTTCGGCCGGAGCACCGTCTCCTTGTCTAGGTGTTCGCGGATGGTGCGGCGAATCATCTCGCGCTGCACCGCCAATGCACCAACATCGCCGAACGTTTGACCGACGGCCAGCTTGACTTCGCCGCCCGGATACCGCAGCTCCAAGAACTCTTCGCCCTTCGCCGTGTTGATTTCGCCGACGCGAAAATTAGCGTAAATCTCGCGGCCCTCGGCGGACTGCTGTAGGTCATCGCCGTGGTAGACAAGCACCTCGCGCGGCCTCACCCCCGAAGCGGTCTTCACATGAAGCTCGACCTTGGCACTGATAGTCCCACGCTTGTTGCTGACTGACACCAGCCGCACGAAAGCCTTGTTGTGGGCGTCCTCGATGGTTGCCGCAGCAACCTCAATTTGCTTGACCAGCTTGCGTTCATAGGCGTCCAGCGCATCGAGCCGGAACACCATGTGGTGCTTGTTCGCGTGAGTGGCCGAGTAGCGCAGCGTGCACAGCGGGTTCATGGCGTCCAGCGCGGTCTTGCCGGCTCCCGTCAGCCCCCCGTCCACGCTCTGCGGCTCATCGACGATGACGATAGGCCGCGTCGCCTTGATCAGGTCAATGGGTTTCTCACCGCCCGTCTTCTCGCTGTCCTTGTAAAGGTTATTAACGTCCTTCTTGTTGATTGCGCCAACCGTCACGACCATCACTTGGATGTTGGAGCTGGTGGCAAAGTTGCGCACAGGTCCCGGCTTGCTGGAGTCGTACAAAAAGAAGTCCACTGGCACGCCGGCATAGATTCCCTTGAAGTGGTCTTCGGTGATCTGAAGCGACTTGTAGACGCCTTCTTTAATCGCAACCGAGGGGACGACGATAACGAACTTGGTGAAGCCGTAGCGCTTATTCAATTCGAATATCGTGCGCAGGTACACGTAGGTCTTGCCCGTACCGGTCTCCATCTCCACAGTGAAGTCGCCAGACGTCAGCACGCTGGATGGCGCCAAGCCACCACGAAGTTGCACGTCGCGCAGGTTCTGAAGCAGTTGATCGTCGAGAAGCGTCAGCCGGTTGCCGACGCCAAGATCGGTCTCCGCAACACCCAGCGTCAATTGCTGATCCGGGAGCTTCATAGTCACCGTGAATTCGGTGCGACAAACCTCCTGCCCCCTGAACAGGTCGCAGACGGCCTCGATGGCCTGAAGCTGATAGTCGAGGTTGGGTTCGAAGTGTAGTTTCATCGATCGCCCCTCACAGACTCCGCACGTTCTGGATGCCGTTCTGCTCCAGGATCGCGGCGATGTTGGTCTTCGCCACGTCGTCGGCGAATGCGCTGTCGCGGAACACACAAGTCGTCTCTCCAACCGGAGCAAGCTCTTTGTGCAGCATTACGATGCCTTGTGCCAATGCCTCCACCTCGTCAACCCCGATTGACGCCACTAGGCAAGCCAGCAACACACCACCGCCCACGGAACAGACATTCTTGCCGTGGACAAGGTGAGAAGAAATTGGAACACAAAGATCAAGCCCGCGCTTTAGAAGAAGCTCGTAGAGGACATCCGCCTCGCCACGACCGTCTATCAAATGCTCTTCATGGTCGAAAAGTGTCTGGTCCAAGTCCGCAGGATTGGGATTCCACGCTCGTATGTTCGATGAATCTAGTTTGAACACCCGGAATCCGTTGTCCCCCGTGAATATTGGGTTATCAACCGCGATTCGACTCCCCGCACGCCTTAGGCGCTCCTTCGTGAGTTCGGTTATTTTTCTTGGGCGTTGCAATTTGTCGCAATAGGCGGCCGCAACTGACTGCTCCTTTGCATCGGGGTCAAGCGGTTCCGGCAATTGGACCAGGATAAACCGACGGTTGCCGCCATCCTGAGCGTTCTGTGCCATCACAGCTTCACCAAGAGAGCCAGAACCGGCGAAGAAGTCCACAACGATGCTTTCTTTTTCACTGCCGAACTCGAGCAACTTCATCAACAACTTGGTAGGCTTCGGGAAAGAGAAGACAACCTCGTCATCGAACATCGCACGTATCTCTGCTGTTCCGTGCTGCGTGTAAGGTCCATCGAAGATGGAGAATGGTTTTGCGCCACGCTTCTCACCGTCTTCGCCAATCAAGTATTGCTTGTAGGAGACCGTCCAATCGTCAGCTCGCTTAGAAAAATGAAGCCCGCCCTCTGCTTGTACTTTTTCTGTTCGGGCGCGACTCCACCACCACTGCCTTTTGGGAAGAACCTCTGTGCCGTCGGGTGCTCGTACAGGGTAGATTAAATTTTCTCGCCTATCCATACTCTTTGTTGCTTCGAGCGGCTTGAGACGGAACGGGCCTTTCGTTTCGAAATGCTCGTCTCGCCCTTCGTAGTAGCGCACTTCAGCTTCTGGATCCGGTGAAAGCCAGAGTGGATCCACACATGCAATATCGCGCGCATACATTAAGCAATACTCGTGCTGCGTAACGGCATACCGCTCCTTCGCGCCACCGCCGTAGCTCTTCTTCCAAATAAACTGCTCGATAAAGTTTTCTTCCCCAAAAATCTCGTCGAGGCATTTGCGCAACGAGGCCTGCTCGGCATCATCCACAGATACGAAAATAACTCCGTCAGGGGCAAGCAGCTTCTGAGCGAGCTTGAGGCGTGGGTAGATCATGTTTAGCCAGTCAGTATGGAATCGCCCGCTGGTTTCTGCGTTGCTGCTGATTCTTCGGTCGCCGTCAACCTGTCCTGTTAGCTCAAGATAGTTCTTGATGCTGTCCTGGAAGTTGTCCGGGTAGACGAAATCCTTGCCAGTGTTGTAAGGCGGGTCGATGTAGATCATCTTGACCTTTCCTGAGAAGCTCTTTTGCAGCAG
The DNA here is from genome assembly GCF_001544575.2 of Caballeronia cordobensis. GTDB lineage: Bacteria > Pseudomonadota > Gammaproteobacteria > Burkholderiales > Burkholderiaceae > Caballeronia > Caballeronia cordobensis. The sequence continues at coordinate 557,208 of NZ_FCNY02000001.1, forward strand.
CTTGAGCACTTCGAGGTTGTCGCCCTCGATCATCAGGTTCTTGGTGTTGTCCCAATTGACGCTTTCATCCGGGCACGGGCGCAGCGTGCCTGTGCTTGGCGTCAGCGCCAGCTGACGCGCCCGACGTTTGCCGTGCCAATTCAGCCCATACTTCTCGTCAGCATCGGTGACAGTTTGGTCGCCCACAAGCGTCTTGAGTGCATCCACGTTCACGGCTACGCCGTGGAGGCCTTCGGTGATCAGTTCGGGGAACAACGCCTTGATCTGTTCGATGTTGCTAGCCACCAAATCGGCAGACTTGGTCTCCGGGCTCGTAGCTTCTAACTTTTGCATCATCAGGTTCGTCATACTCTTGGTGTTTAAAGTTGTTCTCGCGCTGATGCCAGCTCGGCATTGACGCGCTTGAGCGCAAGGTTCAGGTCCACCTGCCTAGCCATCTGCTTTTCCTTCGCTGCCAGCGAACGCAGGCGGGCGCGTTCCGATTCCAGTCGTTGGCAGTTGCGGAGGGCTTCTCGGCGCGCAGCGGCTTGAGCGGGGGTGTCGCTCATCGTGAAAGTGCCGGTGTACTGCGCGGCATGCCAGTCGGTCACACAGTCGAGCCAGCCTTGATAAAGGACCAGCAGACTGTTCTGGGGTTGGTGGTCCAACGCCAAAGCCTGAGCGAAGGGGTGTTCTGCCTCAAGATCAAGGGTGAGGTTCGCAGTGACTGGCTCGCCGTCCAGCACCACTTTGCCGATCTCGTTTTGCGCCCAGCGCTTGTGCGCCAAAGACAGAAACACGCCCTGCGGCGCGGCCAGCAGTAACAGCACGGGATAAGGCACGGCGCGGTGCACTAGCTCGGCCAGGCGAGTCGCGTTGGCGGGCCTCTTCGCTGCGCCTCTACCGTCGCCTTGCGCGGGATGACGAGCAGTAATGCTCAACACCGCCACCTCCAAATATTCGCGCTCATTGTCGCGATATTCGGCCACGCCTACCGTATTCGGTTTCAACGCTGCGACCCATTGAACTTCCTCAATAGTGTCGTTAATAAGACGCTTGTCGGCACTGGTCGGTGCACCATTCTCAATCAGCATCTTCTTCGGGACACGTTGGTTCACGCGGCAACTTACCGGCAACGCCAACGCCGAAATCAGCAAGCTTGTGAGCGCCTGCCCTGTCATGTAGTTGACTCTGGCAAAATTACGAGGAAGGCGGCCACCTCAAAATCATTGGTACCGGCAAACTCGCCTCTCATCGCATGGGTGCCACCGGGAGAAAACAGGCTAGCCACGGCGCGCTCTTCGTTTTTGCCCACCACGGACGCTACTGCGGCGGCCAGTAGCTTCTGCGTGTGCCGCATGTCCTCGCCCTGCCGGGTGTTCTTGTCGAATTTGCCGCAAGCTCCGTCGTCAGGAAGCTCACGCCCGAGCGCTAGGCGCTTGAGCCTATCCAGAATGCGCTTCGCCTGGGGATAGGGCAATAGCACGGCGCCGTCATCGCCAACGTGGGCCAAGTAGATCGGTGCTAAAGGGTAGTCCGATTGGTGGCCCTTGGCGGCGACAGCACCCTCAGCGCGCAGGCAGAAGATTATGCCCGGAGCGATGTCCGCATCAATGCTGGTGGTCACGGCATAGGTGCCAAGTGGTAGGGTGTCAAGCTGGCCGGGATGCTCCTTGAGGTATTGCGCCAAGTCGATGCGGAAGTCGGTCAAAGTCAGATCTGTAATGGACACGCCGTTGCTCAGGTCTTCCATATCAATGACCGTATCCTGCAGCTTGAGCAACTGCTTACGCCGATACTCCAAGTCGTTCATCGGGTTGCCCGACTGTTGCTCGATGAGGTTTTCTTCACCAGTGGCCGAGACATCCAGCAGCACCATGCGCCCACTGACGCGCTGCTCCAAGCCAATGTATTCCTCGAGCTCCATGTTGGGCCAAAAGTTCACGAGCTGAATGTTCTGATTAGGCGATCCGATGCGATCAATGCGTCCGAACCTTTGGATGATCCGTACGGGATTCCAATGGATGTCGTAGTTCACTAGCCAATCGCAGTCCTGCAGGTTCTGCCCCTCGGAAATGCAGTCGGTGGCGATAAGCAGATCGATTTCGCCCTCGTCTTCCATATCGGCCGGCCTCTCCTTGGCGCGCGGCGCAAACGCCGAAAGCACGCTGCTCATGCTCTTGCGCAGGCCGGACAAAGTGGTCTGAATACCTGCACCGCCAGTGACCAAGCCAACGTCGATGCCAAGCACGCTTTTGGCCCACGGCGCCAGGTCGGCGTACAGATATTGCGCAGTGTCCGCAAACGCGGTGAAGACGATGATTTTGCGATTGCCGGCGTTGATGGGTCGGCTGCATTTCTGCTCAATCATGTCCCGCAGTTTTGCCAGCTTGGCGTCGCGCGCCGTGTCCACCTGTTGGGCAGCGGCCAACAACGTGGCCAGGCGGTTGTGATCCTCTATGAGATCTTGCTTCCATCGGATCAGATCTACGTCGCTTAGCAATACCTTGACCTTTCGCCCAACCAATAGGGACTCAAAAGCGGGGTCGTCGACGTCCACGTCGGCGATGTCGATTTCCTCGATGTCTTCGTCGTGATTTCCGATGTGAGCCAACACTGCTTCCACGTCTTTGAGCTGTCGCTGAAGCGTCAGCGAAAACGAAGACACGGCACTCTCCATGCGCTTGAGAACATTGACCCGCAGCAGGTGGATCAGGCTCTCTTCGCGGTCAGCTTGGCGGAAGAAGCTCTCGCCGCCCCTGATTTCAGTGCTGTATTTGGCGTCATAGGCCGCTTGCTTGTGAGGCAATACATAGCGCAGCGGCGCGTAGCTGGCCAGGTTCAGACGCCGGATTTCGAGGTTAATGTCCTTGATGGCGTGGAACTGGCCCGCCAAGTCCACGTCGGCCTTGATGTTAATTGGAGGCAGACGATCCGGGAACTTGCCGGTCTCTGTCGTACCGTAATACTTTTCGACGTGCCGACGCGATCGCGCAATGGTCAAGTGGTCCAGTAGGGTAAAGTAGTCGAAGCCCAGCATTTCGACCAAGTGGGCCGGCGTGCGCTCGTCCTCGTCCATGTCCAGCCACCGGTTAAACTGGGTTTGCGCCCGGCGAGTGGTCTGCTCGATGCTGTCGATGCCATGCTCCGCCATCGCAGTGTCGTCGCCCTCAGTGACAAAGGCGATCTGATTCTTCAGGTCGGCTAAGCGATTGTTCACAGGCGTTGCCGACAACATGAGTACGCGCGTTTTGACGCCCTCTTTGACGATCTTGCGCATGAGCCGGTCGTACCGGGTCTCGGTGCCTTGGCGTGGGGACTTCTTGTTGCGAAAGTTATGACTCTCGTCGATGACTACGAGGTCGTAGTTGCCCCAGTTTACGTGGGTCAGATCGATGTCACCGGAGCTGCCGCTGTCACGCGACAGGTCGGTGTGGTTCAGCACGTCGTAATTGAACCGGTCAGCCGCTAGAGCGTTCCGTTTGTCGTTGGCCTTGTAGAGCGTCCAGTTATCGCGCAGACGCTTGGGCGCTAGCACTAGCACGCGGTCGTTACGCAGCTCGTGATACTTGATGACAGCCAAGGCCTCGAACGTTTTTCCTAGACCCACGCTATCCGCGATGATGCAGCCGCCGAAGCGGGCCAGCTTGTCGATAGCACCGACGACGCCATCGCGCTGAAACTTAAACAGCTTCTTCCAGACGACGGTGTTGCGGATTCCGGTGGCCGACTTGACGATTCGCTCCTCGTCCATCTCGTCGCCCCGATCCCTGAACAGGTGATTTAGGATCGCGGCATATATCGTAAAAGCCGCGCGGTGCCGGCCCATGTCTTGGAGGACCTCGATTAAGGCTGGCCGGCTGTCGGGCTGCGCCTGCAGCGAGGCCCACTGCTGGTCAAGCCATCGAGCTAGCTGAGCCGCCTCGTCAGGCGACTCGGAAGCCTGAATCAAGTTCAGCGGGTTGCCGGGCGTCAGGCCCAAGCCCTCTGTGCTGAACGCGAACGAACCCAACACCGCTTGGTCGGCAGTGCCGTTTGGCGCGCGCATGACCGCAGCGCCCTGCGGCACCCGACTGTGTGCCCGGCGCAACTCTACCTTGCCGGCTAGCCATTGTGCACACTGATTGGCCAGCCAGCGTGATTGCAGCCGATTGCGCGCTGCGCGGTCACCCTCGTCGCCAAGGAAATTGAGCTGGTCATTGACGGAAGGCAGGATGAGCTGCACGCTACCCAGCTTGGCCAACGCGTCGCGCAGCTCGGAAAACGCAAACAACGAAAACGACGGCGTGACGCAGCCAAGCATATGCCCCGGCTCTAGGTGTGGGCGCATTAAGTCGATGACGCGGTCTGAACCACTGTTATTTATGAGTTTCACGGCTTCAGATCACCTGCTGACGTTCTATTCTGTTCATGAGACATCTTGCCGGTGAGGCCTCGCCGCGCTCGCACTCGTGTAGGCGCTAAACAGCTGCGCCCTGGATGCGGGGTGCCACCTTATAGATGGTTGTGCGCGAGACCTTGTAGCGCTCCGCGATTTGACCGACAGGAATTGTCGGGTCAGACATCAGGCGCTTTATCTCCCTAATTTGTCGCGCATCCAGCTTCGGCTTGCGTCCACCGGCACGACCTCGCGCACGCGCGGCGTTCAAGCCCGCACGTGTGCGCTCCCGGATCAGGTTGCGCTCGAACTCTGCCAACGCCGCGAACACATGGAAGACCAGCTTCCCCGCCGCACTGGAGGTTTCGACCTTTTCGGTGATGCTTTCGAAGCCGACCCCCTTCTCTGCTAATCCAGCAACTATGCGCACAAGGTCGGGCAGACTTCGGCCAAGCCGGTGCAGCCGCCACACCACGAGCGTATCGCCGGCCCGCAGCGCTTTAAGACAATGGTCGAGTTCCTGCTGAACAGCGGCCGTGCCGCTGGCCTTTTCTTCGTAGATGGAAGCAACCCCCGACGAGCATAGTGCGTCGCGCTGCAGGTCTAAGTTTTGGTCATCTGTCGAAACGCGGGCGTAGCCGATCCGTTGATTCATTGACAGTTGCCGGACGTTGAATAATTGATGGGAATTTTAACAGACGAATGGGCTGTAACGAGGCGACCCGACGATAGCTCGGCCGTGTTCAGAAAGCCACCGTTTTCTTGGCTAGCACTCGATACTTGCGCTTTCAGGCGTGCCTGTTATAACCAGCGGGAAGTAGACCAGCTCAAGGGCACGAAGGCGTACGTGTGCTCGGTAAGGCCGGCGCGGCCGACTTGTGCTCACCAGCTTGCTGCGCTTCGCGTATGTTGCGGTCCAGCCGCCGGACCTCCTCCTCTAGCGTGTCAATCTGACCGAGGGATGTACGCGTCACCGGCTGGGACCGCCCGCCGTCGGGCGGATTCGGCCATACGCCGCTGGTTGCAGGCGTCGTCGGTCGAACGTTCAGGCGTCGGCTTCGCCCCCGTAACGGCCCATCCGATTGATAGAGCCGTCGCAGTTCCGTTGTCAGATTTCAGAAACGAACGGTCGCCGCGTGGCCAACCCGCGAGGTGCGGGAGCCGAACCCGACCAGCGGGCGCACGCTCCAATATCGACGAGGCCAGCATCCCTAATCAGCGACAGGTGATAGTGGATCTGCGCAATGTCCCCCTCAAGCTGCACTTCTTGGAAGTCTGGAGCTCACAGCCACGCTATCAGCTCCTACTTTTGTCCCCGCTCAGCTTTTTTCTCGACTTCTTGACTGCAACTTTCTTTTCTGCCGAAGAAGAGTCCGCTACCTGAGCGGGCATCGTCGCGTTAGGTTCCAGCAGAGCCAAGCGTCGCTCTTCATCTTTCTCTGCATCGGACAACGCCGACTTTCGGAAATCAGCGCTCGGAAGCTGCAACATGCCATGTGAACTCCGTGCACTGGTCGTCGAGAGCATCTCCCGAATCGCACCGTACAGCATCGGATAAGCGGAATAACGCACAGCCTTGAATCGATCGACACCATGCATTTCGCTGCCCAAATATGTCAGATAGGCGATCACTTCTACATCAAACTCATATGGGAGAGTCTTCTTCTCTTGATCCTTTTCCAAGGCGGTCATAGAAAAAACGACTTGGAAATGACGCGGATCCGCTGCCTCCTCGTCAGGAAAATTGACCCGCGTCCGACGAACGAAGTTAACTCCAGAGAAATTGAAATTAATTTGTGGATAAGCACAGTTCGCTTCTTCCGAACCGGGATCGTATTTGGGATTTGCCGCGACATGAATTTTGGTGAATTCAAGCCGATCAAGTGAAAGCGAAGCGGGTTTCATATTAAACTCGGCACGTTCAACCAAACGCAACACGGGTTTCATCCTGCGTATCACCCGTTTCTTGGTGTACGCGATGACGCTCAGCCTGCTTCCATCGTGGTACCAGTCTAATCACGTTATCGGGAGATTGGAAGAATTCGATTCCGTCACTACCCCCACTTCCTTCAGCACCGATCGTCATCAACTCTCCGTCGCCCTCGCGCGTTTCCCCTCCATCGCCCGCCGCAACAGTGCCGGAATTTCCAATGGAAATGAAAAGCTCCGTTTCGACGGCATCAGCAAGCATATAAAGCGTGTCAAGAGTCACATTGCCCCGACCCTTCAAAATTCGAGAAATATTGGCTTCGGACACGCAAAGCCGCTCCGCAATATCGACATTCTTCAAATTTTTGTTTCGCATGGCGGTTTTCAGCTGAAGCATGGGATCGAGTTTACGTACAGCGCCCCAGATCGCGGCCTTTTCCTTAATTTCCGCAGCAAATTCCGCATTGCTCTTCGCCATTTTACTCACCTCTCAAATAAACTTAATTTCCGCCAAACCAGTGATCAACTCTTTGATCTCTCGTGTACATGGCGTCTTTACCTCATTTGGCGTATTTTGATCTTTTTTATGATATGCCATTAGCAGGAAAATTATCTTAATGTCACCAGAACTAACTGGATAAAAGTAAATCCTATCCTTATTCTGATACTTTATTTCCCAAAGATTTACGGTCTTGGATTGAAACTTAAAATCATGTGCGACCTTGACATTTACCGGCGTATCTTCCTTCAAGGTTTTCTGATAATGATCGACCTGAACGGCATGAAATAATGCACGCACCATCACCAAGTAATTAGACTTCTTCTCCGCCGAGTCGACAAAATCCTTAACGGTTTTCGAAAAACGACTGGCCGTGTAATCACCCGCACCACAAATAAGGGCGACATCCCACCGCTGCTTCGCCGCCGTCGGCTGGAGACCTGGCAGGTTGATAGCCGGGTCTCCAATCAGGCCAATCAGCTCTTTTAGGGTCAGTTTGCGTGCTCGAATCATAGCCCCGAACTTAACTTATAAATTAACTTTCCGCAACGCCGATGTGCGGGGTAGACATCAAATTTCAACCCCAAGCCGTGCTTCTCTTGGTGCCGAAAATAGCTGATGTCGCTCTTGGCAGGCCTGGCGCCGCTTTGTAACAAGATCTTACATCAAACACCGGATCGCTCCCCAAATGCTGGTCGATGCAGAGTTCACTTGGAGTCAAGAAAGCGCTCAACGTCCCGAAACCTCACGGTTGCCCATTCTGAACGCGAGCCTCGGCTATGCAGCGCCCGCCCGCGCCCCGCCGCGTGCGCCGCGGGCGGTCATCGTGCGTCGCGATAGCACGAGACACGCTGGCCGCGAAGGAAGTCGAATTCTCGTTGCCCAAAGCCAAGGCAAGTTCACTCTGGTGAAGATGGTGGCGTGGACTGGCGCACCATTAGCCAGCGATTCAGCAACTGACGTTTGTCTTTGCGGACATCACGATCGAACTCCTGTTGTGGAACGAGGCGGATTGCCTCATTCGCCAACATACGGAACTGCAAACCTGGCCCCTCTTCACGCCAAGGTCTGACCGTACCCGTATGCCCCGAGTTGTTTAGGTCCTACGGCCGCCTATGGGCACCGGCCGGCCCTGAGAAATCACGACTCGAGCGTCGCCGCAATTTGGCGAGAGACAGTCGAGCTATCGGACGTCTTGCAGATCGTGTGAACCAACAGCGGTTTGTAGATCGTGCTACTGATTCGACCGTTCATGACGCGTAGGGAGCGCGCGCCCGATATGTAACCGTCAATCTCTTAACGTTTAGTGGCATCAAGGATCATTTTTCTTATAACCAAGTTTTCCAGCTTTGCGACGATAGGGGATGAATTGTCTACGTGTTGTTTCAGATGCAAGCCCTCATTGTAGATAACGCCTAATAGAAATGCGACTTCGGGAATGTGTGTGCCGATAGACACCGCGAAATCGAGTTTTTTCCGCGTTCCGTTTGTGTCTAAAAATCTTTGCCCGGATTCAGGGTCGCTAATCTTCTCATATAAAATTCTTCTATTTTTACTCTAACGTAGCAGCAGACCGCAAATGGATCATATTTTTCCTCACCCTTACTATATTTTCCCCATTCCTCGGCAATGAAAGCGTGAAATTTAACCGATTTCCCCAAAGTCTCTTTTAAACCGAGGGCTGCGAATTCTTTTTGGAGGTCTATTGACGATGGATCGAAGTGAAGGTGGTGTCTTTCAACGCCAGCCTTGATTGAAATGTTGCCACGATGAATAATTAATTTCTTTAAATGCTCGTTTATAACTGGCGCCCGTTTGTCGACGAAATATATCTTTTGATCTTGGAACGCGTGATTCTTAAAATAAACCGGATTCAAGTGCGTAAAAATGAGCGGGTAGATCCGCTTTTCAGCCGTTTTCATGTCATCGATAAGATTCGATATGTAATACTGAACAGCCGTGAGATTCCCGTCATCGAGATAATCAAAAACTTCGTCAACTATGATGACGCAATCGCGCTTACGTATTTTGCCCTTGATCCGCTGAATCATTGCCGCGAATGTCAGTGAATCACGTTGACCATTTGAAATATGGAGCGCGTTAGGAAATTCAACAATCAACATACCCTTGCGCTCTTTCGGTTTAATTTTCTTCCACGTCGTATCGAAGGAGGAAATGAGTTGTTTGTACGCTTCTTTGTCACGCACGTATTGAGCATACACGCATGCGGCCTGAAAACGTTTTGGATCTTTTCCATAAAGAGTACATAGCTGATATGCAGCAAATAAACTGTCCACGCGCTCCTTTATCTCCGGAACATGCTGCATGACGATATCAGCAATTCGGCTTAAGCACGATATTTCATTGAGCCTGTTTTCACAGTTTACTTTGATCCAATCACGAATTCCATTTGCGTCCCCGTTCTGGATATTAATTTCGCTTGCAATCACTCCCCATTTATCTTGGATTCTGGCGCCAGAGAATTTGTTCAGCGTCGCGTACTCATTGGAAAGTGCATCGATTGCGGCGGCGTTATTCAATATGCAATCAATCCCCTCAAGAAATTTTCCATTCTTCCCGAATGCCTTGCGAGTTTCCGCGATCCCATAAACAAAATGCACAGCTGCTGGAATTTTATCGACGAGGACCACCTCATTTATTTTTAACGAGGCCGACGCAGTCGTGAATCCACTTACGTTGTTCTTCACGGCTTTAGCTTGTAGCCGGCTGTTGATCACATATACGTCGAGGACTTTTGAAATTTCATTCTTCGCCTCATCCGCCGTCAAAACGCAGATTTGGCCATCTTCGCTCTTCAGCTCAATGGTCAGTATCGGTTTATTGGCTTTGTTGCCCTCATGAAGAGGGTCGTCGTCTAACTTCAGCCTCGCTTGGTTTAAGCTCGCGAACGCTGCCGTTATAGAGCTTTTCCCGAAACCGTTTGGTGCAACTAATAGCGACGGCTTGTTTGGCAGGATTTCCGCCGATATTAAGTTCTTTAGCGCCTTTTACATTTTCGACTTTTATGCGACGGATGGTCATTTGTATTATCCGAATTGGTATCTTTGGGCATGCAAGGTTCTCCAAATCCCCGAACTAGCCGAGCGCTGCCTGTTGAATGAACGCAACAATACCGGGTCGGTACCCGCGCGCTCGCCGGCCAAAATGACCAGAGGCGGCGCACCGATGCCATTGAGCGTGGTGGGCAGGTTCATAGCCGCATGACTTTGTTCCAGTCAACCTCATGGCCGGCCGCTTGAAGTTCACGTCCCAAGGCCTGTTTCCAGCCACCGCTGTCATCCATCTTTTCCCAGACTACACCGGCAAAGTCACTGGGAATTTCCAGCGTCCCGCGCTTGAGCGCACACACCCTTTCCCTCCCGAGACGCCCAATGAAATAGCCCAATTCAAGGAGGACATTCTGCCTGGCTCGCGGCTCGGGTTCGCTCCCCTTCGCGCATCCAGCATCGTCGGGCGTCAGCAGCACCACGGCGAAATGCACATCGCCGTGCGCCTCAATCTTTTCGATCACCGTGCGCCCTTGATTGGCCTGTTCGTGCAGGATGACTGGCTCGAAGTCAATTCTTTCGAGGAAGCGGGCGACAGTTTCGCGCGCAGCTCCGTCGTGTCCATGAACGACAAATACCCGTCGCGACAGCGGCGCCTTCCGTGACTTATCCTCAGTAGGAGCATATTCGACGTCAGCGAGCTCGGCCTGCATTGACGTTCTTGCTGACTGTAGAAGTCCGATAGCTCGGTCTACGTTCTCGCCCACTTCTTCCCTAAGTCGCACCTCTAAATCACTATGCTTGGCGAAAAAGCCCGGCCGCGGCGCAGGCACGTACAAACTTCCAGCAGCCTGGAAGTGCGTGTAGCGCGAAGTGTTGTAACCAAAGCATCTCTCAAGCGTGTCGCGGATCCCCGCCTGCAAAGCAACGAGCGCGAACCTGTTGTTGTCGGAGTACGTCCTGACGTCGAAGGCGCGCAACTCAGCTATGTGTCCGTCGAGCTCGCGGATACGCCGTTCGATCTGAGCAGGCAACAGAGTAGAAGGCGCAGCAGTCGTGCTCATTCGATAGTCCATTCTTAATTCGATAAAGGACATTCTCACATATAGGTGCAACGCTCATCGAGCATTCGGCGTGTGCGCACGACGTGCGCACAATACCCCGGTCTCAAAACAGAGAACTATAGAGACAGCGTGTTTGAAACAGATAATGAGGTTGACGCGCCCACCCACTGTCAGGGCGGACCTAAGGGCCTCAGCCCCGCTCCGATGCATCGGGTTTGGGCGCTCGGAGACAGCCATTAGAATTCATTCTGCCTTCGATAACCTTTCGATTCGAACGTTTGACTCATCAATGAAAGCCAAGGCATCGTCCAAAGCATCGTTAGCTGCTTTTGTAGATTTCGCAACGCTCTCAAGTAGGTCGAGTAAATCAGGCGGCAGGGGGTCGTTGAAGTCATCGCGAACATCAAGACTGGAGACGAATTGCTCTCCGTGCTCCACGGAAAATCTTACAAGCTCCCGGTGCCCGTCCGGATATTTCTTAATGCAGAGTCCGATAGGGGAATCCGCATCGCGGTAGTAAATCGCCCTTCCTGCGTCAAGATGCTCGCGCGCTGCACGGCCATCGTCGGATTGCAGAAGACGAATCCACTCGTCCGTATCATCTGGCAGACCTTTGAATTGGTCGTCTTTCACAGTAGGTCCACCTCCGAGGCTGAATGAAGTTTAGCTGCTAAATCTGCCGAGTTCGCCAGCTTCTTCGCATCGGCCGTAGGTCGTTAGCGGTGCGTTCATGATATTAGCTTAAGGGCAGTGCGCTGTTCGACTAGCGAAGGATTAGCCTTTGAATCGCGACTGTCGTCGCAAGCTGTCGCCAGGTTTGAGCACCAAAGCACTGGGAATATTAGCGCTGAGCTGCAAGGGGGCCTGTAAGACTCTGAAAGAGCTATACCGCTTCAGGACGACCTTTGTTGCTGTGTCGCTTTCGAATTTTTCGGTCCAGCTTCCTTACTTGTTTCTCAAGCTCCTCAATCTTTGCGAGATAGGGCCTGAGCTCGTCCATGATACGATCCTCCCGTTCCCGGAGTTGCTTGACCATGAATGCGTAGTCTCGCTCGTACTTTTGACGAGCCACCCACGTTTCCGACCACGCACGATTAAGCTCTTCGCTGTCCTTCCTCAGCTTCCGCAATTCGCGTATCGCCGTCTTCAGTTGCGCATCTTCTGCCAGTTCAGCAGCTAGTTCCGGGTTCATGTCAGGCCTCGCTTGCGCACGGTCCACTGGCACATCGCTTCGATTACAGCTCCGCACAAACTCGCCGTTCTAAGTCTGCGGGATTGAATAAATCGCGCGCCCCCGTACTGTCAATGAACGGAGCTGACGGCCTTACGCGCCATTGCCGTTGATGCCATCGCACGCAGATTCAGGGCCTCTTGCACAATCTCAAGCCGCGAGGCACGGCTTCGAGGCCCTTACGGGACCGGCATGAGCCTCCAAAGCCCCAAAACAACCGCGCCTTGATGTTGTAGATTCGAGCCGTGCGAAAAATCGTGCCGCCGCCTCTACGTTGACAGTACGGGGGCGGGGTTAGTTGCTATAGGCTCCACTCCTGTGGGGCCCGTCTTCTCCTTGTCGATACGCCGATTCGAAGCGGAGATGAACGACAGGCGTCGTCTACAGCGTCCTTCTGGACGGACGCAGCAATCAAGGAACGCGCTCACGCTTTTCCCGCTCCACCATCGATCACCCTTCGTTATTAATCCAGCTCGCCGCTCGGCAGAGGGGTGGGGTTCTCAACCCCTCCCCTCTACCGAGGAGCTTATTTCTTTCGGGCCGTCAACCTCCGTCCGCCGCGTCCGGCGGTCTCCCGAGACGGGGCTTGACGGAATAGCGCCGCGGTCCCTTATAGCTCGGCAAAACCGCTATCAAATGCTCGCCTTGCAGGTCAAATGTCACCAGCTCCCGTCGACCGTCCGGATACACCTTCAAAATTCCATCCATACCTTCCGGAGCCGACACATACGCCGGTTGACCGGCTGCTAAGACCGCTTCAAACGGCCGCTCACGCAGAATGGCTCTAATGTCCAGCTCGAACGGGCGCGGCTTCCGCGTCGAACGTGCCGCTTTGCGACCTGACCAGCCCATCACACCGAGGTCCCAAGCGCCGACACATCAAATCCAACAACCTCGACCTCCGACACTGCATCGGCGACGTGCAGGCCAATCCACCTTTCTACATCTTCCGCTCGCCAAAGAAGGCGTTTCGTATTGGGAAGTCGGCAGATTGGCGGAAGAGACTGGGGATTTCGCGTCGCATCGCTACGGATGCTGGCGACAGACTTTTGTAGATGCTCGGCGAGTTGATCGACCGTAAGTAGCGCTTGCATGGACATGGCTGTTTTTTGCGCCATGTCACATTTGTGCACACAGCGGCGTTGGTTGGCTGATGTATGCAAGGTTGACTTTAAGCATCTTTAAAGTCTCGGTAGAAAAGCGAAGTGTTTTCTACCAGTGAGCGGTGGGCGGTGGGCTCTTGCGCTACCACTCGACGCCACAAATCTGCCACATCGCGTGTGCATAAAGGTGCGATAGAAAGCGAAACAACGCACTACATCGCAAGACGTAGTGCGTTGTTTCTAAAGCAAATTCGTGGTGGAGAGGAGGAGGATCGAACTCCCGACCTTCGCATTGCGAACGCGACGCTCTCCCAGCTGAGCTACCCCCCCAACGAACCAAAATTGTACCACAGCAAAATCGCCATCAGCGCAAGCTGCCCATCCCGTCACTTCTGCGGCGCCCCCGCCAGAACCCACGCGACCACAGTCCTGATATCCGCATCGTTCATTCTGGGATGCGAGGGCATCGGAATCGGCCCCCACACGCCCGCGCCGCCGTTCTTCACCTTCTTTTCGAGCTGCGCGCTTGCCTGCGGCTGTCCCTTGTACTTCTCCGCGATCTGTTGAAACGACGGCCCCACGAGCTTGCGATCGATCGCGTGACAGCCCATGCACGCATTGCCCCGCGCGATCGCCATCGCGTTGGCGGAAGAAACCGGCTGCTCCGCCGCGCCCGCGCCAAACGACGCGGCGACCACCGCCGCGCCCAACATTACACGCAACACGCTCATTTCGCCGCCGGAGCCGGAGCGGGATTGCCCGGATGCACATCCGAATTCTTCACCGGCGCGGGCGACTGCGTGTCCAGCGGACGCGAGCTCACGCCCGAATCAGGCACCGTGCCGACCGTCGCTTCGGCCGGCGCGCTCGCCGCCGAGACCGCGCTCGCATCGGATGCGGCCGCCGCCTCGAGCGCCTGCGCCTCTTCCGGCTTGATGTACTGGAAGACCTTCACGACCTGCTCGACGCCCGGCACGCGCGCGGCGACATCGGCGCCATGCGCGCCTTCATCCTGCGTGACGAGTCCCATCAGATAGACGACGCCGCGTTCGCACACCACCTTGTAGTAGTTCGCGCGCAAGTCCTTCTCGCCGACCATCGCGGTCTTCACGCGGCCTTCGAGGTACGAGTCGTTCGCGCGCGACGAAATCGAGCTCGCACCCTGGATCGCCAGTTCATTGACGATGCTGCCCACGTTGTTGATGTCGCGCACGACCGCTTCGGCCTTCTGCTTCGACGCGTCATCGGGGACTTCGCCGGTCAGCAGCACGCGCCGGTTGAAGACGGTCACGTTGACATGCGCCGTATCGGGCAGATTCTCGTTGATGCGCGAAGTCGCCTTGATCTGGATCTCGCGGTCTTCCGTCTGCGCGCCGAGCGTGCGGCGATCCGTGGCGATCAACGTGCCGCCGGCCGCCGCGCCGACGACCGCGAGCGCGCAGCCCTGCAACGTCAATGCGACTCCCGACAACAGGCTCACCACCAGCGTGGCCTGGGCTAGCGTCGCCTTGACGCGTGTCTTGTTCGTCAACTCCGTTCCCCCTTTTCAGTTTCAGTCGTCGCCGAGCAGCATCGCATCGATGCCGTCGCACAAACAGTGAATGATCAGCAGATGGACTTCCTGGATGCGCGCCGTGCGATCGGACGGCACGCTGATATGGATATCGGTCTCGGCAAGCACATCGGACATCGCGCCGCCGCCCTTGCCCGACAGCGCGATCACGATCATCTCGCGCTCGTGCGCTTCCTGAATCGCCGCGAGCACGTTGACCGAATTCCCCGACGTGCTGATCGCCAGCAGCACGTCCCCCGTCTGGCCGAGCGCGCGGACCTGATTCGAGAAGATCTGCTCGAACGCATAGTCGTTGCCGATGGCCGTGAGAATCGACGAATCGGTCGTCAGCGCGATCGCCGGCAAGCCCGGACGCTCGCGCTCGAAGCGGCCGATCAGTTGCGCGGCAAAACGTTGCGCGTCGGCCGCCGAGCCGCCGTTGCCGCAGACGAGAATCTTGTTGCCGTTCGCGAGCGCGCCGAAGAGCGTGTCGACGGCCGCCGCGATCGGCACCGCCAGCGCGTCGAGCGCTTCGAGTTTGAGTGCCGCGCTGTCGCGGAATTGCTGTTGAATACGTTCGACTGACATCGACTCTCGATCATCGGCCGCGGCATACGCTGCGGTGTGTGGCTTGAACGCTCAAGGCGCCGGTTGTTGCGCAGTTTACCGCATGCATCACGCGGCGAACCGCGCTCATGCCTCGTCGGCGCGAAACGCATCGCGCAGCCACGCGATACGGCCGGCATCGAACGCGACGATATCGAAGCGGCAGGCCGGCAACGCGCCGCGCCATGTCGCGAGGAAATGCTGCGCGGCATGCACGAGGCGGGCGCGCTTCCTTGCATCGACGCTCGCGGCGGCATTCGCATAGCGCCCGCCCTTTCTCGCGCGCACTTCGACGAACACGAGCGCGCCGCATTCGTCGAGCATGACGAGATCGATCTCGCCGCCGCGGCACGTCACGTTGCGCGCGACGAAGCGCATGCGTTGCCGCCGCAAAAAGTCGAGCGCATGCGTCTCGAAAACATCGCCGAGCGATTTGGACAAGGTTCCTCCATAAAAGTTGTCGGCGCGCGGCCGCGATGGCACGCGGCAAGCGCGTGGCAAAATGACGACCTTTCCCTCCACGCCGCGCTCATGCTTCAGATCTCCGACCTCGCCGCCGGGCAGCACTATCCGACGGGCGCGCTCTACGTCGTCGCCACGCCGATCGGCAACACGGCGGACATCACCGTGCGCGCGCTGCATGTGCTCGGACTCGTGGATCGCATCGCCGCCGAGGACACGCGCAACACGGCGCAACTGCTCGCGCGTTACGGCATCTCGAAGCCGTCGATTGCCGTGCACGAGCACAACGAACGCAGCGCGGCCGAACGCGTGATCGCGCATCTGAAGAACGGCGAGCGCATCGCGTGCGTGTCGGACGCGGGCACGCCCGGCATATCCGATCCCGGCGCGCGTCTGGTCGATGCCGTGCGCGAGGCGGGCTTGCCCGTCATTCCGCTGCCGGGCGCGAGCGCGCTCACGACGGCCCTGAGCGCGGCGGGCGCGTGGGTCGCGGAATTTTCGTTCGTCGGCTTTCTGCCGACCAAGTCGAAGCAGCGCGCCACGCAGTTGCGCACGCTCGCCGATAATCCGATGGCACTCGTCTTCTACGAGGCGCCGCATCGCATCGTGGAAACGACGCGTGCGCTCGGCGAGGCTTTCGGCGGCGAACGGCAGTTGCTGATCGCGCGCGAGTTGACGAAGTTACATGAGAGCCTGCATCGCTGCACCCTGGCCGAAGGGCCAGCGTGGCTCGAAGCCGATACCAATCGCCAGCGCGGAGAATTCGTTCTGGTCGTGCAAGGCGCGCCTGAAGCGCAGGATGCCGACGACGCGCACGACGCGCTGCTCACCACGCTGCTGGAAGAGTTGTCGGTGAAGAGCGCGGCACGCATTGCCGCCACGTTGACGGGCGCGCCGCGCAATGCGCTCTATGAACGCGCGCTGAAACTCGCGAAGCGCGACGATACGGCAGAAGAATAGAAAACGGGCCGTCGCGAGACGGCCCGTCATGGCACTACCGGATCCGGTACGGCGAAAGATCAGTTCACGCTGTCGTCGGCGAGCGCCTGAGCCTGCTCTTCACGCGCTGCACGCGCTTCCTGCTGCGTGAGACCTTCGATCTTCACCTTCTGCGTGCCGGCGCCGCGCATGCCGAGCACGGCCGCCGCAGCGTAGGACAAGTCGATCACTCGGCCGCGCACATAAGGACCGCGGTCGTTGATCTTCACCACCACGGTCTTGTGGTTGGCTTCGTTGGTCACGCGCACCCACGACGCGAGCGGCAGCGTGCGGTGGGCCGCGGTCATCGCGTTCATGTTGAACTTCTCGCCGCTCGCGGTCTTGCGACCGTGGAACATGCGGCCGTACCACGAGGCCTTGCCCTTCTGCTCGAAGCTGCCTGCGTCCGGGCCGGTGGTGATCGGCTCGGCGTTCGCGAGCGACGGAGCCGGGCTGGGCTTGTCGGCGGGCAGCGCGGACAAGTGCGAATCGAAGGCGAGCGGCGCCGTCGAGCGGGCACCGACCGTGCTGAGGGAGTTCGTTGTCTGAGGATTGGATGCGACATCGCCCGAACCCGGCGCGGCGCAACCCGCCAGCACGCCAACTGCTAGCAGGCTCCCGACATGTCGAATAAATCGAGCATTCATAGACGTGTATCAACGATAAAGGAGCGGCCGCGCTGCGCCGGTTAGGCGCGCACAAGGCTGCTCAAGGCTTCTCCGCGCAATGCAGAACGCCGCTCGGTCAAGCGAACGGCGAACTGTGCTCGGATGCGGCGTACTCGTGCCGCAAACGCCCGGTTATTGTTCACGTCTGGCGCAACCTGTCCCCGGCAGCCTGACCAGACCCCACATGCCGCCATCGAACATGGCATCACATTCGTGCGCTATAACAACTTGGTTGAGCGCAGGAACGGCGGCGTAGGCCCCATCCGGCGTGACGGCAGCTAAGGCCATCTCACAGACGCGCGGCGTCTGGCCGGACAAGACGTGTGCACCTACTGATGGTGCTTGAGTTGCAATTGCGAGGCTTTTGGCCCCCAACAGCGTACTGACGGCGGTTGTAAAAACGCACTAACGTTTCAGCAGTCGCCTAGTGACGGCATGGTTAACTCCATGCACAAGTAGTGCCATTATACAAAAAAAGCGGGGTTTGGCTCGCCGGACTGTGCAATCTGTCATTGATTTTCGCTATGAACGTAAGAATTGCCGGATTTCTTGAGGTTTTGCACGCTGATGTCGCCCTCGTCGCGGGTTTCCCCGCACCGGTACAATGAACGTTTTTACAGCCCGACTTGTACCGCCGACAGTCATATGAAAGTCATTCTCGTTCCCGTGACGCCTTTTCAGCAGAACTGCTCCATCGTGATCTGCGAAGCGTCGAAGCGCGCCGCGATCGTGGACCCGGGCGGCGACATCGACCGGATCATCGCCGAGGTCGACCGGCACGGCGTGACTGTCGAAAAGATTCTTCTGACGCATGGTCATCTCGACCACTGCGGCGGCGCGAAGGCGCTCGCGGCTCATTACGGCATACAAATAGAAGGACCGCATCGCGAAGACGCGTTCTGGATCGACCAGTTGCCCGCGCAGACTCAGCGCTTCGGTTTTTCGAACGCGGAGGCCTTCACGCCGGAACGCTGGCTCGCGGACGGCGACACCGTGCAGTTCGGCAACGAGTCGATGGAAGTGTATTTCTGCCCCGGACACACGCCCGGTCATGTCGTGTTCTTCAGCCGCGAGCACAGGCTCGCGTTCGTGGGCGACGTGCTGTTCGCCGGTTCGATCGGGCGCACCGATTTTCCGCGCGGCAATCACGCCGAACTCATCCGCTCGATCCGCGAAAAGCTCTGGCCGCTCGGCGACGATGTCACGTTCGTGCCGGGTCACGGCCCGGCATCGACGTTCGGGGAAGAACGGCGCAGCAATGCGTACGTGCGTGACGGAGTGAGCGCATGACCGCCAATGCCACCGCGGTTCCCGAAATCTACGTCAGCACGGACGTCGAAGCGGACGGTCCGATTCCCGGCCCGCATTCGATGCTGAGCTTCGCCTCGGCCGCGTACACGGCCGACAAGCAGCTCATCGGCACGTTCTCCGCGAATCTCGAAACGCTCGAAGGCGCGGCGCCGCATCCAGTTCAGGCCGCGTGGTGGAAAACGCAGCCCGATGCGTGGGCGGCTTGCCGCAAGGATCTGCAGAAGCCGGAAGTCGCGCTGCCCGCCTATGTGGAATGGGTGGAGGCGTTGCCGGGCAAGCCGGTGTTCGTCGCCTATCCGGCGGGCTTCGACTTCACCTATATGTTCTGGTACATGATGCGTTTCGCCGAGCGCTGCCCGTTCTCGTGGTCGGCGCTCGACATCAAGACGCTCGCCTTCGCGATGACCGGCCTGCCGTACCGAAAGGCGATCAAGCCGCGCTTGCCGAAACATTGGTTCGATGAACTGCCGCACACGCACGTCGCGCTCGACGACGCCATCGAGCAGGGCGCGCTATTCTGCAACATGCTTGCGGAGCTACGGGCGTCGCAGGCAGCGCTGGCGCGGCCATCGGACGAACCGAACGACGGCACTGAAGGTAAAACCGCGCCATGAGGCCAGCGAGTTAGGGAAACTCCCTCAGTGCGGGCGCATTGCATTGCGTTTCTTTTCCGACGCCTCTACCATTAGAGTCAAATCGCGACCGAACGGAGGCGCAGTTGACTCTCGATACATTCTCACAAAAAATCCTGCGTCTTCTGCAACTGGACGCGCGGCGCTCCGTTCAGGAAATCTCCGACCAGGTCGGCTTGTCGAGCACCCCGTGCTGGCGCCGCATCAAGGACATGGAGCAGTCGGGCGTCATTCAGCGCTATACCGCGCTGCTCGATCGCGAAAAGCTCGGCCTTCACGTCTGCGCGCTTGCGCATATCCATCTGACCCGGCACACGGAAGGCGGCGTCGAGCAATTCGAACGCGAAATTGCCACCTGCCCGGAAGTCACCGAGTGCTACAGCACGACCGGCGAGTCCGATTACATCCTCAAGATCGTCGCGCCGGATATCAAAGCGTACGACGCGTTCCTGCACGATCGCATTTTCAAGATTCCCGCGGTCGCGCAGGTTCGAACGAGCGTCGTGCTCCGCGAGATCAAATTCGATACGCAACTGCCGCTCTGACGCGACGCTTCAGCGCGGCAGATCGATTGTGCGTTTCGGTGTCGTGGCCGGCGCGAACCGGAGGGCCTGCGCGACGCGAATCTCGCGCGCGCCGATCTGCCGTTTGAGCGCGTCGAAGTCGATCGCCTTCAGGCGGATGGCCGTATCCATCGTGCTCGATGCCGCTAACACGACATCGACGCTAAAGCCGCTGCCAAGGTAATGCAGGTTCAACGCTTCGACCGGCAGCCCTTGCTGCGCGAATGCGGCGCTCACGGCCTCGGTCACGGCAGAACGCTGCGGAAAGTTGCCGGGCTGCGGATTGAGCGCATCGCTTTCCGGATCGACGTGAATGAGCGCATCGATGACGCGTGAGTCCGTCAGCAGGTTCGCGCGCGCCGATTCGGCAATGTAATGCCCCTCGGAAACCGTAATGAGCGGGTCGACCAGAACATGCGCGTCGACGATGGCCAGATCGCCCATCTTGCGCGTACGGAAGTCGTGAACCTCGCGCACGCCGGGCGTCTTCGACAGGATGCCGCGCAAATCTTGCGCCGTCGCTTCGTCGAGCGCCCTGTCGGAGAGATCCTGTAAAGCGTCCCACGCGAACGTCCATCCCATCTTGCCGATGAGAAAACCCACGACGGCGGCAGCAATCGGATCGAGAATTCGGAATCCCGCCAAACTGCCGATAATCCCGAGCGCGACCACGAGCGAAGACGCCGCGTCCGACCGCGCATGCCACGCGTTCGCGACCAGCAAAGCGGAGCGAATGCGTTCGGCGGCGCGAAGCATATAGCGAAAGAGCGCCTCCTTCGAAACGAGCACGATTATCGCGACCGCGAGCGCACCCGCCTTTACGGGCGGAATATCCTGAAGGTTGACGATGCGCGTTCCGGCGCGCCATAGCATTCCAACGCCGACCGCGATCAACAATCCGCCGAGGAATAACGAGGCGACCGTTTCGTACCGGTTATGCCCGTAGTTATGATCGACGTCGGGTTTGGCCGATGCCCGCCGATTGGCAACGAGAACGATAAAATCGGAGACGATGTCCGCCAGCGAATGAATGCCGTCGGCCAGCAATGCCTGAGAGTGTGCGACAAAGCCGACCACGAGCTGCGCCGTGGCAAGCCCGCTATTTAAGGCAATGCTCGTCCAGGTGGTTCGCCGCGCCACGTGCTGTTTTTCGGAAATGCCTGTAGTCGAAAGCGGCATGTAATTTACCCGAACCGTCCTTTCCCTCATCTTATCAGCGGTGTGCCCCTGCGCTTTCGAGGGTTCGAGCCAATCTTTTAAAATTTAGCTACTTAACTCCGCCCGAACGCTCTAGGCGATACGAAATACGGCCGCCACAACGAAAAAGCCGCGTCTTGAAACGCGGCCTTTGAATGCTGGGTACGGCGAGGAATTACTTGCCGATCAGAAAATTGTCCCGATCTTGACCAGCAATCCATTTCGGCGGCTTACCGCGGCCCGACCAGGTGCTGCCGCTTTCCGGGTCACGGTATTTCGGCGCTACGCCCGCCCGGCTGCTGCGTGCCGCCTTCGCGCCTTTTGCGCCCCGGCCGCCAGCCAGTTCCTGAAGCGTAATGCCATAATCCGCCATTTTCTGCTTGATCTCATTAAGCACTTCGGCGTATTCGCGCGACTTCGCTTCTTCAATCTGACGTTCGAGAGACTCGCGTTGTGCGAGGAGTTCCTTGTATGAAGGCATGGCAATTCCCTAAGTGGTGTGCTGACTCGCGAATCGGTACGCTCGCTTTCAATTATCAGTATAGCCTCGGACTGGGACGGAGATTAACACAGTTCTTATAATCGCTGCGTGCGCAAATTGCCGTCCAATAAAAGTTTAGTATCTTTCTTCGTAACAATTGCCGAAAAATCCGAAGTTTGGGGCCGCCGTCGTTCGAATGTAAAAAATGGCAATGAGGCGATCCGCACACTGCGTGATGGCATCGGATGAAAACACGGCAATATGACGCGCCCCGAACGTTTCATGGGATGGCAACTTGGCCGTCATTTCATTTTCGGAATCGGTCCGAGCGAGGTTGATTCGGACCGCAACGCGCTAAATCACTGACCGGAAGCGTCCATTTGCTGCGCGATAAAGCCGATTAGCGCAGCCCTCAATTCTTCGGCCGTGTGTTTCGGGTAATCGAATGTAAAACGATTGCGCACACTTCCCGAGAGCCAATCGCAGCCATATCGGTCCATCCCCAATAATCGGAGATTCTCCGGGCGGCCCGGATAAGCGTCGAATTCCGCGCAAAGCGACATTTCTTGCGCTGCCGAAAGCGGCTCCAGCGAGTCGAGTTCCTCGCCGGACAGCCAGCCCATTGCGCCGAATCCGCCGATATAGCGCATGCGCTCGACCGACATCACCCAGAAGGAGAAATCGCCGAGTTGCAGATAGCGCTCGGCGTCCGGGTGATAGCGCAAATAGCGGCGCGCGAGTTCGGCGCGCGCGTCGGGCGCGGCGGGCGCGAAACTGCCGAGCATGGTCAGGCGTTGTCCTTCCAGCACGCCGCCATCCGCCGCATGCGCGACGAGAAAGCCGGCGCGCGCATCGGCGTGGAGATTGCGCGTGTGCTCGGCGAGATGGCTGATGAGCAGCATCGGCACATGGCGCGCGGTCGGCGCGAACGGCAGCGCCGTCGGATACGGAAAGCCATGCGGCTCGCGCGAATGCGTGGCGAGCGTTCCCTCGGACACGCGATGCAGCAGGTGAAGCGGCGCTTGCGACGGAATGTTCATCCGGGCCTCGTGCGGTCATCGATCGTCGGACGATGTTAATGCAGCGCCTGCGAGCGTGTCGCCTGGCCGTTCGATAGAATCGAAAGCCTTCGCGTCCGACGGCATCATCCACGGCCGCCCTTGTTTTCCACGCAATCTTTCCGACGACGGTTTCTTTCGTGTCCGACTCGACCACCGCTTCCTCTGCCGCCCACGACGCCAATCCGACGCTCGCGCTGCATCGCAGCCTTCCGCGCGCCACGCGCGCCCGCGCCCGCTACGCAACGATGGCGGTGTTCTTCATCGCGGGCATGATGTACGCGTCGTGGGGCGTGCACGTTCCGACCGTGCGCGACAAGTTCGCGCTGAGTCCGGGCATGCTCTCCTTTGCGCTGCTCGCGGTCGCGGGCGGCTCGATCTTCGCCATGCTGACCACTGGATCGTGGATCGCGCGCGCCGGCACGCGCGCCGCATGCATGGCGGGCGGCACCACGATGATGCTCTGCGGCGCGCTGATTCTCGTGACGCCTTATTACTGGATGCTGCTCGTCGTGCTCGCGATCTTCGGCTTCGGCATGGCGACCCTCGATGTCGCGATGAACGCCGAAGCGAGCGCGGTCGAACAGGCGCTCGGCCTGCCGATCATGTCGTCGCTGCACGGCATGTTCAGCATCGGCGGCATGGCGGGCGCGGCCGCGGGCGGCGCGCTGCTCGCGCACGGGCTCGCGCCGGCCGCGCATCTCGCGCTCGCATCGGGCGTGGCCTTGCTGGTCCTGCTCGTATCGATGCCCGCGGTGCTGCCGCACGTGCCGCATCACGACGAGCACGCGAAGGCGTCGTCGTCGAACCGATGGCGCTCGGGCGCATTGTGGGCGCTCGGCGGACTCGCGCTCGTCGCGCTGATCGCGGAAGGCGCCATGTACGACTGGGCCACCGTCTACATGCGCGATGTCGTCGAGGCCACGCCTTCGGTGTCGAGCGCGGCTTACGCAGCGTTCTCGGGCGGCATGGCGGCCGGGCGTTTCGGCGGCGACGCGGTACGCGCGCGTTTCGGCGCGCCGCAATTGATTTTCGGCAGCGCGGGCCTCGCCTTCGTCGGCATGGTGATGGCGCTCGTGCTGCCAAACGTGATCGTCACGATGACGGGCTTCACGCTGATGGGCCTGGGTCTCGCGAACATGATGCCGGTGCTGTTCGCGGCGGCGGCGCGCGTCGAAGGCGTGACCGCGGCCGAAGGGCTCGCGCAGGTCGCGGGCCTTGCGTACTTCGGCCTGTTGTTCGGGCCGGTGCTGATCGGCGGCGTCGCACAGATCAGCAATCTGCCGATCGGCCTGTGCGTCGTCGCCGCGTGCTGCGCGATCATCACCGTCATCGGCCCGCGCATTCTCAGACGCCTGAAGATATAAAAAAAGCGCGCGGGCCTTTCGGCGCCGCGCGCTTTTCTCGAGCCGCGAAAAATTACATCTTCACGACGTCGAGCAGCGTCTTCTTGCCCTTCTTGTAGTCGTACAGCGAGATCACGCCGTGCTTCAGGTCGCCCTTCGAATCGAAGGTCGTCTGGCCGATCACGCCCTTGTAGTCCGTGTTCGGCATCGCGGCGAGAATCTTGGCCGGATCGACCGAGTTCGCGCGCTTCATCGCGTCGACGATGATGTACACGGCGTCATACGTGAACGGCGCGTAGATCTGGATCGGCTGGCCGAAACGCTTCTGGAACTTGGCCGCGAAAGCCTGGCCGCCTTCCATCTTCTCGAGCGCCATGCCCGCTTCCGAGCACACGATGTTGTCGGTCGCGTCGCCGGCGAGATCCGCCAGCTTTTCCGTGCAGACGCCGTCGCCTGCCAGGACCTTCGCGCGCAGGCCGAGCTGCTTGGCTTGCTTGGCGAACGGGCCGCCGGTCGCATCCATGCCGCCGTACATCACGGCGTCGGGGTTTTCGCCCTTGATCTTCGTCAGAATCGCGCGGAAGTCGACAGCCTTGTCGTTCGTCGCGTCATGCGAGATCACCTTCAGGCCGAGCGACTTGGCGGTCTTCTCGAACTCGTTCGCGAGACCCTGGCCGTAAGCGGTCGAGTCGTCGACGACGGCGACCGTCTTCACCTTCAGTTGCTTCGCCGCGTAGTTGGCGAGCGCCGGGCCTTGCTGCGCATCGGTCGCGACGACGCGGTACGTCGTCTTGAAGCCTTGCTGCGTGTAAGCCGGGTTCGTTGCCGACGGGGAAATCTGCACGATGCCCGCATCGCTGTAGATCTTCGATGCCGGGATCGACGTGCCCGAGTTCAGGTGGCCGACGACCGCCACGACCTTGTCGTCGACGAGCTTCTGCGCGACCTGCGTAGCGGTACGCGGGTCAGCCGCGTCGTCTTGCGGGTCGAGCACCAGCGTGATCTTCTCGCCGCCGACCGTGAGACCCTTCGCGTTGATTTCTTCGACTGCGAGCCGCGCGCCGTTTTCGTTATCCTTGCCCAGGTGAGCAATACCGCCGGTCAGCGGAGCGACGTGACCGATCCTGACCGTCTGGTCGGCTGCTGCGGACGTTGCCAACGTAGCGAACAGCACGGCTGCGGCGCTGATCGGCAACAGTTTGTGAAGCTTGGTGTTCATGTAAGTCTCCAGTTTCGGTCCCAAAAACAACGTAATCGCCCTGTGCCCCGTCTTTCATCACGATCGCTCAGTCCCGTGGACGACCACGCCGGATGCATCGTCATGCACTTGGCAAGTCCTTCCGGCAGGCCATTTGTGACGGCCGCCATCCGCACTGCGCGCAAGTGTAGGGTTGTCAAATTAATTTAGGGAAGCTTTTTAAGATACTGGTGTCACTACCGATTAACGGCCAGTTGTGATACGCCGCCGTTTGTGGTGGCGTTTCCTGCGAAGACGCCCTGTACATGCGGGTTTCCGCGACATTGGCGCGCAAAGGTTTGGGCGTCATTCAAGTTCGCCGGGCGCGCGCCGATAATCTCTGCCCGCCGGCATCATTAAGCTGTCTTTTTAATGCCGTTTTAGCGCGTGTTTAGATCCACTGCTCTAAAATGCCGCCGCGCGTCAAAGCGCGTGCCTGACGCCGCGCGGGCGTTCAGGGCGACTGAAAGGGAAAGCTGGCACACTCCATCGCCTCACTCTCTCATCGACAAGGAGTTCGACGTGACCGTATCCGTGACTTCCCGCTGGATCGACATTCCCGCCGACGGCGGCAGCTTCCAGGGCTATCTCGCGCTGCCCAAGACGGGCAGCGGCCCCGCCGTCATCATCCTGCAGGAGATCTTCGGCGTGAACAGCCACATCCGCAGCGTCGCCGATCAATACGCCGCCGATGGCTACGTCGCGCTCGCGCCGGACGTTTTCTGGCGCACGCAGCCGCGCGTCGAGCTGGGCTACGAAGGCGCGGATCGTCAGAAGGCGATGGAGCTGCTGCAAAAGACCGATGCGAATACCGCGGTCGCGGATGTCGGCGCGGCGGCCAAAGCGTTGCGCGCGCTGCCCGAAGTGACGGGCAAGGTCGCGGCGATCGGCTATTGCTTCGGTGGCCGTCTCGCGTATCTCGCGGCGGCGCAGGGTTCGGTGGATCTCGCGGTGGCGTACTACGGCGGCGGCATTCAGAATTCGCTCGACCAGGCCGATCAGGTCAAGGTGCCGATGCAGTTTCACTACGGCGAACTCGACGCGCACATTCCCGCCGAAGCGGTGGACGCCGTGCGCCAGAAGTTCGCGGGCCGCCAGGATTCAGCGCTCCACGTGTACCCGGCGGCTGATCACGGCTTCAACTGCGGCGATCGCGCGTCGTACAACGCGAAGGCGTCGGCGCTCGCGCACGGGCGCACGCTGACCTTCCTCGGCGAGCATCTGTAAAAGAGTCTGCCTGATCGGGCGCGCCTGAACGGCGCGCTCGTCATATCAGCGCGGGCAGTCCTTCCACGAGCAGAAATGCGGCGAGCACGCCCAACAGCGCGCCGAATACGCGCAGCACGTTGTTCTTGAAATGCGTCGCGCAAGGAATGGCCCCGAGAAATAGCGCGCCAGCCAGCGCCATCGGGATGATCAGAATGAAGTCGCCGATCGTGAAGTACGTCATAGTGCGTCTCCCATCGTCCTGCTTCTGGCTTTTCGATCGTCGCGCGATAAACGCCCGCCTCGACGATTCGAGTATAGGCCGCTCCTCGGGCGGCGTCGGCGCGACTTAGTGCGCTGGAAGACCGACGCGGCCGGCCAAAGCCTTGCGGAACAATGGCTTATATGCGTCCGTTTTTAAGCGGACACGGTAAACCCTTAGATTTGTCGTATTTCAAACCGCTTTCGTTTTACGCGGCCGCAGCGCGTTCGCGCCGGTTCAGATAAACCGCGCCGGCAAGTCCGATCAACAACAGCACGCCGATCAGTCCGGCGACGCCCGTCCATCCGAACGCGGTCCAGAAATGTCCGCCGTAGGCGCCGATGAGGCTCGATCCAAGGTAATACGCGAGCAGATAGAGCCCGGCCGCCTGTCCTTTCGCCTGCGCGGCGAGCCGCCCGACCCAGCTGCTAGCGACGGCATGCGCGGCGAAGAAGCCGAACGTCAGACAGGCGATGCCCGCGATGATCAAAGTCAACATGCTCGATAAGGTGAGCGCGACGCCGAGCATCATCAGGATGAGACTCGCGATCAGCACGCGGCCGCGCCCGAAGACATCGGCCATCTTGCCGGACCACGGCGACGCGACCACGCCCGTCAGATAAACCGTGAAGATCGCGCCAATCTGCGTCTGATTCAGTCGAAACGGCGCGCCGAGCAGCCGGTAGCCGACATAGTTATAGAGCGTGACGAAACTGCCCATCAGCACGAAGCCGAGCAGAAACAGGAACGGCAAGCCGCCGTGCCGCAGATGACCCGCGAGCGAGCGCCGATGATGCGCGAATCCCACGCCGCGGCGCGGCTGGAAGCGGCGCGAGGGCGGCAGCAGCGAGCGGAAAGCGAGCGTGGCCAGCAGACCCAGCACGCCGATTCCGCCGATCGCGATGCGCCAGCCGAACAGATCCGCGAGCACGCCGCTGATCACGCGCCCCGCCATGCCGCCGATGGCCGTTCCGCCGACATACAGGCCCATCGCGAGGCCGAGGCCATCGGGATGCACTTCCTCCGCGAGATAGGCCATCGCGACCGCGGGCACGCCGCCGAGCGCGAAGCCTTCGAGCGCGCGCACGACGAGCAGCGCGTGCCAGTCCGGCAGCACGGCGGCGACGACCGTCAGCAGCGACGACGCGAGCAGCGAAAGCGTCATCAACCGATGACGGCTCCAGCTTTCCGACATGAATCCCGCGATGAAAATGGCGATCGCGAGCGCCGCCGTGCTCACCGACACCGAAAGCGCGCTCACGGCCGGACTCACGCCGAACGCCTGGGTGAACTCCGGCAAGAGCGGCTGCACGCAATACAGCAGCGAGAACGTCGCGTAACCGGCGAACAGCAGCGCAAGCGACGCGCGCCAGTAAGCGCGCGAACCGCGTTCGAGATACGGCGCGGCGTTCGCGACGGGATTCGCGCCGTTGCCGGATGGCGGGCGCTGCGGTGCCGGTGATGCGTTCACGTTTGAAGTATTCTCTGAAAAATCCTCGACGATACGCCGATCCTAAGGGTTTTGCCTGATACGGCGGCCGTTGTTCGTTGTCGATCACCCCATAATTACTGCTGGCCGTCTGCGATCGACAACACAAGGCGGCGATTGGCATCGCGCCGACGCGACGCGTTGCGTTAAAGTGGTAGCACAACCGTTCATGAAACGGCCTATGTCGCGCTTGCCGCAACGAACGCGGCGCACAGTCTGGTGCACGAGCCGTGAAAAGCCTGTGCTTGGTGAAAACATTTGACCGGCGCCTTATCCTCAGCCGGCGCTGAAACGGGGATTCATCATGCAAATCGGTTCGATTGTCCGCTCAGTGCATATTGCCGTGCCTCAGGGCGCGCGCGGCATCGTCATGCGCATTCTCGGCGATATGGCGATGGTCGCCTGGTACGCGGGCGAGCCCGGCGTCACCCAACTGCTCAATACGGAGCCGTTTTTTCTCGAAGACCTGATCGATACCGGCGATGTCGTGCGCCCGTCGAATACGGTCGTTCATTGAGCAAGCGCAGCGCCACGCGGGCGCATTCGTCGCATCGAACGCACTGAGCGCGCCGATGCCAACCGCGCGAAGGCGCGGCACAATGCCGGGATGAACTCGAACCATCCTGATCCCCAGGGCGCGCCCCTTCCCGACGACGGCGACGCGCCGCCCTTCTCCGGTCTCACGCCCGAGCGCGTGCTCGACGCAGTGGATCGCGTGCTGATGCCTGCCGGCGCGCGCACCGATGGCCGCCTGCTGCCGCTCAACAGTTACGAGAACCGCGTCTATCAGGTGGGCGTCGAAGATGGCCCGCCGGTCGTCGCGAAGTTTTATCGTCCGAAACGCTGGTCGAATGCGGCGATCCTCGAAGAGCATGCATTCGTCGCGAGTCTGGTCGCGCGCGAGATCCCGGCGGTCCCGGCACGCACCTTGGAAGGCCAGACGCTGCATGAATTCGACGGCTTTCGCTTTTCCGTCTTCGAGCGGCGAGGCGGCCGCGCGCCCGATCTCGACCGCAGCGACACGCTCGAATGGCTCGGGCGCTTCATCGGGCGGATTCACGCGGTGGGCGCGATCGAGCCGTATCGCGAGCGGCCGACACTCGACATCGACACCTTCGGCCGCGAACCGCGCGAGTTTCTGCTGGCGCACGGCTTCGTTCCAGGCGATGTGCGCGAGGCGTGGGACACCGTCGTGTCGATGGCGCTCGACGGCGTCGCGCAATGCTTCGAGCGCGCCGGCGACGTGCGGCATCTGCGTTTGCACGGCGACTGCCATCCGAGCAACGTGCTGTGGACCGACGCCGGCCCGCATTTCGTCGATTTCGACGACAGCCGCATGGGCCCGGCTATTCAGGATCTATGGCTGCTGCTGCCGGCCGGACGCGCGGACGCATCGCGCGCGCTCGCGGATCTGCTCGCCGGCTACGAAGACTTCTGCGAGTTCGATCCGCGCGAACTGCATCTGATCGAAGCATTGCGCACGCTGCGGCTGATTCACTACTCGGCGTGGCTCGCGCGCCGCTGGAACGATCCCGCGTTTCCCGCGGCGTTTCCGTGGTTCAACACGCAGCGCTATTGGGAAGACCGCATCCTCGAATTGCGCGAGCAGGTGGGCGCGATGCAGGAAGGCCCGCTCTGGGCCGTCTGAAATTTTTCGTGACATTCACGCACTGTTAGGCAATCGCAAAGCATTGAAAAGCTTGACTGCGCGTGCAATGATAACGATTCTCATTTGCCCGCCCATCGTCGATCGCCGCGTCTGAATCGCGTGAATGCCGATCGCGGCGCGGCTTTGCCTGCCAATGCCCGAATTCGGAGAGACGCGTGAACGCGCCTGAAACACTCAATCCGCAGCCGACCGCGACGAGCGGCTCGACGCACTATCGTCCGCACGGGCGCCTCATCGACGATGCCGAGCAGATCGTCCGCAAGAACCGCTCGCGCCGCTCGACCTTTCTGAAGTGGCTGCGCAAGGTGCATGGCTGGATCGGTTTGTGGGGCGCGCTGCTCGGCCTGCTGTTCGGCGCGACGGGCTTTTTGCTGAATCACCGCGCACCGCCCCTGCGCATTTCGACGGGCGAGCCGCAGGTGGCGCAAATGCAGATGCCTTTGCCGGCCGAAGGCTTCAAGACGCCGCGCGACATGGGCAACTGGCTCAAGAAAGAATTGAAGCTCGACGGCAATCTCGGCCGCGCGCGCCGCGAGCCGGCGCATCCGGTCGGCTGGGGCGACAAGAGCACGATGCAGCCGGAGCAATGGTCGGTCATGGTGGCGTCGCCTGGCGGCAGCGTGCAGGCCGAGTACTGGGTCGGCAACAACTTCGTTTCGGTGAAACGCACAGAAAACACCTTCCTCGCGATGATGACCAACCTGCACAAGGGCGTCGGCCTGAGCGTGGGATGGGTGCTGCTCATCGATACTTTCGCGGGCAGTATCATCCTGCTGTCGCTGACGGGCGTGCTGCTGTGGACGGAACTGAACAAGCGGCGCACGGCGGGCGTGGTGATCGTGGCGGCGTCGCTGGTTGCGGCGATTGCTTGCGGGTTGATGTGACGCTCGCAGACCATTTTGATGACCTCATCAAAATGGTCTCGAAGGGCCGCCTAATCGGCCTTCTCGCTCGCCCTGTTTTTGCCAGCCAACCGCTTTTGGGCGCGCTCGATCTGCTGGATGCTCGTGTTCGGCGTGGGTAGCGCTTCCGGCATCATTCCGCCCAGTTCGCGGATGGTGTCGCGGACTTTCCTGCCGACATCGAAGTGGGTCTGATTGGCCATCTGCTTTCCGCTGACGCCGTCGCGGCGAAGCTTGTCCTCGGTCTGCGTCGCGCGGAACAGGTTGGCAGCAAGTTCGATGCTTCCCATGTGGTCGAGTATCTTCTGGCTCTTCCTCAGACGCTTTCTGGCGTGAAGATCCTTATTGCTCAAACCACCATACAGCCCCTTGTAACCATGATCCTGGAAGACGGCGTAATCGACGGTGGTCGTTACGCCAGCAACGCGCGCCGCCGCGCTCAGCGCCTTGTTGTGACGCATGAGTTCGCCGCGAAGCATCAGACGTTGCTGGTCCTCGGACAAGCCACCGAAAGTCTTTTTGTCGTGTAATTCCTGACGACGCGTCTGTATGGCGAAATAGGTTTGTCCGTTTGCGATCACGGGCTTCGATGGGTCGCCATTCTGAACGATCAGATAGCACGCGTAGCGGGAGAGCCGGTAGTCCGAGACCGGGCGGTTCGCACCGGAACCCACGGAGACCATTTTGATGACTTCATCAAAATGGTCCTGCGGCTTGTGGCCAGACCGCTCACACGAGATCTTGGCTTTTTCGATCACCTGCAGAAAGTTGCGCCAGTGTGGATACGACAGCGCTGGGGCGAGCTCGCGCGCGAGCCAGAAGTCGTCTTCGCCGTTTGTTTGCTTGATACTTTCGAAAGTCAGGTGACGCGCTTCATCGCTGGAAATACTGTTCGACATCTGTGCCTCTTGCGGTGACGTGACTGAAGTCCCGAACGCGCCTCACTGGCGCGCTCGCCGGATCGATCAATCTATCGACCAACAGGAGCACGGACATCTCGTCCGAATGGCCTACTTCCGCCCCCTCCCCGGGTTATGCCGCGTCATCCACAAATAAAGCCCGCTGCCCAGCACGACGATCGTCAGCACATCAAACGCCGCCCAGAAGATCTTGAGCGGCATGCCACCGAAATCGCCAAAATGCAGCGGCTGCGAGCCGAGCAGCACTTTCAGATACCACGGCAGTTCGCGTGAATCCGTGACCGCGCCCGTCGATGCGTCCACGAGCACGGGCCGCATGATGCGCGTCGTGAGAATACCGTCGCCGCGCATCCAGACGGCATAGTGATGCGGGCTCGCGAAGCGCGTGCCGGGAAACGCGACGAACGACGGAATCATCGCCGGCGCGACGCCCTGCGCGGTCTTCACGGCGTCGTCGATGGACGCTCGCACCGTCACCGGCGGCTGGCCGCGGTACGGCGCGACCATCTGCGCGAGCTGATCGTTGCGCCACGCTTCGAGCATCAGATCGGCGAGCGTGTTGATCGAACCCGTTGCGCCGACAAGCAGCGCCCACGCGAGCGTCAGCATGCCGATGGCGTTATGCCAGTCGAGCCACACGATGCGCCGCTTCTTCTTCAGGCGCACACGTCCGAGCCCGACCTTTCGCCAGAACGGCAGATACACGACGATGCCCGACACGATCGCCGCCAGAAACACGACGCCAATCGCGCCCAGAAAGAGCTTGCCGAAGAGTCCGGCGAACATGTCGACATGCAGCTTCAGCAGCACGAACTTGAGCGAGCCCTTGCCCGGCGGCATGCCGAGCGGCTGCGCCGTGCGGGCGTCGACGGTCGTGCTGAGCGTATCGTCGGGCGGCGTATCGGCGCGCGGCGCGGTCACGACGATCGGCAGAAGCGGCTCGTCCGGCTCCCAGATCATGTACTGCGGCACGTGGCCGGCATGTTCCTTCAACGCGGCCTGCAAGACGACGTCGTAACTCGCGCGTGCGCCGGCCTGCGATGCGGGCAGCGCGGGCGCTTCGATCGCATCGCCGGTCAGGATATCGAGTTCGTGGCCGAACACGAGCGGCAAGCCCGTCAGACAAAGCAGCAGCATGAACGCCGTGCAGACGAGACTCGTCCAGCGATGCACGATCGACCACACGCGCAGCGCGCACTGGCTCATGTGACGTCGATTCGCGCGCTCAGGGGCGTCGGTCGGCGAGCCGGCGCGTGCGGCTGCGCGCCGGCCCTCGCCGGTCAGAAACTTGCCGGACATTCGATGATGAGTTGAACAGAAGGAAACGGGCTTCGCGTCAGCCGCTGCTGCGGCCGCGCAAATGAGAACGATTATTATATAGCCGTGCCGCGCGCACGAACGGCATTCAGTCAGGTTTTTGTAATATTGAGATGCCGCTCACACGCCGCACACTTCGCCCTTCCCGGCAATTTCCCGCGCCGCTTTCGCGCCTTCGACCTGCAACAGTTCGGGCAGCGACACGCCGTTCTTCGCCGCCGTCACTTCCGCGAGAATCGACACGGCGATTTCCGGCGGCGTCCTGCTGCCGATGAAAATACCCACCGGGCCATGCAGCCGCGCGAGTTCGGCGTCGCTGAGATCGAACTCTTTCAGACGCTCGCGCCGCGCCGCGTTGTTGCGCCGCGAACCGAGCGCGCCGACATAGAACGCAGGCGTCTTGAGGGCTTCCATCAGCGCGAGATCGTCGAGCTTCGGATCGTGCGTGAGCGCGATCACGGCACAGCGCTCGTCGAGCTTCATGTCCATGACGGTGTCGTCGGGCATGGTGCGCACGATCGTCGTGCCCGGCACGTCCCACTCTTCCGTGTATTCCTCGCGCGGATCGCAGACCGTCACCTGATAATCCAGCCCGACCGCGATGCTGCACAGATAACGCGACAACTGCCCCGCGCCGATCACCAGCATGCGATAGCGCGGGCCGTGAATGGTGAGAAGCCGGTCGTCGTCGAAGAGCACGCCGTCGGTGGCACGCGCCGGTTCGAGGCGCACGGCGCCCGTCGCCATGTCGAGCGTGCGCGCGACGAGCCGGCCGCTTTCGACCGCCGCGCACAGATCGGCGATGCCGCTCGCGGCCGTCAACGGCTCCAGCACGAGCTGGATCGTGCCGCCGCACGGCAAGCCGAACCGATGCGCTTCTTCCGCGCTGATGCCGTACTTCACCGCTTCGGGCATCGTCTGCTCGATGCCGCGTTGTCGCACGCGCTCGATCAGATCGTCTTCGATGCAACCGCCCGACACCGAGCCAACCACATGCCCGTCGTCGCGCACGGCGAGCATCGCGCCTTCGGGCCGCGGCGACGAGCCCCACGTCTTCACCACCGTCACGAGCAGCACGCGTTTGCCCTCTTCGAGCCATCGCGCGCTGTTCTTCAGGACTTCGAGATCCACGCTGTCCATGATTTCTTTCCTTTCTCTTCCTTCTCGCCGCCGTTTTCATCGGCCGGCGAGTCCTGCGATTCCGGCGCGGCCTCACCGCCTTGCAACTGCGCGCTGAACCGCTTGAAAAATTCTCCCGCAATCTTACGCGCTGCGCCGTCGACGAGCCGCGAGCCGATTTGCGCGAGCTTGCCGCCCACCTGCGCATTCGCGCTGTAGCTGAGCTTCGTCGTGTCGGCTTCGTCGCCCGGTTCGAGGTTGACGGTCGCGCTGCCCTTGCTGAAGCCCGCCGCGCCGCCCTGCCCTTCGAACACGATCGTATACGTATGCGGCGCATCGATATTGGTGAGCTCCATTCTGCCCTTGAAGCGCGCCTTCACCGGGCCGACCGCCGCCGTCATCGCGACGTTGTACGCGTTCTCGCCGTCCGCGTCGATGCTGTCGCAGCCGGGAATGCAGGCTTTCAGGATCGACGTGTCGTTGAGCGCTTCCCACGCGCGCGCCTGCGGCACCGGCAAGGTATGCGTTTCGGTCAGTTCCATCTGATGTCTCCTGTGTGCCGTGACAGCGCGGCCAGTTCCGGCCCGACGGCGGAAAGGCTGTCGAGGTTATGCGCCGCGAGCATCGCATCGACGTGCGGCAGGATCGCCCGCACGCCTCGCGCGCGCGGCGTGAAATCGGCGAAGCGCAACAGCGGGTTGAGCCATACGAGCCGATGCGCGAACCGCCTGAGCCTTTGCATTTCCGCATCGAGCACGTCGATGGCTTCGTGATCCAGACCGTCGGTGACGAGCAGCACCGTCGCCCGGCCGCTGAGCACGCGGCGCGCCCAGCGCCGGTTGAACTCCGCGAGCGCCGCGCCGATGCGCGTGCCGCCCGACCAGTCCGCCACGTTTTGCCCGAGCGCGGCGATCGCGACATCGGGATCGCGTTCGCGCAAGGCGCGCGTCGCGTTGGTGAGGCGCGTGCCGAACAGAAACACTTGCAAGCGCTCGCGCGACTGCAACAAGGCATGGCAGAAATACAGCACGGCGCGCGAATAGGCGCTCATCGATCCGGAGATGTCGAGCAGGAGCACGAGCGGCGGTCTGCGCTCCACGGCCGCGCGGTATTTCCACACGGTCCAGTCGCCGCCGGAGCGCACGGCGTGGCGCGCGCTCGCCTTGATATCGGCGTGCGTGCCGCGCGATGCGGCCTTCAGTCTGCGCGTCGGCTCGGTGGCGAGCGGCAGGCGATGCGCGCGAATCTGATGCCGCAGCGTGCGCCATTCGTCGGCGGAGAGCGTATCGAAATCGCGATGGCTCAGGCGTTCCTGCGCGCTGAACGTGATGCGCGCGTGCGCCTCTTCCGGCTTCGATTCCGCAGCCGGCGCCTGCGATTGCGCGGCGCGCGCCGCCAGTGCATCGGCGAGACGGTTGTTGCGTTTGGGCGGCGGCATGCCGTTCGTCACTTTCGGCAGCAGCAGCGCGCGCAGCTTGCCTTCCCAGTCGGGATCGCGCCAGAAGAGATCGAAGGCGGCGTCGAAGATCTCGCGCTCGTCGCTCGCGTGCACGAGGAGGCAGGCGAGCGCCGCGCGGACATCGTCGCGGCGGTTCAGGTCGATGTAACCGAGCGCGTCGAGCGCATCGACCGCATGCGCCGGCGACATGCCGAGCCCCGCGCCGCGCAGGAGCCGCACGAAATGCACGACGTTGCGGGCGAACGGTTCCATCGTCATGGCGCGGTGGAAAGACACTGCGCGAGCGTGTCCGCGTCCATGCGCGCGAGGTCGTCCTGATACTTGAGCAGCACACCGAGCGTGTCCCGCACCGATTGCGGATCGAGCTCCGACACCGACAGCGCCGCCAGCGCGCGGCACCAGTCGATCGTCTCCGCGACGCCCGGCGCCTTGAACAGATCCAGCGTGCGCAGCCGATGCACGAACGCGACCGCCCTCGCCTGCAGCGCGCTGCCCGCTTCCGGCGCGCGGGCCGCGACGATCGCCAGTTCGACATCGCGCTCGGGATAGCCGATCCACTGATAAAGACAGCGCCGCTTCAGCGCGTCGTGCACTTCGCGCGTGCGGTTCGACGTCATCACGACGAGCGGCGGCGTCTTCGCGCGCACCGTGCCGTACTCCGGAATCGACACCTGAAAGTCGGAGAGCAGTTCGAGCAGGAACGCTTCGAACGGCTCGTCGGCGCGATCGATTTCGTCGATCAGCAAGACGCGGCGCGCATCGGGATTCGCGGCATCGGGCAGCAACGCCTGAAGCAGCGGACGCTTGAGCAGAAACTCGCCGCGATACAGCGAGTCGTTCGACGGTCTTTCGCCCGATGCCTCCGCGAGCCGCAACGCCATGATCTGCCGCGGATAATCCCATTCGTACAGCGCGCTCGCGGTATCCAGCCCTTCGTAGCATTGCAGGCGCAGGAGCGTGGTGCCGCACAGGCCCGCCGCCGCCTTCGCCAGCTCGGTCTTGCCGACGCCGGGCTCGCCTTCGAGAAAGAGGGGCCGCTGCATCTTCAGCGCGAGAAAAAGCGCTGTTGCGAGCTCGCGATTGGCGAAGTACTGCTGCTCGCGCAAGCGCGCGAGCGTCTCGTCGATGGAAGCGGGCTCGCCCTGCATCGCGGTCAGAACGACATCGCGCGCTCGATCGCGCGGCCCGCGAGCACCGGAATCAGGTGCGCGCGATACGCGGCGCTCGCGTGCATGTCGTCGTTGAGCGTGTCGGGCGCGATCTTCACGCTGCGCGCCGACGCCACCGAAAAGTCCTTCGACAGCGCCGCTTCCAGCTCGGCCGCACGAAACACCGACGACGCCGCCCCCGTCACGGCGACGCGCACGCCGTCCTTGAACTTCGCGACGAACACGCCGACGAGCGCGAAATGCGATGCGGGATTGCGAAACTTCTCGTAGCCCGCGCGCTCCGCGAGCGGAAACTCGACGGCGGTGATGAGTTCGTCGGGTTCGAGCGCGGTCTGATACATATCGATGAAGAAATCGTCCGCGGCGATGCGCCTTCTGTCCGTCACGACGGTCGCGTTCAGCGCGAGCACGGCGGACGGATAGCACGCCGCGGGATCGTCGTTGGCGAGCGAACCGCCGATCGTCCCGCGCTCGCGAACCTGCATGTCGCCGATGCGGCTCGCCAGATCCGCGAGGCCCGGCAGCGCTTTCTTCACCTCCGCGTTCGACGCGACTTGCGCATGACACATCGCGCCGCCGATCGTGAGCTTGTCGCCATCGAGCGCGATGTTTTTCATCGACGCGATGCGCGTCACGTCCACCAGCGCCGAAGGTTGCGCGAGGCGCAGGCGCATGGTCGGCAAGAGGCTCTGGCCGCCCGCGAGGAATTTGGCGTCGCCGTTGGCGCTCAAGGCTGCGACCGCCGCTTTCGCTTCGTCCGCTTTCTGAAAATCGAATGAGTACATGGTGTCGGTCTCCCTGTCTCAGGCGTGCTGAGCGTTCTGCATCGCGGTCCAGACGCGGTGCGGCGTCGCGGGCATCTGCAAGTCCTTCACGCCGAGCGGCGCGAGCGCATCGAGAATCGCGTTGATGACGGCGGGCGGCGAGCCGATCGCACCCGCTTCGCCGCAGCCTTTCACGCCGAGCGGATTGTGCGTGCATGGCGTGCCCTTCGCGGTTTCCACCGTGAAGCTCGGCAGATCGATCGCGTGCGGCATCGCGTAATCCATGAACGAGCCGGAGAGCAGCTGGCCGGTGCTGTCGTCGTAGACGCAGCGCTCCAGCATCGCCTGGCCGATGCCCTGTCCCAGCCCGCCATGCACCTGTCCTTCGACGATCATCGGATTGATCACGTTGCCGAAATCGTCGACCGCCGTGAACTTCTGGATGCGCGTCTCGCCCGTGTCCTGATCCACTTCGACTTCGCACACGTACGCGCCCGACGGATACGTGAAGTTGGCCGGGTCGTAGAACGCGTTTTCGTTAAGGCCCGGCTCCATCTGGTCGAGCGGGAAGTTGTGCGGCACATACGCGGCGAGCGAGACATCGACAAACGACTTCGTGCGGTCCGTGCCTTTCACGCGAAACACGCCGTTCGTGAACTCGATGTCTTCCGCCGCGGCTTCCAGCAGATGCGCGGCGATTTTCTTGGCCTTGGCTTCGACCTTGTCGAGCGCCTTCATGATCGCCGAACCGCCGACCGAGATCGAGCGCGATCCATACGTGCCCATGCCGAACGGAATGCGCCCCGTATCGCCGTGAATGATTTCGACGTTATCGATCGAGATGCCGAGCCGGTCCGCGACCACTTGCGCGAAGGTCGTCTCGTGGCCTTGCCCGTGGCTATGCGAGCCGGTGAACACCGTCACGGAGCCGGTCGGATGCACGCGCACCTCGCCCGCTTCGAAGAGGCCCGCGCGCGCGCCGAGCGCCCCCGCCACGTTCGACGGCGCGAGCCCGCACGCCTCGATGTAGCACGAGTAGCCGATGCCTCTGAGTTTTCCTTTCTGCTTCGATTCTTCCTTGCGTGCGGCGAAGCCTTTTATGTCGGCGAGTTCCAGCGCGCGATTCAGGATCGTGTCGTAGTCGCCGGTGTCGTACGTGAGCCCGACGGGCGTCGCATACGGAAACGAGCGGATGAAGTTGCGGCGGCGCAGTTCGACCGGATCGATGTTCATCTCGCGCGCCGCCGTTTCCACGAGACGCTCGACCACGTAAGTCGCTTCGGGACGTCCCGCGCCGCGATAGGCATCGACGGGCACGGTGTTCGTGAACACGGCTTTCACTTCGGCGTAGATTGCGGGCGTCGCGTACTGGCCGGCGAGCAGCGTCGCGTAGAGCACGGTCGGAATCGACGAGGCGAAGGTCGAGAGATACGCGCCCATGTTCGCCGTCGTATGCACGCGCATGCCGAGGAACTTGCCGTCCTTGTCGAGCGCGAGTTCGGCTTTCGTGACGTGATCGCGGCCATGGGCGTCGGAGAGAAATGCTTCCGAACGCTCGGCCGTCCACTTGATCGGCCGTCCGACTTTCTTCGATGCCCACGTGAGCGCCACGTCTTCCGCGTACAGAAAGATCTTCGAGCCGAAGCCGCCGCCCACGTCCGGCGCGATCACGCGCAGCTTCGATTCCGGCAGCGACAGCACGAACGCCGCCATCAGCAGGCGCTCGACGTGCGGATTCTGGTTCGCCACGTAGACGGTGTAGCTGTCGTCGTGCTTCGAAAAGCTCGCGTTCACGGCGCGCGGCTCGATCGCGTTCGGCACCATGCGCTGATTGACGATATCGAGCGTCGTGACGTGCGCGGCCTGCGCGAACGCGGCGTCGGCCGCGGCCTTGTCGCCGTGGCCCCAGTTGAAGCAGACATTGTTCGGCACGCTGTCGTGCACGAGCGGGCGGCCGGCGTCGGCTGCGGTGCCCGTATCGACGGTTGCGGGCAGCTCGTCGTAGTCGATTTCGATCAGCTCGACGGCGTCCTTCGCTTCCTTCACCGATTCCGCGACGACGAGCGCCACCTGATCGCCCACGTGCAGCACCTTCTCATGCGCGATGACGGGATGCGGCGGCTCGTGCATCGGCGTGCCGTCGATGCTGTGGATCAGCCAGCCGCACGGCAGGCCGCCGACGTTCTCGCCCGCGAGATCCTTGCCGGTGAAAATGCCGATCACGCCGGGCGACTTCATCGCCGCTTCGGTGTCGATACGTTTGATCTTCGCGTGCGCGTGCGGCGAGCGCAGGAAGACGCCGTAGCTTTGCTGCGGCAGGACGACATCGTCGGTGTACTGGCCCGCGCCCGTCAGGAAGCGATAGTCTTCCTTGCGCTTGACGCCGGCGCCAATCAGTTTCTGTTGCTCAGGGGCATTCATCGCGGTCTCCATTGCGCCCAGCGTTGGCGCTTTAGCGCCTTACTCTGGGCCCACGCAGAGCGACAAGGCGCAATTCATCATAAGAAGTGATGCGCGTGGATTCAGGCGCCGGCTTTCATGGCCTGCGCGCCCTGGAGAACCGCTTTCACGATGTTGTGATAGCCGGTGCAGCGGCACAGATTGCCGTCGAGCTGCTCGCGCACTTCTTCTTCCGAGAGATTCGGCGACTGCGCGGCCAGCGCGCACGCGCTCATCACCATGCCCGGCGTGCAGAAGCCGCATTGCAGGCCGTGACATTCCTTGAAAGCCGCCTGCATCGGATGAAGCTGGCCGTCCTTCGCCATGCCTTCGATGGTCGTCACATGCATGCCGTCGGCTTGCGCGGCGAGCATGTTGCACGATTTGATCGCGCGGCCGTCGAGATGAACGGTGCACGAGCCGCACTGCGCGGTGTCGCAGCCGACATGCGTGCCGGTAAGCCTGAGTTGATCGCGGAGAAACTGGACGAGCAGAAGATGCGGTTCGACGGTGGCGGTCACGGGTTTCCCGTTGACCGTCAGGCTGATGCTAAGCGCCATTTCACTGTCTCCTGATGAGGACGAACCAGCTTCACGCCGATGCACCTGCCTTTACTGCCGCGTGAGCGTTCAGCTGGGTTGGGTGTTATGTGTTTGTGGCAATGAGTAAAACACAAATCGGAAGGCCTCGCTATCCGTCGAACGCCCGTCCCAAATTTATCCGTCCGCGCCGCGCGGCGTGCCCCGCAAAGCAAAACGCCGCCTTTCGGGCGGCGCTTTCGCGTGGTTTGCGTGAGGGCGAGACGCTCAGTGCGTCACGGCTTCGCGCTTTTCGGCGGCGGCGCGGGGCGCTTCGAGCGGCGCGCGCCCGAGCACCGAATTGCGGCGCGAGTACATGAAATAGATCGCGAGGCCGATCACGAGCCACACCGCGAATGCGATCCACGTCATTGCCTGGAGGTTCATCATCAGGAACAGGCACGACGCCACCGCGAGAACCGGCACGACGGGCACGCCCGGGCAGCGGAACGCGCGCGGCAGGTCCGGATGCGTGCGGCGCAGGATCAGCACGGCGATGGACACCATCGAGAACGCGGCGAGCGTGCCGATGTTGATCAGCTCGGCGAGCACGTTGAGCGGCACGAGCGCGCCGATCAGCCCGAAGAAGATGCCGACGAGCCAGGTCGTGAAAAACGGCGTCGAGAAGCGCGGATGCACCTTCGAAAGCCGCGCGGGCAAGAGGCCGTCGCGCGACATCGCATAGATGATGCGCGTCTGGCCGTAGCTCATCACGAGAATCACGGTCAGCATGCCGAGCACCGCGCCGAGATCGATGAAGCCCGCGACCCAGTTCTGCCCCGCCACTTGCAGCGCGAACGACACCGGATGCGGATTGTTCGCGAACTGCGCCGACGGCACGATGCCCGTGACGACCGCCGCCACCGCCACATACAGCACCGCGCACACCGCGAGCGACGAGATGATGCCGATGGGCAGATCGCGCTTCGGATTCTTGACTTCCTCGGCGGCGGACGACACCGAATCGAAGCCGATGAAGGCGAAGAACATCACGGCCGCCGCGCCGAACACGCCCGACCAGCCGTGGGGCATGAACGGATGCCAGTTGGCCGGCTTCACGTGGAATACGCCCACCGCGATCACGAGCACCACGATCGTCACCTTGATCGCGACCATGATGTTGTTCAGGCGCGTGGACTCCTTCACGCCGACCGACAGCAGCCAGGTAATGGCCATCATCACGAGGAAGGCGGGCAGATTGAAGAACGTGGCCTGACCGGGCAGCGCGCCGGGCGCGGCCGTGAGCGCGGTCGGCAACGACACGCCGAAGCCCGCCAGGAGCGATTGCAGATAGCCCGACCAGCCGACCGACACGGCGGAGGTCGCGAGCCCGTATTCGAGCATCAGGTCCCAGCCGATGATCCACGCGGCAAGCTCGCCGAGCGTGGCGTACGAATACGTATAGATGGAGCCTGCGACGGGAATCGTCGATGAAAACTCGGCGTAGGCGAGCGCCGCGAAGCAGCACGCGATCGCCGCGACGATGAACGACACCATGAGCGCCGGGCCGGCCTGTACGGCGCCGGTGCCGGTCAGCACGAAAATGCCGGTGCCGATGATGGCGCCGATTCCGAGGAACGTCAGATCCAGGGCGCCGAGCGTCTTTTTGAGCGACGTGCTGTGCGCGCCGGCCAGCATGTGCTCGATGTTTTTCTTGCGGAACAACGACATTGCGATGAGTCTCCTTCTGGCGCGCGCGGGCGCCCCTGCTACGGGAAAACCCGACATTTTATCGGAGACTCGGATGTTGCCCATGATCCGGGCATGCAACACAGAATGGCGATGCTTTGTGACAAAGCACTCTTTTTTATCTTGTGCAAGATAAAAATATCAACCGGCGATAGCGGGATTCATATCAACCAGACGGTTGCTCATCACGTAGAACGTAAGCTCTGCGTTGTTCGCGAGCTTCATCTTGTCCAGCAACCGCGCGCGATAAACACTTACCGTTTTAACTGAAAGAGATAAAGCTAGCGCGATGTCGGTCAGCCGTTTTCCGGATGCGAGCATGCAGAGCGTCTGATATTCGCGGTCCGAGAGCTTCTCGTGCGGCAGGCGGTCGCTGTCGAGCGACACGTAGGTCGCGAGCGCTTCCGCCATTTCCGGGCTCACGTATTTGCGGCCCGCCGCGACCTGCTGGATCGCGCCGATCATGAGCGCCGGGTCCGCCGTCTTCGACAAATAGCCCGACGCGCCCGCCTTCAGTGCGCGCACGGCGTACTGATCTTCGCGATACATCGAAAACATCAGGACGGGCAGCCGCGGCGCTTCGCGCTTGATGCGCTTCAGCAAATCGATGCCGTTGACGTCAGGCAGCGAAATATCGAGCATCGCGACGTCGTGCGGATGGCGCGTGGCCAGCGCGATGGCCTGCACGCCGTTTTCGGCCTCCGACACTTCCGACGCGACGCCGCGTTCCCGCAACAATTGCGCGACACCGCGGCGCACGATGGCGTGATCGTCGGCGAGCAGGATCTTGAGCATCGCGGGCGGCCTCAGGCGTTGACGACGCTGAGCGCGAAGAGGCCAGGACGCGCCGCCGCCCACGGCAGACGCGCGCGCACGCTGGTCCCGGCGGGCTTCGCCCCGGCGACGCGCAAGTTGCCGCCGAGCGCCTCGCAGCGCGCGCGCATGCCGGCAAGCCCGAAGCGCCCGCTCTTTCGGCGCGCCGCCGCGCTGATGCCGACGCCGTCGTCCTCGACGATGAGCGTCACCGCCTGTGCGTCCACGGATACCGCCACGCTTGCGCGCGCCGCCTGCGCATGGCGTGCGACGTTGCCGAGCGCTTCCTGCATCACGCGAAAGAGCGCGAGCGACATGTCGTGCGACAGGCGGCCGAGGCGCGCATCGTCCGGGCAGGCGAAATCGACGGCAATCGCCGTGCGCGCGCCGAAGCTTCCGATCCAGTCGGCGAGCGTCGCGGCGAAGCTCGTATCGAAGGCCGGCGTCTGCAGCCCTTCGACGATGCGATGACTCGTCTCGCAGACCTCCGCGAGCGCCGCGCGCGCCTGATGCAGCGCGTCGCCGAGCGCAGGCGGCGCGTCGGCCGGCAGCCAGTGTTCGGCACGCGCGAGCGCGAGATTCGCGACGGTGAGCGCGGTGCCGGTGTTGTCGTGGAGATCCTGCGCGAGCGACTGGCGGGCGCGCTCTTCCGTCGCGGCGAGCAGCGCGGCGAGTTCCTGCACGCGGGCGGTCAGGCGCTGAATCTGTCGATCGCCCTTGAGCTTGGCGTCGATCAGCGCGGAATAAGGCGAAACGAACGGCGCGCCGGAACAGTCCGGCGCCGGTGACGGAACGCCGCGCAACGAGGCGCGGCGATTCAGGCTCTGATGCGCGCTCTCATCGAGCGTGATAGTGGCCGACGGATTCATTCACACTCCTCGCTTTGAGCGCACCCTCAGCTACGTCCTCGGGCGTTCTCACGAGCGGCGTAACCAAATTTACACTCTGTAACATCGAAGACGGATTACGCACGCAAGCGCGCCGTCTCAGCGTGGATGAATCATATCTCAAAAATATTATAAATCTATGTCTAGCAAGGGCGCGGCGCTCGAACTTCATG
Organism: Caballeronia cordobensis; assembly: GCF_001544575.2. Taxonomy (GTDB): domain Bacteria; phylum Pseudomonadota; class Gammaproteobacteria; order Burkholderiales; family Burkholderiaceae; genus Caballeronia; species Caballeronia cordobensis. The sequence goes on from NZ_FCNY02000001.1 coordinate 601,345, forward strand.
TTCTTTGCCAAGTTCGACGCACATAATGCGTAGGAAAAACACCTACTGACGAGACGAGATTTGTAACAGTGCCGCTCGCGCCGCCGCCTTTTTGAGGCGAAAAAAAACCGGAGCGCGAAGCTCCGGTTCGTGCAAACGCAGCGCTGAACGATCAATCAGCCGACGAATGCCTTTTCCACGACATAGTGGCCAGGATGGTTGTTGCTGCCTTCCTTGAAACCCATCGTGTCGAGCAGTTCGCGGGTGTCTCGCAGCATGTGCGGGCTGCCGCAAAGCATCACGCGGTCGTTTTCGACCGAGAACGGCTCCACGGCGAGGTCCGCGAACAGCTTCTTGGTCTCGATCAGATCGGTGATGCGGCCGCGGTTCGCGAATTCCTCGCGCGTCACGGTCGGGTAGTACACGAGCTTCTCGGACACGATCTCGCCAAGGTGCTCATGCGCCGGCAAGTGCTCGGTGATGAAGTCCTTGTAAGCGAGTTCATCGACGAAACGGCACGTATGCGTCAGCACGATCTTCTCGTAGCGGTCGTAGACGTCCGGGTCCTTGATGATCGACATGAAGGGCGCGAGTCCCGTGCCGGTCGAGAGCAGCCACAGCGTCTTGCCGGGCAGCAGATTGTCGGCGACCAGCGTGCCCGTGGGCTTCTTGCCGATCAGCACGGAATCGCCCACCTTCAGGTGTTGCAGACGCGAGGTCAGCGGGCCGTCGGGAACCTTGATGCTCAGGAATTCGAGATGCTCTTCGTAGTTCGCGCTCGCGAGGCTGTATGCGCGCAGAAGCGGCTTGCCCTCGACTTCGAGCCCCACCATCGTGAACTGGCCGTTCTCAAAGCGGAACGAGGCGTCGCGGGTGCAGGTGAAACTGAAAAGCGTGTCGGTCCAGTGATGGACGCTCAGAACGGTTTGAGAATTAAGGTTGCTCATGGCTTCTTGAACTGTGCTTTAACTGTGCAAAAGCGGTGACACTCCGACGCCCGGCGCCGAAAAGTGCGCTTCCGGGAGCGCCGCACTACGCGAAGAGGACGATCGATCGATGATGACCGCGAGTTCGTTCGGAAACAGCGCGAAGACCGCGCATCACGCGCGCCCTGCGTTCGCCTCGCAGAAAACGAGACGGCCCGGCTGGTGCAATCGGCTATTTTAACCCGATAGTCGTTTCGAGGTCCGAACGTCGATAGGGCGGCAAAGGCGCGCACGCCGGCCTCGTGGGCGAACGTGCGTGCTGAGAAAATGCGTTCCGGCGGGCTGCAAGGGTCGGCAACCGGATCGGCGCGAAGCGTCTCGCTGCCGAAAAGCCGCCGAATTCGCATGATAGCAACGGATGCTTCGCCTATCCGGAAAGTCCCTTGCCGCTGAAAGGACGGCAAGGGACGGCGCGCGTCAGATGCGCTGATCCGTGGACGGCTTCTCCCACAGGTTGATGCCGCCTTCCTGCGCGTGCTGATCGATTTCCGCGAGTTCTTCCTGCGTGAAATCGAGATTCTTCAGTGCGGCGACGTTCTCCGCGACCTGCTCCGCCCGGCTCGCGCCGATCAGCACCGAGGTCACGCGGCCGCCGCGCAACGCCCACGCGAGCGCCATCTGCGCGAGACTTTGGCCGCGTTTCTGCGCCAGTTCGTTGAGCTTGCGCACATGCGCAAGGTTCGCGTCGCTCAGATGTTCCGCCTTCAGCGAGCCGCCGCCGGGCTTGTTCACGCGCGCGTCCTGCGGCACGCCGTTCAGGTACTTGTTCGTCAGAAGGCCTTGCGCGAGCGGCGTGAACGCGATGCTGCCCGCGCCGATCTCGTCGAGCGTGTCGAGCAGTTCGCTCTCGATCCAGCGGTTCAGCATGTTGTACGACGGCTGATGGATCAGCAGCGGCACTTTGTGTTCGGCGAGCAGCTTGGCCATTTCGCGCGTCTTGGCCGCCGAATACGACGAAATGCCCACGTACAGCGCCTTGCCCGAATGCACGGCGGTCGCGAGCGCGCCGGCGGTTTCTTCGAGCGGCGTATCGGCGTCGAAGCGATGCGAATAGAAGATGTCGACGTAATCGAGCCCCATGCGTTTCAGGCTCTGATCGAGGCTCGCAAGCACGTATTTGCGCGAGCCGCCGCCCTGACCGTACGGGCCGGGCCACATGTCCCAGCCGGCCTTCGACGAAATCAACAATTCATCGCGATACGGACGGAAATCGTCCTTGAAGATGCGGCCGAAGTTGGTCTCGGCGCTGCCATAGGGCGGCCCGTAGTTGTTGGCCAAGTCGAAATGCGTGACGCCGAGGTCGAACGCGGTGCGCAAGATGTCGCGTTGCGTGGAGATCGGCGTGCTATCGCCGAAGTTGTGCCACAAACCGAGCGACAACGCGGGCAGCTTCAACCCGCTTTTGCCGCACGTGCGGTATTGCATCTGCGAGTAACGCTCGGACGCTGCTTCGTAAGCCATGACGGATTTCCTCTGCGGATTTGCGGACTTGATGGGACTCAATGGGACTGGATGAGACTCGCGGCAGGCGTGAGGCGGCCTGCCAAGGGCGTCAATGGTAAGCCAATCGGGGCTGAGCGCGCACGGCGCGCTCCGCCGTCCCGTTATTCGGCACTGGCCGATCGGCCAGCACGGGGAACGATCGCGCCCGAACTCGGACCAATGCAAATTCCGCATGAAGGAGCTTGACCGATGGACCCGATCGACAGACTGCGCCCCGCCTACGATTCCTTTACCGCGATTGCCGTGACCTACGGCATCGACATCCTGCTGGCGATTCTGATTCTCGCGATCGGCTGGTGGATCTCGAACGCCGTCGCGAACGCGCTGCGCCGCACGCTCGGGCGCACCAACGTGGACGCGACGCTCACGCCGGTGCTCGCCAGTCTCGCGCTGTGGGCGATTCGCGTCGTCGCGATCGTCGCGGCGCTCGGCAAATTCGGCATCGCCGCGGCCAGCATTCTGACCGTGCTCGGCGCGGCGGGCCTCGCTATCGGTCTCGCGCTGCAAGGCACGCTGCAGAACATCGCCGCCGGTTTGATGCTGTTGCTGCTGCGGCCGTTTCGCGTCGGCGATTACATCGAAGGCGTGGGCACGACGGCGGGCACGGTCAACGAGATCGGCCTTTTCACGACGCGTCTCACGAAGGCCGACGGCATCATCATGTACGTGCCGAACAGCCTCATCTGGGCGAACGCGATCACCAATTACAGCGCGAACGACCGCCGGCGCGTCGTCATCAATTTTCAGGCGCAGCATGGTTTGGGCGTCGAACAGGTGCTCGGCGAATTGCGCAGGCTGATGAGCGAAGATCCGCGCATCACGCAGGACGGACCGTCCGCGCCGTGGGTCGCCGTGACCGATTACACCGACACCGGCGTCAAGTACAACCTCGGCGCATGGACGAGCCGGAGCGATCATCAGCACGTAATGGCCGATCTGTTGCGCAAGATCCAGCCCTACACGCGCGAGCAGGCGCGCGCCGCGTGACTGGACGCGCGGGCGCAGACCGAATAATCTGACGCCCCATTTCCGACGAGACCACGATATGACCCGAGCGATTTCCGTTGCGCTGCTTGTCGGCGGCATCGTGCTGCTGTACTTCGGCGGCACGTCGTTTCATTCGCTCTCCAACGACGTCGCGCGCTTTTTCACCGGCTCGCCCACGAACAAGACCATCTGGCTGATCGCGGGCGGCATCGTCGCGTCGCTCGCGGGACTGATCGGTCTCGCGATTCCCTCGAAGCGCTGAAGCCTACGCGAGCGGCACTTCCGGTTTCGACGCCGAGCGCGTGCCCGGTAGCGCCGCGTTGCTCGCTCCGCGATACGTGAAGACGAGCGAGAACTTCACCTGATCGGTGAGGTTCTTGCCGGCGGAGTGCAGCGTGTTGCAATGGAAGAACACGACGTCGCCCGCTTCCAGTTCGGGCGATACCGCCGTGCGGATCAGCGCGGCGTTCTCGGGCAGGTCCGAACGGAAGAATTTGGCGGCGTCGAAACGATCCGACGTGAACGGCAGCTTGTGCGACGCGGGCACGAACCACAGCGCGCCGTTGTCCACCGTCTCGTTGCCGAGCGCGAGCCACGCGGAGACGAGGTCGTCGCGCTCGAACGCCCAGTACCGCACGTCGCGATGCCAGCCGGTCAGACTGCCGTAGGCCGGATGCTTCGTCATCATGCAGTTGTGATGCGCGCGCGACAGATACGGCGCTTCGCCGAAGTACAGCTCCATCCAGCCGCGCACCTCGGGCGAGGTCGCGAACTCCGCGAAGAGCGGATGCCGCGCATACGCGTCGAGCAGACGGCGCACAGTATGGCCGCCGGGCGCCTCCTTCGAGTCCGGCGCGCCAGGATATTTCAGATCGGCTTCGAACTCCACCGGCGCCGCGGCCTCGGCAAGCTGCTGGCGGGCCACTTCGCGCATCGCGTCGCGCCGCTCCTTCGGAACCAGCCCTTTCACGATCACGTAGCCTTTTTCGCGCAGTTCGTGAACCTGATCTTTTTTCGATTTGAGCGTGTTTTGATCTGACATTTCAGTTCCTCGTCGGCGGCTTTCGAATGAACTCATGCCGGCGACGCTATATCCGGAATTGGGGCGAATACGTGAATTGTAAATCCGATATCGCGCAAAGGCCCGCACGGCAACGCTTCGCCGATTATTTATCAGCATCCGCTTCATAAAACGGCAGGGAAAACGCGGACTTACCCCGGTAATGATGCTTGTGTAAATTGGCCGCGACAGTTCGGTGCAACTTGCTGAATCACTTCGAATCGAATGCCTTGATCGCTATTTTTGAGACGACTATCGTCGAGTTTGCATCCACGCAACCGACCTCCCGCTGACATGAACCACCGAATCGCTATCGGCCTTACCCGCGCCGCTGCACGCGCGGCGCGTCCTGCCCGCCGCGGCATGATCCGCGCGCTGCGCCATCATTCCGCGCGTACGCAGGCGCTCACCGAGCAATTGAAGAACGTGCATCCGGTCGACGGCATCCGGTCGTGGTTCCGCGGTTTCTTCTTCAACCTGCGCGTGCGCACGGCTTCGCGCCGCGTGTCGCTGCAGGCGCTGCTGCGCCGTCCGATGCAGTTGCGCGCGCCCGCGCCCAAGCCGAAATCCGCCGCGCTGACGAGCCGCCGCCCGCGCCGCCTGTCGACGAGCAGCGCCGGCTGGTACGCCTTCGCCGCGCGCTAATCGAGCGTCGGATAATCGGTATAGCCGTGCTCGCCTCCGCCGTTGAGCGTGGACGGATCGGCTTCGGCGAGCGCCGCGTTCGATCTCAGCCGCTCCACTAAATCCGGATTTGCGATGAACGCGCGGCCGAATGATACGGCATCGGCGTCGCCGCGTTCTATTCGCGCATTTGCTTCCTCCGCCGTGCCGCCCTCTCCCGACGCGACGATCGCGCTATCGCATGCATCGCGCAGGGCGTGGCGCAGCGCGTCGTCGGCATCCGCGAGATCCACGTAGGCAATGCCGATGCGCTTCAGTTCGCCCGCCAGATACGCTGACGACGCCAGCGCTTCGGCATCTTCGATATCCGCGCCGGTGAACGACGGCGACAGCCGAATGCCGGTGCGATGCGCGCCGATCACGCCCGCCACCGCCTCCAGCACGTCGACCACAATCCTCATGCGGTTCTCGACGCTGCCGCCGTACGCGTCGGTGCGCCGGTTCGAGCCGGTCGCGATGAACTGATGCAGCAGCCCGCCGTTCGCGGCGTCGATTTCGATCAGGTCGAAATCCGCGCGCACGGCGCGATGCGCGGCATCGACGAACTCAAGCAGGACATGCGCGATTTCGCCGGTTTCGAGCGCGCGCGGGTCGTCGGCGTCGATGAAACCGTGCGTGCCGTCGTCCAGCATCACGAGCACCTGCGCGTGTCGCGCGCGGATCGCGGACGGCGCGACGGGCGGCGAGCCGTCGTCGCGCAAGCGCCGGTGCGACAGGCGTCCCGCATGCGACAACAGCGCCGCGATGCGCCCGTGCCGCGCATGCACCGCACCGACGACGCTCTTCCAGCCCGCCGCCTGTGCGTCGGAATGGATGCCCGGCGCGGCCCAGCCGCCCTGACCTTGCCGCGAAACGTGCGCGGGCTCGGCCACGATCAGCCCGGCGCTCGCGCGCTGCGCATAGTAATGAGCGTTCATTTCGACGGGCACGTCGCCGGGTTGCGACGCGCGATGGCGCGCGAGCGGCGCCATCACGACGCGGTTGCGCAGTTCGAGATTGCAGATAGTGACGGGAGAAAGGAGCGTGTCGTACGACATGGCGGCTCCGCGCGATCGGTTGTGCCGATGCCCTATGCCGCAAGAAATGCGCCGCAAAAAATGCGCCGCAAAAAAAAACGGCAAGCGCGCGGCTTGCCGTTTTTCTGATTGGCGACGAACGTCGGCGTTAAGCGACGCTCGCGACCGGTTCCGTACCAGCCGCTTCCGCCAGGACAAGCGCCTTGTCGGTGGCTTCCCACGAGAATTCCGGCTCTTCGCGGCCAAAGTGGCCATACGCTGCCGTCTTTTCGTAGATCGGACGCAGCAGGTCGAGCATCTGAATGATGCCCTTCGGACGCAGATCGAAATGTTCGAGCACGAGCTTCGTGATCTCGGCATCCGACACGCGGCCCGTGCCGAACGTGTTGACCATCACGGAAGTCGGGCGCGCCACGCCGATAGCATACGAAACCTGGATCAGCGCACGCGAGGCGAGCCCCGCCGCGACGATGTTCTTCGCGACATAACGGCCAGCGTAGGCCGCCGAGCGGTCGACCTTCGACGGATCCTTGCCCGAGAACGCGCCGCCGCCGTGCGGAGCCGCGCCGCCATACGTATCGACGATGATCTTGCGGCCCGTCAGACCGCAGTCGCCCTGCGGACCGCCAATGACGAAGCGGCCCGTCGGGTTCACCAGGAACTTGATGTCGCCCTTGATGAGATCCTTCGGCAGCGTCGGCTTGATGACTTCTTCGATCACCGCTTCGCGCAGTTGCGGCAGGTCGATATCCGGCGAATGCTGCGTGGAGAGCACGACCGTGTCGATCGAGTGCGCCTTGCCATCGACGTAACGCACCGTGACTTGCGACTTCGCGTCCGGGCGCAGCCACGGCAGACGGCCGTCGCGGCGCAGGTTCGCCTGGCGCTCGACGAGGCGGTGCGAAAGGTGGATCGGCAGCGGCATCAGCTCGGGCGTTTCATCGCACGCGTAGCCGAACATCAGGCCCTGGTCGCCCGCGCCCTGATCGAGGTTGTCGTCATGCGCCTTGTTCACGCCTTGCGCGATATCCGGTGATTGCTTGTCGTAAGCGACGAGCACCGCGCAGCCGCGGTAATCGATGCCGAAGTCGGTGTTGTCGTAGCCGATGCGCTTGATGGTGTCGCGCGCGATCTGGATGTAATCGACATTGGCCGTGGTCGTGATTTCGCCCGCGAGCACGACGAGACCGGTGTTGCAGAGCGTTTCCGCCGCGACGCGCGAATATTTGTCCTGCGACAGAATGGCGTCGAGGATGGCGTCGGAGACTTGATCGGCGACCTTGTCCGGGTGGCCTTCGGAAACAGATTCGGAGGTAAAGAGATAGTCGTTCTTCACGCTTCAGACTCCAGTTGGTTACGGTTTTTATTCACGTAGCCGACTTCGTTTGGAGTCTGAAGCGGCGACGCTTTAGCGGATACCTTCTCCGGTTGGCAGCTTCGTGCTGCCGGCCGGCTTCGCCCCGCAAGTTGTCCATTAACTCGGCGAAGGTTCTATTATACCGGCTTCCCTGAATTTCACAGAATCGACCCTTTTGGCTTATCTGGTCCCGCATCGTTCATCCGCACGCCGGAGCCGCTCATGCTAGGGCGCATCGGCATCGCGCTCGCCATCGGCTTTCTCAAGTTCCTGGCGCTCATTCCGTATGGCATCACCGCCCGTTTCGGCGACGGCCTCGGCTGGCTGCTCTATCAGATTCCGAGCCGCCGCAAGCGCATCGTGCATACGAATCTGAAACTGTGCTTCCCCGAGTGGAGCGACGAAAAGCGCGAGGACATCGCGCAGAAGCACTTCCGCCACGCGATCCGCAGTTACGTGGAGCGCAGCGTGCAATGGTTCGGCTCGGCGAAAAAGCTTGAAAAGCTGATCCAGCTGGACAGCGCTGTCGATCTCTCCGATCCCGATCTGCCGCCCACGCTCTTTCTCGGATTTCACTTCGTCGGCATCGAAGCGGGCTCGATCTTTCTCAATTACTCGCTGCACCGGCAGTGCGGCTCGCTGTATCAGCCGTTTTCGAATCCGCAGATCGAAGAACTCGCGAAGACGCAGCGCGCCCGCTTCGGCGCCGACATGGCGAGCCGCGCCGACAGCGCGCGCATCGTGCTGCGCTGGCTGCGCGACCGCAAGCCGGTGATGCTCGGCGCGGACATGGATTACGGCATGCGCAACTCCACGTTCGTGCCGTTCTTTGGCATTCCCACCTGCACGCTGACGGCCGTCGGCCGGCTCGCGAAAACGGGCAAGGCGCAGCTCGTGCCGTTCATCGGCGAGGTGCTGCCGAACTACAAGGGGTATCGGCTGAAGATTTTCGAGCCGTGGGAGAACTACCCCACCGGCGACGACGAAGCCGATGCGCGCCGCATGAACGCGTTTCTCGAAGAGCAGATTCCGCACATGCCGGAGCAATACTATTGGGTTCACAAGCGCTTCAAGACGCGGCCGCCCGGCGAGCCGGGGTTTTATTGAGGCCCGATCGACGCGCAAGCGGCGCGAAATCCCGCGCCGCAGGTCACATACAATAGCGGCCATGAAACTCAAATTCACCAAGATGCAAGGCGCGGGCAACGACTTCGTCGTGCTCGACGGCTACTCGCAGGCGCTCGATCTCAGCGCGGAACAGGTGCGCGCGCTCGCGAACCGTCATTTCGGCGTCGGCGCGGATCAACTGCTGCTCGTGGAAAAGCCGACGATCGAAGGCGTCGACTTCAAATACCGCATCTTCAATTGCGATGGCGGCGAGGTCGAGCACTGCGGCAACGGCGCGCGCTGCTTCGTGAAGTTCGTGCGCGATCGCGGTCTGACAAACGCGTCGAGCGTGCGCGTGCAGGTGCAAAACGGCGTCATCACGCTGTCGGTGCAGGAGAACGGCGAAGTCGTCGTCGACATGAGCACGCCGGTGTTCGATCCGCCGCACGTCCCGTTCGACGCGCAAGCACTCGAAGGGCGTCGCCAAGGCCACGACACGCTCTGGCCGCTCGACGTGAGCGCAGAGACGCGCTGGATTTCGGCCGTCTCGATGGGCAATCCGCACGCCGTGCAGACCGTCGAAGACGTGGAAGCGTATCCGGTGCTGACCGAAGGTCCGCTGATCGAGCGTCACGCGCGCTTTCCGAAGCGCGTGAACGCGGGTTTCATGCAGATCGTCGATCGTCAGACGGTCAAGCTGCGCGTCTACGAGCGCGGCGCGGGCGAAACGCTCGCGTGCGGCACGGGCGCGTGCGCGGCGGTGGCCGCGGGCATCCGCCGCGGTCTGCTCGATTCGCCCGTGCGCGTTCATACGCACGGCGGCACGCTCACGATTTCCTGGGACGGCGCGCGCGACGAATCCGCCGCGCTTTTCATGGCCGGCCCCGCCGCGACCGTGTTCGAAGGCGAAATCGAGCTCGATCGCATCGTTTAAACGCAACCACGTCATCATGAATCCACGCGAAGTCGCCGACTACCTGCTCGACAACCCCGATTTCTTCGCCGAGCACGCGGAGCTGCTCGGCGCCATCCGGCTCTCGAATCCGCACGGCAAGGCGGCCGTGTCGCTGCAAGAGCGTCAGATGGAAATGCTGCGCGACAAGAACAAGCAGCTCGAACGCCGTCTCGCCGAACTGCTGCGCTACGGCCACGAAAACGACAGCATCTCGTCCAAGTTCAACCGCTGGACCGTGCGCGTGATCGCGCAGCGCGATCCGTACGCGCTGCCCGCGACGATCAGCAAAGGCCTGTGCGAAGTCTTCGACGTGCCGCATGCCGCGCTGCGCGTGTGGGATATCGACGAAGCGTATCGGCAGGCGGATTTCGCGCGTCAGGTCGGCGAGGAAGTGCGCATTTTCACGAGCAGCCTCGCCGCGCCGTATTGCGGCGTGAACACGGGCTTCGCGGCCGCGCAATGGCTGGGCGCCGCGAACTCGGCATCGGCGACGGTCGCGCCGAGCGATGGTCCGTCGGACATCGATCGCAAGGTCGAGTCCGTTTCGCTGATCGCGCTGCGCGACCCGCAGGCCGGCCCGGATGCGCCGAGCTTCGGCCTGCTCGTGATGGGCTCGCCCGATCCGCGCCGCTTTCACGACGGCATGGCGACCGACTTCCTCACGCAGATCGGCGCGCTCGCGAGCGCGGCGCTGTCGCGCCTGCTGCCGCACTGAACATGAACGCCGCCGCCGACGCCCCGAAGGTAGTGCCCTCCGCGGATGCGATCGCCGACTATCTCGCGATGCTGGAGCATCAGCGGCATCTGTCGGAGCATACGCTGCGCGGCTACACGCACGAACTCAGCGAACTGCGCGCGCTCGCGAAAGACCGTCCGCTCGAAACGCTGACCGCGACGGATATTCGCGGCGCGGTCGTGCGCGCGCACGCGGCGGGGTTGTCGTCGCGCTCGATCGCGCATCGGCTGTCGGCATGGCGCGCGTTTTATCGATGGCTCGCCGAGCGCATCGAGTTGCCGGCGAATCCGGTCGCGACGGTGCGCGCGCCCAAGCGCGAGAAGACATTGCCGAAGGCGCTTTCCGTCGATCACGCGCAACAACTGATGGACGCGCCGCGCGCCGATACGACCGAAGGGCTGCGCGATCAGGCGATCCTCGAACTGTTCTATTCGTCGGGCTTGCGGCTCGCGGAACTGGTAAGCCTCGACGTTCGCCATTTCGAGAAATCGGTCAGCTGGCTCGATATCGAGAACGCCGAAGTTCACGTTCGCGGCAAAGGCAGCCGCGAGCGCAAGGTTCCGGTCGGCAGCAAGGCGATCGACGCATTGCGCGCGTGGATCGCGGTGCGCGGCGAGTTCGTCAAGCTCGACGCCCAGGCGCTTTTCCTCTCGGTGCGCGGCAACCGCATGTCGCCCGGCGTGGTGCGCGAGCGCGTGAAACGGCTCGCGCTGCTGGCGGGCATTCCGTCGAACGTGCATCCCCACGTGCTGCGCCATTCGTTCGCCACGCACGTGCTGCAATCGAGCGGCGATCTGCGTGCGGTGCAGGAACTGCTCGGCCACGCGAGCATCACGGCCACGCAGGTGTACACCTCGCTCGATTTTCAACATCTCGCCCGCGTCTACGATGCGGCGCACCCGCGCGCGAAAAAGCGCGATTAACTTGCGCGAGCGCCGTTTTCGGTCTGTCGTCGGCGCCGCTTCCGGATTGCAATGAACACCATCACGCTCAAACCGGCGAAGGACAAGTCGCTCGTTCGCCGCCATCCGTGGATTTACGCCAACGCCATCGCGCGCATCGACGGCGATCCCGCAGCGGGCGCGACCGTCGTCGTGCGCGCCGCCGATGGGCGCTTTCTCGCGCGCGCCTCGTACAGTCCGCACTCGCAGATTCGCGCGCGCGTCTGGTCGTTCGACGAAGCCGAGCCGATCGATCACGCGTTCTTCAAGCGGCGCGTGCAGCGCGCGGTCGCGCACCGGCAGACGATGGTGAAAGGCACCGGCGCCACGCGTCTCGTCTTCGGCGAGGCGGACGGCCTGCCCGGCCTGATCGTCGATTACTACGTCGCGGACGACGGCACGCACGCGCAACTCGTCTGCCAGTTCATGGCGACGGGCGTCGAAGCGTGGAAAGAGGCCATCGTGCAGGCGCTGATTGCCGCGACCGGCTGCCCGAACGTCTACGAGCGCTCGGATGTCTCGATCCGCCAGAAGGAAGGCCTCGAACAGACGACGGGCGTGCTCGCGGGCGACGCGCCGCCCGAGACGTTCATCGTGGACGAATGCGGCGTGCGGCATCACGTCGATGTGAGAAACGGCCACAAGACGGGCTTTTACGTCGATCAGCGCGACAACCGCGTGCTCGTCGCGCAGTACGCCGCCGGCCGCGACGTGCTGAACTGCTTCTGCTACACGGGCGGTTTTTCGCTCGCCGCGTTGAAAGGCGGCGCGACGCGCGTCGTGTCCGTGGATTCGTCCGGCGATGCGCTCGCGCTCGCGCGCGAGAACGTCAAGGCGAACGGTTTCGACGCGGACAAAGCCGACTGGCTCGACGCCGATGCCTTCAAGACGCTGCGCCGCCTCTACGACGAAGGCCAGCGCTTCGACCTGATCGTGCTCGATCCGCCGAAGTTCGCGCCGTCGAAGGAAACCGTCGATCGCGCCGCGCGGGCGTACAAGGACATCAATCTGAGCGGTTTCAAGCTGCTGCGTCCGGGCGGGCTGCTCTTCACGTATTCGTGCTCAGGCGCGATCGATGCGGATCTGTTCCAGAAGATCGTCGCGGGCGCGGCGGCGGACGCGCGCGTCGATGCGCGGATTCTCAAGCGCCTCGGCGCGGGCGTCGATCATCCGCTGCTGACGGCGTTTCCGGAAGGCGAATACCTGAAAGGGCTGCTGTTGCAAATCGCGTGACCGGCCCAAAGTACGCGGAATTCCCGCGCGAACGGCGCGAGCGGCACCGGCTTGACAAATATGTTTCAATAATCGATTCAGCGCACAGACAAGGACACAGGCGACACCATGATTCCCGTAACCATCCTGACCGGCTTTCTGGGCAGCGGCAAGACCACGCTGCTCAAGCGCATCCTGAACGAGCAGCACGGCATGAAGATCGCCGTGATCGAGAACGAGTTCGGCGAAGAGAACATCGACAACGAAATCCTCGTGCAGGAAACGAACGAGCAGATCATCCAGATGAGCAACGGCTGCATCTGCTGCACGATCCGCGGCGATCTGGCGCGCGCGCTCGAAGACCTCGCGAACCGCAACAAAGCGGGCACGCTCCAGTTCGACCGCGTGGTGATCGAAACGACCGGTCTCGCGAATCCGGGCCCGGTCGCGCAGACGTTTTTCATGGACAACACCGTCGCTGACGAATTCCTGCTCGACGCGATCATCACCCTGGTCGACGCGAAACACGCCGATTCGCAACTGGATCAGCACGAAGTCGTGCAACGTCAGGTCGGTTTCGCGGACCGCCTGTTCGTCACGAAGTCCGATCTCGTTTCCGCCGACGAACTCGACGCGCTCAAGCATCGCCTGCTGCACATGAACCCGCGCGCGGCGATCAAGGTCGTGAATTTCGGCGATGCGGACATCAAGGAAATCTTCGATCTGCGCGGTTTCAACCTGAATTCGAAGCTCGAGATCGATCCGGATTTCCTCGCGGAAGACGATCACGATCACGACCATGCGCATGGCCACGACCATGAGCACGACCACGATCATTCGACCTGCGGCCACGATCACAGTCATGATCACGAGCACGGACATCACCATCATCACGCGCATCACGACGACAAGATCAAGTCGTTCGTGTACCGCAGCGACAAGCCGTTCGATCCGAACCGCCTCGAAGATTTCCTCGGCGGCATTCTGCAGATCTATGGCGAGCGCCTCTTGCGCTACAAGGGCGTGCTTTACATGAAGGGCGTCGATCGCAAGGTCGTGTTCCAGGGCGTGCATCAGATGATGGGCAGCGACCTGGCCGGCAAATGGATGCCGATCGAGAAGAAGAACAGCAAGATGGTGTTCATCGGCATCGAGCTGCCGAAAGACCTGATCACCGACGGACTCGACGCCTGCCTCGTGAAGTAAATCCGGCACGCATCTCGCTTGAATTGTGCGACTCGCGCGGGAGCAAAGTCGCACGCAGGAACAAAACGCCGCCGCGAGTCGTTCGTGCGCGGCGTTTTTCACGATCGGACTTTCGATGCGCGTATGTAGCCGCGCCCACGAACCGACATCGCTTTTTGCACGTCCAGGCGTTATATTTTTGAAATTCCGGCGCGAATTGACAGGGTTTTCCGTGGGTTTCGTCGGAAATTGCGGTTCAGTTACAATACAGCCCCACTGGAGAAGGGCAGTTCCGCTGATGGCGCGTCTTCGGGCTCGTCCGCGGGATGTTTAGGAGAAGGGATGTCCCGTCGGGACGATGCCTCGATTTGCCGGGGGAAGGCAAATCAAGTCAAAGCACCGGGGCCGGAATTCCAGGGCCATGCGAAAACCGCCTGGGCCTGTCCGGAGCATCATCCAATATCGGTTTCCAGAGGAGTTCGGCCCCGCATCGGCGTGTCGCGCAGCACCGCGTACCGATGCGCTGCATGCGGGTAACGCAAGTGCGGGCGTTGCGAAGACATCGCCCTACATTGAAGAAGCAAGCAGATGACAACGAAACTCTTGACCGAAGCCGAAATCCTGAAGATGAGCGAGAAGGACTACATGAACGAGGATCAACTCGCCTTCTTCAAGAACCGGCTCGAACAGTTGCAAGCGGACATTCTGAAGAATGCCGGCCAGACGACCGAAAATCTGCGGGAAACGGTGATCGTGCCGGACCCGGCGGATCGCGCGACCATCGAGGAAGAGCACGCACTGGAACTGCGCACGCGCGACCGCGAGCGCAAGCTTCTGAAGAAGGTGCAGCAGTCTCTCGCGCGCATCGAGTCCGGCGACTACGGCTGGTGCGAAGAGACCGGCGAACCGATCGGCATTCCGCGCCTGCTCGCGCGCCCGACGGCCACGCTCTCGCTCGAAGCTCAGGAACGCCGCGAACTGCGTCAGAAGCTGTTCGGCGACTGATCTCGCCGCCGGCCGGCGTCGTGCGGGATCGCCCGCCACGGGGAAGACGCCGCCGCAAAAAGCTGCGCGAAGGCAGTCGCATCAAGGGAAAGGCACACATCGACGTGTGCCTTTTTGCTTTTCTGGCGTGTTTTTCGTGGGCCTCGGGCGAAGCATCGGCGGCCTACGCCTTGATAAATCTTCCATCGCCCTAAAATGAGCCGGACGCGCCCCGCAAAAGCATCAATGCGGCGGGCGCGAGCGCGGCGCCGTCCGCCCGAAGCCTTAGGCCGGGCGGAACCCCGCGCCGTGCACTCCATCGAATTCTCGACTGCGCGGCGGACTTTCATCGCCACGCATCGTCTGTTTATCCAAGGAACGCACATGGAACAATTTCACGGCACGACCATCGTCTCCGTGCGCCGCGACGGCAAAGTCGCGCTGGGCGGCGATGGTCAGGTGACGCTCGGCAACATCGTCATGAAAGGGGGCGCGAAGAAAGTGCGCCGCATCTATGGCGGCAAGGTGCTGGTCGGCTTCGCGGGCGGCACCGCCGACGCGTTCTCGCTGCTCGACCGCTTCGAGGCGAAACTCGAAAAGCATCAGGGCAACCTGACGCGCGCCGCCGTCGAACTGGCGAAGGACTGGCGCACGGACCGCATGCTGCGCCGGCTCGAAGCCATGCTGATCACGGCGGACAAGGACACGACGCTCGTCATCACCGGCAACGGCGACGTGCTCGATCCCGAACACGGCATCGCCGCGATCGGCTCGGGCGGCGCGTATGCGCAGGCAGCGGCGCAGGCGCTCATCGAGAACACCGACCTCGCTCCGCGCGATATCGTCGAAAAGGCGCTCACCATCGCCGGCGACATGTGCATCTACACGAACCACAATCGCGTCATCGAGACGATCGAGTAAAGGAACCCAGCGATGACCACCATGACTCCCTCCGAAATCGTCTCCGAACTGGACAAGCACATCATCGGCCAGGGCCGCGCGAAAAAGGCCGTGGCTGTCGCGCTGCGCAACCGCTGGCGCCGTCAGCAGGTCGCCGAGCCGCTGCGCCAGGAAATCACGCCGAAGAACATTCTGATGATCGGGCCGACGGGCGTCGGCAAGACCGAGATCGCGCGGCGTCTCGCGAAGCTCGCGGACGCGCCGTTCATCAAGATCGAAGCCACGAAGTTCACGGAAGTCGGCTATGTGGGCCGCGATGTCGACAGCATCGTGCGCGATCTGATCGAAATTTCGGTCAAGCAGACGCGCGAATCCGAGATGAAGAAGGTGCGCACGAAGGCGGAAGACCGCGCCGAGGACCGCATTCTCGATATCCTGCTGCCGACGGCGCGGCCGGTCGGCTTCAGCGCATCGTCCGACAGCGTGCCGGCTGAAGGCGACAACGCGACGCGCCAGACCTTCCGCAAGCGTCTGCGCGAAGGCGCGCTCGACGACAAGGAAATCGAGCTCGACGTGGAAATGCCGCAGGCCGGCATGGACATCATGGGGCCGCCGGGCATGGAAGACATGACCGAGCAGATTCGCTCGATGTTCGCGAATATCGGCGGCGGCAAGAAGACGCGCCGCAAGGTGAAGGTCAAGGAAGCGCTCAAGCTGCTCACCGACGAAGAAGCCGGCAAGATGCTCAACGACGAAGAGGTCAAGAGCCGCGCGGTGCAGAACGTGGAGCAAAACGGCATCGTGTTCCTGGACGAGATCGACAAGATCGCGTCGCGCAGCGAAACCGGCGGGGCCGAAGTGTCGCGCGCGGGCGTGCAGCGCGACCTGCTGCCGCTCGTCGAAGGCACGACCATCAACACGAAATACGGGATGATCAAGACCGATCACATCCTGTTCATCGCGAGCGGCGCGTTTCATCTCGCCAAGCCGAGCGATCTGATTCCCGAACTGCAAGGGCGTTTCCCGATTCGCGTGGAACTGGATTCGCTGTCGGTCGAGGACTTCGAAGCGATCCTGAATGCGACCGACGCAAGCCTCGTCAAGCAGTACAAGGCGCTGCTCGCGACGGAAGGCGTCGATCTGGATTTCGCGCAGGACGGCATCCGGCGTCTGGCGGAAGTCGCGTACTCGGTCAACGAAAAGACCGAGAACATCGGCGCGCGGCGCTTGTACACGGTGATCGAAAAGCTGCTGGAGGAAGTGTCGTTCGCGGCGGGCAATCATGCGGGCCAGCCGGTGCGCATCGACGCGGCGTACGTGGACCGCGCGCTCGGCGAAGTGGCGCAGGACGAAGATCTGTCCCGCTACGTGCTGTAACGGCATCGGCAGCGTGCACACGGAACCGGGCGTCGCCGCCCGGTTTTTTTACGCCCTCGCGTTTCGTACAGGCGAAAAAAAGCCCGCCTAGGTGGGCGGGCTGAATCCATATCAGGAGGAGACATGGAGGAGACAGTTCCAACTATACACAGGCGCTTGATGCGACGCAATAGAAATTTTAGTAAAAACCCCTATAGCGTCGAGGTGTGGTATCTGCGCGTCACTTTTCGGATTTTGCCTAGCGATGACACCGCAAGAATCGGCGCGTAACCTCGATAGCGCGGCTCTACAGTGGTCCCGTACCCACGAGCCATCGAGGTCGTCATGAAAACCGCATTGAACCCCACTTTCGCTTCCGACGAAGGCCGCTGGCAGGCCGTCCAGGACCGCGACCCGCGCGCCGACGGCGCCTTCTTCTTCGCCGTGCGCACGACCGGCGTGTTCTGCCGGCCATCGTGCGCGTCGCGGGCGCCGCGCCGCGAGAACGTCGAATTCTTTGCGACGACCGATGCCGCCGAGCACGCCGGTTATCGCCCGTGCAAACGCTGCCAGCCGACGAGCCTGCCGCGCGAGCTCGCCATCGTCGAGCGCGCCTGCAAGGTGCTCGACGCCGATCCGCAACAACGCATGACGCTCGCGCAGTTGAGCGAAGCCGTCCACGTGAGCCCGTTTCATCTGCAACGGCTGTTCTCGCGGATCGTCGGCATTTCGCCGCGGCAGTATCAGGCGGCGCAGCGCGCGGGCGTGCTGCGCGACGCGTTGCAGCGCGGCCGCGATGTCACGCGCGCGACGCACGACGCCGGATTCGGCTCGCCGTCGCGCATGTACGAAGCGGTGCCCGCCGAGCTTGGCATGACGCCGTCCGAGTACAAGCGCGGGGGCGCGGGCCTCACGGTGCGCTACGCCACCGCCGATACCCCGCTCGGCGCCGTGCTCGTCGCTGCGACGGACAAAGGCGTGTGCAAGATCGCGTTCGGCGACGAAGCGCCCGCGCTCGTCGAGCAGCTTGCCGCCGATTTCGCGCAAGCCAGGCGCGTCGAGGACGCCGCGAGCATGGAGCCGTTCATCGCGCAGGTTCGCGCGTATCTGCAAGGCACGCGCGAGCGCGTCGACTTGCCGCTCGACATCGGCGCGACCGCGTTTCAGCGGCGCGTGTGGGACGCGTTGCGGCGCATCCCGTACGGTCAGACGCGCAGTTACACGGAGATTGCCGAGTCGCTCGGCTCGCCGCGCGCGGTGCGGGCGGTCGCGAATGCGTGCGCATCGAATCCGGTCGCGCTCGCGATTCCGTGTCATCGCGTGATTGGCAAGGACGGTGCGATCGCGGGTTATCGCTGGGGCGCGCCGCGCAAGGAAGTGCTGCTCGAAACGGAGCGCGCGCACCGCGAATCCGACAAGGTTGCCTGACGCCCGAACGCTCGCCGTCATCGCGACGCGCGAGCGCTTCCCATCCCTCGCGAGCCGTTCACAGCGGCTCCGGCAAATCTCCTGAAAAGCCCGCAAACCCTTGCTGTTTCTGGGTGCAAGCGCGCCTGACACCGAAATGTTAAAGTGCCCGCTACCCTAAAAATACGACCGCGCGCACGCCGCTCGCGCTCCTCGCAGAACGCTTCAATGTCAAACAAGAATCCCGCACACCCCAAGGCCGGCGCATTCGAGCGCAGGCTTGCCGCGCTCGCGTCGGGCCCGCACGCCGACGCGTTGCGCCACGGCTTGCGCGGCATCGAAAAAGAAAGCCTGCGCGTGACGCCGCACGGCAAGCTCGCGATGACGCCGCATCCGCGCGCGTTCGGATCGGCGCTGACGCATCCGCTCATCACGACCGATTACTCCGAGGCGCTCGTCGAGCTCATCACGCCGGCCGAATCGGATGTCGCGGTGACGCTCGATTCGCTCGATACGCTGCATCGTTTCGCGTACGCGCACATGGGCGACGAGTTGCTCTGGAATAACTCGATGCCCAATTCGCTGCCGCCGGAGGACGAAATTCCGTTCGGCTATTACGGCACGTCGAACATCGGCACGCTGAAGACGGTGTACCGGCGCGGGCTCGCGCTGCGTTATGGCCGCACGATGCAATGCATCGCCGGCATCCACTACAACTATTCGCTCAACGAAGCGGTGTGGCGCGCGTGGCAGGCGCTCGACAACACGAGCACGCTGTCGGCGCAGGACTTCCAGTCGGAACGCTACTTCGCGCTGATCCGCAATTTCCGCCGCACGAGTTGGCTGCTGATGTATCTGTTCGGCGCGTCGCCGGCGCTGAACAAGCGCTTTGTCGAAGGCAAGGCGCATCATCTCGAATCGTTCGACGCCGACACGTTCTATCTGCCGCACGCGACCAGCCTGCGCATGAGCGATCTCGGCTACACGAACAATCCGGCGCAGGCGGACCTGCTGCCGAGCTACGACGACCTCGACGCCTATCTCGACGTGCTCGCCAAAGCGGTGAGCCAGCCTTACGCGCCCTACGAAGCCATCGGCACGCAGCGCGACGGCGAGTGGGTGCAGATCAACACCAACGTCCTGCAGATCGAAAACGAGTTCTACTCGACGATCCGTCCGAAGCGCATCACGCACTCGGGCGAACGTCCGCTGCATGCGCTGGCCGAGCGCGGCGTGCAGTACATCGAAGTGCGCTGCCTCGACATCGATCCGTTCGTGCCGACCGGCATTTCGCTCGAAACCGCGCGCTTTCTCGATGCGTATCTGCTGTATTGCGCACTCGAAGACAGCCCGCTCTTGCCGCGCGAGGCGAGCATCGAGGCGAATGGCAATTTCAGCGCGGTGGCGAAGGAAGGACGCAAACCGGGTCTTGCGCTTCAGCGCGACGGCGCGAGCGTGCCGATGCGGCAATGGGCCGAAGAACTCTTCGATGCCATCGCGCCCGTCGCGAAGACGCTCGATGCACTCCACGGCCACGACGACCACTCGCGCGCGCTCGCAGCGCTGCGGCCGCGCATCGCGGATGCGTCGCTCACGCCGTCGGCCCGCGTGCTTCAAATCATGCGCGAGCAGCACCAGTCTTTCGACGACTTCGCGCTCGAACTCAGCACGCGTCACGCGGAAGACTTTCGCGCGCGTCCGCTTTCCGTGGACGAAGAGCGCGCGATGGAAGAGCTCGCCGCGAAATCGCTCGTCGAGCAGACGGTGGTCGAAAGCCGCGACACCGAAACCTTCGATGCCTTCGTTGCCGCTTATCAGGTCTACAAACTGAACGCCGCGAGCGCCTGACGCAGATTTTTCCGCGCTCGCGGTTTTCGCGAACGGCAAGTTTTTCCGGTTGTGCAACAGTGGGAAACGCACCGCAACATCATCGGCTGAGTGAGGTCAAAATGTTGCCGAGTTTTTCGACGATCGGGGGAGCAATGATTAAGAAGTTCTTCGGCGCGGCCGCGCTGGGGGCCGCGTCGCTCGCAGTGTTGAGCGGCTGCGCGGTGCAGGACCAGGTCAGCAGCACGACGATGGAACAGGCCACCGCGCCGCTCACGTGCATGAGCAAGGCCGAATGCGACGCCTGGTGGGCGCGCGCGCAAGTCTGGGTGACGAACCACTCGGAGTACAAGCTCCAGACCATCACGGATTCGATCATCCAGACGGCGGGACCGTCGAGCGGCAAGCGCGCGCTCGCGTATCAGATCACGAAGACGCCGACCAACGAAGGCACCGCGACCATCGGCTTCGCGGCGCACTGCGAGCATCCGCTCGGCTGCGAGCCGAATCCGTGGCAGGCGGGCGCGGACTTCAAGCAGTTCGTGCGCAACGGTCCGGGGCTTCGCAAGACGGCGACGCCGCAGGCCGGCGTTTCGCCCGTCGCGCCCGCGCCGGCTCCGGGCGGCGTGCAGGTCAGCCCGCTCGATCAGCCCGCCCCGCTCAATCTGGAAAGCCAGCCGGGCCAGTCGGTCACGCCGCTCGCGCCGCAGTGACGCCGGATCAATGTCCCATCGAGGCTGACGCGCCCTTCTTCGGCCGCGTCAGCCAGACCATCGCCGCCAGCACGAGAAACGCATAGAAGGAGATGCGGAAGAAGTCGTTGGTCGACATCATGTACGCCTGCGCCGACACGACGCGATCCAGTTGCGCCGTCAGCGCCTGTCCCGACAGTCCCAGTCCTGAAAGCAGATCCGAATAGGCCGTCGTGCCCGCCGAATACGGCGTCACGGATTCGGTGAGACGCGCGTGATGGCGGATCATGCCGTTCTCCCAGAAGGTCGTGCTCACCGCCGTGCCGATCGCGCCCGACAAGGTGCGCAGAAAGTTCGACAGCCCCGCCGCGCCCGCGAGCCGTTCGTCGGAAACGCTGGAGAGCGTGATCGTCGTCATCGGCACGAAGAAGCACGCGACGCCGATGCCCTGAATCAGACGCGGATAGATGATCTCGTGGAACGGCGTGTCGAGCGTGAACGTCGAGTTCCAGTGCGACACGAACGCAAACGTGATGAACGCGAAACTCGCGATCACCCGCAGATTGAGCCGATGCATGTTCTGCCCGATGAGCGGCGACAGCACCAGCGCGAGAATGCCGACCGGCGCGGTCGCGAGACCCGCGAGCCACGGCGTGTAGCCCAGCACGGTTTGCAGCCAGAGCGGCAGCACGACCACCGAGCCGAAGAACGCGAGAAAGCCGAGCGACGTGATGAGCACGCCCATCGCAAAATTGCGGTCGCGGAACAGCGAGAGGTCGATCACCGGTTCCTTCTCGGTCAACTCCCACGCGAACATGAAGGCGAGCGACACCGCCGAGACGATCGCCAGCGTCACGATGAGGTTCGAGCTGAACCAGTCGTGATCCTTGCCGAGGTCGAGCATCATCTGCAAACACGCGACGCCGATCACGAGCAGCGCAAGGCCGACGGCGTCGATGCGCTGCTGCGTGGTCTTGGTTTCGTGGCCGCGCAGGAGGAAATACGCGATCGCCGCCGAAAACATCCCGATCGGCACGTTGATGTAGAAGATCCACGGCCAGGTGAAGTTATCGGTGATGTAGCCGCCCATCACGGGGCCGAAGATCGGCGCGACGATCACGGTCATCGCCCAGAGACCGAGCGCGAGGCCACGTTTTTCGGGCGGATAGCTGCGCATGAGGATGGTTTGCGAGAGCGGGACCATCGGGCCGGAGACGAGGCCTTGCAACAGCCGGAACGCAATCAGCGATTCGAAGTTGTGCGCGAGCCCGCACAGCGCGGAGGCGATCGAGAACAGCAGCACGGAGATCGTGAACAGTTTGACCTCGCCGACGCGCCGCGCGAGCCAGCCGGTCAGCGGCACCGCAATCGCGGACGCGACCGAATACGACGAAATGACCCACGTGCCTTCGCTCGTCGCGACGCCGAGGCTGCCGGAGATGGTCGGAACGGCGACGTTCGCGATCGACGTGTCGAGCACCTCCATGAAGGTGCCGAGGGCGAGGCCCATCGTGAGCAAGGCGAGGATGCCGCCCTTGAGCGGTAACGGTGCGGGCGGCGAGGCGGGCGCGCTCGTCGTGGATGCGGACATGTTCGGTTCTCCGGTGCTCGAAGCGCGCGTTACGCGCGAGCGTTTTCTTGTCGGGGCATTCTCTGCTCAGGCAGTGAATATGGCGCAAAGAATTGCCTGGTTTCTCGGATTAATCAGATGGTTCTTCGTCTATCCCGCAGGGCGCGCAGTCCGCCATCGGCGTATTGCCGATGATGCGCGCGAGCATCGCGATCAGCAGATCCAGCTCGGCGCGGCTGAAACCGTGCAACTGCTCGTTGAGCATCGCCGCGCCGATGGCGGGAAGACGGCTCGCCGCATCGCGCCCGCGCGCCGTCAGACTCAGTTCGACGATGCGCCGGTCAGCCTCGCTGCGCGCGCGGCTGACGAAACCCTTCTTCTCGAGCCGGTCGAGCATACGCGTCATCGATCCGCTGTCGTAGGACATCTCGCGCGACAACTCCAGCGGCGTGCGCGCCCGCCCCGACGCCAGCATCATGATCACGCCGATTTGCGGCGACGTCAGATCGAGCGGTTTGAGCGCCTGATCGGTTCGCATGACGAGCACGTTGCGCGCCTTGGCGAGATAGTAGCCGAGGCTGGTTTCGAGTTGAATCGTGTCGGGATCGTAAAGCGGTTCGCTGTTCATGCCACGTCAATCGTACGGATGATGCACGCTTGCGACACTCGGTCGCGTTTCGCAAAGGCAACAACTGCTGAAAAGCAATCAGCAGTATCTTGAAAAGTAGTTGCTCAGTCAATATTATTCTATGCAACGAGTTACGCGCACGATGCGCCGCCCGCAACCATGTTCTGATCGCCAGCCGCGTCGTTTCGACGCCCGAAGGACCCACCCATGACCCGCTTTGCCCGCACCGCCCGCCGACGCATCGGCCCTATCGGCAGCATGATCGCCAACGCTTCCCGTCACTTCGTCCCGGCGAAGTTGAGTTCCTGGAAACTCGCGTTGTATGTGATCGTGTTCCTGCTGCCGGGCGGATCGTTCGCGGTGCTGGGCATGGGATGGTTCGAGAACCGGCATCGGCGGCGCAATTCGGCCTCCGCTGCCGGGTCCAAGCAGGCATCCGCGCGGCCGCTGCTTCGCCCGCCGTGCACGGACGGCGCGCCGTAACGCGTCGTAACCGATACGTCCTGCCGCGTAACACCCGCCTTACGGCGAGCCCGTTACGCTAACGTCTGCCTGACGCGCGCCTCACATCGGCGCGCGCCGCGTTCCGTTACCATCTCGGCTTCGCCCTCCGTCGCATCGATCGGAGCCGCGCCGACAGGAATTCCGACAAGCAGATGCCGTATCGCCCCGCCCTTCCCGCCTCCGCTCCCGCCGCCATGCGCTGCCTGACTGCCGCCGTGCTCGCGATGTTCATCGCGGGCTGCGCCGTCGGGCCCGACTATCAGCGCCCCGCCACCGCCGTTCCGGCCAGCTACAAGGAAGCGCCCGATGGCTGGAAGGTCGCGCAGCCCGCCGACCAGACCGACCGCGGCGCGTGGTGGACCATCTACAACGACACGCGCCTCGACGATCTTGAAGCGCAATTGAATCAGTCGAACCAGAGCATCGCGCAGTTCGCGGCGGCTTACCGGCAGGCGCGCGCGCTCGTCGGCGAAGCGCGCGCGGCCTATTTCCCGGTAATCGGCGCGTCGGCGTCGGCGTCGCGCGCGGGAACGGGCGCGGGCAACCGCTCGACCAGCAGTTCCAGCTTCGGCCAGCAAGGCTCGGTGAACAACCAGTTCAGCCTCGCGCTCGACGCGAGCTGGGAGCCGGACCTGTGGGGCAGCGTCTCGCGCACGGTCGCCGGTCAGAAGGCGGGCCAGCAGGGCGCCGCCGCCGATCTCGCCAACGCGCGTCTCTCCGCGCAGGCCACGCTCGCGCAGAGCTACTTCCAGTTGCGCTCGCTGGACGCCCAGCAAAAGCTCCTCGACGAGACCGTCGCGGCTTACCAGCAGTCGCTCAAGCTCACGCAGAACCAGTATGCGCAAGGCATCGTCGCGCGTTCGGACGTGATTCAGGCGCAAACGCAGCTGCAATCCGCGCAGGCATCCGCCATCGACAACGGCGTCGCCCGCGCGCAGTTCGAGCACGCGATTGCGGTGCTCGTCGGCGAGCCGGCGTCGACGTTCTCGATTCCGCCGATCCCGCTCGACGCGACGCCGCCCACCGTGCCCGTGCAAATGCCGTCGGCGATTCTCGAGCGCCGTCCCGATATCGCTTCGGCGGAGCGGAAGGCGGCGGCGGCGAACGAGCAGATCGGCATCGAAATGGCCGCGTATTTCCCCACGCTCACGCTCTCGGCGCAAGGCGGCTTCGAAAGCTCGGTGCTGTCGCAATTGCTGCGTGCGCCGTCGCGCTTCTGGACGCTCGGACCGGACATCGCCGCGACGATCTTCGACGGCGGCCTGCGCGCCGCGCGCACCGAAGCCGCGCGCGCCGCCTATGACCAGAACGTCGCGACCTACCGGCAGACGGTGCTCACCGCGTTCCAGGACGTCGAAGACAATCTCGCGTCGCTGCGCATTCTGGAGAAGGAAATCGTGGTGCAACAGCAGGCCGTCGAGTCCGCGCAGCAGGCGCTTGCGATCATCAACAATCAGTACAAGGCGGGAACGGTCGCGTTCATCAACGTGCTGACCGCGCAAACCACGGCGTTCACCGCGCAGCAGAAGCTCGCGAATATCGCGGGGCAGCGCATGGTGTCGTCGGTGGGACTGGTGAAGGCGCTCGGCGGCGGCTGGGACGTCGCGCAGATGGATCGCGAGACGGGCGGCGTGGAAGCGCCCGCGCCCGCTTCGGGTCCGGCGCAAACCGCCAGCCGCTGAGTGCTATCGCATGAAGGTGAGCGCGACCGTATCCGGGTCGGTGTGACGGCCGAGCAGGTTCAGGAGACCCGCGAGATTCTCGCGCTGTTCGGGCGCGGCGGTCGCGGTGCCCTGAAACGACGTCGATTCCGGCGCGATCGAGCCGTTGCCGTTGAGCATCAGCGGGCCTTTGCTGGTCGTCAGATCGATCGTCGCGGACGCGCCCTGCGCCTGCAGCGCGACGCGGTATGAACCGAGCGGCTTCACGCGCGAGACGCGCGAAGCCATGTCGTCAAGCGTGACGACCACTTGTCCATAAGCGTTGCGGTTCAGCAAACGGAACTCGGTCCACGAGAGCCGCACCGCGCCATCGAAATCCAGCGTGTTGAACGGCGCGCCCAGACCGGCGAGCAGCGTCGCGGGCACCGCAATCTGTCCGGCCGTGAGCGTCGCGCCGCGCGGGCTGGCGTCGAGAATCACGGCATCGGGCATGGCGTCCGTCTGGCGCATCGTCATGTGGATGCGGCCGGTGAAAAGCGGCAGGAACGACGTCGTCCATTCGATGCGCCCCGGCAGCAGCGTCGCGCCTGCGCCGTCGCTGCCCGCGGCGAGCATCAGCGTGGCCGAGCCTTGCCAGAGCGATCCCGATGGATCGACGAGATTCACGTGGCCGCCCGTCGCCTTCGAGAACTGCGGCACGATCCACGCGGCGGGCATCATCACGAGCAGCGTGCCCGCGACCGATATCAGCATCACGAAGATCGCCGGCAAGGCGAGCCGGATTCGTCGCGTCCAGTAACTCATTTCGTGCCGGCCGGTTGCAGCGAAGCGGTCAGATCGACCTGGCCGTCCTGCTTGAGCGCCGTGACGCGCGCGTCCGACACTTGCACCTTGAACTGCTTGCGCGCGTCGTCGAGCCACATCGTCCAGTTCGGGAACGACGCGTTCTTCAACTGGATCTGCACCGCCGCGCCGATCACCTGAATCTGCGTCGGCTGCATGCCGTTGTCCGCGAGCGACTTGGCGAGCGCATCGCGCAGCGCGCCGCCGGTCGGCATCACGCCTTCCGTGGCGGGCGCGAGCGAGCGCGCTTCGTTGGCTTGCGCGTTCATCGTCGCGAGCTGGCGCTGCATTGCCGGCAAGCTCTGGCGCAGCCGCGCGCGGCCTTCGTACGCGGGCGCCCACAGCAGGAGATACACCAGCGCGATGCCGAGCGCGATGCCGCCCCACATCAGCAGCGTCTTTTCGCGCGGTGTGCGCACTTCCCAGAATTCCGACAGCGAACGTCCGATTTCCGCTTTCATTGGCCGCTCCTGATCATCCATTTGCCGGTGTTGCTGTCGATCGACCCGTTCAAGCCATTGGCCGCGAGACGCCTCGAAAGATCGGGATCGACCTTCGTTTCCGGCTTGAAGGTCACTTCCAGATGCCGGTCGCGATAGTCGAGCCCCGCCACGCCGTTCACCGGCACGGGACCGAGCGAGCGCGCGAGGCCATCGGCGAGCGACAGGAAATCGGACGGCGACAACTGACCCGACGCCACGCGCAGCCGGTCGAGGTTGCGCGCCATCTGATCCGGCGCGTCGAGCACGACGGTCGTCTTCGGGAACGCGTTGAGCAGAAGCTCGGTCATCTGCGCGCTGATGGCGTCCCGCTGGCGCG
The DNA here is from genome assembly GCF_001544575.2 of Caballeronia cordobensis. GTDB lineage: Bacteria > Pseudomonadota > Gammaproteobacteria > Burkholderiales > Burkholderiaceae > Caballeronia > Caballeronia cordobensis. Next base: position 628,244 of record NZ_FCNY02000001.1, read on the forward strand.
CGAGCTGCAGCCATTGCACATTGACGCCGATGACCGACACGATGACCGACGCCGCCACGAGCGCGATCGGCACGCGCAGGCGGCGCACGGTCGCGCGGTCGAGACGCCACGGCTGCGCGGCGAATTCGAACTGGCACAGATCGAAGCGGCTCGCAAGCGCGTTGCGCGCGAGCGCTTCGAAGGCGATCGGCTGCGCGCCGGCGATAGCGGCCGCGGCATTGCGCGAGCCGGACAGACGCGGCTCGTCGCCGGGCAGATCGACGAGCGAATACAGCGTCGCGGGATGATCGCCCGCGAGCGCGGCCAGCGTCGCTTCGATCGAATCGGCGGGCAGCGCGAGGCCTTCGCCGAGCGCCGCGCGTTCGCCGCGCGCAATCGCGATCTCGATGCGCGGCGTGCCGGACGCGGCGGGCGACGGCGCGGCCATCTCGCCGATCAGCGCGGGCGCGGTCGACACGACATGACCGAACAGCCCGGCGATGAACGGCGTCGGCGCCGCGGCCGTTTGCTCGCCTTCTTCGGGAGCGCTGGCGGCCGGCACGGGCAGGCAGCGCGTCGCGGGCACGGCCTTGACGTTGCGATGCCCCGCGCCCGAAAACGCGCCGAGCACGAAGCGGAACCAGCCGCGATCGATCACGGCGACTACGCGCTTGCCATCGGCGAGTTCGAGCGGATCGACCGCGATGTGGCACGTCTGCGGGTCCTGAATCAGTTGATCCTCGACGACGTTCGGCAGCGCCTGGCGCAAGCGCGGCCCCTTGAGCGGCGGCACGGACGCGGCGAGCAGCAGCGTGTCGCGCGCGGCGACGATCAGCACGGTCGAACTCGCGCGCGGCAACAGCCCGAGGGCCGCGCGGCCGGCGCGCTGCGGCTCGCCGCGCTTGTCGAGCAGCAGAAACGGCAAATCCGGCAGATGCCACTCTTCCGAGCGCACCGCGGGATCGCGCGGCGGCAGTAAAACGATCAGTGTGCTCAAAGGCCACTTCCTCTCATCAATGACAGCGGCACGTCGTTACAGGCTGTCGCGCGTGTATACGATGCGTGTCGTGTGCGTCGTCGGATCGCGATACACGAGCGTCGTGCGCTCCAGTTGCGCGCGTTCATGCTCGACGCGTCCGTGAATCACGAAATACCGCGTGGTGACGTCCATTTCGTTCGGGTCCATCGACACCGTCTTGACGCCCGCGCCGGTCAGCGCGAGCTGCACGTTGCCGATGTCGTGAAAAAACACCGTCTCGCGGCGCGCGACGAACGCCTGCGCCTGCGACAGATTCATGCCCGGCACCACGGCCGCGATCACTTCGGCGGGCGCGGTGTTCATGTTCACAGCCGTCGAAGTCGGCAGCACGTTGACGAACGGCCGGAGCTTCGCGACCGCTTCCGCCGAAAAACCCGGCACGTCGAGCAGCGAATCGACGCTGATCATCTGCAAGGGCGCGACGGGCGCGTTGCCGTCGGTGTCCTTGAGGCCGGGATCGTCGGTGAAGTTGCCGCCGCCCGCAGCGCCGCCCTGCGCGAGCGCGGCGATCGTCGCCGCGGTGCTCTGGCCGCCCGCCGCGCCCGTCGCACTCGTGGTGCCGCCGACGCCGGTCTGCATCTGAAAACGCGTCGCGGAGCGCGCGAGGCCCGCGCGCATCTGCAACGCCACCGTTTTCGCGAGCGAGCCGTTGATGCCCAGCATCGCGAGCAGCCGCTGAAACGCCTGAATCTGCTCGACGTTGATGGTCAGCACGCCGGGCGTGGGCGTCGATACGAGATTGCGCAGGTTGAACTTCGCCTGCGCGTCTTCGATCGAGCCGGACAGATACGTCGATGCGCCCTGCTGCGCGCGCACTTCGCCGATCTGCCCGAGAAAATCCGAGAGCTTCGTCTTGGCGATCGGCACGCCCCACACGCCGCCGAGATACGTGACCGTCGGCGAGGTATCGGCTTCCGAGCGCAGGATGAGGCGCGTCCAGTCGAGCGCGCTGCGCGAAATCCATTGCGCCTGCGCGAGCAGCCGCTGATTTTCGATGCGGCGAATCTGCACTTGCTGACGCCACAGCATGCCCGACACGAGAATCGCCGCGAGCGACACCACCAGCAGCGCGCTGATGATCGCGACGCCGCGTTCCTTCCGGTTCCGGCCGAGCTTTGGCATCGTCATTCTCCGACCAGAAAAACGCGCGTGATCGGCACTTGCAGATTGCGCGCGCCGACCGCGACCTGAATGCCCGAAACGGCGCGCGCGAGCGGCGCATTGCCCAGTTGCGGCACTTTCAGGTTGTTGTCGTTCTGCCTGATCTGCGAGAGCACGTCGGTCATTCGCGTCGTCCAGCCTTTTTCGGGAATGTAGACGCGCGTCGCGAGCGATGCCACGCCGCCCATCAACGGAATCGCGCTCCAGCCATCCGCCGAATCGCCCGACGACAAGGCGCGCCGCACTTCACCGACGTTTTCGAGCGGCGGCGACGCCGAGCGCACGATCCGCCCGTTCGACAGCCGATAGCGCACCACCTGCAGACGCGGCGCGGTGTTGGGTGCGAACACGCCGCGCACGATCTGCAGCGAGCCGTTGCCGATCTGCACCGCGGGCTGGCCGGCTTCGTCGTCGGTCGCGGCCTGGCGCGCGTCGATGCGCATCTGGTCGAACAACTGCGCGACGATGCGTTCGTCTTCCATCGAATTCTCGATGGTGGCGCGCGCGCGGATCACCGAGTCGAGCCCGCGCCACGACAACACGGCGATCACCGCGAGAATCGCGATGGCGATCAGCATTTCGAGCAGCGTGAAACCGCGCTGCCGTCGATGCGTCCGGTTCCGGTCAGAGCGAGCGATTCGTTTCATTCGCCACCACCGTGACCATTTGCGCCAGATAACCCGAGCGGCCCGGCGTCGTGACGAGCATCTCGACGCGCCGGAAAATCGGGTTCGGCGTCTGACTCACGCGCTGCGTGCACATGAGCTTCAGATTGCCCTGCGAGCAGTCGAACGTGCGCGAGCCGATCTGCGGAAACTGGCGCGAGAGCCGCAATTGCGCGAGTTCGTTGTCCGCGCTCCAGCCCGCGAGCAGCCGCCGGTGCAAATCCGCTTCGCCCGTCGCGAGCGAGCCGACCGCGCGGATCGACGCCGCGAGCGCCACGCCGATGATCGCCAGCGCCACCAGCACTTCGATCATGGTGAAGCCGCGTTGAGGTGAACGGCGCGCGCGCATCATCGCACCTGAAAGCGGCCGTTGCCGCTGCCGACGATGGTCACGCGGCCCGCCGCCGAGATCAGCGTGATTTCCATCGGCGTGTCGATGGCTTCGGTGCCGAACACGAGCCGGCTCACGGATTTGTCGGAATCGAGAAACTGGATCGTCACGCCGGTCACGCCGCCTTCCCAGCGCCGCGCGCGCAATAGGTCGTCGCGCAGCGGACGCCAGCCGTCTTCCGTGCGGATGTCGAAGCGAAAGCCGCCGTCGAGCGGCTGCCACGCGATCGGCCGTGCGCGCACCTGCGCTTCGTCCCCCGCCGATTCGAACAGCAGCGCGAGACGCTGCGCTTCCTCGTTGAGGTCGGTGCGCGGGTTGCGCGTCAGTTGCAGCGACGCGAGCGACACGAGCAGACCCGCGATCACCAGCACGACGAGCATTTCCAGCAGCGTGAACCCTGCCTGACGACGCGCCGATAAATGCCCGTTCACGATTTCCGCAGCCTGCTGCTTACTGCCAGGAGCCGACGTCGGCATCGTTGCCGTCGCCGCCCGCCTTGTTATCCGCGCCGTAGCTGAACACGTCGATTTCGCCGTGCACGCCCGGATTCAGATACTGATACTGTCCGCCCCACGGATCGGCCGGCAGACGTTCCAGATAGCCGCCGTCCTTCCAGTTGTTCGGCACCGGCTCGGTGGAAGGCTTTTCGACCAGCGCGCGCAGGCCTTGCTCCTGCGTCGGATAGCGGCCGTTATCGAGGCGATACAGCTTCATCGCCTGCATGATCGTGCCGATGTCCTGCTTCGCGGCGACGCGGCGGGCCTCGTCCGGACGGCTCATGATCTTCGGCACGATCAGCGCGGCGAGAATGCCGAGAATCGCGATCACGACCATGATTTCGATCAGCGTGAAGCCGCCCTGGCGGCGTGCCCGATTGGTTTCGATGCGGCGTTGCATCAGTTGCATAACTGCTTACCTCTTGAATTAAAAGTACATTTGCGGGCCTCGTGCCCGCTGTGAACGGAAAAACCGCCGGTCATTCTAGACGCGTGCTCGCCTCGCTACGCGCGAGCGAGTCATCGCGTCGCGCTCAGCGCACCCAGACGGTCGGCCCAGGCGGATTCTGCGGCAGGAACACTTCGGATTTCACGCCATTGCGATCGATGATGATCGAGCGCGCGCGCACTTCCGAGAGCTTCACGCCCTGCGTGAGCGGCCCGCCCAGCGACACGGCCTTCGCCGGCTCGCCGCCGTAGCTCACGATGGCCGCCGCGCCGCCCTGCAGCGCGAGAATGCCGAACAGATGCACGTCCGAATTGGCCTGGCGTTCCAGCCGCCCGCCGAAAATGGTCGCGGCCTGCTCGACCGAGGGCGCGCGCGTCGCGGCTGCGGCGGGCAACGGCGTGGTATCGCGCGACGTCAGCGTGACGATCCAGTACGTCAGCGTCACGCAGAAAAGCGCGAGCGCGGCGAGCGTCAGCAAGCGAGTTTGAAGGACGTTCATCACTGCACCAGATTATTCAGTTCGATGATCGGCAGCATCACCGCGAGCACGATCACGAGCACGACGCCGCCCATCGCGAGAATGAGCAGCGGCTCAAGCAGGCTCGTGAGGAACATCGTGCGGCGTTCCAGTTCGCGCGCTTCGCCTTCGGAGGCGCGGTCGAGCATCGTGGTGACGTCGCCGGTCGCTTCGCCCGAGCGGATCAGGTGAACGAGCACCGGCGGGAATGTGCGCGTGTTGCCGAGCGCGCGCGACAGCGACGAGCCTTCGCGCACGCGCACGATGGCGTCGTCGACGTTATTGCGCATCGCCGTGTTCGACAGCGTTTCGCCCGCGGCCTGCAGCGCGCGCAGGATCGGCACGCCGGCCGCCGTGAGAATGGCGAGCGTGCTGGCGAAGCGCACCGTGTTGTAGCCGCGCACCAGCTTGCCGATCAGCGGCGCCGTGAGCAGCCACCGGTCGAAGGACATGCGCGGGCCGGGCCGCGCGAGAATGCTCTTCACGAGCCACGCGAAAATGGCCACGCCGATCAGCACGGCCCACCAGTAGCTTCGGACGAAGGCGGACAGCGCCATCATCATGACGGTGAGAAACGGCAATTGCTGCTTCGTGCTCGCGAACACGTTCACGACCTGCGGCACGACATAGCTCAAGAGGAACGTGACGATGCCAAACGCGATGAGCGTGACGATGCCCGGATACGTGAACGCCAGGATGATCTTCTGCTTGAGCGCGTTGCGCTGCTCGATGTAATCCGCGAGACGCGAAAGCACGAGACCGAGCTTGCCGGTGTGTTCGCCCGCGGCAACCAGCGCGCGATAGATCTCCGGGAAATCCTTCGGATGCTGCGCGAGCGCGTTGGCGAACGAATGCCCGCCGAGCACTTCGGCGCGGATCGCGGCCATCAGTTCGCGGATGTAGTCGCGCTCCGACTGTTCGGTCAGCACCGAGAGCGTCTCGCCGAGCGGCAGGCCCGCGATCAAAAGGCTCGCGAGCTGGCGCGTGAGGATCGCCTGTTCGCGCTGCGACAGACGCCGCCCGAGCGAAAGCCGCTGATTGCGCTCGCCGCGCGTGCGCGTGCCCGCCGCCTCGACGACGAGCGGCGTGAGCCCTTGCGTGCGCAACTGACTGCGCGCGGCGCGGGCGCTGTCGGCGTCGAGCACGCCTTTTTGCGTCTTGCCCGCGTGGTCGATCGCTTCGAAACGGAATGCCGGCATACGTTCAGTCCCCGCCCGTCACGCGCAGCACTTCTTCCAGCGAACTTACGCCTGCCGCGAGCCAGCGATCGCCGTCCTCGCGCAGCGTGCGCATGCCTTGCGCGCGTCCCGCTTCGAGAATCTCGGCATCCGCCGCGTTGCGATGGATCAGCGGGCGGATCGCGTCGTCGATCAGCAGCAGTTCGTACACCCCGCGACGGCCGACATAGCCCGACTGGCCGCATCGGTCGCAACCGACCGGGTGCCAGTGCTTCGTGCCGTCTTCCTCGACGCGCTCTTCCTTGCACACGGGACACAACTGCCGCACGAGCCGCTGCGCGAGCACGCCGAGCAGCGAGGACGCGAGCAGATACGGCTCTACGCCCATGTCGGTGAGACGCGTGACGGCGGACGCGGCGTCGTTCGTGTGCAGCGTGGCAAGCACGAGGTGGCCGGTGAGCGATGCCTGCACCGCGATCTGCGCGGTTTCGAGATCGCGGATTTCACCGATCATGATGATGTCCGGATCCTGACGCAGAATCGAGCGGAGCGCGCGCGCGAAGGTCATGCCGATGCGCTCGTTCACCTGCGTCTGGCCGATGCCCGAGAGATCGTATTCGATCGGATCTTCCACCGTCATGATGTTGGTGGTCGTCGTTTCGAGCCGCGACATCGACGCGTACAGGGTCGTCGTCTTGCCCGAGCCGGTCGGCCCGGTCACGAGCACGATGCCGTGCGGGCGGCCGATCAGCTTGTCGAAGTTGACGAGCGTGTCGCGCGCCATGCCGAGCTTTTCGAGATTCAAACGCTGCGCGTCTTTTTCGAGCAGACGCAGCACCGCGCGCTCGCCGTGGCCGGTCGGCAGCGTGGACACCCGCACGTCGACCGGACGGCCGCCGACGCGCAACGTGATGCGCCCGTCCTGCGGCAAGCGTTTTTCGGCGATATCGAGCTGCGCCATGATCTTGATACGCGAGATCAGCGCGCCATGCAGCGCCTTTTTCGGGCGCACGACGTCGCGCAGCGTGCCATCGACACGAAAGCGCACGACCGACGCGTTCTCGAACGGCTCGATGTGGATATCGGATGCCTGCTCGCGCGCCGCCTGCGTCAGAAGCGCGTTGATCATGCGGATGATCGGCGCGTCGTCTTCGGATTCGAGCAGATCCTCGACTTCCGGAATGTCCTGCATCAGACGCGACAGATCGACTTCGCCTTCCACTTCGCCGACGACCTGCGCCGCGCTGCCGTCGTTACGCGCGTACGCCGAATTGATCGCCGCGGCGAGTTCGTCGGCGGGCTTGCGCACGATCGACAGCGCGCCGAAATTGCGCGCGACCTCCGCGAGCGCCGCATCGGTCGTGCGCTCGCTGATCCACACCTCGATGCTGTCCGCGTGCTGATGCGCGAGCAGAATCTGCCCGCTGCGCGCGAAGCCGTAGGGCACGAGCCGGGCCGCCAGCGGCGACGCCGCGCTGCTCGCGCTCTCGACTGCATCGTTGACCGTGCTCACGGCCGCACTCCTTGCTGGGTGTTGGGATACCCGTTGCTGTTGGTCGCGGCGTTGCCGGGCATGGCATTCGTCGCGCCATTCGCCGGCATGGCGTTGGTCGCGCCGTTCGCGGGCATCGGATACATCGTGCCGCCTTGCGGCACCGGACCGGCCTCAGGATTCTGCGGCAGCGTCGTGCTCGGGGCGGGGCCGCGCGTCGTATTGCTCCAGTCCAGCAGGTTCTGGGCCGGCGCGCCGCCGCCTTCGCTCGGACCGAGCGGCTTGGGCGGCATCACCGGCACATTCTGGTCCTTGATGAGACGGTTGTCCGTCGTCGAGCCGTATTGCTGCTGGCGCAGATAGTCGTAGCGCGTGGTGGCGATCTGCGTGGACGTCGCCTGATCGCGCACGATCACCGGACGCAGGAACACCATCAGATTGGTTTTCGTGCGCGTCTTGCTCTCGCTTCTGAACAGGCTGCCGATGAACGGAATGTCGCCGAGCAGCGGAATCTTGCTGTTGTTGTTGTTGTACTGATCCTGCATCAGGCCGCCGAGCACGACGATTTCGCCGTCGTCGGCAAGAATGGTCGATTGCACCGAGCGCGTGTTGATCGTCACGCCGCCCGGATCGTTCTTCGTGCCGTTGTCGACGCTCGAATCTTCCTGATAGATCTGCATCTTCAGCACGCCGCCGTCGGTGATCTGCGGCTTCACGTGCAGCGTCACGCCGACGTCGCGGCGGTCGAAGGTGTTGAACGCCGTCACCGAGGTCGCGGCGTTGGCGGTCGGCGTCGCATACGAACCGGTCACGACCGGCACGTTCTGGCCGACGACGATCTTCGCTTCTTCGTTGTCGAGCGTGATCAGGTTCGGCGTGGACAGAATGTTCGCATCCGCCGACGTCGACAGTGCCTGCAGCAGGCCGCCGAGACCGAAAAGATCGCCGAAGCGGTGCAGAAGACCGATGTTCAGGCCTTGCGCGAGCAGACCGGTCGTGGAAGTGAGCGACGACGGATTCTGCGCAATGGCATTGCCCTGCAAGGTCAGATCGACGATGTTCGTATTGCCGGCGCCGAAGCTCGAACTGCCGTACAGCGCGTTGTTGTGGCTGTTCGAAAGCAGCGCGCCCTGCCATTGAATGCCGAGATTCGCGCCGGTCGTCGCGGAGAGTTCCACGATCAGCGCTTCGATGTACACCTGCGCGCGGCGCGCGTCGAGCTGGTCGATCACGGAGCGCAGGTTGCGGTACATCGGATCGGGCGCGGTGATGATGAGCGAGTTCGTCGCCGCATCGGCCTGGATCATGCCGCCGCCCTGATCGCTGCCCTGGTCGTTGTCCTTGTTCGACGAAAAGCTCGAATCGCGATTGCCCGAGCCGCCCGTCATCGGATTGTTGCTCGTGCCCGAACTGCCGCCGAGACCGCCCGGCAGCGGCGGCATGCCGGACTGGCCGGTGGACATCGACGAATTGCTGAGGCCGCCGCCGCTTTGTCCGAAATTCGAACTCTGATTGGACGAACCGGACGTGCTGTCCGAGCCGCTGCCTTTGCCGAGCATGCCGCGCAGCGTCTTGGCGAGGCGCGTGGCATCGGCGTTGCGCAGCGCCACGACGTGCATGTTGCCGGGCTGGCCCGTGGGCGCGTCGAGCTTGTTCGCGAGCGCCTTCGCAGCCGCGAGGCGCGCGCTGCTGGAGGCGCGGAACATCAGCGAGTTGGTGCGCGCATCCGGCGTGACGGTGACTTTGAGCGTCGCGTCGGTGCTGCCGATCGTGCCCGGATCGAGCAGCTTGTTCATCTGCTCGGCGACGTCGATGGCGTTCGCGTTCTTCAGCGTGACGATATCGACCTCGCGGCCCGCCGCCGTATCGATGCCCGCGATGATGCCCGCGATGCGGCGCACGTTGTCGGCGTAATCCGTGACGACGAGCGTGTTGTTCGCCGGATAGGCCGCGATCGTGTTGTTCGGCGAAATCAGCGGGCGCAGGACCGGCAACAGATTGTTCGCCGATTCGTTACGCAACTGAAAGACCTGCGTGATCACCTGATCGCCGCGCGCGGCCGGCTGGTTGCCGACGTAGGTCGGCACGCCCTGCAGCTTGGCGTCGGCCTCGGGCACGACCTTCAGGACGCCATGATCCTGCACGAGCGTGAAGCCCTGCATGCGCAGCGACGACTGGAGCGTTTTCAGCGCCTGGTCCTCGGGAACCGGATTCTCCGAGACGAGGTTGAGCTGCCCCTTGACGCGGGGATCGACGATGATGGTTTTGCCGGTAGCGGCGCCGATCGCTTTCGCGACCTGGTCGATGTCCGCGTTGACGAAATTCAACGTCACTTGCGCGTGCGCGGCCTGCGCGACGATGAGTCCCGCCGCCAGCAGTGCCGTCGCTCTGCGACGCAGTGCGATAGGTTGTCTTCTCATGGATGTGATGTCAGAGCCGGGTCCTGGAAGAGCCGGCCAAGCCGCGCCGCCGTCAGTCGAGAGCGCCGCCGCCGCAGGGTGAAACGGTCGCCCGGTCCACCGCGGTCATTTTAAAAAATGTGACGATAACAGCTTTATGTAACGAAATTGTGCCAATTCGTTCCGGATCAGACCGCACTTCGGCTGCTCGCACGATACACATTTCCAGCGTGCTCAAGCTTTCGAAAAACTTGCCGATAGACCGTATCTGGGCGGTTTCCAGAATCGGCTGATGGTCGCGGGAGCCGAATTGTACCCCGTCCAGAAGTCTTAATATTCATACATTTAGAACATTGCCGATTGACGCGGCTGTACGATCGCGCGCAAGCGTTCTTCAGCCCGGCTGCCGGACGTATGTCTGATAGCCAACTTTAGGCCTTAATCATCAGCCGGTATGATACGGTCGGTTCCGCAATCCGGGCGTTGCAGAAAGCACGGGTTTTCCCCGAGCAAATTCCGGTCGCGGTGCGTTGATTTGTTGGCGTTGGCGCCAAGGCGCCGCAACGGCGGCAAGACGTTCCGCGCGGGCGGATGGAGTGAAGAAAGATGAAGAAAATCGTGCGACTACTCGCGATATGCGGGCCGCTTCTGGCGGCCGCGTCGGCACACGCGGACTGCTTCGACGAAGCGGCGAAGTATCAGAAGGTCAATCCGCTCATCCTTCGCGCCATCGCCTGGCAGGAATCGCACAACAAGCCCGACGCCGTCAACAAGAACGCCAACGGCTCGACCGACTACGGGCTGATGCAGATCAACTCCATTCATCTGGGCACGCTGGCTCAGTACGGCATTTCGAGCGGCACGCTCATGGAGCCATGCAAGAGCGTCTATGTCGCCGCATGGCATCTGCGCCAGAAGATGAACAAGTACGGCAATTCCTGGCAGGCCGTCGGTGCTTACCATTCCGAAACACCCGCGCTGCGCGACAAGTACTCGTCGCAGATCATTGAGATCCTGCGCCGCTGGAAACTCCTCCAGGCCACACGCTGATCTTCCGGGGCCGCCCCCGCACGCGCGCCGCGTCCGGCGCATTTGATGCAAAATCCCTTATTCGATCTTCCGCGCCGCGCCCGTGGCCGCGCGGGTTCGCGCTCGCGCGCCCTCTTCTTCGTCACGCCTCTTCGCAATGAACGACACGCCACTGCCAGTCACCGTGCTATCGGGATTCACCGGCGCGGATAAAGCCTCACTCGTCGATGCGCTGCTCGCCAACGCCGAAGGTCTGCGCATCGGCGCGGTGACCTACGGCGAGACCGCGTCCGGCGCGGACCGCGACACGACCGAACTGCCCAACGGCTGCCTGCGGATGACGCTCGCCGACCCGTCGATGGACGCGCTCGAAAGCGCGATCGCATGGCTCGCACAGCAGCAGCGATTCGATGCGATCGTGGTCGAAGCGCCGGACCTCGTCGATCCGATGACGATCGCCGAGGAACTCGCGTTCGGCGACGACGACGAGGCGGCGCTCGCAGGCCGCGCGCATCTCGATACCTTCGTCACTGTGATCGATGCCACGAGCTTCGCGCGCGACTACGCCTCGTCGGATTCGCTGGCGGAACGCGGGCTCGCGCAGGCAAGCCACGACGACGAAGACGGCAAGACGGTCGTGGAAACGCTCGTCGAGCAGATCGAGTTTTGCGATGTCATCGTCATCGACAAGACCGATCTCGCCGGCGCGGACGAAGTGAGGCGAATCGCGCGCATGCTGCACGCCCTCAACCCGCGCGCGGTTCAGGTCCAAACGCAAGCGGGCGAAGTGCGTTGCGCCGACGTGCTGAACACCGGCCGATTCGACTTCGACGCCACCGTGAGCGCGCCCGGCTGGCTCGCCATTCTCGACGGCGACGCTTCGGCAAGCGACGAATCGGAATCATCGGATGTCGGTCACTTCGTGTATCGCGCGCGCCGGCCGTTTCATCCCGAACGCTTGTGGAACCTGCTGCATCGGGAATGGCCGGGCGTGCTACGCGCTAAAGGCTTCTTCTGGCTCGCGACGAGAAGCGAGGTCGGCGGTTCGCTCTCGCAAGCGGGCGGCACGTGCCGGCACGGTCCGGCGGGCGTATGGTGGGCGGCGCAGGATCGCAGCGAATGGCCGACCGACGACCCCGAGCTCGAAGCGGAGATTGTTGCGGAATGGTATGGCGATCCGGACGACAACAGCATCGGCGATCGCCGGCAGGAACTGGTGCTGATCGGCCTCGACCTCGACCGGTCCGCATGGCAGGACAGCTTCGACGCGTGCCTTCTCACCGACGACGAATGGGCGCTCGGCCCCGACGCATGGCAGCGCTTCGCCGATCCGTTCCCGGCATGGGACATCGACGAACACGATCACGATCACGATCATGACCACGACCACGGTCCCGACTGTGACTGCGACGACCACAAACATTAAGCGCATGGCCGAAAAAAAACCCGCCAAAGGCGGGTCATGTACAACGGGCTACGTCATGTAGCCGCACAATCGGCAAGATGCTTACCGCTTGTTCACTGCGTCCTTGAATGCCTTGCCAGCCGTAAACTTGACCGTCTTTGCGGCCGGAATCTTGATGGATTCGCCGGTTTTCGGATTGCGGCCGGTGCGCGCTGCGCGCTTTCCCGAGCCGAAGCTGCCGAAGCCGATCAACTGCACTGCGTCACCTTTCGATACGGCCTTCTTGATCACTTCGAGCAACGTGTCCAGCGTTTCGCCGGTTTGAGCCTTGCTGGCGCCGGTCTGAGCGGCTACGGCGTCGATCAATTCCTGTTTGTTCATTAAGGTTCCTTTATCAGTTTAGGTTGACACGAACAGCGCGAACGCGCCGATTATACGTGCGCAAGCCGTGACGTCGAGTAGGGACGGCCTTGTGGCGGGCCTCCCCGACGAATCGGCGTGCTTTCGGCCATGTCACCGGCGTTGCTGCACTTCGTCGCCTTCACGCCGCCTCTATACGCGGCGCTTGGTATGATAGCGCAGCGCAAACCCAATCTGGACAAGGGTTTCAAAGATTTACCCTTAATTTCTTGGGGCTCCCGGCCGTTTTTTGTGGCGTAGAACATCTGGGTCCGATCCATGCTACGCGAGCTGATCATTGAATACGGGCTGCCGTTGGTTTTTGCCAACGTTCTGATGGAGTGCCTCGGCTTGCCGCTCCCAGCCTTGCCCACATTGGCTTTGACGGGTGCCATCACGGTTTCGGCAAGCCTCGTTCCGGACGCTTTTCCGGCGCTGTTTCCATTGACCGCGATCGGCCCGCTCACCGCGATCGTCGTGACGGCGACCATTGCCGCGCTGATCGGCGACACGCTCTGGTTCTGGCTCGGGCGCCGTTACGGCAGCCGCGTGCTCGCCTTCATGTGCAAGCTCTCCATCTCGCGCGATACCTGCGTCAACCGCAGCGCCGGCTTCTTCAGCCGCTTCGGCGTGCGCATCCTCGCCGTATCGAAGTTCATTCCCGGGCTCTCGACACTGGCGATTCCCGTTGCGGGCGCAACCGGGATCGGCTTCGGCAGCTTCCTGTTCTACGATGCGCTCGGCGCGCTGCTGTGGTCCGGCGCCGGCGTCGCGTTTGGCGCGATCTTCGCGGATCTCGTCGATGCCGCGCTCGCCTGGCTCGATCTGTTCGGGCGCGGCGTGATCGCGATCGCCGTCGCCGCGCTCGCGCTCTATCTCGCGGTGCGCTGGTGGCAGCGCGTGTCGCTGTTGCGCCGGCTTCGCATGGCGCGCATCGATATCGCGACATTGCGTGCGCTGCTCGCGGGGGAACCGCCGCCGCTCGTTATCGACGTACGCCGTCACGAACGCCGCGCCATGGACCCGTATGCGATTCCCGGCGCATTGCTTTTGCACGACGATGCCGCGTCGCAGCTTGCCGGCATCGCGCGCAACCGCAAGCTCGTGACCTACTGCGACTGTCCGAGCGAAGTGTCGGCGGCGCTCGCGGCTAAAGAGTTGGCGGCGCACGGCTTCACGGACGTCGCGCCGCTGCTCGGCGGGCTCGAAGCGTGGCGCGCGGCGGGCTACGCGCTGGAGCCGCTGATGATCGAAGGCCTCGCGAGCGCCGCCACGCGGGGCGTCACCAATTCGTCTTCCGCCTGATCTCACTTCGCGCGTCCGCCTGGGCGAGCGCGCGGTCTCTTCGTTGATCGCATGACCGAATCCCAGTTCTTCACGCCGCACGATCTTCCCGCGCGCTGGCGGCGCAAGCGCGCCTTCACGTTCGTCGACACGACTTTCAGCGCTTTCCTCGCGCTCTGGCAACGCTGGCACGACGACGAAAATCGATGCGACCGGCTGCATGTCGTCGCGCTTGCGCATCTTCCCGCGCTCGACACGCCGCCTCCAGCCGATGACCCTTCCCCGCTTGCCGCCGAACTCGCGCGTGCGTGGCCGATGCGCGTGCCCGGCACCCAGCGGCTCGAATTCGATGCGGGGCGCGTCGTGCTGACGCTTGCCATCGGCGACGACATCGAAACGCTGCTGTCCAGACTCTGGCTGCGCGCCGATGCCTTCCATCTCGATCTGACCGCAACCGCCGATCCGCGCAAGCTGTGCAAAACGCTCGCGCGCTTCGCCGGCGACGACGCGACGGTGTGCGCATTCACTGCCGATAAGCAACAACTTGAGCGCGCGTTGCAGGCGTCGGGCTTCGCCTGCACACCACGCGACGCGTATACCGATGCGCCCGTGACCGCGCGTTTCGCGCCGCGCTGGCGTGTGCGCCGTCACGAGCCGCCGCTGCCGTGCGAGGCGAACGCGCGAGAGGCCATCGTCATCGGTGCCGGGCTCGCGGGTTGCGCGGTGAGTTCGCGTCTCGCCGGGCGCGGCTGGCGCGTCACGCTGATCGATCGTCACGCGTTGCCCGCGCGCGATGCATCGGGCAATCCGGCGGGCGTGTTTCATCCGATCGTCTGGCGCGACGACAGCGTCGCCGCTCGCCTCACGCGCGCGGGCTTCCTCTACGCGCTGCGCCGCTGGCACGCGCTCGAATCGGCGCATCACGACTTGCAGCGTACGGGCGCGGGCCTGCTGCAGATCGCCGATACGTCCGACGATGCCAAAGCGCTCGCGCACGCCATCGCGCGCTTCGCGTATCCGCCCGCCTACGTGCAGCCGATGACGCGCGATGAAGCGTCGCGCATGGCCGGTGTCGATGTCGAACGCGGCGGCTGGTTCTTCCCGCTTGGCGGCGCCATTTCTCCGGCGGCAGTCTGCGCCGCGCAGCTCGCCGATGCGTCGGCGAACATCACGCCGCGCATGAACACCGACGTGACGCGCATCGCGCACGACGGCCGCGTGTGGCGCGCGTTCGACGCGAGCGGCGCTGAAATCGCGAGCGCGCCCGTGCTGGTGCTCGCCAGCGCGCACGACGCCGCGCGGCTCGCGGGCCTGCATGGCGAACCCACGCGCAGTGTGCGCGGCCAGCTCAGCGTGCTCGATCCATGCGCGCTCGATGCGCTGCGCCTTCCGGTGATCGGCGAAGGCTACGCGGTGCCGCTCGGCCAGGATGGCGTGCTCATCGGCGCGACCTACGACATCGACGACGCCGATGGCGAGATCCGCGCGGACGGACATCGGGAAAACATCGAGCGCGTCGCGGGCATGTTGCCGGCGCTCGCGAACACGTCGCCCGGCATTCGCGCGGGGCGCGTCGCGTTCCGCTGCGTGACGAGCGACCGCATGCCGATGATCGGCCAGTTCGCCGATGAAAACGCCGCACGCCTCAATGCGCGCGAACTGTCGGGCGCGTGGCCGCTCGACCTGCCGCGCATGCCGGGACTCTATGGCGCGTTCGCGTTCGGATCGCGCGGGCTCGTCTGGGCGACGCTCGCGGCCGAACTGATCGCATCGCAAATCGAGGGCGAGCCGTGGCCCGTCGAACGCGAACTGGCCGAATCCGTCGATCCAGCCCGTTTTTTGCTACGTCTACTGCGACACGGCGAATTCTGCGCGGCGTAGTTGTCCACGGCATGCTGTGGATAACGCGTCGGATTGCGGGTGAAAGTCGTGTGCATGCGTTGTGCACGTAAACGGGACAACTCGAACGCATGCCGTGCGCGGCAAAAAGTTGTTCCGTGTTAACCGCGCCGCCCCAACATGTTTACGGCCCGCTTCTGCTTTCTTCAAATCATTGAATGAAAAGACGAAAGTATTGTTATCCACAGAAGCGGCAGGCTCTTGTTAACTACTACTACGTTTATATACAGTAAACCTGTAAACACCTGACGGCGAGGCCGCCGTCGCAGCGGTAAACCAAAAGTCCGAATGCCGTGAAAGCGGCAACCGGTCAGCTTTTCCATTCAGGTCCAGGTTCGGCTGTCGCTTTTACTTCATAAGAATCAAAAGCTTGGACTTTCTGTCAGGGGTTCCGAGGTATGGCACAATCGCGCTTCTTCCTGCGTCGCGCCGTTCAGACGGCGACCGCTTCAATGGAACGATGGGTGCGCGCCAAGAATCTGATCACGAAGCCGCATCGTCGTTTGCTGTGTTCGGCCCGGCCCTCCCGCGGGCGCCGCACGCGTTTGCCGTGTCACACGGAACCACTATCTCCGATGCGACATTGAGCGCGTGCAAGGCGCTTCGCCGCCAGCCGGACACGTCGTCTAATTCGTGCACGGCCCGGCCGTGACGCCGTGTTCGTTCGCATTTCGGCATCACCTGAATGAACCCACGCTCGCCTGCCCGGGCGGATGCGCCTCGCCCGCGAGCGCGCGTCGCGGATGCGAGTCCCGCAACGGTACGTGCACGCATCGCACTAGCAGTAACGAAGGAGAAGCCAACACGATGAATTCGGCATTTTCATTTCTGCCCGCCTGGCCGCTCGAACCCGACGCCATTCTCTGGGCCGGTCTTGCGCTCGTCACGGCGGGACTTGCCGGCGAGCTGCTGTGGCGCGCGTGGCGGCTGCCGCGCATCACGGGCTTCGCGATCATCGGCCTGATCGCGGGCAATGCCGGTCTCGGCGTCATCGACGCCAGTGCGGGCGGCCTGTCGCGGCCGCTGCTCGATGTCGCGCTCGGACTCTTGCTGTTCGAGCTCGGCGGGCGGCTCGATCTGCGCTGGATTCGC
This sequence comes from Caballeronia cordobensis, assembly GCF_001544575.2. Taxonomy (GTDB): domain Bacteria; phylum Pseudomonadota; class Gammaproteobacteria; order Burkholderiales; family Burkholderiaceae; genus Caballeronia; species Caballeronia cordobensis. Next base: position 645,118 of record NZ_FCNY02000001.1, read on the forward strand.
CGCAATCCGTATCTGGTGCTGTCGAGCATCGCGGAATCCACATTGACATTCGGCCTCGTGCTGATCGCGCTGACGCTGCTGAATGTTCCGACGATGCCGTCGATCGTGATCGCGGCCATTGCGATGGCCACCTCGCCCGCGATGGTCATCCAGCTGAAAACCGAGTTGCGCGCGGAAGGTCAGGTCACGCAGCGTCTTCTGACGCTGACCGCGCTGAACAGCATGTACGCGGTGGTCGTCGAAAAGCTCGCGGCGGGCGTGCTGCATCAGGAAATCTACGGCAATGCGCTGGCGACGATCCTGCAGCCGCTGTATCTGTTGATCGGCTCGCTCGTGCTGGCGTTTCTGCTCGCGCGCGCGTGCAATCTGCTGGTTCGGCGCCTGCCCGCGACCGACGAGCATTCGTTCGTCGCGCTCTTCGGGCTCGTGCTGCTGGCGATCGCGGTCGCGCACATTTTCAAGCTGTCGACGATTCTCGCGCTGCTTGCCGCAGGCATCATCGTGAAGAACGCCGACGAGCGGCCGCAGCTCTGGCCGACGCACTTCGGCTCCGCGGGATGGCTGCTCACCGTCATTCTGTTTGCGCTGACGCTGACCTCGTTTCACTGGCGCGATATCGCGCTCGGCGGCGTGGCGGCGCTTGGGCTGATTGTCGCGCGCTTCATCGGCAAGCTGGTCGGCGTGCTGATTTTCGCGAAGCCGAGCGGACTGAACTGGAAACAGGGCGCGGCGCTGGGCGTCGCGCTGACGCCGATGTCGGCGCTCGCGTACCTGCTCGTCGACGACATGTACGTGCTCTATCCGGACTACGACCCCACGCTGCGCGCGATCGTGATGTGCTCGATCGTCGTGCTGCAGATCGTGTCGCCCTTCGTCGTCTACCGCAGCCTGTCGGCGGTGGGCGAACGGCGCGAATGAGCGCGCCCGGCTTCGCTCATGTATTGATCATTCAAGAGGCGTCATGGCACTCGAACCTTTCATCAACTCCGAACCGTTCACGTTCGGCGTCGAGCTGGAGATCCAGGTCGTCAACACGCACGACTACGATCTGACCCGCGCCGCGTCGGACCTCATGCGTCTCATCAAGGACGAGAAGATTCCGGGCAACATCACGCCCGAAATCACCGAAAGCATGATCGAGCTTTCGACCGGCATCTGCACGACGCACGAGCAGACCGTCACCGATCTGCGCAAGATCCGCGACGTGCTCGTTTCCGCTGCCGATCAGCTGAACGTCGGGCTCGCCGGCGGCGGCACGCATGCGTTCCAGCAATGGAGCGACCGGCAGATCTACGACGCGCCGCGCTTTCAGTACATCTCCGAACTGTACGGATACCTTGCCAAACAGTTCACGGTGTTCGGCCAGCACGTGCATATCGGTTGCCCCGATCCGAATAGCGCGCTCTTCCTGCTGCATTCGATGTCGCGTTACATCCCGCATTTCATCGCGCTTTCGGCGTCCTCGCCGTACATTCAGGGCGTCGATACGGGTTTTCATTCGGCTCGCCTGAATTCGGTATTCGCGTTTCCGCTCTCGGGCCGCGCGCCGTTCGTGCTGACCTGGGACAGCTTCGAGGAATATTTCTCGAAGATGGTGAACACGGGCGTCGTGAACAGCATGAAGGACTTCTACTGGGATATCCGGCCAAAGCCGGGTTTCGGCACCATCGAAGTGCGCGTGATGGATACGCCGCTTTCCGTCGATAAAGCCGCGGCGATCGCCTGCTACATCCAGACGCTGTCGCGCTATCTGCTGCTGGACAAGCCGCTCACGCCGCGCGAGGACGACTATCTCGTGTACACCTTCAACCGCTTCGAGGCATGCCGTTTCGGGCTGGAAGGCACCTGCATCCATCCGCAGACGGGCGAGCGGCGCACCATCGGCGAAGACATTCTCGCGACGCTCGACGTGCTCGCGCCGCACGCCGAAGCGCTCGGCTCGCAGGCCGCGCTCGCGGAGGTGGCCGAGATCGCGCGCGGCACCAACGATGCGACGTGGCTGCGCGGCGTCGTCGACAAGGAAAAATCGCTGCATGAGGCGGTGCGGCAGCAATGCCTGCAGTGGAGGCGGTAAGGACGCGCTTACGCAAAGAAAGCGCCGCGAACAATGACGAAAGGCCGCTTCGATATGCTTCGAAGCGGCCTTTATCTTTGGTCCGTATGAAACACGTGCAGACGAGCGACGAGAATAAAGCCGCCGGTGACAACGTTTGATGAGAATCGATTCGGTCTCTCTAAGGTTTGCTTCGAGAAAGCCGTATACATCCGTAATAGTTGTGAGCAAGGCGTGGGCCTTGCTGTGGACAACGTCGAAAAAAGGTGCGGAGTCAAGGCACTAGCGTGAGGATAAGCACGCGGGCGACGTGTGCGGCGTAACGCGAAGCCACGGACAGCCGAAAGGCATGCAATGCGCTGCGCAGTGTTATTAAGAATACGTCCATCAACAAGAAGACGCTTTTCCACGGGTTATCCACAGTTCTGCGTGGATAATTAAGGTGTACGTTTGTTCTATGTCGCTTAGAATGGCGACTTTGCAGATGTAGCGTTATAGTCGGCAGGAAAACAGCGCCACGAGCAGGACCAAAAGAAGGCGCATAACGAAGAGGGTTGCAATGTCCCCATTCAGGCACGGTCAATTGGGTTGGCACGCCTGAATTTTGAGACGGTGGGGACCAAGAACGAAGTGCGGTTCGCAAGGGGTTAGAAGTACTTTCTGTGAACGGCGTTTCGAACGAGGTGTTCGCGGCGGTAGCGCGAGCGTGCCGTCAAAACACATAAGCGGAACAACAAGCGAAAGACTATGAGTGAAGGCGTTTACGGAGAGCAGGCGACGGGGCGGGTGACCCACGGCCTGCTGCGGCTGAGCACGGCGATGCGCAGCCAGGCATGGGAATGGGCGGAAGGCGCGGGGCTCACGCCTACCCAGGGTGAAATTCTCGTTCTGCTGATGCAGCGCAAGGGGCCGATGCGCCTCGGCGAGATCGCACGTGAAACGGCGCTGACCGCCGCCACGACGAGCGATGCGGTGAGCACGCTCGAAGGCAAGGGTCTCGTCGAGAAGCGTCGCGCGATCGACGACGGCCGCGCGCTCGCGGTGCGTCTGACCGCGCGTGGCCGCACGGCCGCGAAGAAGGCGCTGCAGTGGCCGGACTTCCTCGCGAAGGCGGTCGGCACGCTGAAGGAAGACGAGCAGACGGCGTTCTATCGCACGCTGCTCAAGACCATCCGTCAGCTCGAATCGCAGCAGCAGATTCCGGCGCACCGCATGTGCCTGTCCTGCTCGCACTTCGAGGCCAGCAAGAATCCGAAGAAGACGCCGCATCACTGCGCGCTTCTCCAGATCAACATGGCGGACACCGATCTGCGTCTCGACTGTTCGGTATACGAAGAAGCCGACGTCACGACGCAGAAGAAGAGCTGGAAGGTCTTCGCGCAAGTCGCCTGAACGGCAGGCGCATCGGGTAAGGCGCTTTGGCGTCCACTCGCGCTGTGAGGCTGCGGCGAGTCGGTTAGACTGTGCCCGTCGCGCCTCGCCGCGAGGCGCAGCTCGCTCGTCACGATCCGGTGTCGAGCCACGCGCAGTCGACCTACGGAATGCCGCCGATGAAACATGAAGTCCTGGCGATTCGCCACGTCTATTTCGAAGATCTGGGCTGTCTCGAACACGTCCTCGGCGATCGCGGTCATCTCGTGCGCTATCTCGACGTCGGGCGCGGGCGCATCGATGCGCCCAATCCGCTCGATCCGTCGCTGCTCGTCGTGCTCGGCGGGCCGATCGGCGCGTACGAAGACGCCCACTATCCCCATCTCGCGCCGCTGCTCGCGATGCTCGAAAAGCGCATCGCGGCCGGTTTGCCGACGCTCGGCATCTGTCTCGGGTCGCAACTCATCGCGCGGGCGCTCGGCGCGCGGGTGTATCCGTCGGGCAAGCCGGAACTCGGCTGGGCGCCGCTTACGCTGACCGAGGCGGGACGCGCTTCCGCGCTGCGCCATCTCGAAGCGGACGGCGCGCCCGTGCCCGTTTTCCATTGGCACGGCGACACCTTCGATCTCCCCGAAGGCGCGACGCTGCTCGCGTCCACCGAGCGGTGCGCGCATCAGGCGTTCACGTGGGGAGAACACGTGCTCGCGCTGCAATGTCATCCGGAAGTCCTCGTGGAGCGCTTCGAAAGCTGGCTCGTCGCGTATCCGGGCGATATCGCGAGGAGCGGCACGACGGTCGCCGCATTGCGCGAGGAAACCGCGCGCCACGGGGCGAATCTCGAACGCGCGGCGCACGCGATGTTCGGCGAATGGCTCGACGGCTTCAACGGCAAGCGCGACGAAGTGTGATGGTATGAAGCATCGGGCGGGCGTCCCTGCAGGGAAGAAACCGCGGTGCTATTCTCGATCGCTCCTCTTCTAGCGACGAGTCATCGCCATGAGCGCGCTGTTCACTCCCACGACGTTCCGCAGTCTCCAGATTCCCAACCGCATCTTCGTCTCGCCGATGTGCCAGTACTCCGCCGAGCGCGGCGAGGCGACGGCATGGCACATGATCCATCTCGGCCAGCTCGCGCTCTCCGGCGCGGGCATGCTGTTCATCGAGGCGACGGCCGTCGAGCCGGACGGACGCATCACGCCCGGCGATCTCGGACTCTGGGACGACGTCACCGAAGCCGCGCTGCGACCGGTGCTCGCCGCCATTCGCCAGTATTCGAAGATCGCGGTGACGATGCAGCTCGGGCACGCGGGTCGGAAGGCGTCGAGCCGCAAGCCGTGGGAAGGCGGCCAGTTGATCGACGTCGCCGATGGCGGCTGGATGACATCTGCGCCCTCGGCCGTTCCTCACAAGCCCGAAGAAACGCCGCCGCTCGCGCTCGACGCCGCCGGGCTCATCCGCGTGAAGGAAGCGTTCATCGCGTCGGCGAAGCGTGCGGCGCGGCTCGGCATCGACGGCCTCGAAGTCCATTGCGCGCACGGTTATCTGCTGCATCAGTTTCTTTCCCCGATCGCCAATCAGCGCACCGACGAATACGGCGGCTCGCTCGAAAACCGCATGCGCTATCCGCTCGAAATCTTCGACGCCGTGCGCGCCGCATTTCCCGCCGACAAGCCGGTCGGCGTGCGCGTCTCCGCGACCGATTGGGTCGAAGGCGGGTGGGGCATCGAAGACACGATCGCGTTTGCTGCGGAGTTGAAGAAACGCGGCGTCGACTGGGTCGATGTGTCGTCGGGCGGCGTGTCGCCGTTGCAGAAGATTCCGTTGTCGTCCGGCTATCAGGTGCCGTTCGCGCAGGCCGTGAAGGAAGCGACCGGCGTGCACACCGTCGCGGTCGGGCTGATCACCGAGGCGAAGGAAGCGGAAGAGATCGTCGCGAGCGGCCGGGCGGATTCCGTCGCGATCGCGCGCGCGATGCTCTACGATCCGCGCTGGCCGTGGCACGCGGCGGCGGAACTCGGCGCGACGGTCGCGGCGCCGCCGCAGTACTGGCGTTCGCAGCCGCGCGATCAGAAGAATCTCTTCGGCGAGATCACCATCGGGCAACGTTGAAATACTGCGGGCATTGTCGAGACGGTTGAGCATACGCGCGCCGGGAGTGTAGGATACCGGTGGTTTGAGCGTATGCGCTCAACCGAGCCAACGCGGCGCCGTCGAGGCCACCGCGTTTTTTTTCATTCCGAAATTCATCCCGAGAACGCGGGAGCGAAGCGTCATTTAAGGATTCGTTCGATGAGTTCACGCAGGGTCACCGTTCGCCGCTCCGGCGTGCATGGAAAGGGCGTATTTGCGGTGAAGCATATCGCCGCGGGCGAGCAGGTGATGGAATACAAGGGCGAGCGCATTTCGTGGAAGGAAGCGCTGCGCCGCCATCCGCATAATCCCGACGAACCGAACCACACGTTCTACTTCGCGCTCGACGACGGCCGCGTGATCGACGGCAAGATTGAAGGCAATAGCGCGAAGTACATCAATCATTCGTGTGCGCCGAACTGCGAGGCCGAGGAAGTCGAAGGGCGCGTGTTCATTCACGCGCTGCGCGACATCGAGCCGGAAGAAGAGTTGAACTACGACTACGGCCTCGTCATCGACGGCCGTATCACGAAGAAGCTCAAGAAGGAATACGAGTGCCGGTGCGGCGCGAAGAAGTGCCGCGGCACGATGCTGGCGGTGAAGAAAGAGAAGAAGAAAAAGTAAGCGCTTCGACGCGAAGACAAAGAGCCACGGCATCGGAAGAAGCCGTGGCTCTTTTTTATTCCGCGGCCGGCTGCGCTTCCTTGAGCGGCATGCGCACGATGAAGCGCGCGCCGCCTTCGGGCGCATCTTCGTAATGCACGCTGCCGCCATGCAGCACCATGATGTCGTGCACGATCGCGAGCCCGAGGCCCGCGCCGCCTTCCACGTTCTGTCCGTCGCCGCGGAAAAAGCGCTTGAAGAGATCGCCCTGCTGGTCCGGCGGCACGCCCGGCCCGTTGTCCTCCACGACGACCTCGCCGAAGCGGCGGCCGTTCGCGTCGCGCCATTCCGACACGGTCATCGTGATGCGCGCGCCTTCGATGCGAAACGGCGGAATGTACTTGAGCGCGTTGTCGATCAGATTGGCGAGCACTTCGCGGGCAAGCACGACATTGCCGCGCACGATCATTGGATGCTCGTTCTCGGGATCGTCGAGGCGTTGGAAACCGAGATCGACGCTCGCGGCGAGTGCGCGCGGCACCCATTCCGCACCGGTTTCGAAGGCGAGCGCGGCGAGATCGAAATCGGCAAAGCGCGCGGCCTGCTCGCCCGGCTCGGCGCGCGCGAGGGAAAGCAGTTGATTCGACAGGCGCACCGCGCGATCCGCCGATGCGCGCAGTTCCTTCACCGCTTCGACCGCTTTCGCGGGATCGCGCGAACTGAGCGCCTGCTCGGCATGCAGCTTGACCGCCGTGAGCGGCGTGCGCAACTGATGCGCGGCGTCGGCGATGAATTTGCGCTGCGCGTCCAGCGCCGTCTGCAGGCGCACGAGCAGTGCGTTCATCGCGCTCGTGAGCGGGCGGATTTCGCTCGGCACGTAGGTTTCGTCGACGGGTTCGAGCGAGATGTGCGTCTGCTGATTGAGCGCGTCGGCGAGATCGGTGAGCGGGTTCAACTGCTGGTTCACGACGCGCCACACGATCACCCAGCCGGCGAGCAGCAGCAACAGCAGCGGCATCATGATCGCGATCAGAAACTCCACCGCGATCCGGTATCGCGAGCCGACTCGCTGCGCCACTTCCACGACGATCGGATTGCCGGTCGGCTGCGGCACGCGCACTTGCGCGGCGCGCACGGAGACGCCCTCGAAGTGCGTCTCGAAGACATACGCGTAATGGATGCGCCGCACGTTGGTGCCGGTGAGCGGCAGATCGGGCTCGCCGGCGATTTCCTCATCGCCGGTGCTGATGCGGTAGATGAGCTGCTCGACGGGATCGGAGAACATCGCCTGCGCGAGCGGCGGCACGGTGACGGGCGCATCGACGCCCGCGAGCTGGATCTGCTTCGAGATGGCGGTGGCGAGATCGGCGAGCGAGCGATCGACGACGTGTTGCGTGTATTGCCACGCGAGCCAGTACGCCATCAGGCCGCTCATCAGCGCGAGCAGAGACAGCGGCGCGGCCAGGCGCCGCAGCAGCGTGCGCCGCAGGCTTCGCGGCGTCGGCGTTTCGGCGGGCTTCGAGCGCGCCAGATCGAGCCAGTCTTCGCGGGCGAAACGCTGATCGCCCGCGCGGCGGGTGGGAAATCGCAAGGCGTTCTAGGGCAGAAGCGTTACGCCGCTTGCCGGATCTCCTGAAGCAGATAGCCGAAGCCACGAACCGTCACGATCTCGACGCGCGTGTTTTCGAGCTTCTTGCGCACGCGATGCACATACACTTCGATGGCCGTATCGCCGAGATCGCCGCCGAAGTGCGTCAGATGATCCTGCAACTGCGCCTTGCTCACGACGCGGCCGTGGCGCAGCAGCAGCATTTCGAGCACCGCGAATTCGCGCGGCGAGAGTTCGAGCGGGCGTTCGTCGTTGAAGATGCGGCGATCGACGCCCGACAGGCGCAGGCCGCCCAGCGACACTTCCGGACGCGGCACGTCGCCATGCGGACCGCTGCGCCGCATCACGGCGCGGATACGCGCTTCGAGCTCCTGCGGCTCGAAGGGCTTCAGCATGTAGTCGTCGGCGCCGCTGTTGAGGCCCTGCACGCGGTCGTGCAGTTCGTCGCGCGCGGTGAGGATGATCACCGGCGTATGACGGTTGCTCTGGCGAAAGCGCGAGAGCAGCGTCATGCCGTCGATGCCGGGCAGGCCGAGATCGAGGATCACGAGCTCATGGCGATTCTGCGCGAGCGCCTGCTCGGCGAAAATGCCGTCGTGCACCATGTCGACCGTGAAGCCGGATTGTTCGAGGCTGCTTTGAATGCCGCGCGCGATGGGGCGGTCGTCTTCGATCAGAAGGATTCGCATGGAGTCGCTCAAGTACAATGGGTTGAGCTCTAGCGGGCGGGGCGGTCGGTCCATGCGCAAAGGCATGCACGACGTTTCGGCGCGGGCTTCGAGCCGGTTCAAATCTCACATTTCATGCGGCGGTGCGCGCCTGATTCCGAAAGCCGCGCGCGGCCATACACCGAATGTAATTCTGCGCGGACATGGCTTTCATCCCGATCAACGAACTCGAAGCCGCGATCAATTTCTGGCGCGGCCGGTCCCCGTCTAGCGGCGACGAACTCAGCCTCTGCAAGGAGGCGAGCGCGTTGTCCAGGCCCTATGCGCTGCTGATTGTACAGCGTCAGTCCGGCGTGCCGCCCGAGCACCTGGACGACGAAGCGCGCGCCGCCTGGGAAGCTTACGAGCGTTTCAAGAACGGCATTCGTGACTGAAAGATAGCTTACAAGCAAGCTTTCTGCAGCCTGTTCGAATGCCTTCATTCTTTCGGTTTTCGGCGAAATCACGCCAATTTCGGCTTTCGATGCTGTCATGATTGGTAACACGGACGTTACCTTGTTGGCTGCCGTAAGGAATTCGTTAAATGCGCGCGGAACGTCCCTTTTGCGCGTGGGGTTTGTGAGCGTGCGCGCGTCGATGCGATAAAGTCGCATTCGTCCCGGCTCTAGTGCGTGTCCGCCTCATGCTCGAACTCGATCATTTCGACCTTGCCCTGCTCGACGTGCTTCAGCGCTTCGGGCGCGCCACGCATCAGCAGCTAGGCGAGCAGGTGCCGCTCTCGCCGTCGCAGATCGGGCGGCGTCTGCAGCGGCTGGAGGCGACGGGTGTGATCGAAGGGTATCGGGTGGTCTTGCGGCCGGAGAAGCTCGGCCTCGGCGTGACGGCGTTCACGAGCCTGAAGCTGAAGCATCACGGCGATTCGATCATCGAGCAGTTTCAGCAGCAGATCGAGACGCTGCCCGAAGTGCTCGAATGCCACGCGACCGTGGGCGACGCGGATTATCTGTTGCGCATCGTCGCGCCGGACCTGAACGCGCTTTCAGGCTTTGTCATGAAGAAGCTGATGCGCGTGCCGGGTGTGGATAGCGTGCGCTCGAACATCGTGCTCACGACATTCAAGCGCAACGGCCCGCTGCCGCTTTCTCATCTCGCCAGCGACGCTTCCTGATCCGGATTCAGCAGATCCACATACGCGAGCGGCACCAGATCCGCTTCGCCTACGCCTAAGCGCGCAAACATGGCGTGCGCTTCCTGCTCGCCGCCGGCTTCGTCGTCGTCCTGGCCGAGCACGACTTCAAGTTCGACGAAATCGCCGAGGCCATCGACGCGATCCAGATGAATGCGCGTGCGCCCGACGAGATACACGTGCCGCTCCTTCGAGACGATGCCGCGCGTCGTGAGCGCCTGCGCGAGCAGCGCGTGCATGGCTTCGGGATTCGTGACCGGGCTGCGCGAGTAATACGACACCTTCGGGCCGTCGCGGTCGTCGCGCTGATAGAAGATCAGTTCCGAGGGCGTGCCGTCGTCGAACTGGCGCAGCTTGAGGCGTCCGGTGGGCACGTCGTAGAAGAAGTCCTGCTGGCGGAACACCAGCGGCGCGTCGGGGGCGAGCGCGGCGGCCCGTTCCCTCAATTTCTCGAACTGATGCGCGCGCGCCTTGATTTCGATGTTGCGTGCCATGAAGACTCCCTCTGACCCGGTTGAATGAATGAGCAGGGGATCCAGCCTAGCAAACAATCGATGAAGGGCGCTTGAATGCCCCTTTCCGCCGCCTCGGGATTTGCACCGAGATGTCTTGTCAAACCGCCCATTGCGCGTCGATCAGCCGCAGCGCCGCCGCGATCGCCGGTTCCTCGCGACGCTCCGCCAGCGTGACGAACGAAAGCTGCGTCGGCACGGTGACGCCTTCGACGATCGTCAGCGCGTGCGCATGCGCCTCGCCCAGCGCGATCGAATCGCGCACGAGCGAGAGTCCCACGCCCGATTTGACGAGATCGAGCATCGACGGCTCCTGATCCACTTCCGCGACGATCACGGGCATCGCGCCCGCTTCACGGAAAATGCGCGACAGCAGGCGGTTGTGCGCCGATTCGGGCGGCGTCCAGATCCACGGCAGCTTGGCGAGCGCCGCCCAGCTGCGCTTGCCCTTGTTCACCCGGTTGTGCCATCCGGCTGGCGCGAGCACGCGATAAACAAATGGTGTGAGCCTGACGGCGTGAAACCGGTCGGCGTCGCGCGTACCGTCGATGGCCGGATCGCCGATGTAATACCCGACGTCGAGTTCGCGCGACTTCACGCGCTCCAGCACCCAACCGGACATGCCATGCCGCAGCGACGTCTCGATGCGCGGATGCGTCTCCACCAGTTGCCGCAGGAAACCCCCGAGCCGCAGAAATTCGGGATCGAGAATCGTCCCGATACGAAGCGTTCCGCTGACTTCGTGACGCAACGCAGCAGCGGCGCGCTGCACATCCGCGGCGGCGGCGAGCGCGCGTTCGGCATGCGGCAGCAGCGCTTCGCCATCGCGCGTCAGCAAAAGACCGTGCGACGTGCGCGAAAACAGCACGACGCCGAGCATCTCCTGCAGATTCTTGATTTGCAGACTGACCGCCGGCTGCGTGAGATGCAGACGCGCGGCCGCGCGCGTGAGATTGCCTTCGCGAGCGACGGTGAGAAAGGCGCGCAGGAGAATGTAGTCCATCGCCTGATATTAGCGCGTCTTATATCGCAATTGAACATATCTGATTGGATCGCGAGCCCACACGCAAGTACCCTGCAAGTGACCCATCGCCCGCGCGAAGCGCAGGGGCGGAACGAACCGAAGCCGAACCAGAGACTTTGAACGACTGAAGAGACAGACCGTGCGCGATCCACGCCCGGAGAGACCTACGAGAGCACTCGCTATTGCCGGGCCATTAGGCCAATCGCCTGTGCCGCGGCCGGCGTGAAGCACTTTGGATGGGGAAAGCTGCTTTCTTTGCCTACTTTCTTTGCGTCGACCAGAGTTGGCGCTTTAGCGCTTACTCTGGTCCCGAGCAAAGAAAGTAGGTGCCGCCCCGCACAGGGGCAGTGCTAATAGACCGACACGATCACAGGAAACACCACAAAAAAAGCATCGAAAGAGAAAGGAGACAAAAGCCAAATGAAACAAACCGCCCGCAAACTCGAAGGCGAATTCGACTACATCATCGTCGGCGCTGGCACGGCCGGCTGCGTCCTTGCGAATCGCCTCACCGCAGATCCAGACGTCAACGTGCTGCTGCTCGAAGCGGGCGGCAAGGACGACTACCATTGGATCCACATCCCCGTCGGCTATCTGTATTGCATCGGCAATCCACGCACGGACTGGCTCTACAAAACGCAGGCGGAACCGGGCCTCAACGGGCGCAAGCTGTCCTATCCCCGCGGCCGCGTGCTCGGCGGATGCTCGTCGATCAACGGCATGATCTACATGCGCGGCCAGCGCGAAGACTACGACGACTGGGCGCACATCAGCGGCGATCCGAACTGGTCGTGGGATTCGGTGCTGCCCGTCTTCATGCGCAGCGAAGATCATCACGACGGCGGCAATCAATGGCACGGCGCGGGCGGCGAATGGCGCGTCGAAAAGCAGCGCCTCAAGTGGAAGATTCTCGAAACCTTCGCGCAAGCCGCGCAGCAAAGCGGTATCCCCGCCACCGATGACTTCAATCGCGGCGACAACACCGGCGTCGGTTATTTCGAAGTGAACCAGCGCGGCGGCATTCGCTGGAACGCGGCGAAAGCCTTTCTGCGCGAAGCCATGAAGCGCCCGAATCTCACGACCATCACCGGCGCGCACACGCAACGGCTCGTGTTCGAAGGGGCGCGTTGCGTCGGCGTGGAGTATCGCGGCGGCGATGTCGATTACATCGCGCGCGCACGATGCGAAGTGATTCTGAGCGCAGGCGCGGTGAACTCGCCGCAGATCCTGGAACTGTCGGGCATCGGCAACGGCGCGCGCTTGCAGCGGCTCGGCATCGATGTCGTGAAGAGTCTGCGCGGTGTCGGCGAAAATCTGCAGGACCACTTGCAATTGCGCATGGCCTACAAGGTGAACGGCGTGCGCACGCTCAACACGTTGTCCGCGCACTGGTGGGGCAAGTTATGGATCGGCATGCAATACGCGCTGATGCGAAGCGGCCCGATGTCGATGGCGCCATCGCAACTCGGCGCGTTCGCGAAGTCCAATCCCGACGATGCGTCGATCAAGCGGCCCGACGTCGAATATCACGTGCAGCCCTTATCGCTCGAACGCTTCGGCGAGCCGCTGCATGCGTTCAACGCGTTCACGGCGTCGGTGTGCAATCTGCGGCCGACATCGCGCGGCAGCGTGCATATCGAATCGCCGGATGCGCATGCCGCACCGCTGATCGCGCCGAATTATTTATCGACCGATCGCGACCGCGAAGTCGCGGCCAACTCGCTGCGTCTCACGCGGCGCATCGTATCCGCATCGGCGCTGGCTCAATACTCGCCGGAGGAGATTCTTCCAGGCATCGCGTTTCAGACGCAGGAGGAGCTCGTCGAAGCGGCGGGCCAGGTCGGCACGACGATCTTCCATCCGGTCGGAACGTGCCGCATGGGCACGGACAACGATCCGGGCGCGGTCGTCGATAGCCGCTTGCGCGTGATCGGCGTGCGCGGCCTGCGCGTGGTCGATGCATCGGTCATGCCGACCATCACGTCGGGCAACACGAACTCACCGACGCTGATGATCGCCGAGCGCGCGAGCGACATGATTCGCGAGGACCGGCGCGGCATCGAAGCGCAGGAAGTGATCGCGACCGCGCTTGCATGACATCCGCATGACGCGTCATACGTTGGGACGACATCGCACGATGTCGTTTCACGCATTGCTTATATGCGCCGCGAATATGCACTTCATGCCCTTATTGCGTGCATGCGTTTCGAATCCAAGCAATTCGTTAGTTAGTGCAAATCCCAATGATTGCGCTGCATCAATGGCGCGACAATGGCCCCGGAACACGCGATGCTCGGCTTATCTCGCGCAGACTTTGTGCGGATGCGATAGCGATGATCGAAGCGAAGCAGTACCGGGATGGAGACAACGTTCGGGTGCGCGCGGAAAGAAAAATTAAAGCGCAGGCGAACACCGTTGGCCTAGCGCTTCACTTCGCATGGAAGGGGACATGATTCTCGGCGACACCATTCTGGAAACGCGAGGGCTCACCAAGGAATTCAAAGGCTTCACGGCCGTGAATGGCGTGAACCTGCGCGTTCGCCGCGGTTCGATCCATGCACTGATCGGACCGAACGGCGCGGGCAAGACCACTTGCTTCAACCTGCTCACGAAGTTTCTCGAACCCACGGCGGGTCAGATCGTTTTCAACGGCACGGATATCACGCGCGAGCGTCCGGCGCACATCGCGCGGCGCGGCATTATCCGCTCGTTTCAGATTTCGGCGGTATTTCCGCATCTGACCGTGCTGCAAAACGTGCGCATCGGCTTGCAGCGTCAACTGGGGACATCGTTTCACTTCTGGCGCAGCGAGCGCTCGCTCGACGCGCTCAACGACCGCGCGATGGACCTGCTCACGCAAGTCGGTCTAACCGATTTCGCCGACACCAAAACGGTCGAACTTTCCTATGGCCGCAAGCGCGCACTGGAAATCGCGACCACCTTGTCGATGGAACCCGAGCTCATGCTGCTCGACGAACCCACGCAAGGCATGGGCCACGAAGACGTCGATCGCGTGACGGCGCTCATCAAGAAAGTGTCGGCGGGACGGACCATTCTGATGGTCGAGCACAACATGAACGTGATCGCGGGCATTTCCGACACCATCACCGTGCTTCAGCGCGGCGAGGTGCTCGCCGAAGGCAGCTACGCGGAAGTGTCGAAGAATCCGCTCGTGATGGAAGCCTACATGGGCAGCGCCGATGCGGCGCTCACCGGAGCGCATGCATGAGTACGATCGCGGAGGAACGCCGCTCGCTCAACGCGAACGGCGGGGCGAACAATGCGCCCGCGCTGGAAATTTCGAGCCTGCAGGCGTGGTACGGGGAATCGCACATCCTGCACGGCGTGGACCTCAAGGTGAACCGCGGCGAAGTGGTCACGCTGCTCGGCCGCAACGGCGCCGGCCGCACGACGACGCTGCGCGCCATCATGGGCCTGACCGGGCGGCGCACGGGATCGATTCGCGTCGCGGGACACGAAACCATCGGCCTCGCCACGCACAAGATCGCGCATCACGGAGTCGGTTATTGCCCGGAGGAGCGCGGCATTTTTTCGAGCCTGTCGTGCGAGGAAAACCTGCTGCTGCCGCCGCTCATCGGCAAGCAGAAAGACGCGATGTCGCTCGACGAAATCTACTCGATGTTCCCGAATCTGAAAGAGCGCCGCGCAAGCCAGGGCACGCGTCTTTCGGGCGGCGAGCAGCAGATGCTGGCCGTCGCGCGCATTCTGCGCACGGGCGCGAACCTGCTGCTGCTCGATGAAATATCGGAAGGCCTCGCGCCGGTCATCGTGCAGACACTCGCGCGCATGATCCTGATGCTGAAATCGCGCGGCTACACCATCGTCATGGTCGAACAGAATTTTCGTTTCGCGGCGCCGCTCGCGGACCGCTTCTACGTGATGGAGCACGGAAACATCGTCGAGCATTTCGGCGCGGGGGAACTCGAAGCGAAGATGCCGGTGCTGCACGAGCTGCTCGGCGTCTGAGCCACGCGCAGCATGCAGGTCTGGCAGGTTGGGAAGGGCAACACCAGTAACACCGCAACAAATCAAAACTCATGGAGACTGGAATGAAAAAGAAGACCCTCGCGCGCCTCTCTACTCTTTGCTTTGCGGCTGCGGCGGCGAGTGTGGCGGTGATGAGCACGAGCGCTTCCGCTGCCGACGGCAACAGCGTGAAGATCGGCTACGTCACCGACTTGTCGGGCCTGTATGCCGACATCGACGGGCCGGGCGGACTCGAAGCGATCCGCATGGCGATCGCGGATTTCGGCGGCAAGGTGAACGGCAAGCCCATCGAGCTCGTCTACGCGGACCACCAGAACAAGGCCGATATCGCGGCGTCGCGCGCGCGTGAATGGATCGACCGCGATGGCGTGAACGTCATCATCGGCGGCACGAATTCGGCCACGGCGCTGTCCACCGCGCAAGTCGCGGCGGAGAAGAAGACGCCGTACATCAACATCGGCGCGGGCGCGGACAACCTGACCAACGAGCAATGCTCGCCCTACACCGTCCACTACGCCTACGACACGATGGCGCTCGCCAAAGGCACCGGTTCCGCGGTGACCAAGCAGGGCGGCAAGACGTGGTACTTCCTGACGGCGGACTACGCGTTCGGCAAGGCGCTCGAAAAGAACACGGCTGACGTCGTGAAGGCGAACGGCGGCCAGGTGCTCGGCGAAGTGCGGCATCCGCTGTCGGCTTCGGACTTCTCGTCGTTCCTGTTGCAGGCGCAGGGATCGAAGGCGCAGGTGCTCGGCCTTGCGAACGCGGGCGGCGACACCATCAACTCGATCAAGGCCGCGAAGGAATTCGGCATCACCAAGTCGATGAAGATCGCCGCGCTGCTCATCTTCATCAACGATATCCACAGCCTCGGGCTCGAGACGACGCAAGGCCTCGTCGCGACGGATAGCTGGTACTGGAACAAGGACGAGAACACGCGCAAGTGGGCGCAGCGCTACTTCGGCAAGATGAAGAAGATGCCGTCGAGCCTGCAAGCCGCGGATTACTCGGCCGTGACGACGTATCTGAACGCAGTGAAGGCCGCCGGCACGACGGACAGCGACAAGGTCATGGCGCAGCTTCACAAGACGAAGATCGACGACTTCTACGCGAAGGGTTATATCCGCGAAGACGGCGCGATGATTCACGACATGTACCTGATGGAAGTGAAGAAGCCGTCGGAATCGAAGGAGCCGTGGGACTACTACAAGATCACCGCGACGATTCCGGGCGATCAGGCGTTCGGCACGAAGGCGGAGTCGCGCTGCAAGCTCTGGAAGTAAGCATTCGGCAGTGATCTAGCGCGTTCGCAACGCAGGCGGCCGGAAAGGCCGTCTGCCGTTGCACCCGCGTCAACACGTTTCTGACGGCAGGTTCAATGGAAATCTTCGGCATCCCGCTCGCCGCAATGATGAGCCAGCTGCTTCTCGGGCTGGTGAACGGCTCGTTCTACGCGATCCTGAGCCTCGGGCTCGCGGTGATCTTCGGCTTGCTCAACGTCATCAACTTCGCGCACGGCGCGCTCTTCATGCTGGGCGCGATGCTCGCGTGGATGGGCTACTCGTACTTCAATATCCCGTACTGGCTGATGCTCGTGCTGGCGCCGGTGATCGTCGGCATCTTCGGCGTGATCGTCGAGCGCTCGATGCTGCGCTGGCTCTACAAGCTCGATCACCTTTACGGTCTTTTGCTCACGTTCGGCCTCACGCTCGTGATCGAAGGCGTGTTCCGCTCCATCTACGGATCGTCGGGGCAGCCTTACGACGTGCCCTCGCTGCTTCAGGGCGCGACCAATGTCGGCTTCATGTTCCTGCCGAATTATCGCGCGTGGGTGGTCGTGGCGTCGCTCGCGGTGTGCTTCGCGACCTGGTTCGTGATCGAGAAGACGCGCATCGGCGCCTATCTACGCGCGGGCACGGAGAATCCGAAGCTCGTCGAGGCCTTCGGCGTCAACGTGCCGATGATGATCACGCTCACCTACGGCTTCGGCGTCGCGCTCGCGGCGTTCGCGGGCGTGCTGGCCGCGCCCGTCATTCAGGTTTCGCCGCTGATGGGCCAGTCGATGATCATCACCGTGTTCGCGGTCGTCGTGATCGGCGGCATGGGCTCGATCATGGGTTCGATCCTGACGGGCCTGCTGCTCGGCGTGATCGAGGGCTTTACGCGCGTGTTCTATCCGGAAGCGTCCGCGACGGTCGTCTTCGTCATCATGGCGATCGTGTTGATGATTCGCCCGGCAGGACTCTTCGGCAAGGAAAAATGATGCAGAGAAAAGCGCTCTACGGCCTGTTGCTGATTGGCCTGATCGTGGCGCCGTTCGTCGGCGTGTATCCCGTGTTCATGATGAAGGTGCTGTGCTTCGCGCTCTTCGCGGCGGCCTTCAATCTGCTGATCGGCTATACGGGACTGCTGTCGTTCGGCCACGCGATGTTCCTTGCGACGGCGGGCTACGTCACCGGATATGCGATTCAGACGCTCAACTTCACGCCGGAGCTCGGCGTGATCGCGGGAACGGCGGCGGCGACGCTGCTCGGGCTCGTAGCCGGCCTGCTCGCGATCCGGCGCCAGGGCATCTACTTCGCGATGGTCACGCTGGCGCTCGCGCAGATGGTGTACTTCGTGTTCCTGCAGGCGCCTTTCACACACGGCGAAGACGGCCTGCAAGGGGTGCCGCGCGGCAGGCTCTTCAGCGCCATCGATCTCGGCAGCGACATCACGCTGTATTACGTCGTGCTGGTTGTGATGCTGCTCGCGTTCGCGCTGATCGTGCGCATCGTGCATTCGCCGTTCGGGCAGGTGCTCATTGCGATCAAGGAGAACGAGCCGCGCGCGATTTCGCTCGGTTACGACACCGCGCGCTACAAGCTGCTGGCGTTCGTGCTGTCGGCGGGTCTCGCGGGATTCGCGGGCTCGCTGAAGACGGTCGTGCTCGGCTTCGAAACGCTCGGCGACGCCTACTGGACGATGTCCGGCCTCGTCGTGCTGATGACGCTCGTCGGCGGCATGAGCACGATGTTCGGGCCGTTGCTCGGCGCGGCGATCATCGTCGCGCTGGAAGACCGGCTCGGCGACATCGGCACGGGCATCGCGCGGCTGACGGGCGTTTCGTGGTTCAACTCGCTCGGCGAGTCGGTCACGATCGTGACGGGCGTGATTTTCATCGCGTGCGTGCTGGCGTTCAGGCGCGGGATTGTCGGGGAAATCGTCGCGCGGGTCCGGCCGTTGCAAGGCTGAAGCGATTTTGTTTTGAAATCCGAATGAATCCGGTTAATCGGGCAAAATTGCGAGATGCGCGCCGTATTGCAAGAAATACGCCCCGTTGAGGTGCTTTTGTGCACCACTAGGGTAAATGCTAGGTTGTCGCGCAGTATTGCATTCTTTAATATGCGTCCTAGTTCTGTTGCACCCAGATTTTTTGAGGTGGAGAACGAGGAGACATGAGGCACAAAGTGCCCGACCGAAAAGCGCTGTTGGATGAGTCCAACAGCGCTTTTTTATTTGCCCGCCGATAATACGAATAATCCCGCGGCGCATTTTAAGCGGGGTTTTCCCGAGGTAATCGGGATTGGGGCGGGCGCGTCGCCGAAGCAGCGAAAACACAACGCCGAAGCACGCCTGAAACCCTTCAAAATGCTTGCTGCCCGGTGCGTCAGTCCGCTAAACTGCATTTCCCGACCCATTGGTCGGCGATTCGTTTCGAGTGCGGATCAGGCGTGAATCACAGGCATTTTCGCAAGCGGTCCATCAAGCAAGAACACGATTTACGGGGCGCAAATCAATGAAGTTGGCTTTACGCGGTAAGACGGTCGCAATGGCCGTCGCGGGTCTGTGTGTCAGTTTCTCGGCGGCATTCAGCAATCAGGTCATGGCGCAAGTGAAAATCGGCGTAACGGTCTCGGCAACGGGTCCGGCGGCGTCGCTCGGCATTCCGGAAAAGAACACGGTCGCATTGCTGCCGAAGGAAATCGCGGGGCAGAAGGTGGAATACATCGTCCTCGACGACGCCACCGATTCCACGCAAGCCGTGAAAAACGCGCGCAAGCTGACGAGCGAAGATCACGTCGATGCGCTCGTCGGCTCGACCGTCGTGCCGAACTCGCTCGCGATGATCGACATCGCCGCCGAAACGCACACGCCGATGCTCTCGATGGCCGCGGCCGCGAGCATTGTCGAACCGATGGATAGCAAGCGCGCGTGGGTCTTCAAGACGCCGCAGAACGACATTCTCATGGCTACCGCGATCGCGCAGCACATGTCGAATCACGGCGTGAAGACGGTCGCGTTCATCGGCTTTTCCGACGCCTACGGCGAGAGCTGGTTCAAGGAATTCTCGAAAGCGGCCGATCTTGCGAAGCTGAAGGTCGTCGCGAACGAGCGCTTTGCGCGCAACGACGCATCGGTCACGGGCCAGGTGCTCAAGATGATGTCGCAGAACGCGGATGCGGTGCTGATCGCGGGCGCGGGCACGCCGGCGGCGCTGCCGCAGAAGACGCTCAAGGAGCGCGGCTACAAGGGCAAGATCTATCAGACGCACGGCGTCGCCAATAACGATTTTCTGCGCGTGTGCGGCAAGGATTGCGAAGGCACGTTCCTGCCCGCCGGGCCGCTTCTGGTCGCGGAGCAGTTGCCCGACAGCAACCCCGTGAAGCAGGCCGCGCTCACGTACAAGAAGGCGTACGAGGGCGCGTATGGCGCGGGTTCGGTCTCCACGTTCGGCGGTCACGCGTGGGACGCGGGCCTCATCCTCCAGCGCGCGATTCCCCTCGCGCTGAAGAAGGGCCAGCCCGGCACGCCCGCATTCCGCGAAGCGTTGCGCGCGGCGATCGAAGAGACGAAGAATCTGCCCGCGTCGCACGGCATCTTCAACATGAGCGCGGGCGATCACGCAGGACTCGACCAGCGCGCGCGCGTGATGGTGGAGATCGTCGGCGGCAAGTGGAAGCTCTCGGGCAACTGACGGCAACCGTATGTGAACCGATTCGGAAGCCAAAGGCGCGTTGCAAGATAACGCGCCTTTTTTTCTGTGCTTCGCAGTGAAAGAAGGGCGGCGAAAGAAGAGGGCGCGAAGCCACGCATGCAGCCGCGCAACAGTCAGGGAAATCCACCCTTGGCACGCAGTGACGCGGTACATAGATTGGGGCGGCCTTCGATTCTCACCCGAAGGCTCGCATCGATAACAGCTCGCAGCAGCGCACCGCACGGGTGCGTGTTGGCATAACAAGCAAGTCGCGTTTGGAGACAAGCAATGAACACGAAGAAGGCATGGATGAGGACCGGCATCGCGCTCGCCGTCGCGGGCAGCATGTTCGCAGGCGCGGCGTTCGCGCAAGTGAAGATCGGCGTGACGCTTTCGGCGACGGGACCGGCCGCATCGCTCGGGATTCCCGAGAAAAATACCGTCGCGCTGTTGCCGAAGGAAATCGGCGGGAAGTCGGTCGAATGGATCGTGCTCGATGACGGTTCGGACACGAGCCGCGCCGTGCAGAACACGCGCAAGCTGATCGACGAAGACAAGGTCGATGCGATCGTCGGCTCGACCGTCACGCCCAACTCGCTCGCGATGATCGATCCGGCCGCCGCGGGCAAGACGCCGATGATCTCGATGGCCGCATCGGCCGCCATCATCTCGCCGATGGACGCGAAGAAGGCCTGGGTCTTCAAGACGCCGCAGAACGACGCGCTGATGGCCGACGCGATCGCAAGCTACATGGAGAAGCACGGCGTGAAGACGGTGGGTTTCATCGGCTTCGCGGATGCCTACGGCGACGGCTGGTACAACGTGTTCAACACGGCGGCGGCAGCGCACAAGCTGAAGATCCTCACGAACGAGCGCTTTAACCGCACGGACACGTCCGTCACGGGCCAGGTACTGAAGACGATGGGCGCGAACCCCGACGCGGTGCTGATCGCGGGCGCGGGCACGCCGTCCGCGCTGCCGGCCAAGGCGCTGAAAGAGCGCGGCTACAAGGGCAAGGTGTATCAGACGCACGGCGTCGCCAACAACGACTTCCTGCGCGTGTGCGGCAAGGATTGCGAGGGCGAGATTCTGCCCGCGGGTCCGGTGCTCGTGACCGAGCAATTGCCGGCGAGCAATCCGGTGAAGAAGTCGTCGGCGGCCTACAAGGACGCGTATGAGAAGGCGTATGGCGCGGGCTCGCTGTCGACGTTCGGCGGCCATGCCTGGGACGCGGGCCAGATGCTTCAGCGCGCGATTCCCGAAGCGCTCAAGAAAGGGCAGCCGGGTACGCCGGAATTCCGCGAGGCGCTGCGCGCCGCGCTGGAAAACCTGAAGGATCTGCCGGTGTCGCACGGCATCATGAACACGACGCCGACCGATCACAACGGCTTCGACGATCGCGCCCGCGTGATGGTGCAGATCGTCGACGGCAAGTGGAAGCTGCTGAACGACTGATCTTCGCAAGACGCATTTCGCTTATTTTCAAGACAGACGGCGCACCGGCAACGGCGCGCCGTTTGCCCATGTTTCACCGAAGCTCCGAAGAGGAAGTATGGACTTATCGATTGCGGCGATCCTCGCGCAGGACGGGATCACCACGGGCGCGATCTACGCCTTGCTCGCGCTCGCTCTGGTGCTCGTGTTCTCCGTGACACGCGTCATTTTCATTCCGCAGGGCGAGTTCGTCGCGTACGGCGCGCTCACGCTGGCCGCGCTGCAAACGCAGAAGCTGCCCGCGACCTGTTATCTGCTCATCGCGATGGGAGTGGGCTGCTTCGTCGCCGAGACGTTCGGCGTCGTGCGTGGTCGGGCGAGCGTGCGCTCGCTGCCAGTGCTGGCGGGCAAATATCTGCTGTTTCCCGTCGCTGTGTGGGGCATCACGCAGGCGGCGTTCGCGCAGCCCTTGCCGATGATCGCGCAGATCGCGCTGACGCTCCTGATCGTCGTGCCGATGGGACCGTTCGTCTACCGGCTCGCCTATGAGCCGATCGCGGAGGCGAGCACGCTGCTGCTGCTGATCGTCGCGGTGGCGGTGCACTTCGCGATGGTCGGCCTCGGGCTCGTGATGTTCGGCGCGGAAGGCTCGCGCACGACCGCCTTCTCC
This sequence comes from Caballeronia cordobensis, assembly GCF_001544575.2. GTDB lineage: Bacteria > Pseudomonadota > Gammaproteobacteria > Burkholderiales > Burkholderiaceae > Caballeronia > Caballeronia cordobensis. Next base: position 667,343 of record NZ_FCNY02000001.1, read on the forward strand.
GACGCCACGTTCAATCTCGGCGATGTGTCGATCTCGGGACAGAGCTTGTGGGTCGTCGGCACGGCTGTCGTGCTGATCGTCGCGCTGTACTTCTATTTCGATCGCTCCATCTCCGGCAAGGCGTTGCGCGCGACCTCGGTGAACCGGCTGGGCGCGCGGCTCGTGGGCATCGGCACGACGCAGGCGGGACGCCTCGCGTTCACGCTTGCTGCGGGGCTCGGCGCGCTCTGCGGCGTGCTCGTGGCGCCGATCACGACCATCTACTACGACTCGGGCTTTCTGATCGGCCTGAAGGGCTTCGTGGGCGCGATCGTCGGCGGTCTGGTGAGCTATCCGCTCGCGGCGGCGGGGTCGCTGCTGGTGGGTCTGCTCGAATCGTATTCGTCGTTCTGGGCGAGTGCATACAAGGAGGTGATCGTCTTCACCCTGATCATTCCGGTCTTGCTGTGGCGAAGTCTCGCGAGCCCGCATTCGGATGAGGACGAGGAGTAAGCCGATGAAATTCCGTTCTTTCTGGATCTTCCTGCTGATCGTTTTCGCGCTTCCTGTGCTGCCGGGGCCGGTCGCCGTGCCCGAGTACTGGATCACGCTGCTCAACTACATCGGCCTGTATTCCATCGTTGCGATAGGGCTCGTGCTGCTCACGGGCATCGGCGGCATGACGAGCTTCGGGCAGGCTGCGTTCGTCGGCGTGGGCGCTTATGCGACGGCCTTCCTGACGACGCGCTATGGCGTCTCGCCGTGGCTCGCGCTGATTGCGGGCGTCGTGCTGACGGCGTTCATCGCGCTGCTGCTCGGACTCATCACGATGCGTCTGTCGGGACACTTTTTGCCGCTCGGGACGATCGCGTGGGGGCTGTCGCTGTTCTATCTGTTCGGCAATATGGAACTGCTCGGCAAGTACGACGGGATCAACGGCATTCCCGTGCTCAATCTGTTCGGCTGGGAGCTGGAATCGGGCCGCAGCATCTATTACCTGATCTGGGTCGTGGTGCTGCTCGCGGTGGTGTCTGTTCAGAACCTGCTTAATAGTCGGCCCGGACGAGCGATTCGCGCACTGCGCGGCGGCGGCACGATGGCCGAAGCGATGGGCGTTAATACCGCCTGGATGCGCGTGGTCATTTTCATCTACGCGGCGGTTCTCGCGGCCATTTCGGGCTTCCTGTACGCGCATTTGCAGCGCGCGGTGAACCCGACGCCGTTCGGGTTGAATCATGGCATCGAGTTCCTGTTCATGGCCGTGGTCGGCGGGGTATCGCATGTCTGGGGTGCGATTCTCGGCGCGACTATCCTCACCGTTCTGCAGGATTATCTGCAGACGCTGCTGCCGAAGCTGATTGGCGCGAACGGTAATTTTGAGATCATCGTTTTCGGCGTCGTGATGGTGCTGCTGCTGCAATATGCGCGGCAGGGCGTCTGGCCGTTCGTCGCCCGTATTTTCCCGCGTGGGCCGCGTGCTCACGTGCCGGATCATGGCGACGCGCTGCCGCAGCGCAGCAAACCGGCGGCAGGCGAGCGCTTGCTCGTCGTCGAAAAGGCGCGCAAGCAGTTCGGCGGACTCGTCGCGGTGAATGATGTGAGCTTCGAAGTGAAGGCGGGGGAGATCATTGGCCTGATCGGGCCGAACGGCGCGGGCAAGTCCACGACGTTCAACCTCGTAACCGGCGTGCTTCAGGCGACGAGCGGGGAAATCAGTTTCCACGGCGAACGCATCGAGAAGCTGACGTCGCGCGAGATCGTGAAGCGCGGCATCGGACGGACGTTTCAGCACGTCAAGATGCTTCCGGGCATGACCGTGCTGGAGAACGTCGCGATCGGTGCGCATTTGCGTGGGAGCACGGGGGTGTGGCGCAGCATCGCCCGTTTGAATGCGCCGGAGGAAGCGCGTCTCATGTCCGAGGCGGCGAAACAGATCGCACGCGTCGGTCTGGAGAAGCATATCTATAGCGAGGCGGGCAGTCTCGCGCTCGGCCAGCAACGCATTATGGAGATCGCGCGTGCCCTGTGCTGCGATCCGACGCTCCTTCTGCTCGATGAACCGGCCGCCGGCTTGCGCTATCAGGAGAAGGTGCAACTCGCCGACCTACTGCGGAAACTTCGCGCCGAAGGGATGAGTATTTTGCTGGTCGAACATGACATGGACTTCGTCATGAATCTGACGGATCGACTCGTTGTGATGGAGTTCGGCACGAAGATCGCGGAGGGTCTGCCGAAGGACGTTCAGAAAGATCCGGCGGTTCTCGAAGCGTATCTGGGCGGGGTGGAATGATGGCGAAAGAAACGAACGCGGTGCAGGACGCAATCCTGGAGGTGCAAGGGCTGTCGGTGCGTTACGGCAAGGTCGAAGCATTGCACGACGGCAAACTTACGGTCGGCGCGGGGCAGATCGTCTCGGTGATCGGGCCGAACGGCGCAGGCAAGTCGACACTGCTCAATGCGATCATGGGCGCGTTGCCGCAAATCGGCCACGCGAAGGGCCTCGTTCGCTATCTCGGCGAGGATGTGTCCGCGCTGCCGATCGAACGCCGGGTGTCACGCGGAATGTGCCTCGTCCCTGAAAAGCGCGAGCTATTTTCGACGATGGCAGTGGAGGATAACCTCGTACTTGGCGCTTATCGACGGAAGAAGGCGGGCGACCGTAATTTCCTGGATCAACTGGATCACGTCTTCGAACTGTTCCCCCGCCTGAAGGAGCGACGCAAACAGGCGGCGGGCACGCTCTCCGGTGGCGAGCGTCAAATGCTCGCAGTGGGTCGCGCGTTGATGGGCAAGCCGCAATTGCTCATGCTGGACGAGCCGAGCTTGGGCCTCGCGCCGCTGATCGTGAAGGAGATCTTCCATATCATCAGCGCGCTCCGTCAGACAGGTGTCGCGACATTGCTGATCGAGCAGAACGCGCGCGCTGCTTTGCAGATCTCCGACTACGGCTATGTGCTGGAAACGGGGGAATTCGCTCTGGAGGGCAACGCAGATGCGCTCCAGCACAACCCTCAAGTGATCGAAACCTATCTTGGTCTGACGAAAAAGGTCGCATAAAACGCTCTAGACGTCCCCTCAAAATGGCGTGTTTCACGTGAAACACGCCATTTTTTTCGTCCTTAGTCGATCGGTCGAATTCGGGGCTAGGAAGAAACCGTTATAATTCAAAGCTATTCTCTCTTCAGGTTCGTGTCGTTCGCACACGAAATCTCCAATGCTTTATCCCACAGAATTTGATGTGATCGTCGTTGGTGGCGGTCACGCAGGCACTGAGGCCGCGCTTGCCTCCGCGCGCATGGGCTGCAAAACGCTGCTTTTGACCCACAACATCGAGACGCTGGGCCAAATGAGCTGCAATCCGTCCATCGGCGGAATCGGAAAAGGTCATCTGGTTAAAGAGGTCGATGCGCTCGGCGGTGCCATGGCCGCGGCTACCGATGAATCCGGCATCCAGTTCCGTATCCTGAATTCGTCGAAGGGCCCTGCGGTGCGGGCGACGCGCGCACAGGCGGATCGGCTGCTCTATAAGCAAGCGATCCGTTATCGGCTCGAAAATCAGCCCAATTTGTGGCTCTTCCAGCAGGCCGTCGATGACCTGATGGTCGAGGGCGACCGCGTCGTCGGAGCCGTGACACAAGTCGGCCTGCGCTTCCGGTCGCGGGCTGTCGTGCTGACGGCGGGTACTTTCCTGGACGGCAAGATTCACGTCGGCCTGAATAATTACGTCGGCGGACGAGCGGGCGATCCCGCTGCCGTGTCGCTTTCCGCGCGGCTGAAGGAGTTGAAGCTGCCTCAAGGCCGCCTCAAAACGGGCACGCCACCACGAATCGACGGCCGCACGATCGATTTCTCGAAGCTCGAAGAGCAGCCGGGCGACCTCGATCCGGTGCCGGTGTTCTCCTTCTTGGGTCGGGTAGAGCAGCATCCGCGTCAGATGCCGTGCTGGGTCACGCATACGAATGCGCGGACGCACGACATCATCCGCTCTGGTTTGGACCGCTCGCCGATGTACACAGGCGTGATCGAGGGCGTTGGGCCGCGCTACTGCCCGTCGATCGAGGACAAGATTCATCGTTTTGCGTCGAAAGATGCGCATCAGATCTTCCTGGAACCGGAAGGGCTGACGACGAATGAGTTCTATCCGAACGGCATCTCGACGAGCCTTCCGTTCGACGTGCAGCTTGAGCTTGTCCGATCGATGAACGGTCTGGAACACGCGCACATTCTTCGTCCCGGATACGCAATCGAGTATGACTATTTCGACCCGCGCGCTTTGAAGGCGTCGCTGGAGACGAAGGCGATCAACGGCCTGTTCTTCGCCGGTCAGATTAACGGCACGACGGGCTACGAAGAAGCGGCTGCGCAGGGCCTTCTGGCGGGCATCAATGCGGGCTTGCAGGTTCAAGGGAAGGAGGCATGGTCGCCGCGTCGCGATCAGGCCTATCTGGGCGTGCTCGTGGACGATCTCGTCACGCGGGGCGTGTCCGAGCCGTATCGCATGTTCACGAGTCGCGCCGAATATCGTCTTTCGCTGCGTGAAGACAATGCGGATATGCGTCTGACGGAGATCGGGCGCGAACTCGGCGTGGTCGACGATGTGCGTTGGGACGCCTTCAGCCGCAAACGCGATGCTGTTTCACGTGAAACACAGCGTCTGCGTTCTACGTGGGTAAATCCGAAGACCTTGCCCGCCGAAGAAGCAACTGCGCTGCTGGGCAAGCCAATCGACCACGAATACAGCCTTGCGGATTTGCTCCGTCGCCCTTGCATCTCGTATGACGGCGTCTGCGCGCTGCGTGAAGGCGCGTGCGGCCCCGAAGCACCGCTCGCAGACGATCCCGTGCTGCTGGAACAGATCAAGGAACAGATCGAGATTGGTGTGAAGTATCAGGGCTACATCGATCGTCAGGCGGACGAAATCGTGCGAAACGGCGCGCAGGAAAACACGCGCTTGCCCGAGGGTCTCGACTATAACGACGTTCGCGGCTTGTCCTTCGAGGCACGCCAAAAGTTGATCCAGCACCGTCCTGAGACGGTCGGCCAGGCATCGCGCATTTCGGGCATCACGCCGGCCGCAATCTCGCTGCTGATGGTGCATCTGAAGCGAGGCGCGGGGCGTCGCGGCCGCAATGCGGCAGCCGATGAGTCAGCAACCGGCAACACGACGACGGCTCAATGATCGACCGCAATTCAACTCTTGCGACGACGCTCGAAAAGGGCGTCGACGCGCTCGAACTGGCGCTGACATCTGCGCAGACGCAAAAACTGCTCGATTACGTCGCGCTGCTTGGCAAATGGAACGGCGTCTATAACCTGACGGCGATCCGCGATCCCAATCAGATGGTGATCCAGCACATTCTGGATTCGCTGGCGATCGTGCCGATAGTCGCGGGCCGCCATCCACGAACTGCGCTGGATGTCGGCTCGGGAGGCGGCTTGCCCGGCATCGTCTTGGCGATCGTGCTGCCCGAGTTGCGTGTCACGTTGAACGATATCGTTCACAAGAAAACCGCATTTCAATCGCAGGCGAAGGTGCAGTTAGGTCTGAGCAATTTGTCGATCGTGACCGGCCGCGTCGAGAATCTGCGTCCTGGCGTCGAAGTGCCGGAAAAATTCGATGTAATCGTGTCGCGCGCATTCGCAGAGCTCTCCGATTTCGTTACACTTTCGCGTCATCTGGTTGCGAACGATGGACGGATTCTGGCGATGAAAGGCGTCAAGCCCGATGCCGAAATCGCCCGTCTCCCCGCAGGTGCGACGGTGCTTGGGACCGAACGACTGAATGTGCCGATGCTCGACGCGGAGCGGCATCTCGTTGAAATTGCCGTCGCGCCAGACTGACGGCCCGCCGTACAGTTTCCATCCGACATTCCAGGCACGCTGATCTTCTGACAGCGAGAAAACAAGGACACTAAACGATGGCAAAAATCTTCTGCGTCGCAAATCAGAAGGGCGGCGTTGGAAAGACCACGACAGCGGTCAATCTCGCGGCCAGCCTTGCGGGGCTCGATCAGCGCGTGCTGCTGATCGACCTGGATCCGCAGGGTAACGCGACGATGGGCAGCGGCATCGACAAGTCGGCGTGCGAGAACACCGTCTATGAAGTGCTTGTCGATGGCGTCACATTGTCAGAGGCCCGCACGCGCCCGTCGGCGGTCGGATACGACGTGCTGCCGGCCAATCGCGAACTCGCGGGTGCCGAGGTCGAACTGGTCCAGATGGAGCATCGCGAGCGCATTCTGCGCACCGCGCTCGCCGAAGTAGTCGATGACTATGACTTCGTGCTGATCGATTGCCCGCCGGCGCTCTCGTTGCTGACGCTCAATGCGTTGTGCGCGGCGCACGGCGTCATCATTCCGATGCAGTGCGAATACTTCGCGCTTGAAGGTCTGTCGGATCTCGTGAATACGATCAAGCAGGTCCACGCGAACCTGAACCGCGATCTGAAGGTCATCGGCCTGTTGCGCGTGATGTTCGATCCGCGCATCACCTTGCAGCAACAGGTGTCCGATCAATTGAAGGAACATTTCGGCAGCAAGCTGTTCGATGTGGTGATCCCGCGCAATGTGCGTCTGGCCGAGGCGCCGAGCTACGGGCTGCCGGGGGTCGTATTCGACAAGTCTTCGCGTGGCGCGCAGGCTTACATCCAATTCGGCACTGAGATGATGGAGCGCGTGCGTGCGCTCGAGGTCAGCTAAGCCAACCTATTCGATGCGGCAAGGAACGCCGACGGAGGAACCGAAATGAGCGCTGTAATGAAGAAGAAAGGTTTGGGCCGAGGTCTGGACGCATTGCTCGGCGGCAGCGTCGATATTACGGAAGCCGTCCGCGGCGAGGGTACGCCTTCGGTGCTATCGCTCGACAAATTGCAGGCCGGCAAGTATCAGCCGCGCACGCGCATGGACGAAGGCGCGCTTCAGGAGCTCGCAGCGAGCATCCGCGCGCAAGGCCTCATGCAGCCGATCCTGGTGCGCTCGGTGGGCGACGATCGCTACGAAATCATCGCGGGCGAGCGACGTTTCCGCGCCGCGCGCCTGGCCGGTCTCGACGAAGTGCCCGTGCTCGTGAAAAACGTGCCGGATCAGGCAGCCGCCGCGATGGCGCTGATCGAAAATATCCAGCGCGAGGATCTCAACCCGCTGGAAGAGGCGCAGGGCATCCAGCGCCTGCTCGACGAATTCAGTTTCACGCACGAGCAGGCTGCTGAATCCGTCGGGCGCTCGCGCAGCGCCGTATCGAACCTGCTGCGCCTCCTGAACCTCGCGACGCCCGTCCAGACGATGCTGCTCGCGGGCGATCTCGACATGGGCCACGCGCGCGCACTCCTGGCCGTCGATGCCGCGACGCAAATCCAGCTCGCCAACCACGTCGTGAATCGCCGCCTGTCGGTGCGTGAAACCGAACGCCTCGTCGCCGCGACGACCAAGGAAGCGCCCGCCACCAAAGCGCGCGTGGCGAACGATGGTGGCCGCGATACGCGCCGGCTGGAAGAAGAACTGTCGGATCTGCTGTCGGCGAACGTGAAAATCAAACTGGGCGGAAGAGGGCGCGGCAAGGTGCTGATCGACTTCGGCAATCTGGACGCGCTCGAAGGCATTCTGACGAAGCTGCGCGGCAGCATCGAAACGCCCACGCCCACCGCTTGACCTGAGCATCGCTTGTCCGAATACAACATCAATCGTCCGCGGACCGATCTGTTCGCGCGACTCTGGCGAGCCGTCTCCCGGGAGCCGGTTCTGTCCATTCTCGTCGTCGCGCTCATCGTGCTGCAAATCGCGCATCCGCGGCCGTGGATGTCGTTGCCCGGTCTCGTCGACTGGCAGACGGTGCTCACGCTCGCCGGACTCCTGATCGTCACCAAGGCGATCGAATTATCAGGATTCCTGATGTGGGCCGCGCATCGGCTCGTGCATCACATTCACGGCGAGCGCACGCTCGCGCTGCTGCTCGTTGCGCTGGCGGCGGGCCTTTCCACCGTGCTGACCAACGATGTCGCGCTCTTTGCCGTCGTGCCGCTCACGTTATCGCTGCATAAGCTCGCGCCGCTGCCCATCAAGCGGCTCGTCATCGTGATTGCGCTGGCGGTCAATGCGGGCTCGGTGCTGACGCCTCTCGGCAATCCGCAGAACCTCTTTCTCTGGCAGACGAGCGGCGTCGGATTTCCCGCCTTCGTCTGGACGCTGCTGCCGCTGTGCGCCGCGTTGATGGCGCTGCTCGGCGTCGTCACGTTCGCGATGTTTCGCGCCGCGCCGCTCGATCTGTCGGGCGATGTGGAAGAACATCGCGTCGATCGCGTGTTGTGCGGCGTGAGTGTGCTGGCATTCGCGATATTCGTCGCGCTCGCCGATGCGCATCACGCCGGCCCCGCGCTCGCCGTGCTCGCGCTCGTTTTCCTGCTGTGGCGTCGCGAGGTCGTGTTCAAGATCGACTGGCTGCTGCTGCTCATCTTTGTGTTGATGTTCATCGTGCTGCGTAGCGCGGCCGCGCTGCCGTCCATCCACGCGGCGATCGCGCATATCGGCGTCGGCACGCCGGTGCGCGCCTATGCGGCCGGCGCCGTACTTTCGCAAGCCATCAGCAACGTGCCCGCCGCGATCGTTCTCGCGGAGTTTTCCAAGGATTGGCGCGCGCTCGCGTTCGGCGTGAGCGTCGGCGGCTTCGGCCTGGCGATCGGCTCGCTGGCCAATCTCATCGCCGTGCGGCTGTCCGGCGAAAAGGGTATGTGGATGCCGTTCCACATCGTGTCGATACCGTTCTGGATCGTGGCGATGATCATCGGTTGGGTGCTCGTCTGAGGCGTTCCGAGGTCCTCTACATCAACTGAGAATCTCCTTGCAATTGCAAGAAAAGTCTCGCTTTCGAGACCGATTTTTAAGGTTCGTCCGCTTGGCTTTTGACACACCTAAACTATTGAATCCGTGACAACAATCGCTTACAATCGCCCGGATTTATCAGCTAGGCCACCTCGAAAGCGCTGCGAAAGCGCAGGGTGATTTCCCCGGACTTTTGGTTGAAGGTTTGAAGACGGTGCGAGAGGAAAATCGAGCGCCGAACGCTCACGCAACCGGCAATGCGAAGGCCTCCGGAAATCAGCCGCGCAGCTCGTCGAGCGAGTCGTGGGACGCCGAAGCGCAAGATAACAATATCGTTCCGCTCACGCGGGATCAGGCACAGAAGCTGTTTGGGCCCGAGGTGAGTCGTCCATCGCGTGTCACGCCGTATAAGGTGGTGGCAGCGCAAATGGTTTTGTCCCTGGGTGCGACGCTGTTGTGGTGGCTGTTCTACAAGCCGCCGGGCGATGCTGCGCTGTCCGCGTTCCTGGGGGGCGCAATCTGCTGGGTGCCGAGCGCGTTGTTCGCCGCGCGCCTGAAGGCAAAGAGCGGCGCGGAGACGATCATGAGCTGGATGATCGGCGAGGCGATCAAGATGGGAGCGACGATTGCCATGTTCGTGGCCGTCGCGTACTGGTACAAAAGCGCGTTGTGGCTGCCGTTGCTCGTCACGTACATCGTCGCTTTGAAGACTTACTGGGTTGCAATGGCGCTTCGGTGACGATTCTTGACGTCCCAGGTAAGTGCCTGCAGCACGGGTTGCAAGTAGCATCACATATGAACAGGTGCGGACCATGCTCCGCACTCGGGCCTCCCGGTCCGGAGCCGCGACGCGAAGCGCCGGCTCGGACCTGACAGGCGGCGAAAGATTTTTGACAATTTGGGTGGCTTTAACGATATGGCAGCTAGCGAAGGAACGCACGCTCTGGATCCGTCCGAGTACATTGCGCACCACTTACAGAATCTTTCCACTCACGCGCAGACGTCGATTTTCGATATCCACGTCTGGAATCTCGACACGCTGTTCTGGTCGATCGTGTGCGGTCTCCTCACCATTCTGATTCTCGGTCTTGCCGCACGCAAGGCGACGTCCGGCGTGCCCGGCCGTTTCCAGTGCGCAATCGAGATGCTGGTCGAGATGGTCGAAGACCAGTCGAAGTCGATGATCCACGGCAGCCGCCGCTTCATCGCTCCGCTCGCACTGACCGTGTTCGTCTGGGTCGCCCTGATGAACTCGCTCGACTTCATCCCCGTCGATCTGCCTGGCCGCATCATCGGCTGGCTGGGTCTCGAGAACGTGCTCCCGCATCATCGCATCGTGCCGACGGCCGACCTGAACGGCACCATCGGCATCGCGCTCGGCGTGTTCGTGCTGATGATCTACTACAACTTCAAGATCAAGGGCGCCGGCGGCTTCGTGCATGAACTGCTGTCCGCTCCGTTCGGCGCGCATCCGCTGCTGTGGATTCCGAACCTCGCGCTGAACATCATCGAGTTCGTCGCCAAGACGGTTTCGCTCGGCATGCGGCTTTTCGGCAACATGTACGCCGGCGAACTGCTGTTCCTCCTGATCGCCCTCTTGGGCAGCATGTGGACCTTCGGTGCGGACGCATCCGTGCTCGGTTTCATCGGCCATATTGTTGCGGGCACGGTTTGGGCGATCTTCCACATTCTGATCGTGCTGTTGCAGGCGTTCATTTTCATGATGCTGACGCTGGTGTACATCGGCCAGGCCCATGACTCGCACTGACGCTTCGCGGCAGTTCCGGGATCGTTAAGGTTCAAAGGTTTCAAGTTTCAATTTTTATAAATCCAGTTCCAAAGTCTTTAATCAAAGGAGTGATCATGCAAGCTTTCATCGCCAACATCCAAGGTCTGACCGCCATCGGTATCGGCATCATCATCGGCCTGGGTGCAATCGGCGCCTGTATCGGTATCGGCCTGATGGGCGGCAAGTACATCGAAGCGTGCGCCCGCCAGCCGGAACTGATGAACCCGCTGCAGACCAAGATGTTCCTGCTGGCTGGTCTGATCGACGCGGCGTTCCTGATCGGCGTTGGTGTGGCAATGCTGTTTGCGTTCGCGAACCCGCTGCTCTCGAAGCTCGCAGGCTGAGGTTCCTCGGAAGTGCGCGCCTGATCTTTTGACAGGACGCAAAACGGAACGGGTGAGGCGCTGATCGAGCTCAACAAGCCGATGAGCGCCTTTTAACCGTTTCACCTCCGATCAAGCAACGTTTAAGGAAACACCGTGAATCTCAACGCAACCCTGTTTGCGCAAATGGTCGTGTTTCTGATCCTCGCGTGGTTCACGATGAAGTTCGTGTGGCCGCCGTTGATCAACGCCCTCGACGAGCGCTCGAAGAAGATTGCCGACGGCCTCGCCGCCGCCGACAAGGGCAAAGCGGAACTCGAAGCAGCGCACAAGCGCGTCGACCAGGAGCTCGCCCAAGCACGCAACGACGGCCAGCAACGCATCGCCGACGCTGAAAAGCGCGCGGCCGCAGTCGCAGAAGAAATCAAGGCCAACGCGCAAGCCGAAGCCGCGCGCATCGTCGCGCAAGCCAAGGCCGACGCCGACCAGCAAATCGTGAAGGCTCGCGAAGCGCTGCGTGGCGAAGTCGCCGCGCTCGCCGTGAAAGGCGCAGAGCAGATTCTGAAGCGCGAAGTCGATCAGAAGGCTCACGCCGATCTGCTGAATCAACTCAAAACCGAGCTCTGATCATGGCCGAACTTGCAACCATCGCTCGTCCTTACGCAGAAGCGCTGTTCCGCGTGGCCGAAACCGGCGATCTCGCGGGCTGGTCCACCTTCGTCGAGGAGCTGGCACAGGTTGCGCGTCTGCCCGAAGTGGAATCGGTCGCTTCGAGCCCGAAGGTGAACCGTCAGCAGATCGTCGATCTCCTGCTCGCCGCAGTGAAGTCGCCGCTCGCGCAGAGCAACGCGCAGGCGAAGAACTTCGTCGGCATGCTGGTCGAGAACCATCGACTGCCGCTGCTGCAAGAAATCGCCATCCAGTTCGACGAGCTGAAAAACGCCCGTGAAGGTGCTGCCGACGCTCATATCGTGAGCGCGTTTCCCCTCGAAGGCGAACAGTTGAACGACCTCGTTGCAAGCCTCGAACGCAAGTTCAAGCGCAAGCTGAAAGCGATCGTTTCCGTCGATCAGTCGCTGATCGGCGGCGTTCGCGTAACGGTTGGCGACGAAGTGCTCGATACCTCGGTCCGCGCGCGCCTTGCCAGCATGCAGACGGCTCTGACCGCCTGACGCTTCAAAGAAGCGCCTAGCTGGCACGCAACAGAATTGACTATCAGGAGCGAATAATGCAACTCAATCCCTCTGAGATCAGCGAGCTGATCAAGAGCCGGATCCAGGGCCTTGAAGCGAGCGCGGACGTTCGCAACCAGGGCACCGTGATCTCCGTGACCGACGGTATCGTGCGCATCCACGGCCTGTCGGACGTGATGCAGGGCGAAATGCTCGAATTCCCGGGCAACACCTTCGGCCTCGCGCTGAACCTCGAACGTGACTCGGTCGGCGCCGTTATTCTCGGCGAGTACGAGCACATCTCGGAAGGCGACATCGTCAAGACGACGGGCCGCATTCTCGAAGTGCCGGTTGGTCCGGAACTCATCGGCCGCGTGGTCGATGCGCTCGGCAACCCGATCGACGGCAAGGGCCCGATCAACGCGAAAGCAACGGACGCAATCGAAAAGATCGCCCCGGGCGTGATCTGGCGTAAGTCGGTGTCGCAGCCGGTGCAAACGGGTCTGAAGTCGATCGACTCGATGGTGCCGATCGGCCGCGGCCAGCGCGAGCTGATCATCGGCGACCGTCAATGCGGCAAGACCGCGGTGGCCGTCGACGCGATCATCAACCAGAAGGGCAAGGACCTCATTTGTATCTACGTTGCGATCGGCCAGAAGGCATCGTCGATCATGAACGTGGTGCGCAAGCTCGAAGAAACCGGCGCGATGGCGTACACCATCGTCGTGGCGGCTTCGGCTTCGGAATCGGCCGCGATGCAATACCTCGCGCCGTACGCCGGCTGCACGATGGGCGAATACTTCCGCGATCGCGGTCAAGACGCGCTGATCGTCTATGACGACTTGACCAAGCAAGCCTGGGCGTATCGCCAGATTTCGCTGCTGCTGCGCCGCCCGCCGGGCCGCGAAGCATATCCGGGCGACGTGTTCTATCTGCACTCGCGTCTGCTGGAGCGTGCGGCTCGTGTCTCGGAAGAGTACGTCGAGAAGTTCACGAACGGCGAAGTGAAGGGCAAGAGCGGTTCGCTGACGGCGCTGCCGGTCATCGAAACGCAAGCCGGCGACGTGACCGCGTTCGTTCCGACGAACGTGATCTCGATTACCGACGGCCAGATCTTCCTTGAAACCGACCTGTTCAACGCCGGTATCCGCCCCGCGATCAACGCGGGCGTTTCGGTGTCGCGCGTCGGCGGTGCGGCTCAGACCAAGGTCGTGAAGAAGCTGTCGGGCGGTATTCGTACCGACCTCGCGCAGTATCGTGAACTGGCGGCGTTCGCACAGTTCGCATCGGACCTCGACGAAGCCACCCGCAAGCAGCTCGAACGCGGCCGCCGCGTGACGGAACTGCTCAAGCAGCCGCAGTATCAGCCGCTGCAAGTGTGGGAACTGTCGGTTTCGCTGTTCGCGGCGAACAACGGCTACCTGGACGACCTGGAAGTTTCGCAAGTGCTGCCGTTCGAAAAGGGCATGCGCGAATTCCTGAAGACCAGCCACGCCGATCTGATTAAGCGCATCGAAGACAACAAAGACTTGTCGAAGGACGACGAAGGCGCGCTGCATGCCGCGCTGAAGGACTTCAAGAAGTCGGGCGCTTATTGATCGGGATAGAGGAGCAACGCGCGATGCCGGTGTCGAACATGCGACATCGCGCGGCTTCGATCAAGGAGTAAGCAATGGCTGGAATGAAGGAAATTCGCGGCAAGATCAAGAGCGTGCAGAACACGCGCAAGATCACGAAAGCGATGGAAATGGTCGCCGCATCGAAGATGCGCCGCGCCCAGGAGCGCATGCGTTCCGCCCGTCCGTATGCCGACAAGGTCCGCGCGATCGCTTCGCACATGAGCAAGGCGAACCCCGAGTATCGCCATCCGTTCATGGTCGAGAACAAGGGCGTGAATACGGCCGGCCTGATCCTCGTCACGACCGACAAGGGTCTGTGCGGCGGCATGAACACGAACATCCTGCGTGCGTCGCTGAACAAGATCAAGGAACTCGATCAGAGCGGTGTGAAGATCGAAGCGTCGGCGATCGGCGGCAAGGGTTTGGGCTTCCTGAACCGGCTGAAGGCGAATGTCGTGTCGCAAGTGACGCAACTGGGCGACACGCCGCATCTGGAAAAGCTGATCGGCGCGATCAAGGTGCAGCTCGACCTGTATTCGGAAGGCAAGATCAACGCGGTGTACCTGGCGTACACGCGCTTCATCAACACGATGAAGCAGGAAGCGGTGATCGAGCAGCTGTTGCCGTTGTCGGTGGATGATCTCCACGCGAAGGACGAAGAAGGCGCCATGCCGAAGACTTCGTGGGATTACATCTACGAGCCGGACGCGCAAACCGTGGTGGACGAGCTTCTGGTCCGCTACGTCGAAGCGCTCGTCTATCAGGCCGTCGCGGAAAACATGGCGTCGGAGCAGTCCGCGCGCATGGTCGCGATGAAGGCCGCGTCCGACAACGCGAAGACCGTGATCAACGAACTGCAGCTCGTCTACAACAAGAGCCGCCAGGCCGCGATTACGAAAGAATTGTCGGAAATCGTCGGCGGCGCCGCTGCGGTCTGATTTTGCTGACCGCGTGAAAGAACACAGTATCTAAAGGAAATGCGATGAGTACTACTGCTTTGGTAGAAGGCAAGATCGTACAGTGCATCGGCGCCGTTATCGACGTGGAATTTCCGCGTGCGGAAATGCCGAAAATTTACGACGCGCTCATTCTGGAAGGCACCGAACTGACGCTCGAAGTCCAGCAGCAGCTGGGCGACGGCGTGGTGCGCACCATCTGTCTGGGTGCGTCCGACGGTCTGCGCCGCGGCACGGTGGTCAAGAACACCGGCAAGCCCATCAGCGTGCCGGTCGGCAAGCCGACGCTCGGCCGCATCATGGACGTGCTCGGCCGTCCGATCGACGAAGCCGGTCCGATCACCTCGGAAACCACGCGCTCGATCCACCAGAAGGCGCCTTCGTTCGAAGACCTGTCGCCGTCGACGGAACTGCTCGAAACCGGCATCAAGGTTATCGACCTGATCTGCCCGTTCGCGAAGGGCGGCAAGGTCGGTCTGTTCGGCGGCGCTGGCGTCGGCAAGACCGTGAACATGATGGAACTCATCAACAACATCGCGAAGGAGCACGGCGGTTACTCCGTGTTCGCGGGCGTGGGTGAGCGTACCCGTGAAGGGAACGACTTCTATCACGAAATGAAGGACTCGAACGTTCTCGACAAGGTCGCGCTGGTGTACGGCCAGATGAACGAGCCGCCGGGCAACCGTCTGCGCGTCGCGCTGACCGGTCTGACGATGGCCGAGCACTTCCGTGACGAAGGCCTCGACGTGCTTTTCTTCGTCGACAACATCTACCGTTTCACGCTGGCGGGTACGGAAGTGTCCGCTCTGCTCGGCCGTATGCCTTCGGCAGTGGGCTATCAGCCGACGCTGGCTGAAGAAATGGGCAAGCTGCAAGAGCGTATTACGTCGACCAAGACCGGCTCAATCACGTCGGTTCAGGCCGTGTACGTCCCTGCGGATGACTTGACCGACCCGTCGCCGGCTACGACCTTCGGCCACTTGGACGCAACCGTCGTGTTGTCGCGTGACATCGCTTCGCTGGGTATCTACCCGGCAGTGGACCCGCTCGATTCGACCTCGCGTCAGATCGACCCGCACGTGATCGGCGAAGAGCATTACTCGATCACGCGCGGCGTGCAGCAGACGCTGCAGCGCTACAAGGAACTGCGCGACATCATCGCGATTCTGGGCATGGACGAACTGTCGCCGGAAGACAAGCTGTCGGTCTCGCGCGCGCGTAAGATCCAGCGTTTCCTGTCGCAGCCGTTCCACGTTGCTGAAGTGTTCACGGGCTCGCCGGGCAAGTACGTGCCGCTGAAGGAAACCATCCGCGGCTTCAAGATGATCGTCGAAGGTGAGTGCGATCATCTGCCGGAGCAGGCGTTCTACATGGTCGGCACGATCGACGAAGCCTTCGAAAAGGCCAAGAAGATCCAGTAAAGGTCGGGTGTTTTCAGGCGGACGCCGGTGCATGCGCCGGCGTCCACGAATACACGAGACCCTAGGAGTCGACACATATGGCAACCATCAAGGTAGACGTCGTCAGCGCGGAAGAGGAGATCTTCTCGGGCCAGGCGAAGTTCGTCGCGCTGCCGGGCGAAGCGGGTGAACTGGGCATTCTGCCGGGTCACACGCCGCTCATCACGCGCATTCGTCCGGGCGCGGTGCGCATCGAGGCGGAAGACGGAACGGAAGAGTTCGTGTTCGTCGCTGGCGGGATTCTCGAAATCCAGCCGGGCGTCGTGACCGTACTCGCCGACACCGCCATCCGCGGCGCCGATCTCGACGAAGCGAAGGCCGAGCAAGCGAAAAAGCGCGCCGAGGAAGCGATTCAGAACAACACCTCGGAGCTCGAGTACGCGACCGCGCAAGCGGAACTCGCCTACGCGACGGCTCAACTCGCGGCGATCCAGCGTCTGCGCAAGGCGCACGCGAAGCATTGAGCGCGCGACGCGCCACGCGGCGTTCAGCAGTAGAAGAAAGCAGCCTTCGGGCTGCTTTTTTTATGCTCCAAATCGGCAAAGCGCGCGCGCATATCTGCATATCGGTTGTGTGACCTGCATGGCAATTTCATGCAACGCATTGATTCCATTTGCTTTTTCCCGCTATCAAGAAAACGGCATTGCGGGGAAACACTCAATGTCCGCAGGCGTCTCCGCGATGCACAATGGCCTCCATTTAGCCTTCATCGGGCGGCGATTCACCTTGGCGGAGACCATCGATGGCAATTGAACCGACGCAGGCCGGCGCGCAGATCGAACCGCGCGACGGTATTTCCTATGTTCGCGGCGCGACCGACATTCCTCTGAGCGACGCCACCGTCGCGCGGTTTCTGCTCGAAACCGCCGGCCGCTTTCCGGATCGGCCGGCGGTTGTATTCCGTGAGCAGAATATCCGCTGGACGTGGCGCGAATTCGCGAACGAAGTCGATGTGCTGGCGAGCGGCCTGCTCGCGCTCGGCATTCAGGCGGGCGATCGCGTCGGCATCTGGTCGCCGAACCGCATCGAATGGCTGCTGACGCAGTTCGCCACCGCGCGCATGGGCGCGGTGATGGTGAACATCAATCCGGCGTACCGGCTCGCCGAACTCGAATACGCGCTCAACAAGGTCGGCTGCAAGGCGATCATCGCGGCCGAGCAATTCAAGACGTCGAAATACCTGGAGATGCTTCAGGCGCTCGCGCCCGAACTCGCCGGCGCCGAGCCCAACGCCCTTCACGCCGCAAAGCTCCCTGAGCTACGCGCCGTCATTCGAATGGGCGACGGCAAGACGCCCGGCATGCTCAACTTCGACGAGGTGATGCACACCGGCCGCGCGCAAGCGGACAAGGCGAAGCTCGACGCACTCGAAGCGAAGTTCGCGCCCGACGATGCCATCAACATTCAGTTCACGAGCGGCACGACGGGCAACCCGAAGGGCGCGACGCTTACGCATCGGAACATCGTCAACAACGCGCGTTATATCGCGATGGCGATGCGCCTCACCGAGCAGGATTCGCTTTGTATCCCGGTGCCGCTGTATCACTGCTTCGGCATGGTGCTGGCCGTGCTCGCGTGCGTGTCGACCGGCTGCGCGATGGTGTTCCCCGGCGAAGCGTTCGACCCAGGCGCGACGCTCGCCGCCGTTCACGAGGAACGCTGCACCGCGTTGCACGGCGTGCCGACGATGTTCATCGCCGAACTCGATCACCCCGACTTCGCGAAGTACGACCTGAGCCGTCTGCGCACGGGCATCATGGCCGGTTCGCCGTGTCCGATCGAAACGATGAAGCGCGTCGTGTCGACGATGCACCTGAGTGAAATCACGATTGCCTACGGCATGACCGAGACGAGCCCCGTCTCCTTCCAAAGCTCCACGACCGATCCGCTCGACAAACGCACGACCACCGTCGGACGCATTCAGCCGCATCTCGAAGTGAAGATCGTCGATCCGCTGGGGAAGATCGTGCCCGTCGGCGAAACGGGCGAACTCTGCACGCGCGGTTATTCGGTGATGAAGGGCTATTGGGACGACGAAGCCAAGACGCGCGAGGCGATCGTCGACGGCTGGATGCATACCGGCGACCTCGCGACGCTCGACGCCGAAGGCTATTGCAACATCGTCGGACGGCTGAAGGACATGCTGATCCGCGGCGGCGAAAACATCTATCCGCGCGAGATCGAGGAATTCCTGTTCCGTCATCCGAAGGTGCAATCGGTGCAGGTGTTCGGCGTGCCGGACCAGAAGTACGGCGAAGAAGTGTGCGCGTGGATCGTCGTGCGGCCGGGCGAGCAGGCGAGCGAAGAGGAGATTCGCGAATTCTGTCAGGGGCAGATCGCGCATTACAAGATTCCGCGCTATATCCGCTTCGTCGACGAGTTGCCGATGACTGTCACCGGCAAGGCGCAAAAGTTCGTGATGCGCGCGCGTATGATCGACGAACTGAAGCTCGCCGAGGCGAAGACCGCCTGACGTTTCACCGAAAGCGGACGCAGAAATGACGAAGGGAGCGCCGCGGCGCTCCCTTCTGTCCTGGACCGGGCGTTGTCGCACCGAACGGGCGGCCAACGCAAACGTTTGTCCAGACGAAAAAAAAGCGGGCCTGGAGCCCGCTAAAAACCACACGCTACGGGGTTAGCGCGAGGAGACCAATCGTGGGATGTTCGAATGCCTTTCCATTCGAAGAACGATCCCAACACGGATGCCCCCGGCAAGAGAGCTTGGACCAAAAGTCTGCCACCGGACACGCGGCTTTTGCACAGCGCGCCCGAATACATCCGTGTTGAAACCGTTTGAACAGATTGTGGGCGAATTGATTCCGGGTCGCCGTAACAAAGTGTTTCAGGTTGTAACCCCCGTCCCATAAGGCTGGAGGGAAATTTTCTCCGGATAAATGCGCGATTACCGAAAATATATTGTCTGCTAGTCAGATGATTTATCCGATCGGAATGTCCGGACACAAAAATGCCGCTTTTTCGCACTAGTGCGATTATTCTAAACGCGCAAGAAAAAAGAACGGGTGGACGCATGAAATCGAAGCGCAATCGCGTTGCGTCCGCCCATTAGCCCACGAAAGCCATGGAGACACGCATGACCATCGACTCAGCCTTGCTTCGCTACCACCGCGCCATCGCCGAAGCGTTTCCGCTTCTGAAGCCGGGCGCGGATGCGCAAGCAGTGCGAGACCGCTTCAGTCAGATCGCCAAAGCATACGCCCAGCCGCGCGGCGATGCGGTGAGCGCGGAAGATATCGCGATTCCGCTCGCAGGCCGCACGCTCGCCGCGCGCGTCTACAAGCCGAAAGCGGTGCGCGGCCCGCTGCCGCTCATGGTCTATTTTCACGGCGGCGGATGGGTGGTCGGCGATCTCGACACGCACGATGGCCTGGTCGAACGGCTCGCGCTCGATTCGCAATGCGCGGTGGCGAGCGTGGATTACCGGCTTGCGCCCGAGCATCCGTTTCCCGCGCCGTGCGACGACGCACTCGATGCGCTCATCTGGTTCGCGGAGCATCGTTCGCGGCTCGGCTTCGCGACCGACCGGCTGGCGGTGGGCGGCGACAGCGCGGGCGCGCATCTGGCGGTCGTCGCCGCGCGTGAGGCGAATCAGCGCGTGGCCGGCCTCGTCGGCTGTCAGTTGCTTCTTTATCCGGTCATGCGCCGCCAGTTCGAAAGCCCGAGTTGCCTCGCGAACGCGAATGGCCCGGGGCTCACGAACGACGAAATGAAATGGTACTGGGCGCAGTTTCTGTCGGGCGAGACGCCGCACGATCACGACGTGCGGGCGTTTCCGCTTGCCGAACCGTTCGAGCGCACGCCCGCGCCCGCGATCGTGGTCGCGGCGGCCCACGATCCGCTCTACGACGACGCCTTCGAACTCGAACGCTTTCTCGCGGCCAATGGCGGCCGTGTCGAAATGATCGATGCCCGCGATATGACGCACGGGTTCGCGCGCGTGTATTCGCAGTCCGATGCGGCGCTCGGCTGGTTGCGCCGCATCGGCGAGCGCACGGGTGAATGCGTGCGCGCCGGGCGCTGAGCAGCGGGCGTGAAACCTTACTTCAGCCACTTGTCGTAGACGGCCTGAAACTCGCCCGACGAACGGGCGAGGTGCAGCCATTGATCGACATACTGCTGGAACGGCACGTCTCCGCGCGGCAGCAAATACGCCTTCTCGCCGAACTGGAACGGCTTGTCCGGATGCACCGAGCACAGTCCGGGGTTGAGCTTTTGCTGAAGCAAGGTTTCGGAGGCGTCTGTGACCATGACATCGGCCTTGCCTTCGAGGATCTGCTTGAAGATCGTCACGTTGTCCGGATACTCGATCAGTTGCGAATGCGGGAAAAACTGCTTCGCGAAGCGTTCGTTGGTGCCGCCCGGATTGACGATCGTGCGCACGTTCGGCTGATCGATCTGCGCGACCGTCTGATACTTCTCGACATCGTCGCAGCGCACGATCGGCGTCTTTCCGTCCTCCATGTAGGGCGCCGTGAAGAAGGCGCGCTTCTGCCGTTCGAGCGTGGTCGACACGCCGCCCACGGCGACATCGCATTTGGCGACGAAATCGTTCATCAGGTTCGACCACGACGTCTTCACGTATTCCGCCTTCGCACCGAGCGACTTGGCGAGACTCTCCGCGAGATCGATGTCGATGCCCTCGAACTGCCCGTCCGTGCGCAGGAACGAATACGGTTTGTAGTCGCCCGTCGTACAGATGCGCAGTGTCTTGCGCGCGAGGACGTCGTCGAGTCGCGAGGGTGTCGCGGCGGGCGTGGGCGCGGCAGGCTTCGTGCCCGCGACGGTGCCGGCCTGAATCGTCTGAGCGTGCGCGGCATTCGCGAGCGACAGGGACAGCGACAACGCGATGGCGGTAAGGGCGGAAGCAGGTTGCATCGATTCTCCTGGTTCTAGTTGTGTAAGCACATCGATCATAACGATGCGATACGCCGTCGGACATCCGGCCAAACGGCATAGGCCGCGCTGCGCGAAGCTTTCGAATCGCTGGGATCACTCAAGGAAAACGCCTTGCCGCTCCGGTAGAATGGATGATTCTTCGCCTTCGGCATCGAGCGACGTGGCACACACTCTTCTGAACGACACCTTCCTGCGCGCGCTGCTGCGTCAGCCGACCGATTACACGCCGATCTGGCTCATGCGCCAGGCCGGCCGCTATCTGCCGGAATACAACGCCACGCGCGCCCGCGCGGGCAGTTTTCTCGGCCTCGCGAAGAATCCGGACTACGCGACCGAGGTGACGCTTCAGCCGCTCGAACGCTTTCCGCTCGACGCCGCGATTCTCTTCTCCGACATCCTGACCGTGCCCGACGCAATGGGCCTCGGGCTGAACTTCGTGCAGGGCGAAGGTCCGCGCTTCGAGCGCACGGTGCGTACCGAAGACGACGTGAAACGCCTCGCCGTGCCCGACATCGGCGCCACGCTTTCCTACGTCACCGATGCCGTCAGCCAGATCCGCCGCGCGCTCACCGACGCGCAAGGCCGTCAGAAGGTGCCGCTCATCGGCTTTTCGGGCAGCCCGTGGACGCTCGCGTGCTATATGGTGGAAGGCGGCGGCTCGGACGATCATCGCACCGTCAAGTCGATGGCTTATTCGCGGCCCGATCTGATGCATCGCATCCTCGACGTGAACGCGCAAGCCGTCACCGCCTACCTGAACGCGCAGATCGAAGCGGGCGCGCAAGCCGTGATGATCTTCGACACGTGGGGCGGCGCACTCGCCGATGGCGCGTACCAGCGTTTCTCGCTCGACTACATCGCGAAAGTGGTCTCGGGGCTCAAGCGCGAACATGACGGCGAGCGCGTGCCCGTCATCACGTTCACGAAGGGCGGCGGGTTGTGGATCGAGGAAATCGCCGCGACCGGCGTCGATGCGGTCGGTCTCGACTGGACCATGAATCTGGGTACGGCGCGGGAGAAGGTCGGATCGCGCGTGGCGCTGCAAGGCAATATCGATCCGAGCGTGCTGTTCGCGCCGCCAGCGAACATCCGCACGGAAGCGCGCGCCGTGCTGGAGAGCTTCGGGAATTTTCCCGGCCACGTCTTCAATCTGGGCCACGGCATCTCGCAATTCACGCCGCCCGAGCACGTCGCCGAGCTCGTCGACGAAGTCCATCGTCACAGCCGGGCCATGCGCGCGGCGCAATCCCCCCGCTGAACGCCTGCTGAAACCGGCTTTTCGGCGTGTGCTGCATTGCGGCAACGGCACGCCGGGAGCGGTTGTCAGGGGAGGGAGCATTCCTTCGCAATCCCCCGTCTCTGGCGGCGTCACCCGATGTCAAGACTGACTTATGCACAATTTGTTCGCTGCGACGCGCCATCAGACATATGGCCGCCAGCAACCAATAACGTGTCGCTATGTGTGCTACAAGTCAATGATTTTGAACGGTTTTCAAGAGCTTTACCCGAAATGTGGGCCAGCGCACATAAGGCTTTCGTGACATTGTTTGTCGCGACGTGGGTCGCACTTCTCAACAAAGTTATCCACAGGCCTGTGGAAAGCATCGGAAATCCAAAAATAATCGGCGGTTTACAGACGATTCTGATGTTTCACTTTAACTTCGTCTCGCCTGGGCCCATTGCTGTGTCGGGCGCTCGTGCGCGGGGCCCGGCGCGATGACTGAGGTTTTCGTGCGCGTCGCCGTCGATCAGCCGCTGGCCGTGCTGTTCGACTACCGCTACGCCTTGCCGGACGCGCCTGTCGTCGGCACGCTGGTGCAGGTGCCGTTCGGGCGGCGCGACGTCGTCGGGCTGATCTGCGAAATCGCTTATTCAAGCGACGTGCCTGCGGCCAAACTCCGCAACGTCACATCGATTTGCAACGGCTGCGCGCCGCTTTCCGAGGCCTGGATCGCGCTCGCCAGCTTCGCCGCCGATTACTATCAGCGCGGTCTGGGCGAAGTCGCGTTGCCGGCGCTGCCGCAGGCTTTACGCGACGCTTCGCGCTGGGACCGGCTTTTCGCCGTCGAGCCGCGCTATCGGTTGCTGGACCAGGGGCGTGCGCATCTTCCCGACGCGTTGCCGGCGCGCGCAAGCGCCTTGCGCCGTCTGGCCGATGCGCTTGCCGAAGCGCCGTCGCTCGGTTTGTCCGATGCCCGCGCGCTGCATCCCAAAGCGAGCGCGACCTTCGAGGACTGGCTCTCGCGCGGCTGGATCGACCTCGCCGCGCCGGATTTCACGGAAACGGACACGGGCACGCCAGCGCCGACCGCCACCGCAACGCTCCCCGTTCTGACCGCCGAACAGCGCGATGCCGTCGATGCCATCGCGCAGGCGCAAGGCTTCGCGCCGTTTCTGCTCCACGGCGTGACGGGCAGCGGCAAGACCGAGGTGTATCTGCACGCGCTCGCCGCGC
This sequence comes from Caballeronia cordobensis, assembly GCF_001544575.2. GTDB lineage: Bacteria > Pseudomonadota > Gammaproteobacteria > Burkholderiales > Burkholderiaceae > Caballeronia > Caballeronia cordobensis. The sequence goes on from NZ_FCNY02000001.1 coordinate 690,823, forward strand.
TGCTCGCCGAGCGGCCGGACGCTCAGGCGCTCGTGCTCGTTCCCGAAATCAATCTGACGCCGCAGTTCGAAGCCGCGTTTCGCGCGCGCTTCGCCGCCCTTGCGCACGGCTCCATCGTCACGATGCACAGCGGTCTGGCCGAAGGCGAGCGCGCGCGTCACTGGCTCGCGGCGCACACGGGCAGCGCGCGCATCGTGCTGGGCACGCGCCTCGCGATCCTCGCGTCGATGCCGAAGCTCGCGATGATCGTCGTGGATGAAGAGCACGATCCCGCGTACAAGCAGCAGGAAGGCTTGCGCTATTCCGCGCGCGATCTGGCGGTCTATCGCGCGAAGCAGCTCGGCATTCCCGCCGTGCTCGGATCGGCGACGCCGTCGCTCGAAACCTGGTGGCAGGCCGAGCAGGGCCGATACACGCGATTGACGCTCACGCGCCGCGCGGTCGCGGAAGCGGCGTTGCCGACCGTCAAGCTCATCGATCTCGAAGAGGAAAGACGGCGCGGGCGCGCGTCGGTCGAAGGATTGGCGGGGCCGCTCATCGCCGCGCTCAAAACGCGCGTGGAACGCGGCGAGCAAAGTCTCGTGTTCCTCAACCGGCGCGGCTATGCGCCGATCCTGTCCTGCGACGCCTGCGGCTGGGTCGCGGGATGTCCGCGCTGCAGCGCCTATGCGGTGCTTCACAAGCCGGAGCGCGCGCTGCGTTGTCATCATTGCGGCTGGGAATCGCGCATTCCGAAGTCGTGTCCGGAGTGCGGCAACATCGATATCGCGCCGATGGGCCGCGGCACGCAGCGTGTCGAGGAAACGCTCGCGAACGTGGTGCCGGGCGCGCGCGTGCTGCGCATCGACGCCGACAGCACGCGCCGCAAGGGCAGCGCGCAGGCGCTTTTTTCCGACGTCCACGCGGGCGAAGTCGATATCCTGGTCGGCACGCAAATGATCGCGAAGGGGCACGATTTCCGGCGCGTGACGCTCGTCGGCGTGCTGAACGCCGATACCGCGCTGTTCTCGCACGACTTCCGCGCAAGCGAGCGGCTCTTCGCGCAACTGACGCAAGTGAGTGGCCGCGCGGGGCGCGCCGGTTTGCCCGGCGAGGTGATGATCCAGACGCGCTATCCGCGCCACGCGCTGTATCAGGCGCTATCGCGGCAGGACTACGTGGGCTTCGCCAACTCGACGCTTTCGGAACGGCGCGACGCCTGTCTGCCGCCGTTCGTCTATCAGGCGATGCTGCGCGCGGAAGGACGGACGCTGGAAGCGGCGCTCGGCTTTCTCGCCGAAGCGGCGGCCGCCTTCGCGCCGTTGCCCGGCGCCGAACGCGTCACGGTCTACGACGCCGTGCCGCTCACCATCGTGAAAGTGTTCAATGTTCATCGGGCGCAACTGCTGCTCGAAAGCGGGTCGCGCGCGGCGCTTCAGACGGCGCTGCACGCATGGCAGCCGGTGCTGCGCTCGCTCAGGGGCGTGCTGCGCTGGAACGTCGAGGTCGATCCGCTGGACGTCTGATTCACTGGCTGCGCCGCGCGGCGCAACCCGGCCTTCAGATTTCGGTGCGGGAAGGATCGACGGGCGTCCGCCCGGATTTATCCGAACCCTTTTCGGATCGATGCACGTGCGGCGACGCGCCTCGCACGAACAGCACCACGCACACCGCGAACATCGCCCAAACGCTGGCCACCACAACCCATGTGTTCATGCCCGTTGCTCTCCCAAGCCCGCGGATACGGCGCCTTGAATGGCGCGCGTTCCGTTTATATCGGCCGGTTGCGGTCAATTACTTAGGGGCTGTCCCAAAAATTATCGGGTTAGGGAAAATACTAGGTGGAAACCGCCCGCGGCCTACGCGAGGTTCACCGCCGAAAGCCTTGTCCCATAAGGGTTTTGCAATGGTGCAACCCTAGCGAAAATCTCGGTTGCACCTTTTATATCAGCGGGGTACGATTCGCCAACTTTTTGGTCATTGGCCGGGTAGGCACGACCGGCAAACGAAGGAAATATGGCGAGCACAACCTTAGGCGTCAAAGTCGACGATTTGCTGCGTTCCCGGCTGAAGGATGCCGCGACGCGCCTCGAACGCACTCCGCACTGGCTGATCAAGCAGGCGATCTTCGCGTACCTGGAGCGCATCGAGCACGGGCAGCTTCCGCCCGAACTGTCGGGCGCGAACGGCTCGTCCGACATGACCGATGCCGCCCCCGTCGATGGCGACGAAGACGGCGCGCCGCATCCCTTCCTCGATTTCGCCCAGAACATTCAGCCGCAATCCGTGCTGCGCGCGGCGATCACGGCCGCGTACCGCCGGCCGGAGCCGGAGTGCGTGCCGTTCCTGATCGGTCAGGCGCGTCTGCCCGCGAACGTCTCCGCCGAAACCGAAAAGCTCGCGACCCGGCTTGTCGAAGCGCTGCGCGCGAAGAGCTCGGGCGGCGGCGTCGAAGGCCTGATCCACGAGTTTTCGCTGTCGAGCCAGGAAGGCGTCGCGCTGATGTGCCTCGCCGAAGCGCTCTTGCGCATTCCCGACCGCGCCACGCGCGACGCGCTCATCCGCGACAAGATCAGCAAGGGCGACTGGAAATCGCATATGGGCCAGGCGCCGTCGCTGTTCGTAAACGCGGCGACGTGGGGCCTGATGATCACCGGCAAGCTCGTCACGACCAACAGCGAAGCGGGCTTGAGCTCCGCGCTGACGCGTCTCATCGGCAAGGGCGGCGAGCCGCTGATCCGCAAGGGCGTCGACATGGCGATGCGCCTGATGGGCGAGCAGTTCGTCACCGGCGAGACCATTTCCGAAGCGCTCGCGAACAGCCGCAAATACGAAGCGCGCGGTTTCCGTTACTCCTACGACATGCTCGGCGAAGCCGCGACGACCGAAGAAGACGCGCAGCGCTACTACGCCTCCTACGAGCAGGCGATCCACGCGATCGGCAAGGCGGCGGGCGGGCGCGGCATCTACGAAGGCCCGGGCATTTCGATCAAGCTCTCCGCGCTGCATCCGCGCTATTCGCGCGCGCAGCAGGAACGCACGATGAACGAACTGCTGCCGCGCGTGCGCTCGCTCGCGCAACTGGCGCGCCGTTACGACATCGGCCTGAATATCGACGCTGAAGAAGCCGATCGCCTCGAACTCTCGCTCGATCTGCTCGAAGCGCTGTGCTTCGATCCGGAACTCGCGGGCTGGAACGGCATCGGTTTCGTGGTGCAGGGTTATCAGAAGCGCTGCCCGTTCGTGATCGATTATCTGATCGATCTGGCGCGCCGCAGCCGTCATCGTTTGATGATCCGCCTCGTGAAGGGCGCGTACTGGGACACCGAAATCAAGCGCGCACAAGTCGATGGCCTCGAAGGCTATCCGGTCTACACGCGCAAGATCTACACGGACATCTCGTATCTCGCGTGCGCGAAGAAGCTGCTCGGCGCGCCCGATGCCGTGTATCCGCAATTCGCGACGCACAACGCGTTCACGCTCTCGGCGATCTATCACCTCGCGGGCCAGAATTACTATCCCGGCCAGTACGAGTTTCAGTGCCTGCACGGCATGGGCGAGCCGCTCTACGAAGAAGTCACGGGCCGCGACAAGCTGAATCGTCCGTGCCGCGTGTACGCGCCGGTCGGCACGCACGAAACGCTGCTCGCGTATCTGGTGCGCCGCCTGCTCGAGAACGGCGCGAACACGTCGTTCGTGAACCGCATCGCCGACGAGTCGATTCCGGTGAAGGAACTCGTGCGCGATCCGATCGACGAAGCGCAAGCCATCGTGCCGCTCGGCGCGCCGCACGCGAAGATCCCGCTGCCGCGCCAGCTTTACGGCAACGAGCGTCCCAATTCGATGGGCCTCGATCTGTCGAACGAGCATCGTCTGGCGTCGCTGTCGTCGGCGCTGCTGGCGAGCGCGAACCATGCATGGCGCGCGGAACCGATGCTCGAAGGCGGTTCCGTCGATAACGGCGCTCCCCGCGATGTGCGCAATCCGTCCGATTCGCGCGATCTGGTCGGAACCGTGGTCGAGGCGTCCTCCGAGCAAGTGAGCGCCGCGATCGCCAACGCGGTCGCCGCCGCGCCGATCTGGCAGGCGACGCCCGTCGAAGACCGCGCCGATTGCCTCGCGCGCGCAGGCGATCTGCTCGAAGCGCAGATGCATACGCTCATGGGCCTCATCATCCGCGAGGCGGGCAAGTCGTTGCCGAACGCCATCGCCGAAATTCGCGAGGCGGTGGACTTCCTGCGCTACTACGCGTCGCAGATTCGCGCGGAGTTTTCCAACGACACGCATCGTCCGCTTGGTCCGGTCGTGTGTATCAGCCCGTGGAATTTCCCGCTCGCGATCTTCATGGGCCAGGTGGCCGCCGCGCTCGCTGCGGGCAATCCGGTGCTCGCGAAGCCCGCCGAGCAAACGCCGCTGATCGCCGCGCAAGCCGTGCGCATTCTGCGCGAGGCCGGCGTGCCGGCCGGCGCGGTGCAACTGCTGCCGGGCAATGGTGAAACCGTGGGCGCTGCGCTGGTCGCGGACCCGCGCACGCGCGCCGTGATGTTCACCGGCTCGACGGAAGTCGCGCGTCTCATCAACAAGACGCTGTCCGAACGCCTCGATTCCGATGGCCGTCCGATTCCGCTGATCGCCGAAACCGGCGGCCAGAACGCGATGATCGTCGATTCGTCGGCGCTCGCGGAACAAGTGGTCGCGGACGTGCTGCAGTCGTCGTTCGATTCGGCCGGCCAGCGCTGCTCGGCGCTGCGCGTGCTGTGCCTGCAAGACGACGTCGCCGATCGCACGCTCGAAATGCTGACCGGTGCGATGAACCAGCTCGCGGTCGGCAATCCGGATCGCCTCTCGACGGACGTCGGTCCCGTGATCGACGGCGACGCGAAGCGCGGCATCGATGCGCACATCGCCGGCATGCGCGACAAGGGCCGCAACGTGACGCAACTGCCGCTGCCCGACCACTGCGCGCAAGGCACGTTCGTGCCGCCGACGCTCATCGAGCTCGACAGCATCGACGAGCTCAAGCGCGAAGTGTTCGGCCCGGTGCTCCATGTGGTGCGTTATCGCCGTTCGAACCTTGATAAACTCCTCGACCAAATTCGTTCGACCGGTTACGGCCTTACGCTCGGCATCCATACGCGTATCGACGAAACCATCGCGCATGTAATCTCGAGGGCGCACGTCGGCAACATCTACGTGAACCGCAACGTGATCGGCGCGGTGGTCGGCGTGCAGCCGTTCGGCGGCGAAGGTTTGTCCGGAACGGGGCCGAAGGCGGGTGGCGCGCTGTACTTGCAGCGCTTGCTTGCGAAGCGTCCGACCGGCTTGCCGAAGTCGCTTGCGAGCACGCTGGTGGTCGATCAGTCGGCATCGAAGGACACGCCGTCCGCGTCGCTCACCGCATTGCGCGACTGGGCGATCGGCGAGCGCGATCCGCAAACGGCCGCGCGTTGCGACGGCTATCTGCAACACGTGATGGCGGGCGCGACGGCCGTGCTGAACGGCCCGACCGGCGAGCGCAACACCTACACGCTCGGCGCGCGCGGCACGGTGCTGTGCGTGGCGGCGACCGCGAGCGGGGCGCGCGCGCAATTCGCCGCGGTGCTCGCGACGGGCAACCGCGCGCTGTTCAGCGGATCGGCGGGCGAGCAACTGGCGGCGTCGCTGCCTGCGTCGCTCAAACCGTACGCGCGGGTCGGCAAAGCGGCGGAAGATTTCGACGCGGTGCTGTTCGAAGGCGATAGCGACGAACTGCTGTCGCTCGTGAAGGAAGTCGCGAAGCGCACCGGGCCGATCGTATCGGTGCAGGGCGTGGCTGCGGGAGCGTTCGCCGACGCTGGCCACGACGGCGAAGACTACGCGCTCGAACGTCTGCTGACGGAACGCTCGGTGAGCGTGAACACGGCGGCGGCGGGCGGCAATGCGAATTTGATGACGATCGGTTGAGACACCCCTCGAACGCTCGATTCAAACGAATTCAAACAAGCGGCAGCGGGCACGGCGATCCCGGCAAGAGCTGCCATCCACACTGGAACAAGGAGAAGCTATGAAGCACACGATGACCAAGCTGGCAGCGGCCATGACGCTCGTCGGCCTGTCGGTCGCGGGGACCGCAGTTGCGCAGCAAGTCGAGGACGTGAAGGTCGGTTACGCCGGACCGCTGACGGGCGCGCAGGCGCACTACGGCAAGGACATGCAGAACGGCATCACGCTCGCCGTCGAAGATTTCAACGCCACGAAGCCGACGATCGGCGGAAAGCAAGTGCGCATCGTGCTGGATTCGGCCGACGATCAGGCGGACCCGCGCACGGGCACGACCGTCGCGCAGCGCCTCGTCGACGAAGGCATCAAGGGCATGCTCGGCCACTTCAACTCGGGCACGACGATTCCCGCATCGCGCATCTACGCGAACGCGGGCATCCCCGAAATCGCGATGGCGACCGCGCCGGAATACACGACGCAAGGCTTCAAGACGGCCTTCCGCATGATGACCTCCGACACGCAGCAAGGCTCGGTCGCGGGTGAATTCGCGGTGAAGAACCTGAAGGTGAAGAAGATCGCGATCGTCGATGACCGCACGGCTTACGGCCAGGGTCTCGCCGACCAGTTCGAGAAGGCCGCGAAGGCGGCGGGCGGCACGATCGTCGTGCGCGAGTTCACGAACGACAAGGCGGTGGACTTCAAGGCGATTCTGACCAAGATCAAGTCGATGAATCCGGACCTCGTGTACTACGGCGGCGCGGATTCGCAAGCCGGCCCGATGGTCAAGCAGATGAAGACGCTCGGCTTCCGCGCGCCGCTGATGGCGGGCGAAATGGTGAAGACCGACACCTTCATCAAGATCGCGGGCGACGCGGCGGACGGCACGGTGGCATCGCTCGCCGGCCTGCCGATGGACGAAATGCCGGGCGGCGCGGATTACTCGGCGAAGTACAAGAAGCGCTTCAACGAAGACGTGCAGACGTACTCGCCGTATGCCTACGACGGCGCAATGGCGATGTTCACGGCAATGAAGGCCGCGAACTCGACGGACCCGGCGAAGTATCTGCCGTTCCTCGCGAAGACGGACATGCAGGGCGTGACGGCGAAGCACCTGTCGTACGACTCGAAGGGCGATCTGAAGAACGGCGGCATCACGCTGTATAAGGTCGTCGGCGGCAAGTGGACGACGCTGCAGAGCGTGGGCGGGAAGTAAGACTCCGGTCTTCTTAAGCCTTCGATCAGAACGGCTCGGTTCGCGTAAGCGGCCGGGCCGTTTTTCGTTGAGGCACAGGCCCGGTCAGGTGGTGCGGACTTTCTCCGCCACCGGACCCTTCTGGCCGATGCCCTCCTGAAAACTGACTTCCATGCCCTTGTAGACATCGTCGAAGTCCGCGTCGATCAATGCGGAGCAATAGAAGAACAGGTTCTCCTTTGCGCCTTCCGGCCGGATGAATCCATAGCCGTTCAGCACGCTGGCGATGGTTCCTGTTTTCCAGTCGTCGCCCCCGGCGCCGAGCGATTGAATCACGTTCTTCTGCCGCTGGAAAAGCGAGTTCAACGCTTCCCGCTCGTCGCCTTGAGCGTTGTCCATCCGGTCGATGACGTCGGACATCATGACCGGATAAGCCACCTCGTTGAAAAGCAACTGGCTCGGCCGCGTGCCCTTTTGCTCGCCCGTGGCGTCTTCATAGGCAAACGACCAGCCGAGCGCCAATACGGGCATGCCAAGCGCCTTGAGCTTGCGCGCGAGCGGAATGTAGTCGCTGTCGCCGGCGATCAGCACGGCAACATCGAACCGCTTCTCCGCCGCCATTTCGTAGGCTTCGAGTGCGAGCCATACGTCGATACCCTTTTCTTTCCCCGCGAAGTTCATGGGAAGGTAATGGGTCGTGACGTTCTCTTTCATGAGAATGTCTTCGAACACACGCTCCCTGTACAGCATGTCCAGTCCTTTCTCGACGCTTTGCTGAGCCGAAAACCGTCCGCGAAAATAATGCAATTCGACGAGGTGGCAATCCTTCGGATTCAGATCGTTTTCGAGGGCGATTTTGTACCGGATGTAATCGTGAAGTCCGCGCACAGATATCCACGCGTTCTTCTTATGCTGATGCATGTAGTACTTTCGCACCATGTCGAGATAGTTGCCGTCATAGAATATGCCGACCCTGAGGAGCCGTTTCGTGGCGAGGGGTATTGGAGTTGACGCCAATGGACTGCCTCCGTGCGTAGGCTGGGCAAGACAGTGTCGTAAGTGTGTCGATGAATATAAAGATGAAAATGCTTAATAATGCCTTTCTATGCGTGCGGTGAAGCAGCTATTTTGAACCGATGGTCAATGAGATTCTTGCCTTTGTTGAATTTGAATTGACGGCGCCCATTAACGATTGCCGAAAAGCGACGACAAGCAATCCTGATTGATTTGAGCACAGTCCGCGCGTGGGCTATCGATCTGGGCGCTTATTACCCGTCACCATCGCCCGAATCAAATTCTCCCGCGTCCACAGGCTCATCAAAATCGCTGCAACGACATGCACGCACACGCACACCTCGACGGCAATCGACAGCCACGTATGAATCTCCTGCGGCCAGTCCTCGCCCCAGAACGCATCGAGCCGCATGATCCAGCCCGACACCGCGAGCGCAAGAATCAGAAACCACAGCAAAAGCGCCATCAATCCGCCGAGCGGATTGTGCGATACGTGATGCACCGGCTTGCCCTTCGCAAGCGAGCGCAGATATTCGGAGAGATGTGAAAACGTCGGCCACCACGCGGCAAAGCGCGCATGACGCGAGCCGACGAAGCCCCACGCGATCCGCGCCACGACCAGCCCCGCCGCGACGTAACCGAGCAGGCGATGCGTGGAATCCGTCGGACCGAACAGATTCCACAGCACGATGCCCGCGACGACCCAGTGCGTCAGCCGGACGAAGCCGTCCCAGACTTTCACCGCGCGCGCGTCACTCGACTTCCGCCTTCACGACAGCCAGCGTCTTCGTGTCGTAATAAATCTCGACCTTCTTGCCGTCCTTGTCGTGGCCGTAGATCTCGTAGCAGTTTCCATCGACCTTGAATTTGCGAATCTTGTAGCCCTGCGCCTCAAGCTGCGCCTTGGCGTCCGATTCCTTCATCCACTCGCTCTTCGGATGCGCCGTGCAGTCCGCCTTCGCGAACGCCGCGCCCGAAAAACCCAATGCCAACGACAAAGCCAGAACCTTAAGCATCGCTAACTCCCGGTGGTTTCGAACTGGCTACTCTACTGCCACCGGATGCGCGCCGCAAGCAAATCGAAAGTTTGTCCGCTAGCGCTGGCCTTGCTGGCGAATTTGTTCGAGTGTCGCGCCCGGCGTGCTCTGATCCTGCGGAATGCGGATTTCGATGACCGCCGGCAGCCCCGAAGCCTGCGCGCGCTCGAACGCGGGCATGAACTGATCGGTCGTCTCGACCAGTTCGCCATGCGCGCCGAACGCGCGTGCGTAGGCGACGAAGTCCGGATTCGTGAGCCCCGTGCCATGCACGCGATTCGGATAATGCCGCTCCTGATGCATGCGGATCGTGCCGTACTGCGCGTTGTTCACGACGATGAAAATTACCGCGAGCCCGTACTGCATCGCCGTGGCGATCTCGTTGCTCGACATCATGAAGCAGCCGTCGCCCGCAAACGCGATCACCGTGCGCGCCGGATAAAGCGACTTCGCGGCGATTGCGGCAGGCACGCCGTAGCCCATCGCACCGCTCGTCGGCGCAACCTGCGAGCGGAAATGCCGGTACGAATAGTGCCGATGCAGCCAGGTCGCGTAATTGCCCGCGCCGTTCGTGAGGATCGAGTCGGCGGGAATCGTCTCTGCGAGCTGACGCATGATTTCGCCGAGCTGAACGTCGCCGAGCATCGGGCGCGGCGTGCGCCATTCGAGGTACGCCGCGTGCGCGGCTTCGGCGCTGCCGGCCCACGAGACGCTGGCGGGCGGTTCCAGTGAGGCCAGAAGAGAGGCGATTTCGGGCATGCCCGAGACGATCGGCAGATCGGCGCTGTACACGCGGCCGAGCTCTTCCGCGCCCTGATGCACGTGGATGAGCGTCTGCTTCGTCTTCGGAATATCGAGCAGCGTGTAGCCGCCGGTCGTCGATTCGCCCATGCGCGGGCCGAGCACGAAGAGCACGTCGGCATCGCGCACGCGCGCGGCGAGCGCCGGATTGATGCCCAGGCCGACATCGCCCGCATAGTTCGGATGCTCGTTGGACAGCGTGTCCTGATAGCGGAACGCGCAGCCCACCGGCAGTTTCCATTGCTCGACGAAGCGCGCGAAGTCCTGCGTCGCCTCGGCGGTCCAGCCGCTGCCGCCCGCGATCACGAACGGCTTCTTCGCGTTCGCGAGCAATTCGCTTAGACGCGCCATCTGCGCCGCCGAAGGCGACGCCGCCACGCGCTGATAACGCGGCACGGGCGGCGCGGCGTCGACGGCTTCGGTCAGCATGTCTTCGGGCAGCGCGAGCACGACCGGCCCCGGACGGCCCGATGTCGCCGTGTGAAACGCGTGACTCATGTATTCCGGCACGCGGCGCGGATCGTCGATCTGCGCGACCCACTTCGCCATCTGCCCGAACATGCGCCGGTAATCGATTTCCTGAAACGCTTCGCGGTCCATGTGCTCCCGCGCGCATTGGCCGATGAGCAGGATCATCGGCGTCGAATCCTGAAACGCGGTGTGCACGCCGATCGACGCGTGCGTCGCGCCCGGCCCGCGCGTGACGATCGCGATGCCCGGCTTGCCCGTCAGCTTGCCGACCGCCTCGGCCATGTTCGCCGCGGCCGCCTCGTGGCGGCAGACGATCGTCTGAATCTGCGAGGTTTCGTCGTGAAGGGAATCGAGGACCGCCAGGAAGCTTTCTCCGGGCACGCAAAACACGCGTTCGACGCCGTGATGCGCGAGCGCATCGACGAGAAGACGCGCACCGGTGGTCTGAATCTGAGCGGGGACAGCGGACGCCATGCGAAGAAGTCTCCTTTTTTGAGTGTCCAGCCAGTCGCGAGTGCGAACCGGACCGTGAGCGAATTGCCCTAAAGCTTACGCCCACGCGCCGATGTCCGGAACGAAGCGAGGCGGAATCTTTTTCCGGCGGCGCGCACGTTTGCGCCGGCCCCGCATGTCCATCAGCCGAAATACCCCTTTTTCTCACCTTTTATCCAGCGATGGGCAAACGCTCAAGTTCGCAATAATGGCTTCACTGAAAAGCGGGCACGGCAATAACGCAGAACGTGCCGCTGGCTAAAGATCGCAGTCTCACACCTCATCGGGGGCAAGTTTGAACATTCGTAAATTCATCGGCGCGAACAGCCGCGACGCATTGCGCCAGGTTCGTGAAGCGCTCGGACCCGATGCCGTGGTGTTGTCCAATCGCACGCTGGATGATGGCTCCGTCGAGATCGTCGGTGTCGCGGACAGCGATATCGCCTCGATCTCGCCCGCCGCGAAGGAACAGGCTGCGCGTTCGTCCGGCACGTCGCGCGCCGCGCTCGCCGCCGCCGCGGCCGCGATGCCGGTCAAGCAATCCGCCGCCAATCCGTATGCGAGCGGCGACGTGTTCTCGTCGGTCTTCGGCGCGAACACCGATGCCGACGACGAATTTCACGCCGATCCCGAAGCCCACGCCGACGACGAAACGCCCCGCACGATGGCCGACACGAATCCGTGGCTGATCGAGCACGCGAAGCGCATCGCGCAACAGGCGTCGATGCCGTCGAACCGCCCGCTCACGGCGTCCGCGGCGATTGCGCGCGGCATGGGCGTGCCGGTGCCGGCTTCCGCGCAGGAAACGCGCGCCGCAAAAGCGCCGGAAGCCGGCAAGTACGCGATGCGTCAGCAAGCCAGGCGCCCCGAAGCGGCTGTCGAGCCGAAAGTCGAAACGCCCGAGTGGGCGCGCGAAGCCGCGCAAGTCGCCGCGCGCCGCGCCGCGCAGAAGATCAACGCAAGCGCGCCGCACGCCGATGCGCCCGTGGCGAGCCAGGCGAGCGCCACGCCCGAGCACCCGTTCGAAGGCTTGCCCGCGAACGCGGCGGCCGTCGTCACGGAAGCGATCCGTGCGCGCATGGAGCAAGTCGTCAACGAAACCGTGATGAACGAGCTCTCATCGATGCGCACCATGATGGAAGAGCACTTCTCCGGTCTGCTCTGGGGCGAGCGTCAGCGCCGCAACCCCACGGGCAGCGCGCTCACGAAGCGTCTTTTCTCCGCCGGCTTCTCGGCGCAGCTCGTGCGCATGATGGTGGAGAACATGCCGGAGATGGAGAGCGTGGAAGGCGCGCTCGAATGGGTGCAGCAAGTGCTCGAATCGAATATCCCGGTGATGGACAGCGAAGACGCGCTGATGGAGCGCGGCGGTGCGTTCGCGCTGATGGGCCCGACGGGCGTCGGCAAGACCACGACCACCGCGAAGCTCGCGGCGCGCTGCGTGATGCGCTTCGGCGCAAGCAAGGTCGCGCTGCTCACGACCGACAGCTACCGGATCGGCGCGCACGAACAACTGCGCATCTTCGGCAAGATTCTCGGCGTCTCGGTTCACGCGGTGAAGGACGCCGCCGACCTGCAGCTCGCGCTGTCCGAGCTGCGCAACAAACATATCGTGCTGATCGACACCATCGGCATGAGCCAGCGCGATCGCATGGTCTCCGACCAGATCGCGATGCTGTGCGGCGCGGGTCATCCGGTGCAGCGCATTTTGCTGCTTAACGCGACGAGCCACGGCGACACGCTCAACGAAGTCGTGCAGGCCTACAAGAGCGCGCCGGATCAGCCGCCGCTCGCGGGCTGCATTCTCACGAAGCTCGACGAAGCGACCAATCTCGGCGGCGTGCTCGACACCGTCATCCGCTACAAGCTGCCCGTGCACTACGTTTCGACGGGCCAGAAGGTGCCGGAGAACCTGTACGTCGCGACCAAGCGTTTTCTGATCAAGAGCGCGTTTTGCATTCCGCGCGACGGCTCGCCGTTCGTGCCGCAGGACGAAGAAGTGCCGGCGCTGCTCTCCGCGTTGTCGGCGCGTGCCTCGACCGAAATGCATGGGGTGCACTTTGGATAAGTTCGTGCTCGACCAGGCGGAAGGTCTGCGACGGCTCCTCACCCGCGCCGGTTCGCGCGTGGTGGCGGTCGCGGGCGGTCCGGCGGGCATCGGATGCACGTCGGCGGTGGCGAATCTCGGCGCGGCGCTGTCCGTGCATGGCAAGGACGTGCTCGTGATCGACGAGCATCGCGACGCAGGATCGATCAGCCGTCTCGCGGGCCTCGACGATGCGGGCGCGCTCGCCGCGGTGATGTCCGGCCGCCGCGCGCTCACCGAAGTCGTCGAGCGCACGCCGCTCGGCTTCTCGCTGATGGCCGCGCCCCGCGACGAACGCATCGTCCACGACGCCGCGCAGTGCCGCGCCCTGCTCGACGGTCCTGCGGACATCGTGCTGATCGATGCGCAGCTCGATCGCCACGGCGCGCTGTCGACGCTCGCGGCGCAGGCGCATGACTTTCTGGTCGTGACGCGGGTGGCCGCGTCCGCGATCACCGAGGCGTATGCGTGCATGAAGCGCCTGCATTACGCCCATGCGATCGGCCAGTTCCGCGTGCTGATCAATCACGTTCAGAACCCGGCCGACGCGGCGGTCGCGTTCGACAACCTGTCGGGCGTCGCGAGCCGGTATCTGGCCGTGTCGCTCGTGCAGGCGGGATATGTGTCCGAGGATGCGCGCGTCGCTCGGGCGAAGGAACTCTCACGCTGCGCAGTCGAAGCGTTCCCGGCCACGGCCGCGGCGCGCGACTACCGCGCGATTGCGGCGGAGCTCCTGCACTGGCCGATGCGCCCCACGCCGTATCCGGCGAAAGCGGATGGCCAGAAGAACGCGCGCAACCCGGTAGGCGACTCTGACCACGGCTTGCGAGAGGTTTTGTTTTCCGCGCATGCAATGAGCAGCACGGCGTCGATGTGATCAAGATAGGTGACCAAGATGTATAACGCCCAAGGCAAACTCTCACAGTCGGAAGTGCTGACGAAATATGCGCCGCTCGTACGCCGGCTGGGGCTTCAGCTCGTCGCCAAGATGCCGGCGAGCGTCGATCTCGACGATCTGATTCAGGCCGGCATGATCGGCCTCCTGGATGCGGCGAGCCGCTACAAGGAAGATCAGGGCGCGCAGTTCGAAACCTACGCGAGCCAGCGCATTCGCGGCGCGATGCTCGACGAACTGCGCGCGAACGACTGGCTGCCGCGCAGCATGCGCAAGACGTCGCGCGAAGTCGAATCGGCGGTGCACAAGGTCGAGCAGAACCTCGGCCGCTCGGCGAGCGAGACGGAGATCGCGGACCACATGAAGTTGCCGCTCGACGAATATCAGTCGATGCTGCAGGACTTGCACGGCAGCCAGCTGATCTATTACGAAGACTTCGACCGCTCCGCCGACGACGAGCCGTTCCTCGACCGTTATTGCGTCGATCGCTCGGACCCGCTCTCCGCGCTGCTCGATGACAGCCTGCGCGGCGCGCTGATCGAAGCCATCGACAAGCTGCCGGAACGCGAGAAGCTGCTGATGAGCCTTTACTACGAACGCGGCCTGAACCTGCGCGAAATCGGCGCGGTGATGGAAGTGAGCGAATCGCGCGTGTGCCAGTTGCACAGCCAGGCGGTTGCGCGCCTGCGCACGAAGCTGCGCGAGCAGGCGTGGACGAGCGTCGAGGCCTGAGGCTTTCTAGCTGGCTTCGAAGTCGCGCGTCTCGGCGAAGACGGTCTTGCCTTCGCCGAGACTTTTCGCGCGATACATGGCGCGATCGGCGGCGCGCAGCACGGCGGTCATACCCGTCTGATGCCCGGCCGTCGCGCTCGACAGCAGACATGCGCCGATGCTCGCCGATACCGACACCGGCCGTTCCTGCACCGACGTGATCGCGCCCAGCACCGAATGGATGCTGTCCGCGACCGCGAGCACCGCGGCGCGATCGCGCACCTGATGCGCGAGCACGACGAACTCGTCGCCGCCCAGACGCGCGGTCGTGTCGGTCTTGCGCATGCGCTTGGCGAGCGCGTGCGCGAACGATTGCAGCAACATGTCGCCGACGGCGTGCCCGTAGGTGTCGTTCACTTCCTTGAAGCCGTCGAGATCGATGAGCAGCAGCGCGGTGGCTGCGTCGCCATCGCTGGCGGCTGCGGATGCGATCATCGCGCGATCGACGATCTGTTCGAGCGCGTAACGGTTCGATAGTCCCGTGAGCGGATCGGTCGATGCCTGGCGCGCGAGGTCGCGATTGACGCTGCCGAGCCGGTCGACGAGCACGCTCAGATACACCGACGCGCCCAGCACACTCAGACCCAGCCCGATCGCGGCGGGGATATTCGCATTCCACCACGGCTGCCCGATGCTCAGCGAAACGACGATGACGAGCGCCGTCGCGCACGACACGGCGAGCGTGCGCTTGCCGTAGCGGCATCCCGAGCCGATCAGAAACCAGAACATTACCCAGATGAGCGGCAGCGCCGTGGCGCCGCCCGCGGCGAGCGCGAGCCCGAGAATCGACTGGTCGGCGATGGTCGTCGCGGTGAGGCGCGTCTGCGATGCCGACGCCGCGCGGCTCACGATAAGCAGCGTGATCGCGCCGTAGGACACGTACAGCCCGACGATGCGCATGACAAGGAACGCATCGCGCGAAGGATGGAGCCACGAAAAGACGCCATATGCCACGAGAACCGCTGCGCCCATCCAGACACGCAGCGTGGCCTGCTCGCGTTCGGGATTCCGGTGCCCGGACCATGGAAAGACATAGCCCCGGCGTGCCGGTTGATGCGCCTGCTCCATACTGAACCCCTGGATGGTTTTCTTTCTTTTATCTTGCTGTTATGACCTGCAGCCCCGTCGCATGATGCCGGTGAACGTTGCACCGGCGAGCGATCCGCTATTTTGCAGCTTTTTGCGAAGAGGCTGTGTTTCGTGTAACTACTCCTTTTGCACGACTATTTCGACTTCACCGCGATGCGCGACGAATCTCTTCTTTCTCTCGACGGCGAATGGCTGCCGGTCTGCAACAGCGATGACGTGCCGGATGGCGGCGCGCGCGGGTTCATCGTCGCGGATGAAAGGATCGTCGTCTGGCGCGACAGCCTCGGCGCGGCGCATGTGTGGCGCGATTACTGTCCGCATCGGGGCGCGCAGTTGTCGCTCGGTCAGGTGATGCGCGATCAGATCGTGTGTCCGTATCACGGCTGGCGATACGACATCGAAGGGCAGTGTCTGCGCATTCCGTCGAATCCGTCGCTGCGGCCTTCGAAGCGCGCCTGCGCGACGACGTTCGTCAGCGAGGAGAAGTACGGCGTCGTGTGGATGTGCTTCGGCGAGCCCGCGCATGCGCTCGATTTTTTTCCCGAAGCCGCGATTCCCGGTGGCCGGCGCATCAACCTCGCGCCGCAGACGGTGAAGTCGTCGGCGCCGCGCGTCGTCGAGAATTTTCTGGATATGGCGCACTTCTCGTTCGTGCATGCCGGGATTCTCGGCGAGGAGGCGCACACGGAAGTGCCCGACTACGAAGTCATCGCCACCGATGATGGCCTGGAGGCGCGGCAGTGCCGGTACTGGCAGCCCGCGGGGATTCCGGGGCAGGGCGGCGGCGCGATGATCGACTATGTGTATCGCGTGAAGCGGCCCTTGATCGCGACGCTCACGAAGATGGCCGGCGGCGGGTTGGGGGCGTTGCATATCATGCTGGCGGCGTCCCCGGTCACGCAGACGGAGACGCGCGCGTGGCTCGTTTCCGTGCATGAGGACGACGCGGTGCATAGCGATCGGGAGCTTTACGACTTCAATATGGAAATCCTGATGCAGGACACGCCGATCGTCGAATCGCAATGGCCCCCGCTTTTGCCGCTGGCGCTCGACGCGGAGTTGCATCAGCGGGCGGATCGGACGGCGGTGGCGTACAGGAAGTGGCTGGCGGGAATGGCGTTTGGATACGGCACGCTGCTCGAACGTTAGCGCGCCGCTTCGTTCTATTGTTCTCGTTTCGCGAACAATATCTTCTCCGAAGGCAGGATTCCCTCATTGGAAGGAAGGCGTCAGCATTGTCGTTGAGACTTCAGACGTGCAGCGATCGAGCGCAAGACATGCATTCGATGGCCGATTCGCCACGAAGTCCATCAACTTTGGACGGAGCTTCTAATGAGCAATCAGGCAATTATCGTAGTGGATATCCAGAACGACTATTTCGCGGGCGGGAAATGGGTATTGGCGGGTGTCGACGCCGCTGCGGACAACGCACAGGCGGTCATCAACGCGGCGCGGAAGAACGGCGACCTCGTCGTTCATGTTCAGCACGTGACACTGGACGCGAACGCGCCGTTCTTCGCGCCGGATACGGAAGGCGTGCAGCTTCATGCAAAGGCGAAGAACCTGCCGCATGAGCGTGTCGTCGTCAAACACCACATGAATCCGTTTCGCGAAACGGGCTTGCAAGCGATTCTCGAGCGCAACGGCATCGAAAAAGTCGTCGTGGTGGGGAACATGAGTCACATGTGCATCGACGCGGTCACGCGCCATTCGGCCGACCTCGGATACGAAACGACCGTCGTACACGACGCCTGCGCGACGCATGATCTCGAATTCAATGGCGTGCGCGTGCCGGCGGCGCAGGTGCATGCGGCGTTCATGGCGGCGCTGAAATTCGGGTATGCGAAGGTGGTGTCGGCGGCGGAACTGGTGGGGTAGTACTGCGCCGTTCGAGAAGATTGGCGCGCCCGGCTGGGATCGAACCAGCAACCCCTGCCTTCGGAGGGCAGTACTCTATCCATTGAGCTACGGGCGCATCGGCGGGAGGCCTTGCGAAGCGGAAAAACTAAGCGCCGGACAAGAAGCCGGCTGCAAGGCCAATGCGAATCCGAGAGGATACCTGCTTTCCGTGACTTCGTCCATCGCGCGGCCTTCAAGGCAATGCGCGGGAACAGTCAGAAAGCATCACACGATTCGGGTAAACGCCCGCTCCGCCGCGTCCGCCACCCCGCGCCGACAGTTAAGCGTTCCGTCTATAATCGACCGTGCCTTTCCCCAAGGCGCGCTTGAGCGCAATGCATTGCGGTAGCTGTCACGCTGTCACTGAACCGACTCACACCAAAAAACGGGAGACGAGACAAGCATGAGCGAAGCACCCCACGGAGCCCCGATCAAGACACCCGGCCAACTCATCGCCGCGGTCATCGCGGGATTCGGCATCCCGGTCGCCATCATCATCCTGCTCGCGGTGTACGTGAACAATTCCACACGCACCGGCGCGGGCACGGACATCGAACAGTCGGTGAAGGAGCGCATCGCGCCCGCCGCACAGGTCGATATCCGCGACGCCAACGCGCCGCGCGTCTACAAAACCGGCGAGGAAGTCTACAAGGCCGTGTGCTCCGCCTGTCACGCGGCAGGCACCGCGGGCGCACCGAAATTCGGCGATGCCGGCGCGTGGTCCGCGCGCATCGGCGAAGGTTACGACACGCTTTTGCACAACGCGCTCAACGGCAAGGGCGCGATGCCCGCACGCGGCGGCACCAGTCCCGACGATTACTCCGACTTCGAAATCGCGCGCGCGGTCGTCTATATGGCGAACGGCAGCGGCGGCAAACTCGCGGAGCCGGCACAACCCGCGCCGGGCGCGGCGGCTTCGGCCGGGGCTTCGGCGCCCGCCGCGGCTTCGGGTGCCGCGGGCGCATCCGGCGCGCAGGACAATGCGCAGGCGGCGGCAGCCGTCGCGGCGCTCGCATCGGTGCCGCAGACGGCCGCGGCTCCAGCGGGCGGCGGCGCGCAATCCGCCGACGCAGCTCAGGCCGGCAAGGCGCTTTACGAGCAGGTCTGTCAGGCCTGTCACGCGGCCGGCGTGCTCAACGCGCCGAAATTCGGCGACAAAGCCGCCTGGGCGCCGCGCCTCAAGGAGCCGATGGACACCGTCTACAACTACGCGCTGCACGGCAAGGGCGCGATGCCGCCGAAGGGCGGATCGAACGCGCCGGACGCCGATGTCAAGGCAGCCGTCGATTACATGGTGAACGCGTCGAAATAAGCGGACGCGGGAGGCGATCTCAGTTCTTCTGCAGCATCGCCTTCAACATCGCCATGCGGTCTTTCGGCGACAAAGGCGCTTCTTCCTTGGTCGGCGGCGGGGCGTCGTCGAGCAGCATCTCGGGGATGAAGCGCGACGGCTCGCACACCAC
Organism: Caballeronia cordobensis; assembly: GCF_001544575.2. Lineage (GTDB taxonomy): Bacteria > Pseudomonadota > Gammaproteobacteria > Burkholderiales > Burkholderiaceae > Caballeronia > Caballeronia cordobensis. Next base: position 709,991 of record NZ_FCNY02000001.1, read on the forward strand.
CGTCTCCCGCGCGCGCTTGCGCTTCTTGCACCAGTTCAGATGCAGACTGCGCTGCGCCCGCGTGATCGCGACATACATCAGCCGCCGCTCTTCCTCCATGCGCGAATCGTCGACGGGCGCGTCATCGTCCGAACTGCCCCGATGCGGCATGATGCCTTCCTCCACGCCCACCAGAAACACGTGCGGATACTCCAGCCCCTTCGACGCATGCACCGTCGATAGCCGCACCGCGTCCGGATCTTCCTCCTTGCCTTCGAGCATCGACATCAGCGCGACGGTCTGGATCAGGCCGAGCAGGTTCTTGCCTTCGTCGGCGAAACCGTCGGCGGTGTCGTAGCCGGTCTGCTCGACGCCAGGCGCGGCTGCCGGCTTCGTGCCCTTGCGCTTCAGCCATTCGAGAAATTCGAGGACGTTCTGCCATTTCGACTGCGCCTGCCGCTCGTCGTACGCGTCGTAGAGATACGACTCGTAGTGGATGGCTTCCATCATGTCGTCGAGCACTTCGGTCGCGGGATCGCGATCGGCGCGGTCCGACAGACGCCGCATCCACTCGCAGAACGTGCGCAGCGGCTCGACCTGCCGCGCCGACAGCCGTGCCTCGATGCCGCCCATGAACACCGCCTCGAACAGCGACACCTTCGCCGCGCCCGCAAACGCGCCGAGCGCTTCGAGCGTCGTGTTGCCGACACCGCGCCGCGGCGTCGTGATCGCGCGGATGAAGGCGGGATCGTCATCGGGATTGGCGATCAGACGCAGATACGCGATGAGATCCTTGATCTCGGCCTTGTCGAAGAACGATTGCCCGCCCGAGAGCACATACGGAATGCGCTCGCGCCGCAGCACCTGTTCGAAGATGCGCGCCTGAAAGTTGCCGCGATAGAGAATCGCGTAGTCGCGGAACTGCGTGCGCCGCTCGAACTTGTGCGCCGACAGGCGAAACACGACCGACTCCGCCTCGTGCTCCTCGTCGTTGCAACCGGTGACGGTGATCGTGTCGCCCATGCCGTGTTCCGACCACAGCTTCTTCTCGAACAGCTTCGGATTGTTCGCGATGACGTTGTTCGCCGCCGTCAGAATCCGCACCGTCGAGCGATAGTTCTGCTCGAGCTTGATGACATGCAGCTTCGGAAAATCCTTGCCGAGCTGCGCGAGATTTTCGATGGTCGCGCCGCGCCAGCCGTAGATGGCCTGATCGTCGTCACCCACGGCGGTGAACGCTGCGCGCGGACCGGCCAGGAGTTTCACCAGTTCGTACTGGCAGGCGTTGGTGTCCTGATACTCGTCGATCAGCAGATAACGCAAGCGGTTCTGCCACTTGTCGCGCACCTGCTCGTTCTCCGCGAAAAGTTGCGCGGGGCGCAGGATCAGATCGTCGAAATCGAGCGCCTGATACGCGTGCAGCGTCGCGGCATAGCTGCGATACACGATCGCCGCCTGATGCTCGTCCTCGTTGGCGGCGAGCACGGACGCCTGATCGGGCGAGACCATCGCGTTCTTCCACAGCGAAATGATCGACTGGATCTTGCGGATCAGACCTTTGTCGGTCGTGCCGAGCTGCTCCTGGACCATGCCGAAGCAGTCGTCCGAATCCATGATGGAGAACTGCGGCTTCAGTCCGACGTGCTCCGCTTCCTGCCGCATGATCTGCACGCCGAGCGAGTGGAACGTGCAGATCGTCAACTGATTGACCGGGATCTTGCGGCCTTCCTTGCCGGGCGTCGTGAGCGTCTTGCCTTCGAGGAGCTTGCCGGTGCGCTCGCGCATTTCGAGCGCGGCCTTGTTCGTGAAGGTGAGCGCGGCGATGTGCTTCGGCTCGAAGCCGCGCCCTTCGATCAGATGCGCGATCTTCTGCGTGATCACGCGCGTCTTGCCGCTGCCCGCGCCGGCGAGCACGAGACAGGGACCATCGAGATAGCGCACGGCTTCGCTTTGCGCGGCGTTCAGACCTGCGGACATCGTGTTGAGCTTGGAAATTTGGCGCGCGCGGCGGGGCCGGCGCATGGAGGAGAGCGCGATGTTAACACGATAGAACCGGCGCGGTTCCGGCCCTCGTTCGTGCCACAATATCCGATCGAATCACGACAGGACGATGCCCGCATGAGCACACCACTTAAAGTTGGCGTAATGGGCTATGGCCTCGCCGGCGCGACGTTTCACGCGCCCGTCATCGAGCATTGCGGCCGCGCCGAAGTCGCGGCCATCGCGACGAGCCAGGCCGAGCGCGCGCAGGCGGACTATCCGGACGCGCGCATCGTGGCGGATTTCGACGCGCTCGTCGGCATCGACGATATCGAGGCCGTGGTCATCGCGACGCCGAACGACACGCACTTCGATCTCGCGCACCGTGCATTGTCGGCGGGCAAGCATGTCGTCGTCGATAAACCCGTGACGCTCTCCGCGCGCGACGCCCGCACGCTCGCCGATCTCGCGCAGCAACGGGGCCTGCTGTTCGCGCCGTTCCACAATCGCCGCTGGGACGGCGATTTCATGACGGTGCGCGCGCTGATCGAGAGCGGGCGGCTCGGGCGCGTCACGCATTACGAATCGCATTTTGACCGGTTCCGCCCGAAAGTGCCGCAGCGCTGGCGCGAGGAAGCGGAGCGCGGCGGCGGCTTGCTGTTCGATCTGGGGCCGCATCTGATCGATCAGGCGCTGACGCTGTTCGGCGCGCCGCAGACGGTCACGGCCTTCGTAAAAGCGCATCGCGATCACGCGCACGCGCCGGATTACGTGCATCTCGTGCTCGGCTACGGCGACAAAGAGGTGATCCTGCACGCGAGCGCGCTCGCGGCGCTGGAGCCGCCGCGTTTCGCGATCCACGGCACGCGCGGCAGTTACGTGAAAAACGGGCTGGATACGCAGGAAGACCAGTTGCGCGCGGGCATGCGGCCGGGCAATCCGGAGTTCGCGAAGAATCCGCCGGGCTTGCTGCGCGAAGTCGATGGCGATCTCGATCTGCGCCACGAATTCGCGACGAAAGACGGCGCGTATGTGGAGTTTTATCGCGCGCTGGCGGCGTCGATTCAAGAGGGCAAGCCGTTCCCGGTATCGCCGCAGGATGCGGTGGATACGATGACGATTATTGAGCTCGCGATTGAGAGTGATCGGGAGGGGAGAAGGGTGGCGTTCGAGCGGCTCGACTGAATCCCTGCCGGCGGGTGCGCGCCGTCCATCGGACGACCCCGAATCCGTTTGACAACCCGAAATCGGTCGCGTAAATTCTGCCGCACGCGTCGGGAGAGCGCGTGGCCTGTCGTCGCAACGAAAAAGGCCGCGCCGCCGAAGGGGCATACCCGCAAACTCTCAGGCAAAAGGACCGACGGCGTCGAGGAACGAAGTTTCCTCGCACTCTGGAGAGCGGCAGCGGCTTCATCGAAGCCAGTTGCCCACCGAAGGGGCGCGCGATGAATCGCAGCACGAACGTGCACGGTTCGCGCAATCTCTCAGGTACCGAGGACAGAGGGGTCACGCATCGCAACCGCTCGCGGCATGAGCCTTGCGCGCTGCTTCCGGCAGCACGAAGGCGCATCCGATAAGCGAATACTGCGCTGCGTGGCCTTTTTTGTTTCGCGAACCGAGGCCCCGATGACTTCACTTCAACAGACGCCCCTGCACGCCGCCCACCTCGCGCTCAACGCGCGCATGGTCGATTTCGGCGGCTGGGACATGCCCGTCAACTACGGTTCGCAGATCGACGAGCATCGCGCGGTGCGCACAGACGCCGGCATGTTCGACGTGTCGCACATGCGCGTCGTCGATTTCGAAGGCGAGGCCGTCCGCGAATTCTTCAGGTACGCAATCGCCAATAACGTCGACAAGCTCACGACGCCCGGCCGCGCCCTCTATTCGTGCCTGCTCAACGGCAACGGCGGCGTCATCGACGATCTGATCGTCTACTACTTTTCCGAAACGAGTTTCCGCGTCGTCGTGAATGCGGGCACGGCGGAGAAGGACATCGCCTGGTTCGGTCAGTTGAATGCCGAGGGCGAATTCAATCTTTCCATCACGCCGCGCCGCGATCTCGCGATCATCGCCGTGCAGGGCCCGAACGCGCGCGAAAAAACCTGGCAAGTGCTGCCCGACACGCGCGCGCAAACGCAGGACATCAAGCCGTTCAACGCCGTCACGGTTCAATCCGCGAAATTCGGCGAACTGATGCTCGCGCGCACCGGTTACACCGGCGAAGACGGTTTTGAGATCGTCGTCCCGGCGACGCATGTCGAAGCGCTGTGGAACGCGCTCGCCGATGCAGGCGTGAAGCCCGCCGGCCTCGGCGCGCGCGACACGCTGCGTCTCGAAGCGGGCATGAACCTTTACGGCCAGGACATGGACGACGACGTATCGCCGCTCGACGCCGGCCTCGCGTGGACCGTCGATCTGAAAACGGAACGCGATTTCGTCGGCCGCAGCGCGCTGGAGGCGAACGGCTCGAAGGCGAGCTTCGTCGGGCTCGTGCTCATCAAGGAAAACGGCAAGGCGGGCGGCGTGCTGCGCGCGCATCAGAAAGTCGTGACGCAACAAGGCGAGGGCGAGATCACGAGCGGCACGTTTTCGCCGTCGATGCAGGAATCGATCGCGTTCGCGCGCGTGCCGGCGGGTGTTGCAGCGGGCGACACGGTGCAGGTCGTCATCCGCGACAAACAGCTTCCCGCGCGCGTGGTAAAACTTCCGTTCGTGCGCAACGGCAAGGTTCTGGTCGAACTTTCGTAACGCCGTCGCGCCCGTTCCCTCCGATCAAGAAACTCACGAAAGAACCACGCAAGGAGCATTCAATGAGCATCCCGGCCGATCTGAAATACACCGAATCGCACGAATGGGTCCGCACCGAAGCCGACGGCACGCTGACCGTCGGCATCACCGATCACGCGCAGGAAGCGCTCGGCGACATCGTGTTCGTCGAACTGCCGGCCGCGGGCAAGACCGTCGCGGCGGGCGATGCGATCGCCGTCATCGAATCGGTGAAGGCCGCTTCCGATATCTACGCACCGGTCTCGGGCGAAGTGGTCGCGTCGAACGACGCGCTCACGTCCGCGCCGGATCAGGTCAACGGCGCGCCGTACGAAAGCTGGCTCTTCAAGATCAAGCCGTCGGGCGACGCCGGCCTCGACAAGTTGCTCGATGCCGAAGGCTACGGCAAGTCGATCGGCGAATAATCTATCTCACGGACGAAGGCCGCCGCGCCTTCGTCGTCAGCAGGAATTCACATGAAGCTCGAACACCCGGATCGCCTGATGAACCGCACCCCTTTGTCACTCGCCGCGCTCGAATGCCACGACGCATTCGCCGAGCGGCACATCGGCCCCGATGAAAAAGACCAGCGCGCGATGCTCGATGCGCTTGGCTTCGCGTCGCGCGCGGCCTTCATCGACGCGGTGATTCCTGAATCGATCCGCCGCAAGGAAACGCTGCCGCTCGGCGCGTTCACGCAGCCCAAGAGCGAGGCCGAAGCGCTCGCCTACCTGCGCAAGCTGGCGGACGAGAATCTTGTGTTCCGGACTTACATCGGCCAGGGTTACTACGGCACGCATACGCCGGCGGTGATCCTGCGCAACGTGCTCGAAAATCCGGCGTGGTACACGGCTTATACGCCGTATCAGCCGGAGATTTCGCAAGGGCGTCTCGAAGCGCTCCTGAACTTCCAGCAGATGGTGATGGACCTGACGGGCCTCGCGATGGCGAACGCATCGCTGCTCGACGAAGCCACCGCCGCCGCCGAGGCGATGACGCTGCTGCAACGCGTCGGCAAGCCGAAATCGAATGTCTTCTATGTGGCGGACGACGTTTTGCCGCAGACCATCGAAGTGGTGCAGACGCGTGCGAAGCCGGCGGGCATCGAAGTGAAGGTCGGACCGGCCGCGGATGCCGCGAGCGCGAACGCGTTCGGCGTGCTGCTGCAATATCCCGGCGCGAACGGCGACGTGCGCGACTATCGCGAACTGGCGGAAAAGATTCACGCGGCGGGCGGTCATGTGGTCGCGGCGGCGGATCTGCTCGCGCTCGCGCTCATCACGCCGCCGGGCGAATGGGGCGCGGATGTGGCCATCGGCAATACGCAGCGGTTCGGCGTGCCGGTCGGCTTCGGCGGCCCGCACGCGGCGTACATGGCCGTGCGCGACGAGTTCAAGCGCCAGATGCCGGGCCGTCTCGTCGGCGTGACGGTCGATGCGCAAGGCAATCCCGCGCTGCGTCTCGCGCTGCAAACGCGCGAACAGCACATTCGCCGCGAAAAGGCGACGTCGAATGTCTGCACGGCGCAGGCGCTGCTCGCGATCATGGCGAGCATGTACGCGGTGTATCACGGACCGCGCGGCATCAAGACGATCGCGCTGCGCGTGAACCGCGTCGCGTCGATTTTCGCGGCGGGTCTTCGCAAACTGGGCTACACGATTGCGAACGAAACGTTCTTCGACACGGTCACCGTGCAAAGCGGCGCAAACACGACCGCGCTGCATCAGGCGGCCTACGCGGCGCGCATCAACCTGCGCCGTGTGAGCGCCACGCAAGTGGGCGTGTCGCTCGACGAAACCACCACGCGCGACGACCTGCTCAAGCTCTTCGCGCTCTTCGCGGAAGTCGCGGGCAAGACCGAAACGTTCGATATCGACGCGCTGGACGCTTCCGTGAGCGATCCGATTCCCGGCGCACTGAAGCGCGAAAGCGAATATCTCACGCATCCGGTCTTCAATCGCCATCATTCCGAGCACGAAATGCTGCGTTATCTGCGCAGTCTCGCGGATAAGGACCTCGCGCTCGACCGCACGATGATCCCGCTCGGTTCGTGCACGATGAAGCTCAACGCGACCTCGGAAATGCTGCCGGTGACGTGGCCCGAGTTCGCCGCGATTCATCCGTTCGCGCCTGCCGAGCAGACGCTCGGCTATCGCACGATGATCGATCAGCTCGAACAGATGCTCGTCGCGTGCACGGGTTACGCGGCGGTGTCGCTGCAGCCGAACGCGGGTTCGCAGGGCGAATACGCGGGCCTGCTCATCATTCACGCGTATCACGAGTCGCGCGGCGAAGGGCATCGCAACGTGTGCCTGATTCCGGCGTCCGCGCACGGCACCAATCCGGCGTCGGCGCAGATGGCGGGCATGCAGGTCGTCGTCGTCGCGTGCGATGCGAACGGCAACGTCGATATCGACGACCTGAAAGCGAAGGCCGAGAAACATTCGGCGAATCTCGCCGCGATCATGATCACGTATCCGTCGACGCACGGCGTGTTCGAGCGCAACGTCCGCGAAATCTGCGAGATCGTGCATGCGCACGGCGGCCAGGTGTATGTCGATGGCGCGAACATGAACGCGATGGTCGGCCTCTGCGCGCCCGGCCAGTTCGGCGGCGACGTCTCGCACCTGAACCTGCACAAGACGTTCTGCATTCCGCACGGCGGCGGCGGGCCGGGCGTCGGTCCGGTCGCGGTCGGCGCGCATCTGGCGAAGTTCCTGCCGAATCAGGCGTCCACCGGTTACAAGCGCGATGAAGCCGGCATCGGCGCGGTGTCGTCGGCGCCGTATGGCTCGGCCGCGATCCTGCCGATCTCGTGGATGTACATCGCGATGATGGGCGCGCAAGGCCTCACCGCCGCGACCGAAAGCGCGATTCTCGCGGCGAACTATGTCGCGAAGCGCCTCGCGCCGCACTATCCGGTGCTCTACAGCGGCGCGGGCGGTCTCGTCGCGCACGAATGCATTCTCGACGTTCGGCCCATCAAGGAATCGAGCGGCATTTCGGTGGAAGACGTCGCCAAGCGCCTGATCGACTACGGCTTCCATGCGCCGACGATGAGCTTCCCCGTGCCCGGCACGCTGATGGTCGAGCCGACCGAATCGGAATCGAAGGAAGAGCTCGACCGTTTCATCGACGCGATGATCGCGATTCGCGAGGAAATCCGCGCGGTGGAAGAAGGCCGCGCCGATCGCGAAGACAACGTGCTCAGGAACGCGCCGCATACGGCGGCGGAGGTCACGTCGGATGCGTGGTCGCACAAGTACACGCGCGAAGCGGCGGCGTATCCGCTGAAGTCGCTGATCGCGCGCAAGTACTGGTCGCCGGTCGGGCGCGCGGACAACGCCTATGGCGATCGCAATCTGATGTGCTCGTGCGTGCCGATCTCTGACTACGCGGAGTAAGCTGACAACGTAAAGCATTGTCGGACGGTATCGCGGCGCGCGTCGAACCGGCTAACATCTCACCCCGGACCAAAGCCAATCAAGGAGTTCGCATGGCGCGGAAGGTGCGAGAGATGAAACAAATAGGCCGATTCACGGCGCTGGCGATACTGTGCGCATGCTCGTTGACGGCGCAAGCCGCGATGAATTTCTGCGCCGCGCCCGCGATGCAGACGAGCGAGCGCACCAATGCCGATCCCGGCGTGAAGGCGCTCGTGAAGACGGTGCAATCGCACGTCAACGATCAGCCGAAACCGCGCGCGAAGCTGCACACCGAAGGCACGCTGCCGCACGAAGGCATTTACGACGAGAGCATCGAAGCCGAAAAAGATCTCGGCCTGATGCGCGATGCGGCGCTCGCGTGGCGTGCGACCGGCGACGAGCGCTATCTGCGTCTCGTCGACCGATTTCTGCTGGCGTGGACCACGACGTATCAGCCGAGCTTCAACCCGATCGACGAGACCCATTTCGAATCGTTGATTCTCGCGTACGACCTCACGGCGAGCGCGTTGCCCGTGAAGACGCGCAACGCGGCGAACGCCTTCATCACGAAGATGGTGACGGGCTACGTCGCCGATATGGACAAGCAACCGCGTCCGCTCACAGGCAATTACCGCAACAACTGGCAGAGCCACCGCGTGAAACTGGTCGCGATGGGCGCGTTCACCATCGACGACCGCAAGCTCATCAACGCGGCGCAGCGGCTGTTCGTCGAGCATATCGGCGACAACATCGCGCCGGACGGATCGACGGTCGATTTCGCCGAACGCGATGCGCTGCGCTACGTCACCTACGATCTTCAGCCGCTCGTCACGGCGGCGCTCGCCGCGCGGCGGCACAACCGCAACTGGCTGCCGGAGCGCGCGCAGTCGGGCGCGACGCTGGCCGTGGCGCTCAACTGGCTCACGCCGTATGCGCTCGGCACGAAGACGCATGACGAATTCGTGAAGTCGTCCGTGGCTTTCGACGCCAAGCGTCGCGAAGCCGGATTGCCGGGCTTTTCGGGTCAGTGGGACCCGAAGAACGCGGCGGAACTCTTTCATCTGGCGGCGCGTCTCGACGGCCGCTACACGCCGGTCGCGCTGCGGCTCGCACCGACGCCGCCCGCCTGGCTCGCGGTGTGTCTGCCGCTGCCGGCGCGTTAAAACTTTCGGGTAGGTGATGTCATGGCAGTCAGCGTATTCGACCTCTTCAAGATCGGCATCGGACCTTCGAGCTCGCACACCGTCGGACCGATGCGCGCCGCCTTGATGTTCGCGCAAGGGCTCGAGCGCGACGGGCTGCTCGCCTCGACGGCGTCGGTGAAATGCGAGTTGTACGGCTCGCTCGGCGCGACGGGCAAGGGCCACGGCACCGACCGCGGCGTGATGCTCGGCCTGATGGGCGACGCGCCCGATACCGTCGATGCCTCGCGCATCGTGCCGCGGCTCGACGCCGTGCGCGCCTCGAAGAAGCTGGCGCTGCTCGGCACGCACGAGATTCCGTTCACGCTGAAAGAATGCATCGTGTTTTATCGGCAAGCGTTGCCGGAGCATCCGAACGGCATGAAGCTCTACGCTTTCGACGCGCACGGCGCACTGCTGCGTGAAGCGACGTATCTGTCGGTCGGCGGCGGTTTCGTCGTGACGGCGGGCGCGGCGAACACCGCGGTGCTGACCGCGCACGAGCAGTTGCCGTATCCGTTCCAGACCGGCGACGAGTTGATGAAGATGTGCGCGGAATCGGGCAAATCGATCGCGCAGCTGATGTGGGAAAACGAGCGCGTCTGGCATAGCGAGGAAGCGATTCGCGCCGGGCTGCTGCGCATCTGGGACGTGATGCAGGATTGCGTCGCGCGCGGGTGCGGCATCGGCAATCCGGAGGCGGAAGGTTGTTTGCCCGGGCCGTTTCAGGTGAAACGGCGCGCGCCGCAGTTGTATCGCGCGCTGGCGGGCAAGCCGGAACAGGCGCTGCGGGATCCGTTGTCGATGATCGACTGGATCAATCTCTATGCGATCGCGGTGAACGAAGAGAATGCGATCGGCGGACGGGTCGTGACTGCGCCGACGAACGGCGCGGCGGGGATCATCCCGGCGGTGCTGCATTACTACGACCGGTTCGTGCCGGGTTCGAACACGCAGGGCGTGATCGATTTTCTTTTGACGGCGGCGGCCATCGGCATTCTGTACAAGATGAATGCTTCCATCTCCGGCGCCGAGGTGGGATGTCAGGGCGAAGTCGGCGTCGCGTGCTCGATGGCGGCCGGCGCCTTGGCGGCCGTGCTCGGCGGAACGCCTGCGCAAGTGGAGAATGCCGCGGAAATCGGCATGGAGCATAACCTCGGGCTGACTTGCGATCCGGTTGGCGGCATGGTGCAGATTCCGTGCATCGAGCGCAACGCGATGGGCTCGGTGAAGGCCGTCAACGCCGCGCGCATGGCCATGCGTGGCGACGGGTCGCATTATGTTTCGCTGGACTCCGTCATCAAGACGATGCGGGAGACGGGCGCGGATATGAAGACCAAATATAAAGAGACGTCGCGCGGCGGGTTGGCGGTGAATATTGTGGAGTGTTGAGGGCTTATATCGGGCCGCGATGAGGCGCAAGTCGTCCATCCGGCCGATTTCCGGCGCGCGAATCATTGCTTAGGATGACGATATGAGTCATCGAATGGAACGAGCAATGAATGAAGTTATCGACATAGCGGCGTGGCGTTGCCTCGCCACCATCGGCGTGCGCTACGAAGGCAACGACGCCGCGTCGCATGAGATTGATCTGAATCAGCTCGGACAGTCCATTCAGGGCTTAGCACGCATCTTCGCGTTGTGCTCCAATGCGTTGCTGACGGGCGAACTCAACACGCATCTTGAAGCGCTCGATGTCCGCGTGGTGTGCTCGCCCGTCATGGAACATCGTTGCTTCGAAGTCCTGGCAATGGTGAAAAGCATGGCGACTAGCAAGGAACTATGGTCCGGCGCGTTTGGGGCCGTGCTTGCTGTCGTGATTCAGTACGTACTGTCTCGACGCGAGCAAGATCAAATGAAATACGTCAACGAAATATTGTCACGGCGCGATCAGGAAATGTCCCGGCGCGACGAGGAATTCGCTCGACGCGATCAGAATCAGACCCAATACGCCAGCGAAAGCCTGCAACACGTCCACGATGCGTTGCAGATGGCGTTGCGAAACAATCAGGCGAACACCGAGAGCGTCGTCGGCATGGCTGACAAGCTGGTGTCGCTCATCGACAAACTCACCGAAATCCTCCGCTCCGCCGCAACCCAGGCGCTCAGTCCAATCGACCGCTCGTGCAGTCAAATCGATCTCTATGTCGAAGGCGACCGGTTCATGACGCTGGACAAGGACCACAAGCGCGCGTTTTCGCGGGCAGCCGTCGTGCCGTCCGAAAGCAGGCAGTATGTCGGCGTGATTTCGGAGTTCGACATGACGACCGGCGCATGCAAGGTCACGCTCGACGGCGACACCGAGCGCGTACCCGCCATCGTGATCGATCCGTCCTTCAATCGGCCCGACAATCGCTACGTGCAGGCGATGCTTTTCGGCGACGCGCTCCGCTTTTTCGCGAGGGCGGATCTGGACCTGGAAGGCCGTCCCGTCAGGCTGTACATTTCCGATCCGGCGGAAGATAAAGCGGAACTCGCCGACGCGTAATCACGCCCCGATCAAATTCACCACCTTCACGTTCCGCGTATCCGGCACTTCGGCATAAGAAATCACCTTCAACTGCGGCAAGCTTCTGCGCAAGAACCGCGCGAGCATCGCCCGAAGCGAATGCTGCACGAGCAACACCGGCGGCAAGCCCAGATTCTGCTGACGCATGATCGCGTTTTGCGTCGAGTTCAGCAGCGTTTGCGCAAGGCCCGGCTCCAGACCCGGATTCGCACCGGTCGACAATGCCTGCGACAGCACACGCTCAAGCGTCGGATCGAGGCCCATCACCTGTAAATCGTCGGCGCCCGGATACCACTGCTGCGTGATCGCACGGCCCAGCGCGAGACGCACCGCCGCGGTGAGATCGTGCGGATCGGACATGCGCGGCGCATGTTCCTGCAACGCATCGAGGATCGTGCGCATATCGCGAATCGGCACGCTTTCGTCGAGCAGGTTCTGCAACACCTTCTGCAACGTCGTGAGGGACAGCACCTTCGGCACCAGATCGTCCGTGAGCGAAGGTGTGTCCTTGCCGATGCGCTCGATCAGCGCCTGCACTTCCTGACGTCCAAGCAACTCCGCCGCGTGCGTCACGACAAGATGGTTCAAATGTGTCGCGACGACCGTGCTCGCATCGACCACGGTGTAGCCATACACCTGAGCCTGTTCGCGCAAATTCGTGTCGATCCACACGGCGGGCAGCCCGAACGCCGGGTCGGTCGTCTGGTTGCCCGGCAGCGCGGCCGAAACCTGGCCCGGATTGATCGCGAGCCACTGCCCCGGAAACGCCTCGCCGATGCCCACTTCCACGCCCTTCAGCGCGATGCGATAGCCATTCGGCCGCAGCTCCAGATTGTCGCGAATGTGAATGACCGGCGGCAAAAAGCCGATTTCCTGCGCGAATTTCTTGCGAATACCCTTGATGCGCTTGAGCAGTTCGCCATCGCTGTTGCGATCGACGAGCGGAATCAGGCGATAACCCACTTCCAGCCCCAGCGGATCGATGAGCGACACGTCTTCCCAGCTCGCCTCCGCGTTCTCCGCCGTCGCGGCGGCGGCGCTCGCCGCGAGCGGCGTGACATCGGTGACGGCGCTTTTCTTCTTCGCCTCGGCGCGCTTGTTCATCGTGCGCGCAGCGTAGATGAGACCGCCGCCGAGCAGCATGAACGCGAAGTGCGGCATGCCCGGAATCAGGCCCATGATGCCGATGATCACGCCCGTGATCATCAGCACGCGCGGATTCTGGAACAACTGGCCGGTCAACTGCGTGCCGATGTCTTCCTCGGTCGCGACGCGCGACACGATCACGCCCGCCGCCGTCGAGATGATGAGCGACGGAATCTGCGCGACGAGGCCATCGCCGATCGTCAACAGCGTGTAATTGGTCGCCGCGTGCGCGAAGTCCATGTCGTGCTGGAGCATGCCGACGATCAGCCCGCCCACCACGTTGATGACCATGATCAGCAAGCCGGCGATCGCGTCGCCGCGCACGAATTTCGATGCGCCGTCCATCGAACCGTAGAACTCCGCTTCCTGCGCCACGGCCTGACGGCGCTTCTTCGCGGTCTCTTCGTTGATGAGGCCGGCGTTCAGGTCGGCGTCGATGGCCATCTGCTTGCCGGGCATCGCGTCGAGCGTGAAGCGCGCGCCGACTTCCGCGATACGCCCCGCGCCCTTCGTGATCACCATGAAGTTGATGATCATCAGAATCACGAACACGACGATGCCGACCGCGAAGTTTCCGCCAACGAGAAAGTGCCCGAACGATTCGATCACCTGACCGGCGGCATCCGGGCCGGTGTGGCCTTCGAGCAGCACGATACGCGTCGACGCCACGTTCAGCGACAGGCGCAGCAGCGTGGAAAACAGCAGCACGCTCGGGAACGCCGCGAAATCGAGCGGCTTTTGCGTGTACATGCTGACGAGGAGCACCATCACCGAGAGCGCGATGTTGAAGGTGAACAGCAGATCCAGCAAAAACGCGGGCAAGGGCAGAATCATCATGCCCAGGATCATGCAGATCAGGATCGGGCCGGCTAAGGCGCGAAGGTTCTGCGTGCCCAGCGCGTCAGGCCGTTTGGCGAAAAATCCAGCGCGCGCGTTCATGCTGCGGCTCCATTGTCAGTGTTGTCGCCGGTCAGGGCCTCGGCGGCCTCCCGATCGGCGTCGGCGTCGGAAACGCCGCCTTTGTCCAGTTCCTTCGGCACGTCGAGATCGGACGGCTCGTCCGGCTTGATCCCGCCGTCTTCTTTGTAGCGCTTGAGCTGATACACCCACGCCAGCACTTGCGCGACCGCGCCATACAGCGCACCGGGAATCTCGCGGTTGATCTCGACGTTGTGATACAGCGCACGCGCGAGCGGCGGCGCTTCGAGCAGCGGCACGTTGTGCTCGCGGCCCAGTTCGCGAATGCGCGCCGCGACCAGATTCACGCCCTTCGCGACGACCTTCGGCGCGCGCATCTGGCCGTCGGTGTACTGCAGCGCGACGGCAAAGTGCGTCGGGTTCGTCACGATGACATCGGCGGTCGGAATCGCCTGCATCATCCGGCGACGCGCGGCCGCGCGCTGCTGCTGGCGAATCTTGCCCTTGATGTGCGGATCGCCTTCGCTTTCCTTGTGCTCGCGCTTCACTTCTTCCTTGCTCATGCGCAGCTTCTTCGCGTGCGAGTACAACTGATACGGCACGTCGACGGCCGCGACGAGAAACAGCCCGGCTATCGCCATGCCGCAGCACACGAAAATCAGATGCATCGCGTCGGCGAGCGCGAGAGAAAGCGGTTTGGTCAGCAGGCCCAGCACTTCGGCCTTGCGGCTCCAGATCGCCCAGCCCGCCATGCCGCCGACGACCACCGTCTTCAGCACCGACATGCCGAGCTGCACCGGCCCTTGCATCGAGAAAATCTTGCCGAGGCCGCTGATCGGATTGAGCCGCCCGAAGTTCGGCGCGAGCGGCTTCGTCGTGATGAGCCAGCCGCCGAGCGCCATCGGTGCGGCGAGCGCGGCGAAACCCGAGAGCAAGAGCACCGGCAGCACGGCGAACAAGCCTTCCTTGCTCGCGTTCGCCGCGCCGATCATCATCTGGCGCGTGTCGAGCACGGTTTCGTGATTGAAGGTGAACGCGCCGCGCAGAATCGACTGCAAATGCTGGCTGATCGGCCCCGACAGGCCCCACACGCCGAAAAATCCCGCCGCGAGCAGCGCGAAAGAGGCGAGTTCCCGCGAGCGCGCAACCTGGCCTTCCTCCCGCGCCTTTTCCAGGCGCTTGGGAGTCGCTGATTCGGTTTTTTCGAGATCGCTTTCTTCTGCCACCGGACCCTACTCCGTTGCTTGCATCGTTTGCCATTGCAAGCGGCGCGAAGCCGCTTTTGGATGAAAGCGATTATTGCGGAAGGCGTCGAGCGGCCATCGGCGGATAAAGCCGGGGAAAAGGGGGTTATTCGGTAGATGAAAGCGCCGGAAACAAAAGCGGCGCGTGCCTCGCCTGAAGCACGCGCCGTTTCGCCGATGATGTTCCGTGCCGCTCAGCCGCCCGGCACGCGACCGTCCGGGCCGTAGAAGCCGCTTTTCGACGGCGCGACCTGCAATGCGGCGAGCGCCTTGCGGTTGTAGTCCATGCGCGTGCGGATCAGCACACCGTTGTTGTTGTTGCCCTGCTTCGCGCGACGGGCGGCGGCGGTGAGCAGCGCCCATTGCTCGGCGATCGCGCGGTCGTCGGCGGCCGCGGCTTCCATGCCGACGAAGCCGCCGGGAAAACCGAGTTCGTTCAACTGCGCGTCGCGGGCCTTTTCGAGCACGGCGATGCGCTCGGTCAGCGCGGTCTTGTTCTCGATGATCGAAGGCAGCGCCGGAAGCGGCTGCGCGGCGATCAGCGCTTTTTCCTCTTCGACGAGGAGGTTTTCGAAGGCCTGAACAGCGGCGACTTCTTCGGTGACGGTAGCAAGCAGGGCGTCTTTCATTGCATCGCTCTTAAAGCAGAAGCGGTTTCAAAAAGCCGCCCGGTTTCGCGAACGCTCGCCGTCACGCGCTCGTCGCGCGCCGGGGAAGCGTTCAGCCGCCGGTCGGCGGGGTTCTCGTTTGCAGCAGGTCGCGCGCGGTGCTCAGAATGCCGTCGGCGATCTTGCTCGTGTCGATCTTCAGGCTGCCGTCGCGGATCGCGGCCTTGATCGATTCGACCTTCGCCGTATCGATGTCCGAGCCGTTCGATGCGCGCAGGTCGCTCGACAGCGACGACAAGCTCACCGTCGAGTTCTGCGCCGGATTCGCGTCCGACTGTTGCACGTTGCCCGCAGCGCCTTTTGCGTCGTTCTGCGACGCGCGCTGGAGGGTGTCCTGAAGGCTTGCCAGATTGGTGTTGCTATTCGATTCGATTTTCACGATGTCCATTCCCGAACGTGTTGAGTCCTTTATCGGCGGTGGGTCTTGAAAACTTTACCCTGCCCGCGGACTGCCAACTGCCGTTCGACCTGCTTGACGCGCCGAGAGCCTTATCTGGCGGGCTTCGAGCGCATTTGCAACAAAATGAAACAAACGTGGGGGACCGAACACATCGGTTCGTTACAGCGAAATCTCCACCGTCTGGGCGTCTTTCACGACACCGGTGATGATCTGGCCCGCGGCGGTTTTCACACGAATCTGCTGGCCGGGCGCGGCGTTGTTCATCGCGGTGCCTTCGGCGGAAATCGAGAAGCCGGAGCCGCCAGCGACCACGCGCACGCTCTGGCCGATCGCCACGGAAGTCGCGGCGCGCAGCATGTCGGTGCGCAGCGGCAAACCCGCCGGCACGCGCGAGAGCGCCACCGCGCCCACGGCCTGCGCCGGATCGGTGACGATGGCCTGCGGCATCGCGGTGATATCCCCGTCGCGGGCGACGAGATCGGCGTTGGTCAGCACTTCGCCCGGCGCGATCGCGCGCGCAGCCTGATAGTAAGTGGCGTTGATCGACACGCGCGCCTGGACATAGAGCGTCCAGGGCCGCTCGCCGACGCAGCGCACGCCGACGGTCATGCGGCCCCAGAGCCGCGCGCCGGTCGGCATGAACGGATCGAGCGCGGAGCAGGCGGCGAGGCCGCGCGGAAACACCGGCGTGACGGCGATCTCGACCTTGCCCGGCAAGCCCGCGGCCTGCTGCTGCAGAAAATTGAGCGCGGCGACGCGGATCGATTCGCCGTCCTGCATCGCGGCGCCCGCGCCGGCTGGCTGCGGCGAGGCGGTTGCCGCCACCGACGGATTGAAGCTCACGCGCTGCATCGGCGATGCGGGGCTGGCCGCGATCGGTTTCGCACCCGTCGCGCGGGCGAGGCCATCGTCGCGCGTCACGACGACGGGCATGACATCGCGCGAGGCCGAAGCCGCGGGCGCTCTCGCGAGCGCCGGCGTGACAGAGGCAACCGGCGTCGCGGGCGCGGCAGCGCGCGCAGGCTTCGCATCGCCGGGACCGGGAATGACGAT
Source organism: Caballeronia cordobensis (assembly GCF_001544575.2). Classification (GTDB taxonomy): domain Bacteria; phylum Pseudomonadota; class Gammaproteobacteria; order Burkholderiales; family Burkholderiaceae; genus Caballeronia; species Caballeronia cordobensis. The sequence continues at coordinate 727,263 of NZ_FCNY02000001.1, forward strand.
CATGCCGCTCGCGTCGTTCATCGAGTCATCGGCGGCGTCGGCGCGGGCTTCGAGTTCGAGCGCGGCGTTGCGCATTGCGGCGTCGGCGGCTTTCGTCGCGGCGCGATAGCCGGACTGCATCGCCGGGGCGGGTAAAGAGGCGGGCGCGCGCGCGGCCGCCGGAGCCGGAGCCGCGCTCAGCTTCTGCGCCATATCGGCCGCGGCGGCGGGATTGGTCTCCGCGTTGCCCGGAATGACGATCATGCTGTCGCCTGGCTGGGCCTGCGCGCTCAACACGACGCCCATGAACAGCGACGCGCCCAGCGTGCGGCGCGCGAACGTCGCTGCGGCGCGAGCCGTAGGGTTCGATGCACGCTTTGCGGACCTGCTCATCACTTCTCTCCAATTCCTGATTCGATCGAGCCGCGAACACAGTGAAAGCACGCGGCGACTTCTACGAAACGAATTCTAGATATCGGCCGAAACGGGCAAGCGTCGAATAGAGGCCCCGTTTCCCGGTTATTCGTCGGATTAGTTCTTGTGCGCGGCTCCTAAGATGCGTGTCATGCAAAAAGCCCTCGGCCGCGCCGACAGGAGAAACCGCAATGCTAGACAGACTCGACAAGGAATTCGCTTTTGGCCGTGAGGCGCTCGACGTGCGCGCGTACCGGCAGGAATTGCTGTCGTCGAATATCGCCAACGCCGACACGCCCGGCTACAAGGCGCGCGACGTCGATTTCTCCACCGCGCTCGCGGGCGCGCTGAAGCACGGCGGCGGCGCATCGAACAACGCGACGCTGAAGATGGCGCAGCCCGTCAGCGTGAGCGCGAGCGGCGCGATGGCCGTGACGTCGAAGGGCCATATGTCCGGCGCCTCGACGCTCACCGCATCGGGCGGCCCGAGCGACGACTACGGCAAGCTCGCCTATCGCGTGCCGAACCAGCCTTCGCTCGACGGCAACACGGTCGATCTCGACGCCGAGCGCGTGCAGTTCGCCGACAACGCGCTGCACTTCGAAGCGGGCATGACGGTGCTGAGCTCGCAGATCAAATCGATGCTTTCGGCGATCACTTCAAATAGCTGAGCGCAGTAGGAGAAGAAATGCCCTCTTTGATGAACATCTTCAACGTCGCCGGCTCGGCGATGTCCGCTCAGGCGCAGCGCCTGAACGTCACCGCGTCGAACCTGGCGAACGCGGACAGCACCACCGGCCCGGACGGCCAGCCGTACAAGGCGAAGCAGGTCGTGTTCGCGGTCGATCCGCTCGGCGGCGCGCGCACCGCGTCGGGCCAGCAGGTCGGCGGCGTGCAGGTGAGCGGCGTCATCGACGATCCGAGCCCGATGAAAACCAGCTACGACCCGAGCAACCCCGCGGCGAACGCGGACGGCTACGTGACGCTGCCGAACGTCGATCCGGTGCAGGAAATGGTCAACATGATTTCCGCGTCGCGTTCCTATCAGGCGAACGTCGAAACGCTCAATACCGCCAAGCAACTGATGCTCAAGACCCTGACCATCGGCACCTGATTCGGACATTCAAGGAACACAACGTGACGACCAGCACAACCATCGGCAGCAACGGCACGAACGTGTCGAAGACGCTGCTCGACACCATGAACGGCACATCGAGCGCGTCGGCGTCTTCGTCGACCTCGGCGACCGGCGCGCAATCGGCGACGGAACTGCAGAACACTTTTCTCACGCTGCTCGTGACGCAGTTGAAGAATCAGGATCCGACCAATCCCGCCGACAGTTCGCAGATGACTTCGCAGCTCGCGCAGATCAACACGGTGACGGGCATCGGCCAGTTGAACACGTCGCTGTCTTCGCTCGCGACGCAGCTTTCCGCGGGCCAGCAGACGCAGGCCGCGCTGCTCATCGGCTCGAACGTGCTCGCGGCGGGCAATTCGATGACGGTCGCGAGCGGCGCGTCGTCGAGCTTCGGCGTGCAACTGGCGAACGACGTGAGCGATCTGCAGATCGTCGTGAAGAACGCGTCGGGCCAGATCGTCAATACGCTCGATCTCGGCGCGCAAGGCGCGGGCGTCGTGCCGGTGACGGGCTGGAAGCCGGTCGATTCGAAGGGCAACACGCTTGCCGACGGCAGCTACACGATCAGCGCACAAGGCACGATCAACGGCCAGCAGGCGACCGCGACGACGCTTTCGGCCGCTCAGGTCCAGAGCGTCGTGCAGATGCCGGGCGGCGCGCCGGGCCTCAAGCTCTCGAACGGTTCCACGGTGGCGCTCACCGGCGTCGCATCGATTCTTTAAACCCCATTCCCACAGAGCGAGCACGGTCTCGCTGGAGAACGACACATGAGTTATCAACAGGCATTGAGCGGTCTGGGCGCTGCATCGAGCGACCTCGACGTGATCGGCAACAACATCGCGAACGCGAACACCGTCGGCTTCAAGCAGGGCGCGGCGCAATTCGCGGACATGTACGCGAACTCGATGGCCACGGCCGTCAGCAATCAGATCGGTATCGGCACGCGTCTCGCGGAAGTGCAGCAGCAGTTCTCGCAGGGCACGATCACCACGACCAATCAGGCGCTCGACGTCGCGATCAACGGCAACGGCTTTTATCAGTTGTCCAACAACGGTTCGATCGTGTACTCGCGCAACGGCGTGTTCCATCTCGACAACAGCGGCAACATCGTCAACTCGTCGGGCCTGCAATTGATGGGCTACGCGGCGGATTCGGGCGGCGTGGTCAACAGCGCGAGCACGGTGCCGCTGACGGTGCCGACCGCGAACATCGCGCCGACCGCGACCAAGAAGATCACCGCCGCGTTCAACCTGAACTCGCAGGACGACGTGAAGGCCGCGGCCGACTTCGATCCGAGCAACGGCAACACGTACAACGCGTCGACGTCCGTCGATGCGTACGACTCGCTCGGCGGCACGCAGAAAGTGTCGGTGTACTTCACGAAGTCCAGCACGAACACGTGGGAAGCCTTCGCGGGCTATGGCGATCCGGTCACGCAGAAGACGGATCTTGGCCCGGTCACGTTCGACGCGTCCGGCAACATGACGAGCGGCAAGACCTTCACGTTCACGATCCCGAACGGCGCGGACCCGACCGCCGGCGCGACGCAATCGTTGACGCTCGATCTCTCCGGCACGACGCAGTACGGCGCGAAGAGCGGCCTCACGAACCTGCATCAGGACGGCAACAGCACGGGCGAACTGACGGGCTTCACGGTCGGCTCGGACGGCATGCTGACGGGCAACTACTCGAACGGCGAAACCAAGGCGCTCGGCCAGATCGCGATCGCCAACTTCAACAACCAGAACGGTTTGCAGAACCTGGGCGGCAACGTGTACGCGCAGACGGCGGCTTCGGGCGCGGCGCAGGTGTCCGTGCCGGGCTCGACCAACCACGGCGTGCTGCAGGGCGGCGCGGTGGAAAACTCGAACGTCGATCTGACCAGCGAGCTCGTGAATCTGATCACCGCGCAGCGCAACTATCAGGCGAACGCGCAAACGATCAAGACGCAGCAGACCGTCGATCAGACGCTGATCAATCTGTAAGCATCGTCCGCAAGCATAGGGAAGGAAGCGATTCATGGACCGTCTGATCTACACCGCGATGACCGGCGCAAGCCAGGCGCTCGAACAGCAGGCCGTCGTGGCGAACAACCTCGCGAACACGTCGACCACGGGTTTCAAGGCGCAGCTCGCGGCGTTCCGCCAGGTGCCGATGTCGTTCGAGAACCAGTCCGCCGATGGCACGACGCGCACTTTCGTGCTCTCGTCGACGCCGAACGCGGACTACTCCGCGGGCCCGATCCAGCAGACCGGCAATCCGCTGGATGTGGCCGTGCAAGGCCCCGGCTGGCTCTCCGTGCAGGCCGCGGACGGCAGCGAGGCGTACACGCGCGCGGGCAACCTGCATGTCGATCAGAACGGTCAGCTCGTCAACGCGAGCAACCTGCCGGTGCTCGGCAGCGGCGGCCCGCTGTCGATTCCGCCGGGCGCGGAAGTCACGATTGGCAAGGACGGCACGATCTCCGCGCTGATCCCGGGCGATCCGCCGACGGCGATCGCGGTCGTGGATCAACTCAAGCTCGTGAATCCCGATCCGGCCACCTTGACGCGCGGCGACGACGGCCTCTTTCGCACCGCGACCGGCGACCCCGCCGATGCGGACCCGAACGTTGTCGTGGCGGGCGGCGCGCTCGAAGGCAGCAACGTGAATCCGGTTGCCGCGATGGTCTCGATGATCACCAACGCGCGTCAGTTCCAGATGCAGACGAAGCTGATGGAATCGGCGGACCAGAACGAACAATCGGCCAACAAGCTGCTGAACTTCTCCTAAGCGGCGACGCAACAGACACTCAGGAAACGCAAGAACATGAATCGCTCTCTTTACATCGCCGCGACCGGCATGAATGCGCAGCAAGCGCAGATGGACGTGATCTCGAACAACCTCGCCAACGTCGGCACGAACGGCTTCAAGGGTTCGCGCGCGGTGTTCGAGGACCTGCTGTATCAGACCACGCGCCAGCCGGGCGCGAACTCGACGCAGCAGACCGAGCTCGCCTCGGGTGTGCAGCTCGGCACGGGCGTGCAGCAGGTCGCGACGGAGCGCCTGTACACGCAAGGCAATTTGCAGCAGACCGGCAACTCGAAGGACGTCGCGATCAACGGCCAGGGCTTCTTTCAGGTGACGATGCCCGACGGCACGACCGCTTACACGCGCGACGGCTCGTTCCAGACGAACGCGCAAGGCCAGCTCGTCACGTCGAGCGGCTATCAGCTCAACCCGGCGATCACGATTCCGCAAAACGCGACGGGAATCACCATCGGTTCGGACGGCACGGTGTCGATCACGCAGCAGGGCAGCTCGGCCAGCACGACGGTCGGCGCGGTTCAGCTCGCGACCTTCATCAACCCGGCCGGTCTCGAAGCGCGCGGCGAAAACCTCTTCTCCGAAACGGGAAGCTCGGGCGCGCCGAACGTGTCGCAGCCGGGTCTCAATGGCGCGGGCTCGCTGCAACAGGGTTATGTGGAAGCCTCGAACGTGAACGTCGTGCAGGAACTGGTCAACATGATCCAGACCCAGCGCGCGTACGAGATCAACAGCAAGGCCGTGACGACGTCCGACCAGATGCTGCAGACGCTCTCGCAGATGCAGGTTTAACCCTCTATTCGACGGATGGGAATCAAGCGGATGGCGTCACACTGACGCCTCATTCGCTTCAAACGAGTTATCACGATGTCGCTTACTCACATTCTTTCGCGCGCTTCGATCGCGGCGCTCATCGCAGCGACGGCCGCGTGCGGCCTCGTGCCGAAAGAGCCGATCGTCCAGCAGCCGATGACCGCGCGTCCGCCGCAGCCGCCCGTCGGCACGCGCTCGCCCGGCGCGATCTACAACGCGGGCTACGCCGGCCGGCCGCTCTTCGAAGACCAGCGTCCGCGCAACGTGGGCGACATCCTGACCATCGTGATTTCGGAAAACGTCAACGCGACGAAGTCGTCGGCGGCGAACACCAACCGCGCCGGCAACGGCTCGTTCGCGGTGCCGACGACGCCGGGCATTTTCGGCGGCCTCTTCAACAACACGAACCTGTCCGCGACGGGCGCGAACAAGTTCGCCGCGGCGGGCGGCGCGAGCGCAGCCAACACGTTCAGCGGCACGCTGACCGTCACCGTCACGGACGTTCTGCCCAACGGCAATCTGATGGTGAGCGGCGAAAAGCAGATGCTCATCAACCAGGGCAACGAATTCGTCCGTTTCTCGGGCGTCGTCAACCCGACGACCATTTCGGGCACCAACACCGTGTTCTCCACGCAAGTCGCCGACGCGAAGATCGAATACTCGGCGAAGGGTTACATCGACGAAGCGCAGAACATGGGCTGGCTGCAGCGCTTCTTCCTCAACGTCGCGCCGTTCTGATCATGAATCCGCTTCTCCGTTTCGTTTCGTTCTCGCTCGCGGCCGCGCTGGTTGCCATCGGCTCCGCGCCGCACGCTCACGCCGAGCGTCTGAAAGACCTCGTCTCGTTCCAGGGCGTGCGTGACAATCCGCTGATCGGCTACGGCCTCGTCGTCGGTCTCGACGGCACCGGCGACCAGACGATGCAGACGCCGTTCACGACGCAATCGCTCACCAACATGCTCGGCAACCTCGGCATCACGGTGAATTCGGCGACGACTCAGAACATGCAGTTGAAGAACGTCGCGGCCGTGATGGTCACCGCGACGCTGCCGCCGTTCGCGCGCCCCGGCGAGGCGATCGACGTCACCGTTTCGTCGCTCGGCAATGCGAAAAGCCTGCGCGGCGGAACGCTGCTCATGTCGCCGCTCAAGGGCGCGGACGGCCAGGTGTACGCGATGGCGCAGGGCAACCTCGTCGTCGGCGGCGCAGGCGCGAGCGCGAACGGCAGCAAGGTGCAGGTCAATCAGCTCGCGGTGGGCCGCATTTCGGCGGGTGCGATCGTCGAGCGCGCGGTGCCTTCGGCGTTGCAGCAGCAAGGCGGCGTCATGCAGATGGAACTGCGCGAGATGGATTTCGACACGACGCAGCGCATTGTCGCGGCGGTGAACAACCAGTTCGGCATGGGCACGGCGCTCGCGCTCGACGGCCGCACCATCCAGCTTCGCGCGCCGCAGGACGCGAGCGAGCAGGTGTCGTTCATGGCGCAGTTGCAGAACATCGACGTGCGTCCGGCGCAGGCCGCCGCCAAGGTGATCCTGAACGCGCGCACCGGCTCCATCGTGATGAACCAGATGGTCACGCTGCAGAACTGCGCCGTTGCGCACGGCAATCTCTCGGTCGTCATCAACACGAAGACAGCGGTGAGCCAGCCGGGCGCGTTCTCGAACGGGCAGACCGTCGCGGCGAAGGAGTCGTCGATTCAACTGAAGCAGGACAGCGGCGCGCTCAAGATGCTCTCCGCCGGTGCAAACCTCGCGGATGTCGTGAAGGCGCTCAACGCGCTCGGCGCCACGCCGGCGGATCTCATCTCGATCCTTCAGTCGATGAAGGCCGCGGGTGCGCTGCGCGCCGACCTCGAAATCATCTAAGAACCTATAAAAACCCATGAACTCGACCACGAACGGAATCGCCGGCACCGCGCTGGCATCGACCGATACGACGAGCGGTTTCTCGGGCCTGTCGAACCGTTTCGCGCTCGATACGCAGGGCTTCGATGCCTTGCGCGCGCAGGCCGGCGCGAATCCGCAGCAAGGGCTGAAGGAAGCGGCGAAGCAGTTCGACGCCGTTTTCACGCAGATGATGTTGAAGAGCATGCGTGACGCGACGCCTTCGGACAGCCCGTTCGAATCGAACGATACGAAGTCGTTCACGTCGATGCTCGATCAGCAGTTATCGCAGCAGATGTCGTCGAAGGGCATTGGCGTCGCGGACATGATGCTGAAGCAGCTCATGCGCAACGCCGGCGCGCAGACCGGCACGGACTCGAAAGGCGGCGCGGGCGGGCTCGGCACGATGAACGCGATGCAGGCGCTCGGCGGCATGGCGGGCGGCAGCGGCGACCTCGATGCGAACGCCGGCAACCTCGCCGCGATGAACGCGATGGCGAAGGCCTACGCGGCGGCCCAGGCCAACAAGAGCAGCGCGCTGGCGGGCAAGGGCTACACGGCGGCGGATTCGCTGGAGCCGCCCGTGCGCGGCAACGGCTCGGACAAGGTCAACGCGTTCGTCGACCGGCTCGCCGTGCCGGCGCAGTCCGCGAGCGCGGCGACGGGCATTCCGGCGCGCTTCATCATCGGTCAGGCGGCGCTCGAATCGGGTTGGGGCAAGCGCGAGATCAAGCACGCAAACGGTGCGACGAGCCACAACATCTTCGGCATCAAGGCGACGAAGGACTGGGGCGGCAAGACCGTGAATTCCGTCACGACGGAGTATGTCAACGGCAGGCCGCAGAAGGTCGTGGAGAAGTTCCGCGCCTACGATTCCTACGAAGAAGCGCTGACCGACTACGCGAGCGTCATCAAGAACAATCCGCGCTATGCACCGGTGATTCAGGCTTCGCGCGATGTCGCGGGCTTTGCGCACGGCATGCAGAAGGCGGGCTACGCGACCGATCCGCAGTACGCGAAGAAGCTCATCTCGATCATGCGCCAGATCGTCTGACGAAGACGTGCGCGTCGTTTCCCAAACAGCCGATGTTTGCGGCCGCGAATTTGCTGATGACGGCATCGCGGGCGCGTTGCGCGGACGTTTATACGGCAGCAAACGTTTTACGTCGTTCGGGACGGCGCACCACATACTTTTTACGCGCGCGGACCCTAAACTTTCAAAGAGGCATGCCGCTAACCTGAATAATCGAAGTGCCGGACCCATGCGGGTTCGGATCGACGCGCGACGTTCGGGGAAGTGGGCGGGCGCGCGGGCACAATGAATACGGCTAGCACCATGAACACCAATCACAAGCATGACGTTGCCGACGACGATATCGCGCCGATCGTGGATTTCGGCCGGCGCAATCCGCTGGAAATCGGCGTGGCGCTGCGCAATCTCGCGAACCGCGGCGATTTTCTGACGGCGCAATATGGCGACGGGCAGATCGTTACGCGTTTGCTCGACGTCGATGTGACGGCGCACCGGTTCACTTTCGACTGGGGCGGCGTGGCGGAGCAGAACCGTGGCGTGCTGGCTTCGCAGAGGCTCATTTTCAACGCGGCGCCGGATGGCGTGCGCGTGGAGTTCACGACGCCCACGCCGCGCGAGACGGCGTTCGACGGGCGTCCGGCGTTCGAGGCCGAGTTTCCGCCGGTGTTGTATTACATGCAGCGGCGCGAGTATTTCCGCGTCGAGGCGCCGGTGCTCGATCCTTACATGTGCACGGGCTCGTTGCCGGATGGCGAGCGGTTTCGCTTCGAAGTGCATGATCTTTCGCTCGGCGGCGTGGCGTTGCGCACGATGGATGAGCGCGTGGCGAATCTCGAGATGGGCATCGTGGTGCAGGACGCTGAGTTGCATTTCAGCGCGAATGGCAGGATTACGGTGGATATGATGCTGGTTTCGCATCGGGAATCGACTACTGCGAAAGGGGATCGTAGGTATACGATCGGGTTCAAGTTTGTGGCTATGCCGGGGTCGGCGGAGAATACTCTCCAGCGGCTCATCACTCAGCTTGAGATGAAGAGGCGGTCTTTGGCGAAGTAAGGGTTTTTTGTTTTCGCTTTCGCTTGTTGTATCGCCGGATCCCGGTTTCATGTCGGTTTATTAGCACTGCCCCTCCCCGGGGCGGGGGTAACTTTCTTTGCTGCTGCAAAGAAAGTCACCAAAGAAAGCAGCTTTGTCACCGCCCGCGGTCACACGCAGTTTGGCCATTTTTCTCCTCGGGGAACGGCCCTCGCCTAACGAGTGCCCTCACAAGCCTAATCGGGCTTGGATCGCGCACGGTCCGTCACATCGCGCCGCTTAACAAACCGGTACAGCCATTTCAAGTTCCGGCCCGCTTCGCGGCCGATGGGTAAATCGGGTTTGCGTGCGCATTCGTGTCCCACTGGTTTCCCTCGCATACCCCACGGCAGCGCGAAGCGCTGTGCCGAAGCTATTTCGTGCTGAACCGGCTCGCTAGAAGTTATGGCGAGTCAGACCGTGCGCGATCCAAGCCCGGTTGGTTCTTTGGGGGCACTCTTTAGGCGAGGGCCGTTCTCCGAGGAGAAGAATGGCCAACGTGCGTGTGACCGCGGGCGGTGAGAAAGCTGCTTTCTTTGGTGACTTTCTTTGCAGCAGCAAAGAAAGTTACCCCCGCCCCGGGGAGGGGCAGTGCTAATAAACCAACCCGAAAACGGGATCCGGCGAAAAAGGCACCAAAACCCCAATTACTTCGGCCAATAGCACCCCCCGCACCCCGCCGATAATGGCCCCATCGCAACAACCGCCCTAAAAAAACAAAACCCCACCGCGGGGCGCAAACACCTCAACTTCCCCGCAAATCCGCCGATATACGAATCAAGCCAAGCGGCCGCGCCGCCTTCACCAGGATTCACGCATGTCCAATAACATCTTCAGCATTGGTCTTTCCGGTCTGAATGCGGCCCAATGGGGCCTGACGACGACGGGGCAGAACATCAGCAACGCCGCGACGCCGGGCTACACGCTCGAAAAGGTCTCGTACCAGGAAGCGTCGGGCCAATTCACGGGCTCGGGCTATCTCGGCAGCGGCGTGCAGGCCGTCACCGTAACGCGCCAGTACAGCCAGTACCTCACGACGCAAGTCAACAACACGCAAGCGTCGAGCAGCGCCGCGAACACGTACTACTCGCTGATCTCGCAACTGAACAACCTCGTCGGCGATCCGACCAAAGGCATCGCGCAAGGCATCACGAATTACTTCTCCGGCCTGCAATCGGTGGCGAATTCGGCGAGCAGCACGGCCGCGCGGCAATCGCTGATGAGCAACGCGCAGACGCTCGCCGATCAGATCAACTCCGCAGGCCAGCAATACGATCAGTTGCGCCAAAGCGTCAACACGCAACTGACGAGCGCCGTCTCGCAGATCAACAGCTACTCGCAGCAGATCGCCGATCTCAACAAGCAGATCAACATCGCGAGCGCGGGCGGCCAGCAGCCGAACCAGTTGCTCGATCAGCGCGATCAACTCGTCTCGAACCTGAGCTCGGTGATCGGCGTGCAGGTCGTGCAGCAGGACGGCAACTACAACGTGTTCATCGGCAACGGGCAGCCGCTCGTCGTCGGCAATACGCAGTACGGGCTGCAGACGGTGCCTTCGGCGTCCGATCCGAGCGAACTCACCGTCGCGTTCCAGAATCGCGATGGCAGCGTGCAAACGCCCGCGACGACGCAATACATCGAGAACTCGGCGCTCACGGGCGGCGTGATCGGCGGTCTCATCGATTTCCGCACGCAAACGCTCGATCCGGCGCAGGCGCAACTCGGCGCCATCGCAACGAGCTTCGCCAATCAGCTGAACGGTCAGAACGCGCTCGGCCTTGATCTGAACGGCCAGAAGGGCGGCCAGTTGTTCACGACGAGCAATCCGAACATTCTGGCCAACGCGCGCAACAAGGGCACGCATGTGCCGACGGCGACGATCGTCGATGGCACGCAACCGCCCGCCAACGATTTCACCGTTACGTACGACGGCAGCAAGTTCAACGTGACGGACCCGGCGAGCGGCCAGACGCTCGGCACCATCGACCCGGCGACGGAGACGAACAAGACGATCGGCGGCCTGAACATCGACGTGTCCGCGCTGACCGACGTGGCGAAGGGCGACTCGTTCTCGATCCAGCCCACGCGCGGCGCGCTCGATAACTTCAAGCTCGCGACGAGCAACGGCGCGGCGATCGCGGCGGCATCGCCCGCGGTGACGTCGGCGGCGAGCACGAACACGGGCACGGCAGCGATTTCGTCGGCGACGGTGACGAAAAGCCCGCTCGCATCCGACATCAACCTGAAGTACGACGCAACGGCGAACGGCTTCACGTCGGACGTGGACGTCACCGTGAACGGAACGGCCTACACCGCCGGCACGATGATTCCCTACGATGCGTCGAAGGGCATGACCGTCCAGGGCGATGGCGTGTCGGCGACCATCAGCGGCACGCCGAAGGACGGCGACAAGTTCACCATCGCACAGAACAAGGGCGGCACGAGCGACGGCAGCAACGCGCTCGCCATGGCGAATCTGGTCTCGACCAAGTCGCTCAACGGCGGCACCGAAACGCTGACGAGCTCGTACGCGAGCTACATCAACACGATCGGCAACACGACCAACCAGCTCAAGGCGACGAGCACGGCGCAAAACGCGCTGCTCACGCAGGCCACGTCGGCGCAGCAATCGGTTCAGGGCGTGAACCTGAACGAGGAAGCGGCCAATCTGATTCAGTATCAGCAGCTATATCAAGCGAACAGCAAGGTGATTCAGACCGCCTCGACGCTGTTCCAGTCGCTGCTCGGCATGTTCAACTGAGGCTAAACGCGATGCGTATTTCCAGTTCTCAATACTTCAATCTGAACGTCGCTTCGATGAGCGACCAGCAAAGCACGCTCGCCTCGATGTATCAGCAGATCTCGTCGGGCAAGCGGATTCTCACCGCGTCCGACGATCCGCTCGGCGCGGCGCAGGCCGTGCAGCTCACGCTGAAGAGCGGCGCGCTCGCGCAATACGCGACCAACCAGACGACGGCGCTTTCGTCGCTGCAGCAGGAAGATTCGACGTTGAGCGGCGTGAGCGACGTCTTGCAGAGCATCAAGACGCAGATCACGCACGCGGGCGACGGCTCGCTCACCGACTCGGACCGCTCGGCGATCGCGAACGCGATGCAGGGTCTGCGCGATCAGCTTTTCGGCCTCGCCAACACCACGGACAGCAGCGGCAACTACATCTTCTCGGGTCTCAAGGGCGGCACGGCGCCGTTCTCGAACGACCCATCGGGCGTCGGCGCGAATTACTCCGGCGACTTCGGCCAGCGCACGGTGCAGATCAGCGATGGCCGTTCGATGATCGTGGGCGACACGGGCGTATCGATTTTCCAGAGCGTCTCGCCGATCGAGAGCGATCCGGTGTCGCACGCGGGCGCGGCGAACTCGGGCACGGGGACGATCAGCCCGGTCAGCGTGAGCGACACGACCGACAAGGGCAACGCGAGCCAGTACACGGTCACGTTCTCGGTCTCGCCGACGGACGGCACGACGAGCTATTCGATCACGTCGAACCCGGCCGATGCCACGCTGCCGACGAACGTCGCATACAAGGACAAGGCCGACATCAAGCTCGGCGGCCAGAAGGTGACGATCGCGGGCGCGCCCGCGGACGGCGACACGTTCACCGTGCAGCCCGCGTCGACTGAGAACAACGACATCTTCGCGACGATCGACAATATCGTGAATGCGTTGAAGCAGCCGACGGGATCGCCGCAAGCACAGGCCGCGCTCACGAACGCACTGACGACGGCGGGCACGAAGATCGACAACACGTTCAACAATGTGCTCTCGGCGCAGACGGTGGTGGGCGGACGCGAGCAGGAAGTGCAGTCGACGCAGACCGCGATGGCGACGAGCCAGACGCAGACTGCAAGCGATATCGCGAATTTGACGAGCATCGATCTCGTTTCGTCGATTAGTCAGTATGAGTTGACGCAGAACTCGCTGCAGGCGGCGCAGATGGCGTTTTCGCAGATTCAGAAGATGTCGTTGTTTGATTATATTGGGGGGGGGTAAGGGGGGCTTGGGCTTGGGTTATGCCGCCGGATCCCGTAATCGTGTTGGTTTATTAGCACTGCCCCTCCCCGGGGCGGGGGTAACTTTCTTTGCTGCTGCAAAGAAAGTCACCAAAGAAAGCAGCTTTGTCACCGCCCGCGGTCACACGCAGTTTGGCCACTTTTCTCCTCGGGGAACGGCCCTCGCCTAAAGAGTGCCCTCGAAGGACTAATCGGGCTTGGATCGCGCACGGTCTGAC
>NZ_FCNY02000041.1 GCF_001544575.2 Caballeronia cordobensis
GGCCAACGTGCGTGTGACCGCGGGCGGTGAGAAAGCTGCTTTCTTTGGTGACTTTCTTTGCAGCAGCAAAGAAAGTTACCCCCGCCCCGGGGAGGGGCAGTGCTAATAGACCGACAACAAAGCAAGTTCCACAAAAGCAAAACAAAACAACAAAGACAAAAACCCAAAAATCAACCTTCTCTATCCCCCTGCCGCAAACTCAACGCCATATCCTCGGCAAGCTCCCTCTCAACCTCCCCCTCCCCACGCCCGCGATTAAACATCGCATTCAGCGCGATAGCAAACACCGCAGCAAGCGTAATCCCGCTATGCGTCAAAGGCCCCACCCACCCCGGCATATGCGCAAAAAACGTCGGCGCGACGAGCGGAATAACCCCCACCCCGAGACTGATCGCGATAATCAGCAAGTTATTCTTGCTATCGAAATCCACTTTACTCAAGATCTTCACGCCCGTCGCCGCGACCATGCCGAACATCGCGATCCCCGCGCCCCCAAGCACGACGACCGGTATCGAAGCAATCAGATTGGATAACTTGGGCAACAGCCCGAGCGAAATCAAAATCACGCCCGACACCGCGACAACCCATCGGCTCTTCACACCGGTTATCCCCACAAGCCCGATGTTCTGCGAAAACGACGAATGCGGAAACGTATTGAAGATGCCGCCGATCACCGTGCCGAGACCATCGGTGCGCAAGCCTCGCGTCGCATCGACGCGCGAAACGGGCCGCATCGCAAGATCGCCGAGGGCGAGAAACATGCCGAGCGATTCCACCATGATGACCACCATCACGAGACACAAGGACGCAATGGCCGCAAGATCGAATGTCGGCATGCCGAACGCAAACGGCCGCACAGGCGCAAACCACGCCGCTTGCCCGACACCCGAGAAGTCGATCAACCCGAGCGGCAAGGCGATAACGAAGCCAATCGCCATGCCGAGCAAAACCGATATATTCGCGAGAAAGCCCTTCAGATACTTGTTGATCAGCAGAATCGCGAGCAGCACGACAGCCGCGATCATCAGATTGCCCGGTGCGCCGAAATTCGCCGCGCCGCGCCCGCCGCCGGCCCAGTTGATCGCTACCGGGAAGAGCGTCATGCCAATCGTGAGAATGATCGTGCCGGTCACGATCGGCGGAAAGAAGCGCATCAGCCGCCCGAAAAACGGAGCGATCAGAATGGCGAACACGCCCGCCGCGATCGTCGCGCCGAAGATCGCCGTGAGGCCCGCGCCCGAGGAAGCCATCGCGACCATCGGACCGACCGGCGCGAAGCTCACGCCCATGATGACCGGCAACCGTATGCCGAATTTCCACACGCCGATGCATTGCACCAGCGTGACGATCCCGCACGCGAAAAGGTCGGAGCTGATCAGAAACGCCACCTGTTCCTTCGGCAGCTTCAACGCCGCGCCGATGATGAGCGGCACCGCGATCGCGCCCGCATACATCACGAGCACGTGCTGAATGCCGACCGCGAGCATCTGACCAAGGGGCAACACTTCGTCGACGGGATGAGTCGTTTGGGACATGCGCGCTCCGGCGGTTCGATGAACGGGTCGAGTGAAGCAGTCGTCCGAGTATTGCACCGCGCACCGGCCGAAAAAATATTCGTGCCGCTATACACGGCATCATGCGATCTAGGGCAACGCGGACAAAGCCTCGCCGTTGGCGCAATGTCAGGCGCGAGCGGCATCGCGCATGCACTACACTGTCCGACGCGCATAACCCATCCCGTCGAAACGGAGTCAGTGACGATGAACCTGCTATTCGTCGACGACAATCACGCCTGCATCGAGACCCTCGTCGACATCGCAAGCGGAATGGGTCATACCGCGGCCATCGCGCACGACGGCGCGGGCTGCCTGGCGCTCACCGCGAGCGAACGATTCGACAGCATTTTTCTCGACATTACGCTTCCCGACGCCGACGGCCGCGAACTCTGCACCGCGATCCGCGCGCGCGGGCCGAGCAGCCGCGCACGCATCATCGCCATGACAGGGCACACCGATCTTGTCGTGGACAGCGGTGAAGCCCGCTTCGACGGCTATCTGCTCAAGCCGATCAGCCTCCAGGCGCTCGAACTCTTTCTGCTCTCACGCTGAACGATCAGGAGATTTGACTTGTCCTCGAGCGGCGCGCGCGAAGCGATCGGCAGCAATTGCCGATGTGCCGGAATCCCTTGCGCCATAAGGCGTCGCGGACTGTCGAATTTCGGGATGGCATGCTACATTCCGAGCGCCTTGCGTTGCTTTATTTCGATAGCCATCGCGGCGGCGCAACAAAAGTCATCCGGGCGCAGCGCCCGAAAAACATCTATCGCACGGGGATTTCGGCATGGAAATGGTCGGCGGAATGCGGCTCGCTCAATTGTTCACCGGCAATCAGGAGCAGTTGCTCGCAGAGTGGTTCGCGCAGCAGCACGCTATCGCGTCGCGTCGCGGGCTCGTCGGCGAAGCCGAACTGCGCAATCAGTTCACGCAATTCGTCTCGCTTCTGACGGCCGCGCTGAGCAGCGCCGAGCGCGTGGATTTCAAGGCGCCCGCGTGGCAGGAAGTGCGCTCGTTTCTCGCGGACATGTCGTCGCAGCGCGCGCGTCAGGGCTTCTCGCCGGTCGAGACCGCGCTCTTCGTGTTCTCGCTCAAGCAGCCGCTTTTTGCGCGCCTTCGCGACGCGGTCGGCAACGACTCCGCCACGCTCGCCGATCTCACCTGGACCATCAGCACGCTCTTCGACGAACTCGGCCTCTATACGACCGAAGTGTTTCAGGCGAGCCGCGAGCAGGTCATCGTGCGCCAGCAGCAGGAACTGCTCGAACTGTCGACGCCGGTCGTGCAGTTGTGGGACGGCATTCTCGCGCTGCCCTTGATCGGCACGCTCGATTCCGCGCGCACGCAAGTGGTGATGGAAAACCTGTTGCAGAAGATCGTCGAGACGGGCGCGGCCATCTCGATCATCGACATCACCGGCGTGCCGACCGTCGATACGCTCGTCGCGCAACATCTGCTCAAGACCGTCGCGGCGGCGCGGCTGATGGGCGCGGACTGCATCATCAGCGGCATTCGTCCGCAGATCGCGCAGACCATCGTGCATCTCGGCGTGAACCTGTCGAACGTCACGACCAAGGCGTCGCTCGCGGCGGCTTTCGTCGTCGCGCTGCAACGCACCGGCAAGTCGGTGACGGCGGCGTTCGCGCACGACGCATCGCGCGCGGGTCGTCAGAGCGACGCCTTCGATCCGCTGCAACCCGAATGACGCCGCATCTCGCCATTCGAAGCACGCATCGAACGACACGCGACTGAACGGGGCCTCAAGCGATGGAACGCATTCCGATTCTCACGATGGGCAAGCTCTTGCTCGTCACCATTCAGGTCGACATGCACGACCGGCTCGCGCTCACGCTGCAGGACGATCTGACGAGCCGGATCGTGAAGGACGGCGCGCGCGGCGTGCTGATCGACATTTCATCGCTCGATGTGGTCGATTCGTTCATCGGGCGCATGATCGGCAACACCGCCGCGATGGCGCGCGTGCTCGACGCCGAGACGGTCGTCGTCGGCATGCAGCCTTCGGTCGCGATCACGCTCGTCGAGCTCGGGCTCACGCTCTCGGGCGTGCGCACCGCGCTCAACGTGGAAAAGGGCATGGCGCTGCTCGCGAAAAGCGGCACGGTCTGACGATCGCATGTGAACCACGCCATGACGACCTTCCACTCCACAGCCGCGCCGAGCTCATCGTCGCCGCCCGACACGCTGCCGATCCGCTCCGACGAGCAGATCGTGCGGCTGCGCCAGTTCGTCCGCGAGAAGGCCGTCGCGCAAGGACTGTCTCTCATCGACCAGACCAAGTTCGTGACGGCGGCGAGCGAGCTCGCGCGCAACACGCTCATCTACGGCGGCGGCGGCGACGTGCATTGCACGCTCGTCGAGCGCAACGGCCGCCGCGGCCTCAAACTCGAATTCGTCGACAACGGTCCCGGGATTCCCGATATCCAGCGCGCGCTGTCCGACGGCTTCACGTCCGGCAGCGGTCTCGGGCTCGGCCTCGGCGGCGCGAAGCGCCTGTGCGACGAGTTCGATATCCGCTCGGCGCCGGGCGCCGGCACACACGTTTCGATCACCAAATGGAAACCGTTCTGAAGGAATCGATGGCCGCGCAGCAGCGCTATGAGATCGCCGACACGAGCCAGGTCGCGCATGCGCGGCGGCTGATCGGCGAGCTCGCGCGGGGTCTCGCGTTCAACGAGACCGCCGCGGGTGAACTCGCGATCGTCGTGACGGAGTGCGGCACGAATCTGCTCAAGCATGCGCAGCACGGCGAACTGCTGGTGCGGCCGCTCGTCGATGGTCACGGCGCATCGCCTCGCTATGGTATCGAAGTGCTGTGCATCGATAACGGCCCGGGCATCCACGATCTGCATCGCTGTTTCGAGGACGGCTATACGACCGCGGGCAGTCCCGGCAACGGCATGGGCGCGATCGAACGTTTGTCCGACGAGCTCGATGTCTGGAGCGCGCCCGGACGCGGCACGGTGCTGCGCGTCGTGTTCTGGAATGCGCCTGGCGCGGCGAACAGGCCTGCCGCGCAATTGAGCTACGGCGTCGTGAATCTGCCGCTCGCGACCGAAACCGTCAGCGGCGATGCCTGGTCGTGCCATATGAATCAGGGCGAATTCACGGTGCTCGTCGCCGATGGCCTCGGCCACGGACCGCTTGCCAACGTCGCTGCGATCGAAGCGGCGAAGGTGCTGGCCGCGAACGGCGATGAGACGCTCGAACGCATCATGGACGTGGCCAACGATGCGCTGCGCCCGACGCGCGGCGCGGCGGTCGGCATCGCGCGCATGCCGGCGTTCGCGTCGATGTCGGACATGCCGGTGTCGTTCGCGGGCATCGGCAATATTTCGGCGAGCGTGTGGAGCGAAGGCGCGCACAAGCATCTGGTGTCGCACAGCGGCATCGTCGGGCATTCGGCGCGGCGCGCGCAGCAATTCGACGTGCCGTATCCGCCCAATGCGCTCGTCGTGCTCGCGTCGGACGGGCTCACGTCGCGCTGGGATCTCGCGCGCTATCCGGGGCTCGCGATGCGTCATCCGGCGCTCGTCGCGGCGGTGCTGTATCGCGATTTCGCGCGCGGCCGCGACGACATCACCGTGTTCGTCGCGCGCGCGGCCGGGAGCGCATGATGACGCGCGCGCTCTACGCGATGCGTATCGAAGGCGAGCGCGATATCGTCGCGGCCCGCGTGAAGGCGCGCGATGCGAGCGCGGCGCTCGGCTTTTCGCCGCAGGATCAGACGCGCATCTCCACTTCGGTGCTCGAAGCCGCACGCACGGTGCTGCTCGCGGGACACGAAGCACGCGCCGATTTTTACGTCGATGACGCCACGCATCCGCCGCGCTTCGTCGTGCGCTTTCTGGCGGCCAAGGGCGCGGGCGAACGGCTGCGCGCCATGCGCAACGACAGCAAGGACGACGCGCAAGCCGCGCTCGGCCTGCTCGCGGCGCAACGTTTGATGGATCACTGCGCGATCGCGGACGAAGCCGGCGGCGACACATCGATATCGCTTGCGAAGGCCTTGCCCGATCATGCGCCGCGCGAGTTGCAGCCGGTCATCGAGATACTCTCGCGCCAGTCCGCCGACGATACCGCCGCGGAACTGCAGCGCCAGAATCGCGAACTGATCGCGGCGCTCGCCGATTTGCGCGAACGTCAGGAAGAGCTGACGCGCCTCACGCGCGAGCTCGAAGATACGAATCGCGGCGTCGTCGCGCTGTACGCGGAGCTGGATGCGCGCGCCGATCATCTGCGCCGCGCGGACGAATCGAAATCGCGCTTCCTGTCGAACATGAGTCACGAGTTCCGCACGCCGCTTTCGTCGATCCGCGCCTTGTCGAAGCTCCTGCTGGAGCGCATCGACGGCGAGCTTACCGAAGAGCAGGAAAAGCAGGTGCGCTTCATTCGCAAGGCCGCGGAAGATCTCTCGGAAACGGTCGACGACCTGCTCGATCTCGCGAAGATCGAAGCGGGCAAGATCGAAGTGCGGCCCGCCGAATTCGAAGTCGATACCTTGTTTTCAGCGCTGCGCGGCATGCTGCGGCCGCTGTCGCCGGGCGGCGCGGTCGAGCTCGTGTTCGATTCGTGCGAAGGCCTGCCGCCCATACGCACCGACGAAGGGAAGGTCGCGCAGGTGTTGCGCAACTTCGTGTCGAACGCGCTCAAGTTCACGGAGCGCGGCGACGTGCGCGTGAGCGCCAGTTATGACGACGCGCGCCGGCTCATCACGTTTTCCGTCAGCGATACGGGTATCGGCATTGCGCCGGAACATCAGCAGGTCGTGTTCGAAGAGTTCGGGCAAGTCGAGAATCGCTTGCAGCAGTATGTGAAGGGCACGGGGCTCGGCCTGCCGCTGTGCCGGAAGCTGTGCAAGCTGCTCGGCGGCGATGTGTCGCTGGAAAGCGAGGTCGGGCGCGGTTCGGTGTTCAGCGCGACGATTCCCGCGTTCTACGGCGCCGATTTCGATGCAACGCATCATGCCGCGAGCGATACGCGGCCCGCGGTGCTGATCGTCGCGAGCAATCCGATCGAGCGGCTCGACTGCGAAGCGGCGCTGCGCGATTCGCCGTATCGTGCAATGAACGCCGCGACGCTCGACGAAGCCAGCCGCTTGCTCTCACGCACGCAGCCCGCCGCGTTGTTGCTCGCGGTGCGGCCCGCGCCATCGGAAGCGTGGATCTGGCTGGCCGCGTTGCGCGCGCAGGCGGCGACGCGCAGCATTCCGATCCTCGTGCTCGGGGAGGCGGAAGATCGCACTGAAGCGCAGGCGCTGGGCGCGACCGTATTCATCGAAAAGCCGGTGGGCGGCGGCGAATTGCCGGGCGTGCTGGATGCGGTGACGGGCAAGGAAAGACCATCATGAGAAGCGATCGGAACGAGGTGCTGATCCTCAACGTCGACGACAACGACGGCGCGCGCTATGCCAAGACGCGCATCCTGTCGCGCGCGGGCTTCAACGTGATCGAGGCGCCGACCGGCACCGCCGCGCTCGAAAGCGTACGCGCCGAAGCGCCCGATCTCGTGCTGCTCGACGTGAAGCTGCCCGACATCAACGGGCTCGAAGTGTGCCGGCAGATCAAGGCTTCGCCGGAGACGGCGGGCACGCTCGTGTTGCAGACATCGGCGGCGGCGGTGCATAGCCTCGATCGCATTCGCGGTCTCGAAGGCGGCGCGGACAGTTATCTGACCGAGCCGGTCGAGCCGGCCGAACTGATTGCGCACGTGCGCGCGCTGTTGCGCGTGCGCCTCGCGGAAAACGCGCTGCGCGAAAGCGAGGAGCGCTTTCGCCAGCTCGCCGAGAATATCGACGATGTCTTCTGGATGCTCGATCCCGTATCCGGCGAACTGCTCTACGTGAGCCCGGCTTACGCGCATCTCTTCGATACGGGCGGCGGCGCGCCCGCGCCTGTGCCGGGACCGGATCACTGGTCCGGCGACATTCTGCCGCTCGACCGCGATCATGTCGCCGATGCGTACCGGCAATTGCTCGCGAACGGCACGCCGTATCAGGTCGAATATCGCATCGTGCGCGCGCATGGCGGGCCGCGCTGGGTCGCGGAGCGCGCGTTCCCGGTGCGCGCGGCGGGGCATCCGGCGCGGCCGTATCGCATCGCGGGCATCGTCAACGACATATCGGAACGCAAGGCGGCGGAACTGTTGCTGCGCGAAGCGGACCGCCGCAAGGACGAGTTCCTCGCGATGCTCGCGCACGAACTGCGCAATCCGCTCGCGCCGATTCGCAATGCGGTCGATCTGCTCGATCCCGACCGCGAACCGTCCGTGCAGCACTTCGCGACGGTGCGCGCGATCATCGACAGACAAGTGCGGCATCTGAGCCGTCTCGTGGACGATCTGCTCGACGTCGCGCGCATCACGCAGGGCAAGATCACGTTGCGCCGGGAAACGGTCGATCTCGCCGCGGCGATCGCGGCTGCGATCGAGACCGTGCAGCCTGCGCTCGAAAGAAAGCGCCATGCGTTGACGGTCAAGCTGCCGGATGCGCCGCTCTATGTCGCCGGCGACAACGTGCGGCTCGCGCAGGTGTTCGGCAATCTGTTGTCGAATGCATCGAAGTACAGTCTCGAAGACGGCGAAATCGCGATCGAGACCGAGCAGTTCGGCGATGAAGTGCGCATCGCCGTGCGCGACAAGGGCATCGGTATCGCGCACGACATGCTTCCGCATATCTTCGATCTCTTCGTGCAGTCGGAGACGTCGCTCGAACGGTCCGAAGGCGGGCTCGGCATCGGCTTGCCGCTTGCGAAGACGCTCGTCGAATTGCAGGGCGGGCGCATCGAGGCGTTTTCCGCGGGGCCGCAGACGGGCAGCGAATTCATCGTCTGGCTGCCGCTCGCGCAGGACCCGCAAGTGGCCGCGCAAGGCGTGGGCGAGACGCCCGCGAATGTGGCGAGCGGCAAGCGCGTGCTGCTCGTCGACGACAGCGTGGACGCGGCCACGGCGATGGCGCTCCTGCTCGAAGCCGATGGCTTCGATGTGCGCACCGCGCACGACGCGACCGAAGCGCTTGCGCTCTCCGATGCATTTGCGCCGCAGATCGTACTGCTCGACATCGGTCTGCCGGGGATGGACGGCTATCGGCTCGCAGCCGAAATGCGCGCGCGCCCGGCAACGGCCGATGCGTTGCTGATCGCGGTGACGGGCTATGGTCAGGCGCATGACCGGCAGCGTTCGAAGGAAGCGGGCTTCGATCATCATCTCGTGAAGCCGGTTGCGTTCTCGGAGATTCAGAGGGCGGTGCAGGGACGGTTCGCTTGACGCGTTCTTCCGCATTCCGCCGCGTTCTCCGCGTTTTCACCTAGCAATCCGAGGTTGACTCACACGCTCGCGCAGCCGACACTTTCATTCATCGCAGTGTGATCACAGGTCACACCAAACGAACCGCATCGCAGCAGCCGAACGAAAGAACGGAGGCAAAGTGGCGACACGCTCGACGACGGATTTACCCGCGCTCGAATTAGTTGCACGCGAAACGATGGCCGGCCGCGTCTATGCGCAGCTGAGACAAGCCATCATGACGGGCCGCTTCGCGCCCGGACAATTGCTGAGTCTGCGCAGCGTGGCCGAAGCCGTCGGTTCTTCGACGATGCCGGTGCGCGCCGCGCTCACGCGTCTGCAAGCAGAGGGCGCCTTGATCGACGGACCCGGACGCGCGCTGATGGTTCCGCCGATGACGCTCGACCTGCTCGACGAACTGCGCGACGTGCGCATCGCGCTCGAAGGCGCGGTCGCGAAGCGCGCGGCATCGCGCATGACGCGAACGCATCTCGAAGCGCTGCAGGCGATTTTCGACACCATGGACGCGCATGTCGAAGCCGGCGACGTGCCCGCTTATCTGCGCAGCAACTTCGACTTTCATATCGCCATTTACGCGCACGGCGCGAGCGATCTCACGCTCGCGACGATCCAGAACCTGTGGATGCGCATCGGTCCGTTCCTCAATCTCGTCGCGCCCGACATACCGCACATGCGCCGGTCGATGGCGGCGCATCGCCATATCGTCGAAGCGCTCTGGCGCGGCGACGGCGAAGGCGCGCGCGCCGGCATCGAGGAAG
This sequence comes from Caballeronia cordobensis, assembly GCF_001544575.2. Classification (GTDB taxonomy): domain Bacteria; phylum Pseudomonadota; class Gammaproteobacteria; order Burkholderiales; family Burkholderiaceae; genus Caballeronia; species Caballeronia cordobensis. Next base: position 9,632 of record NZ_FCNY02000041.1, read on the forward strand.
ACATCGGCGATGCGGCCGCCGATCTGCAAGAGCGTCTGCAAAGCGGCGAGCCCGGCAACGAAGCAAGCGCCTGAATCAAAAACAAAAGGAGACAAAGGCATGACGGTTCTTCAGATGCTGAAACCGCACGCGGGCTTGCGCGTGCTCGTGACGGGCGGCGCGTCGGGCATCGGGCTCGTGATTGCGCGCGCATTCGTCGATGCGGGGGCGCGCGTGCATGTCTGCGATTCGAGCGCCGAAATGATCGATGCGCTGACGCAAGCCGAAGCGAGCGCGGAGTGCAATGCGATCACGTCCACGCTCGCGGATGTATCGGACAAGGAAGCGGTGGAACGCGTATTCGCCGATGTGGAGCGCGAACTCGGCGGACTCGATGTGCTCGTGAATAACGCGGGCATCGCGGGCCCGACCGGCGGCATTGACGAACTCGACGCGAACGAGTGGGAACAGACCATCGACGTCAATCTGAACGCGCAGTTCTACTTCGCGCGCCGCGCGGTGCCGCTTCTGCGCCAGGCGCGCGACGGCGGCACGATCATCGCGCTGTCGTCGGTGGCGGGAAGGCTCGGCTATGCGTTTCGCACGCCGTATGCCGCGACGAAATGGGCGGTCGTCGGCATGACCAAGAGTCTCGCCATCGAGCTGGGGCCCTCGAATATCCGCGTCAATGCGATCCAGCCGGGCATCGTGAAGGGGCCGCGCATCGAACGCGTGATCGCCGCGCGCGCGAAGCAACTCGATCTCTCTTATGAAGAGATGGAAAAGCAGTATCTCGCGAAGATTTCGCTGCGCCGCATGACCACGCCCGAAGAAGTCGCGGCCACCGCGCTCTTTCTATGTTCGCCCGCGGGCAGCGGCATCTCGGGACAGGCGATCTCGGTCTGCGGCAACGTGGAAGTCCTTTAAAACAACGAGGATCACATGGCAACGAAACGCAAGGTCATCATCACGTGCGCGCCGACGGGCGCGATTCACACGCCTTCGATGTCGCCGTATCTTCCGCTGACGCCGCAACAGATCGGCGATGCCGCGCTCGCCGCCGCGAAGGAAGGCGCTGCGATTCTGCATCTGCACGCACGCGATCCGAACGATGGCCATCCGACGCAGGACCCCGCCGTGTTTCAGGAGTTTCTGCCGCGCATCAAGGCGGAAACGGATGCGGTGATCAACATCACGACGGGCGGCAGTCCGCACATGACGGTGGCCGAGCGTCTGAAGCCCGCGCATCACTTCAAGCCGGAAGTGGCGTCGCTGAACATGGGCTCGATGAACTTCGGTCTCTATCCGATGCTCGAGCGCTTCAAGGAACTCAAGTACGAGTGGGAGCGCAAGCATCTGGAAAACAGCCGCGATCTCGTGTTCAAGAACACCTTCGCGGATATCGAATACATCCTCACGTCGTGCAGCGATAACGGCACGCGCTTCGAGCACGAATGCTACGACATCTCGCATCTGTATAACCTCGCGCACTTCGTCGATCGCGGACTGGTCAAGCCGCCGTTCTTCGTGCAGAGCGTGTTCGGTTTGCTCGGCGGCATCGGGTCGCATCCGGAAGATCTCGCGCATATGAAGCGCACGGCGGATCGCCTGTTCGGCAACGACTATGTGTGGTCGATTCTCGGCGCGGGCCGCCATCAGATTCCGCTTGGCTCGATCGGCGTCGCGCAGGGATCGAACGTGCGTGTCGGCCTCGAAGATTCGCTGTGGATCGAACCGGGCAAGCTCGCCGAATCGAGCGCGGCGCAGGTGCGCAAGATTCGCCAGGTCATCGAAGGCCTGTCGCTCGATATCGCCACGCCCGCCGAAGCGCGCGAGATGCTCAAGCTGAAAGGCGCGAGCGACACCAACTTCTGACGGCGGAGGACATCGTGAACGCCAGGCTGAAAGTAGTCGCGATGCCGACGGGCTGGCTCACCGTCGATCGCTCCTCGCAAGTGTATGGCCGCTACTTCGGCCAGCAGATGAAGGTGCCCGTGTGGTCGACGGCGATCGTCGGCGCGTCGAAGAAGATCGTCGTCGATACGGGCATTCACGATCCGGGCTGGGTATCGAACTTCGTATGTCCGTGCGATCAGGCACCGGAGGAAAAGCTTGAACGTGCGCTGAAAGAATATGTCGGCTGGAGCGCGGACGATGTCGATATCGTCATCAACACGCATCTGCATTACGACCATTCCGGCGGCAATACGCTATTCAAGAACGCGCGCTTCATCGTGCAGGCGGCGGAGTGGGAGTACGCGGGTCATCCGCTGCCCACGCAGGCCACGTATTACCAGGAGTTTCTGATCGGCCGCGAGCCGCTTGCGTACTTTCGCTGGCAGTTCGTCAACGGCGTGACCGATATCGTGCCCGGCGTGCGCGTCGTGCCGACGCCCGGTCATACGCCGGGGCATCAGTCCGTCGCGGTCGATACCACCGATGGCGTCGTGCTGATCGCGGGCGATTGCGCGAACTGCATGGAGAACATCGTCGATCTCGTGCCCGTGGGCATCGTGCATGAAACGCTCGCGGAGATCGGCTCGTTGTCGCGCATCCGTCAGATCGCGGATTTCGTCATACCCGGACACGACCCGAATGTCGTGCCCGGCAGCGCGGGTATCGCCTTGCCGGCTAGTGCGCGGCTGCCGCATGTGAGCAAGTAGAAGCGCATCGTCGAAGACCAATAACGCAGCAACGGAGGATGACATGAAAGCATGGACGCAATCGATTCGTCATGCGGGCCGGGCGGCGCTCGGCCTCGCGTTCGCGGCAGCGCTCGCCGTCTCGGGACAGGCGCACGCGGCGGGCAAGTACAAGATCTTTCTTTCGATGAGCTATGTCGGCAACGACTGGCAGACGGAAGCCGCGAACATGGTCAAGGCGATGGCGAACACGCCCGGCTTGAAGGACAAGGTCGATCTCGAAGTGCAGGTCGCGGGCACCGACGCGCAGAAGCAGATTCAGCAGATCAACTCGATGGTGCAGGCCGGCGCGAAGGCCATCGTCATCTATCCGATCTCGCCGACGGCTTTGAATCGTGCGATCAAGAATGCGTGTTCGAAGGGCGTGGTGGTCGCGGCATACGACGGCGAAGTGACCGAGCCGTGCGCGCATAACGTCACGATCGATCAGCATCAGGCGGGCACCGTCACCGCCGAATGGCTCGCGAAAACGCTCAACGGCAAGGGCAATGTCGTGATGATCACGGGTGTGCCGGGCACCTCCGTGGATCGCGCGCGCACCGAGGCGGCGAAGGCGGTGTTCGCGAAGTTCCCGGGCATCAAGATCGTTGCGGAAGGCACGGGCATGTGGAGTCAGGCGACGGCCAAGACCGAGCTCTCGAAGATTCTCGCGACGAATAGCTGGGACAAGATCGACGGCCTGTGGATGCAGGTGGGCTGCTTCACGGCGGCGTCGATGCAGCTCGAAGCGGGCATCGCCGACGACAAGATCAAGCCGTGCGCGGGCGAATCGTCGAACGGGCATCGCGTGCAGATGTTGCCGCCCGGCGAAGTGAAGGGGCAGGGCGCATATCGCTCGATCGGCTATCGCTCGATCTCGTACGGCGCGCCGCCGTATTCGGGCGCGATGGCCCTCAAGATGGCCGTGAAGAAGCTCGATGGCGGTGACTTTCCGGCGCGCGTGACATTGAAGCTGCCGCTCGTGCTGACCGCTGAATCGAAGCTCTGCAAGACCGGGAGCATCGACGAACTGAAGGCGGGCTGCACGGCGTTTGCGCCGGACAAGGTGCCGCCGGGCTGGTTCGCGGACATCTATTCGGAAGACACGAAGGAAGTGGGCTTCAACGCCGCGTTGACGGGCAATCAGGACTGAGGTTCGACGATGAACGACGCATCGCTGGCGATCGATCTGTCGAAGGTGACGAAGCGCTTCGGCGCGACCGTCGCGCTCGACGGCGCGTCGTTCTCGGTGAAACGCGGCGCGGTGCATGCGCTGCTCGGCGAGAACGGCGCGGGCAAGTCCACCACGGTCAAGCTGCTGTCCGGGCTGATGCAGCCGGACTCGGGCAGCATCCGCGTGATGGGCGACGACGTGACGATGCGCGGGCCGAGAGACGCGCATCGCGCGGGCGTGCAGACGGCGTTTCAGGAGATGACGCTCGTGCGCGATCTGACCGTCGCGCAGAATCTCCTGATGTCGTATGAACCGACCGGCTTCCTCGGGCGCATCAGGAAGCGCGAGGCGCAGCGGCAAGCGGCGGAATGGCTCGACCGGCTCGAACTGCCCGACGTGCGTCCCGGCGCGTATATCCGCGATCTTTCGTTGCCGGTGCGGCAGAAGATCGAGATTGCGAAGGCGATCGTGCGCCAGCCGCGCGTGCTGCTGCTCGACGAGCCGACCTCGGCGCTCTCGGGCCGCGACGTCAACTGGCTCGCGCGGCGCATCGACGAACTGAAGGCGAACGGCGTGACCTTCGTGTTCATCACGCATCGCATGCAGGAAGTGCGCGAGTTCTGCGACAGCCTCACGGTGTATCGGAATGGCCGCGATGTCGGTGCATTCGATGCGGCGGATATATCGGATGACGAAGTAATCAGACTCGTCATCGGCCGCTCGATGGAGGCGAAGTATCCGCCGAAGGTCGTATCGGCGGTGAGCGACGCGACGCCGGCCATCGAAACGCGCAACGTGCGCGTCGATGGCGTCGTCACCGACTTCGATCTCGCCGTGAAGCCCGGCGAAGTGCACGGTATCGCGGCCTTGCAGGGCATGGGGCAGCGCGAGCTGTTCGAGGCGCTGTTCGGTGCGAGCTATATCGACGAGGGCGAGATTCGCATCGACGGCAAGCCGGTCACGTTGACATCCACGGCGGACTCGCTGAAAGCGGGCGTATCGACGAGTTTTCTGCCCGAGGACCGCAAGACCGAAGGCCTCTTTCTGCGCTTGCCCGGCGGCGAGAACGTGTCCCTGCCCGTGATCGGACGCTTCTCGCGCTTCGGGCTCATCGACCGCAAGCGCGAACAGGCGGCGATACGCCGCTCGCTCGCGCAGATGGAAGTGAATCCGCGCGCGCTCTACAAGCCATGTCTGTCGTTCTCGGGCGGCAATCAGCAGAAGATCGCCATGGCGAAATGGCTGCTCACGCAAAGCCGCGTGTGGCTGATGTTCGATCCGACGCGCGGCATCGATGTCGGCACCAAGCATCAGATCTTCGTCTTGATGCGCGCCTTCGCGGCGGCGGGCGGCGCGGTGCTGTTCTACTCGACCGATGTGCCGGAGCTCGTCAACGTGTGCGACCGCGTATCGGTGATGTATCGCGGACGCAATGCCGGCGAGTTGTCCGGCGAAGCGCTCACCGAAGAAAACGTGATGCGCAAGATGCTTTCCAGTTGAGAGGTGCTTCATGAAGATTGCCGTAGCGTCGCCCGATAGCGAAATCGTGCGGCCGGGCGCGCGCGTGGGATTCGGCGCGCGCATCGATCATCATCGCGGGCTCATCATCGCCATCTCGGCCCTGCTCGCGATGCTCGCTGGATGGGTCGCCTTGTCCGCGACGCCGGTCGGGCTGTACGACATCGGCTCGGTCATTTCGAGTGCGACCACGCTCGCGCTCGCGGCGATCGGGCAGACCATCGTCGTATTGACGGGCGGCTTCGATCTGTCGGCGTCGGCGGTCGTGTCGCTCGCGAACGTGCTCGCGGTGCGCTTCGTGCAGGGCTCGCCCGTCGAGCAATGGGCGGGCGCCGCGCTGATTCTCGCGATAGGCGGCGGCATCGGGCTCGTCAATGGCGCGTTGATCGCATGGTTCCGCCTGCAATCGATCGTCGTCACGCTTGCGACGATGTTCATGGTGCAAGGCCTCACGCTGCTGATTCAAAACAAGCCCGGCGGCAGCGTCGGCGATCAGTTCGGTGCGGCGCTCACGGCCGATCTTATCCCTGACAAGTTGCCGATGTCGGCCGGCCTTCTGATCGTCGCACTGCTCGTCTGGGCGTTCGTCAAGCGCACGCGCTTCGGCGTGGGGCTCTATGCGCTCGGCAGCGACCCGGACGGCGCTTATGCGAACGGCATGCCGGTTACGCGCTACCGCATCGCGACGTATGCGCTCGCGGGCATGTTCTACGCGGCGGCGGGGCTGTATGTATCGGCGCAGACGGGTTCGGCCGATCCGCTCGTGGGCCGTCCGTTGCTGCTTTCGATGTTCACCGCCGTCGTGCTCGGCGGCACGCTGCTCGGCGGCGGGCGCGGCGGCTGCGTGGGCACCGTATTCGCCGCGATGACGCTGATGATCACCGTGAACATTCTGCTCGTGCTGAACGTATCGGCGTTCTTCACGACGATCGCGGAAGCGGTGATCCTGATTCTGGCGGTGCTCGGCTCGTCGATCGGCAAGCAGTCGGCCGCGCACGAATGCGCGCGGCACGCGGCGCAATGGTTCAAGGCGATGCGAACGGGCACACGCGCGCGCGACGATAGAAACGCACGCCGCGTCACGTTCGAGGTCGACGATTTTCGGCCCATCGAGAACACGGAGCTCAAGGGACGCGCCATCGCGGACTGGATCGAGCGCAATCGGGAATGGGCGAAGTATGTCGTGCCGGCTTATATGCTGTTTTTCGCGGTGGTCGTCATAACCGGCATCGTGTATGGGCCCGGTGTGCTCGCCAGCGCGAACTTCTATAGCAGTCTCTTAACGCTCACGCTCTTTCTCGCGATTCTCGGTCTGGGTCAGGGCGCAGTCATTCTGACGGGCGGACTCGATCTCTCGATGCCCTGGCTCATCACGCTATCCGGCGTGCTGTTGACCGGGCTCACGCATGGCGTGAACGGTGCGGCTGCGTGGGCCGTGCCGCTCGTGCTTTTCGTGGGCCTCTTCGTCGGCGTGTTCAATGGCGTCGGCGTGGTGATGCTCGGCTTGCCGCCCATCGTCGTGACGCTCGCGGCAAATGGCTTGCTGCAAGGACTGACGCTGATCTATTGCAACGGCTCGCCGCAAGGCTGGTCGCCTTCGTCGATCAGCGAATTCACCAACGGACGCTTAGGCCCGCTATCGCTCGCGGCGTGGAGCGTGCCGGTGTTTCTCGTCATCGCGTTGCTGCTTTTGCATCGCACGCCGTTCGGGCGGCGCGTGTATGCGGTCGGCAATTCGCAGGTCGCGGCGAAGCTCTCCGGCGTGCGCGTCGGCACGACGCTGATCGCCGTGTATTGCCTGTCGGGATTGTGCTCGGCGCTCGTCGGTCTGCTGCTCGCGGGATTCAGTTCGCAAGCGTTCCTCGGCATGGGCGATCCATATCTGCTGCCTTCGATCGCGGTCGTGGTCGTGGGCGGCGCACTCATCACGGGTGGACGCGGGCACTATCTCGGCGTGTTCGGCGGTGCGCTCCTGCTGACCGCACTCGGCACGCTGCTCGCGGGCACCACGGTGCCGCCGGCCGTGCGCGACATCATCAACGGGCTCGTCGTGCTGGCGGCTGTCATCACGTTGCGGGACAAGAAGGGCTAACTCAACTCGAATGAGGACCACAGTCAGATGCAAGCGAAAAACATCGCGGTGATTGGTTCGGGGCGCATCGGGCGCGCGTGGGCGATCGTCTTCGCTAAAAGCGGCTTCGGCGTGAAGCTGCACGATGCCTCGCGGGACATGCTGTCCGGCGCGATTCCCGCGATTCGTGAAAGCGTGCAGGATCTCGCCTCGTTCGGTCTGATCGATGAACCGGTCGATGTAATCGTGTCTCGCATCGCGATTTGCGAAAGCCTCGGCGATGCGGTCGCGGATGCGGATCTCGTGCAGGAGAACATCGCGGAAGTGGTGGAGGCGAAACGCGCGCTGTTCATCGAACTGGATCGGCTCACAAAGCCCGATGCGCTGCTCGCGAGTTCGACTTCGGGACTGCCGGCATCGACGTTCACAGAGGGCATCGAAGGCCGCGCGCGTTGCCTCGTTGCGCATCCGGTGAATCCGCCGTCGCTCGTGCCGCTCGTCGAATTGTGCGGCGCGCCGTGGACCTCGCAGGAGACGATGGAACGCGCCCGCGCGATCTATGAAGAAGCGGGTCAAAAGCCCGTGAATGTGAATCGGGAAATTTCGGGCTTTCTGCTCAATCGCCTGCAAGGCGCGCTGCTCGACGAAGCGCTGAGTCTCTACGAGCAAGGCTATGCGAGCGCGGCCGATCTCGACACCGTGATTCGCGACGGACTCGCGATGCGCTGGTCGTTCATGGGCCCGTTCGAAACGATCGATCTCAATGCGCCCGGCGGGGTTGCCGACTATGCGGCGCGTTATGGCGGCACGTATCGCGCGATCGCAGCGACGCGCCAGTCCTTCGACTGGTCCGCCGATACGCTCGGCAGGCTGGACGCCGAGCGCCGCGCGGTGCTGCCGCGTGAGCGCATCGAGGAACGCAGCCGCTGGCGCGATCGCAGACTGATGGCCTTGCTCTCGCATCGCCGTCGGATCGAGGATGGTGAGCCTGAATAAAGGAGACGACGATGGCTGAAGTACGCTTGCTGGTCGATGCGAACAATCACCTTGGCGAAGGTCCGCTCTGGGATGTGCAGGAAGAACGGCTGTACTGGATCGACAGCACGGCCGCGGAAATCTATAGCTGTCGCGCGGACGGCAGCGACGTGAAGCGCTATTTCGTGCCCCGTCACATCGGTTCGATGGCGTTGCGCGAGCAAGGCGGCGCGGTCGTCGCGCTCGCCAATGGCCTGCACTTCTACGACTTCGAATCGCAAACCGTGCAGTTCATCGCAGACCCCGAAAGCGACGACACCGAAACGCGCTTCAACGATGGCAAGGTGGACCGCAAAGGCCGCTTCATCGCGGGCACCATGTCGTATGACTTCGACCGTTACGACGCCGATCGTGGCCAGCGCTCGACGCGCAGCGGCGGCCTGTACCGGCTCGACACGGACGGCAAGCTTGCGCGTCTGGACAGCGGCATTAGCTGCTCCAACGGCCCATGCTGGAGCCCGGACAACAGGACCTTCTACTTCACCGACACCTACAGCAAGGAGATGTACGCGTACGACTACGACATCGAAACGGGCGCTGCGACGAACAAGCGGCTCTTCGCTTCTGCGCACGACATGGCGGGCACGTTCGATGGCGCGACCGTCGATGAAGCGGGCTATATCTGGTCCGCGCTCGTATTTGGCGGACGCATTCTGCGCTTCGCGCCCGATGGCACGCTCGACCGCGTCGTGCCGTTTCCGGTGCGCAATCTCACGAGCGTGATGTTCGGCGGCCCGAATCTCGACATCCTCTATGTCACGACGATGGGCCGCCCGATGTGGGGCATTCCGCAAAAGGAGCGCGACAAGGGCGGCTTGTTCGCGGTGACGGGACTGGGCGTGCGAGGCATTCCCGAGCCGCGATTCGCGGGTTGATGCGTCGGCGTCATTGCGACGCGGAGGCTGCTTTCATGTCTTCGCTCGCGCCGCCTAACGACTGTAAGAGGGCGGCCGTGTCAGACAGACGATTCGCTTGCGCGAGCGCATGATCGAGCTGCGTCTGCAACGCCTGGCGTTGTGTATCGAGCAGATCGAAGCGACTCACACCGCCCGCGATGAAACGCGCATGTGCCGTATCGAGGTTCGCTTGCGCTTCGTTCGCGGCCACCGCGCGCGATTGCAATGCGTTCGCATCGTTTTGCAACGCGGTCAGGCTATCGGCGACTTGCTGCAAGGCGTCCAGCACGGTCTGCCGGTACGCCGACAGCGCCGCGTCGTAAGCCGCTTCCGAAGCGCGCTTCTTCGCACGCAATTCGCCGCCATGAAAGAGCGGCTGCGTCAGATTCAATCCGACATTCCACACGTTCACGCTGCTCAGCATGTCTTGAATGTTCGTGCGCTGGCTGCCCGCGCCCGCCGTTAGCGAGAACTTCGGATAGAGGTCGGCTGTCGCTACGCCGACATTCGCGCTCGCCTGATGCAGCAGCGCTTCCGACGCGCGGATATCGGGACGTTCGCGTGCGAGCGTCGAAGGCAAGGTGAGCGGCACGGTCTCGGGCGCGTGCAGCGAATCGAGCGTGATCGCATCGAAGTCGGCTTTGGACGGTTCCACGCCGAGCAATATCGCAAGCCGATGATCGGCCTGATTGCGTTGCGCGATGAGCGAGGGCAGGCTCGCACGCGTCTGCTCGACGAGCGTGCGTTGACTGCGCACATCGAACGATGCGACGCCGCCTGCTTCGAAGCGGCCTTCCATGATGCTCAACTGTCGGGTCTGCGCATCGACGAGACGCTCCGTCAACGTGATCTGCTGTTGCAGCGAAGCGCGGCGAATCGCCGTCGATACGACATTGCCCGCGATGGAAAGACGCGCTGCATCGAGTTCGAACGACTGGTAGTCCACCTGCGCACGTAACGCTTCGAGCGCGCGACGCTCGCCACCGAAGATATCGAGCGTATAGGACACGCTGACCGATGCGTCGTAGAGCGTGAACGGCCCCGGACTCGGCACGGGCACGCCGAACGCAGCGGGATCGACCTTCTGGCGCGAGGTGGAAAGCGATGCATCGACGGCGGGAAAATACGTTGCGCCCGCCTGCGCACGGTAGTCCTCGCGCGCCTGCACCAGCTTCGCCCGGGCCTGGGCGAGGCTCGGACTGTCGTTCAATGCGCGATCGACGAGATCGTTCAGCGCATCGGAACCGAACTGCTTCCACCAGAACGGCAAGGCATGGTCGGTTGACGGGAAGCCTTGGGAAGCAGTCATCGTCGACGTTCTTACATAGCTTTGCGTATCCGGTGGCGCGGGTGCATGAAAGTCGGGGCCGACGGTGCAGCCGCACAGCACGAGGGCGCAGAGAGAAAGCATGGGTTTCATCGACGTCTCCCTAATCCAGCGTGCGCCGATAGAAGCGCAGCGCAATGCCCATCACGATGACGGTGAAGAGCGCCATCGGCCAGACGGAAGGCCATAGATCCGCCCAGCCATTGCCCTTGAGCAGAATGCCGCGAATCAGGCGGTTGAAATAAGTGAGCGGCAACAGATTGCCGATGAACTGCGCCCATGCGGGCATGCCCGCGAACGGAAACATGAAACCCGATAGAAGAATGTTCGGCAGGAAGTAGAACATCGTGAGTTGCATGGCCTGCAACTGATTCTGCGCAAGCGACGACAACGTGATGCCCACCGTCAGGTTCGCGGCGATGAACAGCAGTGCGGCGAGATAGATCGCGAACGGATTGCCGACGAACGGAACGTGAAAGACGAAACGCGTGGCGAGAAGAATGATCGATGCCTGAATGAGACCGATGAATACGTAAGGCACGATCTTGCCGGTCATCACTTCGACGGGGCGAACGGGTGTCGCGAGCAGGTTTTCCATCGTGCCGCGCTCGCGTTCGCGCGTCATCGCGAGGCCCGTCATCATGACGAGCGTCATCGTGAGGATGACGCCCATCAGGCCCGGCACGACGTTGTATTGCGTGATGCCCTCGGGGTTGTAGAGGTTATGCACCTGGACGTCGAATGCGGCGGGCTTGCCGTTCAGCGATGCAAGCGGGCCGGTGAGGTCCTTGCCGGCTACGGACTGGACCAGGCCGGGCAGCGCGTTGCTTGCCTTGCTCACCGCGTTCGGATCGGTGGCGTCTGCTTCGATGAGCAGTGCGGGTCGCTCGCCGCGCAAGAGCTTGCGCGAGAAATCGGCCGGAATGTCGAGCACGAACAGCACGCGGCCTTGCGCGAGCGCGCGGCGGCCGGCTGCGTCGTCGGGCAGCGTCTCGACGATATCGAAGTAGTCGGAATGCTTCATCGCCGCGACGAAGCTGCGCGTGAACGGACTTTGATCGCCGACGATGACGGCGGTCGGCAAATGCTTCGGGTCCGTGTTGATCGCATAGCCGAACAGCGCGAGCTGCACGATCGGCAAGCCCACGATCATGCCGAACGTGATGCGGTCGCGCCGCAATTGCAGAAACTCCTTGATGACGATGCTCCACCAGCGGGTGACGGAGAATCGCCCGAACATCGCAAGCGGCCCGCGCGCGTTCATGACGTCACCTTGAAATTATCGGTGGAGTGGCTCATCAAATAGATGAACACGTCTTCGAGGCCGGTTTCGATGCGCTCGGCGCGCATTGCGCCGTCTCGGGTCGCATCGCGCACGGCCCGTTCGAGCGCGGCGTGATCGCTGCCGCTTACGTGCAGCGCCGAGCCGAACACGACCGTTTGATCGATGCCCGGCGTCGTGCGCAAGCGCTCGGAAAGCTCGCTCAGATGCTCGCCCTGAATGCTCCATGTGGCGAGATTCTGCGCGGCGATCACTTCATTCGCGGTGCCTTGCGCGAGCAGCTTCCCATAGGCGATATACGCGAGCTTGTGGCAGCGCTCGGCTTCATCCATGTAATGCGTGCTGACGAGCACGGAGATGCCTTTGGCCGCGAGTCGATGCAGTTCTTCCCAGAAGTCGCGGCGCGCAGTGGGATCGACGCCCGCGGTCGGTTCGTCGAGCAGGAGCAGCTTCGGCTCGTGCAGCATGCAAGCGGCGAGCGCAAGGCGTTGCTTCCATCCGCCCGAAAGCGAACCGGTCAGTTGATTGGCGCGGCTTTGCAGACCGAGCGCTTCGAGCGCGCGATCAACCGTTTCGCGGCGATTCGTCATCTGATAGATGCGCGCGACGAAGTCGAGATTCTCGCGGATCGTCAGGTCTTCCCAGTACGAGAAACGCTGCGTCATGTAGCCGACGTTGCGCTTGATCTCTTCGCTTTCGCGCACGATGTCATAGCCAAGACACGTGCCGCTGCCGGAGTCGGGCGTGAGCAGTCCACACATCAGGCGGATCGAGGTCGTCTTGCCGCTGCCGTTCGGGCCGAGAAAGCCGAAGATTTCGCCGCGCGCAACTTGCAACGAGACATCGTTGACGACGTGCTTGTCGCCGAAATGCTTGTTGAGATTGCGTACGTCGATGACGTAGGGCGTGTCCTGCGCGTTCATTGCAACCTCACTGCGACGGGCTGGCCCGGATGAAGCTTCGGTGCGTCGCCGACTTGAGGATGCGCCTCGACCATGAACACGAGCTTGGCGCGATTTTCATTGCTATAGATGACGGGCGGCGTGTACTCCGCCTGATTGGACACGTAGGTGATCGTCGCGGGTACGGCCTCAGCGCAGCCGTCGCAATGAATCGACACCGCGCGGCCGGTCGCGAGACTGCCCACCACGGTTTCGGGCACGAAGAAGCGCACTTTCACATTCTGCGGCGGCAGCATCTGCACGACGGGACTGCCCGCCTGCACCCATTCGCCGACGCGATAGAGCGTGTCGTACACGAGTCCGTCCGCGGGCGCGGCCACCTGCTTCTGATCGACTTTCCATTGCGCCTGCGCGACGAATGCCTGCGCGGCCGCCACCTGTGCGCGCTGGGCGGCGATTTGTTGCGGACGCCCCGGCAAGCGTGCGATGTCGACCTGTTCGGCGAGATCGCGCACTTGCGCGGCGGCTGCATCGGCATTGGCGCGTGAATCGTCGAGTTGTCCCTTGGCGATGCCGCCCGCGCCGAATTGCGCTTCGTCGCGGCTCAACTGCAATGCGGCCTTGCGGGCATTCGCGCGCGCCTGCGCGAGTTGCGCGCGCACCGAAGCCACTTCCGGCGCGCGTTTTCCGGTAAGGATGTCTTCGAGTTGAGACTGGGCTGCGCCGAGCTGGCGCTGGGCCTGATCGAGTGCGGCGGTTTCATCGGTGGATTCGAGCGAGAACGTGCTCGAGCCTGCCTTTACGCTTTGCCCGCGCTTGACCGATAACGCGCTGAGCTTGCCCGACTGTGACGAGCCGAGATAGACGAACTCCCCTTCGACGTAGCCCTGGTAACTGTCGCGTTCCTGATGCGAGCACGCCGCCAGCGTCGCGACGACGAATAAGCAAATCGGTATGGCGGCAACGCGATTCATGGGCGATTCCGTTTCTTGGTTGGTCTACCAAACAATACGCGAGTCGAAATGCCGCTGTCAAGCGAGGCGCGCTCGCCATCAGGAGAAGGATAGGAAAAGTGCAGCGCAGGCGTTCTCTTGTCAGAGGAAAAGATGCCGGGCTAATTATTTCGATTCGGTAAATTTGACGCGTCTATGCTTCTGCGCGTCACGGCGAGCAGGCACTACGAGTGCTTCGCCATGTACGACTTGAGGCGAATACGATATGGACGATATTTTGAGAATCGCGCAGGACTGCGGCTTTGCGGTGGTATTGGAAGGGCGGATCGGCACTCAGGAGTACAACAGCGTGAGCGGACCCGTACAGGCATTGGAGAAATTCGCGGAGGTGATTCGCGACACAGTGTTGCAGGAAAGGCCGCGACACGACGAGTGATGGGACCCGCCCCGACTTACATCGAGGCGGGACACTTCGCTTAACTCGCTGCGGTCATCGGCGCAATGGCCGCCGGATCGGTGATGCTCGGCTTGCCGGTTTCCACGTGGCCCGCGATGCGGCGTGAAAAGCTGGCGTCGTCACGGTCGCTGACGGTCAAGTCGTACCAGTGATGACTGGCCCCGAGAATCCACGTTTCTTCGAGCGTCGCGCCCGGCGGCACGTTCACCTGACGCGGATGCGCGCCGTAGGCGTTATCGACGACGGATAGCTTTGCATGTGCATTTCCGTCGTTGACGAAGCGAAGCATGAGATTACCGTTCGCGATGTCGTAATGCGCCTTCACTTCCGGTTGCGCGGCGCGCGCGGATTGCTTTTGCGTCTGCGGCGCGACATTGCCTGAAAAATTGCGGATGAAACCATTCGGTCCATACACGGCAAATGCATAGACGCCGTTCGTGTTCGTGAGATCGAACGTCTCGCGCAGGGACTTTTCGGCTTCGACGGTATAGCGCCACGGACCGTCGGTGCGGTTGCTCGAATAGACGTAGAAATGCGCGCCCTGACGCCCGGTGTTGGCGAATTCGATCACGAACTGATTCTGCTTGTCCTTGGCGTGGCCATTGACGTGCAATTCATAAGGCAGCGCGCGCGCGAAGCGCGGCCCCGATTCCTGCGCGTCGATTGCGCCCGGCGTTGCGGGCACGGCCGGCGGCGGCTGGGTCGAGCATTGGTTATCCGCGATCGAACGGTAGTTGCTCGTGTCGGGCAGCGGCGGCATGCGTGAATCCGTCGTGCGGAAATCGAATGCCGTGGTGAGATCGCCGCACACCGCGCGACGCCATGCCGTGATATTGGGCTCCATCACATTGAAGCGCGTTTCGATGAAGCGGATCACCGATGTGTGATCGAATACTTGCGAGCATACGAAGCCGCCCTTCGTCCACGGCGAGACGATCGTCATCGGCACGCGCGGCCCGAGACCGTAGGGCAGGTTATCGACGGTATAACTGCCGCCGCGCGCGGGATTGACGATGTTGTGAATTTCGCCGTCGGTCGTGACGGTCGAAAGACCTTGCGCGCGCGAGCTCGGCGGCTGCGGCGGCACGACATGATCGAAGAAGCCGTCGTTCTCGTCGTACATGATGAAGAGCACGGTCTTGCTCCACACTTCCGGATTCGCGGTCAATGCATCGAGCACTTGCGACGTGTATTGCGCGCCGTATGCCGGCGTGTACTTCGGATGCTCGGAAAACGCGGCGGGCGGGCACAGCCACGACACTTGCGGCAGGCGGTTGGCGAGTACATCGGCCTTCAGGTCGTCGATCGTGCGCACGGTCTGAGCGCGTTCATAGAGCGGCGTGCCGGGCTTCGCGTTGATGAAGTTCGTGAAGTTCTGCAGGATGTTGGTGCCGTAATTGCCGTTGAGCGGATCAGCGCCCGTAAGCCCTTGCTGATA
This sequence comes from Caballeronia cordobensis, assembly GCF_001544575.2. GTDB lineage: Bacteria > Pseudomonadota > Gammaproteobacteria > Burkholderiales > Burkholderiaceae > Caballeronia > Caballeronia cordobensis. The sequence continues at coordinate 25,345 of NZ_FCNY02000041.1, forward strand.
GATCTGCCATGAAATGCCGGCGTCCTGTAAGCGTTCGGGATACGTCGTCCACGAGAGCAATTGATAGTTCGGTGGGCCGTCGCCGTCCACGAAGTCGTTGTTGTCGAGCAGCGGGCCGCCTTTCGTGCCGGTCGGATCGACCATGCCGGTCATGAGGTACGCGCGATTCGGATGCGTAGGGCCGGGCAGCGAGCAGAAGTACGCGTCGCAGACGGTAAATGCATCGGCGAGCGCGTAGTGAAAGGGAATATCGCTGCGCAGATGGTAGCCCATCGTCATATCGGTCTTGTTGGCGCACCACTGGTCGTAGCGCCCCGCATCGATTGCTGCGTGGGTCTTGTACCAGGAGTGGTCGAGATCGCCGACGCACTGCGCGCTCGTCGTGGCGGTGTCGAGGTGAAACGGCAGCACGGGTTTCGTCGGATCGGCCTTGGACGGCTGAAACCAGACGGGTTTTCCGTTCGGCAACGGAATCGGAAATCGATCGTTATAGCCGCGCACGCCGCGCAAATGGCCGAAGTAGTGATCGAAAGAACGATTCTCCTGCATGAACACGACAATATGTTCGATGTCCTGAATACTACCCGTACGAGAAGATGCCGGTATGGCCAGCGCGCGACGGATCGAATCAGGGAAGGCGGTGAGGGCTGCGGCGGCGCCAGCCGAGTGGGCGACGGTTTGCAGAAAACGGCGACGGCTATTCGATGTCATTGCTTATTGTCCTTCTGCTGGGGGGAGATGGGGTTAGCGGCGCGGAGTGTCATCGGTTTGCGGGGCGTAGCTCAGAACGGGCGTGACTTGACGGCTATCGTCGTCGAGACTCGCTTGAGCGCTTGCAACTGGATCGCTGGCGAGCGCCGGCAATGCCGCGGCTGCGTTCGCGTCGGTGCTATCCGATGCGGCGTTCTCGGTCGATGATGGGGTTGAAGATGTGCCGTCGCCCGCACCGCAGGCAGCGAGCGACAGCAACAGCGCGACGATCAGAAAGAAACGGCACGGCATGAGCGAACTCCTCTGCGTACGCATGCGATGAAGATGGCGGACGCAAGTGTGCTCATGCTGCGCGAAACTTTTGTGAAACGTTTGCGTAAAAGCGATTGAAAAGGGCTTTCTTTCAGTTATTTAAAGCTGGCAGTGGATTTGAATGAAACTGTAAGAGGTGCGTATGTGGCGGGGAAGGTTGTTGACATCCATGCTTAATGATTCGCATACCTATGCAAATTAATCCGCCATCAGGCATTGCGATTGCTAAGAAGCGGTCTTTTCGACCTTTGCGTATCGTTTGCAATCCCATTACAGTGCAGTATTCGCGTGACTCGAATTAACATCGATAAAAAAGGAGACGCTCTGATGAAGAGAAAGATGGGACTGCGCTTGCGCGCACTGATGCTTGGCGCTTCGCTGGTTGGTCCGCTGGCGGCGCAAGTCGCGCTTGCCGATGCGCCGGAGGTCGAGACCATCGCTGTGGCCGGTCTTTCGCAGCCGTCGGACATTCTGATCGATCGCTGGGGCGTTCCGCACATCTTCGCGGCCAATGACAGCGACGCCTTCTTCGTGCAAGGCTTCAACGCGGCGCGCGACCGGTTGTTCCAGATCGATCTTTGGCGGCGGCGAGGTCTCGGCGAGCTCTCCGAGGTATTCGGCCCCGCCTATGTGGAGCAGGACAAGGCCACGCGGCTCTTTCTCTATCGGGGCGACATGGCGACCGAATGGCAACGCTACGGACCCGATGCGAAACCGGCGGCGACGCGCTTCGCCGCAGGCGTGAACGCGTACGTCGACTGGCTTGCCGCGCATCCGGACCGCATGCCTTATGAGTTTCGCAAGATCGGTTATTGGCCCGCTAAATGGAGCGCCGACGATATCGTGCGGATTCGCAGTCACGGTCTCACGAGAAACCTGACGAGCGAAGTGGCGCGGGCGCGCGTGACGTGCAAGAGCTCGGTCGATGCGGATACCGTACGCTTTGGCTTGCAGCCGCCCTGGAAAGCGCAGATTCCGGCAGGCCTCGATCCCTGTCTTCCCGACGATGTGCTCAAGGTCTTCACGCTCGCGACGCAAGGCGTGCGCGTCACGAAGGAGTCGATGAAGAGCGCGGATGCGTCGACGACGGTCATCGCCGCCGCCGACAATCCCGAAGAAGTCACGGAAGGCAGCAACAACTGGGTTATCGCGCCATCGAAGTCGGCTACGGGCCGCGCGATCATGGCCAACGATCCGCATCGCGCGTATGCCGCGCCGAGTCTGCGCTACATCCAGCAGATCAGCACGCCGACGCTCGACATCATCGGCGGGGGCGAACCCTCCGCGCCGGGTATTTCCATCGGGCATAACGGATCGATCGCGTACGGCCTCACGATCTTCAATATCGATCAGGAAGATCTCTATGTGTACGAGTTGAATCCGGAGAATCCGCGTCAGTATCGCTATAAAGGCAAGTGGGAGCCGATGCGCGTCGTGCGCGAGCAGATCGCTGTTCGCAATGGTTCGCCCGTCAGTGCGGATCTTCTGTTCACACGGCATGGCCCGGTGATCTATACGGAAGAGAGCAAGCATCGCGCATTCGCCGTGCGCACCGCGTGGCTATCGCCGGGCATGTCGCCCTACTTCGATTCGATGCGTTACATGCGCGCGAAGAACTACGCGCAATTCAAGGCCGCACTTGCGACATGGGGCGCGCCGACCGTCAATCAGGTCTTCGCGGACAAGGACGGCAATATCGGCTGGGTACCGAGCGGTCTCGCGCCGATTCGACCGAACTGGGATGGCCTCATGCCCGTGCCCGGCGATGGACGCTATGAATGGGCCGGTTTCTGGCCGCGCGATGCAATGCCTTCGGTCTATAACCCGGCGGAAGGCTACTTCACGACGTCGAATGAAATGAATCTGCCCGCCGGTTATCCCTACGCCGAGCGCAAGCTCGGCTTCGAGTGGACTAACGGTTCGCGGCATCAGCGCATCGATGAAGTGCTGAAGTCGCTGCCCAAGGTGTCGATCGAAGATTCGGAACGCTTGCAGAACGATATCGTTTCGATTCCGGCGCGCAGGCTCGTCGCCTTGCTTGCGCCACTTTCAAGCGATGACGACGACACGCGCGCCGCACTCGCGATGCTCAAGGGCTGGGACGCGCACATGGGCGCCAATTCACCGCAGGCGGCGCTGGAAGAAGTATGGCTCTCGCGGCATCTCGGGCGTGCCTTCAAGGAGGCGATATTGCCAAAGGATGCGGCGGCGTCGTTCGGCGCGCCCGACACGGCCGTGATGCTCGAGACGCTCGAACATCCGCAGACGCGCTTCGGCGACGATGCGCCAGCCAAACGCGACGCCGTGCTGCTTTCGAGCCTGCGCGATGCGTATGGCGAGATGCGGCATCTGCAAGGCGCGGATGCGAGCCAGTGGCAATGGGGCAAGCTGCAGACGAACCTGAACGCGCATCCCCTCGCCGATGTCGTCGACGCGGACATGCGCGCAAAGCTCAATGTCGGGCCGACAGGAAAGGGCGGCAGCGCGTACACGCCGAATCAATCGACTTACCGCGCGAGCGATTTCCGCGAAACCAACGGGCCTTCGTTCCGCGTGGTCGTGGATGTCGGCAACTGGGATGCGTCGCGTGCGGTGAACTTGCCTGGCGAGTCGGGCGATCCGGATAATCCGCACTACCGCGATCTCGCGAAGATGTGGCTCGACGGGCAATACTTTCCGCTGCTTTATTCGCGCTCGGCCGTGGAGGCTGCAACCGAGAAGCGCGTGCATCTCGTGCCTGACGCGCATTGAACATCGGTCCCGCGAATAGCATTGTTGCGGGATCGGCAAGGCATCTTCAACGCAGGCGGCGATGATCTTTGCGCCGCCCTGCTTCACAATACGCTCGCGGTGGACGGGTGCTGGCTGGCGCCTTGCCGGACTCCTCATCCGGCTTCGTCCTCCGCGCTTCCTCGTTGTTTCCCCTCCTGATACCCCTCGAAGTCGATGCGATGCCATGCGCCGCTCGATCGAAAATCTCGTCTTGTCGCGGGAATAGATGGCCGCCTACGCGGGTTAACCAATCGTAGCCTCAACGCTTGAAACCTAGGTGTCGATCGAAGTTAGCGCTTTAGCGCTCGCAACGGTCGGAGTGAGTCGAAGCCGCGCAAGGGCCCTGTGCGTTCGATGAGGTTCGTGGATCGCGTGCGATCCGGTCAACCTTTACCGTCGGAGTGTGAACATCATGAACGCTATCGCCAAAGTTATCGTGTCCCTCGCCGTGGCCGCTTCGCCCACGTTCGTTTTCGCGCAGAGTCAAAACGTGCCGTTGACCCGCGCACAAGTGAAGGCCGAACTCGCGCAACTGGAACAGGCTGGCTATTCGCCCGCCATGGGCGAGCAAGCCAACTATCCCGCCGACATTCAGGCTGCGGAGGCGAAGGTGGCCGCGCAGAAGGCGAACGAGACCAACGAGGCCTATGGTGGCGCGCAGGCGGGCGGCGCGGCAGCGGGCTCCGGCGCGATGCGCATGCCCATGCCCATGCCCATGCAGCATGGTATGTCCTCGGCATCGGACTGCGTCGGGCCTGCGGGATTCTGCAAACCGTTTTTCGGGAGTTGAGCCGTCGAGTGATCGCTCGGCGCGAGGAGATCAGTCAAGGATTATCGCGTTCGAAATATCAGACTGAGAAATCTGGATTTCGGACGCGCTGCTTTGGCGTAGAAAAATAATTTGCGAAAGGGACTTGCGGGAGCTTCATCGGCCCGTCATAATCTCGTTTCTCTGCTGCAGACAACGCAGCGACGCAAGACGGTGGTGAGGTTGGATGTCTTGCGATGTGCTCTTTAAAAACTAACAGCCGATAAGTGTGGGCGCTTGATAGCGAGTGCGGCTGATCTTTCGGGATCAGTCATAGCAAAAGTATCAAGAGTCTCACACGAAGTATCAGAGGAAGGTTTTTCTGTTTTAGAACAGGATAATCATCGTCAGTACGTTGAGTGAGCGACCGGTTCTTAACGGAACCGAAAACAGTAACAGGTTTGAACTGAAGAGTT
>NZ_FCNY02000043.1 GCF_001544575.2 Caballeronia cordobensis
CGCACGAGCACGCCGGTGGACCAGCCATCGGAGACGATGTGATGCATCGTGAAGAGCAGCACGTGTTCATCGGCTGCAAGACGCAGCAGTTGTGCGCGCAGCAGCGGCCCGTGCTGAAGATCGAACGCGCGGGTGGCTTCGACTTGCGCGAGGCGGCGCACTTGCGCATCATCGGAAAGTGCAATCAACGGCAACGTGATCCGCAACTCAGAAGCGATGCACTGCACAGCTTGACCGTCGTGCTGCGTGAACGATGTTCGCAAGCTCTCATGACGCGCCACGAGCGCATTCAAGGCATTCTCGAATGCCGATACATCGAGCGATCCGCTCAAACGCACGGCGACCGGAATGTTATAGGTGGACTGTCCGGGATTGAGCTGTTCGAGGAACCACAAACGTTCCTGTGCAAAAGACAGCGGCAGCTTCGCCGGACGCGGCATCGCTTGCAAGGGCGGCAAGGCGCTGGCTTCACGCGATGATTCTTCCAGCGCTTCAGCAAGTGAGGCGACACTGGGCGCATCGAACAGTGTGCGCAAGGGCAGTTCAATAGCAAGCGCTTCACGCAGACGCGACACGAGTTGCGTAGCGAGCAGCGAATGACCGCCGAGTGCGAAGAAGTTATCGAAGACGCTCACGCGTTCGAGACCGAGCACGCTGGCGAAGCATTCAGCGAGCGAGTGTTCGAGCGACGAGCGCGGCGCGACATAGGCGGCGAGATCCTGCCACTGCGGATCGGGCAAGGCACGGCGATCGAGCTTGCCGTTGGGTGTCAGCGGCAACGCATCGAGTACGACGAAGGCCGAAGGCACCATGTAATCCGGCAACCGCGAGTTCAAATGCTCGCGAAGATCGCCAGCCTCGACCTCTGAAACCAGCGTGACATACGCTATAAGTTGCTGATCCTGCGTTTTCTCATGCCGAGCCCGCGCAATAACCACGGCCTCACGCACCGCCGGATGACTGGCGATCTGCGCCTCGATCTCTCCCAACTCGATACGGAAGCCGCGAATCTTCACCTGAAGATCATTGCGCCCAAAGAAGTCCAGACTCCCATCCGGCCGATACCGCCCGAGATCGCCCGTGCGATAGAGGCGAGCGCCCGGAACGAACGGATCGTCGATAAAGCGCTCGGCGGTCAACTCGGGCCGATTCAGATAGCCTCGCGCCACACCTGCGCCGCCTACGTACAACTCACCCACCGCCCCGATAGGCGCGAGCCGACGCTGCGCGTCGAGCAGATAAATCGTCAGATCGGGAATGCGCACGCCGATAGGGCTATTGCTGTCCGCGCAATCCTCGCGCGTCAGCGGCCGGTAGGTCACGTGCACGGTCGTCTCGGTGATGCCGTACATGTTGACGAGTCGCGGCTTCTGGTCCGATTGACGCGCATACCACGGCTCGAGCATCGACGGATTCAGCGCCTCGCCGCCGAAGATCACATAGCGCAGCGCAGTGGGGGCATGGTTCGTCTCCTGCGCCTGAATCAGCGCACGAAACGCGCTCGGCGTCTGATTCAAAACGGTTACGCGCTCCTGCTGAAGCAGGCTAAGGAAGTCGGGAGCGAAGCGGGCCACATGCTGCGGCACGATCACGAGCTTGCCGCCATAACGCAGCGCGCCCCACATCTCCCAGACCGAGAAGTCGAAGGCGAACGAGTGGAACAGGCACCAGACATCGCTTTCGTCGAAACCGAACCAGCCGTGCGTTGCGTCGAACAGGCGCACGATTTGCGCATGCTCGACCATCACGCCCTTGGGCTTGCCCGTCGAACCCGACGTGTAGATCACGTAAGCGAGATGGGGCAGAGCGACAGGCGTGTGCGGATCGTCTTCTGAAAGCGTGTCATCGAGCGGTGCTTCGGGGTCGAGCACGGCGAGCGTTCCCGTGTCGCCCAGCGCTTCGCGGCCCGCTGCATCGGCGAGCAGCAGACGCGGCGTCGAGTCGGTGAGGATATGGCTCAGGCGCTCTCCCGAATAAGCGGGATCGAGCGGCACGTAAGCGCCGCCCGCCTTGAGTATCGCGAGCAGCGACACCACCATGCCGATGCCGCGCTCCACGCACAATGCCACCCGATCTTCAGGGCCCACGCCAAGCGCGATCAGACGATGCGCCAGCCGATTGGCGCGCGCATTGAGTTGCGCATAGGTGAGCGATTCGTCTTCGAAGACGAGTGCGATTGCATCGGGTGCTCGGCGAGCCTGTTGCTCGAAGCGCTGATGAATGCAGAGGCTATCGGAATATGACGCGCCAGTGGCGTTCCACGTGGAGACCAGCAAAGTACGCGTCTCCGGCGGCAGGACGTCGAGTTGATTCACCGGCGTATGAGGCGCCTTGTCGAGCGCTTGCGCAAGGCTCGAAAGCGCCTGCTCCATATAGCCGCACAACTGTTCGGGCGACAGCGGCGCGACCGTCTGCGCAGTAAGTGCGAGGCTGTCGCCGTTATCGTCGACGGAAAGCGTCAGCGGATAATTCGTGCGCTCTTCCGCACCGATAAGCTCGATGCCCTCGAAGGCCGCGTGTTCATCCGCGGAGGCTTGATTGTGCCGATAGTTCAGCAACGCGTTGAAAAGCGGCGCGGGCGCCGCAACGCCGCTGCATCGCTGAGCGAGCGCGAGCGGCGCATGCTGATGCTGCAGCAGCGCGGCCAGTCGTTCATGCGTGAGCCGCACGCTGTCGGCAACCGATGCATCGGTCATATCGAGGCGAATCGGCAGCGTGTTGATCAACAGCCCGAGCGCCTGATCGACGCCTGCCTGCATGCGCCCGAGCAGCACGGTGCCGAACACGATGCGTCCGTCCGCATCGACCGCGCTGCCCGCGCTCAGCACGCGCGCCCACGCAAGATGACACAGGCTCGCGAGACTCACGCCGAAGTGCCGGGCCTGCGCGCGCAACCGTGCGTTCAACGCAGCGGGCAGCGTCACATGCGCTTCGGCGACGGTCGAGCCGTCGTGATGAACATCGGTGAAGCCGAAGGGCAGCGTCGGTTCGGTGACATCGGCGAGCAGATCGCGGAAGAACGCTTCATGCGCGTCCTGGCTCGCGCCGAGCCGCGCCTGCGCGACGAGATCGCGGAACGGCTGTGGCGTGCCGAGCGAGTGGCCGCGCCCGTCGAGTATCGCGCCGATTTCCGCATGCATGACTTCGAGCGTCGCGTGATCGCCGATCAGGTGATGCCAGTTCAGTTGCATGAGCCAGCGTTCGCTTTCGTCATCGTGCGCAATCGTGATGTGCAGGAGCGGCGCGCGCGCGAGATCGAGACGTCGCGTGCGCGCATCGAAATGACGCGCCAGATGATCGATCGTGGAACCTTGCGCCGGATCGGTCGCGATCTCGTCGATCGTCACGGGCACATCGCGCAAGACCACCTGAGCGGGCGTCGTCACACCTTCGTGAATGAACGCGGTGCGCAGAATGTCATGGCGCGCGACGACCTGCCGTAAGGCGTCGAGCCACGCATCGAGACGCGCACGGCTGTCGAACGCGAGACGCGCCGTTTGCAGATACGGATCGCCCTCGGTGGTCAGCATGTGGTGAAACAGAATGCCTTCCTGCAACGGCGCGAGCGCATAGATGTCTTGCACGTTGGCGAGACCGCCGGGCACGCGTTGGACGATACGATCGATATCCGCCTGCGTCAGTTCGATGAGCGGCAGCATGCCCGGCGTGAGCGCCTTGCAATCAGGCGTGACCGCATTGGGCGGCACGACGATATCGGCTTTCGGCGCGGTGTAATCGATCGCGTTGGCGAATGCGCTGAGCACGGGCGTGGCGAAGAGATCTCGCACGCTCGCTTGCAGACCGATGCGGCGCATCCGCTCGATGAGCGTCACCGCGAGCAGCGAATGGCCGCCGAGCGCGAAGAAGTTGTCCTGCCTGCCGACGCGCTCGATGCCCAGCAATTCGGCCCACAATTCGGCGAGCGCGGTTTCGGTCTGGCCTTGCGGCGCTTCGAAGGGACGCAGCGCGAAGGCGTCGGCTTGCGGGTCGGGCAACGCGCGGCGATCGAGCTTGCCGCTCGGCGTGAGCGGCAGCGCATCGAGCGTGACGAAGGCGGCGGGCGTCATGTAGTCGGGCAGACGCGCGCTCAAATGCTCGCGCAGCCCGCTTGCATCGATGCCGAATTCATCGCTCGCGGTTACATAGGCGATGAGTTGCTGATCCTGCGAACCCGGCGTGCGCGCACGCGCGATCACCACTGCATCGCGTACGGCAGGGTGGCTCGCGATCTGAGCCTCGATCTCGCCGGGCTCGATACGGAAGCCGCGAATCTTGATCTGATGATCGTTGCGGCCGAGGAACTCGATATTGCCATCGAGATGAAAGCGCGCGAGATCGCCCGTGCGATAGATGCGTGCGCCGGGCACGAACGGATCGTCGAGGAAGCGCTCGGCCGTGAGTTCGGGCCGGTTCAGATAACCGCGCGCCACGCCCGCGCCGCCGATATACAGTTCGCCCACCGCTCCCGGCGGCACCACGCGTCGCCGCGCATCGAGCACATAGGTGCGCGTGTTGGCGAGCGGCTTGCCGATGACGGGCTGCGTCTGCGCGTCCGTGATCGGCGCGACGGTCGCATCCACGGTGCATTCGGTCGGGCCATAGACGTTGAAGGCGCGAATCTGCGCGGCGTGCGCGAGACGGCTCCAGGTTTGCGGCGTGAGCGGCTCGCCGCCGACGAGCACGGTCAGCGGCGCACGGCGCTGTTCGAGCAGGCCTGCGGAGAAGAGCGATTCGAGTTGAGTCGGCGTGCAGTCGAATACGTCGATGGCGGCGGTATCGAGAAAATCGACCAGCGCCATCGCATCGGTGCGCACGTCGGCGGGCACGATGACGAGCCGGTGGCCCGCCAGCAAGGCGGTGAGGTTCTGCACGGAGGCATCGAATGCGATGCTGGCGTTCAGCGTCACGCTCGAGTGCGGCGCGCAGTGCGCGAACACGGTCGCATGCAAGGCGTGATGCAGATTCATCACATGGCGATGCTCGACCATCACGCCCTTGGGCTTGCCGGTCGAACCGGACGTGTAGATCGCATAGGCGAGATGATGCGATGCAAGACCGGGCACATGCGGATCGTCTTGCGTGAGCGCATCGTCGGGCGATGCATCGGGATCGACCACGGCGAGCGTGCCGACGTCGCCCAGTGCGCGACGGCCCGCGGCATCGGCGACGAGCAAGAGAGGCGCGGCATCGCCGAGAATGTAGCTCAGGCGTTCGCCGGGATACGCCGGATCGAGCGGTATATAAGCGCCCCCGGACTTGAGGATCGCGAAGAGCGCGACCACCGCGCCGATGCCGCGCTCCATGCACAGCGCCACGCGGTCTTCGGGCTTGACGCCCAGCGCGATCAGCCGATGCGCGAGCCGGTTGGCGCGCGCATTGACCTGCGCAAAGGTGAGCGATTCGTCCTTGCAAACGAGCGCAATGGCATCGGGCGTGAGCCGCGCCTGCTGCTCGAAGCGCTGATGCATGCACAGATGCTCGGGATAGGGCGCAGCCGTGTCGTTCCAGCGTTCGAGCAGCGCCTGCCGCTCGGGCAGCACGAGTTCGAGCGTATGCAGCGGCGCATCGGGCGCATCGAGCGTCTGTTCGAGCAAGCGCGTGAAGCGGCGCGCATGAGCGTCCACGGCGTCGGCGCTATAGAACGACGGGTTGCCATCGAACATCAGTTCGATGCCGAGCGCATCGCCCTCGTCATGCACGATCAGCGCGAGATCGTCGGGCGTGCCGTAGAACGAGCGATTCGACGCAATCCGGCAGCCGGCGAAATCGAGCGCGCGGCTGTACTCCGGCATGATGTTTACCGTGGGACCGAAGAGCGGCCTGTCGGATTCCATGCGTCCCACATCGCGGCGGATATCCTTCACGCGATAGCGTTGATGACGCAGAACGCGGCGGCTATGCCGCGAAACCGCGCCGAGCAGCGTGGTGAGACTCGTGCGTTCGTCCACGACCGCGCGCAGCGGCAGCGCGTTGGACAACATGCCCGGCACGTTTCTCGCCACGCGTCCGACCCGCGCCGTGACCGGCACGCCGAGCACCACTTCGGACTGTCCGCTCAGCCGCGCCACATAGGCGGCCATGACGGCGGTGACGATCTGCGGCCAGGTCGTGCCGTTGCGCTCGGCCATGTGGCGCAGGCGCATGGTCGTATCCGGCGACAAACGCATATGCGCGATTGCCTGCGTATGCGCGCCCGGCTGAATCGGCTCGTGCGCCATGCATTCGGAGAGGATCACGGGCTCCGGACAATCCTCCAGATAGTCGCGCCAGAACTGCTGATCGCTTTCGAACGCCTTCGATGCGCGATACGCGTCGTCGTCGTCGAGCAGATCGGTGAGCCGTCCCCAGCCGGAAGGCGCGGGCTCGCGTCCTTCGATCAGCGCCGAATACACCGCCGCGAGGCGCTGCGTGAAAAGCAGGAACGAGAAGCCATCGAACGCAATATGGTGAATGCGCTGAAAGAGGAAGAAGCGCGTGGGGCCGGCCTGAAAGAGCCGTCCGTCGAAGAGCGGCCAGTGGCCGAGATCGAACGGCGTGGCAAGCGCCGTTTCGATGTCGCGATCGATCGCTTCCATCGGATCGGGCGCATCGCTCACATCGACCACGCGAAGCGTGAAGTTCAGCGGTTCATCGGGCACGGCCTGACGCGGCAGGCCGTCGGTGACGAGCACGCGCACGCGCATGCCCTCCGCCTCGTCGATCGTCTGCCGCAAGGCCGCCTGAAGCACGTCGATATCGAGCGGTCCGATGATCTCCGTCAGTTGCGCCAGGTTGAAGCGCGGATCGCGCAAATCGAGCTGCTGTCGAAAGAAGATGCCCGATTGCGCGGGAGCGAGAGGAAGGCTGAGCATGGCGTCGATCCAGTTGGAAGAGCACGTGTGCGTGCCCTGAAAACCGATGGTCAAGGACGTCGTCGCCAGACATCGCGGAAGAAAGGCACGCGCGTTCGCGCGCGGTTCCACCTGGCACAGATCCTTGCGTGTTCATCAGACTGTCGAAAGACTTGCGTCGAGATACGGCTTGCGTGCGCGCGAGCCGCGCGCGCGGTTAGGCGATCTCAGGACGTGACTAGCCGCGAAAGGGAACCCAGTGCGACAAACGCTCTCATGCGAAACGCCAGCATGACGCTTTGCTGTGCCCGGATCACGTCTTTCACGGCGGGATCGCTCAAGGAGCCGATGCGGTTGAGCGGGGTTCTGAAACAATGCGCGAGTGTGATGCCGAAATCGTTATCGGCGGGATCGACGCCATGCCACCAGAACGGCGGGATATACAGCACGTCGCCGGGTTCCAGCGTGGCTTCGAACTTCGTCAGCGCGTGGTCCGCGGGAAAGAAGCGCGCGCCGTCGTCCATGTGATGCAGATTCGACTTGATCGGCACGGCATACGCCGGCCATTCATCGTTCGAGAGCTTGAACATGGAAATGCGCTTGGTGCCGAGAAGCTGTGTGGTCAGCGTTTCGTCGGTCGTATGGTAATGCCATTCGGTCGAGGCATTGCGGTAGATGAAGAGCCGGTCTTGCGCATAGACGCGCGGCGGCTGATCGCGCTTTGCATCGAGAAAATCGTAATGGCCGAGATCGGCTTTCCACTCCGGCGGAATCGGCAGCGAGCGGATCGCATGCGTCTCGTCCGGCGCGGCATTGCGCAGGCGCATGATCGCCTGATCGAGATTCAGCTTCGGCAGGTTTTGATACCAGAGACCGGCAGGCGATGCATTGAAGGCATCCGATACGCCGACTTCGCGGTTCGTCAGCGATTCTAGATAACCTGGCGTCGCCCATTTCTGGAGCGCCGGCCAATTGCGGACAGCCTGTCTGATAACAACGGGTTCCTGCGCGCAAACATGGTCGCTCCAGAACTGGCCATGTTCGAGCATGGTGTGATCGATGGACGGAAGTTGTACATTCCGGCCCGGAACGAGATCGATAACTTTCACGATGCGCTTTGCCATTTTTCCACTCCCATATCGAGGTTCGTCAGGACCGCGGATCGCTCCAATGCGTTTCGATGTAGTCCAGGCATTGCCTGCGCGAACTACTTGGATGCTCCACTTCCCAGCCGTTGGGAACGTCGAGATGAGCGGGCCATAGCGAGCGCTGCCGCATTGCATTGATCAAGACACAGAACGTGCCTTGTTCGTCGTCGAATGGGTTGTCCACGCTGTTGCTCCCTTCGTTCGTGCTTCGGATTGCAACGAAATATAGGCGCCGGGAGTTAGCAATGAATTAGGCATCGCGGAAGAAATCGGACGCGATGAGCGCCTTGAAAAAGACGTGAAGAATGCCTCGATATTAAATATCGGCTTCGAATCGGGAGCAAGGGAAATCGCGTGACGCCGCCTGGCGCAAGCGCGCTTCGATGAAAAAGAAGCCGCGGAAAATCGTCGCGTGATTCACGCGGATGTCACGCGGCTTCGAATAGCACGATGACGAAGCAAGCGCTTCACGGCCCGGGCAGAAAGCGAATATCGCCATACCACGCGCGCGCGGTGCTGCCGGTATTGTCGGTGTCTGTCAGCAGACCATAGCCCGTGATGCGGCCCGGCGGTTCGTGAAAGACTTTCTCGTAGTCTTGAACGAGATTGCGGCGCATGCTCTGCCATTCACCCGCGTCGCCGGCCTGACCCGAGACGACGATCATCTGCACGCGGCCCGTGTGAGGATTCGCAATGACGCTCTCCGGCGCGGCCGTCGCGGACCACACGTACATGAGCGTCGCGTAGGGCAGATCCTGCCCGCCGATCCGCTTCGCCATTTCCATGCTGGCCCGGTCGAAAAGCGACAGCTTGCTCTTGTCGCCATCGAACACGAACACCAGCCGCGCGGGCGCATCTTCCTTGGAACCGACCCGGTTGTCCGCACCTTCGACGGCTTTCTCCGCTTTCCAGCGCCACGCCACCACGGGCGATTTTGCGAGATCGATATCGCCCTCGTGCATCAGCGCGGAGGCCGAGCGATTCGCGTCGGCTTGCAGGACGGTCGTCTGACCGTCGCGAACGAGCGTGTATTGCGTCATCGGCTTGCCGCGCACGACCGGCAGGTTCTTCCATCCCGCGGGCAAGGGCGCGCCCGGCTCCGCCGTGGAAAAACTCACGCCCGGCGATTGCGCGTGAACCGGGGCGGATAGCGGCGGCAACAGGAGCGCGAAGCACGCGGCCAGCGCGGCGCGCCGGGCGTTGGGCTCGCGCGCGAGCGGGGTCGAAGGACGATGCATGGCGTTCGCTTCTGGCTATGGGTTTCCATTTCATTGTAGTGAGCCGACGCGGACGTCGCTGCGAGCGCGTAAACCCTATTGCGGCTTGTTTTTGATGAGCCTATATTGGTATTCACCATCAACTATTACTATGCGATAAAACATGAGCGAAGACGTCCTGTTCTCGAATCACGGCCGCGTCGCGGTCATCACGCTGAATCGTCCCGAGCGCCTGAACGCGTGGACCACGCCGATGCGCGAAAAGATCATCGCGGCGCTGGATCGCTTCAACGCCGACGACGAAGTCGCCGCGATCATCATGACGGGCGCGGGCAACCGCGCGTTCTCGGCGGGACAAGACCTGTCGGAGGCGCACGATTTCGACGGCGAACGCGCCGTCGCGTGGGTCAAGGAATGGCAGCGCTACTACGCGGCGCTGCGCAACCTGAAGAAGCCGCTGGTGATGGCGCTCAACGGCACGGCCGCGGGTTCGGCGTTCCAGGTCGCGTTGCTCGGCGATATCCGCGTGGGTCACGCGGGCGTGCGCATGGGCCAGCCGGAAATCAACGCGGGCATCGCCAGCACGACCGGCCCGTGGATCATGAACTCGATGCTCGGCATGTCGCGCACCATCGAGCTCACGCTCACCGGCCGGCTGATGGAGGCGGAAGAGTGCCATCGCATCGGTCTGATTCATCACCTCGTCGAGGAAGACAAGGTGTTCGACAAGGCGCTCGAAATCGCCACCGATCTCGCCGACAAACCGCCCGTCGCGATGCGTCTGGACAAGCAGCGTTTCCGCGAAATGACCGAACCGGGATTCATCGACTGCATCGAAGCGGGCGAGCGCATTCAGCGCGAAGCGTACGACTCCGGCGAACCCGCGCGAATGATGGAAGCGTTCTTCAGCAAGCGCGCGAAATAAAGCGAAAACCACGTCGAATCCGAGTCGAGCCGTTTCTTTCTCAACCCTGTGCGGGAGACCTGAACCATGACGCAAGACTTCAATCCGGCGCGGCGCCGCGTTCTGCACGGCGCGGGCGCGCTCGCGCTGGCCGGCGCGATGCCGCTCGCGGCGCGCGCGCAAACCAAACAGATCGTGGTTTCGGACCCCGGCGGGCCTTATACGACGGCGTATCGCGAAGCGTTCTACGATCCGTTCGAGAAGGCCACCGGCATCAAGGTGGTGAGCGTCGCGCGCGAATCGCAGCCGGTTGCGCAGTTCGCGGCGATGGTGCAGACGAAGAACTACGTGTGGGACGTGACGACGCTTACGCTCTCCGCCGACATTCCGTATCTCGAAGCGAAGGGCCTGCTCGAACCGATCGGCCTGAAGGCAAGCGATTTTCCCGACATCATGCCGGAGGCGATCACGCCGAACTGGCTCGGCGTCGATGTGTACTCGACCGTGCTCGCGTATCGCGCGGACAAGTTCAAGGACAACGGCCCGAAATCGTGGGCGGACTTCTGGGACGTGAAGAAATTTCCCGGCCGCCGCTGCCTGCGCCGCAGCCCGCTCGACACCCTCGAACAGGCGCTGCTCGCCGACGGCGTGCCGCTCGACAAGCTCTATCCGCTCGACGTGGATCGCGCGTTCAAGAGCCTCGACAGGATCAAGCCGCACATCAATATCTGGTGGACCTCGGGCGCGCAGGCGATGCAGGCGATCCAGAGCGGCGACGTCGACATGATCTCGACATGGAATGGCCGCGCGCAAGCCGCGAAGGACGCGGGCGCGCCGGTGAACATCGTGTGGAATCAGGGCCTCTATTCGATCGAAGGCTGGGGCATTCCGAAGGGCACGCCGCGCGCGGACGCCGCGAAGCAGTTCGTGCGTTTTTGCGCCGATGCGAAGCGTCAGGCGCTGCTCACGCGCACGCTCGCCTACGGCCCGACCAACAAGAAGGCGTTCGAGACCATCAGCAAGGAACGCGCGACGCTCCTGCCCACGGCGCCCGACAACATCCGCGACATGAAGCTGCCGAGCCCGCAATGGTGGGAAGAGAATCGCCAGAAAGTCACCGAGCGGTTCAACTCGTGGATCATTTCCTGAGGACGGCACGATGAGCTCGAAACTCGAAGCGATCGGCATCGCGAAGCGCTATGGCGATGCGGTCGCGCTGGAACCGACGGATCTCGCCGTGCAGGCGGGCGAATTCCTGACGCTGCTCGGTCCCTCGGGTTCGGGCAAGACCACATTGCTGCAAATGATTTCGGGGCTCGTCGCGCCGAGCGCGGGGCGCATCGAGATCGACGGGCGCGACGTCACGCATGTCGAGCCGGGCAAGCGCGGCATCGGCATGGTGTTTCAGAGCTACGCGCTCTTTCCGCACATGAGCGTGTGGGACAACGTCGCGTACGGCTTGCGCATGCGCCGCAAATCGCGCGAGGAAGTGCGCGCGGCCGTCGACGATGCGCTCGCGATGGTGCGCATGAGCGAATTCGCCAGGCGCTTTCCGAAGGAGCTGTCGGGCGGGCAGCAGCAGCGCATCGCGCTCGCGCGCTGCTTCGCGTACCGGCCTTCGGTGATCCTGCTCGACGAGCCGCTCGGCGCGCTCGACAAGAAACTGCGCGAGCACATGCAGTCCGAGATTCGCCGTCTGCACAAGGAGCTCGGCGCGACCTTCGTCTACGTGACGCACGACCAGGACGAGGCGCTCACGCTGTCCGATCGCATCTGCCTCATGAATCAGGCGCGCATCGAGCAGGTCGGCACGCCCGCGGACCTCTACGACCGTCCCGCCACGCGTTTCGCGGCGGGTTTCATCGGTCATTCGAATCTGCTGGAAGGCGCGCTCGACGAGACGCGCGGGGCGCGCGGCGAGCCGATTCTGCTCGCGGCGGGCGGGCGCATTCCCTTGCCGATGAACGCGGGCGCGCCGACGGCTTCGGCCGCGCGCCACACGCTGCTGCTGCGTCCCGAAGCGCCGCGCCTGGTCGAGCCGCAGGACGGTTTCGTCGACGGCACGATCGCGGATGTCGTGTTCTTCGGCAGCGATACGCGCGTGCAGCTTTCGATGAACGACGGCAGCGAGCTCACGGTGCGCTGCGAGCGCAGCCTGAGCCCGCGCATCGGCGACCGGGTGGGGCTCGTGTGGGACCCGTATCGCACGACGCTGCTGCACGCCTGAGGACACGCCATGACCATCGCCCTACACGCGCATCGCGAGCGCGATGCCTCGCGCCGCGGCTGGCCCGCGCGGCTCGCGCGCTGCGCGCGCTTTCTGCCGGCCGTGCCGACGCTCCTGTTCCTGCTCGTGTTCTTCATCGTGCCGGTGGGCGAGATCCTGCAAGGCGGCCTCGTGAGCGCGGAAGGGCAGATCGGCCTTGCGCAGTTCGAGCGCATCGCGCGCACGCCGGTCTACGCAAAGGTGCTGTGGATCACGTTCGCGATCTCGTTCATGACGGCGGCGCTTTCGATCCTGCTCGGTTATCCGGTCGCCTACATGCTGAGCCGTCTGCCGGAGCGCGTGCGCGAACGCTGGCTGCTGTGGATCATGCTGCCGTTCTGGACCAGCTATCTCGTGAAGACCTACGCGTGGATGCTGCTGCTCTCGAAGACGGGCGTGCTGTCGACCATCGCGCTGTCGCTCGGTCTCGTGCGCGAGACGACGGGCACGATTCCGTCGCTGACCGGCGTGCTCATCGGCATGGTCCATTCGATGCTGCCGCTGGCCGTCATGACCATGCTTCCCGTGATGCGCGGCATCGACGACCGGCTCGCGCAAGCCGCCGAAACGCTCGGCGCGCAACGCAGCATGAGCTTTTTCACGGTGTTTCTGCCGCTGTCGTCGCCGGGCGTGGCCGCGGCGGGGCTGCTCGTGTTCATCTCCAGTCTCGGCTTCTTCATCGTGCCCGCGCTGCTCGGCTCGCCGAAGGAAACGATGATCGCGCAGCTCGTCATCTCCTCGGTGCTCGAACTGTTCGACATGCGCTTCGCGGGCGCTTTGTCGACGGTGCTGCTCGTCTGCTCGATCGTGATCTTCTTCGTCTACGACCGCATGGTCGGCCTCACGTCGCTGACCGGCGAAAAGACGGAGCGTTCGCGCGGCTCGCGCGCGGCCGGTTTCAGGCTGGCGCTGCTGCTCGCGGCGGGCCGCGTCTTCGCGCCCTTCATGCTGCGGCGGCGGACGATCGCCGAACCCACAGCGCGCGCCGCGAGCCCGCTCGGCCTGTACACCTGCGTGATCATGGCGGTGCTGGTCGCGCCGGTGCTGTCGGTGATTCCGTATGCGTTCACGAAGAGCGATTTCATCGCGTTCCCGCCGAAGCTCTTCAGCACGAAATGGTTCGGCACGTTCATGGATTCGCCGGTGTGGCACAGCGCGGTCATCCGTTCCTTCGAAGTCGGTCTCGGCACCGCGCTGCTGTCGCTCTTGCTGGGCTTCGGCGCGACGCTCGCGATGACGCGCATGCCGCGCCGCGCGAGCAAGCCGTTGTTCGCGCTGCTGGTCGCGCCGCTGATCGTGCCGCGCATCGTCGTCGCGGTCGGGCTGCTGTATCTGTTCGGGCGCTTCGGGCTGACGGGCACCAATCTCGGTCTCGTCATCGGTCATACGGTGCTCGCGATTCCCTATGTCGTCGTGACGCTCGCGGCGGGCTTCCAGCGTTTCGACTGGCGTCTGGACGACGCCGCGCGCGTGATGGGCGCGTCGCCGCTGCGGCGCATCACCTCGGTCGTGCTGCCGCTTCTGATGGCGAGCGTGACCGCCGCGTTCCTGTTCGCGTTCCTCGTGTCGTTCGACGATCTGACCATCGCGATCTTCGTGAGCGGCGGCATCAATTCGACGCTGCCCAAGCAGATGTGGGACGACATTCAGCTCGCGGTCACGCCGACGCTCGCCGCGGTCTCGACCACGCTCATCGTGCTGATCGCGCTCGTCGTCGCGGTTTCATCCATGCTCAAGCGCCGCGCGCGCTGAATTCCTGGCTTTCAATCGGTTCGGACATGCATCGTTACTCAGACTATTTCGCTCATCGTCACGCAGAGGACGAACTGGATTGCGTGCCGCTGCTCGCGGCCGGCCTGCGCGCCGCGCCCGCGCGCACCGTCGTGCATTTCGACGATCACGCGATCACCTGCGCGGACGCCGCGCGGCGCATCGCGCAGTTGCAGCGCTGGTTCGCCGGCGAAGGGCTCGTGCCGGGCGACCGCGTCGCGGTGATGCTCGGCAACAGCCCCGAGCATATTCATCTGATCTACGCGCTCATGCTGAGCGGACTCGTCTGGGTGCCGGTCAACACGAAGCTGCGCGCGGCGGGTCTCGAATATCTGCTGCGCCACGCGGAGCCGAAGCGCTTCGTGATCGACGACGACTTCGACGCCGCGACCGCGTCGATCGATTGCGGCGCGGCGCAGCGCGTGCGTCTGCCCGCCTTCGATGCGAGCGACACGGACACGCGCTTCACGACGCCCGACATCGGCGTGCACGATCCGCTGTGCATCATCTACACGTCGGGCACGACGGGCGCGCCCAAGGGCGTTGTTTTCACGCACCGCATGATGCGCATCGCGAGCGAAGCGGCGCTGAAAGTGGCGGATGTGCGCGAGGGCGACCGCCTGTTTCTGTGGGAACCGCTGTGTCATATCGGCGGCGCGCAGATGTTGCTGCTGCCGTTTCTCGAAGCCGTCACGCTGTACGCGGTGCCGCGATTTTCGGCCTCGCATTTCTGGCCGCAGATCGAACGCGCGGGCGCGACGCAACTGCACTATCTCGGCGGCGTGCTCGACATCCTCATGCAATTGCCTGAAGACGCGCAGCCCGCGTTGCACACGTTGCGCGTCGCGTGGGGCGCGGGCGTGAGCGCGCCGGCGTGGCAGCCGATTGAGGCGCGCCTCAAGGTGCGTTTGCGCGAGTGCTACGGCATGACCGAATGCTCCAGCTTCGCGACGATGAACGCCACCGGCAAGCCCGGCTCGATCGGCCGCGCGTTGCCGTGGATCGGCATCGAATTGCTCGATGCGGACGGCCAGGCCGTGAAGGAAGGTGAGGCCGGTGAAATCGTGCTGACGAGCAAGGTGGAGGGCGCTTTTCTGCCGGCTTACCTGAAGAATCCCGACGCGACCGCGGCCGCGCTGCGCGGCGGCAAGCTGCACACGGGCGATCGCGCGCGCCGCGACGCCGACGGCGATCTGTACTTCATCGGCAGGCAGACGGACAGCATGCGCGTGCGCGGAGAAAACGTGTCCGCGTGGGAAATCGAGCGCGTGTTCGCGGCGCATCCGGCGATCCGCGCGAGCGCGGCGATCGGCGTGGCGTCGGAGATCGGCGAGCAGGATATTCTGCTCAATGTCCAGTTCAAGGACGAGCCGGTCGAATGGGAAACGATGCACGCGTGGGCGCGCGAGCGTCTTGCGAGCTTTCAGTTGCCGCGCTATTACCGCGCGGTGGCAAGCTTCGAACTGACGGCGAGCGAGCGCATCAAGAAGCATCTGCTGCCGCGCAACGTCGAGGACGCGTGGGACCGGCTGGGGAAAGTGCCGGCACGGTGAGATAATTCGCGGTTCGAACCGAACGACAACAAGACCGATGAACGACGAGCCCAAAGCCCCGCGCAAGCGCAAGACTCCGGCGGCGAAGCCGCAAGGCGAGCCGGCGGACCCGAGCGCGTCTTCGCTTTACGTTCAGTCCGTCGAAAAGGCGATGAAAGTGCTCACCGCGTTCGACGGCAGCAAGCGTCAGCTTTCGCTGTCGGAAATCTCTTCGATCACGGGTTTCGACCTGAGCGCGACGCAGCGCTTCACGTACACGCTGTCCGCGCTGGGCTATCTCCTCAAGGATTCGGACAGCCGCAAATACGAGCTGTCGCCGCGTCTTCTCGACTTCACCTATCACTACCTCACGTCGAACGAACTGGTGAGCCGCGCGACGCCGTATCTTCAGCAACTCGGCTCGGAGACGGAAGAGGCGACCAATCTCACCGTGCTCGACGATACCGACATCGTGTTCGTGCTGCGCATCGTGAGCCGCAACGTGTTCAACGCGCATGTGATCACCGGCTCGCGGTTGCCCGCGTATTGCACCGCGCCGGGCCTGGCGATTCTCGCGACGCTCACGGACGGCGAAATCGACGATATTCTCGCGCGCACGAATCTCGTGCCCTACACGGCGTCCACCGTGTATCAGCCGCGCAAGATCAGGGAGCGCATCGCGCAGATTCGCAAGCAGGGCTATGCGCATACGGAAGACGAATACTTCGTCAGCGACATTTCGACGGCGGCGGCCATCACGAACGTGCGGGGGCGCGGCATCGGCGCGGTGAATATCGCGGTGGCGCGCTCGCGCTGGCAGCCCGATCGCGATGAAAAGCGCTTCGCCGATCTCGTCATTTCCACGGCCTCGGCCATTTCGACGCGGCGGCGCGTCGAGTAGGCATCGCGCCGGTTACTTGTCGCGATCGGGTGCGTCCGTGTCTTTGTGGTGTGTCGTCGAGCGCGACACGATGGCATCGATCGTATGCCGCGCCGATGCCTGCCGGTTGCTCTTCGCGATGCGTGCGAGCTGCCGTGCGCTCTCGGGATGAAACGCCCAGTACAGCGCCGCAAACCAGCCGATGACGGTCCATCCGAACAGCACGTTGAACAGGGCGAGCATCAGCACGGAGCGGCGTTTCTTCCGGTCCGCCAGTATCGCGGGCAGCAGATAGAGGCCGGTCGCCGCGATCGCCAACAGTATTTCCGCCACTACCCGCAAGATGTCGCTCCCTCGTCGATGCGCTTTTCGAGTATAGCCAACGGAGAGACTGCCGTCGTTTACCCGCGATGTCGAAAACGGCTGCGTTGCGTGTCGAATCCGGAAATGTTTTAAAACGCGAGGCTCCTAACATTCGCTCACATCACCCGACTTTTCAAAGGAGAAGAGCGCATGAAAATGGAGAACCTCATCCGGATCGAGAACGGCGACAAGGCCAGACACACGTTCTCCGACGCCGAATACGCGCGCCGTCAAGGCAAGCTGCGCGATCTGATGGCGCGGGAGAATATCGACGCGGTGCTGTTCACTTCGTATCACAACATCAACTACTACGCCGACTTCCTGTATTGCTCGTTCGGTCGCAAATACGGGCTCGTCGTGACGCAGTCGAAGGTCGTGTCGATTTCGGCGAACATCGATGGCGGCCAGCCGTGGCGGCGCACCGTCGGCGATTACAACGTCGTGTACACGGACTGGCAGCGCGACAACTTCTTCCGCGCGGTGCAGGGCGAAATCGACAACAAGGGCCGCGTGGGCCTGGAATTCGATCAGCTTCCGGTCGAGATGCTCGGCAAGCTGAAGGCCGCGCTGCCGTCCGTCGAATTCGTGGATATCGGCGTTGAGACCATGCGCATGCGCATGATCAAGTCGGCCGAAGAGATCGAGGTGATCCGGCACGGCGCGAACGTGTGCGACGTGGGCGGCGCGGCGCTCGCGGCGGCGGTGCATGAAGGCGTGCCCGAGCACGAAGTTGCGCTCGCATCGACGCAGGCGATGGTGCGCGAGATCGCGCGGCGCTTTCCCGACTCGGAACTGATGGACACCTGGACGTGGTTTCAGTCCGGCATCAACACGGATGGCGCGCATAACCCCGTCACGACGCGCAAGGTGCAAAAGGGCGACATTCTCAGCCTGAACTGCTTCTCGATGATCGCGGGCTATTACACCGCGCTCGAACGCACGATGTTCTTCGATCACTGCTCCGACGCGCATCTGCGTCTGTGGAAGATCAATGTCGAAGTGCACGAGGCGGGCCTGAAGCTGATCAAGCCGGGCGCGCGTTGCAGCGATATCGCCAGCGAGCTCAACAAGATCTACGCGGAATACGGCGTCCTGCAATACCGCACCTTCGGTTACGGCCATTCGTTCGGCGTGCTCTCGCACTACTACGGGCGCGAAGCGGGGCTGGAATTGCGCGAGGATATCGACACGGTGCTCGAACCGAACATGGTCGTGTCGATGGAACCGATGATCATGCTGCCGCAAGGCCTGCCCGGCGCGGGCGGCTATCGTGAGCACGATATTCTCGTCGTCGGCGAACAGGGCGCGACGAATATCACGGGCTTCCCGTACGGGCCGGAGCGCAACATCATCGCGGCGTAATCGGCGGTCGGCCCAAAAAAAATGGCGCCGCAGGGGTCGGGCCTGCGACGCCATTCGTGGCGCTACGGCGAGATCGACTCGCCGTAGTCCGATAGCATGCTTACATTTGCACGGTGTCGGCGACTTCCTTGAAGTCTTCGATCTGATCGAAGTTCATGTACTGATAGATCTTGCCGCTGTTGGCGTTGAGCACGCCCATGTCGGCCATGTACTCTTCCTTGCTCGGAATCTTGCCCAGACGCGAGCAGATCGCCGCCAGTTCCGCCGAGCCGAGATACACGTTCGTGTTCTTGCCCAGACGGTTCGGGAAGTTGCGGGTCGAAGTGGACATGACCGTTGCGCCTTCGCGCACCTGCGCCTGGTTGCCCATGCACAGCGAGCAGCCCGGCATTTCGGTACGCGCGCCAGCCGTGCCGAACACGCCGTAATGGCCTTCTTCGGTCAGTTGCTTCTGATCCATCTTGGTCGGCGGCGCGACCCACAGCTTGACCGGAATGTCGCGCTTGCCTTCCAGCAGCTTCGAGGCGGCGCGGAAATGACCGATGTTGGTCATGCACGAACCGATGAACACTTCGTCGATCTTGGCGCCCGCCACGTCCGACAGCGTCTTCACATCGTCAGGATCGTTCGGGCACGCGACGATCGGCTCGTGAATGTCGGCCAGATCGATCTCGATGACGGCAGCGTATTCGGCGTCGGCATCCGGTTGCAGCAGTTGCGGATCGGCCAGCCACGCTTCCATCGCCTTGATGCGGCGCTGGAGGCTGCGCGGGTCCTGGTAGCCCTGGGCGATCATCCACTTCAGCAGCGTGATGTTGCTGTTGAGGTATTCGATGATCGGTTCCTTGTTCAGGTGCACCGTGCAACCGGCAGCCGAGCGCTCAGCCGATGCATCCGACAACTCGAACGCTTGCTCGACCTTCAGATCGGGCAGGCCTTCGATTTCGAGAATGCGGCCGGAGAAGATGTTCTTCTTGCCTTGCTTGGCGACCGTCAGCGAGCCTTGCTTGATCGCCCACAGCGGAATGGCGTTCACGAGGTCGCGCAGGGTCACGCCCGGCTGCATCTTGCCCTTGAAGCGGATCAGCACCGATTCCGGCATGTCGAGCGGCATCGTGCCGGTGGCCGCCGCGAAGGCGACGAGGCCCGAACCGGCCGGGAAGCTGATGCCGATCGGAAAGCGCGTGTGCGAGTCGCCGCCCGTGCCGACGGTGTCGGGCAGCAGCATGCGGTTGAGCCACGAGTGGATCACGCCGTCGCCGGGGCGCAGCGCGATGCCGCCACGCGTGCTGATGAAGTTCGGCAGCGTCTGGTGCGTCTTCACGTCCACGGGCTTCGGATACGCGGCCGTGTGGCAGAACGACTGCATGACGAGGTCCGCCGAGAAGCCGAGGCACGCGAGGTCCTTGAGTTCGTCGCGGGTCATCGGGCCGGTGGTGTCTTGCGAGCCGACCGAGGTCATCTTCGGTTCGCAGTACGTGCCCGGGCGCACGCCCTGACCTTCCGGCAGACCGCACGCGCGGCCGACCATCTTCTGGGCCAGCGAGAAGCCCTTGCCGCTGTCGGCCGGATTCTGCGGCAGGCGGAACAGCGTCGAGGGCGCGAGGCCGAGCGCTTCACGCGCCTTCGCCGTCAGGCCGCGGCCGATGATCAGCGGAATGCGGCCGCCGGCGCGCACTTCGTCGAACAGCACGTCGGACTTGACCTGGAACTCGGCGATGACTTCGCCGTTCTTCAAAGCCTTGCCCTCGTACGGACGCAGTTCGACCACGTCGCCCATTTCCATCTTCGAGACGTCGAGTTCGATCGGCAGGGCGCCTGCGTCTTCCATCGTGTTGTAGAAGATCGGGGCGATCTTGCCGCCCAGGCACACGCCGCCAAAACGCTTGTTCGGGATGAAGGGAATGTCTTCGCCCGTGAACCACAGCACCGAGTTGGTAGCCGACTTGCGCGACGAACCCGTGCCGACCACGTCGCCCACATACGCGACCAGGTGGCCCTTTTCCTTCAGCGATTCGATGAACTTCACCGGGCCGCGCTTGCCATCTTCTTCCGGCGTGATGCCGGGACGGGCGTTCTTCAGCATCGCCAGCGCGTGCATGGGGATGTCCGGGCGCGTGGTGGCGTCCGGCGCCGGCGAGAGGTCGTCGGTATTGGTTTCGCCCGTCACCTTGAAGACGGTGATGGTCAGGCTTTGCGGCACTTCCGGACGGCTCGTGAACCATTCGGCGTCGGCCCAGCTTTGCAGCACGGCGCGGGCGTGGGCGTTGCCCTTGTCGGCGAGTTCCTTGACGTCGTGGAACTGGTCGAACATCAGGAGGGTTTTCTTCAGGCCTTCGGCGGCCACGGCGGCGACTTCCGCGTCCGACAGCAGTTCGATCAGCGGCTGGATGTTATAGCCGCCGAGCATCGTAGCCAGCAATTCGGTGGCGCGTGCGCGGGAAATCAGCGTGCAGGCGGTCTCGCCTTTGGCAACGGCGGCGAGGAAGCCCGCCTTCACGCGGGCGGCTTCGTCCACGCCGGCGGGCACGCGGTGGGTGATCAGGTCGAGCAGCGTTTGCTCTTCGCCGGCGGGCGGGTTCGTCAGAAGTTCCACCAGCTCGGCGGTCTGCTGCGCCGTCAGCGGCAGGGGAGGGATGCCGAGCGCGGCGCGGGCGGCTACGTGAGCGCGGAAATTTTCAAGCATGGGGGACCGTTGGTATTCGTTGCAAAGGAAACTTTCCCAGGCGCGCCAAGGCTGCTCCGGGCACTCTTTTCGGCGTGATTTTATTGCGATATCGACCTGCTGTCAAACGTCTTATGTCTTATGTCTTATATAAGACTTACGAAAGATACTTGCATTATAGCTGATCGAAGCCGGTGTTCAAAGTCGCCTAATAGATTAGGAAACCGAAGCAATGTACTGACAAAGATGCGGCGAGGCGTCGCTCGCGGCTTCGATTACATCATTTGCGGGGTGTTCAGTGCCGATCCGTCGCTGAACCGGGCGAGCCTGAAGGGGCCGATGTCGAATTGCGGCGCGTCCTCCGTGACGATCCGGCTCACGAGCAGGCCCGCGCCCGGACCGAGGCCGAAGCCGTGACCGCTGAAGCCGGACGCGATCACGAGGCCGGGTTTCGCATCGACCTTCGAGATGACGGGGACGAGATCCGGCGTCGTATCGATGGCGCCCGCCCAGGCGTGCGCGATGCGCATGCCCGCCAGTTCGGGAAACACGCGCGCGACATTGTGCAGGGCGCGGTCGAGCCATTCGGTGTCCGGCCGGGGATCGAGGATACGCGTTTGCTCGAAAGGGGAGAGATCGCCGTCGCGCCAGTTCGCGCTGGCCTCCGGTCCGTGGAAGAAGCTGCGTCCGACGCGAATCTTGAGCTTCTTGTTGAGCTTGCTGCGGAACATGGCGCGGAACTTCACCGAATGCCGCAGGTTTTGCGGCGCGAGTTCCACGCGTCCGTAGCCGGGCACGGCGATGGTGTAACCGCCGTCCAGCCGCCGCCGCAGCGCGAAACCCGGTCCGGAGAAGCAGCCTTCGATGACGCCCGGCGCTTCGGCGGTCCGCAACGCCGTTCCCATCACGTTGATGGCGGGCAGATCGATGCCGTGTCGCTGGCAGAGCAGCGCGCTCCACGCCCCGCCCGCGAGCACGACCGTATCGGCTGCGAGCCGGCCGCGTTCGGTCCAGATGCCGGAAATGCGGCCGGCGCTCGTGTCGAGGCTGCGCACCGCGCAGTTCTGATACACCTTCGCGCCGAGCCGTTGCGCGCCGCGCGCGATCGCCGGCGCGGCTTTCGACGGTTCGGCGCGGCCATCCGTGACCGACCAGAGACCGCCGGCCCACTGCGCCCGTCCCGATGGAATGCGCGACGCGAGTTCGCGCGCACTGAGGATCTCGCTGTTGAAGCCGACTTCGCGCGCGCGGGCGAGCCACGCTTCCCACTGCGCGACATCGGAACGCTGCTCCGTGCCGTACAGAATGCCGGATTTGCGAAAGCCGACGTCCTCGCCCAGTTCCGCGCTGAGTTCGCTCCAGCGCCGCAGGCTCTGCATCGCGAGCGGCAACTCGTGCAGGTCGCGATTCTGCTGACGCACCCAGCCCCAGTTGCGTCCCGACTGCTCGCCGCCGATGACGCCCTTTTCGAGCAGCACCACCGACACGCCGCGCCGCGCCAGCTCATAGGCGCTGCTGACGCCGATGATGCCGCCGCCGATCACCGCGACGTCGCATCGCTCGGGGAAACCTTCGCTGCTGGTGACTTCGTCGATTCTTAGCATCGTGCGCGGTCGCTGGAATGTCGCCTGATGGTCCGATTTTCCCATCGTCCGCCGCGTGGCCGATAGGACGATCCTGTTGGATCGGTCGCCGGCGATTGCTGAACAGATGTTCATGGGCGGCGAATGCATTAGTTCAGGGTAAATACCTGTAATTGCGCTGAATGCCCGTAATTCGCCTCCGGGAAACCACTATTGACGCCAATATTTTCCGATATATAGTTGGCGACATCGAATCACATTGAACATGTGTTCAGTGACGAGCAAGCTCTACCGGTTTCATAACAGCGCCCGAAGACAAAACATAAGTCGAGGTTGAGGTAGCAGAACGATCCTGTTTAGCGACTACCCTCGGCAGCGAGGCAATGCTCTCCGCAAGCAGTCCGTCACCACCGATTTTTTTGAAGGAGTCAGCGTGAATCCACGCCCACAATTCCCGTTGCCGGCCAACGAAACAGAAGTGAGCTTCCGCCCGGGCACTGCCGCTGCGGCGGAACTCGGCAAAGCGCTGCAGCAGCGCGACGTCGTCGAGATTCCGACGGTCATCGGCGGCAAGCGCTATTTCTCGAACGATGTGGTCGAAGTGCGCGCGC